>NZ_AQXT01000002.1:0-2400000 GCF_000376805.1 Henriciella marina DSM 19595 | reverse complement strand
GTTCGGCTTCTGCGGCCTCTTCGGCGGCTTTACGCTCAGCCTCTTCCTTCTCGGCCGCTTCCTTTGCGGCGAGCTCCCCTGGCGTGAGCTCAGGTTCGCGCATCTCCGCGCCAGCCTCTTCAAGCTCCTGTTTCTTGTTCTTCTTTCCGAACCAGAGGATCATGCAGGCTCCGCAATCAGTTTCTGCCCATCATGAGCGACTATCCGCGCCGGGGTGGGGCGTCCAGCCTCCAGCGTCGCAAAGCCGGTCAGCGAGACACGGGAAAAATCAGAGAGGCGCCCATCGGCCTCCTGCTCGACAAGCACATCGCGCAGACCGCCGACATGGGTGTCCAGATGCCGGGCAAGGGCCTTGTCGCCCACTTCGCGCAAACGCGCCGCGCGGGCCCTAATCATCGACTTCTCAAGCTGCGGCATGCGGGCCGCCGGCGTGCCGGGCCGTGGGCTGTAGGGAAAGACGTGCAGGAAAGAGAGGTTGCAGTCTTCTACAAGACGCATTGAATTCTCGAAGGCGCTCTCGGTCTCTGTCGGAAACCCAGCAATGATATCGGCGCCAAGCGCCATATCAGGCCGGATGGCGCGGAGTTTCTCAGCGAGCACGATCGCATCCTCGCGCGAATGACGCCGCTTCATCCGCTTCAGCATCAGATTGTCGCCATGCTGCAGCGACAGGTGCATGAAGGGCGCAAGACGCGGCTCGGCCATTGCCTCAAACAGGGCGTCGTCCATCTCGATCGCGTCTATGGATGAGATGCGCAGCTGTTCCAGCTCCGGCACCAGTTTCAGGATACGCTGGACCAGATTGCCCAGCTGCGGCTGACCGGGAAGGTCCGCGCCCCAGCTGGTGAGGTCCACACCGGTCAGCACGACTTCATAATGGCCCGTCTCAACCAGGCGGCGGACCATCTGGACCACCTCGCCAGCAGGTACGGAGCGGGAATTGCCGCGGCCGTAAGGGATGATGCAGAAGGTGCAGCGATGGTCACAGCCATTCTGGACCTGAACATAGGCGCGCGCCCGTCCCTCCATCCCATCGATGAGGTGGCCGGCCGTTTCCTTCACCGACATGATGTCGTTGACGAGGATCTTCTCGTGGCCCTCATGCATCGCTGGCGAGACCCACGTACCGGCCTGCATCTTTTCATGGTTGCCGATGACGCGGTCGACCTCCGGCATGGCGGCAAATTCGCCGGGATCGATCTGCGCGGCGCAGCCCGTTACGAGGATGCGCGCACCTGGATTGTCCTTCTTCGCGCGGCGGATCGTCTGGCGCGCCGTTCGGACCGCCTCTGAGGTGACCGCGCACGTGTTTACGATAATGGCGTCATCCAGGCCTGCAGACTCCGCATGCCCGCGCATCACCTCACTCTCATAGGAGTTGAGGCGGCAGCCGAGCGTGATCACCCGGGCCTTCGTCTGAGGGTCTTTTGTTGCCGTCATGTTCAGAATGCCTGTCGAGACCCGCCACATCGCGCCGAACGCCTCTGAAATCAAGGTTTCGCGGGCAGGATGGCCGGCCCGCACCGGGCTCAGATCTCGAAGCTCATCTCGACCTCGACCGGCCCGGTCATCATGACGTGATTATCGCTGCCACGCCATTCAATGATGAGATCGCCGCCATCCAGGATGAGTTTTGCCTTGCGGTCTGTCTTTCCGGCCCGTGCGGCGCAGACCAGTGCGGCGCACGCGCCCGTGCCACATGCCTTGGTCAGGCCGGCGCCCCGCTCCCAGACGCGAAGCCGGATCGTCTCGCGGTCGATCACCTGCGCAAAGCCGACATTTGTGCCTTCTGGAAAGAGCGGATGCCATTCAACCAGCGGCCCGATCTGCGGAATGTTATAGGCGTCGACATCTTCGACGAAGAAGACCGCATGCGGATTGCCCATGGAGACAACGGCAGGCTTTGAAAGATATGGCTTATCCATCGGGCCGATACGTACATCGACGCCGCGCACATCCATCTTTTCTTCCAGCGGGATCTCTTCCCAGCCCATGCGGGGCTCACCCATATCGACAGTAACGAGCCCGCCTGCCGCGCGCTCGCCTTTCAGAAGGTCGGCCGAGGTCCGGATGGCGACGCGGTCTGCGCCAGCCTCTTCGAGCAAGAGGTGGGCGACCGCACGTGTCCCGTTTCCGCAGGCCCCAACCTGCTCGCCAGAGGAATTCCAGATGCGCAGGAAGGCGTCGGCGGCGGGGTCAAGCTCGATGGACATGACCTGATCGGCCTTCATCTCAGCGGCAATGCTGCGGATCTTCTCTGCATCAGGCGTGAAACTGCTTTCGCGCGCATCAAAGACCGCGAACGCATTGCCGGCACCATTCATCTTCCAGACTTTCATGGCCGACATGTAGGCCCGAAACTGCGTCAGCGGAAGCTCAGACTTGCCGGGGCAGCTGATAGGCGAGGGCCCAGCCCGCGATCTGCACAATGGCGGCGGTAATAACGAGACCGTCCATCAGCGGGTGCTGCCAGAAGAAGGAGACAAGCGCGACGGCGATACAGGCCCAGTCCACACGGTCATCACTGATCAGATAGCCCGGAAAGCGGCGCTCGGATGTGATGTCGGACAGGGTGAGGCCCTGCCACATACGGTTCATCGTCGGCGGGCCGAAAACGTCCTGCAGGATGCGCGGGTCCTGAATGCCCGTCAGCTCACAGAGGAGCGCGGCATCAACAACGCCATTATCGACCTGCTGTTTGCGGGTCATTGTGCCGAGCAGGCTCGCAATGGCTGATAAGAGGATCGCAATGACTGTCGCCACGAAGGCGATGCCGTCAAAGCCGGGAACGCCGCCCATATCAGGCGCCGGCCGGTATGTTGCGTAGGGCCTGGGGGTCAGCGTGTCTCATGACGGCCTATCTGGGGATCGCTGCCCAGTAATCAAAGTCGAGCAGGACATCCGGATGGTATTTGCCGTCCTCTCCCTTAAGCGGGAAATCGCTGCAGGGGTGGTTCTTCGTCGCGACAAGCCGCAGGCGCAGCGCGCCGGTGTTGGCCGACAGCTCTGCATTGTCGAGCACTTCAGACCAGGCATAGACCGTGTCACCGGCAAAGAGCGGCCCGGCATGGGTGCCTGCATTGATGGCCAGCATCTGGGCGGCGCTTTCGAGGCCATTGAAGGACAGGGCGCGCGCAATCGAGATCACGACGCCGCCATAGATGAGGCGTTTGCCGAAGCGGCTGCCCGCCTGTGCATGCGCGTCGAAATGGACCTTGGCCGTGTTCTGGTAGAGGCGGGTGGCGGTCTGGTGCTCAGCTTCTTCAACGGTCATGCCGTCGACGTGGTCAATCTTCTCGCCAACCGCATAATCATCATAACGCCAGCTAGATCCGGCAAGCGCACTGTTCCAGTCGCTATATTCAGGCGCTGTTAGATCGCTAGCTGCGACAGCGTCGGGAAGGGCAGGAAGACTTGCCTCAGGCGCGGGACTGGATGGGTCCTTCTTGTGCACCATGACCCAGCGCACATAGGAGAGGACCGTCTCACCGCGCTGGTTCTCACCGCGCGTGCGAACCCAGACGACGCCCGTCTTGCCGTTGGAGTTTTCCTTGACGCCGATCACGTCGGAGATCGCTGTCAGCGTGTCGCCGGGATAGACGGTCTTCAGGAATTTGCCGTCACCATAGCCAAGATTGGCGACCGCATTGAGGGAGATGTCGGGCACCGTCTTGCCGAAGACAACGTGGAAGGCCAGCAGCGGATCTACCGCCAGCGCGTCAAACCCGTTGGCGGTGGCGAATGTCTCAGCCGAATAAAGCGCATGCCGGGTGCCCGTCAGCGCGCGGTAGAGGGAGATGTCGCCGGTCGAAACGGTCAGCGGGGTAGCGTGGACAAGCTCCATGCCTGGCTTGAAGTCTTCGAAATAATGGCCCGGATTTGATTTGGTCATATCGCCCTCTGAAATTCGCGAGGGCCGCGTTGACCGGTCATGCGGTCAGGTCTGGCCCCGTCAACTTATGCGGGGACCAGTTGCACCGGCTAGACCCTTGAGATCAAGGCCGGATCTTGTCCCGGAAGGAGGATGGCGAGAATTATCGCACCCACCAGAAACAGGCTGATCATCCGCGCGTCGCCGCGCCGGACGATATCCCTGAAGCCATCGGGGCCATAAGCCACGAAGTACGGCCCGAAGAAGAGGGCGGCAGCCAGGACGATAAGGACGAAAGCGGTAAGGATAAGCAGGCTCATGCCTGTGGTTAATATCGCGCCTGGCTGAACATCACGCTCTCAGAATAGATAAAATTTCATCCAATCAGGTAATATCCAGCAGCTTCTCTACCGGTCGGCCCAGCGCGGCCTTGCCATTATTGATGCCGATCGGGCGCTGGATGAGCTTCGGATTCTCCGCCATCGCGGCATAGAGCGCGTCATCATCCAGTGTCGGTGGAATGTCGAATTTCTGCGCATCCTTGTCGCGCAGAAACTCTCGCGGCGACGACGCGCCCATCTTCGCCGCGATATCCTTCAGCTCATCTACGCTGAGCGCCTCGGACTGGTTCATATACTTGCGGATCTCCGGCTCGATCCCGTTTTCCTGCAGCAGGGCGAGGCCCTTGCGTGAAGTTGAGCAGCCGGTGTGGTGGAGTAGCGTATATGTCATGGCTCAGTTTGCCTCCATCGCCTTGATCGCCTCATTAACCGCGACGATACGCTTTGCCTCTTCGAGATGCAGAAGCTCTGTCATCTTGCCATTAACCTTCAAAACGCCTTTTCCCTTGTTCGCCGGGTCGGCAAAGGCGTCGATGACGTCGCGCGCCTGCGCCACGTCTGCCTCGGTGGGGGCAAAGACCTCATTCGTGATGTCGATCTGGCTTGGATGGATCAGTGTCTTGCCGTCAAAGCCGAGCAGATTGCCCTGGCGTACCTCGGCTTCGAGGCCGTCTGAATTGGAAATGTCATTATAGACGCCATCAATGGCGACGATGTCATAGGCGCGCGCGGCGGCCAGCGTCAGGCCGAAGAAGGCCTGGAAGGCTGTGCGGTCCGGATCATTGGTGGCTCGCAGCTCCTTGGCGATATCATTGGTGCCCATGACAAACGCGTTGAGGCGCGTGCGGCCGACGGCTTCGGCAATGTCCTGAATGTTAAGAAGCGCCTTGGGCATCTCGATCATGACCCAGAGACCCAGATCATCCGGCGCGCCAGCCCGCGACAGGGCATCGTCCAGCCTGTCGACGTCGCTGCCATCGATGACTTTGGGCACCAGGATCGCGTCCGGGCCCGCTTCGACAGCCGCTTTCAGATCGTCGAGGCCCCATTCGGTATCGAGCCCGTTGATCCGGATCACGACCTCGCGCTGGCCATAGCCGCCCGCCTTCACAGCTTCGCACACCGTCTTGCGGGCCTCGAGCTTGGCATCGGGCGCGACAGCATCCTCAAGATCCAGAATTACGGCATCCGCTGCCAGCGATTTCGCCTTTTCAAGCGCGCGCGCATTTGCGCCGGGCATATAGAGACAGGATCGGCGGGGACGGTTGGCGCTGGACGGCATTGGAGGCCTCATTCTTTATGGAATTGACGGCCTCTCGATGCCTTCCCGCGTCCGGCTTGTCCAGCCTGTGATCACCCGGCTGCTTCAGCGACAATGCCGGCCAGCGTCTCTTCGATCTGAGCCGCGTTTACGCTCGCGGCCTCGACGCCATACTGACGAAGCACCGCGCTGATATCCTGACGCAGGATTTGGACGCCGTTTTCGGTTTCCAGGACGAGTATTTTCATTGGTAGCTCAAGCCCGAGCGCGGGGTTGGCCTGCATCAGCGGCGTGCCCGCTTGCGGATTGCCGAAAATGAAGAGCGCCGACGGGGCAAGCTGCATGCCGGCGCCGCGGGCACCTTCGGCATGGTCGACCTTGGCAAAGATCGTGACAGGCCGGGCCTCGAGCGCGCTCTGGAGCCGCGTCACGGTGGTTGCATAGTCATGCGCGCTGTTCTCGGCGACAAGCGCCTGAGCGGCAGGCTGGTCGGCAAGATCAGGATTGATGACGGCTTGCTGACGGGGCTCATCGGTCTGGCAGGCGCCAAGTGTGAGGGTGGCAAACGCTGCTACGGCCAGAAGTGTCTGTTTCATCTCGTCTCCTCGATTGTTATTCATTTCTCGTAACGCACGGAGCGGGCCTTACGTTCAGCCCAGTCTTCCAGATTGAGGAGCAGCCGATGAGCGAGATCAGGGGCCATGTCGCCGACGGGTTCGAGCCTGTTCGCGAAGTTTTCGAGCAGAATTTCGATGCCGGAGAAGAGCTTGGCGCAGGCTTTACCGCCATTCTGGACGGTGAAATCATCATCGACCTGCAGGGCGGTTTTGCCGACAGAAAGCGCGAGCAGGCCTGGGATGAAGAGACGCTGGTCCCCGTCTATTCGACGACGAAAGGCATATCTGCGCTCGTCATCGCGTCGATCATCGGTGAGCTGGACGAGGGTTATGAGACACAGGTCAGGGCGGTCTGGACGGAATTTGGCGCGCTCGGCAAGGAAGGCATCACGATCGGCGAGCTCCTGTCGCATCAGGCTGGCCTGGTCGGGTTCGCCGAGCCGATCGACCCAGAGCTCTGGCTCGATCCTGACGATCTCGCTGCTGCGCTGGCGGATCTTAAACCCCTGTGGGAACCGGGGACGGCGCATGGCTATCACCCGACCACATGGGGCTATCTGGCGGGAGAGATCGTCAAGCGGATTACCGGGCGTACGCTTGGTACCATCCTGCGCGAGGAGTTCTGCGCGCCTTCCGGCATCGATTTCCACATTGGCCTGGCCGACAGCGAGCATGGCCGGGTGGCCGATATCCAGCGCCCGAAAGAGCTGCCACAGCTTGGAGAGATCAATGATTACAAGAAGACGGCCTTCCTGACCAAATGGGCCTCTCCCAGTCGCGGCGGCGCAGACTGGCGGCGGATCGAGATCCCATCTGCCAATGGTCATGGTACGGCAAGATCGGTGGCAGAGCTCTACGGCATCTATGCAAATGGCGGGATGCTGGACGGGAAGCCCTTGATTCCGGACACGTCTTTTCGGGAGCTGACCCGTCGCCGTGTGCTTGGCGAGGACCTCGTCCTGCCCTTCGTGACCGAGTTTGCGGCCGGCGTCATGCGCAATAATCTGGGCATCTATGGGCCCAACCCCGAGACGCTCGCGCATTCAGGCTGGGGCGGCTCTCTTGCGCTCGGGGACCCGGACCGGCGCCTTTCTGCGGCCTATGTCATGAACAAGCAGTCGAGCTATCTTCAGGGTGATCCGCGTGCGCGGCGCCTGGTGGATGCGCTCTATGGCTGCCTGTAGGAAAGTTTTCTGCGTTTCCTGCACAAGGGAGGGTGTAGCCATGGTGTCTGGGCGGTGTCCCGGCAGTGTTTTTTTGGGCCGGTGAGGCCAGCGGGGGCAAAACGGTATGTTGAGCGAGATGAACTGGCTCGCCTTCCTGGGGGCGATGGCGCTCGTCGAAATGACGCCCGGCCCGAACATGGGATGGCTGACCGCGCTTTCGGCGCAGCAGGGCCGGCGGGTTGGCTTCATGGCCGTAGTGGGTATTACGCTTGGTCTTGGCGCACAGCTTATTCTGGCGGCGACCGGATTTTCTGCCTTCATCTCAGACAATCAGCTTGTCTACGAAATCCTGCGCTGGGCGGGGATCGGCTTCATGCTCTATCTTGCTGTTGAGGCCTGGCGGGAAACGGGTGAGGCTTCGCCCGGCAATGCAAAATCGCTAGAGGGCTTCAGGCGCGGTTTCATCGCCAATCTGCTTAACCCCAAGGCGCTCGTCTTCTATATCGCCGTAGTGACGCAGTTTGCAGGCTTTGATGGAAACATGCCGTCTGCGGCTGCGATCCTGATGCTCGGATCGATCCATATTCTGATCGCTGTTCTGGTTCATTCGGGCCTTGTGCTGGCGGGCGCGGCTTTCGGTCAGAAGTTAGCAGATTATCGCCAGTCCGTTCCGGTGAGGGCGGTGTTCGCGTTGTCACTGGTAGGGATTGCGATCTGGCTCGCTTTTTCGACGCATCGATAAGATCTGTGAAATTTCATCGATCTGCTTAAGCCCTCGGCAGCAATTCGCGCTTAGGTGTATTCTCCTCACACACGAACTGGCACCGCACTTGCTCTCTGGAACGAGAGTTGGACCTCCATCCGGCTTCATGTGGTTTTACCTTGGCCGGCTGCCTCAAAAGAGGACAGCCGGCTTTTTCTTGTCACTCGGCGAGGCGGGCGGCGCGGGCAAGACGCCTTGCCTTGCGATCGCCCAGAACGCTGTCGACGGTGAAGACGACAAGCGCCGTCCAGATCAGGCCAAAGGCAACAGCATCGACAGGCCCGAACGGCTCACGGAAAACCAGGACCGCGATCAGGAATTGCAGCGTCGGCGTCAGATATTGCATCATGCCGATTGTCGCGAGTTTCAGCCGCTTGGCCGCGAGCGCAAACAGGATGAGCGGCACGGCCGTAATGGGCCCAGCCAGCGGAATGAACCAGTCGAGCAAGGTACCATCGCCGAGCCAGCCGCCATCTGGCGTCTGCTGGAACCAGGCGAGCCAGATAAAGGCGATCGGGAAGAGAAGCGCCGTCTCGATTGCGAACCCAATACGGCTGTCGACACTGACCGTCTTGCGCACCGCACCATAAGTGGCAAAGCTGAAACAGAGAACGAGCGAGACCCAGGGCAGGCGGCCAAGTTCCCATGTCAGCACAGCCACGCCGCAAGCTGCGATGCCGATTGCGATCCATTGGGCGCGCCGCAGCGTCTCGGAGAAGAAGATCATGCCGAGTAGCACGCTGACGAGGGGATTGATGAAATAGCCAAGGCTCGCCTCGGTCACCCGCTCGGCCGACACCGCCCAGATATAAACCAGCCAGTTAATGGCGATGAGACAGGCAGAGATGGCGAGATAGCCGATCCGGCGGGGCGTCAGCGCGCGGCGCACATCCTGCCAGCGCATCGCAACTGCGATGAAGATGATCGCCGTCGGCAGGCCCCAGAGAATACGGTGCGCCAGCATCTCGACCGGGCCGACATGATCGAGCAGCCGGAAATAGAGCGGCAGTCCACCCCAGAGAAGGTAGGCGCCAAATCCGCTCAAAAGGCCAAGACGAAGCTCTGGTGTCATGCGCGGCAGTTAGTGCAGGTCGCTGGCCGGGGCCACCCGATTCTTGCCGTCAGGCTGTCGGAGATCGGCGCAAGTGAGGACTGAGCTGGCGAAGGAGCCTAATCAGACGCCATTTCTTCTATCAGCAACCTGTAACCAACACCGCGCACCGACTGGACCCGGCGGTCGCCGTCATCTCCAGCTTCTGTAATCCGGCGACGCACCCGGCCGATATAAGTTTCGAGTGACTTGTCGCCGCTGCGGCCTTCTCGCCCGAATGCTTTCATATAGAGGTCTTGCCGCGTTACGGCCCCGCCGCGGGCTCGGGCCAGAGATTCAAGCAGAGCGGACTCGGCCCCCGTCAGGGCGATGGTGGTCTTGTCGCCGCTCAGCTCGCGCGCCAGCGGGTGGAAACGGCAGTCGCCGATGTAGAGCAAGGCACCGGCGGAATGGCGAGAAGGGGCACGGCGCCCGGTAAGTCGCTGTGCGCGGGCGTGCAGCTCGCTGACGCCAACGGGCTTCATGACATAGTCGTCTGCACCGCGATTGAGGGTGTCGGCGCGAAACTTCGTGTCCCCCCACCCAGACACCATCATGACGGGAATATCCGCGATCTGCTTTATTTCCGAAAGTATGGTCGAGCCGCTCGCATCCGGAAGCTGCAGATCAAGAATGACACAATCGAAGTCGGCAAGACGCGAGGCGTAGATGTGAGGCTTTGCTTCAGAAAAGGATGTAGCTGTAACGATCCTGCTTTCAGGGTCTGGCCAATTCAGTTTGATCGTATCCAGAAGCGTCTGTTCATCATCAATGACTAAAACGCGCATACAGGCCGCCTTTAGAGATTCTCTAGCTTACTAGGCGAAGGTCATCCCTTCCTTTCTGTTCGATTATGTTGTCGTCTGCTTTGGCACCAACCGCATTCTGCAGTAACCACTGCAAAAGCTGGTCGGAATTCATGGGTCTGGCAATGCCAAATCCTTGGAGAAACTTGCAGCCGAGCGCCTGGGAAACGGCAATTTGGTCACCGCTTTCAAGGCCTTCTGCCACCAGGTCGGCATTGAACACCCGCGCTAGATTGACAATGGACACAACCGCTTGCATGGAGCGCTTGTCCTTCGCGACATCGGCGATGAGCGACCGGTCGATCTTTATGACGTCGATCGGCAGGTCGAGAAGGGCGCGCAGGTTCGAATATCCGGTGCCATAGTCATCGAGCGCAATCGTGACCCCCTCAGCCTTCAGATCCTGAATTGCCGTCCTGGCCGCCTCGAAATCAGTGATGATATCGGTTTCAGTGATCTCGACGCAGGTCCTTTCCAGGGGAATGCTCGAGCCCTTGAGAATATCTATAAAGGCTAGAACATGATCGCGGCGGCTGATCTCCTGCGGCGAGATGTTGAACGAGACGAACTGGAGCTGTCTCGACGCGAAGAGCGGGCCAAGCTCTCTGCAGGCCCTTCTAACGACACCTAGATCGAGATCGGTGAGCGCGCCGGCTCTTCCCGCAAGATCGATGAATTCGTCCGGGGCGATGCGGCCAAACTCCGGATGCTCCCAGCGCGCAAGAACTTCGACGCCATTAAAGTTTTCGCCGCGGGCAGAGATGACAGGCTGATAGGCGGCTGCGATCTCTTGCCGGCGGATGGCAAAGGCCAGATCGGTCTCAAGAATCTTGCGGCGACGGCGTCTTGCGGCGAGCGCCTTGTCAAACAGCCGGACCTGGTTCTTGCCGGCTTCCTTGGCCTCTAGCAGGGCGGCGTCGGCGTTTCGCAGAGCCGTCACGGCCGTGCCGCTTCTCAGGCTGAGCCGTGCGACGCCAGCCGATCCGGACAGGGTCAGCGCCGTTCCGCCAATGGTGACGGGACGCCAGATCCGGGCGTGCAGCGTTTCCAGACCGGCGAGAAAAGCCTCTCCGGCGGGCGCGGCGCTGCGGACGAGTATGGCGAACTCATCCCCGCCGATCCGGGCGGCACTGACGACGTCTGCAGGCGCCCTGAGGCGGCGCCCAATGGCCCGCAGCAACCTGTCACCTGTATGGTGGCCATAGGTGTCATTGACCTGCTTGAAGTCATCGAGATCGACAGTCACCAGAAATAGATTGGCGCTTTCTGCGCCTTCGCGAGCGATCTCCTTCTGAATATCTTCATCCAGACCGATCCTGTTCTTCAGGCCGGTGGGATAATCGGTATGGGCAAGACGGAGCGCGTCCTGAAGCTGGCTTTCCAGGCTACTGATCCGTCCTTCCAGACGTAGCCGCGCGGCCGAGACGCCTTTGAAAAGGCGCGCCGGGTTCAATCCTGGCGATGCCCCCAGAGGGTCTTGCGCGGGGGCGTTGCCGACGCTGTCGACGAGGACGAAGCCGGCAATGGCGGGCTGGCCGCAGCCCATCTTCACCGTGGTGAAATTAATGACGGCACTGGCGCCGCTAAAAAATTGCTGATCCTCGATCCGCGCGTCACCGAGGCTCAAAAGGTCAAGCACATGAGCCCAGCGCTTGCGGTCTTCGGGCGCAAGGAGATCGCCATATTTTCGCCCGCCGAGCCGGTGAAGTCCGGTCATCTTGTGAAAGGGGGCATTGGCTTCAAGGATGGAGCCGTCGCGGCCGATCAGGATGCAGGCACCATGGACGGCAGCTGAGAGGTTTGCCTTCATGCTGCGCCACCATGGCGGGCGCTGCTGGTTATTCTGTCGGGTGCGCCGATGTCGCTCTCGACCATCGTCGCCAGCAGGACAGCGAAATGATCAAGCATCTGCGTTTCGGCAGGGTCCAGGTGGCGCGGCTCGGTATCGAGAATGCAGAGGCTGCCAATGGCATGCCTGCGGTCAATGATCACCGGCGCGCCCGCATAGAAGCGGATATGGGGCGGTCCCAGCACAAAAGGGTTTGAAGAAAAGGGCGGTGTGATCGCGGCATCCTCGACAGCAAGTACACCGTATTGACGGATCGTATACTGACAGAAGGAAGCGGCGCGGTCGGTAACGGGGTCCTCAAGACCCTGTCTGGCAAGCAGGATCTGCTGGCCGGCGTCTATGACGGAGAAGCACGCCATGGGGGCATGGAAGAAGTCGGCAATCGTCTCGACCAGACGCTGAAAGCGCGGATCTTCTGTCTGGCTGAGGATGCCGCACGCGTGAAGCTGGTGCAGCCGCTCGCTCTCGCTGGCAAGCGGCAGGTGTGTCTCAGGTTCGGAAATGCGTGATGTCTGGAATGCCATTCTAGCCTCCTCCCGTATGAGTTGTCCGCATGCCCCAAGAAAGGGTGCAAACGGCTATGATGCCTTCAAACCTGGTCTAGCCCCCGGTTGGCGCGGTAAGCGTCGAGGGAAACTTCGTTCGGCAGCTCCCGCCGCGACGCCTTCATTGGGGCAAGCTCAATTGCACGTTGCAGATCTTCGAACTCCTCCATTGGCCGCGAAAGACATACAAACGCGGAGGTCAAAGCCGGCCGTCCCGGTATCATGTTGAATGCGCCGCCTGGGCCTTGTTCGATCTTTTTCTCGTCGTCCTGCATGAAAAACTGTCTCCACCCCTTGAGCGCGTGCCGGGCACAGGCTCCACCTGAAACAATCGTCATGAGGCGGTTTTACCTGACGAGGTGCAACCAGGAGGTAACTGGTTAGTCAAAAATAGTCATAACGCTGTGATAGAGTATTCAATACTGAAACGTGACTGGCCAGCTGGACGCTTTTTCATTCGAAACGCATCGTAAAAGTAATATTCTGAAACATTTGAAGGGCGAATTACATCGCCAGACCGCCCCGGAGAGGGGTTTGATCTGCCGGACGGGTCAACCAGAAAGCGGACAGGGGCCTCAACCCGCTCGGCCGATGCCGTTTGCGCATGTGTCGTCGCCGCGGCGGTAGCCTATTTGGAAACGCTCGTGTCGCAAGCAGACAGAGCGAGCGCGGCCAGACGGCCAGCAGCAGCGAATGATCTCGTGAAAAACCCCAGCTTTGTCAGATCCCGGAAGACCGAACAAAGCTGGGGCTTGGGTAAGCGGTCAGGAAAGCGCGCACCTGGCGCGGCAGCTTAGGCTGTCAGGACGCCGCGCTTGATCAGCTCTTCGGCGATCTGGACCGTATTGAGGGCTGCGCCCTTGCGGAGATTGTCAGCGACAACCCAGAGCGACAGGCCATGCTCGACCGTATTGTCAACACGGACGCGCGAGACGAACGTGTCCCATTCGCCCTTGCAGTCGATCGGCGTGATGTACTGGTCTTCTTCGGGATTATCGATGACCTGGACGCCATCGAAATTACGAAGCGCCTCGCGGGCCTCTTCCGGTGTGATCGCGTTCTCGAACTCTATGTTCACGGTCTCCGAGTGGCCGACAAAGACCGGCACCCGGACGCAGGTGACAGTGAGCTTGATGTTCGGATCGATCATCTTGTGGGTTTCGTTCCACATCTTGGCTTCTTCGTCCGTGTAGCCATCATCGCGGAACGAGCCGATCATCGGGATCGCGTTGAAAGCGATCTGGCGCGAATATTCCTGTGGTTCTGGCGTGTCGTTGACGAAGATGCCCTTGGTCTGGTTCCAGAGCTCATCCATGCCCGCCTTGCCCGAGCCGGACACCGACTGATAGGTCGAGACGACGCAACGCTTGATCTTTGCCGCATCGTGAAGCGGCTTCAGCGCCATGACGAGCTGGGCCGTCGAGCAGTTCGGATTGGCGATGATGTTCTTCTTGGCATAGCCGAGCACGTCTTCGCCGTTCACTTCCGGCACGACGAGCGGCACGTCCGGGTCCATCCGCCAGGCAGAAGAGTTGTCGATGACAATCGCGCCCTGCTTGCCGATCTTCTCTGACCATTCCTTTGACAGCGCGCCGCCGGCAGACATCAGGACGACATCGACCTTTGAGAAGTCGAAGTCGTCGAGGACCTGGCATTTCAGCGTCTTGTCGCCATAGCTGACTTCGCGGCCCTTCGAGCGGCGTGAGGCGAGGGCGTAGACTTCAGCGGCGGGGAAATCGCGCTCGTCCATGATGTTGAGAAGTTCGCGGCCCACATTCCCTGTGGCGCCAACAATTGCGACTTTGATAGCCATTATATTTCCTTTCGCGGCAACCCGCTCATTTAACGACAAGCGGGCATTCGTCCAATGGGGTGATCGCCAGCCGGACGGTTCACAGGATTTCCAAGGAAAGAGCGCCGCGCCAGCCTTGATTTGAACCCCATGTAATGCAGGACTGAGGCGGATTCAGGGTGGGAACTGCAATCATTTAAGGCCCGAGAGGTAACACCGTGATCGAAGACATGATCACCAAATACATAAAGAGCTATAATTCGCGCGACATCGAAGGGATGCTGGACTGCGTCACAGAAGACGTTGTCTTCGAGAATATCTCAAATCATGGGCAGACCATGACGTTCGAGGGCCGCGACAAGATGCGCGAGGTCGCCGAGCTTTCCGGTCGCGCTTTCTCCTATCGGCGCCAGAAGCTGGTCAGTCTTGTCATCGGGCAGGGCAAGGCGGCCGCCGAGGTCGAGTTTGAGGGCAAGGCCGCTGTGGATCTGCCAAACGGACGCAAGGCCGGAGAGACGATCAAGATCCGCGGCGCGAGCTTTTTCGAGTTTCGCGGCCAACTGATGAGCCGGGTCGCTGATTATAGTTGAGGCGGTTGCAGCTAGCCGGGCTCTTGTTCTAGAGACAATCAATGATCGCGTCGGCCATTGCGGTGGTCGAGAGGGTGCCGCCGAGATCGCTCGTGCGCGCGCCCGCCTCGAGCGCCCTGGCGACAGCGCCCATGACGCGGTCCGCCGCATCCGGCCTCGCCAGTGACCAGCGAAGCGCCATCTCCAGCGACAGGATAGCCGCGCATGGGTTGGCGATGCCCTTGCCGGCAATGTCGGGCGCTGAGCCATGGACCGGTTCAAAGAGGCCCGGCGTGCCTTCGGTGCCGAGGCTGGCAGAGGGCAGCATGCCGATCGAGCCGGTCAGCATGGCCGCCGCATCGGAGAGAAGATCGCCGAAAAGGTTGTCGGCGAGGATGACATCGAACTGTTTGGGTTCGCGGACGAGCTCCATCGCGCAGGAATCGGCAAGCATATGAGAAAGCTCAACGCCTTCTCCATGCGTCTGGTGGACTGTGGTGACCTCATCGCGCCAGAATTGACCGCTCTCCATGACATTGGCCTTGTCGACCGAGCAGACGCGTCCGTCCCGCCCTCGAGCGATTTCAAGCGCGACACGGGCGACGCGTTCGATCTCAGGGGCCGTATAGACAGACGTATCATAGCCGCGGCGATTGCCGTTCTCATCGGTGTCGACGCCGCGCGGCTGCCCGAAATAAACCCCTGAGGTCAGCTCACGAACGATCATGATGTCGAGACCTTCGACGCGGTCGCGCTTCAGGCTGGACGCATCGACCAGAGAGCTGAAACAGTAGGCAGGACGAAGATTGGCGAAGACGTCGAGCCCTTTGCGAAGCCCGAGAAGCCCGGCCTCAGGCCTGTTTTGACGCGCAACTCCCTGCCATTTGGGTCCGCCGACCGCACCGAGCAGAATCGCGTCAGCCTTGCTGGCCCGCTCAAGGGTCTCATCGGTCAGAGGAACGCCGTGCCGGTCAATCGATGCGCCGCCGACAAGCGCCTCTTCGACGGCAATGTCCGGCGCCACAAGCTGGCAGATTCGCAGAGCTTCTGCGATAACTTCAGGGCCGATCCCGTCGCCGGGGAGGAGTAGCAGGGTCTGTTTCATGGATTACGCTTTGATCTAGATCGTTTCTGGGTCAGCTTCATAGAGCCGCAATGAGCGGTCCTGAATATTCAGTGACGGCCAGACGGCGCGCCATGCCGCCATGTGCGGCGTCTGGAAATGGGCTTTCAGACTGTCTCTGTCCTGCCAGCGTTCGCTGACCCGGATGAGGCCGTTATCCATCAGGTCGAACGCATAGGCGTAATCGATGCATCCCGGTTCGGCCCGACTGGCCAGTACCATCTTTTCCATGGCCGGTTTGGCCCTATCAAGATGAGCAGGATCAATCCGCACAGTCCCTTCAATAACGACCATACCTGCTTATCCGTTCGCCCGGCCTTGCAGCCAGGGTGTTTCGTGGGCACGTCGCGCTTCGAAGGCATCGATTGTTTCACCGGCCATCAGGGTTTCACCGATGTCGTCAAGTCCTTGAAGTAGACTTTGCTTGCGGCCTGGTTCAATGTTGAAGCGGATTTCCGCGCCTTCAGGGGTGGTAATCGTCTGGCGCTCAAGGTCGATCGTGAACCGATGATTTGCCCCGCCCGCCTGCTCTGCGAGCGCCTCACAAATTTCTGGCGCGAGGGCGATCGGAAGGATGCCATTCTTGAAGCAGTTATTGTGGAAGATATCGGCGAAGGAAGGGGCGATGACGCAGGTTATGCCCTGATCCAGCAGCGCCCAGGGGGCGTGTTCTCGTGAAGACCCGCAGCCAAAATTGTCCCCGGCGATCAGGATGCCGGCATGGCGATGCTGCGGCTTGTTCAGAACGAAATCTGGATCCGGGCTGCCATCGGCCTTTGTCTTGAGTTCAAAGAACAGACCCTCGGCGAGGCCCTCGCGCTGGGTGGTCTTCAGGAACTGTTTCGGGATGATCATGTCCGTATCGACATTGGCCATCAGCCGCCCATTATCGGTCAAGGCTGCGGCGGTCGAAGAGAGGGTGGTGAAGGCTTTCATATAGGTCTTCTAGTCGCGGGAATGCGCGATGAACAGGGTGGGGACGCCAAGCGTGCCGCTTTTTACCGTAAAGACCTCTGTGCCGGGTTTTCGGCCCATACGGATTTTCGAGATTTCCAGGCCGGAGTCCGACAGGCGTTCATGGGCCGCCGTAATGTCGGCCACTGTCCAGGTCAGACCCCAGACGTGGTCACTGGCGTCAGGGTCTTGGTCCTCATCCAGACGATTGATGATTTCCAGTGTCAGACCCCCAAGCCGGAAGAAGAGAAAGCGCGTCTTCCATTGTTCAGCTGTCCGGTCCAGGCGGAGGTCCAGGCCAAGACGGGCGCCATAGGTGGCGGCGGCGCGCTCAGGGCTGGGAGTGTTGATAACAATGTGATCCAGAGAGTGGACGCAGGAGGCATCGGCAGCAATGGGCTTTGGCTTGTCGGCTGGCTGGATGATAAATGTCTTGATGCCGGACATCGCCTCATCGCTGCAGCGGAAGCGTTGCCAGTAGCGGGTCCCGCGCCTGTTCAGATCGGTGCTGTTGCCCGGCTGGATGGCATCAGGCGACAGGCCGCGCCGGGTCAACAGCCGGTGCGTCGAGGCAATGTCATCTGTGCGATAGGCGAGGCTGGTAAGCACCGCGCCGCTGGCCGACAACTCTCGCAATCTAGGTGCCGCGCCCTCATTGCCATCGGGCGCCATGAGCTCCAGCGCTGTATTATCGACCCGAAAGAGCACGCTGGCTGCGCCGCCAGAGGATGCGCGCCAGTCTGGCGCGCGTCCTAGAAGCGTTTCGTAAGCCGCAGTTGCGGCCTCTATATCTGGGCAGACCAACACAATGTGATCGAGCGCAGATAAGAGGCCGTTACCAGTCAAACCGCTTTTACTCCCCGACGGCGATGATGGTTGCGGTGCCGCTGGCGCCATTTGCGCCGGTATAGGCGGAGGTGTCGCCGACCTCGGTGCCGGGGGACGCGAAGGTGATGCATCCATTATAGGTTTCGCTGGCGACGCACATTTCGGCGGTGGCTTCGTCGTACGTGTACGTCCCTTCGCCAGCGGCCGATTTCAGGGTGCCGTCATCATAAAGCATGACTTCCTGATCGTTGCCGGTGTCACTATCGAATTTCAGTGTCATCGAGTCGGCAAAGGCGGCACTTGCGGACAGGGCTGCAATGGTAAGGCTGATTGCCAGGCGTTTCATGGGTGTCCCCCCTAATGAGTTTTCTGAAGTACTCTATTAACCATTGGAGTAAGCAGGCTTTAGGGAGAGGGCAAGCAGAAGCGAGTCCGCCTTGTCCTGGTCCGCTATCCTATCACGCCAGTGATCGCGGCGCGGGCGGCGAGGGTCGGGCTCATCAGATGGGTGCGGCCACCACGGCCCTGGCGGCCTTCGAAGTTACGGTTCGAGGTGGATGCGCAGCGCTCGCCCGGGGCAAGGATGTCCGGGTTCATGCCGAGGCACATGGAGCAACCGGGCTCTCTCCACTCAAACCCGGCGTCGGTGAAGACCTTGTCGAGGCCTTCGGCTTCGGCCTGCGCCCGGACAAGTCCAGACCCTGGAACCACCATGGCGCGGACAGTGTCGGCGACTTGAGCGCCAGACGCGATCTCAGCGGCGGCGCGCAGATCTTCGATGCGGGAGTTCGTGCACGAGCCGATAAACACGCGCTGCACCGGTGTGCCGGAAATTGGCGCGCCGGGGGCAAGGTCCATATAGTGGAGTGCACGCTCAATGGAGGCTTTTCGGGCTGGATCTGTAATAGTGGCGGGGTCCGGCACATTCCCTGAGAGCGGGATGGCCTGTTCAGGACTGGTGCCCCAGGTTACGGTTGGCTCTACGTCCTCGGCGCGGATTTCCACGACCCGGTCCCAATTGGCATCCGCGTCAGAGTAGAGCGTGCGCCAATAGGCTTCAGCGGCTTCCCAGGCCCCAGCCTCTGGTGCGGCGGGCCGGCCCTTCATATAGGCGAAAGTTGTTTCGTCGGGCGCGATCAGACCTGCGCGCGCGCCGCCTTCGATGGAGAGATTACAGAGCGTCATCCGCCCCTCCATGGACAAGGCGCGGATCGCCTCGCCGCGATATTCCATGACGTGGCCTGTGCCGCCGGCCGTGCCGATGACGGCGATCAGATGGAGGGCAAGATCCTTGGCGGTGACGCCCTCGCGAAGCTTGCCGCTGACTTCTATGGCCATGTTGCGCGATTTCTGGGTGCGCAGGGTTTGTGTCGCGAGGACGTGTTCGACCTCAGATGTGCCAATGCCATGGGCGAGGGCGCCAAACGCGCCATGCGTCGAGGTGTGGCTGTCGCCGCAGACAATTGTCATGCCGGGCTGGGTGCGCCCCTGTTCGGGTCCGACCACATGGACGATCCCGTTGCGTAGATCGCCCATTGGAAAGAATTCGATGCCGTGTTCGGCAACATTCCGGCTGAGGGCAGAGAGCTGGTTGCGGGCAGCCTCGTCCGTGACGCCCTCAAGGCCTGCGGACTGGTTCTCGGTCGGCGTGTTGTGATCTGCCACAGCGAGGGTCAGTTCAGGACGGCGCACACGGCGTCCATTGGCCTTCAGGCCGGAGAAAGCTTGAGGTGTGGTGACCTCATGGATGAGATGAAGGTCGATATAGATGAGGGAATCGCCGCTCGCCGCATCGGTGTGAACGAGATGGGCGTCCCAGATCTTGTCGTAAAGCGTCTTGCCGGACATGGATTTGAGGCCTCCTGCTGCAGCGCGAAAAGACCACGCGAAGCCCTTTCTGACAAGACGGCCGGAGCCGCCAGAGCCAAGTGCCGCGACGAAAAGAAAAGGGCCGGCTCATCGAGCCGGCCCCTATCGGTGTCTTTGGTGTCAGGCTTGTCCTAGCAAGGGCAACCTGGGCCAACGTTCAGGACCACCAGGGAAGCACGCTGGGTCTCGTAGCGGGTCGGAGCGACAACTTGCTCAACCTGCGAACGGACGCGGCGATATTCTACCGGCTGGATGATGCGACGCTCGACCGGCTGGACCACGTTACGCTGGGTGACCGCTTCGAAGTAGGACTCTGTGTACTCTTCGCGATATTCCTCAGTGACCTGTGGGATGTAATTCACCTGGGTCTCTGGGATGGGCTCAGCTTCAACACGGCTCGGAAGATACTCTTCCTGATAGATGGTGTCGCGGACGATCGTTTCAGTCTGCGGGCGAAGAACGCGGCGCTCAACCGGCTGGATCGTGGTGACAACGACCGGGGTAACCACGTTGCGGGTAACCTGATCGACATAGACGTCTTCAACTTCGAGAACCGTACGCTCAGTGACCTGCGGAACAACCTGTTCGACGATCTGCGGGGCCTCTTCGGTTTCGACGCGGACCGGCAGACGCTCTTCTTCGTAGCGCGTTGCGGCGGTCACGGTTTCAGTCGTACCGCGAAGGATGCGGCGCTCAACTGGTTGAACCATGGTGCGAACGACCGGCTGATACACATCGCGGCGGGTCACAGCGTCGACATAGGTCTCGGTGACTTCTTCACGGGTCGTGTCGACGAAATCCTCGACAACATTCTCGACGACTTGCGGAACCTGGTCCTGTTCGACGCGAACTGGTGCGCGGACCGTTTCGTAACGCGTGTCGGCGGTGACTGTTTCAGTCCGTGGACGCGTGATGCGGCGCTGAACTGGAACAATCGTGGTGCGTTCGATCGGCTGAGTGATCTCACGGCGTGTCACGACGTCGTAATAGGTCTCAGTTGCTTCTTCGACATACTCTTCAGTGACGTCTGTTGTGACGTTCTCCTGAACGGCAGGAACGTCGTCCTGCTCAACACGGACCGGAAGGTATTCTTCTTCGTAGACGGTGTCTTCGGTGAATTCCTCAACCCGCGGACGAACGACACGGCGTTCAATCGGCTGGATCAGGACACGTTCGATTGGCTGAACGATCTCGCGGCGGGTGACGGCATCAAAATATGTCGTCGTTTCCTCGATCTCGGTCTGCTCGGTGACGCGCTCTTCAACGTTCTCACAGCAAAGGACGCTGTCGATCGCTTGCTGCTCGCCGCCGAGATAGCGCACATCGGCGCCTCCGGACGTGCCACTGCGCTGGATAATCTCACGAACCTGCGCATCGGTAAGGACACGCTCATCGGTTGCTGAACCACTTGAAGAGTACTGCTCTCCAACCGCTTCGTTATCCCAGGTACCCATTTCACCATCGGCGTGGGCAGTTAGGGGGAGTGCAGCCAAGGCAACGACACCCACCATAAGTTTCTTGCTAAGTTTCATTCCACCTTCCCCAATTCTGACCCCACCGGCCAACTAAAGGACTTAAATAAAGTTGCCCGAACGCCCTCGGGAACATTGTTAATACACTGTTAAGAACAGTGCTGCTCATTTCGTATACGAAACGGTAATCTTGAAACCAACTAGATTCCCTTCGCACGCGAGCAAGTCCTTGAAAATGCCTGTCCCATAGGGGGAAATGACCGCAATCGAGGCTGCTCAACCACCTACTTTGCAAGCCTCGTGCCGTGACAGGACGGGGCTCATCCCCGAAAGTGTTGCCCCCAGAACACAAAAACCCCGCAACTTTCGTTGCGGGGTCCTAAAACGACATGTTTTCGTCGAATTTCTATTCTTCGCTTGCGCCTTCGTCGGCAGCTGCCTCGTTTTCGGCCGCTGCGGCTTCGGCTTCAGCCGCTTTACGCTTGGCTTCGTCCTGGGCGGCGCGATCCTTGGCGGCCTGTTCACGGCGGGCAGCTTTCTGCTCAACGCGCTGACGCTTGCGCTCGGTCTTGGACACGGTGACTTCCGTCGTCTCCATGCCGTGGCCGGACGTACGCTCGGCGATACGGGCCGACTTGCCGCGCAGATTGCGCAGATAGTAAAGCTTGGCGCGGCGAACGCGGCCCTTGCGCTTGACTTCAATGCTCTCGATCATCGGCGAGACGACCGGGAAAACGCGCTCGACACCTTCACCGAAGGAAATCTTGCGGACCGTGAAGTTCTCATTCACGCCTTTGCCGGCGCGTGCGATGCAGACGCCTTCAAAACGCTGGACCCGCTCACGGTCACCTTCGCGAATGCGCACATTCACGGATACGGTGTCACCGGGGGAAAAACTCGGGATCTCTTTGCCTGAAGTGACGCGGGCCACTTCTTCAGCTTCGAGCTGCTCAATCATGTTCATCGTCCGTCTCCGACGCTCGTATTCTTTGCCCGTTGAGGTAAGCGGCCCATAAATCGGGACGGCGCTCCTCTGTCAACAGTTTACTGCGGTTGAGCCGCCATTGGTCGACCTTTTCATGATCGCCCGATAACAGCACGTCCGGGGTCGTCTGGTTTTCCCAGATCCGGGGCAGCGTATACTGTGGATATTCCAGTAATCCTGCAGAGAAACTCTCATCCTCGATAGAGGTTTCGTTTCCGGCAACACCCGGCAGCAGGCGCACTGTGGCTTCTATAATAGCCTGGGCTGCGGCCTCTCCTCCTGCGAGGACAAAGTCACCGAGAGACACCTCTCTCATGCCGCGCCCGGAGATGACCCTTTCATCGAGCCCTTCAAAGCGGCCGCAGAAGCAGATGAGGCCGGGACCGGCTGCAAACTCCTGCGCCAGGGCCTGGCTGAAGGGTTCGCCGCGTGGGCTGAGATAGATGAGCTCGCGTCCGCCCCGTTCGATGCTGTCGATGGCAGCGGCGGCGACATCGGGCCGGATGACGAGGCCCGCGCCCCCGCCGGCCGGCTTGTCATCAACCTGTCTGTGCTTGCCCAGACCAAAGCCGCGAAGGTCAGCCGTTTCGAGCGACCAGATACCCTTCTCGCGCGCGCGCCCGAGTATAGAGACATCCAGCAGACCGGGAAACGCGTCCGGAAAGAGCGTGATAACCGAAACATTGAATGACATCAGGTTCGCCTTTCAGGCGCAGGCTATCTGTTGCCCTGTTGGCTAGTTCTTCATCATCCCGGCGGCTTTGAGCGTCTTGCCGGCGCGAAGGACGCGGGCGAGCATATGCTCTGTCGAGCGATCGCCGCCATTGGAGTCCGGGTGGAACTTGCGGATGTATTCGCTGTAGCGCACGCGGATCTCGGTCGCGGAGGCGCCAGCTTCCAGATCAAGCTCGGCAAGGGCCTGCGCGGTGACACCGGCAGATTGCTGTTCCTTGCGGCGCTCCTTGCGGGCCTCGGTGTTCTGTTCAAAGAACTCCTTGCCCCGCCAGCGGCGCGGATCATGGGCGGCTGCGGCCTTGCCCTTGCCCATCGGACCGGTGCCGAACTTCCAGGTCTTGTTGAAGCCGTGCTTGGCCATTTCATTGAATGCGGCCATCTCTGCGTCGGACATGCCGGCGAAGAAGTCGTAATTGCGGTTATATTCGCCAGCGTGCTTCTGGCAGAACCAGTAGACGCCCTCCATGCCTCTCGGCTTGGGGGCTGGATGGTCGCCGGCCAGGTCGCAGTCCTCGCGATGACACTCGCGGGTCTCGACGGCTTTCTGGCGTTCCTTTTCCTCTTTGGGAGGCTTCACCCTGATGTCGGTGAACTTGACGCGGTATGAGAATGGATCTGACATGAGCGGCGCAACATATAGCGAAGAGTTTAACGAGGCCAGAATTGACAAACAGATCAGAGCGGATTCGTGCAAGATTGACGCAGCTTTTTTCGCCAACTTTGCTGAATGTGACCGATGATAGTGCCCGCCATGCCGGACATGCGGGCGCACAGCCCGGTGGGGAGACCCATTATAACGTCGAAATCGAATCGACTGCATTTGCCGGGAAAACCCGTGTGGAAATGCAGCGGGCGGTCAATTCAGCGCTGAAAGAGGAATTCGATTGCGGGCTTCACGCGCTGTCGATCAAGGCGCGGCCGGCCTGAGAAGGACTCGCGCGCTCTCGCTCCGGGCCGATGCGGTACTAAAATTGCAGATCGTCTTTGGCCGGCACAGAAAGTGGTCAGAAGACGATGTTTCTATCGATAGCGCCTAACCCTCATAGGGGTGGAGAGCCCACCCGGATCGCGAAGCTGTCACAGCGCGGTGGTCCGACCTGGGCCATTGATGCCGAAACCCTCCATCGCCAGCCTCACCTGCTTGCCTCATTCAACCGCCATAGCCCGGTCTGGATCCGGCTGGCCGACGCCCTGTCGGTTGTTTTTGTCATGATGGCAGTGATGGGAAGTTTCCTGATCGGCTGGTGGATGTTCATCCCGGCCATGCTGGCCAGCCTGTTGCTTGGTGGGATCGCCAGATGGCTGGCCGCTACGGTGGCGAAGAAGGCGGCAAAACGATCACACGAAGCTCTGCTGAAGCTGCATTCAATGCAGCTTATGTGGCTGATGCCGGCCTGAACGCGCGCTGGGGAGAAGCGGCATCCAGATTAGTCCCCGTTGAAGAGACCGGTCTGCTGGCCGCGGTCCGGGACGGCAAGTCCGAGCCGCTCATAGGCGAGCGGGGCAGCAACGCGGCCGCGCGGGGTGCGAGCAACATAGCCCTTCTGCATCAGGAAAGGCTCGATCATGTCCTCGACAGCGTCGCGCGCTTCGGAAAGCGCGGCGGCCAGCGTGTCTGCGCCGACGGGGCCGCCCGCATAGGTACGCACCAGAGCATCAAGATAGCGTCTATCCAGTGCATCAAGGCCGTCGGTATCAATTTCGAGACGCGACAGCGCGCGGGCCGCGGCCGCCTTGTCGATTGCAGCGCCCTCAGCTTCTGCAAAATCACGGACCCGGCGCAGTAGCCGGATGGCGATGCGCGGCGTCCCACGGGCACGCGTGGCAATCTCGAGGGCGCCGTCTTCTGAGAGGGTCGTCGACAGCTTGCGGCCCGCCGCCATCAGGATGCGGGCAAGATGATCCGGGCTATAGAAATCAAGCCGCATCGGAATGCCGAACCGGTCGCGGAGCGGATTGGCGAGAAGGCCTGCGCGCGTTGTGGCGCCAACAAGCGTAAAGGGCGCAAGATCCAGTCTCACAGAGCGGGCGGATGGACCTTCCCCGATCACGATGTCGAGGGCGTAGTCCTCCATCGCAGGATAGAGAATTTCCTCTACCAGGGGCGGCAGGCGGTGAATTTCGTCAATGAAAAGAACATCATTGGGTTCGAGATTGGTCAGGATCGCGGCGAGATCGCCCGCTTTGGCAATCACCGGTCCCGACGTGGATCTGAAACCCACACCCAGCTCTTTGGAAATTATTTGCGCGAGCGTTGTCTTGCCGAGGCCGGGCGGTCCGAAGAGGAGGACATGGTCGAGCGCTTCGCCGCGGGCTTTTGCGGCGTCGACGTAGACTTTGAGGTTCGACTTGATCGCATCCTGGCCGATATAGTCTTCGAAAGTCTGCGGCCGGAGGGCTCGGTCGAGCGCTTCCCCAGACTGACGTTCAGGATCGGTGATGCTGCCATCCCGGCTCATGATGGCGCGAGCTCTTTCAGGCCGGCCCGGATGAGGTCGGATGTATCAGCCTGAGGATCGTTTCTGGATGCAGCCAGAATGGCGCGAGACGCATCTGCCTGCGCGTAGCCGAGATTGACGAGTGCTGAAACAGCCTCGCTGCGGCTGCCGACGGCTTCGACATCTGTTTCCTGGGTTGGTTTTCCAGATGCAGCGGGCGCGAACATGCCGAACCGGCCCATTGGCGGCGGCTTTCCCGACAGCTCGCCAATGATGCGTTCAGCCAGCTTCTTGCCGACGCCCTTTGCACGCGAGACTGTGGCGGCGTCGCCCATGGCAAGCGCGTCCATTAGTTCGGCAGGTCCGACGGCATCCATGATCGCCATGGCAGATTTGCCAGCGACGCCGGGGACATCCTGCAGGCGCACAAACCAGGCGCGCGCTTCGTCGCTTTCAAACGCAAACAGCGTGATCGAGCTCTCTGTAACACGGGTCTCGATATGCAACTCAGCTTTTTTGCCTGGCGAGAGCTTTGAGAGAAGACGGCTGCCGGCCAAGGCGACATAGCCGACCCCGTTCACGTCGATCATCACGCTGTCAGTGCCGACCGTTGCGATCTCTCCTCTGAGGCGCCCGATAATCATGCTGCACCCCTCGCCCGCAGATGGACCGGCACGCGCGCATGGTGGGCGGTGCAGATCGCGCAAGCGAGCGCATCGGCCGCGTCAGATGGAAGCTTGCCCGCCTTGGGCAACAGCCTCGCAACCATGAAGCCGACCTGCGCCTTGTCGGCCGCGCCTGTTCCAACCACAGCGAGCTTGATGGTGCGGGGCGAGAATTCGAAGACGTCTAGACCTGCACTGTGCAGGGCGGCCATGGCAACGCCGCGCGCCTGTCCGAGTTTCAGGGCCGAGCGCGGGTTGGAATTGACCAGGGTTTCCTCGACCCCGCCAATTTGCGGGGCATACTCAGCCGTCAGGAGACCGATCGCCTCAAAGATACCGCCAAGCCTTGCGGCGAGGGTGAGGCCGGGATCGATCCGGATGACGCCGTGGGCAATATGGCTGAGCCGCGAGCCGGTCTGTTCGATGACGCCCCAGCCGGTCTGGCGAAGGCCGGGGTCGATGCCGAGGATGCGCAAAGTGTCTGACATAAGAGGCGAAAGACCACCGTTCGGGTTAACAGGCTCTTGTCTGTTTTCCTGATTTGTTCTGCCCCGGCAAGAGCTGACTTGCGATCGTCTGTGTTCAGCTGAAGAGGAAATCGACCGTTTCCACGCCCGGCGCGAAGACCCCGGCAGTCAGGCGTCCGCCATAAACCGCGCCAGTATCGAGATTGAACCGTTGGGTGGGCTGGCCATCAAGCTCCGGCTTGAAATTATCTGTCGGGGTATGGCCATGGACGACAGTCCATTCCGCGAGGGGGCCGTTTTCCCAATGGCGCGTATCGAAGAAGCGCCTGGAGCGCGTCCACATATGAATGTCTTCGCCGCAATAGGGGAAGGTGCGCGGATCGACGCCAGCATGCACGAAAGCAAGCTTGCGATCATGCTCCAGATGCATCGTTGGCAGGCTCTTTATCCATTCGAGATGGGTTTCGGGCGGCTTGTCCTGACCGCGCGTGATATAGCTCTCGACGGTCGCGTCGCCGCCATTGGTGAGCCAATGCAGGTGAAAGTCGTTGGCGAACTCACCATGCGCCTCGCTCATCATCTGCTCATGGTTGCCGCGAAGATTGACGATCTGGATGTTGGTCCGCTTTTCGAGCGACATCAGAAGCTCGATCACCCCGGCGCTATCGGGCCCACGGTCGACATAATCGCCGAGATGAATGAGTTTCAGCGGGGCGCTGCGGAAGAATTTCAGGTGGTGCGCGACGATCTTTTCATGAAGCTCCCAGAGCCGCATGCGCTCACCGTGGACATCGCCAATTGCGTAGATGACAGGCTGGTCTGACACTGTCTGATGATCCTCTGCGCGGGTCTTTTTCCTCAAACGAAACGCATTCAAGCCTCAAATGGGGCCATGCTGACTTGATAGGTGTGGGAATCGAGCCGGGCCACCGGGCGCAGCCCCCACAGACTGTTTGAAGCAAAAAGCCGGCCACCTGGCTCTGTCAACTCTTCGATCTCAACCGGACGTATAGCAATCGGGTGCTGGCGCGATGTGAGGCTGTCCAGCGTTTTTGCGCGCATATAGCCTGGGCGGATGCCCTCAGATGGCGGCGGTGTGACCCATGTCCCATCCGAGAGGACGAGAAAGAGATTTGCCATCGCGAAACAGGCCGGGCGGCCCTTTGTGTTGAGCAGCAGAGCCTCATCTGCCCCCGCTTCGACAGCTTCACGGCGCGCCGCGAGGTTGTCGGCATAATTGGTCGGCTTGATCTGGGTGATGGGGGACGTGTCGTTACGCAGAATGCTGGATGTGATCGTATTGAGGGGCGCAAGAGGGTGCGGCCCGGCCCCGGGAAAGAGGCTGAGGACCGTAACCGGTGGGCTGTCGCCCGCATCCGCGCCGCGCCCGCCTGCCCCCCGGCTAAGCGTGATCCGGAGGGACGCGTCGACGCCAGCCTTGGTCACCAGTTCGGCAATGGCTGTCTTCAGGACGGTGTCTACCGGAAGGCCTGTGATCGAGAGCACCTCCGCAGAGCGGTGGAGGAGAGCCAGATGTTCGTCCACGCCTTCAACTTTGCCATCCGTGACACGCAGGGTCTCAAAACAGCCATCGCCCAAAAGGAAGGAGCGGTCGCGAACGGAGACGGCCGGACTGTCGAGTCGTTTTTCACCGGAAAAGGCAATGTCCATTGGGGCGTCTACTCCTGCTCAAGCGCGGCGCGTATGGCGCGCGCCTTGTCGAGGGTTTCAACATACTCCTCATGCGGCACTGAGTCCGCAACAATGCCGCCGCCGGACCGGAAATGACCTTTCCAGGTGCCGGAGGCGGTCTCTTCGAAGGCGGCGGTGCGGATCAGGATAGACGAATCCATCGCGCCGTCCGGTGTCATCCAGACGAGCGAGCCGCAATAGGGCCCGCGCGCCTCGTCTTCCAGCTCTTCGATGATCTGCATGGCGCGGATCTTTGGCGCGCCTGTCACCGACCCGCCGGGAAAAGCGGCTTCGATGACGTCGAACGCGTCGCGGCCGGGCGCGAGGGTCGCTTCTATGGTCGAGACGAGGTGGTGGACATTGGCATAGGTCTCCAGCGCCTGAAGCCGGGGGACGTTCACGCTGCCGGGGGTCGAGACGCGTGACAGGTCGTTACGCATGAGATCGACGATCATGAGGTTCTCAGCGAGATCTTTGGGCGAGGAGAGGAGCGCATCTGCCAGCGCCTTGTCCTCCTCGGGCGTGCTGCCGCGCGGGCGGGTGCCCTTTATCGGCTGGGTCACCGCTTTCAGGGAGCCATCCGATTGAGGGGCGATCTGAAGGAAGCGCTCTGGCGAATTCGACACCAGCGCAAGACCGGGCAGGCGGAAATAGGCAGAGAAGGGCGCGCGGCTGGAGGCGGCAAGCCGGGTGGCGAGATCGTAAGGATAAGCGCCAGCGTTGAGTTCAATATCGAAACGCTGCGAGATATTGGCTTGGAAACAGTCGCCTGCGTGGACGTAATCGACAGTGCGGGCGAGACGGGACTTGTAGTCCTCGCGGCTGAGGCGCGCAGCAGGAGACGGGGCGAGTGGGCCCGGCGATCGCTGGGCGATAGGGGTCTCGGACAGAAGGTCGACCAGTTTTGGGTTCGGGGCATCCGGCCAGTCCCAGTAGAGGTGCTCAACTGTCTGGGTCTCATGATCAAACGCAATGAGTTCGTGATAAAGACCGAGGGCGATATCCGGCCACGGCCCGCGCGGCGCGCCGTTTCCAAGCTTCGGCAGGAGGGCCCGTCCATATTCATAGGATAGAAGACCGGCCCAGCCGCCGCAGAAGGGCGGGGCATTGTCTGGTCGCGCAAACGGGACGGCGCGAAGGGCCTGCCTTGCGGTTTCAAGATCGCTTGCGTCGCGGGTTGCCGGGACAAGCAGTGTGCGTACCGGGTTGGCGCAGATATAGCTCCACCGCCCGCCGCCACCATTCAGCAGCAGGGCAAAGGGCGTGTCGAGAAGCGGCGCAAAGGCCGCCACCGGGTCGCGCCAGGTCAGAGGGGTTCGGGTCAGCACCTTGGTGCGATTAGAGTCCACGCGATACTCCCGCAAGCGGTGCCCGGGGCCGATGACGTCGCGTGTTAGTCATTTTCTAGCGAAGTTCGCCTAATTGCTTGTGCCTGAGAGGCCCCTGGGGGGGCAGAGGGGTCTCTAACATGAAGTCGATACTTGTTTGCATGGCTTTTGCCTTCACTGCCGCGCCTGCCATCGCGCAGGATGTCACCGGTCTGTGGGATACTGGGACGAATGGCGCGCAAGTCGAGATCGCGCCCTGCGGCGCAGCGATGTGCGGAACGCTGATGACATCGAACGCCATCAAGGCGTCGCCGTCGGCAAAGGATGTCGAGAATAAGGATGAAGACCTGCGCAGCCGACCGCTGAGGGGCCTGACCATGCTGTCGGGGTTTTCGGGCGGTCCGGACAAATGGACCGGTGGCAAGCTCTATAATCCGGCGGACGGCAAGACCTATTCGGGAACCATGATGCTGATATCTGCTGATACGCTGGAGCTGCAGGGCTGTGTCATCCGTCCGCTCTGCCGCACATCGACCTGGACCCGCGTCCGCTAGGCGCAGGTCACGGTTTCGGCAGATAGCCCTTCTCCTGAAAGAGGGAGAACCATTTGGCGAACATGGCTTCGGTGTCCATCGCCTCTGCAAAGCCTGCCTGACGGAGCTTTACTGTCGAGACGAGAGCAGGCGGGATCGGGCCTTCGATCCCAGCGGCCATGGTGAAATCGACATAGTGATGCGACTCGCCGAGGAGGCGGGCGAGATCCGGCTCGGTCAGGGCGTGTTTTTCGGCGAGCTTTGCCCAAGCGTCCGACTGACTTTCCAGCCACGGACCTGTCAGTAAAGGGCGCTCTTCGCCGGTTTCCATGCCGAGGGCGGCGGCGATTGCGGGCCAGACGCCGCGCCAGGTGAAGACGTCGCCATTGGTGACATTGAAGATCTGGTCCTTCGCCGCGTCGCTCTCACCCGCCCAGGCGATGGCGCGGGCGACGAGGTCCGCGTCGGCAGCCTCAAGAAGCGTGTGCGCCCCGCCGGGAAAGTGCAGCTTCTCACCCTGCGCTTTCAGCAGGGCGCCATAGGCCCCGATGGCGGGGACAAGGTTCATGGCAGCGCCGACCGCCTCACCGAAGATGATCTGTGGGCGGAAGATGCTCCATGACCAGTCCGCGCCGGCGGCAACCTCGCGAAGGAAAGCCTCTTGGCGCCAGTAGAAATTCTCATGCTCGACTTCGGAGCGACCCTCGCGGGCCGGGAGTTCGATGGGACGGATGTGGGCGCCATAGGCCTTTGTGCCCTGCAGGATCGACACGTGCTTAAGGCGGTCTGCGCGCTCCAGCAGCGGCTCCATCAGATTGCGGAGCATCCTGTCATTGGTGTCGATCTGGTCGGCTTCGCGCCAGCCTGCGATAAGGCCCGGCTTTTCGAAGAGGGCGGCATAGACGACATGAGTGACGTCGCTGTGCTCGCGCGCGAACGCGGCGCAGGCTGCTGCGTCCATGAGGTCGAGGCTGACATGCGCGGCGCCATAGGTATCAGCTGGGGTGCGGCGGCTGATCGCGACAGTTTCGATGCTTTCGGATGCGAAATGTTTCATCGCGGCAAGGCCGACCACGCCCGTGGCGCCTGCGACCAGCACTTTCTTGGCGTGTGGCATTTCTCCTCCCGCCGCTCATCTTCTTGTGCGAGCGTTCGGGAGGGAGGATGGCGCAGGGGCGGAAACGCTTCCACCCCTACCGTTGGGGAGAGTCGGCAAAGCCGGACGCTAGAAACTCAGCTTTGCGGCGATGCCATACTGGCGCGGAGCAGAGCGGAACGTGTTGTAGCCGATAAAACCATAGCCCGAGATCGCAACATCCTCATCGGAGAGGTTGCGGCCCCAGAGGCTGAGTTCAAGGCCTCGCGTATCGAGATAGAGCGTCGCGCTGGCATCGACCGTGGCGTAGCCATCCTGACTGCGCGCATCGAGACCTTCCGCGTCGAGGAAGTACTCGCTCTTGGCCTTGGCGTTCGCCTGGATGGCCGCGCGGCGGTTCTCGCCAACGCTCCATTCCTGACGGATGCCGAGCGTTGCGGAAAATTCCGGCGCAAAGGGAAGCGGGTTGCCATCAAAGAGGGCGGCGTTTCCAGCGCCGTCGCTCTCCTGCTGGATCTCTGTCTCCAGCCAGGTGACGCTGGCGCTGAGGTCGAGCCCGTTGAGGGGCGACCATTTCGTGTCGGCTTCGATGCCGTAGGACACCGCTTCATCAAGGTTCGACAGCGAGTTCGACGTGATCTGGCTGCCGTCTGGCAGGTCGAACGCGACGAAGATACGCGCCTGCGGGGCATCATAGTCCTGAAAGAAGGCGGCCGCGTTGAAGGCGAGATTGCCGCGCGCCGTCTTGAAGCCCGCCTCATAGGAGGTGACGGTTTCGGCACCGAACAGACCTTCATCCTGCCAGCTGGTCGCGTTGTTCTGGACTTCGCCATTGAAGCCACCGCTCTTGTAGCCATTGGCGACGGAGGCATAGACCGACGTGTCCGCAGAGACGGCATAGCGAAGCGCGGCATTGCCAGTAAGCTTGCTTTCCTCGATCTCGTTCTGGCCAAGCGCGGCTCCGACACCATTGCGATTGTTAAGCCCGCGTGTGCCGTCGGTGAAGATGTGCTGGCCGTAGCCATTCCCTTCAATGTCCTCAAAGGTATAGCGCGCACCGAGCGTCAGGGTGAGGCGGTCTGAGAGGTCGAAGTCATTATAGTTGAAGAGGGCGGCGGTGGTCCGCTCTTGCCCGATATGGGTGAGCAGGGAGACGGCCGTCAGCGGTGAGACCGGGTCCGGCCCGACGCGCCCGGCTGTGCCGACATAGGGGCAGGTGCCTGCCAGCGTCTGCGGGTCAAGCTGGCCGCACCAGATGAGATAGTCCTGCGCGAAATCTTCATAGGCGAGATGAGCGCCGACAAGGAGGCGGACGCGGTCAAACTCGCGGGCCGCTCGCACTTCCTGGCTTAGCTGCAGGAAAGAACGGTCATAGCTGAGATTGGCATTCAGCGTCGGGTCGCCGAACGGGGCGGGCGTGCCATCGAAATCGAAGCCGTAATCCTGTCCATAGCCTTCGACGGCGCTGAGCGAATAGAGCTGCCACGGGCCGAGCGTGGTCTGCCCTTCAAGCGAGAGGCCATAGAATTCATTGTCGGTGTCCTGAAGGCCGAGACCCTCGGATGATATTTCATGATCGCCGACATTGAGGCTGTCATTGCGCGGCGTCGTGTTGATGCCATTGTCTTCTTCATAATGGGCGCGCAGCAGGAGCGATGTGTCGCCCGTCCCCTCATAGAGAAGCTGGGCGCGCAGGCCGAACTCATCGCGTACGCCGCCAGCGTCTTCAGGCCCGCGCTGGATGGTGGGGTCGGTCTGGACGTTATCGAGCGCCGGGTCCCGCGAGAGGTAGCGGCCAGCAATGCGATACGAGAGCTGGTCGGTCAGCGCGCTCCCGCCTGCGCCTGCAAGATCGACCCGGTTGAAATTGCCATATGAGGCGCGGAGATAGCCGTCCTGATCCTGTCTCGGCCGTGCGCTGATGAAGTTGAGCGCCCCGGACGAAGCATTACGACCATAGAGCGTGCCCTGTGGGCCTTTCAGCACTTCGGCGCGCTCTAGATCATAAAGAAAGAGGGATGTCTGGACGTTGGTCGACAGGAAGACACCGTCGGAATAGACCGCCGCCGCCGTGGGCGTCAGCGCCTGATGGTCCACCGCGCCGATGCCGCGGATCTGGAAGGCAATCTGGGAGCCATTCGCGACGGCCGCTTCGACGCCCGTCAGGTACTGTGTAATGCCTTCTGCGCCATCGAGCGTGGAGGCCTCTTCTGCGATATCGCCTGCCAGCACAGTCACGCTGGCCGGAATGTCGAGCGTGGATTCCTCGCGCCGGGTCGCGGTGACGGCAATAGTGCCGAGTGTGCGGACTGTGTCTTCGGTTTCGCTACCGGACTGGGCGGCAGCGGGAAGGACAACGAAAGTGAGGCTGGCGGACGCAAGAAAAGCGTGGCGCAAGGATATATGGCTCATGCGAAGAGACCCTCTGGGAGAAACTGTACTGATGAGGGGCAGTCTCGCGCCGCCCGCTTCGGCGACGGGCTTAGCGCCGGCAGTTTGAGGGTCAACTGATGGCGACGATTAGCGCTGCTAAGGCTGGACCACGCGCGAAAAGGCGATGCCCGAGGGGGGGGGCATGGCGGCTCTATTCAGTGTCGAGAAATATTGGAGCGGGCGATGAGATTCGAACTCACGACCCCAACCTTGGCAAGGTTGTGCTCTACCCCTGAGCTACGCCCGCATCCGATAGGGTAGCTGACCAGTAAGTACCGATCAGCGAGAGACGGGCTTTAAGCGCAAATAGGATCAGGGTGCAAGGGGGATTTTCAGGCGGGATGTGTAATCGGTGTTCAGACGTCCCGTTCTGCGCCTTGCCACGGCTTGACCGTGGCATCCATCACTTGGCGTATCCTGCTGCGACAAGTCTGGAGATGGGCACCCCGGTCAAGCCGGGGTGGAACGAGGGCCGCATGAGAGTTTTTGATCTATGGCGGCGGGAGATGGACTCTCAGACGAGCCTGGCGGCGCGTCGAGAGTGACGCGGTTCTTTAGCGGGGTGCTGCGGCGCTGTGGGTCCCGGATAGCGCCTTTGGCGCTTCCGGGATGACGGCTCACAATCCTAAACATCCTTCGGCGGCTTCAGCCTCCGTTTGGTTTGGTGGGCGTCGGCTTTGGTGCCGGTGACCTTCTCGCCGCGCATATAGTGGCGCTGCCAGCCGGCCTTCACGGTGTCTGAATCCATCGCCGCGAGCTTCTGATTGAAGGTGCCGCGGCTTTCATGCCAGGCGCGGTAGTCTTTCTGCAGTTCCGGATTGGTCGCGAGCAGTTTGCGTTCCGGCTGGATGTCCTCGATCTTGCCATGTTCGAAGGGCATGATGAAGCAGAAGGGCTCCCCCTTATTGAAGACGACCTCACCGGGCCGCGTCATCTGCCAGTTCATGGTGAAGGGAAAGGGCAGCCAGTCTGTCTCAACAAGGCCGGTGAGCGGCGCGATGCCATCTTTGAAGAAGTTCGGTGGGCCGGACGTCCAGAGGCCCCAGCCGGGCGGCGTGCGGAAAAGGTGGCCGGTATGGAAGGTGACGATGCCGCGCCGGAAATGGCTGTCGGCAAAGGAGGGGATGGCCGCCGGATCGCCCTTGGTGAAGAGCTTCAGCGAATAGTCATGCTCGCCGCCGTCCCAGATGATCTTGATGTCCATCGGGCAGAGAATTTCCCAGCCCGTGGAGTTGGCCATGGTCAGCGGCAGGCAGCGATAGGGGTGGCGATCGGGGAACTTGTCCATCCAGTCGCGTTGCGAACGACCGGGCACGATCTCGGGCGCGACGTTATAGATCTTGTAGCATTCAAGCTCCATCAGGAGCCTCCTTGTCCTTGGCCGCCCCATGCCGGGGCAAAGGCGCACTTGACGTCTGCGTCCTGATTGCCTGAAACACCGCCATGCCCGCAAGCCCTGAAGACCTCTTTGCCTATCTCGACCGGCTCGGCCTCGACCATGAGACCCGCTGGCACGAGGCCACTTTCACCGTCGACGAAGGCCGCGACCTGAAAGAGGCGATGCCGGGCGGGCATACGAAGAACTTGTTCATGAAGGACAAGGACGGCGTCATCGTCCTGATCGCGGCGCATGCCGAGAGCGAGCTTAAGCTCAACCAGCTGCACAAGCTGATCGGGACGCGGCGGCTCTCCTTTGCGAGCGGCGAGCTGATGGAAGAGCTGCTGGGTGTCACGCCGGGCTCCGTGACCGCGTTTTCACTGATCAACGATACCGAAAATAAGGTCCAGTTTATCGTCGATGCGGCGCTGATGCCATTTGAGACGCTCAACTTCCATCCTCTGGTCAATACAGGCACGACGGCGATTTCCCGCAGTGACTTCAAGCGTTTCGTCGATGCGACCGGCCATGACCTGACAATTGTCGATTTCGCCGCCCTGCTGCCCGACGGCTAGAGGCCATCATCGCGGTTGTTTTTTGCCGGCTGAAGACCCAAGTTTTGGCTCAGAAATTCCAGAAAACCGCCCGAAAGGCGAAAGCGACATGCAAGATATCACGATCGGACCAGCTGGCGGCGCCGGCGGCAATATCAAGGACGCGACGGACCAGACCTTCATGGCTGACGTCATCGAGGCTTCAAAAGAGGCGCCGGTGCTCGTCGATTTCTGGGCCCCATGGTGTGGCCCGTGTAAATCGCTGACGCCGGTTCTTGAGAAGGTGGTCAATGAGCAGCAGGGCAAGGTCCGGCTGGTCAAGGTCAACATCGACGAGAATCCGGGCGTGGCTGGCCAGCTTGGCGTGCGCTCGATCCCGGCCGTCTTTGCGTTTGACAATGGCCGCCCGGTCGATGCCTTCCAGGGCGCCCTGCCGGAAAGCCAGCTAAAGCAGTTTGTCGAAAAGCTGCTCGGCGGCACTGATGAAGGCCAGCAGATCAAGGAAGCTATCGAGCACGCAGACACGTTGCTGCAGGCGGGTGATGCCGGTCAGGCCGCGCAGATCTATGGCGCGATCATCGAGCGTGAGCCAAAGAACATCCCGGCGATTGTCGGCCTGGCGCGCTGCTATCTCGCAAATGATGACCCTGAGCGCGCCGCGCAGATCCTCGACATGGCTGGCCCTGACCGCCAGATGGACCCGGCCATCAAGAGCGTGCGCACGGCGATCGATCTGATGGCGGATGCGCCAAAGGATAGCGAGCTGGATGTATTGCTCGAAAAGGTCACCAATGACCGGGGTAATCACGCGCTTCGCTATGAGCTCGCCGAGGCTCTGATGGGGCGCGGCAAGAACAAGGAAGCGGCTGACCATTTGCTGAAGATCCTGTCGAGCGACCTTCAGTGGGAAGAGGGCAAGGCGAAGGCCAAGCTGCTCGAACTGTTCGAAGCTGCAGGGCCGAAAGACCCCGCCACTATTGAGGGTCGCAGGCGCCTGTCGTCACTGATGTTCGCCTGAGGCCTCGACTTCGATACCTTGCGAGCCATGTCCTTTGTCTGAACGGGAAAGGCCCTGACGCATGACAAGGCATGGCTACAGGAAGGTCGAAGACCTGCCGGAAACGATACCAGTGTTCCCACTGTCGGGTGCGCTGCTGTTCCCGCGCTGGTCGCTGCCCCTGAATATCTTCGAGCCGCGTTATCTCAACATGATTGATGACGCGATGTCCGGCTCTCGCCTGATAGGCATGATCCAGCCAGCGACGCAGGACAAGGTTCATCCGAAACTTGCTGGAGTGGGCTGTGTCGGCCGACTGACGAGCTATTCCGAAACCGAAGATGGCCGCTATCTGATCAGTCTGACGGGTATCTGCCGGTTCAGTGTCCGCAGCGAACTGGATGTGCGAACGCCCTACAGACAGGTGAGCGCCGACTGGTCCGCTTTCGCGGAAGATCTGCAGGAGCCGGATCTTTCTGGCCTGCCGGACCGTGAAAGACTGGCCTCCGCGCTTCGCAAATATGTGGCGACGCATTCGATGGAGGTCGACTGGGATGCCGTGGAGACGGCGCCGATCGAGACGCTGGTCCATGCGCTTGCGGCGGGCTGTCCGTTTGCGGCGATGGAAAAGCAGGCCCTGCTGGAAGCCGAGACGGTGTCCGCGCGGTGCCGCGCGCTCATCGCATTGCTTGACATGGACACGTCGGGCGATGATTCATCGACCCTGCAATGAGCGATAAATCTGACCACACCGAAACGCGCGCGACAGCGACCGACCCACGCCTGCTTGAGCAGCTGATCTGTCCTGTCTCACGGGCGCCGCTTGTCTATGACCGCGAGCGTCAGGAGCTGGTCTCGAAGCGGGCGCAGCTCGCCTATCCGATCCGCGACGGCCTGCCCATCATGCTGGAAAGCGAGGCGCGGGTCCTCGATGAAAGCGCCGGGTCATGAGTGTGATGCCCTGGCCGCAGGAGCTGCGGTTCCGAAAGAACGCTGCTGAGCTTGCCATCAGATTCGAAGACGGCTTCGAAGCCAGCATCCCTTATAAGCGTCTGCGCGAAGAGAGCCCATCTGCCGAAGTGCGAGGCCATGGCGCAGGCCCGCGCCCGCCGCAGCCGCCTGTCCCGAACGACATCAGCGTGACTGCCGCAGACCCGATCGGGCGATATGCGGTCCGCATTCACTTCAGCGATGGCCATTCAAGCGGGCTCTATACCTGGCAGCATCTGCGAGACCTTGGCGCTTCGCAGGCCTAGAGAGGCGAAAGGTCTGACTGCGACTGCATCAGGGGCGGCAGGTCAGGCGAAGAGGCGCTGGCCAGCGCCGCAAGGCGGTGGCGCATTGGCGAGAGGGCACTTGCTGCCAGAAGACCAAGCGTACGGACTGGCTTGGTGAGCATGCTGTCATTGGAAAAGAGCCGGTCGATTGCGTCGAGTGCGAGCGATGCCGAATTGGCATCGAAGCGCCGCGCGGTCTCATAGCGGCCAAGCGACTGCGCTGCGCCGATATCGAGCCCGGCCCGGTCGCTTTCGACCAGCACTTCATGCAGGGCGGCAATATCGCGGAAGCCCTGATTGAGGCCTTGTCCTGCCAGCGGATTGATCCGGCGGGCTGCGTCGCCAACCAGTGCGACCCGATCTGCCACCATGTGTTCGGCAATCTGCAGGATCAGCGGATAGCTGCCCATTGGGCCGTCGATCTTCATCTCGCCTGCAAAGCCGGAAAAGCGGTGATCGAGTTCAGCCTCGACCTCTTCTGGGGGCAGTTTGGCGAGAGCTTCAGGCGCGCCGCGCTTCATGTACCAGGCGAGATTTGCGCGGTCGCCCGGCAGGGGCAGGGTCGCGAACGGGCCTTCGGGGGTGAAGAGCTGGCGGGCAATGCCGTCATGCGGGCGCGACAGGGTCACATTGGCCGCGAAGACAGATTTGCCATAGTCGCGGCCCTCGACCGTAATGCCGGCCGCATTACGAACGGGCGAATTCACGCCATCAGCGCCGACCAGCAGCTTTGCCTTGATCTGGCTGCCATCCTCCAGCTGCACATTAACAAAGCCCGGGGAAGGCTCGCAGGTTTTGAAGAGGGCCGGGGCCATGACGCGAATGCGCGGCTCAGCGGCAATCGCCTCATCAAGCGCGGACTGAAGCACCGGGGCCTGGATCATATGGCCGAGAGTTTCGCCCTCGGACCGGTGCATCAGATCCTCATCGCCAAAAAGAACCGATGGCGCGCCGAACCAGTGAGTGCCGCCATCAACGGCTTCCAGACCATGTAGCGGTTGGGTCTGCCCGGCGATCCTGTCAGCAATGCCGATTGCAGAGAGCAACCGCCAGCTGCCCGTCACCACGGCGAAGTTGCGGGTGTCTTCCCGCGGGGCGGCGGCAGGATCGCGCGCATCGACAAGGATCGTGTCGAATCCGGCCTGTGCCAGTGCAAGCGCGAGCGATCCGCCCGCGGGTCCCGCGCCAATGATGGCAATCTCTGTCTCGATGTCGGTCATGGTGTCTCTAGGTAAGTGTGAGACGCGTTCTGGTCCAGAGGTGACGCAGAAGCGGGCGTTTGCGCCGCAGCGTGCACGAATTTTAGTCAAAGCTCAGAGCGTCATAATGGTGCGAGCCCGCCGCGCTGGTTGTTGTTGAGGCGAGCGCCTTTAGTCAGCCCGTCATACCAATCAATGGGAGAAGGGCATGAACAGCATGGTTAAAAGGGCAATTCGGGGGCTAGCGGCTATGCCGGTCGTGGCCTCCCTGGCGCTAAGCGCCTCAGCGCAGGACGCATTCGATACCAGCGCATATGTCGACAACAGTTATCTCTTCCTGATCGGCGGCATTATCGTGATGTTCATGGCGGCTGGCTTCTGTATGCTGGAAGCAGGCTTGGTGCGTAAGAAAAACGCGGCCATGCAGTCCATGAAGAACGTAGCACTATTCTCGGTTGCGGGCATCATGTTCTGGCTTGTCGGCTATAGCATGGCCTATCCAGGCGAAACGATCGCCGGCTGGATCGGCATGCCGGACTTTTTCTGGAAACCGGAAGATAGCATGGAGAATTCCTACGCTGCTTCATCTGACTGGTTCTTCCAGATGGTCTTCGTCGCAACGGCCGCCTCAATCGTGTCGGGTACGGTCGCAGAGCGCATCAAGCTCTGGCCATTCCTGATCTTCACGGCGGTTCTGACGGCGTTCATCTATCCGATCGTGGCGTCCTGGGAATGGGGCGGCGGCGCACTGGACTCGCAGTTTGCGTTCTCTGACTTTGCAGGCTCCACGCTGGTTCACTCGACCGGTGGCTGGGCTGCACTCGTCGGTGCCATCATCATCGGCCCACGCGCTGGCAAGTACGTAAACGGTGCCGTCCACCCGATGCCGGGCTCGAACATCCCGCTCGCGGCGCTGGGTACCTTCATCCTCTGGTTCGGCTGGTTCGGCTTCAACGGCGCCTCGCAGCTTGCTGCCGGCACGTTTGATGACATCAACTCTGTCGCAAACATCTTTGCCAACACGAACATGGCTGCATGCGGCGGTGTGCTTGGTGCGATGACCCTGACCTCGATCCTCTACAAGGGCAAAGTCGACGCAACCATGGCCTTCAATGGTGCCATCGGTGGTCTCGTCTCGATTACGGCAGAGCCGCTTGCGCCTTCGATGGGGCTTTCGATCCTCATCGGTGCGATTGGTGGTTGTCTGGTGGTTGTCACCGTGCCGCTGCTCGACAAGCTGAAAATCGATGATGTCGTCGGTGCCATTCCGGCTCACCTTGTCTGCGGCATCTGGGGCACGATGATCGTCCCTCTGTCCTACGCAAATGACATCGGCCTCAACGAAGCTGGTAATCCGAGCTATTTCGGCCAGTTCGTCGGCGTCGCTGCCTGCGCAATCTTCGTGTCCATTGCTTCTGCGATCGTCTGGATCGCGCTGAAGGCAACGGTTGGCGTCCGTCCTACCGAGGAAGAGGAAATCGCCGGCATGGACAAGACCGAAGTTGGCCTCGAGGCCTATCCAGAATTCAGCTAAGGCTGAATACCTCGCTTCTTTTTGAAGCGTTTCCTCCCAGACTTCCCCGGCCAGGCAACTGGCCGGGGATTTTTTGTTGTGGAGACCAATGTGCCATGTGCGCGGCGCCGTCCTTTGTTTGCTGAGTGTTAATGCGCAGCTGTCAGTTTCATCAAAGACCCGGAGCTGACGGAATAGTTCACCCCATGGCCACGACGACCGCAGAAACCCCAAGCGCCGCCAATCGCGAAGTCTCCGATCCGGCCTGGCGCATCCTCACAGGCACGGCCGCCTTCGCGCTTGGCGTTCTGATCTGCGGCAGTGTCGGCACCCATCAGCCCACCGATCCGAGCCTCAATGCTGCAACGGCGCTGGAGGTCAGCAATCTCTTCGGAAATACAGGCGCGATCCTGGCGGACCTTGCCTTGCAGACATTTGGCTTTGCGGCCTGGATGGCGGGGCTCTGCCTGATGATTGGCGGGGCCATGCGCGCGGTGCTGATAGGGGCGCCGCGTATCCGGCGCTGGATGTTTGGCGCGGCCTTCATTCCTGTGCTCGCTGCGATGCTATCTGCGTTTCCGGTGCCTGCCTCCTGGCCATTCTGGACCGGCATGGGCGGGCTTGTCGGTGACAGTCTATTTTCGCTGGTCGTTGTGCCTTTCAAGGCGCTGCTCTTGCCGGCGCCAGCTTTTCTGGCCGGCCTTGCCCTTGGCATCGGTGCCTTCCTGCTGGGAGCCGCAGCGCTTGGTTTCAGGCGCGGCGATGCCGGTCTCATCCAGTCGGCCGCGAGCAGCTCCGGCAGACGCGCCATGGGCCGCGTGGGCAGTGCCGCAAACGGTATCGGCAGGCTTTTTGGCGGCCTCTTCTCTGGCCGTCGTTCCGGCCAAGAAGAACCAGAAGCTTACGGTCATGATGACCGGATGGCCGACCTTGGCGCGGCGCCTCAGTTTGATGATGAGGATGGTTATGAGGAAGAGGAAGACGATCTTCCGCTCGCCGTCACCAAACCGAAAGTTTCACAAAGGCAGGCCCCTCAACCGGCTGAACCGATTACGACCAAGAGCGGCAAACGCAAGCGCGCGAGCCGCCTTCCCGCTCTCGACCTTCTCGGCGTTCCGCCCGGACGCCGCAGTTCCATCGACGAAGACAGCCTCCTGACCAAGGCGAACAGGCTTGCCGAAGTGCTGCGCGAGTTTGGCGTCCGCGGGCGGATTAAGGAAGTACGCCCTGGCCCGGTCGTCACCCTTTTTGAGCTTGAGCCTGCTGCCGGGGTCAAATCGGCGCGGGTGATCTCACTTGCCGATGACATTGCCCGCTCGATGAGCGCTGTGTCGGCGCGTGTTGCCGTCATTCCGGGAAAGAATGCCATCGGCATCGAACTGCCGAATGATGAGCGCGAGACCGTGTACCTGCGCTCGCTCTTGTCTGCGTCGGCCTACGCCAACAACAAGTCACCTCTTCCAATGGCGCTTGGCGAGGATATTGGCGGTACGCCGACCGTGGTGGATCTTTCGAAGATGCCCCACCTCTTGATCGCGGGCACGACCGGCTCGGGTAAATCGGTGGGGGTCAATGCAATGATCCTGTCGCTGATCTACAGGCTGACGCCGGAACAGTGCCGTTTCATCATGATCGACCCCAAGATGCTGGAGCTGTCGATCTATGAGGGCATCCCGCATCTGCTGGCCCCTGTCGTGACCGACCCGAAAAAGGCAGTGAACGCCCTGCAATGGACGGTACGGGAGATGGAAGGCCGTTATGAGCTGATGTCGAAGGCAGGCGTCCGTAATCTTGCAGGCTTTAACGAGAAGGCGGCCCGCTACCGCGAGAAGGGTGAGCAGCTCACCCGCAAGGTCCAGACTGGCTATGATGAGCGCGGCAAGCCTGCCTATGAAACCGAAATCCTGTCGATCGAGCATATTCCGAACATCGTCGTCGTCATCGACGAGATGGCAGATCTGATGATGGTTGCGGGCAAGGAGATCGAAGGCTGTATCCAGCGACTGGCGCAGATGGCGCGGGCAGCTGGCATTCACCTCATCACGGCGACGCAGCGGCCATCCGTCGATGTCATCACCGGCACCATTAAAGCGAACTTCCCGACGCGGATTTCCTATATGGTGACAACCAAAATCGACTCGCGCACCATTCTGGGCGAGCAGGGCGCTGAGCAGCTGCTGGGTATGGGCGACCTCCTCTATCAGGCGGCAGGCGTGAAAACAAAGCGTCTACACGGTCCGTTCGTGTCGGATGAAGAGGTTGAGACCGTGGTTGGCTGGCTGAAAGAACAGGGCGAACCCGACTATAACGAAAACATTCTGGAAGAGCCCGATGAAGGCGGAACCGGCAGCGCCATCATGGATGCGATGCTGGGTGTTTCGACCGGTGACGGCGATGATGACCTCTATGCCCAGGCCATGGCGATCGTCATTCGCGACAAGCGCGCCTCGACCTCCTACATCCAGCGCCGTTTGAAGATCGGCTATAACAAGGCTGCGACCCTGATCGAGCGGCTCGAAGAGGAAGGCGTGATTTCCGCGCCCAATCATGCCGGCAAGCGAGAAATCCTGGCGCGGGACACGCCGTCCGACTGAGCGTACTGACCTGAACCGGGCACAACGAAACGCGGCGGAAATACCTTAATTCAGCCCTGTTTTGCGGCCCCTCAGGGACCTATGTTTCATGGCCAAGACAGGAGAACGAGCATGACGCCTCTATTCCCGACGCTTACGGCCATCCTCGCTTTCGGAGCCGGTCCGTTCGCGCTCACAACAGATTTTTCCGCTGCGGCCCAGCCGCAGCTTTCCTGGCGTACTGCCAGCGCAATAAGCGCGCCCGCAGCTGCGACACAGGTCGCCAGCCCGGCACCTGCCCAGTTGGTGCTTGCGCAGGAGACCAGCGCAGAGGTGCCTGTGACGGGCGTTGCGCCAGATCCGGTGCCGCCGCGTGCCGAAAAGACCCCAACGGCTCAGCAGGCAGCCGACTCCAATGCGGTTTCAGCAACCGAACGGCGCGCCATCCTGAAGGCGGCGGCCGCGTCGCTGTCGGCAGCAGAGACCGCGCGCGGTCGGTTCACCCAGGTCTCGCCGAATGGGGCGTACACTGAAGGTGACTTTGCCCTTCAGCGCCCCGGACGGATGCGGTTCGACTATGACGAGCCGACACCGATCCTGATCGTCGCAAATGGCACGACCGTGGCGATGGAAGACAGCGACCTTGAAACGGTTGACCGCGTTCCGCTGGCATCGACGCCGCTTGGGCTCATCCTCGACGATGAGCTGGATTTCGAAACCGAAGCCCGCGTCACCGATGTGCGCAAGACGCCAAGCGAGATTGCCATCACGATGCAGGACCGGTCCGGCGAGGCAGAGGGCGAAGTCACGCTCTATTTCGATCCGGCGAGCTACCAGCTGATGAGCTGGCGCGCCCTCGATGCGAACCGTCAGGTCACGCGTGTGGCGCTGCAGGATATCGAGACGAATGTCAGGCTGAGCCCACGGCTCTTCCGGCTGGATGACCCGGCCGATGAGGAAGAAGACGAGCGCTAGACGCCAAGCTCTTACCTCAAAATCAGAAAAGCCCCGCAGTTTCAGCACTGCGGGGCTTTTTAAAATTCGTGATCCGAAAGGCTGTGAGCTCTGCTAGCCCGCGCTGTCTGGCAGCCGCATTGCAGCGTCGCCCCAGAGGTCTTCCAGACGCGCATCGCGCCCGCAACTATTGCGGTAGAAGCGATATTTTACGGGCGTCGTACGGTAATAGTTCTGGTGATAATCCTCAGCGGGCCAGAAAGTCTGCTCGTCCAGCACTTTGGTGACGACCGGGGCTGGCAGCGTTCCAGCGTCCTCAATCTCCTTGATCTCGGCCTCGACGACGCCGCGCTCTTCAGCGTCGTCCACGAAGACGGCGGTGCGATAGCTTGCGCCCTTGTCGCAGAACTGACCGTCGGGGTCAGTCGGGTCGATGGTACGGAAGTAGTAGTCGACCAGCTCTTCATAGCTCACCTTGGCTGGATCATAGCTGACTTCGACCGCTTCATAATGACCCGTCCCGCCCCGCGTAACCTGCCGGTAGGTCGGATCGTCGACTGTGCCGCCCGTATAGCCAGAAACGGTTGAGACAACGCCGGAGAGCTTGTCGAAATCGGCTTCGGTGCACCAGAAACAGCCGCCTGCGAAGATGGCGGTTTGGACATTCGCGCTTGGCGGCGGCAGGGTGCTGGCTTCTTCGGCCATGGCGCTCCAGACGAATGCGCCGCCGGCCGCGAGGGTGCCAGCCGCAATGGCGACGATTGTGGTTTGAGAAAATTTCATTGGGCATTCCCAGGGGTAAACGTGTGATTTGCCCGGAATATGGAGGCCGAACTGTCTATTTCGAGACGTGCACTGCAGGCCTCACGCAATGGTGAAGTTGCGTGAGGCCTCTCAGGTAAATCCGTGAGCGCTAGCTGGAGAGACGCTCGATTTCGGCGTCCGAAAGCTCGGAGTTGTCATAGACGTTCTGGACGTCATCGAGCTCATCGAGAACATCGAGCAGCTTCATCAGCGTGTCGGCATGATCGCCCTCGACCGGCACATTGTTCTGCGGCTTCCAGATCAGCTGGGTGGACTTGGCTTCGACCTCGCCGAACTTGCCCTCAAGCGTCGAGGCGACATCTGTAAGGTCCTCGCGCTCTGTATAAATCCAGTGGTTTTCTTCGTCGGTCTCGACGTCTGTCGCACCGGCTTCGATCGCCGCTTCCATGACTTCCATCTCATCGCCAGCCTCGACCGGGTACTGGATCTCGCCAACCTGTTCGAAGCCGAAGGAAACAGAGCCTGTCTCGCCGAGATTGCCGCCATTCTTTGAAAAGGCAGACCGGATCTCGCTCGCTGCGCGGTTCTTGTTGTCGGTCGAGGCCTCGACGATGATGCCAACGCCGCCCGGGCCAAAGCCTTCATATCGGATGTCGAAATATTCTTCGCCAGCGCCGCCCTGGCCCTTGTCGACCGCGCGCTTGATATTGTCCTTGGGCATGGACTGGCCGCGCGCATTGTTTATCGCAAGGCGCAGGCGCGGATTGGCGTCAGGGTCGGGTCCGCCGAGTTTCGACGCAATCGTGATTTCCTTGGACAGGCGCGCAAAGAGGGCAGCGCGTTTCTTGTCCTGCGCGCCCTTGCGGTGCTGGATGTTGGCCCATTTCGAATGTCCGGCCATGAAACCCTCGCAAAGCTGGAATGATCTGATGTCAGTGGCGTGGGGATAAAGCAGCCACCGCGAATTTTAAAGCTATGGATGCAGGGCCCTGTAATGACAAGCAAGTCTAAAGGCCGTTGGGCCAGGGCCTCGCGCCTCTAGTTCGCGGGGATCGCTTCAGCCAGCCGCCCGCCAATGCGGATTGGCTCAATGCGTTTTGCAAGGCCGGTGGCGTCGTCTGTCTCTACATAGACCCCGCAAAGCGTGCCTTCGCCGAGCGCGGGCGCATAGCGGTCTCCGGGCAGCTGGGTCGCAAAGCGTTGAACCGAGTTTTCCTTTTTCATGCCGATGACGCTGTCATAGTCACCGCACATGCCGGCATCCGTCTGATAGCCGGTTCCGCCTTCAAGGATCATGATGTCGGCTGTGGGCACGTGCGTGTGGCTGCCAACGACAAGGCTGGCGCGCCCGTCGCAATGATGGCCCATCGCCATTTTCTCGCTGGTCGCTTCGCAATGGATGTCGACGATCATCGCATCGACCGCGAGGCCGAGCGGCATATCGTCGAGGACGCGGTCTGCATGCTGGAATGCGTTTTCAAGCTGTTGCTTCATGAAGACATTGCCCTGCAGCTGGGCAACGCCAACCCTCCGGCCGTCATTGAGCACGAAGACATGTGCGCCTTTTCCGGGCGCACCAGCGGCGGCAGGGTAGTTGGCAGGACGAAGGAGGCGTGGTTCGCGCGCAATATATGTCATTGCCTCGCGCTGGTCCCAGGCATGATCGCCAAGGGTAAGACAGTCAGCGCCCGCATTGAAGAAATCACCCGCGATGGATTCGGTCAGGCCGAAGCCGCCCGCCGCATTTTCACCGTTCACCACGACGAAATCGAGCTGCAGGTCACGCCGCAGGCCGGGCAGGTAATCCATCACCGCAGCGCGGCCCGGTTTACCAACGACATCTCCAAAATAAGCAAGTTTCATGGGCGCCAGATATGCGCTCTCGCTTGCCAAAAGAAAAGGCGCGCCCTTCAGTTCAAAGGGCGCGCCTGATGCGTTTGTCGTCTGGTGCGCCGACTATTCGTTGGTCGCCGAGAAGCCGAGATAATCCTTGGTGATCATGCTTGGATCTTCCATCTCTGCGAGGCTCGCCATCGAAAGAGGCTCGTCAGGCGCGACCATGATGGTCAGCGTCTTCGGATCCTGGATGAAGGAGGAAAGCGCCGTCCCGATCTCCGTTGCGATCGCCGTATCGATGCCGGACTGTTGCGCCATAAGCGGGGCCATACCCATCATCTGCGCGACCTGATTGCGCATCTGCTCAGGGTCCTGGCCCTGCTGGGTAGCGATTGCGTTGAAGACGCGGTCAACGAGGCTGTCATCGGTGATGCGCAGCTCAAACTTGCCGATCTCAAGCGCGCCGAGAGCCTCCTGGACCACCATCGGGTCTGGCTCGTCGCCTTCCGAAAGGTTTTCCATGTCCATGGAAGCCATCAGCTGCTGATTGAAGTCAGCGTAACCGATGAATTCACCGCCATAGGAGAAGCGGGCGCCATCAACCAGTTCAAAATAGTTGTCGGCAGCTTCGAATTCGACAATGTCGGCTTCCGGGTCGTAATTGCTGATGCTGGCAGCCCGAAGCTCAATGTTTTCGTAGCCGACCATGCTGAGGCTTTGCGACAGGCTCTGGCCAATCTCACCGCCATCGGGGTCGGCGTCTAGCGTCATGCTGAGCGGCTCGACGACGTAACGGACAGGCTCGCCGTCACTATTACGCTCGACATAGGCATCCATCGACGGCATCGCGAAGCTCATGCCCTCGCCCTCAAAGGACAGATTGTCCAGCGAGAACCGGTCATAGCCAGGCTCCATCGGATTGTTCATCGCCACACCCATAAGGGCTGCGACCATACCATCCTCGTCGCCTGAATTTTCCTGCATGGCTTTCAGAAAGCTGAGATCGGCGCCGGAAACCGTCACGGAGTCGAGGCCACCTTCAAACGCCATGTCGTTTTCGTCGACGAGATCGAATGTGATGCCGGTCAGTTCTGCAAACGCGGCACGCTGGTCCTCAACGTCGCGCATCTGGATCGAGCCGATCGTGTAGGTGCCCTCGGCGTCTGTACCGGAGAATTCACCGGCAACGTCTGAAACGGCCCACGCGTCGAACGAGATGTCTTCGACAGCCGGGAAGTCAGCAGGCTCCCCTGTGCCCATGGAGGACGCAACCCAGGCCGAAAGGGCGGGGGATGGATTGATGAGTTCAATCTCGCCCACGCCAACAGAGGTGGTGTCCGCCGCCTCCGGGGCATTGATCGTGATGCCGCTGAAACTCATGCGCGAGAAGGAAGCCTGGCCCTCGACCATGTCGAGGCCTTCGAAGACCAGCGAGTCGGCGGTGAAGCCTTCTACGCTTGCCAGCGTGACGTTCGTGAAGGTGGCGTTAGCGCCATCGACTTCCTTGGTTTCATACGCAATGACGCCGTCACCGGAATTGGTCAGCATCATTGCGGAAATCACGTCCGGCGCTTCAGCCGCATCGCCTTCACGCAGGCTGATTTCGCCAATTTCTTCTGGTGCTGAGGCGTTTGTCTGGTCGCACGCGGTAAGGACAGCAACAGCTGCAACCCCGCAAAGCAGATATTTCATGATGGGTTTCCCTAGTGTCTTTAGTAACGATAATGCTCATCGCACCGCAGCCCGAGACTTATCATGTTTGTCGATAAAGACCAGTGCCTCACCCTGACCTCGCCAGAGGGCGAAGACATCAATGTGCGCATCGAGATCAATCCTCGTGCGAAACGCCTGATCTTGAGGCTGGACGAGGCCAGGCGCGAAGCCGTGGCGGTCGCCCCGTCGAAACGACACGTAAAAGCGGCGGCCCGATTTGCCAGTGAGCGGCGGGACTGGATCGTTTCGCGCCTGGCGCAGCTTCCGGCGCTGACGGGTCTTCAGCCCGGCGCTGTTTTCAGCCTGCGCGGGGCGCCTTGTACCATTTGCGTAGAGGGGCCGGGACGGCGCGCGAGCCTTGAGCCCGGCGATCCTCAGACACTATGTCTGCCGGGTGATCCAGAAACCGCAGGCCGCCGGGCGGCGCGGTTTCTCAAGAAGGCCGCGCGAGAGGATCTTTCCGAGGCCGTGGAGCGTCATTGCGCGGCCCTGGGCGTTGCGGCGCGCCGTGTCAGCGTCAAGGATACACGCTCGCGCTGGGGCTCATGCACCTCCGATGGCGGACTTGCCTTCTCCTGGCGGCTCATCATGGCGCCTGCGAGCGTCCTTGATTACGTCGCCGCCCATGAATGCGCGCATCTGCTGGAAATGAACCACAGCCCGCGCTTCTGGGCGCACGTCTCTACGTGCTGTCCTGGCTGGAAGGCAGAGCGCAAGTGGCTGCGCACGCATGGCCGCGCGCTTCACGCGGTCTCGGTGTAGCCGTCAGGTTTTCTGAGGTTCATCGACCTTCGGATCTGATGTGGCTGGCTCTTCTGCAGGCGCAGCTGGTTGCGGCTGGTGATCAGGCGCGAAGCTTATGATTGTCGCGCCTTCCCCGCCCCGGGCCTCACGGCTCGGGCCAAGCAGGACCAGCGTCCCATCCGGACGGATCTCGCCAACGAGATCTCCCTTGGGGCGCTCGGCCATATATTGCTCCAGCGTGTACTTCTCCGTGAGGCGCGTGCGCGAGAAATTCCAGCCGCGATACTGGTCCCGGATCAGGCCATCATATGTCCGGCCCCGGCGGATGAGTGTGCGGCCGCGCGCCGAGGAGCCAACCGACTTGTCATCGGTTTCGTCGCCTTCGGACAGGGATAGCTGGTAAACGCGGTGGCGGCCAACTTCAGGCGCAAACTGGCTACAGACCAGCGCATTGTGGCTGTCATTTGTGGAGAGCGCGACAACGGTTGCAAAGCGCGAATGGTCGAGCCGGATTTCAGCGTCTTCTGAGAGGACCTCTCCGAGGAAGGTATCAAGACCTGCCTCGCGGGCCGGGCGCAGGCGCCGGTAATTGCTGTCAGCGACGATGACATCGATCTTCACCGATTTGAGTGCCTTTGCGAATTCGATACTCCATGAATTCGCGCCAACAAGAAGCACGCCCGGCTTTTCAGATCGGGCAAGGCCGAGCTTCCTGGCAAGCGGGCCGATGGTAAAACCGTGCAGGACCACCGTCGTGAACACCATCGCGAACGCAAGCGGCACAATCTGGTCAGCGCCGGAGAAATAGAAGCGGCCTTCACGCGAGAGGTCGACAAGCAGCGACCCGAAGAGACCGGAGACCGCGACGGCGACGATACCGCGCGGCGCGATCCAGCCGAGAAGCAAGGCTTCCTTGCGGTTCAGCGTGCCTGCCGTGGCAATCCAGACAGAGAGCGGGCGAACCACGAACAGCATGACCACAAGGAACATCAGCGTGTTCATGTTGAGCGCCGACATGATGGTCGACGGGGTGAGGTCCGCCGTCAGGATGACGAAGACGCCAGACACGAGGAGGACGGCGATGTCTTCCTTGAACTTTCGAAGTTCAGAAAGGTCTGCCAGCTTCGAATTGGCGAGCGTCATGCCATAGGCGGTGACCGCGACCAGGCCGATTTCCTTTTCGACCTGCTCAGCCAGCGCGTAGCAGAGAATGATCGACGCGAAGATAAGCGGGGCCTTGAGGTATTCGGGTGTCCAGCCATTGCGGAAGGCCCGAGACATGCCAAGACCGAAGACGATACCAAGCGCGACACCTATGCCAGCCGCCGCAAGGACCCAGAGGCCAGCGCCCAGCATCGACTCGCCCTGACTGGCAACGCGGATGATCTCATAGGCAGATACGGCGAAGAGGGCGCCGATCGGGTCGTTGACGATGCCTTCCCATTTCAGGAACTGCGCCGGGCGTCCGGAGAGTTTTGACTGGCGCAATAGCGGCATGATCACTGTCGGGCCGGTCACGACCATCACCCCTGCAAACACGATCGCGCTTGCCCAGTCGAGGCCAGCGGCGTAGCGCGCGGCCAACGACCCGAAGAACCACGCCAGCGGACCACCGAAGAACACCACACGGCGCACGGCCGCACCAGCATCGCGCAGGTTCTGGAATTTCAGGATCAGGCCACCTTCGAACAGGATGACCGCGACACACAAGGAGACAATCGGCCGGAGGAGATCTCCGAAGGTGGAAGACGGATTAAGTAGCGGTTCGCCGAAGGCAAGCTGCCAGACCGGGCCGGCGGCAAGGCCAGCAAGCGCCATGAGCACGATGGCCGGTGCCTGGATACGCCAGGCCAGCCACTGGGCGCCGAGACCAAGTGCACCGATGAGCGCGCAGGCGAAAATCAGGCTTTCAGAGCCCGTACCAGCAAGAATAAGGTTCAGATCAGGCATAGGTTTTTCGGGGTCCGTGCGGTTCAGGCCGTAGCTTCGGGGTCGTCGCGCGAGAAGTCGAAACCGATCTCGCGGGTCCCGTAATCGCCTGCCTCGTAATGATCCATCGTCGCCTGGAACCAGGTCTTCAGATGATTGAAAAGGTAATCAAAGAGGCGGGTGGAGTCCTGTTCGGTTAGCGGAAGGTCAAGCGTAAAGGACTCCCCGCCTTGAATGTCCAGAACAAAACGATCCCCGATCTTCTGGCACTGCGTCGTGATGCGAATCCAGTCAGTGCCGCCGGTGACGCGAACAGCGAGGCCGAAAGCAACCGGTCCGAGAGGTCGAAAGCCCTTTGGCGGCACGGAAAAGGCCTTATCGCCATAGGGCTTGGGCTGGAACTCGCCAACCGGTGGGACAAGCTGGACGCAGATGCCATCGGACGCATCGAGATAATCGCAGAAGCCGCCGCGCACTTCTTCGGCGAGCTGGCGCACGCGCGCATAATTCTCCGCCGCAAGATCCTGATAGGTCTTCGCGATGGCCTTCAATTCGTCGAAACGGGACATGCAGGCACTCCGGCTGCCTTCTGGATGTCGGGAGAAACTAGGGCTGCCGGTATGCAAATACGAGTCGGGGTGTGAATTTAGTCAGCCCGTTCAGGCGACGCGGTCGCGGCGGCGGACCGGGAAAGGCTCGACATTGGCCTGCGTTCCGTCGATGTCTTCCACGGACGGACGAAGGTGAACCGGCAGGCCGGCACGCGCCAGCTCAACAGCCGTGGCCGGGGCAATGCCCTCATGCCAGGCGGTGATGACCGTCTTGATGGTTTCGAGATACTGCATCTCTTCATCAACGACCTGTCCGAAACGGGCGGCAAGCGGCCCGACGAGGCCATAGGCGAGGAAGACACCAAGGAAGGTGCCGAGAAGCGCCGTCGCAATCATCGGCCCAAGTACGTCAGGCGACTGATCAATCTGGCTCATCGTCTTGATAATGCCAAGCACCGCGGCAACGATACCTAGCGCGGGCAGCGCGTCAGCCAGTGAATTGAGCGCTCCAACGGCGCGGTGACGGGTCTGCGCGGCTGAGGCGACCGCGTCTTCAAGATGCGCCGCGACGGGAGATTTGCCGCCCGGGTTGAGGGCGTGCAGGCGCAGGCTGTCGGTGATCAACGAGGTTGCCGCGCGATCAGCAAGAAGACGGGGGCGGCTGGTGAACAGCCCAGAGGTTTCCGGCGTTTCGATATCTGCCTCAATCGCGATCATGCCGCCGCGCCGTGCCCGGCTCATCAGATCATTGAGGCCACTGAGCAGGTCTGAATAATCTTCGCGTTTCCATTTGGCGCCGCGCATGGCCTTGGGGATACCGGCGAGCGCATCGCCAGCAACGCGCGGCGAATTGCCAATCACAAGCGTTCCGACGCCAGCCCCACCGATCAGCGCCAGCTCGAATGGGAGCGCGCTGAAAAGGGCCGGGCTGCCCGTAAAGGCGAGGGCACCGGCAATGAGGACGACGACCATGACAAGGCCGATAAGCTGGAACATTCATGTCTCCGAGGACGGGTTCAGCCGATAGCCCTAGCGCGTCAGGCTTTAAATAAGGTTTCCGCCGCCGCACAAACCGGGCTGACGCGAAGGATGCGCTTGAATTTTCAACGGACCAGGCCGAAGAGAAGACATGACAGATCAGCCGCAGCCACAGCTTGGACGTGACCGGCCGGACCGCAGACCCGCGTTCCGGCTGCTCTTTTTTGCGCTCCTGGCTGTCGGGGCAGGCAACACGATGCTGGTCAGCGCGATCCTGCCGCCCTTGTCACGGGACCTTGGCTTGCCGGACTGGATGGCTGGGGCGATCTTCTCGCTGTCGGCGGCGCTCTGGGCAATTACGTCATCCTTCTGGGGGCGCAAGAGTAATGATTGGGGCAGGCGGCCCGTCGCGGCACTGGGCATGCTCGGCTTTTCAATCTCGATGCTGCTCTTTGGTACGAGCGCGGCGCTCGCCATGGCAGGCTACCTGCAGAGCTCGCTGGTCATCTTCTTCTGCCTGCTTGCGTCGCGAACCCTGTTTGGCCTTTTCGGTTCTGGCACCAATCCGGCGGCGCAGGCCTATATCGCCGACCGCACAAGCCGCGACAAACGTACCGAAGAGATCGCATCGCTGACATCGGGCTTCAGCTTTGGCGCTGTGGCAGGTCCTGCCTTCGCGGCCGCTGCGGGCGCTGTGTTCGGCCTGCTGACACCGGTTTTCATGATCAGTGCAGCGGCCGCGGTGCTTTCCTTCCTCATCTTTACGCGGCTGCCGGAGAAGACACCGCCGCGCAAGGAAGCGGGCCTCAAATCAACCGGTAAAAAGGAAGGCGACGGCCTCTGGCGCGATCCGCGCGTGATGCCTTACCTGATCTTCGCCATCGGCCTGTCGGTTGTGACCGGCGTGCTGACGCAGACCTTTGCTTTCGCCATCATGGACAAGATCGGCGTTGATGGCGCAGAGGCGATGCAGTTTACCGGCCCGGCCTATACGGTGGGGGCGGCCGGCACGCTCATCTCGCAGCTCGTCATCATTCCGCGCCTCAAGATGACCAATCGCACGCTTATGATTACAGGTGCCCTGACCCTGTCTGTCGGCGCGTTCCTGATCGTGCCGACGAACGAGTTTGCGGTCCTGGTCCTGGCCCAGTTCTTTGTCGGCATCGGCCAGGGTCTGGCGCGTCCGGGCTTTTCCAGCGGCGCGTCCCTGTCGGTCGGGTCAAGCCTGCAGGGCAATGTCGCCGGGCTTGTCATCTCGGCCAATGGCACAGGCTTTATCGTCAGCCCGTTCTTTGGCCCATGGATGTATGAGAACTTCCATCAGAGCGCGCCATTCATTGGGGCGGGCGTCGTGCTTCTGGTCATGGCGCTCTTTGCCCGCCGCGTCTTTCCGGCCAATCAGGTCTATCAGGACGACGATGATCAGCCGGAAATATACGATTAGCGCCTAGCTTCTGAGGCGGGACATGACCGCGTCGAGCGCAGGACGCGAGGGATAGCCATCTGCCACGAGCCCGTTGGCCTGCTGGAAGCGCCGGAGCGCCGCGCGCGTACCCGAACCTGCAATCCCGTCAACGCCGCCTGCATCGTAACCAAGCTGGTTCAGCGCAGCCTGGAGCTGTTTCACCTGGTCGAGGCTGAGGCGTTCGATGTCACGCGGCCATGAGGCGACCGGCCCGGTCTGGCCAGCAAGGCCATTTGCCAGAAGCCCGACCGCCAGCGCATAGCTGTTGGAGCGGTTATAGGTCTTGAAGACCTCGAAATTGCGGAAGAGCAGGTATTTCGGCCCGGTGGCACCGGCCGGCAGCCAGAGCTCTGCATAGTCGCTGGGGTCAACGCCGAAGCCACCCCCGCGAATCGGGCTGAGGCCTTCAGCGATCCAGGTCGAGAGGCGCCGGTCATTCCCGTCGGCCATTCCCCAGTCAAAGCCCTGCGGGGCAAGTACTTCGATGCCCCATGGCTGGTCGAAGCGGTAGCCGGAGGCTGACAGGTAATTTGCGGCTGACGCCAGCGCGTCGGGCGAAGAGGTCCAGACATTGGCGAGGCCGTCGCCGTCATAATCCTGCGCATAGGAGAGATAGGTCGACGGCATGAACTGTGTGTGGCCCATCGCGCCGGCCCAGCCGGAGCCAAGCTGGTCGAGCCGGGCATAGCCATTCTCGACGATTTTTGCGAGCGCCAGGATCTCGCCCTCGGCAAAGCTCCGGCGGCGGCCTTCCACGGCCATGTTGGCGAGCGTGTTGGCGGCGCTGAAGTCGCCCATATAGCCGCCGAAATTGGTTTCCATGCCCCAGATCGCGCTCAGCGCTTCCCGGTTGACGCCATAGGTCTGTTCCAGCTGGTCAAAAACCGGACCAAGCTCTGCAAGTTTCTGCCGGCCTGTTTCCAGACGATTGTCGGTGACGGCGGTCGCCAGATAGTCCCAGATTGCCTTGGAAAACTCGGCCTGGTTGGCAACTTCAGACCGGTCGTCCGGTCCGAGATAGATGTCGAGCGGGCGAATATCCTTCAGCAGGGCATAGAGAAGCGCCGGGTTCTGGCCGCGCGAGGTCGCACGCGCCACGAAGTCCTGGCGCCAGGCGTCCATGTCTGCATTGCCGGTTGGCGTGAAAGGGCCTGTGGGGCCAGAAAAGGCAGGCGTGCCAGGTGTTCCGCGAGGGTTACCGGGCGATGCAACTGTCGTGCGTTGAACCGGCGCGCTATAGGCGGCGCCGCTCTCTGCCGGCGCCTGCACGGTCGTGTGTGCGGCCTGCGGCTTTTGAGAGGGTGGAGTCGGCGCGGCGGTCTGCGGCGCTGGCTGCGGGGTCGCGGCGCAGGCGCCGATGAAGGCGGCCAATCCTGCGGCAAGTGTCCAGCGTTGTAGAACCCTGTTGGTACGCGTCATAACTAGCTTCTTCCTTTTGCTGTCGCAGTGCGTCAGCGGCGTTGACTCTGAATAGACCATTCTGTATCTGCCGCCCCTTACGAGTTTTCAAAGATCGCCGGGGCAGTCCGATGAAAGTTAAATCTTCACTCAAATCCTTGAGAACGCGTCACCGCGATTGCAAGGTCGTGCGCCGCAAGGGCCGCACTTACGTCATCAATAAAACCGACCCACGCTTTAAAGCAAAGCAGGGTTAAGCAGAAGATGACGTCGTCAGCGCCGGGCAGGGAAACCTCTGCCGGGTCTGGCGCTATTGTGCTTTTCGATCTCGGCAATGTCGTGATCGACTGGCTTCCCTTGCGCCTGTACCGCAAGATATTCCAGACCGAAGCAGAGGCGCAGGCCTTCTGCCGCGATGTCTGCAATATGGACTGGCATGTCGAGCATGACCGGGGCCGGACCTTTGCCGAAGGCGCGCGCCTGCTGAAGCAGGATTTCCCGCACTATTCAGACGAAATCGATGCCTGGCACGAACGCTGGTTCGAAATGTTTGACGGCTATGTCACCGGCGTGCCCGCGCTGATCGCGCGCCTCGAAGAAGCGCAGCTACCGCTCTACGCCCTTTCGAACATGTCAGCTGAAATCTGGCCGGAAACGGTCGAGCGATTCCCGATGCTGAAACTCTTTCGCGACGTGGTCGTCTCTGGTGAGGAAGAGCTGATCAAGCCGGACCCGGCTATCTATGCGCTTGCCCATCAACGCATGGGGCATCCAGACAAAAGCACTGTGTTCTTCATCGATGACAGCCTGAAGAATGTCGAGGCGGCGCGCGAATTCGGCTTTCGCGCATACCATTTTACGGACGCGGCGACACTGGAAGCGGCCCTGCTGAAAGAAGGCCTTTTGCAGCCTGCCGCCTGATTGCCGCAATCGGGCCTTGCCGAGACCGCAGCGACGATCATACTCAAGGGCATGCTGAAAGCGCTTTTCATCGCAAGTGTCATCTCTGTCAGCGGGCCGCAATACGGCCCGAGCGACGAGATGTTCGAAGAGCTGAAGTCCGCGCCCAGTGAAGAAGCTGCGACGAGCACCGCGCTCGATATCTGGGCCGCCTGGCTGGAAAGCGGGTCAGCTGCGGCAGATCTTGTCATGGAGCGGGCCGTCGAGGCCCAGTCGAACGGCGAGCTTGAGCTTGCCCATGAGCTTTACGACCGCGTTATCGCCATCCAGCCGGCCTATGCCGAAGCCTATAACCGGCGCGCCTCTGTCTTCCTGTTGGAGGAAAACTTGTCCGAGGCTCTGCGCGACGTGAATGAGACGCTTCGCCTGGAGCCGCGCCATTTCGGGGCATGGACAGGCCTGGGGCGCATCCTCGAAGAGCTTGGCGCCAAGGAAGAAGCCTTGGCAGCCTATCGAGAGGCGCTGAAAATTCATCCCACCCTCGAAGTTGCCCGCGCCGCGCAATCGCGCCTCAAGCGGGAGCAGAACGGACAGGGGCTTTGAAAATTATCCTTTCCGGCCTTCTGATCCTGCTCGCGCTTGGCGGTGTCGGCGCGTGCGTGCATAGCGCTGTCTACACCAATAATGTCGAGGAAAGGCATCCGCCCATTGGCGAGCTCGTCGAGGTAAACGGCTTGCCCGTTCACGTTATCCAGGCAGGCAGCGAGGGCCCGCCGGTGCTGATGATCCATGGTGCCTCGGCCAATGCGCGGGAATTCACCTTCACGCTGGCCCCGCGCCTGGAGCAGCATTTCCGCGTCCTGATGGCCGACAGGCCGGGTCATGGCTATTCGGGCCGCCCGGAAGCCGCAGAGACGCTAGCCGTTCAGGCCGCCCAGATGGCGGGTATTCTAGAGGCGTTTGCGCCCGATGAGAAAGCCGTCATCGTTGGACACTCCTATGGCGGGGCGGTGGCGCTTCGCGTGGCGCTCGACTATCCAGAGCTTGTCAGCGGCGTCGTGCTTCTCGCGCCCGTGACACATGACTGGGGCGGCGGCGGTGAGGCCTGGTACAATCAGGTGGCGGGCCCGCCGGTGATCGGCCCGGTCTTTTCCCAGCTTGTCCCGCTTGTCGGCCCGTCATTGGTCAAAAGCGGCATCGACAGCGTCTTCGACCCGCGCGAGGCGCCTGAAGACTATTATCCGGACTCTGCAACCGGGCTTCTTTTCCGCCCGCCCAACTTTCGCGCCAATGCAGACGACATGAATGCGCTTCAGGACGAGCTTGCCGCGCAGGAAAGCCGCTATGGCGAGCTTCAGATGCCGGTCGTCCTGTTTTCAGGCGCAAAAGACACAGTCATCGACCCGAAGCTGCATGCCGGGAAGATCAAGAATGAGGTCGATAATTTCGAACTCGTCAAACTACCGGATACCGGCCACATGCCGCATCACGATCATGGCGGCGAGGTTGCGGACGTCGTCCGCCGCCTCGCCGAAGCGCCTGATCAGTCTTCGTAGGCGACGAGGCCGCTCGACAGCCCCATGACATGAAAGATCTCATGCTGCTCGATCGTGCCGCGGAAAAGCTCTGCGCCCGGCCCACTGGCATAGACAGGAACGTCTTCGCCCGCATGTGTCTCGGAGCCTGAGAAGACCAGCGATTGCTGCTGGAAGTCCTTGTCCGTCGTGTCGACATCGGTGAGGTCTTCGCGCGCGCAGTCTTCCTCGCCCGGCGCACACCCTGTCTCGCCATTGGCATAGCCAAGCGTCGTGTAGGGCTTGCCGTCTTCGGCGCGCGCGACACCGCCCGGCCCATAGGCAACCTTGCCGAGGATCGGGTTGCCGCGCACCGGATAGCCCGCGATGGTCATCGTATGGGAGTGGTCGGCTGTCACGATGATGAGTGTCTCGCTCGGATCGGTCAGCTCAAGCGCTGTCTGAACAGCCTCATCGAGTGCTGCCGTATCGCCCAGCGCGCGCGCTGCGTTAACGCCGTGATGGGCGTGGTCGATGCGCCCACCTTCGACCATGAGGACGTAGCCATCTTCCTCTTGCGACAGACGGGTAATTGCGGCCTCTGTCAGTTCAGCGATCGAGGGTTCGCCCGCAGGGTCGTCGGCGCGGTCGAGTTCATACTGCATGTGAGATTGCTCGAAGAGGCCAAGCACGCGCGTATCGCTGGCAAAATCAACCGCGTCGAAACCGGCCTGATCGGTGACATAGACATGGTCTTGCGAAAGGCCCGTCCAGACTTTTGTCAGGTCAGCTTCGTCAAGTCTGCGCCCCGCGGGTCCATCGGTCTCAGGGTCGATGGCCGAGGCCGGGAAGAAGGCGCCGCGCCCACCGCCCAGAACGACTTCAAACCCGTCTCCTGCGTCCCATTCAACAAGCTGGCGTGCAATGTCGGCGCAGTCGCTGCCGCCAATCTCGGTGTCGTCTTCCCAGTTGCGGTCCGCGCTCTCAGCATAGGCCGAGGCCGGCGTCGCATGCGTAATCCGGGCGGTTGAGACGATGCCCGTGGCAAGGCCTGCATTCTCTGCGATCTCGAACAGCGAATCGGTGCTTTGCCCGGCGACAGACGCGCAATTGCCATAGGCAATGCCGGAGCGAAGGCCGAGCGTGCGGGAAAGCGTCTTGATGCCGGACACCATCGCCGTCGCTGTGGCGGCGCTGTCTGGCACCTGCGCGTCATGGCTGTAGGTCTTCGAGAAGGCCGAATAGGGCAGCCCCTCCATGGCGAGCCGGTAGCTTTCGCCGTCCACACCCGTCTGCTGGCCAGCATAGATGCGGCCCGCAGTCACCGTCGAAACGCCCATGCCGTCGCCGACGAAGAGAATGACATTCTTCGCGCGTGGCACAAAATTCTCTCCCGCACGGGCCTTCACCGCGCTGGAGGCGGCCACGTAATAGTCATCGCCTGCCTGCTGGGGAACTGTGCCAACGTTGCGGACAGCGGCCGGCTGGGTCGCTATTGGCGCGGCTGGCGCGACCGCAATGTCCTGCTCCGTCGGCGCGGCCGCGCACGCGGCAAGAACGAGCGCACTCGTCATGCCGAGTAGCAGAGGGCGTATGCTGGGAGAGAGGGTCTTGGTCATCGCGAAAGGTCTCCTGTTCAGGGGCGTGTTCTAGCTCAGGCTTGTGACGGTTTTGCCGCATTCTGGCGCCGGCGTTTTACCCCGCCCTGCGACAACCAGATGCCGAGCAGGATGAGCGCCGCGCCGCCGCCTTGCAAGACGGTCAGCGACTCGCCGAACAATTGCCAGGAAAGTCCGGCGGCAAAGACCGGCTGGATCAGAACGATAATGCCGGCAACGGCTGCAGGGGTGCGCCCGAGGCCCGCAATGATGAGACCCTGCCCGCCGACCTGAGCGACGAATGCCAGGAATAGCGGCGCGGCAAAGCCTTGCGGCGTTTCGGGGATGAATGATTCGCCGGAGGCGAGCACAACAAGCGCCGCCACCCCCGCTTCGACGACGGTCAGCCAGAAGATGACGTCCATTGCGCCGAGCTTGCTGCGCGCCATTTTCGAGAACAGCATGTAGCCTGCGACCATAATCGCCGCGCCAACGGCCATGAGGTCGCCGCGAATGTCGGCCTGTCCATCAGACCCGCCGCCCTGCGAGAGGGCGGCGGCGCCAGCAACGGCGACGGCCACCGCGACAAACCAGATGGGCTTGGGGCGTTCCTTCAGCACCAGCCAGGCAACGAAGCCGACGCAGACATTGCCCATGTTTACGATAAAGGTTGCATTGGCGACCGTCGTCAGCGTCAGCGCCCAGTGCCAGAGCGCGATATCCAGCGCAAAGAGCGTGCCCGCCAGAACGATATAGGTGTTGATCCGCTTTGGCAGGCGCCGCTCGATACCAATCAGCAGGACAAACAGGACGGGAATGGCGAATGTGTAGCGCCAGAAGGCGATTGCCTGCGGCCCCATCGTGTCGAGGCCCATACGCAGACCGATCGGCGCGAGGCCAATACAAAGCCCGCCCATCAACAGCAGGAGTGGCCCGAGCCACGGGCGGCTTTCTGCGGTCTCATTCATTCAATCTACCTCAGACGCCAGCCAGCCGTTTCACATCCTGCGGCGTTAGCCCTTCTTGGCGGAGGCTCGCAAGGCTTTTTGAGGCAAAGCGTTTGGCGAGGCGTTTACCATCCGGGCCTATGACCAGCGGATGATGTGTATAGACCGGCGTCGGCCAGCCCATCAGTCTTTGCAGCAGGACATGAATATGCGCGGCGTCCTCGAGGTCGGTGCCGCGAATGACATGGGTGATGCCTTGCAGCGCATCATCATGCGGGCAGGCGACATGATAGGCGGTCGGCGCGTCTTTCCGTGTCAGATTGATATCGCCGTGAAGATCTGGTTGGGCCTTGGTCTCGCTTCTTGTCCCATCGAGCCCGAGCGTTTCAAAGCTCAACCGGTCATAATCAGCGCCAAGATAGGCGCGGCACTTCTCGAGCGAGAGCCGCCAGGCGAAGGGTGCGCCCTGGGCAACGCGTTTGGCCTCTAGCTCTGCGGGCAATGGCGTACCGGTAAAAGGTGTTTCTGGCGAAAGGCCGGCGGCTTCGACTTCTGCTGCGATCTCACGGCGGGTGCGAAAGCATCTATACGTGAGGCCAAGATCGCTGAGCCGGTCAACGACGGTCGCGTACTCGTCAAAATGCTCGGATTGAACGCGTGGCGTGGCCCACTCAAAGCCAAGCCAGGCAAGATCATCATAGATGGCGGCAGTGTACTCAGCCCGGCAGCGGGTCTGGTCGATGTCCTCTATGCGCAAAAGCACCTTACCGCCCGCGCGCCTGGCTGCGTCCCAGACATGGAACGCAGACGCGGCATGGCCAAGATGCAGAAAGCCTGTGGGAGAGGGCGCAAAGCGGGTCACGAAATCAGTCACGCGACCCGCTTAGCAAAAGCCTCAGGCGCTGACACCTGTTGGCATGGGACAGGAGACGCCCGTGCCGCCAATCCCGCAATACCCGTTTGGGTTCTTGGCGAGATATTGCTGGTGATAGTCCTCGGCGTGGTAGAACTCGTCGAGGGGGCGGATCTCTGTGGTAATATTGCCGCGGCCGCTGTCGTTAAGGGCCTTCTGGAAGATATCGCGCGTGGACGCCGCGATCTTCTCCTGCTCTTCGGTCGTGGTGAAGATGGCAGAGCGGTACTGCGTGCCGACATCATTGCCTTGGCGCATGCCCTGCGTCGGGTCATGGCCTTCCCAGAAGGCGCGGATGAGGTCGGTCGCGGTCACTTTCGAAGGGTCGTACACGACGCGCACGACTTCGGTGTGCCCGGTCAGGCCTGAGCAGGTCTCTTCATAGGTCGGGTTACGTGTCTCGCCGCCAGCATAGCCAGCCTGCGTGACCCAGACGCCGTCCATCTGCCAGAAGATACGCTCAACGCCCCAGAAACAGCCCATGCCGAAGACAATCTCTTCAAAGCCATCAGGGATGGGGGCCGTCATATCGTTGCCATTGACGAAATGAAGGCTGGAGGTTGCGATGGGTTGCTCCCGGCCGGGAAGGGCCTCGCCTTCTGCTGGAAGCTTGGCGGGTTTTTTGGTAAAGAACATGGGGGTCGTCCTTTCGGTTTCTCTCAGCTGAATATGGTGTTTCAGCAGCGGGGAAACAATCGCGGGCTTGCGGTTGCCCGCCTCAATCCTCTATAGACGCGCCCTTACGGTGAGGTGGCCGAGTGGTCGAAGGCGCACGCCTGGAAAGTGTGTAGGCTAGCAATAGTCTCCAGGGTTCGAATCCCTGTCTCACCGCCATTCCCACGATAAGGACACAGCGACGCCCCAGCTCCTGTCAGCGATGGATCATTTACGGTGTGTCCGAGTTTTGCAGGGCGCGTGCAATTGGGTGGCATGCATCAACCGGACGTTTACCGGATGCCGGTAATCGTCATTGGATGCATAAGGTAGAACCTCTGGGCAATGTTGAGCCGTCAGGTCGCGAAGCAGCGCGCCTTCGTTGTTTGCGCCGTCTCCAGATCCTGGATACTGCCCCAGACAAGACGTTTGACGCGATTAGCCGCGCTGCGGCGCGTCATTTCAAGGTGCCTATCGTTCTGGTGTCGCTGGTTGATGCGAACAGGCAATGGTTCAAGTCCACTGTCGGGATCGACGCCTGTGAATCGGACAGGGCAAATTCCTTCTGTTCCTATGCCATTCAGACCGACGGGGTATTTGTCGTCGAAGACGCCCAGAAGGACCCCCGGTTCATGGATCACGCGATGGTGACGGGAGCGCCTTTCATCCGGTTTTACGCTGGTGCCCCGATTACCGTAGACGGGCATAATGTCGGTACGTTCTGTATTATCGATGACAATCCCAGAACGCTGTCGCCAATTCAGCAATCTGAACTGGCAAGAATGGCCAAGCTTGTCCGGCGCCAGATCAAACTGAACGCGCGTATGGCTTTTCGTGATCCCCTTCAGCCGGTGTCATAGAGAAAATGATCACGCCGTATTTGTCGAGCGTCCTGGACGCCATTCCTTACGCGGTCTTCGTCAAGGATTACGCGCACCGCTGGGTATACGGCAATGTGGCTTTCAAGAAACTGATCGGTTGCGACGATATTATTGGTAAGGATGACAGTCATATCTTCGACGAAGAGCAGGTGGCGGTTTTCTGGCGGGAGGATGATGCTGTTCTTGCTGGCGAAGAAAGCCTGAATGAAGAGCAGATCGGCGACAATCAGTTCGCTCTTACCAAGAAGGTCCCCTTCACTTTCGAAGATGGATCGAGGGGTCTGCTCGGCATCGTGATGGATTTTATCCATATCGAGAAAAGGGACGGCCAGAAAGCGGCATCACTACCCCCATTTGGCGGTATGCAGCCCCAGATGACGGCACTTCAGAGACGCCTCGAAGAAGCGTTGAGTGACAAGGCGAGCGCTCTGAAAATTGCGCAGACTGATGCCGCGACGGGCCTGCGTAACCGCCGCGGCCTCGAAGTCGATCTGGAGCGCCGCGTCAAGGAGGCTGAAAGAGAAGGCAAAGCATTCGGGTTTGCGTTCGTCGATCTCGATTACTTCAAGCGTATCAATGACAGGTTTGGCCACTCGGTTGGCGATGCCGTTCTGAAAACGGTCGGGAAAAGACTGGCATCCCTCCCCGGCATTCAGAGTGTCGGCCGGATCGGGGGCGATGAATTTGCAGTCATCACCGAGGACCTTGATGATATTGGCGACGCCTTTAGCGAACGGATTGAACGCCTCCGGCAGATTGTGTTTCGACCGACCACGTCCGGGGACCGGGAAATCAAGCTGTCCGGCTCAGTCGGGGTATGCATCTATCCCAAGGATGCGACCATGCCTTCAGAACTTCTCAGCCGCGCCGACCTTGCCCTGTTTGCGGGCAAACGCAGTGGCCGCGCTGCATCTCAATTCTTCGACGAGGATACTCTAAGCGCCTATCAGCGACGCCTGAAGATCGAGGAAAAGCTTCCCCATGCGCTTGAGCAGGCACTGATTACGCCTGTGTTCCAGCCCATTGTCTCCAGCGATACGCGCCGGGCGATCGGCGTCGAAGTATTGGCGCGTTGGCATGACAGCGAGCTTGGTTACGTCAGCCCCGAGGATTTTGTCGCTGCAGCCACTGATATGGGCCACGTCGGCAACCTGGACCGTCTTGTCTTCAAGAAGGCTGCGCAAATCGCAAAGCCCTGGATCGAGGCAGGCGAGATCGAATTTGTCTCCTTCAATGCCTCACCGATGGACGTCGTCACGCCAGGATATGCGACGGAGTTCCTGCGCGAGATCGCAGCCTCGGGCCTCCCGCCATCCGCTATCTGTCTCGAAATCCTCGAATCCTCGCTTGTCGAAGACGTCAGCTCCGCGCGCCGTAACCTGAACCGGCTGCGCGAGGAGGGCGTCCAGATCGCGCTCGACGATTATGGCACCGGCTATTCAAACCTACGCGCGCTTCTCGACATGCCGCTCGATAAGCTGAAGATCGACAAATCACTGGTTTCCGGCATCGAGAACGAGGACAAGGTGCTCGACCTCGTTATCTCCCTTGTTCAGCTCGGCCGGGCGCTTGACCTCACAATGGTTGCAGAAGGCGTCGAAACGGCCTCGCAAAGCGCCTTCATCGAAGGGGCTGGATGCCCGCAAATGCAAGGCTATTTCTTTGCCAGACCATTGAACGGGGCAGACATGACCGAGTGGCTGAAAACCGGGGCGCCCGGAAAGGCCCCGGCCGACAGCGGCGCCGCCCTGAGCCAGCTGGCAGGCTGACAGAAGCTTTCGCGGTGCAACTTCTGCGCGGGCCCATGCGTTTGCGCGCCCATGTTCGAATTCATCAGCCAGAATGCATCAGCGATAAGCGCCGTGGCGAACGTGATCATGGTGCTGGTCTGGGTGACCTATCTTCACCTCCTGTTGATCAGCTTCATGCGTCAGCGCCGGTCCAGCCTTATTGTGTCCAGCTCGGTCAGCCCGAATGACAAGCCGACAGCCTTCATCTCCAATATGAGTGAAGGCCGGTTTCACATTCAGAATATCGCTGCCGCGGTGAGGGTGGACGGAAAGCTGTATCGCGGGGATGTGACCGAGCCGACGGCTGACAATCATGAGACATCTTTCCAGCGCCCCCTCGCAGATGGTCAGAGCCTGGACCTCGGCCCCTTCGAGAAGCTTCTGGAGCGAGTTGAGGCGACGCAAAGCGAACTGCCGTCCAATTTGCTAGAGAAATTTGGTGAGCTCGACCTCTACATCATCATTATCGGGATCCACGGGGCCAGCCGCAAAGCCGTGGCCGCCCGTCGCGGGTTCCGGCTGCATCTCGAAGATGGAAAGCTGAAATCATCGGGCCTTGGGCGGTATACTGAACAATTCCGCTGGGGACGGGCACGCAGGCGCATCGTCCAGGAAAGTGTCGTCATCAATTAGCCGGCGAAATTAAAAAGGCCGCCTGAGCGAAACGCTGGCGGCCTTAATCCAGTTTTCAGTCCCAGAACGCCTAGGGCTTGTCGTAAGTCATGAGGCCCCAGGACAGCCAGCCCGACTTGCCGCCATCGACCCAGGCGCCGAGACCAGCGATCATCCGGTCTGCATAATCGTCAGAGACCACGCCTTTGAGCTCATCGCGGCGAGCGGTGAGTTCCTCGCGAACCCGCCCATAATGGGTCGCGAGCATGTCCGGCAGGATCTTCCTGGGTCCTGGCACCAGTCCGGCTTTTTCTGCGGCCTCGTCATAGAAGTCGATCGAGCCGAGGCTGGAGAGATGGATCCGGTCATAGATTGGCTGCAGCTTGTCTGCTGGCGCATCGGATGTCTGCAGGATGTCGGTGAAGATCAGCCGCCCACCCGGTTTGAGGACGCGTTCGCATTCGGCGATGATCCGCTGTCGGTCAGCGCCGTGCAGAAAGCTGTCCTGGCTCCAGACGACGTCGAACGCTTCATCCTTTGCGGGCACGTCATCGAAAGAGCCGTGCAGCACGTCGATCCTGTCTGCCAGACCGGCCGCCTTGTTCTTGTCGCGGTTGATGCGGTTCTGGGTCTCGGAAATGTTGACGCAGACAACTTCTTTCGCGCCAGCTTCGTTGACGAGGTAGCGCGCAGACCCGCCATAACCGGCGCCAAGATCGACGATCCGTGCGCTCTTGCCAGCCCCGCCCATCATGTCTGCCATGGTGGCAACGGTTCGCCGGCTGGCCGGGGCGATTGCCTCTTCAGGCGTCTCATAGAGACCGACATGGATGTCTTCGCCGCCCCAGATAGTGAAGTAGAAGCGGTCGGCGTCATCACTGTCGTAATAGTCTTCGGCGACAGCGACGTCTTCTGCTCTCGATTCAGCCCTCATCGCGCTTCTCCGCGACATGGATGAAGAAATCGGGGTCGTTCTCATCGAAGTCCGACTGGAAGTCGCCATAGGTGCGGACTTTCTCGAAGCCTGCTTCCTTCAGCAGAGTCTGGACATAGCGCCTGCGCAGCGGGAACATGTTGAGATTATAGGTCGACCCATCCGGGAAGCTGTAGCGGAAACGCGCCAGCCCCTCATCGATATATTCCGGCTCGGCAACGATATCCTTGCCGCAATAATAGTATTTGTGCTTCGGCTTGGCGGCGGCTTCCTCATTGAGGAGGAGGTCGTAATTGCGCTGATCGAGGATCAGGATGCCATCATGTTTCAGCGCGGCATAGAACTCCGCAAGCGCCTTGCGACGGTCGAGTTCATCGTGGATGTGCGTGAATGAATTACCAAGGCAGATGATCGCGTCGAACTTGCCCTTGATGTCCTTGTTGAGCCAGCGCCAGTCGGCCTGACAAGTCTTCAGGACCTGGCCGCGCCGCCCGGCATTCTCGAACGCCTTCATCAGCATCTCGGCGCTGCCATCGACACTGGTGACGTCGAAACCTTCTTCCATCAGGCGGCAGGAGTGAAACCCTGTGCCCGTGGCAACATCCAGAACACTGTGTTTGCCGCGCCCGCGCAGGATGTCGACAAAGAACCGGCCTTCGCCATCGGCGCGGGAATCCCAGTCGATGAGCGAATCCCATTTGTCGACAAAGCCTTCGATATACTCGCCCTGATAAGTGTCCGTCTCGCGGACGGAGAGAGGGTCATCCCCATAATCCTGTTTGGTCTTCAAGGCGGTCTGCTGACCGGAATTCGGTTCCATGTCCTCTCCTTCGGGCCTGTCTCATGTCGGTTCGTGACCGGGGCGCGACAAATGGACTTTGTCCGTGCTGCGGTGTGCGCAGGTGCCCTGATCGACAATTCTAACTTGGGTCAAATGGCCGCGATGGCGACTTCATTCGATGGCGCACACATCTCAGAATTAGGTTCGTTCGTCAAAGTAATGGCCGGGGAAAATTGGACTTTCCAACAGGCAAATGACGTTCAAAATGTCGGTGTGTTATGCAAACAATCGAGCGACCAATTACTTTGTGCATTGATATAAATAAGGTTTGTGCTGCGTGCGCACCTGTACACCACCGCTCGCAAAGGTTGTGACACCGCGATCAAGAAAGTTTTGTATCAGTGTTGTTTTGCACAAGGCTTGTGCAGTTCCGGTGTCGGAAATTTCTATTGCTTCTCGTCTGGTGACGCCAGACCGAGCTCCCGAAGAACGTCTTCGGTGTGCTCACCCAGCCGGGGTGCAGGGCGGATTTCATGCTCTTCCTGCCCGACAAAGCGAACAGGCGGCTTCACCTCCCAATAGCCGCCTTCAGTCGGGTGCTCGCGCCGATTGAAGAAGCCGACCGCGTCCAGGTGCGGGTCACTGCGCAAGTCCGATATATCGTTGACGCGTGCGGCAGGCACGTCCGCCTTGCCGAGAATGTCGAGCAGCTCCTCGGTCGTGTAATTCACGAAATGGGCCTGCACGCGCGACATGAGATAGTCGTGATTGAAGAAGCGGCCGCGATAATCGCTGATGCGCTCGTCTTCCAGCTCCTGTTTCTGGCCGATGACATCGAACAGCGTCACCCAGCGATGATCGACATAGGGCGCGATCGTGATCCAGCCGTTTTGCGTGCGCACGGGCTGCCGGGACGGGTCGATCTGGCGCTGATAGTAATAGGGGCCGACAGGCGGGTCGAAGGCGGCCTCATAGAAATGTTCCTCCAGCAGGAAGCTGGAAACGCATTCAAACATCGGCACCTCCACATGCACCGCTTCGCCAGTCCGGCTACGATGATGCAGCGCGGCAAGCGTGGCATACATGGCATGCAGGCCTGATACCTTGTCGGCGAGGGCGGTTGGCAGGAAACGCGGCGCTTCATTCCCGTCGACATTCGGCAAGAGATTGCAGGCGCCCGCCAGCGACTGGATGAGGTCGTCATAGGCAGGCCTGCCGGAATAGGGGCCCTCTGTTCCGAACCCCAGGCAATGGACATAGACAATGTCTGGCCGAATGGCCTTCACTTCCTCGAAGGTCAGCCCAAGCCGCGCAACCGCGTCGGGGCGGATATTGTGGATGAAGACATCGCTCTGTTCGATCAGCTTGCGCACCGCGGCCTTGCCCGTCTCGGCCTTCATGTCCCAGACGACCGACCGCTTGCCGCGATTGATCGTCAGATGGCACGGGCCCATGCCGCGCGTATTGGCGGGTTTGCCGACATTGCGGAATGTATCGCCCGTTTCAGGCTCCAGCTTGACGACCTCTGCACCCATGTCAGCGAGGGTCTGTGTGCAATACGGACCAAAGATGACGGTCGTCATGTCGGCGATGCGAATATCCGAAAGAAGCGATGTAGCGGGCATGGCAGTCTCCTTGCGCCCTATTCAGCAAGGACGGGCCGCTTCGTAAATCCCGCAAACTGTTTGCCCCAAGGGCAGCGCGGCTGTTCTTGACACATGGGCTGACTGCAGCGAGCTAGCAGCCATGACCGGCGTGAAGATCTGTGGAATTTCGGACACCGACATGGTGAAGGTTGCCGCCGAGGCCGGGGCCGACTGGGTCGGTTTCGTTCTGGTGCCAGAAAGCCCGCGCAATGTTCTTGGCGAAGGGCGGGCCCGCTTTGAGCGTCTGACAGACCTGTTGATGGCCTCGACCCAGCACGGAATGCGCTCGGTCGTCCTTCTCTCTGATCCGGACCCATCGGTCCTTCGCGGTCTGAACGGGGCCGTCATGCCGGACGTCTTCCAGCTGCATGGGCAGGAAACGCCTGACTTTGTCGCCAATCTCCGCTCCAGCCTGCCCTCATCGGTCGAGGTTTGGAAAGCGGTGGGCATTTCGTCGCGCGAAGACCTTGTGGCGGCAGAGCGCTTCCGCGCTGCCGACCGGCTGCTGATAGACGCCAAGCCGCCCGAAGGCGCTGACCGGACCGGTGGGCATGGCAACGCTTTCGACTGGTCCATTCTGGATGGATGGGAGGCGCCCACTGAATGGCTGCTTGCCGGAGGCCTCACACCGGACAATGTTGCAGGTGCAGTCAAGGCAACCGGGGCAAAAGCGGTCGACGTGTCCTCGGGTGTCGAGAGACAGCGCGGCGTCAAGGATGCAGAGCTCGTGAGAGCCTTTATTGCAGCCGCGAAAACAGGACATTATGAGGGCTCTCATGAACAAGCCAAACACATGGGCACAATGGCCCGACGAGAAGGGTCGCTTCGGCGAATTTGGCGGGCGCTACGTCGCTGAGACGCTGATGCCGCTCATCCTCGAGCTTGAGGATGAGTACCGCGCCGCCAAGAAAGACCCCGCCTTCATCGATCAGATGGATGACCTCTGGCGCAACTATGTCGGCCGTCCATCCCCGCTCTATCATGCCGAACGGATGAGCGAGCATTTCGGCGGGCCGAAGATCTACTTCAAGCGCGATGAGCTCAATCATACCGGCGCGCACAAGATCAATAACTGCCTCGGCCAGGTCCTGCTCGCCATGCGCATGGGCAAGAAGCGCATCATCGCAGAGACAGGCGCCGGCCAGCATGGCGTTGCCACCGCAACCGTCTGCGCCCGCTTTGGCCTGAAATGCGTCGTCTTCATGGGCGCGACCGATGTCGAGCGCCAGAAACCCAATGTCTTCCGGATGAAGATGCTCGGTGCGGAAATCGTACCTGTGTCTTCCGGCACAGGTACTTTGAAAGACGCAATGAACGAGGCGCTGCGCGACTGGGTCACCAATGTCGACAGCACGTTCTATTGCATCGGAACGGCAGCCGGCCCCCACCCTTATCCCCAACTCGTTCGCGACTTTCAGTCGGTCATCGGCCAGGAGGCGAAAAGCCAGATCCTGGAGCGCGAAGGCCGCCTTCCGGACGCGCTGATGGCGTGTATTGGTGGTGGGTCGAATGCGATTGGGCTGTTCCACCCCTTCATCGAGGACGAAGACGTCCGTCTGATCGGTGTGGAAGCTTCTGGCCACGGCATCGAAACAGGTGAGCACGCAGCCGCGCTGAACGGCGGCAAGCCGGGCATCCTGCACGGCAACAAGACATACCTCCTGCAGACCGATGATGGCCAGATCATCGACGCCCACTCGATCTCTGCGGGTCTGGATTATCCAGGCATCGGGCCAGAACACGCCTTCCTTCGTGATATGGGACGGGCTGAGTATCTCACCTGTACCGACAAGGAAGCCCTTGAAGGCTTCCAGCTTTGCACGCGGCTTGAGGGGATCATTCCTGCGCTTGAGCCAGCCCACGCGATCGCGCGGCTCGGCGATGTCTGCAAGACGATGGACAAGGACCAGATCCTGATCATGAATCTCTGCGGACGCGGCGACAAGGACATCTTCTCGGTCGCCGAACACCTCGGCATGGAGATCTAGGCGATGACTGACGCCCTTCTCATCCGCATCACCTGCCCAGGCATGGATGTCGCTCAGAAGATTGCCGATGCCTCGGTCGAGAAAAAGCTCGCCGCTTGCGCCAATATCGAAGGGCCGGTCAGCTCCACCTATCTCTGGAAAGGCGTGGTTGAGCAGGCTTTCGAGCACATTCTCTGGCTGAAATCGGTCGAAGCGTGCTGGAGCGGCCTGGAAGCTCTCGTCAAAGATCTCCACCCCTATGATGTGCCAGCTATGATTGCGTGGCCTTGCACTCATGTGCTGGCCGATTATGCCGACTGGCTGACAGAAAACACGGAAGCGCCCGCCCGCTAATGCCGACATCACGAATTACCGCCCGGTTCGACAAGGTTCGCGCCGAAGGCCGCGCCGCGCTCGTCACCTACATCATGGCGGGTGATCCCGACCTTGAGACAAGCTATGACGCGCTTTGCGCCCTGCGCGACAATGGCGCCGACATAATCGAGCTTGGCGCGCCCTTTACCGATCCGATGGCCGATGGGCCAGCGATCCAGCGCGCCGGTCAGCGCAGCCTCAAGGCAGGCACGACGCTTCGCGATGCACTGGCGCTGGCAAAGCGTTTCCGGGAGACGGACCAGGAAACGCCGCTTATCCTGATGGGCTATGCCAACCCGGTTCACTTGATGGGCTATGGCGCCTTTGCCGAGGCGGCCGCGGACGCAGGCATTGATGGGACCATCCTCGTCGATCTGCCGCCGGAAGAAGACCATGAGCTCCGCGATGCCTATGAGCGCCACGAAATTTCCGTCATTCGGCTGGCGACGCCCACGACGACCGAAAAGCGCATCGCCAAGGTCGCAGAAGGCGCGTCCGGATTTCTTTATTACGTCGCCGTTGCCGGTGTGACAGGGTCCGGCTCTGCCGATCCGAAAGACATTCGCGAAGGCGTTGACCGCGCGCGGCGGGTTTCCGGCCTGCCGGTTTGCGTCGGCTTCGGCGTCCGCACCGGGGAACAAGCAGCCGCAATGGCCGCTATTGCTGATGGGGTTGTGGTCGGGTCCGCATTCGTGGATCATGTACGCACATCTCTGGAAGAGGGCACGCCGGACGCCATCGCAACAAGAATTGGCGCGCTCGCAGCAGAACTGTCTGGCGCGCTCGCCTCTGCCGGGCGAGAATAGGCAGCGAAGGTTTAGGAGTTGATCTGACATGAACTGGCTCACCAATTTCAGAACGCCTGGACTGAAGACATTCCTGTCTTCAAAAAAGGACACGCCGGACAATCTCTGGGTCAAATGTCCGAAGTCCGGAGAGCTCGTCTATCGCTCCGACCTTGAAGAAAGCTGGTATGTCACCCCGGCTGGCGCGCATCTGCGGATTTCACCGCGCCGCCGTTTCCGCCTCTTCTTCGACAATGAACGCTGGGAGCCACTGCAGCTGCCGCCCGTCGTTCAGGACCCGCTGAAATTCCGCGATGACAAGCCGTATCCATCGCGCCTCAAGGCCGCGAAATCGAAGATCGCCGCGCGTGAACGCGAAGAAAGCCCGGACGCCAGCCCGCCAATTTCTCAGGAAGATTGCATGGCGGCCGCCTTTGGCCGGGTCAAAGGCAAGCCGACAGTTATTCTCGTCCAGGACTTTGCCTTCATGGGCGGCTCGCTCGGCATGGCCGCCGGCGAAGCCTTCATCGCCGCAGCCCAGTTGGCCGTGGCTCGCAAGGCCGCGTTCGTCGTCTGCACAGCGTCCGGCGGCGCGCGGATGCAGGAAGGGACACTTTCCCTCATGCAGATGCCGCGCACGACGCTGGCGATCGATGAGGTCCGCGAGGCGGGTCTTCCCTATATCGTCGTCCTGACCGATCCGACATCAGGCGGTGTTTCGGCCTCCTATGCGATGCTTGGCGACGTTCATATCGCAGAACCGGGCGCGATGATTGCCTTCTCAGGCCCACGCGTCATTGAACAGACGATCCGCGAAAAACTTCCCGATGGCTTCCAGCGCTCTGAATTCCTTCGTGAAAAAGGCCAGGTCGATATTGTCAGTGACCGGCGGGAGCTGAAAGCCACGCTCGGCCGCATCCTTTCCCATCTCATGCCGAAGCGCGCGTCCGACGAAACGCCGATCGGGCCGGTGAAGGCGCCGATGGCCGATGTTCCTGCGCCGGAGGCAAAGGACAAATCCAAGGGCAAGAACGCTTGATCGACGCCCAGCTTGGCGTCGAAACGGCGCTTAAACGGTTCGAACGCTACAATCCAAAAGATCGCATTCTTGCGCTCGACCGCCTGCTGATCGTGCTTGAAGAGCTTGGCAATCCACATCTCGATCTTCCGCCGGTTATCCATGTCGCCGGAACGAATGGAAAAGGCTCCACCGTCGCCTTCATCCGCGCCATGGCCGAAGCCGCAGGGCTTTCCGTCCATACCTCGACTTCGCCGCATCTTGTTCGTTTCAATGAGCGCATCCGGCTGGCAGGCAGGCTGATCGAGGATGATTATCTCGTCTCCTGCCTGGAGCGGGTCGAAGCGGCGCTTCTTGGTCACCGCCAGATTACTCATTTCGAGGCCGCGCAGGCCGCCAGTTTTCTCGCCTTCCACGAAACGCCAGCCGATCTCCTCATTCTCGAAGTTGGTCTTGGCGGGCGGTATGATGCCTCCAATGTCATAGAGACTGCGGCCTGCTCGGTGTTTTGCCCGATCGACCTCGATCATCAGGCCTTTCTGGGCAACACGATCTCCAAGATCGCGACCGACAAGGCCGGCATTCTGAAGCCCGGCTGCCCGGCAGTTTCGGCCATTCAGGGCGCTGAGGCCAAAGAGGCGCTAGAGGCCGAAGCCAGGCGGGTCCGCGGGCATATCGAATTTCTTTCGCCAGATGATATCGCCCTGATCGGGTCGCCACTGGGCCTCTGGGGAGAGCACCAGTTTGCCAATGCGGCGCTGGCGGCCAAGGCGTTAAAAACCGCTAATATACAATGCATTACCGACGAAGCGATCACGCAGGGCGCCGCCTCGGCTCGCTGGCCAGCCCGTATGCAGCGGCTGTCTGACGGACCGGTGACAGCGCTTGCGGGCGGTGTTCCGGTCTGGCTCGATGGCGGGCATAATCCCCATGCAGGCCGGGCGCTTTCTGCCGTTCTGGACACGCTCGACAGCGAAGAGTCCGCCAAGCGGACGATGCTGGTTTCCGCCATGCTCGACAATAAGGATGCGCGCGGCTTCTTTGCCTCCCTCATGCGTCCCGGCCTCAAGGTCTTTACCTGCCCGATCGACGGGAATGAGAACAGCTTCACGCCAGACGCGCTGGCCGATGCTGCGCGCGAGGCGGGCGCCAGTGCGGCCCCATATCAGAGCTTCGAGGCGGCGATGGAAGCGGCCCGCGACGCTGGTGCCGAACGTATCCTGATCTGCGGCTCCCTCTATCTGGCGGGCAAGGTGCTGGCGATGAATGACGAGCTGCCGGACTGAGCTTTGCTCAGAACCTCGCCCTTCGACAGGCTCAGGGTGAGGTTCAGTCTAGAGCGCCTTTCCATTCATTTAGCCTCATCCTGAGCTTGTCGAAGGATGAAGGCATCAGATGCTGCACCTGCGGCCACAGACCGGGCGGGCCTGTGGGATATCGTCCTAATTGTCCCGGCTTTTCAGCTCGTATCGAACCATTTTCGCAAGGCTTCATCTGTGTGGACAGGAAGGGCGTGAGCCATGAGCGCAAGTCGCGGCGGCACGCGGGTTAGGCCGCTCTGAGGCGGCACGTGCGGGCGCGGGTCTCCATCGGCGCTCGCGGCCGAGAGCATGTGCGCCATGCGCCGGGCGAGCGGCTCTGGATTGTCGAGGTGGCGCAAGAGGACACCCAGACGGTGTAGCAGCGGTGCACTGGCGGTGTTTGGCCGGGCAGGTTCTGCCGGTATCTCGCGAAGCCGTTCGACCATGCCGTTATCAGGGCCGCGAGACGGGACAAGCTGGAAGGCGCTGGCGTTTGTGTGTCTGGACGTGCCCTTGCTGGCGGAAGGCTCAGCGGGTGCCGCCGGGGCAAGCTCGATCTCTGCCGCGATCAGCACAAGCAGGCGGCGCAGCATTGTCTCGAGCAGCTTGATCTGGCGCCGCGCATACCGCGCGACCGCCTGGGTCACATCTGTCCTGAAGTCGACGTTCACCCGGTCCATCGTCTCCACGACAGCGTCGCGGACCGCGGCGATCCCTTCCTCGATGAAACTGGTGGGTTGTGTCATGTGAGGGAGGATAGGGCGGGGCGGTTTGCGGTCGGAAACTTTCTCCGGTTTTGATTGTCTCATTGCTCCGACCTATTGTGCGTCGACAAGCGAGATGAATGCAGCAAAGGAACACGTCGTTGGACGAGGCGTATCTTCGAGACCAAATCGGAAGTGCAGAGGTATTATTGGGGCTAGCACCAGAAGAACTCGGTGCTCTGATCGCAATTTCAATGCAACGAGGCGGCCGAAGTTTGGCCACTGTAAGTAGCGTGAGGTCCGCGTTCTACAGCGAATTCGGTCAGCCAGATCAAACAGAGTTTCCTTCCCAAGAACGCGCTCGAGTAGAAGAAGCGATATTCGAGGCTTGGAGCTGGCTTGAGGCCCAGGGTCTGATCATTTGGTCCGACATGAGCAATGGCCCGAATGGCTATCGGAAGTTAAGTCGACGGGGAAGAGAGCTATCCATTGAAGAGCTCAGCGATTTCAGATTCGCTAGGCTACTTCCTCGCGAGATTTTACACGAGGCCATCCGCGACAGAGTGTGGGGAGACTTCGTGAGAGGAAACTACGACAGCGCGGTGTTCTTCGCCGCGAGACAAGTTGAAATTCGAACTCGCGATGTTGCAGGATTGGGCGACGAACAAATCGGCGTGCAGCTTATGCGAAGTGCATTCCAATCGCGTACTGGGCCACTCACTGACACGAATGCGTTGTCGTCTGAACAGGAGGCAAGAGCACATCTCTTCGCGGGTTTTATTGGATCATATAAGAACCCGCACTCCCACCGAGATGTTGACGTTACCGACCCTGTGGAGGCTATGGAGATAATTCTCATGGCGAACCATCTCCTTCGCATCGTCGATGCTAGACGCGACGCGACGATCAATTGCAACGATCCATAATGGATACCTGCCTTCGCAGGTTTCTTCGGGGAGTGAAGTGTTTCGCCTAAGTGAGCCGCAGACCACTGTGAAAACAGGGGTCCATGATGGAGCCTCTCGGTTGAGTGCGAGATTCCTGGGAGCGCCTTGGATGCCTGCTTTCGCAGGCATCTGCGGAGAGGGCGCGCGCGAGGGGGCTTAGGGTTAGTGGTTGAGTTTCAGGTAGAGGTCCTGCCAGTCGGGATTGGTCGTTTCTATCAGCTCAATCTTCCAAGAGCGTTTCCATGCCTTGATCTGGTATTCGTGGGCCTTTGCGCTGTCGCGTGAGTCGTAGGGTTCAAGCCAGACGAGGCGGTGGACGGCGTATTTCCGGGTGAACGCGGCGCCGTGACCCTGCTTATGCTCCCAGACGCGTTTCGAGATGTCGTCCGTGCTGCCGGTGTAGAGCGTGCCGTTTTTCTGGCTGGCGAGGATGTAGACGTAGAATGGTTTCATTCTGTCTCATCCTGACGCCGCCGATACCTGCGCAGGCAGGTATCCATGGATAGGACTTCAAAACAAGCGCTTGGATCGAAGGGGGCACCTTGGATGCCTGCCTTTGTAGGCATCTTCGGGGTTGCAGCGTTTGGCGGCCGAGCGTCGATAGACGCCACGGGATCGTTAGCCTTCTTCGACCTTTTCGCCCTCTTTGCGGGCCTTGAAGGCTATAATGGCGAGCGTGATAAGGACAGCCAGCACGGCCCACGCAACGGCTATCGCTATACTTAGCGGCAGTACAGTCGTCAGGAGGGAAGGCCCGGTGCCTGTAAGAAACTCCGAATAGAGCGTGTAGAGGATCAGCGCGAGTTCCAGTGCGCCGACACCCCAGATGAAGACGGGCTGAAATACTTCAGTGAACCGGGCTTCGAAATCTTGCGGGAGTTTCATGTAAACAGCGTTATCCCAACCGCTCCATTCAAGGCAAGCGTGCTGGCAATCTTTCGGCTGGAGGGTCGGGGTAGCGCTTACCCCTCAAGCATTCTTGATCGTAAGCCCGCCATCGACCGGGATGTGGACGCCGTTGAGGAAGCTTGCGGCAGGCAGCACCACCGAAAGCGTCATGTTCGCGACTTCCTCCGGGATGCCGTAACGGCGCAGCGGCACGCGGCGTTTGGCGTAGATGGTCTTGTGTTCTTCGGAGATGCCTGCGGTGATGCCGGTGCGGATGGGGCCGGGGCAGATGCAGTTGACGGTGATGTCCACGTCTTCCTCACGGCCGAGGTCGCAGGCGAGACCGCGGGTCAGGCCGATGACGCCATGCTTGGCGGCGACATAGGGCGAGTTGCCGGGGGTCGCGCCGAGGCCTTCGGTGGAAGCCACGTTCACGATGCGGCCGAACTTTGCCTTGCGCATATAGGGCAAGGCCGCGCGGATGGCGCGCTGGTGGCTGGTCAGCATGACATTGATGCTGGGGCCCCAGCTATCCTCATAGCTTTCTTCAGCGACATTGGCCGGGATGGCGAAACCTGCATTGTTGACGAGAATTTCGAGGCCGCCGAAATGCTCCGCGGCTTCCTTGACGACGCGCTTGATGGCGTCGCCGTCGCCGACATCCATGGCCCAGCCTTTGACGTTGTCGAAGCCGGCAGCCTTGATCTCCTCCACGACCTTGTCGACGGCGTCCTGTTTGAGGTCGGTTACGGCGACATTCGCGCCTTCATGGGCAAAGAGGTGAGCGGTGGCCCGGCCCATGCCGGAAGCGGCGCCTGTGACGAGGGCGGTCTTGCCTTTGATCGAGCGGGAAAGGGGCTGGTACGGCTCCATGGGCGTGTCTCCTCAGGTGTTGTTTTGTTGGGTGAGGGTTAGGTCGCAGGGGGCTGGGCGTCCATGGGTGACGTGTGGGGAAGGTTCTCGGGTGAGGGAGGGAGCAGCCGAGGGGCGCTCGTCCTTCGACTTCGCTCAGGATGAGCGCGAGAGGGTTGAGAGGTGAGTGCGCTCCAAGTGATGTGGGCTGCGAATTCGGTCCGGGTTTTCGCCCCCTTCTCCCGGATGCGGGAGAAGGGCCGGGGATGAGGGCTGCGACGTTTCCGGTGGGCGGGACGTCTGGCGAGCCAGCAGCCCCGGTGCCCTCACCCCTGACCCCTCTCCCGAGGGAGAGGGGAAGATATGAAAAAGCCCGCCGCGGCGGACCGGGCGGGCTTTGTCGTCTGGTTGGTCGGCGCGAGGGGTTACGCGCTTTCCTTGATCCATTCGGCGATGCGTTGTTTGGACATCGCGCCGAGATGGGTGGCGGTGACTTTGCCGTCCTTGAACATCATCAGGGTCGGGAGGCCACGCACACCGAATTTCGAGGCGGCGACAGGGTTCTCGTCGACATTGATCTTGGCGACTTTCACCTTGTCGGCCATTTCTTCTGCGACCGCTTCGAGGTGGGGCGACATCTGCTTGCAGGGTCCGCACCACTCAGCCCAGAAGTCCACGACAACGGGTTTGTCGCCTGCGACGGCGGTTTCGAATGTATCGTCTGTAATCGTTTCGGCGGCCATGACGCCTCCTTTGCTCTTGCTCTGCCTGTATAGATAGGAAGTCTACGGATTCTTCAAAGGCGGCCAGCTAAACGCATCAATGAGTTCTGCAATAGGGTTGGCGGCAGTTCGAACAGTTCGGGGCCGTCTGTATAGAGCAGGGCGGCGCGCACAGAGCGCCCGGGCCAGGTGCCTGAGAGGATGTCGGCATAGGCGGCCATCTGGGCAATATAGGACGCGTCGACGTCCTCCACGCGGGCCGGAGCGGGGCGGTCTGTCTTGTAGTCGATGACCAGGACTTCGGTGTCGGTGACGACGAGCCGGTCGACCCGTCCATTGATGAGGATCGGGCCTATCGCTGTCTGCACCTCACCGACGATGGCGGCTTCAGACCGCCCGCCAGGGGCGAAGACGTGGCCGAAATCGGCCCTGTCGAGCGTGCGAAGGGTGACGTTCAGGATTTCCTCGCGGCCGGCCGTGTCGAGGTCGCCATGGCGCTCCAGCCAGGTGCTGGCGGCGGGGGCACGCGCGTCGGGGCTGAGTTCTGGCAAATATTGCAGCAGCGTGTGGATGAGCTTGCCGCGTTTGAGGGCGGCGGCGCGGGCCGGGCCGAAGGGTTTGGAGACGGGCGCTTCATCGGTGAGGAGGCGGCTCGGCGCACGCATGCGGGTCGTGGCGGCTGAGCCGGCTGCCGGGGTGCGCGACCAGTCCGGCGCAGGGGCGGGCTCTGCCATGCCGATAAGGGCAGGGGCGGCGGTGGGCTGGACCTCGCCATAGGTGAGGATCTCGTCCTCGGCGGCGTCTTCCGTGCCGGTCAGGGACGCCATGCCCTTTCGGCAGAGGGCGTACCATGAGGTGTCTGGATAGCCCGCGCCCGTCTTTGCCCCGTGATGGGCGCCGGCAATGATCAGCCGGTCCTCGGCGCGGGTGAGGGCGACGTAAAGAAGCCGGCGGGATTCGCGAGCCTGCGCAGTCTGGCGGGCAAGGCGGCGGGCGGCGATGGCAGGCGGGTCGTCGGCGGCGCGTTTGGAGTAGACCGGGATGTCGCCGTCCAGCATGAACAGCCCGTTCGTGTCGGCTTTTTCGGCGCCGGTTGTGTCCGGCAGGATGACGATCGGGGCCTGCAGGCCCTTGGCGCCGTGCACGGTCATGACGCGAATTTCGCCATTGGCCTCGGCAAGGTCGCGTTTGAGCTGGCTTGTGTCGCTTTCGATCTCAGCGAGGAACATCTGGAGGCTGGCGGCCTCGCCCATGTCATAGCCGAGGGCGTGGTCGACGAGGGCGCTGACGGGATCGCGGGCGGGCTCTCCGAGACGCTGGATGAGGCGGTCCCAGCCGGAAAGATCACGCTCGCGGCGAAGGGTGAGCGCGCGGGTGAGGAAGTCGAAGGCTGGCAGGTCGCGGTGGGCGAGCAGGTCTTCGCAGAAGGCGCGGGCGGCGGCAAAGGCGGGGTCTGACGCGGACTGAAGCCTCTCCCAGAGGCTTTCGCCCTTTCGGCCATGGGCGAGCGCGAAGAGGTGGTTGTCATCATCCGTGAGGCCGCAGAACGGCCCGCGCAGGATCTCAGCGAGCGTGAGATCATCGCCCGGAAAAAGCGCAAACCGGATGAGGTTGAGGCAGTCCTGCACGCCGATATGGTCGAGCAGCACCAGCCGGTCTGCGCCTGCGACGGGGAGGTGCTGATCCTTGAGGGCGCGGATCAGGGCATTGAAGAGCGTGCCGCGCTTGCGCACCAGGATGAGGAAATCTTCCGGACGCGCGCCTTCCGGGACGCCGCTGCGATAGAGGGGCGCGCCGGTGTCGACCATGTGGCGGATCTCTGCGGCGATGTCGCGGGCGAGTTTGTTGCGCGGGGAGCTGGCGCCGATATGGTCGAGCGGGGCGTCCCAGGGGTCGCCTTCCTCTTCATCGGTGTGCGGGGTCACCGGCCAGAGATCGACGCGGCCTTTCTGGTCGCTGCGCTTGGCGACATGGGCAAGCTCATCGGCCTCGTCCGGGGGCATGTCGGAGAAGGGGTCGCCTGCGAAACTGTCCTGATTGAAGACCGCGTCGACAAAGCTCAGCACTTCGGGCGTCGAGCGGAAAGACATGGTCATGTCGGGCAGGTTGGCCTGTCCGTGGCGGGACTCTTCGGCGGCGATGAAGGCCTGTTTCTCCTGCAGGAAGCGCTCGGGATCGGCGCCCTGGAAGGAGTAGATGGACTGTTTCTTGTCGCCGACGGTGAACTGGGTGCGCGGGTCGACGGCGCGCTCTGCGCCCATGCCGGCGCGAAACTCTGTCACCAGCGCATTGATCAGCACCCACTGGCCGGGGCTGGTGTCCTGGGCCTCATCGAGGAGGATATGGTTCAGGCCGCCATCGAGCTTGTAGAGCACCCATTCGGCGATGCCGGGCGCGGTCAGCAGGCTGCGGGTGCGCTCGATGAGGTCATCGAAATCCAGCGCGGCGCGGGCGCGTTTTCCCTGTGCATAGGCGTTGAGGACCGGCACGCCGATATCGATGAGGGCGGCGGTGCGCTCATAGGCGCGGCGGGCTTTCAGCCTGTCGATGAGGCGGCGGATGCGGGCGGTCTCGCTGCCATCGCCATCCTTGAGCTGATAGAGGGCAGCAGCTTCGCTGCAGAGGTCGCCGATCGCCTTGGTGTAGGGGTTGGATTTGCGCCAGTCGCCAGCCTGCGTGAGGAAGATGCCGCAATAGGTCTCGAACCGGTCTTCGGCTGGGCGATCCGAGAGGCAGTCTACGAGCTTCTCCACGAGGTCGGCGTCGGTTTTCTTGAGGCTGGTCTCGCCGGACAGGAGCGAGACGGCGGCCTGAATGTCGGCGCGCGGCAGGTCGCAGCCCATGGCGTTTTCGACAAGGTCGGCTGCGCTTTCATCCGGGGCGTCGAGGGCGCCCTGAACCTCATCTTTCAGCTCGTCAGTGTCGCGGCCGGTGAGCTCTGTTGCGACACTGCGCAGGGAGGAGAGGACCGAGGCTGCGCCGAGGCCGCCACCTGTTTCGGAGAGGGTTGCGAGGGCGTCTGGTGCGGTCTGCGCCGCGTGCAGGATCTCATCGCGCAGGGCGTCGTTCCAGAGCTGGTCAGCCTCGCGGTCCTCGATTTCGGTAAAGCCGGGGGAGACATGCGCCTCAAGCGGGAAACGGCGGAGGATGCGGGCGCAGAAGGCGTGGATCGTCTCGATGCGAAGACCGCCCGGTGTCTCGAGCGCCTGGGCAAAGAGGGCGCGGGCGGCGTCGAGGTCGCTCGCCTCATAGGCTTCAGGCGCGCGGTGTTCGAGGCGGGCAAGTTCGCCGCGAAGCTGGTCATCATTGGCGACCGACCAGCTGCCGAGGGTGCGGAAAAGCCTTCCCAGCATCTCGTTCGCGGCGGCCTTTGTGTAGGTGACGCAGAGGATCGTATCCGGCGGCGCACCTGGTCTGCCCCCATCACGGCGCAGCAGGAGACGCGCGACACGGTCGATAAGCACCTTGGTCTTGCCGGAGCCTGCATGCGCCTCGACCCAGGCGGACCGGTCTGGCAGGGCAGCGTCGGCCTGGGCTTTCTGGGCGCGGGCATAAGGGGTGGTGAGATCAATGAGATCAGTCATCGCCGCCCTCCGATATCCATTCATCGCGCCGGGCAAGGCGGGCATAGTCAGAGCCGTAGGTCGCCCAGACTGGTCTTGGCATGCTGACATAGGGATGGGTCGGCTCAGCGAAGCGCGCGATGAGCTGGGTCACACCTGCACGGGTTTCCTCGATGATCTCCTCCAGTGGCTTCTCAGGGGCTGAATGGCCGGCACCATCGCCAATATTGCGCGCTGCGAATTTCGATCCGAACTGGACATAGGTCAGCGCTGAGACGCTGTCGCTGCGAAGGCGGGTTGATGCATCGACCTTGAAGCCAGCGCCGAGTGCGATGAGGGCCGAAAGCGGCATTTGCGGATTGAGGCCTGAGCGAACCTGTTTCTCACTCGGCGGCGCGCCCGTCTTGAAATCGAGGATTGCGAGCGATCCATCCTGATGGCGTTCCACCCGGTCAGCATTGGCGGTGACGGTGAAGCGGCCGTCCGGCATGGCGGGGACATCAAGGTCTGTCTCGCCGGAAATTTCGGTATGAACGCGGCCCGCGATGAGGTGGAGACGGCCTGCGCGCCAGCCCAGATATTCTGCGGCGACTTTCTTGCGGACGGACGCGGCGCCGAGGATGATCTCTTCAAGCTCTCCGGCGTCCCGCAGCTCCTGCTCGACCATGGCGACAAGGCTTTCGGCTGTCTTCTCGACGCCCGCTTCTTCGAACTTTTCGAGGGCGGCGTGGATGGCGGTGCCGCGTGGGCGGGCATCGACGGCCATGTTGAGCGGGTCGAGGGGATAGAGACCAAGCACTTGCTGGGCGTAGATCTTGTAGGGGTCGCGGATGAGATCCTCGATCCGGGTGACCGACAGCTTGCTCGGGCGCAACTCCAGCGCAGGTTTTGGGCGGGGTTCTGACGAGTAGCCTTCTGGCAGGGCGGGTGCCTGGCGGAGGGCCTTGAGCCAGATGCGCGGATCATTTTCGGCGGCGGGCTGGAGCGCGGTGCGGGCGTCTTCCTCGCCAAGGGCGCCGCGCGCCAGTGTCGTCAGCCGCCAGATCCAGCGGGAGGCGACGGCGGGGGCGTCGTCGCGGCGTTTGGCGCTGATCAGCGTGACGTTCGGAGCGGCGGCCATCTGCGCAAAATCGTGCGCCGAGAGGCCGATCCGCTCATCGGGGTCGGCAAGGCCAAGCTTCTTGCGGAAGTTGCGCGGCAGGAAGGCATCGGGCGGGGGCTGTTTTGGCCAGACATTTTCATTGAGGCCAGCGAGGATAAGCCGGTCGGCGCTTTGCAGGCGGGCTTCAAGTGGGCCCCAGATGGCGAGGCGCGGATGATCGTCGCCCGCGTCCCTGACGCTGATCATCTGGCAATAAGACCGGAAAAGCTCAGCCCAGATGTCTGGGGTGGCCGGTTCGAGACTGTCGCAGATGTCCGCAAAATCACGCATCGCTGTCGAGAGCGCGGCGCCGTCTTCGCCGGCCCATGGCAGCGGCGCGTCACCGAGATCGGCCATGAGACCGCTGACCGCTTCAAGAAAGGCGCGGCCCTTGATGGCCATGTCGGGCTCGCCCAGCCCGGCCTCTGCAAGGCCAGCATGAAGCTGGTCGACAATGTCCTGCGACGGCGAAGCAAAGCGCGGCGGAGCCCGGCCTCTCATCTCGGCCTGATGGCGGGCTTCCCGGTCGAGCCGGTCGATATGGGCGGCAAGTCCGTCGAAGTCTTCCCAGCGGCGGGGCCCGCGCAGCACATGGCGTTCCAGCGTCTCGAGGTCTGCCGGTGTGTTGACCTGCCGGTGCTTCAGGACCGCCAGCATCAAAGCCGGATGGGTCGGGTCGCCCGCCCAGTCCATGGTGAGCGCGGCAAGGCTGCCTGCGCGCGTCTGCAGGAGCGGCGTGCCGCCTGATGGCGCAAGGTGGACGTCCCACTGTTTCATGAGCGCAGAGACGCGGCGGGCAAGGCCGGCATCGGGCGTGACCAGTGCGGCTGTCTCACCCTCTCTCTCAAGGGCTTCGCGCAGCATGAGCGCGGCGCACCAGGCCTCATCCTGCTCATCGGCGGCTTCCAGAAGTGTCAGACCGGAAAAGCCATCGCGGGCAAAATCGGCGCGCGAGCGGGCCCCGGCAAGCTCATCGAGACGGGTGAGCCAGCCTGCGGTCTCATTTGCGGGGGCGAGCGCTTCGTGGATGAGCGCGCGGCGGGCCCGGGCCTGCGCAGTGTCGGCGAGCCCCGGCCATGGCGCGACTTCATCGGGCTGGTAACCGAGCCGGTCCAGTGTGCGGGTGAGCGCGGCCTGCGGGTGGCTCGGCGTTTTTACGATCTGGTCCATTGAGGCGCGGGTGAGGTCGCGGTCGAGACCCGGCAAGACGATCAGGGCGCGCGGCAGGCCAAGCGCGGCGGTCATCAGGGCGAAGGCGGACGGGTCTGCGCCCGTCGAACCTGCAATGATCACATCGCCGCGCGGGGGCCTGTCTGTCCAGCTGGCGGCGGTCGCTTCGGCGGCGGCAAGGCGGCGGGCATAGGGGTCCATGCGCTGCTGCTCTTCCAGGCTGGCGGGCCATGCGGTGGTGATGATTTCGAGGAATTTGACCGATTGCTGCCAGTGAATGGCGAGCTGGCTTTCTTCCACCAGGGTATGAAGGCGGCCCCAGTCGATGCCGCCCGACAGCGCGGCCTGATCAAGGAGGCGCGCAAGTTCGCCCGCGGCAGCTAGCGCGGAGGCGGGTGGGACGGGCGTGCGCTGCGCGTCGTAATATTCAGAGACCAGCCGGGAGAGTTGGCCAAGCCGGTCTGCCCCGGAAAGGGCCGGGGGCAGGTCTGCGAGCGCGGATTCCACGCCGGGGGGCGGTTCATCGGTCTCCAGGTCACCGAGCGGGCGGATTTCCGGCATCAGCAGCGTCTTGATGCCCGCCGCGCGATAGATGGCGAGCGCGAGCGCGCGGGCCGACCGGCGGTTGGGCACATAGATGAGATCGTCTGCCAGCGCGTCGGGATGGGCGGCGACGTCCTTTTCCGTGACCAGCGCGCGGGCGAGTTCATTCAGGAAATTGGCGCCGGGCGGAATGGTTCGAAGGCGCGGCGCGTCATTGCCAAAAAGCCTCGCGCCGCTCATGCGCCAAAGCACCTCAGCCACATCTCGGCATCCTTGAGGGCTTTTGGATCGCCGACATGGAGCCAGAACCGGTCAAGCGGCAGGCCTTGCATGCGACCCTTCTCAAGCAGGCCCGACCAGACGCGGAAAGCCGAAAAGGGCTCTGCCGGATAGGCGGCATAGAGCGCGGGCTTTGCGATGCGGAGGCCAGCATAGGCCCATGGGGCGGACGGGGCCTCGCCGCGATGGGTGATCGCGTTGTCAGATGACAGGTGGAAGTCGCCCTTGCCATCAAAGCCGAGGCAACGCGCCCGGTCCGCCAGAAGCAGGATTTCGTCGGCGGTGTCCGGATCATACGCGTCAGCCAGCGCCTTGAGCGGCGCGCCATCTGCCGGGGCCCAGAAGGCGTCGGTATTGACCACGAAGACAGGGTCGTCGCCGAGAAGCGGGGCGGCCTTGGCCAGCGCGCCGCCCGTTTCGAGGACTTCTTCGCGTTCATCGGAGAAGACGACTTCGACGCCGCCATAGCCGCGGGCATGGGCCTCGACCTGATCGGCGCACCAGTGCGTGTTGACCACGAGACGCTTCACACCAGCCTCGATCAGCGGTTCGATCTGGCGATCCATGAGCGCTTTGCCAGCGACCTCGATCAGGGGCTTGGCCGTGGTTTCGGTCAACGGACGCATGCGAGTGCCGAGACCGGCTGCGAGGATCATGGCGGTGTGGGGGGTGGTCATGCAGCGTCGCCTTCATTGTGGGGCGTGTCAGTGTTTCGCCCCCTTCTCCCGGCTGCGGGAGAAGGGCCGGGGTTGAGGGCTACGACGTTCGAGAATGCCGCAAGGTCTGGACAGCCACCAGCTTTGGCGCCCTCACCCCTGACCCCTCTCCCGCGATCGGGAGAGGGGAAGGTTGCAAAGCTTCTTTCCTGCATCGCTTAGGCCTCCTCGAAGATGAAAGGCGCCGTGTCGGCAACGAAGGCGGCCATGCCGGCGGCGGCGGGATGCTCAAGGTTACGCGCGAGCAGCTGTTTCTGTCGGGGCAGGAAGAGCTTGTAGCGGGCTTTGCCATCGCGCTCGATCAGGCGGGCGAAAATGCCGACGATGCGGAGCGCATTGAGCGTGCCGATAATGGCGAGGCGTTCGAGGAATTGGCTTTCCGACTTGCCGGTCCTGTCGAGATAGGTGCGGATCGCGGCTGATTGCGCGGCGGGCGAGACCGGGCGGCGGGCGTCCTGGACCAGCATCGCCATGTCCCAGGCGTCCCAGCCGATAACCGCGTCCTGAAAATCCAGAAGCCCGATGCGGGCGCGGCCATCGCGCTCTGGCAGCCAGATAAGGTTTTCGGCGTGATAGTCGCGCAAGGTGAGCTCTCGCGGGAAGGCCTGTGCGCGCTCGATGAGGGAGCTGAGCTCGCGCTCCCATCTGGTATGGGCGGCATCATCGAGGCGCATGCGTGGATCGAATTTCGGGTACCAGTTGGCAAAGAGGCTGGCATTCACATTGAGGGCGAGGGCGTCGAAATCGAGGATCGGCCAGCTTTGGCCCAGCCCGTCCAGCTCGCGTGGGATGTCTAGGGCATGAAGGTCGGCGAGCGCGCTGGCGGCGGCGGTGTAAAGCTCGACCTCGTCTGTGCCTTTCTCGATGAGGCGGGCAAACTCCTTCTGGGTGCCGAAATCCTCAATGACAGCGAGGCCGAGGGCGGCGTCGCCTGCCAGCACCTCAGGCGCGCTGAAGCCGTTCTTTCGCAACCAGTCTGCAAGGGCTGCAAAGGCTTCGACGCGGGAGGCGGCGAGGCGCGACTGCTTGTTCCAGCCACCCGCAAGCCGGTCGGTGTCGCTCATATCGGGCGTACACGGATCATCCTCGACCAGAGGCGCATCCATGAGAAGAGCGCTGGCGCCATCGGCGCGTGTAAGGCGGCCATAACGGCGCGTCGACGCGTCCGCATTCAGCCAGTCGAGGCGTGCCTCGCCCCAGCCGGAGCGGGCGAGAAAGGCCTCGATATCGGCCTGCCGGTCAGCGTCAAATCCCATGGAGCCGAGACTGCCAGTCTTCGCCATGCGGTTCCAGCCTTGCTGTGCGCCCATCGGCGGTTTGCTCAAGGGTGAGGTCGAGCCGCCATGTCGGCAGGTGCGCGCCTGCCTTTAGCGGCCATTCGATGAGGGCGAGACCTGAGGCGGTTTCGTCCCAGCCAAGCTCTCTCACTTCCTCGGGGTCTTCGAGCCGGTAAAGGTCGAAATGGTAGATGGTGAGGGGGCCGGCCTCATAGGTCTGGACCAGCGTGTAGGTCGGGCTTGGCACTTCGGTTGGTGTGCCCATCAGCGTGCTGATGAGGGCGCGGGCAAAGGTGGTCTTGCCTGCGCCAAGGCCGCCATGCAGGGCGATGACATCGCCAGCCGCCAGATGCGGGACGAGGCGCTGGGCAAGGCGCGCTGTGGCGGCTTCGTCTGCGAGGTGGACCTCAACCCTGTCGGCCATCAGAGCGTATCCAGTGTGGTCTGGACAGCGCTGATGAGGGCGGCGGTTGGCTCACAGCCTGCTGAGAGGCGCACATAGCTGGCGGGGACCGCATCGCCCCAGCGGGCGCGGCGCTCACCGCTGGTCTGGATGCCGCCAAAGCTGGTCGCGGCGAAGATGGCCGGGCAATCGGTGATGAAGCGCTCAGCGGCAGTCTCGTCCGCGAGGGTGACGCCGACGACGAAGCCGGGGCGGGTCATCTGTTTTTGGGCGAGGGCGTGGGAGGGGTCGCTGGTCAGACCGGGATAGCGGACGGCGTCTACCGCGCTGTGGCCTTCAAACAGACGGGCGAGGGCGTCTGCATTGGCGCACATACGCTCAAGGCGAAGCTCCAGCGTCATCAGGCCGCGATAGGCAAGATAGGCTTCGGCGGGGCCGGGCGTTGAGCCAGAAAGCTTGCGCCACTGACGCACGCGGTCGATCAGCGCCTCATCCTTTGCGGCGACATGTCCAAAGAGGACATCGGAATGGCCTGCCAGCGCCTTGGTGTCGGAGGCCACCGACATGTCGGCGCCAAGGGCGAGCACATCCTGCAGGAGCGGTGTCGCGGTAGTGTTGTCGACGCAGACTTTTGCGCCGGCGGCGTGGGCGCGCGTGCAGATCGCTTCGATATCGCAGACGTCGAGACCGGGATTGGAAGGCGTTTCCAGCCAGATAATGTCAAAGCCGGAGAGGTCATAGCTGTCCATCTCACGGGTCGGGATCCGGACGGTCTCGATGCCGTGCTGGGCGAGGAAATCGTCGATCAGCACACGGACAGTGTAATAGCCATCGGACGGCAGGAGGAGGCGCGCGCCGGGCTTTGCGAGCGCCATGAGAGCGGCAGTGACGGCGGCCATGCCGGATGGAAAGCTGACCACGGGCGCGCCTTCGAGGGCGCCGATCGCGTCTTCGACCGCCTGCCAGCCCGGATTGTCGAAGCGGCCATAGGGAAAGGGATGGTCCGGCGCGCCGGGCAGCGCGTATTTCGCAGCGTTGACGATGGGCGGGGCGAGGCTTTCGCCTTTGGTGATCTTGCGGGCCCGGCCATGCAGCATGTCGAGGACACGGCTCTGCGGATTGCTGTCCTGATCTGTCATCGCTGAAGCCTCTCATCGTCGCATGGTCCTGATCCGGATATCGCGGCACGCCCGTCATCTCAAAGGAAATAGCGCGGCAGATTGCAGCATTCTCAGTTTTAGGGTATGCACCCTAGAAATTGTGGGAGGACGAAATATGCCCGATACGGCCCAGCTTATTGAAAACGATGTGCTTGCCAGAAATCTTGAGGGCCCGATCGACAAGGTCGACCCCAGCGAAGCGGCGCTGTTCGAACATGATGTGCACCACGAAGTGTTCCGCCGGCTGCGGCGCGAGGACCCGGTACATTACCTGGCCGACAGCCCGTTCGGCCCTTACTGGTCAATTACCCGTTTCAAGGACATCGTGACCGTCGATTCCAACCATAAGGTCTTTTCCTCGGAGCCGAGCATTGTGATCGGCGACCCGACAGACAATTTCCAGCCGCCCATGTTCATCGCCATGGACCAGCCGAAACACGATGTTCAGCGTCGGGCCGCCCAGCCTGCCGTGGCGCCGACGCAGCTGTCAGAGCTTGAGGCGCTGATCCGGGAGCGGGTCGGCACAATTCTCGATAGCCTGCCGGTCGGCGAAGAGTTCAACTGGGTCGACAAGGTTTCTGTTGAGCTGACCACGCAGATGCTGGCGACGCTGTTCGATTTTCCTTTCGAGGACCGCCACAAACTGCCGTTCTGGTCGGATGTGGCCACGACGTCCGATGCGGTTGGTGTGGTTGGCGCCGATATGGAATGGCGCATGAAGCACCTGACCGAGTGTCTGGAATACTTCTCCCGCCTCTGGATGGAACGGGCGAACCAGCCGCAGAAGTTCGATTTTATTTCCCTGCTCGCCCATGGTGAAGACACAAAGCACATGATCGACGAGCCGATGGAGCTGCTCGGCAATCTCATGCTGCTCATCGTTGGTGGGAACGACACGACGCGCAACTCAATCTCTGGCGGGGTTTATTTCCTGAACAGGTTTCCGGACGAATACGAGAAGCTGAAAGCCAATCCGGACCTCATTCCAAACATGGTGTCCGAAATTATCCGCTTTCAGACGCCGCTCGCCCATATGCGCCGCATGGCGGTTGAGGACTTCGAGCTTGGCGGCAAGACGATCCGCAAGGGCGATAAGGTCGTCATGTGGTATGCGTCCGGCAACCGCGACGAGGAGGTCATCGAGGACCCCAATGTGTTCCGCGTCCACCGGGAACGGGCACGCCACCACGTCTCTTTCGGCTTTGGCATTCACCGCTGCATGGGCAACCGGGTGGCTGAAATGCAGCTCAGAATTCTCTGGGAAGAGATCCTTGCGCGCTTTGACCATATCGAACTCGTGGGTGAGCCGACGCGCGTGTGTTCCAATTTCGTAACGGGCTATACGGACCTGCCTGTCAGGCTGCACGCCAAGACCTGATGGCGGCGGGGACGCGAGAGAGGATTGTCGACACCGCCCGCGGTCTGTTCAACAGGCTGCACTATGGCAATGTCACCACGGCGATGCTGGCAGAAGCTGCGGGTATTTCCGAGGGCAATCTCTGGTATCATTTCAAGACTAAGCGCAAACTGCTTGAGGCGATCACGGCCCAGTTTCTCGAGCGCAATGCCGCGCGTATTTCCATGTGGCCGCAAAGCGATGATGTGCTCGGCTCCTATGTCCGCTATCTGGAAGCCCTGGCCGCAGAGCTGCGCGACTTTCGGTTCATGTACCGCGATCAGGCAGATTATGGCGAGCACAGCGATGCGCTGCGCCAGCGTCTGCCCGAGATATATGAAGGGTCCAAGGCGAACTTCCGGGCCTATTTCGAGCTGATGCGGGACAAGGGCCTGTTGCGGATTGCTGATGATGAGATCGAAGATCTTGCCGTGAACGCCATCATTCTCATCCGCTACACACTCGAATACCTCCGCGAGTCCGGGCAGGCGGAAACAGAAGGTTCGGGTGCCGTGGCGAGAGGTATGAGGCAGCATTTGACGCTGTTTTCAGACCGGCTTATTCCATCGGCTCGAGAGACACTGGACGGGCGTATCGCCTCACTTGCGCGTAGTGGCTTGAAAAATCGTGACGCCTGCGTCATGTAACGGCAAAAGTCGGGAGGCAAGCTGGCGTGAATTTGTCGGCATCGCAGAACATCGTGATTATTGGCGGCGGCCAGGCAGGCGCGCAGGCGGTTCAGTCGCTGCGCCAGTTTGGCTATGAGGGCGCCCTGACGCTTGTCGGTGACGAGGCTGCGCTGCCGTATCAGCGGCCCCCGCTGTCCAAGGCCTATATGAAGGGCGAGATGTCCGAGGACCGTCTCTACTTCAAACCCTCCGCCTGGTATGAAGACAACAAGGTCGAGACGCTGCTGTCCCAGCATGTCGAGAAGATTGACCGGGCAAACCGCAAGGTGCTGCTCCAGCATGGCGGCGCGCTCGATTACGACGCGCTGATCATTGCGACGGGCTCACGGCCACGGCCGCTTCCTGTTGAAGGCGCCGACCTGGAAAACGTCTTCGAGCTTCGCGGGCTTGCCGATGTTGAGCATATCCAGCCGAAAATGATACCCGGCCACAGGCTGGTCATTGTCGGCGCGGGTTATATCGGGCTGGAAGCTGCCGCTGTGGCGCGCCAGCTTGGTCTTGAGGTCACGGTTCTGGAAATGGAGCAGCGTGCGCTTGCCCGTGTGACCAGTCCGGTCATAAGCTCATTCTATGAAGCGCTGCACATGGAAAAGGGCGTCGATGTGCGCTGCAATGCGCGCCTCGCCAAGCTGAAGGGCAAGGATGGGAAGCTGACCCTTGCAGTGCTGGCGTCCGGTGAAGAGATCGAAGCCGACATGGTGCTGGCCGGGATCGGCATCGTTCCAAATGTCGAGCTTGCCGTGGATGCGGGCCTGCCGTGCCGCAATGGTATTATCGTGAACGAGGATGCACAGACGAGCGATCCGCGCATTTTCGCTGCGGGCGACTGTACGGTGCGGCCGCTGGCGCACTATGCGCGCACGGGCCGGCTCGAAAGCGTCCACAATGCCATCGAGCAGGGCAAACTTGCCGCCGCTGCCATCATGGACAAGCCGCGTCCGGCGATCGATTGCCCGTGGTTCTGGTCCGATCAGTACGACATCAAGCTGCAGATTGCGGGGCTTTCAGAGGGCCACGACGAGGTTGTCGTGCGCGGGGATATCGACGCGAAGAAATTCGCCGCATTCTACAAGAAGAACGGGCGCCTGATCGCGGTTGATGCGATCAACAGTCCACCAGAATTCATTGCATCGAAACGCCTGATCATGTCTGGTGCATCCGTTGCGTCCGAGACGCTAAAGGATACGTCCATCAGCATGAAGGAAATTGCGGCTTCGGCCGCCTGAGGAGACAGGGAAGACACATGCCGACTATTACCTATATCGACCACGACGGTACCGAACGTCCAATCGAAGCCAAGAATGGCGAGACCGTCATGGAGACGGCGATCAAGAACTCCGTGCCCGGCATCGATGCCGATTGCGGCGGCGCCTGCGCTTGCGCCACCTGCCACGTCTATGTCGACCAGGCCTTCATGGACAAGGTTGGCCAGCCAGAAGAAATGGAGCAGTCGATGCTCGATTTCGCCGAGAACGTGCAGGAAAATTCGCGCCTGTCCTGCCAGATCCAGATCTCCAATGAGTTGGACGGCCTGAAGGTGACGACACCGGAAAGCCAGCACTAAACAGCGCCTATTCTGCGTATGCCAAGCTGCCTGCCATTGCTCGCTGTGATGGTAGACGCGAGGGCATGGTTTTCTGCGCAGCGCCACCGGGCTAGACGGGCCTGATGGTAAGGAAGAGCAGATGACGACCTATTCTGAACTGATTGGCGGGCTTTCGCGCGGCCTTAATGGACGCATCGAAACGGCCATTCCGGACGACTGGATGCAGGGGCGGACCACCTATGGCGGTCTGACGGCTGCGCTTTGCCTGGAATCGGCGCTGGAGCTGGTGCCGGACATGCCGCTTCGCGCCGCGCAAGTGGCGTTCGTTGGGCCTGTAGGCGGTGAGGTAGTTGTGTCGCCGACACTGCTTCGAAAAGGCAAGTCATCAGCCTTCGTGAACGTCGACCTCGTCAATGAGGCTGGTGTCATGGCGCGCTGTATTTTCACATTTGGCGCCAAGCGTCCTTCAAAGATCAGCCAGGTCTCGCGTGAGGCGCCGGATATCAAGGGCCCGGAGGATTATCCATCCTTTTTCGGCTCTGGCCGGCGGCCGACTTTTGCGAACCATTTCAACGTCCGGCTGGCCAAGGGGGGGCCGCCAGTCAGCGGCACCGAAACCGGCGATGTTACGCTGTGGCTGCGGCATAAGGATGAGGCGGCGGCGATGAATGCGACGACGCTGCTTTCCATCGCAGATGCGCCGCCGCCAGCGGCCATGTCGATGATGACAGAGCCGGGGCCGATCAGCTCGATGACCTGGATGGCCGAATTCCTGACCGATGAGATTACGACAAGCGAGGGCTGGTTCCTCGTCCATCACGTGGCGCAAGCCACGCGCGACGGCTATTCCAGCCAGTCCATGCGGATGTGGAATGCCAGTGGCGAGCCGCTGATGATCGGCCGCCAGACAATCGCGGTGTTTGCCTGAAACTGGCTGAACTGCCGGAACCCACTCTTGCCCAGCGCGTCTTCAGCGAATGCCAGACGACGCTTTTACCCTTTATCTGATCTATATCAGAGATCCGCAGACGCCACTTGACCCAGATACGTTCGACGGCATGAGACGTCTGGATGATGCGCTCTTCCTGATCAGAACGACGGCCAGCAGGTCGAGAGTCTATCATTCGGTCAAGTGGGCCTGCCAGCCAGCGGCATTGCTCGTGGCGCCGCTGGGTGACGATCCGAAATTCAAGGGCATGGACGCCGGGGCGCTAAACTGGCTACGGCATCTCGATTAAGCGAGCGGGCCGAAATCGGACAGGCAACAGGCCCCGCCAACCTGCGGAGGGGCCCCGGGACGCCTCTAACGCCCCGTCAGTCGGCGCCCTGGCTTACAGTGGCAACGAGTTTCTCGTAGGTGCGCCCATCTGCCATCTGAGCGGTCTGCGGGCCTTCAACGTGAACCGTGTAGCCGCTGGCGCCCTGTCCCGAGACGAATGTGCGATAGAGGTCCCCTGTCGCCTGCGGGTACCCCGTGTCCGTCTCACGGTAGCCAGCCTGTTTGACCGCGCTTGTAAGGACCTTGTACGACGTGTCCGTTGGCAGGCCGACCGCCGCGACCTCGCAGGACTGGTAGGGGTCTAGCTGAATTTGCACAATACCATCTGCAAGTTGCCAGACAGGAAGCGTGCTGTCGCTAACGACGGAAATTTTGTTATCCGCGAGCGCGCGGATCGCTGTGGCACCTCTCATTTCGAAGTCGGCGAAATCCTGCTCACCTTCGACGGCGGGAATGCAGTGAGCGACCACCGCATCGGCAAGGGCCTTCAGACTTGCGCCTTCGTTGACGAAAGCACCGGGTTGATAGCGTTCCCGATCTTCAGGGGCGATACAGCCCGCAGCGAGAATGGCTGCGCCGAGTATGGCGGTCGAGTAGAGGTTCATGTGCGTCTCCCTGTTTCGCGCTGACTATACCCATAGCAGCCATAACAGGAAAGGCCGCCCTGAAAGGCGGCCTCTTCGATACTCTATTGAATGAGACAGAGCCCTAGTGGGCGACGGCGGCCTTCAGGTCGCTGAGATAGTCGACCTGGGCTTTCAGGACAGCGACATGGGCGCCTTCCTTGCCTTCGGCGGCGAGCTTGTTCTTGGCCTCTTCAAGGTCGGCATTGACGGTCGCCGCATCGACCTTGGACAGATCGACAGCTTCTTCAGCCAGAATGGTCAGGCCTTCAGGCGTCACGTCGGCAAAGCCGCCGCGCACGAAAAGGCGCATCTTGGTCGTGTCGTTCTCAAGCACGCGGACGACGCCGTTCTTGAGCGTCGTCATGAAGGGCGCATGGTTCACCAGAACGCCGAACTCACCTTCGGTGCCGGGTGCGATCACGTGGTCAACCTCACCGGAGAAAAGCTCCTTGGCGGGCGAGACGAGGGAGAAGTGAAGTTTGATGGCCATCGAACGAGATTTCCAAGTTTCTTTGCTGTGGTCTCCAATACTGATTAGGGCGCTAATGTCTACCGGGACCTGCTGTCGCAAGCCCAAACAGGCTGAAATTGCAGCACACTGCGCGGCTGTTTAGACAGTGTGGGAACAGTTTTCCAGGGAGGAAGGGAATGGCTGAGCTGGTGACGGTAAAAATAGAGGGACGCAGCGCGATTGTCAGTTTCGACACAGGCGGCCGCGCCAATGCCCTTTCCCAGCGCCTGATGCGTGAGCTTACAGCCGCAGCGATGCGTTTCCATGATGCGCCGGAGATATCCACGGTCATCCTGACGGGCGGTACGGACGTGTTCACGATGGGCGCCGACCTGAAAGACCCTGAAAGGCAGGACCCGGCAGAAATACCTCTAAGCCAGCGCCGAATCATGCAGCGTGCAGGACCCCGCCTTTGCGAGGCATGGGAAAAGATCGATGCGCTGACCATTTGCGCGCTTGAAGGCTGGTGCATTGGCGGTGGCATGGCGCTTATGGCATCGCTGGATTTGCGCGTGGCGTCTGAGGCGGCCCGGTTCTACGTGCCGGAGGTCGAGCGCGGCATGAATATGAGCTGGGGCTCGATCCCCCGCTTCGTCGCGCTTGTAGGACCGGCGCGGACCAAGCGGCTTGCAGCGCTTTGTGAGAAGGTGGATGCGAGGACCGCCGAGGCCTGGGGCCTTGTCGATTATCTCGCGCCTCAGAAAGACGCCCTGAAACGCGCAATCGCGCTGGCGGGCGAGGCGGGTAAACTGCCGCCGACGGCACTAAAGATGGTCAAGCAGGATGTGAACGTCGCGGCGCATGCGTTGACCCGTGCGACGGGCCATCGCGACCTGGAGAGTTTCTTGCTGATGCAGGAGTCAGACGACTTCCGCGAAGGTGTGGCTTCGTTCCTGGAAGGACGCGACCCGAAGTTCACTGGCGACTAAAGCGCTACGTCCAGGTTCGCCGGGCGAGAAAGCGCGCCTGCTCCGTTGTGCCACTCGAAACGAAAACAGCCGCATCATTTCTGATGCGGCTGTCAAACTTCAATCGAAAGTTCTGAAGGACTATGCGTCTTCCATCATCTTTTCGGCTTTCTTGATCGCCTGATCCATGTTGCCGACCATGTAGAAGGCCTGCTCTGGGAGGTGATCGTATTCACCGGCGATAAGGTCCTTGAAGCCCTTGATCGTGTCTTCAAGTTTCACCTGCTCGCCTGGGCTGCCGGTGAAGACTTCGGCCACATCAAATGGCTGGGACAGGAAGCGCTCGACCTTACGGGCACGAGCAACGACCAGTTTGTCTTCTTCGGAAAGCTCATCCATGCCGAGAATGGCAATGATGTCCTGAAGTTCCTTGTAGCGCTGCAGGATTTCCTGCACGCCGCGGGCAACCTGGTAGTGCTCGTCGCCGACAATGATCGGGTCGAGAATACGCGAGGAGGAGTCGAGCGGGTCAACGGCCGGGTAGATGCCTTTTTCGGCGATCGACCGGTTCAGCGTTGTCGTCGCATCAAGGTGGGCGAAGGACGTGGCCGGGGCCGGGTCGGTCAAGTCATCTGCAGGCACGTACACGGCCTGGATCGAGGTGATCGAGCCTTTATTGGTCGAGGTAATCCGCTCCTGAAGCTGGCCCATTTCGGTGGCCAGCGTCGGCTGATAGCCCACAGCCGATGGAATACGGCCGAGCAGGGCGGACACTTCGGAGCCGGCCTGGGTAAAGCGGAAGATGTTATCTACGAAGAACAGAACGTCCTTGCCTTCCTGATCGCGGAAGTACTCGGCCTGTGCGAGGCCGGTCAGAGCGACACGGGCACGCGCGCCTGGAGGCTCGTTCATCTGGCCGTAGACCAGCGTCACGCGGCTGTCGCCGTCGAGGTTGATGACTTTGGAGTCGATCATCTCGTAATAGAGATCGTTACCCTCACGGGTCCGCTCACCGACGCCTGCGAACACCGAATAGCCGCCGAAGAGTTTCGCGATGTTGTTGATCAGTTCCTGAATGAGAACCGTCTTGCCGACACCTGCGCCGCCGAAGAGGCCGATCTTGCCGCCTTTTGCGTAAGGGCAGAGAAGGTCGATGACCTTGATACCGGTGACGAGGATTTCAGACTCGGTCGACTGATCGACGAATTCCGGGGCCGGCGCGTGGATTGGCATGCGCTGCTTGGTGCTGACCGGACCGCGCTCATCGATCGGCTCACCGATGACGTTCATGATGCGGCCAAGGGTCTCTGGGCCGACAGGCACCATGATCGGCATGCCGAGGTCTGTGACCGGGTGGCCGCGAACGAGGCCTTCGGTGGAGTCCATTGCGATCGTGCGGACCGTATTCTCGCCGAGGTGCTGGGCGACCTCAAGAACGAGGCGGTTGCCGTTATTGTCGGTTTCCAGCGCGTTCAGAATGTCTGGAAGCGTGCCGGTGAATTCAACGTCGACAACGGCGCCGATAATCTGTGAAATCTTGCCTGTTGCGGCGGATGCAGAGCTGCTCATGGAAGGCGTCTCCTTGGGAGCGGGTGTCGTTTTGGGCTTGGAAGCTGGCTTTTGGGGTGCCGCCGGCTCAGGGGCAGAATCCTTGCGGGAAGCCGCGGCGATCGCCGGGGCAACATCGGACACCTTGATGCCGCGCCGTTCGCTTGCCTGTGAAGGCTTGCAGACGCCGCAGTCGCGGGTGTCCTTCTGGCCAAGGCTTGTCGCCTTGGTTTCGGCCTCGGCATAGGTCTTGTAGGGACCATGCCATTTGTCGTCGTCATTGGACTGGTCGCCGCCAACGCCCTGGCCGTGATTGCAATAGCGGCAGTCGGCCGCGTGAACCCGGGCGCGCTTGTTTGAAAAATGTTCGTAGACCCAGAAATTCATCTTCGTGTCCTCTAGAGGGCCTCTGCACCGGAGATGATTTCGATCAGCTCCTTGGTGATCTGAGCCTGGCGGGCCCGGTTATACTGCATCGACAGGTCGTCGATCATGTCACCGGCGTTGCGGGTCGCATTGTCCATGGCGGTCATACGGGCCGCCTGTTCACCTGCGCCGCTTTCCAGCATGGCGGAAATGATCTGGGTGTTAATGTAGCGGGGCAGAAGCGTTTCGAGAATTTCTTCCTGAGACGGCTCATAGATATAGGTCGCGCCCTTGAGGTCGATGGTTTCCGCATCGGCCGGGGCCTGCGCCGGGATGAGCTGCTGGGCGACGGGCGTCTGGGTCAGCACGTTTTCGAACTGGCTGTAGACGAGTGTCGCAACATCGAACTCACCGGCTTCGAAGCGGCCCGTGATATCCTTGCCGAGACCGATGCCGGCCTCCGAATAGTCATTGCCCTTGACCTCTGAGAGGTCGAGGTGGCCGACGAAAAGCTCGCTGAAGCCGCGCTTCAGCTGTTCTCGGCCTTTTTTGCCAACGGTGAGGATCTTCACGGTCTTACCGGCGCCCGAAAGCTCAGCAATCAGGCGGCGGGCTTCCTTGACCACATAGGTGTTGAAGCCGCCAGCCAGACCCCGCTCGGAGGTCAGGACGACGATCAGATGGGTCTGGTCGCTGCCTGTGCCAGAGAGGAGTTTCGGGCCACTTGTGCCCTCGCCCATCGAGCCGGCCAGGTTCGCGACGACGCTGGCCATGCGCTGGGCATAGGGACGCGACGCAGCAGCAGCGTCCTGTGCCCGCTTCAGCTTGGCAGCAGCGACCATCTGCATGGCCTTCGTGATCTTTCGCGTGGATTTCACGCTGCTGATCCGGTTTTTCAGATCCTTGAGGCTGGGCATTGCTCAGCTCCTGATAGCGTGGCGACTTAGGCGAATGACTTGGCGAAGTCGCTGAGGGTCGACTTGATTTCGGGTTCGATCTCGTCGGTCAGCGCCTTTTCCTTGCGGATCTTGGCGAGCAGGTCCTTCTTGGCACCGCGCAGGTGGGCAAGAAGCTCCTTTTCGAAGCGGGTGACATCGCGCGTCGGCACATTGTCGAGATAGCCGCGGGTACCGGCATAGATCACGACGACCTGCTCTTCCATCTGCAGCGGCGAGAATTGCGGCTGCTTGAGGAGCTCGGTCAGGCGCTCACCGCGGCCGAGAAGGCGTTGGGTCGCAGCGTCGAGGTCGGAGCCGAACTTCGCAAAGGCGGCCATCTCGCGGTACTGGGCAAGCTCACCCTTCATCGAACCGGCAACTTTCTTCATCGCCTTGGTCTGGGCTGCAGAGCCCACACGCGACACCGAGAGGCCAACGTTCACGGCCGGACGGATACCGGAGTTGAAGAGGTCGGTCTCAAGGAAGATCTGACCGTCAGTAATCGAGATGACGTTCGTCGGAATGTAGGCCGACACGTCGTTCGCCTGGGTTTCAATGATCGGCAGGGCCGTCAGCGAACCGGATCCATGATCCTCGTTCAGCTTGGCGGCGCGTTCGAGCAGGCGCGAGTGGAGGTAGAAGACATCGCCCGGATAGGCTTCGCGGCCTGGCGGACGACGCAGAAGCAGCGACATCTGACGATAGGCAACAGCCTGCTTGGAAAGATCATCATAGATGATGAGGGCGTGCATGCCGTTGTCACGGAACCACTCGCCGATCGTGCAGCCGGTAAACGGTGCAAGATACTGAAGCGGAGCTGGCTCGGATGCCGTTGCCGACACGATCACAGTGTAGTCGAGGGCGCCGCGCTCTTCGAGCGTCTTGACGACCTGGGCAACCGTGGAGCGTTTCTGGCCGATGGCGACATAGACGCAGAACAGCTTCTCGCTGTCTTCCTTGGCCGCTTCATTGGTCTGCTTCTGATTGAGGATGGTGTCGATACAGATCGCGGTCTTGCCGGTCTGACGGTCACCAATGATCAGCTCACGCTGGCCGCGGCCAACCGGGATCATGGCATCAATGGCCTTGAGGCCAGTCATCATCGGCTCGTGGACGGATTTACGCGGCAGGATGCCCGGCGCTTTCACGTCAACTCGGTTACGCGAAGCAATGTTCTCGATCGGACCCTTGCCGTCGATCGGCTCACCCAGCGGGTTCACGACGCGGCCGAGAAGGCCTTTGCCGACGGGTGCGGCAACGATCTCGTTGAGGCGCTTTACATTGTCGCCTTCCTTGATGCCCCGGTCATCGCCGAAAATCACGACGCCGACATTGTCAGCTTCAAGGTTGAGGGCCATGCCCTTTACGCCGCCGTCGAATTCGACGGTTTCACCGGCTTGTACGTTATCGAGTCCATAGACGCGGGCGATACCGTCACCGACGGACAGAACCTGTCCAACGTCGGAGACCTCAGCCTCGACACCAAAGTTTTCGATCTGGGATTTCAGGATGCCTGAAATTTCTGCAGCGCTGATGTCCATCGAGCCTCTAAGCTCCCTTCATGGCGGTGTTCATACGTTCAAGTTTCGAGGCGACGCTCGCGTCGACAAGAGTGGAGCCGACACGCAGCTGAATCCCACCGATGAGGGCAGGAACCACTTCTGTCTCTAGTTCAACGTCGCTGCCTACAGCCTTTGCCAGTATTTCTTCAAGCTTCTGGCGCTGCTGCGCGGTCATTTCTTCGGCGGTCCGGGCGAGGGCGCGTTTCACGCCGCGATGATCTGCGTAAAGCTCATCGAAATGGCTCGCAGCGCCCGAAATGTCGCTGGCGCGGCCATTCGTGGCCATCGTCGCGACAAAGTTTACGAAAAGCGTGGATAGCTTTGCGGCTTTTGCCACGGACTGAAGCGCCTTTGCCTTCTCTTCGCGGGAGAAAGCAGGCGATTCCATAAGACGTGTGAGGTCTTCGCTGTCTGCAGCCATCGCGGTGAAGCTCTTCAGGTCGGCGTCGACCGTGGCAAGCTCACCTTTGTCATTGGCGAGGTCAAACAGGGCGCTCGCATAGCGGCGCGCAGTTTCATTAGCATGGGAGGCGGAAGATGCGGCCAAGACCTGATTCCGTCTGTTGGCGGGCGAATGCCCGGGAGTGAAACATAAGATTATGGGCTGAAAGGCGAAGCCCCAGCCCGATGCTTGAGAGGGCGCTTAGCACTTCGTTTCGGCACTGACAACTTGGCTGCAGCGGTTGAATTGCGACCGATTGGCACGCGAGCCGCCTAGAGGAAGGAATACGGATCGATATCAGCTGAAATTCTTACAGGGTTTGGCAGCTTCAGGGCCCGAAGCCAGGCGGACATGTAAGCGGAGAGGTCAACCTCTCTTGGACTGGTGACGAGAAAACGGATGCGGTGGCGACCGCGCAGCATTGAGATCGGGGCAGGGGCGGGGCCGTAAACGGTCACGCCTTCGCCGTTTGGCGCAGCGGCGCCCGTGAGCTGGCCTGCTTCCTTGATGAGCTCTGGTGTCGGGGCCGAGAGAACCAGCGCGGCCATGCGGCCGAAGGGCGGCAACATAAGCTCGGCGCGGACATCCCGCTCGATCTGCAGGAAGCCGTCGCGGTCGCCTGCAGCCAGCGCCATCATGGCGGGATTGTCGGGGCCGTAGGTCTGGATCAGCGCGCGGCCGGGGCGTTCGGCGCGGCCGGCACGGCCTGCGACCTGGCTCAGCAGCTGATATGTGCGTTCGCCTGCGCGCAAATCCCCGCCTTTCATGCCGCTGTCGGCATCGACGACGCCAACAAGGGTGAGGTTCGGGAAATTGTGGCCCTTTGCGACAATTTGCGTGCCGATAAGGACGTCGATCTCTCCGGCGGCCATGCGGTCGACGATGCCGCGCGTTTCCTCGCCAGAGCGGGCGGTGTCAGAGGAAAAGATCTCGACGCGGGCCTGTGGCAGCAGGACGCGGACTTCCTCGGCGACGCGTTCAACGCCGGGGCCGACGCCCATCAGCGAATCCTTTGCCCCGCACATCGGGCAGGCTTCGGGCTTTGGCATCGACCAGCCGGTCAGGTGGCAGACGAGGCGATTGGTGTAGCGGTGCTCTGTCAGCCAGCTTTCGGTGCCGGGGCTTTTCAGCCGCTCACCGCACGCCTTGCAGATGACGAGCGGGGCGTAGCCGCGCCGGTTTAGAAAAAGAAGGCTCTGCTCGCCAGCTTCGAGCGTCGACACAAGCGCGTTCGAAAGCGTTGGCGAAAGCCAGTTGCCTTTTTCCGGCGGATCGAGGCGAAGGTCGACAAGCTCGATATCCGGCAGGCGGGCGGCGCCGGGCCGGGCCGAAAGTTTGAGGCGCTGATACCGACCCGCTTCGGCATTCACCATGGTTTCGAGCGCAGGCGTCGCCGAGGCGAGGATGATGGCGGCGTCTTCCAGCTTGGCGCGCATCACGGCCATGTCGCGGGCATGATAGGTGACGCCGTCTTCCTGTTTGAAGGAGGTGTCGTGTTCCTCATCGACGATAATGAGTTTGAGGTTCCTGAAAGGCAGGAAGAGCGCTGAGCGCGCGCCGATGACGATGCGAGCGCGGCCATGGGCGGTCTCGCGCCATGTGCGGCGGCGCTCTGCATCGCTTAAGCCTGAGTGCCAGGGCGCAGGCGGCGCGCCGAAGCGGGACTCAAAGCGCGACAGGACGGCCTGTGTCAGCGCGATCTCTGGGAGCAAGACGAGAACCTGCGCATCGCCCGCCTTCTGCAGTGCCTCGGCGATGGCTTCGAAATAAACTTCTGTCTTGCCCGACCCTGTAATGCCGTCGAGCAGGAAGGGTTGGAAGCCGCCTTTGGCAATGGATCGGCGAAGCTCCTCGCCTGCCTCGGCCTGTTCGCCGGTGAGGTGGTCGCCCACTGCAAAGCGGCTCGGCTGGGAGTAGGGGAGGTCTGTCGCGACCTCGCGGGCTTCCAGCGCGCCGATCTCGACGAGGCCTTTGACGACGCCGGCAGAGACACCCGCCTGCCGCGCAAGCTCTGCCGCGCTTGTCGGGCCGACGTCCCGCGCGGCGTCGAGCACTTTGATGCGCGCCTCGGTCATGCGGTTGGAGCGGTGGCCGGTCGGTTCGTAGACGGTCGCGGTCGGCGATGGTTTCAGCCCGCCGCGGGCGCGCAGCACCATGGCAAGCACATGCCCCGGATGGGCGACATTGTAGCGGGCCGCAAAGGTGATGAAATTGCGCATCGGCGCCGGCATGGGCGGAACCGGGAAGACGTCGATCAGCGGTTTGAGGGCGCGCGCATCGTCCTCTGCCTTGTCTTTCACGGCCCAGACAACGCCGGTGCGCTCAATCTTGCCGAGCGGCGCGCGCACATAGCTGCCAGGTTCGACATCGAGGCCGGCTGGGACCTCATAATCAAACGGTTCTGGCAGAGGCAGCGGGAAGAGGATGCTGGCGAGTTTCATCTATGGGGGAGGGTTTAGAGCGCGCAGGTGATTCCGTCACCTGTGGGGTTCAGCCTTTGAACTACCAAGCCCCACCCCGACCCTCCCCAATGGGGAGGGGGACGCCGCGTCGCCCGTTGAAAATTTCATGCCAAACTTGCGACTATCGCTCCCTCCCCTCTGGGGAGGGTCGGGGTGGGGCCTTCACCATAAATCCCCCCTTAATCTCTGCTGCAGACACTCGGGCGTATGGAAATCCTCTCAGCCTTTCTCGACCATGTTTCCCGTGAGCGGCGTCTCGCAGACAATACGGTCGAGGCCTATGGCCACGACCTTCGGAGCTTTTTCGGCTTTCTGGATGATCATCTGGGAGAGCCGGTCGCGATCAAGGCGTTCAGGCACCTGCATGCGAGCGACATCCGCGCCTTTCTGGCGAAACGGCGCCGCGAGGGCCTGTCGGATACGTCGGTTGCGCGGGTGCTCTCGGCGATCAAGACATTCTTTCACTGGCTGGACGACCATCATGGCATCGACAATCCGGAGATCGCCTTCCTGAAAGGTCCCAAGCGCCAGTCACGCTTGCCGCGCCCTGTGTCAGTGGCAGCGGCGCGCGACATGATCGAGACGGCTGAGGCGACCGCAGAAGAGCCTTGGGTGGCGGCGCGCGATGCGGCGGTGCTGACACTGCTCTATGGCGGCGGGCTCCGGATATCAGAGGCGCTGGGTCTCAATGGCGATCAGGCGCCTGCGCAAGAGCGGCTGCGGGTGCTTGGGAAGGGCGGTAAGATAAGGCTGGTGCCGCTCATCCCGGCTGTGCGCCAGGCGATCAATGAGTATGCACGGCTGTGCCCTTATCGGCTGACGTCAGAGACGCCGCTCTTCTATGGCGTACGCGGTAAACGGCTTCAGCCTGCGATCGTGCAGCGGGGGGTGCAGGTGCTACGCGGCGCGCTTGGCCTGCCGGAAACCGCGACGCCGCATGCGCTGCGCCACGCCTTTGCAACGCATCTTCTGTCGGCCGGCGCTGATCTGCGCGCGATCCAGACGCTTCTGGGGCATGCCAGCCTGTCTACGACGCAGGTCTATACTGGCGTTGATTCAGAGCGGCTGCGGGCCGTTCACGCCAGCGCCCATCCGCGCGGCTGAAACCATTCGGGCCAGAGCTGGTTGTTTAAGGATGCCGAGCAAGCAGGAACTGGCTGAAGAGCGTACCGACTATGCCGAGGATCGCACCATCCTCGCCAATGAGCGCACCTTTGCCGGCTGGATACGCACCGGGGTCGCGTCGGCGGCGCTTGGCCTCGGCTTCCAGGCGATCTTCCGCGCGGTCGAACCGACATGGATGGCCAAGGCGGGGGCGAGCGTCTTTATCCTGATTGCTGTGGCGGTCTTCTACCTCGCCTATCGCAAGTCCTGCAGCCTTGTCCGCCGGATGGACGCCCACACCGCCGAGCCCTTGTCGCACATCCAGTTCGGCACGATCGCCTTCCTCTTCGGGGCCGGAACCTTGATCCTCGGCGTGCTGCTCTGGCTGATCTGAGCGGCTATTTCTTCATGAAGGCGCCGATACGCGCCTGCATGTCAGGGCCGACGCCTTCATTCTCCAGGATTTCCCATTGCAGGCCGGCATCCATCTTGTCGGCATCGGTTGCCTCCAGGAGACGCTTGTTGGCGGCATGACTGAAAGGCGAGTTTGAGAGGATCTGACGCGCGAAGGCTTCGAGATCAGCGTCGAAGCTCTCATCAGGGAAGACAGCTTCGCAGAGGCCAATGCGCAAGGCCTCGTCGGCTTTGACGGTCTCCGCGGTGAACATGAGGCGTTTCGCTGTCGCGATGCCGACGCGGCGCGGCAGGCGCTGGCTCATGCCCCAGATCGGGGTGAGCGCCCATTTTGCGTGCGTGTCCGCGAATTTGGCAGACTGAGCGGCGAGGATGAAATCAGCGGCCAGCGCAACTTCGAGCGCGCCGGTATAGCAATGGCTGTGCACGGCGGCGATGACAGGCTTTGGCAGCTTTTCCATCAGGCGGAGGGTTTCCGAATGCCAGCCGCGCGACGGGACCGCTTCGCCTTCAGCGATGTCGCCAAGGTCATGCCCGGCCGAGAAGCATTTGCCTGCGCCTTTCAGGATGACGCAGCCGATGCTCTCATCCTTGTGGAGATCGCTGACATGGCCCCGCAGTTCGCGAAACATGCCGACGGTCAGCGAGTTCAGCTTGTCCGGCCGGTTGAACGTCAGCCAGCAAAGGCCATCGTCATCCTTGCGCGTTACCAGATCTGCCATCGCTCTCTCCTCCTGCGTGTTATCTGCGGAGGAGGTTAGGCGGGCTGGCGGGGTCTGGAAATGCTGACGCGCGGTCAGGTTGGGCGACGCTAGTCTGGCTTTTTCATCCCGAACCGGCTGGCGAAGATGCTGTCGAGCCAGCGCTTCGGGATGTGGGTCGGTATAGTCCAGTTGGTGAACTTGTTGGGGACCGGCGCATAACGGGCTTTCGGGCTGGAATCGGTGAGTGCGGTCTCGATAACTTCGGCGATCCTTTCAGGGGGCAGGCCTTCGCGCCCGCCTTTCATCATCGTTTCGGCGAACTTCTCGATCGGTTTGGCCCAGGCCGAGTTGGCGTAGGGCTGGTTCTCATTCTTGTCCTCGGCCTTGTCCCAGATCGGCGTCTTCACAGAGCCAGGGCCGATGGCGATCGCATCGATGCCATAGATGATGAGTTCGCGCCGGAAGCTGTCGGTCATGCTTTCGACCGCGTGCTTGGTGGCCGTGTAGGCGCCAAGGAAGGGCGCCGCGATGCGTCCGCCCAGCGAGGTTATGTTGACGATACGGCCGGGGTCGCCCGTGCGGTTCTGATCCATGCCAAGTAGCGGCAGGAAGGCCTGCGTCGCGTTCAGGGTGCCAAAGACGTTGACCTCAAAGTGGGACTGGAACTCATCGGCGGGCTGGAGGGCGAGCGGGCCCATGCTGGCGATGCCTGCATTGTTGACGAGGCCAGCAAGCTTTGCCCCGTTCAAAGCTTTCGACACCGTCTCGACAGCCGCATCAACATCTTCGCGCTTGGTCACATCCAGCATCAGCGGCTCGATCCGCGGGTCTGCCTTCTTCAGCGCGTCGGCGTCTTCCTGTTTGCGGACGCCTGCGAAGACTTTCCAGCCCTGCGCGGCCAGATGCTCTGCGGCAGCGCGGCCGATGCCGGTTGAGGCGCCTGTGATGACGACGGTTTTCATTCCTGTGCTCCATCAGCGGCCAATGGGTGGCCAGCTATTGCTTGTCAGAGGTCCAGATAAGCCGGAAGCGCTCGAAGACGATGGGCTCATCCTCTGAAAAGAAACTGCCTTCTCTCGCACACTCGCGGTGAAAGTAGGTGAGGTGCACCTCCTGCCAGTAAGCGAGAGAACGGTCGCCTTCGCCTTCGACATAAGCGAATTCTTCGGTCGCAGCAGAAAACGGGGCGATGTCTACGCGGATTGTCTCGATGACACAGGCAGGCCGATCTGCTGCGTCGAGGACGAGCGAAAGGTCGCCGGGCGCAGGCGGGCGCATGCCGAGTGTCTTGTAGAGGTTCAACCGGCTGGCCGTCGCCTGCTTTGTTCCCGCAAGCACCAGCGCCAGCAATTCCTCCGCAAGCTCCGGTCCGTCTCCGAAGGCGAAGATGTCATAAGGGCGGCGGGCGTCTGCCGTGTCCGCCTGAAACCGGTCCCAGGCCGCCTGCTGGTCAGGCGTCATCCTTGCCGCCCTGAATGACGCGGAAAGCGGGTCTGCCAGTGGGGCGTTTCGCAGCGGGGGGAGGCGCTGGCTCTGAGCCGGGTTGCTTTGACTGAGCTGCTGACTTTGCAGGCGGCTTCCGGCCGGGGGCGCGCTTGGGGCGAGGCGCACCAAGGTCGCTGCCGCGTATCACGCTGAAGGGAGGCGGCGGCTTCGTTTCAGGCTGCGGCGCGGGCTTCTCGGCGACATCCTCATCGAGCTGGCGCACACGCGGCGTGAAGCCTTCCTTCTTTTTCCAGCCGATCGGTTTGCGTGTCTTGAAGCCGGTCTCCTTGCCGCGCGCTTTCTTGCCGATCTCTTTCAGCTTCTGCGATTGCAGCGCTGACATCGGGTCGTCGAGATTGCCTTTTTCGGGGTCCGCAAAGGCTGAGCCATAGGTCTCGATCCGCTCTTCGACCTCTTCGAGAAACTCCCGCTCCCAGTCGGACAGGGGCGGGCCCTCGCCGCGCTCGGCGAGTTCTGCGGCCTTGCGGATTTTGCGCAGGGCCTTGCGCTTCTTTCTTTCGTCGATTTCGCGTGACATGTCTGTGTGTGAGATTAGGTGCCTTTGCGCAGAATGCCAAACTGAAGCGGTCGGCCTTTATGCAGAACCTTGAAACAGATTGCTGTATCGCTGGCGGCGGCCCTGCCGGCATGATGCTCGGCTATCTGCTGGCGCGCCAGGGCGTGGACGTCATCGTGCTGGAAAAGCACCAAGACTTCCTTCGCGATTTTCGCGGCGACACGGTGCATCCATCAACGATGCAGGTTTTGCACGAGCTGGGTCTGCTTGAGCGCTTCCTGGCCCGACCGCATGAGAAGACCGAGCAGATTGGCCTCAATATCAATGACAGGCACTATCGGATTGTCGATTTCCGTCATCTCCCGGTGGCGGCGAGATACGTCGCCTTCATGCCGCAATGGGAGTTTCTGGATTTCCTTGCCGATGAAGCGAAAGCGTTGCCGAATTTCCGGCTTATGATGTCAACGCGCGCCGACCGGCTGCTTGGCCGGGACGGTGTCATTACCGGCGTTCGTGCAGAGACAGGCGGTGAGGAGATCCGGATCCGCGCCGGTCTGACGGTTGCGTGCGATGGGCGCGGTTCAACCCTGCGCGATGCAGCGGCGCTCAAACTGATCGACAAGGGCGCGCCAATCGATGTTCTCTGGTTTTCGCTGCCGCGCGATGAAACCCAGGCAGGAGATGAATCGCTCGGCCATATCGGGCCCGGCGGCTTTCTGGTGACGATCAACCGCGGCAGCTATTGGCAATGCGCGTTCGTGATCGAGAAGGGCGGCGAAGCGGCCCTGAAAGAAGCGGGGATCGACGCGATGAAGCAGAAGATTACCGAGATCGCGCCGGGTTTCGAGACGGCCGCAGGTGCGCTGGAGAGCTTTGACGACATCAAGCGACTGGACGTTCAGGTCAGCCGGCTTGAGACCTGGTGGCGTGATGGGTTGCTGGCGATCGGTGATGCGGCCCACGCCATGTCGCCGGTTGGCGGGGTGGGGATAAATCTGGCGCTACAGGATGCCATCGCGGCCGCGCAGATCCTGGCACCGCATCTGAAGAGCGGCCGCGTGCCGCGCCGGATACTGGAAAAAGTGCAGACGCGGCGTGAATGGCCCGCCTGCATCACGCAGTCCGTGCAGGTGTTCGCGCACGAGAGAGTTATCCTGCCAGCGATCAGGCGGACGGGGAAACCGGGCGTTCCGCTGGCTGTGAAGCTGCTGAACGCCGTGCCCTTGTTGAGGCGGCTGCCTGCGCGGGCCATCGGGCTGGGCCCGAGGCCGGAGCACTGGAAAGGCAGCGGGGCTTAGACCTCGCCGAGAGCGATCAGGTAGGTTTCGAGAATAGCTTCCTGCTCTTCGCGTTCCTGACGGTCCTGCTTGCGCAGACGCACGACCTGGCGAAGCGCCTTGGTGTCATAGCCCATGGCCTTGGCCTCGGCGTAGACATCCTTGATCTGGTCGGCGACCTCTTTTTTTTCTTCATCGAGGCGTTCGATACGCTCGACTGTCAGGCGCAGCTTTTCGCGCGCCGCATCCGTCAGCTTTCCGTCGTCCATGGCCGGCTCCGCAAGTTCAGTTAATTCCGAGGCGGACTTCTATAGGCTGTGCGCGGCGATGGCGACCCTCTGCTGCAGGCAATCGGTGCTGTCGCCTCACCTTTTCCACACGCATTTGTGAGTGGTCAGGCGCGCAGAGGCCACCATATCGGGGATATGACACAGACAAACACTGCATTCTCGCGTCGTCGCCTGCTGCTTGGAACAGTGGCCGGCGGCTTGCTTGCTGCCTGCACTAATGCTCGCAGCTCTGCCGAGACCAAAAGCGGCGGAGAGGCTCAATACGCCGATACCGACTGGCGGAATATCACCGAAGCCGAGTGGCGTGAGCGCCTTTCCCCTGATGCGTTCGACGTCCTGCGCAAGGAAGACACCGAGCGTGCGGGCACATCGCCGCTCAACAGGGAAAGCCGCGAAGGCACCTTCAACTGCAAGGGCTGCGACCTGCCGCTGTTCAAGTCCGAATGGAAATATGACAGCGGCACCGGCTGGCCGAGCTTCTGGAACTACATCGATGGCAGCCTCGGCTTCAAGGAAGACAATACGCTCTTCATGACGCGCACCGAGTATCATTGCGCCCGTTGCCTTGGCCATCAGGGCCATGTCTTCGAAGATGGCCCACAGCCAACAGGCCTGCGCTACTGCAATAATGGCGTGGCGCTGACCTTCCAGTCAGCATGATAAAGCGCAAATCCATCCAGCTGTGATGGACCCCTTTATTCGGCGTCCCTGCAACTCTGTTCATCTGAGCTGAGCGGCATCCGCCGACCTATCCCCCGAACGTCGTGCCGTCGCCTTCTTCGTCGGTGAGCATCGTGTTCGGGTTGTTCGGATCCTTGTGTTCATAGCCGCGCTGATCGGGGCTGATGAACAGGTCCATCTGGCGCGGGTCTGACTGTTGCCGCTTGCGGGCGCGCTTGGTGCGGCCATGCCGGAAATAGAGATCGTCGGTATGATCTGCCTCTGTGGCGGGCTTCTTTTCCTTCGGGACGGGCTGAGGCTCAACCACCTCAGTTTTCTCGGGCGGTTTGGCCACCTTCTCGGCTGGTGTGTGCTTCAGCTTCCAGTAGGTCACCGCCAGGACGGGCTGTCCGTCGGCATCTTCGTAAATCTGTATGAAGCCCTTTGCCTCTCCGGATTCGGCCTGCTTTATCACGGCCTCGACCGTCGCCGCATCCGGCTTAAGCCATTCGGTCTCAAGTGAAAGAATGGGCGTGTCGCCTGCCAGCGTTTCGGCTTCATAGCGCGTGCGCGCCGCTTCGCCCGCGCCGTTCAGGGCGTCTTCTGCGGAAAGGGCGAGGGGATAGGCGAGGCTCATAGCCTGTCAGCTAGGCATTCTGCGTGCGGGCGTCCAGCCTGACTTGCAATGGCAAGCGGTCGGAAGCCTTTTGCGCGCCGCAGAGGATAAGGACGGAGCTCTGTCTCAGACATGTGCTCGAAGGACGTCCATCGTGGCGCGCTTCTCCTGGCAATGGCGATCTATTCCACCGTTTCAGGCGTGTAGGGCTGGTGCGCATATTGGGTTGAACGGGCTGCGGCCAGACGGGCAAAACGCAGCGTCATGGCCTTGCGGCGCGCCCCGGCAAGGGGCGTCGTTTCAGGCTCTCGCAATACGGCGCCGCCAAACCCGTCGGCCACGATAAGCCCCGTCTCTGGCGGGATCAGGTCTTTGGGAAAGCCGTGACTGACCGCGAAATAGAACCGGTCGCAGAAGGGCCGGTAGTCCGGCCATTTTCCGTCGGAGCGAAAGTCGGCGACCGAGCTCTTGATCTCCACGATGACGATTTCGCCCTTTGGCCCTATGGCTGCAATGTCGGCGCGTCGGGAATTGGCGAGGGTCATCTCAGTCACCCCGGCGAGGTTCATCGCACTGAAGAGGCGCAGGACACCGCGGCAGATATCGCTCGCGCAAGGGTTCTGAGGATCATAGGCCATCTTCCGCCCACCTCCCATTGGTTCATGATCTGTTCCAAGGTGTCATCGTCTACAGGGAAGAGTCAAGAAAAAGCCCCGGAAGCGGCTGCTCCCGGGGCTCTGAATTGTGTAGGTCCGTGATGGTCTATTCTCGCGAGGACAGGAACATCAGGACGAACCGGAACATGTTCACGAACATGATAAAGAAGTTCAGTGCGCCCCAGTTGGTCATCACGGCCATGCCGCGCTGGTCGCCTGCAAGCTGATAGTAGCCTTCCTTCAACTGCTGGGTCTGCCATGCCACGAGCACGGCCGAGAGCAGGGCGAAGCCACCAGAGATCAGCCATTCCATGCCGGAAGATGGCTCCAGAATGCCGAGCATTGGCAGGACCATGTAGACGACCGATACAGCGAACAGGGCCCAGATCGCCATGATGGCAAAGCTGCCGATGGCAGAGAGGTCTCGTTTTGTCGAGTACCCCCAGAGCGTTAGCGCACCAAAGGCAGACGCCGTGATCAGGAAGGCCTTCGCGATCGTCATATAGTTGAGCGACTGCGAGATTCCGCCTGCGGTCGTGGTCGAAATGTTCGCTTCGGCCATGTAGAAATAAACGCCCATGCCAAGGCCAATGAACGTCACGATGGCCCAGTACAGGATCGCCGACCCGGTTGGCGAAGGGTTCTTCATGAAGAACATGGAGCCAAAGATCAGCGCGATCGGCGCGAACGCCACAACGTAGTAGAGCGGCGTGCCGAAGATGAGTGCAGTGAGCGGGTCCCACGTGCCAGCCGCAAAGGCGAGCACGCCAGAAAGCGCGATGCCGAGGGTCAGTTTCTGATAGACGCCAAGCATGAAGGACCGAAGGCCCTGATCCAGGCTGGCATCCATAGTCCTGCCACGGGCGACAGATGAGTTGAAATCGTTCATTTATCCCTCTTTCGAAAGGCCGGCATGATCGTCATGCCGATTACCGATAATATGTGTGAAATACCCCTCCAGTTCAAGGAAAACCGGACGGGCGCGCACAGTTGGAGATCCTCGTTGCCTCTCTATCCGCGACGCCGTCTCGCCCCTTTCAACAGGTTTGACTTTCGCAGAGGCTAGCGGCACCATGTTTTTCTGTCCGGGGACAGACGGGACACACATTCATAAGGCATGGGGGATCGCCATATGGCCGACGCATCGGCGTATGCTGACAATATAAAGAAATACGCAAAAGGGTATAATCAGAAGGCCGCAGAGAAGATTGTCGGCCATCTCGGCATTGCGCTGCGCAACAGGGATTCGTCGCTCGTTTCCTGTTCCGATGAGCAGGAGCTGCAGCGGGTTCGCGAGAAATTCTGCCGCAACAAGCTCAGCCTGAAAGAAAAGAATGGTGAGATCGATGCCGCGATCGGCAAGATCTGCGAGAAGCTGAAGCCGGAAGGCAGCAACAAGTCCCGCGTCACCTTCTACTATCTGCTGGCCGAGCACTTCGGAAAGCTGGATGATCTTGCCAGCTGATACGCTGAGACATCCGGTGCCGCTGACATAACAGGAAGCCCGGTCTTGATGGCCGGGCTTTTTGCTTGTCATGTAGGCGCATGATCAGACTGTTTGCTGGCTTGCCCGTGCCGGATGATATCGCCGACCGGCTGGAGCCCCTGATGACCGGGCTTGAGGGTGCGCGCTGGCGCGACCGGTCGCATTTTCATGTGACGCTCGGCTTTTTCGGCGACATGATCGAACCGGTCGCCGCCGAGCTTGATATCGCGATCGGAGAGATCGAGGCGCCGCAGTTCGACCTCAGCATTGAAGGCGTCGGCTGGTTTGGCCGGAAAGAGCCATCATCGGTCTTTGCGACCGTGAAGCGGACGCCTGAGCTGGATGTGTTGGCCAGAGAGTGCCGCCGGACCGCCGACCGTCTCGGCATTGAGCCGGACGCAAAACCCTTCAAGCCCCACATCACGCTCGCCTATTTGAACAATTCGCCACTTCAGGCCGCCATGGCGTGGTCAGAGCGCTGGCAGGTGCTGCGCGCGGGCCCATGGACCGCGGACCGGTTTCATCTGTTTGAAAGCATTTCCCGGCCCGGCAAGAAAAGCGTCTATGAGCCTGTGGCGGATTATCCCTTGGGGTGAAGCTGACTGATCTGCCAGATGCTGGAATTTCGCCACGGTGCCCAGAAGGCTCCTGCCGGAGCATTCAAAACCTATTTTTGGTCCACTGGACCAAAAATTTTGCGCCGCAAATCGGATTTGAATGGTGCCGCCTAGGTGACTTGAACACCTGACCCCCGCATTACGAATGCGATGCTCTACCAGCTGAGCTAAGGCGGCTATCCTTTGGAAGGCGCCTCCATAGCGCCAAGTGCTGTTTTCGGCAAGCGGGCATATCAGAAATGCCGGCGGCGGCTTCAGTCGCTAGTCGTCATAGCTCCCGTCGCGGACATAATCAGCCGGAGGTTCGGTGACAGCCTTTGGCGGCTCACTTGCTGGTGGCAGGGCTTTCTGCGCCGCGTTGCCGCTTGTCTGGACCCCGGCGAGCGGGGCAGGGAGGGCAATATGCCGGCCTGCCTCGAGGTCCCGTCCATAGGATTCGTAGCGCGGATGGATGAGCGTGCCTGCGTCACCGAATGAGTAGACAAGACGCGCCCAGTCGCGGCGGGAATAATCGAAAGCCTGTCCGTTCGGGTCGATGTCGGACCATTCGGCCTCTCGCGAGGCGGTGATCGCCATACGGCCCCAGCGGTCGGCTTCGCTACTGTCACCATATCCGCGCAGTGCCTGTTCGAGCAGAAGGCAAAGTCTCGCCGTCGGGCGTTCCTCGACTAGCATGGCGACTTCACGGATGGCGGCGATCCAGTCGCGTTCGGCCATCGCGACTTCGGCCTTGAGGATACGGCTTTCGCGGGCGTCAGGATTGGTGGCGATCAGCGCTTCAAGCCGTGTGACCTGCGCTTTCGGTGTGTCGTGTGGGTCTAGCCGGCGGCAGAGATGGGCAAGCGCAGGGTGTGGATTTGCACGCCAGCCAAGTTCCAGAACGCCCTGAGCGGCCTTCGTCTTGCTTTCAAATTTCAGTTGGCGGGCGCCGTGATAGGCCGCTGGCGGGAAGGTAGCGGCCGCCCGGATGGCGTCGGCGAGAAGTTTCTGCGCATCGCGGCGTTCGGCGTTCGGCATGCTGGTCGCGAGCGCTGTATAGAGAACCGCGCGGCGGCGGCGCAGGCTGTCACCGGAAATCAGGCTGCGTTTCTCACCCGTTGCAAGCGTATCAAGGGCGTCCTGCCAGTGGCCACGGGCGATCTGACTGTCGAACAGGGAATTGAAGGGCCAGTCAGCGTCGCTCTTGAGCTCGAGAGCTTCGCGGGCGCGGGCTTCGGCGGCGATCGTGTCACCGCGCTCATTGGCAGCGCTTGCCGCGCCGCGGAGGCCTGCAAGCTGTCCGCCCGGCAGCCGGGCGAGCGAGCCCCAGGCACGTTCGGCGCCAGACCAGTCGTGCGTGATCTCGGCGGTGCGCGCCTCAAGCAGCAGTTTCAGGCGATCATCTTCGGCGTGCTGGGCCGCGCGGCTTGCATGTTTGCGCGCGGCGCTGACATCGCCTGCTTCTGCAGCCAGAAGACCGTCGGCGAGCGACTTGTTGGCGTTGCGGGTGCGGGAATTCCTGCGCGCACGAGTGAAGCGTTTCGGTAGCTTGATAAGCCCCGCCAGCCCGGCCCAGACGATCGCCATAATCGCGCCAAGCAGGATGACGCCCAGGATGGCGACAACGAGATCAACGCTGATCGTGTCGGGACCAAGCGTGATCACGACATTACCGGAGAAGCGCGACGCCCAGAGGACGGCGAGACCGGCGAGTACGACGAGACAGATGACGAGAAAGAGGACGATCATGGAGACCTTATCTAAGGAGTTTGTTCGATGAATTCGAGGCGCAATGCGCCGATGGCCTGAACAGCCTGAATGCGCCGCCGGGCGTCTGCGAGCCAGGCGTCATAAACACTGCGGCTTGTGTCCGGCAGGCTGTCGACGGCGGCGACGGCCTCTTCGAGGTTGCCGCGCTCAAGTGAAGTGGTTGCGGTGTTCAGCGTTGCCGGGACGGCGCTATCCCTGTTGCCACGCCGCACAGAGACAAAGTCGCCAAAGACGCTGTCGACCCAGCCTGGTTCACCCGACGCCTGGCTGTCGAGGTCGAGCGCTGTGTCCCGCAAGGCGAGGAAGTCACGTTCCAGACGATCGAGACCCGGGACGGGCCGCGAGGAAAGCGCCGCCAGCCGCTCGGCGTTTTGATTCGACGGAAGGAGCGCTGCCAGCCGGCGCGCAGGGGCCTCAAAAGGACCACCTGCCGCGATAGCGTTTTCGATGGAAGCGATGGCCAGTGCCGTTTGCGACGCTTTCAGGGCTTGCCGACCAGCCGTTTCGGCCTGTGTGCTGGCTGAACTCAAATTTTCGCTGAGCGTCGACTGGGTATTAGAAAGCTGGGCGATCTCTGACTGCAGGCCTGTCACTTGCTGGCGAAGTCTTGCGAGCTCGGCCGAGGTCGGCGCGTCCTGATCCCCTGCGGCCTGAATGGCCGCTTCCAGTTCAGCAATGCGCTGGGGATCTACAGAAGGTGCTGGCTCAGGCTGATTCGCGAGCTGTGTTTCAAGGTCTGTAATACGAGACTCGATCGCCGCCGGGGTCGGGCCTTCCTGGGGTTCAGGCTGACGCGACGCAGACGTTTCGAGCGACGCGATGTCAGATTGCGCCGTCTCCAACGCATCAGAAATATCAGCGATCTCACCTTCCAGCGTATCGAGACGCTCTGCGAGCGCGCTTTGCTGGTCGGACATGGCAGCAAGGCCGGTATCGGTCTCGTTCGGCTTCAGGCCTTTCTCAAGCAGTCCGGATGACCAGAGCGAGAGACCGAGGGCCCCGAACGAAATGAGCATCACGAACAGAAGCGACAGCCAGCCGGGACCGTGATTTTTGACGGGGCGAACTGTCGTTCCAGACGAGTCATGCTGTCCATTGCCATCCTCGGCCGGCTCGAACTCCGCATCGATCGGGTCTGTGGAAGGGGTCTCGGGGTCACTCATTTAGCTTCATATCCTGTCGACTGCGGGCCGCGCGGTCCAGATGCGCTGCGAATTTACCGCACTCAAATGCGGGAAAGGAGATCATCCAGCGTCTCCAGAAGATGCGCTTCATCTGGATGAGGGGCGATTGCGATGTTTTTTTGTCCGTCCTCACGGAGCGGCCCCGCCGCCTGTTCCGAAATCGCAACGTATGAGAGCGCGCTTAGGTCCAGCCCATCGCAGAGATCCAAGAAAGCGCGTGCACCTTTGGCCGAATGCACCAGCACGAGGGAGGGGTCTCCCGTGCTGATCAGCCGGTACGCCGCATTGGCCAGAGCGGGGGCGGTACTGGCTTCATAGAGGGGCAGGAAATCGACTTCAAACCCTTCGGCCTCAAGGGCTGTCTTGACGTTGCCGCGCGCCGCGGCGTTGGCGACATGAAGGAGGCGCCTGTCGGTGCCCGAAGGCCAGTGGTGGGCGATGTAGTGCGAAAGGTCGCTGCCGTCGCCGGACGACTGGTGCACGGGGCTATAGCCTTCGAGTAATGCCGCCGACGCGGTCGCTGGCCCGACGCACCAGGCTGGCAGGTCGCGCGCGTCTGTTTCGTCCGAGAGGAAGCGAACGCCGTTCGCGCTGGTAAAGACAATGCCCCCATAGCGGGAGAGGTCGGGCACCGCGGCGTCGCTTCTTGAAAGGGTAAGGGCCGGAGAGAGAACAGCCTCAAGCTGGCGGTCTTTAAGGGCCCGGAGGGTCTGGTCGGCGCCGGGCTGGCTGCGCGTGACGATGATTTTTGGGCTAGTCATCTTCGAAGGCAGGCAGGTCGCCGCCCGCTGCCTCCCTGATCCGCTCACCTATGCCGCGACCCAGCGCGGCGAGCTCTTCGGGCGATGCATCGCCGCCTGCTTCGCCGGACTGCATCCAGCGCTGTGATCCATCAGGTTCGAGAACTTCACCATCAAAGAGCCATTTGCCGCCGTTCCGCCGTGCGTGCCCGCCCATGGCCGTGCGGCAGGAGCCGTCGAGCTCCACAAGAAAGGCGCGCTCTGCAATCGCCGCAAGTCGCGTTTCCTGATGATTGAGCCGCGTGATGAGGTCCACGATGTCCGGATCAAGCTCACCCGGTCGCGCGGCCACGGTGATGATGCCCTGGCCCGCGGCGGGAATCATTTCGGTGATCGGAACCGGGACAGCGACATGTGTCATTTCAAGACGCTCAAGGCCGGACATGGCGAGATAAGTGGCATCTGCCAGACCGTCTTCGAGCTTTTTCAGCCGCGTCTGCACATTTCCGCGGAAGGTCACGATATTGAGGTCAGGCCGCATGGCGAGGGTTTGGGATTCGCGCCGAAGGCTTGCCGTGCCGACCGTCGCGCCGTCCGGGAGGTGTCGTGGGCCCTTGAGCCCGGTTAGCGAAATAAAGCCGTCGCGCGGGTCTTCGCGGGCGGGGAATGCAAGCAGCGCCTGGCCGTCTGGAATGGCGCCGGGCACGTCTTTCAGGCTGTGTACGGCAAGGTCGCAGCGACCCTCATCGACGGCCTGATCAATTTCCCGCGTGAAGAGGCCCTTGCCGCCCGCATTTATCAGACGCTGCGTGGTCAGCTTGTCGCCGCCTGTCGTGAAGGTGACGATCTCGCAGGCGACATCGCCGTTGCTCAGCCGTTCCAGATCAGCGCCAACCTGTCTGGCCTGTACCAGTGCAAGCGGTGATCCACGGGTGCCTATTCTCAGCTTGATTTTTGGGGCCTGGCCAGCGGGCATGTTGTCTCCGAATTGTGATCGACTGCCTGCTATAGTTTCTAGGACATGCAAGCAAGGCAAGGGTAAGTAGCGGACGCTGGCACGATACGTGCGCGGATCGCGCGCGTAGATGCCATTACAGGATCCCCCCGATTATGCTCCGAGCTCTCAGTTTCGTCCTTATTCTTACACTTGCGGGCTGCAGTGAGCCAAATTCGTCGGCCTCTCCACGAGAAGATGTGCGCGTTCCGGCCTCGCCGATTGCCCGCTGCATGAACCTTGGCGGGGCGCTGGAAGCGCCGAATGAGGGCGATTGGGGCTATACCGTTCGCGCAGAGGATATGGCGCGCATCAAGGAAGCCGGGTACGACACGGTGCGTCTGCCTGTGCGCTGGAGCGTGCATGCGATGGACGCGCCGCCCTATACGATTGATCCGGCCTTGATCGAGCGCGTGCAGGAAATCGTGGCACAGGCTGATGCGGCGGGCCTCCAGATCATCGTGGACCTGCATCACTATAACGCGCTGATGGCCGACCCGGACGCCCACTATGACCGCCTTCTGGCGATGTGGGAGCAGATATCGGCGGCATTTGCCGGCGCGCCCGACAGCCTGATCCTCGAACTTATCAATGAGCCGCATGACCAGATGACGGTGGCGCGCACCGATGCCGTGAACGAGGCGCTTCTTTCAATCGTGCGCGAAGACCATCCAGACCGTTGGGTCATTGTCGGGAGCGCGGGTTGGGGCGGGCTTCATGCGCTGCTCGAAAGCCAGCCGCCTGAGGATGACCGGATTGTCCTGACCTTTCACAGCTACGAGCCCTATGACTTTACCCACCAAGGCGCGTTCTTTGCCGATCCGCCCCCGCCAACCGGCACCCGCTGGGGAGCGACATCGGACTATAGCGCGTTGAATGCGAGTGCAGATCGCGCCGCGCAATTTGCGAGCGATCAGGGCCATCCGATGTTCCTTGGAGAGTTTGGCGTCTATGAAGATGTGCCGCTCGACCAGCGTGCCGTCTGGACGCGGGCCATGCGAAAGGCCGCGGAGGATCGCAGATTTGGCTGGTGCTACTGGGATTATGCGACGACGTTCAAGGCGTATAATCTTGAGCGCGAGGAATGGATCTACTCGCTGCAGCGCGCGCTCTTTGAAGACTGAGGCGGGCGGCTTCCGCTTTCGGGTCACGGGCCCTAGATGAAGGCCATGACCTGCCACACTGTTCTTGGGATTGAGACAAGCTGCGACGAGACAGCAGCGGCTGTGCTGCGCCTTGAAAATGGTCGGGCGACGATCCTGTCCGAAACCGTGCGCTCTCAGGTCGAGGCGCACGCGCCCTATGGCGGCGTGGTGCCAGAGATCGCGGCGCGGGCGCATGCCGACATCACCGACCAGATCGTGGAAAAGGCGCTCAAGGATAGCGGACTGAGGCTCGATGAGCTGGACGCGGTTGCGGCGACCTCGGGTCCCGGCCTCATCGGCGGGGTCATGGTTGGCATGATGACCGGCAAGGCGCTCGCCTTTGCGGCCCAGAAGCCTTTCATTCCAGTGAACCACCTGGAAGGTCATGCGCTCTCACCGCGCCTGGCTGAGGACTGCCCGTTCCCATATCTCCTGCTGCTGGTCTCTGGCGGTCACTGCCAGTTCATCGAGGTGCGGGGGCTTGGCGAATACAAGCGGCTCGGCACGACAATAGATGATGCGGCCGGTGAGGCATTCGACAAGCTTGCAAAGCTACTGGGCCTTGGATTCCCGGGCGGCCCGGCGGTTGAGAAGACCGCCGAAGGTGGAGACCCGGCACGCTACAAGCTGCCGCGCCCACTCATGGACCGGGACGGTCTGGATATGAGTTTTGCAGGGCTGAAAACAGCCGCGGCTCGTATCATTGAGCAGAACGAGCTTTCAGAAACCGACAAGCGAGATCTCTGTGCGAGTTACCAGGCAGCGATTGCCGATTGTCTGTCGCGGCGCGCGGCGCGGGCGCTCGCGGGCTTTGAAGCGACGGGCGCCAAACGGTTGGTGGTTGCTGGTGGCGTCGCTGCGAACACGGCCATTCGCACAGAGCTTGATAGGGTCGCGCGCGAACAGGGCGCCAGCCTGCTAGCCCCGCCGCTTCGTCACTGCACTGACAATGCGGCCATGATCGCGCTGGCGGGCGCAGAACATCTGGCCGCCGGGTTGGTGATGGATAATGCAATGAGTTTTTCGGCCCGCCCACGCTGGCCGCTTGATGAGGCAAGCGCGTTGAGCGATCCAGTCTATGGCGGCGGAAAACGCGGCGCCAAGGCCTGAGAGATCAGGGGGCGAGCAGCTTAATCAGCCGCGCGGCCTGTTCTTTCGCGAACCCATCCCTGAGCGGCGCGCGCATCACAATCAGATTGTGCCAGACCGGCGAGATCAGCAGGTTCACCGCTTCGTCGATATCATAGTCGCGGCGGATGGTCTGTTTGGCGGCGACCTCTGCCAGGATCAGACGGAGCGGCGCGCGCACATTCGACTTCATCCAGTTGCGCCAGCTTTCCCCGGCCGTTTTCTCGTCTGCGGCCGCCATGAGCGCGCCGCGAAGGACCGCGTGGCCATTTCCGGCACGTGTGCAGGTTTCAAAAGGATAAAGTAGCGCGGCTACGCGCTCGACGGCATCGGTGCTGGTCTGGGTCGGAACGCCAGGGAGAAGGGCGATTGCGGCTTCGACGCACATGCTGCCGGTTGCTGGCCACCAGCGGTAAATCGTCTGCTTGGAGGCGTGGGCCGTGCGCGCAACACTGTCGACGCTGAATTTGCGCCAGCCCGAGCGGACAAGTTCATCACGCGTCGCTTCAAGGATTGCGATGCGCGAAGCTTCACTTCGGCGGGGTCCTTGCCGGCGGCGGGCAGGCTTTACTTTTTTCGGAGGTGTTTCGTCAGTCATCCGCCCAATCCCTCGACCCTGTCCTGAGGTTTATCTCATACAATAGAGTTTTCAAAAGGATTGAAGCTTTAAGCAAAGATTGCGTGATTTGCCGTTGCCCCTCTGTCACGCCTTGCCTATTTCGGACGCACACGAGAAGGCGAGAAAACATGCGTTCACCACAGGAATTGATAGAGGGCTATCGCGCCTTCAGGCGCGGGACCTATTGCGATCAGGCAGAACTCTACGAAACGCTGGGGAAAGGTCAGAACCCCAACGTGATGCTTATTGCGTGCGCCGATAGCCGGGCAGAACCATCTGACATTTTCAATGCGGCGCCCGGGCAACTTTTTGTCATGCGCAATGTTGCCAACCTGGTGCCGCCTTACGAAACGGGCGGCGGTCAGCACGGTGTGAGTGCGGCGCTGGAGTTTGCTGTTACGGCCCTCGAAGTCGAGCATATCGTGATCATGGGCCATGGGGGCTGCGGCGGCGTACAAGCGTCGCTTTCAGCAGCGGACCATAATCCTGTCGGAGAGTTTATCGCCCCATGGGTCAAGCTGCTCGACAAGGCGCGAGACAAGGTTTTGAGCGAAAATCCAGATGATCCGCAGACGGCACTGGAGTTTGCAGGTGTTGAAGCCTCGCTTGCCAATCTGATGACGTTCCCTTTCGTCTCCGAGCGGGTGGCATCAGGCAAGCTGTCACTGCATGGTGCATGGTTTGCGATTGCGCTTGGCGAGCTTTACTGGCGCAGCGCGGAAACCGGCAAGTTCGAGCTGATTGAAGCCTAAGGCTGGCTGGTCGCCCAGACCGCGAAGGCTGCAGAGCCGACCATGAGCGCGGCGGCCCCGATATTGAACCAGCGCGTAAAGGACGGATCCGAGAAGTTCTTCGCCATCCGGTCTGCGGCGACCGCATAGACGAAGAGGCCGGTCATCTCGCTTGCGGTTATGGTTGCGACCATGATCGCGATCTGGAGCGTCAGCGACCGGCCCGGATCAAAAAAACCGGGCAGAAGCGCGCCGAAGAAGACAAGTGCGTTCGGGTTCGCAAGCTGCAGACCGACACCCTTGCCCAAGAGCGCGGCGCGTTTCGGCATTTCCTCCCGCGACAGGCGAAGGTCCCGCGTGGCGCCGCGCACCAGGTTCGCCGCCAGCCAGATGATGAACCCCAGGCCAGCGAGCTTCAGGGTGAGGAAAGCCAGCGGAAAGCGGGAGGCGATCGCCGCAGCCCCCGTAGCCGCCAGCCCAATCCAGACGAGGTTTGCCGTCGACACGCCGATCGCGGGCAGCATAGCGGGACGAACGCCGTATCTCAGCGATGCCGACACAACCAGCATGACCGCCGGGCCGGGTGTCAGACCGCCCGCGAAGAACAGGCCGACAAGCGCCAGCCAGACTGAGAATTCCAAACTGGAGTCGCTTTCTAGCTGTTCTTGGCCCGCTCAATGGACTCGCTGATCAGCTCACGCGCTTTGTCGACACCTTCCCAGCCGCGGACTTTTACCCATTTATTGGGCTCAAGGTCCTTATAATGCTGGAAGAAGTGGGTGATGCGATCGACGAGGGTTTCCGGTACGTCTGTGTAGTTGTGCACCTTCTCATAGAAGCGCGTCAGCTTCTGATGCGGCACAGCGAGGATCTTCTCGTCTTCGCCACCATCATCTTCCATCAGCAGCACGCCAATAGGCCGTGCACGGACAACCGCACCTGGTACAAGCGCGCGCTGTCCAACAACCATGACGTCGATCGGGTCGCCGTCGAGGCTGAGCGTGTGCGGAACGAAGCCATAATTACACGGGTAGCGCATAGAGGTGTAGAGGTACCGGTCGACGAACATCGCGCCGGAAGACTTGTCGATCTCATACTTGATCGGCTCGCCGCCAAGCGGGACCTCGATGATCACATTCAAATCGTCAGGAGGGTTCTGACCTATGCTGATTTTGGAAATATCCATGCGGCGCTCCAGGAGGACGGTGTAAGTTTGTGCTGCAGTGCAAAAGCGCAGCTCTGTCGTCAAGGCCGACGTGCCGTTTGATCAGCGCGAACAGGCGAAATTGAAGCTGATCGAGATGCGGGGCTCGTCACTTTTGCCGGGCATGACCTCGTGCCGTAGCCAGCTTTCCCAGATAAGAATATCACCGGGCTTCGGCGTAACATAGACAAAGCGGCGCTGGTTTTCCGCGACATCATCAAGCAATGGCGGGGCCGCCATCATGCGTGCTAGCCTGGGGTCTTCGAAGCGAATGTCGCCCGCCCCTTCGGGCACGGCGACATAGAGCGTGCCAGACAGGATGCTGCCGGGATGGATATGTCCTGAATGGTGGCCGCCTTCGCCGAGAATGTTGATCCAGATCGCGTCGAGCGCGATCTTGCGATCTTCGAGGTCCCAGCCCAGTTCGCTCGCTGCCTGACGGGCAAGGTCGAGCAGATGGGTTTCCAGATCTGCAAAGGCCGGCGCGCGCGATGGCAGATCGTCCAGCGATGCGTATGAGGTATAGCCAGGATAGCCCTTCTCCTCACACCAGGCATGCCCGGCGCTGTCGCCGTCCTCGACCATCCAGCAGCTTTCTTCGAGCTCATCTAGAATACCGGAGTCAGAGATCCGGCGCTCGAATAAGCGCGTGGGGAATAGCAGCCTGGAGGTCATTATGGGTCTGGCTGATTACTGGCTGAAGTCTTGATCGAGAGGCGGCTTCGAAAACACCATTGCCCCACCAGAATCGCACATGTCGGCAGACGGCTCGATCCAGACATCCCCTTGTTCACTCGGAAGGGATTCTTCGCTGAGGTCGCCCCCGGCAAGTCTCACATCCGTGCCCGGCTCAAGCAGAAAACCAACGCCTTTGAGGGTTGGCGACAACTCGGCCATTATTCCATCGCTGCCAGACAGCGCCTCCCGGCCCTGTTCCAGAGAAAGGCAGATATCTTCCATGGAGATTTCGCGCGTCAGGTCCAGCTGCGGAACCAGTTTCACGGTCAGATTCCCATCGCCTTCAGGAAGGGTCGTCATCACGACCGGATCGCTCTGCAGAAAAGGTGCGACCGTATCAATGTCGACGATATCCTCGGCCGAGCGTTCGATCGGGGCGCGCCCATCGTCAGTTTCGATCCAGACATCGAAATCTGTCGTTTCACCCGAAAAGGAGCTCAATATATAGCGGATGGTGAAATGCGACCGCTGGTCCTCATCGAGTGCAAGGTACTCATCCAGCGCAGGAAACATGATGGATACAGGCGCAGCAGCCCGTTCCGACTGGGCCTGCGCCGGCGCAATGGCCAACAGACCAAGGCCCGCAATGGCTGTGATGGTTTTTGAAAACATGACGCCCCTCCTGTTCCAGAAGAAAATCTATCTACGGGTGCAGAAGGGGCGGTCAAGCGGGTTCCGGCGGATTTATTCCTCCGGCGTGTCCTCTGATCCTGCGATGGAGGCGTCTTCTGCTGGAGCCGCACCGGTCTCTGGCTTCACAAAACGGAGGGTCATCCGGTCAGACTCGCCGATGTCCTGGTACTTCGGCGCGTCGAAGCCTTCGGGCGTGTTGCCGTCGCGGTCTGTGGTGCGGGAGACAGGTGGCAGGGTCCACACACCGAACGGGTGATCGGCGGTGTCCTGCGGGTTCGCATTGATCTCACTTGCTTCTTCCAGCTGGAAGCCTGCATTTTCGGCAAGGCGCGTGACATAATCCTGATGGACATAGCCGGTTTGCGCGGATGGGTCCTGGTTGAGGGCCGAAGGCTGGCGATGTTCGACCACACCGAGTACGCCGCCTGGCTTCAGAACGGCATAGGCATCATTGAAGAATTTGTCGGCATGATCGCCGGACATCCAGTTGTGGATGTTGCGGAAAGTCAGGATGGCATCGACGCTTTCCGGCTCGCCCAAGGCCCCGGATTCAGAGTCGTAATATGTGTACTGGATATCGCCGAACGTATCGGCGTAGGGCGCGTAGTTGGCTTTGTAGGCATCAAGGGCCTCAGCGGCGCGCTCAGACCGCTCCGGGCTGACAACGGCGGCGATCAGGGTGCCGCCATTTGCGTGCAGCCAGGGCGCGAGGATGTTGGTGTACCAGCCGCCGCCGGGCCAGACCTCAATGACCGTATCGCTACCCTCAACGCCGAAGAATTCAATCGTCTCGGCCGGATTGCGGAATTCGTCACGCGCGCGCTCATCAGCCGAGCGCCATGTGCCGTCCATCGCATCGTCCAGAGAATACGCGGCGTTTTCAGTCATGTCATCCATGCCGGTTTCGGCGCCGTCCATGCCGGCATCCGATTCTGGCTCGGCGACTTCAGGGGTCTCCATCTCCGCTTCGTCATTGGCGCCGCCGCAAGCTGCGAGGGCCAGTGCGAGCAGGCTTGTAGTGATAATGCGGTTCATCTCGATCTCCTGATTTGCCCCTTGAACGCGGGGACCTGCCTCCCAAATACACTATGTTCCGGTGCTGCCAAGCAGGCCGGAACCGGTAATCTGCCGGTGCCGATGAACGGGCCGGAGTGACAGAGGAACCGAAAATGATGGTCCGGCGCAAGCCGGGTACAGTTGCTTAGAGAGGACTGTTTGTCATGAGCACGATTGATCTCACCCCCCTATACCGCACCATGGTCGGCTTTGACCGCATGGCCAGCCTGATCGATTCCGCCAGCCGTCTGGACGGAACGCAGGGCTACCCCCCTTATAACATCGAGCGTGTCGCCGATGACGCCTTTGCCATTGAAATCGCTGTCGCGGGCTTTGGTGAAGACGATCTCGAAATCGAGACCAATGAGAACCTGCTTACCGTCGCTGGCAAGAAAGGCTCCGGTGAAGAAGGCGAAGCGCGCCAATACCTTCATCGCGGCATTGCCGAGCGCGGTTTTTTGCGCCGGTTCCAGCTGGCCGATCACGTGATCGTTACCGGCGCATCGCTTCAGAACGGCCTGCTTCGGGTCGAATTGCTTCGTGAGCTGCCTGAGGCGAAGAAGCCCCGCAAGATCGAAATTGGATCTTCGAACAAGAGCGCTTCCAAGCCGAAACTGATCGGGAAGCAGTCCGCCGCCTAAGCGGAAGCCGACCTTCATGAATGAGAAAAGCCCCGGGCCTCTGGTCCGGGGCTTTTTGTCTGTGTCGCGGGCGAGAGCCTACTTGTTCGGGTTCTGGAAGTAGACGTCTGCGCCGGCCGATTTCAGAAATGAGGTCAGGCTCTCATTGTCGCTGAGGCGGCGCACAGCCTTCTGGACAGATTTGAACGAGGTGGCCGTATAGCGCTGCGTGACCTGTTCGAAGGGCTTTCCTTCCAGCTTGACGCTGACGCGGTCCTGCTTGGCGATGTCAGCTTCCAGCGTTTCCTTTGCCCATGGCAGATAGGTGTTGGACAGCTCTTCGGTGAACAGAGGCAGCAGCGTGGGCGACAGCTCTTCAAGAGATTTGAAACCGTCGCTGGCTTTCGGCGCGTCCATAAGCTCGCACCACGCCGTCACGAAGGGGGCCTTGTCCCGCAGAAAGGCGCCCGGCGTGGGGTCCATAAGCATCTGCGATAGCTGCGCGGCGATGGAGAAGTCGGCGACCGATGGCCGCCCCCCGAAGATGAAGAGATTGTTCTCCAGATGCGCATTCAGCAGTGGAACGAAGCGCTCGAATGACGTCTTCAGCGCTTTCTCGTTCTTGCGTTCGATGCCGATCAGCGCGAGGCGGTCGCGCATGCGCTTGGCAATCTGGTCGCGCGTCTTCTTCTTGGCGCGCGGCAGGTTGCCGTCGAAGAGCTGCTCCATGGTGCGCTCGGCCGCTTCGTCGCGGTCAGGCTTCTGGCCCCAGCGTTCGCGGAACATGATCTTGTTGAGCCACTCGTCACCATAATCCTCGAGGAGCAGCGCGAGCACCGCGCAGGCCGGGTCATCGGGGACGCAGGATGGTTCTGCGTGGTCGCTCTCGACCGCAGCCAGGATGTCCGTCGAGTCCTGGTTCGGCGCGCGGGCCGATGAAACGAGCAGGGGCACGGTCGGCGCCTTGGCGTGGGACTGAAACTCCTGCTCCTTTTCAGAAGACCGGCCAATCCATTCGAAATCGACGCCCTTGTATTTCAGGAAGGCGCGGACTTTCATCGAATAGGGTGAGGTTTCAGCACCGAAGAGGCGATAGTCTGACATGTCGTGTCCTTTGGGGCTTTAGCCTTCGGGTCTTATGCGATGGGACCCGTACTGCCAAGACATGTTTGACGGTTGTGGGGCGCTGCCATACTCAGGCCACGCGCCAGTCAGAAAGAGGGTGACCTGAATGAGCGGGCAAAGACGATTTCTCGCCTATTGCGACAAGCTCTTCACCCCATCTGAAAGCTTTATCCCTCGTGGCTATTCGGCCTTCTCTGCACTGAAGCCGGTCTATATCGGTCATGAGCTTAAAGGCCCGGTGCCTGACGGCGCAGAAGTCATTGAGCTTGGCTCTCTCCACGGGGCAGGCGGCGAAGCAGCCTACAAGCAGCTCGGCACGATCTCGGCCAAGCTCGAGCAAGCACTGCAGGCGCTGGAGCCGGTTGCCATCCATGCAAGCTTTGGCAAGTCGGGCGCTTACGCCCTGCCGCTGGCAGACCGGCTGAACCTGCCGCTGGCCGTCACTTATTATGGCGGGGATGCCACCAAGACCACGAACACCAAGGACAGTTTTGTGCGTGTATATAACCGTCGCCGCGCAAAGCTCTGGCGGGACGCAGACCTTATCCTGCCCTGTTCGCAATTCATCTGTGACGAGCTCGCCGAAAAGGGCGCGCCGACGGCCAAGATGAAGGTGCATCACAATACGGCGGACCCGGCGCGGTTTGTGCCGGGAGAGAAGACAAACCTGCTCGTCTTTGCCGGGCGCTGGACTGAGAAAAAGGGCATCGACACGCTGATTGCCGCGCTTGCCCGCCTCGGCGATGCGCTGGATGGCTGGACCATCCGCCTGATCGGCGATGGCGACCTGAAACCGGACCTGGTGGAAAGCCTTTCCGAAGCGGGCATCGAGGCAGAGCTGCCGGGCTGGGTCCCGGCAGATGAGATGCCTGCGCACTGGGCAGAGGCCCGTATCGCTGTGGTGCCTTCGAAACGCGCAAAATCAGGCGATGCCGAAGGTTTGCCGCTCGTCTGCATTGAGGCGATGCTGTCTGGCTGCGCCTTGGCCGCGACGCGCCACGCTGGCATCCCCGAATGCGTGAGGGATGGCGAAACTGGCTATCTGGTCGATGAGGGCGATGATGCCGCGCTGGCTGACCGTCTGGCCCGGATGCTGACTGACCCGGAGCGCACCGCACGTATGGGCGACGCAGGGCGCGCGCTGGCGCTGGAAAGCTTCAACCTGCAGACGCAAAGCAGAAAGCTGGAAACCTATCTGGTAGATCTTGCCGTTGAGGCTGGCACCATGAAGAGATCAGTCGGCTGAGCCCTTGCGGGGATCGGACTGATCTGCCCAGACCTGCGCGTCGAGGATCGTCACAGTCGATGCGCCGAAGTCTATTGTGGGCACATCTTTCAGCGTGAACGGGACGAAATAGGCGGGGTCGCCGGATGCGTCGGGTTCGATTTCCAGCAAGTCGCCCGCGCCGAAATTCTGGACGGTTTTTACCAGTCCTATGACCTCACCTTCGGGACCGACCGCCTTCAGGCCGACGAGATCCTCTATGTAGAACTCATCATCGTCGGCAGGCGGGAGGTCGGCACGGCTGACATGTAGCGTGGTGCCTTTCATCGCATCCCAGTCTTCTTTCTGGCGCGCGGTGTTAGGCGTGACGATGAAATGATCGCTGGCCGGGCGCCAGGATTTTGCGACCAGGACTGGCTTGCCATCCTTGTCGAGAAGGGGGCCGTAATCGAAGATTGCATCGCTATCTTCGGTGAAGCTGCGGACGCGAACGTCGCCGCGCACGCCATGTGCGCCAGCAAGCGCACCGACAACGATTAATCGAGCGGAGTCAGATTTCTTTGGCATGGGCGGCTTCCTACGTCCCAAAGCGGAAAGCGTGAAGTCTCTCGCGCAGCCTAGAAGGGTCTATAGCCGCGCGCTGCTGGGCGAATGGACGTGATATTGTCGTTCAGGCGGTAGAAATTTGTCTGGTCGACAGATCTATCTATAATTTCGCAGCGCCCGCGATAATTCGGGTCCGTACAGACTTCCCAGACGCCGCTATTGACCACAATCGATGAGACCTTGTCATTGAAGCGCAGTTCATTGAGGTGCGGAATCGCCCCGTCGACAGGCAGGGCGTTGCCACGAAACTGAGGGTCGGCAAACAGGATAACGGGCGCATCGCCGCGGCCATGTCCGCCGCGGCCGTAAGCGTCACGGTTGTGACCTGGTGGAGGGTCGAAACGGTCACCGCGTCCGCGTCCGCGTCTTCCGTCGGGCCATTGATTATCACCCAGGCGGCGTGCAATCGGTCTGATAGAGGTAATCTTGTCGTTTAGGCGATAATCATTGAGTTCACCTGCACGATAGGTGAGGATTTCGCACCGTCCGCGAAAGTCGGGATCGACACAGACTTCCCATGTCCCCCGTTCTATGCGGATCGAGGAGACCTTGTCGTTAAAGCCGTACTCGTGGAGGTGCGTGATCGGGCCGGTGACCCGCAGTGACTTTCCGCGAAAGTCAGGATGCACATAAATCGTCGCAGCGTCGCCGCCAACGCCTGCGCCATGCCCGCGCGGTCCATACTGCGCCATGGCGGGCAGTGCGAGGGCGGTCACTGCGGCAGCGCCAAGCGCCATTGTCTTGAGCAGGGTCATGTCCGGTCTCCAGAGCTGTCTTTTCAGCGTCCCAATAGCAAGACCCGGCTGAACCTCTAACAACCGGGTCTACAGGAATACTGAAGGCGGTAGCTCGGTCCGCCCTGGGCTATTCAGCGGCGTCCATCAGGCCGCGCATCCTGTCGATCCAGTCGAGCCACGCCTTGCGGCCCTCTTCAGTCAGAAAGATGCGGGTCTGTGGCTTCTTTCCAACGAAGCGCTTTTCTTGCCGGACATAGCTTGCCTCTTCAAGCTTTTTCAGATGCGTGGAGAGGTTCCCGTCGGTGGCACCGACCTTGTCTCGCAACTCACCGAAGATGGCGGGGCTGACCGAGGATAAATAGGCCATGACGCCGAGGCGGAGACGCCCGTGTATGACATCGTCGATCTGGGTGTGATCAAAAGGGTTTTCATTCGACATGGCTTTTCGACCTTACACCACGCCCGAGGGTTCCTGGCGCAGCATCAGAATGCCGGGCAAAAGAACGCTGAGAGCGGCGGCAAATGCGGCGGCCAGATAGAGTTCGGCCATGTCGATGATGAGGACCGTCAGTCCGACAAAGGCGATCGCGACATAGCCTGCAATCTTGAGCCAGCTGACCTTGGCGATCTCACCGCTGACAAGTTGCGAGATACCGTAGACCCCCAGAACGAGCGGGATGGACCAGATAAACCCTGAGGAGGCTGCGCCGCTCATGAAGGATTTTACGGTCACGCCGGCAAAGAAGCTGCCGAGCACAAATCCCGATGCCATCCAGACGGTGGCCGACACGCGGTTTCCTTCAGAAGATTGGCCGGGCTTGTCGCGTGGAAAAGCCCTCGAGAGAGCGAAGTAGCCGCCGAGCCCCAGTACAATGAAGACCGTCCAGAGAATGCCAAGCATTTCAGGGCCGACCCCGCCGATCCCACTAATAATCAGATAGTGGCCGATATAGGCTGCGGTCACCAAAGCGCCCCACCAGACGAGGAAGCGGCCGCCGAGAAGGGGGGCCTGTGCGCCCGCTTCTGCAAGCGAGCGCACATAAGCAAGATCATCAGTTGCTGTTCTAGACATTTTCACCTCCAATAACTTTGAAAAACAAAGTACACTGCCATGAGTGATTGTCAAGCGTCAGTGGGCAAGTGTGCGGAGGTGTGAGAGTTCAGGACGTGCCGGGTGGGGTGATGGGCACAGACACGAAGCCGGAGAGGCTGGGTAGATCAGGCCGCGACTGTCAGATCACTGGCGTCGACATTGCGCATATAGCCGCCCCGGAAGGTGCGAGATGGCTCCAGCCCGGCGATCAGGCCAGAGGCTGTCTCTTTGTCGCCGAGTACCAGAACGCCGTGATCGGTAAGCTGGCGCGCGACATTGAGGAGGACTTTGGTGCGTGCATCACGGCTCATGTCGGTGATCACATTGCGGCAGAGCACAACATCGAACCGGCCAAGACCGTCAGCAGGCTGCATGAGATTGTGCGTGCGCACGCCAATCTGGCTGGCGATCGCATGCGAGATCTGCCACTCGCTTGTGTCCAGACGCGTGAAATGTGTCAGCATGCGCCGGACCGACAGGCCTTTCTGGATTTCGAAATGCCCGAAGATGCCAGACCGGGCCGAGGCGCTGGTCTTTTCGCAGATATCGGTCGTTACGATCTCGACCTGAACGCCTTCGAGCGTCTTGCGGCCAAGTTCATTTATCAGAATGGCCAGCGAGTAAGCTTCCTGACCTGTCGACCCACCTGCGCACCACACGCGTAGACGCCCCTCAGTGGTGCGCTTGGCGCATTCTGGGAGGATCGATGTGACAACGCGTTCGAGCATTGCTCGTTCTGAAAAGAAGCGTGTCTTCTTGGAGGTCAGTGCACCTGCGGCTTCGAGTGAAAGTTTGGAATCGGGCCGGGCATTCAGGATGGCGACAAGGTCATCGACGCTGGAGAGCCCCTCGCGCCGCAGGAGCTGGGATAGCCGGGCTTCGATGAGATAGGATTTTGTTGGCGGAATGTACTGACCCGACCCTTTGCGGGCGAGTTCGGCAATTTCGCGGTAAACGGTCTCATCCATGATTTCGTATCTGTCCGGTTTTCTGCCCGTTCCGTTTCGTGATTGATCCTTGCGTGCCCCGTCGGAGGACTAGATCAGCCCAACTTCAGCAAACTTGCTCTCGATGATATCTGCGTCGAAGGGTTTCATGATGAACTCGTTCGCGCCCGAACGCATCGCCTCGCCAATATGTTCAGCGTCATTCTCTGTGGAACAGAACACGACAACCGGTTTGCGCCCCTCATGTTCGCGGCGCAGCGCGCGGATGAAATCGAGCCCGTTCATGACCGGCATACTCCAGTCGAGGAGGATCGCATCGGGCATGCTCGCGCGGCAGGCATCCAGCGCCTCTGCGCCGTCTCCGGCCTCGCGTGTCTCGAATTTCAGGTCCTGGATAATCCGGCCAGCAACCTTCCGCACGACCCGGGAGTCATCGACGATCAGACAGGATTTCATCTCGCTACCCCCAAGGAATGCCTAGCAATCATGTCAGAATGGTCATGAGCGGGTTAATGAGCGGTTTAACCCTCGGCATTCAGGCCGGTGGAGCGAAGCAGGATTGCGGCTTCATCAGCCTCGACCGAGAGGTCCCCGCCCAGTCCTTCGGCGATGATGCGCGTGAAGAGTGGCTGCACGGTACGGGCAGACCAGCCTTCCTCCGGCTCGGTCCCGGCAATGGCATCAGCCGTGTCCTCGCGCAGCTTGCAGCGCTGGCCGCTGGCATGAACGCTGATGCCAAGCCCTTCGACCTGATTGCGAACTTTTACGTTGATCGTGCCGCCGCGTGGCAGGCAGTCCATCGCCAGCATGACCATGTTCATGATGAGGCGCGCGTGGGAAAAGCTGAGGTGCTCTGTCTCGATATCCCAGTTAAGCTCTGGCTGCTTGTTATGGCTGGCCACGAAGCTTGCCGTGATCTGCTTGGCATCGTGGATATCAGCGGCGCCATTGGAGAGGCCAACCGACCCGAAGGCGTAGCGCAGGAATTTCAGCTTACGTGCGGCGCTATCTGCCCCGTCATGAAGCAGTTTCTCTGCCTGGGCTCGCATCTCCGAGTCCTGAGGCTCATTCATGAAATCGAGCGCGTTCGTGATCGAGGAGACCGACGAGACCAGATCATGACAGATGCGAGAGGCGATATAGGCGGATAGGTGCGCCGGCTCGATGGTGGCTTGCATGGAAGGCCCCTTGCTGTTCGCGAATTGCGGCGAATCTAGCTGATTCGGCGCGATCTGACGCCTCTTGTTCAGCGCAGAGCTCAGCCGTCGAGGTCTTCCGGGCGGTCAATATCATCCTGGCCGCTGCGAGAGCTGTGAAAGACGAGCCAGAAAAGGCCGACAGACAAGGCGATACTTGCAAGCGCGCCGAGACCATATGCGATCCAGCCGTGCACGCTCATCGTCACGCCAAGCTGCGACCACATCATGTAGACACCCGCGCCGGCGAGCACGAGCACGCCGAGCGCGGTGATAATGGCAAAGAGGGTGGTACGGGTCATCGGCTTCTGAGGCTTACTTCTGCGACCAGCTTCCGCTGTCATCCATGATGTATTCGCCAGGTTCGGCCTGCTCGATCAGGCGTTCACCCGTGACACGGGCCACTTGCTGCGGTGTCGTCCCGGTGCGGTCAGCCGTTTCGCCATAAGCGGCGCGGCGACGATTATTGATGTCCTGAACAAGGCGAGCCAGAGACGGGTCTGCGCCACCCTCGACAATGCCGAGATAGCCATCAATGCGCTCACCGATAACGCCCTGATCCTTGGCGGCTTCGACTTCAGGATTGGCGGCCATGGCGGGCGCGGTCGACACGATTGCGGCGCCAGCCAGAAACAGCGCTGAAACTGCGATACGGAAAATGCTAGCCATTTGAGCTCGGTTCCTTGGACCTAGAAGATGTCCGGGTTGGAGGCGATCAGGTCTTCGACTTCTCTTTCGAGCTTGACGCGGATTTCCTGTTCGACCTTGACGTTGAGATTGATTGTGATCGGTTCTGTCGGGGCCTGAACGCGCACGGTCGGCGTGCAAGCGGCGGCGATGGCCAGAAGACCCGGAAACAGAATTGCGGCGCGTTTCATATACATTGTTCTCATCCTGATCACTTCATACACCATAGCGTCTGAACCTAGTTTGAACAGGAGATAGGTCAGGGTTTTGACGGTGGACGCTATTCTGTCTCTGGCGCGGCTTCCTCATCTGACCCCTCCGCACTGTCACCATTTCTGGACTGAGTCGCAACTTCCGCGAGCCAGTCCGTGCCGGTGACGCGGCGTCCGGCCTGCACAAGTTTGGTAAGCTCGGAATCGACCCCGATATTGAAGGCAAATGGGGCCCCGCCAAGAACGTCCGGCGAGATGCCGACAAGCTCCAGCGTAATCATCATGCCGCCAGTCAGATTGCCGTTAGCGCCAACCTCCAGGACAGAGAACTCGAAATTTCGAAGTGCCCTGAACGCCATGTCGACGCGTTCATCGGCCTGCGAGGCGGCGTCTGCCACATCGCCCGTATAGGCGATTGTACCCCCTTCCTCGTCGGCGCGCAGGACCGCGTCGCGAATAAAGACATTGGGCCCTTCCAGTTCGACTGGGAACGTCCCTGACACGGTGCCGTTCGCGCTGATATCCGGCAGCTGGAAGACGTTGATGATCTCGGAAAGCTCCAGCTCGCTGGCGGTGATTTCAACGATGTCGCTTGTGCCGGCAATCGTCCATTCGGACCTGCCAACAATTAGCTCCCCACCTGCAAACGGCCAGACGGCGCGCTCAATGACGGCCGTGTCAGCCCCAAGCACCTGGAAACGGATCTCGCCGTCGCGAAGGGGCAGGCCGGGGTTGATCTCGCCGAGGCGGACGGTTTGGCCGGGCGGAGTATGCAGGTCGAGCAGTCTGTCAAAATCGACGCGGCCGTTCACATCATTGACCGCCCCGATGCGAAGCGTGTCGAAGCCGAAGTTTTCCACTTCGACGAAACCTGTCCCGCTCACGTCGCCGCCGTCGATCAGGAAAGAGGCGCCAGCATTGAGCGTTCCGCGCGCATTCGACAGAAGACCACGAACGCGCTCGCTGAGCGCTGTCGGCTGGAACCCGCCGGGCTGAAAGACGAGGTCACGGGTGCGTACAGACGCCTCACCATCGAGATTGACGAGATCCAGCGTCATATTGATGTCCCCGACCGTCCGATCGGCGCGATCGGTACGAACAGGTCCGGTAAGCTGCATCAGACCGTTGCCAAAGGTCGCGCTGAGATCGCCGCGGAGCGGTTGGTAGAACGGGTCCTCCCTGTGGTCGCGCACAACGACATTGCGCGCCGTTGCCGACCCAAGAAGACCGCTTTGCGGAAGTGTTGCGTCGAAGACCAGAGCGTCCAGGTCGATGATCGCAGGCACGAGGGTGCCCGAAAACTCGGCCGATCCGGTGCGCGCCGAGAGCTCCAATGGGGCGCTCGTGCGAAATCCAAGCTCGGGTTCGGCGGCAGAAATCTCAAGCGAGTTATCGCCAATCTGCATGCTGGCGGTCATCTCTTCGCCCGTCAGCGACACGCTGGCCGATGAGGCCGCACGCCAGTCGAGCAGCGCATCGCGAAATGAAAGGGTTCCGGACGTATCATTGCTTTCAAAAGGGATGCTAAGTTCCGCGATCGAGAGCTCACCTGTGAGGGCACCGTTGGCGCGCCTCACCAGCCGTCCATCAGTAGGGCAAAGCTCGGAAATGAAACCCCCCACACGCAGACTGTCCGGCGCCGAAAACCCGCCGGAGTCGATGCCGATACACCGTGTACTGTAGGACTGGACGCGAAGACTGTCGGCGATGAGCGCGTCAACGCCGCCAAAGATGGTTGTGGGGGCAAAGTCCTGACCAAAAAGACGCCCGCTGACGGTAGCGCTGCCGACCGTGCGGATGCGGGGCTCGCCCGAACTGTTGCTCACATTGAGCTGGCCGAGCTCGCTCGACAGCGTCAGCCCGCTAGCGGTCCAGGGCGAAAGATCGATCCCGCCAGCATCAATGCCAATGCCATCACCATTGATGGTCGCCTGTTGAACATCTGCCGTCAGCGTGGGGAGCGAAGGCCCGCTCATGGAAAGGATGCCGCCTAACGTTATTCCTTCGCACGATATTGAGACTGCGGGCTGACTTTCCACCTGAGCAAGCGCCAGACGGGCGCCGTTCGCCGCAGAGACTGCGAGATTTCCATTCGAGGCAAGCGACCAGGAAGCATCCTCTTTCAGGCGAAAGCTATAGCCCGCGCCGGTCTTGAAGGCCTGAAGTGCTGCATCAAAACCAGACCGCAGGGCCGCGCCATGCCCCGAAAATGGAGGGCCGGACTGCACGGCGGCGAGGAGCTGATTGCGAACATCTTCCGGAATGCTGGCGCCAGATGCAGTGAAGTCCCCGTCGATTGACGCCAGATCGAGATTATCGCTGAGCGTGCCTTCACCGCTAAGGGTCATCTCGTCGGCAAGGACAGTATCTGAGGCGAGACCCTGCGCCTCCATGGCGAAGTCGCCCGTGAGGTCCGATCCGCCCTTTCGGCTCGCATCCAATGTCACCGAAGTCTGTTCCGCTTCGTAAGTCTGCCAGCGCAATAGACCGGTGTCGCCAGAGAGGCTGATGGACCGGATGAGGCCAAGCGGTCCGGCATCGTCGTCTTCGCTCTCGCCCATCATGACACCGACCGTGCCGCTGGCATCAATCGCGCGCGCGAAGAACGCGTCCGATTGCAGTTCGCCAGCAGCAATCTTCCAGTCCACACGCGGGCGAAGCGATTGCGCCATCTCGGCGTCTATGACGATATCGCTCGCCTCAAGGGTCTCGAAGCGGGCCGTGCGGACATTAAGACGCGCACTGCCGCGGAGCGTGGCGCCGACCAGGGTGATATCCGCGCGGCCTTCCTCAACGACCAGCTGGCCGTCTTCGGTATTGAGCTCGACCGGCTCTATGCGGGCATGGATCTCCGCCTGAAAGGGGAGCTCACCTGACACGTCTCCGGTCAGATTGATCTGCCCGGCAGGTGTCATCAGTTCGATCCGGGCATCTTTGACGGATATGTCCGGTATTTCGATATTGGCGTTGTTGTTGCTCCGGCCGTTGCCGATATCCTCAAGGCCGCCGAATTCGAAATTCCCCTCGCTGGTGTATTCTGCGCGCAGCACGGGCCGCTCTGCGCGAACCGCACGGACCGACGGCATGAATGCCGATGGCCAATCGAGTTCGACATCGATTTCGTCTGCTTCAATCGGGGTCTTGCCTTGCCTGTTCGTGATCGAAACCTGGCTGAGTTCGGCGCCGGAAAAGCTGACGCGATCGATTTCGAAGATGCATTCCAGCTCATTCGACTGGCACCAGCTTTTGGCGACCTGTCCCAGGATCGACTGTCGGAACAGCCATGCCAGACAGAGCGCGAGGAGGATCAGCCCCAATACGGCACAGACACCAGTCAACCATGGCCGATTTTTAATCAAATGCTTGAACATCCCGTCCCCAAAGGCTGATTTCTAGCGTTGACTGCAGATAGCATGGAACCACGGCTTGCAGGGTGCCCATCGCACCGGTACCTACAGTGCCGGGGCAGGTTGATAAATCCGTTTACCTTAATCGCGAGGTAAGGAATTCAACTGACAGGGGCATAGACTTGAACCGTTCGCACGCGTCTTGCACGCTGGGACCAGGGAGGCCCGTTTCTCGATATGAATCTTTCGCGTAGTACAATCACACTCTCCATGCTGGGCATTGCCGCAGTCGGCACGTCGCTCGGTGTATTCCATTCCCTCGGTCAGTCTCGAACGGCCCAGGCTCAACCCGCTGCAACCGTGCAGCTCGCTTCGCCGCTTGCTGCAACGCTTCTCAGTGCAGAAGGGTTCGATGTGGAGGATCAGGTGATTACGCGGGATGCGACGCTGCAGCCGCGCGAAACACTTATCGAGCTTGTCACGGACCTTGGTGTTGGTGGAACGGACGCCTCTCGCTCGCTCCAGGCGATCTATGACGCCGAGCTTGTCGATCCCCGCCGTGTCCGCCCGGGTCTCAATGTCACCGCGCAGTTCCGCGGCGACACACCAGCCACTGCTGAGCTTGTCTCCCTCTCGCTCAGCCGTGATAGCGGTGAACAGATCCTGTCCAAGCGGATGAGCGACGGCGCCTTCATGCCGATGGTCCTTCAGGCGCACACCCAGCCGGTCGAGCGCCGCGTTGCAGGCGAGATCGATGGTAGCATCTATCAGACGGCTCTCGCACAAGGCGCCCATGACCAGCAGGTCGTCGATTTTGCCAAGATCTTCGGCTATGACCTTGACTTCCAACGCGACATCCACCCGGGCGACAGCTTCGAGATCGTCTATGAAGAGATGGTCGATGAGCGTGGGAACCGCGTCAGCTCGGGCAACGTAATCTACGCGGCGATCAATGGCCGCCGCCTTGAAAAATCCTACTACCGCTTCGCGCCAGAGGATGACGGCGCTGTCGACTACTTCAACTATGACGGTGAGAGCGCGACGAAGTTCCTAATGAAGACGCCGATCAATGGTGCGCGTCTGTCATCGAACTTCGGTTATCGCCGTCACCCGATTTCCGGCTACAACAAGCTTCACAAGGGCACTGACTTTGCCGCGCCGAGCGGAACGCCGATCTATGCGGCGGGTCATGGTACGATTGAGCGCGCCAACCGCTATGGCGGCTATGGCAACTATGTCCGTATCAAGCACGCCAATGGCTACCAGACGGCTTATGCCCACATGTCCCGCTTTGCGAGCGGCATGAGATCTGGTGCCCGCGTCCAGCAGGGCGACGTCATTGGCTATGTCGGCTCGACCGGCGCCTCGACCGGCCCGCACCTTCATTATGAAGTCCTGCGCAATGGCAGCCACATCAACGGCATGACGCTTGACCTGCCGACCGGACGCAAGCTCTCCGAAACGCCAACCATATTCGCAGAATTCGTGGCGCGCCGCGATGAGATTGACGCCATCCGTGAGACGGCCCCTGCACCAAATAGCGGCGGCATGATGATGGCGAGTGCTGAGGCTGCGCCAGCGCCGTAAGCCAGACCACGCAAGACTTTGCAAATCAAAATGAGCCCGTGCATCCCAGGATGCGCGGGCTTTTTTGTAATCAGCCATCAGCTGGCTTGGTCACCTAGGCCGTTCCGGTTCAGGCGCTTCGGACGAACCAGTCTTTTGCTCGGAACCGCAGGCACGAAAAACCCCGGCTCTGGCAAGGCCAGGCCGGGGCTTGTTCGGTTTGCGCTGACGTATCGTCGGCGCAAGTAAGCTTAGCGTGCTGCCAGCTGGATGCGGGCCGATGGAGCCGGCGTGTAATAGGTCGAGGCAGCATACTGGGAGGCCAGATTGCGGTGGCCGATGCTGTTCACAGCCTGATACATCAGGTCTTCTGCGCAGACTTCATCGACCGTCAGGCCGATGGTTACCAGCGAAACCTTGCGACAGGCACGCTCGGCTTGCACTTCGAGGTTTGCGAGGACCTCTGCTGCGCCGGCTTCAGTCTGGAGTGCTTCCTGGTCGAAAGTGAAGGTCGCCTGCACTTTGGAGTAATCGGTTTCTGCGTGTGCGACGCCGCCAAAGAGTGACATCGCGAAGAGGAGGGAGGAAATACGCTTTTTCATAATCGAGCCCTTTTCGATTTGAATTGCTGGGTCATTGCCCGAAAGGTTTGGCCCTGCGTTTTCGCAGATGCACAATATACCTTCGCGCATGCAGCAATAATTTAAAGGCATATTTGTGCAGTGCACCCATGCATTTGTGCGGGGGAGTAATGCTTCTATTAGCGACAGCAGGATGCATTCGGTTGAACGCCCCCACTTCAGCGCTTAGCCTGGAGGTTGAAAGTCTGAGGGAAATACAAATGAAATTACTGACCGCTTCGTTATCCGCTTTGATGTGTGTCTTGCCCGCGGCGGCCGATACTGTTGATTTGTTTGGGCGTGCAGACGGCGTGAAGTGGCCCAGCCTTTCACCATCTGGAGACCAGCTCGCCGTCCACTGCTCACCCGAAGGCAAGCCGTCAGTTTGCGTGTTCGACATCGTGAATGGCGGCGACAACCAGTACATCCCCATCGGCGATGTCTACCGGCTTGAGGGCATGTACTGGCCCAGCGAGACGCACCTGATCATCAATGTCTCTGAATACGACTCCCTTCAGGTGGTCGATGGCCAGAAGGAGTATGAGTTCGAGCGGGCAATTTCATACAATCTCGAGAAACAGGAAGCCACGCTTCTGATGCGGGAGTATGGCTATCTTTTAGATACGCAGAACGTGGTGTCTGCACTTCCCGATGATCCCAAACACGTGCTGGTCATGGCCTATACCCGGACCAGTGCGGGCAATCGCGGCGGCATAGGAAGCATCATTCCCGGCGAGGGTGGCTCAGCCTGGGCGCTCTCTACTCACAAGGTCAACCTTGATACGGGCAAGTCGCGCCGTACCAGAGCCCTTGGCCCGTCCTCGCAGGCAGCCTGGTTCGATGTCGACGGAAATACGGTTGCGGAAGTAAAGACAAGTCCGCGAACGGACGGCCTCGAGCTTGTCGCTGGCGGAAAGACATTGCTCGAATTCTCGTCGCGAGGCGTCCAGGACTTTCAGGTTCTGGGGTATGACGGGGCCAGCGGCAAGCTGGTGGTTTTCCGGGACTTTGGCGCATCGGATGGCCTCTACTTCATGTCGATGACCGATGGATCGATGGAACCTGCGCGTGTCGGTGATCTGGATGTCGGCCGCGCCCTTCCGATTGAAGACAGTTACACCCGCCAGATCGTCGGGTTTTCTTCATTCGACGGTCTCACCCGCCAGATATTCACCGATCCTGTGCTGGCTGCGGCACAAGAACAGTTGGCGCAAGTGCTTGGCGACAAACGTGTAAATCTTCTGTCCTGGAACAGTGCGAAGTCGAAAATCGCCATATCGGCTCAGTCAGTTGGGCGTCCCACAGAATATTATGTCTTTGATCGCAATGCGGGCGCACTTGGTCAGATCGGATCGATGGCGCCGCAATTTGCAGAGATTGCGACAGGTCAGGTGATTGCGAGGCAGGTCAACACACGTGACGGGCTGAATATGGAGGTTCTGCTGACATTGCCGCCCGGCAAGTCCGTAAATGATGGCCCATTTCCAACTGTCCTGATGCCGCATGGTGGGCCAGAAGCACGCGACGGCCTCGGGTTTGACTGGTGGTCTCAGGCGCTCGCATCAGAAGGCTATCTCGTCGTTCAGCCGAACTTTCGCGGCTCCAGCGGGTATGGCCAGGAGTTTCGGAACGCAGGTTTCGGAGAGTTCGGCGGCAAGATGATTGATGACGTCGCCGATGCCGGCAATTGGGTCATCGACCAGGGGCTCGCCGCCTCCGGGTCTTACTGCGTCATTGGTTCGAGCTATGGCGGTTACGCCTCGCTCATGATGGGTCTGAAAGACAAGCCGCGGTCCAGATGCCTCATATCCGTGAACGGCGTCACTCAACCCTTTGCACAAGTCGCCGCCTTTGATCTGGACTCCGAAACCGGGGAATACTGGGAACGCTATATCGGGATGAACCGCTTCACATCGGATGAGGAACGCGCCGTTATCTCTCCGGTGGCCCGGGCCGGGGAGTATGATCAGCCTGTCCTGCTTCTCTACGGTGAGCAGGATCTCGTTGTACCAACGGCTCAGGCCCGGCTACTGAAAAGCGAGCTGGAAGGCAAACCAGGTTTCCGGGCGGTCAGTCTCGGCGCATCAGATCACTATCTGGCAACATCCAATGTCCGCAATAAGGTGCTGGGCGAGACCATCGCCTTCCTGAATGCAAATCACCCGGCCCGCTAAGGGGCCGGGTGATCGCAATTTTCATGCGATTTGCGGCTTAGCTAGTTCAAAGCCGCGGCGCCTTTGGCGAAAGCGTTCGGGACGCCGTTGATGGAGAGGGCGTCGCCTTCGACATCAACTCGCACCAGGCTGTTATCCGCAACCTTGCCCTCAAGCACCAGTCGGGCCAGCGGGTCCTGCAGCTCTTTCTGAATGACCCGCTTCAGCGGGCGGGCGCCATAGACGGGATCATAGCCGCGATTGGCGAGCCATGTGCGCGCCGTCTCCGACAGCTCGACTGTGATCTTGCGATCTGCAAGCAGTCTGGAGAGGCGTGACATCTGGATATCGACCACATGGTCGATTTCTTCGCGGCCGAGCCGTTTGAAGAAGACGATCTCGTCGATCCGGTTGATGAATTCCGGACGGAAATGACCGCGCACGGCATTCATCACCATATCGCGCTGGGCGTCACTGATCTCGCCGGCGTCGCCGCTGGCGAGCGCGTCCGCGCCAAGGTTCGACGTCATGATGATGATCGTGTTGCGGAAGTCGACCGTCCGGCCATGACCGTCGGTCAGGCGTCCATCATCGAGCACCTGGAGCAAGGTGTTGAAAAGGTCCGGATGGGCCTTCTCCACCTCGTCGAACAGGACAACTTGATAGGGCCTGCGGCGGACCGCTTCGGTCAGGACGCCGCCTTCCTCATAGCCGACATAACCCGGAGGGGCACCGATCAGCCTTGCAACCGAGTGCTTCTCCTGGAATTCCGACATATCGAGGCGCAGAACTGCGGTATCGTCGTCGAACATGAATTCGGCGAGCGCCTTGGTTAGCTCCGTCTTGCCGACACCGGTCGGACCGATGAACAGGAAAGAGCCGATCGGCCGGTTAGGGTCCTGCAGGCCAGCCCGGGCGCGGCGAACCGCGTTCGAGACAGCGGCAAGCGCTTCTTCTTGGCCAACGACACGTTTTAGGAGTGCATCTTCCATGCGCAGAAGCTTCTCGCGTTCGCCTTCCATCATCTTGTCGACGGGGATACCGGTCCACTTGGACACGACGGCAGCGATATGCTCAGGCCGGACCACTTCTGAGACGAGACCGGCTTCATCCGGCGTCCCTTCAGACTCAGCCTTTTCGACGGCCGAGATACGTGCTTCCAGCTGCGGGATAACGGCGTATTTCAGCTCCGAGGCGCGCGAAAGATCGCCGCGCCGCTGGGCTTCGGCCATTTCTGCATGGGCGCGGTCAAGCTCGTCCTTGGCGGAGGCCGCGCCTTTCAGCTTTTCCTTCTCTGCCGCCCAGGCTGTCGTTAGCTCATCGGATTCAGACTGCAGCTCATCAATCTGGTCCTCGATGGCTTCGAGCCGGTCCTTGGAGGCGCGGTCCTTTTCCTTTTTGAGGGCTTCCGCCTCGATCTTGAGCTGGAGCAGCCGCCGGTCGATCTCGTCGAGGCTTTCCGGCTTGGAATCGACCTGCATGCGCAGGCGCGAGGCCGCCTCATCCATGAGGTCGATCGCCTTGTCAGGCAGAAAGCGGTCAGTGATGTAGCGGTTCGACAGGCTGGCCGCCGACACGATGGCCGCATCCGATACGCGAACACCGTGGTGCGCCTCATACCGGCCTTTGAGGCCACGAAGGATGGAGACCGTGTCGTCGACCGTCGGCTCATTGATGTAGACCGCCATGAAGCGCCGCGCGAGGGCCGCGTCACCTTCGACATATTTGCGGTACTCGTTGAGCGTTGTCGCCCCGACGCAGTGAAGTTCGCCGCGCGCCAGCGCCGGCTTGAGCAGGTTCGACGCATCCATAGCGCCATCTGTTTTGCCGGCACCCACGAGCGTATGCATCTCATCAATGAACAGGACCACGCCGCCCTCGGCCTGCTCGACTTCCTTGATGACCGCTTTCAGGCGCTCTTCAAACTCACCGCGAAACTTTGCGCCAGCAATGAGCGCGCCCATGTCGAGCGCCAGCAGCCGCTTGCCCTTGAGGCTTTCAGGCACGTCGCCGTCGATGATGCGAAGGGCGAGACCTTCGGCGATGGCCGTCTTGCCGACGCCGGGTTCACCGATCAGCACCGGATTGTTCTTTGAGCGCCGCGACAGGACCTGAATGGTCCTGCGGATTTCCTCATCGCGTCCGATGACCGGGTCCAGCTTGCCGGACCGGGCATCTTCTGTGAGGTCGCGCGTGTATTTCTTCAGCGCTTCGTAGCCCTGTTCGGCATTTTCGGTATCGGCTGTGCGGCCCTGGCGGAGTTTGGCGACGGCGGCTTCCAGCGATGATGGCTTCACGCCGCCCGCCTGGAGGGCTTCCGTGGCCTTGGAGCCCGAAAGTCCGGCGAGCGCGATCAGTAACCGCTCAATGGTGACATAGCTGTCGCCAGCCTTCTTCGCGCCCGCATCCGCGTCGGCAAAGAGTTTGGCGGTCTTCTGGTCGAGCCGAAGCCCTGAATCGCCCCCCGAAACGCTTGGCTGGCTGCGTAGCGCTTCCTCGGTTTTTTGCTGGACGATTTCCGGATTGCCTCCGGCGGCACGGATCAGGTTCACAGCCAGACGGTCACGGTCCTCAAGCAAGGTCTTGAGGATGTGTTCAGGCAGGAAAACCTGATGACCGGCAGCGAGGGCTGCGGTCTGGGCGGACTGGAGTACGCCTCTGGCGCGCTCGGTATAGGTGTCCAAATTCATTTCGATCCCCTTTCAAAGGCAGAGTCTTGGTTTTCAGTCGGGGGCCAGCATCATGCTGCGTCCCTCGATTTGGAGACCAGATCCCGCTCAGCGGCAATCCTGCTCCACAGGGGATATGGGGAGCAAAGAAAAGGGCCGCAAGCATTAGCTGCGGCCCGAAAGGGGAAGGAGGAAAGGGGGGACTTTACCGAATAGGAATAAGGCCGGTTTCTTCCGGGTCGCCAACCATTGAGACGAGGGCCTTGCGAAGTTTGCCAAGTGCCTGATGTTCTATCTGGCGGACGCGTTCTTTCGAAATGCCAAGCCGTTTGCCAAGAACTTCGAGCGTAACAGTGTCGTCAGTAAAGCGGCGCTCGCGAATGATGAGATTTTCGCGTTCTGAAAGGGTTTTGAGGGCTTCGAAGATCCACTCGCGGCGGCGCCGGCTGTCGTGCATTTCCATGACGCGGTCCTCGGTGACTTCGTTCTCGTCCTCCAAAAGGTCCTGCCATTGAGCTTCACTGTCAGTCGCAAGGGGGGCGTTGAGCGAGCGATCGGAGGCGGAGAGACGGGAGGCCATGTTCTCGACATCGCGCTCTGGTACGCCAAGATGTGTGGCAATCCAGCTCTTGTTTTCTGGCGTCATCACGCCGTCGCCGGTGTCATCGATCTTGGCGCGCAGGCGCTTCAGATTGAAGAAGAGTGACTTCTGCGCCGCCGTCGTCCCGGTGCGGACAATGGACCAGTTGCGCAGCACGAAATCCTGTATCGAGGACCGGATCCACCAGGAGGCATAGGTCGAGAAGCGAACTTCCCGTTCAGGATCAAATCTTGCCGCAGCAAGCATAAGACCGACATTTCCTTCCTGAACGAGGTCAGATAGCGGAAGCCCGTAATGGCGGAATTTCGAGGCCATCGAGATGACAAGCCGCATATAAGCGCTCGTCAATTCGTGGAGGGCTTCTTCATCGTGTTCGTCGCGCCACCGGACGGCCAGATGAACTTCATGCTCCTGGCTGAGCATCGGTTTGTTCATGGCTGTTCTGACGAAGCGGCGATCTGCATTATCTGTCGTAGAACGAATGGCCATGAGTGGCTCCCAAGTCGGTATTTAGTGCACGGTTCCTTCATTCCATACGCGTATCACGGGTATTGGTTCACAATCGCCGCGACTTTTTTAAGTTTTTTTGTGCCTGAACAAGGAAAGCCCCGCCGGTGAGGGCAGGGCTTTTCCAATTCCGTTGTCGAAAGAGAGACCTGAAATCAGGCGGCCTTCTTCTTCGCCAGCGACTTTGCAAGACGCTCCATGGCGGCATCATGGTCAGTATTTTCAACCGCGGCCAGTTCGCGGGCCATACGGTCCAGCGCGCTTTCGTAAAGCTGACGCTCGGAGTATGATTGCTCCGGCTGGTCCTCGCCGCGATGCAGATCGCGTACAACTTCTGCGATTGAAATCAGATCGCCCGAATTGATCTTCGCTTCGTATTCCTGGGCGCGGCGTGACCACATGGTGCGTTTGATACGTGCCTTGCCACCGAGCGTCTTGAGTGCGTCATCGACAAGCTTCGAGCCAGCAAGGGCACGCATGCCAGATGCTTCAGCACGGTTTGTCGGCACGCGCAGGATCATCTTGTCCTGATCGAAGGATACGACATAGACTTCCAGGGACATGCCTGCGACGGTCTGCTTTTCGACCGCGGTGATCGCGCCGACGCCGTGTGCCGGGTAAACGACCGACTGTCCGACACCAAAAGCGAGCTCCTGGACGTCACCCTGTGATTCTTTTGCCATGTGTTGATAGCCTTTCTACGCAACATAGGCCTGCACGCCCCGGCGACACTTTGAACGTCAAACCGGAGAATAGGACAGGCTCCCTGAAATTAAGTTGCTATTTATATATCAGAAAAACGGCTATTTCACAACTGTGAGTATTTGCGGGTCGAATTCTAGTCGCCTTCGCCCGGCTTTGCACTGAAATATTTTTCCAATTTGTCGGTTTCCTGCGCAAATTTTTCGCGATCTTCAGGAGGTTCTTTCATCCGCGTGATGTTCGGCCAGACCTTCGCGTATTCGGTATTCAGCTTCAGCCACTTGGAATCGGGATCATCCTCGGTGTCCGGCTTGATGGCTTCAACGGGGCATTCGGGCTCGCATACGCCGCAATCGATACATTCGTCCGGATCGATGACGAGCATGTTCTCGCCCTCATAGAAACAGTCGACGGGGCAGACCTCGACACAGTCCATGTATTTGCAGCGGATGCAGGCATCTACAACGATATAGGTCATTCGGTTACGGTATTCCTGACTAGCTCGAGGCGTGCATTTGGCGGCGAAGGCCATTCAAGTCAATCGTCAGATATGACGCGACTCAGCACGGCGGCGCGCCTGTGCGCGGCGGATATCATCGACATGCAGCAGGCTGGCAACGTGCCGGATGAAGGCTTCCTCAAACTTGCAGGCCGCCCCGTCCGCCATGGAGACCAGATAGAGACCCTCAATCACCTTTACGCGTTTCAGCAGCGGCAGTTTCTTGACCTGCTGTGTGAACTGGTGAGAGCCGATGGCCTTTTCCGCCAGGTCTTCACCCTGCTGCAGGACATCATCCACCCTGTCGGCATCAAGGCCGAGACTGTCGAGCAGGATCTCGGCGATCTGGTCGCTTTCAAGATTGGCATAGACGCCGTCCACGAGCGCAACTTCCACCAGAAGGGCGGCGGTCGCCACTTCCGGATCCAGCCCACGCGTCTGGGTTTCGGGTTGTCTTGAAAAGAGCTTCTTAAGCGCGTCAAGCATCGTGGCGCTCCTGATCGTTGATCGAAAGGTCCTCGTAAAGCGCGCGGGCCTCGCTTGCGGGCCCGCGTCGCTCACCATGGTCGAGCACCTGGACGCTTACTATCTGACCGCCTCGCGGGAAACTTACAATATCCCCCGGTAATATTCTGAAACCGGGTTTGCTCACCTTGCGGAGCTGACCACTGCGGGTAAGGCGTACGCCCTTGCCTGAAACAAACCCTGCGGCAAGCGACCTGGTCTTGAAAAACCGGGCGCGCCACAGCCAGACATCCAGTCGCAATTGCTCGCTTATGATTTGGTCTCCGAAGCGTCAGGGGCGTCTTTTGGTGCAGTATTCTCAGGCGTGGCCGCAGGCGTATCCTGAGGCGTCTCGGTTGCTTGAGCCGGATTGCCCTCAGCCGGCGGCGCTGTCGGTGCGGCCGTGGCAGACGGTGCCTGCTTTGGCTTCTTCTTTTTCTTGGGCTTCGGCCTTGGCTGTGGCGGGGGTGGCAGCAGGCTTGCCAGCGCGGCAAACGGACTGTCAGGATCAGGCTGGCGTTGCTGCGGTTGTGGGCGACCACGCCCACGGGGCGGCCGGCCTTTACTGTCGCCAGGCTTGCCCTCTTTCGGTGGCCGCGCATTCTTCTGGCCGGGTGGCGGACGCTTGCCTTTCGGTGGCCCGTCCTGGCGGTTGCGTGAAAGATAGCGCCAAAGCGTCACGGTGCCCGTTTCCGGATCCTTCTCGGCCGGAGCGAGGCCGAACCCTTTCACCACTGCCGGAAACTCGTCGCCCGGACATGAAATGACCGATGCCAATTCTGCGGGAAGCTCGAAAGTCGGCTTGGCGGCCTCCTTGCGGCGCTTTGAAATTTCCCAGCCGAGACGTTCCGCCAGATCAGCACGCACCGCCCGCTTGCCAAACCGCAGATAGCCCTGCGCGTGCAATTCGGCGTCATCCCACTCGCCATCAAGCTCGAAAGACCCCGCGCCTTCAGGCGCAACGCGGCGGGCCTTGCCGGTATGACTGGCCTGCAGGAGTGCGATAAGACGCTGGGCAGCCGGCTTCTGGGCGTCCGGCACATGCGCGGCGACACGGCCTGTGCGAAGGCCAGCCACTTTCAGGGCTTCGCGTTCCTCACGCGACACATGAGGCGGCGGGGTTTCTTCGCGAAGATCGATGGCGGCGCCGCTTTCAAGCAAGCGAAACGCGAGACCGCGCGCCATGCCCTGAAGGCCTTCGCCGGTTTCGCCCGCCTTCAGCTTCGCGTGCGTCGGCAGGACACGCTTCATTTCTTCGCCCAGCCATTCCTCGAGGCGTTTCAGTGCTGCCTCGCGGCGGTGGGCTTCGGAGTCTTCGGCGCCAATCAGCTCGAGACGCGGGGCCAGCCAGTTTGGTCCGGGCTTCAGGCGCGCGATTTCTTCGCCTTTCCAGGTCACATGGCCTACATCCGACAGGGCAAAAACATCTGAAGCCGCGCCTGCGATTTCTGCCAGACGTTCGGCAAGTATCGGGCCCAGCGCTGAAACGGCGGCAGAGCGCACAGCCTTGCCTTCCAGCGTTTTCGCTGTCGATGCAGGTTCAAAGTGCAGGCCAACAAGACGGCCGACGACATGGCCCTCAACAGTGACTTCTCCGGTTTCAGACAGTTCGGTCAAAAGCAGATCTTCCCTTTTCAGTCCGGCGAGCAGGGCTGTGGTGCGCCGGTCAACAAAGCGCAATGTAAGCGCTGCGTGAAGGGCATCCGAAAGCCTGTCTTCTATTTCACGCGTCTTATCGCGCCAATAGCCGGGGTTTTCCAGCCAGTCTTCACGATGGGCGGCATAGGTCCACGTCCGGATCATGGCAAGCCTGTGCTGGAGGCTGGCAATGTCTGGAACGTTGGCTTCCAGATTATCCATGCGCTTTTCCATGGCCGTATCGCCAAGCCGCGCATCCGGGTCCGCCAGGGTTTCAGCCAGGCCGAGAACAAGGCGGCCATGGCCCTCATGCCCGGATTTCCGGAAGTCCGGCAGCCGCGCCAGATCCCAGAGACGGCGAACCTGTCGCTCGCCTCTTATGTTCGGGCCGATGCCGGCATCCTCGGCCATCCGTCGCAGCACCCACTCATCAAGGGCATGCGGGTTCTGGCGAAGGACCGGGTGACCTGACGGACGCGCAAGGCTCGCGATCAGCGTCTTGATCGAGCGGTAATCGAGTTTGGAGTTTCGCCACTGCAGCTCATCGACCGGATCGAAGCGGTTCGCCTCGATCGCGCGAACCAGCTCTTCCTCGAAAGGCGGGCAGTCGCCAGTTTCGCCAAACTCGCCATCCGTCCTAAAGCGGCCGGCCCGCCCGGCGATTTGCCCGGCTTCGGCCGCGCTCAGCCAGCGGCGGCGGCGTCCGTCGAATTTCGAGCGCGCGGCAAAGGCAATGCGCTCGACATCAAGGTTGAGCCCCATGCCGATCGCGTCGGTGGCAACGAGATAGTCCACCTCGCCCGACTGGTAGAGGGCAACCTGCGCATTGCGTGTGCGAGGGCTAAGCGCGCCCATGACGATCGCGGCGCCGCCCTTCTGGCGCTTCAGAAGCTCGCCGATCGCATAGACCTGCTCGGTCGAGAAAGCGACGATGGCGGACCGCTTTGGCAGCTTCGTGATCTTTGTCGGACCGGCATAGCGCAGCTCAGAGAAGCGCTCCCGCGTATTGGTATCGACGTCGAGGTCGAGGTCACGCAACACGGCGCGCATGGTCTCAGCGCCAAGCAGCAGGGTTTCCTGGGAGCCTCGGGCATGAAGAATGCGGTCGGTGAAGACGTGCCCGCGGTCATCATCGCCCGCAAGCTGGATTTCATCCACGGCCAGGAATTCGACGCGCTTGTGGACCGGCATCGATTCCACCGTGCACACCCAGTAGCGCGCTGTCGGTGGCTCGATCCGTTCTTCGCCAGTAATAAGCGCGACGGCCTTCTCGCCCTTGGCCTTGACCACACGGTCATAGACCTCGCGCGCCAGGAGGCGCAGCGGCAGACCGATCATACCGCTGGCATGGCCCATCATCCGTTCGATGGCGTAATGCGTCTTGCCGGTATTGGTCGGGCCGAGAACGGCCTTCAGGGTGCCCATATCAGTGCAACTGCCAGAAAGAGGGGAGAGGGTTCAAGCGAAGGTGCGCTCAATTCTGCTGAGGGCAAGGCTCTGGCGCATCCATGCGCTGGTCCTCGAAACGCTCGACCCAGCTGCTCGTCCTGGGCAGCGGATTAAAGCCGGACGCCCGGTAAAGCACAAGTTCTCGCACGATGGGACAGCCGTTCGAGCGCGTGCCGAGATCAACGCTGATCGCACCAACCTTCTCGAATGTTTCAAAGTCCGCCGCGATTGCAGGCCGTCTGTTCGGACGGTAACTCGCGACCAGCACGTCACTGTCAATCTCGGCGGTCAGGGGCTGCTGCTCGGCAAAGCTGTGCGCGCCTTCATTGTAGCGCCAGAGGATGAGCGGTGCATCGATCCGGTCTTTGAGATAAAAGTCGAGACCGTGCCAGACTTCGCGCTCATCGGTGACAAGCGCGCTCGGCGTGCCTGTCTCCTGCGTAAACGCCGCCAGCTGGTCTGCCAGTGGATCCCAGCCGCGCGTGCGTTTGAGCGCATTATCGAGATCGAGCGGGCCTGAGATCGCACCGGGAATGACCAGCGCCGTCAGCATAACGAGCCCGAGCACCCCATGGAGCGTCAGACCTGCCCAGAAGAGGCCTTCAGGCCGGAAGCGGAACGCGAACGCAAAGACGACGATACCGGCCGCCACCGCGAGCCCAACCATAAGTCTTGCGGCCAGCGTAAAGTCCGGTGCGAACAGAAACCCGATGGCCGAAAGCACCGCAATCACGGCCCAGAGCCAGCGATTTGGCCCCGCTCGCAGGAAGAAGATGGCGATCAGGATGGAGGCGGCTGGATAGGCTGTTGCTGCCCAGTTTGCATGCGCGCGCGATAGCACCGACTGAAACAGGATGATCGTCAGCACAGGCACGATGAAGGCGCTCAGCCACAATTCCTGGCGGCCTGTTTCAGGCCTTCGGCTGGCGCGAAGGAAAAAGAGCGCCGCGATGAGCCCCAGAAAGCTGATCGGGCCGAAAACGCCCATCTGGTCGGCAAGGAATTTGAGGAGGTTTTCGGGGTTGATGAGATCGCCGCCGAGATTGGCATTGTCCACCGTATGACCGACCGTCGCAAAGTCGTTCGCCGCGTTCCAGACAAGGTGCGGGGCGATGACGATCAGGGCCGCGGCCAGGGCGCCTGCCCCCTTTGCCGAGACAAGCGCGCGGCGTGTCGGCGTGTCGAAAATGACAGTGAGCATAATGCCGATGGCGAAATAGAGCATCGCATATTTGGCGAGGAAGCCCGCGCCAACAGCCACGCCGAGGCCGATGAAACCGGCCCAGCCAGCCTCTCCTTCACGCACCCGCCAGAGCAGGTACAACGCAAATGACCAGATCGGCATCAGGACGCCATCGGTCGACAGAACCGCCGAGGACAGCCAGACGGCGGGCATCAACGCATAGCCAAGACCTGCCAGCAAGCCGGTGCGTGGCCCGACCATTCGCCTGCCAAGAAGGAAGAGACACCAGGCCGCCGCCGTATGAAGAGACGCGGCCGGAAGGCGCACTGCAGTGGCGGTGTCGCCAAAGATCGCCGTGCTGGCATGGATGACCCAGGCGATCAGCGGCGGTTTGGAGTAATAGCCCCAGTCTAGCGTCTCTCCCCAACGCCAGTACTGGGCCTCGTCGGCATAGAGTTCCAGCGGCGATAGAATGACGCTCGTGACGCGCAGAGCGAGAAGCCCCAAAAGAATCAGGGCCGTGAGCCTGGCGTAATCTGTCTGCTTGATGCGCATGTCTGTCATCTCACGCTGCTGCTAACCCGCTGTCGCACAGAACACCAGCACTGGCGCTGATGTGTGGCTTTTTTGCACGCCTTTTTGACCGAATGCTGCGGTGCACTGGAGAGTAATGTACATGTCACGAAACCGTTACAGACGGGGCATAGAGGCGCGATCATTGAGCTTTGATCCGCTTGCTTCTCAGGTGGCCAGGGCTGTGCAACCGAAGAGGGGTTCTTCATGTCCAACTGGAAACTATTGTCTGGTGTGGCGGCGGCTACACTGTTCACCGCGGCGATCGTCGCCCCAGCTGAAGCGCAGGTCACCACATCTGGTGTCCGCGGTCAGGTTACTGACTCGTCCGGCTCACCGGTCGTCGGCGCAGATGTCATCGTCCGCGATCCTGAAACCGGCCTGACGCGCACCACGAGCACGACGAGCACGGGTTCCTATGTTCTGCGCAACCTTCCGGTCGGCCAGTCCTACACGGTCGAAATTCTCGCCACTGACTTTCAGGGCCGCGCAGTTGAGAATATCGCTCTGTCTCTGGGTGATCAGGCTGAGGTGAACTTCACGCTCGACGATGGCAACCGCACGATGGACACCGTCGTTGTTACCGCGTCCGCCTCGAACCTCGCTCAGGTCGCGATCGGCCCATCAGCGACTTTCGGACTTGAAACGCTCCAGAATGCACCATCGATCAACCGCAACATCACCGACGTCCTGCGCCTCGACCCGCGCGTGTATGTCGATGAATCCCGCGGCGACATCAACGGCGTTCAGTGTGGCGGCAAGAACTCCCGCTTCAACTCGCTGACAGTCGATGGCGTCAAGCTGAACGACAATTTCGGCCTGAACTCGAACGGTTACCCAACCGAGCGCATTCCGTTCTCATACGACGCTATTGATCAGGTCTCGATCGAGCTTGCGCCGTTCGATGTCCAGTATGGCGGCTTCTCGGCCTGTAACATCAACGCTGTCACCAAATCCGGCTCCAACGAGTTCCACGGCTACGTCTTCGGTGATTACACCAGCAACGACCTGCGCGGCGACAGCCTCGAGGGCGAAGACATTGTCAGCGGCGACTATGACGAATACCGCTACGGTTTCGGCGTCGGTGGTCCAATCGTCCAGGACAAACTGTTCTTCTTTGCTGCGTACGAAAAGCTTGAAGGCGCGAACCTCTTCGACCGCGGTCCGCTTGGGTCCGGTGCTGTCAACGAAGTGAACATCACGCAGGCAGAAGTCGACGAGATCCGTGCGATCTCGCAGAATCTCTACGGCTATGATCCAGGTGAGATCCCAACCAGCTTCGACAATGAAGACGAGAAGATCCTCGTCAAACTGGACTGGAACATCAACCAGAACCACCGTGCGACATTTACGTACAACTGGAATGACGGCTTCAACATTGCGGCCTCCGACGGAGACCTCTCCGAGCTCGAATTCTCCAACCACCTCTACGAGCGTGGCGCAGAACTCGAAGCCTATGTCGGCTCGATCTATTCCGATTGGACGGACAACTTCTCGACCGAAATTCGCGTCGGCTATTCCGAACTTGCTAACCGCCAGAACTCTCTCGGTGGTACCGACTTCGGCGAGATCACGATCGAAACCGACGATGTCCATGTCTACCTCGGCGGCGACGACTCGCGTCAATCGAACGTCCTGAACTACGAGACCCTCAACGTCGCCCTCAAGGGTTTCTACACCCTCGGCAATCACAACCTCACATTTGGTTATGAGCAGGAAGCGCTCGACGTCTTCAACTTGTTCGTCCAGCACACGGAAACCGAAATCGATTTCGACCGTAACCCGAACACGGTTGGCGCTGGCTTCGATCCGGCAATCGAGAACTTCCGTCTCGGTCTTGCTGACAATGTGAACTACAACAACGCACCTTCCGGCAATCCGGACGACGCGGCCGCCGACTGGGGTTATGAAGTCCACACTGTCTACGCCCAGGATGAGTTCGACTTCGGCAACGGCCTCGTACTGACCGGCGGCCTGCGTTACGACTGGTACGCAACCGATGACCGTCCTGAGACGAATTTCGACTTCCTGGTCGATTACGGCTTCAAGAACGATCAGAACCTCGACGGCAAAGGCCTGCTTCAGCCACGCCTTGGCTTCACCTGGGACATTGATGATACGCTCGATCTTCGCGGCGGCGTCGGCATCTATTCCGGCGGCAACCCGAACGTCTGGCTGTCGAACACTTTCTCCGCAAACAACGTTCTTCAGTTTGGCGCAGACGGTGGAGCCTTCGGTCTCGAAAACGGTGTAACGTCGCTCTTCGGTATTCCTTACACCATGTGTGAGGCAGGCGTTCCGACCGGTCCTGGTTACTGTGTTCCTCAATCAATGGCCGACGCTGTTGCAGCCGGTCAGGGTTCCAACTTCGAGATCAACTACCTCGATCCAGACTTCGAAATTCCGTATGAGTGGAAGTGGGCCTTCGGTGCCACCAAATTCATCGATATTCCGGCTATCGGCGGCGAGTATGTACTCTCCGGCGACGTGCTCTACACCCAGGGTGAAGAGCGCGCGGTCTGGATCCGCGGCGATTTGGAACAAACCGGTGTCGTTGTCGGGCCTGATGGCCGCGGCTATCCGTCTTACTCCAGTGTTCGTGAGCCGGCATTTGTCCTCACGAACTCGGAATCGTCGCCGAAGTCTCTGCTGGTCTCGGCAGCGGTCTCCAAAGACTATGATTTCGGCCTCGACTGGTCATTCGGTTACGCATACTCGGATGCCGAAGACGTACACCCGATGACCTCGTCGGTAGCATTCTCGAACTATGTAAACCGCGCGTTTGCAGACCCTCAGGATGTTTCTGCCGCACGCTCGGATTACAACATCGAGCATCGCTTCACGGCTCTCGTGAACTATGAGCGGGCATTCTTCGGTGACAACCTCACCAAGTTTACCGCGTTCGGCCAGGCAAACTCCGGCGCGCCATACAGCCTGACCATCGACGCTGACCCGAACAGCATCACCGGCTTCACTCCGTTCCTTGAAGGCAATCCATTCCTTGCTTTCGGCCAGGAGCGTAACGCTCAAGAAGGTTCGTGGTGGGGCAAGGTCGACATCAAAGTCGAACAGGAATTCAACCTGTTCAATGATCACGTCGCCTCCGGTTTTGTTGTCATCGACAACTTCACCAACCTGCTCAACGACGAATGGGGCGTCCTGCGTCAGCGCGGCTTCCCTGCCCAGTGCACGGTCGATGTGGGCGGTCAGCCGACCGAACGTTGCGAAGCCCGTATTGGCGACGCATCGCGCTACGAAATCCGTCTCGGTCTGCGCTACGAATTCTAGGCGCTCCGACAGGACGATACTTCAGAGAGGGCGGCTCCATGCGGGCCGCCCTTTTTCTTTGCGTCAAGCTATGGCAAATCGCGCTGCATGACCGACACGACGATTGCTTTCACCCCAGCCGAATGGGCGCCCCAGTCTGCTATCTGGGCAGGATGGCCGCATCTGAAGGATGCGTGGGCCGATGATTACGAGGGCGCTCAGCGCGAGATTGCGGCGCTGATCGAAGCGCTCGCGCCGGTGGTGCGCGTCAAGCTCGTCATTGGTGACAGTGCATCGCGCGCTGAGGCTGCAGATCTTGTCGGCGATAAGGCCGAGATGTTCGACGCGCCCATGGGCGACATCTGGCTGCGCGACATAGGCCCCGTTTTCGTCAAGTACCTCAACCGGCTTGAAGGCCTTGGCTTCACCTTTAATGGCTGGGGCGGCAAGTACGAGCTGGAGGGCGATACCGAGACGGCCGCAGCGATTGCGCGCCTTGAAGGTCATCCGCTGAAACGGCTTCCTTTCGTGCTGGAAGGCGGGGCCGTCGAGCAGGACGGCGAGGGCACGCTGATCACGACGCGTCAATGCGTCCTGAATCCCAACCGCAATCCGGACTGGAGCCAGGAAAAGGCCGAAGACAATCTGAAGCTCGCTTTCAATGCACAGCGTATCGTCTGGCTGGGCGATGGCCTTCTGGGTGACCATACGGATGGCCATGTCGACAATATTGCCCGTTTCATCGCGCCCGGCCATGTCGTCTGCCAGACGCCATCTGGAAATGATGACCCGAACGCCGATATCCTGCGAGAGATCGAAGACACGCTTCGTGCCGCCGAGCTTCAGGTTTCGACGATCCCCTCGCCCGGACGGATCGAGGATGAGGACGGCGAGCCAATGCCCGCGAGCCACATGAATTTCCTGATTTCGAACGGGCGCGTTATCCTGCCGGTCTATGAAGACGAACACTCAAAGCTGGCAAAGGTAGAGCTTCAGGCCCTGATGCCGGGCCATGAAGTCATCGCCCTGCCATCACGCCATATCCTCTCAGGCGGGGGCAGCTTCCATTGCATGACCCAGCAAGTGCCTGAAACCGATGGAGGTCTCTCGACATGAGCAGAACCGTAAAGGTCGCCGCGATCCAGGCTTCGTTCAGCCAGGACATGCAGGCCAATATCGACAAGGTGAAGACGCTGGTGCGCGAGGCTGCCGGCAAGGGCGCCGAGATCATCCTGCCGTCGGAACTCTTCTGCGACCACTATTTCTGCAAGGTGCAGGACGAGAAGTTCTTCCGCACGGCCTATCCATGGGCAGAGCACCCAGCCGTCGAACAGCTGGGAGAGCTCGCAAAGGAGCTGGGCGTCGTTATCCCGGTGTCGATCTACGAAAAAGACGGCCCGGAATACTACAATTCCATCGTCATCATCGACGCCGACGGCACCCCGCTTGGCGTCTATCGCAAGTCCCATATACCTGATGGGCCGGGCTATATGGAGAAGTTCTACTTCCGGCCCGGAAATACCGGTTTTCGTGTCTGGGACACGATGAAAGGCCGGATCGGCGTCGGCATCTGCTGGGATCAGTGGTTCCCTGAAACGGCCCGCGCGATGACGCTCATGGGCGCCGATGTGCTCTTCTATCCAACAGCGATCGGGTCAGAGCCACATGATGCCGACCTCGACACAGCCGCCCGCTGGCGCCGCGCCATGCAGGGGCATGCGGTCTCCAACGTCATACCGGTCGTCGCCGCCAACCGCACCGGCAATGAAGAGGGCCAGGCCTTTTACGGGACGAGCTTCATTGCCGACCATGCCGGTGAGATCGCCGATGAGCTTGGCCGCGATGAGGAGGGCGTCATCATGGCTGAATTCGACCTCGACTTCCTCGACCGCCACCGCGCCGCCTGGGGATTCTTCCGCGACCGCCGCACCGACCTCTATGAAGTGCTCGGCTGATACTCAGAAGGCGGCTTCGGCGGTTGGCGGTTTGCGGCCAAAGAAAAGAAAGCGAACCGCGCTTCCAATTGCCAACAACAGAAGGATGAAGCCTGCTAATCCAGCTGAATAGTGCCCGTCTGAGAAAATGTCAGCGTAATCGATGTAGCGACGCGGCATACCGTTCAGCCCGAGCCCCAATTGCCGCGTCACCATCCAGACCCCGGACACGCATATTGCGACGGTCAGCCCAAGGTTCACCGTGATCGAATGAACGCGGCCAGCAATCGCCGCTCCGGCCGCAAGAATGGCCAGGCCTGATAAAATCATTGAAAGCCCAAATGCGTGCGCCCTGGCTGTGACGTACCAAGTGTCCAGCAAAACGCCGTCGACTCCGGCATGCGATTCTACAAAGAAAATCAAACTTCCCCAAAGAGTGGTCATCAAAGCAGGGAAGGTGAGCACGCAAAGCTCAAGCCTGCGGTGTCGCGCCGCGGCGATTAGGCTAATGGCCGTAATGAGCAGGAGTATCGACAGAATAACGCCGACTGGTATTGGCCTTACCGAAACGCGCGCCAGGTGCATCAGCCCAAATATGCCGAGTACGGTTGATACGACAAAACACGCCGCGACCGGGATGGCTATTTTCCGGTCTTTCAGGATGGCACGTCCGATCGAAAAGACCGCAGCCAATACAAAAGCACCAGACAGTATGAGGCGCGCGAAATCGGCGTGTAATCCGCGAACGTTTTCATACATGTCCATTGCTCGACGCGGCTCGCCAAGGTCAATTCCAGGACGGAGCAGTTCGTACTGGATCAGCACAATCGGGAGCGTGACGGCCAATAGAACTGCAGCCACAAGAAGGATGCGCAGCAGAAAAGCGGGTCGAATTCTGGCGGGCATTCTTGTGGACATCTGGCTCATTGCTCGGTCTTCCCTTCTCGTCTCAACATAGATCCCAGACTATGCCAGCATTGGTCCAGACATGCGTGGCGGTAATTCAAACTCTATGAAGTGCTCGGCTGATCGATTGGGTCTGGTTTTCGGCGAGCCTTCCTCATGAGAAGGGCGTGACGGAAGATCCCGACGACGAAAGCGGCGAGCAGAGTGAAAGACGCTATGCCCGCGCGCATCATGTCGTTTCGGGCCGTTTCCGTAAGATCGAGCGCGTCTGGAGACACCGCTGAGACACCAAGCCTGTACTGGTAGAGCACCATGATTGCGGCCGATGAGCAGAGGATGACGGCAAGCAGTGCGCTGGCGATCCGGGACCCGCGCGCGTGCCAGAGGTGAGCTCGTGTTTCGAGCAGAGCGAACACCGACAGAAGCACCGACGCCCCAGCTGCGTGCATGCCCGCAATCAATAGCCATGTGTCTGCAAGGCCCGGATCAGCCAGGATACGCCTGCCAAGATCGACGGAGGCGAGGTGGGCGATGAGGGCCCAGGTGAGGTAACCAAAGGAGACGAACGGGCTCTCGCCGATGAGGTAGAAGCTCAAACCCGCCGCAATGAAGCTCACAGCCGCGATCCTGATCAGCCCTTCGGGCTCACCAGCGAGGGCCATTTCCATGATGAAAGGCGGGACAGCGATCAGGCAGAGCAGGGTAACGCCGCCGAGAAGCAGCACAAATGCAGTGCCGCGAGAGCGATCGGTGATGAAGACGCGCAGTGTCGGGATGACCGCCAGCCAAAGATAGGCGAGGGCGGCTAGCGCTATGAATGCGTTGCCGGCATGGAGCTGCGCGGCAATATCGGAAAAAGGCTGAATTTCCAGCAGGTTCTGGCCATCGCCGGGCCAGACAAGCTGAAGCTGCCCGGCCTGGACCCAGCCAGCGGGAACAACGAAGAGTAGAAAGACTAACCCGCCCAGGAGAGCGGCACCAAGCGCCCTGAAAAACAACTGCTTTACCCACCTGGCCCCCTGTCTGAACTTGGAACGTCAGACCGGCAGGGGGCGTTACACTGTCTGGCAATTTCTGCCAATCAGGATGACCTTACATGAAAATCTTTAACTGCCCGTGCTGCAAAGGAACGCTTTATTTCAGCAACCTTGCATGCGGGTGCGGAGCTGCGGTCGCATTTGACCCGGAAGCAGAACAATTCGAGCAGCTCGATACGCCTTGCTCAAACCGCGAACGGATTAACTGCAATTGGAAAGCCGCTGCCGGTGCTGGCTCGCTTTGCCGCGCCTGCGCGATGACGGAGATCGTTCCGGACGCGCTGGTGAACGAGAATATTTCGCTCTGGGCGGACACTGAAGCGGCGAAACGCTGGGTGCTCGTAAACCTTGGGCAATGGGGATGGCTCAAGGCCGGTGACACCGGCAAGATGCCACGCTTCCATTTGCTCTCTGAAGAAACATCGACGGGCCCGTCGAATGTGACGATGGGCCATGATGATGGTTTGATCACGATCAACGTCACTGAAGCTGACCACGCCCGTCGGGTTGCCCGCCGCGAGGAGCTCAGCGAGCGGTATCGGACGTTGACCGGCCATTTCCGCCACGAGCTTGGCCACTACATCTTTTTCAGACTGCTGGAGGATGAACAGTTCGCGTCGGCGTTCCGGACCCTGTTCGGAGATGAACGCGCAGACTATGGCGCTGCCCTGTCAGTCCATTACCAGAATGGCCCCCCGCAAGGCTGGCAGGAGAAACACATCACCGGCTACGCCTCCAGCCACCCTCACGAGGACTGGGCCGAGACCTTTGCGCATCTTGTCCATTTGACTGACATGATTGATAGCGCCAATGCAGCTGGCCTCAGGACACCCGGGTCACCCGTTCCGGACCCTTATGCGACCAAGGATAGCGGCAGCGTGATCAGCGCTGGCGCGGAGCTTGGCATCGGCCTCAACCATCTCAACCGGTCGATGGGTCTGGTTGATATCTATCCATTCGTCATCGCGCCGCCTGTACGCGAAAAACTTGCATTTATCCGCAAGGCTGTCGCTCGCGGACCGCTCGAAAAGGCCGCACCGCGCCGCCGCAGCCGAAACTGGAACCCGTTCCGGTCTTCTTCGCTTAAGGCAAGCTAGGACAAACGGAGCAGACCCTGCCAGATTTCAATGTTGACGTTGCCATTATCGGAGCCGGCACAGCCGGTCTTGCCGCAGAACGAAACGCTCGCGCAGCCGGCGCAACCACTCTGCTGATCGATCCCTATTTTGCCGGTACGACCTGCGCGACCGTAGGCTGTATGCCGTCAAAACTGCTGATCGCGGCAGGAGAGGCAGCGCATAGTGTGCGCAATGCAGGTGAGTTCGGGATCGAGGTTGCACAGCCCCGTATCAACGGGCCCGAAGTGATGAAACGCGTTCGCCGACTGCGCGATGATTTCGTTTCGGGCGTAAAGGACGGTCTCGACGACCTGCCCGACGGCATCGCCGTGAAAGCTACCGCGCAATTCGTATCCAAAACCGAACTGGCGCTGGATGATGGAAAAAAAGTGGCGGCCAAGGCCATCATCATCGCGACCGGGTCCTCGCCCGTTATTCCACCTTCCTTTGAGGGCCTTGGCGATCGCGCGCTGACAAATGAAAGCCTGTTTGATCTTGAGCAGCTTCCCGCGTCGCTCGGCGTTATAGGTGCCGGCCCGCTTGGTCTGGAGCTTGCGCAGGCCCTTGCTCGGCTGGGTGTTTGTGTCGAGGTTTTCGATATGGGCACAGAGATCGCCGGTCTGCCAAAGGGCGACCCGCATACATCTCTGAAGGATGCGCTCAGCCGCGAGCTGACCTTTCACCTCGATGTGAAGCCGGAGGCGAAGCACGTTGCGGACGGTGTCGAGCTCTCCTGGGACGAAGACGGCCAAAGCAGGACTGCGGTGTTCGAGCGGCTTCTGGTCGCCGCGGGCCGTGCGCCAAATCTGGAAGACCTTCAGCTGGAAATAGCCGGCCTCGACCTAGACGATCACGGCACACCTGTTTTCGACGAACGAACGCTTCAGTGTTCCAGTTCACCGGTTTTTATCGTCGGTGACGCAAATCACGACCTTCCGATCCTGCACGAGGCCTCGAGCGAGGGCGCGATTGCTGGCAATAATGCGGCGACCTATCCAGCCATTCAGTCATTCTCCCGCTCGACACGTCTTCAGATCATGTTCACCGAGCCGAACATGGCAATCATTGGGGACGTTCCCGGCGATGACACGGTAACCGGGCAGGTCGATTACAGGGACCAGGGCCGCGCCAGAGTGATGGGCGTCAATCAGGGCGTCTGCGAGATCTATGCCCGGACGGGGCGTGGAACGATCACAGGTGCCTGTCTTGTGGGCCCCGGCGTTGAGCACCTGGCGCATCTTCTGGCCTGGTCAATTGAGCAGGGCGCAACGGCGAGCGACCTTCTGGAGCGCCCCTTCTATCATCCGACGATCGAGGAGGGGCTGAAGACGGCGCTCAAGCAGATCTGCCAGACGCTCCACTTGCCCAAACCAGCCTCGCGTGACGACGCAGAGTTACCGGGTGACTTCCAGAGGGCGTGAGCCTTCCCACATCATCTCAAAAAATAAAGGCTGGCACCCCATTGGGCACCAGCCTTGAAAACTTGGTAACGAGACAGACTGCTAGTGCAGCGCGCCATTCGAGGCGAACTTCTGTGCCTGTTCGATCCACTGCTCGCGGTCAATACGCCCTTTGAAGGCCAGATAGTCATCGACCCAATGGGCCTCTTCAGGCTGCCATCCAGCAATCTGACGAAAATGGAAGATCCCGATTTCGTTGAGGGTCTTTGAGAGCTTTGGACCAATGCCCTTGATGCGGGTGAGATCGTCCGCATCACCGTCCGGGCCTGGCAGGCCCATCGGCCGACTTAGGACTGTGCTCGCTGCTTCTTCGACGGCGGCCACGTTCATCGGATTAACAGACGCAGATACACCCATGGGGGAAAATTGCGATGTGAACGTTTCGCGCCGCATGCGGTCAAACCAGTCGGTCATGACATCGCCCGGGACGGTCTGAGGCCAGCGCATCCAGGCTGGCATCGCCTCGATCATATTGGCGGCATGTTCCCAGTGCTGCATGTTGAGGTCTGCGAGCTTGCGGAAGAGGCCGCGCGTCGCGGCTTCCGGCGCAGCTTCGCCAGCGCCCGGCTGCATTGACACGAGTGCGTCCATCCAGGCTTCACCTGCACTGCGGCCAAGGTCGCGCCAGGCCGACATGGACTCGGTCCAGAGCTCAATCGGATTTAATCTCGTAGTATCTGTCGACATGATAAAAATCCTCTATGCTGCAGTGCAACATAAGCGGCTTTTCACCAATTTTCAAGCAGGTCTCTTTACCGCTCATATCTGGCGTACCGCGCGGCTGCCGTCTTAACGCCTCTTTCGAACGGCCATATGCGTGCAGAGGTGGAGATGAAATGACCGAACGGGAGACTTCGGACACGACAGGCGATAGCGTAGCGGCCGGACGGGTGCTGGTCTTCGATTCCGGTATGGGCGGATTGACGGTCGCCCGCGAGATCCAGCGGATGGCGCCTGCGCTGAAGGTCGATTACGCGGCTGACACGGGGTTTTTTCCCTATGGCGACAAGAGCGACGAGGCGCTGCGAGCCCGGCTGCCTGCCCTTGCCGAAGCGCTGGTAAGAGACGCTGAGCCAGATGTCTTCGTCATTGCCTGCAACACAGCCAGCACGCTTGCCCTCGAAGACGTTCGTGCACGGCTCGACATTCCGGTTGTCGGGACCGTTCCGGCGGTCAAACCCGCCGCAGCGCTTACTAAAACGGGTGTGATCGCCCTTCTGGCGACACCCGGCACAATCCGGCGGGCCTATACAGCAAAGCTCATCGAGGACTTTGCGAGCGAGATCACCGTTGTCCTCCATGGCAGCGTAGAACTTGTCCGGCTTGCCGAAGCCGTCGCGGCAGGTGAACCGCATGACGCAGACGGATTTGTGAAAGCTCTCGCCCCCATTTTCGAGGCGCAGTCCGGGGAAGACGTGGATACGGTCGTGCTTGCCTGCACGCATTTCCCGCTGGTACGGGCGCAGCTTGCCGCCTCCGCACCGCGTCCGATCACCTTTATAGATTCAGGCGCCGCGATCGCGCGCCAGACGCTCCGGGTGCTGGAGGCCAGAGGTGAGGCAGAGGACAAGGACGCGCGTCCTGGGGGCCGACTTTACATCACCGACCAGGGCGGGGGTCATGAACGGCTGATAAAAGTCTGCGCGCGCTTCGGCTTCAGCGATGTGTGGCCGCCGGTTCTGATTGAGGCCTGATCTCACATCAGCTGCAGGCATGCCACTGTCACAAATGGCAATTAGACGGTATGGATCGCTATCTGCCGACGACCCTGAGGACCGACCCCATGCGCACTTTGCTTCTGGCCCTGACCGCAGGTTTTCTCGCTGTTTCCTGCGCGCCTGAAACCGATCTGTCGGAAATCGACGCCAGCTCTGGCGAATTGCAGGTCTTTGCAGCGTCGCCTGATGAGAAGATCAAGATTGTGGGCTCCTCCACCGTTTATCCTTTTACCTCCACTGTGGCCGAGCAGTTTGGGGCCATCACTCAATACCCCACGCCTATTGTGGAATCGACCGGGACGGGCGGTGGCTTTCAGGCTTTCTGTCAGGGCATCGGACCCGGCACGGCCTCATTCACAGGCGCTTCACGCCCGATCAAGCCATCTGAGTTCGAACTCTGCCGCAAAAATGGTGTGACCGAAGTGGCCGAGATTGAAATAGGATTTGACGGTATCGTGCTTGCGAACGCCAAAGGAAGCCCGCTTCTCGATATCTCGGAAGAGGAAATCTACCGGGCGCTCGCCGAGCAACTCCCAGACGGGAATGGTGGCTGGATGAAGAACCCGAACGAAACGTGGAACGATGTCGCCAGCCACCTTCCCGACATGCCAATTCTCGTCTCTGGCCCCCCGCCGACGTCCGGTACGCGCGATGCGTTTGTTGAGCTGGCTCTTGAAGACGGGGCGGCTGCGCTTCCAGAACTTGCGGCATTGAAGGAAAGCGATCCAGATCTCTTCGAAAGCAGGGCGCATACCATCCGCACTGACGGCGCATGGATTGATTCAGGCGAGAACGACTCCGCGATTGTGCAGACGCTCACGCGCAATCCAGACAGCATAGGTGTGCTGGGATACTCGTTCCTCGAAGAGAACCTCGACCGGCTTCAGGGCGCGATCGTCAATGGTGTGCCGCCGGAGTTCGACCGGATCGCTTCGGGGGAGTATGATATTGCGAGATCAATGTTCGTTTACGTGAAAAAGCAGAATGTCCCGCTTGTTCCCGGTATGCTGGATTTCATCAGCGAGCAGACGCAGGAAGATGCGTGGGGTCCCACCGGTTACCTGATCGACAAGGGCCTGATCCCGCTGAGTGAAGCGGCGCGCGAGTCTGAGCGTGAAAAGGCGCTGGCGCTTGAGACGATGGAACGGCCTGAAAGCTAAAGCCCGGGCGGGCCCATGGGCGGCTTCTTGCGCCGGCGGCGTAGCCGGATTTTCTGCCAGAAGCGCTTGCGCTGTGGTACCGGCAGCGGATCGAGGTTTTCCACGAAGGCTTCTGCGCAGGCCCGCCAGCTATAACCCTCGGCATAGGTGCGGGTCGTCTGGCGGTTGAGGGCGAGGCAGTCCTTGCAGGCCTTGGCCAGATCCTTGTCGATAACGCCGGCATCCGACCCCGGAATAATGTCACGCGGCCCCGGCGCATTGAACGCCGCCACAGGTGTGCCCGTCGCCATAGCTTCGAGGATGACAAGGCCGAACGTGTCGGTAAGGCTTGGAAAGCAGAAGACATCGGCGCTGGCAAAACAGGCCGCGAGGTCCTCATTGAATTTGGCGCCGAGGAATTTGACCTCCGGATAGCGTTTCTTCAGCTCCTGCAGCTGCGGGCCTTCGCCAACGATGACCTTCGTGCCAGGCAGATCCAGCTCTGCGAAGGCTTCGATGTTCTTTTCCACCGCGACACGGCCGACATTGAGGAAGATCGGACGCGGCAGGCCTTCAAATGGGTCACCGGGCTCGCCTTCTGCCTTGCGCCGTGACGGGTGGAAAAGATCCACATCGACACCGCGCGTCCAGGAGACAACGTTGTTGAAGCCGTGCTCTTCAAGTTCCTCGCGCATGGAGGGCGTCGCGACCATGACCTTGCCGGAATATTTGTGAAACCAGCGCACATAGCTGTAACCCCAGGCCACAGGTACCGGGAAGCGCGCGGAGACATATTCAGGAAAACGGGTGTGGTAGGAAGTCGAGAAGGGGTGTTTTTCCTTCAGGCACATCGCACGGCCCGCCAGACCCAGCGTGCCCTCGGTCGCAATGTGAACCGCGTCGGGCTGGAAGCTCTCGAACCGTTCGGAAATCTTGTGGCGCGCGAACAGGGCAAGCTGGATTTCGCTATAGGTGGGCAGCGGCATGGTCAGAAAATCATCCGCCGGAGAGACGACTTCCCACTCATGGCCCATCTCTTCGCACTCGGCGATGACACGCTTCATCGTGCGGACGACGCCGTTGACCTGTGGTTCCCAAGCGTCGGTGATAAGCATGATGCGCATCGAATCTCCTTGCCGCGTCGCTGCGAGGTCCCACTTTTAGAGTGCTGCTGCTCGGCGTAAACCCGAAGGGCGGTTTCGGATAGAATGATCATGCAGGAACCGTCGACAACGGAGCAGACCATGCCTGATACGCTCACGCGCCAGACCCGCAGCTGGAACAGCCTTGATGAGATCAAGTTCGCCGACGAGGAAGCGCTCGTTGCGGACATCCTGAAATCCCTGCCGCTGGATGAGCGCGCACGGACCGCCGCCGTCAGGCGCGGGCGAGAGCTGGTCGAGAAAGCGCGCGCCGCAGGCCGTCCAAAGGGGATGATGGAAAGCTTCTTGGAAGAGTTCGGCCTGTCGAACTCCGAAGGCCTTGCGCTCATGTGCCTTGCTGAAGCGCTGCTGCGTGTGCCGGATGTTGAAACCCGCGACGACCTCATCGCCGAGAAAATCCGATCCGGTGACTGGGGTTCCCATTCGGGGCAGTCCGATAGCTGGCTGGTCAACGCCTCGACCTGGGGCCTGATGCTGACGGGCCGTGTCATCGGCACACCGAGCGACGCCAAGAAAGGCCCGTCGACGTTTCTGTCGAACCTTATTCGCGAGAGCGGCGAGCCGGTCATTCGCACCGCGATGATGCAGGCCATGCGGATCATGGGCGAGCAGTTCGTGCTTGGTCGCACCATTGAGGAAGCGCTGAAACGCGGGCGCAAGAAGGTGAAAGCTGGCGAGGCGGCCAATTTCAGCTTTGACATGCTGGGTGAGGGCGCCCGCACGCACGACGATGCCGAGCGCTACTTCGCTTCCTACAGGCAGGCAATCAAGGCGGTTGCCGATCATGGCGACGCGTCGCTGTCGCCTGAGCAGAAGAACGGCATCTCGGTAAAGCTGTCGGCGCTGCATCCGCGCTATGAGGCGGTCAACGAAGAGCGCGTCCATGCCGAACTCTATCCGCGGGTTCTGGCGCTCTGCGAGGATGCCGCCGAGGCCAATATCAATCTCTGCCTTGATGCTGAAGAAGCCGACCGCCTCGTTATTTCGCTCGAAATTCTTGAACGTCTAATGCGTGAGAAGTCCCTCAAAGGCTGGGAGGGTCTGGGTCTTGCGGTGCAGGCCTATCAGAAGCGGGCGCACCGCGTCATCTCGCGGCTAGCCGAGCTTGCCGGAGAAACAGGGACGCGTCTCATGGTCCGTCTCGTGAAGGGCGCCTATTGGGACACCGAAATCAAGCACGCGCACGAAGAGGGGATGGTGAACTTCCCTGTATTCACCACCAAACCGGGCACGGACATCAATTATCTCTCCTGCGCGCATGCGCTGCTGCAGGCGAGCCCACGTATCTATCCGCAGTTCGCGACCCATAACGCCCACTCGCTGGCGACGATCTTGATGATGGCGGAATCAGAGGGCGTGACGAATTATGAGTTCCAGCGCCTGCACGGCATGGGCGAACCGCTCTATGGCGCCGCCGGAAAGGGCGACAAGGTCCGTGTCTACGCCCCTGTTGGCGCGCACAAGGACCTGCTGCCTTATCTTGTTCGCCGCCTTCTGGAGAACGGCGCCAATACAAGTTTCGTGCATTCTTTCCTCGACCCGGATGTCGATGTCGAGAAGGTCGTCGATGACCCGATTGCCAAGGTCGAGGCAGGCCCCCGCCGCCACCCGCGTATCCCGACACCGCCGCGTCTCTATGGCCCGATGCGCAAGAACTCCATCGGCGTCGACCTCTCACAGGCGAGCGAACGCAAGGTGCTGGAAGATCATGTCGCCAGGCTTCGCGAGGGCAGCGCCCTGGTGGCAGGACCGATCATCTCTGGAGCCGCCAAGACCAAAGGCGGCGCGGATGTGTTCGCCCCGGCGGATACCTCCCGCAGACTTGGAACCGTGGTTGAGGCAAGCGAGGCAGATGTCGATGCCGCCCTCGACGCCGCCGTCAAATTCCAGGCGGAATGGGACCAGCTCGGTGGCGGCAAACGGGCGAAGATCATCTCCGACATGGGCGATGCGCTAGAGGCCAATATGGACCGCCTCGTCGCGCTGATGGCGGAAGAAGCTGGCAAGACGTTCGGCGACGGCATTGCCGAAGTACGTGAGGCGGTCGATTTCTGCCGCTATTATGCCGTGCAGGCCGAGGAGCAATTTGAAGGTGCCACACGCCTGCCGGGCCCTGCGGGTGAAACCAATCACATCTCCCTTCACGGGCGCGGCGTGTTTGCCTGTATCTCGCCATGGAATTTCCCGCTGGCGATCTTCACGGGCCAGATCACGGCAGCGCTTGGTGCGGGTAATACCGTAATTGCAAAGCCAGCTGAACAGGCGCCGCTGATTGCATATGAAGCTGTCCGCATCTTTCAGGAGGCTGGTCTTCCGGGCGGTGCGCTTCAATTACTGCCGGGCCGCGGCGAGACGGTCGGCGCAAAGCTCACCAAAGACCCACGTGTTTCTGGCGTCTGCTTTACCGGGGGCACCGATACCGCCCGTCTTATCAACAAGACACTGGCAGACCGCCCCGGGCCTATTATCCCGCTGATCGCCGAAACGGGCGGCCTGAACGCCATGTTCGTCGACACGACTGCGCTGCGCGAGCAGGTTATCGACGATGTGCTGGTGTCAGCTTTCGGATCAGCCGGGCAACGTTGTTCGGCGCTTCGGCTTCTATTCCTGCCAAAGGATACCGCCGACTTCATCCTGGAAGGGCTCAAAGGCGCCATGGATGAGTTGAAGATCGGTGATCCAGGTAGCGCCGACACCGATATCGGCCCCGTCATCGACGGCGAGGCCTGCGACATGCTGCATGCCTATATGGCGCGCATCGAAGTCGAAGCGACGGTGGCCAAAAAGCTCGCCGCGCCAGACGGCGGCCATTTCTTCGGTCCGGCCATCATTGAGCTCAACTCGATTGACCAGATTGAGAAAGAGACGTTCGGCCCTGTGCTACACGTCCTGCGCTATGACCCGGACGAGATCGCGTCAGTGGGCACAGCGCTGCAGGCGAAGGGTTACGGTCTGACGCTCGGTGTTCACTCGCGCCTCGACAGTTTTGCAAGGAAAGTCCGCGATGTCGTCAAAGCCGGGAACACCTATGTGAACCGGTCCATGACGGGGGCCGTTGTCGGCGTTCAGCCCTTTGGCGGCGAGGGCCTGTCCGGAACCGGCCCCAAGGCTGGCGGCCCGCACTACATGCTGCGGTTTGCCACCGAACGGGTCGTGACGATCGATATTACCGCGCAGGGTGGCGATCCGGAACTCTTGAGCCTATAAGGGGCAGCCAGAAAAAGGACCGGACGCGGATGAAGCAAGTTTCCCTGATCGCGCTGACTGCCCTGTTGGTCGCTGCGTGCGGCGCTGAGCGCAGCGAAGACATTGAGAGCGTCCGCGTCTCTGAACTGCCGCATCCTGAGCAGCCCACAAACAATGGTTTTGCCGACCCTGGAAAAGGCATCGCGATTGTTAGCGGCAGTGAGGCAGCGTCGATCGATATCAGCCTGCCCGCCAATATCGAGACGCTGGACAGCAAACTCGCTGCCGAAATTCGCAGGCGCGCCGATAGCGGAAAGGATGGGTTCCTCGATGCAGCCCAGAACGACAGGATGGATGCAGAGAATGGCGGCTTTCCCTTCCGCCCGCATTCACTGACGGTGAGCTGGGAGCATGTCGGGCCGCAGGATGGCCCGCTGCGGTCGTTTCTTGGCAGCTACGCCGCCTATACGGGCGGCGCGCACCCCAATTACCGGTTCGACGTACTGAACTGGGACGTCGAGGCGTCGGAAGAGATTGGGTTTTCAGACCTGTTCGAGGATACAGATGATGCGCGAGGCGTCCTCCGGGATGCGCTTGAGGCGCGCCTGGTGGAAGCAAAGCGTGAGCGTCTGAATGACTTTGATATCAGCGATGAGAAGATGATCGAAACCTGGCTCCGGCCAGCCTTCGAAGACAATTCGAGCGTGTTCGAGAATTTTACAATCGCCCGCGCCGAGGCAAGTGAGGTGCCCGGCGGTCTGATCTATCATTTTGAGCCGTATGTGATGGGCTCATATGCTGAGGGGCCTTATGAGATCGCTGTGCCTGCGGCGGTGTTCGAGGCCGAGCTCGCGCCGCGATATCGTGAGGTGTTCGATACGCAGGCAACAGCAGTTGCCAATCCTCCGGCGCCTTGAGCTGATTTCTCAGTCTCCGTCACGCAGCAGCGTACAGCCGAGCCCGTCTTCATAGACTGCCGTCGCGCTGATCGCGCCGCCCAGCACGCTGGCGCGGATCGACTTGTTTTCTTCCGCGAAGCTCACCGCACTGAGGTCTTCGGTGAAGTCATTCATACAGCTTTCCATCGGGCGCTCCGCTACGAAGCGGCAGGAGCAGACCATTTTGGCACCATAGGGGGTCGCGACACGTGCAAGCTCCACCTGATCCTTGATCAGGAACTGCCAGGCGAGAAGGGCGGCGACGCCCAGCATGATGGCAATGACGATCGCGGCTTTGACGAGTTTCATGTTCTGCCTCTAAAGCTGGACGCCTGATCGTTACGGAGCGCGTCGATGATGTTCAAGTCTCTCCTTGTTGGGGCCGCCTGCCTCGTCGGACTGAAAGCGGTTGCGCAGGGCCCCGTGCCTTTGCCGCCGCAGCCTGAGGCCCTCGCCTGGCCGACGGAGGACTGGCCGGTAGGAGAGCTGCCCGCCGGGACAGGCGATGATCTACGCCTTCTCATCCAGGACGCGATGAACCGCGATGCTGGCCAGGAAATGGGCCAGACGCGGGCCATCGTCATCATTCATGAGGGACGGCTGGTCTTCGAGGACTATGCCGACGATTTCGGGCCAAAAACGAAACAGGTGTCATGGTCGATGGCAAAGTCGATCACATCGGCTCTGGTTGGCCGCGCGGTTGCACTGGGCCTTATCGAGGACATCGACAATCCAATGCCGTCACCCTTCGCCGAGGACGATCCGCGTGGGCAGATTACCTGGCGCCAGTGGCTGACCATGACAGACGGTCTCGACTATACCGAAATCGGCTCAACGGGCCTTAACGACAATGACGTCGTCCAGATGATGTATGGGCCGGGCCGGTTCGACGTGACACAACATGTGGTGGACGAATTCGAGACGGCGCACGATCCGGGCGTGGTCTGGAATTACTCCACAGCGGGCTTTCACCTGATCGGGCGCGCCCTTCAGGATCAGCTTGGCATAGGCACACATTGCTCAACGGCGGAAAGCCGCAAGTCGTCTGAGGGTTCAACTCCGCAGACCACCTGCGAACCGTCCGACGTGCCCGTGGCAATGTGGATGGATGAGATTCTTTTCGACCCGATCGGTATGGACGCGCAGCCTGAGTTCGACGCAGCGGGTACCTATCTCGGCGGGTCACTTGTGTGGGCCTCTGCGAGGGACTTTGCGAAGTTTGGCTATCTCTATCTGCGCGATGGCGTCTGGGACGGCGAGCGCCTCCTGCCGGAAGGTTGGGTGGATTTTTCCCGCCGCGACCCCGTCTCGACAGAGGTCAATGTCTATGGGGCCGGTTGGTGGCTCGGCGCTGATCCAGACCCCGTTCCGGCAGGCCAGGCGGCCACAACGCCTCCGTTTGATGTCTTCTCGGCGCAAGGCCACGAAGGCCAGACAATCTGGGTCGTGCCGTCCAAGGACCTCGTCATTGTTCGTCTCGGTCTGATGCCAAATGGCGGCAATAACTGGCCGGCGCTTTATGAGTGGAATCAGTCGATCGCGCGGCTCTTTCCGGATGTGACCGCAGGCGACCTGGATGAGGCTGAAACGCCGGATTGATTCGACCGGTCGGGCGCCGCGATTCACCACCTGCTTATCGTCTTGCGGAAAGAGCGTTCTTGGCCCTGCCTTTCCTGTGAGCCCGAGCGCTGAACTTTCCGCATCCGAAACGAAAATACCTGTGAGGTTCAGAACGCTTTGTGTAGTGGGGCTTGCAGGCTGGGAGGCAGGTCTTCAGACTGAGATTTCCACGGTATTGAGTTGGAAATCGGCAGACTCCCCATTGACCAAGCCTTAACCTTAGGAACACTATATCTAGTATTGGGAAGGGGCAGAAGCACCGCATATGGCGCTTCCGGGGCCAAATCCCTATATATGACCGCCGATTGAGAGGATTTAGACCATGTCTGCGAGCAATGTTGCGACGAAAGCCAGCGCCGCCCTTCGCCGGGGGAAGCCAAAGGGGCAGATGAAGCCTGATCTCAAGGTGGTCACGGATATCGAGATCACGATCGACGAGTCGCGTGACGCGCTCCTGACCGAGTTTGGCAAGCGCACCCTTGAGGACCGCTACCTGCTGACGGGCGAGTCCTATCAGGGCATGTTTGCCCGTGTCGCGAAGGCATTCGCCGACGATCAGGACCACGCCCAGCGCATTTACGACTATATCTCGCGGCTCTGGTTCATGCCTGCGACGCCTGTCCTCTCCAATGGCGGCGCAGACCGGGGTCTGCCGATTTCCTGCTTCCTCAACCAGGTCGGCGACTCGCTCGACGATATCGTCGAGACATGGACCGAGAATGTCTGGCTCGCGTCGAATGGCGGCGGTATCGGTACCTATTGGGGCAATGTCCGCTCCATCGGCGAGAAGGTCGGCCAGAACGGTCAGACATCCGGCATCATTCCTTTCATCCGCGTGATGGACAGCCTGACCCTCGCCATCAGCCAGGGCTCGCTGCGCCGTGGGTCGGCAGCCTGCTATCTTGATGTGCACCATCCAGAGATCGAGGAATTCCTTGAAATCCGGAAGGCGTCGGGCGACTTCAACCGCAAGTCCCTCAACCTGCACCATGGCATCAATATCACCGATGAGTTCATGGAAGCGGTCCGCAATGATGAGGACTTCCCCCTGCGCTCGCCAAAGTCGGGCGAAGAGCTGCGCAAGGTCAATGCCCGCAAGATCTGGCAGAAAATCCTTGAGCTGCGCATCCAGACCGGTGAGCCATACCTGCTGTTCACCGACACCGTGAACAACGCGATGCCAGCGCATCAGCGCAAACTTGGTCTCAAGGTTCACCAGTCCAATCTCTGCTCCGAGATCACCCTGCCGACCGGCGTCGATCATAACGGCCAGGACCGGACGGCGGTCTGCTGTCTGTCTTCGGTGAACGCCGAGAAATTCATGGAGTGGTCCAAGGACGAGAACTTCCTGGAAGACATTTTCCGCTTCCTCGACAATGTTCTGGAAGACTTCATCCAGCGCGCCCCGAACGAGATGGCCCGCGCGGTCTATTCGGCCCAGCGTGAACGCTCGGTGGGTCTCGGCCTGATGGGCTTCCATTCCTTCCTGCAGACGATGAACGTGCCGTTCGAAAGCGCCATGTCCAAAGTCTGGAACGAGAAGATGTTCAAGCACATCCGCGCCGGTGCCGATCAGGCCTCGGTCAAGCTCGCCAAGGAGCGCGGCCCATGTGAGGATGCGCGCGATGCAGGCATGATGGCCCGCTTCAGCCACAAGATGGCTGTTGCGCCAACCGCATCGATCTCGATCATCTGCGGCGGCACCTCTGCGGGCATCGAGCCGATCCCGGCCAATGTCTACACGCACAAGACGCTGTCAGGCTCCTTCACGGTGAAGAACCCGCAGCTTGAGCGCCTGCTCGAGGAAAAGGGCCAGAACACCGAAGAGACCTGGAACACGATCCTCGAGAATGAAGGCTCGGTCCAGCATCTCGAATTCCTGGACGAGCATGAGCGCGGCGTCTTCAAGACGGCGTTCGAGCTTGACCAGCGCTGGATTATCGAGCTGGCGGCTGACCGGACACCGTATATCTGCCAGAGCCAGTCGCTGAACGTTTTCCTGCCCGCCGACATCAACAAGTGGGATCTCCACATGCTGCACTGGACGGCATGGGAGCGTGGCCTGAAGTCGCTTTACTACTGCCGCTCCAAATCGGTTCAGCGCGCAGGGTTTGCCGGCTCGGCCGACAAGGAAAAGGTGGAGGGGCTTGAGCTGCCTCAGACCGATTATGATGAGTGCCTCGCCTGCCAGTAGGCCGGTACCGGACGATATCTAGCGCAATCAAAAATGCCCCGGTTCGAAAGAGCCGGGGCATTTTTTGATTGGATCGCAGCGCCGCTGGCCTTGTATTCATTTCACTATTTGAGACGCAAAAACTATAAGAATATGAGTGCCTTACATTCAGCGTTCCTCAGGGCCATTTCCTGAAGTGCGACACGTTTTTGGCGGCCGTGCCTGCACTATCAGTGACCCGCCTCACTCCTGAAGGTCGACCGTCATGGCAAATCGCATATCCAAAAAGCTCGTTACATTTGCCTTCCCGTTCAAGCTTGCGGAGATCGATGAGGAGTTGCCGCCCGGTGGCTATGCGATCGAGTCCGAGAACCAGGATCTCGATGGGTCGACCTTCACCGCGCACCGATTGATCGAGACGGTCATCGTTCTTCGCCCGCCCGCGGGATCACGCAAACCGGTCCGCTTTGTCGACATAGACCCGAACGGACTTGCCGCGGCGCTCGCGCTGGACAAGTCCAGAAGCGAGGCCGCCGCAGCCGCGCCGGAGGTTGAAACAATTCAGCTTGCCCGCAAATGAGGGCATAGGCCCGGTCCTGAAGCAGATCAGAAGACCAGACGCACCCCGCCGCGAATATTGCGGCCCGGTGCCGGCACTGTGTCCTTCAGGACCGACGTCGCATAACGGACCTCTTCATCGGTGACATTTCGCGCTTCCAGGAAGAGTTCTGTACCCTCCTGTCCAAGCCCCATCTCAGCCAGAGAGACCGCCCCGCGCAGGTCAAGCGTCGTATAGCCATCTGTGGCGAGCTCGCCGGCAGCCGGATCGTCCTGGTCACCTGCGACCGTCACACTGGCCCCGGCCTTCCATAGGCCCCAGTCAGCGTCGAGTGATGCATTGAGCGTCATCGGCGGGATAAGCGGAAGGTTGCCGCCGCTATCGATGTCAGCGCTTACGAAATCCATGTTTGCTTCAGCTCTCCAGTCGGCGCCCAGTGGGCCCCCATTGAGCGTATAGTCAGCGTAGATCTCACCGCCGGTGAAGCTCGCATCCTGCTGGACAAACTCATAGACCGGCAGGCCATCAACCTCATCCACGACCAGCCCGGCATCCAGCGTTGTTCCTGGAGCAAGATAGATGAAGCCGTCGAACTTCGTGTGGAAGAGGTTGGCGCCGAAGCCGAAGCCGGTGTCACCGCGCCAGCGGACGGTGCCTTCGAAATTGACGCCGCGCTCCTTGTCCAGCGTCGCGTCGCCAGCCTCATACTGTTCGGTAGCGAGGTGGGCGCCGTCAGCAAAGAGCTCGCTTTCATTCGGGGCGCGTTCGGTCAGGCTTATCTGACCGCCAACGAACCAGCCATTGTCCCAGTGCTGGTGCGCGCCGAAGGAGCCGGAAAAGAGATCGAATTCCCGGGAGCCGGCGATAATGTTGTCCAGCTCGGTCGAGTCGTACCGAAGCCCGCCTTCTACGCCAAAGCCGCCATCCCATTCACGGGTCTGATAGGTGAAGAGGCCGACAGACTTTGTGTCCGTCTTGGTGATGAAGGCTTCGTCGCCAAAGGCGTTGAGATTTTTCTCAAGCGCTTGCACGCCGAGAGCGCCCTCCCACTCGCCAAATCCGGTGCCGAGCTCGACGCGGCCTTCGGAGCCATCGCTGACGTAACGCGTGCCCGGTTCGCCGGGCGCTTCGAACTCGACATGCTCATAGTCGGCGACCGAGAAATTGCCTGCGATCCGCGTGAACGGTCCGACGTCGAGATCGGCGCCAGCGCGCAGATCATAACGTGTCTGCTCGAGGTCGATGAAAGGCATCTCTTGTTCGCCTGCTTCTTCCTCGCCCTCTTCATCATGATCTTCGCCTTCGTGATCATGCTCTTCGCCATGCTCGTGGCCATGGCTATGTCCGGGCAGACCATAGAGGGACGTTTGCCGCCGGACGGCGATACCGGCGAAGGCACCGTCGCCAACCCATGAAAGGCCGCCTGCAAAGGAGTCTGTTTCCACGAAGGAGTTTTCCAGCGTGTCGCGGACCTCCTCTTCTTCGTGGTTATGCTCCTCGTCTTCGTGATCTTCATCCTCGTCATGATGGTCTTCGCCTTCGAGCGCTTCCGGCGCGCGCAGGCGAGAGGAGTCAGCAAATCCGGGGATGTCATAGTTCTCAAAATCACGCGCCGATGCAGAGAGCGACAGGACGAATTGGCCCGCGCTAAACCGGCCCTTCACGGCGCCCTCATGGCCATCATTGACGCTGTTCAGCGCGCCATACGCTTCGCCCGATATTGGCTCATCGGGGAGGTCTTCGACGATCAGGCCGTCGATCACGTTCACGACGCCGCCAATGGCCTGACCGCCATAGGCGAGCGCCGCTGGCCCACGAAGGATTTCGATCTTTTCGGCATCGATGCCGTCTGACGCGACCTGGTGATCAGGCGAAGCGGCAGAGGCATCGATCACGCCGATGCCATTGGTGAGGACCAGGACACGCTCAGCGCCAAGCCCGCGCAGGACCGGGCGGCTGGCGGCCTGCCCAAAATGCGTTGTGGAGACGCCCGGCTGGCTGTCGAGCGTGTTGCCAAGCGAGGCCTGGAGCGTCTCGACAATCTGGTCGCGGTTTATCGCGCTTGCATTGCCGATCATCTCATCGGTCTCGCGCTGTGGGCCGACACCCGAAACGATGACAGTGGACAGGCGCGCAGGCGTTTCGGTGTCCGGTTTGGTGTTTGATGTCTGGGCGATGGCCAGCGGGCTGACGCCCACAAGGAGGGTTGCCGCAAGCGTACGGCGAAGGAGATTCGAAGTCATTTGCAGAGATTACTTTCAATCAACAGGTCGATCGCCGAAGGCCAGTAACGGCGCAACGGACAGCGTTCGGGTCTATTGAGTGAGGGCGGGCGGACTTCGCGGCGGCGGGGCGCGTCCTGGCGGACGCGACCACGGACGAAAATCGAGAACTACCGGTTGAGCACGCGTGATATCGCGCGGCGGTTTCGGTATGCCTGGTATTGCTGGCAGCGGCGCGACCTGCGGGGCCACAACATTCGCGAGATCACAGGAGACGCCGTAATGTTCGTGCGGCGCGTCGCCATGCGCGGCGGCATCATAAAGCGCTGCCCCCTGAACCCAGAGGAACAAGGCTACCATAAAAGCCTTTAAGGCCAGGGAGGGGGCGTGAGCGCGCATTCCGTTACTCTATAACAGATAGCTGAAATGGCTCAAGCGACATGCTCCGTTCGTGGCGGTTCCGCAGCGTCTCTAAAGCCATTTCGGAACACGCTCTGCGGCATAGTGGGCTAAGCAATAATGCCTGCTGTGACGACCGCCAGTGCGGGGCAGGCCGCTTCCGCGCAGGCGGTGAAGGAGCGCCATGGGAGCGCCAGAACCGGGTCGTTCTTGGATATTCCAGATACCTGACCGAAAAATGTGAAGCTCTTTGCGGAGGCCATCCATGTTGATGGTTTTGCGCCGCTCAACTTTCTCAGCGGTGGCAACTTCCCTGATGGCGGCACATGGTCTGACAATGATGCGACGGCCGACGTTCTGCGCGCTGGGGCGCATACCGCCTCCTGGATCTGGCTGATGGTCCTGGGGCCCGCGTACTCTTGATTGAGTGCGTGGGTTTTCTGCGGGCGAGGGCGTCTGCACGACGCCAAATTAGTACCAGATACGTGAAAATTTCAACGCAGCCGGAACCAGCCATTAGCGAAGGTATTGTAGATTTTGTATTACAGGAAATTACGAAAGTCCTTGTTAGGGGCTTGAAATCCGTGGTAATCCTGCGTCAGTATGTCGTATCGTTTAGGTTTAGGACCGAAGGCGATTGGAAGGACAACGTTTATGAGCCTGTTGATTTCATCCTTGCTTGTGACAGCTTGCCAGGGCTGCAGCCCAGCAGCGACGGCGCAATCGGTGTATTCCCAGGCCCAGACGGTTGAGACGGATTATCGTCTTGCCGAGCCATCGGGCGCTGAAGACGCGCCCTCACTTCAGGCAGCATCCAACTTTTCCTTTTCGCAGGGACAGACCAGCAACGCTTCGCAAATCGAGGTTAGCCCTGTGGCCGGGACCCGTGCTTCGGTTCCACTTGGTGTTGAGGCGACACGGTCTCCGAACGTAACCAGTTTGCGTCTGTCCAATTCGGCCGCCGTGGTTGATTATGAAGGCCGCAGGAATGCGGCAAGCTTCAGTCGGCCGGTTCGTCAGGTTAGCGACTTCGATGCGGAGATCTCGATTTCGGCGCCGATGGAACGCACCGGTCTTGGCTTCGATGTCGGCCTCGTGCCGCGGGTCAGCATGATCGAAGACGGCGAATTCCGTCAGCGGAGTGTTGGCGGTGAAATCCGTATCGGTCAGAATTTCGACCAGCGCGGCGAAGATATTGCCCCAGATAGCTGGTACCTCTTTGCAGGTGCCGATGGTGAGGCTCTCGTTTATGAGCCCGGCGGCGAACGCAACTTCACAAACCGCATGGCGCTACGCGATCAGGTCACCGTTGGTGATATGCAGGCGGGTGTTTCCTTCTCGCGCGGCTCCGGTCAGCTTTCGCTGAGCTATATCCACCGTGAAGTGGAATATAATGAGCGTGGTATTAAGGGGCAGCAGGCAGCAGAAGATTTTGCGGGTGTGAGCTTTACCGTCCGCCGGTAATCTCCCAGAAAACTATCTTCGCCTGAAAAGCTGAGGTCGCAGCGCTCAGTCGTTTCCAGAAATTAAGCTGACGTGAACCCGCTCGGTGGGCTATTTGCCTGCGTGAGATCAATCACTGCTCAGTATTATTCATGCGCGCCACCTGTCTTTCAGTCATCGCTCTTATCGTCGCCGCCACATGGCCCTTGGCGGACGCACAATCACAGCCGAATGTTGAGGCAGCCAGTGCAGAAGCCAGAGGCGTCTGGTCGCTGACCTCCGAAAACGACCTCTTCGGTGGAACTGACCGTAACTATACCAATGGCATCCGCATTGAGCGTGTCTCGGGCGAGAACGACGTTCTGCCAGTCCTTGATTGGGCCGCACGTCGGCTGCCTTTCATTGATATCGAGCGTACCGAGCTTCGACAGGGATTGGCCTTGTCCCATGCGATCTTCACGCCCGACGATATTTCCCGCTCCATTCCAGACCCTGATGACCGGCCATATGCGGGCTGGCTCTATGTCTCCGGAACGGTCGTTGCTACGGATGAGAACATTCAGGATATCCTGCAGCTCAATCTTGGTGTCGTCGGCCCGGCTGCGCTGGGGGAGTTCGTTCAGGATAACTGGCATGATCTCATAAATGTGGCCCAGCCGAAGGGATGGGACTACCAGCTCCGCAACGAACCGGGTGTCGAGCTGATTGCCCAGCGCATGGCCCTATATGACGGGCCGGACCTGCCGCTCGGGCTTGAGACCGATTACGGGTTTCATGCTGGCGGTGCGCTTGGAAATGTTCGCACCTACGCCGCAACGGGCCTTACCGGCCGGATCGGCTGGGATCTGGACGCTGATTTCGGCCCGCCGCGCATTCGCCCGGCCCTGTCGGGCGCCGGAACATTCTCCCCCCATCAGACATTCGGTGCTTACCTGTTTGCCGGGGTGGAGGGCCGCCTCGTCCTGCGCGACATGTTTCTCGATGGAAATGCGTGGCGCGACAGTCCGCGTGTGTCCGACAGAAACAAGCTGGTCGCAGACGTGCAGGCGGGCGCTGCAATCAATTTGAGCACGGTCCAGGTGGCGTTCACCTATGTACATCGCACAGAAGAATTCCAGCGACAGGATGGCCCGCAGCGCTTCGGCGCGGTTTCCGTTTCTATAGCGTACTGAAAGTTCTCTGGCTGGCGACGGCGCGACATTTGTCCACAGAACTTCATTCGTTGTGGAAAATCAGGCACGCGTTGAGTATATATCTTGCGAGAGACAGGCGAATTTGGCACTATATATAGTGTTCAGGACAGAAGGGCAGACCTATGGCAGACGGCATCATTCAGATCCCAGGGCTTCTTACACCCAGCAAGGCCTACAAGCCGTTCCGCTATCCGTGGGCCTACGACTTCTGGAAAATCCAGCAGCAGGTTCACTGGCTGCCAGAAGAGGTCCCTCTTGGTGAGGACTGCAAGGACTGGTCGAACAAGCTGACCGAGAAAGAGCGCAATCTGCTGACACAGATTTTCCGCTTTTTCACGCAGTCGGATGTCGAGGTCGGCGCCAACTACATGGAAAACTACATGCCGCTCTTCAAGCCGGTTGAAGTGCGCATGATGCTGGCTTCCTTCTCCAATATGGAGACGGTCCATATCGCCGCCTACGCGCTGCTGCTCGAAACCATCGGCATGCCGGACTCCGAGTTTGGCGCCTTCATGGAATACGAAGAGATGGCGGCCAAGCACGATTATCTTGGTCAGTTCGGTGTCGGCACGGAGAAAGACATCCTGACATCCATGGCGGTGTTCGGTGGCTTCACCGAAGGGCTTCAGCTCTTTGCGTCCTTTGCGATGCTCATGAACTTTCCGCGCTTCAACAAGATGAAGGGGATGGGTCAGATCGTGTCCTGGTCTGTGCGCGACGAGTCGCTGCACTGCGAGGGCATGATGAAGATGTTCCACACCTTCGCTGAGGAAACGGGCGCGCTGACCAAGTCTGTAAAAGACGACATCGCAGACTGCTGCCAGACCGTCGTGAAGCTGGAAGACAAATTCATCGATCTCGCCTTCGAGGCGGGCGAAGTGCAGGGCATGACCCCGCAGGATATCAAGAACTATATCCGTTACATCGCTGACTGGCGCATGGGCCAGCTCAAGCTCGACCCGATCTATGGTGTCGAGAAGCATCCGCTGCCATGGCTCACGGAAATCCTGAACGGTGTTGAGCATGCGAACTTCTTCGAAGCGCGCGCAACCGAATATTCCAAGGGTGCAACCCGCGGCGACTGGCACGGCGATGACGGTGTCTGGTCGGCATTCGACAAACATCGCAGGACCGTCGCGGCCGAGTAGGCGGCCTGCCTCCTCCCGTCAGATGGTGAGATCACAAAAAACCGCGCGCCTTCTTATGAGGGCGCGCGGTTCTCTTTTTGGTGCGGACTATTATCCAAGCGGACTATTCGGCGGCGCTGGCGGTCCGCTTTTCCTTGTCGTCTTCGTCTGTCTCGGATTTGCGCCCGCGTGACAAGGTGGACATGACGCCATCGGTTTCGCCTGAAGCATCAGCTTTCTTGCGATAGGTCCGGCGCTTTGGCTTTTCGGCCGGCGCCTCTTCATCAGATGAGGCGGCCTTCTCGTCGGAGCCCTGATCGTCCGCATCGATGACCTTCATCGGGTCATCTTCAGTTTGCTTGGGCTTGCGGCCGCGACGCGGCTTTTTCTCTTCTGCGGCAACCTGGCGCTCATCATCGCCCTGATTGTCATCAGATTTCTGCCGGCGCGGCTTGCGCTCAGGCTTCTTGTCAGACCGATAATCGTTCCGGTCGTTCCGGTCGTTCCGGTCGTTCCGGTCGTTCCGGTCGTTCCGGTCGTTCCGGTCGTTACGGTCATTGCGATCGTCTTGGCCGTTATCGTCCTGATTGTCCGCGTCATTGTTCGACGAATTATCATCATTATCGTCGGAGTCGTTTTCGTCGTTCTTGTTGCGCGGCTTGTCCTTCTGGAAGCTGGCAACAATACGGGCATAGTGTTCGGCGTGCTGGTAGTGGGCCTCAGCCTTCACCCGGTCACCTGCCGTCATCGCGTCGCGCGCATATTGCTGGTACTTGTCCAGAATCTGCTGCGCAGAGCCGCGGATCTTCACATCCGGCCCGGTGCTCTCATAGTGCCGGTTCGGATTGTTATTGTTATTGTTGTTATTGCCACCTGAACGGCGACCGCGTCCGCGCTTGCGTTGCATACGCTAAAATCCTGATCCCATTATGTCCGTTATCCAGACCCTGTGCGTCTCATACCGGTTTGGGGTGTCTCGGTGATGTTTCGCTTAACTCGTAGCGGGGCTGTGAAAATGTCATCAGCCTCCTGCCCGACTCAAGCCTTAGCGCGCATTTCTCGCTTCGCCAAGCCCTTCAACTGTGGATCATCGGCGGGCTGTGACGACACGGTCACGCTGGCCTGCGTCTTGCGCGACTGAAATGGTCTCGAATCCGGCCTCTTCAAGCAGCGACTGCACCTCAGCCGCCTGATCAAAACCGATCTCCAAGACAATCCAGGCGCCGGGCTTCATCCGTTCGCTCGCCATCGCGATGATCTCATCATAGGCCTCAAGTCCGCTCGCGCCGCCATCGAGCGCCAGATGTGGCTCGTAATCCTTCACGCTTGCGTCGAGCGTGTCGATAATTTCGCTTCGAATGTAGGGTGGATTGGAGATGATGAGATCAACATCTTCCCAGCCTGTCCAGTCGCGCCAGCTAAACGTCAGAATGTTCGCGCGGTCACCAATCCCGTGGCGCTGAACGTTTGTCTGCGCGACAGCGGCCGCTTTGGCCGAGCAATCAATGCCGGTCCCGATGAGGCCGGGCTGCTGCTTCATCAGAGCAATCAGGAGACAGCCCGTTCCGGTCCCAAGATCAGCAATCTTCGCCTCACGTCCAAGCGGCAGCCTTGTCAGGGCTTCGTCCACCACGACTTCGCTATCGGCGCGCGGGATCAGCGTGTCAGCGGTGCAGGCAAAGGCGAGCCCGCAGAACCAGGCTTCGCCGGTGAGATACTCATAAGGCTCGCCGCTGGCGCGTCGCTCTATAAGGTCGAAGAAGGTCTCGGCGTCGCCGGACTCCATCGGTGAGGTTTCGCAGTTGATGAGCCCAGTCGCGGTGAGGCCGCAGGCATGCTGCATCAGATGGCGGGCCTCGCGCCCCGGCCTGTCGAGGCCGACCGATTTCAGCCGCGCCGCCGCAACCGTCAGCTGAGCCTGATAGGTCCGCGCCTCATGCATCTTCATCCATCGCGGCCAGCTTGCGGGCCTGATCCTCGGCGATAAGCGAGGTGACCACTTCATCCAGCTTGTCGCCAGCGATGATCTTGTCCAGCGCATAGAGCGTCAGATTGATGCGGTGATCGGAAACGCGGTTTTCGGGGAAGTTATAGGTGCGGACTTTCTGGGAGCGGTCGCCAGAGCCAATCTGATCCTTGCGGGCCTCGGCGCGGGCCGAATCCTTGGCTTCCCGCTCGCGTTCATAAAGGCGGATCTTGAGCTGCTCCATCGCCTTGTCACGGTTTACGTGCTGGGACTTTTCCGAGCTGGTCGTCACGATGCCGGTCGGCAAGTGGGTGATCCGCACGGCAGAGTCGGTCGTGTTCACGTGCTGGCCGCCAGCGCCGGATGAGCGCATCGTATCGATCCGGATGTCTTCCGGGCGCACTTCGATCTCGATATTTTCCGGTGCGGGAAGCACGGCGACCGTCGCTGCGGAGGTATGGATACGCCCGCCGCTTTCTGTATCGGGGACGCGCTGGACACGGTGCACGCCGCTTTCCCATTTCAGCCGGCCGAAGACCGCATCACCTGAAATGGTCGCGATGATTTCCTTGTAGCCGCCAACATCGCCCTCGGATACCGAAATAACCTCGACCTTCCAGTTCTGGAGCTGGGCGTAGCGCGTATACATGCGGAACAGGTCGCCAGCGAACAGCGCCGCTTCGTCGCCGCCCGTCCCGGCGCGCACTTCCAGCACGATGTCAGCCTTGTCGTCGACATCCTTCGGGATGAGCAGAAGCTGGACATCTTTCTCAAGGGCGGGCAAGCGCTCCTTGATGTCGTAATATTCGTCCGTGGCGAGCTCAGCCATCTCCTTGTCGCCGCCATTCATCATGGCTTCGGCGTCTTTCAGCTCTGTGCGAAGATCGAGCAGTAGCTTGGCCTTGTCGGCGACGGGTTTGAGCTCAGCATGCTCTTTCGACAGCGCGACGATCTCGTCGCTGTCGGTCGTTGCGCCCATACGGGCCTCGACTTCGTCGAAGCGGTCGATGACCTGTTCCAGGCGGGAGTGCGGGATAGATGCCATGGCCTCGCATCTATCCCGGATTTGCGGGCGGGGGAAGCACCCCGCCGCCGCTCAGACGCAGCTTTGCGGGGGCCCCGCCTAGACGAAAACCCGGATCGCTTCCTTAACAGCCATGACGATCAGAACGAGTGTGCTGATCGCGAAGACAAGAAAGCGCTGGGTGACTTGCGCCGACAGGACCTGCACCAGTGAATGGATCACGCGCAGGATCACATACGCCCAGGCAAGATACATGAAGATGTTATCGCCACCGCCTGTCAGCGCCGCGAAGAAGACCAGCGCATAGAAGATGGTCGGTTGTTCGTGCAGGTGATTGTAGTTGTCGGCGATAGAGCGGACGCTGGCCGGTATCTTCTCATTGTAACCAGCATCCGGATGACGTGCCTCGTCTGGATTGATACCCGCTTTCTGGAACGCCGGTATGCGCGTCACATACATCCAGATGAACATGATGAGTGTCCAGACCACGAGGGCGAGGACCGGTAGCAGATCTTCAGTTTGAAATGGCATGATAACCTCCCTGTTATTCAGGAGGCGGACGCTAGACGGGTTTCACCCGCCCGGCACGTCATCTCCTTGCGGCATGGCCGCATCAAGGAAGGCAAGAAACGCGTCTACGTCGCGCTGCGTGATTGAGTGGCCGCCCGGGCGCAGGAAATAGCTGAGGCTGGCCGCCGGGTTGAAGTCCTGCATCCCCGCCTGATCAAGCCCGTCGGTGCCATAAAGCTCATAGACGCGGTCTGCCGCTTCAGCCATCCGATAGGTCGAGTTGGGATCAGACCAGACATCGCGGCGGCCATTGCCAAGCAGCATCGGTGTCGGCGCGACAAGCGCGATGAACTGATGCTGGTCGACGGGCAGGTCCTCTGTCCGTTCGGCATAGTCCGAAAAAGCCGGCGCAAACCAGTGCGGGTAGCCTTCCATGTTCAGAACACCGAACGGCCGCACGCCTTCGATCATGCGCTCAACGGTCTCGCCAGTATCGGACCGCGAGGAGGCAGCTCCGCCAAAGCCTGACTGGTGGGAGACGACAGCGGCGATACGCCTGTCATAAATGGCGGCCACCATCGCCGATTTTGCGTGACGCGAATGTCCCATCACCGCGATCTGGTCGCGATTGATCGCCTCATCCGTCTCAATGGCATCAATGATGGCGGAAAACCCATATCCCCAGCCTGAAAGCGCGCTGGTCGGCGCAGTCACGCCCTCGCCCGCCATGGCATTCATGATCGCTTGCGCCTCGCCCTGCCTGTCCGGAATGAGCTCCCCGGCCTGCCAGGTCGCATAGCCATATCCATGGTCGAAATACTGATCGATGGGAACGAGGGCGATGAACTCCCCGAAGATCGTCTCGACAAAGCCCGGAATGCCTTCATAGTCAGCGCAGTCGCTGCCATCCGGCGCCGTCAGAGGCGCGCCAGGAAACGCGCCGCAATTGCTCGAAAAGGTCTGGCTGATAATCAGCGGGACAGGTCGCGCCGCATCGGGCAGGGCAAGCGCCACGTGAAAGCTTCGCGCACCTCCGCCAGAGCCAACGCGTAGAACCAGTTCCTCCAGCGTGCCGCGTCCACCGGCAAGCTCTTCATCGACCATTCTTCGGCTGACCAGTTCGACGGCCTGACCCTCAGGCCAGGGACCGTAAACCACCTCTTCAAATGTCTCGATCAGCCCGTCGCGTCCCGCTTCCCACTCGGCCAGCGTAGCTGCTGTGATCTCGGGCCTCGCGTCCGGTTTGTTGTCGACCTCAAGGCTCGCATAATTGAGGCCGAGCATTGTGCAATTGGTCAGCAAGGTGAGCCCGACAAGGGCGACCACTATCCGGACGAGCCATTTGAAGGCCGTGACGATCCATCCCATGCGGTGCTCCGGTTTCTGCGCCCTGCTGCTTAACAGGCGCAGACGATTGCAGGAACTGCTAACCGCTCTGTCTGCTGACCGCGGCGCCATCCCCCGCAACCGGCGGCGCGTAAGCGTCACGATACCGCCGCGATCCGGGCACCACGTCTCCGCTCTCAAGCGTAAGCGTGACATCCCCCTCGCCGGTTGGCCGGATTTCACTGACCTTGTCCAGATTGACCAGATGGGAGCGATGTACCCGCGCATGCCTCCCGCCGGCAGCTGTGAGCAGTTTTTCCAGCTCGGTCAGTGTGGCCCGGGCCAGATAGGTGCGGGCGGGGGTGACCACTTCGACATAGTTGGAGGCCGCTCGCACCCAGATGATGTCATCTGCGTCCACAAAGTAGGTTCGCCCGCCGGATTTCAGGGTCAGGCGATGGCGCTCGCTCGCCTCCTTCTGCGCGGCTCTTGCCTCCATCCCGCGCTGTTCGGCCAGCCGGTTGGTGGCGAAGATGGCCGCGATGAGCGCATAGCTCAGTACATCCTTGCGAAACTCATAGAGCCAGGTCGAGAGGTCCGTGAGGCCGAAGTCATAGGGCACGCCAAAGAAGACCGGGGCCAGCAGCTTGCGAAGCGCAACCATCGCCAGGATGTGCACCACGGAAAAGATCACCACCGCAACGGCATGGACGGGCAGGGTGCGCCGCCAGTCGGCGAGCGGGAACCGGCTGAGCATGAAAGTGATGAAGGGCGTCATCGCCAGGATGACGAGGTGGGAGGTCGCCTGCGCCAGCCACGGCATGTTCGCATATGGCAGACCCGCCTTCTGGATATCGTGCTGGTCCGACAGGGATGTGACGAGGAAGGAGGCAAACAGGAAGACGGCGAAATAGACCCATGTCCGCCGGTCCGCGCGTTGGTCGGCTTCCAGTTCGGGGTGGCGGGGCGTGCTCGTCATGATTGCTCAATGCCATAGCGCTCCGGCGGCGCGAAGGGAACTCGGTGCCGCTCGTCCCGGTGTGCCGCCACTTGTCCCTCACTCCGGCAATTCGTCCCCGGGTGCCACCTCTCACGTCATTACGGCTGAGGGACCGGGCCTTTCCCGTCATGGTCGGCTCAAACCTTCCTTGGAGACGACCCCAATGACCCAACTCACCACGCGGCGCTACGATCTCGACTGGCTGCGCGTCATCGCCTTTCTGCTGCTCATTTTCTACCATATCGGCATGTTTTACGTGCCTTGGGACTGGCATGTGAAAAGTAAGCATGCAGGGCCAGGCGCTGAGCCATTGATGATGCTGCTCAACCCATGGCGGCTGTCGCTGCTCTTCTTCATATCCGGCGTGGCGCTGCGTTTCCTGTTCGGGAAGCTGGGCGCAGCAGGAGTGGCGAAGGATCGTTTCGTGCGAATGGGCCTGCCGATCCTCGCTGGCATGATCTTGATCGTCGCCCCGCAGAGCTGGCTGCAGCTGGTTGAAAGCGGCGAGTTCGAGGGCAGCTTCTGGGCCTTCTACCCACAATATCTGGATCCGGCGTCTGACTTCTCCATTGCCACCCCGACCTGGAACCATCTCTGGTATATCGTCTACCTGCTGGCGTATTCGCTGCTGCTGGCGCCGGTCGCTGGCCTTCTGATCCGTTTCATGGAGGGCCGCGGCGCGGCGGTGACACAGCGCCTCTTCTCGAGCCGCATAGGCATCGCAATGGTCATCGCCCTGCCGGCCATTCCGCACATGATCTACCGCCTCACGCTCGATCCGCACTTTCCGACAACGCATGACCTTGTCTGGGACTGGGCAAACCACGCCCATAGTCTCACCATGCTGATGATCGGCTTCCTGCTGGCAAAGGACGGCGGCTTCTGGTCGGCGGTGCGCCGCGCTATCGTGCCCGCCATTCTCCTGACGGTCATGCTGGGGGCTGGCCTCTCGCTGCTCTGGGCGAGTTGGGAGGCGCTAGCTGCCAACCCCGGGGCTCAATGGATGATCTGGCCGGCCCGCATGGCGCGCATCCTATACGCCTGGCTAGCCATCCTGTCTCTTCTGGCGCTTGCCCAGCGCTATCTCAACCGCCCGGGGCCCACCCTGACCTACCTGACTGGAGCGGTTTTCCCCTGGTACATCCTGCACCAGACCCTGATCGTCATGGCAGGCTACTGGCTGACCCGGCAGGGGCTTGATGTATGGAGTGAGTTCACGTTGCTCGTTTTCGCCACGATGGGCGGCTGCGCCTTGCTGCATGAGTTTGTCATCCGGCGCTCCACTCATTTGCGGATATGGTTCGGCCTGAAAGCAAAACAGGGACCCGGATCGTCATCTTTGCCGGCTCAGGCTCCAGTCTGACCTCAATTCCTGCCTTCACGGGCGGCCATTACCGAATTAGACCGGCCACATGCGCGTATTCATTCTGCTGCTGATTGTCGGCTTTCTCGGTCTTTTCGCGGGCGGGGCCTCAGCTCTCTGGATGGGCGGGATTGCCGGGTCCGGCCCGCGGCTTGGCGAGGCGGTGCGCATCGATGGCTGGACGAGTGACTGGTCCATCGGCTCTGAGGCAGCCAACCCGTATATACGTGCACGTATCGCCCGGTTCGGTCTCCTGGCCCTTCGCAAGGAAGAGGCGGTCTATTTCACGACGGCTCGCGACACTAACGGGAGGCGCCTGCGCGATGACTGTATCTACAGTGTCAGCGGCGGGACCATGCCAGCGGCCTGGTGGTCGATTACGCTCTATGATCGAGATAGCCGCCTGCCGATGAACTCGGATGGGGCCCTCTCCTTCGATGCGTCGGACGCTGAACAGATGGGCGCGCCAGACCAGTGGGGATTTCGTGTCAGTGCCGATCAGAGTGGCCATCCGGATGAGCTTTGGGTGTCCAGCCGCAATGCGGGCCAGTTCGACCTGACGCTCCGGCTTTATCTGCCGACGCAAGAGCTATTGGACGACCCGGAGGGCACACTGCAGCCGCCCATCGTCAAAGAACTCTACTGCGACGGGAGAAGCTGATGCGCTGGATCGGAGCCGCCGCCATTTTCCTGCTCATGGCTGTAATCGGGCATCTCGCTATCCTGAATGCGATCCCGTCCCGCATCATGTCAGCGGCGCAAGCGCGTATGGCGGATCGCGGTGTCGGTATGTATCAGTGGGTCGCCGCGACCCGCATGACGCCTGAGACCCAGACGATCGTCCGCCCATCTCCTGACCTTGCCTACGCCATCTGCCGGTTCGACGTCTCGGATGGACCCGTGCTTCTGACCGCGCCGTCGGCTGAGACATACGGCTCCCTGTCGATCTTCGACAGCAAGACGAATAACGTTTTCATCGCGCGGCTGGACGGGGCGGAGACGTTTGCGAGCGTCGTGGTGAGCGGGCCTGGCGCGTCAGCGGAAAGCTTCAAAGGCGTGCCGGACGGGGCCCAGACTATCACGATGACGGGCAAAGGGCTCGCCCTTATCCGCAGGCTCGCGCCGGATCAGGCGACACACGACGTCGCCGCTGGCCTTGTCGATGAGGCGCGTTGCGAGCAAGTTGTCGACTGACGGCGCAGACTATTCGGCCGCGACGGTCTCGCCTGCTTCGCGCTGAGCTTTGAGGCGCTCAGCCTTCTGTTCGACAAGGTCCACGATGTGTTCGACCATGTCGGCATTGGACACGTTGTGATCGGCCCGGCCCGAAACATACATCTTGCCGCTTTCCTTGCCGCCGCCGGTAAAGCCGAGATCGGTCATCGCTGCCTCGCCCGGCCCATTGACCACGCAGCCAATGATCGACAGCGAAATTGGCTCCGAAATATGCGCAAGCCGGTCTTCCAGCGTTTCGACCGTCTTGATGACATCGAAGCCCTGCCGGGCGCAGGACGGGCAGGCGATGATGTTCACACCGCGCGTCCTGAGGCCGAGCGATTTGAGCATGTCGAAGCCAACCTTCACCTCTTCGACAGGATCCGCCGACAGCGACACGCGGATCGTATCGCCAATCCCCATCCACAGCAGGTTGCCCATGCCGATGGAGGATTTTACGGTCCCGGTCCGCAAACCGCCAGCCTCGGTGATGCCGAGATGAAGCGGTGCGTCGGTTGCTTCTGACAGCTTCTGATAGGCCGCCACGGTGAGGAACATGTCCGAAGCCTTCACCGATATCTTGTAGTCGTGAAATCCGAGGTCATCGAGAATGCGCGCATTGTCGAGCGCGCTTTCGACCATCGCATCAGGGCAGGGCTCGCCATACTTTTCCAGCAGGTGGCGCTCAAGCGAGCCGCCATTCACGCCAATGCGGATCGAGCATCCATTGGCGCGCGCAGCGTTGACGACTTCCTTCACACGGTCCTGGCTGCCGATATTGCCCGGATTGATGCGCAGGCACGCCGCGCCCGCATCGGCCGCTTCAATGCCGCGTTTGTAGTGGAAATGAATGTCGGCGACGATTGGCACGGGGGAGGCCTCGCAGATCTCGTGCATGGCGGCGGTCGCCTCGACCGTCGGGCACGAGACGCGAACAATGTCGGCGCCCGCCTCGGCGCAACGCTCAATCTGAGCAATCGTCGCGGCTGCATCCTCTGTCGGCGTGTTTGTCATGGTCTGCACGGAAATCGGTGCGTCGCCGCCGACCTCGACGGTGCCGACCCGGATCTTGCGTGAGGGGCGTCTCTCGATGGAGCGCCAGGGCCTTATCGGATTGTGGCTCATCGGTTTACCTCGATAGGAGCGGGTCTTGCCTCTCTATGTGGTCAATCATGATGGCAAGGTAAAGGCGGCGTGCTGCGACGGCATCCGTTCAGAAGGTCCGAACCGGGCTTGTGAAATTTCACAGACCGGCTGAACGCGCTTGAAACTACGTCCTGATAACAAAGACGCTGACGTTTCTGGCCCGATTTCGCCGCACCAAGGTATTTGTGTATGTTTCCTCCTGTGTTTCCCGGATTGATTGCGCCCCGGATGCTGCAACGGCTGCGGGCGTGGGGTGCCGACAGGCGCGGTGTCGCCGCCGTCGAGTTCGCGATGATCGCGGCGCCCTTCTTCTTCCTGATCTTCGGTCTGCTCGAAATTTGCGTGATCTTCATCATGTCCTCGGTTCTCGAACATGGCCTCAATGAAGCTGCGCGCGGTATCCGCACCGGACAGCTCCAGAACGGGGGTAGTTTCGACCGCGACGCTTTTGAAGAAATCGTCTGTTCGGAGATCTTCGACCTGTTCGCCTGCGAAGGCGCAATCGAGCTCGATGTGAAAACGTATAGCACCTTCTCATCGACCGCGAACCCGTCGGCGATTGATGAAGACGGCAATCTTCTCACTGACGACTTTGAGTTCGATCCCGGCGGTGCCAACGACATCGTCGTGGTGCGTGCCTTCTATGAGTGGGAGCTGATGACGCCGATCCTCAGTGCGCCGCTCGCTAATCTGAGCAATAATCGCCGGCTGCTTCAGTCGACGGTCGTGTTCCGCAACGAACCGTTCGGAGGCTAGTGATGCGCCGTATTTCAGATGCCTTCCGGAAGTTTCGCAGCGCTGATCGCGGCGTCTCTGCGATCGAGTTCGCGCTCATCGCGCCGGTCATGATCCTCATCTATTTTGCCTGTATCGAGCTTTCCTTCATGATGGTTCTCGATCGCAAGGTGACGAGCTCTGCGTCGTCTCTCGGCGACCTCGTCGCCCGCGCGGCGACCGTCAACGATGATGAGATGGATGATATCTTCGAAGCGACGCGGATGATCTTCCAGCCCAATCCGATTTCGGATGCGCGCATGCGGGTCTCCAGCCTCTATGATGACGACGGCACGACAAAGGTCGCGTGGAGTGAGGGTCGCAACATGACGCCTTACACGGACGATGCGACAATTTCCGTGCCGGCAGGCATCGTGCCGGAGGATGGATCGGTCATCTTTGCCGAGGTCGAGTATGATTACGATTCAGCGCTCGGCTACTTCTTCACGACGACCAAAACACTGTCCGACGAGTTTTACCTGCGTCCACGCCGAACTGACCGGGTCGCGCGGGAAACAGGCTAGCTATTCTCCTCGACGGCGGGATGGTGCGGTGAATGCACCGTTGTCAGCACGATGAGGCCTAGCACGAAGAGGAGCGCGATTGCGCTCATCCCGATGCGCTGATCGCCTGACCAGTTCGTGAAAAGCTCCACCAATAGCGGCCCGAGCCATACGGTCACCGTGCCTGCAATGGCATAGAGGCCGAAGAATTCTCCGACGCGATCTGCTGGCGCGAGATGGACCAGCATGGAGCGGCTGGATGAAATGCTCGCCGTTGCCGTGATGGCGATAAAGGCGGACGTGCTCAGATAGACCACATCAGAAAGCGTGTTGAAGATCGGTCCGTCCCAGATTTCGAAGCCCGGTATCAGTCCGAACAGGATCGCCTCCTGGGTGATGGAAAGCTGAAAGGCGAGCGTTGCGATCATGCCGAGGATTTCGATCATGAGCGCCCGTTTGGGACCGACAAGACCGTCGAGCCAGCCGCCGATGATCCCGCCACCAAAAGCGAAGAGCGAAGCGAGGATCGCATAGGCGGAGAGTTCGACGACATTCCACTCAAGGAACAGACCGATATAGACGGCGCCGAGGGCAAGAAGCGCGGCCATGGCATCTGCATAGAGCATGCGCGCGGCGAGATATTTGAGAATTTCCTTATTGTCCGAAGCATTCCGGACCGTCTTCCAAAGACCCTGGGCACCATGCTTCATCGCGGCGCCCCAGCGCGCGCCTTTCGTGCCGCCATCTTTGGCATAACGGAAAAAGGGAATTGCGAAGAGGCCGAGCCAGATTGCGCAAAGCGGTCCGGCAAGGCGCTGGTGTTCGCCATTGGCCACGCTGACGCCAAAGAGGGGTTCTGCAAAAGGCCACTGGACGAGCGCAGGCATCGCGAAAGCAAAAACGATAAAGCCCATGATCAGGGCGCCAGCGAGGTTGCCGAGCGCAAGGCCAAGTCCGGAAATGGCTGGTAGCGCACTGGCGCGGCCGTTCATGTTCAGCATCGCATTGTGGGTCACCTCGGAGTAAGTGTAAGCCACTGCCGCGATGATCAGCGCTGACATGCCCATCCAGATAGGCATCCCGCTTCCATCCGGCTTCAGCCACCAGAGCGAAAATGACATGACGGCGATCACGCCGAGGAAAAAGCCGAGCAGGGGTTTGCGCCGGCCGCCCCGGTCAAGCGCTGCGCCAAGAAAGGGGGCGGTCAGCGCGGCAATGAAGCCGCCATATTTGACCAGCGAAGAAATCGTCGCCTGCCCGGCCGCGTTTGCAGCTTGCCGTTGTTCGGCCCCGCCTAGCCCGTCCAGCTCACCGCTGGCGATCAGGTTCGCGCCAATGAGGCCCGCGAAATAGGGCGCGAAAATGTAGATCACGACGAGGACGTAATACGGGTTGCGCGCCCATTCGAAGATCGCCCAGGCCAGTCCGTGCCGGTCGAGCGCGCCCCCAAGATCGAGCCTCGGTTCTGCGCCGAGCACTTCTGCGGGTGGCGGCGTTGCCTGGTTGCTCATCTTGTTCTCCCGTCGCGCCGGTTTTCGGCGTCTTTGCATCAGCCTCCGCCAAAACGAAGCACTTGGAAAGACTTTCATTTCCCATGCCGCCGCGTCACGGCGATGAGCAGTCCCAGCGCTGCGACTGAGAGTAATTATCACTTGCGTGCTTAATCCTGAGCGGGTAGGCGCGCTGAGAATAATTCTCAATCTCTATGGATATAACCCTGATGCCTTCCGTCGTTTCCCGCCACGCCCTGAGAAACCTATTGCTTGGGACGGCCTTTGCGCTCCCGGCACTGGCTCAGGGGGCTGAGACCTCTCTGGACGACGCGCAGGACGATCCCTATCGCCTGCTCTCGACCGTCCTTGTCACAAGCAGTGCAGCAGACGCGGCAGATGTCGCGGGCTCGGTTTCGTTCCTTTCTGACGCAGATCTCTCCGTTCAGGCCCAGACCGATGTGCTGCGCGTCCTGCGTGCCGTGCCGGGCGTCAACATCCAGGAAGAAGATGGGTATGGCCTCAGGCCGAATATTGGTCTTCGCGGGTCCGGCTCTGACAGGTCATCGCGAATTGTACTGATGGAAGATGGCGTCCCCATCGCGCCAGCGCCCTACGCGTCGCCATCCGCCTATTACTTTCCGACCACTGGGCGGATGCACGCCATCGAAGTGACCAAAGGCCCCGCAGCGGTTCGCTATGGCCCGCGCACCACGGGCGGTGCCATCAACCTCTTTTCCACGCCCGTTCCGGAAGACTTTTCCGGCTTTGCGCAGGCCTTTTACGGCACCGATGACCGCCAGCGCGCCCATGCGTGGCTGGGCGGTCGCGAGCAGATTGCCGGAACGCTTGAGGCAGGCGGTCTGATCGAGCTGTTCCATGACGAGACAGATGGCTTCAAACGCCTCGATTCCGGTGGACCGACGGGCTTTGACGCCGATGACATCGTCATGAAGCTCGGCCTCTACAATGAAGACGCCGCCCTGCCGCAATCTCTGGAATTCAAGTATCAGAGCCGCGAGGAAACCTCGAACGAGACCTATCTGGGCCTGACGCTGGACGATTTCCGGGCCGATCCCTATCGGCGCTATGACGCGAGCCGGAACGATGAATTCAATGGTGAGAATGAGCTCTTCCAGCTCACCCACAAGGTTGAGTTCACGCCAAACCTTTCGCTGACGACCTTTGCTTACCGCCACGACTTCTTCCGTAACTGGTACAAATTGCAGGGAATATCCGCGACCGGCGCTGGCGCATCCGGGGACACCGGGATTTCGAACATCATCGCTGACCCGATCGCCTTCGCAGCAGAGTTCGACATCATCACCGGCGCAACCAGCGTCGACGATTCCATCGTGCTGCGCGCCAATCGCCGCGACTATTCAAGCGAAGGCATTCAGTCGGTTCTCAACTGGCAGACGAACACCGGCAATGTTGCCCACGACGTCACGGTCGGACTGCGCGTCCATGAAGACGAAGAAGACCGCTTTCAGGAAGAAGACGCCTACCGCCTTCAGGATGGAGAGCTTTTCCTGACCACGGCCGGCGCACCCGGCAGCCAGGCCAATCGCGTCTCCTCCGGCGAGGCGCTCGCCCTTTTCGTCGAAGACCGAATTCGCTGGGACCGCTGGACGGTGACGGCCGGCGCCAGGTTTGAGGATTATGAGCTGAGCCGCGCCGACTATGACACGGCCGACCCGACCCGCTCGAACGGTCCCGACCGCGTCCGCACCCTTGAAGACCAGGTCGTCGTGCCAGGACTTGGCGTGCTTTATGACGTCTCCGATGAGCTCACCCTGCTGGCCGGGGTCCATAAGGGATTTGCGATCGCAAGCCCCGGCAATACAAGCTCCAACGCCGAAGAGAGCGTCAATTACGAAGCGGGTGGGCGTTACGCCAAAGGCGCCTTCAGCGCCGAAGCGATCGCCTACTTCAACGATTATTCAAACCTGCTCGGCGCGTGCACCAACTCCTCCGGCGGCAATTGCGTTATCGGCGACCAGTTCGACGGCGGTGAAGTCGATGTGAAGGGCCTTGAGCTGACAGCAAGCTGGGACGCGGCGCAGCTTCTCGATACCGGTCTCTCCCTGCCCATCGCGCTGGTCTACACCTGGACGGACGCCGAATTCCAGGAAGCGTTCCAGAGCAGCTATGAGCCATGGGGCAATGTCGTTGCGGGTGATGAGCTTCCCTATTTGCCAGAGAACCAGCTGACCCTGACTGCGGGGATCGAAGCGGCCCGGTGGGGCGTCAATCTGCAAGGCAATTATGTCGATGAAGCGCGGGCACGCGCCGGGCAGGGCGCGATCCCGGCAGGTGAGCGTATCGATGGCCGCTGGGTCGCGGACGCCGCTGCCTGGTTCGACCTGACCGAGCGCCTGCGCGTGCGGGCGAAAATCGAGAATCTGTTCGACGAAGTCTACGCCGCCTCAATCGACCCGGCAGGTCTTCGCCCCGGCAAGCCGCAGGAAATCCTGATTGGTCTGGAAGTCGCGTTCTAGGCGCGAGCTAGACCAGCAGTTTCTCGCGGATCGTCTCGCGCTTGGCGTTATCGACGCCAAGCGTTTCGGTCAGATAGCTATCGATGTCGCCGGACTGGTCCTTGATCGCGGCAATGGCCGCTTCGAGAAACTCGTTATCAACGCCGACAAAGGGCTGATAGACGGCGTCATCGAAATCCTTCTTCAGCATGTCGTTGAAGTAGGCGCGCGCTTCCGGCAGGCGCTCGTCTACCTTGGCGGCCGTATTGGTAAGCTCATAATCGGTGAAAATGTCGTCCATTGAGACGCCCAGCGTGTGATGGGTCAGCGCGCAGAGAATGCCGGTCCTGTCCTTGCCGGCAGCGCAATTGACCAGTGCCGCCTTGTCGTCGTCGAGCTGTGCAAGATGGTCGAACCAGGCGGTGTAGGTCTCAACAAGCGCCGGGCGGTAAGGCGCGTTGACGTAATAATCGCGCATCCAGCCGCGCGAGGAGTCCGCATTGATCGCGACCTGGCGCAGGAAGTTCACATGCGGCGCATCGGTTTCACGGCCGAGGTCTGAATAAAGCCGGTTCACGCCAGAGACAGGCCATCTGTCGCCATGGCGCTCGCGCTCATCGGGGCGGCGAAGGTCTGCCTGAAGCGTGATGTTAAATAGGTCGATAGCGGCCAGATCATTTTCTGACGCCTCACCGAAATGCCCCGACCGGTAGAGTTTGCCGGACCGGATCCGTGCGCCGTCCAAGCCCTGATATCTGCCAAAATCGCGGAAGTTACGCACGCCCTCGAGTGGCTTTACCCTGTCATCCATGTCGCCTGCCTTCTGCCCACAAGAACCTGTCGCCTCAGCTAGGGCGAACAGATAGCGGCGTCCACCCGCACCCTAGCGGAAAGGTGGCTCATCGAAGGCGCGCAGTTTGCGTGAATGCAGCGCTGCGCCGCCGTCGCGGGCCAGCCGTTCCAGCGTTTCGATCCCGATGCGGATATGCTCGCCAATGGCGCGCTCATAAAAGCGGTTCGCCGCGCCGGGCAGCTTGATCTCACCATGAAGCGGCTTGTCGGAGACGCAGAGCAGGGTCCCGTAAGGCACGCGCAGCCTATAGCCGTTCGCCGCGATGGTTGCGCTTTCCATATCGATGGCAATCGCGCGGGACTGGTTGAACCGGCGCGCGGTCTCCGTGAAGCGCAGCTCCCAGTTTCGGTCGTCGGTCGTGACCACCGTTCCCGTGCGAAGGCGCTGCTTCAGCCTGTCACCCTTTTCGCCGGTCACATCGGCCGCCGCCTGCTGGAGGGCAATCTGGACCTCCGCTATCGGCGGGACAGGAATGTCCGGCGGCAGAACGTCGTCGAGGACATGGTCGTCGCGCAGATAGGCGTGGGCGAGCACATAGTCGCCGATTTGCTGACTGTGACGCAGCCCGCCGCAATGACCCACCATCAACCAGCATTCAGGCCGAAGGACCGCCAGATGATCGGTAATCGTCTTCGCGTTCGAAGGCCCCACACCGATATTCACCAGCGTGATCCCGGTCCGGTCATCGGCCATCAGGTGATAGGCTGGCATCTGGAAGCGGCGCCATGGCGCGGCGTCGATCGCTGATTTTGCATCCGGCGTATTGGCATCGATCTTGAGGCCGCCAGCAACCGAGAGGCCCGTATAGCGGGACCCTTCTGCCAGCTTCTCAAGCGCCCAGTCGCAGAAAGCATCGACATAGCGGTGATAGTTGGTGAACAGCACATAGCGCTGCATGTCCTCGACTGGCGTGCCTGAATAATGCTGCAACCGTTTCAGGGAAAAGTCGGTCCGCGGGCCGTCGAAGAGCGCGAGCGGGCGTGTATCGCCGGGTGAGTAGAACTGGCCGTCAGCGACCTCGTCGCCGATCGAGCTTAGTGCAGGCGAGGGAAACCAGCGCGCCAGCTCTGCCGGGCTGACCTCGTCCAGGCCACCGGACTCTGCCTTGTCCCAGACATAGGCGTAAGGGATTTCCGACCCGGATGGCTTGACCTCTACCTCGACCGGATAGTCGCGCATCAGTGGGGTCAGCTGTTCGATCAGATAGGGCCTGAAATAATCAGGTCGTGTGATGGTCGCGATATAGGTGCCGGCCTCTGACATCTTGCCGAACGCACGAGAGATCGGCGGCGGCGGACCTTCAGGGTCGTAGCGAATGATGAGGGCAGGGTAACAGAAGGCGCGGCTGGCACGAAGCTCAGGTGCGGGCGGTGTGCCATCCGTGAGGTAGGCGTCCAGGCTAGCGGTCAGCGTCTCGACGGCGGTTAAGTAAAGCCGCTCCAGCGCGTCCACAACGTGTTCGGGGGTATCCAGTTTTGACATGCCCTCCGTTGCCGCAAAGGCGCGCGCGCGTCAATTGCGGTCGAAGGCGATGGTGTAGAGAACAGGATCTCCGACGCGCGCTTCTGCCGGCGTCATGGGCACCAGCCACGCCGGAATGTCACCGCGTTCCAGTGCTGCCGCAAAACTCTCCGGAGCGCGTTTGGCATAGGCTTCCATCTCGTTGAGGCCGGGGCAGTAGAGGAGATGGGTCGCGCCCGTCCGGGACATCTTCTCACGCGCCACCGACACCGGGCCGGTATAGATGTTCAGCGCCCGGCTCAGCGCTTTCGGGTTGCGATGATAGGGCGCCGCTGTCGCATAATGCGGCGTGTGAAAGATAAGCGGCGCACCAAGATCGATGGGCGTGAACACAACCATGCTGGGCGCTGCGGCTATCTGGGCAAGCGCGCCCGAGGAGGTGCAGTCGATGTCTTCCTCTTTCGCTGAGGTGTCCTCATCAGGCAGGAGAACGCCCGGCAGACGCCATCCGGCCGGTGAGGCAAAGACTGCGACGAGCAGCAGGATGAGCGCTGCCTGCCCCCCGCGCCGGGCTCGCCAGTGGCCGAACGCCATACCTGTCACAAGGCCGCCTGCAATCGCCGCGAAGGCGTGCGACAGCATCGCTGCGCGAAGCTGCCAGAGCGACAGCGCAAAGCCGAGAACGCAGAAACCAATAAGAAAGGCGCGGGCCAGCGTCAGGCCCGAGGGCGCCCTCACAAGTGCGTATACCGCTGCCGCAATGCCCGCCACGCCAAAGCCGTAATAGAAAAGACCTGAGCTGAAACTGTCAGAAAACACCGCCGACGCGTTGCGAGCCTCGCCCACCCCGGAGAGCCAGCCAGACCGCACATCTTCCATGATGCCGCTATAAGGATCACCAAGGCAGGCCGGATTTACCACGAGAAATGTGATCAGCGCGGCTGCGCCGGCAATCGCCATGACCAGCAACCGGTTTTGCCAGGGGTAGGCGCCCGGCATGAATGTCGCGATTGTAAACATGCCAGCGCCGGCAACCAGAAGGGCGACAAAATGCGACTGGCCATAAGCGTCGCAAACCGTCCTGACACCGCCCGCACCCGGCGCATCCAGCACATAGGAAAGCAGGGCTGCGATCACCAGGGTTGATCCAAAGAGACGGATCCGTCCGGTTTCCTCGATCCCCCGGACGATCCATGCCAGCCCGAACCCTGCAAGGAGCAGCCCTGCCGCCGGCAGGTTTTCGATGGCAACGCTCAGCATGAGCGGGACACAAAGCCCAGCTATGACTGCTGACCGCCGGGTTCGATCTGGTGACAGGAGAGCGGCAAACCCTGTGAGGGTCAGCGCCAGTCCAAGTCCGTGATGGTCAATACGCCCTGGCAGGAGATTGAACAGTGCAAATGAGATCGAAAGAAAGAACAGACCGGCCAGCTGCCCACTGAGGCTCGCACCAAGCCGCCGCAGGCAGAGCGCTGCCGCAGCAAGGACCCAGGCAAACTGCCCCAAGGGCCAAAGCGTTGCAGCAACGCCTTCAGCCATGCGCGTGCCCATCAGCGGCTGGAGCAGAAAGACGATGCCGCCGATGAAGAGGTCGGGCAGCCGCGACCAATGCATGGCCCCGCCTTCCGGCGTCAGCAGGCGACGCTGGCTGACATCGTACCAGCCGCGGTCTCCGGTCAGCAAATCGCGAACCTGCTGCATCCGCATCATGTCATCATTGCCGCGCAGGTCACCGCCGAGCGCTGGTCCCGCCTGAAGGGCGATAATGCCGATCGCGACCGCGCCAAACGCGATCAGCGGCCAGAGCGGTGCTTCCCGCGAAGGTCCTTCGGTCTGCATAGCCCACCCGTCTGAAAGCCTGGCTGGCGTAACCAGCTGTTCACCAGCCCCTGATAAGCGCTGAATGTGGTTACAGAAAGGTGACGCGATGAAGCGCGCGGCTGTTGAAACGTTCGATCCCCGCCCGTTGGCGGACCCGGCAGAGGCGCGCATTGCTGTTACGCTGCCCTGCTACAACGAAGCCGCGACCATTGCCGCCGTTATCGCAGATTTCCGCGCAGCCCTGCCGGGCGCCGATATCTATGTTTTCGATAACAACTCCAGTGATGGCACCGCGCAGATCGCAGGTGAGGCGGGCGCCATCGTTCGCACTGAGACCCGACAGGGCAAAGGCCATGTGGTCCGCCGCATCTTCGCCGACATCGAGGCGGACATCTATGTCATGGCGGATGGTGACGGCACCTATGATGCCTCGCTGGCGCCGACGCTCATTGAGCTGATGCAGAAGAACCATGTCGACATGGTCGTTGGCACTCGGACAAATGTGACCAAAGACGCCGGACGGGGCGGACATGCTTTTGGGAACCGCATTTTCAACTCGCTCTTCAATCACATGTTCGGGCGCCAGTTCAGCGACATCTTTTCAGGATACCGGGTCTTTTCGCGCCGTTTCGTAAAGTCGTTTCCTGCGATCTCTGCCGGGTTCGAGATCGAGACCGAAATGTCGGTCCATTCCTGCCAGATCGGTATTCCGACGCTCGAGCGCCCAACCCCTTATGGGGTGCGCCCGGAGGATTCCTCGTCAAAGCTCAGAACCTTCCGCGACGGTTTCCGGATTCTTGCGATGTTCATGATGCTGGCCAAGGAAACGCGCCCTGCCGCTTTCTTCGGGGCAATTGGCCTCGCACTTACATTTTTGGCGCTTTGCCTCTCGGCTCCGATCGCCCTGACCTATCTTGAAACAGGGCTTGTCCCGCGCTTTCCGACAGTCATTCTCTCCATGGGGCTTGTTATCATAGCGACCGTGACGGCGGTTTGCGGACTCATCCTCGACAGCCTCGCGCGCGCAAGAGTAGAGGCGAAACGCTCCGTCTTCCTGTCCTATCCGGCCGGAGACTGGAAATGATGCTCGGTACCGCTCAGGCGCAGCGAGTTTTCCGCTTCGGCATTGTTGGTGGCATTGGCTTCGTTGTCGATGCAGGCGTTGTGACGGGTCTCATCCATTCCGGGCTGGACCCGTTCAGTTCCCGCGTCTTCTCCATGGTGATTGCTACCCTGGTAACGTGGCGTCTGAACCGGACCTTTACCTTCACGCCGAGCCGGACAAGCCAGGCCAGCGAAGGCGTGCGTTATGCAATGGTGGCTGCTGCCGCCGCACTTGCAAATTACCTTATCTACGCGGCTCTGGTGATGAGTTCGATCCACGTCATTCCCGCTGTCGCGGTCGCCATCGCGAGCGGCATCTCGATGTGGATCTCCTATTTTGGCTACAGCTATATCGCCTTCCGTAAATCGGCTTATGGCGGTCGCTCGGCCCGTTTTCAGGGGGGGACGACTGAGATGCCATATACGGGTGTTGAAGAGCTCGACGTGCTGGCCAATGCGAAGAATTACAATCGCTCCCTCAGCGAATTCGTCGCCCAGCAAATGGAGCCGGGTGATCATGTCCTGGACTTCGGTGCGGGCATTGGGTCCTTTTCGCGGCCGCTTGCCGATAAGGCGGCCGTGCTGACTTGCCTTGAGCCCGACGACCGTCTGAATACCCGGCTTCAAAGCGATGGCTTTAATGTTGCGCGAGACACTGATGAAATCGAAGATGGATCGATCGATTACGCGTTCACGCTGAACGTACTCGAACATATCGAAGATGATGAAGCGGCCATGCGTGAGCTGCACCGCATGATCCGGCCAGGTGGGCGCTTGGCTGTCTATGTCCCGGCCTTCGATTTTCTCTATTCAAACATGGACCGGAATGTCGGCCACTGGCGCCGCTATGGCCGCGAGGAACTGGTCTCCAAACTGGAACAGGCTGGCTTTGATGTAACGCGCGTGCGGTTTGCCGACAGCCTTGGCGTCTTTGCCACGATGGCTTTCAAGCTGTTCGACAATGGGTCAGGCGATGTTACCGGCAAGTCGATCACGATCTATGATCGGTTGATCTTTCCTTTCTCACGAACGCTGGATTTCTTGGCAGGGTATTTCTTCGGCAAGAACCTCGCCGTTTACGCGGTTAAGCCACAATAAGTCAGACGCCGCTTGTCTGAAGGACGAGGAAGGCGATGCCGTAGACCTGCAGGGCAGTAAGGGCGAGTCCCGCGATCAGGGCGAGGAAGAATTTCGCCCAGTTGTCGCCCTGGCTGAAGCCCAGGAGGCCTGCGCCAAGAGTTCCGATCAATGTGGAAAGTGTCAGCGGATCGAGGCGTCCGAGACCAATGAGCGAGTCGAGCGCATAGACGACCAGCGGCGCGCAGATCAGAAGGACGCCAGCAAGCAAAAGCGGTATCCGGATGGCGCTGGGCATGAGGACTTACCGGCTTGGTTGAACGTGGATACTAGCTGGCGTTTCCGCCGCTACTGCGTCAAGAGCGGAGCGGCAGGTTGGGGCTCTGCGAGCATGTCTTTGGCAAAAAGACAGACAGCAAAGTCTTCGCCCGCCTCTTTGTCGGGGTCGGCCAGATAGGCGGTCAGCGACTGGTGCGCGAGCTCTTCGAGTTCGTCTTCGGTGAAGACATCTTCACTGCGCGCCATGAGCCGCCGGGACTGGCAGCGATAGAGGCGGATATTCGAGACAGGTCCCGCATCTTCGCCTGCTGTCAGCCTGTGGAGCGCATTGAGTTGCCGGCTTGATTGCAGGCTGAGGGCGGCAGGCCAGCCAGCGCCCTTTGGCTGGGCGAGCCAGACGTGGGTTATCCCTGTGCCATCTGCCTGTTTTGCAAAGCGTATCGCATGGACTTTCCCACCGCGTGTGGCACGTGTTTTGACATCTGCGCCGCGGCGCTCGAGCCTGTCTGTCCAGAGATCAATGGCGCGGTCGCGCAAGGTCCAGGCGGTTTTGGCGTTTCCGGTATGAAATTCTGCCGCCGCGGCCATGAAGAGCGCGTCTGTTTCGCGCATTGGGCCGGCGCTGCGAAAGTGTTGGACAGCAACGTCTGGAAGCCCGGACCAGCCTGCTGCAAGTCCGGCAATCTGGTGAGCGGCTGGTATTTCGGGGCGGTTCGGGCAGCGCGCGATGAAGTCTTCGGTCACCTGCCGGACATAGGCCGGGGTTTCCTCTTCTTCGGGCGCATCAAGCTGTAGCTGCCACACGAAAACATCGTTCAGGCCGCAGGCGGAAGTTGTTGCTGGCTCGGCATAGGCGTAGCGGCTGGAGCCGCAATACAGCGAGACGAGCGATACGATGATTGCGCTGGCGTATCTACCGAATTTTTCCCGCATTCATCCGCCCTTGGTAACCTTTCGGTAACCTCTGCAAAAGCGGTGCCGATGTGGTTTTATGGCGGTGTCTGGACGGTGTCTGGACGGTGTCTGGGCGGTGTTTCTAGAGCGCTTGTCCGGGAAGGGCCGCGCAAGGCGAGCGGGGTGAGGGCAAAACCGGTTAGCGTCGTTGCGTCGCCATGATCTTCATTCTCGCCAGTGCCGTGATCATGATCGTGACCGCCATGGACCGGCATCAGGATCAGAAGCATCGCAGCACCGATACCAGCGGCGACAGCGCCAAGTCCGCGGGCTGGTTTCATCTCTTTCAAGGGGGCCATCAGAGGTCCGGTTGCGACGAAGAGGAGCAGGCCGGCTGACATGGCGAAGAGGGCGCCGAGCGTTTCCTGCTCCAGCGAGAACATGACGGGCGCAGAGACGATCACACCTGCGGGCGTGGTGGCCGCGGCGGCGAGGAAGGCAAACCAGAACGCCTTCATATTGCTGACCCCGGCGCGCTTCAGGATGGCGAAGGCGATAACGCCTTCTGGAAACTCATGGAGGATGAGGCCGAACGAGGCGTAGACGCCCGATGCGAAGCTGGTCGCGAAGGTCACCGAATAGATGACGCCGTCGAGAAATGAGTGAAAGGCGATGGCGATAAGCGGCGTCAGGGCGAGGTAGACAGGCGTCTTGCCGGGATGTTCCGGGAAAAGCAGGGAGACCACATTGTGCAGGAGAAGCCCGCCAAAAAAGCCTGTCGCGAGCCAGATCGGCGCTTGTTCCGAGAGGTGGAACGCTTCCGGGATCATGTGCAGGAAGGCCATCGTTGCGAGCATGCCTGCGGCCGCGAGACCGAACATGGAGGCGTTGCGCTCGCTCCATGGGGCACGCTGGGCGACGATCACCAGCCCCACCGTGGTGACGAATGCCGCGATCACGCCAAAGAAGAGCGGAGCTTGCAGGGATGACCACATGGGAGTTGACTGCCTGGCGACTGGTCTGCCCGTATCTGGGCAGGCATTGCATTAAAGCGCGATTGCTGATTGAGACGTTATAGTATCTCATTTGAAGATTGCGAGCCAATACATGCCGATGGCACCGCTTGAAAGGGGACTCCCATGAAATATCGCAGTGAATTAATTCTGGCGCTGGCCTCCGCCGCGTTCCTCGCCGCTTGCGGCGAAGTAGATACTGACGAAGTCGACGTGTCGGAGCCCCCGGCGGATGAGACACTGATCCCGCCGCAAGAGGCGATGCCCGAAGCCGGAACCGAGCCCTCGCCCGATGAGCCGGCAGAGACGGTAACCGAGGTGCAGACACCGACCCCCGAAGCGCCGCCGCCAAGCGCGCGGCTCGACAGCCATGTGCACGGTCATGGCACGCTCGTCGTCACAGCTCAGAACGGTATGATCGGCGTTTCGCTGGAGGCGCCGCTGTCGGCGTTTGGCCTGACTGAGGACCCTCAGACCGAGGAGGACCGCGCGGCGATCGAGGCGGTCAGGAACGACCTTACCAATAATGCCAATCTGATCTCCTTCAGCGGTGGGGTCAGCTGCGATATCTCGTCCAAATCGATGGCGACGCGGATCGCCTCAGGACATGGCGAGCTTCAGATGGATTATTCTTTCGTCTGCCGGAATGCCGATGCGCTTCAAGGTGTCCGTTTCGGCGGGTTCGGCATGTATCCGGCCTTGTCAGAGATTGAAGCGGTCTATGTTTCGGATACACAGCAGAGGTCGGCAGAACTGACCCCTTCAAGCCCGGAACTCAGGATCGACTAGCCCAATCGTGACCGACACATCTGTCATCGACATAGGTGAGCTTCGTTTTGCCTGGGAACAGGCCGGGCCGACGCTTCTGGACATTCCGCAATTCGGTCTGGCAGCTGGAGAGCGCGTCTTCCTGCGTGGGCCAAGCGGATCGGGCAAGTCGACGCTGCTTGGTCTTATCGCCGGCGTGCTTGAGCCGCAGTCGGGCAAGCTGAGGGTGCTTGGCCATGACATGGCCAGCCTTAGCGGGCCAAAGCGCGACGCGCTGCGTGCCGACAGGCTGGGCGTGATCTTCCAGATGTTCAATCTGGTGCCGTATCTGTCGCTGGTTCAGAACGTGACCTTGCCGTGTCGTTTCTCTGCTGCGCGCCGGAACGCGGCAGGCGGGGAGGGAGGCGTCGCGGCTGAAGCAGAGCGTCTGCTGGCGCGGCTTGGCCTCAGCGGTGACCGGTTGCTGAGCCGCCCCGTGACGGAGCTGTCGGTTGGTCAGCAGCAGCGGGTCGCCGTGGCACGGGCGCTGATCGGTGGACCTGATCTCATCGTCGCCGATGAGCCGACATCAGCCCTCGATGCAGATGCCCGCGACAGGTTTATCGAACTCCTGAACGACGAAGCGGCCCGTACCGGATCGGCGCTTCTTTTTGTCAGCCATGATGCCTCGCTTGCAGATCATTTTGACCGGAGCGTTGACCTCTCGGAAATCAACCGTGCGAAAGGGGGCATCTGATGGGGTTATCCATATTGGGTCTTGCCTGGCGCAGCCTGATGAACCGGCGTGGCTCTGCCCTGCTGACGGTGCTGGCTGTCGCGCTTTCGGTCGCGCTGTTTCTTGGCGTCGACAAGGTGAGAAACGGGGCACGCGAAGGCTTCGACAATACGATTTCTGGCACAGACCTTATCGTTGGCGCGCCTACCGGGCAGATCAATCTGCTGCTTTACTCGGTCTTCCGGCTGGGCAGTGCGACGGCGGAGATCAGCTGGGACACCTATCAGTCGATCGCAGAGCGCGACGACATTGCCTGGACGGTGCCGATATCGCTGGGCGATAGCCATCGGGGCTTTCGCGTCGTCGGGACCAACGGGTCCTATTTTGAGCACTACCGACATGGAAATGGCACGCCGCTGCGGCTTGCCGAGGGCGAGGCCTTTGGCGACATCTATGAGGCGGTGATCGGCGCAGATGTTGCGGGCGAGCTTGGCTACGGGCTTGGCAGCGAAATTGTGCTGACCCATGGCCTCGGGGCTGGGGGGCTGACCGACCATGAGGACCGGCCCTTCATTGTGACGGGTGTGATGGCCGCCACGGGCACGCCGGTCGACCGGTCGATCCACATCCCACTGGAAGGCGTGACGGCAATCCATGTCGGCTGGGAAAGCGGGACGCGAAGCCCGTTTGCCGACACGATCAGCGATGACATGATCCGCGGCTTTGACCTGACACCGAAGTCGATCACGGCGGTCTTTGTCGGCCTCGAGCAGCGCGGCACCATATTGCGGACCCAGCGGGCGCTGAACACGCAAGCCGGCGAACCGCTGCTTGCGATCATCCCGGGCATGGCCCTCGGCGAGCTCTGGCAGGTGACCGGTATTGTCGAACGGGCGCTGATCGCTGTGTCGATCTTTGTTATCGCGGTCGGGCTGGTGTCCGTTCTGACCAGTATTCTTACCAGCCTGAATGAGAGACGCCGTGAAATGGCGATCCTGCGGGCGACAGGCGCGCGGCCTGGCCACATATTTTTCCTGATGGTGGCCGAGGCGAGCCTTCTGGGGCTGTCAGGCGCAATTGCGGGCGTCCTGCTGGTGCAGCTCGGGCTTTTGATCGCCGGGCCGATGCTCAATTCGACTTACGGGATTGGTATTGGCGGGCTTGGAATATCGGCCATTGATGGCTGGACCGTGCTTGCAGTCTTCGGGGCCGCGACGCTGATCGGGACGATCCCGGCGGTCATGGCGCTCCGCCGGTCGCTGGCTGATGGTCTGACGGTGAAGCTCTAAAAGGGAGACGGCAGATCAGCGTGAAGTTGCTTGTGGAAGCGGCCCGCCCTGTGCGCTATTTCAGAAGGTATGAAACAGATCCATCCATTGATGACGGCCGTCAGCGTTCTTGTCCTTGCTGCATGCAGCGGCGAGACGAGCGAGGCGGCTCAGCCCGATCAGTCCGCACCTGCTGAAATGGAAGAGGCGCCTGCGCCGGATAATTCCAGCGAACCTGAAATCGGTGACCGTGTTCCTGAACCTGAAGACAATTCCCTTGCGGCCCAGGCAGCGCGCGACGCAGAACTTGCCGAACGCGGCATCACGGAAATCGGCTGGGAAGAGCTGATGCCGGAAGGCGAGGAAGAGCGCGTCGCCGAGATGTACCAGGCCCAGATGGCCCGGCTTTATTCAGGCGGCGGCATCGCTGAAGGGTCGGCGGCAGATCAGGCGATCCAGATCGGGACATTCAATGTCGTCGAGGGTATGGATGGCATGAAGGTGCGCCTGCCCGGGTATACCGTTCCGTTCGATTATGGCTCCGAGGCCGAGATTTCCGAATTCCTGCTGGTGCCATATTACGGCGCCTGCCTGCACGCGCCGCCTCCGCCGCCAAACCAGACGGTGTTCGTCGAGACGGCTGACAAGATCAAGCTGCGCGACCTTTCCCAGGCAGTCTGGATCGAGGGCACGTTGCGCACCAAACGCCAGAACTCAAGTCTGGCCGATGCGGCCTACACGATCGAGATGACGGGCTGGGAGATTTACGAGTACTAGTTCTGTGAATGCGTTTGCGGCGTTTCCCCGCGACTTGATCGCGGGGTCCATCTCCGGAAAAGTCAGCGTAAAGCTTCATCCGAGGGAGATGGGCACCGCGGTCAAGCCGCGGTGATGCGCCTGCTGGTAGGGCGCGAAATTCTTACTCTTTCGGCACAAATGAAAAGGGCGGCCCCGTATGGGACCGCCCTGATGCGTTCAGTCTTTGGTGTACGCCTGTCTAGGCTTGCTGCTTGGCGAGCAGGTTGCGGATCTCTTCCAGCAGAACTTCCTGGCGTGGCGGCGGCGGCACTTCTGCCGGGGCTTCTTCCTGCTTGCGCTTCATGTTGTTGATGCCCTTCACGACAAAGAACAGGGCGAGCGCCATGATCACAAAGGAGATCACATTGTTGATGAAGAGGCCGTACGCGATGACCGGCGCGCCAGCTTCGTTTGCGGCTTCGAGCGACTCATACGTGCCGCCATCCAGTGGATAGTGAAGATCAGCGAAGTCGACACCGCCGAGGATCAGGCCGAGCGGCGGCATGATGATGTCGTTCACAAGCGACTTCACGATTGTCGAGAACGCACCGCCAAGAATGAAACCAACGGCCAGATCGACCAGGTTTCCTTTCATTGCGAACTCTTTGAATTCCTTGAACATTGAAATGTCTCCCTGAGCATGCCGCCCCTACGGCAAAACTGGATATCCCCAGCTTTGGACCTAGCGTCAACCAATTGTGAAGGAATGATAGCCGACCGACCGCTTGAGACTAGCGGGCTTCGGGATCGTCTCCGCCATTTACACGCGCGCGCAATTCCTTGCCGGGACGGAAGAAGGGGACGCGCTTGGCCTTGACCTCGACCTTCTCGCCCGTACGCGGGTTGCGTCCGATGCGCGGTGAGCGCTCCCGGACCGAAAAGGCACCGAAGCCCCGCAGCTCCACACGATTACCTTCGGCGAGCGCCTCGGCAATCTCATCAAGGATTACCGCGACGATCTTCTCCAGATCATCGTGTCTGAGATGCGAATATTCTTCTGCCAGACGGGCAATCAGTTCTGACCTGAGCATGACTTTGAATGTAAATGAAATTTGGGGCGGAAGCCAGTGGCTCCGCCCCAAACAATGTCAGGATTCTTCCTAAAAGGCAGGAATAACCCGTATTTCGACCAGTTATCAGGCCTTGTCGTCGTCCTCGCCGGCTTCATCCGACTTGGTTTCAACTTCATCCGGCGTCTCGGTGACCTTGTTGCTGGTCTCCTTCTCGTCGCCAGAGGCAAGGGCTGCCCCGAGGATGTCGCCGAGCGATGCGCCGCTGTCTGCGGAGCCATACTGCTTGACGGCTTCCTGCTCCTCGGAGATTTCGAGCGCCTTGATCGAGACGGAGACGCGGCGCGAAGCCTTGTCCATCTGGGTGATCTTGGCGTCGATCTTGTCGCCGACAGAGAAACGCTCTGGGCGTTGCTCGGAACGGTCGCGGGACAGGTCGGAGCGGCGGACAAAGGCCGTCATGGCCGGATCGCCGAACTGAACCTCGATGCCACCGGAGGTGACCTCGGAAACCGTACAGGTGACCGTGTCGCCGCGGCGCACATCCATGTCGGTCATCGGATCGCCCGAAAGCTGTTTGATGCCGAGCGAGATACGCTCCTTGTCGGTATCAACGTCGAGCACTTTCGCGCGGACAACGTCGCCCTTGTTGAAGTTGGCAATCGCCTGCTCGCCTGGCACATCCCACGAAATGTCGTTGATGTGGACCATGCCGTCGAGTTCCGGTCCAAGACCGATGAACAGACCGAACTCCGTAATGCCGCGGACTTCGCCCTCGACTTCGGTGCCGGCAGGATGCTCGCCAAGGAAAGCCGACCATGGATTGTCCTGGGTCTGCTTGAGGCCGAGCGAGATGCGGCGCTTTTCGGAATCCACATCCAGCACTTCGACAACGACTTCCTGAGAGGTCGAGACGATCTTGCCAGGATGAACGTTCTTCTTGGTCCAGCTCATCTCGGAGACGTGGATCAGGCCTTCGACGCCATCCTCAAGCTCAACGAATGCACCATAATCGGTGATGTTCGTGACAACGCCTGGAAGACGCGTGCCGATGAGGTACTTGCTTTCGATGCCTTCCCATGGATCGGCTTCGAGCTGCTTCATGCCAAGCGAGATCCGCTGGGTTTCTTCGTTCACCTTGATGATCTGGACTTTCACCGTGTCGCCAACATTGACGACCTGGCTTGGGTGGTTGATCCGCTTCCAGCTCATGTCGGTGACGTGCAGCAGGCCATCGATGCCGCCGAGATCGACGAACGCACCGTAGTCGGTGATGTTCTTGACGACGCCGTCGCGGACATCGCCTTCATTCATCGCTTCGACGATTTCAGCGCGCTGTTCGGCACGGCTCTCTTCGAGGATCGCACGACGCGACACAACGATGTTGCCACGCGAACGGTCGAGCTTGAGGATCGCGAACGGCTGGACTTCGCCCATGAGCGGGCCGACGTCGCGGACCGGACGGATGTCCACTTGAGAGCCAGGAAGGAAGGCGTTGACGCCGCCGAGGTCGACGGTGAAACCGCCTTTGACACGGCCGGAAATCGCGCCCTTCACAGGCTCTTCCTTGTTGTAGCTGTCTTCGAGCTTGATCCAGCTCTCTTCGCGGCGGGCTTTATCGCGCGAAAGAACGGCTTCGCCCATCAGGTTTTCGATGCGCTCGAGGAAGACCTCGACAATGTCGCCCGGCTTTGGCTGCTCGTCTTCGAGCATGAATTCTTTCAGGGCGACGCGGCCTTCGACTTTCAGGCCGACATCGAGGATCAGGTTGTCGCCGGTAATGGCAACGACCGTTGCAGGGACCACGCGGCCTTCCTGCAGGGTAGAAGCAGCCGCCGAGTCTTCGAACATAGAGGCGAAGTCGTCGGTGCTCGGATTCATTGTTTCAGTTGACATAGTTACTCCAGAACTGACCCGTACGGGTTTACGACGCGCAAGCGGGATTGCTGGCGTTGACGAAGGATCAGGATCGAGAACGAGGCTGACGCAGGTTTTTGGATTTGACGCGAAACGCGTCAGAACCTGCTAGTCGGAGCGGGCGGTTGCCGTTTCAACGGCGGCCCGTGCCTTGTCCACAGCCGCGTCTATACTCAGATCGGACGTATCTATCAAGATCGCGTCTGCGGCGGCGATCATGGGCGCATCCTTGCGGGTGCGATCGCGCTCATCGCGCTCACGAAGCTGGGCGGTGAGCTCAGTCAGAGTGATGGTGTCGCCAGCCGCTTTCAGCTCTGCGTGGCGGCGCTGGGCGCGGACCTCGACGCTGGCATCGACCCAGAGCTTCACGTCGGCGCCAGGGCAGACGACGGTGCCGATATCGCGGCCATCGAGGATTGCGCCGCCGGTCTGGTTCGCGAACTTGCGCTGCAGCTCCAGCAGGGCAGCGCGCACGGCGGGCAGGGCGGCGACTTTAGACGCGGCAAGGCCGGCCTCGGCGGTGCGCAGCTCACCTTCAGTGAACGCGGCTGGGTCCAGCTTGGACGCAATGGTGGCAACAGCGTCTGCGTCCGTCAGGTCGGCATCTGCATTGAGGGCGGCGACACCGGTCGCGCGGTAGAGGCGGCCTGTATCCATGTGAGGCAGGCCAAACAGCTCAGACAGGCGCCTGGCGATCGTGCCTTTTCCGGAGGCGAGCGTACCGTCGATAGCAATAATCATGGCGCGGACAGATGCGTCATGTCGATCAAGGCGTCAACCAGCCTTGCCAAGCTGCGACTGCACCTGCCATTTGAGCCGCTACTAACCACTCCGACGGGGGAAACAGGCATGCAGGATCTATGTGCTGAACGCCAATGGGTCTGTGAAGCGGTCCGGCGGCTGAACGCTGACTTCAATCGATCATCGGACACACATCTGATCCGTGTCGACCTGCCCGCCTTTCCGGGGCAGGTCCTTTACCTAAAAGACGAGTCCAGCCACCCGTCCGGCAGTCTGAAGCACAGGCTTGCGCGCTCGCTCTATCTTTACGGGATCTGCAATGGCGCGATCGGGCCAGAGACCGTGGTCGTCGAAAGCTCATCTGGCTCGACGGCCGTTTCCGAAGCCTATTTCGCCAAACTTCTGGGTCTCCGTTTCATTGCGGTCGTGCCAGAGGGGACCGCGCAGAAAAAGATTGACCAGATCAATTTCTACGGCGCCGAGACCCGGTCTGTCCCGGCCCCGCAAATCTATGACGAAGCCGAGCGGATCGCGCGCGAAAGCGGCGGCTACTATATGGACCAGTTCACCTTTGCCGAACGGGCGACAGACTGGCGCGGCAACAATAATATCGCTGAGAGCCTCTTCGCGCAGCTTGCCCTTGAAGAGCACGCCATTCCCGACTGGGTTGTGATGAGCGCCGGCACGGGCGGCACATCGGCGACCATTGGCCGGTTCATCCGATATCGCGGGGATCTTTCCAGCAAGACGCAGCTTTGCGTCGCCGACCCCGAAAACTCTGTCTTCTATGATCATTACATCACTGGCGACCGCGACCTGAAACTCAAGACGCGATCCCGCATTGAGGGGATCGGGCGTCCGCGTGTGGAAGCCTCGTTCCAGCCGCGGGTCATCGACCGGATGATGCAGGTGCCGGATGCGGCCTCGATCGCGACGATCCACTGGCTTGAAGGCGTTCTTGGGCGCAAATGCGGGGGGTCTACCGGGACCAATGTCTGGACCGCGCTCCATCTCATGGCTGAAATGCGTGAGGCAGGCCACGAAGGCAGCGTCGCAACGCTGATCTGCGATGGCGGTGAGCGGTATCTTGATACGTACTACAACGACGCCTGGCTAAAAGCGCAGGGCCTTGATGTCACCCCGCACCTCAAGACGATCGAGGAACTGACCGGCTAGCGGCCGCCCAATGTCTCTGGGATCTGCTCAAGGAGGCCGGGGCGGATGTCCTTTAGATCTTCCTCATAGAGTGAGAGCACGAATGGAAGAAGGATGGTCAGGACGGCCATGTATCCAGCCGTCAGAACAGACCGACCATTCGACTTGCGGTACAGTTGCGAAATGTTTGCTTTGGCAAGGCGCGCGATGCCGCTGGCATTTTGGATGTCGTCCCCCGCAAGCTCCTCGCGAACCACGACAAGCTCATCGAACGTGCGCGTGCGGTAATTCCACTTGGGCATTTCCTTGCGGACGGTCGTTGCGAGGCCGCCGATCTGTTTTAGGTAAGGCACCTGCTTTTCAACGCCGATCAACTCCTCGAACCACCGGCGTTCTATTACGTCGCGGATTATATGGCGGTCGACTTCCTGAGCGAGTTGTACCGAGCGCCAGTGCTCGACAAGCTTCAAATACTCTTTGCCGCGGATTGTCGTGATCGCGAAAGCTGGCAGAGGCGCCCAGCGCCAGAATGCCATGATCTCCTGCAGGCGATCCTTCTTGAAAAGACCGATCATCAAGTCTTCGATCTCGCGGGCGATCTGGTCCCGGTACGTCTTCAGCAGAGCAGGCGCCAGTTTGACCTCTCCGAGGAGTCCCGCCCTTTCAAGGAGTGTATCGGCGTTTTGGTGAACATTGGCGCGCTCCTCTTCGTATAGACGGGCGCCAACAATCACGGGGATCATCACAACCAAGGCGTACAGCGCTGCTACGACGGCAATGACGTGAGGTAGTGTGATCTCAACGCCCCAGATCACAGGCGGCGAAAATGTGATCAGGGGATACGAGGCACGCCAGGCCTGTGCCCCCCAGGCCACCAGCGAACCGATCGCCACGATGTTTCTAGCCACGGGCCCGATCGTTCGGTCTAGAGCCAATCGGGTTACATCGCGCGCGGCCAGAAGAATTCCCGCCCCCGCACCTAGAGTGAAATAAATAAACATGCCGAAATCGATGCGATCCGCTTCGATCACGCCGTTAGGACGGACATGGAAATAGGCCCAAAGAAGTATGCCGGCATTGATTGCTGCAGGTAGCAGGAGAACCAACACATTGGTCCGGCTGTGAGCTGCCATATTTGACAGAGAGAGGAGCATGTTGGCGCGCCGGTTTTTGTCTGCGCTCATGACCTGAAGAAGAACCTGCAGGCCAAGCCCGGCGACAAGCGACACGGTCAGAACGATCGCTGCACCGAGAAGGAAGTCGGCATGCACCGTTCCGAACAGAAGGAAGGCCTTCATAGTCAGAAAGACAAGCGACAATCCGGACTGAATGGTCTGCAAAAAAATTGTGGGTACTGTAGAATTCGACCGGACGTGTGCCAGCCGCATGAGCTGGAAGAGCAGAAACCCTTCCAGGACAACCAACCCGAGAATGTAAACCAGCGTCATCGTAAGCCCCCACAGTCCCCAGCGGCTATCTTCATTCAAGCTAAAGTTTTGTCCACCACCCATTGGGGGAATCGCAATGATCCTTTTCTCCTGAGTGGAGAGGTGCAGTCAGGGCTGATCGAGGGCGCCTTGGATTGCGGTGGCATTCGGCTCGTCGAAGGCGGTGAGGCTGATTTTCACGTCGTGGTCGGCAGCGAACTCGCGGCAGGCGTGCACGGCGATCCCGGCGGCTTCATTGGCAGGGAAGCCATAAGCCCCTGTTGAAATGGCCGGGAAAGCGATGGTCGTCAGTTCGCGCTTGATGAGTTCCTGAAGGCAATGGAGGTAGCAGGCCTTCAGCAATTCTGCTTCGCCCTCGCTGCCGCCGCGCCAGACGGGACCGACCGTGTGAAAGACGAGCCGGTCGCCGAGGTCAAAGCCTTCGGTGACGCGCACCTCGCCTGTCGGGCACGGGGCGAGCGGCTTGCAGGCCTCTTTCAGCTTTGGACCTGCGGCCCGGTGGATCGCGCCATCGACACCGCCGCCGCCCATGAGCGAGCTGTTGGCTGCGTTTACGATGACCTCGCAGTCCACATCGACAATGTTGCCGCGGTAGATTTCGATCGTTCCCTTCATGGGGGGCTCCCTTGTGGTCTGGTGACCTCACAACGCGGGCTGCGCGCATTTGGTGCCATGAACGAGAACCGCCGTCCTCTTGCGGAAGGCGGCGGCCATGAAGGTTATAGCTGCCTCAAGCAGTTCGGATGTCTGCGCCAAGCTCTCGCATGTGGTCCATGAAGTCCGGGTAGGAGGTGGCGATCATGTCGGCATTGTCGATCGACACCGGTTTCTGGCTCGCTGTGCCCATGACAAGCGCGCTCATCGCGATGCGGTGGTCGTGCCGGGTCTCGACAAGGCCGCCGCCGGGCGGTGGGCCGTCGCACCCCATCACGGTGAAGCCATCCTCATGCTCTTCGACCTCGACGCCATTGACGCGCAGCATGGCGACGATGGCGCTGATCCGGTCGCTTTCCTTGACCCGTAATTCGTCGGCCCCGGTGACCCGCGTCTCGCCTTTTGCAAAAGCTGCGAGCACGGCGAGGATCGGGAATTCGTCAATCATCGATGCGACGAGCGTTTCAGGAATATCGCAGCCCTTGAGGGCGCTCGTGGCGGCCTGGAGGTCGACCAGGCGTTCGCCTGCTCCATCACCGATCTGTTCGGCGCCAAGACCGGCGCCCATGCGGCTGGCCGCCTGAAAGAAGCCGTCGCGTGTCTCATTCGACATGACGTGTTCGACAACGACGCCGCCAGCCGGAGAGATGATCGCGCCTGCGATGAGAAACGCGGCAGATGAGGGATCGCCCGGAATGCTGGTCTCGACGGCTTCAAGCTGCTGTCCGCCGCGAATGGACACGATGTTCTCGGTCCCGGTGCCAGCGCGGACGGAAACCTCAACGCCAAAGCTGCGCAGCATGCGTTCTGTATGGTCACGGGTGGCGCGTTTCTCGGTCACTTCAGTTTCGCCGTCCGCATTGAGGCCAGCAAGGAGTATGCAGGATTTTATCTGCGCGGAGGCCTGTTTCGGGGCGTAGGAAATGGCTTTTAGATTCGCCTTGCCCTGCAAGGTCAGCGGCAGCTGGCTGCGACCTTCGGGCAGAAATTCTGCGCCCATCAATTTCAGTGGATCGATGACGCGGCCCATGGGGCGGCCGGAGAGGCTTTCGTCGCCAATGAGGTCTGCAGTCAGGTCATAACCTGACATCAACCCCATCATGAGGCGTGAGCCTGTGCCTGAATTTCCAAAGTCGAGCGCGCTGGATGGGGAGCGCAGTCCAGCGGCACCGACACCTGTGATGCGCCAGCTCTGCGGGCCTGTACGCTCTGCTTCAGCGCCCAATGCCTGCATGGCGCGGGCCGTGTTCAACACGTCTTCACCCTCAAGCAGGCCGGTGACCTCAGAGGTGCCTTTAGCGATGCCAGCAAGCATCAGCGCGCGGTGCGAACAGGACTTGTCACCTGGGGCGCGAATTGCACCCTGGAAACGCGCGACCGGGAACGAAGTCCATGCCAATGATTTCTCCTTTGCAGATCAGCGCGAAAAGCGCTTTGACAGGGGCGGGCGTTTCTGGCAAGCGCCCCGGCACTTATTAAATCGAGCCCGGAGTTCCTTACCAATGGCTGATCCTGATCTTGGCACAAAGCAGATCTGTCCGAGCTGCGAAGCAAAATTCTACGATCTGAACAAACGTCCTGCCGTCTGCCCGAAGTGCAAGGCGGAGTTCGACCCTGAAGATGACGAAGTCCGCACGACGAGCGCGAAGCTAAAAGCCAAGCGCGCCAAGAGCGCGGTTCCTGTCGACGACGAAGAGGACGATCTCGAGGAAGAGACGAACAAGAAAAAGAAAAAGAAGAAGGCCGCCGCCCGCGATACCGACGAGGATGATGGCGACGAGTCCGAGGACGACGAAGACGACTACGAAGAGGAAGAAGAGGACGACGAGGACGAAACCTCTCGCGAACTCGGATCCGAAGCCGATGAAGTCGTTCTTGAAGGCAATGACGAGGACGAGGATGAGGAAGCCGCGCCGGGCAAAGTGCCATCCGGTTTCTCCGAAGACGACCTCGACGATGATGATGACGACGATGAAGACATTCCGCTCGACGATGACGAGGAAGAAGAGTTCGATCTCGACGCCGACATCGAGATCGATGACGATATCGACGCCGTTGGCGAAGACGATGATGACGATGACGACAGCGAAGAAGGCGATGAGCCAGCTGACGCTGAGGATGACGACAAGAAGTGATCCTGACAATTAGACTTGATCGGGGGCGTGTGAGCCTATAACTCACCCGTCTCCGACCGGTTCGGGGCCTTAGCTCAGCTGGGAGAGCGCCTGCATGGCATGCAGGAGGTCAGCGGTTCGATCCCGCTAGGCTCCACCATTTTTCACAGGTCTGGCTTTTGCCAGTAACATGTGAAGTCACCCCGTACTGGGGATGTCATTACCAACTCGTTTTTGTATTGGGCGCGGCAGAAGCATTTTGCCGTCAGCTGCCTGCGACTTTACGCGCAGGAACGCGCTCATTGCGTCTCACGTTTCTCCGTCAATCACGCAATTGAATCGGAGATCAGCACATGAGCCATGCGCTTACCCTGCAATCTATAGAGCCTGTTACGCACGACGTCTTCAAACTACGCTTCGACAAGCCAGGCGGCCTTGCGATCAAGCCCGGCCAAGCGGTCGACATGGCGATCGACAAGGATGAGTGGCGCGAGGAGAAGCGTCCGTTCACACCGACCAGCCTGCCGTCTGATGGCTATCTGGAATTCACGATCAAATCCTATCCGGAACATGACGGCGTCACCGAGCAGATTGCCAAGCTTCAGCCCGGCGACAAGGTTCTCGTCGATGAGCCGTGGGGCGCGATCAATGATGAAGGCAAGGGCTGGTTCATTGCTGGCGGCGCGGGCGTCACACCGATGATCGCAATCCTGCGCAAGCTCCTCGAAGACGATGGCACGCTGGAGGGTTGTGAGCTGATCTTCTCCAACAGCACCGAAGCCGACATCATCCGCCGCGAAGACTTCGAGCAGATGAAAGGCCTGACGACCTATTTCACGGTAACCGACCAGACCACAGCCGACGTTCACACAGGCAAGATCGACAAGACGCTGCTGAATGAGCGTATCGAGCCTGGCAAGGGCAAATGCTATGTCTGCGGGCCAGATGGCATGATCGACGACATCGTTCTGGCGCTGAAGGAAATCGGTGTCAGCGAAGACGATATCGTGATCGAGCAGTTCGACTAGGCAACAGGCTGAACAGCTGTTCAGCTAGGGCCCTGTCGGCGAGCGAATGCCCACATCTTGCCGACTTTCCGGCTTGAAGCTGGCAAAACCGGACACCATTTTAAGTCATGACACGGAAAGACCCGGCACCATCAGTGTGCTGCCGCAAAGCGGGGCGACTGGCCGGGACCCTCATGTGTCGTGGTCCTGTCTTTGAAGGAAGGAGCATGCCATGACGACAGACCTTGAACATCAAGCTGCAAAGCTCTTCAGCGCGAAGGATCTGGTATACGTTCGCCGCATTGCGGAAAACGAGCTGGACGATCTTCCCGATGAAGCCCTGCAGACCATAAACAATCGCGAGTCGCTCTTTGTACTTGCGAATGGTGACGGTCAGCAACTTGCCATTGTGGAAGGCCGCGAGGCTGCATTCGCTGCGGCCCGTGCGCACGAAATGCGCCCGGTCAGCGTCCACTAAGAGTTTGATCACAAGCATTGAAAAAGCCCGGCCATGAGCCGGGCTTTTTTGTTGCCTGAAGACTTACTGGAACGCACGGTCCGGCGACCATCGGCCTCAGTCTTCTGCGAACGACCAAATTCTCGGGTCAACGCTGAGGTGACTGTCGAGAAAGCCGATGATGGCTTCCATTTCCTTTCGCCGATCCCCGGCCATCCGGTGGGAGTGTCCTGAGCGGAAAAGCTCCACGAACTCTACACTCTTGCCAGCTTCGCTCAGCGCTTCGACCATAAGCGACGACTGCTCGATCGGAACGACCGCGTCCTCATGGCCGTGGATCATGAGGACCGGTGCCTTAACGTTCTCGGCCATTCGCGCCGGAGAAACGGACGCAAGTTCGTCCCGGTCGCGCCGTGGATCGCCGATATGACGGGTCCAGTATTCATATTCATCAGATCTGCTGCCATCCTCGTCCCGCACCCATTTCAGCATTTCCAGAAGATCTGTCGGTCCGGATGCGGCAATGACACATTTGTAGAGGTCGGGTGTCAGTGTTGCGGCGGCGAGTGCAGCATATCCGCCATAGGAATAGCCAAGGATGCAGGCATTGGAAGCGTCTGCTTTCCCAGCCGAAACCAGGTGGGCGAACCCGTCTTCGAGATCATGCTGCATGGCTTTGCCCCACTGGCGCCTGCCCGCGTCGGCGAACCCGAGCCCGTAACCTGACGAGCCCCTGAAGTTTGGCTGGAACACGGCATACCCGTTCCCCGCAAGGATCTGGGCTAGCGGATCGAAATCTATTGTATCGCGCATTTCAGGCCCGCCATGCGGCATCATCACGAGCGGCGGGATGACATCGTCCTTCACGCCCTTCGGCACCGTCAGATAGCCAGTGATCGGCAATCCGTCGCGCGCTTCATATGTCACGATCTCGGTGGGGGCCAGCCGGTAGGGTGAGAGGTTCGGAAAGGCGCTACCATAATTGCGGATGCGCGCCTTCTCGACGTCATAGATGTAATAAGTGCCGGGTTCCTGGGGGCCGCTTGCATAGAGGAGCCAGCGGTTTCCATCGCGGCTGCTATCGGTCCAGTCGATATTCACCTTGTCCTCGAACATGGTGACCAGCCCGTTCATGTGAGCCTGCATCGTCTGGTCGGTAAACTCAGTCTTCAGAAGGTCGTCATAGTAGCGGCTGCCGAGATACTCGTAGGACTCCGGATTTATCAGCGCGTCTTCAATATCGCGGTCCGGATCGACCCGAATGGGCCGGATGAAGCTATCGGTGGTGAAGTCATATAGGTGAATGCCGGTCGTCGGCTCACCAGCTGGGCGTGCGGCGACATAGTAGGTGCCCGTTACCATTCCCGGTGACAGCGGACGGAACTCGGTGCTTTGCTTGATCGCCTCGGCCCGCTCATCAGCGCGGACAGATTTCAGCCGCTTCCATGATGTTCTACCGTTCGGTCTGTCCTGACGGCCATAATAGGTATAGCGCGTGCCGCGACTGTTCACGTCGACCCTGAAGGCAGGCTCTCCTTCAATATCGGCGAACCAGCCAACCGTGCGGGTCTTGCCGACGCCGATACGTTCATGGTCGCCCGTCGAGACCTGAATGCGGAAAAGGTCCAGATCGCCCCGAAGGGTTGCTGCGACCAGGAAATGATCCGGGTCATTGGGCAGGAAGCTCACAATCCGGCCGAGGTTCAAATTGCGCTTTTCCAAGGATTTGACACCTTCGAACACACGCTCGACGTCTGTTCCGTCCCTGCGAAGGAGGAATAGGCGCGTCACCGGTATCGGCATCGTCTCGTAACCAGAGAAGGTGTAGTAGTTGAGCCCTTCACGCGTATATATCTGGCCGTCAAACGTGCCAAAGACCGTTACCGATGCGATCAGCCAATCGTCATTCGCCCACTCGACCCAGTTCACAAAGGTCGACTCGTCGAATGGCAGGTGGAGGGTTTGTTCGTCCGGATTGTCGAGGTCGCTGACAAAGACGAAAATGCCTTGAGCGTTCAGTTTGACACCGGCCAACCAGCGCCCGCTTGGCGACAACTCCACACTGCTGAGTGCAGGCGCGCGCAGATAGTCATGGAAGGTGGTGCTGTTGCGCAGCGCCGAGTCATAGCTGCCCTGCGCCGAAGCCAGAAAGGGTAGGCCAAGGCAGGCCAGTATAAACAACAATCTTTTCAATGCCCGGCCCTCCTAAACTCGATCTTGAGTTGATGGCAGCGGCGATGAAGCGTCAAGTCAAATGCTAGAGAATAGCGGGAATAACCCTGTCAGGGGGGCGGTGCCCATCGGCAAAGGTCTTGATGTTGATGATGACTTTTTCGCCCATCTCGATCCGGCCTTCTTCGGTGGCAGAGCCCATATGGGGCAGCAGCATGACGTTTGGCAGGCCGAGAAGCTCTGGATTGACCGAGGGTTCACGCTCAAACACGTCGAGCCCGGCCCCGGCGATCTTGCCGGATTTGAGGGCGCGGGCGAGCGCTGCCTCATCGATGACCTCGCCGCGTGCCGTATTGACGATGTAGGCGTCCTTGCGAACGAGATCGAGACGGCGGGCCGAGAGGAGGTGAAAGGTCGCTGGCGTGTGCGGACAGTTCACGGAGATGACATCCATACGGGCCAGCATCTGGTCGAGGCTTTCCCAATAGGTCGCGCCGAGCTCGTCCGTAATCTGACGGTTTACCGGCTTGCGGTTGTGGTAGTGGATCTGCAGGCCAAAGGCCCTGGCGCGGCGGGCGACAGCCTGGCCGATGCGGCCCATGCCGATAATGCCGAGACGCTTGCCAGCGAGCCGCTTGCCGAGCATCCATGTCGGCGCCCAGCCATCGAACTTGCCAGCTTCCAGCAGCTTGATGCCTTCATGCAGGCGGCGCGGCACGGCGAGGATAAGCGCCATTGTCACGTCGGCTGTGTCGTCTGTCAGAACGCCCGGTGTGTTGGTGACTGTGATGCCGCGCTGGACCGCGCTTTCAATGTCGAGATTGTCCACACCGGCCCCGAACTGCGCAATGTGGCGGAGCTGCGGGCCTGCCTGCGCCAGAAGCCGTGCATCGATCGCATCGGTCACGGTCGGCACGAGCACGTCGGCCCGCTTGACCGCGTCGGCCAGTTTTGCGCCGTCAAATGGCGTGTCGGTTTCATTCAATTCAGTGTCGAAAAGTTCTTTCAGGCGAAGCTCTACCGGGTCCGGCAGACGCCTTGTCACGATAACCTTTAGCCGCTTTGCGGTCATGGGCGTTTCCTTTCCTAGCGGTCAGCGCATAGCAGAGCCTTTCGCCTGCGCCAATCCATCCCGAAACCAGCATCGGCCTTTACGCCTGATTCACCAAGCGCGGCCTAGATGACGATATGCTGGGTTGCTTTCGCCATATTTTGTCCGCCTGCCTTATCCTGACTGCTTGCCAGTTGGCAACGCCGCTTGCCGCAGGGCAGACCGTGAAGATCAGTCAGTTTTCAGGCAAGCCGGTGCCTCGTTTCGAGTCGCTTCGCTATTCACGTGTGAATGGCCGGATCGGGCCATCGACCGACCATCAGGTTGCCTGGGAGTATGAGCGGGCCGGCCTGCCTGTGCTGGTCATAAAGGAAACGCGCGACTGGGCGCAGATCCGCGATCCCGATGGCGATGAGGTATGGGTGGCCGCACGTATGCTGACCGACCCCGGCCATGTCATCGTCACCCGCGAGACGGTCTTGCGCCGCCGGGCGCAGTCAGGGTCACCGGGGCGCGCTACGTTGCAGGCGGGCGTTCTGGCTGAGCTGGAAAGTTGCGAGGAACGCTGGTGCGAGGTCCGCGTGGGCGATTATCGCGGCTGGGTGGACAAGCCCTCGCTTTGGGGCCTCAACACCGACTCCGCCGGTCTTTAGCCCAGCGGTTTGCTTGACAAGGCGCTTTGGGGCAGGCTCATGCCCTGATCTTGATTCCCGGCAAGTAGAGGTGCTCGCATGAGCGGACCGCATGATTTTCACACGCCCCAGTCCTCCTATACGAAGGAGGAGCTGCTGATCTCAGGTCAGGGCCAGCTTTTCGGTCCGGGGAACGCGCAGTTGCCCGTGCCACCGATGCTGATGATGGACCGCATCACCGAAATCAGTCTCGATGGCGGCGCCTTCGGGAAAGGCCATGTGATCGGCGAATATGACGTCAAACCTGATCTCTGGTTCTTCCAGTGCCATTTTCCGGGGGATCCGGTGATGCCTGGCTGCCTTGGCCTCGATGCCATGTGGCAGGCGGTCGGCTACTGGCTTGGCTGGTCCGGCTCACCCGGCAAGGGCCGGGCGCTTGGTGTTGGCGAGGTGAAGTTCACCGGTGAGATCACGCCGGACAAGAAGCTCGTCAAATACGTCATCGACATCAAACGGGTGCGCCGCGGCAAGCTCAATCTCGGCATTGCCGATGGCCGCGTCTATGTTGATGATGAGCATGTCTACACGGCGATCGACATGAAGGTCGGCCTGAAGAACGTGCTCGAAGGCGGCGGCGCGATGAGCTGATGCGGTGGGCCGTCACTGGCCCCTCACCGGCTTGACCAAAACAATCTGCCCGCCTAGCCCGAAGGCAGAAACCTAAATCCACCTTCACGCGAGGATTTCACCATGGCTGACGACTGGAACATGCCGGAAGGCGAACTGATGAAGGGCAAGCGCGGCCTCGTCATGGGCGTCGCGAACCAGAACTCGATCGCCTGGGGTATCTCGAAACAGCTTGCCGCCCAGGGCGCAGAAATTGCCTTCACCTACCAGGGCGAGAGCCTTGAGCGCCGGGTGCGTCCGCTGGTCGAGTCGATCGGTATGGACACGATGATCCCTGCCGATGTGACCGATGACGCGTCGATGGATGAGGCCTTTGCGGCGGTGAAGGAAAAATGGGGCAAGATCGACTTTCTCGTTCACTCCATCGCCTTTGCCGGCAAGGATGAGCTGCAGGGCTCCATGGTCGCCAATACGACCCGGGAAGGGTTTCGCCGGGCAATGGATATCTCGGTCTACAGCTTCATCGATTGCTCGCGCCGTGCCTCCGAGATGATGCCGGATGGCGGCTCGATCATCTGCATGACCTATCTTGGCGCCGAGCGTGTCGTGCCGTCCTATAATGTCATGGGTGTCGCGAAGGCCGCGCTCGAGGCCTCCACCCGCTATGCTGCCCGCGATCTCGGGCCTCAGGGCATCCGCGTGAACGCCATATCAGCTGGCGCCATGCGCACGCTGTCACTGGCAGGCATCAAGGGGGGCAAGTCGCTGATGGGCACAGGCCGCGACATGTCGCTCCTGAAGGAAGACACGCGTATGGAAGGCGTCGCAGGCGCCGCGCTCTACCTGCTGTCGGACCTTGGCCATTCAGTGGCAGGAGAGGTGCTTCACGTTGATGCCGGCTTCCACGTCGTCGGTGTGCCGGACATGGGCGAAGAGTAAAAACGCCCTGGCATTGCTTGCTCCCTATGGAACTACATGCGCGTTAATGAGTTTCTGAGTTTATAGTTGAACTATAGCTAAAGGGGCTAGAAATGAAATTTCGTATTCTCGGCGCAACATGTGCGCTTGCACTTATGGGCGCCGCTGCCTGTGAGCAGGAGCCTGAGACGGTTAACACTCCGGCAGCCAATGAAGATATGGCGACCGATGGCATGGCCGATAACGATATGGCCGAAAATGGTGCCATGACGGGCGATGTCAGTGAAGACGGCATGTCTGACGACATGATGGGCGAACCCGCCGATAGCATGACCACCGAAAATGACATGATGACGGATGAAAGCGTGCAGCGTGAAAATGCTCAGCAGGCCTTCACCGCCATTGATCAGGACGGCGACAGCATGATCGGGCGCGAGGAATGGTCTGAGTGGCAGAACCGCGGCAATGACACCGCGATCCGCTTTGACGACCATGATCTTGATAGCGACGGTAACTTCTCTTTCGAAGAGTATTATGACGCTGTGACAGGCACGGGCGCGGCGAACTAGACCACGTCGACCAGTTTTTTTGATCCAAAACCTATAGAAATGAAGACAGGCAGTGGCTCGGTGCCGCTGCCTGTCTTTTTTTGTTGTGCACGATTGTCGCCCAGCCTGGCATTATCGCTCGCGAAGCCACGCCACCTGTGAAGCCTTCAAGACGGCGATGAAGGCAGCGCCGGAGGTTCGCCAGTGCTACACGGTCTCCGGCGAGGTGGACTTCATCGTCATCGCCCACTTTCAGGACCTGCCTGCCTATGACGACTGGGTGGCAGACAATTTTCTCTCCAACCCTGCGATTGCGAGAACGACGACAAATGTCATCTACAGGCGCGTGAAATTCGACACCGCGATCCCGGTTTAGGCGCTAGGGCAAAGCCTCCCTGGTTTCCTCAACATATTGACCAGAGGTCTCGATCGCGGCATTGGGAGAACTCCAATGGAGTGTTGATGACACGCAACCAGTCTGAGTCCCGCTAGGGGGCCTGTCTAACTTGCTGAAAGGCAGGGCAGGCCGACAAAAACAGAGCCCGGTACGCGAGCCCGCGCACCGAGACGGTTTTTGTGCGCTCTGAGAGCGCAATTCTCCGGACTAATTTCACATGGATATCTCTCGCGCCGAACAGCGCATCCTGCACCTGCTTGCGCAGGGCGGGAAAATCGAAGTCATTCGCCACGGAAACAAACTCGCAGACCTGAATTGCTATAGCCGCGATGGCTGGCGCTATCCCGGCGTCGACGAGTGCCTTTTTCGTAAGCTGAAACGCAAACGCGCCATCGCGTCGAAAGGCGGCGCGCCTTATCGCATCACGCGGCGGGGGCTGGAACTGGTGAGGTCAGAGCTCGACAATCGCTAGGCCGCTCACGGAGGAGGCCTCGCCCTTCTACTTCGCTCAGGGTGAGGCTCCTCTACGAACCGAGTGTCACTCCAACCTCATCCTGAGCCTGTCGAAGGATGAGAAGACGAGGCGTTTGGCTGATCCTCAAGTTGACCCTGCTTTGGACATCGGCGCCTATGGCAATTTTAGCTGCGCCGTGCTGAGGAGAGGTGATGGGCGACTTCGTCAGTTTCTTTGTGGCCGTCCTGAGCGACTGGCAACTGCAGTCCCCTGCCAATCAGGTCGCTATCGCTGTGACCGTCCTGCTACCACTTGTCGGCTGGATATGGTCGTCGACCCGCGTCACTAGCTACAAGCGCGAGCGCGATGGTGCCAAATCGGAAGCCGCGAGGCTGGAAGCAGAAAGGCGGTCGCTTCTTGCCAGCGTAGCTGAGGCAAAGGCTGCTGAAGCACTCTACAATCCGCACAACATGCTCGACCGGGCCAGTCGAGAGCGTCAGGAGGGCAATGATGAACGTGCGGTCCAAGCCCTCCAGATCGGCTTCGACAATATAGCCCCAGGACTTGCCGACATATCCCGCCAGCTAGCCGATCATACGCTATCGATCATGGCAGAACGTGATACGGAAAGTGCGCTAGGCTTAGCCGGACGTTATGCGCATATCGCCGTGTTGCTTGAACCCCGTGACCGCGAAACGCAGAGAGTGCTCGAGGAGATCGTTTTCGCCCAGGCAGATTTTGGCGAAGCCATCGGAAGCTCCGACTTATGGAACACCTCTCTGCCAAGCGATCCGAAAGATGCGGACAAGTTAATCTCTGTAATCCAAGCTCACGGTAATACGCTAGTCCAGAAGGGGCTGTATCGTCTGGCCGTGCGCTTATTCAGTCGGGGCCTTCTCGCGGCCAAGCGGGCAGGTGTTTACGATCAACCAGCCGGCTTCGCGGCTCGTTATCACGAAGCTCAAGCGCGAGGTATGGGAGGAGATATATCCGACGCTTTAAAGAAGGTGCAAATTCTTCTTCCCGTACAAGAGCGCGTTCAGGGCACTGAGCATCCCAATGTGCTATCAACACGCATCCTCGAGGTGCGGCTTCTTGCCGATATCGGAGACACATCTTGCGCGTTGGAGAAGGTTCATTCCCTTCTTTCCCTTGAAGAACGCTTGCAAGGCAGAGACCATCCTAGCGTACTCACAACACGCTATCTTGAAGCGCAGATTTTGTCGGATACCGGCGATGCCTCTGGCGCGTTGGAGAAGGTGCAGGCACTGCTGCCGATCATAACACGCGTGCGGGGTGCTAAGCACCCTGTGGTATTCACAACGCGCGATCTTGAAGCGCAACTTCTATCTGACTTGGGCCACGCATCTGCTGCATTAGAGAAGGTGCTAGCTTTGCTGGATGTTCAACAGCAAGTGCTCAATACTGACCATCCTACCGTACTTCGCACTCGTTGGTTAAAGGCAAAGATAGAAGCGGGTCTCGGAAAAACACAGGCCGCGCTCAATGATTTGAAAATCATACTACTTTTGCAGGAAGAAAAGATGCTGCCAACACATCGTCACGTTCGGGACACCCGGGAGCTCATCAACAAGCTATCCGCATTATAATCGGCATAATGCGCCGCGCCAGCTTCACCCCGGCATGATCGCTTCGCGCAGTTTCGCAAAGATGCTCATGCCGAAGTCGCCTTCATAGGCTTTGCGCGGTGATTTACGCACAGCCTCATCGATGGCTTCGGCGTCGGGGCCGATCAGGATGCGCCAGTCGTCTGCGCGCACGCCATCGAGGATGATGCGGGCCGCGTCTTCGGCCGAGGTGATCGCATTGTCGCGGAATTGCTCACCGCGCGACTTTGCCTCTTCATACTCCTCGTTGCCGCCGCCAACAGCAGAGTCGTCGCCGAACTCTCGCAGTGTGTTGAGGGCGATCTGCGTGCCGATGTGGCCGGGCATGACGACCGACGCCTTCACATGTGGCGCGTTGAGCCGGAGGTCCGTGATAAGCGCCTCCGTAAAGCCCTTCACGGCGAATTTGGCGGCTGAGTAAGCCGTATGCGGTGTATCGGGCCCGATACTGGCCCAGAAGCCGTTCACCGAGCTCACGTTGACGATATGGGCTTCATCGGCGGCCACCAGCATACCCATGAAGGCGCGCGCATTGTTGTAAACGCCGTACCAGCAGACATTGAAGGTCCGCTCCCAGTTCTCACGCGGCCCGGTGACGAAGCTGCCACCGCCGCCAATGCCGGCATTGTTGATGAGAAGGTGGATATGGTCTGTCTCGTGGTGTTCACGGACATGGTCGGCGAAGGCCTGGACCTGGTCTTCCTTGCCGACGTCGGCGCGGAAGCTGGTGACCCGCACACCTTGCGGCGCGAGCTTTTCGGCGGCCCTGACCGTCTCGGCCATGTCCTCTTCCGAGATATCGCAAATGGCGATGCTGCAGCCGGCTTCGGCGAGCTGTTTGGTCAGTTCCCGGCCCATTCCATTGCCGCCGCCGGTGACCACGGCAATCTTTCCGCTGAAATCCTTCATCTGAAATCTCCTCCCTTATGTTTTCCCGTCATCCTAAGGGTGGGCCACGATTGCGCCAATGCTGACCAATGGGAAAGCGCCGGAACTTCGTGAGGTGGCGCTGGTTGCAAAGGGCAGAAGTGGAGATACCGACATGGCAGATATTGTTCTCATCGGCGCGACCGGCGGCATTGGAAGCCGTCTCATTCCGATGCTGATCCGCCGGGGCCACAGCGTCACGGGCCTGCTTCGCAAGGATGAGCAGGCGCGAGAGCTGAAGGATGCGGGCGCGACGCCTGCCAAAGGCGACCTCATGAAAATGAGCGCGGACGACTTTTCGGCCATCATCAAGGGCGCAGACGCGGTGGTCTTTTCGGCAGGCGCGGCCGGTAGTGGAGCTGAGCGTACCAGCATGATCGACGGGCAGGGACCGGTGAAACTGATCGAGGCGGCGCGCGCGACTGGCGTGAAGCGCATCTATCTCGTTTCGGTTTTCCCCGACGCGGGTCGTGACCGCGACCTTGGCGAAGGTTTCGAACATTATATGAGTGAAAAGAAGAAGGCCGATGCGGCCCTGGCTGCCAGTGGTCTTGACTATGTGATCGTCCGGCCGGGCACGCTGAAAAGCGAGGATAGCGACGGTCAAGTCGCCGCTGGGCGGGCACTGACCTATGGCGATGTGGCTCGCGGGAATGTGGCGGCCTTTATCGCCGAACTGATCGACACGCCGGAAATCAGACAGGACATCTTCGAGCTGACGAACGGCGATACACCGGTTGCCGAAGCGGTGGCGGCGCTGAGACGTAATTAAGAGGTCAGGAGGACCGTGCAGGCCGGACTTCGACTGTCGGTCCGTGGAAATGGATGTAGACGGTCTGGTTCGGCTGGGGGCCGGCTTTCTCGCCGCGCACCGTGAGATCGATTTTCCCACGAAGCGTTGGAGGCACGCGGCCCATGGCCCAGCCTTCTTCAGGCAGGTCGACGGCATCATTGTCGCCGCTCATCATGGCAAGACCGCTCATCTTCCAGCGTCGTAGCGTGGCCGGTTGGCGGATGGTCGTCCCGGCGTCGATACGCAAGGGCACCGGTCGGTCGAAAGAGCCGTCCTGGCGCACAAAAAGTTCTGTCAGCCAGACACCGCGCTCAGTCGTCACGACGCCCATGGCAAAATGCGTAATGCCATCGCGCAGGATCGCATCGCGGTGGCTGGGGGAATTCATCAGGCCAGTGTGCAGACGCTCAACGACGGTGTCCCAGTCAAAATTGCCGGTAATGGACGCAATGTTTTCAAGCAGGAGGCTGGTCAACAGGGTCCGGTCGAGCGCGTTGATGCGATCCTTTGGCATCGTCGCATCGAGGCCCTGGTGATTGAAGAAGTCGTTCGCCGCCATGTCGAGGCTGTGCCAGCGGGCGGCGTTGCGCAATTCAGTGCGATAGACCAGCGTCGGCAAGCCATGCTCACGGCGTGTCTGGTTGATCCGCTCAGCAAATCTGGCTTCAAATTCTTCGTCAAACTTGAATCCCTGAGGAATATCCTGAAGGCAGGCGCGGCCATTTTCGACATAGGTAGGGATGTCGTTTGCTCGCTCAACAAACGAAATTCGGCACTGGGCACTCGCCTGAAAGGCGAAAATACCCCCGAAAATGGTTAAGAAAACAATAATTCCCCTCATTTTTGCCACTATACGGCAAAAAAGTTTACAGGACACCTATTAATTGGAGGCGGGACAAAATTGGCGCCAACATGCGGTCAATTGCATCACGGCTGGCCGATACATTCCCATAAGCAGGCAGGCCCTCATCTGCAATAACCAGATCGGCCTCGAATTTGGCCGGGTGGGTGAACCGGTAGTGCGCCGCGCGCACCGTGCCGAGATACTGGCTGATCACATGTTCCACCTGCCGGCCGCGCTCGACAACGTCGCGGCGGATACGGCGCGCAATCCTGAGATCATCCGGTGTGTCGACATAGATGGAGAGATCGATGAGATCGCCCAGTTCCTTGATGGAAAGCGCGTGTATGCCTTCCAGGATAATCACCGGGGCCGGCGCGATGCGATGGGTCGCTTTTGAGCGATCATGGCGCTCATAGTCGTAGACCGGCTGATCGATGGTCTGGCCATTCTTCAGCGCGCGGATGTCATTGGCGAGGTGATGGGTATCCTTCGAGGCGGGGTCATCATAATTGACCTGCTCGATGATCGCCGCTCGCTGGGCCTCAGTGTCGCACGGCCCGTAATGGCGCATGGGATGATAGTAGCCATCTTCGTGGAAGATGACGGCGCGCTCTGGTCCGAGGGTGTCGATCAGAGCGTCGGCGAGCGTCGACTTGCCTGAACCCGATCCGCCGGACATCGCGATAAGAAAAGGTGAGCTGGTCATCGCCCCGGATGTAAACGGAAGCGTTGACGATGGGAACCCGGCAGCGTGCTGATACTGCCGCCTGAACGGACAAAGGGCGCTCTCCCTGCGGTGAGCGCCCTCTTTTGTGTCTTTGTCCTGGTTTCGCGCGCGGTACCTAGCGGCGTGTCACCAGCGGGCCCCTGAGCACATATGTGTCGGCGTCGAGCTCGACGAGGACATCGAGATAGCCAGTATCATCGCGGTCGAAGGCGACGTCATGCATGCGCATCAGCGTGCCGCCAGCCAGCCGGTTGCCCGATGCGTCTGAAAGGCTCCAGCCAGCGGTGCGGAAATAGTCCTGATTGACGCGGGGACTAAAGCTGGTGGCCCCAGCGATCTGAAGCGGCAGCGGCGTTTCGAGCTCACCATCCACCGTTGTCAGCATCTGGACCACATAAAGGCGCCCATTAGCCTCGGCGATACCTAGACCAGTGTCGGTGAAGCCGCCGTGGACAAGGTTCTCGCGATTGGCGCTGTCGCCAGAGATGGCGGCATAGATATCGCTGACCGATGCATCGGCATCGAGCACGGCGACGTTCGCGCCTGTAGCGCTTGCAAGAACCTGACGATCAAGCGCTCGCATCCGGTAGATGTGGCCGCGGCCTTCAAGATCATTGTGGCCGGCATAACCGCGCGCCGCCATATCGAGCGCATGCGCACGGGCTGCACGATCGAGCGAGGCGCGCCGGTTCAACGGGGAGACGCCCGCCCGGGTTCGGACCGCATTGGTTCGATCAAAGATGCCCGTTTCCCGCGTGGCGTCAAACTCGCTCTTGTCGAGACACGCTTCGACTTCGGCGACATAGCTTACAAGACCATCCGCATACCCATCATCTGGGGCGCAAGATGATTGAGCGGCTGCTGGAAGTGCCGCAATTGCACCCGAGACTGCCGCCAGAGCCAGCAGCGAACGAGTGCGAGAGGTGTCATATTTGTGTAACATAAGTGTCATGAAAGGTTTGTGACAGTTATGTGTCAATGCCAAATCGACCGATTTCGAGATAAAAATTACGTCGGTATACGGACTGAGTCTGTTTTTACTGGAGAAATTCGACCTTGCGATCTGAAGCTTCTCATTAAAAAAGGCCGCCCTCGCAGGCGGCCTCTTCAAAATTAACGATTTTTGCCGGTCAGACGGGGCCTGACAGGACGTCTGCAAAAGCGACTATTCGGCGTCTGCCGCGTCGCCTTCCTTGTCCTTGCCGGTTTCCTGATCGACGGCTTTCATCGACAGACGAACCTTGCCGCGGTCATCAAAGCCCATCAGCTTGACCCAGATCGTGTCGCCTTCCTTGACGAGGTCCTTGGGGTGGTTGATGCGCTCATCAGCCATCTGAGAAACATGGACCAGACCATCTTTCGGGCCGAAGAAGTTCACGAAGGCGCCGAAATCCTTGATGGAGACGACTTTGCCTTCATAGATCTCACCGGCTTCCGGCTCAGCGGTAAGCTCACGGATGCGCTTCTTGGCAGCATCAATGGACTCGCGGTCGAGCGCGGAGATCTGGATCGTGCCATCGTCTTCGACATTGAGCTTGGCGCCCGTTGTGTCGACGATGTCGCGAATGGTCTTGCCGCCCGAGCCGATCACGTCACGGATCTTGTCGACCGGAATGTTCACGATCTCCATCTGCGGCGCATTGGCCGACAGTTCGCCGCGCGATTCAGCAAGCGCCTTGTTCATCTCTTCCAGGATGTGGGCGCGGCCGCCCTTTGCCTGATCGAGAGCCGTCTGCATGATGTCGCGGGTGATACCTGCGATCTTGATGTCCATCTGCAGCGAGGTGACGCCCTTCTCGGTACCAGCGACCTTGAAGTCCATGTCGCCGAGGTGGTCTTCGTCCCCAAGAATGTCAGAAAGGACAGCAACGCCGTCGGCTTCCTTGATGAGGCCCATCGCGATACCGGACACCGGACGCGTGATTGGCACACCCGCATCCATCATCGCCAGAGCGCCGCCACAAACGGTCGCCATCGAGGACGAACCATTGGACTCGGTGATCTCGGAGACGAGACGGATGGTGTACGGGAATTCTTCCGGCTTTGGCAGGACCGCGCGAAGGGCGCGCCATGCCAGTTTGCCGTGACCGATTTCCCGGCGACCTGCACCGCCCATGCGACCTGTTTCACCGACCGAATAGGGCGGGAAATTGTAGTGCAGCATGAACTTTTCTTTGTGCGTGCCACCCAGGCCGTCGATGAACTGCTCATCGTCGGACGTGCCGAGTGTTGCGACACAGATCGATTGGGTCTCACCGCGCGTGAACAGGGCAGAGCCATGTGTGCGTGGCAGGAAGCCAGCTTCGGCAACGATCGGGCGAACCTGATCGAGCGAACGGCCATCGATGCGCTTGCCGGTCTTGATGATGTCACCGCGAACGACAGACGCTTCGGCTTTCTTGAAAGCTGACTTGAAGACGCCTTCTGACATGCCGTCTGGCTTGTCTTCGGTCGCAACCAGCGCTTCAGCCGCTTTTTCGCGGGCGCCGCCGACAGCTTCCTGACGGCTCAGCTTGTCGGTGATCTGATAGGCAGCCGAGAGATCCGACCCAACGAGGTCCTGGATCTTCTTGAGCTCGGCCGAAAGATCTTCGGCTTCGAACTCGAAAGGCTCCTTGGCAGACTTTTCAGCCAGCTTGATGATCGCGTCGATCACCGGCTGCATGGCTTCATGACCAGCCATAACGGCGCCGAGCATCACGTCTTCGGCAAGCTCTTTGGCTTCGGATTCGACCATCATCACGGCGTCGGTCGTGCCAGCGACAACGAGGTCCAGTTCGGACTCTTCAAGGTCGTCAGCCGTCGGGTTGATCAGATACTCGCCGTCCTTGTAGCCGACGCGCGCAGCGCCGATCGGGCCCATGAACGGGGCGCCCGACAGAACCAGCGCAGCGGAGGCGCCAATCATGCCGATAATGTCTGGATCGTTTTCCAGGTCATAGGAAATCGCGGTCAGGACGACCTGGACTTCATTCTTGAAACCGGAAACGAAAAGTGGACGGATCGGACGGTCGATGAGACGGGACGTCAGCGTCTCTTTCTCGGTCGGACGACCTTCACGCTTGAAGAAGCCGCCAGGGATGCGGCCCGCTGCGTAATATTTTTCCATATAGTTGACCGTCAACGGGAAGAAGTCCTGTCCGGGCTTCGCTTCCTTGCGGAAGGTTGCGGTCGCGAGGACTGTGGTGTCCCCATAAGTAACGAGGACGGCCCCGTCAGCCTGACGAGCGACACGGCCCGTCTCGATCGTCAACGTGCGGCCAGCCCATTCCAGCGACACGGTTTGCTTGTCAAACATGCGTTCTTCTTTCTCTTCATGCGAAAAGCCCGCCCGGACCCCATGTCCTGGCGGGCTGTCTGTGGCTGGTGCCTAGCGGCGGATACCCAGCTCTTCGATCAGGGACTGATAGCGCCCCTCGTTTTTCCTCTTGAGGTAATCAAGAAGCTTCCGGCGCGTGGCAACCATATTGAGGAGGCCGCGGCGCGAATGGTGGTCTTTTTTGTTGGTCTGGAAGTGCTCTGTCAGGGTGTTGATGCGTTCGGTGAGGATCGCAACCTGGACTTCCGGTGACCCGGTATCGCCTTCGGTCTGGGCGAATTTCTTGATCAGTTCAGCTTTTTTCTCTGCCGTGATCGACATCGTGAATACTCTTTCGTTCTGGCCTCTCAAGAGGCCGTTTCAGCTAACCCTTGATTTTAAGGGTGGTCCATTTGGGAAAGTTTCCGGGATGCCAGCCGGGATGTCGTCCAGCAGCGGAGAGCCCGGAAAGCTCGCCTCAAGCCGCGCACATGGCACATTCAGCCCTGAAAGGGAAGGGGAATGGTGTGATCTCCCCCCGCTCTTGCATAAACGGGGATGACCCTTACGCAGCAGATTGAAGGAGCTATCATGAGCCGGCTTTTCGAGGAACTCGACTATCAGGTCACTGATATCGGCGCGGTCAGCCTGCGGCGCCGCCTTATCCTGTCACTCGATGTGGATGTCTGGGAAGTGCTGCTTGGCGAAGAGCACCTGATGTCGAGCCTTTTTACCGCGTCCGAAATCGCGCTGGCCAAGCTTGGGCTTGATGCCCTTGATGACGCCGCTGGCCGAAGCTGGGACGTGGTCGTTGGCGGGCTTGGTCTTGGTTATACGGCAGGCGCTGTCCTCGAAGACAAGCGCGTCGCGAGCCTGCAAGTCGTGGAGTTCCTGCAGCCGGTGATCGACTGGCATGAGCAGAAGCTCGTCCCACTCGATCCGCCACTGTCGGCTGATGCGCGCTGCACCGTCCGGCATGGCGATTTCTTTGCGCTGGCCGCGTCAGATGACGGCTTTGGCAAGCTGCAGGACGCCATCCTGATCGATATCGACCACACGCCGGACTGGCTGCTCGATCAGCGCAGCGGGAGCTTTTACAGCGAAGAGGGTCTGCGCCAGCTTGCGAGGCACCTGAAACCAGGCGGCGTCATGGGTCTCTGGTCGGACGCGAAGGCTGATGAGGCGTTCGTCGCACGCATGGCCAGCGTCTTCGAGAGCGCCTGGAGCGAGCCGGTGACGTTTCACAACCCGCTCCAGGACAAACCATTTACCCAGACTGTCTATCTGGCCCGGAAACCGCGATAGGCTCAGATTTCCTTTGCCCGGCGCATCGCCGCCACGATGAATGGCGTCACGGCGCCAAGCACGATGATGAAGCCCATGGCCATCCACTGCGCGACGCTGTCTCCCCAGAGCGTGTCGGCAAAGAAGATCGCGAATGTCCAGAAGAGGGACGCGAGCAGCATGAAGATAGCGGCGCGGGCGGGAGTTGCGCGCGGCAAGACGCTGCCATTGGCGCTCGCACCGGACTTGTCACCCCAGGCGAGCCACCGCGCCATCACGAGCAGGAAGCCAGCCCCCCCGATCACGGGAGAGGCCAACATGGCCTCGTCGATAGGGGCAAAGATCCATACGCCGATGAAGGCGAGGCCGGATATGACAAAGGCCCAGCCGGCAAATCTGTCGACTGAGCTCGTGCCGGCCTGTCCCCCTGAGGCCTGAAACAGGCGCAGCTTCGGCACGTAGTTTCCTGTCACGACCAGCATCAGGCCGAGCATGAGGGCCACGCCTCTTCGGGCGAGGTCCGGCTCAAGGATGCCGGTTTTTTTCGCGGCACCTAAAGCGAGGATGCCAGCGGCGATAGAAAGGACGCCGATGGAAAGTGGGCCGACCACGCGCTTGGGTTCGATTGTCTGTGTCACGGCTTGCCCGCCTCCAATTTTGTTGTGTTTTGAGCCGTCGGCGATTTATGCGCTTCCCAGCCAAATGTCTTCGCGAAACCGAACAGGGCGTCTTCCAGAACTGACATCTGGAGACAGTAGATGACCTTTTTTCCTTGGCGTTCAGTGGTGACGAGACCGGCTTCCTTCAGCACGGAAAAGTGGGCCGACATAGTTGGTTTCGAGACCTCGAACGCCGCTGAAAGCTCACCGGCAGGCTTGGGCCCCTTGCGGAGCATTTCCAGCACCTGACGACGGGTTGGATCGGAAAGAGCCTTGAAAACAGAGTTCATGAATAGACATTTAGCTAAATATCGAAAAGAGGTCAAGTATATCATGGTCCGCAAACGTAAAACCCGCGCCACCAAGGAGTGACGCGGGTTTTTTCAAACGCGCTGAAGCCTTGGTAGCGCTTAGGCGCTGGCCTTTTCCTCTTGGAGTGTCGGATAGTCGGTATAGCCTTCGGCGCCGCCGCCATACCAGGTTTCCTGATTGCTCTCATTTACCGGCGCGTCCTTTTCCAGACGTGTGGGGAGGTCCGGATTGCCGATGAACGGACGACCGAAGGCAATCGCATCGGCCTCGCCGCTTTCAACCCGCTTGATCGCAAGATCGCGGTCAAAGCCGTTATTGGCGACGTAAACACCGGTGAAATGCTTGCGCAGCTCAGCCAGCTTGTCGTCGGACGCATCGCGCGGGCCGCCGGTCTGGCCCTCGATGATGTCGAGAAAGCCAAGGCCCGCCTCTTCAGCGATTGAATACGCCTTGGAGAAGAGCGCCATCGGGTCGCTATCTGAAACGTCATTGGCGTTTGAGAACGGCCCGAACCTCACGCCGACGCGCTTTGGCTCCCAGATGCTGGTGACGGTCTCAATGACTTCCTTCAGGAGGCGCGTGCGGTTGTCGACAGAGCCGCCATACTGATCGGTGCGCTTGTTGGAGCTATCGCGCAGGAACTGATCGATCAGATAGCCATTCGCGGCATGGATTTCGACAGCGTCAAAGCCTGCCTTTTTGGCGTTCTCTGCCGCCTTGCGGTAATCCTGAATAAGGCGCGGCATTTCATCGGTTTCGAGGGCGCGCGGCGTGGAGGTGTCGACGAAACCGTCGCCATCATAGGTCTTGGCTTTGGCAGCAATTGCCGATGGCGCGACTGGGGCCTGTCCATCAGGCTGAAGCGAGGTGTGCGAGATGCGCCCGACATGCCAGAGCTGCATGGCGATATAGCCGCCCTTGCGGTGGACGGCGTCGGTGACCTTCTTCCAGGCGGCGACCTGCGCATCGCTATGGATGCCCGGCGTCCAGGCATAGCCTTTGCCTTCCGCAGAGATTTGCGTCGCTTCGGTAATAATGAGGCCAGCACCGGCACGCTGGGCGTAATAATGCTGGTGCAGCTCATGCGGGAGGTTGTCGCCGTCGCTGGCCCGGTTGCGGGTAAGCGGCGACATGAAAACCCGGTTGGGAAGGGTGAGGTCACCCAGATCGATCGGGGAGAAAAGTTTCTCGGTCATATGCGGTCTTGTCCTTCTGCCTATTGGCTTGCCGGACCTAGATAGGAAGGCAAGCGGCGTACGAAGACACAAGACGCGCGCATAAGAGTTGTTCCTCACCCGCATGGAGCAGGCGAGGAAACAGCGCCCGAAACTAGATCTGAAACACCTTCATTGGCTGGAAGCGGCCGGCGCGGACCTCGCCCATGGCAACCGCTTCGTCATTGTACATGGCAAGTGTCAGCCGGTCTTGCGGGTCGGGGTTCTTTTCGGCGCGCCAGCGCTCCATGACGTGGGGAAGCAACATGACCTCACGGCCCTGACGGATATCGGCAGCGTCTTCGGCGCTTATCTCGACATCGGGGACATCATCCAGCACCGCTTCGATCGGGGCCAGCGTGCGCAGAAGCTCTTCCCGGGTTTCCATGGCTTCGAGGTCGGCAAGCTTCACCGCCGCGCCTTCATGCATGACGCCGACACGAATGCGGCGCAGCTGAGAGATATGCCCGTCGCAGCCAAGCGCACCAGCGAGGTCACGGGCGAGGGCACGGACATAGAAACCCTTGCCGGACCGGACATGGAAGACCGCGTGGTCGGCGTCCGGTGTTTCAAGCAAACGCGCCTCATGCACGACGACTGTGCGGGATGGAATTTCGAACTCCTCGCCCTCACGGGCAAGATCATAGGCACGCTCGCCGTCGACCTTGATGGCCGAGAATTTCGGCGGCACCTGATCGATCTCGCCTTCAAAGTCTTCCAGCGCAGCCTCGATGGCATTGCGGTCCGGTCGCGTGTCGGATGAGCGGATTATCTCACCCTCTGCGTCCAGCGTGTCGGTGGACTGGCCCCAGCGGACGGTGAAGAGGTATTCCTTGTCGGCGTCCATCGCCCACTGGACGGTTTTGGTAGCTTCGCCGAAAGCGATGGGCAGGATGCCATCGGCCAGCGGGTCCAGCGTGCCGCCATGGCCGACCTTCTGGGCATTGAACAGCCGCTTCAATATGCCGACGACCTGCGTCGAGGTAATATCTGACGGCTTGTCGACATTGAGCCAGCCATGAACCGGCAGGCCCTTCTTCTTGCGATTGCGTCCCAAGGAATTTCTCCATTCTTCCCGGCGCCAGCGGATCGAACGCGTGGGCGGGGCCTGACATGTCTTTGAGCTGGCGAGCTAGGCGGGTGCAGCGGCGGCGTCAACAGCGCTCTGCTTATGGGCTGATGGGAACTAGATTCCCTGGCTGAGATGCTGGGTCAGGATCATCACGCCGATGGCGATGAGGACTACCCCGCCCGCGACCTCTGCCCAGTGTCCAAGCCAGTCGCCTGCCTTTCGACCGATCAGCGCGCCGGCGGTACACATCGCGAAAGTAACCGCAAAGATGATGGCGACGGCGAGAAATAGGTTCGTATCCACCATCGCGAGGCTGACGCCGACAATGGTCGCGTCGATACTGGTGGCGATGGCGGCAAGGCCGAGATGTACCCAGCGCGGCCCCTTGATCGGGCCGTTCGCTGCATCTTCTGCGCGCGCCTTCAGTGTCTCTGGTTCATCCTTGAAGGCCTGCCAGATCATATGCAGGCCGACCAAAGACAAGAGGACAAAGGCAATCCAGTGATCGACGCTCGCCACCCAGGCTGATAGCGCCAGCCCGATAAGATAGCCGACGACCGGCATCAAAGCTTCCATCGCCGCAAAGACAAATCCAATGCGCAGCGCGCCCAGCAGAGGAGATGTCCGATCGCCCGTGCCCTTGCCGAGCGCCGCGGCAAAGGCATCCACAGAAAGGCCGAAGGCGAGGGCGGTGAGGGTGAAAATCCCGGTCATGTCCCCTCATCGCCTGCGTCTTGGCAGCATGCAAGTGGCGGGCGGCGAGCCGCGCAGCTATAGGGTGAGAACGCCGGCGCGGAACGCCGGGACAACTGACCGGGTTATGCACACAATGCTCAAACGCCTCTTTCTTTGCCTTGCCGTGCTCGTCTGCAGTCAGGTCGTTGCGCCCCCAGCCAGCTACGCGCAGGCGACCGACGGCCAGCCGACCGACGAGATTACCGTCTCCGGCATGGATGACGGCGCGATTGAGCAGAGGATCAACGCTATCTTTGACGAGATCGGCGCGCTGTCTGGCGTCGAGGCGCAAGTTAATGAAGGGGTTGTCGCGCTTTCCGGTACGGTGGCCGATCAGGCCGATATCGACCGCGCCGTCTCTATCGCAGGCCGGTTCCAGGGCGTCGTCACCGTTGAGCAGAGCATAGAGAGGGATCTCTCGGTCGATCGGTCGCTTTCACCGGCAATCGCCAATCTTGAAAACAGCCTGCGGCGCGGCTGGGAAGCGCTGCCGCTTGTCGGTCTCGCCATCGCCGTCTTCCTGGTCGTCCTGATCATCGGACACCTGCTCGCCAGCTGGAAAGCGCTCTGGCAGCGCCTGACGCCAAACCCGTTCCTCGCAGAGATCGTAGCGCAGGCGATCCGCTTCATCGCGATCATTATCGGCCTCGTGACCGCGCTGAACCTGATCGGCGCGACCGCGCTGATGGGGGCGATCCTCGGCGGTGCCGGCGTCATCGGCCTCGCCATCGGTTTTGCGGTTCGGGATACGGTCGAGAACTATATCGCCTCGATCATGCTGAGCCTTCGCCAGCCATTCCGCGCCAATGACCATGTCCTGATCGACGCGCATGAAGGCCGCGTTGTGCGGCTCACCTCACGGGCGACGATCCTGATGACGCTGGACGGAAACCACCTACGGGTGCCGAACTCCACCGTCTTCAAGGCGGTGATCCTCAACTATACCCGTAACCCTGAACGACGGTTCGAATTTGATCTTGGGGTGGATGCCGAGGATGATCCCGTCGCTGCCATGGCCACCGGTCTCGAGGCGATGGGCCGGCTCGACTCTATCCTTGATGAGCCAAAGCCGGATGCGCTGATCAAGACGGTGGGCGACAGCAATATCCTCATCACCTTCATGGCCTGGATCGACCAGTCGCAGACAAATTTCGCCAAGGCGCGGAGCCTCGCCATCCGGGCCGCAAAAGACGCGCTGGAAGAAAACGGGTTCACCCTGCCAGAGCCGATCTATCGTCTCCGGTTCGATGGCGCGCCCGTTCAGGTCCAGCCCGGCGCCGGGGCCACCGTCACGACGGGGGAGCCTGCTGCACCTGCGCCAACGGCAAAGCCGAAACGCGAGGCGGCCACCCAGTCGAGTGAAGCTGAAGCAGGCGTGCTCGACACCCGCCCCGATGATCACATCGCCGAGAAAGTCGAAGAGGAACGCGCCCAGACCGGCGAGAAGGACCTGCTAGATAGCGGACGGCCGGTGGAGTAGGGTGCTCCTCAGCCAGTTGGAGCGCTGAGCCTGAGGCACGAGATCCCGGCCCGCCCCGGGATGAGCGGAGCATAACAGCTGGTCCGCTCTCTACCCCACCAGGCTATAAGGGGAATGGTGCTTGATCTGACGGCGCTCGGTTAGTGTCTGGCGGACCAGCAAATGCGCGCCGTTGATGAATTCCGATGGCGTGCGGCCGTTGAACTCTTTGAACTCGCGGATGAAGTGGGACTGATCGTAATAGGCGGTGGTGGCGACATCGCGCCAGTCGTCCATGGCCTGCCAGGTCAGCCGGTTGGCTGAGTGTAGTGCGCGGAATTTCCGGTGCAGTTTCTTTGGGGCTGACCCGAAATAGAGCTTCGACAGACGCTCAACCTGGCGCGGCGAAAGATCGATGGCGGCCAGAAGGTCTTCAAGCTCATTGGCGTCCGGATCAGTGATCCACTCTGTGACGATGTCGAGAAAGTCCTGGTTGACCCTTGCGTCCGGATTGTCGAGTGCGGCAAAGGCGACATCTGCGACGGCTCCCCGCGTGCCCTCTGTTGCCGGGTCGAAGATGCGGTCGATCAGTCCGTGGACTTTCTCCGGCATCAGCGATTTCAGTGGCACGACCCGGTCGGCATAATCACTTGCCGGGACTTCGAACATGCGCGCCCAGCCGAGCGGTGTAATGGCGGCGCCAACCACGCGGGTGTGGTCTTCGAAACGGACAGCGCTCCATTTGAAGGTTGGCCCGCACAGGATGGCGTCGCCCGGGGAATAGACCTCCATCACGCCGCTGATGTCGGAATGGACCCGGCCTTCGAGAATGAAGCGAACATTCGCGATTTCGGCCCGCATCACGTCTTCCAGCGCTTCGGGGACGGTTATCGCGTAATAGCTCCCGATCAGGTCGCGCACCCGCTCGCCCGGTTCAAAATATTCGAACATCATCATTGTCAGGAGGCGCTCCGATCCATCAGGGGACGGGGATGGGAACTCATTCTGGCATCGAAACGGTAACCATGTCGAGTTTGTACAATTCAACTGTCGCGTTTCGCGGCAGGGTCTGCCCTGCGCCGCCCATGCCGGGCCGGTGCTGCACGTGTGGAGCCAAGCGCCAATCAGCCGAAGCTTCCTAGACCGCCGCGTGCAGGCTGTTCCGGTGTGTCAGGTGAGTAGAGGGGGACGCAGACATCCTTGATGCGAGACGGCGATGACCCTGCTGTCTGGCTCCAGGGATTAGCGGAGGAAGCAGGTCAGCCGGGTGCCGGCTGACCTGTTCTTTCCCGGCTGGCGGCGATCAGGCCTCGTCGTCTTCTTCGTCAATATCCAGGTCGCGCTTGACCTCAGGGCGATTGAACACGCCCTCCATATAGGCGCCTTCATCATAGGAATGATCTGCGATGAAATGGAGCTGCGGGGTAAACTTCATGTCGATCTGCTTGCCTAGGCGGCCGCGAATATAGGGCGCAGCGCGATTCAGCGCTTTTGCCAGCGCTGTCTGCGCATCTTCATCCGTTTCGCCGAGGGGCGAGCAGAAGACATGGGCATGTCGAAGGTCCGGCGAGGCGCGCACTTCGCCGATTGTGACATTGATGCCCTGAAGCTCCGGGTCGCGGAACTCCTCACGCATCATGATTTCTGTGAGTGCATGGCGGACCAGCTCACCAGCGCGCAGCTGGCGCTGAGTGGGTTCATTGGCGGCGGGCGCCCGCGATCTTTTTTTCTTCGCCATCGTGCAATCCTTCTTTCAGACGGGCGCGGAAGGCCTGCGCCGCCTGTTTGTCTCGTCCAAACCACTTGTCGGGGACCAGCAACGGATCTGCGCCCCGGAATGTTATCAATGTATCCCGGCGGCTCTCGCCGACAGTCCGGAGCGCGCGCCAGGCAATACGTGTCTCCACGTCACCTCTGCGGATGTGGAGACCGTCTGGTGTCAGGTCAATGGCGGTTTCACCGTCGAGCTCTGTCGCGCGGCCATGATCATGGCGATAGGACCACCGGATAAAGATCAGATACCAGCTGATACCCGCCATCGCCGCCAGCAAGGACGAGATGAGCAGGATCCAGTAATCGGTGAAACCGGTATCGGCCAGCATCGCGCGTGTGACGAAGGCTGTACCTGCTGAAATGACCGGCGCGGTCACCCCGGCATAGTAAAGCGCGGTCGGTCCGATGTGGGATTGCCGGGTCTTGGTGACCAGACGTTTGATGTCGCGGTCGGTAGGGGCACCGCTGACGCTCAGCGTGGGCGGTTCGGCATCGTGCAGGCGGGAGGGGGAGAGAGCTGACATTGGCCGGACAAGACCACATGTTACTTAACCTCTTATGGAAAAAGCCGGGAAATCTCCCGGCTTTTTCAACTTATTGTCAGCTCGATATGCGGGCTGGATCAATCGAGCTTGCGGTCGATCATCTCGATCTCGAAACACTCGATCTTGTCGCCTTCACGGATGTCTTCATACTTCTCGAAAGCCATGCCGCACTCCATACCGGAGTTCACTTCAGCGACCTCGTCCTTGAAGCGTTTCAGCGTTTTCAGCTTGCCTTCGTGAATGACGATATCGTCGCGCAGCAGGCGGACGCCGCAGCCGCGCTTCACGGTACCTTCGCTCACCTTACAACCAGCAACCTTGCCGGTCTTGGTGATGTTGAAGACTTCCAGAATATCGGCGTAACCGATGAAGGTTTCGCGTTTCTCTGGCGCCAGCATGCCGGACAGGGTGTCCTTCACATCGTCGAGCAGGTTGTAGATCACCGAATAGTAGCGGATCTCCACGTCTTCCTTCTCGGCGAGCTCACGGGCCTGCTTGTTGGCACGCACGTTGAACGCAAAGACCGGCGCGCCGGATGACTTGGCGAGCAACACATCGCTCTCGGAGATACCGCCTGCAGCGCCGTAAACGACATTGGCACGGACCTCGTCGGTCGACAGGGCTTCCAGCGAGTGACGAATGGCTTCGACAGAGCCCTGAACATCGCCTTTGACGACAAGCGGAAGTTCGGAAACTGCCTTGTCGTCGCGCATCGAGTTCATCAGCGTTTCCAGCGAGGCACGGCCCGAGGCCACGCCCTGCTTCTGGCGCTCTGCACGCTGGCGATACTCAGTGACTTCGCGGGCGCGACCTTCGCTGTCGACGACATTGAACATGTCACCAGGATCAGGGGCACCATCAAGACCAAGGATCTCAACCGGGACACCAGGCCCTGCGTCCTTCAACTGCTGGCCGCGCTCATTGGTGAGTGCGCGGACCTTGCCCCACTGCTTGCCAGCCACGACGATCTCGCCGCGCTTCAGCGTACCGCGATTGATAAGCACGGTGGCAACCGGGCCGCGGCCCTTGTCGAGCTGCGATTCCACAACGATGCCGTCGGCATCGCGGTCCGGATTGGCCATGAGCTCAAGCAGTTCAGCTTGCAGTGTGATGGCTTCGGTCAGCTCTGCGAGGCCGGTTTTCTCGGTGGCAGAGACATTAATCGCCTGGACGTCGCCGCCCATCGCTTCGACCTGGATGTCATGCTGGAGGAGTTCGGTGAGAACGGCCTCTGGCTTGGCGCCCGGCTTGTCACATTTGTTGACGGCAACGATGATCGGCACTTCGGCCGCCTTGGCGTGCTTGATGGCCTCGATCGTCTGCGGCATCACACCGTCATCCGCTGCCACCACGAGGATGACAATGTCGGTGACGTTCGCGCCGCGGGCGCGCATGGCCGAGAAGGCTGCGTGGCCAGGCGTATCGAGGAAAGTGATCTTGTCGCCGCCCTCAAGTTGAACCTGATAGGCACCGATATGCTGGGTAATACCACCGGCTTCGCCCGCAACCACATCGGTGGAGCGGAGCGCGTCGAGAAGCGAGGTCTTGCCGTGGTCGACGTGGCCCATAATGGTCACGACAGGTGCCCGCGGTTTCAGATCCTTTGCGTCGTCCTTGTCATCGCCAAGACCGATCTCAACGTCGGATTCAGAGACACGCTTCACTGTGTGGCCGAATTCTTCGGCGATCAGTTCTGCGGTGTCGGCGTCGATGATGTCATTGGCGCGCATCATGTCGCCCTGACGCATCATGTATTTGACCACGTCAGCGACGCGCTCATTCATGCGCTGGGCAAGATCCTGCAACGTAATCGTTTCAGGAAGCGTGACCTCACGTGAGACCTTTTCCTGTTCTCCGCCGCCCTGACGGCGTTCGCGTTCACGCTCACGGGCGCGCTTGACCGAAGCGAGCGAGCGTTGACGGTCGCCATCATCGCCGAGGGCCGTCGCAATCGTCAGCTTGCCCTTGCGGCGCTTGTTGCCGCCGCCGCCGCGGGTCTTCGCGCCGCCGCCATCGCTGAAGTCGCGTTCAGCGCCGCCCTTGCGGGATTTCTTGTTCCGGCCTTGCGCAGGCTCGGGGATTGGCATGTCCGGCGACGGTGTTTCTGCATCAACCGGAGCGGCGCTTGGCTTCGCTGCGGGTTTCGGACGGGCGGCTTCCGCTTCGCGGGCCTTGCGCTCTTCTTCCTCAGCCTTGCGGCGGGCTTCGGCTTCGACGCGTTCCTTGTCTTCCTGGACCTTGCGTTCCTGCTCGGACAATAGCCGCTCGCGCGCTGCTTCCTGACGGTCTTTTTCGACTTTCTGCTTCTGCTCGGCCTCGCGGCGCTGAAGAAGGACCTTCTGGCGGGCAATGAGCTCCTGCTCGGTAATGCCGAGCTTCTTGGCGGCCTCTGCCAGCTTGGACGGCTGTTTGCTGCCGCCCTGCGACGCAGGTGACTTCGAAGACGGTGCACTGGAGCCGCCGCCGCTACCAGATTGCCCAGCGCCAGGTCCAACGACCCGCCGTTTCTTCGTCTGGACAATCACCTGTTTCGAGCGGCCGTGACTGAAGCTCTGCTTGACCGTGCCGCTTGATCCGCGGGACACCGTCAGGGGCTTGCGTTCACCGTTATTGCCTTTGTCGTTCGTATCGCTCATGCGACTCCATATACCTGCATATCTAGCGGCAGGGAGGTCCTGCCGTCATAATTCTACCGTTTAAGACCAGAGAACCAGTCTAGTTCCGGTGCCGGGCGAAAACCTGTCAGGCGCCAGTAGGCGTCCTTGAAAGATTTGCACAGCGCCCCCTGCTGAAGCAGCGCGTGTATCACATGCGGCCTGCCAAAGGCCATGCCCAATTCAGCAGAAGTGAGAGCCCCTGCTGTTTCAGGCCTGTCATACAGGGCCTTTGCAAGAAAATGAACCTTGTTGCGGCCATCTTCGCTGCCATCGCTTGCTTCCAGAAGGATGCCCGGCTCCTGCGTCCTTAGATAGGCACGAACCTGGTCAAATCCAATAACCACGTCTCCGGCCTTCCGCGACATGCTGAGATAGTTGAGGCATCTCTGCAGCAATTGGCGCTCAACCATGTCCGAAAGCCCGGGCTCGACGGCGGTCTTCTGCTTGAAGGCGCGAGAGAGCGCACCGCGCTCAACCGCCATATCAATAGTGGCGCGATCAGCCCTTACCCAGGCCCCGCGCCCGGGAAGCTTCCCGGCCACATCAGGCACAGCGACACCATCTGGCGAGCGGACAAAGCGGATCAGGCAGTCCTGCGTATAGGATGCCCGGGTCACCGCGCACTGACGGACGGGGCCGTCAGTGCCGGTTTCCGAATTGTCGGACGCCGTCAGGCGCGTTGGGCGATCATTCCTTGGTGTCGGCATCATCGCCGTCCCCGGACGCCTCATCAGCGTCATCTTCCGCAGCAGCGAGTGCATCGAGATCGAAGATCAACTCTTCTTCTGCGAGCTCCTCTCCGGCATCGTCGCCGCTTTTCCCGATATCGCCGAGCGCCATAAGCGCGCGTTCCTCGTCGGTCATGTTGGCAGCAACGCCTTCGGCATCGGCAGCCATCTGCGCTTCAAGCTCGGCGAGCGCTTCTGGTTCAACCCAGCCAGCGGCCACACGGGCCCGCATGATGAAGATCTGAGCCTCATCCTTGCGCATCTCACCCTTCTTCAGGATGCCTTCCTTGAAGACGGGCTTGCCGTCCGGACCAGGCTCACGCCAGCCGGTGATGTCGTCAGGCACCAGGCCCGCGATATCCTCAAGGTCTTTGACATCGTTTTCGCCGAACTTCACGGCGAAGGCGACAGTCATGCCCTCAAGTTCCATGACGCTGTCGTCGACCCCAAGCTCCTTGCGCTTGGCATCCTGCTCAGCGGCGAGGTTTTCAAGGTATTCGCGAGCGCGCTCCTGGATCTCGTTCGCCACTTCGAGGTCGAAACCTTCGATCGAGATGAAGTCCTCAGGCGCCACATAGGCGATTTCCTCGACGCTCTCGAAGCCTTCCGACGCAAGCAGCTGGGCCAGCGTCTCGTCGGCATCGAGCGCCGTCATGAAGAGCTCGGTCCGGGCCTGGAAGTCTTTCTGGTAGCGTTCAGAGTCGGCGGTCTCAGTAACGAGATCGATCTGCCACCCGGTGAGCTGGGAGGCGAGGCGCACGTTCTGCCCGCGCCGGCCAATGGCCAGCGGGAACTGATCATCAGCCACAACGACTTCAACGCGTTGCTCATCCTCATCGAGGACGACCTTGGAGACTTCGGCCGGCTGCAGCGCGTTCACGATGAACGTCGCGCCGTCATAGTTCCACGGAATGATGTCGATCTTCTCGCCCGACAGTTCGCCAACGACGGCCTGAACGCGTGCACCGCGCATACCGACACAGGCGCCGACCGGATCGATCGAGCTGTCATTGGAGATCACGCCGATCTTGGCGCGCGAACCTGCATCACGGGCGCAGGCGCGGATCTCGATGACACCGTCATAGACCTCAGGAACTTCCTGAGCGAACAGCTTGACCATGAAGTCAGGGTGGGCGCGCGACAGGAAGATCTGCGGGCCTTTGGTTTCGCGGCTTACCTTGTAGAGATAGGCGCGCACGCGGTCGTTCGGCTGGAAGTTCTCGCGCGGGATGCCGTCATTGCGGCGGATGATGCCTTCGGCGCGGCCAAGGTCCACGATGACGTGGCCATATTCGACGCGCTTGACGATGCCGTTGATGATCTCGCCGACGCGGTCCTTGTATTCATCATACTGACGCTCGCGCTCGGCATCGCGCACCTTCTGCATGATGACCTGCTTGGCCGTCTGTGCAGCGACACGACCGAAATCGAAGGGCGGAAGCTCTTCCTTGATCTCGGTGCCGATACCATAGCTGTCGTCCAGCTTCTTTGCTTCGGAGACAGCCATCTGCTGGGCCGGGTCCTCGACATCGTCGTCGGCGACGACGGTCTGGACGCGCCAGAGGGTTTGCTCACCGGTGTCGCCATCGATCACGGCACGGATGTCGTGCTCCTGACCATAACGGGACTTCGCGGCCTTCTCGATCGCTTCCTGCATCGCGCCAATGACGATGCTGCGGTCGATCGCCTTTTCCTCGGCAACGGCCTTTGCGATCTGAAGAATTTCGAGCCGGTTGGCTGAAACGCCGACTGTACTCATCTGGTAGCTCCATTTTCTTCTTTATTATCTTCACTGTCATCGTCCTCGCTGTCGTCGACATCGAGGCCGGAAAAATCTTCGTCGTCCGGCTGGGGCGGCAGGCCGCCAGCTTTCTGGGCTGCATCGATCAGCTCGTCAGTCAGTATCAGACTTGCTTTCGACATGTCTTCGACCTGCGCGACCAGCTCGCTCTCATCGTCAAGCTCGATGGCGACACCCCGGTCGTCCTCGCGCTGGATAATACCCTGAAAGCGGCGGCGCCCACTGATCGGCATGGCCAGCTCGACCTTGGCGAGGTGGCCCGCCCAGCGCCCGAAATCGCCTTTACGGGTCAGCGGCCGGTCGATGCCCGGCGTCGAGACTTCGAGACGGAATGGATCGCTAATCGGGTCAGCAGCTTCCAGCACCGGAGAGATGCCATGCGAAAGGTTGGCGCAATCCTCGACATCTGTCGGTGCGCCGCCGGCCTTTTCGGCCATGATCTGCAGGATCGGCCGGTTGCCGCCCATCAGGCGCACGCGCACGATCTCCATGCCGAGGCCCTCTGCAACGGGGTCGATCAGGGCGAGAATGGTCTTTTCCTGCTGCGAAAGCGCAATCACGGTTCAACTGTCTCCGGGACAAAAGAAAGCGGCGGACCCGTTTCCGGACCCGCCGCCGATATTTTTCGACTTGGCCGTCAAGATAGAGGCCGAGGGTGCTTTTGTCTATAGGGGGCGTCAGCGGCTACGGAAGATGTCGGTACTCGACTGAAGTACAAACTCAAAAGACTGTACAACCTCCTCAATTTGCTTGCGGCAAGGTGGGGCATCCGGCTCAGAATCTTCCCACTTCCACCTAAGGCGCTCGACCGATTTGAGAGCGGCTTCGTCGAAGATGTCAGTTGGCACCGAAGCGGCGACGCGTGGGTTCAGCTTTCCCGCTTCATCGACATCGTAAACGACTATAACAGCACCGACATAGCCATCGCTGGCTGCGACCTCGGGATATTTTGGGCGAGGCGCGCGGTTAACATCGCCCGGACAGACCGGCAGCTTAATGACTTCATGCGGACTACCAACTTCTGGATGGGCATGATTGTCGTCGGTGATGGCATCTTCGACAATGTCAGAAGCGCGTCGGCGATCCCTCCTCGCTCTGTCCTCGGAAGCGAAGAAGGCGTTTCATCGCCGAATACCATGCATTGGCTTCATAATAACGATCACGTAGCCAATCAGGTGAAGGCGATGACGAAACATGCCACATAAGCTTGAGTTCGGCGAACAGCTCCGCGATCCCAATCAAGGCTTCTGGCGACTGCTCGTGGTTGAATTTCGTTGTATGTATCGCGAGCGCCGCGCCGGACCAAAGCTGCCCCAGCTGGTCTTTCGCCTGGGCCATGTGCCGCTTGGCAGCAGAAGCTGTCTTGATGGCCTCTTCCGGCCGATTATTGCTCAGATCATTTAGATAGCGATTGTGGAATGCCGTAACAGTTAGCAAAGTTGGAGGGCTGTCTACCCGCCCCACGAGTGCTGCGTCCAGCGCAGCTCGGGTTTCGGTGTTTTTGTCGACAGACCATTCTGCATAGGAAAAGAGCAACTCCCTGTCGGCCGCGGTTGGATGCTCTCCGGCAGCGACAGGTTGGCTCTTGGCAAAGAACGCGGGTGAAATTGCATCCTCACAAGAGCCGCTTCGGCACAGGGCCCACCCAGCTTCGAAAGCAAGTAGTGCCGCGTTATCAGCTTCCGGTGATGCCACCACTTCATCTGAAAGTGCCTTAGCGGCATCAATCAGCTCGGCCTTGGATCCTGATTGAACGGCATTGTTGTACGCTTCAATCGTGCTGTCTGACACTTCGGATGAAGCCTGAAGCGCGATGAATGTTAGCGCAGCAAGCGCCAAAACTAGACGTGAGTTCATTGATGCCCCCTCAATGTTAAATATTGAGCAGGCTGCTTCAGGCGTCAACCGACGGGGCTTACAAACAAACGGCGGCCACATGCTGGTGACCGCCGTTCGTACTTCTCTGCCGAGCCTGGAACCTAGAGAAGTTTCAGGTCCACGGCCGAGGTCTTGCCGCGGCGCTCGTCAGTGTGGAGCTCATATTCGATTGGAGCGTCTTCAGCGAGGGTACGCATGCCAGACTTCTCAACGGCTGAGATATGAACGAAAATGTCCGCACCGCCAGTATCAGGCTTGATGAAACCATAGCCCTTCTGGTCGTTGAACCACTTAACTTTTCCGGTTGCCATTATGGCTACTCCAGTCTTCTCCCGTGCCGGACCCGCACCGCGCGGGCGGTCACGAAGGGTCTCGAAAAACGGGGGAAGTGAAGCAAGGCCGTCGGTCCGACGGGGTCTTCGATTTTCAGACCGACCGTATATTCGATGGCATCTTTCATACCCGAAAACACAAGGTCTCACAAGCAATCGGTGAAAACGAAATGTCGCTCAGTTGATGCCAAACATTATGATGTAGATCATGTTTTCGTAGTCGGTCGTGCAGGTCACACCAGGCTCGCCCTCGGTGATCTCCCACGTCCATTTTTTAACCGCCGAGACCACATTGCGATCAAAGGTTCTTTCAGGAACGGCGGCCAGGACCTCCACGTCTTTAACCTCCCCGTCTTCCAGATCGACCCGGGTCACCACGCTGCCGTAGCGGCGTCCACGCGCCGCATTTGCTGGATAACGCACTTCAGGGTTCTGATCGAAGTCGCCCTCGCAAAGCGGGAGGGCGCCACGTTCGAGCTGGCCTGTTCTTCGCGGAAGGAGGTCGCTCGGACCGGCACTCGCAACCAATTGCAACAGACGTTCTTCCAGCTGACCTGCGTCTGGGCCTGAAACCGTGTATCGTCCGCCGCCCAATTCACGGCGCGACGAAGCGGTGTCGAAATACATCAGGATCGCCTGCTGCCAGGCAAGCGAAAGATAGACCTGATCGGCTAGCCAGGGAGGGCGCTCTCTAAGCTCGTTGTCGAGTGCGATCAGGTCAGCAATGTGCTGGCCAAGCGTCAGCGCATCCCGTCCATTAGGATTGCTGTTATAGCCTGCCGTGGCGGACGCCAGCACGGCATCGCTCCACCTCTCTCCAATCATCTGACGATGGGGAGCAAAGTACGCGGCCGCCTCTGCCGCGGTTCTCGCCGCGCGAGGCCAGTCCTCGGCATTCGACGCTGATGTATACCGGGACTGGAAAGCAACGACACTTAACGGCGTCGCACGCACGGTCATGGATGCCGAGAGAGCCTCATCCAACCGGTCACGCGCATCCGGCTGCCCGGTCGACCAGTCTGTGAAGGCTGAGAGCAAGCCTATGTCTTCGCCCGTCAGCACATCGGCTGGTAGCTGTCCTGACGCCGCGAAATTGGCGAGGCTCGCCGCGCCTTCGCAGGCCGCGTAGACGCAGAGGGTCTGCCCGGCTTCATAGGCCCGCAAGACAGCGTCTGGCCGGTTTGGGTCCGCCAGCACCGCGTCCCGGAGAGCTTCGGCTGCGAGGATCCGGTCAGCAGATGAGCCTGAAGCCATCGCCTGCTGGTGGACAGCATTGGCAGCCTCAACAGAGGCCGGTCGCGCAGAAGCCGACAGGGCGCACAAAGTCGCGGTAGCCGTAGCGATTATCCATGATTTAGAGCTCATGGTGAGTTTGATACAAAGTAGAATTGCCAGAAGGAAGGCATCAATCGGTGGTTTTCCTCGAAAACTCATAGAAAACCGGCGCGATGTCGCCAAGGTTCTTCGTCTCGTAGCGCGTGCGAACGTGGTCGAGGGGAGGCTTGCGCCAGTCATCGGCTTTTTCTGCCTGCCAGTCGAACCCGCCATGGTTGAGGATCGTCTCGAGCGCCTCATCTGCGTAGGAGCGCACATCGGTCGCGAAGCGGAGCTGCGCCCCGGGCTTCATCACGCGCTGCAGCGCGTCGAGGAAATCGGACTGTATGATGCGGCGTTTGTGATGGCGTTTCTTCGGCCAGGGATCCGGGAACAGGATGAACACCCGATCGAGGCAGCTGTCGGGCAGCAAATCGATCAGAGCGCGCGCATCCTCATCCCAGAGGCGCACATTGCTCAGCTCCATCTCATCAATGTCGGACAGGCATTTGGCGAGGCCTTCGATGAAGACCTCACTGGCCATGATGCCGGCCTGCGGATTGGACTTCGCCTGCGCGCTGACATGCTCACCGCCGCCGAAACCGATCTCCAGCCAGAGCTCGCTGACCTCATCGCCGAACAGGCCGAGCGGGGCCTTTAGCTTTGCGGCGTCGTCTGGAAGCCTCAGCCGGGGCAAGAGATTATCAACCAAACTCTGTTGTCTACCCGACAGGGGACGGCCGCCCTTTCGGCCAAAGGAGCGGATGGGTGAGTTCAGTTTTTGATCGCGATCAGGTTCGGGCATGGGGTCCGTGGCTCATCTGGGTCATTTTATTCGCGCTGGTCTCTGCCGTTGTGCCGCGCGATGCAAGTTTCGATGTCGCTCATTATCATCTTCACAATGGCTGGTCGGCCCTCAATGGCAGACTGAAACAGGACCTTGCACCTGCCGAGATGCACAGTTTCCTGAACCCGACCTACAATCTTGTGGTCTGGTGGCTCATAGAGCGTCTACCCGGTCCGGCCGTCGCCGCCATACTCGGGGCGCTACAGGCGCTTATCGTTCCTGTTCTCTATTTTCTCGGGCGCAGCCTCTTCCGTCTGTCGAATGTCGAGAACGCTGAACGCGCGGCGCTCGTCTGCGCGTTTGTGGGCTTTGTCTGCGTGCCCGTCCTGGCGACCATGGCATCCCTTCGCAACGATACGCTTGGGGCCCTGGCATTCTGCGCAGCGCTGATGCTTCTTCTGCGCGATGAGGGCAAATCGGCCTCTTTGAAACGGTTTGCCATGGCTGCATTCATTGTCGGCCTCGCTGCCGGGATGAAACTGACCAATGTGGTCTACGTGCCGGGCCTGGCGGTCTTTGTTCTGGTAGCCCGTCCAGGTTTTGGACCGCGGATCAGGGGCGTCCTGGTCTCTGCCGCCGGGGGGCTTATCGGCATGGCGCTCATGGGTGGATGGTGGATGGCGCTCCTTTATGAAGCGTTCGCCAACCCTGTCTTTCCATTGCTGAACACAGTCTTCGATGCACCGCTCGGCTCCGACAGTGTGTCACGCGACGTCCGGTACCTGCCTTCCAATTTCCTTGAAGCTGTCGCCTGGCCAGCTCTCGCAGCGTTCGATCTGTCGCTGATCAATGAGGATGACGGGCGCGATCTGCGCCTGGCTGCCTTCTATGTGGGGGCGCTTGCTTTGCCCGCGCTGGCGCTCGTGTCCGCAAGGCACAGGGCTCATGTTCCGCGCGCCGTGCTGGCTGTGTCGCTTGCCTGCGTCGCTTTCGTCCTCTTCTGGGTGCTGCAATTCTCAATCATGCGCTATGCGATGGCCGCCTTCCTGCTTGGCCCCATGCTTCTGGTGCTGGCCTGGCAGATCAGTCCATTGCGGAAGTACGTTGCACCAGCAGGAAAGCCTGCGCTTTACGGCATGGCGCTCATATTCATTTTCACGATGAAATCAGAATCGGTGCGGCGCATTCCGTGGTCGTCCGCGGGAGAAGGCTACCTCTCCGTGGAGCGTCCCGAGCAGTTTTCGTATGAAGGGGCAGGGGTTATCATGGCCGGCCCATTTCCGGTGGCCTTTACGGCGACGGCGTTTTCTGACGCCGCCTGGATCACCCATGGCGATGTTCAGCCATGGTCGCGGCCTTTTCTGGAAAACTACCGTCCTGAAATCAGATCAAGGATTTCATCATCCAGCGTTGACCTCTTCGCCGTCATCTGCGTTCAGGATGAAACCGGTGAGACCGCGGAAAAGCTCGCCAACGGATTGACCGACATAAACACAGCCGGCCAGACGCTTGCGCGCCTGGCCGGGGAGTATCCCGTTACGGGGAACGCCGAGAACTGTGCGCCGCTGGAAACCAGTTTCGACACAGACTCCACGCATTGGGTTGTCTGTCCGCTGACACGAACGGTGCCAGCGCAGGCAAACTAGCCCAGCAGATCCTTCAGGCTATCGACCAGATCGGTCTTTTCCCAGCCAAAGCCGCCATCGCTGTCTGGTGCCCGGCCAAAGTGGCCATAGGCGGCCGTGCGGGCATAGATTGGCTTATTGAGACCAAGCGTCGTGCGGATGCCGCGTGGTGAAAGGTCCATGACTTCCATCAGGCGCTTTTCCAGCTTGCGCTCATCGGTGTTCGCCGTGTCATGCAGGTTCACATTGATCGACAGCGGCTTGGCCACCCCGATCGCATAGGAAAGCTGCAGCGTACAACGTTTTGCAAGGCCTGCGGCCACGACGTTCTTTGCAAGATAGCGGGCAGCATACGCGGCCGACCGGTCCACCTTGGATGGGTCCTTGCCGGAGAACGCGCCGCCGCCGTGCGGGGCAGAGCCGCCATAGGTGTCGACGATGATCTTGCGGCCTGTGAGGCCCGCATCGCCATCAGGTCCGCCGATCACGAAGTTGCCGGTCGGGTTGACGTAGAACTTGTCTTCCGAAGGAAACCAGCCCTCTGGCAGCACGCTCTGAACGACCGGGCGTACCAGCTCGCGGATGTCGCCAGCAGAGAAGCCAGCCTTGTGCTGGGTCGACACGACAACGGCATCGACGCCTGTTGGTTTGCCGTCCTTGTAGGACATCGTGACCTGGCTCTTGGCGTCCGGCTCGAACTCAGAGCGCTCACCAGAGTGGCGCAGCTCTGCCATACGCTTCAGGATACGGTGCGAGAAGGAGATCGGCGCTGGCATCAGCTCATCGGTCTCATCGCTTGCATAGCCGAACATGATACCCTGGTCGCCCGCACCTTCTTCGGTGTACGTGCCGGTGCCTTCATCGACGCCAGCCGCGATATCTTCGGACTGGCCATGCAGCCAGTTGTTCAGTTTCAGCTTCTCCCAGTGGAAGCCGTCCTGTTCATACCCGATGTCCTTGATCGCGTTGCGGACCACGGCCTCGACCATGTCAGGTGTGATCGTGTCCGGGCCGCGCATTTCGCCGAGCAGGGCAACCTGGTTCGTCGTTGCGGCTGTCTCACAGGCAACCCGAACGCGGGAGGTATCGTATCCCGCCTTGATGGCTTCCCGGAAATACAGGTCCACGACCTCATCGGACACGCGGTCACAAACCTTGTCCGGGTGGCCTTCAGAAACACTCTCGCTGGTGAAAAGAAAATCTGGATCAGTCAAAACAATATCCGGTTACTAGAGTGATAGGTGCAGCCCTGTTAAAGGCTAAGAACGCTTCCGGCTAGCCGGGTTTACGAATTATTGGGTTCGATGGCAGCGGCAGCCTTTATTGTTGCCAGCAGTGACTTTCGCAGGCCATCGTCGTCAATCTGCTGAAATGCCGACAGCAATTCCATCGCTTCCTGGTCTATCTGCGGCAGGGGCGCAGGCTCACTCGCGTCCTCATTCAGTTGTCCCGGTAGCGAGAGATACTCCTCCGCGCCTTCAAAAAAGTATGCCACAGGCAGATCAAGGACAACCGCCATCTCATAGAGGCGTCCAGCAGAAATACGGTTCACGCCCTTTTCGTATTTCTGGACCTGCTGAAAGGTCAGGCTAAGGCGCTCGCTGAGCTGTTCCTGCGTCCACTTCAGCTCCTTGCGCCGCCAGCGGATGCGCTGGCCAACCAATTCGTCGATCCTGTTGGGTAGTTTGCTCTCGGACATGATTTCGCTTCTGGGGCCGGGAAGAGGGGCTGACAAGGCTCGACCTCTTAACGTCGCCACGTAAAGAAGGCCAGTACCGTAAGCCCTGCAAGCGTGAGCCAGAAAAGCGCTGGTCCGAACCGCTGATAACCGGTCGCCGCCAACGGCTCTGGAAGCGGGGCCCGGACAACCGAAGAGACCCAGCCGTTGGGATCGCCTGACCGGCGCTGACCGCGCGCGGTCTCGCGTCCATATCCATCAATGACGGCGGTTGTTCCCCGGCTTGCGACGCGGGCCATGGGAAGGCCGCTCTCGATCGACCGATATCTGTTCTGCGAGTAATGCTGGGCCGGTCCGAGACCGCGCCCAAACCAGGCATCATTGGAGATCGTGACGATCCACCGCGCGGCCTCTCGTTGAGGCCTTGCATTGCGGGTGACTTCCGGAAACAGCGCCTCATAGCAGATAAGCGCCACGAAGGGCGGCAGGTCGCGCGGGAACAGCACGGTCGGCTCTGCGCCGGGATCAAAGCCTGCAGCGGCAAGCTCCTGCATGGCGCCCGGCAGGAGGCCGGAAATCGCCTCGCCAAACGGGATGATGTCAACGGCAGCAAGCTCTCCGAAGGGAACGAGGCGGTGTTTGTCGTAAAGGCCTATCAGCTCTGACTCGCCGTTTTCCGCGTCGAGCACCGCAAGACTGTTATAATAGACCGTCTCTTCGCCCTCCAGGCTGCGCCTATTGGATCCGACGATCAGCGTCCGGTCGCCGAGATAGGCCGAGATCGTGTCGATCGCATAAGTGTTGGTCAGCAGGTAAAAGGGCAGGGCGCCTTCCGGCCAGATGACGATGTCATCGTCACCGCTCTCAAACGTTTCCAGAAAGGTGAGATAGCGGCGCAGCAGGCGGTCAGCTGAGCCATCATATTTTTCGGCTTGCGGTACGCCGGCGTCCATCAACAGGACATGCTGGTTCGTCATGAGAGAAGGCGAAGCAATGCGCTGAGCGCCCCAGGCCCATCCGAACCCTGCAGCGATGACAGCGATGGTCACCGGAAAGGCGCGGCCGACAACGCCGCGCGTCTCGCGTGCATCCACAAGCGCGGCGGGCGCTGCGCAGGCAAAGAGGGTCAGCAGGGTGAGCCAGTAGATCCCGCCGAGCGATGCAGCTTGCGACAAAGCGCTGCCGGGTGTCCATGTCGTTCCGAACAAATTCCAGGGAAACCCGCCGAACAGATAGCCGCGAAGCAATTCTGCAAGAGCCATGAAGACGGCAAAGATAAAGACGCGAGATGGCGAGGCTGACCAGAATGACCCTGCCAGACTGCAGGCCGCACCCCAGATAAGCGCCATGCCGCCGGGCAAGAGGACCAGCGGCATCCAGATATAGGCGGCGTGCTGGGCCGGATCGACGAGGAAGGGTGACACCGTCCAGTACATGCTGACGAGGAAGAACCCGTAGCCAAAGGCCCAGCCCCGCAGGAACATGGCGCGGCCCCAGTTCACCTTACCGCGCGCGCCGTCCATCATCCAGACAAGCAGGGTGACCGAGGCGATCAGCGCCGGCGCGATGTGGAACGGGGCAAAGCCGAGAGCTGCAAAGGCGCCCAGCAGCATCGCAATCGCGGTCGCGCCCAGGCCTGACCGTCTGGCGGACCACTGATGCAGGGGGCTAAGCGCAGTCAGGCCCTGGCTCTCGGTCCGGTTGCTCAAACACTGACCTCGGTTTGCAGACGCCGGATGACGAGCCGCTCGATGCGGCGCGCGTCTCCGTCGAGGATTTCTATGTCGGCGCCTGCGGGATGGCGCAGGACCTCGCCGCGCAGTGGCACCTTGCCAGCGAGCGCAAAGGCAACGCCGCCTAGCGTATCGACCTCGACATCCTGGCCGGTCAGATCGAGATCGAGGCCAGTCTTTTCTTCGAAGTCGGAGATTTCCATCCGCGCGTCAACTTCCCAGGCATGGCGACCGCGGCGCACAACCAGCGCCGGGGCTTCGTCATGCTCATCCTCGATATCGCCGACGATTTCTTCCATCAAATCCTCGAGCGAGACCAGACCGTCAGTGCCGCCATATTCGTCCACGACCAGCGCCATATGGATCCGGCTGGACTGCATCTTTACCAAGAGGTCGGCGAGCTTCATGGACGCTGGTACGAACAGGATGTCGCGGCGCAAGCGCTCGAGCGGCCGGTCGAGACCGTCGCCGCCGCGCGCAATCTCACCCACCACATCCTTGATGTGCACAAGACCAATCGGGTCATCCAGCGACTCCCGGTAAACTGGCAGGCGCGAATGCGATTCCTCGGCGTAGAGCTGAATCAGGCTTGGCAGGTCAGTCGAAAGCTCAACGCCGACAATCTCGGCGCGTGGAACCATCACATCGGCGACGCGGCCCTGTTCAAAATCGGCAAGACGCAGGCGCAGTTGAGCTGGCGTATGCTGCGCGTTCTGCACATCGGACGTTACCGTTTCCTGGATATCGGGTTCGCGCCGCCTGCGGAAATTGAAAAGTCGCGGACGGCGCCGTCTCTCTCGGTCGGTCGTTTCAGTCATCTTTTTCCAACTCAGGAGTCCCGGCCATACGGATCGCCAATGCCCAGGCTAGCGAGCGCCTGGATTTCGAGCGCCTCCATCTTGTGGGCCTCTTCTTCGATAATATGATCATAGCCAAGCAGATGAAGATAGCCGTGAATGACCAGATGGCTAAGATGTTCGGTCAGTTTCAGGCCGCGTGTGGCCGCGTCGCCACGCGAAACACCAAGTCCAATCGCGATGTCACCCAGAAAAGGCGCATCCATTTCATCGGCGGGAAAGGAGAGGACGTCCGTAGGCTTGTCCTTGTTGCGCCAGTCCCGGTTCAATGCATGCATTTCCTCGTCGTCCGTCAGCAGAAGCGCGACTTCGCCTTCGATGCCGGTGATTGCAAATGCGGCGTTCAGGGCGCGCTGGCAAACGGCTTCCGCTTCGCCAATCTCTTCAGTCCAGCCTGCCGCTTCGACGCGCAGGTCCAGCTCTATGCTCACGATTTCGATCCGTCGTCAGTGCCGGCATCCTTGTCATAGGCGCGGATGATGCGGGAAACGAGTGCGTGGCGGCGAACATCGGAGGCTGTGAAATGGACAATGCCTGTTCCTTCGACGCCGTCGAGGATTTTCAGCGCATGCGCCAGACCCGACTGCGTCTTCGGCGGCAGGTCGACCTGGCCGGGGTCTCCGGTGACGACCATGCGCGAGTCGCGTCCAAGACGTGTCAGCACCATTTTGGTCTGGCCGACAGTGGCGTTCTGCGCCTCATCCATGATGACGAAAGCATTTTTCAGTGTCCGGCCACGCATGAAGGCGAGGGGGGCGACTTCGATGATCTTCTTCTCGCGCATCCGTTCAACATGGTCGGCGCCCAGCACTTCGTTGAGCGCGTCCCAGATGGGCCTCAGATAAGGCTCGACCTTCTCTTCAAGGTCGCCCGGCAGGAAGCCCAGATTCTCGCCAGCTTCGACAGCGGGGCGCGTGATGATCAGGCGTTCCTTTGTCTTCTTGCGAAGCTCGGCCGCGCCGGCGGCAACGGCGAGAAAAGTCTTGCCCGTACCGGCCGGGCCAACGCCGAAGACGAGGTCGCGGCCCTCACGGGTGAGATAGTCGATATACTGCGCCTGCGTCCGTGTCTGCGGCATGACAGGCACGCGTAGCCCCGACAGGGAGCCATAGCTTTCGGCCGGCGCCCGCGCCTGATCGATGGCGCCTTCAAAGGCGTCTTCACCGGCTGCGGGATTGCTCCTCAGCATGCGCTCGAATGCGGCGAGGGTCGCTTCGGCGTCGCCAACAGCGGCTTCAGACCCGGTCAGCCGGACACTGCCGCCCTGGCTGTCAGCCTTCAGCTTGCCGTCTATGAGGGCCATTTCCAGCTTCATCAGATTGCGATGCTGCGGCCCGCATATCGCCGGGAGGAGCGCTGGATTGTCGGGCGTATAGAGCCGTGTAACGGTGCCTTTCAAGATCAGGCGACCTCCACCGCATGCGCGTATTCGCCAGCGAGCGAATTCAGCGTTGAGCCAACGACTTTCACATCGACAATCTGTCCGACAAGATGCTCTGGTCCATCAAAATGGACAGATTGCATCCAGGGCGAGCGGCCATGCATCTGGCCTGGCATCCGGCCCTTGCCGGTCACGAGGACAGGCAATGTGTCGCCAATCTTGGAGGCGTTGAACTCGGTCTGCTGTTGCTTCAGAAGCGTCTGCAGGCGCTGAAGGCGTTCATCCTTCACCTCTTCAGGCACATGACCGAACATGTCGGCGGCAGGCGTACCGGGGCGCGGCGAATACTTGAACGAATAGGCGATGGCATAGCCCACCTCGCGCACGAGGCTCATCGTATCCTCAAAGTCCTGATCGGACTCGCCCGGAAACCCGACGATGAAGTCGGACGCCAGCGCCATGTCGGGGCGCGCGTCGCGCATCCGGCGCATGATATCGAGATAGTGTTCTGCAGTGTGTCCGCGGTTCATGGCCTTGAGGATCCTGTCAGAACCTGACTGCACCGGCAGGTGGAGGAAAGGCATGAGCTCAGGCAGTTCGCCATGCGCGGAGATGAGATCATCATCCATGTCGCGCGGATGGCTGGTCGTGTAGCGGATGCGGTCGATTCCGCCGATTTTCGAGAGGTGGCGCGCCAGCTGGCCGAGGCCCCATTCAGAGCCGCCATCGAGTTTTGGCGCGGCGCCATGCCAGGCATTGACGTTCTGGCCGAGCAGCGAAATGTCGCGAACGCCCTGGGCGGCAAGGCTGCGGGCTTCAATGACGATGTCGTCGACCGGGCGCGACAGTTCTGCGCCGCGCGTATAGGGCACGACGCAGAAGGTGCAGAATTTGTCGCAGCCTTCCTGAACAGAGAGAAACGCGGTCGGGCCGTCCGCTTCGCGCGCTTTTGGCAGCGCATCGAACTTCTCGAGTGTGTCGAAATCGGTTTCCAGACGATCGCCTGCGGCCCGGCTGGCACGCGCGACCATTTCAGGCAGCTTGTGATAGGCCTGCGGGCCGAGCACCAGATCCACGGCTGGCTGACGGCGCATGATTTCGGCGCCCTCGGCCTGTGCCACACAGCCGGCAACGGCGATTGTCATCTTGCCGCCTGCGGCCTCTTTCATCTTCTTGATCTTGCCGAGCTCGGAATAGACCTTCTCGGTCGCCTTCTCGCGGATATGGCACGTGTTCAGCACGACAAGGTCGGCGGTCTCAGGACCGTCAACAGGCTGATAGCCAAGCGGACGCAGCACGTCGCGCATGCGCTCACTGTCATAAACATTCATCTGGCAGCCATACGTCTTGATGAAAAGACGTTTGGGCTCGGGCCTGGAAGTCTGGGTGGTCATGCGCGGGCTTATGACTCAAAACTGGCTTTCAGGCCAGACTTGGGTGTTAGTTGCTCGGGTCGCGCTTCAGCGGCACGCCGTAAAGCTCCAGCCGGTGATCGATCAGCTTGTATCCAAGCCGCTCTGCGATCTCGATCTGCAGTTTTTCGATCTCTGCGGAATGAAACTCGACCACGTCGCCTGATTTCACATCGATCAGGTGGTCGTGATGTTCTTCCGGCACTTCTTCGAAACGCGCCCGACCGTCACGAAACTCATGGCGCTCAATGATGCCGCTTTCCTCGAAAAGCTTCACTGTCCGATAGACAGTCGCAAGCGAGATCGAATTGTCGAGCGCATTGGCCCGGCGGTGCAGTTCCTCGGCATCTGGATGGTCGTCGGAGGAAGACAGGACGCGCGCAATCGTGCGGCGCTGCTCGGTCATCCGGAGGCCTTTATCGGTGCAAAGTTTTTCGAGACGATCCATGACCTGTTCATGCCTCCGATTTGTCTGTGTGTCCAGCAACGGTGCGTGACATTAACACTGCGTCCACAGCTCTGCCATCGTCGCGGCTGTAGTAAGCCTTGCGCGTGCCATCGCGGTTGAAGCCATTCTGCTCATAGAACGCGATGGCCGGTAAATTGTCGGCGGCAACATCCAGCAGGACGCGGTCGATGCCATAGGGTCCAAGCAGCTGTCGGCCATGATCGAAGATACGTTGCGCGAGGCCCTGTCGCCGGGCATCTGGATCAACGCAGATGGTCAGGATTTCCGCGTCGGGAGCCAGTCGCTGAATGAGAAGCAGGGCGTCCAGACGGCCACCGGCCTCATGACCAAGCGCCAGTGTCGTGGGCGCTGACAGGCTTTCGCGCATCGACCGCGCACTCCAGCGGCCATGCGTGTCGAAACAGGCTGCATGTAGTGTGGCGGCGCGGCCTGCATCATCCGGCCGCAATATGGTGATGCCCCCACCCATCAGGGCTTTCGTCCACCCGGCAAGGCGGCATCTGGCGCCCGGACATAGACGGGGCTTGCGGCGGCGCCGTCCTCGCCTGCGCCTTCTGCCATCTCGGCGGCGCGAAGGGCGGTTGGACTGGCCGTATGGATCTCGGTACCTTCAAGCCGCTGCGCAAGCGCGCCGACAGCTTCTCCGAATACGAAATGAGGGTGGGCCTCCAATTCATCTGCCAACATGTCGAGATCAATTTCCTCAGGCGCGCCGGTGGCGATGCCTGTGCGAAACCGCTGGACCCAGTAACTCAGCTCCGGCGGTCTTCGCTTGGCTGGAAGGGCGACGATGGCAGAGCCTTGCTGCCCGGCAGGAAGGGTCGCTTCAAGTGCGGTTACGCCGATGCAGGGTATCTTCAGCGCTAGCGCCAGACCGCGCGCGAACGCCACGCCAACGCGGATGCCCGTGAAGCTGCCGGGGCCTGTAACAACGCCTATGCGTGAAAGATCGCGCGTGGACTTACCAGCGTCATCAAGGGTCGCGGCGATAATCCCTGGAAGGCGTGCATCCTGCCCGCGTACCATCTCTTCAAGGCGGGTTGCCAGACAGATGCCATCTTCAAGCACGGCAACATCGCACGCCGGTCCAGATGTATTGATGCCAAGCGTCAGCATGGTGGCGTCGCCCAGCTACAGGATCTTGCAGGCCTCGCTGAAGCTGAGGCGCGGACTGCGTTCAAAAATTGTGCTGTCATCGCCGTGGCCGATCGCACAGAGGAAGTTTGAACGCCAGTGGTGCGTCTCATCCTTGTCGGCAAAGAACTCAAGATCGACCCCGTCCTGATTGAAGCCGGACATCGGCGCGCAATCCAGGCCAAGCGCGCGTGCAGCCATCATTAGATAGGCGCCCTGAAGCGAGCCGTTACGCATGGCATGCTCCTCGCGCGCATGCGGATCGGAAAACCAGTCCTTTGCGCCGGGATTATGCGGGAAGAGCTGCGGGATTTTTTCATGGAACATGAAGTCGTTCGCAACGATACACACCCACGGGGCACTCAGCGTCTTGGCGACATTACCTTCCATGAGATGCGGCTTCAGCCGGGCTTTTGCCTCTTCGGTCCGGATGAAGACAAACCGCGCCGGGCAGCAATTGGCGCTGGTTGAGCCCATCTTCGCAAGGTCGTAGACCGCCCGGATCAGGGTTTCCGGCACATCCTTGTCGAGCCAGCCATTATAGGACCGGCCCTCGCGCCAGATGAGGTCCAGGGCATAATCATTGACCGGATCAGACATGGTCTCGCAACTCCTTATTGGTGTTCTTACAGGGCCGCTTCGACGGCGTTTACTTCAGGAACATAGGCCTTCAGCATGTTTTCGATGCCCTGCTTCAACGTCATCGTCGAGGATGGGCAGCCTGCACAGGCGCCGCGCATCGCAAGATGGACGATACCGCTCTCGGCATCGAACCGCTGGAAGGTAATGTCACCGCCATCCTGGGCGACGGCCGGGCGGACTCGGGTCTCGATCAGTTCGAGGATCTCACCGACGATTTCGGCGGTCTCACCTTCATAGTCCGCTGCCGTAGTCGCATTGGCGTCCACTTGCGGAACGGCGCCCGCCTCGTTGAGGACCGGAAGGCCCGCGACATAGTGGTCCATGATCGCGGCCAGCACCATCGGGCGCACATGTTTCCAGTCAGCGGTTTCGTGCTTCGAAACAGACACGAAATCGGGGCCAAGGAAGACGCGGGTCACGCCATCGACATCAAAGACTGTCTGGGCCAGCGGGCTGGAGCCGGCCTCTTCGACGCTGGCGAAATCAAACGGCCCTATGGCCCCTGCCACGGTTTCGCCGGGGATGAATTTGATCGTGTCTGGATTCGGGGTCGGCTCGGTCTGGATAAACATCTGGCGTCCGCCAATCTCTGTCTTCTGCTGAAGCGTTGAAATGGACCGTCGCGGCCCGTGTTTCAAGCAGGACTAGTCGTTGCTGCCTGTTGCAGCTGATGTCGAGCCTGTTGGGGACATGCCCGCCAGAGCGGGCCGGGCGTTTTCTTCAGTCTCGATGATGATGGCGCCGCCGAGGTCACGGGTCGCGCGTCCAGCCTCACCTATATAGAATGCCATCATGGCGAGATGGTCCGCCATCAGCCGTGCATCGCCCGACTGACTGGAGACAAAGACCGGGTCCAGCATCGCTGCGCGTCGCCAGGCAGCAACGAGCCGGTCGATCCGGGTCTGAACGGCTTCGCTTACGAGAATATCCGGTTCGGCGTTGAGGCTGGCCGCAATCAGCTGGCTGGCAAGCTGCGCGCGGGCGCGGGCGGCATAGAAGGCGCGAACGTCATCCTTCGATGCTGGCCAACCATCGCGTAGCGAAATCTGCTCACCAAGCTCCTCGACCGAGATTTCCGACCAGCTGGCCATGAGCGCCATCTTGTCCAGCAGGCTTTCGAAGCCGCCAGATGAGGTCGCAAGGTCGCGCTCAAAGCGGCCTTCATAGCGGGCGAGGGCTTCTGCGGCTGCGGCAAGTCTGGGCGTCTGCTCAAGCTGCGGGTCTACGGTCAGCAGGCGCGAGGCGGCCGACAGGTCTGGGTCCGGTGTGCCGCGCGGCGTTTCCGCCCGGTTTGCCATCAGGCGCGCATATTCGCTCATTGAGGAAGACAGCGCCTCCTGCCAGGCAGGCAGGCCCGTCAGACGCGCCTGCGGATGCCAGCCCGCGCGGTCGCTGGCCCAGCCAGGCCCTTCGATTTCCCGTCCGATCATCGTGATCATGATGCCGGTTTCCGGCGAGGTCCAAGGCCGCTCGGCCGAGAGGACCACCGGATCATCCTTGATGTCATGGGAGCCTGCAATGAGCGCGGGATAAAAGGCCGCCGCAGCTAAAAGGCCTGCAATCTTGATCGCGCCGATACCGCGCCTCCACCACCAGTGGGCCGAATGCATGAGGGGGGATGGTTCGGCTTCTTCGAGGTAGGAGACTGGCAGGTCCGTTCCGATCAGCGTCACAGCAGGCCCGTCTTCGCGCGCCTTTACCGGAAGCTTTTCGACATTGCTCATCAGGAACGGGGTCCGCTGGCTGCTAACGAAATCGTCCAGACGTCAGCCGGGGCCAATTTCTCCTATTAAGAGATTGTTAACACAATCGTCTTGATCCGCCCACGGTGTTTTGTGTGGTTCGTTACGTTTTCGAAATGAGTGACCGGTTTTTAGGGCCTAGCTGCCCAGCGCCTGCAGAACCGCCAGCGCGCTTGCTGCCGCAATCATGATGAGCAGGAGCCCGAGGCCGATATGACCACCCCGATGGCGACGCTGGCGTGTCTGACTAGTTGCGGCCATCTTCGGCGCTCTCCTGATCATCGACCTTCTCAAGGTCATTTACCTGTTCAGACACCCCTTCTGCGATGTCTTCCAGACGGTCGATCCGTTCGGCCTGCCGATCACAGGACGCCAGAAAGCTGACGCCGCAAAGCACGGCGAGGGCGAGACAGGGCCCGTTAGGTTTCAGGAAAGATCGCGATTCGGTCATGACAGGAAAAAGATAAGGCGGTTCACCGAAAAAGACGAGATGGCAGGACGAAGAGCGTAATCAGAGCGCCCCCAGCGCCCGTCCAACGGTTTCACCGGCCTCGTGGATAGCGTCACGCGCGGGGACCGAGACTGCCGTCAAATTCATGAACCCGTGCACCATGCCGGGATGTTCACGGATGGTCACCGGCACGCCGTGCGCGGCAAGCTTTGTCGCATAGGCGCGCCCTTCATCCTTCAACGGGTCCCAGCCGCAGAGGACGACATGCGCTGGCGGCAGGCCGCGAAAGTCATTGTCCGGCGCAAAAAGCGGCGACACCTTACAGTTCATCCGGTCGGCGTCGGCCTGGATATAGGCGTCCCGGAAATACTCAAACAGTCGCTCGGAAAGGAAGAACCCCTCCTGAAACGTCAGCTTCTTTGTGCCGATATCCGCAAACTGGACGAGTGGATAGAGAAGCAGCTGGAAGGCGGGCGCAGGCTCTTCGGCCCTGTTCAGCTCCTGGCAGAGATAGGCTGCGAGATTACCCCCGGCACTATCGCCCGCCACGCAGATCCTGTCCGGGTCGATGGTGAGAAGGTCCGTGCGCTGCGTCGCCCAGCGCCAGATAGCAAGCGCGTCTTCATGGGCGGCAGGAAACGGATGCTCGGGCGCAAGACGGTAGTGGACCGACAGCACCCGGCAACGCGATCCGGCCGCAAGCCGCCTGCAGATCATGTCATGGCTGTCGAGATCGCCAAGGACAAAGCCGCCACCATGAAAGAACAGGATGCCCGGCCCTGCGCCAATTCCTGCGCCAAGCGGGGTATAGAGCCGCGCCTTCAGCGGGCCTTCGGCGCCATCTACCGCCAGGGTGGAAATGTCAGCGAGCTCTGGCGCATCGCGTTCCACTGACCGGCTCGCGCGGTGGAAGCTGGTACGCAAACGGTCAGTCGACTGTGCCCAGTCGAGCTTGGAAAAGTCGGGAAGTTTGAAACGGTCCAAAAAGGTCCGCAGGGTTTCGTCCAGAGCCATCTCTCTAAGGTGCAGCGAGACGGCGCGGATTTGAAGCATCTTTTAGCGCCTTTTTCCGCTTTTAGCGGGAGAAGGCCTTAATAGGTCGACATCATCCAGATAATCCGGCGGATTCCATAGCGCCGGACCCGGTCGATCGCTTCGGAAAGAAGACGCTCTTTCGTCGTTTCCGGCAGATTGCTCACCCGGTTGATCATCCGCACGCCCAGTTCGCAGAAATTCACCCGCTCCAGCGCTGCGTTCATTTCACGGCGGCTCTTGCCTTCGGTGGTCAGCAGCAAGGTCACATCCGGATCAAACAGGGCCGATGCACCAACAGACTGCAGCGCGCTCATATCGGCGCGGGACGGGGCAACGCGGCTTTGCGGGTTGGAGCGGGCATTGCGCACAGCATCCAGCAGGATACCGGTTGCCTCAAGTGCGAACACGTAGAGCGGGTCGCCGGGCTCGATCCGCTGCTGCACGAACTGATAGGCCTCCTGCTCAGCCAGGTCTGAATACTCGACGAGATCGCTTCCCTGGCAGAATGGCGCGCCGGACTGGTCGAGCGCTTCGAGATCTGTGCGCGCCAGATCCATCAGGCGGTTGAAATAACGGATGTCCGCCTTGGAGAGCCGGTCCAGATTTGAGAAGGCCGGTTCTGTCCCGGCCTTGAGGATCAGCAGCCCAATCTCGCCCTCGGGCACACTGCGCTCAAGTGCCACCAGCAGCGTTTCGCGAAGGTCATCGGCGGCAGACGGGAACGCCGCGTCGAGCTTGCGAAAATAGGTGCGGGTGACCTCATCCTCACCCAGCAGGGCAAGCGCTGCTTCTGCCTCCGCGCGCGGATCTATCTCCACCTCGCTAACGCCATCCTCGCACCTCAGCGAGGGGAAGGCGAAGAGCAAGGCAAAGACGGCGCAGGCGACCACAAAAGCGCCCGCACCCAGCCAGAGACCGCCGCCATTCCGGCGCCCGGCTGGGTCGTTTGCTGGCTCGCCTCGCCCCGCCACGCTTACGCGACGATGACGCCCGGCCCAGGCGGTTCACTATAGAGCGCGCGGACCAGGTCGTCGCGCCGGTCGATGACGCAGCGCTGATTCACATAGCCCTTGTCGGTGATCTCGCCCGCATCGATGGATGGCGGCTCGGTCATCACGGTGAAGCGGCGGACCTTGCGCGAGGAGCCTTTCTCACCCGCATTGAAGGTCTTCACCTTTTCGGTGAGGTCTGCCGTCAGCTGCGCGAGGGCCTTTGGCGCATCGCCTTCGGCTTTCTTTACATAGGACATGAACGTCGCCTGCGCGGGCCAGAAAAGAGCGGCCGCAAAGTCCTTGTCCTGACCGGCAATGACGGCGTCAAAGACCAGCGGCGAACAGGCCGCGACAAGGTCGGGCCGCAGCGTACCAACCGACACCCATGTGCCAGTCGACAGCTTGAAGTCTTCGCCCACGCGGCCATCAAAGATGATGCCTTTGTTGGGGTCATTTTCATCGACCATGATGGCGGCGTCGCCAAGCTTGTAGAAGCCTTCATCGTCGAACACTTCGGCATTTTTGTCCGGCATGTCGAGATAGCCCGGCATCACGCTCGGGCCCTTCACGCGGACCTCCAGCTTTGCCCCGTTCGGCACCAGCTTCAGCGTCATGCCCGGCAGAGGCAGCCCAATCAGGCCAACACGCTCTACCACCCAGTGCACCACGGTGATGCCCTGGGTCTCGGTCGCGCCATACATGGTGATAATCGGGATACGCTTGCCAGTTGCCTTGATGGCGAGCGTCTGCAGCCGGTCATAGAGGTCATCCGACAGCGTCGCGCCGCCATAGCCGATGCTCCGCATGTTCTTGAAGAAGGCTTCCAGCAGGTCGTCATCCTGCTCCATCGCATCGGCCAACATGGACAGGGCAATCGGCGCAGTGCCGAAGGTTGATGGGCTCACCTCACGGATATTGCGGATCGTCTCGCCGAAGAGGTCCGGCGTCGGCTTGCCGCCATCGATCCAGAAAGTCGCGCCGTTCCAGAGCGCGCCATTGAAGTTCACATTGGAGCCGGAGATGTGGTTCCACGGCAGCCAGTCGAGCACCTGGTTGACCTCATCCGGATCGTAATCAGGGTCGCGCTCATCATCGCGGAGGCCTTCCTGGCCCGCGATCATTGAGCACATCGCCCCCTGCGTGGTCGGCACCGGCTTCGGCATCCCCGTAGAGCCAGACGTGAAAAGATATTTGCCGACGCTGTCATCGTTCAGCTTAGACATGGCTTCATCGACCGCAGGGGTCGGCTTGGTCTCTGCCAGTGTATCAAAAGACTGGATCTCATTCGTCGCACCCGTCTTGGCGAAGACCGTGCAGCCATGATCGCCCAGTGCGCTCAGCGCATTCTTGAATGGCGCCACGTCTTGCACGAAGATCGCCTTGGGTTGCACCGCCTCAAAGCAATGCTTCAGCTTGCCGAAATCGGTCGACATGGTCGAATAGGGGACTGAGATCGGGGCCGCAGGTGCGCCGATCTTCTGCGCCGCCATGATGACCAGCGCGCTTTCGATCGAATTGCCCGACAGGATCATGACCGGTGCATCTGGTCCTGCGCCCATGTCGAGGAAAGCCTGCGCGAGCGCATCGACCTTCTTCTTGCCTTGCGCGTAGGTGACAGTCCGCCACTGATCCGTTTCCGGATCGCGCTGCTTCAGCCACGGACGGTCCGGATGCTCGGCGGCCCGCTCATCGAGGCAGTGTGGGATCGTCTTCGGCCGGTCGCCGGGCGACTGGCGGGGCGTCAGATAGATCGTGCCATCATCTTTGCGGACCATTTCGATGTCCGGGTCCAGTTGAGGCAGCGGGCGGAATGGCGGCAGTGTCTGACCGTCGGCCATATGGTCTCTCCCATTATAACTTGTGTTTTGTGTAGCCCTGCCAGTTTATACACGGCATGCAGCCTGCCAAGAGAGCGACCGTCATGACCCAGCGTAATTTCGTCCTGCACCCTATCGGAACTGTCAGGTCGGCACGGTCTGAACCGATCGATGATGGCTGGGACGCGGTCCCGGCGCGCATTGAACTTGATCCGGATCAGTTCGCGCCAGAGGCTCTTTTCGGTCTCGACAGCTTCTCCCACGCAGAAATTGTCTTTCTGTTCGACCAGGTACCCGACGAAAAAATCGAACGCGGCGCGCGTCATCCGCGAGGCAACAAGGACTGGCCGCTCATCGGCATCTTCGCGCAGCGCGGCAAGAACCGTCCCAACCGGATTGGCGTCACTGTCTGCCGCGTCCTCAAGGTTGACGGGCTAAGCCTCCATCTGGAGGGGCTCGATGCCATCGATGGCACACCCGTCCTCGATATAAAGCCGGTGATGGAAGGCTTTGCCCCGCGCGGCGAGACCGCCGAACCGGCCTGGGCGCAAGAGCTTATGAGGGGGTATTGGGTCTAACCCACCCGCCGGCCGGTATCTTTCCAGTAGGGTTCACGCAGGTCCTTGCGGAGGATCTTGCCGGACGGGTTGCGCGGCAGCTCTTTCACGAAGTCGACCGATTTCGGACATTTGTAGCCGGCAATCTTTTCCTTGGTCCAGGCGATGATCGCGTCCTTGTCGGCCTTCGCGCCCTCCTTCAGGACGATGATTGCTTTCACCGCCTCACCCCATTTCTCGCTTGGAATGCCGATCACGGCGACGTCTGCGACGTCCGGATGGCTGAACAGGGCGTTTTCCACCTCGGCCGGATAGACGTTCTCGCCGCCCGACACGATCATGTCCTTGATCCGGTCATGGATGAAGAGAAAGCCGTCTTCGTCGAAATAGCCGGCATCACCGGTATGGAAGAGGCCGCCGCGCAGCGCCTCTTCTGTAGCCTCTTCGCGGTTCCAGTAGCCCTTCATGACAAAGTCCGCGCCGATCACGATCTCGCCAACCTCGCCCTGGGGCACCGGATTGTCCTCAGGGTCAACCACACGGACAATCGCGCTCGGATACGGCACGCCGCAGGAACGAAGCTTGCCCCAGCTCGGATTATGCGCTTCCGGCGGCAGATATGTCCCAAGGCCAACGGTTTCGGTCAGACCATATAGCTGGGTGAACTTTGCGCCGAAGAGGTCGACCGCCCGCTTCAGAAGGTCTTCCGCGATTGGCGAGGCGCCATAGGAAATCGTCTTCAGGGAAGAGAAGTCGCGGTCGTCGACGCCCGGCATCTGCGACAGCATCAGGATAACGGCAGGCACCCAGAAGGCGTGATTGACCTTGTGCTTCTCGACAAGGTCCAGAATAGCGGTTGGGTCGATCTCGCGCAGGACCAGCGTCATCGCGCCCTGCGCGCTCGCCAGTACGCCGATATTGCAGCCTGCCACGTGGAAAAGCGGCATGGCGTTCATCACCACATCGCCCTCATCATAGGCGGCCCAGTCAAGCTTGGCGGCCTCGGTAAAGACCGCGCGGTAATTCTTGTTGGTCAGCATGACGCCTTTGGGCAGGCCGGTCGTGCCGGACGTGTAGAGCTGAATGACATCGTCATCATCCTGCGTCTCAAGGCCGGGGGCTGACATGCTCTGGCTCGCCAGCCATGTGTCATAGGCTGGCCAGTCATCATGATCGCCATCGATGGCGATGATGGTTTTCAGCTCGGGGCATTCCGGCGCGATCTTTTCGACGGCGGCATAGAATTCCTTGGAGACGAACAGGATCTTCGATTTGCTGTCCGACAGGATGAATTTCATTTCCGGCGGTGCGAGGCGGTTATTGATGCCCGTCATTGTGGTGCGCGACTTGGCGCAACCGAAAAGCTGCTCGTAATAACAGCCCATATTCTTGGCGAGATAGGCGACCCGGTCACCGGTTTCGGCGCCAGCCGCCAGAAGGCCGTTTGCGACACGGTTTGAATTCTTCTCAAGGCCTGCGAACGTCGTGGTCTTGCCCTCAAACCAGATGGCGGGCCTATCGCTCAGCTTCTCTGACTGAACACGCGGAATGTCGGCGAGGTGTGGCATCAGGGCCGGATCGAGCATCTTCTGGACTTCCTCTTGAGCTTTGCTGTGTTTTCTTTACCGCTTGAAATCGCTTTGGACGCGGCGGGCAAGCCCTCAGATGGGATAGGTTGCCTGCCAGGCAGCGAAAAGGAAAGCAGATGGCCGGCCCGCAGACAATCATTCTCCACCACTATCCGACCTCTCCATTTTCGGAGAAGGTTCGCCTCGCCCTGCGGATGAAAAACCTTGGCTGGGCATCGGTGGAAATCCCGAACATCATGCCCAAACCGCTGCTGATGCCGCTGAGTGGCGGCTACCGGAAAACGCCGGTCATGCAGATCGGCGCGGACATCTTTCTTGATAGTGCAATGATCATCCGCGCCATCGAGGAGCGGTTCGAAATACCTCAGCTGGATCTGCCCGGCCATGAAGGCCTTTCCAGCATTGTCGGCTCATGGGCAGACGGTAAATGGTTTCAGACCAGCGTCGCCATCATCTTCGGTACGATTGGTGATCAGGTCCCTGATGCCTTCAAGAAAGACCGCGAAAAGCTCTCTGGCCGTCCGTTCGATACCGATGCGATGAAGGCTGTTGTTCCTTTCATGAAAGACCAGTGGCGCGCCCAGATGTCCTGGATCGAGGAACGCCTTGCGGGCGGACATGGCGCGGGCGCTGGCAACTGGCTGGTCAGCATGAAGCCCGGCTTGGTGGATGTGCACGCTTACATGAATCCGTGGTTCATGGAGAGCGCGCTGCCGGATTTTCTGGAGCAGTGCTTTCAGTCCTTCCCGCGCACAGCCGACTGGTACAAGCGGATGAAGGAAATCGAAGGCCAGACGCCCGAAGAGCTGAGCGGTGAAGAGGCGCTGACGATCGCGCTCAACGCCGCGCCACGCTTAAAAGCCGCCAAGACGGTGGGTGAGCTTCAGGGCTTTGAGCCGGGCGAGCATGTTGCCGTGGCCCCCGACGATTATGGCCGCGACTGGGTCGAGGGTGAGATCGTGATCGCGACGCCGGACCGCATCATCATCCACCGCCATGATGAGCAGGCTGAAACGCTGAACCTGCATTTCCCGCGCACCGGGTTCATGGTGCGTCGCGTCTAGGCAGAAGGCCGCCGTATCTAACCCTGGCGCCTTGTATAGGCTTCCTCTGTCAGGATTTCCTCCGAGACCTTGCTGGCAAGCCGGTCTTCCGGCCCGCCGGTGAGCTGCTTATTCTTCCAGTCGCCTTTCAGGAATATGCCCGCCGTGATCAGCGCGATGGTGACGTGCGTCACCGGAAAGGCCCACCAGATGCCGTTCATGCCAAGGCTGGTATGCATCGAGAGCACATAGGCCAGCGGGAACTGGATCACCCATTGCGAGACCAGCGTCAGCATCATTGCGATGAGCATATTGCCGGAGGCGCGCAACACGCCGGTCAGTGCGAACTGCGCCCCAAGGAAGCCCCAGGCGAGCGCCATGGTCCGCAGGAAAATCGACCCGGTCGCGATCACTTCGGGCTCTCCCGGCACAAAGAAGGCGATGAAGGCGGGCGCGAAAGCAAAGACGATCACACCGGCCAGCGTTAGCGCCCCGAACGAGATGAGCGCGCCAAGGCGGCCGATCTCTGCGGCCCTCTCCTTTTTGCCAGCCCCGATATTCTGGCCGACCAGTGTCGAGATCCCCATCGACAGCCCAAGCGCCGGGATCAGCACGACCTGGAGGATCGTGGTGCCAACGCCGTAGGAGGCAATGGCGCGCGTGCCAAAGCCCGCAATAAGGAAGGTCATGATGATGATGCCAAAAGCGCGCGCCGACATCTCGATCGACGCGGGCAGGCCCAGGAAGAACGCCTTCTTGATGAAGGCGAAATCAGGCTTGAAATCGCTCCATCCGATCTGCATGCCGAACCGGCCGCCAAACATGATCCAGAGCCCGATGAAGCAGGCGATGCCCTGCGTCGCGAAGGTCGCCATGGCCGCGCCCATGACCCCTGAGGCGGGTATCGGCCCCCACCCAAAGATGAAGAGCGGGTCGAGCACGGCGTTCAGCGCGACCGTCCCGCCGACGATATAGATCGGCAGCCGGACCTCTCCGACGCCGCGCATCAGCGACTGGAACATGATGAAGGTGAAACTGAAAGCGAGGCCCAGAAAGGCGACATTCATGAAGCCCTTCGCGCCCTCGAAAACCTCTGGCGTAACCCCCATCATGCGGAGCAGCTCCGAGGTTAGCGCAAAGCCCGCTGCGCCAAGAACAAGCGAGGTCACAACGATGGAGACAATGGTCTGCGCGGCGACATGGTTCACCATGTCCTGGTCATCGGCCCCATAATACTGGGCCACCAGAATCGAGCCCGCGATGCCGAGGCCGGAGCCGAGCGCGATGGTCAGGAAAATTACTGGAAACGAGACCGACACCGCCGCCACGGCAGCATCGCCCAGCCGCCCGACCCAGAATGCATCGATCAGCTGATAGGCCGACTGCAGCACGTTCGCGATGATGATCGGGACCGACAGGCTCAGCAGCGATTTGATGATCGGCCCTTCCAGAAGGGCCTGCGCACGCGGATCGGTTCTCATACGGATCAACTAGGGCGGTTGGCCGCCGCGGTCAGCTCTCCCGTCGGGTCAGATACCCGCTATTGGCTCAAGCCACTTCGGTCGTCATCGCGACGAACACGTCTTCCAGTTTTGGCTGGTCAGTCGAGAGATCGGCGACACCGATCCCGGCATCACGCACTTTCTCCAGCAGTCTGCCAATGCCCGTCTCACTGTTGCGATAGGCGATTTCCAGCTCACCGGTTTTCAGCAGCCTGATGTCCAAATGCTTCAGCGCCTCAGGCACGGCGCTCAACGTCTCTCGGGGCACGATCTTCAGGATGCGCTGATCCATACGCGCCAGCAGTTTCGGCGTCGGCTCGCAGGCGATGATCTCACCGTGATTGACGATCGCGATCTCGTCGCAAAGCTCTTCGGCTTCTTCCAGATAGTGCGTCGTCAGGATGATGGTCGTGCCTTCATCATGCAGACGGCGGACATATTGCCAGAGCGAGCGGCGAAGTTCGACATCGACGCCTGCGGTCGGCTCATCGAGGATCAGCACGGGCGGCTGGTGGACCAGCGCCTTGGCGATCATCAGGCGCCGCTTCATGCCCCCAGACAGCTGGCGCACATAGGCGTCTGCCTTGTCGGAAAGCCCGACCGCCTCAAGAATCTCGGCTGTGCGACGTGATTTCTTCGGCACGCCATAGAAACCGGCCTGCAGCTCCAGCGCCTCTTCCGGCGTGAAGAAGGGGTCCATGGTGATTTCCTGGTTCACCACACCGATCGCGGCCCGGCTGGCGCGCGGGTGCTGGTCGATGTCCATGCCCCAGATCGCCGCCTTGCCGGACGTCTTGGTAACAAGGCCTGCCAGGATATTGATGAAAGTCGACTTACCCGCCCCGTTTGGCCCCAGAAGGCCAAAGATGCTCCCACGCGGGATTTTCAGGCTGATCGATTGCAGCGCGCGCTTTTCCGGCATCTTGCCGGATGCTGCATAGACTTTATCAAGGTTCTCGACCTCAATCGCATAATCGGGTGCGGACATCTGTCCTCCGTCGCATCTCGTGAACCGGTCATATAGGGTTGTTGTCGGAGACCTCTACCACCAGCGCCTGTTTTTGTCGTTCCTGTGCCCGCTTGAAAGCTGGTCTTGCCTTCAGTCGCCCGAGATATTCCTTGCAGGTATCGCTCAGACAAGGCTCCAGCGGGGGCAGGACGCTGGCCAGCAGCAGGCCATAGCCGATCGCAATATCCGCCATGGTGAACCGGCCCGCCGCCATATGCATGTTGTGTTCAAGCTTCTGGTCCACGATCCGTAGCCGCCCTGAAAACCACATGCGGTAGTCATCGGCGACCTGTGGCTGGCGGCGCGATTTATGCTCCAGCATCTCATAGCGCAGCACCAGCGTCTGCGGAAAGGTCAGCGTCGCGTCGGAGAAATACATCCAGTTGAGGTATTCGCAATAATCGGCCTCATCGGGCCTGACGGCGAGATCGGTCGGGCCCTGCGTCTCTGCGAGGTAATGACAGATACCGGTCGATTCGGTCATCTTCGTCTTGCCATCGGTAAAGAACGGGATGGTGCCGAGCGGGTTGATCTCCATGTATGGCTTGTAGTGAACCCTTGGCGGAAACGGCAGGACGACAAGATCATAGTCGATCCCCATTTCCTCCAGCGCCCAGAGCGGCCTGAAGGAGCGCGCATTGCGGCAGTGATAGAGTGTCGGTTTCATCGGTCGGCCTCTCAGTCAAAAGGTGCGGTGTCTCATCCAATTGACGCCGCCATTCGTGACAGACTACCTATGCGTCACACTGCCCGACGGGCAATGCTGACATCGGGGAAGTTCACCAATGGCCATTCAGAACCTGCCGGACGCACCGGAGACCATTATCACCGACGAGCATCATGTCGCCTGCGATGGCGGCGATGGCCCGCTCGGCCATCCGATTGTCTGGTATGAGATGGGCGACGAGGAAATGGTCGAATGCGGCTATTGCGACCGGCGCTTTGTCCTCAAGGGCGGCAAGTACGACGCCGGCCAATAGGCTTTCATTGCTGGCGCGTCCTTACGCCGACGCCTTGCGCCGCTTTCTGTCCTTGCGCCAGATCGCGAAAATCTTCGGCCCGTCGATGAGGTAGCGTTTGAACATGCGCTGCGGCTCGCTGGTCAGCCGGTGCAGCCATTCCAGCCGCAGCTCTTGCATCCATTCCGGCGCGCGCTTGGTACGTCCTGTCAGGAAGTCGAGACTCGCCCCGCAGCAGATGCCCGCGCCCTGCACACCGCCACGTTCGCGCGCCGCCTGCGCCACCATTTCCTGTTGCGGTGAGCCGACACAGAGGAAATGAAATCGGGCCGGATTGCGCGCCATGAAGTCTGCAGCCGCCTTGATCGCATCAGGTTTCTTGCGAAGGCCCATTGGCGGGTCATGCCAGCGTACATCTGACAGACCAAAACGCGCCTTGAGGGCTGTGATCTCGCTCGCCGTGCAGCCGATCACGACAATTGGCTCATCGGGGTCGACTTCGCGCTCAAACAGGGTCTGCACGATGTCGGCGCCTGGAGAGACAGGCAGGCGGACACCTTCCAGCTTTGCCAGCAATTCCAGAACGCGGCTGTCATTGAGGATAAGGTCTGCCTCATCATAGAGGCGGCGCAGGTCCTGCTCGCGCTGCAGGCGAACCATATGGTCGACATTCGGCGTCACGACATACCAGAATTTCTCCGAGCCAAGCGCGCGCGAGGCAATCGCGCGGGCGGCGTCCCGGGCTGTGCGCGGTTCGAAGGTCAGGCCGAGGAAATCGACCGGTCTGGGCGCCTTGGCGTCCGGCGCTGCGCCTTTGACGGGTGGCTTGGCGATAGAACTCTGCATGGTGTCTCCTTGGCAGGCGGAGCCGTCGGAATCAGCTCGGCGAGTTCGTTTCTTGTCAGTCCATGGTATCGTCTATGTCGGTCTTGCCGGGCTTCTTGCCATAATCATGCTTGCGAAGAAGCCCGCGAAACTGGTGATAGGTCAGCCCAAGCGTTTCGGCAGCCTTCCCCTGATGGCTGTCATGCGCGGCGAGGGCGGCGTCGATAAGGGCCGTTTCGAACAGCCGTGTCTGAACTTCAAAAGGGGCTCCCAGGTCTGGCTTTGGCAGAGCAGGTTTAGATGCGGCAGGTGGTGTTTCAGGCGTACCTTTCAAGACCGGAGCTGGCCTGAAGGGTGACGCGAACGGGTCCAGAGCTTCGGGGTCGAAGCGGATCGGATCATTGGTTGGAACGACCAGTGCGCGGGCCGTGATCCGCTGGGCGAAATTCCTCAGCTCGCGTACATTGCCGGGCCAGTCATGGGTTTCGATCGCCTCGATCGCAGACGGCGCAAAGCCTGGAAAATCCTCCATCATTTCGCGTGCCATGCGCCGGGCGAAGAAATCAGCCAGCAGGCTGGCATCTCCTTTACGCATCCTCAGGGGTGGGAGCGTCACCACATCAAAAGCCAGCCTGTCGAGAAGGTCTGCACGAAATTTGCCAGCAGCAACGGCTGAGGGAAGGTCGATATTGGTTGCCGCGACCACACGGACATTGGTCTGCAGGACTTTCTCGCCGCCAAGGCGCTGATACTCGCCATACTCGATAACGCGCAGCAGCTTTTCCTGCACCCGCTGTGAGGCTGTCGCGATCTCGTCGAGAAAAATCGTGCCACCATTGGCAAGCTCAAACCGCCCGATCCGCCGTTCGGTTGCGCCAGTAAAGGCGCCGCGCTCATGGCCGAAAAGCTCTGAATCCAGAAGGTCATCGGACAGGGCCGCGCAATTGACCTTGATATAGGGCCCGTCCCAGCGCCGCGACAGGAAGTGCAGGCGTTCAGCGACGAGCTCCTTACCGGTTCCGCGCTCCCCGATGACCAGCGCAGGCCGGTCCAGCGGGGCCAACCTCGAAATATGTTCGAGCGCCGAAAGCCATTCGGGGGCTTCGCCGACAATCTGAGGAGTTTCGCCAACCATTCGGTTAAAATAGCTAAACGCTCAGTCAAAACAACTAATAAATTTAGTAATATTCGCCAATAACTAATTGTATGGAGAAGTCGGTCCGTAAATAAACGGTATAAAATCAACGCACTAAGTGGTTACCAAAAAACTGGCACGGGTCTTGAAATGAGTATGGCAAGTCAGGCGACGGGCGTCGTCAAAGAAAAGGACCAGAAGAATGAACGACCGCACTTATGAGACCCGTTATCGGCAAGGCCGCGAAGAAGGTAGCCGCTTCGGCCGCTGGCTCGCAAGCCGCCCAGCCGAATGCTGGATGTTCTTTGCTGCAGGCGTCTTCCTTGGCGGCCTGTTCTTCTAGCCACCCGTAAAAAGCACTCGTCTCCTCCCAGACGATCTACCGAGTTTGAAAGGATAAATAACCATGGGACTTTTTTCCCGCCTCGGCGACATCATCAATTCCAACATCAATGCGATGCTGGACAGTGCAGAAAACCCTGAGAAGATCGCACGTCTCATCATTCAGGAAATGGAAGACACGCTGGTTGAAGTCCGCACTGCGGCCGCCCGCGCCATGGCCGACAAGAAAGAGATGGAACGCGAGATTCATCACTATACCCGCGTGCGTGACGACTGGGCCAACAAGGCTGGCGTCGCAATCGACAAGGGCCGTGAAGATCTTGCCCGCGGCGCACTCAGCGCAAAGCAGAAAGCCAATGGCGAAATCGACCGCCGTCAAAGCGCCATGCAGGCTGCTGAAGACGCGTTCGAAAAGCACCAGTCGGATCTCGGCAAGCTTCAGGCAAAGCTCGATGAGGCGAAAGCCAAGCATCGCGCCCTGATGATGCGCCGCGAAGCTGCAGAGCAACGCATCCGCATGCGCTCGCAGACCTATGACGGCCGTGTCGACGATGCGCTGGCCCGCTATGCGAATGTCGAGCGCAAGGTCGATGAGATGGAGGCATATGCCGACACCATTCAGGGCCGTGAGCCGAGCCTGGAAGACGAATTCGCTGCGCTTGAGCGTGACGAAGCTGTCGAGAAAGAGCTTGAAGCGCTGAAGAAGTCACGTGGCCAGTCCACGAGCCAACCGTCCAGCGCTTCCACGCAGTCGAGCCAGGGTGCCAGCCAAGGTGAGGGTCAATAAATGCTGACGTCTCTCACAGTTCTCGCCATTATCCTCACGATCATCATCGTGCCCGGCCTTGTCATCCAGTCCATGGATGATCGGGACGGTGCCCAGAAAGGATAGTCATGGATCCCGAATATCTCATCCCGCTCGTCGCGATCATCTCTCTCTTCGTCGTCTTCCCGGGCATGGTGTTTCACTACATCACGCTCTGGCGGAAACAGAAGACCCTGGAGCCCGACGATGAGCGCATGCTCGAAGATCTCTGGCGCTCCGCCAAACGAATGGAGCGCCGCATCGAGACCCTCGAAAAGCTCGTTGAAACCCACCCGGAAGATGCCGCGCCGGTTACGCGCCGGCCGCGCTCTTCCCTGGACCAATAGGACAGACTTGAAATGACCCATCCGCACTCGAGACATTCACGCAATCATGAGCGCCAGGAGCGCTATGAAGATGACATGTTCCGCTCTCCGAACCCAAAGCGGCTGCGCCGCTCCCGGAACGAACGCGTTCTGGCTGGTGTCTGCGGCGGGATAGGTGAACGCTACGGCTGGGACCCGCTCGTGGTCCGGCTGATAACGATCGCCGCCTTCTTCTTCCTCGCGGGCCCGCTGATCCTCATTGGCTACATCCTGATGTGGATGATCGTACCAAAGGCGCAAAAGTCGCTTGGGCACCTGCCACCTGAGGAAGAAGCCTTCTGGCGCGGGGTCTCAGACCGTCCGAAGACCACCTATTCGGGCCTGAAGTACTCCTTCATGGACCTGGAAGACCGGCTTCAGAATCTCGAAGCCAGTGTCACCTCGGATGAATGGCGCCTGCGCCGCGAATTCCGCAACCTTGAGAAGAACTAACCATGTCGGCTCAACTCCTCTTCCTGCCCGTCCGGCACGAATGGGAAGAGCCGGCAACCCAACCAAACCAAGCCACGGGGGCTATACCAATGACACGCAACCTACAGACCAGCGGATGGATCGCCTTTTCCAGCGCAGTGATCCTTCTGGTGTCTGCCGCAGCCGCCAGCATGGCCGGTGGTCTGCACATAGAAGCCGGCGGCGTCCAGCTGACGCTTGAAGCTTCTGCCGAACGCGGCCTGCAGTTGATCTTCGCCGCGGCTCAATAGAGCCAAGGCTCAACCGCCGCGCTTCAGCGCCCGCAGGATAAGCCGCATCGGCGATACCGCCTCCAGCGCGGAGACGGTCGCCGGGGCGGGCTCCGACAGGATCTGCGCCGCAAGGATCTCGCCCGCCCAGGGCGCCCAGGTAAATCCTCGCGATCCGAACCCACCTGAAAGGAACAGGCCATCGACCAGCGGCGCATCCGCCTCGATGGTCTGACCATGTCGAACCCCATCGAAAATCTCTCTCGCGGCTGCCTCGTCCGGCACCGCCCCGATCAGCGGCAGGCGGTCTGGCGTTGTTGCGCGCGCACCGGCCCTGCTTGTGACGGGCGCTGACTTCGCGGCCTGTCGCCAATAGGGATCGAGCGTTTCAAGCGCGGCCATGTTCTGCGCGCGCGCTTTCTCTGTCGCCTCAGGTGGCGCCCCATCCCAGGACTCGAATGTCGCGCCCCAGAGGCGGGTTTGCCCAAGCGCCAGGGCATAGTGCCCGCTGGCAATCGCCGATGGCGGCGCAGCCACGTTCACCTCGGCCATCTCCACCTGACCAAGGCGGCCCGTCAGCCCAAGCCAGGGCAGCAAGTTCTGCGCGCCTTGCCCTGATGCCAGAATGGTCGGCACGGACGGGTCGAGAGCGGACAGATCCGAGCGCTCGCCATAGATCACGCTCGCCCCCTCAAGCAGGCTTTCGATCAGGACCCTCGGCTCCAGGATCAGCGCGCGCTTGTGCAGCTGTCCGGTCGCGGCGGCTTCCAGGTTCTCCAGACCCAGCGGCGGGTCCGCCAGAACCTTGGCGATCCGCTCGGCCTCGCGCGCATCCTTTGGCCGCTGAAGCACGTCGGTCTCGGTGACGCCGGACCGGCCCGCATAAAATTGCCGCGCGCGAAGATAGGCATCGATCAGCAGCCGCGCCTGAACCGTGTCGCCAGCATCAAGCCGCGGCATCACCAGCGCCAGCGGGTTGCCGCTCGCCGCCTGCGCCGGGCCGGTCGCTGCATCGACCACCTCAACGTCCAGCCCCCGGTCCAGAAACGTCCGCGCCAGCGTCGCGCCAGCGATCCCCGCGCCAATGATGCGAACCTTGTCCGGTCGGTTTTCAGGAGATCGGAGGCCGTGCGTATCCGGGCCGCGCTCCGGTGGCTCGTTCAGGCGAACCTCAAGCCGTTCACGCTTGCGCCCGAACCCTGGCGCCTTGGCGACGTCGAAGCCTGCCTCGGTGAGGCCACGTCTGACGAAACCGGCGACCGTAAAAGTACCGAGACAAACACCGCCCATGCACCGCTGGTACACCATCGGCCAGAGCGATTTGTCCCACATTTGCGGATTCTTTGCGGGGGAAAATCCATCGAGGAACCAGGCATCAGCCAGGAACCGCGATGCCGGCAAGGTCTCGTGAATGTCCCCGGTATGAAGCGTCAGCGTTACTCCATCGCCCGGCCGGACCAGACGCTGCACGCCGAGCGCTCGCTCCGGCCACTGCTTTAAGAGTTTCCCTGAAAGCGCTTCCAGCTCCGGCCAGGCGGAAAGCGCGCGCTCTGCGTCGCCTCGGTCAAGGGGAAATCCTTCAAAGGAAACGAAGTGCAGCCACGCCTTGGCTGTGGGACGGGTCTGGCGCCAGAGCTGCCACGCAGCGAGGAAATTGAGGCCTGTCCCGAAGCCCAGCTCACCAATCGTGAAGGCGTTTTTCCCCGCCCAGCGGTCAGGCAGGCCACAGCCCTTCAGGAAGACAGATCGCGCCTCCTCAAGCCCACTCTGACGGGAGAAATAGATGTCACCCATCCGCCGATCTTCAGGCGTGCCGTCGGTCGACCATTCCAGATCCGGGCGAGGGGGCAGACGGCTCATCCGGGTGCATTTAGCACAGGATTAAATTTTGTCCGCCCCGGAACGACGGCGCTGGTTGCACGGTTGATTCAGCAGGACTGGGAAATAACAGAAAGGAATTTCCAATGGGAAAAGATCATGCAGAAGGCAAAGGCAAGCAGGCCGAAGGCAAAGTAAAGGAAGTCGCTGGCGTCGCCACTGACAACCGGGAACTGGAAGCTGAAGGCAAGGCCAAACAGGTCGAAGGCAAAGGCCAGGAAGTCGTCGGAGACGCGAAAGACGCGTTGAAAGACGATGAGAAAAAGAAAAACTAAGCGCGTTCAATCACGCTTGGCAGCTATGCGCCCGGGTCTAGTTCATTTGTCATGATACCACATCATGTTGGACCGACCCGGGCGCAAGCGCTTGAAAGGCTGAACGAATTTGTGCCCCGGATGGGCGCACACTATGCCGGGCGGCGCAATGTCGACCCCGGGATCGAGGGCCGTGCCAATGTCTCACAACTCTCTCCCTTTATCCGCCATCGGCTTCTCTCTGAAGAAGAAGCGGTCTCCGCTGCGCTAATCGTTCATGGCGCCGAGCAGGCCTTCAAGTTCATCCAGGAAATCTGCTGGCGCACCTATTTCAAGGGCTGGCTTGAGCACCGCCCGCTGGTCTGGCGCGATTATGTCGACGCCCGCACCAGCCAGGCCGCATTGCTTGAGAAAGACGCAAGCCTTCGCGCGGACTACGAGACGGCGACTGCAGGCCGGACCGGCATCGACGGCTTCGATCACTGGGCCCGCGAACTCGCCGAAACAGGCTATCTTCACAATCACGCCCGGATGTCATTTGCATCCATCTGGCTCTTCACGCTGAAGCTGCCCTGGGCGCTCGGCGCAGACTTTTTCCTGCGTCATCTCCTCGACGGAGACCCCGCCTCCAATACGCTGTCCTGGCGCTGGGTTGCCGGGCTTCACACAGCTGGCAAGCCCTATCTTGCCAAACGAGAAGCGATCGAGACCTGTAGTGATGGCCGCTTTTCACCGCGCAATCTAGCAGATCGGCCGCGAGACATAGACGGGACTGGAAACCCGCCGCCGGAAACCATTACGGCTGCCGACCCGCTGCCTCAAAAGCCATTTGCCCTGCTGCTGACGGAGGATGATCTCTCGATCGAGACCTGGCTGGACGAGCATCTGGATGTCGAGGCTGTCGCCGGGATGGAGAGCGCGTCCTCGCGCTGCGCCGATGATGTTTCCCAGGCCGCGCGCGAATTCACCGCTGGCGCGCTGGCGGACGGCCTGTCGCGGGCAGCCCTGCATTTCGGCGTTCCAGAAACCAATCTCTCAAAGCAGACAGACCCTGAGACGGCGCTCTTTGACTGGGTGGGTCGGCTTCAGGTCAAAGACATTGTCGTGCCTTTTATCCCAACGGGCTGGGCGCGTGACCGCATGGCGCCCCTCTTGCGCAAGCTTCGCAGTGAAGGTTTCATCATTCACGAAATAAGACGGGATTGGGACGACGCGTTCTGGCCGCATACCAGGAAGGGCTACTTCAAGCTGCGCAAACAGATCCCATCTGTTCTTGGCACTTTAGGGCTTGCGGAAGGACTGAAAACCGATGGCTGATCTCAATATCAGGCACTCCGAAGGTGATAGCGGCGGACGATTTTATGTGATGGTCGAAGGCCATGAGGCCGAAATGACCTATTCGAAGGCCGGGACCTCGGTCATAATCATCGACCATACAGATGTTCCCGAAGCCTTGGGCGGACAGGGCGTAGGGCTCCAACTGGTCGAAGCTGGCATCGCCTTGGCGCGCGATCGAGGCCTCAAGATCATGCCCCTCTGTCCGTTCGCAAAAGCGCAATTCGACAAACACCCCGAATGGAAGGATGTGCTTCGATGACTGACCTCACACTGGAAGATGATGGCTCACGCCTGACAACGGACGTCGATGGCCACGAACTCGTCATTCGCTATGGCTGGAAGGGTGACGGCGTCATGCGTGTCGACTTTGTCGGCGTGCCGTCTGCGCTTGGCGGACGCGGCCTCGGCACCAAGCTTGTCGGCATGCTGGTCGAGAAGGCGCGCGAGGAGAACTTCAAGCTCATACCCGTCTGCGGCTTTGCCCGAACGCAGATCGACAGGCATCCGGACTGGAAGGATGTGCTCGCCTGATCCATTAAGGCGCACATGAGCAAGCCGTTCTGGGAAACCAAAAGCCTTGAAGAGATGACCCCGCAGGAGTGGGAGTCGCTTTGCGATGGCTGCGCGAAATGCTGCCTCATCAAGCTTGAAGACGAAGACAGCGGCGACATTGCCTACACCCGTCTTCACTGCAAACTGCTCGACGCAGACCTTTGCCGGTGCTCGGATTATGAGAACCGCAAGGCCAAGGTGCCGGATTGCGTAATCCTGACACCCAAATCTGTTTCAGAGCTGAAATGGATGCCCAAAAGCTGCGCCTACCGGCGTGTCCATGAGGGCAGGGGGCTTGCCGACTGGCACCATCTGGTTAGCGGCAACCGCCAGCGCATCCACGAGGAAGGCCGCTCGGTGATGGGTCAGACGGTGAGCGAGGAAACGGTCTTCGAGGAAGATCAGATCGACTGGATCATCGACTGGAATGGAAACCCGCCGGACTGATCCGGCAGGTCTCCCAATTCAGTGTGAGGTCTATGGGCCTTCGACCTCATAGCCTTTGTCACGCAGCATGGTGATGACGCTGTCGGGCCCGGCAAGATGGCCAGCACCAACCGCAACGAAAACCGTGCCTTCGACATCATCGAGATAGGATTCGATCTGCGGCACCCAGTTCTGGTTCCGCTCGACAAACAGCGCGTCATAGATGCCGTCGCCGCCTTCGGTGTCCGGATTGGCGACCAGCGTGCCGAGGCCTTCGACATCGCCGTCGCGCCACTCATCGACCACCTGATCCAGCATCCGGCTGGTATCGTTCAGCATGAGCGAGGTCTCATAGAGATAAGCCTCCTGCGTTTCTTCAGGTAGATTGTCGAAGATCGCGCCCTGGTCGCTTGCTGTTTCCAGGAAGGCGAAAGACTTGCCGTCTTCCTTGGCATCGGCGATCAGGATCTGCTCGACCCCTGTATTCGGGTCGAAGCCATCTTTCTGAAGCTGCAGGACGGAGAGATTTATCGCCGCCATCCAGGGCTCCATCGGGTTCAGCGCGGCAACCGGCAGGCTGAGCGGGGCAAGCGCTGTTTCGAGCGCTTCCAGATCGCTTTCGCTAAGTTCCGAGCTAAGCGTGCGGCCATCGCCATAGAAGCCGCGCGACATGAAATCACGCGCTACCGCCTGCTGGCCTTCTTCGCTTTCCATATCGAGCTCGAGCACGACGATATCGGCGGCATTGAATTTTTCATTGAAGGCGTCCGTGCGCCATTCAAGATCAGGGCGCATCAGGTGGACCGTGCCGAACAGGTGGATGGTCGTATCCTCGTCGGACAGGGTCCACATTGCCGGCGCTCCATCGCCGCTGGTTGCGCGGGCCGCTTCGAGCGCCTCGTCATACTCGGCGATGATATCCTCGCGGGTGCGCCGGGCTGCAGTCTCCGCGGTGTCCGTCTCGGTATCTGCGCCCTCGACATCAATTGCGGTGTCAACGCCGGGGTCTGCGGCTATGTCATCGTCGCTTGGCCCGCCACAGGCAGAAAGCGCGAGGGCGAGCGCTGCTCCGCCGCCCATCAGGATGCGTGTGTTCAGTTTCATGCCGGTCAGTTCCCTCTTCCCGCGAATGTCTTGGCTTATGGCGTTACCATCAGTTTGCCTGACGATACATGGCTAAGCTGATATGGCGTGCCGACGAAAGATTGCACCAGCGTCCTGCTTCGAATACAGGAAACCCCAAGCACCTATAGCTCAGCTGGATAGAGCGCTGCCCTCCGAAGGCAGAGGTCACAGGTTCGAATCCTGTTAGGTGCGCCATTTCTCTTTCACCATCCCAAAATCCCCCTAAGACCTTGAAAGGCATAGAGGTTTCAGGTGTTCGAAGTCCTTCATTGCGGCAGTATTTCAGCTTGCTTGTGAAGGCTAGTTTTAGCACATTGCGGCGGTCCGCGAATGTGCCATTTTCCCATATATTATAGGGGTTTGCGAGAAACGTAAGGGCGTGTTCGAACATTTCATCGAAGCCTCTCGCAGGTGTGCCCAATTTCTCGCTCTTTTCTGACAAGAGAAGCTTCTCGGATTCGAGCGCAGTCATGCGCTTCTCGATTTGCTCTGTGACAATCGGATTGTCGGTATCGAGCATCTTGTCGACCAAGCGCGCCATGTTGCCCTCTAGGCGGCTCAGATCGGCCTTGAGGCGTGTTTGGCGTTCTTGATTCGAGTGAGCCATGTGATCCCACAGATCGCGGAACATTTTGCTCGCAACGGTAAACAGGTTCCGGCTTGGCTGGAGCTGCGCAAGCAGCTCCTCGACTTCTTGCTCTAGCGTGTCGCGTGCGATCGACTTGCGATAGCTCTCACACTCTTTGTTGAAACACAGATAGTAGGGATAGCGCTTGTTCTTGCCCTTGCTCCAACACGCCGTGAGCGGTTTGTCACAGTCCGCACAATCAACAGCACCGCGAAGGATGAAGTCCTCGTGGATATCAGCACGATTCTGAACCCGACCACCGTCTGCAAGGCGTTCCTGAATCTTTACAAAGGTCTCCCAAGAGATCAGTCCTTCATGCTGGCCCTTGCGCATCGAGATGCCCCAAGCTGGCGCTTCGATCATGCCTGCATAGACAGGCTGTGTCAGAAGCTGATTGGCGCGTTCATGGGTGACCTCGCCTTTGCCGTTTCTCGGAAACTCAGGCTGAGATTCGAGGAACTGACGCACTTCGCCTTGTGAGCCAAAGCGACCGGAGGCCAAACCTTCGAGCGCCTCTTGAACGATGGACGCCATCGGCTCGTCACGAACAAGCTCCTTGCCGTGGCCTTTGACATACATGTAGCCGAGCGGTGGGCGCGCATTGACGTAGTAGCCGTTCATCAGCCGCGCTTTCATGCGGTTGATAGTTTGCTCGCGGTTCTTTTGAGCGAAGTGCTGCGCAGAGCTTGCGAGCACGTTCTCCAGAAACTGTGAATCAGAATCATCTCCGAATACGACAGAGGGGCTTTCAAGAATGCCACCAGCTCTGGCGAGTTCATCGCGAAGCTCCATGTGGGCTTTCAGGCCGCGAGCGAGGCGCGAGATATCATCGATTAGCACAACATGCGGATCGGCTTTGTGCTGCTTCAAGAAGGAAAGCATCGCGTCCATGCCAGGGCGACGAGCGTTCTGACCCGTCATATCATCCGTAAACATGGCGACCACTTCGTAACCGCGTGATTGCGCATATGAGCGGCAACGTGTTGCCTGCGATTCAATCCCGCCGCCTTCCTTGACCTGTTTGCGTGAGGATACGCGGGCGTAAATTACCGCTGATCTTTCGGGCGTCTCATGCATCGCCTTCACCATTTTCGTCACGCTCGAATTCTACCACAGGGTCCTTATCCCTCGCAGAAATTTTGAACGATTCTATAAGCTTATTCACAGGCTCCATGCCATATCCCATCAGCACAAAGCTCTTCATGATCTCAAAAAGGATGCCAAGCAACTCAAGACGTTGCTCCTCGGTGAGGCCGTCTTCGCAGTCTAGCTCTTCTAGATAATCCGCAGGGAGCGGCTCTCGGTCAGCCGAAATTTCAAAACCATCGCGCTCCATAGGATCGCACTCCTTCACTAACTTCCCAAAACGTGACAGGCGATCGGGGCCGCGCGCCACATCTGAACAGATGCCGCAAACAGCAGTGCAACTTTGAGGAAAGAGTAGAGAATAGGTAGAGAAGAGAATGCCCTATGCGAGCTGCTCTACCGCGACTTCTCGCGGGTGACCTACTTGTCAATTTCGGTCCGCTTCCTCTCAATCCCAACGCAATGCGTGGATTTCTGCGGACTGTACTATGTTAGTATAACACTATTATGGTTAACAAAATCCTAAGGAAACCCAAGGTGAGCGCGGGTTAGCAGGGACTCATGAGCGCAATTCGAGCGCTCTTTGGATCGTCGAGATATCGGATCGCAACTGCGCGCGTTCGAGATCATCGGATGATGCGGTCAACTTGGCGTGATAATTTGCAAGCAGCGCATACAAATCCGCTTTGCTGAGTTTCGCCAGCGATGCTGTGTTGAAGCAATCGAGCATGTCGTCCTCCCTTGAGTTGGAGACCGCGCCTATCGCGGCCTTTCAAGGGGTCATGCCCGCAATTTCTCCAGAGACGTCACAGGTACTGTCGCAACACCGTGAAGAAGCCTCGGCTTGATCCAATCGAAAATTTCGGGTGACTTAGCCCTGAAAGGCAGCGATGACTTCCTGCCACGGGAGGAGTTGGCAAAGCGTTGCTACAACCAAGTCTCAGAGAAAATTCAATTTTTTCTCGGAATTGCCGACAAATTCAGTATTATATTCGCCAAGGGGAGCGCTTGCTCCAAGATTTTAGAATTGGCCGCGATGCAAAACGTGGTTTGGGGTAAGGTAAAAACGTGAGTTCTACATCGGAGACAATCCAAAGCCTAAGTGGCTTTGTTTGGTCGATTGCTGAAATACTGAGGGGTGACTTCAAGCAATCGGAATATGGCAAGGTTGTTCTGCCATTCGTGGTTCTACGGCGCTTGGATTGCCTACTAGAGGACAGCAAAGAGGCTGTTCTTGAAGCCTCCAAGGGTATTCCAGACGGTGCCGATGACGCCACGCGGGACATGATCCTGTTTGGTGCAGTCGGAGGCAATGTGCGGGTTTATAACAAATCCCGTTTCACATTCGAAACCCTCAAAGGCCAAGACCCAGGGCAACTTCATCAGAACCTGGTAGACTACATCACCAAGTTCTCGCCCAATGTCCGCGACATCTTCCTCGACAAATTTCGGTTCACTGAGCAACTGAAACGCCTCAAAGATAGCGGCATATTGTGGAACGTGTTTGAACGGTTCTGCGAGATAGACCTGCATCCAAAGTCGGTCACCAATTTGGAGATGGGCTATCTTTTTGAGGAGCTCATTCGACGCTTCTCAGAGATTTCTAACGAGACAGCAGGGGAACACTTCACCCCGCGAGAGGTCATCCGTCTGATTGTCGATTTGCTCATCGCAAACGACGATACCAAGCTGACGGGTCGAGGTATCATCCGTCAGGTTTATGATCCAGCTTGTGGCACTGGCGGGATGCTCTCGCTCACCGAAGAGGCGCTGAAGGATTTCAACCCGAGCATTCGCGTCGAGCTCTTTGGCCAGGAGTTGAACGATGAATCTTTCGGTATTTGCAAGTCCGATATGTTGGTGACGGGCCATGATCCTGAACAAATTGCATTTGGAAACACACTGACACAGGACGCACATAGCGGACGAAAATTTCATTACATGCTCTCCAATCCTCCCTACGGTGTGGACTGGAAAAAATACAAAGAGCCAATACAGTCTGAGTCTGAGAATATGGGTTTCGAAGGTCGCTTCGGCGCGGGAACACCTCGTGTTTCTGATGGTCAATTACTCTTTCTTCAGCACATGCTTTCGAAGATGCGCGACGATGAAGATGGCTCCCGTGTTGGCATTGTCATGAATGGCTCACCACTATTCACCGGAGGAGCACAGTCTGGTGAAAGCGAAATTCGCCGATGGATGCTTGAAAATGATTTGGTGGAAGCCATCGTCGCACTTCCGACCGACCTTTTCTACAATACTGGCATCCAGACTTATGTTTGGCTTCTAACCAATCGCAAACCGTCGAACCGTTTAGGTAAGGTGCAATTGATCGACGCTTCGGGAGAGCAATTCTGGAGTGGTTTACGCAAATCTTTGGGCAGCAAACGCCGTGAAATTCCTGAAGCCGCGCGCACTCAAGTGGTCCGTCTCTACGCGGAGTTCCTGAATGGGGAAAGTGGAGAGGGTGACGTATCGAAGATATTCGATACCGAGGACTTCGGTTACCGCGAGATCCGAGTTGAACGACCACTCCGACTGAACTTTTGCGTCTCGGAGGATCGTATCGATGGTCTCTCGGAATATGCTCAATTTGCAAGACTTGGGACTGAAGAACAGGCAATAATCCTCAACGCTATCCAAAGTATTGGCACTCAGCTTTTCACAGAGCGTGATGCCTTCAAGAAGGCCTTAAAAAAGGCGCTTCGCGCTGGAGGTGCAGACGTTGGGCAAGCCGTGTTGAAGGCGATCTTAAACGCCTTGTCAAAGCGTGATCCCGAAGCGGAAATTTGTTCAGATAGCAGAGGCAATCCCGAACCAGACCCCGATTTGCGTGACTATGAACGAGTTCCTCTGAAACAGCATTGGCAAGAATATCTTGAGCAGGAAGTGACGCCGTTTGTTCCCGATGCTTGGGTTGATGAAACTTACGTCGACTCGCGTGACAAGAGGGTCGGCAGGCTCGGTTATGAAATCAATTTCAACAAGTACTTTTACCAGCGAATGCCTCCACGGTCGCTTGGAGAAATTGATCGTGACCTAGACAAAATGGAAAGCTGGATAGCTTCGGTTCTCAATGAGGTCGCGGCATGAGATACGAAAAGCTTAAGCGATTGACCGATCAGTTGCGCCCTATAACCTACGGGATTGTCCAAGCGGGCCCTCATTATGAAGGCGGCATCCCCTACATTCGACCCGCAGACATGGCCGATGAGACAGGGGTTGTTGACGAAGCTAATCTGAAGCTCACATCTCCTGAGATTGCTGCTTCGTATCGAAGAAGTTCAGTCACAAAAGGAGATATTGTGATCTCCATTGGCCCATCATTCGGTAAAGTGATGCTAGTGCCAGAAAGTCTCGAAGGCGCAAATTTGACGCAGGGAACAGCTAGGGTGGCCTGTTCTGCTAAAGCCTTCCCGCGCTATATTTTTTGGTGTTTGAGAAGTGAGTTCTGTCGATCGCAGTGGGAAGCATCAGTGGGCGGCGCGACCTTTAGGGCGCTCAATCTTGGTCCGCTAGCAGAGACTAACATTCCGTCGCATAGCCTTGAGCAACAGAAAGTCATTGCATCATTTCTCGACAAGGAAATCTCGAAGATCGATCTCTTAATCGAGAGAGTTGGGGGAAGGGCTGCTGCGAAAGTTGCACGTCAAGGCTCTTTCATGGCGTTGCTAATGGAAAAACGAGATTCTCTTATTAATGCGGCAATTCTCGGCGAACTCGATCTCTCAGCTTCGACCTCGTCGGAGGAGATAGCGCAGCCTATCTCACGAAGTCGGGGGTCCGCTTGATGGGGAAGCACACAGCCGCAAATCTTCACAAGGAAGACGTGCTTCAAGAGCACCTGATCGAGCAATTAACGTCGACTCAAGGATTTGAGAGGCGCGTAGGCTCTGAGAAAAGCCGCACATATGAAAGCGAAATTCACTTCGACAAGTCTCTCGCGATGGATCGCGAGCTCGTTCTGAGATTTCTTAAGGCCACTCAAGCAGAAGCGTGGGAGAAACTCGAACAAAACTACACGGGTTCAGCCGAAGACGTCTTTTTCAAGCAGCTCGACAAAGCTCTCAAGGATCGTGGCCTTCTTGATGTACTCCGCCAAGGCATCAAAATCGTTCCAGGCATACCGTTTACGCTTTGCTATTTCCGGCCTGCCAGCGCGTTGGAGCACAATCGTATTGCTGAGTATGAGGCAAATATTCTCAGCGTCATGGATGAGGTTGCCTACTCGGACAAGAACGGCAATCGGATCGACGTTGTTCTCTTCTTGAATGGCCTTCCGATTGCGACAATCGAAGCGAAGAATCTCCTTACGGGAACAACTTTCAGACACGCTGAAAAGCAATATCGCGCAGATCGTTCACCTGCTGGCGAACCGCTACTCACTTTTAAACGGGGTGCGCTCGTTCACTTCGCAATTGACGAAGATAATGTGTCGATGACGACGCGCCTTCAAAACGGGAAGACCCGTTTTCTCCCATTCAACCGTGGGCGTGAAGGCGGCGCAGGAAACCTTGACGTCGAGAACGAGCACCGCATCGCTTATCTCTATAGCGATGGTGACTGGGGAACCGCGATCTTCTCGCGCCCCGTTTTGATCGACATCATTGGTCAGTTCATGACACTTGAAACCAATGGGAAGAGTGAAGTTCTCATCTTCCCACGCTTCCAGCAGCTTGACGCTGTTCGCAAGATCATGGCTCACGCTAAGACGCATGGCGCTGGCCAGAATTACCTAGTCCAACACTCCGCTGGTTCAGGAAAGTCCAACACAATCGGTTGGCTCGCACACCACGCCATCAATCTTCATGATGGAGATGACGCGCAGGTATTCCATACCGCGATCATCGTAACAGACCGGATTGTCTTAGATCGGCAGCTTCAAAGCACGGTATCGCAGTTTGAGCAGACGCAGGGCGTCGTCAAGAAGATCGATGGCACTTCCCGTCAACTGAAGGATGCGATTGCCAAGGGCGCTCGGATCATTGTCACAACGATCCAAAAATTTTCGACCGACCACTTGAAAGAGCTGTCTGGACAAGGCGCTCGAAATTTCGCTGTCATCATCGACGAGGCTCACTCCAGCCAGTCGGGCAAAAGCGCACAAGCCATGACCGACGCTCTTACACGTGAGGCCTCATCGAGCGACGACATCGAGGACCTGATTGCTGAATACCAAAAGGCTCGCGGCCCTCAGTCCAACATCAGCTTTTTTGCGTTCACAGCTACACCGCGAAATGTGACACTAGAGCGTTTTGGAATCACTGGGCCAGATGGCCTTCCTCAACCTTTCCATCTCTACTCGATGCGGCAGGCGATTGAAGAGGATTTCATTCTGGACGTGCTCCAGAATTACATGACCTACAAAGCCTATTATCAGCTTGAAAAGACCATCGAAGACGACCCAGAGCTGAGTGGGCGGCGAGGCCAGCGAAAGGTTGCCAGATACGCCAACCTACATGCGACTGCGATAGGTCAGAAGGTCGAGATCATCGTCGAGCATTTCCGTCGTCACGTGATGGGGATGCTAAATGGTCAAGCCAAAGCCATGATCGTCACTCAGAGCAGAGAGCATGCCCTCCGCTACTATTTCGGCGTCAAGAAATACATTCGCGAACAAGGATACGAAGACCTGAAAGCGCTTGTTGCATTTTCAGGCGAACTGGAACTGGATGGTGAAACCTACACCGAGGCGGACCTAAACGACTTCTCCGAAACCGAACTCCCAGGACGCTTCGATGGCTTCAAGCCAGATGGCACTCCATATCCGACCACGTATCAAATCCTCATTGTCGCTGAGAAATATCAGACGGGTTTCGATCAGCCCAAGCTCTGCGCAATGTACGTGGATCGCAAGTTGGCAGGCCTTCAAGCCGTTCAGACACTATCTCGACTGAATCGAACGCGCGCTGGCAAGACAGAGACCTTCATTCTCGATTTCCAGAACACAATCGAAGATATCCAAGAAGCGTTCAAACCGTTCTACGAAGCTACAACGGTTGAAGCTATGTCAGACCCCAACATGGTCTATGACCTTGAGGGCAGGCTCTTCAAATTCGGCTACCTAGACAAAGACGAGATCGAGCGTTTCGCTGAGACCTATTTCCGTGGGTCATTGAGCGGGGCTGATCGAGCTCGGCTAGAGGGTTTAGTCAGGCAAGCGGTAGGCCGCTTTGAAGCAGATGACGACGAAGGCCGACAGGAGGAGTTTCGTCAGCTTCTGCGAAGCTTCGGACGCTTCTACAGCTTCATTGCACAGATTATGAGCCTAGAGGACACCAGTCTCGAAAAGCTCGCATCATATGGCAATTGGCTTGGCCGACTCCTGCCAAACCGTGAAGTCCCGCCAGAGATTGAAATTACTGACGAGATGCTCCGGTTGCAGGCGTTCAAGGTAGAGCAAAAGGAAGCTGGCAGCGCCTCGCTTAGTGCTGGCGATACCGAAGCACTAAAGGCGATTAGCGAGTTTGGCGCGAAACCCTACACCGAGGACGAGAAGAAAGAGCTCTCCGAGATTCTTGAGGCCTTCAACGAACGTCACGGCACGGATTTCACCGAAGCGGACATGATCCGCTTTGAGCAAGTGAACCGAGAAATCCTCGATGAAGATATGAGCGAAATGCTCAGAAATAATCCGCCTGATGTCGTCTATGCCGCGTTTCGCGATGCCTTTTTCCAAGGAGCGATCCGAATGTTCCAACGGGACAATGAAATGCGAAACATCGTGCTTACTGACGCTGAGGCCCGCGACAAGGCCACGAGGCACTTCTTCAATCGTGCGCTGCGCGAGGTACGTGACCAAGGGCATCCGTGAAAAAGTGGAGTACACGATTATGCTCTACTTGCTGAGTGACACTTTTCGGCTCTGTTGATGAGACACCACTTTTCATCGACCCATAAAGCGACGCTTATAAGTCGCTGATATAACGAGTGAAATCGTATCAAGCGTCGAGCTTCAAAAAAGACAACCACCCTATAGAGAAGATTTTATAAATAGAGTAGTGTGACATCAGGAGTGTTTGATGTCTGAGAGTGTGAGCGCTGCACTAAAGAAAATCGGTCCCAGCCTGACAAGCGATGTCATCGCACGCTTCGTGGCGAGCGGGATGTCTGAAGCTGCGGCACGTAAGAAAATCAGCCGTGCCCAGTCAAGCTATGTTCGCCTCGCGGGCGTGCGCTTCGCAAAGAATGCAAGGTTCATCTACCTGGAAGAGCAATGGGGGACGAAGGAATTTTGGGAAGCCCTTGAAGGTGCGTTTCAGAAGGCAGGCAAAGCATACTGGTCAACAATCGTGTCGCTCAAGGCACGGGGTGGGCGTTGCAAGAAGAGCCACTTCCCGATCGTGGCGGGCGCACCAATTGCGCGTAAGGCTCAATTATCGCCAGAACGGATATTGGAGCGTCTATGCCAAGTTCAGTTCTTGAAGCTTGTTATGGACGAGAATGGTGAAGAGAATGAAGTCTCTTTTGCCCCACTTTACTATCATCAGGAAAACAGCGCCGAGCAAAACGCCATTGCTGTAGCGGAGCGAATTGCCCTCTTCGCGGTAAAGGAATGGGCGCGTCGGTTTGGGTTGGGAAGTTTCAACAAATTCCAAATGCGTGACGATGACGAGTTGCCCCTCGTTTCAGGTATCGCTTGGGACTTAAGTGCACCCTCCTACGTGCGGCCCCTCGTGAGTCTTACTTCATCGGGAGCCAAGCCTGGCTTCCTTGTCTGCGATATCAATCTGTATGAAGCGACCGATACAGACGCCGTGGCAGCGTTCGTTCGCAAGCACGACCTAGCATCTGCGCCCTCTAATGTTAGCCCTATTATGCCGATGCTAATCGGACAGGTCTTCACCGAGAGCGCATTTTCCTTGGCTAAGCAGAAGGGGATTATCGCCCTAACGCTAGATAACATCTTCGGTCAGGAGATCGCGAAAGCTCTAAAGGAGCTAATAGCTCTGCTCAGTGATCTCGGTGCGCGGGCCGCAGTGGACCCCGCAAAGATCGATATTGTCATGAACACTCTCACGCGCATTGAGGGCGCGGCGATCAATGTGCGTGGTTCCCTTTTTGAGATCACCATAGGAAGTCTTGTCAAAGACGTCGAAGGTGGCTTTCTGAAAATTGGCGAAGAGCGGTACGACTATATTTCAGGTCGGAAAGCTGAAATCGATGTCCAACTGGACAGGGGTGCTGGAGAGGGCGTCCTGATTCTGGAGTGCAAGTCAAAAATCCCTGGTGCCCGCGCCACCTTAGCGGAGGTTCAGAAATGGTACGAAGATCGCGTTCCTCTTATCTACTCGATCCTGTCCAGTGGCGGCACATACACTGGAAAGACATTTCGCTTTGAATTCTGGACAAACGGTCCAATCAATGACGACGCGGTAGAATGGCTCCAGAAGCAGAATACCGAATTCGATAACTACTCTGTGGGTTGGCGCGATGGGCAGGCTGTGAAGGATTATGCCGACAGGTCAAAAACAACGGCGCTAAAGAAGATACTGAAGGAGCATTACTTTAACCATGCTCTGTCAAAAGTTGCTCGAAAGATGCGAGCAGAATCGAGTGTCTAGCTTCACCGTTGCCTGACGGCCCGCGCTCTATGCGTGTTTCACGCACCGAGTCTGTAGTCTCGGCCCACACGGGTGACGATCGCTAACGGGATTTCCTAAGGGACATCGCCCCTCGCGCAGGCAAGGCATCCAAACGTATCCAACGCTGACGCATCGAACCCTCGTTCGGAGCCTCCTTGCCCTTGCTACCCCCATCCTCGCCGGAAGGCAGAGGTTCATGATGAACCCGTTTTCCAAAGGAGGATTTAGAAATGGAAGGGAGCAAAAACACAGCAGAAATCAGAATCTATGTTGCCTGTCTGGCAGCATATAATAACGGCGTTTTACATGGGCGCTGGATTGATGCCGAGCAGGATGCTTGGGCAATCTATGACGAAGTGCAGGACATGCTCAAAGCCTCACCAATTGCCGAGGCCGAGGAATGGGCTATCCATGATTATGAGGGCTTTGAAGGCGTCCGACTTTCAGAGTGGGAAAGCTTCGAAGATGTTTCAAAGATGGCCGCATTCATTGCAGAGCATGGCGCACTTGGTGGACAGCTTCTTGCCCACTTTGACAGCTTGGAAGACGCAGAGAAGGCAATGACCGAAGGTTATGCAGGGGCATATGAAAGCCTTGCCGATTTTGCGCGAAGCATCACCGAGGAAACAAGCGTATCAATTCCCGAAAACTTGTCTTTCTATATCGACTATCAGGCGATGGCGCGTGACATGGAAATCAGCGATGTTTTCACCATCCAAACCTCATTCGATGCAGTGCACGTTTTCTGGCAACACTAAGGCTTGGTGGCTAGCGCGTTGCATAGCTCTTGCGCGCGCTGGTCATAGCTCGCGCAAACGCAATTCGGCCAATTTTCCTTTCCCACAATCGGAAAGGAAAATTGATGTCTCAGAAATTTGGTCAGAGCCCATTCCCAAGGGGAACAGCCTCTGACGATAAATCCACTAAGCTCGCTACCGCTCGCTGGCATTTTGACCTCCCAAGCTTCGAACAAAGCATGATCTGGCTTGGTCGGAGGGAGAGCGGTGAGCCAGTCGGAGTTGCTGATGACCGCCATCTATTTACGACTGCCGCTAACCGCAGTGGCAAAGGGACAGGGCTTATCATTCCCAACCTTGCTCTTTGGTCGGGAAGTACAGTGGTGATTGACCCAAAGGGTGAGAATGCCGCGATAACCGCCCATCATCGCAATGCCATCGAAGGGCATGAGGTCATCGCGCTTGATCCCTTTGCTGAATCCGGTCTCGACCCAACCTTCTTCGGGACACTGAATCCCCTCGACATGATCGACATCGAAAGCGACGAGGCCATCGATATCGCTGGCCTGATTGCCGATGCAATCATGGTCAAAGCCAACGCCAAGGACATGCATTGGGACGAGTCAGGCCGCGATTATCTGACGGGCCTCATTTTGCATGTGTGCGACACTGAGGAAGGCGAAAGCCGCACCCTGGGCCGTGTGCGGCAACTTCTCATCAAAGGTGATCGTGACTTTGCCGCCGCGCTCGATGTCGTGGCGGATGATGAGGAAGAACCGCAACGATCGACGAATGGCTTCGATGGCCTTTGGGCGCACATGAAGGCGTCTGAGGCCACAAACGAATTTGTGCGCGACATGATAGTCGGTTCGGCAGAAACCATCACTGCAATGGGGCAGAATGAGCGCGGCAGTGTGCTCAGCACCGCACGCCGCAACATGCGATTTCTGGCGACACCAAAAATCGCTCATAATCTCTCGAAAACAAGCTTCGACATCGACCGCCTCAAGACGTCCAAGGGCGGGCAGACAATCTATCTCTGTTTGCCTGCGCGTATGTTTCCAACCCATGCGCGCTACTTGAGGCTAATCATCTCAATTCTGCTCTATCGTATGGAGGCTATCGGCCTAGAGAAGCCTGCCAGTGGCCATCCTGTGCTTTTCATCCTCGATGAGTTCGCATCACTCGGTCACATGGAGATGCTCGAAAAGGCGGCTGGCCTTATGGCAGGCTATGGCGTGAAGCTCTGGCCGATTGTCCAAGACCTCACACAGATCAAAAAGCACTATCGGGAGAGCTGGGAGACGTTCTTGGCGAACGCAGGCGCAGTAACGTTCTTCGCCAACAGCGATCTCAGCACGCTCGAATGGCTCTCAAAACGTATGGGCGAAACCGAGGTCATCCGTGAAAACAAAGGTAGTTCGACATCGGATACCAAAGGTACGAGCGAGACGAACGGTACAAGTCAACAGGAAGGTGAGAGCTGGACCGATAGCCAATCTCAGACCGAGTCTGATATGGCTCCGCTCAGTCAACTGGCGACCGTCCAGGGCGGGCAATCGATCTTCGATGTCTTCACACGGCGCTTCGAGAAATCGACTGCCGAGAGCCACCAGACTGGTCGAAGTGAAGGCGCATCAAGCCAGAAATCTGAATCTCATTCGTTTGCTGAAAGTGCCTCTACGACGAACGGCCGATCACGCTCAGAGCAGATCATCAAGACGAGCTTGATGACCGTTGATGAGATCGCTGCGCATTTTGCGCGTGAGACGGGACGTATGGTGGCCTTCGTCAGTGGCAAAGGCCCATACGCGGTCAATCGCACACCATACTTTGCCGACAAGGCGTTTAGAGCCTTGGAAAAAAGGGGAGAGTAAATCCATGCGGCCCTAGCATTACCGTGCTCTCCATAGTTTGCCTGGGAGGCCCGAAGAAGCCAGCGCTTCAGTGTTGAAGTCACCATAGGCTACGAAAATGCTGTCAGCGTTATTGCCTTTGACTGGCCTCCCAGTCACGGGATCGAGAAAGGCAATCCTGCCCTTGTGGAACAGGATGCTATCGAACGTGTCGAGAACCTGTTCGTGAAACCATTTTGCGCCGACACGCGGCGGAATTAGAGCGATCCCGTTGCCGTGTGCGGCCAGACGAGAAATCCAGTGTCGAGCTTCTGCACCGTAGGGCGGATTGAGCCATACACGGCCTTTCCACGGTTGCTGAAGGCCATCATCAGCCAATGTGAAGCCGCGAGCTGCGAGCCGTGTGGGCGACTGGCAATTTGCGCTAGGGTCTAGGTCGAATGCGCCTAGTGCTTGCACCAATGGCAAGGGCGTTTGCCAATCATCACGAGTGGCTTCGGTCCGTGTGATGAAACTTACGCGCTTAGATTCTTTTGAAGCCATTTCTGAAAATTCCCTAGAAGGCCGCTAGCGCGAAGCTGACTTGTCGAAGGAAGGCGAGGCGGCGCGGGTTTCGCGCGTCGCTCTTTTGGCTTTGTCGAGCAGTTGCGCTGGCGGCTTCTTCGCACCACGCTTCATTCCGTTCTCTTGCTCGCGAAGGGATTCGGCTCGCTTGATATGCGCTTGCCAATTGACTCCTAGCTCTCCCATGCCGCGCGGCTGTGGCGCGCGATCTGGTGACGGACCAAAGCTCTGACTGGCTCGCTTAGAGACTTTTTGCGCCTTAGCCTGAAGCTGTTGCGACTTGCTGTAATCAAACGCGGATTTCGACGAGGTTGGTGACGGAGCTTGGTTGGAATTGGCAGGTCGCTGACGTTCCGCCTGTTTTGAGGCAGTGCGGTCGAGCTGATGCGCGTAAGACGTGTTTCGACTGGACATATCGGATCACCCAAAGAAAAGCCGCTCTGCGCTGGAGCGCAAAGCGGCTGAGTATGAGATTACGCCTAGCGCTCTTGCGGCGCTGGCGGGGGAAGCATCAATTGCCCCTGCAATTGAGCAGGATCAGGCAGGCCTCGAAGGTAATCTTGGCTAAGACTTCCTGCGCCACGACGACCTGCATCGTTGAGTTGATCGGCCATATCAGTGCGAATGTTGTCACTGACCCCGCAGAATTCAGGCATGAACACGCAACCGATATCGGCTGCGTTGGCAAGGAAGCTATTTGCGCCTTGAGTGTCGCGAATGGCTTGCTGACGATAGTTCAGCATGACGCCTTCCATCTGGTAGACTGCTTGCTGGATCATGTTGGCCCGATCATAGAGCGACTTGTAGGCATCCATCCCGCTCTGAAGGTTGGCCTGGATCGTTTGAAGTTCTGCATTGTAGGCGAGCTCGATCTCTTTCAGGTCTTCCTGAAACCTGATTTCAGCAGCCCGTTCGCCTTCCGCTCTTGCTTGCGCGATCCGCTGCTCTGCCTCTTCACGAATGGCGAGCGTTTGCTCGGTCAGCTCGTTCTCGTAGTCTGACATTGCATTGGCAATGAGAACGCTAGGCTTCCATTCGTGAGGCGCAGTAAGTTCCGCAACGCCTATGCAGGCCACAATCACGAACCCTGGTGCGGTCAGTGACAGAAGCGTCCTGAGCAGACCTCGCGGCATGCTTGTCTTTGGGAGCGGTTGCGATTTTGAGGTGGGCTTTACGCCGCCCGTGTCGGCAGGTCGCCCTGCCGGAAAGGAGCGCGTTCTGCGCTCCTTCGTGTCGTTTGCTGTCATTTTCAGTCTCCTTATCCAAGGAGGCTGATCTCAGGTATGTTCGTGAATCGTCTTGTCGTTAGCCAGCCCGCAGGTATGAAACAGATACATTTTCGAGCGGCCCTACTGAATTTTGAAGTGGTTCTCGCGAATGAATTTGCCTTCTTTCTTGTCCAATCTGTCTTTGACATGCTCTGGCAGCATTTCGAATGGAACGGGGTTGGTTGGAAAGGTTCGCTCCTTCTTGACCCGCTCAAGGACGCAGACAAACGCATTGCCAGACGTATGATGGTTCATTCCAATCATCGAGAAGCCCGACATTATGTAGAGCTTCCGTAAGCCATTGCTGCTCTTTTCATCCGAAAAAGACAGGTCATCGAAAACCGCGAATTTTAGATTATTCACACGTTCAGCGTCCGTGTCGGGAGTTCGATAGATTGTGTAAACGTAGCTACCTTGAGGCAGCGCTACTCCATCCCACCTTTCTTCGGCTCCGTCGAATTCTGCACCCTTCAGGCGCATCTTCACTGTGTCAGTTGTGGTAATCACGTGATGGTTTGCGTCGAAGAAAAAGCTAACTGGCGATACGATATAGTCCGTCCGAGGCTCACCCCAGCGCCGATACATCATCCATGTTCCAGCCAAGGCGGGACCAATTTGAGCGATGCGCTTTGGTTGCCCGCCAAAAAATTTCAGCAAGTCGGAAATCCGCTGAAACTCTGTGATTGGTATCTTCGTGAAGTCGGCGTCAGCGTGTCGTAAGAAGGCATCAATTAGATGAGCATTGCGACGATTTATCGCTTTGGTCGTGCCATCAAGCCAGTTCTGGACCGTGCCGGGTGGCGGTGCCTTCGACTTCTCATCTGGAGGCCGATAATAGGTCTCGAAGAAATCTTCTATCTCAGCTGCGAGTTCTGGAAACTTCATTTCTGAACCAGGTTTATCCGCGAGCTCCTGCAAACGGGTCAGAAGGTCCCTTCGCAAATCTTCACTATCAAAATCAGAAATGGGCATAATTCCCCCAAATTTGCCCATCAGGGCGGGCATTGTCTGTGGGATAACTTCTACATCTTGCAAAACGCAAGTTCGCAGCAAAGGCGGCCTTTGCGATCTGAAGGAAGAGAAGATGTCCTATTACGACAAATCCAATCAGGAGAAGAAGTACCAAGGCTACTACGATCAAGGCGCAGAAGCGCGCGCTCGTGAGCAGAAAATGTTCGATTACTGGAACAGCGAGCTGTTCAAAATCGGCACCAAGCGAAAGCACTGACGAGAAAGGAGAGATAGATGACCACGCCTAGCCACGAACCGAGCCCGATTGTCGTCCGTGCCATGTACACACCCGCCGAACGCGCCCGTTTGAGAGATATTCTGTCCGAGCGCCGTATCGAGCTCGATATCGGAATGCCCCGCTTTCACTCTTACGTTACAAGGCTTGTCCATGCGAACCGCAAGCGCATTTGGAAAGAGACTGGCGAGGCGGGCATTTATGTCGATCAGCTATCGGTCAGAAACCTCTATCACTTCTTTGATGGACGTCGCACCGATGATGAACGTGTCGCCATCCTGGATGCCTATGCACAGCTAAGCGGACCCGCATCTGGGCCAATGATCACGCGACACTAGTTCAAACCCATCCAGCCTTCGGCCCCGCCACTCAGTGGTGGGGCCGTTCTGTTTGAGGACAGCCATTCCTCCAATCCTATCCGCTTTCCTGTCCGTCCGTCACTTCCGCCATTCGCTTCCAGGTCTCTAGCTGAGGACGCGTCGATTCCCTTTTCGGTTTGCAACAGGCTGCCCGCACCACTGACCGCATACGCGGTCACCGTGTGACCTGTTGGCAAATCAGACGCGGCCACAGGCTCGTCGACTTCTCATCGGCTGGAAGGTCCGGCCCGACAAAACGAAACTGAAGGAGACGACACATGTCCAACACAAACGAAACTACACAATCCACCAACCGTCCGAGCCACGTGGTCAAAACCAGACTGGGGTGGGGTGAGAATGCCCGCTTCATCAGGCTTGGAGTTGCCTATGACCGCCAAGATGGCAAAGGCCTCTACGTTCGCCTGACAGGCAAACAAGTCATCGAGAACGGGTTTTACCTTTTCCCGATCAAAGATGCGCAAGCTGGAGACGCTCGATGAGCGGCTCCACACCGCTGAGTCCGCAAGAGCGCGATCATGCGTTCAAGCGAGCAACATTAGGCTTTGCCAGACGCTACGCTGATGAGATTGCTGAGGGCATGACCGAGAAAGCCTTGGAAGCTGCTCTGCATGAGGCACTCGGCATCTTTGGTGGCACTTGCGGGCCAGGAGAGCTCAGCATTACCTTTTAAGGCTCTGGCCTCAAGATTTGGGCGAGCCGCGAAATCCATAATCACGTGACAAGCAAGCCTATGTGGCAAGGCCCATCGACAGTGAGAATGGCGCGGGAAGTCTATCAAATCCCCGATCCTACGAACGCACAGATGGCGCTCCTTTGAGCGCCATCTTCTGCACGAACCAAGTACGCTCAACCTTACTCCGGGGGTTGGTTTTCGCGCTGTCTTCATCACAGTGCCTGTATGGTTCAGCCTGCGAACTCGGAGAACAGTGAAGGCACGGATTGCCGACGTACCTGTTTGGCAGGCATGAGGCGGGCCTTGTCCTACAAAGGAAATTTCGTCCTACAGTCTTATCAAAAGAGAGAACGCAAGGTGTGCTTTGTATTACAAAGCCGACCTTGGCAAAGGAGACGCTAGGCGCTCTCCCGTTGCATCCCTCTCGCAGTTGGCGCGGAAAGTAGGCATCCTGAGGATCTGGCAAGAGGCCAGATGTCAGAGCCATATTCTGCACCAAAGACCGTATCGTCGGTCAATCACTCGCAAGGGAGACTTCGCTCTCCCTTTGCAAACCCATCGCTTCTTTCAGAAAGATCAAAGGGAGCGTTTCGCAGCTCCCTTGTGAAATCCCATCGACTAAGAGAGCCTTCGAGCTCCCCTAGACCCCATGACCGAAAGGGGCGTTGCGCAGCCCCTTTGGAAACCCTCGACAAAAGTTGTGCGGATTAGGTGAACTCCATCCTCGGCATTTTGCCACAATTTCGCTGGTTAAATGTGTATCCAATGGTTACACTCCGCATCATGAAAGATGTTGGGCTTCGGATTAGAATGCAAAGACATTTGCGGGACAATTTCCTGCAAATCTGCCATGCACAAGACAAGCCTGCCGCCCAAGTATTGCGCGAATTCATGCGAGAATACGTGAGGACGCACGGGCCAGCAAATGACAGGGCCAAACATCAAAAAGAAGCCGAGAACCGTGGGGCCCGCAAGTGAACGATAAAAAGGGACGCGCGGTTGCCACAATTCTATATTTGGCCATATTGGTTTTCATCCAGTGGTCGATCATAGGCCAAGGCTTTCCATTAAACGAAAAGCTACTTTGGTTCGCCAACGGCGTTGCAAGCCTAATTCTCGGTAGCCGACTTCTGAATCCTCACTTTGTTCCACCAGCGGACGTGGCGACCAATTCGTTCGTCGCAGGTGGAACGCTGATTGCGGCACTGGCCGCAAACCCCTCGCTGCCGAATGATCAACTGATTTTATTGATCGCCTTTGGAGCTTGTGCAGCCTGCTTCTTACTTTCGATGGCCGTTTTGCTTCTCAAGCGCACGCACGGGCTTGAAACCCGCCCCTGGGTGTTGAGCGTCGAGCGTAGTGTAAAGGGGTTTGGTGCTCCACGAACAATCTTCACTTTGGTTATCCTCGTGCTCGCTTGGGTCTTCCACCGATCTTCGACTGCTGAACTTTACACAATCCTCACTCTGTGGGCTTTGATAGTCGCTTTCGAACCCATCGAATCTGTGCTCCAGTTCCTTGGCTGGGTACGTGATAAGTTTGGTAAAGAAGAGTTGGCAGTGCTTGGTGTCGTTGCCGCCCATCAGGCTCCAGGGCTCGTACTGATCCGACAGGATGATGACGTGCGTCACAAGTCGGGTACCCTTATGGCAATTTCCGACGATCATGGTCCTACGACGCTAGGTGTCGCGCTAAACTATGTTGGTAGAGATGACGGGATTTTGCTGCGAGCTTTGAATCTGCCCGTGCCGCCAGCTCTGAAGAGCCACGCTCAGGAAGCGGCTGTTGGAAGTGGTGCGGCGACGCTTCTATCAGTTGGAGCAGAGGAAGCTCAGGCGGTTAGAGTACTGGAAAGGATCGGCTCGCTTTGCGGAATAGTGGACAGCGATTCCGACCTTGAGTTCATCGAAATAGAAGTCACCAATGACGACGAACTTTCCGAAGGGCGATTGGTTGATGTCAAAGTCCGTGGAGAGGACGTAATCTATCAAGTCATTGATGGTTTGACACGTGAAGAAGCCGTGCAACAGAAAAATAAGTATGGCTACGTCCGCGCCAAGGCTCGAAAGATTGGCAAGTGGGATACTGAGGGGAAGAAATTCAAGCCAACAGAATGGTTGCCGCGAATTAACGCCCCGGTATTCATGAAATCTACCGATGAGTTCACTCACAATGCAGAGGCGGTAGGTCATTTCCCCGGCACTGATTATCAGGTGTCAATCGATGTATCTGACGCAGTTACACACAATACCGCTATATTGGGCATTCTCGGCATCGGGAAAAGCTATCTTTCCATCGAGTTGGTTGAGCGCATGATTGCGCAAGGGATAAAGGTCATATGTCTAGATTTGACAGATCAGTATGCGACACTGCTCGAGGACTTCATCGACCAAGACTATCAAAACGCCGTCAACCAAGCATTATCCGACTCCGCGCAGGGACGGCCTGTTGCACAGGGTAAGGAGGAAGGTGGCTCTCTGCATACGTTTAATGCCGCAGTTATTGAGGCCGTATCTGCATTTCTTGCACCCGAAACTGAACAACGACTTCTAGTCTTCAATCCCGCTGGCTTCAGAGTTAGCAAACAGACGACTAATGCATATCAGAACCAAGCGGCATTTACTGACCTGACGCCTTGCGAAATTACAGCTATGTTCTCCAACGCTGCGCTAAAGGCCTGTCAGGAGCTTGGCATGGTCGATACTGCGCGGGCTTGTCTTGTATATGAAGAAGCTCATAGTTTGGTGCCTGAATGGAACTCTGTTGCAAGCGATGGCGACAAGAATGCCACTGCGGCAAGCGCACGAGCAATTCTACAAGGTCGTAAGTTCGGGCTAGGGTGCCTTCTCATTACTCAGAGAACTGCTAACGTCACAAAGACGATACTAAACCAGTGCAATTCAATTTTCGCGATGAGGACTTTCGATGATACCGGAAAGGACTTTCTGGGTAATTATATCGGTTCCGAGTACGCTCGAGTTTTACCAAGTTTAAAAGAACGCCATGCGGTATTTTTTGGTAAGGCATCCTCATGTGATGATCCAGTCCTGATACGTCTGAATGACAGAGATAAATTTTTGGAGGCATTCAGAACGGAAAATGCTCCAGAAGGCGGCGACGCATGAGGAATGATTTAGTCTAGGCTCTTATCGTTGTGGACCATCGCGCCCTGACCGATCACTCTCCCGCTTTTCGCGCAGGTTTTTCAGGTCACTCTTGAGATCGCGTCCGAGCTGTTGAGCCTTTTGCAGAATGTCTCGCTGGCGCTTCAGATGGTCACGCTTTTCTCCAAGCTGTCTGTAGACCAGCTTGTCGCGTTCGGTCTGATCGCGCCTAAGTGCGTCGTAGGCCTCAAGCTCATTCTGTCTCTTCGTCTTGCCGTAGGCTCCCGTGATCCTGTCAAAGAGGCCACGCAGGCCTTTGTTGAAGCGCTCTTGCCTGATCTCAAGTTCGGCTTGTGAGCGTTTGGCCTGGCGATCTGATAGCTGTCTGCGCTCTCCCTGATGCTTCTCAGTAAGTTGCCAAAGGAGCTTCTCCTGACGCTCTTTGATCTGACCTTCCTTGCGCGCAGCCCGTCTCTTGAGCTTCTCAACGGCAGGCAAAACAGCCTTCGCCAGGTTCTCCTTGGCCAATGCAACCGAAGGCAGATTGTCTGGTTTTCCAAGACGCGCTCTCACATCCTTGGTCTTGACGCCGCACCACCTCGCGATGGCGTAAATCTCGCCATTGAGATCGGTTGCGACAAAGCCGCGACGGTCGCCTTTTGCCAAGGCGAGACCGTGCTCTTGCAGCGCGTTGGCGAATGAGCGTTGGCTATCTGATCGCTTCCAGCATGACTGGAAAACCGCCTTCAGTTCCTTTGCATCTTGCCCAATACGTTTGGCCTGTTGCCACTCGGCCAACGTAAGGTTTTTAGGATCGCGAAGGGCAGGCTGGATAAATCCGTCTGGTATCTCCCAGCCATGTTCGAGATAAATCTCTTTCGAGAGCTCCATCAGTTTGCGTTTTGTGAAGGCTAGGGGAATGGCTTTCATCTCCTCGCTGTCGATGCGGCTCCAAACCACATGGCAATGGCGACGATCACCTTTCTCGTGAAAGACAATAGCGCGCGGCTGGCCTGAGAGGCTAAGTCGATTTTCGACTTCCGTGATGGTTTCCAGAAATGCCTCAGTTTCGACCCTCTCCGATGACGGTGGGTTGAGACTGAGGGAGAATAGATATTTCTTGCAGCGTGTACCTCGTGCTGTTGCTTCTGCCTCTTTGAATGCTGACGCTAGATCATCGCCAGAAAAGCCCGATATTTCTTGGACGGTCACATGCTCATTATCAGGACTCATCAAATGGCGAGCGAGATTCTGCCCGTTCGCACGTGAGTTCCCGACGAAGATCATGGCTGCGCGTCCCGTAGGCCAAGAGCCTGGATCAGTTCGTTGCGGATGAAAGCTATATCTTGAGCGGCATCTTCAATTGCCGCCTGAGTTTCATGCGACAGGCCGAGCGTTCCGCTATTGGCCGCCCTCGCAAGCTGGTTCAGATTGTTTGAAAGCTGCGAGCGACCAAGCGCGCCTAGGACGCGCCCTAATGCCTCAAAGTCTTTGATAGGCCGCTTGCCACGTGTGCGGTGAGGTTCAGCCTCATCCCCGATGCATCGTGAGCGAATATATGCGCTGAGAGTGAGATCACCCGCCAAGCGCTCAAGCTCTGCGCGTTCTTCTTCTGTGAAGCGAACTGAGACTGGCTTGCCGTAGTCAGGCGTATTTTGCGTGCCATCGGCAGCGCCGTTGAAGGGATCGCGTGACGACCCCTTCATGGCTTGGGCTCATCGTGTCCCTTCAGGTCAGAGGTCTTGAGATGGTCGTTCCACTCGGATAAAGTGTTGAAAAGCGCGTTCGAAGTTTCTCCTTCTAGGCGCGCCATCCCCCAGGCATTCGTGTCAAGAACCCGGCCATTTAGATGGCGCTGGACTATTTATCGAAATTCGATATGTGATTGCGGATGACCTATTCTTCGATTGATCGTCGCGACGCCTGGATAACGATTTCCATCTTCATGGGACTCCTGATCGTCCTGAGCGCGATTGCACATTTTGCGATCCTCGAACTCAATCCCACCAGCCTCTATGTGGGCGCATTGATGATCTGTCCGGCCATTGCCGCCCTCATCACGCTGAAGATCAGGGGCCGCCCGATCTCCAGTCTGCCTTGGGCATGGGGAGACTGGCGCAGCAATGTTCAGGCATACTTCATACCGGCGGGCTATGTCGCCTTGGCGTATTGTCTGATCTGGATGTTCGGTCTTGGTGCCCCGTTCAATCCCGAAACCATTTCCGAATGGTCGTCTGAGATCGGCTTTCCGTCGAACGTCCCTGTCGTGTCGACGATCGTGATGATCTGCCTTCTGGCCAGCGTGCAATTCATCAAATCCCTTGGATCGATTGCTGGGGAAGAGATCGGCTGGCGGGGCTTTCTGGTCTGGGAACTTCGCAAGGTCATGCCCTTTGGCGCGGTCTCCATTACGAGCGGCCTGATATGGGCAGCCTGGCACTTTCCGATCATCATCAGATATGGCGGCGGTGACCCCGTCTTTCAGGTCGCCTGCTTTACACTCATGATAACTAGCATCTCTGTGATCATGACGTATTTCACGTTCAAGACCGGCAGCTTCTGGCCTGCCATTATCTTTCACGCCGCCCACAATATTTTCATTCAGAAGATCTTTACGCCGCTCACCGTCGCGGGCGAGGGCACACAGATGTGGATCGACGAATACGGCCTCATGGTCCCGCTTGTCGTGACTTGTCTTGCGCTTTTCTACTGGCGGAAGGCGAAAGCCGAAGGCATGTAGAAGAGCTGGCGTTTGCCGCGTGGGCGGAAGTCGCGCACATCGTCTGCCACACTCTCAGATGCATCAGTTTCTTCGATTGAAGCGGGGGGCATCTGGAGCGGATAGCGGGAATCGAACCCGCATCCTCAGCTTGGAAGGCTGCTGCACTACCATTGTGCTATATCCGCGCGCCAGAGCGGCTGGAGATACTTCGCCAGCGCCCGCGATGCAAGGGAAGAGCCGGAGTTGTTGGCAGTGCGGCGAGCTAATGGGTAATTACTGGTGGGCTAATCGCTACCGTGGTCGCGGCGCGCAGCCTTGAGCGCGCTTCATGTGACGAGCGCAGCGAGGAGACGGAAGCAATTCAATAAAGCCCCTGCCGGGGCACTCATTTGGTAAAATCAGTCCACCGGACTGATTTTTGGCCTTTTAGGCCACCTGAAATGAGTGGTGGAGGGGACAGGATTCGAACCTGTGTACGCTATGCGGGCAGATTTACAGTCTGCTGCCTTTAACCACTCGGCCACCCCTCCAGGGACTGCCTTGCAGCGTGCGAGATTGACGCTGCCAGATCAGGACGCCAAAAGGCTGAAATAAAACAACCTCCGGCGCTCCGAAGCGCGCTTTATAGGGACGATGCCCATTCCACGCAACCATGAGAAACGGCGATTTGCAGCGCGGGCTGCACCCGACCCGACAGCGCCCCTCTGGCTGTGGGGCCAGCACGCCGTGGAAGCCGCAATTGCGAACAAGGACAGGGTCATCCTGCGCTGGGTTGCGACAGAGAATGCGGCCAAGCGCACAGGGCTTTCCGGTTTTGAAGTCCTCGACCAGAAAGCGCTGGCCAAGCTGCTTCCAGACAATGCCGTGCACCAGGGGATCGCGATCAAGGTCCAGCCGCTGGAGCCTGTCGTGCTTGAGGATGTGCTGGCACGCCCTGACGCGCCTGACCGCCTCTGCGTGCTCGACCAGATTTCCGATCCGCATAATCTTGGGGCGATCTTCCGCTCAGCGGCCGCGTTCGGCATTGGCGGACTGGTGCTGCAGACCCGGCATACACCGCCGCTGACAGGCGTTGTGGCCAAAGCGGCGGCAGGCGCGATTGAAGCGGTCGAAGAAATTCGTGTCGTGAACATCGCCCGCGCGCTGGATGCGCTCGGCGATGCTGGATACCATACGGTTGGCCTTGCAGGTGAAGGCACCGAAATGCTGGACGCCGCTGTTTCTGGCGCACCCAAGGTGGCATTTGTCATGGGCGCCGAAGGCTCAGGCCTGCGTCCCGCCGTGGCCAAGGCCTGCGCGACGCTGGCGCGCATCCCGATGGTGCCCGGCATGGAAAGCCTCAATGTTTCCAACGCCGCCGCGATTGCATTCTATGAAGCCATGCGTTCAGGAAAGGCCTGAAAATGACACTTCTCGGACCGACCTCTCACACTTATTTTTCCCAGCGCCTGAAGCTGCACTACGCAGACTGGGGCAATGAGGACGCGCCGCCGCTCCTTCTGGTGCACGGCGGGCGCGACCATTGCCGCAGCTGGGACTGGACGGCAGAGCTCCTGCGCAAGGACTGGCACGTCATTGCGCCGGATCTGCGCGGCCATGGCGACAGCGCCTGGTCGCCCGAAGGCAATTACAACATGCAGGCGTATATCTATGATCTGGCCCAGCTGATCCATCAGCTGAAGCTTGCGCCGGTGACCATCGTCTCGCACTCGCTGGGCGGGAATATCTGCCTGCGCTATACCGGCCTCTATCCGGAAAATGTCCGCAAGATCGTCGCGATTGAGGGGCTCGGTCCAAGCCCTAGCCGCCTCGCAGAACGCCGGAAAACGCCGTGGCAGGAGCATTTCCGCAAGATGATCGACGACAAGCGCGGCCTCGCCGGGCGCCAGCCCAAGCGCTATGACACGCTCGAACAGGCCTATGCGCGCATGAAGGATGAGAACAGCTTCCTGTCAGCGGAACAGGCGCGCCACCTCACGATCAATGGTATCGCCCGCAATGAGGACGGGACCTATTCCTGGAAGTTCGATAATTATCTGCGCGTCTGGGAATCGGTGGACATCACCCATGAACAGGTCGCCCAACTGTGGAAGTCGATCTCCTGCCCGACCCTTCTGCTCTATGGTGAGAAAAGCTGGGCCTCGAACCCGGCAGAAGATGGTCGGATCGAGCATTTCGAGCATGCTGAGGTGAAGATGTTCCCCGAAGCTGGCCACTGGCTGCACCATGACCGCTTCGAGCTTTTCATCGAGACGCTCCAGGACTTTCTCTAGGCTGAGACATCCCGCAGGAACTGCGCCAGACTGGCCGCGGTCTGGCGGCTGATATCGGGACAGAGATGAGTCGCGATTTCGAGGCCGTGGCTGGTGCCGATGACATTGCGGCACTGAGCAGGCTGGCCCGCTTTCAGCAGCAGGCGATAGAAGGCGATACCCTCATCGCGCAGCGGATCGCATTCATTCACGCTGATCATCACGGGCGGCAGGCCTTTTACATCCGCCTCGCTGGCAAAGAGGGGCCAGGCGAGCGGGTCCCTGGCTTCGAAGGCTTCGATGCCATAGGCAATGGCCCCGCCAAATTCGTGCAGGTCCAGAAGGATACCATTGTTCTCCGACGATGAAGGCAGGTCAGCGCGCGGCCAGCTGCCCGCGATATAGGGGCAGAGCGGATAGAGCCCGCGTACGAGGCCGATATCACCGTCCTGTTTCAGCTTCAGACCCGTGGCCAGCGTCAAATTCCCGCCGCCGCTTTCGCCTGCGATGATGATGGCATTCTTGTCGATGCCAAGCGTGCTCGCGTTTTCGGAGACCCATTTCACACCAGAGACGCAATCATTCAGGCCTGCGGGGAAAGGCGCAATTTCCGGTGCTGAAGAGGCGCGCAGCGCATTACGAAAGTCGACCATCGCCACCGCGACGCCCTGATGGGCGATCATCCGGCCCCACGCTTGGTACATCGGATCGAAGCAGGAAAACTCCAGCATCCCGCCGCCATGGATGTAGTAGATGCAGGGAAGGTCACCTGCGCCCTCCGGCTTGATCAGCTGCAGCTTGATCGTGTTGCCGTCCGGTGCGCTTTCAAATTCATGGGTCGAGATATCGATGCCCTTTGATGGCGCGATGCTTTCTGTATCGACTTGCGAGAGGAGCTGCTGGAGCAAGGCCGCGCGCTGATTGGCCTCTGCGGTATTCGCATTCGCGACCATCTCATCGCGTGTTTTTGCCGTTCGCGCCTGTGGCGGCGGCATCGTTGCCAGCATTGCGCGGATGCGCGGGTCGAGCCTTGGATCGTCAGCACCTTTGGCCATGTCTATTCCTCCCATTCTTGTTGGTTGGGAAGCTGTAGCACGGCGAGGAAAGCCCGCCACGATGGCGCAGGGTCAACCTTTTGCGCGCGGCAGTTTGATTCCGAATAGAATGCCACTGGCGCGAGAAATGAAGGCCGTCAGCATGCCTGCGACGAAGGCGACCTGCTCTGGTGCGCCGAGGGTGACCGCGCCAAAGTAAACCGCAGATCCTGCCAGTGCACAGGTCGCGTAAAGCTCGCCTTCTTTGAGAACCAGGGGCTCTTCATTGGCAATCACATCCCTCAGTAGGCCGCCTGCGCTGGCGGTTATGGCGCCCATGATGACCACGACCATAAAGCCGTGCCCGAGCGACATCGCCTTGGCGGCCCCTGTCACGGCAAACAGCGACATGCCAACTGCGTCCGGCCAGCGAAGCGCGCGGAACTGGCTGACAAAGCGGTAGAACAGAAAGGCCGTCAGGCCCCCTGCAATCGCCAGGACGAGGGTGAGGGTGTCTGACAGCCAGAAGACCGGCTGGTCCAGCAGCAGATCGCGCAGGGTGCCGCCGCCGATGGCGGGCAGGAAGGCCAGAACGACCACGCCGAGCAAATCCATTTCCTTGCGAACCGCAAGGACGCCGCCGGATATGGCAAAGACGAAAACACCGAACCGGTCGGCAAACGCTGCAAGAAGATCAGGGCTCATGGGCGGTCTTCTGAAGGAGAAACCGCGCGCGGTCTACCTCCAGTGAAGACCCGTAAAACGTGCACCCGGTTCGCCCGGTCTGCGGCCATATTCATAACCTCGGTTATAAATCAGGGGCAAATGAGCAAGTCATTTGCAACCTAATAGTGTGGGCGGGCGTAGGTGCGACCAGATGCGCGGCAATACCGCCATTCAGACGAACCGAAACGGCGAAGAAATCGCCGCAAACGAGAGGATCAGAACGATTAGCCATGCAACAGCTGCAAAAGGACAGATACACCACCCGGCTCAACAAAAAGCCTGAACAGATTGACCGCCGGGAAAGAGTCATTCACGCAAAAAGAGGATCGAGCCCGCCGATTAGCCCATCTCTGATACAAGATTTCGAGCGCGACGGCTTTGTCGTCCTCGAAGACGTCTTTTCACCAAAGGAAGTCGCCCGGATGCGGGGCACTGCGAATGAGATGCGCGACTATCCAGCCAGCCTGTCTGACGAGACAGTGATCTCAGAGCGGGACAGCGGCGCAGTGCGTTCGGTTTTCGCCATTCACCGCCAGACCAGTGACTTCGACGTGGTTGCGCGTGACCCCCGGCTCGCGGACGTTGCGCGCTACATCCTCGGTGATGAAGTCTACATTCACCAGTCGCGCCTCAACTATAAGCCAGCCTTCAAGGGCAAAGAGTTCTACTGGCATTCCGATTTCGAGACCTGGCACGCTGAAGACGGCATGCCGAACATGCGTGCGCTTTCCATGTCCGTCATGCTGACGGATAACCACCCGCAGGCTGGACCCGTCATGTTTGTGCCCGGCAGCCATGAGACCTTCATCTCCTGCGTGGGTGAGACGCCTGATGACAACTACAAGTCTTCGCTGAAACGTCAGGAGACCGGTATCCCCGATGCTGACTCCATCGCGCAGCTGGTAGATGAAGGCGGCATTGTTGCCCCGGCGCCAAAGGCAGGGTCAGTCGTGATTTTTGACTGCAACACGCTGCACGCCTCCAACGGCAACATTACCCCGTTCGAGCGGATGAATGCCTTCTTCGTGTTCAATGCGTGGTCCAACCGCCTTGAAAAGCCGTTCGCGGCCAAGTCTCCGCGGCCGGAGCATATTGCCCACCGCCGGGTTGAAAGCCCGCTTGCGCCGCTCTCCCGGGTTACTGGCAAGGTTGGCAGGAGCTCAAGCTAAATTCCGACCCCGCTGAGCGATGGTTTACGCCCGCAAGGTCCCGGCCAGCATGACCCGGTGATACTTGCGGGCGAACTTTGCTGGCACATCCAGAAAGCGGTGATTGCCCTCCAGTCTGGCCGAGAGCGCCGACGCAGACGTCGCAATTTTCTGAGGCGCACCGAGTGCCAGGGCACCGCCGCGAACCGGCATCATCCAGCTCGCCATCTGGCGCTTGTAGCGGGTATCGCCGAGCCCGAGATGAAGCTCGCCAAGGCCTTCACTTGCGGCCCATTCGGCCAGGCTGAACAGAAGGGCAAGTCCCGGTTTCTGCTTGGAAAATTTGTCCTCATAGGCCGGAAACCAGTAGTGCAGGACCGTCTCTGACCGCATGTTGAAAGCCATGGCCGCCAGCTCCCCATCAATGTGCAGCGTGGACATGACGCCGCGTGCGTCGGCGGCGTTCGCCTCCATCAGGCTTTCGAGCAACTGGCGGGGCCATTCCAGCGAAAACAGTTTGAAGTGACCGGATTGTTCATATGCCGTCTGCTTCAGCTCCAGAAGCCGCTCGAATGCGGCGATGTCGCGTACATCATGGCGGACCTCCGTCCCTGGCGCAGCCAGCAGCGCGTCGACCTTTCTGTATTCCCTACGGAAGTTGGACGAATCCGCCTGCCGGTCTTCAAGCCAGGCGTCATATCCGGCCGAGAGGTCCATGACCTGATTGCCGTCGCCCCTGAGCCCGCCAAGGCCATGGCGGTACTGGTTGGCGGGCGTGGCCTCAAAGGCGTATCCGCCAATGTGCCGGCTGACATCGCGCTGCCCAAGATCAAGGACGGTATCGGGCGCTGCAATGATGCCATGCAGGTCATCCATCGGTCCCCCAACAGGACGTGCCGTGCCAAACGGACCAGGCCGAAAGGGCCAGTAGGCGACAGGTCGAACGCCCTCGCGAAATCTCAGGACTTTAACGCCAGGCCGGGCCGCGTCGGCGGCGCTGGCGTAAGAGGGGGAGAAATAGGGGCTCGCCAGACAGGGATCAGCCGCCTGCAATGCCAGCCATGTGCGCCGATCATCATCGGTCAGCTCGGAGAAATTTAGATAGTCTGCTTTTGTCGGCATGCCGTGTGAGATCTGCCCTGGATCAGCTGAAGGTCGTTCGCATCCAGTGAGCATGGCAGATTGAGGTTAGGGCCGCGCCAAGCCGGTGTTTTCAATTTGCCGCATCATGACAAGGTGTTGGGATTGGAGCGGGTGAAGGGAATCGAACCCTCGTCTTAAGCTTGGGAAGCTTCTGCTCTACCATTGAGCTACACCCGCGCACCGTCACAAGTCCTATAAAGTATCCGAGCGCCACGACCGAATAAAGCGAATTTCTTGAAATGCGAGATGTTTGTCACAGCTTGGGTCAGGCGATGTAGACAGCAGGACAAGTCAATGAAAATCCGTGAACGTGTAGAATATGCAACCAAGCCCGATCCGCTGGTCTGCGGCCCTGATGAAACAGCACTGTCAGCCGTTCAGATGATGTCCGACCGCAATTATGGCGCGATCGTTGTGACCGATGCAGAGCACAATGTGCTGGGGCTCGTAACTGAGCGCGATGTTATGCGAAAGCTTGTCGCAGGCGGGAAAAACCCTGCCGAGACCAAGGTTTCGGAAATCATGACCACTGAAGTGCGCGTCGCCAAGGAAGACGATAATCTCATCGACTGGCTCCGCATCATGTCGAATGAGCGGTTCCGCCGCCTTCCGATTGTCGATGAGCAGGGCAAGCTGACCTCAATCATGACGCAGGGCGATTTCGTCTCATACACCTGGCCTGATTTGATGAGCCAAGCGGTTACGCTGACGAAATCGACTGTTGGCGGTGCCTATCAGATCTTCCTGATCCTCGGCGCCGTCTTGCTTTATACGCTGGTGGTCGCAGGTCTGTTCAGCGTGGTTATGTAAAGGTACCCGACCGCGCCGGTTCTTAATCACGATTGCGCGAGTGCATGAAGGCTGCCGCTTGTCATGCCTTACGGCAAGGCTAGACTTCCCCTCATGGCGCATACGACTTTGTTAGAACAGAAATTTCGCGATCCATTCGTGACAGCGAAGGGCGAAACCCGCGGGTCGGTGGACTGGCGGGGCTTGAAGACGCTCTGGCTGAACACCGGCACGCTCTGCAATATCGAATGCCGTAACTGCTATATCAAAAGCTCGCCGAAGAATGACGATCTCGTCTATCTGACGCTTGAGGATGTGACGCCCTTTCTCGATGAGATCGATGCGCTGGGTGAGGGCGCCAAGGAAATAGGGATTACGGGCGGTGAACCCTTTATGTGCCCTGATATCCTGAAAATCATGGAGGCTGTGCTGGCGCGCGGGCATTCGCTGCTGGTGCTGACCAATGCGATGCGCCCGATGATGCGGGCGCGCATTCGCGAAGGGCTGCTAGCCTTGAATGCGCAGTATGGTGACCGGATCGTGATGCGCGTCTCGATGGACCACCATTCCCGGCCCCTGCATGATGCCGAACGCGGGCAGGGAAGTTTCGACATCGCCTGCGAGGGAATGACCTGGCTCGCAGAGAGCGGGTTTTCGGCGGCCATTGCTGGACGCCAGGATCTTGCGGAAAGCGAAGCCGCAGCCCGGCACGGCTATGGAGAGCTCATCGCCCGGCTTGGCCTCAACATCGACCCGGCAGACCCCAAGACGCTGGTCCTCTTTCCTGAAATGCTCGAAGGCGACAGCCCACCTGAGATCACGACCGCTTGCTGGGGCATTCTGGACGTCGACCCGGCAGACATGATGTGCGCCAGCCAGCGTATGCTTGTGCGCCGCAAGGGTGCGGGCCGGGCCACAGTGACGGCGTGCACCTTGCTGGCCTATGCTCCCGAGTTTGAGCTGGGCGATACGCTGGCAGCAGCGACCGAAGACCCGGTTCAACTCAACCACCCCTGGTGCGCGACATTCTGCGTCTTAGGTGGGGCGAGCTGCTCGGCCTAGCGCTACTCCGCCGCCTTGATCTCCGGGGCGGCAGTATCGAGAAACGTGTCCTCGATCAATTTGCCCATCGCGTAGCTTTCCGCCTGATCCATAGCCGGATTCTGGTGAGCTCATAAATACGCGCCGTCATAGCAATGCGTTTGCCTTAGCGCGAGTAGGCATCCAACCGAAGGGTTGATCCGATCGTGTTCGGAACTGCTTCTTCCTTCAGGTCTTCGACATAGGCGAAAATCACTCGGTCGGCCGGGAACAGTATTTCGCGAACCTTTTCGGGCTGGGCCATGAACTCTCCCCAGTGAATGAAATAAATTTCTTCAAAATACGGGGCGAGTATATCGCGCGGAGCGTCCATGAAGGAATCGTGGAACACCATGGTTCGTCCGGTCACGAGGTGATCATCCGCGCCAGTGGTTGTGAACCGAAAACTGTTTCGTGTAGATTCTGGAGTGAGCTTGATCTCCTCATATCGTGTTGTCAGAGCGGGTCCGCGATCGACGTGGTATATGGTCCTGGTCTCCGGCAAATTAAGACCCATGAACCGGAGAGGCAGTTCGCTGCTCACTGTATGCTCGGCGACCGCCTGCAGTGCGTCGGGATCCCACTTTCCAGGCGCGATTTCGTTTAACAGTTCGCGGGCAAAGAAAACGCCGGCGAACGTCGTTGAGTGCCGGCCCAGCTTCGGGAACAGTCTCTCTCCCTCATCTTGGACATGCTGTTCCGTTGGCGTCCACAGATCGACAAATCTTGCCGGACTTTCTCGCATCGCCGCCCTCAGTTCTGCGCGGCGGCTTGCCGCACAAGCTTCCATCCCCGCAAGCGCCGAGGTCATTCGTTCGGGATAACTGAAAGCCTTGTTCGGCATGAACACGAAATAAAACGTCTGGTGGTTTCTCTCGGCCCGAGTCTGGAATTTTTCGACCATTTCAATGAGATCGGCCGGGAACACCGGGCGTGAACATGGGGATTTGATCTCGATATCCAGAAACAACTCGCCCCCCCGGCCCTGATAGACACGCGGGCTGACGCTGCCCGCCGAAGAATGCAGCAGCAACCAGTTGTGAAGGCGAACCGCTTCGATTCTGAGGGGAAGGTTATCCTTTAGGTAAGCGCCCGCTTCCAAGAAGTATTCCGCGTTCATAATTGAATGGACGGACGGGGCCGGGGGTTTTTCTAAATCCCTGTTCTCAATCGATTTCGGTTGAATTCCGAAAAAACCAGAAATCGTGGGGGCCAGCAAGAAGGCGAGAAAAATAATAACGAAAACTCGAGACATCGAAGTCCTCAGAACTGGAAGTAAAGGAACGGGCTATAGTTCTGTGCCGAGACGATCAGTCCAATAAAAAACAGGCCGATCACCATGTAGGCAAGCGCCCCTGACTTGAGGGCCATCTGCCGAATTCCCTGCGCATGCCAGATTTTTTCGTCCAGGAACTGCGCGAATGTGAATGACCGCGGCAGTGCAACCACGAGCAGGCCCAAAGCCAGGACGTAGCCAGCCTTGGTGCCGAAGAGTACTGCCACCTCCGGATCCATACCGAGCTGGGTCACATCAGTCATGGCAAGCGCGAAGCCGGCGGCCTGATCCATGTTCTCTGCCCGGAAGACGACCCACCCGACAACGATCAGGCCAAAAGTGACCAGACGCCTGACCGGAAAGAACCTGGCATCCTTGGCATTACGCAGACCGGTAATCCGCTCGATTACGAGAAGGGCCCCATGGTAGGTCCCCAGAAAAGGAACGTCCAGGCCGCACCATGCCAGATGCCAGTTATCAGGAACACGATGATCAGGTTTCGATAGGTGCTGAAAGTCGAGCCCCTTGATCCACCCAACGGAATGTAAAGATAATCCCGAAACCAGCTGGACAGCGAGATGTGCCACCTGCGCCAGAAATCCGTTACAGAGACCGCGGAATATGGGCGGAAGAAGTTTACGGGAAAGTGGAAGCCAAACATTCGGCCCAGACCAATCGCCATATCAGAATAACCCGAAAAATCGAAATAGATCTGTACTGTGTATGCCAGAATGCCGATCCATGCGGTCGGTAGGGTCAGGTCCTGTGGCGACATTGCAAATGTGGCATCCGCAAGCGGCGCGACACTGTCCGCAATGACGACTTTCTTGAACAGTCCATGTGAAAACAGCGCAGCGCCATAGCCGAAATCGTCGGCGGAAACCCGGCGGCTCCGGATTTCCTTTTCGACAGTTCGGGCACGCACAATCGGTCCGGCAATCAACTGCGGGAACATGGAGATATACAAGGCGACTTTTAGCGGGTCGCGAAAGACCCTCACCTCTCCGCGGTACAGGTCGATCAGGTAGCTTATGGCTTGAAAGATGTAGAACGATATGCCGATCGGAAGGATGACATTACTTTCAAAACTCGCCGGTACACCCATCCATCCAAGGATGGAGTTGAAGTTATCGACGGCAAAATTGAAGTACTTGAAGTATCCTAGTGCGGAAATATTTATGATTATGCCAATAGTTAATGGGAGTGCGCCTTTCTTTCCATTTTTCTGTATTTTATTTATAAGCAGCCCAATAATATAGTTTGCGCAGATTACGAACAGTAGAAGAAATACAAGTGATCCGCCGCCCCAAGTGTAGAAAACGAGGCTCGAAATCAGAAGGCTGATAGTGGAGAGCGGATGAAGCTTCTTGGAAAGCCGGAGTAAAAAATATGCAAGAAGCGAAATGGGTAGGAAGTAGAATAGGAATTCAATAGATGAAAAGACCAACCTGCTCCCCCATTCCCCTGGACCAGTGAGCAGTGTCGCGCTGCGTGGTACCCTTTGGCCTTTAGTTTGCCAGACGCTGGCTTAGATGGCTGCGGGATGCAAGCGCAGCGTTGCAACTCCCGGGATCATTGAAACGCTTTTGTGCTCTGTGCGGGAAGAGCGCTACTTCGCAACTTTCGAAGCCGGCGCGGCGGGGTCCTGAAAGACCTCCTCGATCGACCTGCCGAACAGGCGCGCGATCGCAAAGGCGAGCGGCAGGGACGGATCATATTTGCCGGTTTCGATCGCGTTTACCGACTGGCGGGAAACATCCAGATGCTCGGCAAGGGCGGCCTGACTCCATCCCTGCTCGACGCGTAGTGTGCGAATGATATTGTCCATGAAACGCCTCAGCTAAACAGTCTTGCCGAAGATCATCGGGACGCAGGTCGACAGGCCATAGGCCAGGAAAAACGCCGGCCCAAACCAGAAAACCTCGAAATTCCCGACCACTTCGAAAAGCTGCATGAAGCCGACGATGAAGATGCCGGACACGGTGATCGCCGCGGCGCGGGCGAAGGCCTTGAGGTGTTTGATGCGGGTATACTCGTCGGTCTCGCTCATCCAGCGCACGATGGCCCAGAGCGCGAGACAGACGGGCAGGGCGGTTGCAATCGCCACCAGACCCGCCAGCCATTGCGGCGTTGTCCCCTCATCGATCAGCCAGGCGCCGCCCAGCACGATCACGACATAGGCGAGCATCGCTGGCCAGAAGACCCGGTGATAACGTTTGCGGGCGGCGTTGAATCCCAATTGCTGAGCCATATTTATGTCCTCGAAGAGTTGTCGTGTTTCCTTGACACTATGACAAGGACACTTGTCAGTCAAGCGACCTTGACAAAAATTGCGCTTTCCCATCGCTGGCGCAGGGTTTAGGACAGCCCACCCATGGCGCTCGCACCCTCCCTCCAGGTCTTCCGGCACCGCGCATATCTGCATTTCTGGCTGATGCGCGTCTCCATCGCGGCTGCGCGCCAGATGGAAGCCATCACGATCGGCTATCAGGTCTATGACCTTGCCCGCAGACCTGTCGAGACAGGCGGTCTCGGCTGGAGCATAGAGAACTCGGCCTTCCTTCTCGGGCTGGTCGGTCTTGCCCAGTTTGTGCCCGTTCTGCTCCTGTCCCTCGTCGGCGGACAGGCGGCAGACCGACTCAACAGGAAGATGATCCTCATCGTATCAAACACGGTGCGGGTCCTTTTATCCTTCGGGCTGCTGGCCTCGGTCTTTCTGCCCGCGTCGAACGCGCTGCCGATCATCTTTGGCGTTGCGATGCTGCTTGGCTGTGTGAATGCCTTCACGCCTGCGGCGGCCAGCTCGCTCTTCCCGCGCCTGGTGCCGCGCAAGGAATTGCCAAACGCCATTGCGTGGAATTCGCTTGGCTTCCAGACCGCCGTCATCATCGGCCCGGCCATTGGCGGCCTCATCTATGGCTTCTTTGGTGCGGCTACCGTCTACACTGTGGCGATCGTTCTGGTGAGTTTTGCCATTCTCGCCATCGCGACGGCGAAGACGCCCCCGCATGAGAAGGTTCTCAATGTGCGTGGCTGGTCGATGGTGTTCGAAGGGCTTGGTTATATCAAGCGCAACAAGATCGTCCTGGGCGCGATCTCGCTTGACCTTGTTGTGGTCTTTTTCGGGGGAGCAAAGGCGCTCCTGCCTGTTTTCGCCCGCGATATCCTGCATGTCGGGCAGGAAGGCCTTGGCATCCTCGCAGCCTCCCCGGCCATCGGCGCAGCCACCGTGGCTTTCATCCTCGCCACACGCCCGCTGGCAAGGAATGTCGGCCCATGGATGATGTGGGCCGTCGGCATCTATGGCGCAGCGACACTGGTTTTTGGGCTCTCGCCCTTCTTTTTCCTGTCGATGGCAGCCCTGATCGTCACCGGCGCAGCTGATGAGATTTCGGTCTATGTGCGGGCCTCGCTAATACAGCTTGCGACGCCGGATGAGATGAAGGGCCGGGTCTCCTCGGTGTCCTTCATCTTCATCTCGGCCTCCAACGAACTTGGCGAATTTGAAAGTGGGGTCGCCGCCCGCCTGCTCGGGCCGGTCGGCGCTGTTGTCTTTGGCGGCGGCATGGCGATCGCCACAGCCCTTCTCTGGACACGGCTGTTCCCGGACCTCGCGCGCGCAGACCGTTTCGCGGGCATTGAAGAGCAAGCCGTCAAAGAGACCGCCGCCAGCAAAAGCTGAATGCTACTCGGCGGCGACCTTCGCCTGCGCCGGGACGCTTTGCGCGCCGCGCACGAGACGTCCAGGTTTCGCGCCCGTCGGGTCGCCGTCGCGGTAGATCGTCTGACCAGCAACGATGGTTGCGGTATAGCCGCTCGCCCTTTGCATCAGTCGGCGCCCGCCCGCTGGCAGGTCGCGCAGGATGACAGGCCGGTGCAGGGTCAGATTGTCATAATCGATGATGTTGAGGTCGGCGCGGTAACCCGGCGCGATCACGCCGCGATCGTGCAGGCCGATCCAGTGAGCCGTGTCAGCGGTCTGGCGTTTGACGATCCATTCCAGCGGAAATTTCGGGCCCCGCGAGCGGTCACGGGTCCAGTGGGTCAGCATGCTGGTCGGGAAGGAGCCGTCGCAGATCATGCCGACATGTGCCCCGCCATCGGAAAGACCCGGAATGGTCGCCGGGCTGCTCAGCATCTCATAGGACGGGTCGAGTGAGCCGTTCGCATAGTTGAGGAAGGGCAGATACAGCATGCCCCGGCCGTCATCCTCCAGCAGTGTATCGAGCGCGGCTTCTTCCGGTGTGACGCCGCGCGCTCTGGCGATGGCTTCAACGGTCCGGGTCGCGTCTGGCTCATAGTCTGGCACAGCGTCCAGCGTGAAGAGCTTGCCGAAATTGCGCAGCAGGCTTTTCACGAACGGGTTTCCCGTATCTGGTTTTGAGGCCAGAAGACGAGCCCGGAACTCAGGGTCGCGCAGGGCGGCGACCTTCTCATTCAGCGGCTTGTCCCTGATCTCCTGATAGACCGGATGGGCGATAAACGGGTTCATGGTGAGGTCGAGGCCGAGCAGGACGCCGACCGGACGCCCGCAGACCTGGGCCCGCATTGGCAGGCCATCTTCAGCCGCCTGTTCGATCGCCCCCAGCAGGACGCGCCAGCCATCGGGGGCTACATCGGACTGTGCCAGTGAAACTGACAGAGGCCGCCCGGTCGTCTCGACGATCCGGCGCAGCATGGCCGCTTCTTTCTTCGGGTCGTCAAAGTCAGACACGAATTGAAGGACGCCCTTGCCGACTTCTTTCAGCGCCATGCCGATGCCGGTCAGTTCTTCCTCGCTGGCGGTAAGCGTCGGGGTCGGCTGGCCGTCGGAGGTGCGATGGTTGAGCGTCCGGGAGGTGGAAAAGCCAAGAGCGCCTGCGCGCACGGCCTCACCGGCAAGGCGTGCCATTTCGGCGATCTCGGCCTTGCTTGCGTCTTCGCGGTTCGCCCCGCGCTCGCCCATGACGAACACCCGAAGCGCCGCATGCGGCAGCTGTGCGCCGAAATCGATGTCGAAGGATTTGCCGGAAAGGCTATCAAGATATTCCGGGAAGCTCTCCCAGTTCCAGGGAAGGCCCGTTGAAAGGACCGGAAAGGGAATATCCTCAACGCCTTCCATAAGCCGGATCAGACGGTCATGATCCTCATCGCGGCAGGGCGCAAACCCCACTCCGCAATTGCCCATGATGGCTGTTGTCACGCCGTGAATGGAGGAGGGCGTCAGGCTGTCGCCCCAGGTCACCTGGCCATCATAATGGGTGTGCACATCGACAAAGCCGGGCGTGACCACTTCGCCTTTTGCATCGATTTCTTCGCGGCCACGCGCGGAGACCTGCCCGACATGGCTGATATGACCGCCATCGATAGCGATATCGGCTTCACGGCCGGGCCCGCCGGTCCCGTCAACAACGAAACCATTTCGAATAACTAGATCATGGGTCATGAGCATTCCTCCGGTCGGCCTGTCTCGCCGACAGGTCTGTTCAACCGGACGAAAACGCCCCTGACGCCCGGGAAGTCAATCGCGCTGACGGGTGACTATGCCTAGCTGGCCGGGCAGCTGCCGCCATCTTCCATGGCATTCCCAATGTCGTCGATGATATCGCCGATCATCATCACGCCAGCTGTCGTCGCCTGGGCTGCTTCACTTTCCGAATTGATCATGGCATCGCTCATCAGACGGCTGACGGCTTCTTCAGCGCCTTCGCCCGTGGCCTGCATGTCGTCGGTCACTTCACCCAATGTCATCAGGATCTGCTCGCGCTCATCATCGGGCTTCGCTTCGACGAGCTGCACGAAGCAGGCGCAGAAACCTTCTCCATCGGTGCCCATTTCGGCGAAGTTTTCCTGCGCTTCCGGGTCGGTGGCGAGGATGCCACAGTCTTCCTGCAGATCCGCCGCGTCCATTGTCATTGCTTCTTCGGCGAGGGTCGTGTCGTCGCTTGAGTCTGCAGCTGCTTCTTCTGTAATTTCAGTGTCGGCTGCTGGTGTGTCGGTATCTGTATCTGCACCACCGCAGGCGGCGAGGGCGAGACTTGCGATTGCAACGCTGAATAACGTGTATTTCATGGCCGGGGCCCCCTGAGGTTCAAAGACACAGGAGAGTCAATCGGTCTGCGCGAACCTTGTCCAGCAATTTCGGCTATCAGGCGAAATGCTTCGAGAGTTTGAGCTTCTGGCCCTGATAATTACTCGACTTGCCGCCATAAACGGCCTGCGGGTCGGCCGCCATGTCCTCATAGACAAGCTTAGCCACGGGCTGGCCATGTTCGAGAATGAACGGGACATCGCGGGAGCGGACCTCGAGCACAGCGCGCGAGCCGCCTGCATTGGTGCCAAAACCGGGATCGAAGAAGCCGGCATAATGGGCGCGGAATTCACCGAGTTCCGGGGCGACAGGGGCCATCTCCGCCGCCTGTCCCGGCGCGACGCTGACGCTCTCACGCGAGGCGAGGATGTAGAAATCTTCCGGGTTGAGGACGAGCCTGCCCTTGTGCGGGAAGAGCGGTTCCCAGAAGTCGGCGACCTCATGACCGCCAATCGCGCGCAGATCAATCAGACCTGCATGGTGTTTTGCCCGCCAGCCGACCGGCTTGCCATCGCCGGCTTCCATGTCGATGGAGACGATGAGGTCACTGACATTCTGCGGCTTGCCGCGCCGGAGGCGTAGCTGGGCGAGACGGTCACCGGGCCGAGCAAGGATGGAATAGGTGCGCGGGCTGATCTCCAGCCAGAGCGGGCCCTCATATCCGGCTGATATGTCATCGAAAGCACTTGCGCGGTCTGTGACCAGCCGAGTGAAGACATCGATCCGCCCGGTTGAGCTTTTCGGGTTCGCCCGGCCCGATATCTCATCGGGCAGGCGCACTGACTCAAGTAGCGGAACAAGATAGACGCAGCCCGTTTCAAGCACCGCGCCCGCTTCTGTCAGCGGAATTTCGTGCAACGCCAGGCCGGGTTCTTCGAGAACGTCCGAGACCCGGCGGCGGTCGCCGGGCAGGAAGCTCGCCCGGATACGGTAGGCAACGGACCCTAGCCGGAGATCGAGGCTGGCGGGCTGGATCTGGTCGTCGTCCAGCGCCCGCTCGTAGGCAATTGCCCCTGCATCGAGCAGCGCTTTCAGATCACCATCGGGCAGGACGCCCTGTCTTGCCTGAACCATGCCTTGATCCCTTTCCGCCAAGAGGCTTAAGACGGACCGCTCAGGTTTGGAAGGATGAAGTCCATGGCGGCTGAAGATAGCAAGGACTGGAAGCCTGCGACGAAGCTCGTGCGCGGCGGGACGATGCGCTCTCAGTTCGGAGAGACATCAGAGGCGGTCTTTCTGACATCTGGCTATGCCTATGACAGCGCCGAACAGGCCGCGCGCCGCATGGCCGGTGAGGAAGAAGGCTATGTCTATTCCCGCTATGCCAACCCGACCGTGCGTATGCTCGAAAACAGGCTTGCCTTGCTGGAAGGTGCCGAGACCTGCCGCGTCACAGCGTCCGGCATGGCCGCCATCTCATCTGCGCTCATCGCGCCGGTGGGTCAGGGCGACCGTGTCGTTGCCGCCAGTGCGCTCTTCGGGTCCTGCCGGGTCATCTGCCAGACCATCCTGCCGCGTTACGGCGTCGAGACCGAATTCGTTCAGGGCTATGACCTGGATGCCTGGAAGGCTGCGCTCTCGCGCCCGGCGAACTATGTGCTGGTCGAGTCGCCGTCCAATCCGCTGCTTGAGGCCGTCGATATTGCAGCGGTCGCAGAGCTGGCTCACAAGGCGGGCGCCAAGCTCATCGTAGACAATGTGTTTGCCACACCCATCCTGCAACGCCCGCTGGAGCTTGGCGCAGACATTTCGGTCTATTCAGCGACCAAGCATATGGATGGGCAGGGCCGCGTGCTGGCTGGGGCGATCCTCGGGCGATCGGACTGGATGGAAGAGGTCATCGACCCGTGGCTGCGCCATACGGGCCCGGCCCCATCACCCTTCAATGCCTGGGTCGTGCTGAAAGGCCTTGAGACGCTGGACCTGCGGGTGCGCCAGGCGAGCCGCAATGCGGCCCGTCTTGCGGATGCGATCGCCGGGCATGAGAATGTCAAAGCGGTTCGCTATCCCGGCCGTAACGATCATCCGCATTACGACGTGCACGCAAAGCAGATGGATGAGGGCGGGACGCTGATCGCGTTTTCGGTGAAGGGCGCACGGCCCGAAGCCTTCCGTGTACTCAACGCTCTGAAGCTCGTCGATATCTCGAACAATCTTGGCGACACGAAAACGCTGGCCTGTCATCCGGCCTCGACGACACACCGGGCGCTCAATGAAGAAGAGCGCGCCTCTATGGGGCTCGACGAGAGCTGGATCCGGATTTCGGTCGGCATTGAAGATGTCAGCGATCTGGAGGCCGACATCCTGTCGGCGCTCTCGGCGATGGCCGGTTAGGGAGGGCAGGTCATGGCAGAAAGCAACAAGACCGGCCGGTACGAAGCCAATACAGACGGCATGATAATCGCCGTCACGCCTCAGTTTCTGGAAGACGAGTCTGCGCCGTCCAGAAGCCGGTTTGTCTGGGCCTATACGGTCGAGATGGAGAACGGGTCGGATACAACCTGGACGCTGACGCTTCGCCACTGGGACATCATTGACAGTCTCGGACGCCGCCAGACCGTGGATGGCGAGGGTGTCGTTGGCCAGACCCCGCGTCTGGAGCCGGGGGATACGTTTCGCTACTCGTCCGGCGCGCCGCTTTCTGCGCCGTCGGGCATGATGAGCGGCAGCTATACCTTCGTCTCCGATGCTGGAGAGGAGCTTAGCGCGCGGGTCCCCGCTTTCTCTCTCGACAGCCCCTATGACCGGGTGCGCCCAAGCTAGGCTTTCCGCGCCGAAAGGCGGTGACGGCGGCGACAAAACACTGCTACAGCCCGTCTCATGGGTTTCCGCGATTTCCTTCTTCTTTTCGGCGTCTGCTTTGTCTGGGGGCTGAACCTTGTGGTGACCCGCTGGGTCGTCGCCGATGCGGCCGTACCGCCCGTTTTCTTTGCTGCGGTCCGTTTTGCCGGGATCGCGCTGGTCCTTATTCCATTCCTGTTTCCCGCGCCAAAGCAGATGCTGACCCTGTTTGCGATCTCCATGTGTATGGGCGCGGTCCACTTTGCGCTTCTGTTCATTGGCCTCGCCAATGCCGACGCCAGCGCGGTGTCGGTTACTGGCCAGCTCGGCGTGCCATTCGCGACGCTGATGAGCATGGCCTTCCTTGGAGAGACCGTCGGCTGGCGGCGCGGCCTTGGCATCATGCTGGCCTTTGCAGGCGTGACGCTGATTGCGTTTGATCCCGAAAGCTTTTCGGTCAGCTTCGGCCTTATCTATGTGATCATCTCGGCCTTTGTCGGGGCGGCTGGCGGCATCCTGATGAAGAAGATGGCGCCGATCAGCGCGCTGCAGCTTCAAGCCTGGCTCGGCATGTTCAGCTTTACCCCATTGCTGGCCTTTTCCTTTCTGACCGAAAGCGGCCAGGTCGACGCCTTCGTCGGCGGTGGCTGGATGGTCTGGGCAGCGACGGCCTTCGCCGTTCTCGGCGTCAGCGTCTTTGGGCACGGGGCGTATTATACGCTGATCAAGAAGTACGATATTTCGCTTCTTTCGCCGCTCACCCTGATGACGCCGATCTGGGGTGTCGTGCTCGCCGTCAGCCTGCTTGGTGAGCCATTGACCCTCCGCCTCATCGTCGGCGCGGCGATCTCGCTGAGCGGCGTGTTCGTGATCGCTATCCGCCGCAACAAGTCACTGCCGGAGGCAGCTCTGCCGGAGAAGGCGCGCGTTGCAAGATGAAGATCGCTTTGCATCCCAGCCAGAACTTCAATGAGCGCAAGGGGCCGCTGGACATGCTGGTCCTGCATTATACCGGCATGGAAACCGGCGACGCTGCCATAGAGCGGCTCTGCGACCCGAAAGCTGGCGTGTCTGCGCATTATGTCGTTCGGGAAAATGGCGACATCCTGAAGCTCGTGGATGAGGACAAGCGGGCATGGCATGCGGGGGTCGGATCCTGGCAAGACGATGAGGACCTGAATTCGCGCTCTGTCGGCATCGAGATCGTCAATGGCGGTCATGACTGGCCTGCGCCCAGTGGCGGACTGCCAGCCTATCCAGACGCCCAGATCGAGGCGGTCACCGAATTGGCCCTTGGGATCATCGAACGCTGGTCTATCCCGCAGACGCGGGTGGTCGGCCATAGCGACATTGCCCCTGTCCGAAAGGCGGATCCGGGCGAGCATTTTCCCTGGCAGCGACTCGCCGCATCCGGCATCGGTCTCTGGCCGGATGAGGCGGGCGACGCGTCGCAGCTCCTCGCCACGTCACTGAAGACGATCGGTTACGACACCAGCGACCTGAAAGCCACGATCACAGCGTTTCAGCGCCGCTGGTTTCAGCACCGCATCGACGGACTGGATGATAGCGAGATACGGGCGCGCGCTTCAGCGGTCGCCAAGCTTTATTCGGCGGAGTGATCGGGCTCGGGCGCCGGACTGGTTTTGCGCACTTTGCCCTTTTCCCGATCCAGTTTCGCAAACCGGGCTGACCATTCGACGGTGAGCGCTGCCCCGAGCAGCAGGGAAGACACCGACACAAGCAGCCAGATGAAGCCAAGGATCACCGAAGCGAGGGCGCCGTAGAACGTGTCGAGAACCGAGACCTGCAGGTAGATATGATAGGCCCAGGTCGCGACACTCCAGCAAAGCGCCCCGGCTGCTGCTCCCATCGTCATGGACCGGCCCGAATTGATCCGGCCATATAGCGATAGCGAGATGATGAGGTAGAAGATGACAAAACAGGCAATGAATTTGCCGAGCCAGAGCTGGGAGGCGAGGTTGGAGATATCGCGCGCCAGTTCAAACGCGATGAAGCCTTGCCGTTCTGTCGCAAATGACATGAGAAGCTGAAGCGCCCCAAGTAGCCAGACAATCAGGATAAGCAGCGTCGTCATCAGTAACGACACACCCTGAAACCGGATGATGTTCGAGCGCCGTTCGCTTCCCGCCACCATGCGGATGCCTGTAATCGCTGCCTTCGCCCCTGAACTCGCCGTATAGAGAACGATGAGCACCGCCGCCACGGCGCGGATGGTAAGGCCTTGCGGGGTCGAATCCCTAATTGTCGTCAAATCGGCCTGCCTTAACGGCGCAACTGCGGAAGTCAGAACCTGGTCGACCGTATTTGAAAGCGATTGCGACAGATCATGCGGCAGCAGCGAGAAGAGCAGGGTCAGCGTCAGGTAGATCAGAGGAAAGATCGAGAAGAGGGCGTAGAAACTGATCCCGCCCGTGACGATGCGAACTTCTGGCTTCGAGAGCCGCACGATCGCCTTCCAGAAAGGCAGGACCATCCAGTTCAGGATAAAATCCGGAAGCGGCAATTTGGTAAGCCATGCTTGCATGCTGAGGCCTTCGCAGGAACTGCTCAGGCCTCAAGATGGTCGCGTTCCCCGATTTTGACCAGTCTTCGCCCCGCCGCGTCCCCTATGAGGAACACGCGGCAATCAGACTGGCCTAGGGGCCGCACACCCATTCACCATCAAATGTGCGTGTCGCGCCGTCAGCTCGGTTGACCGTCATCGTGGCAACCTGGCTGGACTGTCCGGTTTCAGATCCCCCGAGCGCCGCGTCGCCAAGCTCCACGACGATGACCATGCCTTCGCCCGCAAATGTGCCGCCATCTTCTTCAAGGCCGCTGAACCCGCCGAGCTGTTCGCCGTAAAGCTGCAGGGCAAAGCCATCACTATTGATCGCGGCCGTGGCGCGGCCATTCTCCGAGACGTCGGCGCGGGCAACGAGCAAGGTATTGTTTTCATCGGACGTCGCAAAGTTGCAGGCAAGGTCGCCTTCGAGCATGCTGACATCTTCTGCGCTGACCGGCTGCAGTGTCGATAGTCCTGCATCATCCCCAGTCACGCCCATATCCGTTTCGTCGGTATCGTCAGGCAACAAGGCGTCAGACTGTGTCTCAACAGCACTGTCCTGCGCATCGACAATCGGTGTCTCATTATCGGTGGAGGTGTCCATGGCGGGCTCGTCTGAGGGCGAGCAGGCTGCCATGAAGAGGCCAGAAGCGAGGGCGAGGGCGGTCATTGACGTTTTTATCATCTGGTTTCCAACGGATGCCTCTCTTGCTGGTTCCCTCTTGCGAGGTTTGTAAATCGGCACTGGCGAGGCCAGTTCATCTGGCCTATAGGGACGCCCTGACCAGACGGCCGGGCAGTCGCTGGTATGGCCGATAAGGCTGTGCTGGAGGAAAGTCCGGGCTCCATGGAAACAGGGCGGCGGATAACGTCCGCCCGGCGCAAGCCGAGGGAAAGTGCCACAGAGAGCAGACCGCTCCGGATTCGTCCGGAGTAAGGGTGAAAGGGTGGGGTAAGAGCCCACCGCGGGGGCGGTAACGTCCCTGGCATGGTAAACCCCGCCTGGAGCAAGACCGAATAGGGGGCGCATATGGGCCGTTTCCAGCCCGTGCCCCGGGTGTGTCGCGTGAGGGTCGGTGCGAGCCGGCTCCCAGAGGAATGACTGCACAGGCGCCGCAAGGCGCTGGACAGAACCCGGCTTACAGGCCGTCTGGTCAGCCTATTTCCAGCGTTTCCAGAAACGCACTTTCGGCCGGCCCACCGGCTGGGCGCGCTGCAAGACATCTGTGCGGACACGGATCATCGCGGCGGCGAGATGAATTTCCCAGAGAAAGCTGCCGGTAGCCGAGATCAGCGCGCCCATCGTCATGATGAAAAGCACCGAAACGAGAATACCGACGTCGAGCCTGAACAACTGGCCAGCAAAAAGCGTCACGATGACCAGACAGATGAGAAGCATGGCCGCTGTCGAGAGAACAATGGCGCGGTTGATCCATGAAATGCGACGGTCCAGCAGGATGATTTCGGACCGCCAGCGCGGATGGCTTTCCATGGCGCCTTCCACCATCAGCTCCTGCTCCAGCGCGCGCGACCGGTCCACGGTGCGGCCAAGCCGGTTGGTCAGAACTGTAAGGAGCGCGCCGATCCCCGCAATCAGGAAGACCGGCGCGACGGCCAGTTCGATACTGTGTACGATATCGACGTCGATGTTTTCCATGCGCGTATCTTGAGCTCAGCCCCCTCGGGGGTGGCTTCTAGATATAGCCTTCCTCTAGCAGGTCCTTGGTATGAATAATGCCGATCGGCTTGCTGTCTTCAAGGACAAAGCCGTTCGAGATTCTGAGTTTGGTCATCACATCGACAACCAGCGCGATGCGGTCCGGCGGAGTAAAGGTCTTGCCTCCGCGGGTCATCATTTCGCGCGCCGTGCCAGCCTCGCGGCCGTCCTGCATATAGCGGCGAAGGTCGCCGTCCGTGACGATACCGATATAGGCGCCGCCTGCATCGACAACCGCCACGCAGCCCTGACGGCCTTCGGCGATGGCCTGAATGACATCGCGAAGGCCAGCCGTTTCAGGCACAATTGGCGGGGTGGCATCTCGCGACATGAGATAGTCGGCCACCGTATGCAGCGCCTTGCCAAGCTTGCCGCCCGGATGACGCGCGCCGAAGTCTTCTCTGCTGAACCCCCGGCGGGCCATCAGCGCGACGGCCAGCGCATCACCCATGACGAGGGTCATGGTTGTGGACGAGGTGGGTGCGAGTCCGTTGGGGCAGGCTTCTTCATGGGCTGGAAGCGGCAGCAATACGTCGGCATTGCGGCCTAGCAGGCTGTCGGCCGAGCGCGTCATCGCGATCAGCTTGACGTCATGCGAGCGGCAATAACGCAGGAGATCGATCAGCTCGCGTGTTTCCCCTGAATAGGAGATGGCAAGCACGACGCTGTCTGGGCGCACCATGCCTAGGTCGCCATGGCTTGCCTCGGTCGGATGCAGGAAGAAAGCCGGCGTCCCCGTTGAAGCCATGGTGGCGGCGATCTTCTGGCCGACATGACCGGACTTGCCGACGCCCGCCACGATCAGATAGCCACCGCAGCCCGCAATCGCATCGACAGCCTGAGAGAAAGACGCGTCGAGACTTTGCGAAAGCGCGTCCAGCGCCTCGCGCTCGATGCGCACCACGCGGCGTGCAGTTTCAAGATCGGATTCTGGTCCAGATGACATCGACGGTCTCTTCACGCTTGCAAGGAATGGCGCCTGGGATGCGCCGACCTTGTCTATTCCGGTTCAGCAAAGCCCCAGCCATCCGGTTTGTAGCCGCGGGCCAGCGCCATCTTGGTCGTGCGTTCCTCATGCAGCCAGATGTCCTGCGGAGTAAAGGGGATCGGACCAATCGAGGCGGCAACCTCTGTCTCTTTTTCGGCCTCACCAAGCTGATAGCCAAACGTTTCCAGCGCTTTTTCGAATGCAGCGCGGCGAGCTTCCTCGCCTTCGATGGGGACGAAGAAGAGGTCGAGTATGATCTCGCTGTGCGGCTTCACGCCCTTGGAGTCGCGCAGCTGTTCGCATGTAAAGACGGTCTCGGCCTGTTGTTCTGTGAAGTTCCAGTCGGCTTCATCCATGGCGGTATACCCTTCAAAAATTTCTCGCGCCTTATGCCAGAAACGGGCCTGCGGGCGAAGCCGGGCAACCCAGCGGCTGCAGTTGCGTTGATCGACTGGAGAGGCGATACGCCATCATACTTCAAAGGGCAGATACGGGGCGGCGCAAATGGCTGTTGAGAATGTACTTGTGCCGGGAAAGACCTGTCAGCGTATAGAGACCGCAGACAAGCTTCGCATCATCCTGGAAGGGCGCGACTATTTCAGGGCCGTCAAAGAGGCGATGCTGAACGCCGAAAAGACGATCATGATGATCGGATGGGATTTCGACACGCGTATCGAATTTGAACCCGATGAGCAGACGCTGGACGGCCCGAACCAGCTTGGCGAATTCCTCTCCTGGCTCTCGACCGAACGCGAGCATCTGCAGCTCTACATGCTGAAATGGGACGTCGGGGCGATGCAGTCCATCATGCGCGGCATGGTGCCGATCGCGCTGCGCCCCATGCGGTTCAGTGACAATTTCCATTTCCATCTCGATTCGACGCACCCGGTTGGCGCGGCGCACCATTCCAAGATTATCGTCATCGACGACCAGATGGCTTTCTGCGGCGGCATCGACATGACGGCAGGGCGCTGGGACACGTGCGATCATCTCGACGATCAGCCCTGCCGCACGCTGCCCGGCGAGAGCGAGATGCCCAAGCCCTGGCACGATGCGACGGTGGCTGTGTCTGGCGACATTGCCTGCGCGCTTGGCGATATCGCGCGCGAGCGTTGGCTGCGTGCCACAAGTGAGAAGCTGTCGCCCCCGCAATGTGACAATGATCCAGTCTGGCCGGGCCTTGATCTGACCTGGAACAACGTGCCGGTGGGCGTCGCGCGGACTTTCCCCGGCTTTCAGGATTTTGATGAGGTTCGCGAGGTCGAGGCGCTGTATCTGAAAGCGATCGCGCGGGCCAGGGACACGCTCTACATCGAGAGCCAGTATCTCGCCTCCGCGACGCTGGTCCATGCAATGACCGAACGGTTGCAGGAAGAGGACGGCCCCGAAATCGTGCTGGTCCTGCCGCGCAATGCCGAAGGCTGGCTGCGACAGAAGGCGATGGACGGGGCTCGGGTGCGCATGCTGGAGCATCTCTGGGCGCATGATCGTTATCACCGGTTTGCCGCCTATTACCCCGTCACCGCCAGCGGGGAACCGATTTATGTGCATGCGAAGGTGCTGATCCTCGATGATGTGCTGGTCCGCGTCGGGTCCTCCAATCTCAACAATCGCTCATTGGGTTTCGACACCGAAACGGACCTCGCTGTCGAAGCGGCGCACTGCGATGACCCAGGGGCGATCCGTGAAAGTATCGGGGGTCTTCGCAATGGGCTCGTGAGCGAACATCTCGGTGTCAGTGAAGACGCGCTGAAACAGGCGATCTTTGCAACCGGCGGCTCGCTGATCGGGGCGATTACCGCGCTGAAAGGCGAGGGCCGGTCCCTGCGGCTCTTCGAACAGTCAGAGATCAACGGCGAAGCCAATATCCTCGCCGAGAATGAGTTCGCCGACCCCGAAGAGGTGGGCGGAGGCCTGGCAGAGCGTCTGGTGAACGGTGTCCGCGACCTTGTGGGCAATGTGGGGGATTAGGGGTTTTCCTTCGATCCCGCTCATCCCGCCCGCGTGGTTCGACTTCGCTCACCATGCGGGCTTTGAGAGGGCGGCAATTAAGGCCCGCATGGTGAGCGAAGTCGAACCACAGGGCCTTCCAGCAAACACAGATAGCGCCATGCGGGGCATCCCGCTGGCGGTACGCTTACAGTCTCGCCCTTGTGACAGGGCCGGGCGCGCCATGGATCGACGCTGATAGGTAATGCCAGCCTTTCGGCGTGGCTGTAGAGCGCCGGTCAGTGGCGCGCCCTGCGATTGCCCGCTCGTTTGACGCAGGCCGCCCAGAGGACTCAGAAAGGCGAGCCGTCGCCTGACTGGACAAGTGGATAGCGCGGACCGCCATTGGCAGGGCCGTTAGTCCCATACCGACAGCACTCGTCTCCTTCGCACTCCGCTCATGTGCCGCGATTGCCGCGCATGAGCCCTCCGCTTTGCTGAAAACCTGCCGGGGTCTTTCCGGCTGGCCTCAGCATCGCGAGAACCATCTCCACCCGGTCGGTCCGGACCGCCCTGTCTGGTGATGGGAGGCGTATAGTATGGCTCAAGGTTGGAGGGGTGGGGATGGATTGGTTTTGTCGCACAGATGACGCCTTTCGGCGTCATCCCGGTTTTCGCGAAGCGAAACACCGGGACCTAGTGAACCACGCGCAACGCCCGCAAGCTGGTTCCCGGATATTTGCTTTGCAAATTCCGGGATGACGCCACGCGGGTGGTGTGCGTGATCTAGGCGGGGTGGTGAGCGCTCCCTTCTCCCACCGGGAGAAGGGCCGGGGATGAGGGGGAGCAGCGTTCCGGCAAGCGCGGCATTTGCTGTGATGCTCCGCTCATCTCGTCACTACGGGTGTTCCGTAAGCAGCAAATGTTGCGCCCCCTCACCCCTGCCCCTCTCCCAAGGGAGAGGGGAAAGCGCTTCTTTCTAAATGATAAGGACACTGAAGCGCCCCGACGGGACAGATACCTGCGCAAAAAGGTATCCGTGGCGCGATGCTGGACACGAGCAAACCCATACAGCCGATCATTCCCGCAAAGGCGGGAATCTCGTGCAGCTAACTCCGAATACAAATTGAATTAGATCCCCACCTTCGCGGTGATGAGCGGTCGTCTTTGGTCAGGCGTTAATTCCCGCCTTCGACCAGCCGCCGTGCGATCACCATCGCCTGCACTTCGCCAGCGCCTTCGAAGATGTTGAGGATGCGGGCATCCTGCAGCACGCGGGACACCGGGTATTCCAGCGCGAAGCCGTTGCCGCCGTGGATCTGGACGGCGTTGTCGGCCGCCGCCCAGGCGACGCGGGCGCCGAGGAGTTTGGCCATGCCGGCTTCGAGATCGCATCGCTTGCCTGAGTCTTTCTGGCGGGCAGAATAATAAGTGAGCTGGCGCACGCCGATCAGTTCCGCGGCCATCATGACGAGCTTGTTGGCGACGCGTGGAAATTCAAAGATGGAGCGGCCGAACTGTTCGCGGTCGAGGGCGTATTTGAGGCCGAGCTCGAACGCGTTCTGGCCAACGCCGATGGCGCGGGCGGCGGTCTGGATACGGGCGCTTTCGAAGGTTGCCATCAGGTGGCGAAAGCCCATGCCTTCGGTTTCGCCCAGCAGGTTTGCCGCAGGGACTTCGAACTCATCGAAGCTGATCTCGTACTCTTTCATGCCGCGATAGCCGAGTACCTCGATCTCGCCGCCGGTCATGCCGTCGGCGGGGAAGGGGTTGGCGTCATCGCCGCGTGGCTTTTCAGCCAGGAACATGGAGAGGCCAGAGAAATTATTGGTCGCCGGGTCGGTGCGTGCGAGCACGGTCATCATGTCGGCGCGGACCGGGTGGGTGATCCAGGTCTTGTTGCCGGTGATGGTGTAGGTGTCGCCATCCTTGACGGCGCGGGTCTTCAGCGAGCCGAGGTCGGAGCCGGTGTTCGGTTCGGTGAAGACGGCTGTTGGCAGGATGTCGCCGGATGCGATGGACGGCAGGAATTTCTGTTTCTGCGCGTCGGTGCCGCCGATCAGGATCAGCTCTGCGGCGATCTCTGACCGGGTACCGAGCGAGCCAGTGCCGATATAGCCGCGGCTCAGCTCCTCGGAGACCACGCACATGGCTGTCTTGTCCATGCCAAGGCCGCCAAACTCTTCAGGGATGGTGAGACCGAAGACGCCGAGCTCTGCCATCTCTTCGACGACGGGCATCGGGATGTACTCATTCTTCAGATGCCATTCATGGGCATACGGCACGATCTTGTCGGTGGCGAACCGGCGGAACTGGTCGCGGACCATGTTGAGCGTTTCGTCGAGGCCGGTCTCTTCCACCGTGGCGCGCGACAGGGCGTCGGGCAGGTGTTTCGCGGCGGCGGCCATGACCTCGGTGGTCTTGCCTTCGGTGAGGAAGCGCTGGACGGCCGGCTCGAAGAGGCGCTGCATGCCCTCCTTGGAGACGCCAATGTCGGCTGGGCGAATGATCTCGCCCTGGTTCATCGGGATGCCGCCAATCAGCTGGGCGCAATATTCCGAGAAGAGGATCTGGGAGAGAAGCTGTTCGATCTCACCGAATTTGCCTTCGGCTTCCATACGGTCGGCCCAGTCGGCCGTCTCGCGCAGCGTTTCGACATAGGTAATGACCCAGGCAAGGCCGTGGGCCGAATGCTGGTGATGGTCGAGAAGTTTACGGTCGACCTTGCCTTCGGGGGCGAGCCGGTCCCGCATGGCAGCGGTTGCGTCCGCACCAAAGGCTTCGAGGCTGACCACCGCTTCCTTCATCGCAGGAAGCAGGCCGTCCATCACAGGTGAAATCTTTTCTGCGGCTGTACCGTCCATTTTCTATCCCTCCGGGCGTCTCTTGCGCCATGTATCTATCGCACCGGGGCGCATTTGACACAAATTTTGCTGCGGCGCAGCGACATTTATTGCCGCAGGGGCAGCTTATGCCTTTTGGGCGGAAGGTTCAAAAGTGATGTCGAGCGCCTCTCTTGCCGCGTCGATATCGGCAAGCGTCTGGTCGTAAAGGCTCCAGTCGTCAGCCTCTGCGATCGGTGCCCAGATCGCCTCGACCTCATCATAAAGAAGAGAAACCGGTTTCTGGCGCTGCCAATAGGGATGGGAGAGGCGAGACGGCCGCTCAGGCTCGCGGGCAAACAGCCCCTCGCGGACCGGGGCGAAGCTGTCGCCACCATACTGCGCTGCGATGGGGCTCGCCTTTGCGCGCGCTTCGCTTTCGCGCCCGCAGAACCAGTCGAAGAAGACCTGCGGCCACGGCACACGCGTTTCCGACATCCAGGTATAGAGCGCCTGCAGCCAGACGAGGTCATCATGCAGGTCGCCTGAGGACTGAAGCCCGAAGAGTTTGAGATTATGTTCGGCAAGCGCGGCCTGATAGGCAGGCTCATAAGCCTGAAGGGCCTCGCCCAGCGGGTCGGTGTCGCAGAGAGGCGATAGGGCGATTGCAAGCTGCTGCAAAGCCCAGAGGCCTTGCGTCGGCTGGCGCCCGAACCGGTAAAGACCCTGCTGGTCGAAATAGGCGGCAGTGAAGTTCGGGTCGGACTCCGGCAGGAAGCGCCAGGGGCCGTAATCGAAGCTCTCGCCGGTAATATTGAAATTGTCGGTGTTCATGACGCCGTGCACAAAACCGGTCGCCATCCATTGCGCCACCATGCGGGCGGTCTGCTCTGCGATGCGGTGAAGAAGCGCGGGCGCCATGATGGCAAGGTCCTCATCCAGCGCATCTGGATAATAGACCTCGCAGCAATGACGGATCAGCCGGGCAAGGTTCTCTGTCTCACCCAGCGAGGCAGCACGCTGGAACGTCCCGAAACGGATATGGCTGTGCGAGAGGCGGGTGAGGACGGCGCTGCGCGTCGGGGACGGCTCATCATTGCGCTGCAGGTCTTCACCGGTTTCGATCAGGCTGAAGGGCTTGGACGTCTTTACGCCATGCGCCTCAAGGTATTGGGCCGCCAGCACCTCGCGCACGCCGCCTTTGAGTGTGAGACGTCCATCACCGCGCCGCGACCAGCGGGTCTGGCCGGACCCCTTTGTGCCAAGATCCAGAACGCGTCCAAGATCGTCTTTTAGCTGCGCGAACAGAAAGCCCCGACCGTCGCCGAGTTCGGGGTTGTAAACGCCAAACTGGTGACCGTGATACCGCATGGCAAGCGGCGGCTCGATATTGTCCGGGAGCGGTCGAAATCTGGCGAAGTGATCTGCCCATGCTTCCGGCGTCAGCTGCCCTAATCCGACGCGCTGATCCCAGCGAGTGTTGCGAAATCGCAACACGGACATGCGAAAATGCGCGGGCTCTGCTGCGTCTGCGAAGGCGTCAGCCAGGGCGAGAAATGCGGGCGCGGCCTGATATTTCATGGTCGCCTGATGACAGTTTTTGTCGGGTGCAGCAAGCAGAAGAGGCAAAAATGACCCTACGGAAGGCCGAAGTGAGAAAGCCGATACCAGTCAGCCTTACCCATGGAGAGCTATCAGTTTTGATAGCTGTCGAAGTTGTCAGGTATTTATGCCGCACTGCAACACCGAATTGCGATTGAATTCGATTTCCAAATCAGCAGAGATCAATGGGAATCCGCCGTCAAAAGAGCGGATCGTCCAGTATTTGGGAGGAAACGACACATGAAAACTACGAACAAGTGGCTGCTCGCGACGTCGGTGTTTGCGCTTAGCGCAGCCGGCGCTGCGAACGCCCAGAATGATGACGGCGAAGAGCTTCGCCAGCAGACAGTGACGGTTACCGGGTCGGCAATTGCCGGCACGCCGGAAGACGCCGCGCTGCCGGTTGATGTGCTCTCCGCAGCTGACCTTCAGCTCGAAGGCAACCCGTCCATCACCGAACTGATCCGCAACCTCGGTGTGTCGACAGGTGTCGACGGCCAGACGAACCAGTTCTCATCGAACGGCCTTGAGGGCACGTCGAACATCAACCTGCGGGGCCTTGGCCCAGGCCGGACGCTCGTCCTGCTGAATGGAAAGCGCCAGACCTTTGCGCCATATGGCGTCGGTGAGCAGGCTCAGCTCTTCGTGGACACCAACGTTATCCCGTCGGCGGCCATCGGCCGTATCGAAGTGCTGAAGGATGGCGCTGCAGCCGTTTACGGGTCCGACGCAATTGCCGGCGTGGTGAACTTCATTACGCGCGATGATCTTGAGGGTTTCGAGATCTCGGCGCAGTACGAGACATTTGAAGGTTCTGACGGCGAGTATGATATATCTGCCGCTTACGGTCTTCAGGGCGACAACTGGAACTGGGTCACGTCTGCCGGTTATCAGTTCCGCAGCGAAACCGGCCTGATCGAAAAAGACTGGGCGATCCGCGACTATAACGTCAACCCTGTCGGCGGGTGGTCGTCGCTCTCCAATCCGGGCCGTTATGTTCCGTTGGGCATCGGGCCAAATGGCATCACCCCGCTGGCCGCCAACGTGAATGATACCGGTTGCGCCGCCGTCGGCGGCTTCCCGAACCCGAACGTTGCTGCCGTCAATCAGTGCTACTTCCAGTTCACCCAGTTCGATAACCTGGTGGAGGAAGAAGAGCGCTATCAGATCTTCTCCGAGTACAATCATACCTTCGGAAACGGCATCAATTTCCACCTGGAAGGCCTCTATGCCCACACGGACGTGCCTGAGTGGAAAACCTCACCGTCCTATCCACCACAGGAACTCGCAACACAGGTCGTTCCGGCCTCGAGCCCTGGTTTCCAGCGCTTCATGGCGGACAATCCCGGTGCATTCCCGCCTGGAACGGTTGCGGCCCTCTTCATCGGCCGGTCCTTCGGCTGGGGCGGCTTCCCATCGACAGGCGGCGCGCAGGAAGGTTTCCGGACCTATGACAGCTACCGCCTCGCGGGCAGCTTCGATGGTGAGTTCGATAATGGTGTAACCTGGAATGCAGGCCTCACCTTCCATGAAACCGAAGGCGAGCGGATCACGAATGACACGTACATCCGTGGCTTCAGTGCGGCCCTGAACGGCTTTGGTGTCTGTACGGATGCGGCAACCGGCGTCGATCCTGCCACCGGAACCACACCGTTCAGCAATCCGGGCTATGCGGGCGGTCTCGTTGCGGGCCAGGGGGATTGTCAGTACTACAACCCGTTCTCGAACGCGATTGCGTCGAATGCCATTACCGGAAATCCGAACCCGAACTATGTGCCTGGGCTCGAAAACTCTACAACGCTTGCCGATTGGCTGACCGATGGTGTCGGTACGGTCGTGACGTCAAACCTTCTCGTGTTTGATGCGGCCATGAGCGGTCAGAGCAATGTGGTTGCACAAGGCGGCCCGGTTAGCTGGGCTATCGGGGCGCAGGTCCGCCGCGAAGGTTTCGAGGTTGAGCCGAACCAGGTCACGGACCTTGCGGTCAGCCCTGGACCGGGCGGAACCGGACCCTTCTCGTTCCTTGCCGGTACGAACGCCTCCGATCGTGACCAGACGATCTATGCGCTCTTCGGCGAGCTTCAGATCCCGCTCTACGACAATCTGAACGTACAGGTCGCGACCCGCTACGAAGATTATGGCGGCGAAATTGGCTCGACGTTCGACCCCAAGGTTGCTCTGAAGTGGCAGGCGACTGAAAGCTTTGCTCTTCGCGGGTCTGCCCAGACTTCCTTCAAGGGCCCGACGCTGAACCAGGTGGATGGTCAGGTCACCACGCTGCAATTCGTGGCACCGGCATCGGCGTTCAAGGCGGTCGACCAGTTCGGCAACCCGCAGCTTAGCCCGGAATCGGCGTTCAGCTTTAACCTCGGCGCGCTGTTCGACAACAATAATGGCTTCACGGCTTCAGTCGATTACTACAACTTCGATTTTGAAGACCCAATCATTGTTGAAGACCAGTCTGCTATTGTCCCTGCAGCGCTCGCCGCGCTTGCCGCCGGCAATACAGACGCCGCCATCCTGTCGCGGATCACTTTTCAGGATCCCGCCAATCCGACAGGGGCAGGTATCGCGCGTATCCGCACGAATGTTGTCAATGGTCCGGATATCAAGACGTCGGGTATCGATTTCCGTGCTGAACAGGTCTGGGATACGGGTCGCGGCGAGTTCTCGCTCGGTGTCGATGCAACCTATATTCTCGAATATGACGTCGGTGACTTTGCCATTGAGGATGTGATTATCGCAGGTGGTGACCGTGTTGGTCAGTTCAACCGGTCCAACTTCTCGCGTTCCCTGCCACAGTGGAAAGCGAACGTCACAGCGAACTTTGCGTTCGGCAATCACAACCTGCGCGGCGTCATCCGTCACATAGATTCCTATGAAGACGAACGTGGTACGCCGAACCTGCAGGGCGCCTTTGTTGGCGGTCCGTCAGAGATCGACTCTATGACGACGCTGGACACCTTCTACACCTGGCGGTCTGACTATGAACTCGACCTTGGTCTGTCGGTTGTGAACGTGTTCGACGAGGATCCGCCGCTCGCCTACTTCGATGTGAGCTACGATCCTTACACGCACAATCCGTTCGGCCGGACCTTCAAGATCAGTGTTACGAAGCGTTTCGGCGGGAACTAGCCCCGGCAGACGCCAACGGCAGAAATTCGGGAAAGGCGGCGCTCCGGTGCCGCCTTTTTCTATAGGCCGCGAGGCATTCCAAAGTCTGGCGTTCTGGCCTAGGCGTGAACGCCACGGGTTTGATCGAGTGCGAGGCTGAGGCAAGTGACGAAAAAAGTGCTGGTGACAGGCGGAGCAGGCTATGTAGGCAGCCACAGCTGCAAGGCATTTGCCGAAGCCGGTTGGGAGGTCGTCGTCTACGATAATCTTTCCCGAGGCTGGAAGGATTTCGTAAAATGGGGCGAGCTGGTTGAAGGCGATCTGCATGACACCGCACATCTGACGAAAACGCTGCAAACCGTGCAGCCAGATGTTGTCGCTCACTTTGCGGCTTATGCCTATGTCGCTGAATCCATGCAGCAACCCGGCCTTTACTATCAGAATAATGTCGCTGGAACGCTGAGCCTGCTGGAGGCAATGCAGGCGGCTGATGTCAGACGTCTGGTCTTCTCATCGTCTTGTGCGACTTACGGCATTCATGCTGACCTGATCACCGAGGACACGCCTCAAAGGCCGATCAACCCATATGGCGCGTCCAAGATGATGGCGGAGCGGGTGATACAGGACTTTGGCATGGCCCACGGCCTGAAGTCGGTTATCCTGCGCTACTTCAATGCAGGCGGCGCCGATCCGAAAGGCATGACCGGAGAACGTCACGACCCTGAACCGCACGTAATCCCTCTGGCGATCATGGGCGCCATGGATGGCACCTTCACCTTCACGATCAATGGGACTGACTTTGATACCCGCGATGGCACGCCGGTGCGTGACTATGTGCATGTCAGCGATCTCGCAGATGCTCACTGGCGCGCGCTCGATTACCTGGCGGGCGGAGGCGACAGCGACATCTTCAATCTCGGGACCGGCAGGGGCGTTTCGGTGAGTGAACTGGCCGACGCGGTATCGCGGGTGGCTGGAAGGCCTGTGCCAAGACAGGCGGGTGCGCGTCGTCCGGGCGATCCGCCATCACTGGTCGCCTCAGCGGCCAAGGCTGAACGCGTGCTCGGCTGGCAGCCAATGCGTTCTGATATCGATACGATTCTCGAGACGGCTTGGGCCTGGCACCAGAAGGACGATCACAAATCCCGCCCTGACAATTAGGCTCAGATAGGCGCCACATCGCCATAGACGATGAAGTGCGGATTATCGTAGCCGCGCTCGCGTTTGCCATAGCGTAGCGGCGTGCCGTCTTCTGTGAGGACGACGGCGCCAGCCGCTTCGGCGACTGCCTGTCCGGCAGCTGTGTCCCATTCCATCGTGCGGCCCATGCGGGGATAGAGGTCGGCCTCTCCCGCACCCAGCAGGCAGAACTTCAGGGATGAGCCTGCCGAGATGATCTCGCCGACCTTGAATTTCTTCAGGAAGGCATCGGTTTCGGGGGACCGGTGGGACTTGGACGCAATGGCCGTGACGCCGACGTCCGGGCATTTGCGGATATGCAGTGGGCGGCGAACATCGCTTGCGGGCACAGGCTCGCCCGGCTTCACGTCAGCCTGCCAGGCCGTGTCCGGGCCTTCGGCGACAAATAGCCGGTTGAGGGCGGGCGCATAGACGACGCCCATCACAGGTTTGCCGTGTTCGATGATGCCGATATTGACCGTGAACTGGCCGTTGCGATTGACGAATTCGCGCGTGCCATCCAGCGGATCGACCAGGGCAAAGCGGTGGCCGTGCTCAGGGATGTGGCCGGCCGATGCCGACTCCTCGGCAACGACTTTGAGGTCTGGCTCAGCCGCTTTCAGTCCCGCCAGGATCAGGACTTCAGCCTTTGCGTCAGCTTCCGTGACAGGCGAGGCATCATCCTTTCGCTCGACGTCGAAGTCGGTCGAATAGACCTCCATCACCAGCTTGCCTGCATCGAGGGCAATACGCGCCAGCTGTTCGCCTGTGATCGTCGTCATGCCGTCTCCTGGTCTCATGGAAGGGTCAGTCCGGAGCGCTTATGCCCACGTTTCTGTGGCCGCGCAAATCCGCTGGGCGATATTCATCGCGTCGAATGCGTGGCGGCTGGTGCCATGGCGCAGCGGGGCCTTGCCCGTTACCGCATCGATGAATTCAGAGAGCTCCTGACTCGCAAAATCGACGCTGGCAAACTCGGTGACCGTTTCCTCCGGATTGGGCAGCGTCGCACCCGTCTCGTCATCCTGCACGAGCTGCGCGTGGATCAGCATTTCAGGGCCATAGTTTTCAAGGCCTGGAAGGTGACCATCGAGCCAGACATAGCCGCGCTCATATCCAAGCTCCAGCCGGAAGGTCTGGCGCCAAGAAGTGGCAGAGGTGTGCAGCTGCGCGATCGCGCCTGTCCCGGCTTTCAGAATGGCGAACAGATTGGCGCTCGCGTCGCGCCCCTCCGGGCACATGGCCTTCACGCTCTCGAACGGGCCGAAGAACACATGCAGCAGGTCCAGCATATGGATGCCATGGCCCAGCAGGACGCCATGTTCCTTGGCGTCCGGTCCGGGAAATCCGGCATGGCCGTATGTCGCGCGGGCTGTCAGCAGCTCCCCATAGGGTTGGGTGCGGACCAGATCCTCTGCCGCCCGCACGCTTTCATGATAGCGCAGGGAACATCCGAACTTGAGAATGGCGCGGCTTTTGGTTTCCGCTTCCCGCAGATTGATGATGTCTTCGACGGTCAGTCCGCCTGGCAGTTCGCTGAGAACGTGTATGCCTGCCAGAAGGGCGCGGCGGGCCGCATCTGCGGCAAGCTTTGCCGGAAGGGCGAGGACGATGGCGTCAACATGCCGGCGATTAAGGAGAGAGGTCCAGTCGGCTTTCGCAAAGCGGCTGACCTGCGCGGCCGAATAGCTGCGAACGATGCGGGTATTTTCATTATCTTCGATAGCCTGAAGCCGCTCCACAGCGAGACGGCTTTTTCCAAGAATTGCAAAACGCAACGCTTTCATCAGGGGCACTCTGGACCTTCGCAAACAAGCTCCCCCGCGTAACCAGTCTACGCAGGGGCGGCAACTCTCCGTCTGCGCCTTACGGCCTTACATTCCAGTCACGGAGGGTAAGCTCGGCATCGTCGGACAGCGTGAAGCGGCCATAGGCGCCGGTTTTCAGCTTCAGCGTGTCCTGCTGGCTGGCATCCGGCTTCAGGCCGCCAGCCGTCAGCGCGAAACGGGCGATGCCATTGCTGGTCACGATGAGGACCGGTCCGGGCGTACCGGACTTTACCAGTTTGGCGAACAGGCTCTGCCACTGGCCCTCGATGGCGACCGGGTCGAACCGCCAGCCGGGCGGCGGTGTGGCGCTCCGTTCCCAGGCGTCGAGCGCGTTCTGTCCGATACGGGCGATCACCGCGTCTTCTGGCTGGTTTTCATCCGGGCCATAGTCGATCTCCCGCAGGAAATTGCCAATCTCCAGCTCAGGGGGGCTCGCCTGCGCGGCGAGAATGGCATCAGCGGTCTGCCGGGTACGTTTCAGAGGGCCGGCAATGGCCTGCGTGAAAGCGATGTCCTTAAAGTGCTCGGCAAGCGCGCCTGCCTGAGCGGTGCCGGAAACCGACAGGGGCAAGTCAGTGCGCGCGCCGACGCGGGTGACGGTATCGCCCTTGTCGAATGTATTGCCGTGGCGAACAATATAGAGGTCGACAGCCATCAGCGCAGGGCCTCCATCGGGTCGCCCTCAGCGGCGATCAGCGTTTCGGCAAAGCGCGCATCCTCTGGCGTATCAATGCCCCACATCGCGTTTGCGCCGGGCTCCACCGCGACGGTCAGAATGCTCATCCCGTTTTCGAGGAAGCGCAGCTGCTCAAGGCCTTCAAGCGCTTCATAGTGGCCAACAGGCAGGCTGGCGAACCGGTCCAGCGCCGCCATCCGAAAGCCGTAAAGCCCGATATGGCGGAAGACCGGCGAAAGCGGGCCTTCCGCGCGCAGTTCCTCTTCCTTGCGGACGGCCGGGATGATCTGTTTGGAGAACCAGAGCGCCATGCCGTCGGTGCGGCGGATACAGCTTGTGCCGCTGAAAGGCTCGCGGATTTTCTGGTCACGTATCGTATCGAGCGCGGCCCAGTCGAGCTGCACGACCGGCGTGACGACATCTGCGTCCGTGGTAGATGCCGCTTCGATGAGCGCGTCCAGATAGGCGGGCGGCGTGAAGGGCGCGTCTCCCTGCAGGTTCAGAATGAAGTCTGGCGCTTCGCCTTGGGTGCGGGCGGCGGCAAGCGCGCGGTCGGTGCCCGATGCAAGGTCCGGGTCCGTCATCACGGCGGGCGCGCCGATCTCGTTTGCATGATCCATGATTGCCTGATCATCGGTAGCGATGACATAGCTCACATCGCTGCGCGCGGCGGCCACGCGGGCGGCGACGTCCGCGACCCGCGAGACGAGCGAATGTCCCGCAATCTTGTGAAGCGGCTTTGCCGGAAAGCGGGTCGACCCGATCCGGGCAGGGATGACGATGAGTGTTTTCATGGGCGGGCAAGCTAGCTGATGACGCCCAGCGGGTCTGCGCGCGGCAGCCGGTTTCGTCAAGCGGGGGCCATGGTCCAAACAGCACGCATATCGTGCAGGTTTAGCAAAACCCCGTGTCTGAGTTGACCGTCCCTACATTGTTGGCGCAAGTCCTGCTTGTTACCTAACCGACTGTTGCGCAATTCCGGATATATCATGACAGACCTGACCCATCTCGACCGGCTTGAGGCTGAGAGCGTCCATATCCTGCGGGAAGTGGCCGCCTCGATGCAGAACCCGGTGATGATGTATTCCATCGGCAAGGACAGTTCCGTCCTGCTGCACCTGGCGCGCAAGGCGTTTTATCCCGGGCCCATCCCGTTCCCGCTGCTGCATGTCGATACGACCTGGAAGTTCAAGGAAATGATCGCCTTTCGCGATGCGCTCAATGATGATCCGCAGACGGAGCTTCTGGTTCATATCAATCAGGAAGGCGTCGAGCAGGGCATCGGACCGTTCACGCATGGCTCTGCGGTCCATACCGATGTGATGAAGACGCAAGGCCTCAAACAGGCGCTCGACAAGTACAAGTTCGATGCGGCCATTGGCGGGGCGCGGCGCGACGAGGAAAAGTCGCGCGCCAAGGAGCGGATCTTCTCTTTCCGTTCGGCCCAGCACCGCTGGGACCCGAAGACCCAGCGCCCGGAGCTCTGGTCGCTCTACAATACCCGCATCAAGCCCGGCGAGAGCGTGCGGGTCTTCCCGATCTCGAACTGGACCGAGCTCGATATCTGGCAGTACATCTATCAGGAGAATATCGACCTGGTGCCGCTCTATTTTGCCGCCGAGCGTCCTGTCGTGGAGCGCGACGGCATTATGGTCATGGTCGATGATGACCGCCTGCCATTGGAGCCTGGCGAAACCCCGCAGATGAAGAAGGTGCGGTTCCGCACGCTTGGCTGCTATCCGCTGACCGGCGCTGTGGAATCCTCTGCCTCGACCGTCACCGAGATCATCGAGGAAATGCTGCGCACCACGACCTCGGAACGCGAAGGCCGCGCCATCGACAAGGATGCGCCCGCCTCCATGGAAATGAAGAAGCAGGAGGGGTATTTCTGATGCCTGCCTATGCTGCCCCGCAATTTGCCGATATCGAGACCTATCTCGACAGCCAGCTGAAGAAATCGCTCCTGCGCTTCATCACCTGCGGCTCTGTCGATGATGGTAAGTCCACGCTGATCGGCCGGCTGCTTTACGAGTCGAAGATGATCTTCGACGACCAGCTTGCCTCGCTGAAGAATGAATCGAAGAAGTTCGGGACGCAGGGCGAGGAGATCGACTTCGCGCTTCTGGTCGACGGGCTTGCCGCCGAGCGCGAGCAGGGCATCACCATCGATGTCGCCTATCGCTTCTTCTCGACCGACCGGCGCAAATTCATCGTCGCCGATACGCCCGGCCATGAACAGTATACCCGCAACATGGCGACCGGCGCCTCGACGGCCGACCTTGCCATTGTGATGATCGATGCGCGCAAGGGCGTGCTGACGCAGACGAGGCGTCACAGCTTCATCGTCTCGCTGCTGGGCATCCGCAATGTCGTGCTCTGCATCAACAAGATGGACCTTGTCGGTTATGACCGGGGCGTCTTCGACGAGATCGAGGCCGACTACCGCGAATTTGCCGCCGATTTCGGGTTCGAGACGATACAGGCCATCCCTGTCTCCGCTCTGGCTGGCGACAATGTCGTCGCGCCCAGCGCCAACACGCCCTGGTATGACGGCCCGCCGCTGATGGAATATCTCGACACGGTCGAGATCGCCTCGGACGTGCAGGACCAGCCCTTCCGCATGCCGGTCCAGTGGGTGAACCGGCCGAACCTCGATTTTCGCGGCTTTGCCGGGCAGATCCTTTCAGGGGCGCTCAGGCCCGGTGATGGCGTCCGCGCCCTGCCATCTGGCAAGTCCAGCAAGGTCGCCCGTATCGTCACCATGGGCGGTGATCTCGATGAAGCGGTCGAAGGCCAATCGGTCACGCTGACGCTGGAAGACGAAATCGACGTTTCGCGCGGCGATGTGCTCTGCGCTGACCAGGCACCTGCCGAAGTCTCAGACCAGTTCCAGGCGACGATGCTCTGGATGTCGGACGCCGCCATGCTGCCGGGGCGCTCCTACATCATGAAGATCGGCGCGCGTGAATGCCAGATGCAGGTCACCGAACAGCGCTACCGTGTGGATGTGAATACGCGCGCCCATGAGGCGGCCAAGACGCTGGATCTCAATGAGATCGGCATCGTCAATATCGCCCTCGACCGGGAGATTGCGTTCGATGCCTACAAGGACAATCGCCGCATGGGCGGGTTCATCGTCATCGACCGGATGACGAATGAGACGGTCGGCCTTGGCCTGATCAATTTCGCGCTGCGCCGCGCCTCCAACATCCATCGCCAGTCCATGGATGTCGGCAAGGAGCTGCGCGCCTCCATGAAAGGCCAGAAGCCGGTCATGCTGTGGTTCACGGGGCTGTCGGGCGCAGGCAAGTCGACCGTGGCAAACCTTGTCGAGAAGCGGCTCGCCGCGATGGGCAAGCACACTTATACCCTCGACGGCGACAATGTCCGCCACGGCCTCAACAATGATCTTGGCTTTACCGATGCCGACCGGGTGGAGAATATCCGCCGCGTCGGCGAGGTCGCCAAGCTCATGCTGGATGCCGGCCTCATCGTGCTCGTCTCGTTTATCTCGCCCTTCCGGGCCGAGCGGCGGATCGTGCGCCAGATGGTCGAGGATGGCGAGTTCTGGGAAGTCTTCGTCGATGTGCCGCTGGATGTTGCTGAAAGCCGCGATGTCAAAGGCCTCTACAAGAAGGCGCGCGCCGGCGAGATCAAGAACTTCACCGGCATCGACAGCCCCTATGAAGCGCCGCAGGATCCTGAAATCCATCTCGACAGCGACAGGCTGAGCCCTGAAGCGGCCGCCGATGTGGTCATTGCAAGGCTGGAGCAGGCAGGGCTGATCGGGAGTTAGAGGCGCGGCAGACGCGGCGGGTTCAGCTGTCGCGGGAGAGGCTGGTGCCGGGTGCCGGATAGCGCCGGGCGCGCCAGACATGCGGGCGCCTGCGGCTGAGCGTGATCGGGCTCCAGTGCATGGCGCGGGAGATCTGCCAGCTGGACAGTTTCTTCTCGCGCTGCACCTTGCGGCGGGCCTTCATCGTGCCGCCAAACCGTCCGAATGCTTCCGACAGGCCGCGCCTTATCGACTTTGCGCGCGGCTTTCCGAAAGCTGAGACATAGAGATACAGCGTCAGCAGAATATGCCCGGGCATGCTGGCGATCAGGAGCAGGAGCGGGGTGTTCTTCAGATAGGTGGTCAGCCGGTTGCGCGTGCCGAGCCGGACGGTGAAGTCGCTCTGTCGGCCGGTGATCGCGCTGCCATGATGGCCAACAATGGCGCCGGGCACGAATATGCAGCGCTCGCCCTGCAGGCGCAGGCGATAGCCAAGATCGACATCCTCGCAATAGCAGAAATAGCTCTCGTCAAAGCCGCCGGCAGCCTCGAATATGTCCTTTCGGATCATCGCCGTCGCGCCGCAGGGCGAAAAGCACTCGCCTTCTTCCGGCAGGTCGCTTGCCTTCGCGCCGAAGCCGCCCCGCCATGGAAAGCCGAAGACCGAGTAGCAGTCGCCTGTGCCGTCGAGCCGGTCAGGGTTTTCGGCGTCGAATTGCGCGCTGGCAAACTGTGTCACGTCCGGATAGCGGCGGGCCGCATCGGCGAGTTTTTCGATCCAGTCTGGCCGCGGCTCGGTGTCGGGATTGAGCAGGATGAGCCAGTCGCCGCGCGCCTCGCGCACGCCGGCATTATTGCCGCCTGCAAAGCCGAGATTGTCGTCCATGCGCATCAGGCGCGCGCCCTCGAGGCCCGAGAGATCCAGCCGGTCGGCAGACCCGTCCGTGGACGCATTGTCGACTATGAGGACTTCAACAGGCTTGAGGGTCTGTGTTTTCAGATGGTCGACCGCCGACTGGATATAGTCGCCGCCATTGTAATTCACGATGATGACGCTGGCGCGGAAGGGCGAGGCGGCAACCAATGTCTGCAACTCCGGTCAAGCAAGCCAGAACATGGTTTGCGAGGGCTGTCGGTGTCCAGGCCGGACCAGAGGAAGCCCCCTGATCCGGCCTGGATGCTCTGTATATGGACCTAGAGCGCGGCCTTCACAGCCATGGCAATGGTTTCCTCATCGAGGCCGACCGCCTTCAGCACCTGGTCATTGGTGCCGGATGGCGGGGTCAGGTCGAGGCCGAGGCGGATGAATTTCCGGTTCGACAGGGCGCCTGCTTCGGCAAGGGCGGACGCGACGGCGTCGCCCTGACCGTAGCGGCGATAGTGATTGTCGATGGTCGCGACCAGTTTTGCCTCGCCGATCGTCTTTGCGAGCCACGCGCCATCCACCATGTTGAGGAAGGGCAGGGAGATGACGGTCGCATCGACGCCATTGCCCGACAGAAGCTCTGCAGCTTTCAGCGCCTGCGCGGTGCCGACAAGGCCCGAGGCGATAAGAACGGCGCTGCCATCGCCCTTGCGCGCGACGCGGCCCTGTCCGGCTACAGGCGTCCAGCTGCCATCGGCGTCGTAAGCCGTCTCATAGGGAATCGAGACAAGGCGCAGGAAGGACGGGCCGTCATGGCTGTTGAGGCACCAGTCGAGAAGCGGCGCGACCTCGTCCGGATGGGCCGGCTCGACCATCGCCATTTTCGGAATGGAGCCGAGGGCCGAAATCTCGCGCACCGACTGGTGCGAGTGGCCCGGGCCGCCCGGCAGCGCACCCGACAGGCCGCCGACATAGACGATCTTCGTATGCTCTGTGGCGTTGTTGTAGATTTGCTCGTTCGGCCGGGTCGAGAGGAAGCAGGAGAAGGAATGCACGACCGGTAGCAGGCCTTTCAGCGCCATGCCGCCAGCCTGGCTGACCATGTCCATCTCTGCGATGCCGCACTCGATGAAGCGGTCCGGATGCGCATCGCGGAACGGCTCCAGCCCCATGTCGAGGACAAGGTCGGCGTCGAGCGCGACCAGCTTGTCATTGCGCTTTGCCTGATCGAGCAGGGCGGCCGTATAGGACGGGAAGAGCTTGACCGGGTTGCCGCCCTGCGGGGCCGCCGGGCGTTCGATGGTCTCGAATTCCGGCTCTGGCAGGCCAGCAGCCTTGTGGCCCTCGAGAATGCGGGAGATGAGCTCCTGCGCGCCGCGCGTATAGTCCTCGGCCTGCGGGGCGCCGGAATGGAACTGGAAGCGCTCGACATCGCTGTCGACGGAGACGCCTTCCATGAAGCTGACGCCCTTGCCCTTGACCGTGTTGGCGATGATCACGCTTGGGCGCTTCTCGTCCTCGCGGGCCGCATTGAGGGCGGTGCGCATCGCGTCGAGGTCATGGCCGTCAATGCTCTGCGTGTGCCAGCCGAAGGAATTGAACTTGGCTTCAAGGTCGCCAAGGCTGGACGTGCGCTCGACCGAATAGTCTGACTGGATCTTGTTGTGATCGACGATCACGGTGACTTCGGCGACGCCGTGATTGGCGGCTGAGATCAGAGATTCCCAGATCTGGCCTTCCTGCAGCTCGCCGTCGCCCGTCATCACATAGATGCGGGCCGGCTTGCCCAGCATGCGGTTGGCGAAGGCCATGCCCTTGGCCTTGGAGATGCCCATGCCAAGCGAGCCGGTATTGGTGACCATGCCAGCCACACCGACATCCGGGTGGCCTGGCAGGCCATCAATCTTGCGCAGCTTGTGGATCTTGTCGAAGGGCAGGACGTCGAGCGCGGTCAGCACGGCATAAAGGCCGGGCGCGTCATGGCCCTTGGAGGAGAAATAGAGGTCTTCGCCCTTCATCTCATTGAGATAGAGCCAGGCGACGACATCCATGCTGGAAAAGCTCGATCCGATATGGCCGGAGCCTGCATTGGCGATCATGTAGAGCGTGTTGAGACGCGCCATGTCGGCGAAGATGCTGGTGCGCTGCTCAGCCGAGGCGTTGCACGCCTGCACGCGGTCAAAGGCAGGCTTGTCGAGATAGTAGAGTGTGCCGGAGACGGCTTCGGTAATCAGGTCACCCATGGTGTCGTTTCCTCAAGTCTTCTGGTCAGGCGCCTTGCCAGGCGGATTGTTCGATTTTCGGCAGCTCGGCTTCGCCATCCTCGACCATCATTTCAAGCAGGCGCCAGTCGCGCGGCGAGTTGACGTCGAGACCTTCGGAGCCGCTCGTCAGGAAGGGGGTCAGCACTTCGCCAGCGATCGTGCCGGCTTCCAGGGCGACGCGCGACCAGGCGATTTCAAGGCTGGCATTCTGGGCATAGACGCGCGGCAGGCCGGGATACTGGGTCGAGTGATAGGGCGTGATCTCTTCAGGCTGCATCGGCATCAGCGGGTGCATCCGCTCACCGCGCACGACCCACATCTTGCCGGGGTGCTGCGCGCAAGGCTCGACCGCGCGCAGGCTGTCGACGCCGGTCTGGCGGGTGAACTGGTCCCAGGCGCGCTGGATCGTGGACGGCAGACGGCACGGGCTGGTCGGGCGCAGCAGGGCGAAGGCGTCATAGGCCTCGCCCTTGTCGGCAAACCAGCGCAGCGCATGCTGGATCCAGTCAATGTCCGGGGACTTGTCGCCTGAATATTCCGGCGGGCGCATGAAAGGCGTCTCGGCGCCATAATGGCGGGCGACCTTGGCATAGTCATGCGAGTCTGTTGAGACGATGACGCGCCCGAAAATACCGGACTGCTTGGCCGCCGCGATCGTATAGGCGATCAGCGGATGGCCCATGAGCGGCGCGATATTCTTGTGCGGCACGCGTTTGGAGCCCGAGCGGGCCGGGATGAGCGCGATACAGCTTGGGGAAGACGCCTCTGCCATGAGCCTAGAGCCGTCCCGGCTCGGTGATGAGGTAGATGTCTTTCAGCTCTGTATAGACGTCCAGCGCTTCAGTGCCGGGCTCACGCGTACCATTGCCCGAGGCGCGAAGGCCGCCGAACGGCATGTGCGGTTCTGAACCGAACGTACCCGCATTGACGACAGCGACGCCGGTGCTGAGTTCTTTGGTGAAGGTCCAGGCGCGGTCCCAGCTTGTCGTGTGGATCGTGCCGGTAAGGCCGTATGGGCTGTCATTGGCAAGCGCGACAGCCTCTTCGAAGCTGCTGACCTTGTAGATCGCGCCGACCGGGCCGAAGAGCTCTGTTGTCGAAAGGTGGGAGTCTGCCGGGGAGCCTTCGATCAGTGTGGCCTGCAGATAGAAGCCGCCCGCGAGGTCGCCGCCGATACGCTCGCCGCCGCAAAGCACCTTGGCGCCTTCGCTCTTGGCGCGCTCGATGGCGCTCAGCATGTTATTCAGCTGGCGCTCATTAATGACAGGGCCAAGCTCACAATCGTCGCCGACACCGGCCTTGAGGGAGTTTGCCTTGGCCACGAACGCGTCGACGAACTTGTCATAGACGGCGTCCATAACGATGAAGCGGCTGCCCGACGCGCAGCGCTGGCCCGCATTGGAGAAGGCAGAGAGAGAAGCCCAGTGAACAGCCTTTTCAATGTCGGCATCGTCGCAGACGATGAAGGCGTTCTTGCCGCCAAGCTCCAGCGAGACCTTTTTGAGGTCTGCGCCTGCCTTGCCAGCGATTTCTCGGCCGACACGGGTCGAGCCGGTGAATGAGATGACGTCGACATCCTTGTGAGCAGTCAGCGGCGGGCCGACTTCCTGGCCGAGACCCTGGACGACGTTCATCACGCCTGCAGGCACGCCTGCCTCAATCAGGGCGCGGGCCATCCAGTCAGCTGAAAGCGGGGTGTCTTCTGCAGGCTTTAGCACGACGGCATTGCCGCAGATAAGCGCCGGGAAAACTTTCCAGGCAAAGTTCGGGGCCGGCGTATTTGCGGCGGCGATCAGGGCCGCGACACCGCAAGGCTGGCGGACCGTCATGCAGGACTTGTTCGGCGCGCCGGACGGCATGGTGCGGCCGAAGAGGCGCTGGCCTTCACCGGCATAGAAGCGCCCACACATGACAGATCCGGTTGTCTCGCCCAAGGCGGCAGACAGCGGCTTACCGGCTTCTTCAGCGACGATCTTCGAAAGCTCTTCGGCGCGCGCTTCGATCAAATTGCAGGCGGCGTGCAGGATCTGTCCGCGCTGGACCGCAGGCGTATCGGCCCAGGCCTTCTGCGCGGCCTTTGCGGCGGCGATGGCCTTCTCGACCTCGTCTGCGCCGCCATGGTGCAGCTTGGCGATGGGCTGTCCGGTGTGGGGGCTGAGGATGTCAGACGTGGTCTGACTGGCAACGGCCTCTCCATTGATCAGGGATTTCACGTTCTGCGGATCGAATGAGTCCAGCAATGACAGCTCCTGTGATCGTCTTTATTTGCGCCGCGGCGGCGCGCGTCCCGGTGCTAGCCGATTAAAGCCAGCCCCGGCAAGGTCAATTGGTGGCTCCTCAGCCGTTGGCCGCTGCCGCGAGCTCGTCTTCCGTTTCCGCAGCAGGCTCTTTCATCACAATCGTCCCGGACACCGGCTTCAGCTTCACGCCGGGAAGGGGGACCGAGAATTGCCCCTCCATCAGCTCTGGCTTCAGCCTTACCGACCGCTTTGTATTGTTAAGAATGACGAAGGCGTTTTCGAACTCGCGGATATGGACATGTTTGGAATAGGGCACGCGCTTGGTCAGCGCTTCCCCCAGATCGGTCGCCCATATGTCAAAGTAAGGCTCGCTTGAGTAGATGTCGTAAGCTGCTGTCGGGTGCGTATGGTAGAGCGTGTCGTAGCGTCGGTCTGCATACAGAAGAAAGAAGCACGTCGCATACGCTGCGAGATGACGCTCTATACCGTAATTGGTTTTCTTGAAGCGCGTCGTCCAGCCTGGAATGACGTCTTCGGTGCCATGAAACCTATAGGTTCCGGACTTGATAATGTGCTGGCGCTTGAAGTTGTGTGAGTTCTCGAAAAACTGACCTAGTCGCTCGTAATAGTCGATCCCGTCTTTCTCATAGTTGCGCCATTCCCAGCGAAAAGGCTGCTCCCACATCATGCCATGGCAACTCTTTGTGAACTGGCGCACAAGCTGCGGCTCGGTCACAAGAATGCTGTCCAGCATGGTGCCGTTCAGGAACAGCATTTTATTGTTTTTCTCGAGCAGCTCGAAGAGCTCCATGAAGAGATTGATCTGGTGTTCCTGAAAGTTTGGAAACCAGTCTTCCGGCATGTCGTGCACCAGGTGCGGTGAGCCGAACGCATAGCGCCGCACAGCATAGTCAATGAGAACGGCGCCGACATCGTTCGTGATCATCATTTCCAGAACGCGCTCACAGAGTCTCGTGCGAACCTCGGGGCGGCGGATATCGAAAACATGTCCGTGGGCAATGAGACCCTGGCCATCGACAAAATTTAGTCGGTCCTTTGGATCCCGGCTGTCTTCCGGTTTATGAACGAAATATTCTTCGGGCAGACCGGACGTCTTGCCGAAGAGATTGTGGTCGTCATAGTTTAGAACCGCATAAGCGATGAATTTCTTCGTGAGGCCAATCGTACTGTAGAGCTCCCGCATTTTATGAAATTCGGGCATACTCATATTAAGTCGGCCAACATTTTCATCGTAATGAAAGCCGCTGGTCGAATAACCGGAATAGTGCGTATAGGCGCGAACCACTTCCTTTGTGCCCATCATGGGAACCGCAACGTCGCCGACCTGCTTCCTCATATAGCCAAGAAGCGAGCCGGTCATTGTCCGGATATACGGGTTGGGCGCCGTTCGGGTGATCCAGGGATCACCGAACGGGTTCAGCAACAGCTCCGTTTTGGACTTCTCACGGGGCCGATAGAATTTTCTCAGGCTACTGAACCGTCTGAGCTTCATATCCTTTGCGGAACATGACTCTTTTTCGACGCCATCCTTCGGTGGGAAATCACTGTCCGGATCTGGCGGTGGAAGTGGGGCCGGCGGTTTGAAGAAGTTCTTGATGTTGTCAAACATATCAGCGCTCCAGAGGGCTGCCTGTAGTCGGCGCGTGTTCCGCCTCGAAGACGAAGGGCACGCCTGTAAGGATTCCGTCAGTGATTGTGTCGAGACCTGGCCAGTTTCCCGGGGCGAGGTCATCAACGCTAGGTAGACCGATATCGAACATTGCGCCAGTGCCGTTGGGCTGCAGGAAAGGCAGCGGGATCATCCGGCGGAAGAAGAAATGGTAGGCATAGCGCAAGGCCCGCTCCCGGTCCGGGGCCCATTGGCCGGGCGCTGCCGGTAGCTGATCGAGCAGCTCGAAATAGTGCGGCTTGTCGCTGGCGTCCTGCGTCACGCCCTTGTTGCGGATCCAGGCTTCACCGGCCACGATCACCGGCTTGCCGAGCGGGGTCAGCTCGGTGCCCATCTTGGTGCCGTAGATAATGACCACATTGGACGCGTGGGCCAGCGCATAGGTGCTCGCATCCTCATCGGGTTCGATGATGTGGATATGGCGCGGCAGGTCCGGAAAGGCCTTCTTCACTTCGTCCACGACACGCTGGCGGGACGGGATGGCACCGCGCACTTCGGCAGGGTGGACGCGGATAACGACTTCAAGGTCAGGCCGGTCGATGAAGTAACGGATCGAATCGATGATCCAGTCCTTCATGCCGGGAAAGGCATTGGCCGGATAATGCAGCTGGGCGTCCCACATCACATTGGTCAGCATCGAGACGATCGGCTTTGAAAGGTCTATACCCTTCTTCTCGGCAAAGGATTTGAAGTCAGAGTCCGGCTCTTCGTGAAAGTAGATCCAGTCCTTGCCGCCGCTGGCCCGGCTTTCGAGATAGGCGCGGACTTCATCGCGCGCGCGTTCGGAAAGTTCCAGCTCCTGCCAGGTTTCGACAGGCTCACTCATCATCGTGTGATGATAGGTGTCGTCATGGCTGAAGATGAAGCAGTTCTTGCGGTAGGCCACGACCCAGGTCACGACGCGCACGCCCGCCTTGCGGCAGACGTCTGCGGCGATGCCCTGCGGGCTGTAAATGCCATGATGAAGCACGACGACATCGGGTTTCCACTCGGCAATGATCCGCTCATAGACCCGCTTGGTCAGGATCGCGCCTTCCAGATAGCGCCGCTGGACCTCGTCGGCCCGCGGCTGTCCTGCAAGGTCGCCTGTCGCATAATAGCGAAGCGCACCGGCCTGCGCATGTTCACCGACCGCGATGCCATCAAGGGTCCATTCAGAAAGCGAGGCAAGATCAACCGAAGCGGCAAGATTCTGTGCGTCGCGGAAGTCTTCCCTTTTCAGATAGTCGGAATAGCGAAACTCAGGCAGCCCCATCGGGCGATGGTTATTGGTGCCGCGATTGAAACAGGCCTTGCAGAGCCGGTTTACCAGACCAAACTCGGCGATCATGTCCGGCGGCATGGCTTCACTATAGGTCGCCATAAGGCAGGCAGGCATGGAGCCATCGCAGAAGACACGGCCCACCTGCGCACCGGCCTTTGTGAGGCCAGCGGCAAGGACGCCGTCCAGATTGGTGACCGCGCCGTGCATGCCGGTATTCGATCCGATCAGGACGCGCGGGCCGCTGGCTGATTTGACGTCAGCTTCCCAGCGGCCTTTCGAGGCCGCGATCAGGTCCGGCCATGACGGAAACCCTTTCTCAGGCCGAAAGGGTTTGGCCGCACCCGGAAAGCGCGGTGGTGGTTTCAGCTCGGCCATTACTTCCCCTCGGGTCGGGCTGGTGAATTTCGGTAGCTGACTAGAACTTGCGGATCGCAAAGCCCACGCCGTAGCCGACATCGGTATAGGTGTAGGCCGAGAAACGTGGATTCTCTTCAAGCATGCGGCGCCAGACAGCGCCGAGACCGGCGACGTTCGGGTTGCAGGTATCGTCGAACAGGACAGCCCCGCCGATCGAAAGGCGCGGCAGGACGTCTGCGATGTCTTCGGCCGCACCCATATTCGAGTGGTCGCCATCGACCGTGATGAGGTCGAAATACGTGTCCGGATTGTCAGCAAAATACTGCTTCAGGGTCTGGTGCGAGTTGCCGTTGACGAATTCGCGTTTGCCCTTGTGACCGATCTTGTCAAGCTCATTGTTCACATGGGTCTGGCCCGGATTGTCCATGCCGGCATAGTTCTCGACCCACATGTCAAACATGGCGACATGCGCATCAGGACGGACGCTGGCGAGCGCGCAGACGCTGCGGCCGCGGCGAACGCCGATTTCGAGGTAGCTCGATGGTTTCAGGTGCTCGGCAAGACCAAGGACGGCGGTGACGATGTCGACATAGCCCCAGTCGTCGCCATAGCGCTCCAGACCAAGCTTGTAGTAATCCTTGAGGAACAGGATGTACTCGTCAGGGTCGAGACGACCGAGAAGCGCGGTGGCCTGTTCGAGGTAGCGGCGGCAGTCGCGTTCGATGACATCACCGATAGAATTCGCGCCAACCATGACCGGCGGATACCATTCGGTCTTGCCTTCTGCGAGCGGCGGGGAACAGGCAAATTCCGAGCGCGGCACCTGGGTCGTGTAAACCGGTGTCGGCAGAACGGCCGTATCCGGCAGCGGGCCAAATCTTTCAGCCTTGGTACTCATGAGCCAATTCCTCTTAACTGCGGGCCGGGCTGGCCGCTTCAATCTCTTCAGGTCTGAGTTCGCGCACAACGCGTGCGGGATTTCCAGCTGCCAGTGTATTGGCTGGCAGGCTTGCTGTCACGACCGAGTTGGCCGCGACAATTGTGTTGTCGCCGATCGTCACGCCTTTCAGGACGAGACTATTGAGGCCAATCCAGCAGCGCTTTCCAATGCGCACAGGGGCCTTGCCGATTTCCAGTGGCACGAAAACGCGCTTGTCGCCAAGCATGCGCCGGAACTGGATTTCGCGCTGATAGGCATTGGTCGGGTGCGAATCATTGTCGAAAATCTGCACTCCGTGGGCCAGCAATGTGGCTTCGCCGACACTGATTTCCTCATGGGCAGATACAATTACGTGATCACCAATATAAACGAACTGACCGATTCGTATCTTGCCGCCGGTTTCGTTTCGCACGCAGCCGCGGATGGCTGACGGGCCCTCGATCACAACGTTTTCCGGCTTGTCGCCATTGATCAGCCGGGCACCCATGCCAAGCAGGACCCCCTCGCCGACGCGGGCGCCATCAGAAAAGCGCGACCAGATATCGAAGAGCTTCTGAGCGTAGTCCTTTGGAGTGTCGCCAGCGAAATTCGCCAGCGCCTGTTTCGCCGCGCGGAGAGAGCCGACCCTGCCGAAAACAGGCCCGTCGGCAAAAGCATGATCCTCGGGGTACAACGCGCCTCGCACCGGCAAAATACTCCATTAACTGACGGTTGCGCGCCTTCATAGAGACGGCGCTTCTGACGGGCAAGCGATTGAAGCTGCTAAATTCAAAGGCGTGTCGAAGTGCCGGGCTGGCTTTACGCGCCTCGCGACAGTCGATAAGTCCGCCTTTCCCGAAAGCTGAGCAAGGTGGGAACTGGCATGCGCATCGGGCTGCGTATCTTTTATAACCCGGCATGGATGGGCGGTGTGAACTATGTTCTCAACATCGCGCGCATGTTGAGGTCGCTGCCTGCCGCTGAGCAGCCGCAAATCGTCTTTCTGACAAGCGCGCCGCAAGCCGAGCAAATTGCCACCGAGCATAGCGCCCTCGCAGATGAAGTCGCGCCTTTCTCCAGGGCCAATGACCTGTCGCTCGATTTCGTCTATCCAGCGACGCAGCTGCCGGAGGCCCCGTTTGGCGCGCCATGGGCGGGCTGGATCCCCGACTGGCAGTGCCAGCATTATCCTGAGCTATTTCCAGCCGAAGAGCAGGCCCGCCGTTTCCTTCAGTATAGAGAGCTTGCGCGTGGCCCGGCTGCCTGCGTCTTTTCCAGCCGGCAGGCGATAGACGACACGGCGAAACTCTTTCCCGATTTCGAAAAGGATCACTGGAAGATATTTCACTTCCCGGCGGTCTTCGATGATGCATTCTGGCAGTCTGACGGGACGGACACAGAAGCCGTGCGCACGCGTTTCAGCGTGCCTGAAAACTATCTCATCGTCTGCAACCAGTTCTGGCGCCACAAGAACCACCTCCAGGTGGTCGAGGCCCTTGCCGCCAAACCAGGCCTTGATGTCCACGTCGTCATGACGGGCGCAATCGAGGACACGCGCTGGCCCGATTATGCCGCCAGCATCCGGGAATTGCTGGCCCGCGAGGATGTCGCCCGCCGCGTCACCATCACAGACCGGATCAGCCGCGATGAGCAGCTGGCTCTCCTGAAAGGTGCGCGCGGCTATGTTCAGCCGAGCCTCTTTGAAGGGTGGAGCACTTTTGTCGAAGAGTCTCGTGCTCTGGGCTTGCCGGGGCTCTTGTCGGACATTCCGGTTCACCGCGAACAGTCACCCGAAGGCTGCGTCTTCTTCGACCCAAATAGCGTCGCCTCGCTGGCGGCCGCGCTCGAGGCGTTCATTGCCGCGGGCCCTGACCGACCGACCCTCGCAGATGCTGCCAAGCGCCACGACGCCTATGTTGCTGACCGGGCCCGCACTTTCATGGAGATCGCGCAGTTCACGTCGAAGCGCTTTGATCCCGAGCAGCATGATGCCGCCGCGATTATCGCAAAGGCCGCGCCCCGAATATATGACGAGATCGGCAATCTGCCCCAGGTCACACAGGAGAGCTTCGAGCGCTGGCTCGGCAATACACGCCTCTCACTGCGAGAAAACCCGGAAGACCTTGCGCGGATCGCTGGACTGATCAGCGAACAAGACACGGCTTTTGCAAAAAAGAGCGAAAAGCTGCTGGTCCAGGCAACGCTCGCAAAATGTTCACCGGAGGTTCGCCAGCGTTTCATCGATTACGCCCCTGCCGGTAATGAGGGCACCCACAAGGAAGAGATCGCCCGCATGCAGTCGGCCATTGATTCCCCCCATGCGCGCGCGCAACTTGCGTCGCGAAACTTCTTGTTCCGGCTGAAGGACTTTGTCCGCCGGAAATTCCGGAGCTAGTCCGCACCACATGTCTACACAATCGACCCGTGAAGTGATCCATATCCGGCCAGAGCGCCCGGTGGGTATTCTCAGCCTTCCGGAGATCTGGAAGTTCCGGGTCCTGCTGGCCCAGATGATCAACCGGAATATCCGCTCGCGTATCCTGAACTCGCCGATCAGCATTGTCTGGGGCTTCATCCGCCCGGCGATCATGGCGGCGGCGCTTGTCTATATTCGCCATATGTCGTCGGCCAATCTCGGCGCGCAGATCCCGTATACGCTCTTCATCTTCAGTGGCCTATGTTTCTGGTTTCTGTGGGCCGAAATGGTGATCCAGTCGGCAAACTCGCTCAAGCTCGATTCCGGCATATCGAAGAAGGTCTACTTCCCGCTGATCCTCAGCCCGATTGCGGTTGTGGCGGCGCGCTGGGTTGATATCTTCATCATTTCCGGCGCGGTCATCGCCTTCCAGCTTTATCTTGGCGTGCCGATGTCGCTGGACCTGTTTGCCATGGTCCCGGTTATGTTCATCATGTTCCTGCTGGCCTTCGGGATCGGGGTGCTGTTTGCCGGGCTCCAGCTGATACACCAGGACAATTCGAAGTTCCTTGAAACCGCCGTCTATCTCGGCCTGTTTCTGTCGCCGGTCCTCTTTTCAAAAGAGATCCTGCCGGAAATCATCCAGACCTATTACAACCTCAATCCGATGGTTGGCGTCCTTACCGGTATCCGCGGCGCGCTCTTTGCACCAGAGAGTGTAGACTGGATTTCGCTGGGGGTTTCGGCGCTGATCGCGCTAGGCTTTACCACAATTGGCTTGTTGATCCTCGACCGGGTCGCAAAGAATTACGCTGAGCGAGTATAATGGCTGATACCTTGCCCCAATCTGCGCCGGAAGCGGTGACGGTGGAAAGCGACCGGGCGCTTGTGATGGATGTCCAGAACATCTCCAAGCGCTACCGGATGACGTCGCCCGTTTCGCGCACCGACAAGGACGGCAACACCTATAAGGATAACTATTTTCACGCGCTGAAGGATGTGAGCTTCAAGGTCTTCGCGGGCGACCGGCTCGGCGTCATGGGGCACAACGGCGCCGGCAAATCGACCCTGCTGAAGATCCTGTCGCGCGTCGTGAACCCAAGCGACGGAGAGGCCTTTATCCATGGTCGCGCGACGTCCCTGCTTGAAGTCGGTACCGGCTTCAATCCGAAGATGACGGGCAAGCAGAACATCTATCTCAATGCGGCGCTCCATGGCCTCAAGCGCAAGGAAATCGATCTCCGCATGGAGGAGATTATCGCTTTCTCGGAGCTTGGACGTTTCATCGATGAGCCGGTAGAAACCTATTCGACGGGCATGCGCGCGCGCCTTGGCTTTTCGGTGGCCGCCCATCTCGACCCTGACATCCTGATGCTGGACGAAGTTCTGTCTGTCGGTGACGCGGCCTTCCAGAAAAAATGCCTGGTGCGCATGGACGAAATTACCGGCCACGACCGCACGCTGCTCTTTGTCTCGCACTCAACCGGCGCGATCCGCCGCTTCTGCGATCGCTGCATCTGGCTCGATCATGGCGAGGTCATCATGGATGATGACGTCATGACCGTAACAGAGGCCTATGAAGCACAGATGATGAATGTCGCGGCGACCTATCAGGCGCCGCAGAAGGCCGAGAAGACCGAAGACAAGGCCGGTCATTCGAAGGCGGACAAGAAGAAGGTCCCAGCTGGCGTGCTTGCAGCAACAGATGACGATGACGGCCCTGGCGCCGAACTCGTCTCGGCAAAGGTGCTTGATGAGGTCGGGCAGGTGGCGCGATCGGTCAAGATCGACCATCCGAGCGCAATCGAGATCGTCTATGATGTGCTGAAACCCGATATGCGGATCGAACCTGCGCTACACGTCAAGAACGAGATCGGCGACCTCATGTTTGTTGTCGCCTTCACCGATGACGATTTTCCGGGCGCCATCAACACGCCTGGCCGCTATCGCAGTGTCGCCAAGATCCCGCCGAACCTTCTGAATGAAGGCCTGCATTATGTAACGGTCGTGATGGTGACAGCTGACCCTCTCACCCGTCATCAGTCAGTCGATAATGCCGTGTCCTTCTCGGTCTATGAAGCGCAGGGCGATGATCTGAAACGGGCGCGCGGCCGGTATTCGCGAAACTTCCCGGGCGGCCTGCGGCCGCGGATGGACTGGTCGACGGAGCGCGAATGATGGTAGGCGAAAGTACAACGGCGCTGTTCGACGCCGACAATTACATTGCCATTAACGAGGCCCGGTGGACGATTGCTGACCGGGCGCTGAAAGCGCTGCGCGCTTCGGGGATGACGCTTGAAACCGCGTATGATTTCGGCGCCGGTCCAGGCTGGTTCGCAAAACGCCTCAAGCAGTCGAACCTTGATGTCCTCGCGCTCGAAGGGCGGGAAGATGTGGCCGAGGCAGGCCGGCAACGTGCGCCGGGATGTGAGTTCGGCGTGCTGGATTTTGATAATTGCGCGACGAGCGAGGCGCTGCCGCCGCGCGATTTTTCTCTTTCTTTTGGCATTCTCTACCACTTGGAAAATCCCCTGCGCGCCCTTCGCATGATGGGCGCGATGACCGGTAAGGTGATGCTTCTGGAAACCATGGTCGTTCCAGACGCCGACTTTATCGCCCGGGTGGCGCGCGAAAATCCGAATGAGACCCAGGGCATTCAGCCGCTGGCCATGATCCTCAGCCGTGCAGCGCTGGCGCGCGGCATGTGGGCGGCCGGTTTCGGTCATGTCTATAGGTGTACGCTGCCGATCGATCATGACGATTTTCGCGACCTCGAGACCCGCCATCCGCGCCGGGGTCTCTGGCTGCTGAGCCGCGAAGCCGTCAGCATTGAAGGCTTCGCCCCCATCGAAATCGAGGAGCCGCGCCGTGCCGACTACTGGCGAAAATAGTGTCTCTCCCGGTCTTGTGATGATCGCGGGTGGTGGCGGGTTCCTTGGAACGGCCACCGCGCGGCTGATGGCGTCGCAAGGCTGGAAGGTGGTCACGCTGGGCCTCGGCGCGCCGCAGGGCGCTTTTGTGCGCGAAGGCCGCGTCCATCATGCCGAAGGCCTGATCCAGCGCCAGCTTTTCCATTCTGCGGTCGCCGAGCATGGCAAGCCCGATGTCATCATCCATGCGGCGGGCGGGGCCTCTGTTGGCCGGTCATGGGATGATCCGCGCGGTGACTTCAACCTGTCGGTCGGCAGCACGGTTGAGATCCTCGACTTCATTCGCGAGGAGGCTCCCAAGGCGCGGCTTGTGCTGGTCTCCTCGGCAGCGGTCTATGGCAATCAGGGCAAGGCGCGCCTCTCTGAAACCGACCCATGCGTGCCGATGTCGCCTTATGGCCTGCACAAACATGTCTGCGAGGAGCTGGTCACCGGCGAGGCGCGGATGAACGGCCTTGATGTGTCGATTGTGCGCCTCTTCTCGATCTATGGAGAGGGCCTGCGCAAGCAGATCCTCTGGGACATCATGCGCCGCATGACAGCCGACCCCGAGACCACGCTGGAGCTATGGGGCAGCGGCGAGGAGACGCGCGATTTTGTGCATGTCGATGACGCCGCCGCTATCCTGGCGACGCTGTCGGCAATGCGCGGAGACGGCAAGGTTCGCCTCTTCAATGGCGGGAGCGGAACCGCTATTCGTGTGCGCAATCTTGCCTCGATGCTTGTCAGCGCGGCCGGGTATGAGACCCCGCTCACCTTCAATGGCAAGGCGCGGTCGGGCGACCCGCAGCATCTCGTCGCCGACGCCGGGCATTTGCGGGATACGCTTGGCTTTTCGCCAAAGGTCAGCCTCGAGGCGGGATTGAAACGATACGCAGACTGGTACAAGACACAACAGTCCTGAAAACTATAGGAATAATCGAATGACGGATGCCGTCCTGTCCATCGTCGCCGGTACGTATAATCGCTGTGACCAGGTCCAGCGGCTGGTCGAATCTGTCCAGCGCGAAACCAAGGTGCCTTACATTCTGTACGTGACGGATGCGGGCTCGACCGATGGCACGATCGAGTACCTGAAATCGGTAGAGAGCGAGCGCGTGCGTCCAGTTTTCGTAGGCAAGCTGCTTGGTCAGGCGCGCGCCTATAATGACATCTTCATGAAGATCGACACGCCCTATGTCTGCTGGGTCAGCGACGACAATGAGATCGTTGATAATGGCTTGGACAAGGGGGTGCGCATTCTTGAGGCCAACAAGAAGATCGGCATGGTCGGCCTCAAGGTGAAGGACAAGGAAGGCCCGTTCGTAAAGGCGCCCTATATTGGCGGGGTCTCAGGTATCGGCATATTGAACGTCAATCAGGGCATGTTGCCGACAAAGGTAATGCGCGCCGTTGGCGGCTTTAGTGAAGAGTTTCGGGACTATGGTATCGACCCGGACCTCACTGCCAAGGTGCTCTTTCTTGGCTTCGATGTCGTCTATACGCGCGACGTTACTATTCACCACTATCGCAACTGGGCTGAAGACAAGGAAAGCGAAGACTACAAGAAGCTTCAGGCCAAGCATGAGCGTTTTCACGATCTCTACAAGAAGAACTACGCTCAATATGACGCGCCAAGCCGGACCTGGCGGGTGAAGAAACGGGCCTGGGAATGGGCGCGGACAAGGCTTTCCAAGCGGTTTGACCTGTCGATGAATTCATCGACGCCGATCTTCAGGAATATTCCCCGAGACTATTATAATACGATGATGGCCAAGCATATCGGCTTGCTTGATCCATTGCTGACGGTGGGCAAGGACTATCACCTTCGCCAGCGCTATCGGGGCCGCAAGCCGAGCATCCAGCTCATTGGCGAGCCTGGCAATAATAGTTGATGGCTAGCGACGCCGGCGACCAGCGGGCTGAATGGCTGGCAGCGGAAACGGCGGCGAAATCCAGTCGGAAACAATACTGGCGATCCGCGATTGCGGCCTGTGGAAACAAAACGCCTGTCCTCCTTTTTGGGGACAGCATTTTCTCCGGCGAAGTGGAATTTCGGCGGTGTCCCAGCGGTGTCCCAGCGGTGTTTCTGCCGGTTCTTTTTCCCGAACTGGGTTTGAACCGACTTTTCGAGACCTCCGGGAAGGGGCTTTTTGCGCTCCATGCCGGGTCAGCAGATGACGGCGATGCGGTCGATGCGCTTTTCGACCTGATCGGGGAGCGCGAGGATATCCGCTTCGCAATGCAGGATAGCGGGCCCCGGCCCTCCACTGCGAGGACACTTTCGGCCTTGGCCTCAGCCCGGCTCGACCGGCTTTCTGACCAGTCGGCAAGGGGGCTTGTTCTGACCTCGGCGACCTCCTCAGTGGTGGTGGAACGCTTCGACTGGTCAAGGCCGGTTCTGGACGAGGGGCGGAGCCCCAATGATGTTGTGAAGTCGGTCGCTCGCGAACGACGCGTTCCGTGTTTCGATTTTGCTCGCCTGATGCGCGAACTTGGCCTTGAGTTCGGCGAGGCGGCTCTCTTCCAGGTGGACGGGGTTCACCTGTCGCTAGCGGGGCGGTTGGTGCTGTTTGGGGCAGTTTTCAAGGGTCTGACGGGCGATATGCCGGCGCTTGAAAGCCTCGCGGCAGACCTTGCCGAAGGCTGGTCGCAGGCGGGGACGGACGAGGCGCTGTCCGCCAGTGACCTTCCCGGTTTTGCCAGGCGCGCCGCGCAGATGATCGGCGCCATGGACTGAAGCGTCCGACCGGATGCCCGTCGGGGCTAGGTTTGCGGTCTCAGTCATTCCGGAGCCATCCATGGACCAGACCCCGCGCATCGGCCTTTCCTATCTTGCTGCCAATCAGGCAATGAAACACGTCACCCTGAACGAAAGCCTGCGGCGGCTTGATGCGGTCGTGCAGCTCAGCGTGGTCAGCCAGACGATCGTCGCTGAGCCCGAAAGTCCGGCCCCCGCAACCTCCTATATCCTGCCGGACAGCAAGACCGGAACGCACTGGGCTGGATTTCAAACTGGCGCGGTCGCGAGCTTTCAGGATGGGGCCTGGTTCGAGATTGCGCCGCGTGAGGGCTGGCTCGCCTGGATAGAGGACGAGGCGTCTCTTTTCGTGCTGACAGAGAGCGGCTGGGAGGCCCTTCAGGAAGCGGGCGGCGGCCCATTCGAGACGCTGGGTATCAATAGCGCAGCCGACACGACGAACCGGCTGACCGTCTGCAGCGATGCCGAACTTCTGACCCATGATGACGTGACACCGGGAACCGGTGATGCCCGCAAGCTGATCAACCGGGCAAGCGCGACCAAGGTCGCATCGGTTGTCTTCCAGACGGGCTTTACAGGCGAGGCCGAGTTCGGACTGGTCGAGAATGGTGGGTTCGAACTTCGCACGAGCAGCGATGGTACCCTGTTCAGCACGGCGCTTTCTGTCGACACAGCCTCAACCAATGTCGGGGTGGGCGGTTCGCCAGCCGGACGGTTCTCTGTTTTGGACCAGAGCGTTGCCACCAATGAACAGCCGACCTTGAGCGTGACGCGTGACGGGTATTTCGCCACCGCCTATCTCGATACATATGCCGACGCGGCGACCTATTCGTCCTTCTCGATTCAGCGCCGGGCGCGCGGAAGTCTTGCCGCCCCGCTCGCGGTGGAAGAGGGCGACTGGTGCGGCGGGTTCTCTTTTCGCGGGCGATCTGCGGCGGGTGACTGGGCTCAGCGGGCGCTGGTCAACGCAATCGTCGATGGCCCTGTTGCGGCGGATGATGTTCCCATGGCGATGGGGTTCTGGACCGGGGCTGGCGGTCTCGCAGAGCGGATGCGGTTAACTTCATCAGGGCGTGTGGGTATAGGGACAACGACCCCGACCGCTGCCCTGGACGTTGCCGGCGCCGTGCGGGTTGGAGCCTTCGCGTTAACCGACATTCCAGCGGCGGCAGAGGCGGGGTCGGGGGCCATGATTTACGTTGCCGACGCACCGGCTGGCGCGACGCTAGCCTATAGTGATGGCAGCGTCTGGAGGGATGTCTCCACCCGATCTACAATCTGAGGTCAGAACTTGCTGTCTTATTCATGATTGGTCGATTGAAAACGCCCATGAAACGGGCTAGCCCTTCCCGCGAACTTAGCAGGCGGAGGCCATGAAGGCTTTCGGGAGAGAATGAGGGTATGGTCATGGCTAACCGTGAACTGGTCGTCGACGGAATTACTATTAATGATGACAGCGAGATGTATGTCATCGCCGAGATCGGTCAGAACCACGAAGGTGACGTCCAGAAGTGCAAGGACCTCTTCGACGCTGCAAAGGCGGCGGGTGCCCACTCGGTAAAGCTTCAGAAGCGTGACAATCGCTCGCTTTACACCAAGGCGTACTATGACGAGCCCTACAATTCCGAGAACGCTTACGCGGCCACCTATGGCGCACACCGCGAGATGCTGGAATTCAGCCGTGATGAGTGGGTTGAGCTTCGCGACCATGCCAAGAAAATCGGCATTACGCTGTTCTCGACCGCCTGGGACTATAAGAGCGCGGACTTCCTCGAAGACCTCGACATGCCAGCTTACAAGATTGCGTCTGGCGACCTGAAAACGCTGCCGCTGATCAAATATGTCGCCAAGTTCGGCAAGCCGATGTTCATCTCGACAGGCGGTGCGTCGCTCGAAGATGTCCAGCGCGTCTATGATGCGATCATGCCGATCAACCCGCAGATCTGTATCATGCAGTGCACATCGGGCTATCCGCCGACCTTCGAAGAGCTGAACATCCGCGTCATTGAAACATATCGCGAGAAATTCCCGAACATTCCAATCGGTTTCTCCAGCCATGACAGCGGCATCGCCATGGCCATGCTTGGCTATATGTGCGGCGCGCGTGCCCTGGAAAAGCACTTCACGTTGAACCGTGCCTGGAAAGGTACCGATCAGGCCTTCTCGCTGGAGCCAAACGGCCTTCGCCGCCTTGTTCGCGACCTTCAACGTGCCAAGACCGCCCTGGGCGACGGCGTGAAGCGGACCTATGCGTCCGAACACGCGCCGCTAATCAAGATGGGCAAGAAGCTTTGCGCGGCGAGCGACCTGCCAGCCGGTCACACGATCACAGAAGCCGACATCGCCCTGAAGTCGCCAGGCGACGGTATCGCGCCTTACTTCCAGGACGTGTTCATCGGCCAGACACTGACCAAAGCGGTTGCCGAAGACCAGGCCTTCACCTTCGAAGATGTTGGCCTCACGGAAGCCTCTGCGAACGAAGCCCTCGAAGCCCTCGAAGCCTGATTGGTGAGAGGGTGTGGGATCGCTGTTCAGCGACATACGCACGGCCGTAAGGCAATCTGAAGCTTATGCGCCGATCCGGCGCTGGCGACTGGAACGGCTGACGCGCCAGGCGGGAGTTTATCCCGACTGGCGCGAACTGCTTTCCGGGCACGAGGATGAGTGGGCGAAGGCGCGCGGCGACGCAAATGGGCCGCGGGTGGCCATCGTCACAAGCCTCGGCCTGCACTTTACTGCGAACACAGTCGATACGCTGATGGCCACCGCGCTGACCCTGCGCGGAGCACAGGCTGAGATCGTCTATTGCGATGGTCTGCCTGCCTGTCAGGTCATCGAGCATACGCTGGCGCCAAGCCTGCCGCGTATTGCCAAACGAGGGCCCAAGCCTGATTTCTGCGGCGCCTGCATCAAGGCGGCGCACCGCGTGAGTTCGCCGCTTGGTCTGCCGGTGCGGTATTATTCAGATGTCTTGAGCGATGACGACCGGGACGCCGCGCGCGCGTTTGGCGCCCGCTGGGAGCAGCATCGCAGCACAGAGCATGACGACCCGCGTATCATGCATGCCTATGCGGGGGCGCTGCGCTTCTTCGGCAAGGGCGATCTCGGCGGCTCAGAGCTGGAAACGCAGATTTTCAGTCGCTACATCGCGGCCGCCTGGCTGGCGGATGCGGCCGCGCGCCGGCTGATCGAGACACATGCCTATGACGTGATCCTCGCCCATCACGGCATCTACGTGCCGCAGGGCCAGTTCGCAGAAGCCGCGCGCGATACCGACACACGTCTTGTCACCTGGCACCCGGCTTACAGGCGCGGGCGGCTGATCTATCAGCATGGGGATACCTATCACCGCGCCATGATCGATGAGCCGGAAAGCGCCTGGAACCAGCGCCCGCTGACAAAGGCAGAGGACGCGGAGCTGGATGCCTATCTCGCCTCCCGGGAAACGGGCGCGCAGGACTGGATCACCTTCCAGCGGCGGGGACCTGAAAGCCTCCAGTCGACCTATGCGGCGCTCGATCTCGACCCGGGCAAGGACACGTATCTCCTGGCGGCCAATGTCGTCTGGGATGCACGGCTGAATTATGCCCAGTCGGCCTATGGCCACATGATCGAATGGGCGATCGATACCGTCTCCTGGTTTGCAGACCATCCTAACCGCCAGTTGGTCGTTCGCTGTCATCCGGGCGAGGTGATGAACAGCCCGCGCGCGTCCGACCGCCTGGACGATGCATTGCGAAAGGCGTTCCCTGAGATGCCTGCGAATGTGCGCCTTGTCTCACCGGAAAATGACATCAACACCTATTCGATTGCGCAGCTTTCCAAGGGCGCGCTGATCTTCAACACAAAGCTTGGCATGGAGCTAGCGGCGCGCGGCATGCCTGTGGTGGTGGCGGGGGACGCGTGGATCCGCGGCAAGGGGTTCGGGCGCGACGCGTATGACCGTGCGTCCTATTTCAGCCTTCTGGAAAGCCCTGGCACATTCGAGCCGCTGACCGCGACCGAGATCGAGAATGCCCGGCTGTATATCTACCACTTCTATTTCCGGCGCTGCGTCCCGCTGAAGGCGCTGGATGGAGAGGCGGGCTGGCCGCTGACGCAGCTGACCAAGGACGCCTTCGCGCTGTCTCGTCCGGGCGCCGACCCGAACATGGACGCGATTTGCGACGGCATCCTTGCGGGCGCGCCATTTGAGACGATACATGAGACTGCGCCGATGCGCGCCGGGGAGGGGTTATGATCAGGTCGCTGGACGATCCGGAATTTGCCGCGCGGGCGCGCGATGTTGAAATCCTCGGGATCGATTTTGATGGCGTGATGACGGACAACAAGGTCTATGTGTTCGAGGATGGGCGTGAAGCCGTCGTCTGCTCGCGCCTTGAAGGATATGGCCTGCGGGCAGCCGCAGCGACGGGCGTTTATTGCTTTATCATGTCGACCGAAGAAAACCCGGTCGTCACGGCGCGCGCAAAGAAACTCAAGATCGACTGCCAGCAGAATATTCCAGACAAGGTGGCCGCGTTCACCAAAGTGCTGGAAGAGCGCGGCCTCAGCTTTGCGCAGGCGGCTTTCATCGGCAATGACACCAATGATCGCGGCGTGCTTGAGCGGGTGAGGCTGCCGATATCGGTGAGCGATTCCCATCCCGTGCTGGACGCAATCGAGACATTCAGGACAAACCGCCTTGGCGGCGATGGCGCGGTGCGGGAAGCCTGCGATGCGATTGCCGAGGCACGATCAGGTAACAAGGAATAGACGAGATGCTGGACAGACTTTTCGGACTTGATGGGCGCGTGATCGTGGTCACCGGCGGCTATGGCCAGATCGGCCGGGCGATGACCAGCGGGCTTGTCGGCTGCGGCGCGAAGGTTGCCATTGTGGAGCCGCATGCAAGCGAAGAGGGCACGGCGAAGGCGTTTCCGGACGGGCCGGGCGAAGACACGATCAAGGCGTTCAAGGCCGACGTGACGGACCGGTCTTCACTGGAGGCAGCGCTGGCTGGAATTGAAAGCCATTTCGGCACGCCGTCGGGCCTCGTCAATAATGCCGCGCTGGACAGCCCGCCAAACTCGACAGCAGCAGAGAATGGCCCTTTCGAAGACTATCCTGCCGCCTCATGGGAGCGGATCATGGACGTCAACGTGAAGGGCGTTTTCCAGTGCTGCCAGGTGTTCGGCAAGGCCATGGCCGATGCGGGCAAGGGCTCTATCGCCAACGTCGCCTCCATCTATGGGACGGTGTCGCCTGACCAGTCGCTCTACCAGTACCGCCGCGACCGGGGCGAGACCTTCTACAAGCCCGTGGCCTATAGCGCGTCGAAGTCAGCGCTTTACAACCTCACACGTTATCTGGCGGTCTATTGGGGGCCGAAAGGCGTGCGCACGAATACGCTGACATTTGCCGGCGTGTTCAACAATCAGGACGCTGAATTCCTCGACAATTACGAGAAGAAAGTGCCGCTGCGCCGGGGCGGGGACTATGACCGGCTGCGCGGTATGGCGCTGGCTGAGGACTATGTCGGCCCAACGGCTTTCCTGATGTCAGACGCCTCGACCTACGCCAATGGCGCCGACTTCCGTATCGATGGTGGTTTTTTAGCGATGTAGGGGCAACTGGGTGGGGCTAATCAGATTTCTACTGGCGATGACGGTCGTAGTTGACCACTATGGCGGTGTGCTTGGCTACCGGATGGGCTCAGGCTCCGCGGCGGTCGAGGCCTTCTTCATCATATCCGGCTTCTATATGGCGCTCGTCCTGCAGGACCGGTATGCCGGGCGCCTCAAGCTGTTCTATACCAACAGGTACCTGCGGCTATTCCCGACCTACTTCTGTATTCTGGTCCTTACATTGATCGTGGGCCTCGCCACCGGCGCGCATAGCCGCTTTACGCTGCCCATGGATGAGCTTGGCGCGGTGTTCATGGCCGGCGATTTCTGGACCAAGGCGTACATGATCGTGTCCAATCTCGGTATTGTGCTGCTGGATGCGGCACTTTTTCTGTCTTTTGACGGGGAAACCCTGAGCCTGACGACGAATTTTCTGGAGTCCGCGGTGCCGGTCTATCAGCTCCTTCTGGTCCCGCAGGGCTGGTCGCTGGGGCTTGAAATATATTTCTACGCGCTGGCGCCTTTCCTGCTCGTTCGAGGCTGGCGTACAGCGGCGGCATTTGCAGCATCGTTTGGCGTGTTCCTCGCGCTGTCCATGACGGCCTTGCCCGCTGATCCCTGGACGCACCGCTTCTTTCCCTCGATCCTGTTCATGTTTCTGGCAGGGTCTCTTTCCTGGAAACTGCTACGCCACAGGCTCGATGCGCCCTGGATGAAGAAGCTTGGACTAGGCTTGCTGGTCCTCACGGTGGTGGTGATCGTCGCTCTGGATGCCAGCCCATTCGGAAGGGAAGTCACGCGCTTCTTGCTGCTGGGACTGGTGACGGTGAGTGTGGGGCCGGTCTTTGCACTGGTGAAGGACAATCGCTTCGACCGGGCACTGGGAGACATTTCCTATCCGATCTATGTCGCCCACCTCTTGGCGTTCGTGATCGCAGGCGAGCTCTTTGCTGAAGGACAGGCGCTGCTCGGGACGGGTCTTACCATCCTGATCAGTCTTGCGCTTGTCTACGCGATCGAGCGCCCGCTGGACCGTTTCAGGCATTCGCGTCTTCGCCGCCGGACTGAGACGAAGTCAGCGCATAGGGCGCGCGCAGACTAGGCACCGCGCCTGCGCGGTAAATGCTTGCCAAGCCCAAGCGCGTGAAGCGAATCCAGCTGTTGCAGTGCGCGGATCATGCTGCGCTGCTCATCAATCTCCGCGCTCATTGCGTTGCGGTCACTGCGAAGCATCTCGATTTCCGCCTGCAGTGCGGCTTTCTCAACGGCTGATGTTTCGAGCTCCTGGCGTAGCTCAGCGCGAAGCTGTCGGCTTGTTTCGAGGTGGGCCTTAGCTTCCGCGTGGGCTGCAAGCTCCGATTTGAGCGAGGCAACCGTTTTGACCCAGGCGTCGGTACGCACATCCAGTTTTTCCTGAAGGGAACTGGCATGGTCGCGGAAAGCTTTCAGGCGCTCTTCAAGAACGGCCGCATTGGCTTTCAGGCTCTCGCGGTCGGCTTCCACCGCTTCCAAGGCATGCTTGGCGTGTTCCGTACGCAGTTGCTGTTTCTCCAGCTCGGCCTGGAACGCCTCTACCTTGGAGTTGAGGGCTTCGGTCCGCTCCTTCAGGGTATTCCCAAGCTCAGCTATCTTGGCTTGGAATGCCTCGGTCTTGGCATCGAATGCCGCGGTACGTTCGTCGAGCTTCTTCTGGACGGATTTGGCATGGTCGCGGTGGGCCGCAATCCTTTCTTCGGCAGCAACGGCTTGGTGGCTCAAACGGTCCCGGGCGGTTTCGGCGCGCTCAAGGTCCGTGCGCATTCTGGCGAAAGTGCGGGATATTCTTTTGGGCAGGGGTGTGCCCATCTCATCGACGGGGAAGTCGACATTGAGCACTTCAATCGCTGCCAGCTGGGAGCGGACCTTTGAAAATTCGGAGAGAATGAGCAGGGCGGAGCGGTCGGCCTCCGACGGGATAGACGCCTTTATCTCGCTGCGCAGGGCCTCGAAAAACCGCTCAGACCAGCGACATTTCGGACCGGTCAGAAAGATGGTTCCGGCAGTATCTTCTGAGATGTCCTCTGCCCTCGAAAGGGGTTTGACCTTGCGGTCATCATCGTAAGCGACGGCCGAAAACCCGGCGTCCATGAGGCTGTTGAGTTCGCCAAGCAAATCGACCCGAGACGCGTCCGTCAGGTTTTTGTGACTGTATTCAAGCATCACAAAGGCTTCCGGTGATCGGCCCAGTGTGTCCTTTGCGCCTGCGAGCACGCCTGCTTCATGACCTTCAGTATCAATTTTCAGGAAATCGATCCGGTCGAGCGCCTGAACAGGCGCGCATTTATCGAGCGCGATCTTGGAGACATTTACCGTATCGAGAAGAGGCGAGCGGCCCGTGTCGCGAAGCCCGCTAAAGGCGCCGTCAGTTGCCACGAAAAATTTCGCCTTGCCACCGCGGTTTGAGACGGCGGCATTGATAGCCTCTACGCGGGCAGAGAGTCCGTTCTGATCGATATTTTTCTCAAGGAGATCAAAGGCGGAGGGCAGAGGCTCGAGCGCGACCACCTTGCCTTCGGGGGCAACATGAGCGGCATGGACGCCGAAGAGGCCGAAATTCGCGCCAACATCAACAGTGCGTGCATCGGCGGGCAGGGTTGCCGTCAGCGCGTTCAACACGTCGGTCTCATTCATGTTCCCGACAAAGAACTCAGCGCCGAACAAATCACCAAGATCGACATCGAAATGCAGGTCGTTCTGAAGATGTGCCGTGCCTAACTTTCCAGAGCCTGCGGGGTAAATGTCACGAAGCCGCGTTCGAATGAGCTGGCTGAGCTCAATGCGCGACTCCCGTTCGTCTATTGAGGACAGAACGTCGAACAGGGCGCTCAGATTCGGTTCGGGCGGTGGTCCGGCCAAAGCATAACCGGCACGCGGGTCTGAAGCGGATCTGACAGCGGCTTGGCCGACGGTCGTTTTGCTGTTTGTGCGCTTGGGCTTTTTGGCCTGATTGGTTTGCGACATTTCGTTTTTCTACTTTAGCAATGATATCTGGCGCCAGTATTACTTAGGCAAAATTGAGCGGTCGCGCACGGCCTGGCTGAGGTTTGCCGCGACGTTTTTGCTGGCGGCATACGGAATAAGAAACTTCAGCGGAGTCTTGCTGGCGGTCGAGTTAACTTTCGCCATTTTGTTATTCCCCCGTTGCCCCAGCTCTTTCCAGCCGGATGCCGAAGCACGGTCATAGCTGGTGAAGACCATGTTGCCAGCTTTATCTCGTCTCTAATCGGTCGACGACTTCTGTATGCTACCCGTTCCCGACATGGTCTTCTGCTTCTTGGGGGCGGATTTTCTCGAAGATTTCAGGGTGCGCTCTTCCTGTCGGTAGAGGCGACCCCACGCCTTGTCGGCTTCGGAACCGGGGGCCTGGTCAAGGTAGACTTTGCCCATTTTTGCGACAGCTTCCCGTTTCACGAGTTCGGGCCAGAACTGCCGCATCTGAGCGCGATCGTATTCCATGAGAGCGGTATTCCCGGCCCGCAATTCTTCCTCGATCCCGACATAGTGCTCACATATGGATTCAGGTGAGTCTATTATTGAAAATCCCGCTCTCCATATCTTCAGCGACAGGTCGGTGTCCGATTTGTAAAACACATAGTCGTCTTCATTCGCGAAGTTTACGGCCTCCAGCGCCTCACGCGTATAGATGCCGTGATTGAGCATCAGATTGCCGCCTATTGTGCGCTGAACGTAGTAGCGATCTTCCTTCGGCCAGTCCCGGAAATAGAATGCGCATGCACCGACTGGTACGCCGGCCGCTTTCGCCGCTTCGATCCGTCGAATGCCATTGCTGATCGCGCCAGGCATGAGCAAGCAATCATCCGAGATCATCAGGATGTAATCGGCCGATGCCGCGCGGAAGCCCATATTCATGAAGCCGCCCCAGCTGCGCCGGCGCATGGAGGTCCGGCCCTTTTTGTACCGATTATGCTGAAGAATGGTGATGAGGTCTTTTTGCTTTACCAGCCATTCGGAGGTGCGGTCTTCGGAGCCGCCATCAATAACGATAATTTCACCTTGGATGCCTTCAAGTTCCTCGCGGACGGAGGCAATGCATTTTTCAAGCAATTTGCGGCGATTTAACGTGCCGAGGACGACGCTGACTTCGGGGCGCGTATCGAGACACTTATTGCGCTCGAGAGGCGATCCCTGGAGCTGCTTGCCTGGGCGGACCGGATTTTTGGGTAGATCGGGGAGAAATGCCTGTGCTTCAGGACTGAGCGTCGGCGCTGCCAGCTCGTCCGGGCACGCTGGCCCCTCATCTGGCGCTTCACCCGTCGCCAGCGCGGGGGTCAGCCAGTCGCGGGCCTTGTCGATAAGTTTGCTGACCAGTCCCATTTCGGGCCTCCCGGCGTGCTTGGAAGCATTCCACATATCTTCTTGGACGTACAAACGGAACCGTTCGTGCTGCCAAACAACACTGATTCCTATCCAGAATAGATCTGGTTATTCTGCGGCTAACTGAGACCCAGTCCGGCGGGACAGCCTTATGTTCACGCGTAACTATTCTTCTGGAAAACCGGATGATCGTCGCGAATGAAGACCAGATGGATTTGCCAGAGTGTCAGGTCGCCGGGCCGGTAAAGCGGTTCGCAAAAGTCCACGCACCTGAATCCATGTTCGCGCATGTAGAGACACATCTCATCAAAGGTCAGATTATTGCGGTCCACAAACTCCAGTTTGAAATTGTATGCCTCGATGATGATGAGCTGCGTGTCTTGCAGCGTTTCGTGGGCACCCTTGAAGATGTCCAGTTCGACGCCGTGAGTGTCGAACTTCATGAAATATGGCCCGGGAAGATTGAAGTGATCGACGAGGGTATCGACCTTGCGCAAAGGCGTGGAATGGGAGTTCTCAGCGTGCGGGGATCTGGAGATGGCCCCTCCGACATCGTTCGACTTGCTGAAATGCCCTTCTCCATTTTCTGCGGCTGCTCCAGCGACAATATACTTGGTGCCGGGATACTGTCTGGCCAGGTCTTTCCAGCCCTCGACAAATCGAGGATCCATATCGATCAGCAAGGTCTGCATCTGGGGCCATAGGCGGCGGAAGAACTCAAGGTCGTCGCCTCGTCCGGAGCCGATATTGATGAACGAGCCAATTTCGAGATTACGCTCTCTCAGTCGGGCGAGTGCATCCGTAATGCGCTCCGACACGGGTGGCGGAGGTCTGGTTGGTGTTTGATCAGGCTGGCTAGTCAGCCGCCGGTATAGCGCCTTGACGGGGCGGAGCCTTTTTCGAAGTCTGGCAATCGCTTTGCTCATTATCGACATATCGGGTCCTGGCCGCCCTCTAGTTCTGTCCACATTCCTGAATGTTCAGATCTTCTTCTTGGTATCCCAAAGGTAGGAGTTGCTGAGGAAGGCTCTGTGGTCATCGCGAATGAAGATCAGATGAACCTGCCACAGGGCAAGATCGCCCGGCCTGTAGAGCGGCTCGCAAAGGTCGACACATCTAAAACCAAGTGTCCGCATATGCTGGCACATCTCGTCGAAGGTGAGGTTCTTGCCGTCAACGAAATCGAGCTTGAAATTATAGGCCTCTGTCATGATGAGACTGGTTTGCGCCAGGGTTTCCTTTGCGCCTTCGAGAATTTCAAGTTCAACGCCATGGGTGTCGAATTTAAGGAAATAGGGGGGCGGAAGGGCAAACTCCTTAACCAGGGAGTCGACACTTCGCAGTTGAACCGTATGAGCGTCAGCGCCTTTCGGCGCCTTTGAAATTGCGCCGCCGACATCATTCGACTTCTCGAACTGGCCTTCCCCATCTTCGGCCGCGGCACCGCAGACGATGTGCTCCGTCCCCGGAAACTCTTTTGCCAAGCGTTTCCAGCCGTCGACAAAACGTGGGTCCATGTCGATGAGGAGGGTGCGCATCTTCGGCCAGAAGTTCTTGAAAAAATTGAGATCATCCCCGCGCCCGGACCCGATATTAATGAAGCTTCCCGCGGGAATGTTTTTGTGGGCGATCCGGGTGAACGCATCTGTGATGCGCGCTGAATTTTCAAGCGACATGGGGGGCCTTTGGAGAAACACGAGTGCGGGTCGTCTAGCCGCAAATATCGTAACAGAGCAACCTATAGCTACTGTTACGTAGTTGACATGTTTATTGCGAGAGGCATTTTTAGGCAAAATTGAGGCAGGGACTTTAATCATGTTGGACGTGAAACCGGAAGTGAATGTCGACAAGCTCCTGGGGGAGCGCGATTTCTGGCGTAAGAAAGCCGAGCAGTTCATGGCTGTCTCGCGCTCTGCTGCAATGTTCGAGCGGTCTTTCGTTATCACGCAAGGCAGCATGAAGCAGCGCAAGCAGTATCAGGAGCTCGCGAGCTATCTGAAGGCAGACGACATCGCGCGGCGCCGGATGCTTGGGCGGCGCTATCTGGAAGAAAAAGAGCTGGCGCCCGAAACGCGCGATTTCGACGTTCCAAAGGATGTCGCCAACATCTCGATCAATCTCAGCGAACATCCGCTGGTTCAGGAAGTGATTGCCGAGGCGATGGGCAAGTACAATGAGGTGATCGCCTCAGGCAAAGAGCTTCCATCCAAGGATAGCCTTCAATATGTGGGCTCTGCAGGAAAGCCGTTCGGGGCCGACAGTTCGCTCTTCAAGCTCGCAACCAGCCCGCTTCTCCTGGCACCTGTCATTCGGTACTTCGGCATGCTGCCAATCATGACCGGGTTCGGCGTGACGCTGGCCCAGAACAAGGAGTTTCATCGCAAGTCCTCTCAGCGGCTTCATTTCGACCCTGAGGATCGCTCGCAGCTGAAGATTTTCCTTTACCTGACCGATGTCGATGAGACATCGGGTCCGTTCATGGCGGCGCCAGCCAAGGAATGCGAATTCCTTTTCGAGCGGCCGGACTTCATTCTGGACCGTCAGGACGATGCCGTTCTCGATGAGGGGCTGATCAACGAGTATCATGGGCCAGCCGGAACAGCTGTTTTTGCCGATACATGTCGCTGCCTGCATGGCGGTGGCCGGCCGGGCGAAAGAAAGCGTCTGTTGCTCTGCATGGAATACAACATGCCCACGCATCTCGGCTCGAAGCTCTGGCCGGGCGACCATGAGCCAGAACGCTGCCGGACCGAGAACATCAAGATCGAGAACCCGGATGAGTTCATGGACGCACTGCTCGCGCACCCAAAGTCTGGATAAGCCGTCTGGCGACGTTATTTGCAGGAATTGAATAGAAAAACGGCGCCGGAGGCGCCGTTTTTTATGCGACGTTGTCGAGATACCATTGATAGGTCGACGCAATCCCGTCGCGGAGGCTGATGGACGGCTCCCAGCCCATATCGCGCAGGCGTGCCGCAGACATCAGCTTGCGGGGTGTCCCGTCAGGCTTGCTTTCGTCCCGCACGATCTCGCCTTTGAAACCGACCACATCGGCCACCATTTCCATAAGCTCAAGGATGGTCACATCGGTGCCAGAGCCGACATTGACGTGCTCATAGCCGGAATAGTTTTTCAGCAGGAAGACGAGCGCGTCGGCGCAGTCATCGCAATGCAGGAATTCGCGCCGCGGCGTGCCTGTGCCCCAGATCTCGATCTGGCTTGCGCCGTCCTTCTTGGCCTCATGCGCCTTGCGGATGAGGGCTGGCAGGACGTGGCTGGATTTGAGGTCAAAATTGTCGCCGGGGCCGTAGAGATTGGTCGGCATGGCCGAGATATAGTCGCGCTCATACTGCCTGCGATAGGCCTGGGCGAGCTTGATGCCGGCAATCTTGGCAATTGCATACCACTCATTCGTCGGCTCGAGCGGACCGGTCAGCAGGCTCTCCTCGACGATCGGCTGGTCGGCGAACTTCGGGTAGATGCAACTGGAGCCAAGAAACAGGATGCGGTTCACATCCTGTTTGTGGGCCGCATTGATGATGTTCGCCTCGATCATGAGGTTGTCGTAGAGAAAATCTGCCGGATAGGTGTCATTGGCGAGAATGCCGCCGACCTTGGCGGCTGCCACGACAATGGCGTCCGGCTTCATCTCGGCCAGCAGCTTTTCGGTCTCCTCCTGACGGATGAAATTTGCCTTGTCGCGGCCAGCGATGATGACCTCGCAATTTTCCTGCTCCAGACGGCGCACGGTTGCCGAGCCCACCATCCCGCGATGGCCGGCAACCCAGACCCGCTTTCCAGAGAGGTCAAACATGCTCAGGCGCCCTTCCAGATGGGGTCTTTCTGCATCACTTGGAGATCCGACTGGACCATCTCGCGGGCAAGGTCGCGCGGCGAGGTTTCATGGCTCCAGCCGAGTACCTTCTTCGCCTTGGCCGGATCGCCGAGCAGGAGCTCGACCTCGGTCGGTCGGAAATAGCGCGGGTCCACCTCGATGAGGCATTTGCCGGTTTCGGCGCAATAGCCCTTTTCGTCGACGCCCTTGCCCTTCCATTCGAGCTTGATGCCGACATCTTCGAAGGCCCACTCGACGAACTGGCGGACATGGGTCGTCTCACCGGTGGCGAGCACGTAATCGTCGGCCTCGTCCTGCTGCATCATCAGCCACATGCCGCGGACATATTCACGCGCATGGCCCCAGTCACGCTGGGCGTCGAGATTGCCGAGGAAGAGTTTTTCCTGGCGGCCAAGCTTGATGGCGGCCGCGGCGCGCGTGATCTTGCGGGTCACGAAGGTTTCGCCGCGCAGGGGGCTCTCATGGTTGAAGAGGATGCCGTTGGAGGCGTGCATGCCATAGGCCTCGCGGTAGTTCACGACGATCCAGTAAGCGTAGAGCTTTGCGGCGGCATACGGGCTGCGCGGATAGAAAGGCGTGGTCTCGCTCTGCGGCACTTCCTGAACGAGGCCGTAAAGCTCTGACGTAGACGCTTGATAGAAACGGGTCTTTTTCTCGAGGCCAAGAATGCGGATCGCTTCGAGCAGGCGAAGCGCGCCAACGGCGTCGGCATTCGCGGTGTATTCCGGGGTCTCGAAAGACACCTGAACGTGGCTTTGGGCGGCGAGGTTATAGATCTCGTCAGGCTGGGATTCCTGCACGATCCGGATGAGGTTCGTGGAATCGGTCATGTCGCCATAGTGCAGGATCAGGCGCGGGTCATCGACATGCGGGTCCTGGTAAAGGTGCTCGATCCGGCCCGTATTGAACGAAGACGACCGACGCTTCACGCCATGAACAGTGTAACCCTTCTCAAGCAGAAGCTCGACGAGGTAGGCGCCGTCCTGTCCGGTCACGCCGGTTACCAGCGCCGTTTTATTCTTCGATGTCATGAATCAGTCCCGTGAATTACTCTTTTTGGGTCCAAGATCGTCCCCTTGGCTAAACTTCCATTAGCGAAGGGCTAAGGGACGCTCAACAGCTTCGCCCACAAAGTCCGCTTTTATTCCGGGTTTGTGTGCTTTTTCCAGGTCAGTAGAGGGCGCACAGGGCCCGGAAAAGGCGATTGCCAGTCGCCGGCGGCGGTCGCCCTGGCGTCAGCAGGCGCGGCGACCTCCACAGATACAAGCTCTGAGGTCAAATCCCAGCGCTGGACCGGATAGGGATCATTCAGCGATGCTTCGAATTCATACCGACCCAGATTGAGAAGATTCGGCGGGATCGTTGCCGATACCAGATGCGTGCCCCTGGCGAACCCAAGGTCGCGTTCATCGTGCGTATAGGCGACCGTGAATGCTGTCTGCTTGTTCCAGAAAACCTTGAAAGCGGGCTGCACGCGTTTCGTTTCATCATGAACAGTGAATTTCAATTCGAGTGTGAGCGCCGTGTCGCAGTCGACCGGCGCTTCAACCCGCCGACCGGCTGCACAAATTTCAAATGTTTCGATCTTGGCCGTACGATCGCCGTCAGCGCCCGCTAACTTCGTGTCTCCAGTGGCAGACCGTGTGTCCACCAGATCGGCGAATTGACGTTCGCCGTTCCAGATGAGCGGCTTTTCGCCTCGCATGGCGTCCTGAACACGCTGGTAAATATGGCGGTCGAGCTCAAACATTTCCTCGATGGCTGCCAGATCGTGCGGTGCCAGCGTTTGGACTTGCCCGTCTCGTTTGCCGACCCGGCTGCGCGGGACATCAATACGCGGCTTGGCTAGTTTGTCGGCGAGGACGTCCATTGAGCCTTGAAGGTCATCGGACAATCCGACGAAGAAGAAACTCGAGAGCCTTGGCTCTATATCGGCGATACTGGAGATTTGGAGAGCTTCTGAAAGACGAAACTCAAATGGTCGTTTTGCAAACTCGATGAGCGATGCAGATGTCTTCCCGTCCGCGCGCTGATGATAATAGTAAGAGATGAGCTGCTCTACGGGATCGCGCACAAAAGTGATGACCTTCGCAGCCGGATTTTTGGGAACGGCCGGGTGCCGCACGATCAGCGAGACATTATTGGCGACAAGCTTGCCGCCGAAATGTCCGGTTATGCAGAGATCATCGGGCGCGACATCTGCTGGTAACTTGCCAGCCTCAAGGGATGCGTCTGTCGCCAGGGTGAACCATTGCTCGAGCACGCGTTTCGCGCTGGTGCCTGCGGTTTTCGGGATGTGGTAGAAAAAGTAGGCCAAGCGCGCGCAACCCAATCTGAGAAAAAGGTTAGAGGTGAAGCAATATACTACCGGCTGAGTAGCGGTTTCCACCACCATTCATTGTCGATGTACCAGTCTATTGTCTGGGCGAGCCCTTCCTCGAATGAGACGGAGGGGGTCCAGGCGAGCTCTTCCCGGATCTTTGTGGCATCGATTGCATAGCGAAGATCATGGCCTGGCCGGTCGGTAACGAACTCGATGAGGTCACGCCGGGATTTATTGTGAGGCCTTCGTTCGTCCAGCAGGTCGCAGATCGCTTCGACGACGCCTAGATTGGTGCGTTCGGAGTTGCTGCCGATATTGTAGGTTTCGCCGGGCGTGCCGCGCATCGCAGCCGTTGCCAGCGCGCGTGCATGATCTTCCACATAGAGCCAGTCACGCACATTCTCGCCCTTTCCGTAGACGGGCAGCGGCTTCATCGCGAGCGCATTAAGGATAACGAGCGGGATCAGCTTTTCCGGGAAGTGATAGGGGCCGAAATTATTCGAGCAGTTGGTAACGATGACCGGCAATCCATAAGTGCGCCCCCAGGCGCGGGCCAGATGGTCTGAAGACGCTTTCGACGCGGCATAGGGGGAACTGGGCTCGTAACGCGAGCTCTCAGTGAAGATGCCTTCGTCGAGCGGAAGGTCGCCATACACCTCATCGGTCGAGACGTGCAGGAACCGGAAGTCTTCTGACTGGCCGAGATCGTTTTCCCAATAACGCCGGCTGGCCTGAAGCATGGCGCAGGTGCCAACGATATTGGTCTGGATGAATGTGTCCGGACCGGTGATCGAGCGGTCGACATGGCTCTCAGCGGCCAAGTGAATGACGGCGTCGATCTCATGGTCCTTCAGGAGGCTGTAGACGAGCTCTTCATCGCAGATATCGCCTTTGACAAAGGTGTAGGTTTCGGCGCTGTCGATCGGCTTCAGCGATCCGAGGTTGGCTGCATAGGTGAGCTTGTCCAAGTTGACGACGTGATGGCCAAGGTCGCCGACCAGATGCCTGCAAACCGCCGATCCAATAAAGCCCGCGCCGCCTGTGACCAGAAATTTCATACTACGCCTGTCATAATGAGGTGATCGCCTGATACCCAAATGGCACCGCTGACGCCAGCTTGACGATGAATTAAGCCCGCTGTCATAGACTGATGAAAGCGTTGAGGGCCATAGAGGCCGGAATCCAGAAGAGTTTCAGGGAGCCCCGAATGAAAGGCATAGTCCTCGCCGGCGGTACCGGGTCCCGGCTTTATCCGATGACAATGGCCGCGTCGAAACAGCTATTGCCTGTTTTCGACAAGCCGATGATTTTCTACCCGATCAGCGTGCTGATGCTGGCGGGTATCCGCGACATCGTCATCATTACCACGCCGCATGACCGCGAGATCTTCGAGCGGCTGCTAGGCGATGGAAGCCGGTTCGGCGTGTCTTTTACCTATCTGGTCCAGCAGGAACCAGAAGGCATCGCGCAAGCGTTCGTGATTGCCGAGGAGGTCATCGGCTCTGACCCGTGCGCCCTCATACTTGGGGACAACATTTTTTACGGCGGCGGGCTTGGGCGTATCCTTCTGGATGCGGCAACACTCACGGACGGCGCATTGGTCTATTCCTATCCGGTCAGCGACCCAGAGCGCTATGGCGTTGTGGAGTTTGGCAGTGATGGACGGGCCGTTTCGATCGAAGAGAAGCCGCAGAAGCCGCGATCCAATCATGCTGTGACCGGGCTCTACTTTTATGATGGGACCGCGTGCGAGCGCGCCAGATCCCTGACCCCATCGCCGCGCGGCGAGCTGGAAATCACGGATCTCAACAGAACCTATATGGATGAAGGCAAGCTATCGGTGCAGCCGCTTGGGCGCGGTTTTGCCTGGCTCGACACCGGCACGCCAGACAGCCTGCTTGAGGCCAGCCAGTATGTCGCCGCCATCGAGAAGCGCCAGGGCATGAAGATCTGCTGTCCCGAAGAGATTGCGCTGCGGCGCGGCTTCATAACGCCGGACCAGCTGGAGCAGAATGTCGGTCATTACGGAAAGTCCGAGTACGGGGCTTATCTGCGCAGGCTTTTGACCCAGACCCAATAGGTTGGGCCTCGGCGTCTACCCTCGTTCCAGCAGCTTATGGACAACAGTCTCGCTGAAGGGGTGCCACGCGGGCATTGGGCCGAGCAAAGCGTCCGCCTGATTCACATCGAGAATGACACCGCGCGCTCGGGCGGCTGGCGTTGGAAAATGACTGCCGGGCACGGGCTTTAGCTCTGGCGACGGTCCGCCTGCTTTCTCCGCTACCGAGAAGATTTCCTTTGCCCACCCATACCGGCTCACAGGGTCTGCCGGGCCAAGATGGAGCAGGCCAGGAACGGCCGTGCCGTCTGCAAGCATCTGCGCGAGCTGAACGAGATGGGCCGCGAGCGGGTCGACATGGGTTGGCCGGCCATATTCGTCATCGACCAGATCCAGCTGGCCCCGCTTTGCGCCCACCGCGAGAATTTTCGAGATAAAACTCTCGCCCTCATCGGAAAAGAGCCAGCTGACGCGGGTAATGCAATGGCGACCGCCTGCAGCGCGGACCTGCATTTCGCCTTCCAGTTTGCTCTCGCCGTAAACCGAATTTGGTGCTGGACGTGCTGTCTCCGAGATCGGCAGTTCGGGGTCGCCTTCACTGAACACCATGTCGGTGGAGACGTGGAGGAGCGGAATGCCCGCAACGGCGCAGAGTCTCGCCAGCGTGCCCGCGCCATAGGCGTTTATCCGGTTGGCAAGATCGGATTCGGTCTCGGCGCCGTCTACATTCGTGTAGGCAGCCGCGTTGATGACAGCGGATGGCGCGGATTGCTCGATTGCGGCGGTGATTTTTGATGCATCCGTGATGTCCAGCTGGTCGCGGCCCGGCGCATTGCCGCCAAGTCTGGCGAGTGCGCTACCGAGGCGGCCTGCGCCGCCCGCAACGAGGATGCGGCCCGCCTCGATCATGATGCGTATGAAAACGGGGACTGAAGCGAAGCGATGTCCGGCCAGACCGAATCACGCCCGGTCATGACCACATCCTCAGAGCTTGGCCAATTGATGGAGAGCGCCGGGTCACTCCAGAGAAGGCCGCCTTCGGCCTCGGGCGCGTAATGGTCGGTCACCTTGTACATCACCAACGTATCGGCCGCGAGCGTCTGGTAGCCATGCGCGAAGCCTGCCGGGACATAGAGGAGCTGGGGGTGATCCGCGCCTAGTTTGACGCTGACGCTTTTGCCGTAAGTGGGCGATCCGTTCCGGATGTCGACCATGGCGTCAAAGATCCTGCCCCTCAGCACCTGTATCAGCTTTGCCTGCGCGCGCGGCGGCGCCTGAAAGTGCAGGCCGCGCGTTGTGCCGGGCGCGGCAGAGAAGGCGTGATTGTCCTGCACCCACCGTTCTTCTGGCAGTCCGGCATCAGCCCAGTCGCGCGCATTCCATGTCTCGCAGAACCAGCCGCGTTCGTCGCCCGAGCGCTTAAGCGTCAGGAGGGCTGGACCGGGAATTGCAAAGGTTTCAACAGACTCGATTGGCATGGCGCTTGATTGCCTTAGCCGTGTGATAGGTCAATGGCTGGTTGCAATCTTCCCGCCGGGGATTCTAAAGGCAGTCAGAGTTTTTTGCGGGGAAGCGTTTCATGGCCACATCAATCAAGCCGGTTGTCCTTTGTGGAGGCAGCGGCACGCGCCTCTGGCCGCTGTCGACGCCGTCCCATCCAAAGCAGTTTCTGAACCTGCTCGGCGACGCGACCATGCTTGAGGTGACGCTGGGCCGCGTGCTCAAGAGCCCGTTCAGCAATCTCACATTCGGCCGTCCGATGGTGATCGGGTCCGAGCGCCATGGCGAGCTGATTACTGGCCTCGCCGGGAAGGCCGATATCCTGCTTGAGCCGACGGGAAAGAATTCTGCCGCGCCGGTGGCTGCGGCGGCGCTCGCTGCCGAGGCTGATGAGCTAGTCCTTATCCTGCCAGCAGATCACGATATTGCCGACGTCGATGCCTTCCACAAGGCGATCGCAGCCGGGGCAGAGGCTGCCGCCGACGGATCGGTCGTGACATTCGGCATCATCGCCGCCTCGCCGGCCACCGGATATGGCTATATCGAAGCGTCCGATAAGTCCGGCCACGTCATTGATGTCGTCCGCTTTGTCGAGAAGCCTGACCTGGAGACAGCGAAGTCCTATGTCGCGTCCGGCAACTTCTTCTGGAATGCAGGCATCTTCCTGTTCCGCGCAGGCGATATGCTGGAAGCGTTCCGGGCGCATGCGCCGGACATTCTTGAAGCGGTCAGCGCGGCGATGCCGTCTGGCGAAAACGGCGCTGCGCCGACCTTTGACGCGGCCGCCTTCGATGCGTGCCGTTCTGAATCCATCGACTATGCCATTATCGAGCACCACAACGCGCTGAAAGTTGTGCCGGTTGATATGGGGTGGAGCGACATCGGCGATTTCCTTGCCCTCTGGGAGCGTTCGCCCAAGGATGAGAATGGCAACGTCCTGATCGGCGACGTCAGGGCCATTGATTGCCGCAACTGCTATATCCGCGCCTCCGACACATCGATTTCGGTCGCTGGCCGCGTGGGCACCGTCATTGTGGCGGCTGGCGGGGAGACGCTGGTCTGCGATATGGAAACGGTGCAGTCGGTGAAGGCGCTGGCCAGGAAATAAGCCTCACCGCCCGATCCGAAAAAGGCCGTCCGTCAGAGACCGCCTTTTCTTGTTTCGTGCCGTCTTTGTGGCCTATTCGTCAGGGTCCGAGATTTCTGGATTGATGGCAATCAGATTGACCACATAGACAAGGTCTGACCCGGGCGCGACGACATCGTCGAGACCGGCGTCGCCATAGGCGAGCGGCGGGGGCAGGTGTCCTATGAAGACATCGCCCTGTTCCATCAGGCTGAGCAGTTGGGCAAATCCTGGAATGAGGTCGCCCGCGCGAACGACGAGCGGTGTCTGGCGACCCCAGGTCGAGGCGACCAGAGCGCCCGTGTCCGCGATGCGGGCTTCGTAGTCGATGGCGACGAGGTCATCGGCACGCGGATTGACGTTCGTGTCGCCGCCATCCTCAATCTCGAAATAGGTGAGGCCTGATATTTCGCGCTGAATGCCTTCGCGGTTGCGGTCCCAGGGCAGGAAATCATTCCAGAGGGCTGGCGAGACACCGGCTGGCGGCGGCAGGCCTGCAACTTCTTCCGCGTTGAGGAAACCATCGAGACGGATCTTGAAGACAAGGTCCGAGTTTGCCGGGATGGCCGCGCTTGGCGAGGCCCCGCCATAGGCGAGCCCAGCTGGGATATAGACCAGCCATTCGTCGCCCGGCGTCATTTCTTTGAGGATTTCGGTCCAGCCAGCGATGACCTGGTCGATCACAAAGACGGCCGCTTCGCCTCGATCATAAGAACTGTCGAACTTGGCGCCGGTTGATTCCAGATAGCCCTCATAGGCAACGATGACCGTCGCGCCATCAAGCGGAGACTCGCGGTCTTCCGGGCCGGCTGCGATCTCTATCCAGCGAAGGCCGCTTTCTGAAGTCTGAAGACTTGCGCAGCTGGTGGGGAAAGGCGGTTCGAAAGACCCCGACCCACGCCCATATTCAGGACATGGCGCGTTTGCCTTTGCCTGACGTTTGGCATCAAGGTCGGCAGGTGATCTGGCCATCTGCTCCAGACCTGTGTCGTTCTGGGACGCAGGCGCTGGCGTCTGGCAGGCCGACAAAAAGACGGCAGATGCTGCCAATCCAGCTAGAAACTTGCCGAGCTGCCCGTGCTCGCGTTTCGGATGAGCCATCGCGACCCCCTCAAAGACTTTTACACGATGTGCCAAGCAAGAATTATTCCGTTGGCAGAACGTCTATCAACTCCACCTCGAAATTGAGGTCTGCATTTGGCGGGATGGCCCCAGGGTATCCACGCTCTCCATAACCAATATCCGAGGGAACATGGATTAGCCAGCGGTCGCCCGGTTTCATGAGCGAAAGAGCTTCCTGCCAGCCGGGAATGACCCCGTTCGCCTGGAACATGACCGGCTCCCCGCGCTGATAGGCGCTGTCGAAAACCTCGCCGTCTTCGGCAAAGCGGCCTTCATAGAGCACGACCACCGTATCATCCGGATTTGGGCTGATCCCGTTTTCGGCGCCGCTTTCCAGAACCACGTATTGAAGCCCGGACTCGGTCGACTGGACCTCGGGATTGGACCCATCCCATGGAGTATAGGTGTTCCACGCCTCATCATCGGCAGGCTTGGGGGTGAAAACCCGTTCCAGCAGAACGCGGAAGATGAGATCATCGCCTGGCTTGATGATGCCGCCCGGGCGGGGTGTCTGGCCATAGGCGAGCTCTGAGGGGATGTAGAAAACGTATTCATCGCCTTCCGACATGAGCTGCAGGCCTTGCGTCCAGCCAGGTATGACCTGTCCGACACCGAAAATTGCCGGGCGGCCTTCGTCGAAATTGCCATCGAACGTTGTACCGTCCGTCAGCCGGCCTTCATAGAAAACCTGCACGGTGGAATCGATTTTGGGCGAGGCGCCGTCTTCGGGACCTTCGTTGACGACGACATATTGAAGCCCGCTCTCTGTCTCCTGGACGTTCTCCGCCTCTGGGTTCCAGGGGAAGAACTCGTCGAAGCTCTGGTCCTGCGCGTTGCAGGCCGTCAGGGCGACGGCGCAAAGGAGGCCGGAGAGATGTTTCAGCATAGTGTCGATCTCCGTGACGGGGTGTTTATCCGTTTGGTCAGAGGAGCTTAAGGCAAGCCTGGTCTGTCTGTCACCTGCGCCTTTGCGCGCGGCGCGTCAATTCTGACGCGGCGGATATCCGGCGCGGTCCAGCGCATCGATGATGTCCTGGGTGTGCTGGGCGTCGCGTGTTTCCATCAGGATATCGAATTCGGCGCCCTTGGCAGGCACATCGAGCGCGATCCTGTTATGCGCGACTTCCATGATATTGGCGCCATTGTCGCCAATGATCTTGGACACCAGCGCCAGCAGGCCGGGACGGTCATCACCGATGATCCGGATCCGAGCGAGGCGTTTCTCGCGCACGAGCGCCCGCGTCAGGACGGATGCCAGAAGCCGCGTATCGATGTTGCCGCCGCAGAGGATCAGCCCGACCTTGCGGCCAGCGAACTTTTCGGGGTGAGCCAGAAGCGCGGCGAGACCGGCAGCGCCCGCGCCCTCCGCAATCGTCTTTTCCACGTCTGCAAAGAGGGTGATCGCCCGCTCGATATGGGCTTCCTCAACCAGCAGGATTTCATCGACGAGGGCTTTTACAACCTGCCGGGTCAGATTTCCCGGCACTTTTACTGAGATGCCCTCTGCGATCGAGGCGCCGCCTGTCTTGGCTTCGCGCCCTTCCATGATGGCGTGCATGCTGGGATACATCGCGGCCTGAACGCCAATGATCTTGATGCCAGGTTTCAGCGCCTTGGCGACAGTTGCCATGCCAGAGATGAGGCCGCCGCCGCCGATCGGGACGACGAGAACGTCGAAGTCTGGACCGTCTTCCAGCATTTCGAGCGCTGCGGTGCCCTGTCCGGCCATGATGAGCGGATCATCAAATGGGTGTATCCAGGTCAGGCCCTCGCGCTGGCGTACCGTTTCGGCATAGGCTTTCGCTTCATCGAAAGTCTGGCCTTCGAGGAGGACGCGGGCCCCGAAGTCGCGCGTGTGCTGGACCTTGTTGAAGGGTGTCGTGATCGGCATCGTGATCGTGACGGGAATGCCAAGGCGGCGGCCATGATAGGCAACGCCCTGCGCATGATTGCCAGCCGACGCTGCGATGACGCCGGCCTGTTTTTCGGCGTCGCTGAGGCGCACCAGCTTGTTGAGCGCGCCGCGCTCCTTGAAGGAGGCGGTAAACTGCTGGTTCTCGAACTTCACCCAGATCTCGGCGCCCGTGATGGCGCTCAGGGTTTTCGACAGGCGCATAGGTGTGCGCTCGATCTGTCCTTCGAGCACGCGTGCGGCGTCTCTGACATCTTCAAGGCTGATCGGCAGTTTATCGCTCATGGCTTTTTGTCCGGTATCAAACGCGGCGAACCTATGGGCGGGACTGTGGCAGGGCAAGCGGGCAAAGCGGCTGTGTTTACTTGCCTGCAAATTCCCCTTTGTTTAAGCGCGACCTCAGCGAGAGCGAGGAGCGCCGCCATGAAAAATCTTACCCTGACCGGCCACGACATCACGATCGGCACTGGCCATCCGCTAGTCGTTATGGCGGGCATGAACGTTCTGGAGGACCGCGACCTTGCCATGCGCATCTGCGAGCGCCTCAAGTCGGTGTGTGAGAGTCTGGCACTTCCCTATGTCTTCAAGGCAAGTTTCGACAAGGCAAACCGGTCCTCGATCAACTCCTATCGCGGCCCTGGCCTCGACGAGGGCCTGCGCATCCTGTCTGACGTAAAGGCCGCCTTCGATGCGCCTGTTATCACCGACTATCATACGCCTGAACAGGCCGCGCCTGTGGCCGAGATTGCCGAGATCATTCAGGTGCCGGCCTTTCTCTGCCGCCAGACCGACCTTGTTGTTGCCGGCGCCGAAGCCGTGCTTGCGCGCGGTGGATGGCTGCATGTGAAGAAAGCGCAATTCCTCGCGCCGTGGGACTGCCGGAACATCGTCTCAAAAGTTGGCGAGGTGACCGGCGACAAGCGCAATCCGACGATCCTCTGTGAGCGGGGGGCGAGCTTTGGTTACAACAACCTTGTCGTCGACATGCTGGGCATCCCGACGATGAAGGCGCTCAATGTGCCGGTGACGATAGACGCGACCCATGCGGTCCAGCTGCCGGGCGCTGATCCGCGCACCTCTGGCGGGTCGACGGGTGGACGGCGCGAGGGCGTGTCGATCATCGCCCAGTCGGCCGTTGCGGCGGGTGCTGACGGGGTGTTCCTCGAGTTTCATGAAGAGCCCGACAAGGCGCTTTGCGATGGGCCAAGCTGCCTGGAGCTCGACGCTGCGGAGCCACTTCTGGCGAGACTTAAATCGATCCATGAGATCGTGGCGGGCTGATAGCCGCCGCAGAGCTGAGACACTGTCTTTATAGGGTATTTTGAATAGTCTATGGAACATGCACGGTAAGTTAGGACTCTTCAATTAGCCCAACCGGCAGCGTAAGTGTTGGGTGACTAAATGTACCGTGTTCTTTCCTGTCTCCAGGACGCCCACGCGCTTCTCTATGTTGCGATAGCGGTTTTCGTTTGCACGCTCGGCTCTGTCTGCGCGCTGATCGTCTTTCATCGCGGGATGGAAAGTGAGAGCGAGACAACCCGGCGCCTTTGGGCTTGCGCCTCTGGTGTGGTAGCCGGACTTGGTGTCTGGGGCACGCATTTTGTCGCCATGCTTGGCTATCAGCCTGGCTTCGAGATTGCCTTTGACGGGCTTGTAACCGTGGTTTCTGCGGGCATCGCAGTCACCGGCTTTGTGGCAACATCGCAGATATTGATCAGTGGATTTGGCCCGTTGCGCCGTGGACTATGCGCCATCATGGCGACCAGTACGCTGGCGATCATGCACTTTTATGGCCAGAGTTCGCTCAAGGCGTCGGCGTTAATGGAATATGATCCATCGTACGTCGCGGCTGCGGTTCTGGTCAGTGCGGCATTCTTTGTGCTCACATATACACTTGGTCTCAGCACAAAGAAGAAATGGCGCAACATTCTCGGTGTCGTGTTCACCCTGCTTGCGGTCGCGTCCGTCCACTTTGTCGGTATGACAGCGATGACAGTATATCCGCTGCGCGGACTTGAGGACGTCTCATGGGTTCTGACGACTGGCGATGTGGCGAAAAGCATCGTCGGCGGTGTTGTCCTGATCCTGTCTGCGGCTTTGCTTGCCGCTGGCTTCGACAAGAAAATTTATAGTCTGCGCGCCCGGGAGAACCGGCGGATTTCGATGCTGGCAGATTCAGCCTCTGAGGGCATTATCATCGCGAACGCGAAGGGCGAGGTTGTCGAGGTCAACCAGGCAGCAGAAAAACTGCTTGGTGCAGAGCGAAGAGTCCTGTTGGGACAGACCGCGCTGCCGCTTATCGGCCTGTCAAGCCAGCCTGCGGAAGGGGCGAGCTTTCTGGGGTCGACGATTACAAATTCCGATGGTGTCTCAATCCCGATTGAGGTCCGTATGAGCCACCTCACAGCGGAAGACGAAGGCGCCATTATCTTCGCCGTCAAGGATTTGAGGGAGCGCATACGCCGGGAAGCTGAAATTCGTACACTGGCCTTCAATGATCAGCTGAGCGGTCTCGCAAACCGTGAAGCCTTCCAGCGGAAGCTGGCTGCCAGCTTTGCGAAGAATGCCGGTGAGCACACGGCCGTAATCCTTTTCGACCTCGATGAGTTCAAGGATGTAAACGATCAGTTTGGCCACGACGCTGGTGATAGCGTTATCGTCGAGACAGCTCGCCGACTGGTAGCGCTTACGCCGGAGGGCGGCATGGCTGCGCGCCTTGGCGGTGATGAGTTCGCTTTGCTGACCGGTCCCAACGTGCCCGTCGACAGGGTGTCGGAATTTGCAGCCGAGTGTGTACGTGCGCTCGGATTGCCAGTGCAGCTTGGCGAGATTGCAATCCGTTGCGGTGCCAGCGCCGGCGCTTTTTTGATCGAGAAGGACGCCACGGACATCAGTGAGTTGATGAAAGCTGCTGACCGCGCGCTTTATGCGGCAAAGTCGGATGGGCGTGGCAATGCCCGCCTTTACGACAAGGAGCTTCACGAGCGCTACGAAGCGCGCCGCGACGTTGAAGTCGCACTTTCACGCGCGGTAGAGAACGAAGAGTTTGTGCTTCACTACCAGCCGAAGGTCTGCGCCATGACGCGCAAGGTGCTGTCCTATGAAGCGCTGATCCGCTGGGAGCGGCCGGGCCATGGGCTTGTCATGCCCAATGACTTTATCGACATCGCAGAACAGAGCATGGTGGTGAACGATATCGGCCGCTGGTGCATCCGTGAAGCCTGCCAGGAGGCTGCGCGCTGGGAAGACCATCTGAGCGTTTCCGTCAACCTGTCGGCTCGCCAGTTCCTCGATCCCAAACTTTACGGAGACGTGCGCGAAGCGCTGCGCCAGTCTGGGCTTGCACCGAACCGGCTTGAGCTCGAGATCACCGAGACAGCTATCATTCACAATGTGCAGGTCGCGGCAAACCTGCTGGAGAAGTTCAAGAAGCTCGGCGTCCAGATTGCGCTCGATGATTTCGGCACGGGCTACTCGTCGATGCGTTTTGTCCAGCAGCTGCCTTTCGACAGGATCAAGATAGACAAGTCATTCGTGCTGGCCATGGAAGACGATGCCAAGTCGTTCGCCATTGTCGACGCGATCCTGCGCCTTGGGCATAGCCTGTCGATCCCGGTTGTCGCTGAAGGTGTCGAGACAGAAGCTCAGGCGCTTCGCTTGCTGGAAGCGAAATGTCACGAGTTTCAGGGCTTCCTGTTCAGCCGGCCTCTTCCGATGCCCGCACCTCTGCCGATCTTGCCGATCAAGGACAAGGAGCGTGGCGCCGCCTGACCACGTCACTCAGGCGACGTCGGCCATCAAGCCGCGGCTGTCTTCTTCGCGTAGAGACCTTCGACGCTTTCGAAGGGATCATGCTCTGCCACGAGATGGCCGGGGGCGACCTCGATCAGCTTTGGGTCATACTGCTCGGCATCGGAATTATCGATCAACACCGACTTCATGAAGCGCAGCGGCGCGCGGCTATCGAGCGGTGAGGGCAGGTCGCCGCGCAGCTTGATGCGTTCCTTGCCGCGCTCGAACTCCGGGTCCGGGGTCGGCACGGCCGAGATCAGCGCTTTTGTGTATGGGTGGCGGGCGTCTTCGTAAATGGCGGTGCGGCCCGCGACTTCGACCACCTTGCCAAGATAGAGCACCATGACGCGGTGACTGATCTCGCGCACGACGGAGAGGTCATGGCTAATGAAGATCATGGCGAGGCCGAACTCCTTCTGGAGATCGATGAGCAGGTCGACGACCTGCGCCTGTACCGACACGTCGAGCGCGGAGACCGCTTCGTCGCAGATGAGGAGCTTGGGCCGCAGGATCATGGCGCGGGCAATGCCGACGCGCTGGTTCTGACCGCCTGAAAGTTCATGCGGGTATCGGTTGATGAGGTGGGGGTCGAGATCGACGCGCGGCAGGAACTCCCGAACCATCTTTTCGCGCTCTGCCTTCGACATATGCGGCTTGTGGACGGTCAGCGGCTCGGCGATGGACTGGCCGATTGTCATGCGCGGGTCGAGCGAGGCGAGCGGGTCCTGGAAGACGATCTGGAGGTCTTCGCGCAGGGCATTCATCTCCTTGCGGCCAGCCTGAGTGATGTCGCGGCCCATCCAGGCGACAGTGCCGGCAGATTGCGGCACCAGTTTCAGGACGGCGCGGGCGAGGGTAGACTTGCCGCAGCCGGACTCGCCAACAACGCCAAGCGTCTCACCGGCGCGGAGGTCGAACGAGACCCCGTCGACGGCTTTCAGCATCTTTGTGCGTCCGAAGAGCCCCCCATCGACATTGACGGGAAACTGGACCTTCAGATCGCGCGCTTTCACGATCGGCTCTGAGGCTGCCTCGGCTGGAGGTGCGCCAAGCTGTGGGCGGCCTTCGCGGTTTGGCTGGTCGATGCGCGGCACGGCGTTGAGCAGCATCTTGGTGTAGTCGTGCTGCGGGCGATAGAAGATGTCGTCGCTGGTGCCACTCTCGACGATCTCGCCGTGGCGCATGACGATGACACGGTCACACATGCGGGCGACGACGCCCATATCGTGGGTGATCAGAACAATGCCCGTGCCGGTGTCCTTCTTGAGGTCGTACATCAGGTCCAGAACCTGTGCCTGCACGGTCACGTCCAGCGCGGTGGTCGGCTCATCGGCCAGTAGAAGCTTCGGATTGCAGAGCATGGCAATGGCGACCATGACGCGCTGGCGCATGCCGCCGGACAGCTCATGAGGGAATTGGTCGAGCCGGCGGCGGGCTTCGGGGATGCGCACCTGTTCCAGCCAGTCGACGCAGCGCTTGGTGGCTTCGGCGCCCTTCATATTCTTGTGCAGCGCCAGCACTTCGCGCATCTGCGCCCCTACGGTGAGGTGAGGCGTCAGGGAGGTCAGCGGGTCCTGGAAGATCATGGACATCTGCGCGCCGCGTATCTTGCGCAGCGTGCTTGTTTTCGCACCGACGAGTTCCGTGCCCTGAAAACGGATCGAGCCCGAGACCATGCCATTCTCCGCGATGAGCCCCATCGCGGCGAGGGCAGACTGGCTCTTGCCAGATCCGGACTCGCCGACAATTCCAAGACATTCGCCAGCCGCGACATCGAACGTCGTGCCTTTCACGGCATGGACGGTGCCGTCCGGCGTATCGAAATCGATCTTGAGGTCTCGGACGGAAAGAATGGGGTCGGTCACGCTTGGCTCATATCCCTTGTCGCGGCTGCAAGGCCTTTGCGATTAACGGGCCCGACAGGCCGGTCCAAGTCAACAGGCTGCACCAGTTCTGCCCCCGATCGGCGGCGCCCGGTACGCCTCATGGTCAGTTTGACGCGAGACTTGAGCTTGCGCCAGGCCGCCTCTCCGTCCTACGAGTTGCCGGGAATTGTTCACAAAAAAGCCTCCGGGAGAGACCGCCATGCCAGTAATGACATTCCTCAACACCTGTATTTTCGATCATGGTGCGATCCAGAAACTCGCGGGCGTCCTGAAGAGTAATGGCGTCGCCAAGCCGTTCATTATTACTGATCCGGGCATCAAGGCGGCGGGCCTGCTCGACACGGTGCTTGGCGCGCTGGGCGGCGAGCCGGGCGGCATCTTCGCTGATACGGTTGCCAACCCGACCGAGAACCAGGCCATCGACGTCACCGAGCTTTACAAGGCTGCAGGCGCCGATGGCATCATCGCGCTTGGTGGCGGCTCTTCCATGGACCTCTCGAAAGCTGTGGGTCTGCTCGCCTCGCATGGCGGCCCCCTTGAGAAATACGCGGCCATGATCGGTGGCTCAAAACATATCGGCAAGCTGCCACCGCTGATCGCCATTCCGACGACGGCAGGCACCGGCTCTGAAGTGTCGGTGGGCATGATCACGACGCTGAACAATGGCCGGAAAGAGACGTTCGCGTCGCCGAACCTCATTCCGCCTGTCGCGATCTGCGACCCTGACCTCACGCTTGGCCTGCCCAAGATGATGACGGCGGCGACCGGCATGGATGCCGTCACCCATTGCATCGAGGCGATCCTCGTCCCGTCCTCCAACCCTCCGGCAGAAGGCATCGGCTATGATGGCCTGACCCGCGCGGTCGGTGATGGATGGCTGCGCCGCGCCGTTGAGGACGGGTCCGACAAGGAAGCGCGCTGGCATATGATGATGGCGTCCTATGAAGGCGCGCTGGCCTTTGTGAAGGGCCTCGGTTCTGTCCACGCGCTTAGCCATGCGGCGGGCCGCCTGCATGACAAGAAGCTCCATCACGGCACGCTGAACGCGATCTTCCTGCCGCACCTTCTGCGTTTCAATATCGGCTCAGCCGACGCGAAATATGAGCGTCTGCGTTTCGCCATGGGCCTGAAGCCCGGCGCCGACCTTGGCGAAGCCATCGAAAAGCTGAACGAGGATATCGGCATTCCGACGACGCTGAAGGAAATCGGTCTCGACGCGTCTGACGGTCCGGGCGTGGTCGAATTTGCCCTGGCCGACCTTGCCCACCGCGGCAATGCCAAGCCAGCGACGCAGGCCGATTACGAGAAGATCTACGAAGCCGCCCTTGGTTGAGTGCGGAGCCGACGCGCGCCACAAGCCTTAGCGGGTGCCGTAGGCACGCGGCAGATCAGCCGTTTTTCTCGTCCGGCAGATTCTTGCGTCTGGTCTCGGCGAAATCCTCAAGTTCCGCTTCGGACATGGATTCTTCCATTTCCTTCGACGCCCCCTTGAGTTTTGACTTCGGCATATCGCCGCGCTTGGCTGCCAAGGCGGCTCCCGCGGCTTTCTGCTGGGCTTTCGATTTGGCTGGCATTGTGACCATCCCTTCTGAAAGTCCGGGTGAAACGAGCCGGCGGGCCGGCCGTTCCCATCGCCGGGGCCGAACTCAATCTTTGTCTGCGCGTTCATGCATGATGGCAGATGGACACAGAAGGTCGCGGCGAACGGCGCGCCGCCGGGCGCAGACAATCAGCCGGCACGGGCCGCTGCACCGGGCGGACCTGAAGCTCTCTCTTGCAATTGGGGCGCTGCGCCGCAACCGGACAGCGCGCCGTCTGGCAGAGGCCGGTGAGCTGGCCGATCAGCCGCCGATGATTGCTGGCTGCCTGTCCGTGATCGCGGCAGGGATGCTTAGCCGTGAGCGCAGGCTCCACCAAACGGGCTGGCGTATGCTGGCCGCCTTTTCAGGGGCCACAGCGGTCAAGACGATCGGGAAGAAATCGATCGCCCGCACACGGCCCTGGAAGCTCGACGAGACGGGATACTATCAGATGCGATCAGGCGGGCCTTCCGGCAAGGACTGGGAGAGCTTCCCTTCCGGTCATACGGCTGCCTCGGTCGCCGTGGCGCGCGCGGTCGGCCGGGACTATCCAGCCCTGGAGGCGCCGGGCCTCGTTGCCGGGGTGTCTGCCGGCATGCTGAAAGTGGTGAAAGGTGATCATTATATCGGCGATGTCGTGGCTGGCTTTCTTCTCGGCCTGGGCGTTGAGGCCTTAACGCACAGGGCCACGCGCCATTGGCTCAAGTAGGCATGACTGTCCCGACGAGGCGGGGATCAACGCTGGCAGCTGCCACAATAAAAGCTTGAGCGCCCCGACTGGACGATACGTCTGATCGGGGCGCTGCAGGTTTTGCAGGGCTCCCCCTCGCGGTCGTAAACGGCGAATGTGTGCTGGAAATAGCCAAGCTCTCCGCTGGCTGCCTTGAAGTCGGAGATGGATGAGCCGCCCGCGGCGATGGCTTCGCGGATGACGTCATTGATCGCCACGGCGAGGCGTCCCGCCCGAACGCCCGCTACGGTTGAGGCCCGGCGCCTTGGGCTGATCCCGGCACGGTAGAGCGCCTCGCACACATAGATGTTGCCGAGCCCTGCGATAACGCGCTGGTCAAGCAGGACAGATTTGATCGGTCCGGACTTGTTCGCCAGCACTTCATTGAGCCAGGCATGGGAGAACCCATTGGACAGCGGCTCCGGGCCGAACCCCGCAAGGCGGGGATAAACGTCGAGCTGGGAGAGCGGCCAGAGCTCCATGAAGCCGAAGCGGCGCGGGTCATTATACGTGACGGTCTCGCCGCCCTCCATCTGGAAGACGACGTGATCGTGCTTGGCGTCGGGCGCGACTTCATGATGGAATTTGCCGGGCCGGTCTCCGCCCGTAATCGTGAAGCGGCCCGACATGCCAAGGTGCATGATGAGTGCATCCCCGGTGTTCAGCTCAGCCACCAGGTATTTCGCCCGTCGGCCCAGCCGCTCGATCCGTTTGCCTACGGTGCGGGCGAGGAAATCGCTCGGGAATGGAAAGCGAAGGTCTGGCCGGCGCAGCTCAGCCGTCAGGATGCGCTTGCCATCCATAACAGGGGCAAGGCCGCGGCGAACTGTCTCGACTTCGGGCAATTCAGGCATGGAAAGGCGATATAGCGTTTCGGGGATGCTGCCACTATGGTCGCCGCGCATGACAGATGAATTGAAGACAGACGAAACGGTCAGCTTTGGCTTCGAAGAGGTCTCACCCGAGGAGAAAGTCTCCCGCGTGAGGGGCGTCTTCGCGTCGGTTGCGAGCCGCTACGACGTGATGAACGACCTCATGTCGGCGGGCGTCCACCGGCTCTGGAAGCATGACACAATCGCCAAACTGAACCCGCAGGCAGGCGAGCGACTGCTGGATGTCGCAGGCGGCACAGGCGACCTGGCCAAGGCCTTTGTAGATAGGGCTGACAAGGCAGGCCGCCGCCGCGCCCGCAATTCAGAGGCAAGCGCCATTGTCTGCGATATCAACGAAGCCATGCTCAATGCCGGGCGTGCGCGCCGCGATATGGCCGCCTATCAGAACCGGCTGGACTGGGTCTGCGGCGACGCGCAGGCGCTTCCCTTCGAAGACCGCAGTTTCGATGCGCTTTCCATCGCTTTCGGTATCCGTAACGTCGCAGACAGGGTCGCTGCGCTGTCAGAGTTCCGGCGCGTCCTGAAGCCGGGCGGCCGTCTGGCTGTGCTGGAGTTCAGCCATATGACGGCGCCGGCGCTTCAGAAGATGTATGACGCTTATAGTTTCAGCGTCATTCCAAAGCTTGGTGAGATCGTCGCCTCTGACAGGGAGTCCTATCAGTATCTGGTAGAATCGATCCGGCGCTTTCCGAAACAGGAAGAGTTCAGAAAAGAATTGGACACAGCCGGTTTCTCGGCTGTGTCCGTTACGAATTTCTCAGGTGGGATTGCTGCCCTTCATTTTGGATGGGCAGCTTGAGACGTCTAGTTGTCGGGCGTGTTCATCGACATGCCGTCCTCGTCGACGGAGATCGATATATCGGCCTCATCGCCTGCGCCGCTGCTTGGCTGGCCGGCGAAATACCAGACGCCGAAGCCGATGACGGCGACGAGAAGTGCACCGACGAGAAAATAGAGGGCTCCGTTACCCGATTGAGTATTGTCAGCCATATGTCATCTCCTTGTTGTGGCGATCAAAACGCCGCTGCAGGGAAGCGGTTCCCCAATCGTGGAGACTTTGATTGCTGAGAGCGCTTGCTGATTATGGGCGGCTGATGCGGGCAGGCACGGCGCTTGTCCGTCATGACGTCATCCTGCCCGGTGAATACCAGACACGGCTGCCGCTGCCCGCGAGGCTCGCGGGGCGCGTGTTCCGCGTGTTCGGTGGACGTGCAACCGGGCGCCCGGGGGAGCGACTTGCGAGCGCGCTCGAAAAGCTCGGCCCGGCCTATATCAAGCTTGGGCAGTTCCTTGCGACCCGGCCCGATGTGTTTGGCGCCGATGTCGCCCAGGACCTGTCGCGCCTGAAAGACAAGCTCGACCCTTTCAGCATGGACGAGGCCCGCCAAATTCTGGCAGAAGAGTTTGGCCGCGAGGAAGCTGAAAGCCTGTTTGCTGGCCTCGGAGAGCCGGTCGCCGCCGCCTCGCTGGCGCAGGTTCACAGGCTGGAAACGTCCGATGGGCCACGCGCCGTCAAGATCCTCCGGCCGGGCGTTGAAGTCCTGATCTACCGCGAACTGAGGGCGATCCGCCGCGCCGCGCGCACAGTTGAGCGGGCTTCAGTGGAGAGCCGCCGTCTTGAGCCGGTGGCCTTCACTGAAACGGTCGCAAGCTCCATGGAGAAGGAGCTCGACTTTCGCCTTGAGGCAGGCGGGGCCGACCAGATGCGCGCGATCTCGCAGGATGATGACTGGTTCCGCGTGCCGGCGATCGACTGGGACAGGACAGCCCAGCGCGTGCTGACGATGGACTGGGTCGAGGGCATCCCCCTGACCCGGCCGGAGGCGCTGGACCAGAAGGGCCTGGAGCGTGTGGCCCTTGCCAACAAGATCACGCGCGGTTTCCTCTCCCATGCAATCGGTCACGGCGTCTTCCATGCCGACATGCATGAGGGCAATATTCTCATCCTGCCGGACAATGAGGTCGGACTGGTGGATTTTGGCCTCATCGGCCGCATTGGCCTCAATGAACGCCGTTTCCTGGCAGAAATCCTGTGGGGGTTCATCCGGCGCGACTATCAACGGGTCGCCGAAGTGCATTTCGAGGCAGGCTATGTGCCGCCAAATCAGTCGGTTGGCGAATTTGCGCAGGCCCTCCGATCCATCGGGGAGCCGATCCACGGCAAGCCGGCCGAGGATGTCTATATGGGACGCATCCTGCTTCAGCTGATGGACTATACGCGGACTTTCGGCATGCGCCTTAGACCAGAGCTGGTCCTCTTGCAGAAGACGATGGTGCAAGTCGAAGGCGTCGCCCGCTCCATCGATCCCAAACACGATATCTGGAAAGCCGCGGAGCCGATCGTGAAGGGCTGGATTACCCAGAATTTCGGCCCGGCACGGGCCGCGAAACTTGCTGCAGGCCAAGTGCGTGAAGTGACCGACCGATTGAAGCGCCTGCCACATGTCATGGACGCCTTTGAGACTTTTCTGGAGCGTGACCGCGCTGCCGAACTCGAGGCAGCGAGACGATCCGGCCCACCCTGGTGGGCGTGGTTCGGGCTGACAATCAGCCTTGCGGCCATTGCGGGACTAACGATTACGCAATTCGCGTAGAACGAGAATTGGCTGTGCGGGCACTGCTTTCGTGATAGGTTAACGACTGATTAACCAACACATCCTGATCGCAAGTTCCGGAGAGCCGACCCATGAAATATCTCGCTGCTTTTGCTGCCATCCTGTTCCTGCCAGCCATTCCAGCAGCCTCGGCCCAGTCCTACGGATGTTCTGAGCTAAGCGGTGGTTCATACGCTGAGATCTGTGGGTCGTCAGGGTCTGCGATGAAGATCATCCGGGTCGAACGACAGGCGCGTGGGCATCCGGTCTCAACCGGCCATCACGCCTCGAGCGCCTATGTGGACACCCATACAAGCTCTCAAGTGAACCGGCATCCGGGCGCGTACGCGCATGAGGCGAACCGGTATCATGGCTATCCGGTACGCCATGCCGACCGGGCAGCGACAAGCTATGGCTTTGAGTGGTGGGCCTCCGACAGATATTATGGCCGCCAGCACTATCCAGTGTCGGCCTACCGCACGCACCAGCCGGTGCGCCATGGACATAATGTCAGCGTCTATCATGGCCAGGCAGCCACGCCGTGCAGCTACCACGCAGCGCGCCCGGCCGTGACGCGGACGTATACGGGCTGTCCATCGGCGGGTTACCAGACCAGCCAGCGGGTCACGACATATTCCGCGCCTGTGACGCATTCTTCGAGGGCAGGCTATGCGTCGACAACTTACGCGTCCTCGCACCCTTCGCATGAGTATGAGTATGAATATGACTACGCGTACGAAGATGACTATGCGCCGGTCGTTGCGCGCAGTTCCGGGTATTGCGCGCAGGACATCACCAGGTTGAGAGACGACCGCGATGGCCGCGAGCGCTACGAGGTCTGCTACCGCGATCTGTCGCCCGTTGTCGATCAGGACCGGGTCGAGATCCTGTATTCGCGCATCGCGCAAGCCGCAGACCAGGCGTGCGACGTTAATCGCGGCTCGCGGCTCTACAACCGCGCCGCGCGGCGCTGTGAAGACGACGCCGTCGAGCGCGCCGTTTACGACACCGGTCTGGAGGCGCTGCAACGCTATCACCTGATCCGCACAGGTCAGGGCACGCCGCGCGTGACGGTCGGCCCGCTGCGCCGATACTGATCGGTACACCGGGTCCGCGCGTGAATTCCTCGCAGGCGCCGTCGATTTGTAAACCAAATCCGTGTTAGGGAGAGACCGGATAACCGGACACCCTTTCATGAGCAGCAATCGCATTCTTCTCATCATCGGCGGCGGCATTGCGGCCTACAAGTCGCTGGAGCTGATCCGCGCGCTCGCAAAGCGCGGCGTCGCCACACGCTGTATCCTGACCAATGGCGGATCGCATTTTGTGACGCCTTTGTCTGTCTCCGCGCTCTCTGGCGACAAATGCTACGGCGATCTCTTCAGCCTCGATGACGAGGCAGAAATGGGCCATATCGAGCTCTCGCGGTCTGCTGACCTCGTTGTTGTCTGTCCGGCGACCGCTGACCTCCTCGCCAAGGCGGCGGGCGGTCACGCGAATGATCTTGCGTCCACCACGCTGATGGCGACCGACAAGCCGGTTCTCATGGTCCCTGCCATGAATGTGCGGATGTGGGAGCATGCAGCGACGCAGCGCAATGTTGCGACGCTTCGCGGCGACGGAGTCGATGTGATGGAGCCGGATACAGGCACGATGGCCTGCGGCGAGTTTGGCCCGGGCCGTCTGCCTGAGGTCGATGTGATTGCAGACCGTATCGAGGCGAGCCTTGAACGCCTGACAGGCCCAAAGCCACTGAAAGGCCGGCATGCCCTTTTGACGGCCGGTCCGACGCGTGAGCCGCTGGACCCGGTGCGCTACCTCTCTAATCATTCTTCCGGCAAACAGGGCTATGCGATTGCGCGTGCCTTGGCCGATCTCGGCGCACGTGTGACGCTGGTCTCTGGTCCGGTGGCGCTTCCTGCGCCGCGCGGGGTGGATGTCGTTCAGGTCGAAACCGGCCGTCAGATGCTGGCGGCGTGCGAAGCGGCACTTCCAGCTGATGTCTTCATCTCAGTCGCTGCGGTGGCTGACTGGCGCCCGTCGAGCCCGGCCGACCGAAAGCTCAAGCTGAAAGACGAAGGCAAAGGGCCGCCAGCGCTTTCGCTGACGGAAAATCCCGACATCTTGCTGACGATTTCGGGCATGGCAGAGAGCCGCCCGGAGCTGGTTATCGGGTTTGCGGCTGAAACCGACATGGTCGAGGAAAATGCCCAGCGTAAACGAGCCCGGAAGGGCTGCGACTGGATTGTCGCCAATGATGTGTCCGGCGATGTGATGGGCGGGTCCGAAAACGAAATCGCGCTCGTGACCGAAGCAGGGGTGGAGAATTGGCCACGCATGGGCAAGGACGCCGTTGCGCGTCAGCTGGCAGAGCGGATCGCCAGGAAATTTTCGGGCCCTGGCAAACAGAAAATCGCTGCGGAATAATTTTGCAGACGTAGCAACATAGCTGGCCTCTACCTCACGGTGAGCCGAAAAACACCACAAAATCAAAACACATCCCCACTGCACACGTGAGGAACGAAAAGCGTTGACACCAGTTTGATAAACCGCGTGATAAGAAATTATTCGTCATTCTCAATCTAGACTCGAACTTGCGGAAATCTGGACGAACCTATGAAGCTCATTATTGGCTATTTCGCTCTGATCGTTGTCCTTCTGGCGAGCCTCTCGGTGTTTGCAAACGCCCAGGCGTCTGCCAGGGCTGAGGCTGACGAAGCGATCACGGATCCGGCGCTGCAACAGGCGCCTACGGAGGCCGACGCGCAACGTCTGCCGGATAATGATGTGATTGCCTACACCATCTAAACTGTTTCGAGTTGACAGCCGGTTGCGACTCCGGCGCTTTGCGTTTCATGCAAGAGATCAAAGTCGCCGTCAGAACGCTGCCCCATTTCGAGGGCCTCCCTTTTCCGAGATATGAAACCGAAGGCGCCGCCGGCATGGATGTCCGCGCGGCCTATGCGGAGGGCGACGGTTTTGAGCTGAAGCCCGGTGAGCGGACCATGGTGCCGACAGGTCTTTCTGTGGCTATCCCTGAAGGCTTCGAAATCCAGATGCGGCCACGGTCGGGCCTTGCCGCCAAACACGGCCTTACCTGTCTCAATAGCCCTGGTACGATCGACAGCGACTATCGCGGTGAACTCAAAGTCATTCTGATCAATCACGGCAGCGAGACCTTTCACATCGCGCGGGGGGAGCGGATCGGTCAGATGGTTCTGGCACCGGTCACGCGGCTTGCCTGGGAAGAAGTTGCAGACCTGCCGGAAACCATGCGCGGCGAAGGTGGCTTCGGGTCCACGGGACGTTGACGCACAGGAATGGTGAGGTCGTTTTTTCCTTGAATAAGTGAAGCCCACGTCTTATTATCGAATTACGATAAATAGTCTAGAAGGGTCGGACTTATGGAAATCAATAGCCCATTCACAATGGTCGTCATCATCGTGCTCGTTTGCGTCGGTGCTGGCGTGATCAACAATTATCTCAAGGTGAAGTCTGACCGCGAAGATGGCGCAACCAACCAGGCCGATCTCGACAAGATGCGTATGGAAGTCGAGCGGCTGAAAGATCGCGTGCGCGTTCTCGAAACTATTGCGACGGACAAGGACCAGCGCCTCAGCGAGGAAATCCGCAAGCTCGCCTAATCCGGCCGGTCAGATCAGCACGCTGTCATCCTTGGCGAATTTTGCCAGCAGATAGGCGTCCGTTTCCTCGATCGCTTCGAGCTTGCCAAAGGCAAAAGCATTGCGATCGATCACCATATCGCGCGGGCGCAGCGGCCGGGAAATCTCCAGACCCTCAAGACTGCGCGCCCGCGAAAAGGCAACATAGGCTTGGCCGTGGGCGAACATGCCCCGATCAAAGTCGATGAACACCCTGTCCAGCGTCAGCCCCTGCGCCTTGTGGATTGTCACCGCATAGGCAAGCCGCAGCGGGACCTGTTTAAAGGTGCCGACCACCTCGCGTGAGACTTTCTTGGTCTCCGGGTCGAGGGAGTATTTGTATTTTTCCCAGGCAGCTGGCTCGATTTCATGGATATGGCCATCCAGCTCGACCCAGACATTGTCTCCCTTGAAGCCCTCCACCGTGGCGAGCGATCCGTTCACCCAGCGCCCTTCAGGGTCATTTTTGATGAGCATGACCCGCGCCCCCTTTTTGAGCTCGAGATCAGCCTCTGTCGGGAAGGATTTCTCATCGAACTGACCCTGCACATTGGCTTCAAACTCATGCGACTTGCCGGGCAGGTCAGCCAGGCGTGCCTGGTTGATGCGGAAGGCATTGGCATTGTTCGGTGTCAGCACGACATGGGTTTCGCTCGCCTGCACGGCGGTGCGCCCTGAGACGGCATCCTGAAGCAGGCGTTCATCTGTCGGAGCAAGCCTGCCCTGACGCATCGCGCCAAGCAGCGCCAGAAAGCGCGGGTCTTCCTGGCGGAACACGTGCTTCAGCGCGAGCAGCGCGAACTCGGCCTGCTTGAACCCTGGCGCATTGAAGAAATAATGCCCGCCATAACGCTCATTCAGGATTTCCGCTTCCTCACCGCGCGCGACGGGCGGCAGCTGGTGGAGGTCGCCCGACAGGATCATTCGCACGCCGCCAAAGGGACGCTTGTTTCCGCGGTTGAGCTGCAGGCTCTTGTCGATCGCATCCAGCATGTCGGCGCGGACCATCGAAATCTCATCGATGATCATCGTCTCGATGGCCTTGATGAGGCGCGCGCCCCGGACCCGCTTGATATCGCTCTCCTCGATCAGGCGCGGCGGAAACTTGAAGAAGGAGTGGATCGTCTGGCCGCCTGCATTCATGGCGGCGACGCCGGTCGGGGCAAGAACGACGGTGTTCTCGCCAGATTCCATAAGGAAGCGCCGCAACATGGTCGTCTTGCCGGTGCCGGCCCGGCCCGTGAGGAACAGATTACCCTGCGCGCCTGCGCCTTTCGCGACCCATTCGGCGGGCGCGGCATAGACAGTATCGGGCAGGTTCTGGGTGTCTGAAATTTGCATTTCACGTAGCCTTAAACGCATCCGGCCTGCTAAGCGAGGGGATGGCTCTCACTCCAGAACAGCTTGACCGGCACAAGCGTCATATCCTGCTGAAAGAAATTGGCGGACCGGGCGTGCAGAAGCTGCTCGCCGCCAAAGTGTCGATCATTGGTGCAGGCGCGCTTGGCGGGCCGTGCGCCATGTATCTATCAGCCGCCGGGGTTGGTGAGATCGAGCTTTGGGACGGTGACACGGTCGAGCGGTCAAACCTGCAGCGCCAGATCCAGTTCACGGAAGCGGATCTCGATAAGTCCAAGGTCGATGTATTGGCTTCAAGGCTGAAGGCGGGGGCGCCTGATAACAGCGTCCGCACCCAGAAGCGCAGATGGGGTGTCGCCCATGCGCTCTCTGGCGAGATCATCATCGATGCGACTGACAATTACGAGACGCGGTTCGAGCTCAATCAGGTGGCCCATGCCAGTGGCCGTGTCCTCGTGTCGGGCGCGGCCACCCGCTGGTCGGGGCAGGTATCTGTCTTTGCATCCGGCGTGGTGGCCGGTGCGCCCTGCTATCAATGTTTCGTGCCGCAGCCACCGCCTGACGCAGAAGCCTGCGAGGATGTCGGCGTGGTGGGCCCGGTGACGGGGATCGTCGGCTCAAACATGGCGCTGGAGGCCATGAAGATCATAACCGGTGCAGGCAAGCCAATGATCGGGAAGATCGGTCTGATCGATGGCTTGGGCGGGATGACGCGCCAGATAGGTCTGCCGCGTGACCCCGCCTGTCCGGTCTGCGGTGAGGCGCCCTGAAGAGGCGCCTCACAACTTTTGCTAGCTGGAGAGGTCGGCATAGATGAGCGCGGTAAACCGCTCAGCGTCGATGAAGGCCCAGCCCCAGTCGTCAGACCATGGCGCAAGTGGGTCGGTGGCCTGCACATCTACCAGCGACTTTCCGCCCTCCATGGCCTCATCCACCGCAACCACCGCAGCGACCATCATATCGCGCAGCGCCTTGATGTCGGCGCGCGTCGCTTCGGGACCATGGCCCGGAATGATGCGCGTCTCATCATCGGCAAGGTCATGAAGCTTCGAGAGTGCCTTGATGTAGCCTGCGAAGGTGCCACCGCTCCAGACGTCGACGAACGGGAACCGGCCGTTGAACATGACGTCGCCGGTATGGAGGATATTGGCTTCCTCGAAATAGACCGCTGAGTCGCCGTCGGTGTGCGCATCCGGCAGGTGGAGGATGTGGATCGTCTGTCCGTTAAGATAGACGCGCATCTCCTCGGAATAGGAGACGACCGGCCAGGCGGCCTCATCGGCTGGCGGGATGATTTGTGTCTCACCGCCCATTGCGCGTGTATTCTCACTGGTCAGTCGGGTGCGAACCTCATCATGGGCAAGGATCGTGGCACCGGTTTCGGCCATCGGGACGTTCCCACCTGTATGGTCGCCGTGCCAGTGCGTGTTCAGGAGAAAGCGGATGTCGGTCTCGCCTGCAACCTCTTCGATGGCCGAGAGAAGACCAGGCGCCATGTCGGCATACTGGCTGTCGACAACCAAGGTGCCTTCACCGCCTGAGAGGACGCCGACATTCCCGCCGCGGCCTGTCAGCATGTAGATGCCGCTGCCAAGGTCGGTCGTTTCGACCGGCGTCGGGCCAGCCGTCTGTGCCGTCTGGCCCTGCGGACCGTGCGCCATTGCTGGGGCCGCGCCAGCAAGTCCGAGCGCGATAAGGCCGAGCCCGCGCAGTCCAGATGTTCTGATTTTCATGATTATACGTCTCCCACGATCTTTACAGGAGACTAGTTGCGTCGCGGCGCGGCCGCGTCAATGCCAGGGTCGGCCGATAAATGGACTAGGCGGCCGATGCTTTCGCAGCTTCCGGGCAGAGTATCTTGGCGATCTCGGTCTTGGTCGCCGCCTGGCGAAGGGCATCGCGGAGATTTGGCTGGCGGAGGGTCCGGCTCACCTGAGCCAGGGCGCGCAGATGGTCGGCGCCAGAGCCAACAGGTGCGATCAGCATGAAGATGAGGTCGCAGGGGCGTTCATCGACAGCATCGAAATCGACGCCGGTTTCCAGGCGCACAAAGCCACCGATCGGGCGGCTGAGCCTTTCGATACGGGCATGCGGAATGGCAACGCCTTCGCCAACACCAGTCGAGCCAAGACGCTCGCGTTCTAGCACCGCGTCAAAAATGTCTCGCTGCTCAAGCTTGGTCTTTGCCGCCAAGGCCTGGCTAAGCAGGGTCAATGCCTGTTTTCGGCTGTCGGCTGAGGCAGGATCAAGAATGACCCCTTCATCGAGAAGGCTTGTAAGATCAGTCGCCATAACGCGTCCGGATGTTCTGTCAGGATTTACTGTCGGTGGCCGGGTCGACCCAGCCGATATTACCATCTGCACGCCTGTAAACCATGTTTAGACCAGAGTGTTTTGCATTCCGGAACATGACTGCTGGGGCATCGGCAAGTTCAAGCTGAAGGACAGCCGCCGAGACTGTCATCGTGCGAATTTGTGCAGCAGCTTCTGCCACAATTACGGGCGCGTCGCCGTCTTCGCCGGTTTCAGCCGGGTCTTCGTCTTCACCTTCGGGCGAGCCCTTGAGGACGAAGCTGGAAGCAGGTTCGCTTGGGAACGGGGTCTGCCCGTTCTTGTGATGATCCTTGAGGCGGCGCTTGTATCGGCGCACGCGTTTCTCGATCTTGTTCAGCGCTTCATCGAGCGCAACGTAAGGATCGACCGCTTTGCCCGTTGATTGGAGGATGATTCCAGACGGCAAATGAATATTGCAATCGATTTCTGTTTCGTGGCCATTCGGGCTGACGGTGACGTGACCGTCAAATTCCCGGTCGAAATATTTAGTGACGGCTGCTTCAAGACCCGTTTCGATCCGCGCCTTGAGCGCTTCACCGAGGTCCATCTTCCGTCCTGCTATTTTTATCTGCACGGAACTCTCCGATAATGAGGTTCTAGTATAACGCCTCAGACAGGGATTGCGAGGCGTCGGCTCCTAAAATTGGGGAAAGCGTGAGTCAATGACCCGGGCACAGGGCTGAAGTATCAGGCGGTGGCCCGAAGCTGCCGGCGGCGTTGGACACTGGAAGGTATGTGCAGGCTCTCGCGGTATTTCGCGACCGTGCGCCGGGCGATCTCAATCCCAAATTCGGTAAGTATTTCAACGATCTTGTCGTCTGAAAGGACGTTCGCGCCCTCATCGTCGATCAGTTGCTTGATACGGTAGCGGACAGCCTCGGCAGAGTGGGCATCGCCGCCAGCGGTCCCCGGGATTGAGGCAGAGAAGAAATATTTGAGCTCAAACAGGCCCCGCGGTGTCCCCATGTATTTGTTGGAGGTCACGCGGCTGACTGTGGACTCGTGCATCTCGATGGCGTCTGCGACCTGCTTGAGGTTAAGCGGCCTCAGATGGGCAACGCCGTGCGCGAAGAAGGCGTCTTGCTGGCGCACGATTTCGCTGGAGACCTTGAGAATTGTCCGGGCCCGTTGGTCCAGAGACTTGATGAGCCAGGAGGCGTTTTGCGCGCATTCGGAAATGAACTCTTTTTCCGTATCGCGCATCGGCAAGGCGCTCACTTCGGCATAATAGGCCTTGTCCATCAGAACGCGTGGCAACGTCTCCGAATTGAGTTCGACAGCGAACATGCCGTTCGGCATCTCGCGAACGAAGACATCAGGGGCGACGGCAATTGTCGTGCCGCTGGCGAAGGCTGACCCAGGGCGCGGGGTGAGCGCGCGCAGCTCTGCGATCATGTCGAGGACATCATCCTTGTCGACGCCGCAGATGTCGCAAAGCGCCTTGATGTCATGCTTGGCGACTAGATCGAGGTTCTCGACAAGGGTCTGCATTGCAGGATCGAGGCGGTTGCGATCACGAAGCTGTAGCGCCAGGCATTCGCTGATGCTGCGGGCCATGACGCCGACAGGCTCGAAGCCCTGACAGACCAAGAGGACCGCTTCGACATTTGCCGTATCGGCGCCCAGCGCGGCGGCAACCTCATCGAGGTCTGTGGTACAATAGCCAGCTTCGTCGGTCTCATCGACTAGACGGGCAGCGATCAACTGGTCTGCCTGCGAGAGGCCTGACATGGAAATCTGTTTGTGGAGATGCTCATGCAGGGTCGCCTCAGAGCTCAGCGAGCCTTCGAAGTCATAGTCATCGCCAGAAAAGCTGCCACCTGCGCCGGCTTGGGACCAGTCGGTGCGGGCTGACGGGCCTGACATCTCATTGGCTGTTGTTGCGCTGTCGGATGTAGTGCCGCCATCGTAGAGGTCTTCCTTGGGCGCATCCATCGCTTCGCGCGCTTCGTGCATGCCCGAATTATCGTCGAGGTTCAGCTCATCGCGCTTGGTCGTGCGCTCGACCTTGTCGCGGTCGCTTTCATCCCGGTCGCTAGTCTCGCCATGCTCCAGCAGGGGATTGCGCTCGATCTCGGCCTCAACGAACTCCGAGAGTTCGATGTTCGACAGCTGCAAAAGCTTGATCGCTTGCTGCAATTGCGGGGTCATCACCAGGGACTGGCCCTGGCGCATGTCGAGACGTTGTGAAATAGCCATTGGCGTTACGCAGCAAAACGCTCGCCGAGATAGACCCTGCGCACATCCTCGTTGGACAGAACATCCTGTGGTGTGCCTTCGAACAGCACGCCACCATCATAGATGATAGATGCCCGGTCCACGATCTGAAGCGTCTCTCGCACCTGGTGGTCAGTAATCAGAACGCCTAGTCCGCGTTGCTTGAGATAACCAACCAGATCGGAAATATCCGACACGGCGAGGGGGTCGATACCGGTAAACGGTTCGTCCAGAAGCATGAAACTGGGTCTGGATGCGAGTGCCCTGGCAATTTCGACACGCCGACGTTCACCCCCGGAAAGGGATGTAGCCGGCTGGTCCCGAAGATGTCCAATGTGCAGCTCGTCCAGCAGGGCTTCGACTTCCTGTTTGCGGGCGACCTTGTCCTTTTCCACGAGTTCGACAACGGAGAGAATATTTTCCTCAACGCTCATCCCGCGAAAAATGGAGGCCTCCTGCGGCAGGTAACCGACGCCCAGGCGTGCGCGCTGATACATGGGGAGGCTTGTTACATCCGCCCCGTCGATCTCGATCGTACCGGCATCAGCGCCGATAAGACCCATGATCATGTAGAAACACGTGGTTTTGCCCGCACCGTTCGGTCCGAGCAGACCCACAATCTCTCCACGCTGCAGCGAGAGGGAAACGTCTTTGACGACCGTGCGCTTGCCAAAAGACTTGGCAAGTCCATGCGCTACGAGTCCTGTAGCTGCTGTGGTCATAAAACTATTCCCTTGCTTGGCGCGATAGATTGCCGCCCGAATAAACCCTTAGGCCAACAGGCTTAATATCGGTTTAGACGGTCCCGCTCAATTTGATGCTTCTGTCTCTTCCTCGCTTGTTGCCTCTTCGGCGGCAGGCGCGGTTTCAGCTGTTGCGGCGGCAGTGTTCTCGCGTGGCGTGATATTGAACTGCACCTGTCCGTCGCCGCCATCAAGGGTCGTGCGGCCTTCTTCCAGGCGCATGACAAGGCGGCGTCCGGTCGCGACATCCTCGCCGCGGACAAGAACAACATCGCCGGTCAGTGTAATCGTATCGGCCTCGGCGTCATAGGTGCCGACATCGCCGGTCGCTTTCAGATCTGGCGTGACGTAGAAAACCTCGCCCTCTGCGACCATGGACTGGATATCGCCAAAACCGCCCATGCCGGTGGACTGTTCGCCCTGGCCCGGACCATAATTAAGGGTCACGCGGTCGGCGCGCAGCCGGGCTGTGCCCTGCATGATATCGACATTGTCGATCAGCACGACCTGACGCTGGCGCTCCATGACCTCGCTGGTGTCCGCATTGACGCGGATCGGGCCGCCCTCTCCAGAAATCTGGGCAGCTGCCATCGGCGCTGCAAGGATCGCGACGGCCATGAACATGGTCAGACGTCTTGTCATTCGGTTTCTACTCCTCATCGCCAGCTGGCGTATCTGTACGCTGGGCCGGCAGGTTTTCTGGTGCGTCGCGCCCACCCGGGAAGATCGTCATGTTGACGTTCCCGCGGCAGCGCAGATTATCGCCGTCATCCACAATCTCATACGTGTCGCAGGTCACATCGCCAAGGGGGCCGGTTCCGACGAGCGGATCAATTCCATCGACCCGGCCTTCTTCAATGAACATCTTGGCAGCTGTGGACCGAAAATCGTAGCCCTTGGCATCTGTCAGGCGCACATCCTCAAACAGGGCGAGGGTCTGCTCGGTCTGATCAAAAAGCCCTGAAGGCGCATTGATTTCCGTGCCGTTCTCGGTGACGAGCCGAGGGTTGAGCAGGTCGATTTTTTCGGGGTCGCCGCGCTGACGCTGGGCCGTATCGGCTGTGATCTCCACCGTGCGCCCGGCGCTGTCGCGCCCGGTGAAGCGGGCATTTACCATGGTCACGACTTCGTCGGCGGTCAGCTGCTCGATTTGCCCGGGGCCGCGCGCGACAGCGTTTGCGGCAAGATGGCCGACCATGATGCCTGCAGCGATGGCGGCGCCCGCTGTAAATCCGAGACGCAGCATTCCGACCAGCGACGAGCGCCGCCGCGCCTGTGCCAGGGTCATCTGGCGGCGCGGCTCCCAGAGACTGAGGGCGCTATGCGAGTCTATAGCCAAGTAATTCGCTGTCCTGTTTTCATTCCTGTCCCCCCGGCAGGTTCCTTCGCGTCATTCTATGCCGAAGAAATACGGCGATAGTCTGTCGTCTCAGCTATGAGCAAAGATGTCGGAGTCGCCCCAGCCTTCAAGGTCTAGTTGTGCCCGCACCGGCAGAAAGTCGAAACAGGCCTGTGCAAGGTCCAGTCGGTTCTCACGTTTGAGCATATCTTCAAGGCCCGACTTGATGGCATGCAGGTGCAGAACGTCGCTCGCACAATATTGCAGCTGCGCATCTGTGAGTTTTGCCGCGCCCCAGTCCGATGACTGCTGGGCTTTCGACATATCCACGCCAGCGATCTCGCGTGCGACGTCTTTCAGTCCGTGCCTGTCGGTATAGGTCCGGCAGAGTTTCGAGGCGATCTTGGTGCACCAGATTGGTGTGCAGTCGATGCCCAGCCAGTGCTTCATCATCGCGACGTCGAAACGGGCAAAGTGGAAGAGCTTGAGCTTCGACGTGTCGGCCATCATCGCTTTGAGGTTCGGGCAATCAAAGCTGCGGTCGAGCTGGACAACGTGTGCTGTGCCATCGCCGCTGGAGAGCTGGACCACGCAGAGCGCGTCGCGGAAAGGGTTGAGGCCCATCGCTTCGGTATCGACGGCGATTTCCCGGCCAAGATCAAGATCGCCGGGCAGGTCGCCTTGGTGCAAGGTGATGTTGTTCATGTGACCACGCCTTAGCCATTCTGGCACAAGACGCAAACCGTTAAGTGAAGTGGCATCTCATGGTTGGCGCGAGGCAGACCGGATATCCCGGTTGCGGTTGGCCATCTGGACGCTCACGACATAGGCCTTGTCCGACTGCATGCCCGCGAGGATCAGGCCTGCCTGATCGCTGTTCATGAGGCGAAGGAAGCCGGCGGCGAAGCCAGGATCCATCTGGTTGAAAATGAGCGCGGCCTGATCGGGCTTCATCGCGCTGTACATGTCGGTCAGATGCTCAAGATCGGCTTCTGCATTGACCGTCATCTTGTCCCAGCGTTCTTCCACAGCGGCCTGAAGTGCTGAAAGTTCATCAGCCTGGCGGCGAAGGTCGGCCTCGCGGGCCCGAAGGTCGATTTCGCGCTGCTGAAGGTCGGCACTGCGGGCCTGTAGTGCGCTCTGATCACTGGCGAGCGCTGCGGCCGCTTCGCCCGTGAGGCAGAATTCTGACGGGAGCGCTTTCAGCTGCTCTGTCGAGACGGCTGGTTGCAGGCTCGCCTGTTGCTGTGGGGCGTCTTCGGTTGAGGGGCTCAAAGCGGCTGGCACTGCCGCCTCCTCCGCCTGGTTCGTTTCCGGCGTGGTATTCTCTGCAGAGGCGAGCATGTCCGGCATGATACGCGTGATGCCGCCCACGGTGAAGAGGACGCCAAGCGTAATCAGGACATGCGTGCGTGCTTTTCCAGCCATCTTTCAGGTCCTAATTTGTGTTGCGTGTAACCCAGGCATCGTCGTCCTCGAAGAGGAAATCGCCGGACCGCGCGGCATTGCGCAGCCTGTCCTGGCGTGCGCGCATCTCTTCGATCAGCTGCTCCAGGCTGCCATCGGCAGTCGCTTCGGAGTGAACAAGTTCAGGCGCGGAGGGTGACCGGCTATCCATGCGTGCGCCCGCCTCAAGGCGCTGGATAAGATCTTCAAGGCGCTCGCAGGTCGCGTCGGCTTCCTTCATCAGCTTGCTGAGCCGGCTTGCCAGTTCGCCAGCCTGATTGCGGGTTTCCTGCGTTGCGGATGAGACGGCTGAGACCGATTTCGTCATCGCCATGATCGTCGCGCCAAGCCCGTCGCGGGTGTCCTGCAGAGACTTGAGGCGCCGCGAGAGCTGTACGCAATAGATGCAGGCCGCCAGTGAGACGAGGAAGAGCGCGATATCGATGGGCTGGATGTCTGGCATTGCGCTACCTCAACATGAATTCGGTAATCAGGACGCCGCGCGCACGGTCAGCCCCAAGCACAAGCTCAGCGCGGCGTGACAGCTGTTCCTTGAGATCTGGATAAAACGCTTCGGCCTCGAAGTCGGAAACATCGATTGCGCGCAGATAAGTGAGAAACGCGTCTGTCAGCATCGGCGCTGCGGTCTCGACGGCTCCGATCTCAGTCGCTGGGGTCATCACGACGGCGCGAAGTTTGACATAACGGCTGTCGGCACCGTTTCCGACCGTGATCAGCATGTCTTCAAGTTCGACATATCCGGTATCGCCGCTCGCCAGCGGTTGAGGGCCATGCGCGGTCTGGTCAGTGCCCGTGCAGACCGCTGATTCGGCAGCCTCCGATGGCGCCAGGAAATAAACCATCGCAAAGGATGCGGCCCCGCAAACGACGGCAAGAATTGCTGAACTAACAAGGAGGTTGCTGCCTTTCTGGGGCGCGCCCGTCTTGTCGGTATCTGTGTTGTCAGCGTGATCTGCGGCCATCAGCCCCTCGTGGTCATGCATCTGTCTACGCCGCTGCTTTAGTAAATTCCCGGTAAAGGAAGCGTTAATGATTTCGCCCGAAATATTAATCATTCCAGTTGGAGTAAAATTCAGAGTCGGGGCTGATATCCGCATGAAGTTTCTTGAGACATTGAAGTCCCTGCCACCGAGCCGCCAGCTCGCGCTTGCTGCTGCGACGCTCGGCGTGATCCTGGCAATGGTCTTTCTTGTGCAGGGCGTCATGAGTGAGCCGAAATCGCTGCTCTACTCAAAGCTCGAGCCTGCGACCGCAGGCGAGATAATCGAGGAGCTGGACCAGCGGGGCGTCGAATACGAGCTGCGCGGCGATTCAATTTTCATTGCCCAGAGCAAGCGCGACCAGGTCCGTTTTGCGCTCGCGCGCCAGGGACTGCCGCAGCAGTCGGTACAGGGTTATGAGCTGCTGGACGATGTGAACGGCTTTTCTGTCACATCTGAAATGTACAATGCCGCCTACTGGCGCGCCAAGGAAGGTGAGCTGACCCGGACGATCCTCGCCATAGACGGGGTCTCCTCGGCCCGCGTGCACATTGGCGCCAATCTTGGCTCCGGATTTACCCGTTCGCAATCGCCGCAGACGGCCTCGGTCACGCTCAGCACGACGCATGATCTCTCGCCCAGTCAGGCAGAAGCCATCCAGTATATGGTGGCGCTCGCCGTTGCAGGTCTCGCACCAGAAGATGTCGCGGTCATCGACCCCGTTAAGGGCCTGATTGCGGGCCCCAATGTCAGCAAGGCGTCGCAGCCATCCATGGCCGCAGCTAGTCAGGCCACCGTTATCGAAGACAAGATCATGCGCCTTATCGAAGCGCGGGTCGGCGCCGGCAATGCCCGGGTTTCGGTGAATGTCGATGTCACCCGCCAGCGCCAGACGATCTCTGAGCGCACCGTCGACCCTGACTCCCGCATTGTCCGCAGCCGCACCACCAATGACACTAGCGAGTCCAGTGCAGGCGGCAGCGGCGCGCTCAGCGCGGCCAGCAATCTGCCGCAGGGCACCGCGGGCGGCGGGGGCAACTCCAACACAATGCGCAACTCGACCGAGAGCATCAATTACGAGTTCAATGAGCGGCGCACCGAGACAGAGCTTCTGCCCGGTGAGATCGAGCGCGTCTCTGTCGCTGTCCTCCTGAATGAGGAGGCGCTTGCGCTGGAGGGCGAGGGCCCCGAAGCCATCGCCGCCGCTGAGCAGATCGTTGCTGATTTCGAACAGCTGATCCTCTCTGGCGCAGGTCTCAATTCAGAGCGCGGTGACACGCTGACCGTCGAACTCATGCCGTTCCAGCAGGCGGCGGTGCCCGAAATGGCGACGGCGCCAAGCATGGTCGAGACGCTTGTGCAGAACTATTTCTGGTCAGGCTTGCAGGCCCTGCTGCTCGGTCTCGTGGTGATCGTGCTGGCGCTTGGTGTGGTGCGCCCGCTCCTGTCGCAGAAGAAAGACGAGCGCCCGGCGCTGGAGGGAGGCGCTTCAGGGGCAAAGACTGGCGATCTCCTTGCTGACGAGTCGCCCGATCCGTTTGCTTTCCTTTCCGATTATACGCGTGAACGGCCCGACGAGACCGTCGCCCTCTTACAGTCCTGGCTGAATGAAGACCGGAAGGCCGCCGTAAATGAGTGAGGCTGTCTTTTCCCGATTTCCGAGCTTCGATACCGTCGGCAGACCGCACAGCCACACCTCCCGACTGGAGGAGCTGGAAGAAGCCCATACGCGTGAGATGGAGCGCAAGCGGCGCGAGCAGGATACACACTTCAATCGCCAGATGGGCGAAGTTGAAGCCATACTGGGTTCCCTTGCCGACAAGGTGGAGAAGGTCGAAGCGGATGCGCGCCGCCAGACCGCTGCGTCGGTCGCAGCAATTGCCGAGCGTCTTTTTCCGAAACTGGCGCGGCGTTTCCTGGCCGAAGAGATCTCGCTTCATCTGGAAAAGATGATCCCACCCGGTGAGGTCTGCATTGACATAAAGGCCGAACCACATCTGGCTGAGCAGCTGTATGAAGCGATCCAGCGCTCCGAGAGTTTGGCGGAGATCTGCAATGTGGTGCCACAGGAGACCTCCAGTGGAAGCCGCGTCGATGTCTCCTGGAAGAGCGGTGGTCTCGACTTCGATTTTGATGGTCTGCTGGAAGCCTGCATTGGGCATCTACGCAGCCAGAGGCCTAGTGAAGGGGAGATAGGGTGATGGCGAATCCAGAAGTCCAGCCGTCCAAGCCCGATGCGGGAGAGCGCCGCGACGACTCGCCGGTTAATCAGTTCCGCCGGGCAATCTATGGTGTGCCGGTCACGCTGACGGTCTCGATCGGACAGCGCCGCCTTAGCGTGCAGGAAGTTCTCGATCTGACGCCAGACTCGGTAATTGCCCTCGATTCGCGCATCGAAGATCCGGTCAGCCTGATGGTCGACGACAAGCTGATCGCGCGCGGTGAGCTGGTCGAGACCGATGATGGCGGCATCGCCGTGAAGATCACGGAAATTGCGGAGGAGGCTGATGCTGCTGAGGGCTAGGGAGGGAGCGCTAGTCCTGCGCTTCGCCAGCCTTCTCGCATTTGCCCTTTTCATCACCTTTGCGGCCAATGCGCAGGATGCCGGCGATGCTGGTGCAGGCGCGATTGATGCTTTGCTTGGCGGCGACGGCGAAGGCGGGCTGAGCGGCACCGTCGTCATTCTTTTCCTTGTGGTGACGGTCCTCAGCCTTGTGCCGGGCCTCGCCATGATGGTGACGTGCCTGCCATTCCTCATCATCGTCTTTTCCTTTATCCGGCAGGCGCTCGGCATTCAGCAGGCGCCGCCGAACATGATGCTGATGGCGCTCGCCATCTTCCTGACCTTCTTCATCATGGAGCCGACCTTCAGCGAGGCCTGGGCCAATGGCGTCTTGCCATATATTGACGGGGCCATTGACGAGACCAGCGCCTGGCAGCAGGCGACCGACCCGTTCCGGACTTTCATGACGGCAAGGGTTGAGCCGGGCACGGTTTCCATCCTCGGCGATGCCCTGCAGCGGCCCGTCGTCGAGGGCGCGGAGCCGGCTTTCCCGCTGCTCGCGACCGCGTTCATGTTGTCTGAGATCAAGCATGCATTTCAGATCGGCTTTGTTATCTTTCTTCCATTTCTTGTTATTGATCTCGTCGTAGCCTCAGTGCTGATGGCTGTCGGCATGATGATGGTTCCGCCCACTGTTGTGTCCCTGCCATTCAAGATCGGGTTCTTCGTGCTGGCCGATGGCTGGCTGAAGATCACCGAAGCGCTTGTCAGAGGGTATGCCGGATGAAAGACGCCGTGAAAAAGCCAGCCTCCAACGTGACGCCCTTGCGGCCGCGCGGTCAGGGCAACGGCAAGCTGCAGGGGGTTCCTCCGGCGCGGCGTGCGGCTGTCGTAATCGCCATGTTGGGCGAACAGGCTGCAAGGCCGATTGTCGAAAAACTGGATGATGACGCATTGGCGCAGGTCGCCGCCGAGCTTGAAGCGGTCTCCTATCTGGGCCGTGAAGAGCTGACGGACATCGTCATGGATTTCCTGCAGGCACTGCGACAGACCAATGGCTCGTTCCGGGGCGGCAAGGCGCGCGCCAAGGAAATCGTTTCAGGGTTTCTCGATGAAAGCCGTATCGATCACGTCTTCGGCAATGGCGGCATCGCCAAGCCAAAGCCTATGTCTCAGTCGAGCGATGTCTGGACACGTCTGGAAGAAAAGAAACCTTCCATCGTGGCAGACTATCTCTCAGGACTGACTGCGAACATCAGCGCGATTATCCTTCGTAAGCTCGATGTCTCCTTCGCCTCGGAAGTCGTCGGCCATCTTCAGGAGCCGATGCTGGATAGCACGATCGGCTATCTTGTAAGCGGCGAGCAGGTCGATGCAGAGATCGAGGCAGTGGTTGCCCAGATGGTCGAGATCGAATTTCTCAATCAGGTTCAGGAAGTCCAGCCGGATGAGAGCGCGAACGCGGAATCTGTCGGCGAACTCCTCAGCCTGCTGCCAAACCATCAACGCGCCCGGATCATGTCTTTCATCCGCACGGAATATGAAGACAAATTCGAGAGCATCGAGAAAGTGATGTTCACGATTGAGGGCCTGCCAGAAATCCTGCCGCGCCAGTCTGTGCCAGTGGTCTTCCGGGAACTGGGCGAAGAGACACTTGTGCCGGTGCTTTCAACGCTGACCGGGTCTGCGCAGCGGGTCCAGGACTACCTGCTCGAGAACATCTCCTCGCGCCTCGCCATTCAGTACCGCGATGGGCTGGATGATCCGAACCGCAAGCCGGTCGAAGATGCAGAGGCAACGCAGCGCTCTTTCCTGACAACGCTCATGTCAATGAAGCGCCAGGGCCTGATCGTCATGGAAAAGAGCAAGACCCCGTCCTGATTGCTCAGAACCGGGGTCAACCCGCCCGAAGACCTTCCACACCCTTGCTGATGATCTCCTAGCGGACGATCAGATCGGCGTGCAGCGCGCCAGCCGCCTTCATTGTGCGGATGATATCGCCCATTTCCTGCGGTGAGACGCCGAGTGCATTGAGGCCCGAGATCAGCTGCGACAGGGTAACATTGGCATCGAGGGTTGCGATATTGCGCGTGCCCGTCTGCCCGATTTCGATCTGGGAGCGCGGCAGGACGATGGATTCGCCGTCCGCAAAGGGGTTCGGCTGCGACACCACCGGGCTTTCGGTGACCTTGATAGAGATATCGCCTTGCGCAATGGCCACCCGGGAGATGGTGACATCCTTGCCAAGGACGATTGTGCCGGACTGTTCGTCGATGACGATCCGGGCCGGAATGGCAACCTCGATCGGCAGGTTCTCGATGCTCGCAAGGACGCGCGAGGGAGAGCCCTGCAGGCTGCGAAGATCGATGTCGACGGTACCGGGGTCGCGCATATAGGCGACGGGGGAGCCAACCGCAGCGTTGATCGTGTCTTCGATGCGGGCTGCTGTGGTGAAGTCAGGGTCGCGCAGCGCCAGGACAAGCGAGTTGCGGTCATTGAACTGGTAAGGGATCTCGCGCTCGACACGCGCACCGCTCGGGATGGCGCCCTGAGTGGGCGTGCCGCGGCGTGCACGCGCGCCATCAGCTTTCACATCGATGCCGGAGACAATGATGCTGCCTTGGGCAACAGCATAGACTTCATTGTCGGCGCCTTTCATCGGGGTGAGCACCAGCGTGCCGCCCTCCAGGCTTTCCGCGTCGCCGATGGAGGATACCGACACATCAACGCTAGAGCCGTTGCGCGCGAAGGAGGGCAGGGTAGCTGTCACCAGAACGGCGGCAACATTATCAGGCTTGATGTCCTCACCCTGCACATTCACGCCGAGGCGTTCGAGCATATAGGTGAGCGAGTCTTCGGTGAATGGCGAGTTGCGAACCGAGTCGCCGGTTCCGTTCAGGCCAACCACGATGCCATAGCCGATCAGATCGTTCTGGCGCACCCCTTCGACGTCCACCACATCGCGAATGCGCGTCTGGGCGTCTGCTGCCGGCAAGAGCTGACCGGGAAGCAGGAGGGTTGCGAGTGCGAGAAGAACGAGGATCGGCTTCATCAGATCACCTTAGGAAGTTCATGAGGCTGAGCTGCGACAGTCGCGCCGTCAGCATGTAGGAGGCTTCAAGGCTGGCCTCGAGCGATTTCAGTTCAGAGGCGGCTTCATACTGGTCGCGCGCGGTCATGCCTTCCAGAAGGCCGGAGAGGACCAGCTTCTCCTTGGCCAGACCATCCATGCCGTCACTGACGCGCTGCTGAAGGATGCCCGTCGCTGCCCGCAATTGGGTCAGGTCGGCATCGGCCTGGATAAGCTTGTTCGCGGACCCGGCAATGATGTCGAGCGCTTCGGTATTTGAGAAATTGCTCAGACTGTCGTTGGACGCGGCCATCGACAGAACAGCCAGATTGCGAATCGTGTCGCGGATCGCCGGATTGAGACCTGTGACCGCATCGGCGTCAGAGGATGTCTTGGAGCCGCGATAGAATGTGTTGGCGAAATCGCCAGTATCATCATCGAAGAAAGCGTCGAGCCTTGCTTCGAAGTCTGCCTTGTCGGTCGAGGCGTCCGCAATGGCGCGAATGTCCGTCATCAAAGCGTCGCTGGTGCCGAAGGGGACCTTGTCGGTCGCATCGCCAGAAAAGAGAAAGCGTTCACCGTGGCGTGCATTCAGCGCCAGCATCGTAGCATCGAGCTGTGCGCGCGCATCCGCGCCGAGCGCATCGCGTTCCACCGGTGAGCCCGCACTGAGAGCGTCCAGCGCCCGAACCGAGATCGATGCAAGGTTCTGCTGCATCCGGTCAAGGCTCTGCTGGGTCAGGTCGAGGCGCGCTTCACGCAGTTGAAGCAGTCCATTATCGCGCTCGATTGCATCAATGGCCTTCTGCGTCAGCATGGCCTTGCCAATCTGGCCCGACAGATGCTTGGTCGCATCCGCGACCTTGCCGGTGACAGCTTCGCTGGACGTCCTGTCCAGACGCGAGCGGATATCCTGGATGTCCCGGCTGAGCTGGGTGGTTATCGAATTTGTGAGATAGGAATTATTGATCATCCTAGAGCTCCATCAGTTTGAGAAGCATCTGGTTGGCCACTTCGATGACCCGGGCATTTGCTGCATAGGCCTGCTCGATCTCAAGAAGCTGCTGCATCTGCTGGTCGACATCGACGCCTGTTTGCTCGCGTTCGGCTTCGACCATGATCGAATGCTGGGCGGACGTGGACGCCTGAACCGCTTCGCTTGAAACCCGCATCTGGCCGGTGCGTGAAGCGAACCCGGCAACAAGATTTGAGGCTGAATAGCTGCCTTCAAAGCCGCCAGCGGTGAGCGTGCGGTTAGTGTTCATGGCGTCGAGCATGGCATTGAACAGTCTGCCATTGCCCGCATCGCCCGTCGTGGTCGCATCAAGGCCATCGCGCAGGCGCGACAGCTGTCCGCCTTGCAGCGGGTCAATAAGGGGGTTGATGGCAAGACGCCCGGCAATGCCTGCGGTAGAGCCGGGGTTGGTATCGATGAGGAGGCTGGTATTGGCCCCGGCGCCGCCTGCATCTGCGCTGTCGAGCCGCGCCAGAAGATCACTCGCGACCGTGTCGAGCTGGTCGTTGAATGCCGGAAGATCAGTATCGCGCAATGTGAAGAGCGCACCGAACAGCCCGCTGGAAATCGCGCCATAAGACGGCTGGCCGGGTGTAATATCGAGACCGCCAACACTGAGCCCTGACAGCGCAGTGCTCGCAATGCTGTCGGCTGGCCCGACCGTGGAAGCCGGTGAAAACTCGATCTCGCGCGCACTGCCCGCGAGCAGGAAGACGCCTTCCTTGGTGACGATATCGATGGAGCCGCCCTGGCGGTCTATCGTTTCGATCGGCAGGAATTCGGAGATTGTGTCGACATAGCGCTGGCGCTCATCCATGAGTGCAGCCGCGCGCGCAGAGGTCCGGTCGGTGGCCCCAAGCTTGGTATTGAGGGCTTGTATCTGTTTGAGCGCATCGTTGACAGTATTGACGCTGCTCGCGATTTCCTGGTCGGCATCGGTGCGTTCTGCGGAAACAAATTGCGACAGGCTGCGGAACTCGGAGGCGAGCGCCTTCGCGGCATCCACAACCCCGTTCAGATTAGCCTGTGATTCCGGCGTGGCCGCCGCCGTTGCGAGAGCGGACTCAAAGTCTGACACCATGGCAAAGAGACCGCTGCCATCTACTGTGTCGCCGAGCCTTGCGGACAGGGAGGCCCAGCTTGAGGCGATGACACTTGCCTGCGCCACATCACTGCCGGACGCCATACGCTGAGCCGTAAGAGCATCATTGCCTGACCGCGCCACGCCATCCACCCGTACGCCGGCCGGATTGTTCGCCGTGATCATCTCGCTGACAACGACCGAACGCCGGACATAGCCCGGCGTCGTCGCGTTGGAGACGTTGGTTGCAACCATGTCCGCGCGCAAGCCGGTGACTTGTAGACCGGTGCGCGCGGCGTTGATGGCGTTGGAGAGACTCAAGGTTCAGGCTCCGCGTTCAGCGTTTCGCCTAACGCTTCAGGTTGGTGGTTTCCTGAAGCATCTCATCGACGGTCTGGACGATCTTCGCGTTGGACGAATAGGCCCGCTGCGTTTCAATGAGATCGGTCAGTTCTGCGGCGATGTCGGTCGTCGACTCCATCAGGGAGTAGCCGGCCACGTCCCCGACAGGGCCTGTGCCTGCATCCCAGAGATAAAGGTTGCCGCTTTCAGCGGACACCGAGAATGCCTGACCGTCACGGGCGCGAAGACCGTTCATGTTGGGTACGTCACCGACAGGGATCTGGTAAAGCGCGCGGCGATAACCAGAGTTATAGACCGCCTGAAGGAAGCCCTTTTCGTCGATCTCAACCGACTGGAGGTCACCGATAGGGGCGCCGTCCTTGGTCACATTGGTTGGCGAGAAGGGTGCTGAAAGTTGCGTGACGCCCGCCGTGCCGCCGGGCATGCCGACTAAGACTTCAACATCGCCATGTGGCAGCGAGAGCGTCATGATGCCGGTAGTTTCGTCGTATACAGTGCCCGTCGCTGGCTGCACGTCGTCTAAGCGACCGCCTTCATCGACTGCATCTGTAAAGTCGAGCTGAAGCTCTGCAATTGGGTCGGTTCCGGTGCTGGCGCTATCGTAGACTTCAACCTTCCACTGGTTGCTGGCTGCGGTGCCCGGAACATTCGGAGTGAAAGACAGCGACAGGGTCTGCGCGCGGCCGATATTGTCGAAATATTCGATTGGCAGGTCATAGGCCTGGCCCGATGCCCCGGCGAGCGTCGCATCAGCTGGAAGGTTGATGCCAAGATCAACCCGCGAGGTGGGCGAAGCCACGTATTGCGAGGCGGAGATATTGACCGGTTCGAGGTTCGCACCGCTGTTGCGGCTAACTGTCCCGATGGCGCCGTCACTGTCGACAGGCCAGCCAAGCAGGAACATGCCACTCTGGGTGCGAAGGTTGCCGGATTCGTCGGCATAGAACGAGCCGGTCGGGAGGAGTTTGAGTTCCCGTTCGGAGGCGAGCGCATTGACGCCGCCGCCATCAGTCACAGGAAGAAGGCCCCGGCCGCCCACCGCGATGTCGGTGGAGTTACCCGTATTGATGAGCGATCCGGTCTGCGAGATATCCTTGAAGGTGTTCACGGTCACACCGCCCGCCGCATAGGCTGCAGCCTGCTTGTTGATGACCATGCTCGAGAAATCCGCAACGCTGCGTTTGTAGCCGTAGGTTGAAGAGTTCGCGATGTTGTCGGAAATCGTGGACAGACGGCTGGCGTTCGAATTCAGCCCCATTACTCCTGCATTCAGGGACGAAGAGATACTCATTGACAACTCCTTTGTCAGATTTCCCCTGAAATTGGAGCTGAATGTTTAATAACCGGATAACTAGGTTTCTGCGGTCTCTGCGGTGTCGGTCATGATGGTGATCGAGATGCGGCGATTGCGAGCTGCCGAAGGCTCGCCAGGGACCAGTGGATCAGTATCGGCCCGGCCCGAAACTTCACGTACGCGGCCGCTCGGCAGGCCATTCGAAATGAGCAACTGGCGAGCAGTGTTCGCCCTGTCTGAAGAGAGGCTCCAATTGTCATAGCCGCCAGCCCCGCGGAATGGCCGGTCATCAGTATGGCCAACGATCTTCACATCATTCTCGAACTTGTTAAGCGAGCCTGAAACCGCAGCGAGAAGGTTTTTCATCAGCGACGTCGGCTCGCTGCGGCCCAATTCGAACAATGGATTGCTTTCGGAATCGACTATTTCCAGCACGATGCCCTCAGGCGTCATCTTCACCAGAAGGTGCTCTGACAGGCTCTCGGTCTCGTCACCAAGCTCATTGCGCATTTCCTCAAGGTCGCGCGCGATGTCGGTATGGCGGGACTGTTCCTTGGATTGACCATCGCCAACCCCCGTGGCGCCTGTGCCCATCTTGGCGGCAGTATCCTCTGCGACAAGCGAGCTGCCATTGAGGCCGTCAGCGCCGCCGCCTGAAACTCTGCTGACCGGAATGGAGGGGTTAAAATAGTCGGCGATCCCCTTGCGCTGGTCCTCGGTCGTCGCGTTGAGGAGCCACATAAGAAGGAAGAACGCCATCATGGCGGTCACGAAGTCGGCATAGGCGACTTTCCAGGCACCGCCATGGTGCCCGTCAGCCTTGATGACCTTCTTGCGTTTGATAATCGTGACGTGTGTCGCGTCTGATGGCGTTTGTGCCATGGCCTGGTCCCGCTTTCTGCAGTTTCAGGATCTTTCCTAGCAGAGAGAGTCTGACGCATCGTCTAGGCAGGCTGGCCGATTGGCGCGGCTTCTCTAACGAAACGTTTACCAAATGTCTCCACACCCCGAACTGGAGAAGGGGCCGTCTGGCCGAGGGGTGAACGTGTCTGAAACAATGCTCAAAATGATGAGGTCTGCCGGGGGATTATCCCCGTCACTCCTGCATTGTGAGCCTCTCTGGGCGGCATTGACGAACGCATGTGAAACCTGGTGCGAGGAGACGCTTGGCTTCGAAATGAGGGCCCAGATCGGGGCCCGTGCGCAGGTAACCAATAGTGAGGTCGAAACGCGTATTCGTGAAAAATTCGGCTACTTTTGTTTACCAGCAGGGACCGGCGGTCTTCACGCGATCTCGATTGCGCCCGTGCTGGCAGAGCGTTTTGTCGCCCGGCGGCTGAAGGAAGACCTTTCACATGTCGAGATCGCCCCGCCGCTCTTCCTCCGCCTGATGTGCGACAAGCCTGTCCGCCGGCTGATGGAAGACCTGGCACGCGCTATCCCCGCGGGCCTGCCTTTGCCCGAAGACTTCATGGTCGCAGATCCGGCGGGGCTGGCTGATGGCATATCTGAAGGCGTAAAGCTGATCACCATCACTGTGAACTTCATGTCCAGAGGCGCGGTTGAGCCAACCGGCCACCTTCATCTCTACTATGATGTCGAGGCGCTGACCGCCCACGCTGAGCGGATCGAAATTGCCAGGACGCAGAGCGCCAAGCCGCGGCCCGCCATCAACAAGACCCGGCTTATCAAGTCCATTCGCAGGTCCAACATCAGCCTCGATGCCGTGCTCGCCAGATTGCCGATTAGCGTCGCTGATTGTTCGCGCTTCGAAGTGGGGCAGCTCGTTCCGCTGACGGATGCTGAAAACGGCAAGCTCACTCTGTGTGCCGAGACGATGACGGGAAGTGTCGAAATCGCCGAGGCTGAATTAGGCAACTGGAAAGGCAGGCGCGCCATAAAGCTGACGTCGCCCCTGCTTGAGAGCTTTGTTCAGGAGCTTACGGGCGCCTGAACACGAGGAATACTTGCACCCAATCGGTGCAATGGAGGACGAGTTGAACGCAATACTTGGCATTTTGTTTACCGTAGGCATGGTGTTCGGCGGCTATATACTTGCCGGCGGACACATGGAAATCATCACCCATGCGCTTCCATTCGAAGGCATGATGATTGGCGGCGCGGCCATTGGCGCACTTCTGGCAGCAAATGATTTCGGCACGATCAAACAGACCGGTGCTGACGTTGTCGCCGCCTTTACCGGGTCGAAGTGGAAGAAATCTGACTATCAGGACCTGCTCTGCCTCATGTCAGAGCTTCTTCACGTTCTTCGCAACAACCCCGTGGACATTGAGCAGCATATCGAGGACCCGCAACAGTCTTCGATCTTCCAGCGCTATCCACGCATTCTGAAGGACGAGGACGCGATCGACATGATCTGCGACACAGTCCGTTCCATGCTAATGAACTTCGACAATGTCCATCAGGTCGAGGAGCTTCTGGAAAAGCATCTTGAAAGCCTGCTCGAAGACAAGCTTGCCGGGGCCCATGCGCTCTCCAACATGGCGGACGCCCTTCCAGCGCTTGGCATCGTCGCGGCCGTGCTCGGCGTCATCAAGACAATGGCGTCCATCGACAAACCCCCGGAAGTTCTGGGCGGCATGATCGGCGGCGCGCTGGTCGGTACTTTTCTCGGCGTCTTCCTGGCCTATGGGCTGGTCGGGCCTTTTGCGTCACGCATCAAAGGTCTTCGGACCGAAGAGCACTTCTTTTACTCGATGATCGGCGAAGTTCTGGTTTCGAACCTTCACAAGAACCCGGTGAATATCTGTGTCGAGGTGGCAAGACGCCATGCCCCGGCCCGGGTGAGACCGTCCTTCAATGAAATCGAACAGGCATTGAGGGGGCTGAAGCAAGCAGCTTGAGGCACAAACTCGCCATACTCATTGGCGCGGCAATGTTCGCGCAGGCGGCTTCTGCACAGGAGCCGTCGCAGCCGTTTGAGAGCTCAAATGATCTTCAGCGGCTGCCGGGTGAGCTCGACAGTTTTGTACAGGAAGCGATCAGCGAAGGCCTGCTGCGCCCGGCGCGCCCGCACACAGATGATGGCGTGGACTCAGCTGACGAAGCGCCCGTGGAGAACCAGCCGGCTGGTGATGTCCAGCCTGCGGCAGACACGCCAATAGCGGCCCCTGCGCCGGAAACGATCCGCGAAGTCGCCAACGTCGATTATCTTTGCCCCGAAACATCACCTTACGACTTCGAAGAATTCATCGATTTTACCACTTATCAGGACCTTTCAGGTTGGCGCGGCGTGCTGGAAACCGAGGAGCAAACGACCGCTCTCGGGCGTCTCATGGCGCGGGCTTATCTGTCTCTTGGGCTCCTGACCGAAGCGCGTGCAGAGCTGGCCGGCGACCATGGCCAAGGCGGCGTGGCCCTTCGCCACCTGGTTGATTTGCTCGACCGCGATGGCCAGCCAAACCAGGCTTTCCTGAGCGCTGTTGCAGCATGCGATGTCGACGATGGACTATGGCTTGGGATTGCAAAGCTGAAAGCCAATGATGCGGCTGGCGCAGACCTTCTTGCTGAACACTTTACGGCCTTCCGCGGTCTGCCGCTTCGTCTGCGCGCCAATGCGGCGCTCATTATCATTCCTGCGCTCGACCGGCTTGACCGTCCGATCCTTTCCGAACGGCTGATGACCAGCTTTACCGCAGACGAGATCGCAACAAGCCATGAGCTACAGTTCGTAAAAGCCATGCAGCGCCTCTCGATGGGCGCGGCGAGTGCTGCCCATGATCTGCGCAATTATCTGAGACGCGCCCAGTATCGCACAGAAGCTGCTGCCGCGCTTCGCCGTCATGGCCAGGCCATATCGAGTGACGTGGAGCGCGATATCGTCGAGCACTATATTCATGAGTTCGGCAATCTGTCGCCGCAAGCGTCGGTTTCCGAAAACCTCGGCATTATCTTGCAGGACCTCAACAGCGCCGTCGGCTATGACATGACGCTTCGACTGGCGGCTTTGCCGGCCGCGAGTGATCCGGATGCGAAAGAACGTCTCGCCTCGCATTTTGAGGGCATGATCGATGCCGATCTCGAAAGCGGAGCGTTTCTGGTAAATCTCAAGGCCATGGACGCCCTGCTCAAAGCGGGCGCCCTGCTGGAAGACCGCGAGGGCACCGATGGCCGCTATGCCCGCGCGTCTGCCATGGCGGCCAATTTCGGCCTGCCTTCCATGTCCGAGAAACTTTCGGCGCGGTTGGGTAATGATGCCGCGCTCTCGCTAGCGCAGGCCGAACTGGCCTTTCAGCTGGAAGACCATGAAGGTCTTCGTCGCCTCACTGAGGCGCATCCAGACAATGTTGCGATCCGCAAGGTTGCCTTGATCGATGCCATTCGCAGCGGCGATGCCGACGCCTTCGCGCGCCTCTCCCGCGGTATTCCGGGGGACGTGGATACCGCTCTCATGCTGATTGAGGCTGATGCGGCGGCGGGCCACTGGATTGTCCCGCAACGCTTCTATTCACTGGCCGCGCAAAGCGGCGACGAAGCCGTTCAGGTCCGCGCCTTGCGCATTGCTGAGACCCGGCCTGCGCCAGCGTCCACCACGGATGGCGAAATCGCCCTCTCCGATGTTTCCTCCCGGCTCGAACGGCTTCGTCAGTCGCTCGGGTCCGAACCGACGGAGGTTCGCTGATGTCGAACGCCATTTACGCAGCCCTTGCCCGCCAGAGCGGCCTTATGACCGAGATGCAGGTGGTCGCGAACAATCTCGCAAACTCCAGCACCACCGGGTACAAGTCTGACCGCGCGATCTTTGCCGAGTTCGTAGCGGGCACAAGCAACAATCTCTCTGACCTTTCGATGGGCACGCTATCGGGTCATTCCTATGACCTTGAGCAGGGCGGTCTTCGTTTCACCGGCGGCTCGTTTGACCTTGCCGTACAGGGCGAGGGCTATTTCCTGATTGAAACCCCGCAGGGCCAACGCCTGACACGCGCCGGCCACTTCCAGCTGAATGCGCAAGCTGAGCTTATCGATGCAGCCGGCAACCGCGTGCTGAACGCGGGCGGCGGGCCGATCCAGATCCCGGAAGAAGCGACCAATGTCAGCATTGCTGGCGATGGAACGATCTCTTTTGAAGGGGTCATCATCGACCAGGTCGGCGTCGTGGCGCCTGAAGGTCAGATGATGCGCGCAGGCAATGCGATGTTCACTGCCGATGACGGCTTTCAGCAGGTTGAGGAGCCGAAAGTCGTCCAGGGCGCGCTTGAACAGTCGAACGTTTCACCCGTGCTCGAAATCGCGCGGATGATCGAAGTACAGCGTGCCTATGAGGCCGGCCAGGCGATGATCGAACGAGAGGACGACCGGATCGCCAAATTTATCAGTACCTTACGACAGCTTTAACCACAGGACGTGGATCGAGGGAGGACCCTATGAAATCACTGCAAATCGCGGCCACGGGTATGGCGGCACAACAATTACGTGTCGACGTCATCTCGAACAACATCGCAAACATGAGCACGGCCGCCTATCGGCCGCGCACGGCGGAGTTTTCCGACCTCATGTATCAGCAATACCTCACGCCGGGCACGATCTCCTCGCAAGTTGGCACCGTTGTGCCGGCGGGGGTACAGCTCGGCACGGGGGTAAAACCGTCATCAGTCTCCATGGAGATCACGCAAGGCTCCCTGCGCCAGACCGGCTCAGAGCTCGATCTCGCCATCGACGGCACCGGTTTCCTTGAGGTCCAGCTGCCGTCCGGCGAGTCCGCCTATACACGGGACGGCAAGTTGAACCGCAGCGCCGAAGGCCAGATCGTCACCAAGGATGGCTTCGAACTCGCAGACGGGATCACCATCCCGGAAGATGCGCGCCGCATTTCCATCAGTACCGACGGTGAGGTTGTCGCCTATTTCGCGTCTGAAGCTCAAGGCCAGCCTATCGGCACTATCTCGCTGGTCCGTTTCGTCAACGAAAAGGGCCTTGAGGCGATGGGGGACAATATGTTCCGCGAGACCGAAGCATCTGGCTCGCCAAACAGGCTGGTCCCGGCGACCGAAGGGGTTGGCATCCTCCGCCAGGGCTATCTTGAAGACTCAGGTGTCGATGTCGTGCAGGAAATCTCCGAGCTGATCGAAGCCCAGCGCGGCTACGAGCTCAATTCAAAAGTGATCACGGCAGCCGATGAAATGCTCGCCGCGACCACGAGAGTGAGGTAGCCCGATGAGCATTCTCTCAACGCTCGCAGGCGGTCTCTTCCTCGCCATGGCCAATTCGGGTTCGGTCGTCGCCAACGACGTTATCCGTTCCGGCAGTGCCATCACCCCCGCCATGATCGCCACTGAAGACGGCGCGCCTGTCTATGACAGCCCCCTGATCGGCCGTGAGGTTCGCCGCACGGTCTATGCAGGCAAGGAAGTGACGATGGACAATACCCAGTCGCCGCGCCTTGTGAGCCGCAACCAGGTGGTAACGGTCAAATTCATCCAGGGCGGCCTGGAAATCTCGACCACGGCCCGCGCCATGGAAGAGGGCGGGCTGAATGACACCGTTTCCGTACTCAACATCAATTCCCGCAAGATGGTGACCGGCGTGGTCCAGTCGGGTGGATGGGTGTTGGCGCAATGAGAACAGCACTTTTCCTCCTTGCCGCAGGCCTGGCCTGCACCGCCTGCGCGTCATCACCCAAGCAGGACATCATGATGAGCGCCGCGCCGGCGCCGCCACCTCCGGTCCAGTCCTTAACCGAATTCCCGCAGGCACCGCTCAGCAACGACACCAATTCGTTGTGGACGACATCTGCAAACTCGCTCCTCAGCATGCGGCGCGCCAAATCCGTTGGAGATCTACTGACTGTCGTCGTCGAAATGGACGATCAGGCCAGCATGCAGAACTCGCTTCAGAGCACGCGCGGCACTAATGAAGACTTCAACCTCGATGCCCTTTTCGGTCTGCCGCAATGGGCGAACGGCGTTCTGCCGGGCGGGGCGAGCCTCTCACCGGGCGTCGACTATGACCGCAACTCTTCGCTCAATGGCAGCGGCGCCATCAACCGTGCCGAACAGGTTACCTTCCGGCTTGCCGCACGGGTCGTCGGTCTCGAACCAAACGGCAATCTCGTCATCCAGGGCTATCAGCGCACCCGTGTCAGCAACGAGGTTCGCGTCCTGACGGTGAGTGGTGTGATCCGTTCGCAGGACATCACCCGCATGAACACTGTGACCTATGAAAAGATCGCCGACGCGCAGCTCTCCTATGTCAGTTCCGGTCAGGCGACCGAACCCGTCAGGGATCGGCTGGTGCCGAAACTTCTTGATACAATCGTACCTTTCTAAAGGCTTGTCCGAATGAAACAGATCCTTCCCGCTATCATTGCTGTCTTGTTCGTCGTCCTCGGCGCGGGCGGCGGCCTCTTCATGAAAGGCGCTTTCTCCGGCGGTGAAGCCTCGGCCAGCAGCAGCCATGAAGAAAGCGCCGAAGCGTCGCCTGGCAAAGGCGGTCATGGGGGCAGCGATAGCGATGGGTCTCTGTCCGGCACCGTGACCTACTACAAGTTCAACCGGGAATTCATCGTGCCAGTGACCCGCGGGGAACGGGTGGAAAGCCTCGTCATCATCAGTCTCAATCTCGAGATCGATGAAGCCGTGTCAGACCGGCTCTACGGCATGGAGCCTAAATTGCGCGACAACATCATGAGTACCCTCATCCGGCTGTCGAATGACGGTGTCGCGCTCGGCGATCTGACCAAGCCCGAAAACTATGAAACGATCCGCTCTATGACGCTCGCCAATCTGCGTGAGATCATCCCGACCGGCCTCGAAAATGTTCTCATCCTCGATATGGCCAAACAGCATATCTGACGAAGGAAAAGACGCGCGCTCGGTTAGCCGAAGCGCGCGTCCACCAAATCCCTAAATCAAGTAGCCCGCGATTACTCGTCGATGCGGCGTACCTGTCCGAGCTCTGCGGTCAGGCGTGATGACGTCCCGATCCGCATCGCCCCATTCTCCGAGCCAACGTCGGTCACCTTTGTCACCACTTGCGGGGCAACGGTGCCAAGGAAGTTGTCGCCAGCAAAAAGATCGATCCCGAACTCGAAGATATCGCCGGATGCGGCTGCACCGCCCTTCTCAAAGCGGCCATCCCAGCTCTGGCGGGCTTCAGAGAGTTTGATCTCATCGCTCCAGACGGTCTCTCCTTGAGAATTGGCGACATTAAGAACGCCGCGCGTGGCTTCCTCAGGCACATCAAGTGAATACTCGATGTCATTGCCTGAATAGGGGACCCAGGACGACTCGACCGTTACCGTCTGGCCGAGCCATTCACTGGCATACATGGAATGCAGATCGCCAATCATGCTGGCCATGCTCTGCAGGCTCTGGTTCGACTGGACCTGCTGTTCCAGCGTCGAGAAGGACGCCAGCTGCTCGACGAACTGTGTCGAATCGAGCGGAGACATCGGGTCCTGGTGGCGAAGCTGCGCGGTCAGCAGTTTGAGAAAGTCGTTGAACTCCTCGCCGACGAATTGCGGCGTTGCGCTTGTTGTCGTGCTTTGCGCTCCCGCTGCCGAACCGGTTTGCGCACTCTGGACGATCTGCGTCGCCTGCGCTGCATTGATAACGCTCATCTGAAAACTCCTTCCTAGAGTTTGATATTGAGACCGCTTGCGCCGATCGTAATCGGTTGGCGCATCTGCGGCATGGCCGTCGCCGCCAATGTCTGGACGCCGTAATCGTCAGAGGCTGCGGTATAATCCATGAATTTGTGTGGCTGTTGATCCGAGCCGTTCGAGAAGCCTTCGCTGAAGGTCATATTGCCTGAGGGCAGGCCATGTTGTTCAAGCGATTGGACGAGATCGAAATGAAGCAGCCTTAGCTGGCGCATCGCTTCGGCTGTTTCCGCCCGCACGGCGACCTGCTGGAGTCCCTGCGCATCAAATTTGAATTCGATGGAAACCCGGCCAAGCTCTGGCGGGTCCAGCTGCACCATGATCCGGTCTGGTTTCTCGCCGCTCGAAAGCCGGTCATTGAAAACATTGACGATTTCTTGCGGAGCGGCGACCACGGTCGCCTGGGCCTGCGCCATCATGGCGCCAATGCCGGGCGCCGAGATCGCCATTGCGGCGCTCTGAGGGGCTGAGGCCGCCGGACCTGCGCCTGCAGCAATCGATGTGGCGGCCTGCGTCGCTGTATCGGCGGCGGACGCTTGAATCATGGTCGCACCTCCCTCGCCGCTGACTGTGGTAAAGCCGCTGGCCGGGGCGGCGTCTGTATCGGCGAGATCGGCCATGGAAACCGTCTCGACCGTCTGCGCACCGCGATGGCGCTGATCGTCTGTCCCGGCCTGTTGCTCGCCGGTATTGCTCGCCGTCTGCACGAGATCCGGGGCGACAGTGGCGGCACGGAGTGGCCCGTCATCAGTTTGCTTTGCCTCATTGCTCGCCTTGTCGCCAGCCAGACCCAGATCGGGTCGCGATGCCATATCGGTCATTTCAGCTGCGCTCGAAGCTGTGGTGGGCGCCTCTGCTGCAGCCGATTGTGATGCATCGACTTTCTGCTCTGGAGCGGCCTGGACTTTGGTTGCGGCCTCTATTTTGTCGCCAGAGTCTGCCGTTTCAGTTGGACGCGCGGTCAGATCGCTGGCTTCCGCGTCGGGCAGAGCGGTATCATTCGCTGCGGCCTGGACCGCCTGTTTGGACATGTCCGTCGGTTCCGGCGTGTCGGCCCCCGCGGCGGGCGCTTCGGCCTGCGCAAGCTCGCTCTGCTGCGCGGTGGCCTCACGGGCAGCTTTATCGCCAGCTTTTATCTCTTCTGCACTGTTAGCCAGTTTGATTTCTGCTGTATCGACAAGGGCAGTCTCCGCCGCGACGTCTGCAGGTATAGGATCGCCTGCAGGTATAGGATCGCCGGTCTGCTTATCGCTTATCTCGGCCGCCGGATTGGGCACCGGAACGACAGCCTGGGGTAGGGCAGCCGTCTCGCCGTCGGCACCTGCCCCGCGCTCGGGGCTCGTCTCGGTCTCAACGGCTTGCGCCTCGGGAGCTGGTTGACCCGCTATGGCGGTGTTGGCGCCTGCATCGCCTGATTGTCCATGATCGTCTTCGGGCTTTTTACGGCCGCTCTGACTGCTCGCTTCCATGCTGCGGGCAAATTCGACCCCGCGCCCGGTGTTCTGCGCGTCAGTCCGTCTGCCGCCGTTTTCCGGCATCAGGGGGGCGATAAGTCCAATGGTTGCGGGCATTCAGTGTCCCCGGTTAAGCCCCGATTAGGGCTCTCTTAACCAAACCTGCCTCACCACTGGTAAAAGCGGGTTTAACGCGCGGCGGGAAATCGACCGGTCTGTCGACAGGAAAGCGAAAGGAAAGCCGAAAAATGATTCCTCTCAATCTTCTGACGCCGAATGCAGATCAGCAGGCTCCTGTTCGTCGCAGACCAACTGCGCCGCTGCCACAATTGCCATCGGCCCGGCCTGCAGAACCTCAGCAGGCGCCTGAGCCTCGCGGCCAATCCTATGCAGAACCGCTGCGCCCTTTACGCGCGCCCCCGCCGCAGGTCTCGCGCGCGGCCGCGACTGAAGATGTCGCAGGCGATACCAATAAGCGTTTCGAACAGATGCTCTGGGCTGAGATGCTTCGCCACACGGGTATAGAAGAAGCCTTCACGAGCGCAGGTGGTCAGGCCGCTGCGGCCTTCACACAGTTTGCCGTTGAAGCCATTGCCCGCGATCTCGCAGAAAAACATCCGCTCGGTTTCAACGCTGTGGACCGGGCCGACGAGGCATATGAATCAAGCAGGACCCTCGGGGAAAGCGCATGAACAATAATGCAGAAGCCGACACTGTCCTGACCGGTCTGCTCGATATCCTCGAAACAGAGCACGAGGCACTGAAAGCCGGGGCGGCAGGAAAAGCCAGCGGGCTTCTCCAGCCCAAGATGGAGGCGATGAATGCCTTCGATGAGTTGATGGCAGACCCCGCCCAGCTTCGCGGCGTCCCTGATGTAAAGTCCCGCATGGAGCGCATTGTCAGGCTGGCGACTGAAAACGCCGAGCTCTTCTCTGCTGTTCGCAATGGCGTCGGCCAGGCCGTCTCAAGGATCGGTGGCGCAACGTCCAACGCCTATGTCGGTGCTTATACATCGGCAGGCGGAAAGACAGCGTTTTCCAAGGCTGCTGGCGGGTACGCAAAGAAAGCCTGATCCAGTTAACCGATTATCCATTTGTGCCGGATAGAACAGGCTCATAACCAAGAGTGGTTCAGGACAAAAAGCCTGCTGTCAGGAAGACATGAGTTGGAACTTCGAGGTCGGGTCACCGGCTCGATCTGGAACTTAAAAGGGGATAACTGATGTCCAGTATTCTTACGAACAATAGCTCGATGGTTGCGCTTGAAACCCTGCGCAACATCAACCGCAATCTCGAATCCGTCCAGAATGAAATCTCGACGGGCAAAAAGGTTGCATCCGCAAAAGACAACGCTTCGATCTGGGCGATCTCGACGGTCATGTCGACTGACGTCTCCAGCTTCGAACAGATCTCGTCTTCGCTGAACAAGGGTTCTGCAACTGTAGGTGTCGCACGCGCCTCCTCAGAGCAGATCACCAGTCTCCTTCAGGATATGAAAAACCTGATCGTTGACGCCCAGCAGGACCTCAACGATAGCGACCGCGCGACGATCCAGAAAGACGTTGCCGCTATCCGCTCGACGATCACGAATATCGTGAACGGCGCCCAGATGAACGGCCAGAACCTTCTCAAGGGTACCGACGACATGAAAGTGCTGGCATCGCTCGACCGCGGCAGTACTGGCGATGTCGCTCCGGCCTTCATCAACGTGTCCCGCGTTGACCTGACCACCACCGCTGCAGTTGATGCGGCTGCCAAGGCGACCACGGATGCCGGTTACGTGTCCACAGCAGACACGATCACAGCGACCGACGTCGCCAAGGCTTCGACCGAAGGTGGTTACCTCTCGACCACCGCCTCAGGCACCATCCCGACCAGCGGCTCTATCACGGTCGATATCAAGGGCGGCGAGATCGCAGCCGGCGACAAGTTCACGCTCAGCGTTGGCGGTTCGGATGTCACTGTTACGGCGACATCTGGTCAGACGATCAATGATATCGCAGCGGCCTTCAAGACGGCCATTGATGCCGAGAGCATCACTGACCTGACGGTCTCGGTTACAGATGCGACGGACGCGAGCGATGGCTCCGACAAGGCTGTTCTGACACTGGCCAACGGCAATGCCAGCTCCACGATCACGTTCGACGAGTCCAAACTGGAAGCCACCAATTCGGTTTCCCAGCTTGCTGACACCGAAGACGCCGATGTGACCATCAAGGGCGGTACGCTCTCGGCCGGTGACACGTTCACAGTGAATGTCGACAACACCGACTACACCTATACGGCTGTCGACGGTGATACAGTCAACGACGTTGCTGCAGGGCTCAAGGGCCTGCTGGATGACGCCTCGATCACCAATCTTGCGGTTACGGTGACGGATGCAACCGATCCGGCTACGGACGATGCGACACTCACCATTGCGGCCGATGGCGGCACAGTTGATGTCAATCTCGGCGGCCTAGCCTCCCAGAATGCGGCAACCGCAGCCGGTGGCCTTGGCGCACTGAGCAGCCTCAGCGTCGCAACCTCGACCGACGCGACTGCGGCCCTGACCTCGATCGAGAGCCTTCTCGACAAGGCGATCACGGCAGCGACCACGTTCGGTTCGGCCCAGAAGCAGATCGAAGGCCAGACAGAGTTCGTCCAGAACCTGGTCGACTCGATGAAGTCAGGTATCGGCTCCATGGTCGATGCAGATATCGAAGCAGCGTCCGCAAAACTGCAGGCCCTGCAGGTCCAGCAACAGCTTGGTGTCCAGGCCCTGTCCATCGCGAACAGCGCGCCGCAGACCCTGCTGTCCCTGTTCCGGTAAGTTAAATGAACTGAGGCCGGGCGCCTTCACGGGCGCCCGGTTTCACTTAGTAATCACGAGTGAGGGTACATGCATAATTTGGCGCACAAGGCATATAGCAACGTCACGAGCCGTACGGCATCTGACAAGCAGATTGAGTATGCCCTGTTCAGCGAAGTTACGAATGCTCTCAAGGATGTGGCGGCGCAGGATGTGCCGCTTCCTGCCGTTTGGGCAGACGCGATTGATCGCAATCTCCAGCTTTGGCTTCTTCTTTCCGTCGATCTTCTCAGCCCCGAGAACGGGCTTGATGAAAGCCTGCGCACCAACCTTCTGACGCTCGCCGAAATGGTCCGGCGCGTCAGCTATTCAGTGCTCTCAGGCGATACCGACATCTCCGACCTCGTCGAGATAAACGAAACGATCATGAAAGGGCTGTCCGGTGAAGTCAGCCCAAGCCAGATGGAGATAAGTGCTTAAATGTCCGGATTGATATTGAAGCTCGCAGCAGGCGAGAAAGTCGTGATCAATGGCGCGCTGCTCGAGAATGGAGACAAGCCGTCCAGCCTCAGGATCGCTGATGCGAATGCACGCGTCCTGCGCTGCCGCGACGCGCTGAAGCCTGACGAAGTCAATACACCCGTCAAGCAGGTCTACTATGCCATCCAGCTGCTTATTACGGGCGATCTGGAAGAAGACCGCGTCCTGCCGGCTCTTTTCCGTGAGATCGACCGCCTGGAAGACGTCTTCCGCGCAATCGACCCGCAGGCCATCCCGCAACTGCGTGAGATGCTGCGCCGCGCCAATCATTATTCCGCGCTCTGTCATATGCGCAATCTCGTCGAACTTGAAACCGAACTGTTCCGTCATGCGCGTCTCAAGAATGCGTATCCGGAAGAACAGGCACAGGTGGCCTGACGCGCCATGGTGCAGCCAGCGATCCCAATGTCGGGCCTTGCAGGCTGGTCTTTCCTCCAGTCGACATATGGTCGTCAGCTGGAGACATTTTCCGATAGCGCCAGCGTCAAGAACGACCGCGCCTATATGAGCGAGAAGCTCTCCAAGCCGATCTCTCTCGACGACTTCATGTCCGACCGCCGGTTGCTTCGCGTCACGATGACAGCGTTCGACCTCGGCGGGGAGGAATGGAAGGGCGGATTTATCCGCAAAGCCCTCGAAGAGGCACCTGATCCTGAAAGCAGCTTCCTCACCCGGCTGAACAATCCGGCCTATACCAAATTCGCAGAGACCTTCGCCTTCAAGGATGAAACCCTGTCGCTCAGCGCCGACAAGATCGAGCAGCTTGGCGACAATTTCGAAAGCGCAGCGTTCAGGCTGGCGGTTGGCGATGTCGATGAGAACATGCGCCTCGGCCTGAATTACCAGCAGCAGATTATCGATATCGCAGGCACAGGGTCGTCGAACGATGCCATTGCCTACCGCATCCTCGGTAATGTACCGGTCAAGACGGTGCTGGAAAAGGCGCTCAATCTGCCATCCGACCTCAGCAAGCAGCCGATCGAGAAACAGGCAGAGATCCTTCGCGACAAGCTGAGCTCCGCCTTTGGCATTTCTGATCTTTCCGACCTTGTCTCGCCCGACAATATCGATGCGGTTATCCGCCGGTTTCACGTCATGGAAACGATTAATAACGGCCCATCCGCGCTGACCCCTGGCTACACCGCCCTGACACTGCTTGGCGGCGGTCAGGGCTTCGGCTCAATCGCCAGCCAGAACCTCTTTCTAAGCTTGCTCTAGGCGGTCTTTCGCGCGCGCTCAGCTGGCGCCTCTGCTGCGTCCAATCCTGCACTCAGAATATCTGCCAGCCGGACATAGGCCGCTTGGCTATCGCCATCATGGCGTTCCGACACAAAGCCATCCAGCGCCCCGAACAGATCAATCGCCCGGTCACCGGCCGCATCCTTGCCGCGCTCATAGAGATTGGCGCGAACCATGGGTGCAAGCTCTTCATAAAGCGCGAGGTTTCGTCGGTATTCGCTGAGCAGCATGTTCTCTTCACCTGAGGCGGCCCGTGGCAGGGCGCGTGAGACGCTTTTCAGGACATCGATCGCCGGATAACGTCCGCGTTCGGCTATTTCTCGCGAAAGCACGATATGCCCGTCAAGGATCCCGCGGATCATGTCTGCCACCGGCTCTTCCATGTCCGAGCCTGCAACCAGCACAGAGAAGATCGCCGTGATATCGCCTTTTCGTTCGGGGCCGGGGCCGGCGCGTTCGGCAAGCTCGGCAATTGTGCGCACGGTTGATGGCGGGAAAGCATGCAGGGCAGGGGCTTCGCCGCCAACTAGCGCCACCTCCCTGTGAGCTTCGGCGAACCGGGTAATGGAATCGAAAAGGAGCAGCGTGTGATGGCCCTGATCGCGGAAGTGTTCTGCTGCGGCCATCGCGCAATAGGCTGCGCGTTTCTTTGCACCGGGTGGTTCACTGGCGGTTGCCGTCACAATGACGGATCGGGCCCGCGCTTCTGCTGGCAGGGTGACCTTGGCGAACTCATTGAGCTCGCGGGAGCGTTCACCGATCAGGGCAATCACGATCCTGTCGGCCTTGACGCCATTTGCCAGTGCGCCGAGCAGGGTCGACTTGCCGACGCCGGAGCCAGCGAAGAGGCCAAGCCGCTGACCCTGGCAAATCGGTATCGCGGTGTCGGTAATCATCAGGCCGGTATCGAGACGCGGCCCAAGGCTCTTTCGCACATGGCTTGGTGGGGCCTTTGAAATCAGTTTGCGCCGCATCAGCGTGCTTGGCAGGTTTTCCGGCGCGCCATTCTCAGTGTCGACGATCTCGCCGCGATAATTGACGATGCGGCCAATCCAGTGATCGCCAGGAGAGACAGAGGCTTCACGGTCGATATAGGCCCGGTCGCCGATCCGGACCTCATCGGACTCGTCGAACAGGAGCGCGGTCACACGGTCGGCCGTAATGTTCAGGATCTCGCCGCGGACAGTGCCATTCTGCGTCTGGATCTCGATCTCATTGCCAAGACCGGCGTGCGCGCTGACGCCCGTTATGCCGACATTGCCGGGGCTGACATCGCTGACGCGGCCCCAGATGCGGCAAAGCTCAGTCGTCTGTGATCGGGCGTGCTGCATAACGTAAACAGAATCTCGCTTTTCATTAACCTTTTATTCAACGTAACCGGGCATCTTTTCCAAAGAGTTAACCAAGTTGGGGCGGTCCAGTGTTCTCTAATATGGATGTCTTGAAGGTCTACAGTGCCATGGCGCGTCATGCGGCAGAGGCTCAAACGCATGCGTCGAAGAATATCGCGCACGCCGATGATCCCGGTTACCGCGCGACGAGTATTGAGTCGTTCGAGGATTATCTCAATCGCACCGCACTCAGTTCTTCGCAGGCGGCAGGTTTCCGGATCCAGGACACCGGCACACCGACCTCGCCAAACGGCAATTCGGTCAGCATTGAGCACGAACTTTACAAATCGGCCGAAGCAATGGACCAGCATCAGATGGCACTCTCGGTTTACACCAAGTCTCTCGACCTTCTCAGAGCGGCACTTGGCAGGCGATAGGGGGCAGGTTGAATGAATCCGATCAAGGCAACAATGATGCAGGCGATGCAGGGCATGCGTGTCCAGTCTGAACGCATCGACCTCACCTCGCAGAACATCTCGAATGCCGACACGCCGGGCTATCAGCGCAAGATGCTGGTTGTCGACCAGAACGGCGACGCCTTCCGCAGGCTGCGCATCGAACTCGATGGCACAGAGGGCGAGCGCAGCTATGAGCCAGCCCACCCGATGGCAGACGATGAGGGCTATGTCATGCTCTCCAACGTGCAGGTCGTGACCGAGATGGCCGACATGCGCGAGGCCAACCGGTCATACGAAGCCAATCTCAATTCCTTTCAGCAGGCACGGACAATGTATCAGTCCCTGCTCGATATTCTCAAACGATAGGGGGTCTGAACGATGTCAGGTGTGAACTTCGCGGCCTATGCGGCCCTCAACACGGTAAAGCCGACCGACGCAGCCGGTGGCGCAGCCAAAACACAGGCGGGTGCCAATCCGGTTTCTGAGGGCTTTTCGAGCTTCAAGCAGACAATGGATGCAGCAGAGCAGACGGCGATGAATACTGCCGTTTCTGGCGCTGACCCTCACGCCATGGTCGAGGCGCTCGCCAATGCTGAGCTGGCGCTCGATGCGGCCGTCACCATTCGTGACAAGGTGGTCGAGGCGTATCAGGAACTCCTGCGGATGCCGGTCTAGGCGGCCATTATTCATGACCGAACTGGCGATCTTCGAAATCCTGCGCGGCGCCTTCTGGACCGCAACCCTTATGGCAATGCCGATCCTCGCGATCACGCTGATCCTCGGCTTTGCGATCGGGCTTCTGCAGGCGCTGACTTCCATTCAGGAAATGACGCTGACCTTCGTGCCAAAGATCATGGCCGTGGTCGTCGTCTTCTTTCTGACGCTTGGCTACATGACCCAGCTCTGCCTCGATTTCTTCAACAATTCCGTCCTGCCCATGATCTCGGGCTAGATCGTCCATGCCAGCGTCGAGCCTTCTCAGTCTAGCGAGACCAACGACGCTCCTTGCGATCGGGCTCATGCTGATCATCCTGGTGATGGTCCTGCCGGTGCCGGCATGGGTCATGGACATCGGGCTGACCCTGTCCTTCGCCTTTGCGATCCTGATCTTCACAACATCGATCTTCATCGAAAAGCCGCTGGATTTCTCATCTTTTCCAAGCGTACTTCTGGCGTCGCTCGTCCTGCGGCTGGCGCTCAATGTCTCCTCCACCAAGCTGATTATCAGTGAGGGGCACACAGGCACAGGCGCTGCTGGCAATGTGATCGAAGGCTTCGCCATGTTCATCATGGGCGGAAACCTGTTCGTCGGCCTCGTTGTCTTTGGCGTACTGATCATCGTGAACTTCATGGTGATCACCAAGGGCGCTGGCCGTATGGCAGAGGTTGGCGCCCGGTTCGCTCTCGATGCGATGCCCGGCAAGCAGCTCGCCATCGATAGTGACCTCGCGGTCGGCGCTATCAGCCATGAAGAAGCCAAGAAACGCCGCCAGATGGAGCAGGAAGAAGCTTCCTTCCTCGGTTCGCTCGACGGTGTCTCGAAATTCGTGAAGGGCGACGCTGTCGCGGGCCTTCTCATTACGGCGCTCAACCTGATTGCGGGTATCGGCTTCGGCATCGCTGTGCACGGGCTCAGCGTCACAGAAGCGCTGAGCAATTATTCCATCCTGACGGTTGGCGACGGTCTCGTCTCGCAGATCCCGGCCGTGATCATTTCAGTGTCTGCCGCGCTGCTCCTGTCCAAGGGCAAGGATGAAGGCGCGATCGATGTCGCCCTTCTCGCGCAGCTTGGTGCAAACGCGTCCGTCCTCTTCATTGTGTCAGGCCTGCTCGGCGTCTTCGCGCTCATGCCGGGCCTGCCATTCCTGCCATTCATCGTCGCGTCAGGCCTCTTCGGGACGGCGGCCTATTTCATCCGCGAACATGAAAAGCGCGCAGCGGAGCTCGAAGAGCAACAGAACAATTTCGAGGCGCCGGAGCCTGCCAGCATCGGCGACTCTATCCACTCTGATGAGATCCACCTCGAAGTCGCCCCCGATCTCGTCGCGCTCGTCCTTCAGGGCAGCGACGGATTTGAGAGCCGGGTCGACAAGATTCGCCGCTATATCGCCGAGGAGTATGGCTTCGTCCTGCCATCCATCCGCATGACGGATAACCCCACCCTGGCGAAGAATTCCTACCGCGTCCGCATACAGGGCGTGAAGGTCGATGGCGGCACGCTGCGGCCCGGCAATGTGCTCGCCCTTATGGAAGACAAGCAGCTGCCGCATCTGCAGGGCGAGCGCGTCAAGGAGCCGGTCTATCAGGCATCTGCCCGCTGGCTCCCATCCGGCAAGGGCGCTGAGCTTGCCGCGGCTGGCGTCCCGGCCATCGAGGCAACCGAAGTGCTGGCGACTCATATGCTGGAAATCATCCAGTCCAACTTCTCGCTCATCTTCACCCGTCTTGTGATGATGGACACGCTGGACGCGTTGACCCGGCTCAGCGATGCCGAGCGCGCCGCGGCCAATAAGCGCTTCCTCGATGAGTATATCCCCGGCAAGGTCACGCCAGAACAGCTGCTCAACGTCCTGCGCCTCCTGCTGGAAGAGCGCGTGTCGATCCGCAACCTCTTCCTGATTATCGAGACTGTCGGCGAGGCGAAGGGGCGCACCACCAACCCGTCGCAACTTGCAGAGCTGGTACGTCAGCGCCTCGGCTTCCAGATCGTAGACAGACTTCAGGACGGCGATGGCCGCCTCCCGCTACTGCAGCTTGGGCCAAACTGGGAAGAGCAGTTCTCCGCCCATGAGGTCACAAAGGAAGACGGTGCCTCGGATATCGCGCTGCCACCGGACATTTTCGGCGACCTTACGACCTCGATCCAGAAGAAGCTCAATGAATACGCCCAGAAGGGCGTCACGCCGTCTATTGCGACGACATCACGCCGTCGCCGCTTTCTGCACACAGTGCTCTCCAGCAAGGGCATCCGCAATTCCGTCCTCGCCTATGAAGAGATCGGCTCGAGGAGCAAGCCCTATATCGTCGGCGTTGTCTAATGCCGGACTCGCTGCTCGCATCTGGACAGGCGGTCTACTGGATCGGCGCTGTCCTTCTGATCATAGCGCGTGTGGGCTTCATTATCTATTTCATGCCCGGCATTGGCGAGCAGGCCGTGCCGATGCGCGTGCGCGCCATGATCATCCTCATCTTCGCAACCTCGCTGGCGGTCACCGGCGTGGTCGAGCTTCCGGTCCTATCGGGGCTCGGCGAGTTCTTCCACTATCTGGCGCTGGAAGCGACGATCGGGCTTTTCTTCGGCCTGCTGCTTCGGCTGGCCGTCTGGATGCTGGCCATTACCGGTACCATCATCGCGCAAGTGATCGGCCTCTCGCAAATGCTGGGCATCGCGCTGGAAACCGAGGCCCAGACGATTACTGCGAACATGATGTCGATGGCCGGCGCCGCGCTGCTGCTCAGCATGGACTACCATCTCAGCGTCTTCGTCCGCGTGGTATCGCTTTATGTCGATATACCGGCCGGCGAGATTGGCCTGATCGACCCGATGTTCCTTGTAATGAACGGCTTCCAGGCCTTCTCGCTCGCGATCATGCTGGCCTGGCCATTCGTCGCCGTAAACCTCCTCTACAACATCTGCCTTGGCTTCATAAACAAGGCGCTTCCATCTCTGATGGTGGCCTTTGTCGGTGCGCCTTTTATGATCGGCGCAGGCATCATGCTGCTGGCCTTTTCAATCATGACGATGCTGGTGGTCTGGGGCGACCGGGTGCCATCCATCATCGGCTGGCTCTAGGGGGACGCGGTGGCTGAGGACCAGAACAGCGGTGGCGGTGAGAAGGAATTCGAGGCCACAGAGCAGAAGAAACGCCAGGCCCGCAAGGAAGGCAATGTCGCCCAGTCAAAGGAGGCGACGACCTTCTCTCTGATGGTCGGCATGGCCATCGCGGCGGCCCTGTTCGGTTCGGTGCTCGCTGGCGGCATCTTCAATGAATTCCAGGCGATGTTCTATCACGCTGACAGCTATGCCCATGACATCTTCTATGGCAGCGGCTCGGAGTCGAGGCGTTGGATCACCAGCGTGCTGATGCAGTGCCTGCCTCTATTCCTGATCCTTGTCGTGCTCGTGCTTGCCACTTTGCTGGTCCAGGGGTCGGTCGCGTTCTCGTTCAAGTCGATCAAGCCGGACATGAAGAAGCTGAACCCGGCGGAGAACCTGAAAAAGAAGTACGGGCCGAAGGGCCTCATCGACTTTGGCAAGGACACCGCGAAGATGCTGTTCGCCGGCTTCCTCGCCTCCATGTTTCTCTATTATTTCGTCGACAATTATTATGCGAGCAGCGCGGTCCAGCTCTCGCAATTCTTCCGCTTTACGTTCGCGCAGGTCACCGGGGTCATCATCCTGTTCGCCGTCTTCCAGTTCGCGCTCGGCGGCGTCGACTTCTTCATCCAGCGCCAGCTCCACGCCAACAAGCTGAAGATGACCCGGCAGGAAGTTAAGGATGAGATGAAACGGTCAGAAGGCGACCCGCACTTAAAGCAGCAACGCCGCGAAAAAGGTCAGAAGATCGCCAGGGGCCAGATGCTGCAGGATGTGAAGGGGGCGACCGTCGTCATGGTCAACCCGGAACACTATGCTGTCGCCCTCAAATGGGAGCCGGACAGCGACCGCGCCCCGGTGGTCGTTGCCAAGGGGGTCGACCATATGGCCGCGCGCATCCGGGAAGTCGCCATTGCGCATGATGTCCCGATCTACAGCGACCCACCCGCCACGCGCTCGATCTACGGGCTGGTTGAGATCGACGAGGAAATTCGCGGTGAACACTTCGCCGCCGTGGCCGCAGCGATCAGCTTCGTCGATCGCCTGCGCGAGCATCTCTAGGAGCAGCCACCATGAAACAGATGGAGAAGAAGACGGCAAACTCCCTTCGCAAGCTCGTCAGCCTCAAGCGCCAGCGGGCAGAACAGGCCATGGCAGAGGCGCAGGCCGCGCTTGATCGGGCGAGGGCAGACCTCATCGCGATGCGGGAGGCTCTTCAGGCACCGGCACAGCCGCTCGACTTCGCCGCTGTCAGCATGGCAGAGCGCAACGGGCATTCATCGCAGCTTATTGGCAAGGTCCGCGCGCAGGAGCGCCTCGTCGCGGAGCGTCAGGCAGAGCTTGCCACGGCCACCGAAATCCTCCGCCAGGCCTTCGGTTCACAGCAGCTTCTCGACAGCACACTGCGCGAAGCAGGTTAAAGGCGTCGCACATGGCTTGCTTTTCGCCGCATGGACAATCAACTCGTGGCATGTTGAAAGGCGCGGACTACGAAATGGCGAAGGCTGCGGAATAGAGGTCCAGCGATCATGTCGACAGGTCTTGTTACTCTCTTTGGTGGATCAGGCTTTATCGGCCGGTATGCGGCGCGTACCCTGGTCGAAGCGGGATACCGCGTACGCATCGCCGTGCGCCGTCCGCACCTGGCTGGCGATGTCCGCCTCGCAGGCCCTCCGGGCTGGATCGACATTGCCCAGGCAAATGTTCGCAACCGCGTCTCGGTCGAGCGCGCCATAGAGGGCGCAGACGCTGTCGTGAACCTCGTCGGCATCCTCTACGAGAAGGGCAAGCAGAGCTTTGAAGCTGCCCAGCTTGGCGGTGCGCAGACGGTGGCCGAGTGCGCAGCCGCCGCTGGCATCAAGCGCTTCGTCCAGATCTCCGCGATCGGCGCGAATGAGGACTCTGAGTCCGATTATGCCCGCACCAAGGCGCTGGCCGAAAAGGCTGTGCGCGATGCCATTCCGGAGGCGGTCATCCTGCGCCCGTCCATCGTGTTCGGGCCGGAAGACGACTTTTTCAACAAATTTGCAGGCATGGCCGCGCACCCCATCTCCAATGTCGCGCCCTTCCTGCCGGCCATTGGCGGCGGAAAGACAAAGCTGCAGCCGGTATATGCAGGAGATGTCGCCGAAGCGATCGCCGCCGCGGTCAGCCGCGATGACGTGCTCGGCAAGACATTCGAGCTCGGCGGGCCCCGCACCTACACCTTCCGCGAAATCTACGAGTACATTGCCAAAACGGTTGACCGGAAGCGTTATCCGCTGACCCTGCCTTACTTCGTGGCAAAGCCGATGGGCCTGACTTTTGGGGCGATCTGGAAACTTCCGGTCATTTCCACTGGCATCTTCGGCCCGCCGCCTATCACGGGCGATCAGGTCGAGATGCTGAAGACCGACAATACGGTCGCAGAGGGTGCGCTGACGCTGAAAGACCTTGGCGTCGACGATGTCGAGAGCATCGAGGCCATCGTGCCGACCTATCTCTGGCGGTATCGCGCCTATGGTGAGTTTCACCAGAAGGGCGAGGCGTAGGTCCTTCAGGGCCTGGCGGCTACTCGGGCTTTTCTATTCCAAGTGCTGAAAGATCCACGTCGCCTGATATGGCGGCGTAATAGAGCGCATAGCTGACATTCGTCATCCGGACAGGCTTGCCGTCCACGATCTTCGGTTCGTAGCGAAGCGTCTCGATTGCCCTGCGCGTTGTTTCGATAAATGGCGGGTGCGTGCAGTCGATCTCGATCCCCGTTTCGACGAAGCCTTCTTTCGAGACGTTGAAAGTCGCCTCACACGTGGCGCCAATAAGCTGCTCGGCCATCCAACCGGATATTCAGGTATGGGCGGCCTGATAGGCTGAACATTGGTGTCAGCGACGCTCGGCAGAGCAAGGCTTAAAAAGGCGCCGATAGCGGTTGCACCTGCGGCGAGGCCGCCTGTGGTCTTCAATGGATTGCGGATGAGGGTCATGGAGATATCCTTTGCGATACGCTTGGCTTTCATGTGCCGCGAACGCCGCAGATAGGCATCGATGAAGGTGCGCACCGCATGGCTTGCGGTAATGCCTTCCTCTTCGCAGGCCGCCTTGAAGGCTTCCTTCTTGGAGTGGGGCAGCCGGACTTCGAGCGTCTCGGATTTCTTTTCGCGGTGCTGTTTCATTGAACTCGGCCTGATTGCGCCTCGCAGCCACTCCATGGTTCAAGGCTATCGTCGCGATTGAAACCGCAAAGACGTCCCGGCACCAGAATTTTCATGTCCGGACACGCGGTTAGCTGTCTCGAAGCCTCATATTTTCGCGGCTCAGCCCGCAGCCATCATCGGGATAAGCGCAATGATCGCGATCCCCAGAAGGACGCGGTAGATCACGAAGGGCAGGAAGCTCATCCGGTTGAGCAGCGCCATCAATGCCCAGATCGACGCAAACGCCGTGAAGAAGCTGAGGCCTGCAACGATAAGGCCGTCTGAGAACGGTACGGTCACTTCGCCGCTATCTGCGGTTGCAAGCTTGAGGCACGCATAGGTCCCGGCGATGAGCAGGACCGGCGCGCCGCACAGCATGCCGAAGCGGGCTGCCTCTGTCCGCGACAGGCCGAGCGCACGCGCAGCCGTCATGGTCACGCCTGACCGGCTGACGCCTGGAATGAAGGCGAGCGCCTGCGCCAGGCCGATCAGGATACCGTCGCGAAGCGTCATGTCAGCTTCCGTGCGATCACGGGCGCCTTTCACATCGGCCCACCAGAGCAACAGGCCGAACACCACGGTGGCCCCGGCGATCACATAGGCGTTGCGAAGAAAGTCGAGACCGGGAACGAGCTCATAGGCAAGTCCGGCCACAAGGGCAGGCGGCGTCGCAACGAGGATCAGGAGCGCCAGCTTGCCGCCATCGCTGAGCCTGCCATTCTCGCGTCCGATGCCAACCAGTTCGAAGCTGCCTTTCACAACGCGGCCGGCGTCGCGCCAGAAATAGGCAAAGAGCGCAAATAGCGTTCCCAGATGCGCCATGGCGTTGACCATCAGCTCATCTTCACCGGAAATGCCGAACAGGTTGGCGGTCAGCAGGACGTGCGCCGAAGAAGAAATCGGCAGCCACTCAGAAATGCCCTGGACGATTGAAATGATGACAAGCTGAAGAAGCGACATAGGTCTATTCCGGACACAGGCTGATAAGGCCCGGCGTTTCTGTCATGGTTCGCGACAAAACGCACCCGCCTCTATTGTGTATCAACTTGATATGCACAAAATTTGCCAACTTTGAATTTTGACGCTATATAGAGAGCTGAAGCAGATAGTGCGTATCATAATAATATGTACTGGCTGAATTTGCCTTGCAAAGCCGCTTTCCAGCGCCGATAGGGCACAAACTTGCATGAGAGAAGGATGGGCGCCATGGCGAGCCGTATGCTGAAATTCACTGAGATCGACCGGACCATGCCGGAAAAACGTGCAGCCGAAACCCGCCGCAGCGATTTCCAGGAAATCTATGGTGACTATGCCCGCGAGGTCGCTGAAGATCAGGCCGCGCGCTGTTCGCAGTGTGGCGTGCCGTTCTGCCAGCAGGGCTGCCCCCTCGCCAATAACATCCCTGACTGGCTGAAACTCGCGGCAGAAGACCGGATGGAAGAAGCCTATCAGGTGTCGCAGGCAACCAATAACATGCCGGAAATCTGCGGGCGGATTTGCCCCCAGGATCGTCTCTGCGAAGGCATCTGCACGGTCGAACAGTCCGGCCACGGCACGGTCACGATCGGCGCCATGGAGCGCTATATTACAGACAATGCCTGGGAGCAGGGCTGGGTCACCCCGATCAAGCCGCCGCGCGAGCGCGAACAGTCGGCAGGCATCATCGGCGCTGGCCCCGGAGGCCTTGCGGCAGCCGAGCAGCTCCGCCGCAAGGGCTATCAGGTCACCGTCTATGATCGTTACGATCGGGGCGGCGGCCTTCTGATGTACGGAATTCCGGGCTTCAAGCTTGAGAAGGATATCGTCGGACGTCGCATCAAGCGCCTCGAAGACAGCGGGATTACGTTCAAATTCAATGCTGGCATCGGTGAAACGCATAGCCTCGCCGACCTCCGCGATGAGCATGACACGCTCCTGATCGCGACAGGCGTCTACAAGGCGCGCGATCTCATGGTGCCGGGCGCAGGTTGCGAGGGTGTCCATAAAGCCCTCGATTTCCTGACCACGTCGAACCGCAAGGGCCTCGGCGATGACGTGCCAGAGTTTGAGAACGGCACGCTCGACGCAAAGGGCCGCAAGGTCGTCGTCGTCGGCGGCGGCGACACAGCCATGGACTGCGTGCGCACGGCCATACGTCAGGGGGCAACCTCGGTCTCCTGTCTCTATCGCCGCGACCGCGCGAATATGCCGGGCTCGCAGCGCGAAGTGACAAACGCAGAAGAAGAGGGCGTCGTCTTCGAATGGCTCGCCTCTCCCGAAGCGCTTGTTGATGACGAGGCGGGCAAGCTGAAGGCCGTCCGCGCATCGCGCATGAAGCTTGGTGCGCCTGACCCGTCTGGCCGCCAGTCGCCGGAAAAAACCGGCGAGAGCTTCGAAATCGAGGCCGACATGGTCATCAAGGCGCTTGGCTTTGATCCGGAAGACCTGCCTCAGCTCTTTAATGAGCCGGCCCTTACCGTGAACCGCTGGGGTGCGATCAAGGTCGATTTCGCCACGCTCGAAACCAGCCTGCCGGGCGTCTATGCGGCTGGCGATATCGTCCGCGGCGCCTCGCTCGTCGTCTGGGCGATCAAGGATGGCCGCGACGCTGCCGAGAGCATGCACAAGCGTATGAAACAGATGGCCTCCACTCGTTCCGCCGCCCCCGTCGCCGCTGAGTAAGCCGACGGGCCGCGCAGCCAGGATTATCCCTCAAGGGAAGTTTGAAGACATGACCGACACAATCGCCAAATACCTCGTTGAACGCCAGAAACTGATTGAGGCTCACGCCTATGATCCCGAGCATGAGAAAGATGCCTGCGGCGTCGGTCTTGTTGCGTCGCTTGATGGCAAGCCAAAGCGCGAAATCGTCGAAATGGGTATCAAGGCCCTCAAGAATGTCTGGCACCGCGGCGCTGTCGACGCTGACGGCAAGACAGGTGACGGCGCAGGTATCCGCATCGAGGTCCCGCAGGACTTTTTCCGCGAGCAGGCAGAGCGCACCGGTCACAACCCGACCGAGGACCCGATCTGCGTCGGCCAGATTTTCCTGCCGCGCACCGATCTCGGAAATCAGGAAGCGGCCCGCGCCATTGTCGAGACCGAAATCCTGCATTTCGGCTTCTACATTTATGGCTGGCGCCAGCCCCCGGTCGACATCTCTGTCATCGGTCAGAAAGCTGCCGATACGCGCCCCGAAATCGAGCAGGTCATGTTCCGCGACAGCCGTGGTCGCTCCTCAGATGAGCTTGAGCGCGCGCTTTACCTTTGCCGCCGCCGGATTGAGCGCAAGGCGCGCGAAGCTGGCATCCCGAGCTTCTATATCTGTTCGCTGAGCCACAAGTCGCTGATCTACAAGGGCATGTTCCTTGCCCAGGACATCGACAATTTCTTCCTCGACCTGAAGGATGAGCGCTTCGTTTCGCCGATCGCCATCTATCACCAGCGCTATTCGACAAATACCTTTCCGCGCTGGGAGCTGGCACAGCCCTTCCGGATGCTCGCCCATAATGGCGAAATCAACACGCTGCGCGGCAACCTCAACTGGATGAAGAGCCATGAGATCAAGATGGTCTCGGGCGCATTCGGCGATGATGTCGAGGACGTAAAGCCTGTCGTGCCCAAGGGCCTGTCGGATTCCGGCGCGCTAGATGCCGTTTTCGAAATTCTCTGCAAAGCGGGCCGTACCGCGCCTATGACGAAGGCGCTCTTGATTCCCGAAGCCTGGTCCAAGCGCGCCTCGATCATCCCTGATGACCACGCCGCCCTTTATGCCTATTGCAACTCCGTCATGGAGCCATGGGACGGCCCCGCAGCCGTTTGTGCCTATGATGGACGCTGGGCTGTGGCAGGCCTCGACCGTAATGGCCTTCGACCGCTCCGCTATGCACTGACCTCAGATGGTATTCTGGCCGTTGGCTCGGAGACGGGCATGTGCCCGCTGTCCGGCCACGACGTCGTTCGCCGCGGCCATGTGCGTGCTGGCGGCATGATTGCGGCAAACCTCGAAGAGGGGCGCTTCTATGAGCATGATGAGATCATCGACAAGCTCGCCGCCGAGCATCCCTATTCGGACTGGCTGAAGAACGTCAAAGAGCTGGAAAGCGACATCATCAAAGGCGATGAGCCGCGTCTGTATGACAAGGAAACGCTTCTTAGGCGCCAGATGGTGGCTGGCTTTACGCTCGAAAGCTCCGAACTGATCCTCGCGCCTATGGCAGAAGACGGAAAGGAAGCGATCGGGTCCATGGGCGACGATACGCCTGTCGCCGTCCTCTCGCAGGAATGCCGCCCGCTCTCGCACTTCTTCCGTCAGAGCTTCAGCCAGGTGACGAACCCGCCGGTCGACCCGCTACGCGAAGACCGGGTGATGTCGCTGAAAACGCGCTTCAAGAACCTCGGTAACATCCTGACGACGGATGAGACCCAGCAGAACGTATTCGTGCTGGAAAGCCCTGTGCTTTCGACGGGCATGTATCACCGGCTGATGGAGATCCTTGGCGAAGGCGTCGAGCATATCGACTGCACCTTCCCGGTAGAGGGGGCCCGCCGCGATGGACGGTCCCTGAAGGAAGCGCTCGCCCGCATCCAGACCGAGGCTGAAGAAGCCGTCCGCGCAGGCCGCGAACACATCGTGCTCAGCGATGAAAACCAGGATCCGGATAATGTCGCGATCCCGATGATCCTCGCCACCGGCGCGGTGCACAGCCATCTCGTTTCGCAGGGGCTTCGGACGTTCTGCTCGCTGACTGTGCGCTCTGCCGAGTGTCTCGACACACATTACTATGCCGTTCTGGTCGGCGTCGGCGCGACCTGCGTCAACGCCTATCTCGCGCAGGAAGCCATTGCAGACCGCCATGAGCGCGGACTTCTGGGTGACGGGTCGCTCAATACCTACGTCCAGAATTACAAGAAGGCGATCGAGGCAGGGCTTCTCAAGATCATGTCCAAGATGGGCATTTCGGTTATCTCCTCCTATCGCGGCGGCTATAATTTCGAAGCGCTTGGCCTCTCGCGGGCACTGGTTGCGGATTATTTCCCGGGCATGACCAGCCGGATTTCCGGCATCGGTCTTGCTGGCCTGGAGGACAATGCTGTCGAGCGCCATGAACTGGCCTTTGACGAAGACGTCATCTCGCTGCCGGTCGGCGGTTTCTACCGCCTGCGCGCCTCCGGTGAACCACATGCCCTTGATGGCAATCTCATCCACATGCTGCAGGCAGCCTGCGACCGCGGAGAATATGCGCTCTATGAGCGCTATGTCGACGCGCTGAGCGGCCGCCCGCCCATCCAGCTGCGCGACCTCATCGACTTCAAGACGCGCGCGCAGACCTCGATCCCGCTGGAACAGGTCCAGTCGGTCAATGAAATCCGCAAGCGGTTCGTCACGCCCGGCATGTCGCTCGGCGCGCTATCGCCAGAGGCGCATGGTACGCTGAACGTCGCGATGAACCGGATCGGGGCGAAGTCTGTCTCGGGCGAGGGCGGCGAAATTCGCGAACGCTACCGCCCGCTTCCGAACGGCGACAATATGAACTCAGCCGTCAAGCAGGTGGCGTCAGGCCGCTTTGGCGTGACGGCGGAATACCTCAATGAGTGCCGCGAAGTAGAGATCAAGATCGCCCAGGGTGCCAAGCCCGGCGAGGGCGGTCAGCTGCCCGGCTTCAAGGTCACCGAACTGATCGCGAAAAACCGCCATGCGACGCCAGGCGTGACACTGATCTCGCCGCCGCCGCACCACGACATCTATTCAATCGAAGACCTCGCCCAGCTCATCTATGACCTGAAGCAGATCAATCCCGATTGCCGTGTCTGCGTGAAGCTGGTCGCCCAGTCGGGTGTTGGCACGGTGGCTGCTGGTGTTGCCAAGGCGAAGGCCGACGTCATTCTGATCGCCGGCGGTGTCGGCGGGACGGGCGCGAGCCCGCAGACCTCTATCAAATATGCAGGCCTTCCATGGGAAATGGGGCTTGCCGAAGCTCATCAGGTTCTGTCGCTCAACAATCTTCGCGACAAGGTCACCCTGCGCACTGATGGCGGCCTCAGAACCGGCCGCGACATCGTCATCGCCGCGATGCTGGGCGCCGAAGAATACGGCATCGGCACGGCGTCTCTGGTGGCGATGGGCTGTATCATGGTGCGCCAGTGCCATTCGAACACCTGCCCGGTCGGCGTCTGCGTACAGGATGAGGCGCTTCGCAAGAAGTTCACAGGCACGGCCGAGAAAGTCGTGAACCTCATGTCCTTCCTGGCTGAAGATGTCCGCCATATCCTGGCTAGCCTCGGCCTTTCCTCGCTCGATGAAGCGGTCGGCCGTACCGACCTCCTCGCGCAGGTCAGCCGCGGTGCCTCCCATCTCGATGACCTCGACCTCAACCCGCTTCTCGTGCGCGTTGAGACCGCCAAGCCAGTTGTATACCGGCCCACCCACCGGACCGAAGTGGTCGACACGCTCGACGCGCAGATCCTGCGCGATGGCGAGCCCTTCTTTGCCCGCGGTGAGAAGATGCAGCTGGAATACGACGTTCAGAACGTCCAGCGCTCCATTGGGGCGCGCAGTTCGTCTGCGATCGTCCGAAAGTTCGGGGAGCGCGCGCTGCCAGAAGGCCGCCTGCGTATCCGCCTGACGGGCAGCGCTGGCCAGTCGCTCGGCGCGTTCTCGGTGCAGGGCCTTCTGCTCGACGTCTATGGCGATGCCAATGACTATGTCGGCAAGGGGCTTTCCGGCGCCACGATCCAGCTTCGTCCACGCCGTGATGCCCAGCTTGTCGCCTCCGAGAATACCATCATTGGCAATACCTGCCTCTATGGTGCGACCAATGGCCGGCTCTTTGCGGCAGGTCAGGCCGGCGTGCGCTTCGCGGTGCGTAACTCAGGCGCTGAAGCGGTCGTCGAAGGCTGCGGCGCCAACGGTTGCGAGTACATGACCGGCGGGCGTGTCGCGATCCTCGGCGCGGTTGGCGATAATTTCGGGGCAGGGATGACCGGCGGCATGGCCTGGGTCTGGGATCCGAAGGCCATTTTCAGCCACGTTGCAAACCCCGATTCCATCGACTGGTATCCGCTGGCGGATATGGCCGAAGAACATGTCGAGCGCTATCGCACGCTTCTGGAAATGCACGCAGAGCGCACAGGCTCAAAGCGGGCAAAAGACCTTCTGGAGGACTGGGGCACAACGCTGGACCAGACGCATTTTATCGTTCCCAAAGAGGTCGCCAGCCGCATCCTCGGCAGCAAGCTGCCAGAGCAGCAGGCCGTCTAGGACATTGAATCAGACGTGCACGCAGGCCAGCACTTGCGCTGCGTGCACGCTGCGCCCAACTGTCATCGCAACGTCTGACACCTACTAGCCAACAGATCGCCTGACATGAGCAAACAGGACTATTACGAAGTATTGGGCGTCTCAAAAGACGCCGACGCCAAGACGCTAAAGAGCGCCTATCGCAAGCTCGCGCTGAAATTCCATCCTGACCAGAACCCCGGCGATGAAGCCGCGGAGGCAAAGTTCAAGGAAGTCGGCGAAGCCTATGCAATCCTTTCCGACCCGGAAAAGCGGGCCGCCTATGATCGTTTCGGCCATGCGGCCTTTGAAGGCGGCGGCGCTGGCCCCGGCGGCGGCAATCCGTTCGGCCAGGGTGATCCCGGCGATATCTTTGAGAATATCTTCAGCCAGGTCTTCGGCGGCGGGTTTGGCGGTGCGCGTCGGCGCAATGGCCCGGCACGCGGCAATGATCTTCGCTATGATCTCGAAATCTCGCTCGAAGATGCCTTTACCGGCAAGGACACCGAAATCACGCTGCCAACGGCTGTCGAGTGCGGCAAATGTGATGGCAGCGGCGCTGAACCGGGCACCAGCCCGGAAACCTGCCCGACCTGTCAGGGCGCAGGCCGTGTGCGCGCCCAGCAGGGCTTCTTCACCATGGAGCGCACCTGCGCGCGTTGTGCGGGCCGCGGCAAGGTCATCTCTGACCCTTGCAAGACATGCGGCGGGGCCGGTCAGGTCCGCGAAGACCGCACCCTTCAGGTCAAGATCCCGGCAGGCGTCGAGAGCGGCATGCGAATCCGGCTGTCCGGTGAAGGCGAGCCGGGGCTCAATGGTGGGCCGAAAGGCGACCTCTATATTTTCATCGATGTGTCCGAACACGACATTTTCGAGCGTGACGGACCGAACCTCTATTGCCCGGCACCCGTGCCGATGGTGACGGCAGCCCTTGGCGGCGAGATCGAAATCCCGACAATCGATGGGGGCCGCGCCAAGGTTACCGTGCCTGAGGGCGCGCAGACCGGGCGCAAGCTACGCCTGCGCGGCAAGGGCATGCCATCGCTGCGTGGCTCCGGTCATGGCGGCGACCTCTTCGTCGAGATGATGGTGGAAACCCCGCGCAATCTTACAAGCCGCCAGAAAGAGCTGCTCCGCGAGTTCTGCGAATGCTCCGAAGCTGGGTGCAACCCGGAAAGCGAAGGCTTTCTCGGCCGCGTCAAGAAATTCTGGGACGGCATGACCGGCGAAGACCAGCAACGCCCGAACTAGGCGCTCAAGGCACCTCTTGAGCTGAACTTTTCAGCGAACCAGTGGAACGCGATGGCGGCGACATTCGCTCATTGTCAAAGACTGGGCCCGTCCTTTCCGCACGGTTTACCATGGAAACAGCCGGGCCCTGCATGACAAGGGAGCCCGCTGATGACTAGAACCCATCCAATCTTTACACGCACCATCTCTCTCGCAGCACTTGCCGCCTGCGGGGCCGCCATAACTGCCATGGCGCAGGACTCGCCATGCGGGGAGACATACCGTGTTGAGTTCGGCGACACGATGAACCGCATTGCGCAAAGCTGCCGCGTATCACTGGATGCGCTTCTGGCGGCTAATCCGGACGTTGATCCAAGGGATCTGGACGTCTCTGCCCGCTTGCAGATTCCGGGGCAGGGTGTCTCGCAGGATCGCCCCGATTACCAAAGTGAATCCGACGAATATCAGCTCATTGCGCAAGGCATTGGCGCGATCATTGAGAGTGCGTTCGGTGAGGAGTTGCCGAGTGCAGGGCAGGATGTGTCGGCAAGCGTCGTCCCGCGCAGCGGGGCACCGGGGGAATGGGTGCAGGTCGCAGCGGATGGCTTCTCATCCAATACACGCGTCGCCATCGGGGCCGGACGGGCCGAAAGCGAGTACCAGACGCTGGACTATATCCGCGCCAGCAACAATGGGAGCGTCGAAGCCGACGTCCGTGTACCGGACTGGGCAGATCCGGGGGATGATCTGATTTTCGTCGTTGCTGATGGAAACCTGAAAGCGCGGTCGGCGCGGTTCGATGTGACCCGCCAGGACGAGGCGCGCGAGGGACGACGGATTACGGCTGAGGGGCGGATCGTTGAAGGCGTCGAGTGCCCGGTCCTGTCATCGCGCGACGGGCGCACTTTCAGCCTGACCGGCAACAGTATCGACTTCACGCCTGGCGAGACAGTGCGCGTGACGGGCTATGCGCAGGGCGCTTCGATCTGTCAGCAAGGGCTTACGCTGGACGTAACCGATCTCACCGAAATCCCGGGCGGTGACGATAATGACGGTGCTATCACGGTGCGCGGGGAGGTTCAGCGCGGTGTAGAATGCAAGATCCTGCGCACGGATGATGGAGATGTCTACAGTCTCACCGGTGAGCCGGAAGCCGTGGATGTCGGCGAGCGTGCAGAAGTTACCGGCGAGACCGGCGGCATGTCCTTCTGTATGCAGGGCACCCCGCTTGATGTGTCCTCCGCCCGGAAGATAGGCGGGGGCGGTACAGCCCCCGAAAGTCCCGGTCAGCGGGCCATTACCGGCAAGCTGATCGACGCTTATCGCGGCTGCATGACACTTCGGACCGATGACAATGACATCTGGAAGCTTGCCGACTTTTCGTCTGACCGCCTGGCAGGGCAGCGCGTTACCTTGGAGGGCAAGACACCGCGCGGGGCGCCCTGCGGTGATGGGCCGACGCTGATCGTGGAGAATGTGGACGTCGCGGGAACTGGAGAGGGTAATCGCGGCCCCGTCATTGCCAAGGCCGATATCGAAGGTGTTTGGGCCCGGCGCGGCGATAGCTGCGCGCGGCCCGATCTCGACGTCACAGGCAATGCGGCGGGCGGACTGGTCGTCGAAACCTCACTGAATCGCGATCCGCGCACCGGCTATGTCCGCTTGGGTGATGAGCCAGCTTTCGTGTTCGATCAGCCATCCAGGGTTTTTGACCTGAAGCTCATCGCAGATGACCGGCTGGTTGTGTATGCGCCCTCTTCTGCTTTGAACCAGCAGGTTGGCGGCCATGATATCTCGCGCAGCGGGACGGCGTTTGACCGGTGTCGCCGGCGCTAGTCCTCATCAACGGCTGAGGCGATCTCCGCGCAGATCGCCTTCAGCCGCGCAATATCCTGCTGGCGTGACAGCCGGTGATCGCCGTCCTTGATGAGGTGGAAGACAAGGTCGTCGCTCGTCATGGCGCTCACCAATCGTTCGGCGTGTTTCCACGGCACATCCGGATCCTGCATGCCCTGAAGGATGCGCACCGGTCCCTTGAACTCGATAGGCGCGTCGAGGATCGACCAGGTTTTCCCGTCTTCGATCAATGCGCGCGTGATGGCGTAAGGCTCGCCATAGTCAGACGGGCGCAGGTATTGGCCGCGCTCCATGATGTCGGACTTTGCTGCCTCTGAAAACTCAGGCCACATCAGTTTCTCGGTAAAATCAGGCGCAGGCGCGATCAATACCATGCCCTTCACCCGTTCAGGCAGCGCCAACATGGAAAGAAGCGCCATCCAGCCGCCCATGCTTGAGCCGACCAGTATGAGATCGCCCTCCGTCAGCGACGTGATGGCCGCGATCGAGTCTTCGCGCCACGCGCTGATCGTGCCGTCTTCGAAAGCGCCGCTTGACTGGCCATGCCCTGAATAGTCGAACGCCAGAAAGCCATGTCCGGCATCCTTGGCCCACGCTTCGAGCTCTGTGACCTTGCCGCCCATCATGTCGGACTTGAAGCCGGACAACCAGACGAAGGTCAGCCCTGAAGCCCCCTCGCTGTGGCGGTAGGCGATGCGGCGGTTCTGTTCTGTGTCGAGAAAGCGTGTCGTCATGTTGGCCACGCCTTGCGCGGGCTGCAATTATTGTCAAGCAAATGGCTTGGCGCGCCGGTCCGGAACGCGCTAGAGCGAGCTTATCGGTGTGGCAGCCATTGCAAGACAGCCCCCGGAAAGAGAGACTGCGCGCATGACAGTAACCGCGCTGCCCGATCTGAGCGGCAGGACCATTCTGCAGGTAATCCCCGAGCTCTCGGCAGGAGGCGCGGAACGCACAACGCTGGAAGTCGCAGAAGCCATCATTGAAGCTGGCGGCCGGGCCATCGTGGCAAGCGAAGGCGGACGGCTTGTGAGCGCGCTGGAAGCCGCTGGCGGTGAGCATGTCGACCTCGGCCTCAGCACCAAAAACCCCGTCGCCGTGATCTCGAATGCGGGTAAACTCGCCAGCCTGATTGAAGATCAGGGCATTGACCTCGTCCACGCGCGTTCACGTGCCCCCGCCTGGAGCGCGCTCTGGGCCGCGCGGCGGACGGGCACGGCTTTTGTAACGACGTATCACGGCGCCTATTCAGGTCGCTCGGCGCTCAAGAAGGTCTACAACTCTGTCATGGCGCGCGGCGATGTCGTGATCGCCAACTCCGAATGGACCGCAGATCATGTGCAGACCGTCCACGGCGTTCAGGGTGCCCGGCTTGTCACCATTCCACGCGGTGTCGATTTCGACGTCTTCGACGCGGGGCTGGTAACATCAGAGCGCGTCGATGCGATCCGGCAGGCCTGGCAGCTGGAAGCAGCAAACCCAACCCTTCTTCTCCTGCCCGGCCGCCTGACGAGCTGGAAAGGCCAGCTTGTTGCCATCAACGCGTTCAGCAAGCTCGATGAGAGCTTGCGCGCCGGCGCGATCTTGATTCTCGCAGGCGATGCGCAGGGCAGGGACAAATACCGAGAAGAGCTGGAAAAAGCGATTGCGGCTCTCGGCCTTGAGCACGCGGTGCGGATTGTCGGACATACCGAAGATATGGCTGCGGCCTATGCCGCGAGTGATATCGTGCTTGCGCCTTCCATCCGGCCAGAGGCCTTCGGGCGTGTCGCCGCTGAGGCGTCGGCCATGGGCAAGCCGGTAATTGCGGCGGACCATGGCGGTCAGCGGGAGATCATTGTCGACCGCAAAACCGGACTTAGGGTTGAGCCCGGCAACCCCTCGTCGCTGGCGACCGCGATCGGCGCGCTCCTTGCATTGGAAGCGCCGGAAAGACAGGCGCTCGGAGAAGCCGGGCGTCTCTATGTGAAAGACCGGTTTTCCAAGCGCGGCCTGCAGGCCGCCACCTTATCCGTTTACGAACGCGTGTTCGACGCACGCGAGGAGCCTCTGAGTTGAGCAAAAGCGTCAATCCTGGAGAGAAAGCCAGGCGCGTCCTCGTTATCAAGCTGAGTGCGCTCGGCGATTTCGTGCTGGCGCTTGGCGCCATGCGCGCTATCCGCGCGGCGCACCCGAAGGCGCAGCTGACGCTGCTGACGACACCGCCCTATGAGCAGCTCGCCAAGGCCACAGGCTTTTTCCAGAAGATCGAGACCGATGGCCGCCCAGCCAGCATGAAGGCGACGCGAGACCTTCTCAAGCGCATCCGCGCGCAGAAATACGATATTGTCTATGACCTTCAGACGTCGGGGCGGACAGCCAATTATTTCAAGGCGCTGAACATGCCGATGCGCAACCCGCCGCTCTGGTCGGGCCATGCCAGCGGCGCTGCGTTCGAGCACAAGGACGCCGCTCGCGGCGATATGCACAGCATCGACCGGCTGGGCGACCAGCTGAAGGTTGCAGGTCTCGGGCCCCAGCATGTTGATGGCACATGGCCGCCCATGCCTGACATGTCGTTCGTTCGCCGCTCGCTCGGGGATACGCCATCGCTGTTGCCTGAATACTTTTCTATCTATGGCCCTTACGCGCTGATCATTCCCGGCGCCTCCAGCCACCGCGCCGCCAAGCGCTGGTCGCCGGACCGGTTTGCCGGTCTCGCTTCCCGCATCGCTGAGGCAGGCGTGACGCCCGTCCTGATCGGCAGCAAGGCAGAGTCCGATATTGCCCAGACGATCAAGCAGGCTGAGCCGCGCACAAAGAACCTCGTGACCCGCACCAGCCTCTTCCAGATTGTGACACTTGCCGAAAAGGCGCTTTTCGCCGTTGGAAACGACACCGGTCCAATGCATATGGCGGCGCTTTCCGGTTGTCCCGGCGTTGCGCTTTTCGCAACAAGCGAAAGCGATCCGGACAAGGCGTCGCCGCGTGGCGCGGCCATGATTATCTGCGAAGCGCCAACGCTCGACGAGCTCAGCGTGCGCGATGTCTGGCAGGCCGTTCAGATGCTTGGTGTCATTCCTGGACGTGAGACGGTCGTTCAATCTTGAAAAGCCTCGCCGTTAGAGGCATATTACGGCACTGTTTTAACTGCTCAAAGGAGAAGAGCCATAGCACGTAGACCGCATGCGGCGCCGCCATCGAAAAGAGATAAAGGTCCGCGCACCAATAGGGACATCAAGGCAGAGAAAGTTCTGCTCATCGACGCTGAAGGCGAAAAGCAGGGTGTGATGCCGCTGATGGCCGCGCTCGATGCCGCCGCCGAAGCTGGCCTCGACCTTGTCGAAGTGTCGCCTAATCAGGAAGTTCCGGTCTGCAAGATCATCGACTATGGCAAGCTTCGTTATGAAGAGCAGAAGAAGAAAGCTGCTGCCAAGAAGAAGCAGAAGTCGGCCGAGCTTAAAGAAATAAAGATGCGTCCGAACATCGATGTTCACGACTATGAGGTGAAAACCCGGTCGATGACGCGCTTCTTTGAGGAAGGCGACAAGGTAAAAGTCACCCTGCGCTTCCGTGGCCGCGAAATGGCCCACCAGTATCTCGGCATGGAGCTTCTTCAGAAGGTCAAGGAAGAGTTCGACGAGATCGCCAAGGTCGAGCTCGAGCCCAAGCTTGAAGGCCGCCAGATGACCATGGTGATGGCACCGCGTTAATGGCGCGCGCATGAAGCTCGAGGGTCTCGTAGCTTCATACGTTCTCCGAAGACGGCCGGCTGGTCAATCGACCTGCTAGTCGCCAGCGCGGAACATTTCCCTGTCAGGAACGTCATGTTGAGAACGCTAGGCCTTCTGCCTGGCGTTCGTCATGGCCTATGGTTGGTATGTCCAAGGCGTAATGGCTTAGGGACACGACGCTGGGCGAAACGGACCTGAATGAGTGACACACCATCTGCCGATCGCCGCGCGCTAGATCGCGTCTTTATCACGCGCACGCTCTTCGTTCTGGCGACGATCATGCTCGCCATGATCATTGCCGAACTGGCGAGCGTGCTGGTCCAGGTCTTTGGCGCTGTGATCGTCGCCGTTCTGCTGCGTGCGATCATGGATCCGCTCCGCAAACATACACCCATGCCGGCACCGCTCTGCCTTGCTGTGTCGGTTGTTATGGTTGCTGGCTCTCTGATCGGCGTGGGTGTGTTTTTCGGCTTCAAATTCACCAGCCAGGCCGAGGAACTTCTCACCATTCTGCCTGAACGGATCGATGCCCTCCAGAGCAGCCTTCAGGCCTCGGAGCTTGGCCGCATGACGGCTGACATGTTTCCGGCCGGGTCGCAGGCGCTGGATATTGCCAGCGGCACGCCCGCCTTCCTGGCGAGCGCCTTTGGCGGCACGGTCAGTCTGATTGTGGTGCTGGCGGGCGGGCTCTATCTGGCGGCCCATCCGGCCCGGTACCGCGACGGTCTGGTGATCCTCGTTCCGGCAGACCAGCAGCCGCGCTTTCGTCATGCTCTGAATGCAAGCGGGCGGGCGCTCAATGGCTGGCTGATAAGCTGGTTTCCATGACTGTTGTTGGCCTGCTGACATGGCTCGGCCTAACATTGATCGGTGTTCCAGCGGCGACCGCGCTCGGAATCTTCGCTTTTGTCGCCCAGTTCGTACCAATCGTCGGTCCGATTATCGCAGCCGTTCCCGGTATCTTGGCAGCCTCTTCCGTCAGCCCTGAAACAGCGCTCTGGGCCGCCGGGGTTTACCTCCTTGTCCAGCAGCTGGAGTCGAACGTCATCACCCCCTACGTACAGCAGCGCGTGGTCTCACTGCCCATGGTGCTTACCATGTTCTCGGTTGTGACCTTCAGTGCGCTTCTGGGCTTTGTCGGAATGCTGTTTGCCACGCCGCTGGCGGTGGTCGTCTTCGTGATGGTGAAGATGCTCTATGTGGAGGACATGCTGGGCCACGACATCCATGTCGATGTCGAGCACGAGACCGATGGCAAGGTTGGCTCAAAGCAGGACGCCGAAAGCTGACCTGATTGATCACAGCGTCAGGCGCGCTGATGGCTTGATTCCGCCGTACCTTTCCGTCATAAGCCCCCTCTTTCGAGTACTGCGGGCTAAAACGGCATGCCTGCAGGCTCTGAACGACCAGACAGAGGGTCCTTTGAGGCCCCTACAGGAGATCGAAATGCCGAAGATGAAGACCAAGAAGGCCGCTGCGAAGCGGTTCAAGTTCACGGCTACAGGCAAGCTCAAGCACGGCGTCGCGGGTAAGCGTCACCGTCTGATGAGCCACAACGCAAAGTACATCCGCCAGAACCGCGGCACCAAGCCGGTGTCCAAGGCTGACGAGTACCGCGTCAAGAAGTACCTGCCATACGGCCTCTAGGCCGGGCACGAACCGAACTCGAACCGAATTGAACTAGCAGGAGGCCAAGATGCCCCGTTCACGTAATAAAGTGCCGGCTCACGCCCGCCACAAGAAGATCACGAAGGCCGCCAAAGGTTACTATGGCCGCCGCAAGAATACCTTCCGCACCGCGCATGCCGCCGTGTGGAAAGCTGGCCAGTATGCCTATATCGGCCGCAAGCAGAAGAAACGCACCTTCCGTTCGCTCTGGATCCAGCGCATCAATGCGGCTGTCCGTATCCACGACGAAGAGCTCACCTATTCGCGCTTCATCGACGGCCTGACCAAGGCGGGCATCGAGGTTGACCGCAAGGTTATGGCCGATCTCGCCGTGCACGAACCAGACGCGTTTGGCGCCCTGGTGGAGAAAGCCAAGGGCGCGCTCGCAGCTTAAGCGTTCCGCTTCTTGCATTTCTCCGCTATTTCCGACCGCCAAGGCGGGGCGGAAAAGCCCCGTATGGCCTAAACCCAACGGGGCTTTTTCATGTCCGACACCGAAACGATCGAAAAAGAAGCGCTCGGCGCGATTGAGGCAGCAAGTGATCTTGCTGCCCTCGACGCCGTTCGTGTGGCCGAACTTGGCAAGAAGGGCCGGATTTCAGGCCTGATGAAGACGCTTGGCGGGATGAGCCCTGAAGAGCGTCAGGAGATGGGCCCGAAGCTCAATGGGCTCCGTAACCGCGTCGCCGACGCCGTCGAGGCGCGCAAGGCAACACTTGAAGAAGCCGAGCTGGAGAAGAAACTTCAGACAGAGCGCATCGACATGACCCTGCCGCCGCTGGCCGCGCCAGAAGGCAAGCTGCACCCCGTCATGCAGGTCTTTGAAGAGATCGCAGCCATCTTCGGCGATATGGGCTTCACCGTCGCTGAAGGGCCCGACATCGAAGATGACTGGCACAATTTCACCGCGCTGAACTTCCCCGAAGGCCATCCGGCGCGCGAGACCCACGACACTTTCTTCTTCGACCCGCAGGAAGGCGCCGCGCCTAAAGTGCTGCGCACGCATACCAGCCCCGTGCAGGTGCGCGTGATGGAAAGCACCAAGCCGCCGATCCGCATTCTCGTGCCCGGCCGTGTCTACCGCAATGACTGGGACGCGACCCATACGCCGATGTTCCATCAGGTCGAAGGGCTCGTGATCGAGAAGAACATCCATATGGGCCACCTCAAGGGCTGCCTCATCGATTTCGTGCGCGACTTCTTCGAGGTCGACAATGTCGAGGCGCGTTTCCGCCCGCACTTCTTCCCGTTCACCGAGCCATCTGCAGAGATGGACGTGAAATATACCAAGGTCGGCGACTCGATCGAGATCGGCGAGGGCGACAGCTGGATGGAGATCCTCGGCTCCGGCATGGTGCATCCGAACGTGCTGCGCAATTGCGGCATCGATCCGGACGAGTATCAGGGCTTCGCCTTCGGCATGGGCGTCGACAGGCTCGCCATGCTGAAATACGGCATGCCGGACCTTCGTCCCTATTTCGAAGCCGACGCAGGCTGGAGCCGTCATTATGGCTTCCGGCCATGGCTATCGCCCAGCGTCTCTGGCGGACTGAGCTAGAAGGCGGGCACCGGCTATGGGAAACGGCAACAAGGCAGAAATGCTGATCGCAGTCTGCGCGGTTCTGACCAGCGCAATCGCGGTCTTCATTGCCTGGGACCAGGGCCGCGTCATGCGCGCCCAGCAGCATGGGGCGGTGTATCCCGTCGTGCAGCTCGAGGGTTTCGTCTCGTCGAGTGCCGAGACGACATCCATGGGGCTTCGTCTCTCCAATAGCGGCGTTGGCCCGGCCTTGATTGAGCGGGTCGATATGCTGAAGGAAGGCGAGGCGATCGACAGTCTTGGCCCCTATGTCGCGCAATTCCCGCCCGGTTATGAACAGTCATGGTCCAGCCTGATCGGCCGCGCCATTGCGCCTGGCGACGAAGTCATTCCGCTCCGCGTCGACTGGCCCCGTGATATGGTCTCGGCGGACGAGCGCAACGCAGCCGCGGCTGCCTGGAGCGAGCTCGACGTTGAGATCTGCTATTGCTCGGTCTTCAACCGCTGCTGGACCACGCAAGGTCTCGGCATGGGCGTCAGCATGACGCGCGCCGAGCGCGCCGACAGCTGCGAGCGCAGTGAAACAGACATTTTTGAAGCCGTCGCCAATCAGGCGCGCGCCCCTCGAACCGAACCGACCCCGGAAGTGGAATAGACGATGAAGTTCACACTCTCATGGCTGCAGGACTATCTCGCCACCAAGGCGCCGATGGACGACATTCTGGCAAAGATGCTTCAGGCAGGGCTTGAGGTCGAGCATGTCGAAGACCCGGCTGAGAAGCTCGCCGACTTCACGGTCGCGCACGTCACAGCAGCGGAGCCGCACCCTGACGCCGACCGCCTGCGCATCTGCACAGTCGAGACGAAGGATGGCACCAGGCAGATCGTCTGCGGCGCCCCGAATGCGCGCGCCGGGATGACGGCGATCTACGCCCCGCTTGGCACCTATATTCCGGGTCTCGATTTCGCCCTCGACAAGAAACCGCGCAAGATCCGCGGGATCGAGAGCCACGGCATGCTCTGCTCCACCAAGGAGATTGAAGCCGGCGAGGACCATGACGGTATCGCAGACCTCAAAGGCGACTGGAAGGTCGGCACCCCCGCCGCCGAGGCGCTCGGTCTCACCGACAAGGTCATAGACTTCGAAGTCACCCCGAACCGGCCAGACTGGCTCGGCGTACAGGGCATCGCCCGAGACCTCGCCGCCGCTGGTGCAGGCCGGTTCATCGAAAACCCGATCAAAAAGGTCGAGGGCAGCTTTGATTGCCCTGTCGACATCCAGCTCGAGGCGCCTGATGTCTGCCCGATTTTTGCTGGCGCGCTGGTGCGCGGTGTAAAGAACGGCCCGTCACCAGAGTGGATGCAGCTGCGCCTGAAGGCGCTCGGCATCACGCCGCGGTCGCTGCTCGTCGATATCACCAATTACATCTCATTCGACCGCGCGCGTCCGCTTCACGCCTATGACGCCGCCAAGCTGACGGGCGCTGTCACGGCACGCCTCGGCAAGTCTGGCGAGAAACTCGACGCCATTGATGGCAAGACCTATGAGATCGGCACCGAGATGTGCGTTATCGCTGATGAGAGCGGTCCGATCGGGCTTGGCGGCGTGATGGGCGGTCAGTCCACCGCCGTCAGCGCAGACACAACCGACGTCTTCATCGAAAGCGCATGGTTCGACCCGCTTCGTACCGCGCGCACTGGCCGGGATACCGGCATCATCTCGGATGCGCGCTACCGGTTTGAGCGCGGCGTCGACCCGCAGAGTTGCGTCGATGGCCTGAATTTCGCGCTCATGCTCATCAAGGAGTATGGTGGCGGTGAGGTCTCATCCACAAAGATCGCCGGCCAGCCCCCCGCGCCCCAGCCGAAAGTGCTTTTCGACCGGCGCGATGTCGCGCGTCTGACAGGTCTTGAGATCAAGCAGGCAGACCTCAAGAAGATGATGAAGGATCTGGGCTTCGGTCTCGAGGATACCGGGGAGGCCTGGTATCTCACTGTGCCGAGCTGGCGGTTCGATATCGAACAGTCCGCCGACATCGTCGAAGAGGTCGCGCGGCTTACCGGCTATGACAAGCTGCCGACCCAGTCGCTGCCCATGCTGGACGGCGGCCGCAAGGCTGTTGTGACACCGACGCAGGCGCGCATCCGCTCTGCCCGCCGCGTCATGGCCTCTCGCGGTTTCCTTGAGACGGTAACCTGGTCCTTCATGCCGAAGGCACAGGCAAAGCTCTTCGGCGGTGGCAGCGATGCGCTGACGCTTTCCAATCCGGTCGCCAGCGAGCTCAACCAGATGCGGCCGAGCATTCTTGCCAACCTCGCCGTCGCTGCCCAGCGCGGAGCTGACCGGGGTGAGCGGGAAATGCGCCTATTCGAGGCGGGCCCTGTCTATGTCGGCGATGGCCCAAAGGACCAGCGCAATGTCGTTGCTGCACTGGTACGCCCGGTCGCCGCACGTCACTGGAGCGGTACGCTCGCACAGTATGACGCGATTGCCGCCAAGGCCGATCTTTTCGCTCTGCTGGCAGAGCTCGACCAGCCGCCAGAGCGGTTCCAGATCGAAGCGCCGCGCCAGACACACTGGCATCCGGGCCAGGCAGCCTGCCTGAAGCTTGGGCCGAAAGTGACGATTGCCCATTTCGGTGCGCTTCATCCGCGCGTTCTGAAAGAACTCGATGTCGATGGACCGGTCTATGGCTTTGAGCTCAATCTCAACGCTCTGCCCATGATGAAGTCGAAGGCAACAAAGACGCGGCCCGTTCTGAAACGCGCTGGGCTGACGCCAGTACGCCGCGACTTTGCGTTCGTGGTGGATGAGGATGTGCCGGCCGCGGAAATCGTCCGGCAGGCCCGCGCAGGCGACAAGAAGCTTATCTCGGCGGTCGATGTGTTCGATGTCTATCAGGGCAAGGGCGTCGATGAGGGCAAGAAGTCCGTCGCAATCGAGGTCACCATTCAGCCGGACCAGGAGACGCTGAAGGACAAGGAGATCGACAAGATCGCCGAAGCCATCGTCGCAAGCGTCAACAAGGCCACCGGCGGCGTATTGCGGGGATAGGCCTGCCACGCTTAAGCTCGCCTTCTCAACGGGGGGCGAGCGGCGATGGCGATGCAACACATCATGACGCAGATTGGTCTGCGCAAGCGTCTCTACGTCCAGCTGGAGCCGGACGCACGCGACAAGCTCGGGCTCTCACCGTTCAACCTCTTCATCGTCATTCTGGTGCTTATGAGTTTCCTCGCGCTTGCGCTGGAGACAGAGCCGACAATGAGCGATGGCTGGATGCGCGTAATCGGCGCCTTCAACATCGCCATCGTCATCATCTTTACGCTGGAATACCTTTTGCGGCTGTGGGCCGCAGGCGAAAATCCGCGCTACCGGGGTGTCCGTGGCAGGATCAGATATGTTTTTTCCTGGTATGCGCTCGCCGACCTGGTCGCCTTCCTGCCAGAGCTGCTCTGGCTTCTCTTCGCACCCGATGATGCCAGCGCACAAATCGTCATGGTGCTGCGCGTGCTGCGGCTTGCAAGGCTTGCCAAGATAGCGCGATTCATCCCTGCCTTTGACGTACTCGGCGCAACGCTGAGGCGTGCGGGCCAGCAGCTTTTCACAACGCTCGCCATGGCCATGGCGCTCGTCTACGTCTCTGCCGTGCTGCTCTATTTCGTCGAAGGCGTTGGTGGTGAGCAGCAGGAGAGCTTTGCCTCTATCCCGCGCGCCATCTGGTGGGCCATCGCAACGCTGACCACAGTCGGCTATGGCGATGTCTATCCAATCACGCCGCTTGGGCGTTTCTTCGCCTCCGTGATCGCGATCGCCGGCATCGGCATGGTTGCGCTTCCGGCCGGGGTGTTCGCCAGCGCATTCTCAGATGAGCTAAGGGACCGCCAGGCCGCAAAGCTCGAACGCCGCGAAAAAGCGCTCGAAGCGCGCGTGGACCGAATTGAATCCGAGCAGAATGAGCCCGGAGAAAGCTAGCGCCAGAATTCGCCCGACCCGCTGCCCATCCTGAGCGAAGTCGAAGGACGAGCGGCGGGAAACAGCGTTCGGTTACTCAGCCGGTTCAGGCTCATCCATCGCCAGAATGATCTGCGCATAGCCGCGAGAAAGATTGCCCATATTCTCTACGCTCAGCCGCTCATTCGTGCCGTGGAAACCGGCAAGATCAGCCGGCCCGACGATGCTTGGCGCAAACCGGTAGACATCCTCGGTAATGGCGCTGGCATAGCGCGCATCGGTGGCGCCAATGACGAGGGCAGGGGCCACAGGCGCGCCGTCCCCTGTCGCGCGGGCGACCGCATTGAGGACACCATAAGCCCGGTTGTCCGTCGCACTTACCGGAGAGGCTTCGGACCCGATGCCACCATCGACCGGCGCGTATTCCAGCCCTTCAATGTCGGATGTGACATTGCCGATATGGGCCAGCACATCCTCGATCGTATTGTTTGGGTGGACCCGGAAATTGACGATCGCCGTCGCGCGCTGGGCAAGGACGTTTTCCTTGGCAGAACCAGACAGCATGGTTGGCGCCGTGGTCGTGCGCACCATCGCATTGCCTTGCGGAGAGCCAGAGAATTGCCCTTCGACCATGCCGCCGAACAGCCACTGATTGGCCATCGCCATGCGCGGCACAAAGCCGAGGTCGGTGGAGATGACTGCCATCATGTCCGATGTTGGCGCTTTCGCGAGGTCGGCTGGCATCTGGTTCTCGTCCAGCGCGATCAGCGCCCTTGAGAGCCGTACCGTTGCACTATCCTTTGGCGGTGCGGACGAATGTCCGCCGGCCGCCGTGACCGTAAGCTGCACGGTGAGGTAACCCTTCTCGGCGACACCGATCAGGCCCAGCGTGCCACCGGTGATCGGATTGTCCTCGATCACCATGAAGCCTTCATCGAGCGCCATCACTGGCGTCACACCGCGTGATTTCAACAGCGCGATCCCGGCTTCTGCGCCAGAGCCAGAGACTTCCTCGTCATGGCCAAGCTGAACCAGGATCGTGCGCTGCGGCTGGAAACCGTCTTCGGCCAGCGCATTTAGCGCTTCCATCAGCGCGACCAGAGAGCCCTTGTCGTCCATCGCGCCGCGGCCATAAATGTAGCCATCGACAATCTCGCCAGCGAAAGGCGCGCCGGTCCAGTCGCCCTCGGTGCCGATATTCACGGGCACCACATCCTGGTGCGCCATCAAGAGCAGCGGATCGAGTGAGGTGTCGCTGCCTTCCCACGTATACAGCACGGTATAGCCACCCGGCACGGTTTCCTTCGGTGCGGCCGCATGGAAGGCCGGGTAGGTATCTTCCAGCCAGGCCTGCAGCTCCAGCCACGGGCCTTCCTGGCCTTCGCGCGGGTCGCCAGAGCGTAGCGTAATTGTCCGAAATTGGATCGCGCGGGAGAGGTTCTGCGCCGCGGCTTCAGCCGAAATGGAGGGGGGCTCAGGAAGCTGGACCTGCTGAACGCCATCGGGCGTGCCGCCATAGCTCATGGTCCGGACAATCAGAACAGCGACCAGCAACACAATTGCGGCGCTCACTCCAATGAGGATTTTCTTGATCATTCTGGCCCTCCCTCAAGCGGTATGTTTGGCGACACTGTGGGCCGGTCGCCGCCTGCGGGCAAGAGGTGACGCCAGCGTCAGCTTTATAAGATGCAAAGAAAACCCCCGGCGTCGTAAAACGCCGGGGGTGGAACTTCAGATGTGAGGGGGTGGCCTGCTTAGCTCTGCCCGCTGACCGCCAGCACGTCTTCAACCGTGCGAAGGCCCGGCTTTGGTGAGGTGACCAGCACCGCCATGTTGCCTGGCAGGTGCTTGTTATCGAGCATCTTCTCATGTGCCGCCGGTATGTCTGCCCATGGGAAAACCTCCGACATGCAGGGGTCGATGCGCCGGTCGATGACCAGCTGGTTGGCCGCCGAGGCCTGCGCGAGGTTGGCAAAGTGCGACCCCTGCACCCGCTTCTGGCGCATCCAGAGGAAGCGCGCATCCATGGTCAGGTTAAAGCCTGTCGTGCCAGCACAGATAACGACCATGCCGCCGCGCTTCACAACGAAAACCGAGACCGGGAAGGTGCTTTCGCCAGGGTGTTCGAAGACGATATCGACATCTTTCTTGCCGGTGACTTCCCAGATGGCTTTCCCGAACTTGCGGCTCTCACGCATATAGTCAGAGAAATCAGGCCCGTTCACGGTGGGCAACTGGCCCCAGCAATTGAAGTCCTTGCGGTTCAGGACACCCTTGGCGCCCATCGAATAGACAAAGTCGAACTTGTCGGGATCGGACACGACGCCAATGGCGTGCGCGCCAGTCACAGCGCAAAGCTGCACCCCGAACGAGCCAAGTCCGCCGGAAGCGCCCCAGACGAGCACATTATTGCCCGGCTTGACGATATGTGGACGGTGGCCGAACAGCATCCGGTAAGCGGTTGCGAGCGTCAGCGTATAGCAGGCGCTTTCTTCCCAGGTGAGGTGCTTCGGACGCGGCATGCACTGGCGGGCCTGCACGCGGCAGAACTGCGCGAATGAGCCGTCTGGCGTCTCATAGCCCCAGATACGCTGGCTTGGCGAGTTCATCGGGTCGCCGCCATTGCATTCTTCGTCGTCGCCATCATCCTGATTGCAGTGAATGACCACTTCGTCGCCCGGCTTCACGCGGGTCACTTTGCGGCCAACCGCCCAGACGACGCCCGCAGCGTCAGAGCCTGCAATGTGGAAATCAGCCTTGTGAATATCGAAAGGCGAGACGGGCTCGCCGAGACCGGCCCAGATACCGTTATAATTGACCCCTGCGGCCATGACGAGCACGAGCACTTCGTCCGAATCAATCTCCGGGACGGGCACCTGCTCCAGCTGCATGGCGGTTGCCGGGCGCCCGTGGCGCTCACGGCGAATGGCCCAGGCATGCATGAGTTTCGGTACATGGAACTCCGGCGGAATCTCGCCAAGTTCGTAAATATCTTTCTTCTCACGCGCGATTGTCGCAACACTCATTCTACAAATCCTCCGATTTTCCTCATGCGAGCAATTTTTTTGTCTTGCTTCACAAACGTCCTCGATGGCGGGACACTGACCAAATCATTGACGCCAAGGCAAGGAAAATTTTGCTGCAGCGCAACATCATACAATCAGGAACAGGGCACGGAAGTTCATGCAGCCAGCCGAAATCGTCTATCTGAACGGAGACTTCGTCAAAAAGGGTGAGGCGTGTCTGTCGCCCTTCGATCGCGGCTTTCTTTTTGCGCAGGCTGCCTATGAGGTGACGGCCGTCTTCGGCGGCGAGCTGATCGATTTTAAGGCCCATCTCGCCCGCCTCGTCAGGACGCTCGATGGCATCGAGATACCGTCAGCGGAGGTCTGCAAAAGCCTCCATGACCTGCATCTTGATCTTCTTGCCCGCAATCAGGTCAGTGAGGGCTTCGTCTATCTGCAGATCACAGGCGGCGCCTATGGCAAGCGCGACTTTGCCGGGCCTGAAACTCTCCTCCCGGGCCTCTTCATGTTCTGCGAGGCGCGCAATCTCATCGGGGAGCGCGCCCGCGACGGCGTTGCGTCCATCACTATCGAAGACCAGCGCTGGAAGCGGCGCGACTACAAGACCACCCAGCTTCTCTCGCAGGCCCTCGCCTATCGCGAGGCTGAACGGGCAGGGGCCTTCGGCGCGATCATGCAGGAGGACGGCTTTGTCACCGAAGCTGCCTCAGCCAATTTATGGGTGGTCCTGGATAAAGGTCGGCTGGTCACCCGTAATCTCGGCCGCGAGATCCTGCCCGGTATCACCCGCCAGTCTGTCCTCGCCCACCTTAAGCGCGAAGGTATGCAGGTCGAGGAACGGGCCATCACGATTGACGAGCTCGGCGCTGCCAATGAGATCTTCACCACGTCGGCTACCGGCCTCGTCCTGCCTGTCGTGGAGCTGGATCATAAGCCTGTCGGGTCCGGCAAGCCCGGCCCCGTTACCCGCCGCGTCCAGGAAGTCTACTATCGCGGCATCGGCGCAGATATCGCGGCGCGCGCGCCCTGGCTCACCGGGACCTGATCGCGGCGCGCCGTGCCGACAGGGTGTTCATCAGCTTCACGGTCAGGATCATCGAGGCGAGCACCACGGTGATGATGTTCGCAATGATGATGGGCAAGCTTCCGATCAGGACGCCGTAGACCAGCCAGAAGCTGACGCCCGTGGTAAACAGGATATACATATAGAGCGACAGGCCATCGGTATTGCGCGTGCGCAGGACCAGGATCGCCTGCGGCACAAAGGATGCAGTCGTCAGGAACGCTGCAACAAGTCCCAGAAGTTCCGCCATGCTCGCCCCCGGCTGCCCCGAATGGCGGCCGCTTTACCATGGCCGCACCTACGTGTCTGCGAGATTATCTGCGCGTGTCGCCCGGCTTGTCCTTGTAGATCACTTCGCCCTCGATGATCTCGCCGCCGCCATCTGCAGGGTCAGACCCGTCAGGCGTAATCCCGAAGGGGCCAAGCCGCATGGAATGGCTCGATGTATCGATCACCCCGTCGAGCAGCTTTACCGGTATCGCAAGGCAGATCGCCGCGAACGCGGCCCAGAACCCGATGATGGCCGCGTCAGTCGAGCCGAGCCGGCTCTCTAGGTCGATCTCGGTAAAGAGGGCGCCAATCCCGGCAAACGCGACGAAGAGAACACCGCCAAGCATGGTGAACCCCAGAAACTTGACCGACAGCTTCTGGAAACTCGGCCAGGCTGGCGGCTTGGATTTCACGGCGCGCAGCACCACTGGGCGCACAGCCGTCATCGCCGCCGCGATCAGGATGACCATGGTCGGACTGCGCTCCAGAATCACGGCTGTCAGAATGGCGAGCGGCAGGGCGAAAATCGCCGCCAGCCGCAGGATCAGGCTCAGTCTGATAAGGCCTGTCATTCGATAACTCCTTGCGCGGCCGCCGCTGGCCGCCATCCTGATTGGCGCAGAACATGCTCGCGCAGCACCACCTTGACGCAAGATTGTTTTGCCCGTGCGCGCATGCAATCCCCCAACTGGTAGAACTTGCCCTGACGCTACGTTCGGTACATGTTGCGGCGCAATAATGGAGGAGCGTACAAATGAGCAGTGGCGATTACCAGCATGATGCCGATCGGCCGTGGATTTTCCGCACCTATGCCGGTCATTCGACCGCAGCCAAGTCCAACGCGCTCTATCGCTCCAATCTCGCGCGCGGCCAGACGGGCCTGTCGATCGCCTTCGATCTGCCCACGCAAACCGCCTATGATGGCGACCATATCCTGTCCCGGGGCGAGGTCGGCAAGGTCGGCGTGCCGGTCGCCCATCTCGGTGACATGCGCACGCTTTTCGAGGGCTTGCCTCTGGAGGAAATGAACACCTCCATGACGATCAACGCGCCGGCCGCCTGGCTGCTCGCGCTCTATGTGGCGCTTGCCGACGAGCGCGGCGACGACCGGGCGAAACTGCGCGGCACTGTCCAGAACGACATCATCAAGGAATACCTCTCTCGCGGCACCTATGTGTTCCCGCCAGAGCCATCGATGCGGCTCATCTCGGACATGGTCGCCTGGTGCTATACCGAAGTGCCCAAATGGAATCCGATGAATGTCTGCTCCTACCATCTGCAGGAGGCAGGCGCGACGCCAGAGCAGGAGCTTGCCTACGCACTCGCAACCGCCTGCGCCGTGCTCGATGCGGTCAAGACAGGCGGCCAGGTGCCGGAGGATGATTTCTCCATGGTCTTTGGCCGCATTTCCTTCTTTGTGAATGCAGGCGTGCGGTTCGTGACAGAGCTCTGCAAGATGCGCGCATTTACCGACCTCTGGGAAGAAATTGGCCGCGAGCGCTATGGCGTCACCGAGGAGAAGGCGCTGCGCTTTCGCTATGGCGTGCAGGTCAATTCGCTTGGCCTTACCGAGCAGCAGCCTGAGAACAATGTCTACCGTATCCTGATCGAGGCGCTGGCCGTCACGCTCTCCAAGCGCGCCCGTTGCCGCGCACTCCAGCTTCCGGCCTGGAACGAAGCCATGGGCCTGCCGCGCGAATGGGACCAGCAATGGTCGCTCCGCCTCCAGCAGATCCTCGCCTACGAAACCGACCTCCTCGAATTCGAGGACCTGTTCGATGGCAGCCATGTCGTCGATGCCAAGACCGAAGAGCTGAAAGACGGCGCGCGCGCAGAGCTTGCCCGCCTCGATGAGATGGGCGGCGCGGTCGACGCGGTCGCCTATATGAAAGGCGAGCTGGTCGGCGCGCATGTGGAACGCATTCTCGCCATCGAAAGCGGCGCCCAGACAGTTGTCGGCGTCAATCGTTATCAGGAAACCGCCGACAGCCCGCTTAGCGCTGGCGAGAAGATGATCGAAACGGTCGACCCGATGGTTGAGGCGGGGCAGGTGAAAGCGCTGCAAAACTGGCGGAAGTCTCGCGATCAAGACGCGGCAAAGGCCGCGCTTGCCGCGCTCCAGGATGCCGCCCGTTCTGGTGAGAACATCATGGAGCCGTCGATCGCCGCCGCCAAAGCTGGCGTCACGACAGGCGAATGGGGCACCGCCCTTCGTGAGGTTTTCGGCGAGTATCGCGGTCCGACCGGCGTTGCGCTCACCGTCGAAACGCGCGGCGATGAAGATATCGAAAAGACCCGCGCCCGCGTCGAGAAAGTCTCCGAGCAGCTTGGCCGGAAACTGACCTATGTGCTCGGCAAGCCGGGCCTCGATGGTCATTCCAATGGCGCCGAACAGATTGCCAGCCGGGCGCGCGCCTGCGGCATGGAAGTCGTCTATGAAGGCATTCGCTTCACGCCTGCCGACATCGCGGCGCAGGCCAAGGAAGCGGACGCCCATGTGGTCGGCCTCTCAATTCTCTCTGGCAGCCACCTTGATCTTGTGCGCGACACCATCGCCGAGATGCGCAAGGCCGGTCTGGAGAATGTGCCGCTGGTCGTCGGCGGTATCATCCCGCCAGAAGATGCCCGCGCGCTGACACAGATGGGCGTTCGCCGCGTCTACACACCGAAAGACTTCATGATCACGGAAATCATGGATGACGTCGTCGACACTGTCGAAGGCGCCTGGCTTGAAAAGGTTTAGGTGCAACACCCCAGGCACATTGTGCGTTACGCGCAGACCTATTTTGCAACCCAGTCTTCCAGAGGAGACCTTACGGGCTTTCACCGCCTGACAGCACCATGACCCTCCTTCTTGTTTATCTCGCAATTGCGATCGGCGTCTCATTTTTCTGTTCTGTCGCCGAGGCCGTGCTCCTCTCAGTCAGGCCCTCCTTCATCGCGACGCTCGAGCAGCAGAAGAAGCCGGGAGCCAAGGTGCTTGCCAAGCTGCGTGACCGGATCGACCGGCCGCTGGCGGCCATCCTCACCGCCAACACGATTGCGCATACGGTCGGTGCCGCGGGCGTCGGGGCACAGTCCGCTGTCGTGTTTGGCAATGCCTATCTCGGTGTGACGTCCGGTGTGCTCACCCTGCTCATACTGGTGTTTTCAGAGATCATTCCGAAATCGATCGGCGCTGCCTACTGGCAGAAGCTGGCACCATTCATGGGCACGCTCATCTGGTGGCTCACCATCATCCTCACGCCATTCGTGATCATCTTCGAACAGCTGACCCGTCTTGTGTCGGCCGGTGCACACGGAGAACCGACGTTCAGCCGCGACGAATTGCAGGCCATGGCCAGCATCGGCGCGGAAGAGGGCGCCATCAATGCGCGCGAGCATCGCATCCTCAACAATGTGATGAAGCTAAACCGCCTGTCGGTGAAAGATATCATGACGCCGCGCCCTGTAATTTTTTCCGTGCCCGCCACGATGACCGTCGATGAGTTCTTCCAGAAACACTCTGAGAAGCCATTCTCGCGTATCCTCGTATCGGCTGGCGATAGCGACGACATGACAGGCTACGTTCTCAAAAACGACCTTCTCGTGGCGCAGGCCCGCGATGATTTCGCGGCGACGCTTGGCTCCTTCAAGCGCAATATCCTCACCATCTCTGACAGCAAGACAGCGTCAGCCACCTTCAGCCTTCTGATGGAGGACAAAAGCCACATCGCCGTGGTTGTGGATGAGTTCGGGACCGTCCTCGGCCTCGTGACGCTTGAAGACATCGTCGAAACCCTGCTTGGTCTCGAAATCATCGATGAACAGGATGTCGTTGAAGATATGCAGAAGCTTGCCCGCCAACGCTGGAAAGAGCGCATGGGCTCCATGGGTATCAACGCTGACCTGCTCGACGACACATCCAGGAATTAGCCCTTTACTGGGGCTTCGGGCCGCCTCAATGGCTAGTCCTCGCCCAGAAATGCTTTCAGCCGACTGATCGCCTCGTCCCAGTGGCGTGACACAGACTGAAGATAGCTCGCCAGGTCGTCGAGCTTGCGTGGATCGAGTGTGTAGCGGCTTTCGCGTCCGATACGGTCATTGGCAACAAGGCCAGCCGTTTCCAGTGCTCTCAAATGCTTGGTCACGGCTTGTCGGCTCATTCCGGCACCCAGCGCCAGCTCTGATATTGACCGGCTTTGGCCATCACTAAGTCTTTCGACAATAGCGAGCCGGGTTGGGTCGCCGAGGGCGCTGAATACGTCAGACCGGCCGGTCCCTATAGACATTTCACCCATCGACAAATTTGCGGATATTGCTGATCTGCTCTTCCCAGCCCCCGGTGTTGCTTTCGAGCGCGACCTTTCCGACTTCGGGGGGGAAATCGTCGAAACCGGATTCGATGATTGTCAGTTGCGTGCCATTTCCGTCCGGCCTCAGCTTGAACTCTACGAGCGTTTCCAGCCGCGGCGTGTCTGGGCCTGTTTCTAGATTGTCGTGGTACCAGACAAAGGAAAAATAGGATTTCGGCACGATGGCAATCGTCCGGCTTTCCCATTTGAAATGCTCATAGCCTGGATAGGTCATCTGGCCGTGGGATGTTTGCCCTTCGACGAAGGGCTGATGCAGGTCCACCCTGAACCATTCCCCAAACTTTCGATGATCGGTGATCGCGTCCCAGACCTGCTCGATGGACGACTTCAAGGACACGGATTTCTCAATGCGGTCGGCCATAAGCAACTCCTTGGTTGCTTATCTTGTAACCGCATCTTTAGAAAGCGCAACCAATAAGTTGCGCATTTCACCTGACGAAAGATGTCCGGATTACGCAAATCATGGACGACGTCACCGGTGCCGCCGAAGGCGCCTGGCTGGAAAAGATCTGGCCCATAAAAATGCCCGTCCCGCCTAACAGGCGAGACGGGCCCCTCATACCCCGCCTTTCGGAAGATCGGTGCGGGCGGCAATTCAGACCGGGACGTTTGCCCGGAGCATATTGTAATAGTCGCGGATGCGTTCGACATAACGGACCGGCTCATAGCCGCGTGCATAGCCGTGTTTCACCGAACCGTAGTATTTTGGCCGCGTCAGCAGTGGCAGCATACGCTCCATCGTTTCCCAGTTGTTGGGATCAAGGCCTTGCCTGCGGGCAAGCGTTCGGGCGTCGTAAACGTGACCCATACCCACATTGTAAGCGGCAAGCGCAAACCAGAGCCTGTCAGATCCATCAATGGCCTCTGGCAGGCGGTTATAAAGCCGCTGCAGATAGCGGGCACCGCCATCAACGCTTTGAGCCGGGTCCAGCCTGTCTTCAATGCCAACCTCGCGGGCCGTTGGCCGCGTCAGCATCATCAGTCCCCGAACGCCAGTCGGGCTGACGGCATTCTCATCCCAGTGAGACTCCTGATAGGCTTGGGCGGCAAGCAGGATCCAGTCGAAAGGCTTCTCTTCCGCCGCAGCCTCAAAATAGGTCCTGTAGCGCGGCAGGCGTTCTTCGATCCGCTCAACAAAGCGCAGAACCTCGACATAGTCGAACTCATCGAGGTGGCCGAACCAGTGCTCGTCCAGCTCTTCAAGGTAGCCGCTTGCGTGAGCTTCCATGAACCAGCCGGCAAGTGCCTGATCCATTCCGGAAATGTTGGAATTATAGACCCAGCCCATCGGACGGGTTTCTGTCAGGCTCATTGGAATGATGAGGTCAGGATAGAGGCGGCGCGCATATTCTGCGAGGTGAGAGTCGGCGACCGTACAGTCGAGCCGTTGCTCGGCAACATCGCGCAACATCGGCAGGGCAGACCCTGCGGTCTCCGTCTCCCATGTCAGCTCGGGATGATTGGTGGCGGCATCTTCCAGGGTTTCGACATAGGAAGAGCCTGCCAGGACTTCGAGGTTCACACCCGTCAGCTGGTCCAGCGTTTTTGGGGCCGGGCCGCCCTGGTGGCAGACGACGCTTTCGGCGACATTCCGGTAGGCGGGACCGAAAGCAAGGTCATCTTGCCTGGTCTCGGTCATGGTCAGATTGGCGGCGGCGAGATGCGCGCGGCCTTCATCCATGGCGTCCAGCATCTCATCGATACTGTCCATTTGGATAAACCTCGGCGTCACGCCAAGGTCATCTGCGAATTTCTGGACCAGGTCGGCTTCATACCCGATGGCCCCCTCCCGCGTTGCACTGAACGTGGTCGGACCTTCAAGCGTTAAAACGATCAAATCTCCATCCTGCTGGATGGTTTCGACGGACCCGTTTTGAACAACGTTGTTCGTCTCTGGCGCAGAATTGCATCTGGTTGTGCTCAGCCCTGCGAGGATCGTCGCGCCAGCTAGGAAGCTAATGCGAACTTTATCATGCATACGACAACAATAGACTACTGAGGCAGGAGTTCAAATTTATCTCAGAATTCCCGCATGACGTCGCCAAACCGCAACCTCTGCGTGTGTCACAGACTCTGGCGGGACGAGAATCCCGAATGCCGTCCCGCTACTGCAGGGCTCGCCAAATTCAGGCCTCGTACTCCGGATCGTCCCGGCTGCCGAAGAGGCGCCCCTTTTCGGTCACAAGAACGATGGCGAGACAGCCGAGGCCAAGGCCGACATAACCCTCGAGGATCGGCACGACCGATCCGTCGAAACGGCTTGCCACCATCCAGCCAAAGAAGCTCGCCACAGTCGTCGTCATGAAGCCATAGGCAGCGCTGCCCGTGCCGGCGATCTTGCCCAGCGGTTCCATGGCGAGGGCCGAGAAGTTCGCCCCTATGAGCCCGAAACAGGCAAAGGTCAGCGCAAAGAGCGGATAGAAGATGACGAGATGCTCGCCGAACTGGATCATGGCGATCGTATTGACCCCGGCCAGCACGATGAAGCCCAGCAGCACTGTGTGGCTGACCCGGCGCATGCCAATCCGCTCGACGATCCGCGAGTTCATGAAGTTCGCGACCGATAGCGCGCCTGCAATCCCCGCGAACCACAGGACGAAGGTGTCCGCCTTGTCAAAAACATCGCGGAACACCTGCTCTGATGAGGCGACATAGGAAAAGAGCGCCCCGAAGATGACGCCGCTCGCGCACATATACCCGAACGTCACGCGGGTCGTCAGCACCTGCTTGTAAGCCCTGAACGATCCGCCAAGGTTCAGCGGTGGCCGGTCTTCGGCTGGCAGCGTTTCGGGCAGGCGCAGCGTAATCCACACCATCATGAGGATGCCGGCAATGCCGAGCACACCGAACGTCCATTGCCATGGCGCAAACAGCATTATGCCCTGGCCAAGCGACGGGGCGAGAATGGGCACCACCATGAAAACGGTCATGACCAGGGACATGAGCCGGGCCATGGCGCGCCCACCCATCAGGTCGCGCACGACCGATACGGCGATCACCCGGATCCCGGAGGCGGCGATGCCCTGCAGGAAGCGGATGATGAGCAGCATCGAAAAGCTCGTCGCCGCCATGCAGGCAAAGCCGGTGATGGTGTAAAAGGCGATACAGCCCAGCACGATCTTCTTGCGCCCGACACTGTCGGAAATCGGCCCGAAGACCAGCTGCGGCGCGCCGAACCCCAGCACATAGGCAAAGATGACAAGCTGCTGATCATTGGCTGCCTCAAGCGTATAGGACTGCGCAATGTCGTGCAGCGCTGGCAGCATCGTATCGATGGCCAGTGCATTCAGCGCCATCATCGCGGCGATCATGCCGACGAACTCCCAGAGCGGCATCGGCAGCTCAGGGCGGATCGCAGGCTTCAGTGTCTGGCCTGTATCGGCTTGCATTACGGGGTCTCGTTTATGGTCCAGCACGGCTAGTTGGCGCACTACGTTGCGATTGCAACCACCGCTATTGCATAGCTGCAAGCGCTGACCGAGGGGGAGGCGGAAATTTAGTCTCCGCTCAGAAGCCTGCGCCCGGCTGGGAAAGATACTCTTCCTCGGCAGGGGTCGAGGTGCGTTGCAGGACCTCGTTGCGATGCGGGAACCGGCCAAAGCGCTGAATGACCTCGCGGTGCTTGTGCGCATAATCCAGCGTTGCCTCGCAAAAGTCCCGGTAGCCTTCACGGGCCTCTGCCGCCAGGTTTTTGAAAAGCTTCAACGACAGGTCCTGATCCGCCATCGTCTCTGCGTGCTCGGCGGGCAGGTAGAAGAACACCCGCTCGGGTTCGCTCAATTCCTTGTCTTCGCCGCGCGAAAGACCGCTCTGCATCAGATAGTGGCTGAGCGGGTCATGCATGAAGCTGTAGCGGTGGCCGCGAAAGATGTTCCGGCTGAACTGGTCCAGCACGATGATCGCCGCCAGCCGGCCACGCGGGCCCTGATCTGCCCAGTCGGCCGCAAGCCCGGCCGCCAGGGCGCCGATCACCGGCAGGAACCGGTCGGCGATCTCCTGATCGGTGTCGAAACTCTTGGTGAACCAGAGCTTGTTTTTCTCTTTCAGGCTTTCTGGAGAGGTCGGCGAATCGCCCAGCCAGTAATCTAGAACCTCTTCTGGTGTGACCATCAACCACCTCCTGGCGACGCTGGGCGCCGCGCCACAAGCATGTAATTGACCTGCGTGTCGCCAGACAGGCGCCAGCTATCGGCGATCGGATTATACGAGACGCCTTGCGGCCGCTCTGTCTCCAGCCCCGCCACCTGTAGCGGCGCTGCGATTTCGGCCGGCGTCAGGAATTTTGCAAACTCATGCGTGCCGCGCGGCAGCCAGCGCAGCACATATTCTGCGCCGACGATTGCCAGCGCAAACGCCTTCGGGGTCCGGTTCAGCGTCGCAGCGATCATCAGCCCGCCTGGCCGCAGCAGGGCCGCGGTGTCCTTCATGAACTGCGCAGGGTCTGCGACATGCTCAACCACTTCCAGGTTCAGTACGATATCGAATGGCTCGACGCCCGCCTCAAGCAGGCCCTCGGCTGTTCCGGCGCGGAAGTCGATTTCGACCCCGCCCTCGCGCGCATGTGTGAGCGCGGTCTTTATGTTGGCTTCGCTGGCATCCACGCCGGTCACACTTGCGCCGAGCCTCGCCATGGGTTCGCTCACCAGTCCGCCGCCGCAGCCGATATCAAGCACGCGCAGCCCGGTCAGCGGCTTTCGGTCGCTGTCATCCAGGTCGAAATGGCTGACGGCTGTGTCGCGGATAAAGCTGAGCCGGACCGGGTTGAACTTGTGCAGTGGGCGGAACTTTCCCTTCGGGTCCCACCATTCAGCGGCCATGGCAGAGAACTTTTCGACCTCGTCTGCATCAATGCTCGGGCGGCGCGGCTGGTCTGTCTGGCTTTCTGCGAATTCATCCATCTCTTTAGCAATCCTGTTTGCGCTTACACCCTGACACGACTACAGAGGCGCCCGGGGCATCCTTGATGTCCTTACGACCCGAACTCTTAATTAGCCTGCTCACTAGATGGTAAGGCTTGGCGGCGAGGCAATGCAGCGCACAGTTCTGAAATTTGGCGGCACTTCGGTTGGCGATCTGGACCGGATCGCGCACGTGGCTGATCTTGTATCCTGGCGGGCCAGCCAGGGCGAGAAACTTGCCGTTATTGTATCGGCCATGGCCGGCGAAACCAACAAACTTGTCAGCTTTGCGCGCGGCGCAGCTGGTGACGGTCTCAGTGGCACCTCCTTTGACGATGAATATGATGTAGTCGTCTCATCCGGCGAGCAGGTGACCAGCGGGCTTCTTGCCCTTGCCCTCCGCAAGCGCGGTCTGAAGGCGCGCAGCTGGCTTGGCTGGCAGCTTGCCATGAAAACCAGTTCCGCCCACGGCAAGGCCCGCATTATGGGCTTTGAGAACTCGGGGCTCACCGATGCGGTCGATAGCGGTGAAATCGCCGTGATCGCTGGCTTCCAGGGCGTCACCGATGAGGGCCGTGTTTCGACACTTGGACGCGGCGGCTCCGACACCAGCGCGGTCGCTGTCGCTGCGGCGCTCGGTGCCGATTGCTGCGATATCTATACAGATGTCGACGGGGTCTACACGACCGATCCGCGGATCGTTCCGCAGGCCCGCCGGCTCGACAAGATTTCCTATGAAGAAATGCTCGAAATGGCCTCGCTCGGTGCCAAGGTCCTTCAGACCCGTTCCGTCGAGCTTGCCATGAACCATCATGTCCGTGTGCGCGTTCTTTCAAGCTTCGCGGCACCCGGAGAAGACAATCCAGGCACCTATGTCTGCAGTGAGGATGAAATCGTGGAAAAACAGGTCGTCAATGGCGTGACGTATTCACGCGACGAAGCCAAGATCACGCTCTACGGCGTTGAAGACAAGCCGGGTGTGTCGGCGCGCCTCTTCTCGATGCTGGCCGAGGCGGGCGTCAATGTCGACATGATCGTCCAGGCCAATGCGCGCGGACCGGAACGTGCCAACATGGTCTTCACCTGCACCAGCGCGGATAGCGAGAAAGCTGAAAAGCTGCTGCTCGACAATAAAGACGAGATTGGCTTCGAAAGCCTTTCGGTCGCCCGCGACGTGGCGAAAGTGTCGGTCATCGGCGTCGGCATGAAGAGCCATACGGGCGTTGCCGGCATCATGTTTGACGCGCTTTACAGGAAAGGCATCAATATCGACGTCATCTCGACGTCAGAGATCAAGATCTCTGTCCTGATCAATGCCGCCTACACCGAACTTGCCGTTCGTGCCCTGCACACGGCATTCGGGCTTGACGCTACGTAGCCCGGCGCGCCAATTGCGCCTCAGCCATGCCCCAGAGTTTCTCGGTCCCTCGTCTTCTTATCAATCGCCTCCGCAATGTCATGGCGGGCGACATGGAAGCGGATACGAGGCTGCAAAAGGTCGTGACGCTTGTCGCTGGTACAATGGTTGCCGACGTCTGTTCGATCTACAAGCGAACTGATTCTGACGAACTTGAACTGGTCGCGACCGAAGGTCTGTCGGTTAGCGCCGTGCACCAGACCCGTCTGGCCTTCAACGAAGGCCTCGTTGGCCAGATCGCGCTCTCGGGGGAGCCGCTATCTATACAGGATGCCCCGCGCCACCGGGCCTTCTCCTATCGCCCTGAAACCGGAGAGGATCCTTATCATGCCTTTCTCGGTGTGCCGATCCTGCGCGGCGGTCGTGTCATTGGTGTCCTGACCGTCCAGAACCGGACCGAACGGCTCTATGAGGAAGACGAGGTCGACAGCCTCCAGACCATCGCGATGGTGCTGGCCGAGGTCGTTGCCGCCGATGCGCAAACCCAGCCAAGCGCCAGTGATCAACGCGAAAGCCGCTCTGTCACCCTGCGCGGACGTGTTCTGGGTGAGGGGCTCGGCCTTGGCACCGCAAGGCTGCATGATCCTGTCGTCTCGCCCGCCCGCTATTTCACCGAAGACCCGGACGCCGAAGCGGTCCGTCTACGCGTCGCCCTTCGCAAACTGCAGACCTCCATAGATCGCATGCTGACCAGCGATGTCAGCGCGATCTTCGGCGAGCCGCGCGAAGTGCTGGAAGCCTTCAAGATGCTGGCTGGGGACCCGATGTGGGCGGCAAGGCTTGAAGAGGCCGTCCGCTCCGGCCTCTCGGCCGAGGCGGCCGTCGACCGCTCCCGGCGCGAACACCGCAACAAGCTCGAAAACGCGCCCGACCCTTATCTTCGCGAGCGCCTCAATGACCTTGAAGACCTAGACAATCGCCTGCTGCGTATCCTTGCCGGTGACGATGGCCCTGGATCCGCCGCCAGCGCCAATGGGACGGAAAATGGCGGAGAAGTCCTGATTGCACGCCGGCTTGGGCCCGCAGAGCTCCTTGAGTATCGCGGCTCCGGGCTTGCGGCGATCATCCTTGAGGAAGTCGCTCCATCCAGCCACGCCGCAATCGTTGCGCGGGCCCTTGGGATTCCGACGCTAGGCGGTGTGTCTGGCCTTACCGATGCCATCTCGCCCGGTGATCAGGTCATTGTGGATGCAGAAGAAGGCACGCTGCACATCCGGCCCGACCAGGACCTTCTCAATGCCTACGAGTCGCGCCGCGTCATGCGCACGGAGCGCCAGGCGGCCTTCACCGCTCTTCGCGATCAGCCCTCCCGTACCCGCGATGGCGTCGAAATCCGACTGCTCCTCAATGCCGGCCTCGCGCTGGACCTTGAGACAATGGACAAGACGGGCGCCGAGGGTATCGGTCTTTTCCGGACAGAGTTTCAGTTTCTCGTCTCGGACACCTTGCCGAAGATGGAGTCCCAGATCGGCCTCTATCGCCAGGTGCTGGATATCGCAGGCAACCGCCCGGTCCATTTCCGCACGCTCGACCTTGGCGGCGACAAGATGCTGCCCAACGCCAATCGGGGCGAAGAGGAAAATCCCGCCCTCGGCTGGCGCTCGATCCGCTTCGCGCTAGACCGTCCGGGTCTCTTCCGGCGACAATTGCGGGCGCTTGTGCGCGCGGCAGATGGCGGCCCGCTCAGCGTCATGTTCCCGATGGTGACGAAGCCTGAAGAGTTCTTCGAGGCCAAGGCGCTTTTGATGGACGAGATCGACTGGAGCGTAAATCGCGGCTTTGCCGCCCCATGCGAGCTCCACACCGGCGCCATGCTGGAAGCCCCGGCGCTTGCCTTTGCGCTGCAGGAAATCGCAGCAGAAGTCGACTTCATCTCGGTTGGCACGAATGACCTGATGCAGTTCTTTCACGCCGCCGACCGGATGGTTCCGTCCGTGTCGGAAAGGTACGATTTTGTCAGCCGTCCGGCGCTGCGTTTTCTCGATATGATCCGCGAGCAGTGCGATTTGCACGACCTGCCAGTATCCGTATGCGGAGAAATCGCCTCCCACCCGCTTGAGGCACTCTGCCTCCTCGGGCTTGGCTATCGGTCGCTTTCCATGCCGGCGGCGGGCATCGGGCCGGTCAAGCGCATGTTGCGGTCGCTCGACCTCTCCACCTTCGTGCCGGAATTCCGTGCGGCGCTGTTTAGCTCAAATGCAGACTTGCGTAACGAAGTATTATCTATTGCGGGCATACAAAAAATTGCCTTGAAAGATAGTCGATAGGCAACGTATACCTCAATATGCTGCGTGGCATGGGGTATGCAGTTCCCACAATTAATCTGCCGGTCATCGATTGGATAATCGCGTCATGAACGACGACGAGCGTAAAGCCGAAAATAGTTTTTCCGAAAATGATACATTTTCCGGACAATCCGGCGAGGCGCAGCAATCGCGAGACGAAAACGGGACAGATGCCGTAAGCGCTGCCGAGACCCATATCACGATCTCTGATGAGAGCGTTGCGGGTGCGGCCAGCGATAGTCTGATCGATAATTTTACCGGCGGCGGCATTCTGCGCGCAGCCCGTGAGCGTCAGGAACTCAGCATTGAGGCTGTGTCCAACGCGCTCCTTCTGAACCACCGCGTCATCGAATGCCTTGAGCGCACGACCCAGCCGCCAGGCTATGACATGGGCCGCACGCGCATCGCCGCGAAAAGCTATGCCAAATATCTCGGCATCCCGCCCGATGCGGTTCTTGCCGATTTCCCAACCGACGAGCAGCCCCGGTTTGCGACAGCTGTGCCGCGCTCATCCGTATCCGACACAGCGCCCAGCCCCGGCCGGCGTTATGCCATCCCAGCCGCCGTCATGGCGTGCGTCGTTGTGCTTGGCGGGGCGATTGCCTTCATGATCCAGCCCGGCGAATACGCATCCGGCCGGTCCGCGCCGTCAGTGGCAGAACGCGTCGTCGCGGTGAATACCGCGCAGGAAAGCCTTTTTGCCCGCTCGCCCCTGGAAACGTCGCAATCGGACGATCTTGACCTGTCGATCATCGCGACCCGCCCTGAATGGATCGAAGTGCGCGGTCCTGACGGCACGATCTTCCGCAGCCGGACAATGGCGCGCGGCGAGATCTATTATCCTCGCGTCGGAGCTGACTGGACCATCACCGTGCGCGATGGAACGGCGTTTGAGTGGCGCATCGATGGCCGGTCCGTCGGCAGTCTGTCTGAAACGCCTGCGCCGATCTATTCGGCCAGTATCGATGAAGCCGCAGCCCTTGCCGCCGAACAAAACGAGCCGACGCTGGCAGCGACTTCCAATAGCCGCCCAAGCCGCTAGGGCTTTTTCATCAGAGACGAGAAAAGCCAGCCCGAAAAGGCTGGCTTTTGCTATTCTGCCAGGCTGGCGGCCTTAGTTGTCGGTGAGGCGCTGAAGCTGCTCGGCCTGATCCAGCGAGCGGCCAAAATGGTCGGCATTGTCGCCAAGCACCGGCGCATCGCGGCATTCACCCACGCAGTCATAGGTATAGGAACTGCCACCGCGATTAATCGTAACGAGGTTGGCTGCGTTCGTGGTCACCACGACATCGGTCGACAGGATTATATTATTGTTGGCGTCGAGCACGATGAGATTGGTCGTGCCGAAGCTCTTGCCTGTCAGGAAGATCATGTGCGGGTCGGCGACGGCCACATCGGCGATGTTCTGGTTGCCGATGACGACATTCGCGGCGGCCCGTGACAGGCGCACCGGCTCTGTTGTCCCGGTCTCCACAGTCATCTGCTGCGCCGCGGCGGTGAGGGTTACCGTGCTGGCGGCCAGCGCTGCGGCCAGTGTCTTTGGAAAGAGTTTCATTGCGCGCGATCCTCGTGCAGCCTGCAATCATTACGCAATACTTACAGGCTAGAAGGTTTCGCGAAGCCTAACGCCCATGCACCGGCTGGTTGCGCGGTCACCACAGGGATTTGGTTAATCCAATCGCGCAAACTGTTCAGAAATTTGATGGACCGATTTACGCGATATTTATTTGCAACGTGTAGAGCTAACCGTGTTCCGGCAAAAACAAATGCAATTCGGAACGTCATAAACGCATGATGATGGAGTTTCCAAATGCAAAAGCTTGTACGTTTTTTCAAGAATGAGTCGGGTGCCACTGCTATCGAGTATGGTCTCATTGCTGCCCTGATCGCCGTTGCGATCATCAGCGCTGTTTCCGCGCTTGGTTCCAGCACCTCCGATACCTTCAACACTGTTGCGAACGCCCTGTAAGGCACGCCGGTAGTTAGGGGACAGGCCAGCCTCACTGGCCGATTGATCAAGAGCCGTCGGGGCCTCCCGGCGGCTCTTTTCATTAGAGTGATGTCAAGTTTTATGACCTACGCTCTTGCCAGTCCGATGTCCTGCAAGTGGAGCCGACGCCGATGATCCCGGCTATTTTTGCCAGCGTGTTTCTAGTCCTCTGCGTCTATGCGGCGGTGCGCGACATTGAGACCCTGACGATTTCCAATGGCCTCAACGCCATTATCGCCTTTCTCTTCATTCCTGCGGTGATCATCACCGCCCCGGGCTGGGATGTTGCAGGCGCACATCTGCTCGCAGGCATTGCCGCTTTCGCCGTGTCGATCCTGCTGTTCGGCTTTGGCGTATTCGGCGGCGGGGACGCAAAGATGATCCCCGGCGTCATGTTGTGGCTTGGCCCGTCCGCCACCATGCCCTTCCTCACAGCGATGGCCGTCATTGGCGGTGCGCTGGCACTAACCGTGATCCTGGCGCGCAGGCTGGTCCCGGCGGACGCCGCCCCAGGCTTTGCCAGAGAGACCATGCAAGCGGGGAATGGCGTGCCCTATGGCGTCGCAATCGCAGGCGGCGCGGTCTATGCGATCCCGTTCTCGCCACTGTTGTCATCACTGAATATCTAGCTGAATCCAGCGGGTTAACTATGCCTTAGTCTGTGGGTGCAAAATTGCAGGCTGAGGGCTTCCGATTTCGCGAAGCCGATTCGAGCCGGAGGGGTGTACGATGTCTCCCATGCGTCTGATCATACTGCTTGTCGCTGCGATGGCGGCGATCGGGGCTGCATTCCTTGTGCGCGGCATGTCGAATGAGCCCACCCAGCAGGTCCAGCTGGAGCCGCAGGTGATTGAGCGCGAGGTTGAGGTCTCCTCGACAAAAGTTCTCGTCGCCCGCGATGCCATGCGCACCGGCACGCTGCTGACCCCGGATGATTTCGAATGGTCCGACTGGCCCGAGCGCGCGCTCAACAACGCATACTTTACGCAGGAGACGTCGCCCGACGCGGTCGAGGAGCTTTCCGGCAGTGTCGTGAAGACCCCGCTCCTGCAAGGTGAACCGATCGTCGCGCAGAAAATCGTCCTGAAAGGCGAGACCGGCTTCATGGCAGCGCTCCTTGCCCCGGGCATGCGGGCCATTTCCGTCGAGATTTCACCTGAATCGGCCTCGGCCGGCTTCATCCTGCCCGATGATCGCGTCGACGTAATCCTGACCTATGATGTCGAAGTCATGAGCGAGCGCGGCATGAGTGACACCATGCTGACCCGGACCGTGATCAAGAATGCCCGCGTCCTCGCCATCGACCAGATGTTCGGTGAGACGGACGGCGTGCCGGCCCTGACAGGCTCCACGGCCACGCTTGAACTTGAGCCGCGTCAGGCAGAGCTTCTGGCTCATGCGAGCCGGCTTGGCTCCATCGCGCTCTCTCTGCGCAGCGTTGCTGACACCGATGATAATGACGGCCAGCCAACGGCCAATACCAGCATTCTGGACGGCAATGGCGCCGAAGGGGGCAGCGGCGTGCGCGTCTTCAAGAATGGCAGCCTGAGCGGGGGTAGCTGATGAGCGCAATCTGGCGCACACTGGGGGCTGCCTGTGCAGCCGGACTGATGTCCGCGCCGGTTCCGGCCGGCGCACAGGGCATGTCTGGCGTGTCCATCATGGAGCCCGGCGAGACCAACGTCTCCCAGACAATCAGGCTCGGCCTGAATAAATCGACCGTCATCGAGCTTGATCGGCCGGTCGCCGATGTCGTCATCACAAATCCGTCAATCGCCGATGCTGTCGTCCAGACCGCACAACGCCTGATCTTTCGCGGCATTGAGGTCGGCGAGACAAACGCCTTCCTGTTCGACCGCAATGGCCGGCCGATCCTCAATCTGGAGATCGTGGTCAACGCCGACACTGCCGCGCTTGAACGCCTCGTCGAACGCTACGTGCCAGGTGTGCGCGTCGGTATCGAAAGCATTGGCGGCAACATGGTCGTCAGCGGCAATGTCGACAACATTCTCCAGTCCGACCAGATCATGCGCCTCATCCGCGCCTATTCCGGCGATGAAGAACTTGAACCGGTCAACATGCTGAGCGTCGCCGCCAAGGACCAGGTCATGCTGGAAGTGCGCATCGTCGAGATGCAGCGCTCAGTCGTCAAACAGCTCGGTATCGACATTGCGGGCCGTTCGATCGGTAGCCTTGAAGACGTCGTGAATTTCGACCTCGCATCTACCACGGGCCTGGCCGTTCAGGGGGCTTCGCTCGGCGGTCTGAGCTTCAATCCAAATTACACGACAACCGATGCAAACGGCCGTCAGACCACAATTGGCGCAGGCATTGATGCGCTCGAGCGGATTGGCATCGTACGCACGCTGGCAGAGCCGAACATCTCGGCCATTTCCGGCGAGAGCGCGAAATTCCTCGCAGGTGGTGAGTTCCCGGTCCCCGTCGGACAGGATGACAATGGCCGCGTCACAATAGAATTCAAACCTTATGGTGTCGGCCTCGCCTTCACCCCGATCGTTCTGTCTGAAGGCCGTATCTCCCTGAAAGTCTCGACCGAAGTGTCCGAGCTCACCAATCAGGGCGCTTTCCAGGGCCAGTCGGTTGCAGGCGTCGATGGCGACGGCAATGTCGTGACGACCGAAGCGCTAACCATTCCAGCCCTGACGGTTCGCCGCGCCGAAAGCACCGTTGAGCTGCCAAGCGGCGGGTCGATGATGCTTGCGGGTCTCATACAAAGCCGCTCGCGCCAGTCGCTTGACCAGCTTCCAGGCCTCAAGCGCCTGCCTGTTCTGGGCGCGCTATTCCAGTCGCGCGACTTCCTCAATGAGGAAACAGAGCTGGTCGTGATCATCACGCCCTATCTCGTCGATCCGGCCAATCCGAACCAGCTTCGCACGCCCGCAGACGGCTATGTCAACGCATCGGACGCGCAGTCGGTCTTCTTCGGCGCCCTGAACTCGGTCTATGGCCGCGACGGACAGGGGCTCAGCCGCGAAAACTATAACGCCCCCGTTGGCTTCATCGAGGAATAGGAGACAAAAGGATGCGTCATCTGAAAACACCGCTTTGTGTCCTCGCCCTTGCTGCGTCCGGCCTGATAGCCGGATGTGCGTCCGGTCCGCCCGGCCATGTCCCCGCGGAATATCTGACAGGCACGACGCTTGACCGGAACGCGATCGGTGTCGGCGAGGTCAGCCAGTCTCTCGAGCTTGCCATAGATACGCGCACCGCCTGGCTGCGCGACGGTCAGGAGAACCGCGTGCGGGCCTTCGTGGCAGACTATCGTCGGCGTGGCCACGGTCTTCTCATCGTCTCTGTCCCGTCAAAATACGGCGCAGACCCCTATGCGGTGGCCGCCGTATCGGAAGCGCGCGACATCGCCTGGGCCGAAGGGGTCGCCTATGACGACGTTCGGGCCCGCGCCTACAACGCCGAAGGGTTGCGCGATGCGCCGCTGCTCATGTCCTACACCGCCTACACGGCTATCGCGCCCTATTGTCCGCAGAAGTCGCAGGTCAGCTTCTCAGACATCACCAGCAATAATGACATGACGACGCTTGGCTGTTCCGTCCGTGTCAATCAGGCCGCGATGATTGCCGACCCTGCAGACATCCTCGGCAATCGTCCGCTGGATCCAGGTGACGTAAGCCGCCGCCAGACACAGCTCGAGCTTTATCGCGAAGGCCAGCCAACCGGGGCTGAACGAGGCGAGAATGAAACAGGCGCCGTTTCCACTGCCGTGAACTGAATTTGATAGAAGGTCGAAGGCCTGACGAAAATGAGCAACGAAAACGCACTTTTCGAAGAAGAATTTGATCTTGGAGATGATAGCTTCGGATCCGACGATCTCGTGGGCCAGCTCACTGGCGCGCGCGACGAGGACGACGCCGTTTCGCGGGTCGAGCTTCCGCCAATGGAAGCCTATGAAGGCGGGGACCGGGCAATCCCGGCCATCTCGGTTCTGGCGTTCTGCGAAACAAAGCGCGTCTCCTCGATCATTGACCGGGTTCAGATGGACAGGCGCATGGCTAATGCGACGGTCAGCATCATTCCCGGCGGCATTCCGGCAGCGATTGAGCATCTTGCAGAGCATCCAACCCCGAACCTGCTGATCGTCGAATCCTCTGCGCCCTCCAGTGAAATGATCGGCCAGATCGATGAACTCGCCGGCCTCTGTGAAGAAGGCGTCGAGGTTATGGTGGTCGGCGCGACCAATGACATCGCGCTCTATCGCCAGCTCGTTGCGCGCGGCGTCAGCGAGTATCTCGTGCCACCGATTGAGCCGGTTCAGATGGTCCGCTCCATCGCCAATATCTTCAACGACCCGGACGCGCCTTTTGTTGGCAAGTCGATCTCGGTGGTCGGCGCAAAGGGTGGGGTAGGGGCCTCGACCATTGCCCACAATCTGGCCTGGTCGCTCGCAGAGAATGCGCGCGTCAGCACCTCGCTTGTCGATCTCGACCTCTCATTCGGGACCACATCGCTCGACTTCAATCATGAGACCTCGCAGACGGTTGCCGATGCGCTGCTTGCGCCAGACCGCGCCGATGACGCTGTCATCTCGAGGCTTCTTGCCAAGGCAACCGACCGGCTTTCGCTCTTTACCGCGCCCGCCAGTGTCAACCAGATCATGGACATTGATCCGAAAGCCTATTCGACGGTCATCGAAGGCGTGCGCCGGCTCATGCCGTACGTGGTGCTCGACCTGCCACATGGCTGGTCGCAGTGGATTTATTCCACGCTGATGACCTCCGATGAGGTAATCCTCGTCTGCCAGCCGGATCTCGCCTCGCTTCGCAATGGCAAGAACATGCTGGACCAGCTGAAATCCCAGCGCCCGAATGACCGTCCGCCGCGTCTGGTTATCAATATGATGGGCGTTCCCAAACGCCCTGAAATTCCGATCAAGGACTTCGCCGCCGCCATTGAGGCAGAGCCGGAAATCGTCCTGCCATTCGACCCGCATCTTTTCGGGACCGCATCCAATAAAGGCCAGATGATCTCGGAAGCCGACCCTCAATCAAAGTCCGCTGTCGCGATCGACCAGCTCGCCACCATGCTGTCTGGCCGCGAAACCGTTCAGCCAGAGAAGTCCCTGCTCAAGAAACTCCTCGGAAAGTAATCGGGGCTAGAAAGAGGCCATGTCCTTCGGCAAACGTTCAGCAAATGCACTAAAGCCGCCGCCGCAATCCCCGCAGTCGGCAAAGCCCGCTGCGCGTCCGGCGCAGCAACCTGCTGCGCCCAAGGCCGCGTCCGGTCCACCGCCTTTGCCAGGCGCTTCGAAATCCGCACAGAAGCCTGTCGCGCTGAAGCCGCCGCCAGACATGGAGAAAGAGCGCGTCCACAAGGTCGATACGCGCTCTGAAGAATATTACGCCACCAAGACGACCATCTTCAACGCCCTGATCGACACGATCGACCTCGGCCAGCTCGCCCAGCTCGATGCTGAAAGCGCGCGCGAGGAAATCCGCGACATCGTCGTGGAAATCATCAGTATCAAGAATGTCGTCATGTCGATCTCGGAGCAGGAACACCTGCTCGATGATATCTGTAACGATGTGCTGGGCTATGGTCCGCTGGAGCCGCTGCTGGCGCGCGACGACATCGCCGACATCATGGTGAACGGCGCCGACACCACGTATATCGAAGTGAACGGCAAGATCGAGCGGACCAATATCCGCTTTCGTGACAATGCCCAGCTGATGAACATCTGTCAGCGGATCGTGTCGCAGGTCGGCCGCCGCGTCGATGAAAGCTCTCCGATCTGTGACGCGCGTCTGCTTGACGGGTCTCGTGTGAACGTTATCGCGCCGCCGCTCGCGATCGATGGCCCGACGCTCACCATTCGTAAGTTCAAGAAGGATAAGCTGCGGCTCAAGGACCTCGTGAATTTCGGGTCCATCTCGGAGCCCGGCGCGGAAATCCTCCGCATCATCGGCCATTCGCGCTGCAACGTCCTGATCTCTGGCGGTACCGGTTCGGGCAAGACGACGCTGCTCAATTGTCTCACCGGCTTCATCGACCCGACAGAGCGCGTCATCACCTGCGAAGACTCTGCTGAACTCCAGCTCCAGCAGCCACACGTTGTCCGCCTCGAAACACGCCCGCCAAACATTGAAGGCTCAGGCGAGGTTTCGATGCGTGACCTTGTGAAGAACTGTCTGCGTATGCGCCCTGAACGCATTATTGTCGGCGAGGTTCGTGGCCCCGAAGCGTTTGACCTTCTTCAGGCCATGAACACCGGTCACGACGGCTCGATGGGCACGCTGCACGCCAACTCCCCGCGCGAAGCCCTCAGCCGTGTGGAATCCATGATCACGATGGGCGGCTTCTCGCTTCCTGCCCGTACGATCCGCGAAATGATCGTCGGCTCTATCGATGTGGTGGTCCAGGCCTCCCGTCTTCGCGACGGCTCGCGCCGGATCATGCAGATCACCGAAGTCATGGGTCTCGAAGGCGACACGATCATTCTTCAGGATGTGCTGAAGTACGAGGTCGAGGGCGAAGATGAAGACGGCCGGGTCAAGGGCCGTCACCGCGGCACCGGCATCGGCCGGCCACGTTTCTGGGAGCGCGCGTCCTACTACAATATGGAGCGCGACCTCGCCAAGGCGATCGATGCGCTGGACACCTGATGCTCGGCGGTGACCTCCTCATCTATCTCGTCGCAGGGCTCGCCTTTGTTGCGCTGGCGGGCCTCGGCTTCGTGCTCACAGGTGATGGCGGTGATAGCGCGGTCAAACGGGCAAAACAGATCCAGGAAGGCCGCAATGGCGGCAAGGCCAACCAGAAACAGGACGCGACCTCCCAGCGTCGCCGCCAGACCCAGCAGATGCTCGACAAGCTGCGTGAGCAGGATGAAGCGCGGCGCAAATCTCTCGTCCCGCAGGATGTTCGCGGCAAGCTTCTTCAGGCCGGTCTCGACATTAAACCGGAAGTGTTCTGGGCGGTCTCCGCCGGTCTCGCCGTCGCCTTTGCCCTGCTCGCCTTCATCTCCGGCGCCGAAGGTCCTCCGCCAATCGCCGGCATCGAAATCAAGTCGCGGCCTGCCATGATTATTGTGGCCTCGATCGTCGGCTTCCTTGGCGTGCCGCGCTGGGTCCTCGACATGATGACCAAGCGCCGTTACAAGAAGATGACCGCCCAGTTCGCCGACGCCATCGATATCATCGTGCGCGGTGTGAAGTCCGGCCTGCCGCTGACCGAATGTCTGCGCATCATTGCCCGCGAAAGCCCTTCTCCGCTGGGCAATGAGTTCAAGACCCTGACAGATAACATCCAGATGGGCACCACGGTGGAACGCGCCCTCCAGCAATTCTACAAGCGCGTGCCCCTGCCAGAGGTGAACTTTTTCGTCATCGTGTTGACCATTCAGGCCAAGTCCGGCGGCAACCTCTCCGAAGCGCTCGGCAACCTCTCCAAGGTGATCCGCGAACGCAAGATGATGCGCGAAAAGGTCAAAGCCATGTCGTCGGAAGCCAAGGCGTCTGCCGGCATCATCGCGTCGCTGCCCTTTGCGGTCGGCACAATGGTTTTCATGACCACTCCCAGCTACATGATGGAGCTTTTCGTAAAGCCGACAGGCCACATGATACTCTTCATGGGCGCAGGCCTCATGTTCACCGGCATCACGGTCATGCGCCGCATGATCAGCTTCGATATCTAGGGGAGAGACATGACCGGCTTCATCACCTCTCTCTCTGATCCGGCAATGCTGGCCTCGGTTCTCGCCGCGCTCGCCATGTTCGCCACCATTCTGTCGTTGACCATGCCCCTCCTGAAAGGGGACCGGCTTGAGACACGCCTGAAACAGGTCACCACCCAGCGCGAACGTCTGCGCCGTGCCAACCGCGACGCGCTGGAAAAGCGCGGTCTCAAGAAAGACAATTCCGGCCGCATCAGCGAGATTACCGGCAAGCTGAACCTCCAGAAGATGCTCGAAGACCCGAACGTCGAGCGCAAGCTGATTCAGGCCGGCATGCGCGGGCCACGCCCGCTCGCCATCTTCTATTTCTGCCGGTTCGTCCTGCCCATGGCGATGGCGCTTGTCTCCTTTCTCTACATCTTCTTCGTCAACGATCTGGGGCTCAATCCCCAGATGAAGATCGGTGGCGTGGTGTTCGGGGCCGCCTTTGGCTTCTACGCGCCGAACCTCTACGTCTCGAACAAGGCCCAGAAGCGCCAGCACTCCATCATGCGCGCTTTCCCGGACGCGCTCGACATGCTTCTGATCTGCGTTGAATCCGGCATGTCCATCGAGCTCGCCTTCGCCAAGGTCGGCGCGGAGATCGGCGCGGTTTCAGTAGAGCTCGCCGAGGAGTTCCAGCTCACCACGGCAGAGCTTGCCTATCTCCAGGAACGCCGCACCGCTTACGAAAACCTCGCCATGCGGACCGGTCATGAAGGCGTGAAGTCTGTCTGTATGGCGCTGATGCAAGCTGAGCGCTACGGGACACCGCTCGGCGATGCCCTGCGCGTCATGGCCAAGGAAAACCGCGACATGCGCATGTCAGAGGCCGAGAAAAAGGCTGCCGCACTCCCGGCGAAGCTCACCGTGCCGATGATCCTCTTTTTCCTGCCGGTCCTGTTCCTGGTCGTGCTCGGTCCAGCCTATATCAAGTATCAGGAAATGCAGGCTAAGAACTACGCCACCACCGAAGTGGGCGACTAGAGCTCGCATCCCGCCGAAGCGGACCTGAGTCTGGCTTTAACTGAAACTAGGTCGCGTGCGCGCCAGCCTTACCCGCTAAGCGAGCCACGCAATTGCGGCAGCGTGCGTTGCGCCGGTTCGGCGCGTTCCGGCACTTGCTGGACCTGCGGGGCCGGCGTCGCCGCTTCATCGCGCTTCAGCGCGTCATAGCTGCGCGCCGGGCTCAGCATATCGCGGATCGTCGATAGATTGGCCTCGACCGTGCGGGCAGGGGCGTGCGGGTCGACCGCGCGCATCTCATCGAACTCGCCCTGAAGACCAAGGATCAGTGCCAGGTTCTGGCGCACGCGAGCATCAGCGTCTGGCAGATTGTGCGCGGCACGAAGGCGCGCTTCGGCACCGGCAAGATCACCCGTCAGTGCCAGCGACAGCCCGTAATTGGCCAGCGTCGAGGCCCGGGTCGGCTCAAGCTCCAGTGCGCGGGCATAGGCGTTTTGGGCGTCGCGGTGACGCTCCAGCCTGTCCAGCGCGACGCCAAGCGCGGCATGCGCTGTGGCTTCTTGCGGCGCGATGACCGTCGCCTTGTAAAAGGCCTCGGCCGCTTCACCGGCCCGGTTTTCGGTCAGGAGTGCGCGGCCCATGATAAGCTGCAACTCATGCGAGGCCGGATGCGCCGGAATGGTTCGCGACAAAACATCGATGGCGCGTTCATGGCTGCCAATCTCGCGCAGGACGCTCGCAAATCTGATCGTGGTGTCGAGACGGCTCGGGTCCTTGCGGAACTCGGCGGCCCAGAAATTTGCCCGCGTCAGCGCATCTGCGCGCTCGATCTCGGCGATCTCTTCAGGGGTCGCAGGCGCCAGTTCCTCGGCATAGGCGGCTTCCAGCGTTGTTTCCGCCTCTGCCGTGCTCCGCGCCGCCTCGCTTGAGGCGCAGGCCGTTGTTAGCGCCAGCGCCATAAGGGAAACTGGATAAAGAGCTGCGCGTTTGGAAAACATCGGGCACCCTCTGCCGAACTGATTCATGGCGCGACCTTGCACGGCCAAGCCTCAAGGATCAGTTAACTGAGGTGACCATTGCCTTAACCTGTTAGACCTTCGAAGAGTTGATCCCCTATGCACAAAGCGTTCACCGCCAGCGCCGACAGCCCCGCAAAACTGCACTTCTTCCGCGCAAGCCAATGGAGCGATGGATCTGGCGACCTCTCTGACGGCCTGAAGGCCCAGGCAAGCGCGCAGGGGTTCAAGGCTGGCACCGGCGACATGGTCATCCTGGCTGACGCCAAGGGCGGGATCGCGGACGTGCTTTTCGGACTTGGCGACACCAGCGACGCGCTGGCTGTTGCAGCCCTGTCTGCAAAACTTCCTGAAGGCGACTATCAGGTCTCCCGCGATGGCGGCATGCCGATGGCGAACATCGCGGCAGGCTGGGCTGATGGCGCGTACCGCTTCGACCGATACCTGAAAGACAAGGCCACGCCGCCGCGTCTCGTGGTTGGCGATGGCGGCGATGCCGAAGCGCTGGATCGCGAAGCTGACGCGATTGCGCTCCTTCGGGACCTCATCAACACGCCGGCGCAGGATATGGGCCCGGCCGGCATCGAAGCTGCGATCCGCGTGCTGGCCGAACAATACAGCGCCGAACTCTCGGTCATCACGGGCGACGATCTCCTGAAAGAAAACTACCCCATGGTGCATGCCGTGGGCCGCGCCGCGCCTGAAGCCCCGCGCTTCATGGAGCTTTCCTGGGGCAATCCGGACCACCCGGAACTTGCGCTCGTCGGCAAGGGCGTCGCCTTCGACACGGGTGGGCTGAACCTGAAACCAGGCGCTGGCATGAAGCTGATGAAAAAGGATATGGGCGGCTCGGCTCATGTCATCGCGCTTGCCAAGCTGGTAATGAGCTCGAACCTGCCGGTCCGGCTGAAACTCTACGTTCCGGCCGTCGAAAATGCGATCGGCCGCGATGCCTTCCGCCCAAGCGACATCCTGCAGACCCGCAAGGGGCTCACGGTCGAGATTGACAACACCGACGCAGAAGGCCGTCTCATTCTTGGTGATGCGCTGACCCGCGCCTGCGAAAGTGACCCGGACCTCCTCGTTGATTTCGCCACGCTCACTGGCGCGGCACGCGTCGCCCTCGGCCCGGACCTTGCGCCCTTCTATACAGATGACGGCGATCTGGCCGACGCGATCACTGCAGCTGGCGCCGTCGCTGGCGATCCAGTCTGGCGCATGCCGCTCTGGGACCCCTACAAATCCATGCTGAAAAGCTCGGTTGCCGACATTCAGAACTCAGGCGGGCGCTTTGCCGGCTCTATTACCGCAGCAATTTTCCTCAAACAGTTCGTTGAGGCGCGCCGCTGGGTGCATCTCGATGTCTGGGGTTGGCGCCAGTCAAAATTTGGCCGCCCCGAAGGCGCCGCCGCCTGTGGCCTTCGCGCGATCTGGGCAATGCTGCGCACACGTTATGCCTGAAATGGCAGGGCGGGAGGGTGAACGCGCCCTCCTGCCTTGCATAAGAACAAAATTCCTGCTTCATAGCGAAATTCGATAATATCAGGAGTTTTTCTTCATGCGCGTCAAGCTGTCAGCGACTGCCACCGCCCTAGCCCTCATCCTTGCTGCCTGTGGTGAGACTTCAGCGCCTCAACAGGGCAACAACCCGGAGGCGGGCGCCGAGACGACAGAAACGGCCGCCGCGACCGATGCAGAGATTGAGGCAGAAACTGCCCGCCTGAATGCATGGTTCGACGAAAAGTACGAAGAACAGGTCATGATGAGCCCGATCCGGCTCACCTTCCTTGGCCGCAAGGAACGCAATGACGAGATTGACGACATGTCCTATGAAGCCGCGCAGGAACAGCTGCAGTGGCGCCTCGACACCGTCGCCGAGATGGAAGCCAACTTCGATTATGCGAAGCTGACACCAGAAGCGAAGAATTCCTGGGACATCTGGAAATACCAGGCAGAGCAGGCCGAAGAAGGCATGGAGTACTTCTATAACGGCTTCACCTTCGACCAGATGAACGGCGCGCAGAGCTTCCTGCCAACCGTTCTCATCCAGTTTCACCGTGTCGAAAATGAAGCCGACATGGAAGCCTACATCTCGCGGATCAGCGAAGGCGCCCGTGCAGGCGACCAGCTTGTCGCCATCGCGAAGGAAAGCGCCAGCCGCGGCGTCGAAACCCCTGATTTCGCGCTCGAAGGCGTGATCGAACAGGCCCGCAACGTCATCACCGGCGCCCCTTTCACTGACGGTGAGCCTTCTGACCTCTGGGCCGACGTACAGATGGAAATCTCCAATCTTCAGGAAGCCGGCGAGATCGACGAAGCACGCGCTGAAGAGTTGAGAGCGGCGGCAGAAACTGCCCTCGTTGAGGAATTCCAGCCAGCTTATGAGCGTCTGATCGAATGGGCCGAGGCAGAGCTCGAGGACGCCCCGGAAAACCCGACCGGCCTCACCTCACAGCCAGGCGGCGCGGAGTATTACGATTACCGCCTCAAAGTCTCGACCACGACAGACCTGACCGCTGACGAAATCCACCAGATCGGCCTCGACGAGGTCGAGCGCCTGCAGGGCGAGATGGAAGCGGTCAAGGAAGAGTTCGGTTTCGATGGCACGCTGCAGGAATTCTTCGTCTATCTGCGAGAAAACACGGATGACCGTGAGCTCTATTACGAGAACAATGACGAAGGGGCCGACCAGTACATCGCTGATGCAACCGCCGCCATCGACAATATCGAAGGCCAGCTGCCAGACTATTTCGGCATCCTTCCGCAAGCCGACCTCATCGTGAAGCGTGTCGAGTCCTTCCGCGAGCAGGACGGCGCCGCCCAGCATTACTACCCGGGCACACCGGATGGCTCGCGTCCGGGCACCTATTACGCCCACCTCTCCGACATGAGCGCCATGCCGAAGCGTGAGCTTGAAGTGATCGCCTATCATGAGGGCCTTCCGGGCCACCACATGCAGATTTCCATCGCGCAGGAGCTGCAGGACATTCCGCAATTCCGTACCCAGGCGGGCTTCACCGCCTATTCCGAAGGCTGGGGCCTCTATTCAGAACGTCTCGCCAGCGAAATGCCGGGCACGTTTGAAACCCCGCAATCGGAATTTGGCCGCCTCGGCTCTGAAATCTGGCGTGCCATCCGTCTCGTCGTGGATACAGGCCTTCACTCCAAGGGCTGGACCGAGCAGGAAGCGTTCGAATACTTCACCGAAAACGCTGCCGTCACCGACGCGCAGGCCCGCTCTGAAATCCAGCGTTACATCGTGATGCCGGGCCAGGCGACGGCCTACAAGATCGGCATGATCAAGATCCTCGAACTGCGCGAACACGCCCGCGAGGAACTTGGCGATGATTTCGACATCAAGGGCTTCCACGACACCATCCTCGGCGGCGGCGCCCTCCCGCTCGAAATCCTCGAACGCCGCGTCAACACCTGGATCGAAGACGTGAAGGCCGGCGAAGCCGATACGGCCGCCACGACCGAGGTCGAGACTGAAACTGAAACGATGGAACTGGAAGAGTAGGCTTTCCGCCTATTTCCGCACGCCCGCTCCCTCATCCTGAGCGACGTCGAAGGACGAGGGCGCAGGACACGAAACAGAAGCCCCGCAGCTGGCGCTGTGGGGCTTTTTTACGCCGCCGCCGGCTCCTGCAACTCTTTTGCCTTCATCGCCTCGCCGATATGATCGGCCAGGAGCCGCGCCTTGCCTTTCAGCTTGCCGCCGGACCAGACGACATGAAGCGGCAGTTCGGCCGCCTCCCACTCCGGCAAGAGCCGCGCCAGCTGGCCATCGCGGACTTTCTCGCAGACCAGCCAGTCCGGCGCCAGGATATAGCCGAGCGCGTCCTGCGCGCCCTGTATCAGCACGTCGCCTGACGAGGCCCTGAACCGGCCTGCCGCGCGCAGCGTCTCGACCTCGCCGCTTTCCTTATGGGTCATCTCCCAGACAGCCGCGCCGGTTTGCTGGCGAAGGTGCAGCGCGTCTTCGGGGGAGAGCTCCCCTGGCCGCGACACGTCTTTCTGCTGGGCGATATAGATGGGCGAGGCCCAGAGCTTTCGCGGGCTGAGCGCGATCCGCTTTGCCATCAGGCTGGAATCGGCAAGCTCGCCCAGCCGGAAGGCCAGATCGACGCCCTCCTGCACGATATCGGTATAGGAATCGTCCGACATCACATCGAGCGAGAGGTCGGGATAGCGCCGCATGAAACTCGCCAGCGCCGGGGCGATCACCACGCGCGACAGCGAATGCGGCACGCTGATGCGCAGCTGGCCGACGGCATCATTGTCCAGCCCGCGCACCTCTGCCTCTGCCGCCTCGAAGGCTTCGAGGATGGACCGCGCGCGATCATAGAATTTCGCACCAGACTCCGTCAGGCTGAGCGCCCGCGTCGTGCGCAGGAAAAGCTCCGCGCCAAGCTGCGCCTCAAGGTCCTGTATGCGGCGCGACACGGTGGGCTGGCCGATCTCGAGGTCGGCTGCCGCTTTCGAGAAACTCCCCGTATCCGCCACCCTGATGAAGAGCCGCATTGCATCCAGCCGGTCCATCGCCGCTCGCCTCCATATCGCCTCGCGCCCCTCCATATAGACACGCGCGCCGCGGACCGCGAGGGGGCAGGCCGCTAACGCGCCTCATCACGGCATCTCTCACCCATTCGTGAGCCCTCGTCACGCACGCGTCATTCGCGCATCTCCCGAAGAAGCGCTACTTCAAGCCCAAGCCAGAACACCACGGGGACACGCCACAGATGAACCGGATCAGACACGCAGTAGCTGCCGCCGCCATCGCCCTCACAGGCCTCGCCTTCGCGGCCCCGGCCCATGCCGACAAGGCGCCCGTCTATACCGGCACCTTCTCCAACACCGCCGTCCAGGGCCACGACCCGGTCGCCTATTTCACAGAGGGTCGCCCCGTCAAAGGCAGCCGCGATTTTACCACCGAATATGAGGGCGCTGAGTTCCGCTTCGCCAGTCAGGAAAACCTCGAGACGTTCCTCCTCGACCCGGAAAAATATGCCCCACAATTCGGGGGTTACTGCGCCTGGGCCATCTCGGAAGGCTACACCGCAAAAGGCGACGCAGACCACTGGGCCATCGTCGATGACAGGCTCTATCTCAACTACAACAAAAATATTCAGACCCGCTGGGAACAAGACCGCGCCGAGCACATTGATAAAGCGAATACGAACTGGCCGGAGGTTCTGAAGTAACAAGGCAAATCCCTCCTCCCCTCACCTCGCCTTGCCACTTCCGGCTCGAAGACCCTGCACTCCCCCCTCAGTGCAGGGTCTTCCTCGTTTCAGGCCCCAGTAAATTCGCAACGCACAGAGAAACGGCCAGGCCCTGATGAGGCCTGGCCGCTCGCCAGTCTGCAATGTCTGCTGCATGCCTATTTGCGCAGGATGATCCAGATCGCGTGGATGAGGCCCGGCACATAGCCAAGCAGCGTCAGCACGATATTCAGCCAGAAGTGAAGGCCAATCCCGACCTGCAGGAACACACCCAGCGGCGGGATAAGGATAGAAAGAAGAATGCGGATAAGATCCATGAAGTTGTCTCTCGTTTAAAGAGACACAAACGCCAGCTCAAGCGTCTCGTTCCGCTGCATATCTCCACGCCGCTCACCCCCGCGCAGGCGGGGGTCTCAGCCAGTCAGGGCGCAACGACCGCTTCACGAGATCCCCGCCTGCGCGGGGATGAGCGGTCTAAGAAAGACCTAATCCTCCCGCTCGGCCCATTCCTTCATGATGTGGTGCGCCACGGCAAAGGGCGGCGGCGCGAACACCTCCTTGTGCTCGCCTGCAAACACGGCCCGCATCTCCTCGCGGGTGAACCAGCGCGCGGTCTCCAGCTCATTCTTGTCGACGGCGATCTCGTCGGTCTCAGCCGGCAGGATCAGCCCGATCATCAGCGAGGACGGGAACGGCCAAGGCTGGCAGAACAGGTATTCGGTCTTGGCCGGGTCACAGTGGATGCCCGCTTCCTCATGCACCTCGCGCGCGGCCCCCTGTTCCAGCGTCTCGCCCGGCTCGATAAAGCCGGCAAGGCAGCTCCACATCCCCTTCGGCCACATCTTCTGGCGGCCCAGCAGGCACTTGTCGCCGCGCGTCGCCAGCATGATGGCGACCGGGTCCGTCCTCGGGAAATGCTCGGCAAAACACTCAGTGCAGGCCCGCTTCCAGCCCGCTTCCACCCGCCCACTCTCAGCGCCGCAGCGCGAACAGAACCGGTGCGAGCGGTGCCACTCGAAGAGCGACCGCGCGGTGGACGCCAGATTGGCCTCCATCTCACTCATCAGGCCCATCGCCATGCGGAAATCGGTGAACTCGCCCGTGCCCGCAATCAGCGAGGCTTCGACATCGAAATCCCTCGGCATCTCCACGGCAAAGATAGGCGTCTTGTTCTTGTCGAGGCCAAGAAAGAGCGGCTCACTGTCCGGCGCGAGCTTTGCCGCTTCCGGCCCCAGCCAGACAAGCCCGCCATCCCGGGCCAGCAGGGGCAGCCCCCCTTGCATCAGCAGGACAAGCACATCGTCGCGGGCATAGGCGGCGGCCAGCCAGTCAGCATCGGTGCGGTGATGGCCCGCCCGGTCAATCGGGCGCGCGCCCAGCGATATGAATTCGGAATTGGTGGTTGTTGCAGTCATGCACACAGACCTATCAGCAATCGCCCCCTTGTCACCCCGCTTTCAAAACGCGATATGGGCATCAGGAGGCTGGCGGTGGACGAAGTCCTCGCCAACCGGGTCAGGTCGGGAACGAAGCAGCCCTAACGAGTTTCGCTTCGGGTCACTGTCCAGTCTCCGCTTTCAATTCCTGAATTCCGATCTAGTCTGCGCGGATGATTGCAAAATCGTTTGCGCTCACCGCGGCCTTTGCCAGCCTGTCAGTCGCCGCTGAAGCCTGCTCTTGTTTGCCGCCGAAAACTGTTAGCGAGAAGGTGGGCGGTGCCGATCATGTTTTCGTCGGCGTGGCTGAAGAGACCCTCCGTATCGCGACAGAAGGTGATGAACGAGGCTCATCCGGGTATGTAACCTCTTTCAAAATCACGCAGGCCTACAAGGGCGCATCCGGAGCGCGCATTTATGTGCGTCACCCTTCGGAATTTTCGTCTTGCAAGGTCAGCTTTGAACCGGGTGAAGAGCGATTAGTATTCGCGAGCGACGGCACAGATTATTTTCCTGCGACGAACGCCTGCGCCTTACACGGCTACACACGATACGGACAAAATGTGCGCACCGCGCTGGAAGCCACGCAATCGCCCGAATAACTAGCTCTCGCTAACCGGGTCAGGTCGGGAACGAAGCGGCCCTAACGACTTTCGTTTCGAGTTGCGGTTCAGTCTCCGCTTCGGTTTGTTTTGACTTCACTAGATACCTATTCCTTCTGAGTGCAGTTCACTGCAGAGCTCTGCTGGCTGTCTACAAGTGTTTCGAAAATATCAGCTAATGAGATTGGCGATGTCCACGATTCGGCATGCACGACAGTCTGTGCCGTCTGCTCATTCAATGAGGGGCTTATTTTTAGCACTGCTCGAGAAGCCACGCCTATCGCCACTATTATCAGTCCGATTGTTACAAACTGCGCAATTGGTCTAAGGCTTCTGCCGGAGGCAAAGAAAAGAGTTACAAAACATAGTATTATAAGAAGCAAATCTATGTAATCGCCATTTAGAATGCTCATCACATATTCAGCTGGATTAAATTTAGAATGATCAATACTTTTAGTAAAATATTGTTTTATTCTTTCATGTCCAAAAATTTGATACACTTTAACAACAATTATGATCAATCCCATATTTACTAAATACAATATAAATATAGATCTAAATCTGTGGGAAAAAATATTTTTCCATCCACCTCTACGTATATATTTCCAAGTTTTTTTGAATAGTTCTTGGATATAGATTACTTTTGCCCTTATTGCCTTCGCGCTTATTGTATCTATCTTTCTCCAAATAAGTATAGATATCGCTATCAATAATATTGAAACAATTATAGTATAAAAAACTATTGCCGCAAACAATAAGAATTTAAATTCGTGCGTGAACTCAAAAGTATCTAAGAATGGAAGTATCAACAAAAAATATAGTATGGATCCGGCGGCAATAATATGCACAGAGAGCAATGCTCGGTGTGTAACTCTGAGAAGAGAGTGGTAAAAGCTTGCTCTTTTGTATTTTTCCTCTGCTTCTTTCCTTATGCGAAGAAGATTTTTCTTAAAAAGTGTGGGTGGTGGTTTCTTAAAAAATGCACGGGTAACCGCAGATCCTAGCAAAACGGCTATGATGCTTAGAATGTCTTTTTGATAGCCTCGGAGGTCGAATGGTAAATGCAGCAGAGAAAAAAATTCGGACCATAATGCCCTTATGAAATCTCGCCATAACACAAGAAACTCATCGTAAAACTGAGCCATCTGCAGCCAGTTTTGATTGGCTGCCCAAATTAGGGCGCCGCCTACGAAGAAGAGCGACTTTAACGATATAAAGGCTTCGTTCTCGCTTCCAGAGTCCCGCTTCTGCATTTATAAGGCCCCACGTTTACCCCGAAATGGATAGAACATTAGATCATTCAAGCATTGATGTTTCTTCCAGGCTAGCCAACTGTCACCCGACAAACTTTACTATAGTTACACATCTGACGTCAGCTTATCGTCGACGAAACGGCTAGGACGATGCCGACGCGCTGGCCGCGACGGAGATTCAGACATAGGCTTTAGGCGTCGCAAGTTAGCGAGGTTCCTCTGCTTATTCAGCCACGCGCAAGCTCTATCTGCTAAATTCACAGACTTTTGATGGGCCCCCTTATCTCTTAACTGAAATCCGTCCACTCAACTGATTCTCGGGTGTTACGAACTAATGCCAGCCTTCGCACGAATGAGCGCATCCACGGTCAGGTGTGCTCTTCCCGCTTTTCGTCATCCCGGACGCCGCAGGCGATCCGGGACCCAGCCGCTTAAAAACGCGCTCGGTCCCGGATATGTGCTGGCGCAAATTCCGGGATGACGACCTCCAGCTTCCCTCATCCCGCAGAACCCCCACCCCAAAACACCGCCCAGACACCGCCGGTACACCGTGCAACCACCCCGAGCGCACCAAAAACATCCGCCCCCCGGCGCGCCCGTCTAGGCTCCGCCTCCATGATCGACCGCGACTTCATCCTCGACACGCTTGCCGCCCTCGAAATATGGGTCTGGCCCATTTTCCTGGTCGAGGTTTACCGGCTCGACCGGTACCTCAAGGCGGAGCGCGCCAAGGGCGGGTCCGGTCTGGTGGGCTATAGCGTGCTGAAGACCGGCCGCATCATTATCACGCTGGACGTGCGCGGGGACCGAAAACCTGCCAATGACTGGACTGTCTTTGCCGCGCGCACCCCTTGGGAAAAGCTCGACCCCGAGGCGCGCGCAAGCGCCCTGATGGCGCGGGCTGGCGAGGGGATTGGCATCATCATTGCGGCGACGGGGCTGGGCGCCGTGCTGGCCGGGCAGGGCGGTCTGCTCACCGGCCTGCCGCATGTGCTGGTGCCGCCTTAGGGCCTGCGGGAAAAATCCAGGGTTTTCCAGCCGCACCCGCGATGGGTCTGCGGCCGCTGGTGCTGGCCCCACCACGACCCTCCCCAGAGGGGAGGGGGCGCAAACCCCGAAAAGTAAGGCGCTTTCCTGAAAACCCTATGCGACGCCATCCCCCTCCCGCTGGGGAGGGTCGGGGTGGGGAAGCAGCTACCCCAATCCCCGCAAAAAGTTCGCCGCCACATCCAGATGCTTCTGACGTTTCTCCCCGTCCATCTTCTCGGCCATCGAGACCATCATCGCCCAACGCGGATTGCCCGCCAGTGCCTCGCGATTACGCCAGATCCAGCGCCAGTAAAGGCCATCCCAGATGTCGCACCACTCGCCTGTCTCATGGTTGCCCATCTTGCGGATATAGGCTGAGCCGGAGAAGTAAGGCTTCGTCGTGATGCGCCCGCCATCGGCGTTCTGGCTCATCGCATAGGCGTTCGGCACCATGACCCAGTCATAGCTGTCGGCGAACATCTCCATGAACCATCTGTAGATATCGTCCGGGTCGATCTCGCAGATGAACATGAACCCGCCGAGCACCATCAGCCGCTCGATATGGTGGCAGTAGCCGGTCTTGAGGATGCGCTTGATGACATCATCAATGGGGCCGATCCCCGTCTCACCGGTCCAGAAGCTTTCCGGCAAACTGCGCGTATGGCCCCAATGGTTCGTGGTGCGCATCGGGACGCCGATATCCTCATAAGTCGCGCGCATGAACTCGCGCCAGCCAATGACCTGCCGGAGGAAGCCTTCGGCCGAATTCATCGGGATGTCTTTGGTCACGATGAAGGCTTTCGCCGCATCCAGCACCAGCTGCGGCGTCAGAAGTCCGATATTCAGCATCGGCGTGATCGCCGAATGCCAGAGGAGGGTCTCGCCCTCCAGAATGGCGTCCTCATAGGGGCCGAACAGCTCGAAGCGCTCATTCAGGAATTGCCCAAGCCAGCTCTCGGCATCCTCATGGCTGGTCGGCCAGTAGAGGGTGTCGAGCGAGCCGTAATTGTCCGGGAAGTCCTTTTCGACCGACCGCCGCGCCTCTTCCTCGATCTCGTCAGGCTCTTTGGCGGGCAGCTGGGGAACGCTCTCTCTGAGCTTCTTCGGCACCTTCTTGCGGTTCTCATCGTCAAAGCTCCACTGGTCGCCCTTGGGCTTGTCGCCGTTCATGAGGACATCGAACTGGCGGCGCTGGCGTTTGTAGAACTCCGCCTGGAACCACGACTTGTGATCTTCCCGCCACGCCCGGTTCTCGCCCGGCGTGTTCAGGAAAAGCGGGGTGTTGATCAGCGTCAGCTCTAGGCCTTCAGCGTCGCAATAGGATTTGAGCCGTTTTTCCAGAATGAAATCAGATGGGTCGCAGGTCATCACCTCATCGAAACCGGCCCTGGCGAGGCGCGCGATTGTTGGCTTGAGAAGCGGCTTGCCGGCGTCATAGCGAATATACTCAAAGTCCGGTTTCAGTCCTTCGAGCCGCTTGGCATAGCGCGACATCGAGGCCCGGTGCAGCCAGAGTTTCTGCTTGTGAAAGCGCATGGGATATTGCCGGTCGCCAAAGAGCAGCGTGTCCTCGACAAGGCAGATCCGGTCCGGGCGCTTGTCGAGCCCCGGATGGTTGTTGAAAAGCTGGTGCGGGAAGATCAGGAGTGCCTTGGTCATCGCTTGCTGGAGCTAGGGCGATCGGTTCGCAGGCAAAGGCTGCAAAACCGCCCGCATGCCATTGCCGAGACCCCCGAGTCCCTGCCATTAGTAAACGGGCATGAGCGATGAGACAGACCTTCCCGGCGCCGAAGAGCGCGACGACGCTACCTTCTCCATGTTCGCGGAGGAGGAAGCGGCCCCCGCAAAGGCTGGCGCGTCCTATCAGGTGCTGGCGCGCAAATACCGACCGAAGCTTTTCTCTGACCTGATCGGCCAGGAAGCGATGGTTCGCACGATGCGCAATGCGTTCGAGCTGAACCGCATCGCCCACGCCTTCATGCTGACCGGCGTTCGCGGCGTCGGCAAGACAACGACAGCGAGGTTGCTCGCGCGTGCTTTCAACTATGACGGTCCCGATCATGCGGGGCCTAGCCTCAAGCTCGACCCGCCGGGGGAGCACTGCAAGGCCATCATGGAGAGCCGCCACCCTGACGTGCTTGAGCTCGATGCAGCCTCCAGAACCGGTGTCGCCGATATGCGCGACCTGCTGGACGGCGTGCGCTACTCGCCCCAGTCGGCGCGCTACAAGGTCTACATCATCGACGAAGTTCACATGCTGTCGACGGCGTCCTTCAATGCGCTCCTGAAGACCCTCGAAGAGCCGCCGCCACATGTGAAGTTCATCTTCGCGACGACCGAAATTCGCAAAGTGCCCGTCACGGTTCTCTCGCGCTGTCAGCGGTTTGACCTGAAACGGCTCGATACCGGCGAACTGGCCGCGCACCTTGGTAAGATTGCTGGCCGCGAAGGCGCAAAGATTTCCGAAGAGGGCATCACACTGATCGCCCGCGCTGCAGAAGGCTCCGTCCGTGACGGGCTTTCCATCCTCGACCAGGCCATCGTGCAGGGTCTCGATGGCGGCGAAATTACCGGCGCAGCCGTTCGCGACATGCTCGGCCTTGGCGACCGGCTGCGTCTGCTAGATGCCTTTGAATACGCTGTCACTGGCAAGGCGAGTGAGGCGGTCAGCGAGATTACCGATCAGATCCAGATCGGCGCAGATCCGCTGATCCTGATGAAGGATCTGCTTGAGATCGCCGCAGACGTCGCCACGGTTCAGGCGATGGGCGATAATTATGTCCTGCCCGGCCCGTCCGACTGGACCACCCGCACCCGGCAGATCGCTGACAGTGTGACCCCGGCGCAGGCCCAGCGCAACTGGCAGATCCTGCTGTCGGGCTATCGCGACACCCAGAGCGCGCCGGAGGCAGATGTGGCGCTTCGCATGGTTATCCTGCGGCTTGTGACAGCTGCCAGCCTGCCATCGCCCGAGGATGCCGCAAGGCTGATCGCCCAGGGCGGCGGGGGCAGCAATAACGGATCAAGCGGCCGGGGCCGGGGCGGCAAGGAAGACCCGAACGTGGTGCCGGTTGGCGGCGAGCCGGGCGCGAAGCTTTCCAAGTTCGACGATGTCCTCGACTTGCTGGAGAAAGAACGTGAACCCGTCCTATGGGGCGAGGCGAAGGCCTATATCCGGCCATCGGTCTTTGCCGACGGGACGATAAGCTGCGACCTGAAAGACGGCGCGCCGGTGGACCTGCTTCGACGCCTCACAGATTTTCTTGAAATCTCGACCGGGCATGAGTGGGATGTGCGCAAATCGCGGCCCGACGCGCCCGGCGAAACCGTCAGTGAGCGCGAGGACCGGCTGAAGCAGGAGCGGATCGAAGCCGTTCGGGCCGATACCGACGTTGCGGCGGCGATCGAAGCTATTCCGGGGCTTCAGATTCTGGATGTTCGCGGCAGTGACAGCCTTGAACAGCCGCCCGTGGAGGACAATGTCGTCCCCTTGCGCGTCGCCAACCAAAGGAAAGGGTAGGTCGTGGGAATGAAAGACCTCTCGAAGATCATGCAGCAGGCCCAGGAAATGCAGGCCAAGATGCAGGAAGCCCAGCAAAAGGTCGAACAGATCGAAGCTGAAGGTGTTGCCGGAGCCGGACTGGTGAAGGTTCGCCTGAAGGGCAAGGGCGAGATGATTGGCCTCAGCATCGATCCGTCCCTCCTCAAAGATGAAGCCGAAATCATCGAAGACCTTGTGAAGGCCGCCCATGGCGATGCCCGCAAGCGTCTGGACGAGGAAATGGAAAAGGCGATGAAGGAAGCCACATCCGGCTTCGGCGGTTTGATGCCTGGCTTCAAGATGCCTTTCTAGCCTTCAATGAGCCAGAAGAGCGCCGGACCTGAAATACTGAAAATGATTGAGCTGATCGGGAGGCTTCCCGGTCTGGGGCCGCGTTCGGCCCGCCGCGCTGCGCTGCACCTGTTAAAGCGCAAGGACCAGCTCCTCATGCCGCTAGCCGATGCGCTGGCGGACGCCGGTAACCGGATTGAGCAGTGCAGGACGTGCGGGAATTACGACACGCTGCAGCCCTGCGCCGTCTGTCAGAATACGGGCCGGGACGACAGCGTCATCTGCGTGGTCGAGGATGTGCCGGACCTCTGGGCACTTGAACGCGCGAGCGCCTTTCGTGGGCGCTATCACGTGCTCGGCGGTGTGCTGTCGCCGCTCGATGGCGTGGAGCCAGAAGACCTTACCATTGGCATGCTTGTCGACCGGGTGAAGGGCGGCGAGGTTCGCGAAGTGATCTTTGCGCTCAGCGCCACGCTCGATGGCCAGATCACGGTCGATTATGTCCGCGACCGGCTCGAGGGGTTGGATGTCACGACCACGCGGCTCGCCCAGGGCGTGCCGCATGGCGGTGAGCTTGATCATCTCGATGAAGGCACGCTGGCCGCTGCGATGCGGTCCCGGCGGTAGTAAGGCCCCACCCCGACCCTCCCCGCAAGCGGGGAGGGGGCGATGCTCACACTGGTAAGCGTAAGCTCTAAGCGCTGCGAACCGGCATCCCCTCCCCGCTTGCGGGGAGGGTTAGGGTGGGGTTTTCAGGGAATAAAATGCAGGTTCGACTATTCGACAGCGCGTTCCTTGGCCCGTTTCCAGGCAGGGCGGTTCAGATTGCGGTCGTAATAGGCCTTGAGGTTCTTGTAGGGCGCGAGTTCCCCGAGGCGTTCGGCCATGTTGGCGATATAGGTCACGCCGATATCAGGGGCCTGGAACTTGTCGCCAAGGATGAACTCGCGGTCGGCAAGGTGCTTGTCCAGAAGGCCGAGGTGAAGCGGCACCTCGCCATCAGCAAACGCCTTGTGAACCGGAGAAGGATTATCGCCTTCGCGGGCCTGCAACATGCGCATGAAGAGCGGCAGGAAGGCCGAGCCTTCGGGGTAATGCAGCCAGCGCTGGTATTCGGCCCAGGCTTTCTTGTCAGACCGCGGCGGCGCGAGTCTGCCGTCCGGGTCATAATGGTCGACCAGATAGGCCGCGATCGCGCCGGACTCGGTCAGCATGACACCGTCGACTTCGAGCGTTGGTGATTTGCCGAGCGGCGTGGCGTTCTTCAGATCTTCCTGTGAACGGAAGGTCTCCGGATGGCGGTGATAGACCTCCAGTTCATAATCGAGGCCAAGCTCTTCCAGCAGCCAGACCGTGAAGATCGAGCGCCCGATGCGCAGGTGATGGAGTTTGATCATTCGAGTGGCTCCCTGGCCTATTCGTTACGGTCGATGCGGTAGACGACGCCGTCCATATTGGCGGTCGCTGCATAGAGGTTGCCGTCCGGACCGATGGCGACATCGCGGAACGGGATTTCGAGATCGGCCATGAGGTCGGCCTGGCCGGTGACATTGCCGTCCTCATCCAGCATCACATGAACGAGTTTTCGGCCCCGCGGACCATTCATGGCCCCGATGATGAGATCGCCCTGCCACTCAGACCAGACATCACCGGTCACCAGAGCCATGCCTGATGGCGCGATGGAGGGGACCCACTTTACGACAGGCTGTTCCATGCCAGGCGCTTCGGTTTCTTCGGTGAGAATGGTGCCGTCATAGTTCACACCATAGGTGATCGCTGGCCACCCATAATTATTACCGGCCTCGAGGCGGTTAAGCTCATCGCCGCCCTTCGGCCCATGTTCGTGTGCCCAGAGGATCTCGCGGGCATCGTCCCAGACAAGGCCCTGCACATTGCGGTTCCCATAGGTCCAGACGCCTGGCGCGCCCTCACTGCCATCGGCGAATGGATTGTCTTCAGGAAAGGACCCGTCCGCGTTTATGCGCACGGTCGTGCCGTGGTAGTTCATCGGGTTCTGGGCTTCATCCATATAGCGGAAGCCTTCACCGAGGGTGAGAATGAGCGTTCCATCGGGAAGGAAAGCGAGCCGTCCCCCGAAATGGTGGGAAGTTTCGCGCGGGGTGGACGAGAAGATTTCCTGAACCTCGGTCAGCTCGCTTGCATCTTCGGAAAGGGTGCCAGACACGACGGCCGTCGAATTTTCGGCCTCCGTGCCCTTGGCATAGGCGAGGTAGAGTTTCCGGTTGGACGCAAAATCCGGGTCGAGCGCCATGGCGAAATAGCCGCCCTGTGCGTTGACCAGGGGCTCTGGTGCGCCGGCCACCGGTGTTTCGACAAGCTCACCATCCCGCAGGATGCGAATGTTTCCATCCCGCTCTGTGATCAGCATCGTGCCGTCTGGCAGGAACAGCATGTCCCATGGAAAGCCGAGGCCTTCTGCGACCGGGGTCAGGCGAAACCCGTCTTCGCTGACCAGCGCCGCGCTTGCGGTCGTCTCGCCTGTCTCCGCTCCGGTCGTGTTATCGGAAGCGTCCGTAATTGCACTGTCGCCGCCTGATGCCGGCGCCTCATCTGAAGATGGCGAGCAGGCGGTCGCCAGGAGCAGGGCGCTCGCGGTCACTAGCAGGGTTTTCATGGCATTTTCCTCAAGACTGTCGCGCTCAATCTAGGTGCTCGGCGGGGTAACGCAAACAGGCGGGACAAAAGAAAAGGGGCGGCCCTTGTCCAGGACCGCCCCTCATTCAGTCAGATGTTACGTCAGGCTCTACCAGCTCTTGCGGACCCGCACACCGTAGAGGCGTGGTTCGGTCAGGAAGATGTTGGAGAACAGACCCGAGGAGTCATCGGTCAGGTAACGGCCGGTGACAACTTCCTCATCGGTGACGTTCTTGCCGAAGATTTCAAACTCGAGACCGTTCTCGTCATTGTAGAACTGGAGAGCGAGGTTGAGGTTGTTCCAGCTGTCGAGCTCGTCGCTTCCGGTGTTCCAGACGCGGCTGAAGCTGTCACCCTGATAGTAGTAGTCGCCCCGGATACGGGCGGCCCATGCACCGTTGAAGAGACCTTCGAAGGTGTATTCTGCACCGAAGCTGAAGGTCGTCTCAGGCGCGCCCGGGATGGCGTTGCCCTCCAGATCCTTCGCTTCGCCGTCGAACGGGGTCAGGCCGCCAATGGTCCGGGTCTGGCCATTGGAGTCGGTGTAGGAAACTGTGGGCACCCCGAAGGCTGCTTCCTGTCCGGCAAAGGCCCCGACGCAGAGGCCCGCAGTGGAACCAGGTGCGAGGATGCCGCCCTGGATTGCACCGAGAACCGTGGCGTAGCCCTGAGCCGACACAACACAGTTCGAATAGCTCGACGCATTCTTCAGTGTCACGAGGTCAGCCCGGCTATTGGTACGATCAAGCACATCAATGGCAAATGTGTCTTTAATCTCGGTATCGAGGAGGCCGAGATTGGCGTTGATCACGAAGGTGGAAGCCGGGTTCCAGACTGTCTCAAGCTCGAAGCCCTTGATCTGGGCATCGATGTTGAAGTTAGCCGAAGACCGGTTCACGATTTGCGTGATCTGGTAGCCTTCATAGTCATAGTAGAAGCCAGTTGCGTTGAGCTGAAGTGCTCCCCCAGCCAGCGTGTTCTTCGTGCCGAGTTCGTAGGAGTTGATGAACTCCGGATCGAAGGTCTGCGGGAAGTTGTTGGCCCCTGCCGGTTGTGGCGGGTTGATGCCGCCGCCTTTGTAGCCTCGTGAGTAGAAGGCGTAGAGCAGCGTATCCTCGGTGAAGTCCAGGGCTGGCTGCCAGTCGAGACCGATCCGTCCCGTGGTTTCCTCGAAGGCGACATTGTAGGTGCCATCGCCAGCATCATCAGGCGCGTTGCCCGGGATTGGCTGCGGCGACAGATCTGCCTGCGCGGCTGGGTTTGGCACGAAGAGAGCGGTCGGAATATTTGCCTGCTCCTTCTTGTCATCAGTGTAGCGCAGGCCGACGGTCAGCTGGAGGTCCTGGGTGATGTCGAAATAGCCCTCGCCGAAGATGGCGAAGGATTCGAGAGTGTAAGGCGACAGCGAGCGGAAATAGTTGCCGCCGAACCCGCCGAAATTGCTAACCGGTCCCACCGATGGGCCAGCCGTGTCGATCGGAACAGGCCCGCCGAAGACGCCGCCGCCAGTTGCATTGTTGAACTGGGTGAGGGCTGTCAGCGTGTTGGACAGAACGACATAGCCAGCCGTCGGGTCAGCAGGGTCGATGGCTTCGAAATCGACGGAGATGGCGCCGAGATTGAAGTTGAACCGGCCATCGTAATCCGACTGGAGACGAAGTTCGTGTGTCGTCTGTTCGCTACCGCCGCCCGAAATATCGAACGTTCTGAAGATGTTCGATGCGCCGAGCTGAGGATCGCTCACGACGCCGCCAGGGAAGAGGGCGTTGTAGAGGTCAGCGGCCGGGCTGATGCCAGGAGGCACAGCTGAGAGATCGTTGAACGCTACGTTCGGCGCGATCTTGTTATAGTCCTCAACGGACACGGCCGAGGTTTCATTATAGCTACCGAGATAGGTCAGCAGCAGCGAGTCAGTGAGGTCGAACTCAGCTTTCCAGGTAAAGAGTTCCTGGTCCGCTTTATAGGCTGGATCGAAGGCCGACTCGATCGTGCGCAGATCCTGGATGAGCGGCGTGGTGAACGCGTCGCCATTCAGAAGGCCGGCAGCGATACCCAGGCCGCCGCCAAGCGTACCGGCAGAGTTCACACGATCCGTCGACTGGCTGAGCGGGGCTTCCTGACAGCCAAGGCTGGTATAGATCTGATCGGCGCCGCCGATCGGGACGCCCCCGAAGCTCGTCATGAATGGATCCTTGTCGCAGAGCTGTTTGCCCGAGCGCAGACGCGAATCGTCTTCTTCGAAATAGTCGTACGAGATCCAGCCGCGAAGCCGGTCTGTCGGCTCAACCGCCAGCGTCGCGCGGATGCCATAGAGGTCCCGGTCGTCAATGTCGTTGCCGGTAACAATATTGTCCACATAGCCGTCACGCTGAAGCAGCGAGCCGGCAACGCGAAGGGCGGCGCGATCACCCAGTGGCACGTTCAGCATGCCTTTGGCCTTGAACGTATTGTAGTTGCCATAGGTCAGGTTGAGGTCGGCCTGGAATTCCTCAAACACTGGCTTGGCAGTAATCACGTTGATCACGCCGCCAGTGGCGTTCCGGCCGTACAGCGTGCCTTGCGGGCCGCGCAGCGTTTCAACGCGTTCCACGTCAAAGAATTCCGCTTCGAACAGGCGGTTCGCGGTCAGCGGTACATCGTTCTGGTGGACACCGACGCCGGCGTCACCGGACTGGGCCACAAGGTCGACACCGATGCCGCGGATCTTGAAGTTATAGGAGCCGCCGAAATTGCCCTTGGTGAAGGACACGTTCGGAATGGAGCGGACGAGGTCAGGACCACCTGTCAGCTGGAGCTTTTCCAGCGCTTCTTCATCGAAGGCCGACACAGCGATCGGAACGTCCTGAATGGATTCCTCGGTCTTCTGCGTCGTCACGAGAACGGTACCAAGCGTCCGGCGGACTTCTACATCGCCGCCGCCATCATCCTGCGCGGTCGCGACCGGCGCAAAAAGGCTCAAAGCGATCGCCGAAGCGCCCGCAAGCATTAGATATTTTTCGGGTGTTTTCTTAGTCATCTCAGCTCCTCCCAGGAGGGCAGCTCTTTTTTATGAGCCGTCCCAATTGTTGCGTTTCCTCATGGGCCAGCCTTTTTCTGGCTGTGCCCCGGCAATCAGTTGATCGGCAGATGTGACAAATTGTCAACCACATACTCGGCTTGCGGGAACTTGCCTATTTGCCGTGTTTTTTCGGTAACTAAGAGCTGACGCTAAGGAAGGATTAGCTTGGAGCCGCCCCGTGGCTCTGCTATTGCGCGGGCTATGACGCGACCCACCTCTGCGCTTGTCCTATTCTCCGGTGGACAGGACTCCACAACTTGCCTGGCCTCTGCGCTGAAGAGCTATCGCCATGTCGAAACGATCGGTTTCGACTATGGCCAGCGACACAGGGTGGAACTGGACGCGCGCGAGCATGTGCTGAGCGCGATCCGCCAGGACTTTCCGCAATGGGCTGAGCGTCTGGCCGACGACCATCTCATCGATCTTGGCGTGCTCGGACAGATCAGTGAAACGTCGCTGACGCGCGAGACCGAGATTACAGAGGATGAGGCGGGCCTGCCGTCGACCTTCGTGCCGGGGCGCAATCTCGTCTTCCTGACGCTGGCCGCGGCTCTGGCCTGGCGGCGCGACATCGACGTCATCATCGGCGGCATGTGTGAGACGGACTATTCGGGATATCCCGACTGCCGCCGCGATACGATCGACGCGCAGCAGAAGGCCCTGTCGCTGGGTATGGATCGCCAGTTCACCCTGAAGACGCCGCTGATGTGGCTCGACAAGGCAGAGACCTGGCAGCTCGCCTGGGACATTGGCGGCAAGGCACTGACCGATCTCATCATCGAGAAGACCCATAGCTGCTATATCGGCGACAATCGCACCCGGCATGAGTGGGGCTATGGCTGCGGCAAGTGTCCCGCCTGCACGCTGCGGGCGAACGGCTATCGAAAATGGCAGGAGCGCCAGGGGTGAAAACCTATTCGGTGAAAGAAGCCTATGTGACCTTGCAGGGCGAGGGCGCGCAGACCGGCCGTGCGGCTGTGTTCCTGCGCTTTGCCGGCTGCAATCTCTGGAGCGGTCTTGAACGCGACCGCGCCAAGGCCGTCTGCCAGTTCTGCGACACCGATTTCGTTGGAACTGACGGCGAGAATGGCGGCAAGTTTCGCGGCGCGGAGGCGCTCGCCGACCACATCGAGGCGGTCTGGCGCGAGAAGACCGGTGATAGCGGGCCGAAAGGTTATGTCGTCTGTACGGGCGGCGAACCGCTTCTGCAGCTGGACGCCCCTGCGATCGACGCGCTGCACGCGCGCGGATTTGAGGTCGGTGTGGAGACCAACGGGACGCTGGCGGCGCCAGACGGTCTCGACTGGATCTGCGTCTCGCCCAAAGCGAATGCAGCGATTGTCCAGACGCGCGGAAATGAACTCAAACTCGTATATCCGCAGATCGAGCCGGAAGCCCAGCCGGAGCGTTTTGCTGCGCTGCAGTTCGAGCACTTCTTCCTTCAGCCCAAAGATGATAACAGGCAGGCCGATAATATTGCCGCTGCGGCGGCCTACTGCATGAAGCATCCGGAATGGCGACTGAGCTTACAAACCCACAAACTGATCGGGCTGCCCTGAGCCCGTCAGGCGAAGTGTTCGAGATCTCAAAGGCGGTAACCTTTGAGGCTGCGCATTTCATGGGCGGTAAGCCCGAAGGCCACCCTTACCGCAATCTGCATGGTCATTCCTTCAGGCTGGAAGCAGCCGTGCGTGGCAAGGTGAAGCCGGGCGAGGAATGGGTCGAGGATTTCAGCAAGCTGACCGAGGCTCTCAAAGCGACCGCCGAAAAGCTCGATCATTCGCTGCTGAACGAGATCGACGGGCTGTCCGTGCCGACGCTGGAGCGCATCTGCCTCTGGGCCGCGCGCGAGATGAAGGTGCAGCTGCCGGGGCTCAGCCGGATCACGCTGTCGCGTCCGAGCCTCAATGAGAGCTGCACGCTGGAAATCACCCAATAAAAAAGCGGCCGGGAGATCTTCCCAGCCGCTTTTCATAATTGGATTTCGTTGAGCGCTCTAGTCTGTCAGCTCTTCAGCAAAACGCTGGGCGAACCGGCGCGATGCCCGGTTTGCATCACTCCAGACGCCTGCTGCGACGACCTGCGTGATATCACTTTCGAACCATTCGTATTCGACCTCTGCGATAGCGGTGCCGGAGGCGTCATAGGCAACGCCGCTCAGCTCCATACCGCCGATGGATCTTGACCGCAGCATGTCGAGGCCGGGTTGCTGGCTGAGCTGCTCCATGGTTGGGCGATTTGGCTTGGCATCGATGATCGTGACACTGACGCGGGCAGGGTCCACATTGGCTTTGCCAAGCTCGCGCTCAAGGTCGCTGCGAATGTCGCTTTGCAGCTTGTCGCCTTCCTTGACGCCGTAATCGTCTTCCAGCTTTTCCTGAAAGTCCGGGGAGTAGTCGATGACGATTTCGGCCGCCGCTGCGACAGGTGCGAGGGTGAGCGCGGCAAGAGCAATAAGGGCGGTTTTCATGAACTGACCTCCTTTAAAGGCAGATGCGAATATAACATAGAAACGTTAGTTGCGCAGAGCTGGTTGCGAACGACGCTGTCTGTCGAGGCCACCAGACAGCGTCGTTCGTCACGTCAGATCGTATCAACGAGGACAATTTCAGCGTTCGCCACACCTTTGATCGTCAGCTTTTCAGGGCCTGTTATCGCGACCCCGTCACGGGCATTCAGGGTTTCGCCGTCATTGAGACGAACCGACCCATCGGCGAGGACGAGATACGCATGGCGGCCCGCGCTTACGCAGTATTCGAGTGTTTCGCCGTCTTTCACGGTTGCGCCCAGAACCTTGGCGTCCTGACGGATCGGCAGGGCCTTGTCGCTCGCGTCGCCGCTGGCGAGCGTCGCCCAGCTTCCCGAGCGGTCCGCCTTGGGAAACTTCTGCGCCCCCCAGCCTGGGGCACCGCCGGCTTCTGCAGGTTCGATCCAGATCTGGAAGAGGGTGGTTTCCTCATCTTCGGCATTCCATTCCGAATGCTGGACGCCGCGGCCGGCGCTCATCACCTGGACGTCGCCTGCTTCGGTGCGGCCTTTATTACCCATGGAGTCCTGGTGGGTGATCGCGCCAGAGCGGACATAGGTGATGATTTCCATGTCCCGGTGGCCGTGTGGCGGAAAGCCGGTCTGTGGCCTGACCTTGTCGTCATTCCAGACGCGCAGCTTGCCATGCCCCATGCGGGACGGGTCGTAATACTGAGAGAATGAGAAATGATAATGGGCGTCGAGCCACTCATTTCTGAATGTGCCGAGCCCGTCGAAACGTCTGATATCAATCATGGGTCTGTCTCCGGGGTTTTTCGTGTTCCGGAAACAGAAATGGCGCGGCGTGGCCGCCGCGCCAATGGGATGTCTTGCAGATGACTTATGCGAGGCGCGTATCAATGACCGCGCCTCGCATAGTGTCTTTTAGATAGGCTCATAAGGGAAGACGGTGGTCGTCGCGCCGAGATCCATGAAGCTGCCCTTCATCGATGGCAGGCCCTGGTCGAGCAGCGTTTCCGGCGTCCAGCCTTCAAGGCGGGCGACGGATTTTACCGGACGAGGCTGGTCGAACAGGACGACCTCATTGCCGCGGACCGAGAAGATCTGGCCGGAGACGTCCTTGGACTTGTCGGCGCAGAGCGCGACGGCGAGCTGGGCGACCTGATCGGCGCGCATGCCGTTCTTCATCCGCTCGACACGTTCCTTACCAGCCTCATCCTTGACCGGGATAGAGGCGATCATGCGCGTCCAGGCGAAGGGCGCGATGACGTTGGAGCGGACATTCTTGCGCTCGCCTTCCATGGCGATGATGCGCGAGAGGCTGGCGATACCAAGCTTGGCGGCGCCATAGTTGGCCTGACCGATATTGCCGATAAGGCCCGTGGTCGAGGTGAAGAGGACGTAGGAGCCTTCTTCCTGATCGCGGAAATGATTGACCGACGCACGGGTCACGTTGAACGAGCCATTGAGATGGACGTCGATGACGGCTTTCCAGTCTTCTTCCGACATCTTGTGGAACATGCCGTCGCGCAGGATGCCGGCCGGGTTCATGATGCCGTGCAGGCCGCCAAACTCATCCTTGGCCTGCTCGATCATGCCTTCGACGGCTTTGTAGTCGGTGACGCTGTCGGAGTTCGAGACCGCTTCGCCGCCCGCTGCGCGGATTTCCTGCGCCACTTTCTCTGCCGGGCCTGCGTCGCCCGAATCGTCGCCTGACAGCGTGCCGCCGAGATCGTTGACCACGATCTTTGCGCCTTCTCTTGCGGCCAGCAGCGCGCATTCCTTGCCGATGCCATTGCCACCGCCAGTGACAAGAATCACTTTTCCGTCGAGAACGCCCATCAATTCCTCCTAAGGTCGCTTTGTCTAAAGGTTTGACTGCGTTCCAACACCTTCAGGCAAAGCTTGGCAAGTCGCTTCGGCGCGGGCGTATTGCCGCTATCGTCCGGTCGGCTGCTTATTCAGCAACGACGCTCGCGGTGCGGCGCGCGGCAAGCAGGCGGGCTTTTCGAGCCTCGCTCTTCCAGGCGAAATTCCATGGCAGGCCGAGGCGGACGGCGGCGTCGGCGGGCGGGCTCGCTTTTATCGGCGTGTGGTCGGCGAGACGCCCCATCGTCCTGATCGCCATCGCCGCCAGATAGGATGTCAGTTTCTGCACGGGGTCAGACCCTCCGGCGATCGGTACGATCAAATTTATAACATGTACCAATAATCGCCGGAGAGATCTGACTCAAGCTGTCACTTCTGACCGGTAGCCTGCGATCCGGGAGATGCTTTTATCTGCTTCCTTGATGATGCTCTCGACAATGTCCTTGACGGGGCGAACGTCTTTTACCCCGCCTGCCGACTGGCCCATCGCAAAGCAGGACGTGTCTGCGTCGAGCTTGGCCTCATCAGTGATGCCGCCAATGCCGCCAATGACGCCGGTCTGGTGCGAGTGGATCGCCTGCTGCGGGAAGGGCTGGATGTCTTCGGGGCGGCTTTCCCAGTCATTGATATACTCATTGGTGCGGCAACGCATGGGTTTGCCGGAATAGCAGCGGGTGCGGGTGGTGTCGGTATCACCCGCGCTGACGATGGTCTGCTTGTAGAGATTGGCCGCGTGGGCTTCTTCAGACGCGATGAAGCGCGTGCCCATCCACACACCGACCGCGCCAAGGGCAAGCGAAGCGGCAAGCCCGCGCCCATCATAGATGCCGCCTGCGGCGATGACGGGGATGTTCACGGCCTCAACCGCCTGCGCCACCAGCGGCATGGTGCCGACAAGGCCGGTATGCCCGCCGCCTTCGCCGCCCTGCAGGATGACGGCGTCGCAGCCAGCCTGTTCAGCCTTGATGGCGTGTTTCACCGCGCCGCCGACCACCATGACCTTTACGCCGGCCTTTTTCAGCCGCTCCATGATCGGCATGGGCACGCCAAGTCCGGCAACGAAGCTGTCGGCGCCATTATTGATGATGACATCGACGGACTGTTCGAGACTTTCAGGGGACGCGGCGAGCAGATCTACGCCGAACGGCTTGTCGGTCAGCTCGCGCACGCGCTTCATCTGGCTCTCGATGAAATCGGGCGTGGTGCCGGCCATGCCAAGCACGCCATACCCGCCCGCATTCGACATCGCGGCCGCAAGCTCAGCGTAGGAAACCCCGCCCATGCCTGCCAGCATGATCGGATATTTCACGCCCAGAAAATCGCAAAGCGGTGTGTGCAAGCTCATAATGTCTCTCCCTGACTGTATGGGGTCATGGAAGGCGATCTTGCGCTGATTGTGAAGCCGTCCCGCAACGGCAGGACTGAGGTGTTAACGTCTTGGTTCGGAACCTCTGGCCGGTTCACCGATTATTCACACAGATTAACACGAACAGTGCCCGGCCCTATGGCCAAAGGAGTTTAGAATGAACTTCAAGATCATACTTCTCGCAGCATCCGCGCTCCTGATGGGCGCGTGTGGTGGCAACGATCAGGACGTCGCACAGGAAGTCGGTGAAGAGGTTGAGACGCCTGACTATGTCTATGGCGAGCAGACCGATGATACCGAAGCGCCTGACCTGATCGAGGGCGATGGCTCGGAACGTCCAAATGACAATGCGATTGTCGATACCCGGCAGGATACTGGTCCGGCCAATCTTGAGACAGAAGGCGGCATTCCAACACCGGAAGACGATCTTGATACCGGTTCTACGATGCCGATGCAGGATGGTTCGCCCGAAACCACGGACGAGACCACCCCGCAATAGGCCTAGAAGATCGAATACCCGCCATCGATGACGAACGTCCCGCCAGAATGGTAGGAAGATGCGTCGGAGGCGAGATAGACAGCCACACCCCCAAAATCCTTCGGCTCGCCCCAGCGGCGGGCCGGAACGCGCGAGATGACCTTGGTATGGAATACCTCGGTGTCCTGCGCGCTTTGCGTCATGTCGGTCGCGATCCAGCCTGGCAGGATGGCGTTGGCGCGAATGCCATAACGGGCCGTTTCGACCGCGATGGCTTTCAGCATGGAAATCAGCCCGCCCTTGGTGGCGGCGTAGGCCTGATTGCGGGCCGCGCCTTCAATGGCGGCGAGCGACGCCACACCAACAAGTGAGCCGCCCGGATCGCCTGCCTTGGCGCGTTCAGTGATGTGCTTGGTTGCTTCGCGCAGGGTCCAGAACGCGCCGTCCAGATTGACGGCCATGTTCTTGTTCCAGGTTTCGGTGTCCATCTCAGCAAAGCTTGAGGCCCCGAAGCCGACGCCCGCATTGGCGATACACGTGTCCACACGGCCGAGCCCCTCAACGGTGGCTTTCATGGCGTCGACGACAGCGGCTTCGTCGGCCACGTCGACGCTCCAGGCTTTCACATTGCCGGTCCCGAGCTTCGACAAGGCCTCGACTGCTTCCTTGTTGGCCGCATCCTTGCGCCCCCAGATGGCGACATGGGCGTTCGAGGCAGCCAGCGCTTCGGCCATGCCATAGCCAATCCCGCGATTGCCGCCGGTAACGAGCGCGACTTTCCCTGTGAGGTCAAAAGGTGCGTAAGCCATGCAGATAATCTCCCTGAGTGTTTGGGCGCATAAAGATGGATGCCCTTCTCGATTTCAATGATGACGAAGGGGAAAGCGAGGCGCCCCGGCGCTGGATCAGCGTGTGCGGAGCGACATGCCTGCGCCGCGCCCGAGGCTATTGCCTGGCATGGACAGGCGCAGCTGCTCCGATTGCCTGTCGATCTGCATCCTGAAGCTTTTCAGGACGTCGAGCCCGAGCACCATGACGGGTGTGTCGCCGAGCCCAAGCATCTGAAGGAATTCGGGATCGGACACGACGACATTGAACCTGTCCACCGTGTAGTCGCTTATCTGGAAGCGTCGGCTGTAAAGGATTTTCACTGGCGTGACATTTCCCGTTGCGCCGATGAGCTCGACTGTCCGCACGGCGCGGGCCGACGATGCGGCCCCCTGAGCAAAGGCTGAGTTGACGAAGGTGATGCTCGCGCCGGTATCAATCAGCGCCAGACCATCGACGCCGTTCACCCTGACCTCGATGAAGGGCAGGCCGCCGTACCGGATGATCTTCAGTCGACCGGTATGCGCGCCGCGAACCGTTCTGGGAGGGGCGTCGTACAAGCGCAGACGCGTGTTTCGGAAGTCGAAGTCGAGCGTCCTATAGGGCAGGCTGTTTGCCGGAATGACGTTGCCTGTCGATGGAAACCGTATCTTCGCATTATAGGCGGCAGGGACGTTCTGTATTTCCAGTGCGCCAAGCGTCAGCTGGCCGACCTGCACGACCGGAAAGGTGCGCACTTCGCCAAGACCGACAATGTCGATCATGGCAGGGCTGACCGGCAGCTCGATCTTCGCCAAGTCGGCGGTTTTCCGGTCGATGATCGGAAAGGTCGCGGCTGTGTCGACTATGGCGAGGGCGTCGGTGTCGCGATTGATCGCGATATCCACGACCATGTGGCCGGTCTCGGTGATATCAAAACGTAGCTGGTCGCTTTGCGTCGCAAACGCAGGCGGTCCGGCAGCAAAAACAAGTGCCGCCAAAACCGATATGAGAGAGGCGCGTCTCACCTCTTTTATCTCCCTTCATGCGTTCTCTTTTCCGGAACGCTAAAGAGGCACCATGCCATCAATGGCCTCTTTCAGGAAGGGCACCGACGAGCCGGGCGCCGGTTTCTATGATCCGCACGGTCTCTTCCCACAACTCTAGGCTGGCAATGTCAGCCAATGGGAACCAGCGCGCATCTGCCGCGTCATCGCCAGCAATGGGCTCTCCGTCTGTCCAGATGGCGGCATAGTCGCAAAGTACATAGTGGCGGGTAATCAGCGTCTTTTCCCGGTTGGTGATGATGGCATCGACGACGTCGATGAGGCCAGTGATCTCTGCCTCTATGCCGGTTTCTTCCATCAGCTCTCGGAGCGCGGCAGCGCGTGCGGTTTCGCCGGGTTCGATACGACCACCTGGTAGAGACCACTCGCCTGTCATTGGCGGGGTTCCGCGCCTGATGAGAAGGACGTGGTCAGACTTGATGCAGACCACGCCGGCGGCTGGCTGCGGCTTCAGTCCGTCGACCGGTCTGGGCGTTTGCGCGTCTCTATTCATTGTGCTCCTGCCCCGTTCCATCTAGCGAAGCCTCTATAGGAGCTTCTATGGCGCGATCCCCAGCGAAAGCAAAACCTGTCAGCCTGGCCCTTCAGGGCGGAGGTGCGCATGGGGCATTTACATGGGGCGTGCTGGAGCGGCTCAGCGAATGCGAGACGCTGGATATCCAGGCGATCACGGCGACGTCGGCCGGGGCGATGAATGCGGTGGCCTATCTTTCCGGTTTGAAGCATGGCGGCAAGGCGGGCGCCCGGGCGGCTCTGGAGACCTTCTGGAAGTCGATGGCTAACAAGGGCAGGGTGTTCAATGCGATGCCGGCCTCCTCGCTAGGTTCGGAGATGATGGCGGCCAACCCGTTCACCGCATGGACGCCGCACAGCTTCGCGGCTGCCATGTCTGCCGTTCTGAGCCCGTATGACCTCAATGTTTTCGATGTGAATCCGCTAAAGGACGCAGTTGCCGAAACGGTGGATTTCGAGGCTGTCCGCACCTCCGGCGTGCAGCTGTTCATCGCGGCGACCAATGTTGAAACCGGCCGCGTGCGCATATTCAAGGAAGATGAGATCACGATTGACGCGGTGCTCGCCTCGGCCTGCCTGCCGCAGACATTCAAGGCGGTGGAAATCGGTGGAACGCCCTATTGGGATGGCGGCTATCTCGGTAATCCCTCCCTCTTTCCGCTTTTCTATACGAATGCGCCAAACGATATTGTCCTCGTCACGCTAAATCCGATCAAACGGGATGGCACGCCGCGCACGGCAGGCGAGATCCAGGACCGGCTGAACGAGATCACGTTCAATGCATCGCTTATGGGGGAGCTGCGCTCCATTGCCTTTGTCCAGAAGCTTTTGAATGAGAGCCTGCTCAACAAGGCAGTGCGTAGCCAGTACCGCAATCTCAATATTCACGCGATCCGGGGCGGAGAGGTGCTATGCGACCTTCGTCTGGAGACGAAATATGACACAAGCTGGCGTTTCCTGACCGAGCTGCGCGAGAAAGGCCGCGAGCATGCGCAGACCTGGCTGGACACGTGTCAGGACAGTGTCGGCCGGTCATCCAGCATCGATATTCACGAGACGTTTCTGGACAGCTAGGCCAGGTCCAGCTGGAGCATGCTGAGTTTTGCCTTGCCCGCCTCCCGCATATCGATCAGGCGGAAGCCCTCATGCGCGAAGTCTTCCCTGGAATCGGTCTCAACGACGATTGTGGCACCGGGCGCGAGCCATTGGCCTGTCAGAAGTGTATTCAGGCAGGGTTCGACGAGGCCTTTATTATATGGTGGATCCATGAAGGCCAGCGTGAAAGGGGCGCCGACGCCTGACGGTTTCGGACCAAGGTCGGTCGCGCTGCGGCGATGAATGCGGGTGTTTCCAAAAAGCTGGAAGTGTTCGACATTGTTGCGGATTGTGCCGCGTGCCGCGCTATCTGTTTCGACGAACAGGCAGAAACTTGCCCCGCGCGATATGGCCTCAAAGCCGAGCGCGCCCGAGCCAGCGAAGAGATCTATGACCCGCGCGCCTTCAAGGTCTGGCGCCCAGGAGGCGTGGGCGAGGACATTGAACAGACTCTCACGGGCACGGTCGGAGGTTGGCCGCGTATCGCGTCCGGCCGGCGCGTCGATCGGTTGACCTTTGAATTTTCCAGATATGATCCGCATGGCCAAGGCGCTTAGCATCACGCGGGGGTGGCGAAAAGCGCGCGCACCTGTATGAGCAAAATATGAATACAGCCACCGATCATATGACGCGGGCCCTGGAACTTGCCCGGCAAGCGGCGGCGGCGGGGGAGGTGCCTGTCGGCGCTGTGATCGTGGATCCGCGCACCGATGAAGTGGTCGCCGAAGGTCGCAATGGCCCCATCGGTATTCACGACCCGACTGCGCATGCGGAAATCGTCGCGATCCGCCAGGCCGGTATGAACAGGCGAAACTACCGGCTGACGGGACTTTCGCTGTACGTCACACTGGAACCTTGCGCTATGTGCGCAGGCGCGATCTCCTTTGCACGGCTGGGACGGCTGATCTTTGCGGCAGAGGATCCCAAGGGCGGCGGGGTGGTTCACGGACCGCGCTTCTTTGAGCAGCCGACATGTCACTGGCGCCCTGAAATCATGCAGGATCAGGGGCGTGTAGAAGAGGCGGCGCAGCTGCTGCGAGACTTTTTCCGGTCCCGCCGGGCATAAAATGGCCTTCTTGTCATACGACTGCTGTCGAAGGTGATCTGAAAAAGGGGACGATCAGATGAAATCCGCAACGCTTCTCTCAATGCTGGTCGGCTTCCCTCTGCTGGCGAGCGCGGCCCTGCCACCGCACTTTCAGCGCCAGCGCGAACTGGTGAGCATCATCGAGAGCGGCGATGTTGCCGACGCGCTCAAGGGCCGCCCGATCGATGCGATCGAGGCGGATGGCACCGATTCCTATGTGGTCCGGGGCGGCGATTGCCGGGTGAGCGTTCAGATAATTTCGCCGGGCGAGCGCATGCTGAATGGCTGGGCCGGCCCGCGCCCTTACGAGCTTGACGTCGGCGAAGCTGACTGCCTGGCAGAAGGCACCCGAAACTAGATTGGCAGAAATAAATTATTGCCAAACAATAATTATTAGATATATTGCCCCAAGTTGAATTGATGGGGGTAAGCCATGGTGAATGAAAGCAAGACAGAGGCGTCCGGGAAGTCTGGCTCTTATGAGACCTTGTCCATTTTTGCCTGGATTGCGGTTGCGACGCTGTTCTTAAACGTCTCGTTCGTCGTTGGCGGGGAAGTCGGCGGTGAGTTTTATCGCAGCGGCGCTGACCTGGGAGCTATCCTCAGAAGCTTCTCGATAGGCATGCTGAAAGCGGGCCCGACAATCTTCATCGCGCTGGCCCTGATCGACTTTGCATTCTTCTTCAGCCGCTGCGGCAAGGGCGATATCTTCACCCGAAAGAATTTGAAGACGTTGCGGGACGGGGCTGACAGCCTGATCTGGGCCGCGGTCACAAGCGCAATCGTCATTCCCACCGTACTGGGCTTTGCGGGGATTGAAGACGGCTATCGCATTCTTCGTTTCACCGATCTGGCGCTTGGTGTCGGGCTTATGGGAATTGCGCTGCATGGCCTTTCAAGTGTGTTCAGCGATGCAGTCGCCTTGAAGGACGACAATGACCAGTTCGTCTGAGGCAGATGAGCTGCCTGGCGAAATCATTGTGCGGCTGGACGTCATGCTCGCGCTTCGCAAGCGTAAGGCGAAAGACGTCGCTGCTGAGATCGGGATGACAGAAGCCAACCTCTCGCTGTTGAAATCAGGCAAGGTCAAAGGTGTCAGGTTCGACACGATGATCCGCCTTTGCCACGCGCTGGACTGCACGCCAGGAGAGCTGCTGGAGTACGTTCCGGCTGACGCGGGCGAGCGTCGTTAACCTTCTGGAATTGTTAAATTAAATTACAGAAAGTGATGCACGTTTGCCACACGTGCGTTTGGGTGTCTGCAACGCAGGAACGAGGTTTCTTTGGCACCGTTTCATCCTCAGTTCCGGTCATGAGAACCGGAGCGTAGAGTAAATGAACAAGGAAACCTCCCATGTTGAAGACCATGCTTATCGGCGCCACTGCAGCAGGTGCCATGATCGCCGCCGCTGGTACGGCCAATGCTCAATCCTATTCCGAGGACCAGGGCTTCTACCTGCAAGGCGGCTACAGCTATCTCGACATTCAGCCGGATGGCGCAGATAGCGGCGTCGACACGAATGCGATCACCGCGCGTGCCGGTTATCAGTTCAATGACTGGTTCAGCCTCGAATCCGACATTACCACGGGTATCGATGACGGCGAATTCGACTACAATGTCGACGAAGACGACTTCGATCTCGATGACAATAATGATGGTGACTTCAATGACCTGATTGCCGGGTCAGGTGACATCGGCCTCAACTATCTGGTTGGCGTCTACGGCAAGGCTGAAGTCCCAGTGACCGAGCGTCTCGATGCCTTCGGCCGCGCGGGCTATGCCTTCATTGATCTGGACGCAAACATCCAGACACCTGGCGGCACGACGCTCACCACCATCGAAGACTCTGAAGACGGCGCAGCGCTGGGCGGCGGTCTCGACTATGCGCTGACCGAAGACTGGAATCTGCGCGGTGAGTACACCTGGTATGGGTTCGGCAATACCGACACCCATGCTGCTATGGTTTCAGCGGGCTACAAGTTCTAGTCTTTTGAGACTCTGAACGAGGAGAAACGCCGGTACCTGCGGGTGCCGGCGTTTTTTTGTAAGTCGATCAGAGAAGGCCTGCTGCTCGGGCGAGATAGACAAGGCCGATCACGGTCACGAGCCAGCGCATCCAGCGTTTGAAATTGACGTCGCTCATCCGGTCCAGAACCAGGCCGCCCAGCCATGTCCCCGTCATCGAGAGGGGAATGGCGAGCGCGAAAAGCCAGAGCGGCGGGATATGGACACTGCCCGCAGCGGCGAGGATCGGCAGGCTCCAGAAAGCGATCTTGACGAGGTGTGCCAGGACCTGCGTCGCGGATTTCGTTGCCACGATCGCCTGACGGGTCATGTCGGTGCGCACGAAAAAAAGGTCGAGCAGCGGGCCCGCAACACCTGCCAGCGTGTTGAGGGCCTGAACGATGAAGCCTGCTGCCTCGGCCTGTCCGCGCTTCTGGATGTCGAGATCGAAGACCTTGCGCGGGATCCAGACCATGAGCGGCGTCAGGCCCAGCAGGAGATAGACGATGGTCTTGTCAGGTCGCCAGGCAAGCAGGACTAGAAGAATGACGGCGCCAGCAGACCCCGCCGCATAGCGCATGAAGATGCCCCATTTTATGTGCCGCCGTAAGAGAAAAGCGCGCCATCCGTTTGAGACCATCTGGATGGCGCCGTGGACAATCATCGCGCTGGCGACAGGCAGGAGCGCGGTCAGCACGCCCATCAGAATGAGCCCGCCCGCCATGCCGAAAATGCCGGAGATGAACGCTGTCAGAAGCGTTGCAAGAAGAATGATGACGGCGCTCACCCAGCTCATGCGGTTGGCGATACGCCGATTGTGAGATGAGCGCCAGTTGGGCGGGGGCCTTTGAAGCCTCTTTCCCTTCAGAGCCTCGCGGCCTAATGCGGAAAGATGTCCAAAGACAAAGAGCGCCCCACCCGCAATGGCCCCTGGACCGTCCATTCCACTGAGCTTTCCTATGAGAACCCCTGGATCCGCGTCGAGACCAGCAAGGTTGCGCATCCCGATGGCAGCCCTGGCATCTATGGCGTCGTGCGATATGCGAACCTTGCGATCGGCGTCCTGCCGATAGATGCGACCGGCCAGACCTGGATCGTTGGCCAGCACAGATTTCCCTTCGACGCATATAGCTGGGAGCTGCCGGAGGGTGGCGGGCCGAAGGGCGAGGACCCGTTGGCGGCTGCCGGCAGGGAACTGGCAGAGGAGACCGGATTAGCCGCCGCACACTGGCAGGAAATCGGGCGCTGGGACCTTTCCAATTCCGTCAGCGATGAGAAGGCGGTTGGCTATCTCGCCTGGGGGCTGACAGAAGGCGAGGCAAAGCCGGAGCCATCAGAGGACCTTCAGATAAGGCGACTACCATTTGCCGATCTGCGTGACCTTTGCCTGTCGGGTGAGATTACGGACGCCTTCACCCATCTTATGGTTTTTGCGTCGATTGCGCGGGCGAAGCGCGGAGAGTTGCCCGGCGCGGTTTCAAGATATCTGATATAGCGAAGGCCCTTGCCGGGTCGGGACAAGGGCCTTCTTCCTGCCGAAAACGTCTCGCTGTGTGTGAGAAGAAAGATCAGTTCTCGGACGAGGAATAGGAATAGCTATAGGTGCGGGTCTCGCCGAAACGGCCACGTTCCTCATCGCTTAGTTCGGGCGTGGTCTGGACGAAGCTGATGACATCCTCATCGGCAAGCCGGTCGGGGGCGCCGGTCACGCAAAGGGCGCGATAGGTCTCTCCGTCTTCGGCGGTATAGCTTATGATGGTCGGGGCGTTCAGAGAAAGCTCACGATCTTCGCATTGCTCGGCCATTTCTTCGACGACTTCGCCGGCTGATTTCAGGTCATCCTCGAGACCGTCTTCAAAGGCGCGCTCAATGCGAAGTTCCATTTTCTCGCCGAGCTCTTCCATCCTTTGGGCGCGGCTTTCCATACGTTCAGCCAGCCTGACGGAGATGATTTCGGCGCGTTCTTCATGACGCTCGGCATACGCTTCGATTTTTTCGGCATGTGCCTCGATCATCTCTTCCATCTCGTCGGGGTCGATGCTGATCGTTTCTGCACCGGGACGGGCGAGCATGATCCTGACGCCATCTTCTGTTTCGACGCTCTTGATGTTGAGCTCACCGATTTCGGACAATGAAATGTCGAGGTTGACGTCGCCGAGGCTTCCAAGGGCCCCCAATCCGGCGAGCATACCAAGCTCCCCTAATTCACCCAGTGCTTCCAGCTCGGCGAGACTTTGAAGCTCGGTCAGCTCGCTGAGGTCTCCCATTTCGAGGGACAGCACTTCCATTTCCGATTCGAGGTCGGAGAGGTCCAGTGCCTCAAGCTTCTTGAGGCGAGGTTCCAGTTTCTGGAATGGATCGCTTAACAGGACAAACTGCCGGTCTTCATCACCGCCGGTCGAGCCGAAGCGATAAACCCTGGTGTGACGTTCGATTTTTTCCTCACCCCCTGCGAGTTCATTGTCGCCAGCCTGCATCGGCGCGGCAGAGGCGGCGCAGGAGGCGGTCGCAACGATGGCGGCGGAGCCGAGCGTCAGCGCGAGAGTGGAACCGAGAAGGCGGCGGCGGAGCGTTGGGGCGGCATTCTGCATCAGGATAAGTCTTTCTTTTATGGGATGCGTCAGGGTCAGATTGGCGCCCCGGAAGGCACCATCGGCCGGTCCTGCAAGGCGCGCCGCCTTGATAAGGGTCTGGCCATAGGAGAACGCCGACGATGTTCCCGCCCGAAGCACATCGGCGTCACAAGCTGCCTCCTGATCCACGCGGAAAGCCCGCATGGCGAGGTGAGCAAGTGGGTTGAACCACTGCAGCGCCAGTACGAGCTGGGCGGCCTGCAGGGCAAGGAGGTCATTGCGCTTCACGTGCATCAGCTCGTGGGTCAGCGCATCGCGTTGTTCGCGTGGTGAATAGTCTTCTTCGATCCAGGCCGGCAGCAGGATGACGGGCCGGATGAGACCGGTCACCAGCGGGCTGCCATTAAGCAGGCTGGTGCGGACGTCGAAGCCGCGCTTGACGCCTAGCTCGCCAGCGATCTCATTCGTCATTGCAGCGATGCGCTCGGATGCCTCATCGGAATCGTCGCGGATGAGCTGATGGAAAACCGCCTGCCTGCGCCAGGCGACGCCCAGCATCATCACGACACCCGCAATCCAGACAGGCAGGATCAGCTGCGGGGCGACCTGAACGAAGGCGTCCAATAGCCCGGGCTCGGAAAGCTCAACCGGCGGGGGAACGGGAACTGCCGGAAGCGATGGCAGATCAGCAAGGTGAGGCTGGCCCGAATGGGCCTCTGTGATCGCGAGCGCGTGCGTGCGTTCCTGTACGGTTGTGACTGTCGTTGAAGAGACAGCTTCGGTCGGGCCAAGCAGACCAAAAATCGAGAAGTTCGCTGGAATAGGCGGCATGGCGAGGCGCGCCAGTGGCACCAGCCAGAGCGCATATGCGGCCTTCGCGCCGAACTGGCGGGCAAATGGGCGGCGGGCCAGGAGGACGAGCGCGAAGAGCACGCCAACTGCGAGGCTCGTCTGTAGGCTGTTCAGCAACAGCGGGTGCAGATCGGTCAGGACGGTCATTTCTTCAGTTTCCCCAAAAGCGCTTCAAGTTCGGCAATGTCCTGGTCGCTGAGGCCCTTGCCATCAGCCAGATGAGCAACAAGCGGCGCCGCACGTCCCCCAAACATCCGGTCGACGAACTGGCGGGCTTCCTTGCGGCGATAGTCGCCGGGCTTGACCAGCGGCCGGTAGAGATAGCGACGCCCCTCAGCTTCGGTCGTCAGCGCGCCTTTTTCGACCAGCCGGCCAAGCATCGTCTTGATGGTGCGGATGTTCCAGCTCTTGTCGGACGCCAGCGCATCGGCGATCTCGCTCGCGCCGAGGCCAGGCTGATCCCAGAGGACATTCATGATTTCGAGTTCGGCGGGTGCAATCTGCATCGGTCACTCTCTTGATTACGCCTGTAGTCGATACAATCGATTACATCTGTGGTCAATAGCCGGGCGGGCAGAAAGTCAGTTGAGGCCTGAGCGATGTGCCTAATGAAGTGTTAACCATCTTGATCAGGCTGCTATCACTCTGAAAGTTAATGAGATGTCGAAAGGGGGGCGTTTGAGACGAGGTTGGAAAACTGCGCTTGCCGGCCTTTTGTCGGCAGCGTGTGCGTCTTTCATGTCGGCTGCTGCGGACTGGTCGGGGCCATCTGAGGGCTATGCGGCACGGGCAGACGCGTGCCGCCTGGCGCCCGAACATGCCTGCGTCCTCGCACTCCTATGGGAAAATGAACCGCGGATCGAAAAGAGCGATATGGCGAGTTTCCGAGCCGCCTTTATGCGCACCGCAATCCTGACGCGGGACGAAGAGCTGATTGAGCGCTGGAAAGAGATCACAGGCCTGAATTCAGAATTTGCGATCAATGCGTTCCGGGTGAGGACGGCCGCACGTTGGGAAGATCGCAGGGCCCTTCTGGATTACCGCGACCGGATCGAACGCGGATATGATCCTGGCATGTTCGACCGTGAGGCGCTCGCCTCGGGTCTGGCGGCTGTCGGCGCGATCGAGTTTGCGCGAGATATGGCTGCGACGATCCCGAATGATGAAGGGACGCCGGAAACCGTCCGGCGGCTGCATGAGCAGGCCATGGAGAACATCGCCCTCAATAGTCGCGAGCTCATATCGCCGCGTGACTGGGCTCTGGCCGAAAGCGGGAAGGATAGCTGGCCGACGGACGCGTTCCGGCAGATCAGGCAAAGCGAAATCGAACTGCGCGCTTCTCTGCGATCCAGTATCTACAGCGAGCGGTTGCGCAGCAGGGCTCTGGAGCGGCTGGAGAAAGAATTTGGCGCAGATGGAACCCAGTATCTCCGCGCAGTCATCTATCTCGCGCCGACGCTCGCACAAATGGATGACCGCTTTTTCGAGAGGCTGATGGAAGTGCGGGTAGACCCAGAGGATGACGAGGTCGCGCGATATCTGTTGATGGTCGGGGCTAACCTGCGCGGACGCGAGCAGAAGGCATTTCTCAAAGCGTTCGACAAGGCGCGAGAGGAGCTGCCGCCAGGCCTCTCTCAGATCCGTGGGCGCATCCATATGCCCAGGGAGCCTGTCCCGGCGATTGAGCGGGTGCTTTTTGGCTATTCAGCTGGAAGCGATGCCGCATCAGAAGCTCAACTGGCGCTTGCCACCCTGGATGAAGAGGCGTTGCTGGCGAAAATACGCGCGCCGGACACTGATTTCAGTGAGGACTGGAGTGACGTTGTCGCCGCGCTTTTGCGGACCGAGAAGTCGTCTCCTCTCGCGCAGAAGATCGCAGAAGCAGCTATGGAGGGGGCCCGCATATCCGGCACGGGCTCTGCGGCCTATGCCGTTGCTGAAACGGTGGCGCGCTGGGCAGTCGATCATTGCCAGCGTGATGTTTTCGATCAGGCCGCAAACCTCAGTTTCAGCCGGGACACATCTGCTTATGAAATGTGGAACGCCCGCTTTACCGGTGACCCGGCAAGCGTCGCCCTGAAAATTGCGGAGAACCCGGACGCGCGCCGTTCGAGCGTGGAACGCGCGCTCATCGCGTACGAGGTCATCGTCCTGCGTGGGTATTGCAAGGCTACGGAGAGCTGAGCCCTGCCGGGACGAGAGATATCGCGCCAAAACCTGATCGCTGCCTGATGACCGCAGGCGCGAAGCACCCTATGGTCCGGCCATGTCCGACGAAGCCTCCCTGCAGCCAGACCACCCGAATGCCGGGTCCAAGGAAATCGGTGCCCTCGCCCATCTTTACCGGGCAGAGGTCTATCGATCGACGATCTGGCGCCAGCGTCTCGATATGACGACCAACTGGGCTGTCGTGTCCACGGGCATTGCCCTTTCTGTCAGTTTCGCGACCGCGACCGCGTCTCCGCTGCCGATCGTTCTGGTTGGCATGCTGTCAGTCATGTTCCTTTTTCTCGAGGCGCGCCGCTACCGGTACTTCATGGTGTGGAAGTTTCGCGCGCGCCTGCTTGAGCTCGCGGTCATGGTGCCGATCCTGCGGGGGCAGGGCGCGTCGATCCCGCAGGACAGGGGCACGGCGCTGTCCGACGATTATGTGCGCCCCCGGCACCGAATCTCGTCTTTCCGGGCGCTCGGCCAGCGACTGCGTCGCAATTATCTCTGGATTTTTGCAATCCAGTACGCCGCCTACCTGGCGAAGATATGGATCCATCCGATCGAAGCAGCCTCCATCGGTCAGGCGCTTGAGCGGGCCCATATTGGCGCCATCCCGGGCTGGCTGGCCATCATTCTCGGCACGTGCCTGCTCGTCGCCTTCATTACGCTGACCGTGTGGGCATGGGCCGCAGAGCGCGCCGACAAGACGAAGATGGCAGATTATCTCGATACCGAAGGACCAGGCATCTAGGCGCCTGTTCGCCGGTGCAGCAATAATAAGTTGCGCTGCGGTTCAAAACCCTTATGTCGATGCCCAGACGCCTCAGGCATCGATCATGTGATCCGAGAGCCAGTTAGCCCGGGTCGAGCGACTTTCCTTTACCGATCGTTGCCCTGACGAACCCAAGCCCTGATCAGCGCAAATCATCGAACGCGGCAGGCTGGTCTGCTGCGCCCGTCCATTGGCGCCTTTCGTCGGCATTCGTCCGCGATCAGGCAGATACTGAAAGATATTCGTTTGACACAGTTCAAAGACCTCGGCCTCGCCGAGCCACTTCTTCGTGCCCTTGCTGCCGAAGGTTATACCGATCCAACCCCAATTCAGTCGCAGGTCATTCCAGCGATGATGGAAGGCCATGATGTCCTGGGCACGGCCCAGACGGGCACAGGCAAGACGGCCGCCTTCGTGCTGCCGATCCTTCACCGCCTTTCAGGCCTCGGCACCCGTCCCGGCCCAAAAACCTGTCGTGCGCTGATCCTTGCGCCGACACGTGAGCTTGCCGCGCAGATCGCAGACAGCGTTCGTGTCTATGGCAAGCACTCACACCTCTCGGCGGCGGTTGTCGTTGGGGGCCTGAAGATCAACAAGCAGATCCGTGCGCTTGAGCGCGGCGTCGACATTCTGGTGGCAACACCGGGCCGGCTGCTGGATCTGAAGTCGCAGAACGCCGTGCGCTTCGACGACGTCCAGACGGTCGTGCTGGATGAAGCCGACCACATGATGGATATGGGCTTCCTGCCGCAGATCAAGAAAGTGCTTCAGCAGTTGCCGAAACAGCGCCAGACCGCGCTTCTATCTGCAACGATGCCAAAAGACATTCGCGCGCTTGCCGACCAGTTCCTGAAAGACCCGGTCAATGTTGCGGTGTCGCAGGAGTCCAAACCTGTCGACCGGATCGACCAGACGGTCCGTTTCGTGCCGCATACGCAGAAGCGCGATATCCTGACCGAGATCCTTCGCGGCGACAAAGTCGAAAGCGCGATCGTTTTCACGCGCACAAAACGCGGCGCAGACCGTGTGACCAAGCATCTGGAACAGGCTGGCCTGGCAGCTGCTGCCATTCACGGCAACAAGAGCCAGAACCAGCGCACCAAGGCGCTTGATGCCTTCAAGAGCCGCAAGCTTCTGGTGCTGGTCGCAACGGACATCGCGGCCCGCGGGATCGACATCGATCAGGTCAGCCATGTTGTGAACTTCGAGCTGCCAAACGTACCGGAATCCTATGTGCACCGAATTGGCCGGACCGCACGTGCTGGCGAGAGCGGCATCGCGATCACGCTCTGTGATGGCGAAGAGCGCAAACTGCTGCGCGACATCGAAAAACTCATCGGCGCACGTATTCCGACCGAAGGTCATGTGCCTGATGCGCCATCCGGCGGTGGCGGGCAAAGCAATCGCTCTTTTGATCCAACCAATAGAGCCTCCGGCAAGCCCAAGTCACGCTCGCGCAACCCCAATGGGAGCCGGGGCCGCAATCAGGGTCAAAGAGGTGGTCAGAACCGGCAGCAGCAAAGCAGCTCGTCCACTTGACCTGACAGGGCTTTTCGCATTTAACCCCCCGCTTCAGGACGGGATGGTGTGGCGCCGCCGTTGAGATCGTGAAGCTCGCAAGGGACGCTTCACCGGCCCACGTCTTAAAAGGAAGACACATATGTCACGTCGTCACTCGACGAAGTACAAGATCGACCGCCGCGTCGGTGAAAATATCTGGGGCCGCCCCAAATCGCCAGTCAACAAGCGTCCGACCAAGCCAGGCCAGCATGGCCAGGGCCGCCGTCAGAAGACGTCTGACTATGGTCTTCAGCTTATGGCCAAGCAGAAGCTGAAGTTCCATTATGGCGACATCACCGAGAAGCAGTTCCGCCGCACCTATGACGAAGCAAACCGTCAAAAGGGCAACACGGCAGAGAATCTGATCGGCCTGCTCGAGACACGTCTCGACGCGTTTGTCTATCGTTCGAAGTTCGTGCCGACAGTCTTTGCTGCCCGTCAGTTCGTCAATCACGGCCACGTGAAAGTGAACGGGGTAAAGACCAATATCGGCTCTTTCCGCCTGAAAGTCGGCGACGTCGTGGAAATCCGCGAGAAGTCCCGCAACATCGCGCTCGTCCTGGAAGCCCTCGGTTCGCCTGAGCGGGATATCCCGGACTATATCGATGTTGATCCAAAAGCGATGACGGCAACGCTGGTTCGCGTGCCTGAACTCCATGACGTGCCTTATGCCGTCAAGATGGAGCCATCGCAGGTGGTCGAGTTCTACTCGTCCTAAGCCGTTTCAGGCACTTGAAGTTCTGATCAAGCCGCGCTCCTCTGGGCGCGGCTTTTTCTTTTGGCCGGTTCCACTGAAAGGATATCTTCATGGCGAAACCCGAAATCGACGAGGTGGGTCAGCGTTTCCTGGCGGTGCCCGGCCAGCCATTCGACCTTGCCGCGCGTGACAGTGGCGACCGGGTGCTCTTTCCCGACAAGAAGCATGCGCGCAAGTCGCTTCAGAGCGACGCGGCCGCGATCGATGAGCTGCAGGATCTTCTCTACGCGACGCAGGAGCGTGCGCTTCTGATCGTGCTGCAGGGCATGGATACGTCAGGAAAGAGCGGCGTCATCCGCAATGTTTTCGCGCAGACCTCCCCGCTCGGCATGCAGGTGAAAGCCTTCAAGGCACCCAGCAAGGAGGAGCTGGCGCACGACTATCTCTGGCGTGTGCATAAAGCGGTGCCGCCCAAGGGCATTATCGGCATCTTTGACCGGTCTCACTATGAGGACGTGCTGGTCGTGAAGGTTCGCGAGTTTGCGCCCGCCGATCAGATCGAGCAGCGCTATGAGCAGATCAACCAGTTCGAAAAACACCTCTCCGAAAACGGGGTCACGATCCTGAAATTCATGCTGCATGTCGGTCATGAGGAGCAGGGAGAGAGACTGAAAGAGCGGATTACCGAGCCGCACAAGCGCTGGAAGTTCAATCCGGGTGACCTTGAGGACCGCAAGCTCTGGCCGGAGTTCATGGCGGCTTATGAGACGATGGTGGAGCGCTGCTCCACGCCGTGGGCCCCCTGGCATGTCATCCCGGCCGACAGCCGCACACGACGGAACGCGGCCATCGCGCGGATTGTACGCGGCGCGCTTGAGGACATGGATCTGGCGTTTCCAGACCCGGGTCTTCGGCTTGAAGACTATGATTTCAGCTGAGCCGTAGGTAAAAAGGGCCCGCATGCGGTGCAGGCCCTTTTCAATTCGTCGATGTGATACGTCGTCTAGCTTGAAACGCGGATCGAGCCGCCGCTGGACTTGTCCATGGTGACATTCGTTGCGCCGCCTTTTACGCGCACGCTGCCGCCGCTTGAGGCCTCGGCATTTACGCGGTCCGACGCGTGGGCCCGGATCGAGGCACCAGATGAGACTTCGGCGTCCAGGGCGTCACAGACGAGGTCGCTGGCGGAAATCGTCGAGCCGGACGATGCCTCAGCCGAAATCGTGTCACAGGTGCCGTCAAGCTCCATGCTCGCTCCCGAAGAAGAATCTGCGCTGACTTCGCAGGCGACAATGCCGCCAACAGTGATGCTTGCGCCAGAAGAGACATCAAGCATCAATTCGTCTGCGCTGACGCCATTACCGGTCAGGCTTGAGCCGGACGAGGCCTCGAGGGAGGAGAGGGCGTCTGTGCCAACCATTACCGAATAGGACGGGCGTCTTTTCCCCCAGCTGAGGCGGCGAGGGCGCTTCAGCGTCAGCGTGCCGTCCTTGGAGCTGACGACGATATCGTCAAAGTCGCCGTCTTCATTCTCGACGATGACTGATGTGGACGTTCCGGTTTCGAACGTCACTTCAATGCCGGCCGAGACATCAATCGCGTCGAAGCCGGCGACATCATAGATACGGGTTTCGGCAAGAGCGGGGAGTGCCAGCGCGGTGCTAAGGGATAGCGCGGCAAGGGTGAGGCGAGGGGACATGGCAAGTTCCTTATCTTGTTGCGGTCTCTGTCAAGATTTTGCTTGACTTCGATTTATCGAAAATCAATACGATTGATTATCGTAAGTCAATAAGGAAATATCCAATGGGTCAAAAATATCTGAAAGCCACCATGGTGGCTGGCCTCGTCGGGGCGTTCGCGCTGAGCGGCTGCGTGATCGTCGATGCAGACGAACATGTCCGTGCAGACTGGAGCGGAGAGCGCGATTATGGAGAGCTGATGGGCGCCGATGTCAGCGCAGACGCTATCACCATACGCGTGACATCAAATGGCTGCACGACGAAGGATTTCATCGGCGCAAACGTCAAGAAATCTGGCGATGACCGGTTCTCGGTTGGCTTCTATCGGGAGCGTCAGGACTATTGCGAAGCGTATCTGCCTGACGGCGTCTCGCTGAGCTGGACGTTTGAAGAGCTTGGCATTCCGGACGGCGCTGTAGTGCGCATTCGCAACGATGTGAGCAACTAGGCGAGGCGGCTATCAGGCGGCCCTACGTCCTCGTCCTTCGACTTCGCTCAGGATGAGGACGTTGGTGGCGCCTGATCAGGCAGGCTCGCCGTAGAGGTCATACTCGTCGGCGTCCGTGATGCGGGCGCTGACGATGTCGCCTGGCTGAAGATGGCTGGCCTTGTCGAGATAGACGATGCCGTCGACTTCCGGTGCATCGGCCTTGCTGCGCCCAAGCATCTCGCCATCAGCCTCGCCGGGCCCGTCAATGATAACATCCTGCACGGTGCCGATCTGCGCTTCGGCGCGCTCGGCCGAGACCGCCGCCTGGACCGCCATGAAGCGATGCCAGCGTTCGTCTTTGACCTCTTCCGGCAGGTGGCCCGGGAGGTCGCGGCTTTCTGCGTGCTGGACGTTTTCGTATTTGAAGCAGCCAGCCCGGTCGATCTTCGCCTCGCGGATGAAGTCGAGCAGGATTTCGAAGTCTTCCTCGGTTTCCCCCGGAAAGCCGACAATGAAGGTCGAGCGGATGGTCATGCCCGGAACATCGCGGCGCCATTGCTGGATACGCTCCAGGACGCGGTCCTGCTTGGCAGGGCGTTTCATCGCTTTCAGCACATTGGCAGACGCATGCTGAAACGGGATGTCGAGATAGGGAAGGATCGTCCCGTCGGCCATCAGCGGGATGACCTTGTCGACATGTGGATAGGGGTAAACATAGTGCATGCGCACCCAGGCCCCGAGGGAGCCGAGCCCGCGCGCCAGGTCGAGGAAGCGGGTCTCATACTCTTCGCCCTTCCACATTTGCGGGGCGTACTTCACGTCGAGGCCATAGGCAGACGTGTCCTGGCTGATCACCAGAAGCTCATTCACACCGGCCCGGACGAGCTGTTCGGCCTCTGTGAGGACATGATGGATCGGCCGGGAGACAAGGTCGCCGCGCAGCTTCGGAATGATGCAGAAGCTGCAGCGATTATTACAGCCCTCTGAAATCTTCAGATACGAATAATGACGCGGGGTGAGCTTCAGCCCCGTTTCCGGCACAAGGTCGGTGAACGCATCAGGCGGCGGCGTGAGGTGGGTATGAACCGCCTCCATCACCTGCTCATATTGATGCGGGCCCGTGACGGCGAGAACCTTGGGATGCGCCTTCTGGATGACGTCCGGTTCTGCACCAAGGCAGCCCGTGACGATCACCTTGCCATTTGCCTCGATCGCCTCGCCGATAGCTTCGAGGCTCTCATCGCGCGCGCTGTCGAGGAAGCCGCACGTATTGACGAGAACAAGGTCTGCCCCCGCATAGTCCGGTGAGATCGCATAGCCTTCGGCGCGCAGCCGCGTGATGATGCGCTCAGAATCGACCAGCGCCTTCGGGCAGCCAAGCGAGACTATGCCCACTTTCGGCTGGGTCTTCACAGGCGCGATCGGCGGATTTTCCACAAGTGTGCTCATGGGGCGCGCGTTTAACAGCGGCGGGCCCCAATGGAAAGCGTGATAGCGTAGTAGAACAGTCTTCTCACGCAGCACGTCGACGCGCGTGAATGGCTATTCGCCGCTATTCCGGGTGCGCCTCCAGAAATGCGATCAGCTCATCTTTCCAGATGGCCGCTGCCGTATGTGTGCCGTGTCCGCGGGTTTCTTCGCTGGCGGGGATGAGGACGAAGCGGGCTTTCGGCATCTGCGCGGCGAGCGCTTCGGGATCGCCGAGGCCCGGCGGGTTGATGAAGTCGTCGGTTGAATTGATCCAGAGCACGGGCACCTCAATTTCAGAGAGACGCGGCGCAGGGTTGTATGTCCGCGACGCATCGAACTGGTAGATCGTGTCGTTTGGATCGACAGCGCGGGCCTTCAGGGCTTCCTGAGATGCATGCAGCGCTTCAATCGAGGCGTCACGCGTCGGTGCTTCAGCCTGGAGGCGATACGGATTTCCGCCGGCCAGAATCAGCGTGTTCGCATAGACAAGCTGGCCCGTTTCCAGATCCGCTGCGTCCTCATAGTTGCCCCTGTCATAGTCAGGGTCGTCCTCGAAGCCGTCGATTATCATCTGGCGGAACATGCGGTTGCGGCCCGCGATCTCTATCGCGTTGCAGGCGAGCGGGACGAAACGTTCAACGAAGTCCGGATACTCTGGTCCCCAGACGAAGCTGTGCATGCAGCCCATGGAGGTGCCGATAATCATGTCGAGACTTTCGACATCTGCGTGTTCGGTGAGCATACGGTACTGGGCGCGCACCATATCGTCATAGTCATAGCGTGGGAAATCGAGCCGCATGCCGTCGCTCGGCTTGGAGCTGTCACCATGACCGAGATTGTCGGGCGAGATGATGTAGGTATCTGCGAGGTCCAGTGGCTGGCCGGGCCCGAACAGTTCATCACCGAATAGTGGGCGCAGCAGGGATGTGCCGCTGCCGCCGGTGCCGTGGAGAAGCATCACCGCATTGGTGATCTTGCCATCAGCATCTCTCTCCGGTGTGCCGAGCGTGTAATAACTCATGGTGACTGGCATGATTTCGCCCGTGCCAAACTCAAAGTTTTCGAGTTGGACGGTGTGCGGTTCGGCCTGCGCGGCCCAGTTTTCGGCGGTCGCGGTGGTCGAAACGGCGAGCGCTCCGAGCGCGAACAGAACGGCTTTGATCATCATGGCAGGCCCTTTTTCTGAGGTCATGGTCTGAATGGCGTGGCGATCCGCAGGAGACGGTAGTTGCACAGACGCTTGCGACTAGTCCTGCACGAATTTTTTGTAGGCTGCCTCGAAGTCTGGATGCCAACGCGAAAGAGCGGGACGGTTCTTGATGATGTCGTCGGCCGTCCACTGGATGCGTTTTTCATCCAGGTTGCGCGGTGTCTCATTGTCCGGGCAGATAATGTAGAAGTCGCCGCTATCGAGACGATCCATCATGAAATCAACTGTTTCCTCGGCTGTGGTGGCGAAAGGGGGTTTTTGCGGGATGAAGCGGCTGATCATCGGCGTATAAACAAAGCCGGGCACGAGCAAATGGGCGGCCAACTGGCAGTCTTCTTCAGCGCGAAGCGCGTGCGCGACGCTTTCGGTGTAGGCCAGCACCCCCGCCTTGGAGAGGTTGTAGGCATAGTTACCAGGAGGGCGGGTAATGCCCTGTTTGGACGCGGTGTTGATGATGGCGCCGGGCTCTCCGTGCGCGAGCATTGATGGAATGAAGGCGTGACAGCCATGCACGACGCCCATGAGATTGATATCCAGCATGCTTTTGAACGCATCGATATCCTCCCAGGGTTTGGTGCCCATTCGCGCAATACCCGCATTGTTCATCAGGCAGTGGACCGGTCCGAATTCCGCTGAAGCAGTTTCGGACAGCGCAGAGACCGCCGCAGGGTTTGACACATCGCAGACTCTCGTCAGAACGCCGCCTGAATTTGGGAAGGAAGTCTTTGCTGCCTCGAGAGCCTCTGCATTCACGTCGGCCAGGACAACGTTCATGCCGGCCGCCGAGAAACGCCGCGCCGCCTCAAGTCCGATACCCCCCGCCGCGCCCGTTATGACCGCTGTGTTTCCACGTTTTAGCCAAGCCGTCATGTTTGTTCCCAGCATCGTTGACAGGGCAGGCTAGCAGGTTTGGACGAAGTGGCCATGACGAACGATTAGAAAAAAAACGCCGCAGTCCGGAGGCTGCGGCGTGTGGATGTCATACTGAAAGGAAAGCCTCAGGCCGCTTCCATCTCGATGCCTTTTTCGGCCATGAACTCTTTGAGTTCACCGCTTTCGAACATTTCCTTGATGATGTCGCAGCCGCCGACGAATTCGCCTTTGACGTAGAGCTGCGGGATCGTTGGCCAGTCGGAATAGACCTTGATACCTTCGCGGATGGTCTGATCTTCCAGGACATTGGTCGCGGCATAATCAACGCCGAGAAAGTCGAGCACCTGCACAACGACGGAGGAGAAACCGCACTGCGGGAAGGTTGGCGTGCCTTTCATGAAGACCACAACGTCATTGCTCTTCACGGCCTTGTCGATGGCTTGCTGGACGTCGTCGCTCATTCTGGTCTCCAATCGGATCATGCGGTGTAGAGGTCAAATGTGTGGCGAGGGGCGCCGCGCTTCAAGGGGCAGGGCTCGGGCCCGCCGCAGTGATCGCTGGCCTTGCCGCCCCGCCTTGTCGACCGGCCTCGCCTAGTCCTTCGTTTCTTTCATGATCTGCTCGCGGGCGATGGCGAGGAGTTCGGCCATGTGCTCACGGATGCGTGCGTCGGAGCGGTCAACGCCCTTGGCATCGAAATCACCGCGGACCTTGCGGAAGACATCTTCGTCGCCTGGCTCTTCAAGATCGGCCATGACAACCGTTTTTGCGTACGCGTCGGCTTCGGACCCGGAAAGGTTCATGAGATCGGCTGCCCAGAGTCCGAGCAGCTTGTTGCGGCGGTTCATAACTTTGAAATTGAGGGCGGAGTCGTGGGCGTATTTTGCTTCCTCGGCGCGCTCGCGATCGTCGAATGTGCTCATGGTAAGCCCTCCTCTTGATTGGGCATGAATGGCTCTGGCCGGGGTATAGATTGCCGAGGCCTGCCTGCGCAAGCCGATAGAGCCGTCGCGGCAGGTTACGGGCCCTATCGGGCCTGCTGAATCATTATTTGTTTCACCCGGATACTCGCGTTATCAATCCGCCTTGTTCAGGGGGCGTCCGCAGGCAAGCCGCGCGTCTGCCCCCGTTGCGGAGGACCGGCCATGTCGCGCAGACGCATGATATATGAGGGCAAGGCGAAGATCCTTTACGAAGGACCAGAGCCTGGAACCCTGATCCAGTACTTCAAGGATGACGCGACCGCGTTCAACGCGGAAAAGCGCGCCGTGCTGGATGGCAAGGGTGTCCTCAATAACCGCATCAGCGAATTCCTGATGACGCGGCTGGCTTCGGTCGGCATCCCCAATCACTTCATCAAGCGCCTCAACATGCGCGAACAGCTGATCAAGAAGGTGGAGATCATTCCGCTGGAAGTGATCGTTCGCAATGTGGCCGCTGGCACCATGTCGAAACGCCTCGGTATCCCGGAAGGCGAGACACTGCCGCGGGCAATCGTCGAGTTCTGCTACAAGAAGGATGAACTGGGCGATCCGCTGGTTTCAGAGGAGCATATCGCCGCCTTTGGCTGGGCCAGCCAGCAGGAGATGGACGACATCATCTCTCTTGCCCTGCGCATAAACGACTTCATGTCGGGTCTCTTCTCCGCCGTCGGCATCCGGCTCATCGACTTCAAGCTGGAGTTTGGCCGCCATTTCGAGGGCGACCTTGTGCGCACGATCCTGGCTGACGAGATCAGCCCCGATAGCTGCCGTCTCTGGGACTATGAGACCAATGAGAAGCTCGACAAGGACCGGTTCCGCCGTGACCTTGGCGGGGTGACCGAGGCCTACGCCGAAGTTGCGCGCCGTCTTGGTATCATCAAGGAAAGCGCCCAGGGCGGGGATGTCATCGACTTCAACAATGGTGTGAAGTAGCCTGACGCCTTCCTGACTGGGGGGACAAGGTCATGGCACTCAAGATCATCGGCGCGGGGTTTGGCCGTACCGGCACGCTTTCCATGAAAGCCGCGCTCGAAAAACTCGGCTACGCCAAATGCCATCACATGATGGAAGTCTTTCCGAGCGATTTTCAGCTCGATAGCTGGCACGCCATCGGCAAAGGCGAAACGCCCGACTGGGATGCGGTGTTTTACGGCTTTCAGGCCAGCGTGGATTTTCCCTCTTCGGCCTACTGGCGTGAGCTTTCTCAGCACTATCCGGATGCGAAAGTCATACTGACGACGCGCAGTTTCGATAGCTGGTATGAAAGCGTGCGCGAAACGATCTATCCCGTTTCGGCGGGCATTCCCCGCTGGATGACGCTCATTCCCAAGGTCCGCAAGATCAAGGAAATGACCCGCAATGCGATCTGGGAACGCGTCTTCGACGGCCGTTTCGAGGACAAGGAACACGCCAGAAAAGTCTTCGAGCAGCATGAAGCCGATGTGAAGGCGACGATCCCGGCTGACCGGTTGCTGGTCTTCCATCCAAAAGAGGGGTGGGAACCGCTCTGCACGTTTCTCGGAGAGCCGGTGCCAGACAAGCCCTTCCCGAATGTGAATGACCGGGCCGATTTCAGAAAGCGGGTGGCTGCCTTCACCTGGCTGAACCGCGCGCCGTGGATTCTCGGCGCGCTTGTCGCTGCAGGGGTGATTGCCGCAGCGCTCGCGTTTCAATAGGAAACGAAATCAGCTAGACGGAACGCGTCAGTTTTGAGCGGAGACCTTTGCCCATGAAAGCCATTGTCCATGTCGGCCTGAAACCCGGCGTTCTCGATCCGCAGGGCAAGGCGGTTGCTGATACGCTTGGCCGTATGGGCTATGATGAAGTGCAGGGCGCGCGTATCGGCAAAGTGATCGAGCTGGACCTCGACGGCGTTGAAGCCGGCAAGGCCGATGCCCGCGTCAAGGAAATGTGCGAGAAGCTGCTCGCCAATACGGTCATCGAATCCTATCGATACGAACTGGTCGAATAGGCGTTGCCTCGCTAGTCTTCCCGAAAACCAGGGAGGACCAGACATGATCAAGCTCACATTCTGTCTGCACAGACTGCCGCATCTGTCGCGAGACGAGTTCCAGACATACTGGCGCGAGAACCATGCGCCGCTGGTTGCAAAGCACGCAAAGACGCTTGGTATTGCGCGCTATGTCCAGACGCACGCGCTGACGCATGATTTCAATGGGGTGATGCGTGGCAGCCGGGACGCACCGGACATGTATGATGGCATCGCCGAAATCTTCTTCGAGAGTTGGGAGGCTCTGTTCGCGGCGGGCGAGAACGAAGGAAACGCAGAAGCTGGCGCGGCCCTGCTTGAGGATGAGCGCAAGTTTATCGACTTGCCGCGCTCACCTCTGTGGTTCAATGAAGAGCATGTGATCGTTGGCTAGGGGACTTCGGCATGGCCCGGTTCATGCTTTGGATTTCAGTATGAAACACCATTTTCTCGTCATTGCCGCCCTTGCCATTGTCCTGCCTGCGACGGGTGAGGAAATCTGTCGCTCCATCTCGACAAGCTGGGACACCGCCAGCGGTCAGAGCTTCAACACGCGGATGTGGACCAAAGCTGACGAGGCTGGCTGCAAGATCATCGAGCACACTGTCGATGGCGAAAGGGTCGATGGCGTCGATTGCAATTGTGATCTGATCGCCGATGGCGAAGAGGCCCGTATTCCAGAACCCGTCTCTGAGCGCCAGCGCGGACGGCTGACCGAGATATGTCTCGGCCCGATCGCGCAAGAGCCAGAAGCGCCAGTGTCCAAGCCCGGTGACCCGATCATTATCGACGGCTAGGCCAGGTCAGGCTTGCACTGATCTACAGTCGTCATGACGATTAGAGTTAAAAAAAGCCCCGGCAGCGCAAAGGCGGCCGGGGCTCCTAATTGTTGATGACGTCGCCGCCATCATTAGCAAACGCGCGAAGCGTTACGCCATTTTCTTTTCGAGGTTCTCGGCGACGGCTTCGAGGAAGCCTTCGGTCGTCAGCCAGTCCTGATCCGGGCCGATGAGAAGCGCGAGGTCCTTGGTCATCTTGCCGCTTTCGACCGTTTCGATGACGACCTGCTCGAGGTCTTCGGCGAACTTGGTCACTTCCGGCGTGTTATCGAGACGGCCACGGTGCGCGAGGCCACGTGTCCAGGCATAGATCGACGCGATCGAGTTGGTCGAGGTCGCTTCGCCCTTCTGGTGGTTGCGGTAGTGACGGGTCACGGTGCCGTGGGCAGCCTCTGCTTCAACCGTCTTGCCGTCTGGCGACATGAGGACCGAGGTCATCAGGCCGAGCGAACCGAAGCCTTGGGCAACCGTGTCCGACTGGACGTCGCCATCATAGTTTTTACAGGCCCAGACATAGCCGCCGGACCATTTCATGGCCGCTGCGACCATGTCATCGATCAGGCGGTGCTCATAGGTGCCGCCGAATTCCTTGAAGGCGTCAGCAAATTCAGCGTCGAACACTTCCTGGAACAGGTCCTTGAAGCGGCCGTCATAGGCTTTCAGGATCGTGTTCTTGGTCGAGAGGTAGACCGGCCATTTGCGGGTCAGACCGAAATTGAACGAGGCTCGGGCAAAGTCACGGATGGAATCATCGAAATTGTACATGCCCATCGCGATGCCGGCTTCCGGGAAGTCCATGACTTCGTATTCCTTGGAGTCGGACCCGTCCGACGCTTCCCATTTCATGGTCAGCTTGCCGGCGCCCGGAACGAGGAAGTCGGTGGCGCGGTACTGGTCGCCGAATGCGTGACGACCGATGACGATAGGCTGGGTCCAGCCCGGCACCAGACGCGGCACGTTCGAGATCACGATCGGCTCACGGAAGACAACCCCGCCGAGGATGTTACGGATTGTGCCGTTCGGGCTACGCCACATTTTCTTGAGGCCAAATTCCTCAACGCGCGCTTCGTCTGGCGTGATCGTCGCACATTTGACGCCGACGCCGTATTTCTTGATCGCTTCTGCAGAATCGATGGTGATCTGGTCATCGGTTGCATCACGGCTCTCAATACCGAGATCATAGTATTTCAGGTCGATATCGAGGTAGGGGTGAATGAGGCGGTCCTTGATCATCTGCCAGATGATGCGGGTCATCTCATCGCCATCGAGCTCGACGACCGGATTTTTGACCTTGATCTTTGCCATCGCGGGGAAGTCCTTTCAGTTGCACTGTATTGTGGGCGGCTATAGCAGAAGGGTTGCAATGGTCAAAAGCGGTATTCGCGCCTGCAACACATGATTGAGGCAGACCCATGAAACTCATCTCTCTTTGCGTCGCTGCCACGCTGTCTGCGAGCGTTCTTGCGGCGCCTGCAGCGGCCCAGGAAGCAGAAGCCGTTCAGCCTGCTGCGCAAGCCAAAGTCGAGGTCGGCCCGCGGGACGACGGCAACTGGTTCGTTCGATACACTTTTGATGCGCCCCAGCCGGTTTACGCCTTTGCTCATTCGACCACGGGCTACCGGCCCGCGACGTGGGCCGTCGAGACAGAGGGTGTGCGCTTCGGGCGACTGGACGGCCTTGATGTCATCACTGGCGATGGACCGTTGGGCGAGGTCGAGTTCAGCATAATCCCTCTTACCGGACAGCTGCCGGATGACCCAACGCCATTCGTGACTTTCACGGGCGGCGGTATTGCTGTCCACGATGCGCAGTTCGAGCTGGTCGGGTTCAGCGATGTCGGGGCCGTCGAGGCGCTTGAAGGAAATATCGACGCCGCCGCCTCTTCTGGGCTGATCACTGATATCACGGTGATCGCCGATGGTCCGGTGATGAATAGCCAGCAGGCAGCCGAAGACAGTCTGACCGCAAGGGTGCGCGATCAATACCTCTATATCGGCGATGGTGAATTCGAGGCCTATGAAGGCTTCAGTATGCTGGCCGATCCCTATCTGCCGGACTGGATCGAATCGAACCTGCCAGACGCCTTTGAGGGTTTCCTGAAATTGCTCGAAGCGAACTGGGGCAGCGATCTCAACGACGATATCTCTCTGATTATTGCCTATAAGGGCGGAGAGGCGCAGGGGCTCTCGCTGCATGGAAGCGTGCTCGACAGCCAGATCATGCTCGAACTTGGCGGTCAGGGCTTTGCTTCGCCGAACAGTGACGCGCTCGCCTATCTGCACTGGTACACGATCCGCGAACTGGTCGGTCTGTTCCAGACCCGGGATGGTATCGTTTTTGGTGGGCCTGAGGCCTCATGGATCCAGAGCGGGTTTGCCAATTCGATCGCTTATCAATTGATCGCATCGCAGATGCAGTCACCGGAGGCTTTCCTGTCGTCTGTCTATGAAGGGGCATTTGAAGATTGCGTGACGACGCTGGAGGGCGGGCCTCTTGAAACCGCGATTGAACGCGGCGCGGTGTCAGGCACCTATGCCTGCGGCGATTTTATAGCGCTGGCGACGGATGGTTACCTCGCCCAGCGAAACCTGTTCGGGTTCTGGGATGCGCTCAGCGACTGGGCGTCCCGCACACCGGACAAGACCGTGGACAGCCAGGTCTATTTCACAACGCTTCAATTGCTGGGGGCGGCGCCTGCCCAGCGTGAGCGGGTGCGTGCCCTCGTTGAAGACGACCTCGACAAGCCGCGCGCGGCCTTGCGGGCGCTGCTGGAAGATGCCGGGCTCAAACCGCAGTTTACCGCCAACGGACGCTTGAGCCGGCTCGACTGGCCAGACTATTCAGAGGAATGACGAAGGACCCTGTTATCATTCTGGCTGAGCCGCAGCTCGGAGAGAATATCGGCGCGACGGCGCGTGCCATGCTGAATTTCGGCCTGACCGAACTGCGCATTGCCGCGCCGCGAGATGGCTGGCCCAATCCGGCGGCAGAGCCTCTGTCGGCGGGCGCGTTTGAGGCGGGGGTTTCTGTCACCACTTATGACAGCGTGGAAGCCGCCTGCGCCGACCTGGGCTATCTGGTTGCCGCGACGGCCCGCCCGCGCGGCATGGAAAAACCGGTCACCAACGCAAGCGGCGCGGTGGATCTTATCGCGCAGCAGGCCTCTTCGGTTGGTGTAATGTTCGGCAATGAGGCCCAGGGCCTGTCCAATGATCATGTGGCGCTTTGCGATGCGATCATGACCTATCCGGTCAACAAGGCGTTCGCCTCCCTCAACCTCTCACAGGCCGTCATCGTTTTTGCGCATGCCTGGGGCGAAGCAGCCGGGCAAGAGGGACGGTTCGAGGGCGCACAGGCTGGCGTGAGCGACGTGGCGAGCAGAGAAGCCCTCTTCGGCATGTTTGAGCATTTCGAGTACGAATTAGAGCGCGCTGGCTATTTCCATCCGCCAGACAAGACCCCGCTCATGACGCGGAATTTGCGGAACGCATTCATCAGAGGGCAGTGGACCACCCAGGAGGTCCGCACCTTTCGCGGCGCGGTAAAGGCGCTGGCAATTGGCCGCGGCAAGGCGCGCATCAAGCGGGACGACTAGTCGTCATCGCCCTGATCACTCTCTCGCACCCCTTCAGGCAGGTTTGCCTGCACCAGTGCATTGGCAAGGCGCTCACCGGTCGATGCATAGACTTTTTCCGCCGAAATAGCGCCCTGATCGCAGGAATTTCGACGCGCCGCTTCGACCGAGTAGGCGGAGTTGAACGCGTCAACCATCGAGGATCTCAGCCGCCCCTGATAGGGGGCCTCCAGGCCGAGCAGTTCTTGCATATAGCTGCGCCAGTACTGGTCATTGCGGCCATTGCAGAGCACCCGTAACGCATGGGCAGAGCCAAGCGTCGATGCGAGCGCCACGACATCGCGAAGATAGTCCTGGCTGCGCACATCGGCGTATTCCCCTTCGGGCTGATACTGGCCATGGGCGCTCTGGAGTGGCAGTAAGGCAAACCCAAACAAGGCCGGGAGCAGGACGTGTACGATCTTCTGATTCATGAAAAGACATTCTCCCGGCTGGAGGAGCGTCTCAAGCCGCTGGCTGAACAAATAGCACCTCACGCACTCAGTGATAGCTCTGAATTCGGGCGGCCTTGGGGCAAGGAAGGCAGCCAGGGTGTCATTGCCTATGGCAACACGGATTCGTTTTTCAGTCCTGCGGTCCGCGAGTTTGCAAAGGCGGTCTATTCAGCCGCGCCGCTCTCATGGTTTCAGTCCAATGCCGCCGGCCTCGATAATGAGTTCCTGCAGAAGGTGGGCGAGAAGGCCGAGATCTACACTGTGAGCCATGTGCAGGCGCACGCGATTGCTGAATGGGTGCTCTGGGCGGCTTTCGACTATTTTGGCGCCGGTGCCGCCCGGCGCCAGAAGCAGGCCGACCGGGACTGGAAAAAGATACCGTTCAGGGAAGTCGGTGAGACGAGATGGCTAATCTATGGATTTGGCCATATCGGGGAAAATGTCGGACGGCGGCTGAAAGGCCTTGGGGCGCATGTGACAGGGGTGCGCCGGTCGAGCGCTGTCTCACCTTTTGCCGATCACATGATCCACCCTGACCACCTGTCGCCCGAAGACGTCGGGGCGGCCGATGCGGTGCTGCTCTGCTGTCCGCTGACATCTGAAACCGAAGATATGGCCAATGAGGCGTTCTTTGCCGCGATGTCGCCCGGCAGCCTTTTCCTCAATGTCGGACGCGGCCCACTGGTCGACGAGACAGCCCTGCTGGCGGCGCTCGACAAGGGCAGACCCGGACACGCTTCTCTGGACGTGACGCGTCAGGAGCCATTGCCAGAAGAGAGTGCGCTGTGGAGCCATCCTGGCGTGACGGTGACGCCGCACACAGCCTCGACAACCGAGGGCACGGAACGGCGCAATGACGAACAGTTCCTCGAGAACCTGTCCAGCTTTCTGAGGGGGGAGAGCTTGCGCAATGTCGTGGACGCCGGCGCGTTCAAGGCGCAGGCAAGTGTTTTCGGAAGCTGAAGTTCCGGCCGGCTAAACGCTAGCGCGGTTCTACGGTCCAACCGCGTGCGGTACGGTGGGCTTCCAGCGTGATTCCGCTCTCGTTTGTTTCACCACCTGCATATTGCGGACGGCGCGGCGCGGACTTGCCTGTGGTCAGTTTGAGCAGAACGGCAACAGCGGCAATGAACAGACCGGCCGCTGCGGTAATAACGGCGATAACGCCGGCCATGAAAACAATCGCGATGGCGAGCAGACCCTTGAGCATCCAGCGTGCGGCCTGGCGCAGGGTGTAAACGATGCGACCCAATACAAGATCGGCCGAAATAGGGGTGCGGGCTGCTGTCATGTGCGTGTCTCCTGCACTCGAATGTGAAGCCAGTACGCTTCAGAATCAATCTCTGAGCGGTGGAAAGCTCTAATTTGCCGCAATCAGACCCCGTTCTGCACGGATGCGTGCATAGGCGCCGGTGATCGCGGCAGCCTTGTCATGGGCGGCAAGTTCAAACTCGCGCGGCGCCCCATTGCCGACAAGCCGATCCGGATGATTGTCCGCCATGAGGCGGCGATAGGCGCGCTTTATATCGTCAAACGCAGCGTCATGGGAGACGCCAAGAATATGATAGGGGTCGTGGCGATCGGGCCCGAGATGGCTTGCCCGGATGCGCCGGAAGGTGCTCTCGTCAAAACCAAAACTGTCGGCAACGGTGCGCAGATATTGCAGCTCATCGTCTGTCACGACGCCGTCAGCGCCTGCGATCATGAAGAGCCCGTCCAGGACACCTTCAAGCAGGCAGGGCCTGGCGCTGTACTTTCGGCCGATCTTGCGGGCATAGGCTTCGTAGCCGCGGACGGTCTGCTTGGCGATGCTGAAGACGCGGCGGACCTGGGCGGCATCTTCGGGCGCTGCCCGGAAGATGCGCGAAAACATCATGACTTCCGCGTCGCTGACCCGGCCATCGGCTGCCGCCATCTTTGCGCTGAGACCGATGACAGCGGCTGTGAAGCCCACATCGTTCGGATCAGGCGCGCAGCCCTGCTCAGCCCCGGACGGCTCTTCGGTCGAGTCGGGGTCAAAGAGGCGCTTTCCGCCATCGATGAGCATCTGCCAAAGGCTCATGAAGGTGTCAGTATAATCCGATCAGGGGCTGTAAACAGTGACCTATACTCATAATTGCCAACAATAAACATTACGCCTTTGTGAGAATTTCCCTCTATTACGTGGAGTCTTCCGGCCTGTCCTGCTGGGTGAGGGCTGCCCGCAGCTCCGCCATTTCAGTCCTGATCGAGGAGAGAAGTTTCAGCATCTCGTCGCGGTCCTCGCCGGCATGTTCAACATCCTCCTCAATGTCTTCCAGCAGCTCTTCGGTGGCCGCCTTCTGCTCGGCCGCAAGTGCCTCGACCACAAGAGCAATGAAGAGGTTGAGCACGGCAAAGCTCGCGATGAAGATGAAGGTCATGAAGAAAAGCCACGCCCAGGGGTGGCCGTCATCGATCACTTTTTGAACGACTTCGAAGCGCCAACCATCCATCGTCATCACCTGAAACAGCGAGAAGGCAGAGCTTGGCAGGTCTCCGAAGAGCTGCAGCACTTCTTCATTGTCGGTATCGCCGTACAGGTCCGTCGCCATGACGGCGTAGACATAGGTCAGCAGCGCGAGCACCGCGACGATAGCGCCCATCCCAGGCAGCGCCTTCAAAAGCGCTTCGGTGATGCGCTTCATCATGGGCACGACATGTAAGAGGCGCAGCACCCGCAGGACGCGCAGCGCCCGAAGCACAGAGAACGCCTCGCTTCCCGGCAGGATGGAAATGCCGACCACGATGAAATCGAACCAGTTCCAGCCCGACCTGAAGAACTGGAACCTGTAGACGGTGAGTTTCAGAAGAATCTCGACAGCGAATATGTAAGTAATCGCCCGGTCGGCGGCGTTGAGAGCTGTTACGAGTGTACCCGGCAGTCTGTTCTGATAGGTCAGAATGCCGAGAATGATCGCGTTCACAATGATCAGCGCGGTGACCAGATTGCGAAACCAGATGCTCTCGATTGCCGCTTCGAGCTGGGATGCATGTGTTTCCAGATCCAGCGTCGCGCGCGCCATGTCCCCTCCACGTCTTTAGACCACTGCTCTTCCTATGTCGGAGCAAGCGATGATGCGCAATCAGTCAGCCGAGGTCGTGGTGTCACTGATGATCTGCCACTCGCCATCCATTTTTCGGAATACGAGCGTGAGAAGGCCACTCGGCGCGTCCGATGTGCGCTGCAACTGCCAGCGCCCGTGCAATACTGCGGCATCTTCCGAAAGCTGCACGGTTTCAAGCTCGGAGAATGAGAGCTTTCCCATCGCTTCGCGAGACGCATAGCGGGTCTCGTAGCGATCAAGCGTCTGCTCGAACCCGCGCGTTACTGTGCCGCCTGACGCAAAGCGAAGCTCTGGTGACGGCCAGTAGCCCTGCATGAAGTTTTCTATATCGCCGCGGTTCCAAGCCTCCGCCTGTGCGCGGACCACAGCTTCGATACTCGTCGATGCCGACTCCATCGGACTGGCTGGTGAGCCTGCATTGGGCGATCCGGCACATCCGGCTGCAAACAGGATGACAGCGAGGAGCGGGGCGGGCCGTGCAAGACTCATTGATTTTCCTTTTCATTCAAGCGACCAGTGTAGCGGTTTCATCCCGTAAGGGAATTGCGCGCGAAATAGGTTCGCCGCGCAATGGAAAATGCCGGTTGGCTGGGAATTGAGCGCTTATGACGATCATGGTCCTACTGATTATTGGTGGGCTGGTCCTCCTCTTCGCGGGCGGGGAGTTTCTCGTGCGCGGATCGGTCGGCGTTGCGCGCAGGCTCGGCATGTCAGAGCTTCTGATCGGCCTCACACTTGTCGGGTTCGGCACCTCAATGCCGGAGCTCGTGACCAGCCTTCAGGCCCTCTCCGACGGGTCGGTGGGTATCTCCATCGGTAATGTCATCGGCTCCAACATTGCCAATGTGCTGCTTGTCATCGGCGCAGCCTGTCTGATTTCACCGATTGTCACAGATCCGAGAGCGCTGGCCCGTGATGGACTTTTCATGGTTGCTGTCACAGCGCTTTTCGCTGCCGTGATCTGGATTGACGGGTTCACGCGCCTCACGGGCCTGGTTTTTCTTGGTGTGCTGGCGGTGTACCTGGTGGTGTCCGTGGTGCTCGATCGGCGACGTAACTCTGCGGCGGGCGCTCTTCATTCTAGCGAAGCCGAAGTGGTCGAGACGACCGAGCCTTTCTGGCTTTCGATCCTGTTTGCGCTTGGCGGCATTGCAGGCGTCATTCTCGGCGCGCGTTTTCTTGTGTCTGGCGGTTCAGACCTCGCCCGGGTTTTCGGCATTTCGGAGACGGTCATCGGGCTCTCCATCGTCGCCATCGGAACCAGTCTGCCGGAACTGGTTACCTCCGTCGTATCCGCGCTCAAAGGCAAGGCAGATGTCGCTCTCGGCAATGTCATTGGCTCGAACATCTTCAATATCCTTGGCATCATGGGCGTTTCAGCAGCCGTTTTCCCGTTCAGCCTCATCACGTCCAGGGAGCCTGCTGCCGATGCCCCGGTCGATGTCAGTGCAATGGAGTATGGCGAGATGACCAGTCTCGTAACGGCGCAGGACATGGGCGCGCTGGCGCTTTCCGTGTTCCTGCTGGTGCTGTTTGCCTATACCGGGCGCAAGCTGGCGCGCTGGGAAGGGGCAGTTTTGCTTCTGTCCTATGCGACCTATATGGCGCTCAGCTTTGGCCTGTTGCCACGCTTTGGAGGGTTCTGATCGATGGGCGAAAACATCTATAGCGGACTTGATCAACTCGGCGGACAGAGCACCATTCCGGCGTCTCCAGAAGAGGCTGAACTGGAGCGGGTCCAAAATCCGCACGCGGGCACGGTTTACCTCGCCCGTTTCACGGTGCCGGAATTCACCTCGCTCTGCCCGGTCACAGGCCAACCTGACTTTGCGCATATCGTCATCGATTATGCCCCGGGTGAGTGGCTGGTCGAGAGCAAGAGCTTGAAGCTCTATATGACGTCATTCCGCAATCACGGCGCCTTCCATGAGGACTGCACCGTGGCCATTGGCAAGCGCTTGCAGGACCTGCTGGCGCCGACCTGGATGCGTATCTGCGGCTACTGGTACCCGCGTGGGGGCATTCCTATCGATGTCTTCTGGCAGACCGGGCGTCCGCCAGAAGACCTCTATGTGCCGGATACCGGTGTTCCGACCTATCGGGGACGCGGTTAAGCGCGTTCGAGTGGCGTCACGCCGCTGTCGGTCCGCTGGGCGCGGAAGCTCGCAATGGACTGCGTCGTGTACGACGTGTCCAGAATGTCTGAGACTTCAACGAATTCGGACGTGACTTCGTCGCCTGTCAGGGTGACCAGCGTGTAGCCGTGGCCATCGGTCTTGTGCCAGGCGATGTCGTCATTGGCTTCGGTGAACTGATCGCCAAGGTCGGGCACATCCTTCACATAAGTGCCAAGACCTGGCGAGGTGACAGACGTACAGCCGAACTCGACCCCGCGAAGATCACCTGACGCGTCATGGAGCGTGTTTGCCCACGAGGTGTGCGTATCGCCAGTGAGCGTGATGAGCCGTGCCCCGGAGGCGGCAACCGAGCTGTAGAGGCGTTCACGTGCGGCTGGAAACCCGTCCCAGGCATCGAGGTTGAAGGGCAGGCCCATCTGGCTGAACGGGATCATCTGCGCGACATAGCCGCTCTGGGCCGCCCTTTGCTCGGCGCTCAGCGTTTCCATCATGTTCGGTGCGCGCACCTTGGCCATGATCACCTGGTTGGCGAGGACCTGCCACGCCTTGCCCCCGCGCACCGAAGACTGGAGTTCGTCGGTCAGCCAGCTTTCCTGCACGCGTCCCAGCATGGTGCGATTTTCGTCGTTGACGCGGCCCATGACCTCCTCGGCCTTGGCCGGGACAGCTTCTGGCGCGACGCCCGCCAGTTCTGCGCCCCATGATATTTCGTCGGAGCGGCCGGTGAGGCGGGATTCCAGGCAAAAAATCGTTGCCGTGTCGCCGAATGAGAATTGGCGGTAGATGCCGCCAAGGGCGCGTCCGGCTTCTGGATCGCGCACCGGCATCCATTCCAGATAGGCCTGAACGGCAGCCTGCTTGCGGTCGCTCCAATTGCCTTCTGTCTCGGCTTGATGGTTTTCAGCGCCGGTCCGGTATGAGTTGTTCGTGCTCTCATGGTCGTCCCAGGTGCAGAGCCATGGCGCAACGGCGTGTGCGGCCTGGAGCATCGGATCGTTTTTGTACTGGGCGTGACGCATGCGGTAGTCGCCAAGCGTCACGATTTCCATTTGCGGTTCATGATTGCGGCCGATCTGCTGGCCGATCTGACCGCCATATCCATCTACGCCATACTCGTAGATGTAGTCACCAAGGTGAATGACGGCGTCGAGGTCCGCGCGCTTGGAGATGGCGTCATAGACATTGAAATAGCCGAACGGAAAATTCGAACAGGAGACGACGGCGAACTTTAGTGGCGGCTTGCCGGAGGCTGCTGCCGTTTTCGTGCGCCCAACAGGCGATGTGATCGTGCCGTCACGCGTCTGCGCCGTGAACTGGTAATAGTAGACTGAGTCAGGCTCTAGGCCGTCGGTATCGATTTTTACCGTGAAGTCGCGGCCCGGGGCGGCTTCGGTCAAGGCCTGGCTGACGATGGCGGTCATGTCTGCATCGCGCGCCACCAGAAGGTTCACAGGGATCGGTGCGGTGTTTTCTTCATTGGCTGGCGTCACACGCGTCCAGAGGATAACGCGGTCGCTCATCGGATCACCTGACGCGACCCCATGCTCGAAGGTCGCCGACCCGGCATAAGCGGGTCGCGTATCGGCCAGAGGGTTGTCTCCGCCTTCCGTTGCGCAGGCCGCCAGGCCGGCGGCGCCAGCGCTGAAGCTCAGAAAATGACGTCTTGAAATCTTACTCACGAAACACTCCTCCCGAATCTCTTTTTCCTCATTACCGCGCGATCATGACGACTCCACGAAACAAGGTCTATAAGCTGAGCCGATGAGCACATTGACCGCGACACCAAGCCCGGAAGACCAGGGCACACGCCTCGACCGTTTCCTTTCAGAAGCCTTGCCGGAGCTATCGCGCTCACGGGCGAAAACGCTGATCAAGGAGGGCGCCGTCAGCGTGAACGGCCGTCTCGCAGACGATCCGAAAGCCGGCGTTATACCGGGAGAGACCTATACGTTGGATATGCCGGCGCCTGTGCCCGCCACGCCAGAGCCCGAAAATATCCCGCTGGATATCCTGTTTGAGGATGAGCACCTGTTGCTGGTGAACAAGCCTTCCGGCATGGCCGTTCATCCGGCTCCGGGCAGCTGGCAAGGGACGCTGGTCAATGCGCTGCTTTACCATTGTGCAGGTCAGCTGCCGGGTATCGGCGGGGTCGAACGCCCCGGCATCGTTCACCGCATCGACAAGGGCACGACGGGGGTTCTGGCCGTCGCAAAAACGGAAAGCGCCCATGCTGGCCTCTCAAATCTTTTCAAGGACCACGATATTGATCGAACCTATCTTGCCGTAACGCGCGGCGCACCGCGCCCGCTCGTCGGGACTGTTGATACCCGGATCGGTCGGTCAACGGCGGATCGCAAGAAAATGGCTGTCATCCGCGATGAAGACAGCGAAGAGGGCCGCCATGCCGTTACCCACTACAAGGCGAAAGAAAGGTTTGGTGAGCTGGACAAAGGCGCAGGCCTGCCGGCCGCTGCGCTGATCGAATGCAGGCTTGAGACAGGCCGCACGCATCAGATCCGTGTCCACCTCGCGCATATCGGCGCGCCGTTGATCGGCGATCCGACCTATGGACGCAATCGGGGCATCAAGGCCTATGGGTCTGGCGATGCTTTCTTGAAAGCGACGACGCTGGCGCGCAGTTTCAACCGACAGGCGCTTCACGCCGCAAGTCTCGGATTTTTGCACCCCGTCACAGGTGAAGACGTGTTCGCCGAAGCGCCGCTGCCGCCCGATCTCAATGAGCTGCTAACGGCGCTTCGCGCGATGTAGGCGTTTAGCCTTGCGGCTTGAACCAGTCTGGCAGCTTGTAGGTCATGCCGAGATCTGCTGCGACAGGCTCATGCGTAATGTGGCCTTCAGCGACGGTGAGACCGTTTGCCAGATGCGGGTTTGAGTTCAGCGCCGCGTGCGTGCCCTTGTTGGCAATCTGCAGGACGAAAGGCAAGGTGGCGTTATTCAGCGCATAGGTCGATGTGCGCGGAACTGCGCCCGGCATGTTCGCCACGCAGTAATGCAGGATGCCGTCGACGTCATAGATCGGGTCTTCATGCGTGGTTGGCTTTGATGTCTCGAAACAACCGCCCTGATCGATGGCAATATCGACGAGCACAGCGCCCGGCTTCATCGTCTTCAACTGTTCGCGGGAAATGAGCTTTGGGGCTGATGCGCCCGGTATCAGGACGGCGCCGATGACGAGGTCAGCTTCCTTCACGGCCGCATCCAGCGCCGCCTTGGTGGAGAACATCGTCTTCACAAGGCCATTGAACTGGGCGTCCAGTTCGGCGAGGCGGTTATTGTTGCGGTCGAACACCGTCACATCCGCGCGCATGCCGACTGCAATCTCTGCGGCGTTCGTGCCGGAAACACCGCCACCCACGATGATGACCTTGGCAGGCTGTGTGCCCGGTACACCGCCGAGCAGCAGGCCGCGGCCGCGCTTGGTCCGCATCAGGGCCCAGGCGGCCACCTGCATCGACATACGCCCGGCAACCTGGCTCATCGGGCGCAGTAGTGGCAGGCCGCCTGCTGGCTCGGTCACGGTTTCATAGGCAATCGCCGTACACCCGGACTCGATCAGACCCTTGGCCTGAACAGGATCGGGGGCGAGGTGCAGATAGGTGAAGAGCGTATGTTCTGGCGTAAGGCGCGCGGTTTCTTTCGGCTGGGGTTCCTTCACCTTCACGATCAGTTCGGCAGACTTGAACACAGCGTCCGCGTCAGCAACGATTTTCGCCCCAACATCGGTATAGTCGCTATCGGCGAACCCCGAGCCGAGGCCTGCGCCTTGCTGAACAAAGACCTCATGGCCAGAGTTGACCAGATCGCCGACGCTTTCTGGCGTCAGACCGACCCGCGATTCCTGCTTCTTGATTTCAGTCGGCACACCAATGCGCATGGGTTAGTCTCCCGGATTGAGTTTGTCGCACATTAGTCCTCGGCCAGCGGCATATCTTGCCAATTCGCATTGGCCCCGGAACCGGTGACGACAATATTTTTCCCGGCCTGGCCGCTCAGACAGAAGCCTAGTTCGAGCGGAGCGAATAACCAGCAGCGCGAACGGTGCGAATTGGGTCGTCTCCGCCATTGCTCATCAGGGCCTTGCGAAGCCGACCGACATGCACATCGACCGTGCGAACCTCGACATAGACGTCAGAGCCCCAGACCCCGTCCAGCAGCTGCTCACGTGAGAAGACGCGGCCTGGATGCTGGACAAAATAGTCGAGCAGGCGAAATTCGGTCGGGCCGAGATGAATTTCCTCGCCATTGCGGCTGACCGTGTGGGTCGTCCGGTCGATGGCGATGTCACCAACTGTCACCTTGTCGTCGACAAGAGCCGGACGGATACGCCTCAGGACAGCGCGGACACGGGCCATCAGCTCGGTCGTGGAGAACGGCTTGGTGACATAATCATCGGCGCCCGTGTCGAGCCCGCGAATTCGGTCGGTTTCCTCTGACCTGGCCGTCAGCATGATAACCGGGAGGTTGGCCGTTTCCGATTTCGAGCGGATGCGGCGACAGACTTCGATGCCGGGCACTTTTGGCAGCATCCAGTCCAGAAGCACCAGATCTGGCAGGCGCTCTTCCAGCAATAGCATCGCTTCGTCGCCATCGGGCGCAACGGCGGTGTCGTATCCTTCGCGTTCCAGATTGTAGCGGAGCAGTTCAGCGACTGCTTTCTCATCTTCAGCAATCAGGACGAAAGGCTTCAACGCTGGTCTCCATCTTCTGCCAGCCGGGATTCAAGCTTGGCCCCGGTCGTCGCTTCACCGGTCACCATATAATAGACAGCCTTGGCGATATTGGTGGCGTGATCTCCGATACGTTCAAGGTTCTTCGCCATGAAAATGAGGTGCGTGTTGGACCCGATCTGGCGTGGGTCTTCCATCATATAGGTCAGCGTTTCGCGGAAGAGCGAGGTGTAATGGTCGTCGATATCGTCATCCATATCGAGCACCATCTTCGCGGCTTCGATGTCCTGACGCAGATAGCAGTCGAGCGCCATCTGAAGCTGATGTGAGACGGCACGCGACATGCGTTCGATGCCCTTCACGGCAGCGCGGTTTTCGTCGCCGGTCAGCTCAAGACAGCGTTTCGCGATATTCTTGCAAAGATCGCCGATCCGTTCGATGTCGCCGGCAAGCTTCATGGCACCCAGAACGGCGCGAAGGTCGGTCGCCATCGGATGGCGAAGGGCGATGATCCGGATGATGGCCTTCTCGGCTTCGACCTCAAGCTCATCGATTGAGCGGTCGCGCTTGATGACGTCGCGGGCAAGTTCAAGATCGAACGTTGCGACGGCGCGGCTCGCATCCATGATCATGCTCTCTGCCAGCCCGCCCATTCGAAGGAGGTTGGCGGAGAGGTGCTCTAGTTCATCTGTGAAGGCTGTAACAATATGGTCGGGCATCTGCTTCTATCTCTTTGCCGCTTAACCGATGCGGCCAGTGATGTAGTCTTGGGTGCGGCCGTGCTCGGGATTGGTAAATATTCTCTCGGTGTCACCATACTCTATCAGCTTGCCGAGGTGAAAGAACGCCGTCTTCTGTGAAACGCGGGCGGCCTGTTGCATCGAGTGCGTCACGATCACGATACAATAGCGTTCACGAAGCTCGTCGATAAGCTCTTCGATCTTGGCCGTTGCGATCGGATCGAGCGCAGAGCATGGCTCGTCCATAAGGATGACTTCCGGGTTCACCGCAATGGCGCGTGCAATACAGAGGCGTTGCTGCTGGCCGCCGGAGAGACCTGTGCCAGGCGCCGGAAGCCGGTCTTTGACTTCTTCCCAGAGGCCGGCCTTGCGCAGTGACTTCTCGACGATCTCATCAAGCTCAGCCTTGCCGGAGGCGAGGCCGTGAATGCGAGGGCCATAGGCGATATTGTCATAGATCGACTTCGGGAACGGGTTCGGCTTCTGGAACACCATGCCGACGCGTGACCGCAGCAGGACCGGGTCGATCGAAGGATCGTTGATATTGGCCCCGTCCATGTAGATCTTGCCGGTCACCTTGGCCGTCTCGATCGTGTCATTCATCCGGTTGATACAGCGCAGGAATGTGGACTTGCCACAGCCTGACGGGCCGATGAATGAGGTAACCGACCGGTCCTCGATTTCCAGCGAGATGTCCTCGATGGCCTGTTTGTCGCCGTAATAAACGTCGATATTCTGGCAATCGACCTTGATCGGGTGGGCAGCGCCTTTTTCGGCGGCGGACGATCTGGTCTGGGTGAAGTGTTCCATATTTCCGTCCATTTCTACCATCTCCTCTCAAAGCGGCGTCGCAAGATGATTGCGAACAGGTTCATGAGAACCAGGAAGACGAGCAGCACGATAATAGCGGCTGCCGTCTGTGGCTCCCATGCGCGTTCGGCGCCTGTCGACCACTTGTAAATCAGAACGGGCAGGACCGTCGACTCATCCATTGGCCCATCAGGTACTTCTGCAACGAAGGCCACCATGCCAATCAGCAGAAGCGGTGCTGTCTCACCAAGCGCGCGGGCCATACCGATGATGGCGCCGGTCAGGATACCAGGCGCGGCCAGTGGCAGAACATGGTGGAAGACCGACTGTGTCTTTGATGCGCCGACGCCCAGTGCAGCGGTCCTGATCGATGGCGGCACGGCTGTCAGCGCGGCGCGCGACGCGATAATAACGGTGGGCAGCACAAGCAGGCCAAGCACGAGGCCCCCGACCAGGGGCACGGATCGGGGCAGGCCCAGAAAATTGATGAAAACCGCCGCGCCAAGCAGGCCGAAGACGATCGAGGGCACCGCAGCAAGATTATTGATGTTCACTTCAATAAGGGCGGTAAGGCGGTTCTTCGGCGCAAACTCTTCCAGATAGACAGCCGCGAATATGCCAACTGGAATGGAGAGCATGGCGGTGACAGCCATCGTCAGAAGCGAGCCGAAAATGGCAGCCGCTGTGCCTGCGAGTTCCGGGTAGGTACTGTCGGAATTGGTGAAGAGCGACGTGTTCAGGACCGACTTGATCCGGCCTTGGTCTTTCAGGATCATGGTCCAGGCGATCTGCCGGTCGGTGACGGTACGGTTTTCCTGACTCTGCGCGAGGACAAGCGCGTCGATATCCGCGCCAGACGCGGGCAGGGTCTGCGAACCGGCAAGATAGGTCAGCGAGACTGTCTCGCCATTGGCGCTTTCCATCCGGTACCAGGTTTCGCCGACCTTGATGAGGGCGTCAGCTGTCGCCTCATCGACATCCTCCCGGCTGAGCTCACGCATCGTTGAGCGGAGCTTTTCGGCCGCAGCCGCTGAGCCGAGTGTGAGGGTCACGCCGGACCCGGCCGCGCCTGACAGACTATCTGCTTCGCCGAGGTCCACTGATTTGCGCGCGCTGACGCCGCCCTTCAGAAAAAGATCGATATCATCGGCGAGCGCGACATTGAAAACCTGCTCGGTGCCGATCGTTTCCAGGGCCTCGGACGTTTGCTGCGCGATCGGCAGGACGGCGAGCCTGGTAAAGAGTCCATAGAGCTCGCGCTGGATGGTGCGGCCTGGATTGTCCGACAGGAACTCATCAGACAGCTGATCCTGCAGCATCAGGTTGAAGCCGCTGACATTGCGTTCGATCAATTGGGGATCGCGCGCGCCCTCTGGGTCGATATAGCTGGCTTTAATATTGAGATCATAGGTCAGGACGTAACGGGAAAAGGCGGTGCTTGCCTGTCCAAAGATCGAGACAAGCAGGGCGATCAGCGCAACGATGGCCGTCCCGATCGCGAGCTGACCATACAGCTTGAACCGCGTCTCGGCCGCGTGGCGCTTTTTCAGCCGCTTGAGTGCCTCTTCGGTGACAAAGGTGCCCGTGACTGGCGTATCTGAAGTCGGGCTACTCATACTTTTCCCTGTACTTCTGGACCACGCGAAGCGCGATGAGGTTAAAGATCAGCGTGACGATGAAGAGAACGAAACCGAGGGCGAAGGCTGAAAGCGTCTTGGCACTGTCAAACTCTGTGTCACCGGTCAGCAGGGCCACGATCTGAACCGTGATGGTCGTGAGGTCAGCTGTCGGGTCGCCCGTGATCTGTGCGCGCTGACCGGCCGCCATGACAACGATCATGGTCTCGCCAATGGCGCGGGAAACAGCCAGAAGGAGCGCGGCGATCACACCGGGCAGGGCTGCCGGCATCACCACCTGCTTGACCGTTTCGGACTTTGTCGCCCCCATCGCATACGCCCCATCGCGCAGCGTCTGCGGAACAGAATTGATGACATCATCTGACAATGAGGAAACGAACGGGATGATCATGATGCCCATGACGAGACCTGCGGCGAGCGCGCTTGTCGGCTGCGCGGCAAGCAAGCCATCCGGGACAAAGGGGAGCCCGTTGATCCAGGTTGCGCCGCTCCGAACGAGCGGCGCGACAAATTGCAGGGCGAAGAAGCCATAGACGACTGTCGGAATACCGGCGAGCAATTCCAGGATTGGCTTGACCACGCCGCGGACACGCGGGCTTGCATATTCAGAGAGATAGATCGCCGAATAAAGCCCGATCGGGGCCGCCACCAGCATGGCGAGGAAGGCGATAAGGAACGTGCCAAAAAAGAGAGGTATCGCGCCGAAATCAGCGCCCGTCTGGGCGTTCCACTCGGTCCCGAACAGGAAGCTGAAGACGCTGACGCGCGAAAAGAAACGCAGCGCTTCGAACAGCAGGCTGGCGACGATGCCGACCGTTGTCAGGATCGCGATCGCCGCACAGAGGAACAGCATAAACTTGATGCCATCCTCGACCCGGGCCCGCGCGCGGAACTCTGTTCCGAGCCGGCTGCGCGCGAAGAAGAACCCTCCGGCAGCGGCGGCAAGGGCCAGCAGGATGGCGAATATCCGCGAGAGGCCGACAAGGTCGGTGAAGCGCTTCGAAGCGGCGTCAAACAGCGCGTTTCCCGTGGCGGCGGCGTCGATGCGCCTGGCGTGCTCGGAGATGCGGTCAATATACTGGCCAAGCTCAAGCTCACCGAGTGAGCGGATGCGCTCTGGCAGTTCACTTGCCAGTTGAGCCCGCACCAGCGATTCGCCGAACAGGACATAGAGAATCAGGATGATAGCCGCAGGCGCAATCGTAGCCATGGCAACGAAATAGCCGTGATAATTTGGCTGCGAATTCAGCTGTACGGTCCGCCCATTGGCGAGCGCGACCGCCTGGGTCCGACCAACAAAAAACGCCATGAAGCCGGCCGCGGCGAGAACTGCAAAAAGCAGCCAAGCCACCGGCAGATGTCCGAAGGTCTCCAGCATTCCGCCACGCACCCATAACAAGCTTTATGCGCCTCTTAGCGCGGCTGGTTGACACATATGTGACACATACTGATCACAAGACGGTAACCCGCAGATTCAGCTGCAGTCAGAAGCCTGCCGGGGCGTCGAAATGAAGGCGCGCGCCCGTTGATGGGTGGGTCAATTCCAGCCAGCTGGCGTGAAGGCATAGCCGGGCTGCACGCGTGGTGTCGCCATAAAGCCTGTCGCCCAGGACGGGGTGACCGATGGCAGAGAGGTGAAGGCGCAGCTGATGCGTGCGCCCTGTCACCGGGCGCAGTTCTAGTCGCGTGAAGGTCTCGTATGTTTCGAGGATCTGCCATCTGGTAAGAGCTGGCTTGCCGCCCAGTCTGTCGATGCAGCGCTTTGGCCGATCGTCCCAGCGCCGACCGATTGGAAGCTCGATTTCGCCGGCCTGGCCGGAAGGGCGACCGTCCACCAACGCATGATACACCTTGGTCACTGACCGGTCTTCAAACTGTCGTGAGAGATGGCTCTGCGCGGCCGGGGTTCGAGCGAAGACGATAAGGCCGGACGTGTCCATGTCGAGCCGGTGAACATCAAGGACAGGCCCGAACATTTGTCGCAGATGGGAAAGGGCGCAGATCTGCCGCGCAGCGCCGCGTCCCGGGACCGACAAGAGCCCGGACGGCTTGTCCGCCACGACAACGTCATCGTCCTGATGAATGATCCGCAGGGCGCTACGCGGCGGCGGCCTATAATCTGGCTCCTCCGGCGGGCGCATCATCAGCTGCGCGCAGGTGCAGCCACCCCAGCCTCATGGCGCGGCAGCCAGACGCCAAAGCTCGCACCTTCTTTTTCCTTGCTTGCAACTGCAAGCCCGCCGCGATGGCGCGCCATGATATGTTTGACGATTGCAAGGCCAAGGCCTGTGCCCTCAATGTCTCCGCCGCGGCTCTCATCGACGCGGTAAAAACGCTCGCCGAGACGGGAAAGATGCTGGCGCGCAATGCCCGGCCCTGAATCGCTGACACTGATCCAGGCGGCCGCGGCTTCTGCGGACGCGCGCGGTTGCAGCAAGACCGAGCGAACGGCCTCACGGTTCTGGCTGGTCGCAAGTATCGCCGCATCCGTCATGCTGGGAGATGTCCCCATGGTGACCGTAACGCGCCCGCCCTTCGGCGAGTATTTGAGCGCGTTGCCGACAAGATTTTGCACCACTTGCGCAATCTCGTCCCACTTTGCGGTGACGGAGACATCTGTGCTGAGGCCGCTGACGGAAAGCTGGATGGACTTTTCCGCCGCCAGGGGCTGCAGGGCAATCACGGTCTGGCTCAGCACATCGCCGAGGGCGATGACTGTGTCGGGCGCGCGATGTTCGCTGAACTCGATGCGCGAAAGAGAAAGGAGGTCTGATACCAGGTGACGCATCCGATCGGTCTGTTTGTGCATGATCTCCAGGAAGCCGTCCCAGGACTCCCGATCGTCGCGCGCTGGCCCTCGCATGGTCTCGATAAAACCGGCAAGCGCTGTCAGGGGCGTGCGCAACTCATGGCTGGCATTGGCGAGAAAGTCAGCGCGCGCGCGCTCTGCGCGGTGAACGGCGGTCCGGTCCTCGAAGACGATAAACACGCTTTCCGGCTCCGGGCCTGCCGTCAGGTGGGCGAGCCATAGCTCGTCTCCGTCCACGGCCATGAACTCCACCCGTTCGCTTGCGCCCGTCCGGGCGACGCGATCGGTCGCGGCGAGGACATCGGGCTGCCGGATGATAACCGACTTCAGGGCGCCTTCGGTCTGCTTGATCCGGAACAGCTCGGTAATGCGCTGATTGGCCGAATCGATACGTCCTTCATCGGAGATATAACAGGCTGGAAAGGGGAGGGCATGAATGAGCGAGCGGACCGAGGACTTCAACGTGTCCTCGCCATTGCTCTCAAGCGCAAGCGGGCTATCCCTCATGTCTGGCGGCGCGGATCCGACAAAATAGGCAAGCGCCCCAAGGCATAGAACGATCACGGCCGTCAGGCCTTCGAAAAAGCCAAGCGCACCGCTGAGGACCAGCAAGCCAAGAAGGGTGCTCGCCGATACGACAAGCACAAGAAAGTCGCGTGCGCGTTCGGTGCGACGGTAGGCCTTCTGTTTTGTGTGTGCAGTCTGCATTGCCATAGATTTCCAAGAACAAGAAAAGCGCCGTGCGGCAAGTGTCGAACCTGTCTTGCGTCAGCATTCAGGACTAGGAAGCTGCTTGTCACCGACATACTGCAGATAGATATTGAAAATCGATAATTGTTTGTTGACAGTCAACTAGTCGCTGCTAAGTGCTGCGATCGAACGGAATGAGGATCGGATGAAGTTCCAAGGCACACTTCTTGCCCTGTTTTTGGCGACAGGATGCAGCAGTCTCCCGACGATGACGGAGCTGGCCGGCGAGCCGGTCGCAGTGTTCCCGGCTGCGCCCGATGCGCCAAAAGTCTGGGCGAAGTCAGGCGTTTCCGGGCAGTTGCCAGCAGGCAACTGGATCGCCCAGTTCGGCGACCCCGTCATGGAGGCTCTGGTCGCTGAAGCGCTTCAGGCCAATCCTGATCTTCGGGCCCAGTACTTCATTGTCGAAGCTGCACGTGCCCAGTCGCGTTCGGTCTACGGTCGCTCGCTGCCCAACGTTTCGGTGGGCGGCTCTGTTGGCGCAACCTCGACCTATAGCGAAGTGCTGGATGAGCGGTTCACCGATCCGTCATATGGCCTGCGCGCGGATGCGAGCTGGACAGCCGACTTCTGGGGCCGGATTCAGGCATCTATAGATGCAGCTGAAGCTGACCTTGCTGCCAGCGAAGCTGACCTTGCATCTGTGCGCCTCTCCCTTGCTGCGCAAACCGCTATTGCCTGGACTGATCTGAATGAGGCGCTTGCCCAGGAGCGGGTGGCTGTCGCGACCTATGAGGCACGCGACCGTGTCGTTACGTTGACAGAACGCAGATTTGCGCGCGGCCTTGCGAACGCGCTGGATGTCCGCACTGCCCGCAGTGCCCGCGCCACCGCCGAAGCGGCGATTGCGGCTCGCAGGCAGGCGCTCGGCAACGCGTCCCGGCGACTGGAGATTCTACTCGGCCGGTACCCTGCTGATGAGATCGAAGCCCCGGCTGTTTTTCCGGATCTGGCCCCGATAGAGACGGCCGGTACGCCAATTATGCTGCTGTCGCGCCGGCCTGACATCGCCGCTTCTGAGGCACGGCTGGTCGCTACCGGGCTTCGTGCTGAACAAGCGCGCCTCGCGCTTCTGCCGACCCTTAGCGTGAGCGGGACGCTGAGCACGAGCGATACAAATCTGGCGGATGTATTCGACCCGGTTCGTATCGCGGCAAACGCGATTGCCAGCCTGTCGCAACCTGTCTTCAATGGCGGCGCGCTTCGGGCTGACCGGGACGCTGCAATTGCACGGGCCAAAAGTGCGCTGGCGACCTATGCTGGCGATGTCCTGGTCGCGTGGCGCGAAGTTGAGGATGCGCTCGCCGCCGACGACTTCCTTGCAACTCAGGTTGATGCACAGCGCCGCGCCCTTGAAGAAGCGAATGAAGCTGAAGCGCTCGCGACCCGCCAGTACACCAACGGCCTGGTGTCGATTTTCAATCTGATCGATGCCCAGACACGTAGACTGAATGCCGAAAGTAATCTGATTGCGGCACGGTCAGCACGCGTTTCAAATCGCATCGCATTCCATCTTGCCATTGGCGGTGCGGTTACAGAGGGGCCTGAAGCCTCCGAACCTGATATATAAGAGTCGAAAACAGAGACCTCCCATGAAGCGTATCATTGCCATTGTGTTGCCAGTCCTCGTTCTCGTTGTCCTTGTCGGCGGCGGGTTTGTCCTGACAAGTATTTTCAAGCCGCCAGTAGAGCGGGCAGACGAGCAGCCTCGTGGCCTGTCGGTTTTTGCGGAAGCGGCGGAGCGGACTGCGCTTGATCTGAAGGTGAACGTTCAGGGTGAAGTGCGCCCCAAGCGCCAGATCGTCGTTGCCCCGCAGATTTCAGGTCGAGTCTCCTATGTTTCGCCGGACTTTGTTGACGGTGGCTTCATTCGCCAGGGGCAGGTCCTGGTTCGCCTTGAGGCCGCAGACTATGAGCTTGGCGTGACCCGCGCGCGCTCTGGTGTTGCCTCAGCTGAACAGGCGCTGGCCCGTGAGCGCGCCGAGGCTGAGCTTGCACAACAGGACATTGAAGATCTCGGTATTGAAGATGCCAGCCCGCTCGCCCGCCGCGAACCTCAGCTGGCTGAAGCCGAGGCCAACCTCAATTCGGCCAAGGCGCAACTGGCCGACGTCCAGCTTGCGCTGAACCGGACCGCGATTACCGCGCCTTTCTCGGGCCGCGTGCGGGAGCGCAGCGCCGACCTTGGCCAGTTCGTTAGCCCGGGTCAGGCGCTCGGCACCATATTCGCCACAGACGTTGTGGAAGTGTCCCTTCCGCTTTCCGATGAAGAGCTTGGCCGGACAGGCCTGCCGCTCGCCTTTGCTGAAACCGAAGAACAGCCAGGCCCGCAGGTCGTCTTTTCGACCAATGTTGCCGGTGAGCGCCGTGAGTGGATAGGCCGCGTGAAGCGGACATCTGCTGCGCTTAACCCGCAAACCCGCCTCATCAACGTCATCGCAGAGCTGGAAGACCCATACGGCGCCGGCGCAGATGATGGCGTCCCGATGGCGCCTGGTCTTTTCGTGGATGCGCAAATCGATGGCCGCCGGATCGAGGACGTCGTCCGTATCCCGCGCTCGGCCCTTCGCGGTGTTGACCGTGTCTTCATCGGCGACGGGCCGAATGGGAAGCTGGAAATCCGCACTGTCGACGTCATCTACAGCACCGATGAAGGCGCCTATGTCTCAAGTGGCGTCGAAGACGGCGAATACGCGATCGTGTCACCGATCCAGGCCGCATTTGACGGGATGAGCATTCAGGTCGTCGAGCGCATGCCGGATGGCTCGCTGGAGCCGCGGACCCCGCGGAAGACGGCGACGGACGAAGAAACCGAAGATGAGAACGCCGCACAAGTCGCCGGTGAAACCGAGGGGGCCTCGCAATGAATGGAATAGTCGCCTGGTGGGCCAGGAACGGCATTGCCGCGAACCTTCTTATGGTCATTGCTTTTGTCGGCGGTATTTTCGGGTTTCTCAGCCTGGAGAAGGAAGCGTTCCCGGCTGGCGACTGGAATGGTGCCAGTGTCTCGATCGCGTGGCCCGGCGCCTCGCCGCAGGATGTCGAAGACCAGATCGTTGTCCGGCTTGAAGAAGTTGTCGCCGACATTGATGGTCTCAAGCGGCTGACAGGAGTGGCGCGCGAAGGCGTTGGTTACATCAATCTCGAAACAGAGCTCGATACCGATGTCGATGAGTTCGTCGACGAGGTGAAGCGCCGCGTCGATACGATCTCCAACCTGCCGCAATCGGCGTTCCCGGCTCAGGTGAGCCGCTGGAGTGCCAATAATCAGTTCATGGGCCTTGCTCTTCACGGCGATGTCGATCCGGGCACATTGAAGTTTTACACCGAAGAGATGCGCGATAAAATTGCGCTTCTTGAAGGTGGTGAGCTTGCTCAGGTGCAGGGCACGCTCGGCGAAGAAGTTTCGATTGAGGTCTCCGAGGCAGCGCTTCGTCGCTACAACATGACTTTCACCGAAGTTGCCGCTGCTGTCCGCAGCTCTTCGATAAACTCATCCGGCGGCACGGTCCGCACCGAAACGGGGACCGTCGCTATCCAGGCGCGCCAGCTCGCCGATACGCGAGAGGATTTCGAGAACATCGTCATTCGCCAGAGCGCAGAATTTGGCACGATCCGCATCCGCGACGTCGCCAACGTCGTTGACGGCTTCGTCGATGGCGATCTCGATGCGACCTATAATGGAGAGCCGACGGCCTTCATCATGGTCAACCAGCCCGAGAGAATGGATATCGTTCTCTACTCCGACAACATCCATGACTTCGTCGAGCGGGCCAATAGCGGCCGCGGGCCGGATGCGCTGCCGGAAGGCCTGCGCATGGACGTGCTGTTCGACATGTCTGAAATCTACAAGGGCCGGATGGACACGATCAGCTCGGCAGCCTTTCAGGGCATGTTCCTGGTCATGATCATTCTGATCCTGTTCCTGCGTCCGGTCGTGGCGCTGTGGGTCACGGTCGGCATCGGCACGGCATTCGCTGGCGGCATCATGCTCCTGCCGCTGTTTGGTGTTTCTCTGAACTTCCTGTCGTTATTTGCGGTTCTGCTCGTGATCGGTGTGGTCGTCGATGACGCCATCGTCGTGGGTGAGAATATTCACAAGGAAGTCGAAAGCGGCCGGCAGCAGGGGCTGGGCGCATCCACGATCGGCACGCAGCTCGTTCTGAAGCCCGTTGTGTTTGGCGTCCTGACCACAATGATCATGTTTGCGCCGTGGGCCTTCATTCCAGGCCCGGAGCGCCAGTTCACCGCCCAGATTACCTATGTGGTCGTCGCAGCGCTGGCCTTCTCCCTCATCGAGTCGATGTTCATCCTGCCGTCGCACCTCTCGCACATGAAGCCGCAAAAGTTCGACGGCCCTGCCGGCAAGCTGATGCTTGTTCAGCAGCGTATCGCCGACAGCCTCGTCACCTTTGCGAATCGGGTCTACCGGCCGCTTCTCGAATACGCAGTCAAGTATCGCTATGTGACGCTGTCTTTCTTCACGTCCCTATTCGTGATCGCCGTCCTTCTGGTCCAGCAGAACATCGTCCCTTTCCGTTTCATGCCGCAGATCGAGGATGACCTGGTCCAGGTTCGTGTCGACTTGCCGGACGGGTCGCCGCAATCGCGTTCACTACAGGTGCGTGACCAGCTTCGCCTGGCCGTTGAGCAGTCGCGCGAGACGTTCGATGAGCGGTATCCAGAGCTCGGTGACCGCCACATGATCAGCGACATCTCAATCGTCGCAAGCGAAGGCAACGTCCAGTCATGGATTGGCCTGCTTCCGCCGCAGGAACGCCCGGACGGCGTCTCCACAAAAGAGATCGCTGACGAAATCCGCGCGAATTTTGGTGAGGTGCCTGACGCCGAAGAAGTGAATTTCCAGTTCACCATCAACAACGCCAACAACTCGATCCGCTATGCCATCAACAATGACGATCTCGATCTTCTTCGGCGGGCCGCAGAAGATGTGAAAATCCAGTTGGCGACATATGAGCAAGCCTTCGACATCAGTGATAATCTGTCCTCGGCGGCGCAGGAGATCCGGATTGACCTCAAGCCCGGTGCGACTTCGCTCGGCGTGACCCTTGGCGACGTGACCTCACAGGTGCGTGCTGCCTATTATGGCATCGAGGCCCAGCGTCTGCCCCGCGATGGCGACGATGTGCGCGTCATGGTGCGATATCCAAAGGAAACCCGCGAATCCATCGACAGCCTGAGCGATCTCAGAATCCGGACAGGCGATGGACGTGAAATCCCGCTTGAGCAGGTCGCGGAAATCTCCTTTGCACCGGGGATTGATCGCATCCTCCGCCGTGAACGGATGAGGTCGGTGACCGTCTTTGCCGACCTTGTTGGCGATGGCACGCGCGCAACAATCAATGCCGATATGGAGCAGAATTTCTGGCCGGACTTTGCCAAAAAGTACCCAACGGTTACCCGCGGCGCGGTTGGTGATATCGAAAGCGAGCAGGAATTCTTCAGCGATATCATCTCGCTATACATCATCGCTTTCGTGTCGATGTATATTCTGCTGGCCATCGCCTTCCAGTCCTATTCGCAACCGCTCTTGCTTATGATTGCCATCCCGTTCGGATATGCGGGGGCCGTCTTTGGGCATCTTGGGTTTGGTGTGCCAATGGCGCTGTTCTCGATGTTCGGGATCGGGGCTGCGGCCGGCGTCGTGATCAATGATAACCTTGTGCTTGTCGATTATATCAACCGTCGACGCGCAGAAGGGGCAGGGGCACTTCAGGCCATCGTGGACGCCGGCGTTTCGCGCTTCCGGCCTATTCTGCTGACATCTGTGACGACCTTTGTCGGGATCCTGCCCATGATCGCCCAGAAGTCGGTGCAGGCACAGTTCCTCAAGCCGATGGTCGTCTCCCTCGGATCAGCCGTCGCATTCGCGCTCTTTGTATCTCTGTTGCTGGTGCCGGCGCTCTATGCGATTGGCTGCGAAGTTGGACGTATCTTCCGCTGGACCTGGGGTGGTCGGCCCTATCGCCAGATCGGCGAGAGCTATGATGGCGAAGCCAATATCGATGAGGAAGAACTCATCGGCACAAGCCGGGGCCACCGGCCGCAGCCGGCAGAATAAAATTGCCTTGGTGTGCGCCTGATGCGGCTGGATTATCCCCTGCAGCGTGCAATACTGGAATGAAGCATTACGGAGAACGATATATGAGATTGCTTTTATCGAGCGTGGCAGCGGCCGCACTTCTTGGTGGCTGCGCGGCGCAGGAAGCCGAAGGCGCGCCTGCATCGGGAGACACGTCTGCTGAGGTTTCAGCTGAAGGTGCCGAGACGTCTCAGCGCGTGGTCGAGACGACTTCACCAGACTTCTGGGGCAGCTGGGGCATCGATGCCAGCTCGATGGACAAGGACGTTGCGCCAGGCGACAACTTCTTCATGTATGTAAGCGGGGACTGGTTCGATAAATTCGAACTGCCTGCCGACAAGACCCGCTACGGCGCTTTCGACCTGCTGCGCGAAAAGTCCGAGCAGCAAACCCGCTTCATCATCGAAGACCTCGCCGCGGAAGAGCCACCGATTGATACGCCTGAAGGTAAGGTCGCGGCCTTCTACAACGCCTTTATGAACACCGACGCCATTGAGGCTGCAGGTCTCGCCCCGGCGCAGCCTTATCTCGACCGGATCGCCGCAATCGAAGATCGCGAGACGCTGGCAGACGTCTTCATGTCGCCGGGCTTTTCGTCGCCGATCAATGGCTTTGTCTGGGTCGATGACAAGAACCCTGACGACTATATTTTCCAGATGTCGATGGGCGGTCTCGGCCTGCCTGATCGCGAATATTATCTGAAAGACGATGAGAAGTCGGTTGAGATCCGCACGAAGTATGAAGAGCTCCTGACCTTCCTTCTCGACCAGGCTGGCTATGACGATGCTGAACAGAAAGCCGCAGATGTTCTGGCACTCGAAACAGAGCTTGCCGCAGCCGATTGGGACCGGGCCGTCAGCCGGAACCCTGAAGTCACCTACAACAAGCTGACCCGCGATGAGCTTCTCGCTCTCGCAGGCGACTTCCCGCTTGCCGCAGCGCTGGAGAAGCTTGGCGTGAGCGACGAAGAGGAGTTTCTGGTCACCGAAGTTCCGCCGACGGCAGAGGAAATTGCGTCCGCAGGTCTGACGCAGGAAGATGCCAACAAGCTTGGTGCCGGTATCCCGGCGGCTTTTGAACTCGCAAACACCGCAGACCTCGACACGTGGAAAGCCTATCTCGCCGCCCACCTGATCTCGAACTATGCCTCAGTGCTGCCGTCCGAAATCGATGATGCGAACTTCGCCTTTTACGGCACGACGCTCAGCGGCCAGCCTGAACAGCGTCCGCGCTGGAAACGGGCTGTCTCCGCCGTTGGGGGGACGCTGGGCGAGGCTATCGGTCAGGTCTATGTCGACCGTCACTTCCCGGCAGAGAACAAGGAGCGCATGGACGAGCTGGTCGCCAACCTTCGCGCTGCAATGCACGCCAATCTCGAAGACCTCGAATGGATGGGCGCGGAAACGCGTGAACAGGCGCGCGAAAAGCTCGACAAGTTCAATCCGAAGATCGGCTATCCAGACAAGTTCGAGACCTATGACGGTCTAGAGATGACGGACAATGCGTTTGAGAACGCCGTCAATGCCGCACGCTGGTCACTTCAGGACAATCTCGACCGTCTGAATGAAGAGCCCGATCGCAATGAGTGGTTCATGACCCCTCAGACCGTGAACGCCTATTACAATCCAGGCTATAACGAGATCGTCTTCCCGGCCGCCATCCTGCAGCCACCATTCTTCAATGTCGACGCTGACCCGGCGGTCAATTACGGCGCCATTGGCGGCGTCATCGGCCACGAAATGGGCCATGGCTTTGACGATCAGGGCTCCAAGTATAATGGCGACGGCGTCCTCGCGAACTGGTGGACCGAGAGCGACCGCACATCATTCGATGAGCTCACCTCGGCGCTCGTCGAACAGTACAACCAGTACTGCCCGCTGGCAGAAGGCGAACCATGCGTAAATGGCCGCCTGACCCTTGGTGAGAACATTGGCGACCTTGGCGGTCTGTCGCTTGCCTATCGGGCTTACCAGATCAGCCTGGATGCGAACGGCGATGGGACTGTCAGCGATGATGAGCAGGCACCTGTGATCGATGGCTATACCGGCGACCAGCGCTTCTTCATGGCCTGGGGACAGGTCTGGCGCGCGAAGTATCGTGACGAAGCAAAGCGCAACCAGCTTCTGACCGATCCGCATTCGCCGCCGGAGTATCGCGTCAACGGCATCGTCCGCAATTTCGATGAGTGGTATGACGCCTTCGACGTGGCAGAGACCGACGTGCTTTACCTGCCCCCGGAACAGCGGATCCGCATCTGGTAAATCGCAACAAGCGATCCGGAATGAAATGAGAAGAGGGCGGGCCATAATGGTCCGCCCTTTTTACTTTTGACTGCAACAAAATCTGCGGGTCTTGTGCCAAATTACTTTTCTTCTTCGCCTACTTCTGTTTTTCATGGCGCGCCTCACACACAAGGAGGTGGGCCAGAAGGAAGACCGACATGCCGTTGCCCCAGGCAGTTCAATCCTATTTTGACCGGCTCTCCGGTCCGATGAAGGAGATTGTCGAAGAACTCGCGCGGATCGTTCCGTCCAGAGGGCCGGGTCTGATTGCGACAGTGGCGTGGGGCGCGCCCTGCTGGTCTGGTAATGAGCGCGTAATTTCGGTCATCGCCCATGCCCATCATTGCAACCTGCAGCTATGGTCAGGCGCCCGGCTTGCTGCGGACTTCTGCGGGCGTATCGAAGGCAGCGGAAAGGCGCTCCGCCATGTGAAGGTGCGAGACCTTTCGGAGATAGATGACGAACTGATCGACATCATTGATTGCGCCATTGCCCTGGATCAGTCATCACCCCAGCGCGTTCGCTAGCTTACCTGGCTTGGAAAAGCCTGCCGTCATGATAGCCTTTACCCGCTCAACCGTCAGGAACCGTTTCCCCGTGCTTCGATTGCTATGCATCTCCTTCACGACCGCGATTCTGGCGGTCGGCGTTTCGGCGCAATCGCCATCAATCGATACGCTCTATTTCGTTATGCGGGACGGCGTTGTCATGACCACGCAGGGCCACGTCATCCAGATCGACTATAATGAGGATGGCAGCTTCTCGGGCGAGGCTGCGGGAACGAAATTTGAAGGCACCTACCGGTTAGATGGGGCGCGCCTCTGCAGCACATCCAGCCTGGCCACATCCGAGACGTGTACAGCCTACCCTGAGGGCATGAAATCTGGCGATGAGTTTGAAGTTGTCAGCCCCGCCCTCGGCAGTGTGCGAATACGCATCCGCACACCGGAAGAGAACAGGGCTGCAGCAAGGACGGAATAACTTCGCTAGAGCGTCGGGTTGATCAGGAATTTCTCGCCGGTCTTCTTGGCGTCATAGCGTTTCAGCGTTTCCGGATCGAGCGCGTCTGCAAGCGAAATTTCATCGGTATAGTGGCTGGCAAACGTGGTCTTCAGCTCATCCATCACCCGCTTGCGCAGTTTCTCGCGGCCTTCAGAGCCGATTTTCTGCAGGAAGTAGGTCAGGAGATAGCCGCCAGCGCTCCAGGCCATGCCGACACCCGGCGGGATCATGGTCGGGCTGAGGTCCAGGCGTCCATAGATATAGACATGCTTGGGATCGGCTGAGCCATAGCGGCTATATTCGGCGCCCATATTCGCGGCCGCTTCCATCGCCGTCAGCAACTGGCCAGCCAGCGGTCCACCGCCAACAGCATCGAAGGCAAGCGTCGCTTTTGTCTCCGCGATCGCTGCGATCAGATCTTCCATAAAGGTGTCACTGGAGGAGTTGACGATGTGTTTGGCGCCGATGTCGCGCAGGATTTTCTCCTGCTCGGGCTTACGCACGATGTTCACCAGATCAACGCCGTCGGCGATGCAGATCTTGTTGAGCATCTGGCCGAGGTTCGAGGCAGCTGCGGTATGGATCAGCGCTTTGTGGCCTTCCATCCGCATCGTTTCGGGAAACGACAGCGCGGTCAGCGGATTGACGAAGCAGGACGCCCCATCGCGGGCCGATGCGTCTTCCGGCAGTTCCATGACCTGGGCCACGTTGAGCATCCGGTATTCGCCGTAAAACTCACCGCCGAGACCGGTTACCTTCTTGCCCATAAGAGCTTGCGCGGCATCGGACGATCCTGCTGCCACAACAGTGCCGGCGCCTTCATTGCCTACGCCGAGCGACTGGCCGACACGGGCCTGCATGGCCCGCATGCCAGCGCCGGAGATATTTGCGACGAGCTTCGGGTCGTCCTTGCTGCCCTCATTCTTGAGTGTCGAAAGATCGGCAGCCCCGACAAGAAGACCAAGGTCGGACGGGTTGATCGGCGTTGCTTCGACGCGGATCACGATGTCGCCTTCGCCCGGTGTCGGCATCGCAACCTTGTCGAGAGAGAGCTTCAGCTTGCCGTCTTCTGTAACAAGCGTGCGCAGCTGGCGGAATGCGTCTGGAAGTGTGTCGGCCATGATAATATCCTCCCGGGAATTGTTTCTATGCTCGCCCACAACATGTGGGCGCGGTCTTATTCGGGCAAGGTGTTCGGATACAAGTTTCTTGGCGGCATTGACCTCATGGCCTGGGGGTATTTGGGCTTGACGCTGCGTCGGCTGGGGCGCATTTCTTCGCACACGCAAAAGACGACAGAAATGAGCCCGGAGGAATAGATGGCTGATGATCCCGTAGTAATCGTAGGTATGTCCCGCACGCCCATGGGTGGCCTGCTCGGTGACCTTGCCGGCATGTCCGCGAACGAGCTTGGCGCGATCGCCGTCAAAGCCGCCTCGAACGAGGCCAAGCTCTCTGAGACCGACGTCAATGAAATCATCATGGGCAACTGCCTGCCGGCCGGTCAGGGTCAGGCCCCGGCCCGTCAGGCTGCGATCAAGGCAGGTCTCGACAAAGGCACCGAAGCGACCACGATCAACAAGATGTGCGGCTCCGGCCTTCAGGCTGCGGTCATGGGCGCCAATGCGATTGCGGCTGGAAATGCAAACATCATCGTGGCCGGCGGCATGGAGTCGATGACCAATGCGCCGCACCTCGTCGATCTTCGCAAGGGCCACAAATACGGCGCGGCCGGCATGAAGGACCACATGGCGACCGACGGTCTGGAAGACGCCTATGCAGGCGGGCCGATGGGTAATTTCGCTGACATGATCGCGCGCGAGTACCAGTTCACCCGTGAGCAGCAGGATGCCTATGCGCTCGAAACGCTCGATCGTGCCAAGAAGGCGACCGAAGGCGGCAAGTTCAAGCGCGAGATCGCCCCTGTCACGATGAAAACCCGCAAGGGCGACGTCACGGTCGACACCGATGAGCTTCCACGCACGGCACGCCCGGACAAGATCCCAACCCTGAAGCCTGCCTTCAACAAGGACGGCACGGTCACCGCGGCAAACGCATCGGCCATCTCTGACGGCGCCGCTGCGCTCGTCCTGATGCGCCAGTCCGAGGCTGAAAAACGCGGCCTCAAGCCAATCGCGAAGATCGTCTCGTCTTCCAGCCACGCGCATGAGCCGGAATATTTCACCACGGCCCCCGTGCCAGCAATGAAGAAGGCGCTCGAGAAAGCCGGCTGGACCAAGGATGATGTCGACCTGTGGGAGATCAATGAAGCCTTTGCCGTCGTCCCGATGATCGCGATGAAGGAAATGGGCATCAGCCACGACATCGTGAACGTGCATGGCGGCGCCTGCGCGATGGGGCACCCGATCGGGGCGTCCGGGGCGCGTATTCTCGTGACGCTTCTGGCGGCGATGGAAGACCGCGACGTCAAGAAGGGCGTTGCCTCGCTCTGCATCGGCGGGGGTGAAGGCATCGCCATGTGTGTCGAGCGCACCTAGGCCCGCATTGCTCGGCGAAACCATTATCCCGGACCATTTCCGCGAGCAGGCGGACTGGTGCCGGGCTCTGGGCTCGCCCTTTACGGCAGACCTTTGTCTTGCCTTTGCTGAAGATTTCGAGGCTGGCGGCATTGTCGCCAGCCTTGTTTCTGACTGGCCGACAAATCCGCGCAAGGACGCACTTGCGCTGCGGCTGGCCGGCTGCCTCCATCATGCGACGCTGATCGGCCGCGCGCCGAAGCTTGCGGCTGAGTACCCCGCGCAAAACCCCGGCTGGTCGATGAAGACAGTCTGGCCGGTTGCGCGTGATTGGCTCGCCGGGAACGGGGACTGGGTCACACGCTTTCTGGAAAGCCCGCCCCAGACGAACGAAACCCGCCGCTGCATCGCGCTCCTGCCGGGCTTTCTGGAGCTTGCGCACCGCTTTGATATGCCGATGCACCTTCTGGAGCTGGGTGCGAGCGCCGGTCTCAACCAGAACTGGGACCGCTACTCCTACTCGACGTCTACCTGGCAACGACTGACCCGTGAAACGAGCGGCGTGACCGTCAGCACTGACTGGCAGATGGACCCGCCGCAGCATCTATCGGCGCAGCCGCGTGTCGAAAGCCGGGCCGCGTGCGACCTGTCACCGTTCGATCTGAGCGATCCCGACCAGATCACGCGGCTTAAATGTTATACGTGGCCAGATCAGAAAGAGCGTCTGTCGCGCCTCGATGCGGCCGTGCGTCTTGCGCAGAAGACCGGCATCCGCGTTGAAAAGGCAGATGCGGCGGACTGGATCGCGCGCAAGCTAAGCGCCCGTCCGAAGAACAGCCTTACCGTCGTCTTCCACTCGGTTTTCCTGATCTATCCGCCGCGCGATGTGATCGGCCAGATCATGAGCACGATCGCCGCACATGGCGAAAAAGCCACTGCCGACGCGCCGCTCGCCTGGCTATCCTATGAGTCAGAAGCGCTCTTTGGCGGCAATACGGACACGCCGATGATGGAAACCCGTCTTCAGGTCTGGCCGGGCGGCGAAGCAAGGACGCTCAACCGCTCCGACGGTCATGTGACCCGAGTGATCGCGCCTGCAATCTGACGCCTCAATCGCTTTCTTCAGCCAGACGGGTCTCGATCCTGCCGACGAGTTCGCCGACGGCTTTTCTGGACGCATCCGAAAACTCATTGGCGTTGACGACAAAGACGGCGTCCTTGGAAGGGACCAGCTCTGCATGCGAGAGCCACATAGTGTTTGAGCCTTGATGGGCAAATATCCTGCCAAGGCTGTCTCGCTCCCCGACCCCCCATCCCAATGCATAATCGGCCGTCTCGTCCGGCCACGGCGAAAGCAATGTCTGGCGCGTCGCATCTGTCATCAGTTCGCCGTCTTCATAAAGAAATTGCTGCAGCAGGAGGACGTGGCTCGCCAGTGGTGCATGAGCGGTTCCGGCAGGACCAAGCGCCCCGGGATTATCCGCGCTCGCGCCCCGCCCCGCCGGCGTTTTCATGCCCAAGAGGTTCCGCTTATGTCCGACCGGTCCGGTCTGCGGCGGACCAAAGCCCCAGCCATCGGCTAAGTTCGCGTCACCATCCACCAGAAGAATTTCGCGAAAGGCGTCCTCCCAGCTCATCCCCGTGATGATCTCGATGGCGGCGCCGGCGATGATGTAATTGAGATTGCTGTACTCAAACGCGCCGGGCTTGGCGCGCGGTGGCTCGGCCAGCCGTGATCTGGCGGTCTCGAACCGCTGTTCGGGCAGGGCGGCGTCGTCATTGTGGCGCGCCAGAAGCCACATCGGCCCAATCTGACCGACGCCAGAGCGATGGGCGAACAGGTCTCTCACTGTGATCGAGGTCCAGGCCGGGTCGATATCGCCTAGGTCTGGGCCGAACAGATCGACGAGGCCGGCGTCCCATGAGGCGCGTTCGTCTTCGACCAGCCTGGCATAAAGCAGCGCGGTCAGAGCTTTCGTGTTCGATCCGATATGCCAGGCGTCGTCCTCTGCAACCAGAGTGTCCTCGCTTTTTGAGACGGTCCCTGAAACAGCGACGATGGGCGCGCCATCGCTCACCGCTATGCCTGCCCCGAGAGCGACGACGTCATGTGCTGCACGCACCTCATCGACTTGCGTCTGAAGCCAGTGTTCGGTGATGGGGCTGGCATGCGCGCCGGTCACGGCAAGGGGCATCAGCACGAATAGAACAAGCAGGCGGGCCGCGCCTGCCATTCTAGCTGGCCGGGACGTAATCGCTGACAAGGCCAAGCGGCAGGGCGGTCGTGCGTTTTGCGATGTTGATCACGATGCGCGACTGCACATCGGAAACGAGGCCAGAGCCGAGCAGTTTCTCGCGCAGGAACGTGTCATAGGCATGCATGTCGGTTGTCGTGATCCGGATCACATAGTCGACCGCACCCGTCACCGTCATGCATTCGAGGACCTCGCTCCATTTCTGGACAAGCTGCTCGAATTTTGCGAGGTTTTCCTTGCTCGGAAGCGCGAGTTTCACACTTGCCACGACCTCGAAGCCGAGGCCGAGCGCGTCGCGGTCTAGCAGGGTGACCCGGCCCTGAATGATGCCCGCCTCTTCCATCCGCTTGATGCGGCGCCAGCAGGGTGAGGAAGACAACCCGACACGGTCCGCGATTTCTGCGACTGACAGGGCAGCGTCCTTCTGAATCAGGTCCAGAATTTTGGCGTCGATGGCATCAAGTGACTGGGGCAATTTTTCTCCCTGTTCATACAGTATTCTGGAACAACTTGCCTGTTCTTACGCTATATACGGCAATAAGGGCAAGCATTTTCGACAAAAAATGCAAATAATATGGCTTAACGATTTTTATGGGAGGCGTTCCTTGGAACACCGCGAAGTCACGCTGAACGATAAATACGATCTTGTCGAGGGCCATGCCTATATGACCGGCATTCAGGCGCTCGTTCGCCTGCCGCTTGATCAGAGGCGCCTGGACCTTGCAGCAGGCCATAATACGGGCGGTTTTATCTCTGGTTATCGCGGCTCGCCGCTTGGCGGATATGACCAGCAATTGCGCGCCGCCGGCAAGTGGCTGGATAAGTATGACATCGAGTTTTGGGAAGGCCTCAATGAAGATCTCGGCGCGACCGCTGTCTGGGGCTCTCAGCAGCTGGGTCTCTTCCCGGGCGCCAAACGCGATGGTCTGTTTGGCATCTGGTACGGCAAGGCGCCGGGCGTAGACCGCTCAGGCGACGCATTCAAGCATGCCAATGCCGCAGGCAGCTCCCGCCTCGGCGGTGTCCTCGCCATCTGCGGCGACGACCACACCTGTAAATCCTCAACGCTTCCGTCCCAATCCGAATATGCGATGCGCGACGCTGAGATCCCTGTTCTCAACCCCGCCTCCATTCAGGACGTCCTCGACTACGGTATCCATGGCTGGGCGATGAGCCGCTTTTCCGGCGCCTGGTCTTCGCTGATCGCGTTGGCCGACACGATGGATTCCGGCGCTGTCGTCGACGTCACGCTGAACCGTCTCAAACTGATCACGCCTGAATTCGAGTTTCCCGAAGCCGGCGTCCATATGCGCCGCGGCGACAATCCGATCGAAAAGGAGCGCCGCCTGCGCGAGGTGAAGCTTCCGGCTGCTCAGGCCTGGGTCCGCGCGAACCACTTGGATCACGTGCTGATCCCGTCGCCGCGCCCCCGCGTCGGCATTATCACGACCGGCCAGGCCGCCCGCGATATCTTTGAAGCGCTGGCCGCGATTGGTCTGACGCCAGAAGAGGCGGGCCGTCTTGGTATCAGCGTCTTCAAGGTCGCCATGCCATGGCCGCTGGAGCCAACGCGTATCCGTGAGTTCTGCAAAGGCCTCGAACGCGTTCTGGTCATCGAGCACAAGCGCCCGCTGATCGAAGAACAGCTTCGCTCGGTTCTCTACAGCCTGCCGGATAATGAGCGCCCATATATTGAGGGCAAGAAGGACCGGTTCGGCAAACAGCTCTTGAGCCAGGTCTCGTCCATTCCCGTGCCTGAAATGGCGCAGGCCCTTATGGGCGCCGTGCCGGGCGACTGGGACCGCGCGCCAGCCGAGCGCTATTTCGAACGCGTTGGGGCGGCCGGTCAGGCGGCAATATCGAACGCATCGCCAACCGTGCGCTCGCCGCATTATTGCTCGGGCTGCCCGCACAATACCTCAACCACGGTGCCAGAAGGCTCGCGCGCGCTTGCGGGTATTGGTTGCCACTATATGGCGAACTTCATGCCGGACCGCAAAACCGACATGACCAGCCAGATGGGCGGCGAAGGCGTTGCCTGGATCGGCCAGTATTTTGCCACTGAAGAAGACCATATGTTCGTCAATCTTGGCGACGGCACCTATTCGCACTCTGGCTCGCTTGCCATCCGTGCCGCTGTCACCTCTGGCGCGAACATGACCTACAAGATCCTCTACAATGATGCGGTCGCCATGACGGGCGGCCAGACCGTCGAGTCTGGTCAGACGCCGGTCGATATCGCCCAGCAGGTTGAGGCCGAAGGCGTCAAGACCATCGTCGTCGTCACTGAAGACCCCACCCGCTATGCAGGGGTCAAAGGCTTGCCGCGCTCTGTCAAAATCTATGACCGCGAAGAGCTTGATGACGTGCAGAAAATGCTGCGCGATACCAAAGGCGTTTCGGTCATGATCTATGATCAGGTCTGCGCCACCGAAAAGCGCCGCCGCTCCAAGCGCGGCCTGCGTGAGCCGGACCGCGTCCGCGTGATGATCAATCAGGAAGTCTGCGAAGGCTGCGGTGACTGTTCGATCAAATCGAACTGCCTGTCGGTTGAGCCCGTCGAGACCGAGCTTGGCCGCAAGCGCCGCATCAACCAGTCGACCTGCAACACCGACCTCTCATGCCTGCGCGGCTTCTGCCCAAGCTTCGTGACCATCACGGACGCGCATTTTGCGGCCGAGGATGCACCTGTTCTTGAGGTGGACGCGTCAGACCTGCCGCTTCCAGACCTGCCACCCGTGGCCCAGCCGTGGAACGTCCTGTTCACCGGCGTTGGTGGAACGGGTGTGACAACCGTCGCGTCTGTTCTTGCCATGGCCGCGCATGTGGATGGCAATGCTGCCTCGTCGCTGGACATGACCGGCCTCGCCCAGAAAGGCGGGCCCGTGCTCTCGCACCTGCGCTTTGCCAAAGAGCCAGACATGATCTCGACCGGCCGGGTGCCACCTGCCTCCTGCGACGCCATCATCGGCTGCGACCTCGTCGTGGCAGCTGGCGGCGACGCCATCTCGCTCATGGATGTCGGCCGCACGCACGTCACCGCGAATGCGGATGTCACACCGACCAGCGAGTTCATTCGTGACCGGTCAAAGACATTCGAGAGCCAGCTTCTCGCGGCTCGGGTGAAACGGCAGGCTAAGGAGTTCGGCTCGATCGATGCAGAATCCCTTGCGCTCGGTTATCTGAATGATGCGATCTACACCAATATGGTCATGATCGGCTTTGCCTGGCAGAAGGGTTATATCCCCGTCTCGCTTCGGGGCCTTTACCGCGCAATCAAGCTGAACGGCGTGAAGATCGAAGAGAACATGAAGGCGTTCGACGTCGGCCGGATCGCCGCTGTTGACCCTGACCGTCTCGAAACGACCTCAGACCCGCGCGGCGACGTGAAACCGATGACGCTCGATGAGCTGATCGAGAACCGCGCCGACCGCCTGACCGCTTACCAGAACGGTGCCTATGCGCAGAAGTACCGCGACCTCGTCGCAAAAGTCCGCAGGGATGAAGAAGCCGCAGGTCTGGGCGAGGGCTTCACCACGGCTGTGGCGAAGTTCGCGTTCAAGCTGATGGCCTACAAGGATGAGTATGAGGTCGCGCGCCTCCACACAGATGGCACGTTCGAGAAGAAGCTTCGCGAAACCTTCCATGGTGGCAAGATCAAATATCTGATGGCACCGCCGCTCATCGCGAAGAAGGACTCCAACGGCCACCTGAAGAAAAAGCCCTTCGGCCCGTGGATGAAGACCGTCTTCAAGATTATGCGCCGGTTCAAAAGCCTTCGTGGAACAGCCTTCGATCCGTTTGGCTATACCGAAGAGCGCAAAATGGAGCGCGGCCTGCGCGATACCTATCTGGAGCGCGTCGCCTCGATGTCAGGCAAGCTGACCAGGAAGAACCATGAGCTTGCCGTCGCCATTGCATCTATCCCGGACGAAATCCGTGGCTATGGCCACGTCAAGGAAGCGTCCGTCGAAGCGGCGAAGGGTCATGAGGAAGAGCTCATGAAGAACTGGCCGGAAGGCGGCATGCCGAAACAGAAACAGACGCTGATTGCCGCCGAATAGGCGCGCTACCAGCTCAACACAACAAAGGCCGCTCCCGTAATGGGGCGGCCTTTTTTATGAGCTCGCAAGTTCGACGATGACTTCAACAACGCCCGCGCTGCGCTCAATGGCGGCGAGCTCTGTATAGAGGGAAGCAGCAGCGATATCCTTGCTGATGGCGCTCATCTGACCAGCGGCATTCAGCGTCATGATGGTGAGTGTGAGGACGCGGCCGGTCGTGTCCAGAACACCGTCGGCAACCTGCACAGGCACCTTGCCGACACGGTAAGCCCCTTTGCCGACGGCATAGGCGCCGCGTCCTGTATAGTAGAGGCCAGTGCCCGCCGCCCGCGTGCCATGATAGGCCCCCTTGAAGGGCAGGGCGGCTGCCTGGCCCGTCACCTTGGCGACCGTACATCCAGATGTCATTGACGCGCCCGCAAGCGCAGCGGCGATCAGTATTCGCATGACCTGCCCCCCATCTTTTGCCCGCGTCAGATGTGCGGACAAAAGTTTAAGGCTGGCCTCGAAAAAAGCCGGGAATTATTGGTTAACCGGTGAGGGTCTAGGGGCGGTCAATAAACACATCGACGACATCGTCGCGCTCGGACAGGGCATCCAGCTCATCTTCAAGCCTGCGCGCCGGGATGACCCGGTCGCTTGCATACATTTCACCCCGGTCGCGAAACCGTACGGTCAGCTTGAGGCGGCCGCGCTCGATATCGCCAATGTCCTCGGCAACCGTGATGGGGACGCTATCGCCACCAGACACGAGGCCGACGGCGCCTTTGCCGGTATAGTAGACCGTCTTTCCAGCCAGTTCGACGCCGCTGCCAATGACGCCAACGGTCGCGCCAGCGACGCTGGCAGCAAGGCAGCCGGTAAGAGCAAAGAGCGAGACGGTCGGCAGGATGAGCGCTTTCATGCGCGCATCACTTGATCGATTCCGTATCCCGCGCCAGTGCATCCTCAATGAGCTTGGCCGTTTCCTGAACGCCGTAGAGGGCAGCAAAACCGCCAAAGCGCGGGCCCTGGCTCTGGCCAAGCAGCACTTCGTACAGGGCCTTGAACCAGTCGCGCAGATTCTCGAAATCGTGCATCTTTCCGATCTCGAAGGTGAGATTCTGCAAGGCCTCGCCATCTGCAGGTCCGTCCCAGCCGCGAAGCCGCTCTGCGAAATCCTGCATGGCCGCGCGTTCTTTCTCGTCTGGTCCCCGATAGGTTTTGGTCGGCTTCACGAAGTCCGCATAATAGCGGATCGCATAGCCAGCGAGCTGGTCGAGCAGAGGATGGCTCTCGGCGCTTGCCTCTGGCGCATAGCGCGAAATGAAATCCCAGAGCTGATCCTTCGTTTCCGTATTCGCCGCGCTGACGAGGTTCAGCAGAAGCGCAAACGACACCGGCGTGTCGCCCGCCGGCGGATTGCCGGAATGGATATGCCAGACAGGGTTCTCGACCTGGCGGGCCGGCTCCTCGTCTGGGTACTTTGACAGGAAAGTCAGATACTCATCGACCGCCTTCGGGATCACGTCGAAATACAGCTTCTTGGCCGCGCGCGGCTTCTGGAACTGGAACAGCGACAGGCTTTCCTGAGGCGCATAGGCCAGCCAGTCCTCGACCGAGATGCCGTTGCCCTTGGTCTTGGAAATCTTCTCGCCATTCTCGTCGAGAAACAGCTCATAGACATATTGCTGCGGCGGGCGGCTGCCGAGGATCTGGCAGATCTTGGAATAGATCGGCGCATTGTCCTGGTGGTCCTTGCCGAACATTTCGAAATCGACGCCGAGCGCGGCCCAGCGCATGCCGAAATCGGGCTTCCATTGCAGCTTGGTGTTGCCGCCGGTCACCGGGATGGTCACGTCGCTGCCGTCTTCGTCTTCGAACGTGATCGTGCCGGCTTTCGCGTCCGTTGCCTTCATCGGCACATAAAGGACGCGGCCCGTTGAGGGTGAGATGGGCAGGAAGGGCGAATACGTGGCCTGGCGTTCGGCACCGAGCGTGGGCAGCATCACCGCCATGATCTCGTCGAACTTTTCCAGCGCACGCAAAAGGGCCGCATCGAACGCGCCAGACTTGTAGAGCTCGGTCGCCGACTTGAACTCATAGTCGAAGCCAAAACTGTCTAGGAAGGCGCAGAGCCGCGCCCCCATATGCGCGCCATAGCTGTCATGTGTGCCGAACGGGTCCGGGACGCTGGTCAGCGGTAGCTGCATATAGGGCTCAAGCGCGGCCGGGTTGGGCACTGTCGGCGGCACCTTGCGCATACCGTCCATATCATCGGAGACGCAGATCATCCGCGTCTCATACTTGCCATCCGTCAGGGTCTCGAACGCGGTGCGGACCATCGTCGTGCGCACGACCTCGCCGAATGTCCCGATATGCGGAAGGCCTGACGGACCATAGCCTGTCTCGAACGTGACGGGGCCTTCCTTAGGCGTTCCGGCACGCTCCATGTTCTCGAGCCGTTTCAGCAGCGCGCGGGCCTGTTCAAAGGGCCAAGCCTTGGCTGAATCTGCAAGCTCTGGCAGCGTGCTCATGACGTCTCCACTCGTTAGGGGGCTTAGCTGGCGGAGGTAGAAGCGCAGCGCCGCGCGGTCAAGCAGACGTAGCTGGCCGCGCCTGAAGGTCAGGCAGCCTCGTAGACTTTGACCTGATTGCGTCCAGAGTTCTTGGCCTCGTAGAGGCTACGGTCCGCATAGCCCATCATCTGGTCGGTGTCGCGCGCGAGATTGCTCGTGGCGAGACCGACGCTGGCGGTGATCCGGCGCGCAATGCCGCTGCGCGGGAAGAACTTGATACCGGAGATGCTGAGACAGACACGCTCGGCGATGTCGCGTCCTGTAACGGGATTATCATCGTTAACGAAAACGCCGAACTCTTCCCCGCCAAGTCGTCCCACAACGTCCTGTTTGCGCACGGCACTTCGAATGGCTTCTGAAACCAGCTTCAGCGCTTCGTCACCAGCGGCATGACCCCAGGTGTCGTTTATGGTCTTGAAGTGATCGACATCGATCATGAGCATTGAGCCGCGTACGCCCTTCTCCTTCAGCTGCTCGACGTCAGACAGAAAGGCTTCGCGGTTAAGGAGTAATGTCAGCGCATCAGTTCTGGCTGAACGAGCTAGCTCTGCGTGCACGTCCTCCAGCTGCATAAGTGCGTGAGCAAGTTTCAGCCGTTCACGCTGAAGGATCACGGCGACTGGAAAGGATACGAAGGTCGGCACCAGCGTCGCAATCACCCATGTGGCGACCAGAATTTCTTCCGCCACCGCTGGGGGAACAGGATCAATCCAGAAGGCGAGCCCCGTCATAATCCAGGTAAGGACCACGGATATGAGCGTGATAATGGCTGACCGCAGGTAATTTACCCGGACGGGTGCCTTTTTCGAGAAGTTGTGAACTGACATGGTTCGTCATCTTACGATGAAACCGTGGAGGTGTGGAAAAGCAAGAAGGGTGAATTTCACGCAAATTGCCGCCAATTTCGGCGCAAGAATCTCCGTGCACCGGCGCGGGCTTCACGTGATTGACAATCATTCTCAACGTTGCTAGTTGAGAATCATGATCATTTGCATTTGCAGACGCATTAATGATGCCGGTGTCCGCGAAGCCGTCGATTCCGGTGCGCGCAGCCCTGAAGCGGTGCAGGCCCATCATGGCTGTGCCTTCAATTGTGGCAAATGCCGCACGGCGATTGGCGAGATGATTTCAGAGCGTGTCGATCTCAGCGCGCCAGAGCCGTTGCCAATGGCCGCCGAATAGGCCCGTCGTCACCGGGCCTGCCAATCAATAAAGCCAAATGAAATCAGGCGCTTTCGCGCAGGCACGGGTGCAATTGCTTCTCACTATCATAAGCATCTGATTTTATACGGTTTTTTTCCTTGAATAACTAATCTGCGGTGATACTCCCAAGCTTAACCACATCAATCGAACTCAGGAGTGCACCATGAAGGGCGACCCGAAAGTTATCGAATTCCTGAACGCTGCGCTCAAGAATGAGCTGACGGCGATCAATCAGTACTTCCTCCATTCACGCATGCTGAATGACTGGGGCGTCACCAAACTTGGCCATTTCGAGTACAAGGAATCCATTGAGGAGATGGAACATGCCGACTGGCTGATCGAGCGCGTGCTTTTTCTTGGCGGCATGCCGAACCTGCAGGATCTCGGCAAGCTGATGATCGGCGAGACCGTCGAGGAAATGCTGCAGTCCGACCTGAACATGGAAATCGAGGCCGTGGATCTGCTGCGCGACGCGGTCGAATACGCTGAAAGCGTGCGCGACTATGGCAGCCGCGATCTCTTCGCGAAAATCCTCCACAGCGAGGAAGAGCATGTCGATTTCCTGGAAACCCAGTTCGACCTCATCGAACGGATCGGCATCCAGAACTACATCCAGCTCCAGTCGAGGTCCGTCGAAGACAGCGAATAGGGCCGTGCGGCCTCAGGCATAGGCATAGGGTCCGCCACGCTCCAGCGCGCGCTTATAGGCGGGCCGCTCATGAATGCGGGTCAGGAAGCCAGAGATGTTGGCGTACTGGCCGGCAATGCTCCGGTTGGCCGCCGCTTCCAGTGGAAAGCTCATGATGATGTCGGCGGCGGTGAACTCGCTACCCGCGAACCAGCCCGTGGGCGCAAGCGAGCTATCCCAGAACTCGATATGCTCTTTGACGCGCGGATCGATAAAGCTGCTCTGCGCGCGCGACGTGACCGCTTTAACCAGGGGCCGCATCAGCCCATTGACGTTCTGCGGCAGCATCTGGAAGACGAGCTTCATCAGCAGTGGTGGCATCGCCGATCCTTCTGCATAGTGCATCCAGTAGGTCCACGCCCGCTGTTCGGGTGTGCCGGCCGCCGGTTTCAGCTGCCCTGTACCATGCGTGTCGATGACGTATTCGATGATCGCGCCCGTCTCGGCAACGATGACTTCGCCATCCTCCAGAATGGGCGACTTTCCAAGCGGATGGATCGCCCGGAGCGCATCTGGCGCAAGCCGCGTTTCGGGGTCACGCTCATAGCGAATGACCTCATAGTCGAGGCCGAGTTCTTCCAGCAGCCACAATATACGTTGAGAGCGGCTGTCTTCGAGATGGTGGATCTTGATCATTCAGGCGGTCCTTTGCCGGGTCCCGGCGCGCGTGCCCTGCACGTCTCCGTTGTCGATGATGTGGGCCAAACCCGACTTAGTTAAAGACCTGACCTTACGAGCAGGGCGTCGAAACCCTCCCAGAACTGATCCCTGTAGACATCTTGCTCCATCAGGATTTCGTGCCGCGCGCCCTCAATGGTAATGAGTGTGCAGTCGGGCAGGTGGCGCGCCACGCGGCCATGTGCCTCGTTATCGACGAGCTGTTCATCGCCCGCGCTTGCCACGAAGACCGGACAGTCGATGCTGCGCAGAAGCGCTGGTTTGCGGGTCTCACTGAGAATGTCGAGCGACGCGCCAAGCCAGCCCCACGTCATCGCGCCGACCTCAAGTTCGGGTGCGGCAGCAATCAGGTCGCGTTGAAGCTGCCAGCGTTCGCGGTCATGCGTGACGATATTGTTCTCAAACGTTTCAGGTGGGCCGGGCTTTCGCGCATAGTCGCCATCGCGCCCGACGGCCCGCATCGCCCAGATGATATAGCGAACCGCCAGATTTACTGGCAGCCCCCACATCGGCGCGGAGAATGCGGCCGCATCAACCCGCACCAGTTTGCGGGCCATTGCCCCCAATGCGATGGCGCCGCCCATGGAGTGGGCGACGCAGGCATAAGGACGGGGCAGGTCGCCCGGCATGGCGTCGAGACCATTGCGCAGGGCGCTCATAAAGGTCTCGAACCGGTCGATATGGCCCTTCTTGGGATCATCAAGCAACCGGTCCGAGAGACCCTGTCCAGGCCAGTCAAGGATCACGATAGCAAAGCCGCGGGCCTGCAGATCGCGCGCGGTCTCAAAATATTTCTCGATAAACTCGGTCCGGCCCGGGCAGATAATGGCGGTCCCGCGCGGTGTCGCCCTGGTCGATGGCGCAAAACAGGCCCGCAGGCTTCTGCCAGCCATGCCCTCGAACCAGACGAGCTCAGCGCCGTCAGGCGGGGGATTTGTGTCGGCGAGGACAAAGGTCGCGCGCCTGTCTGTCTGTGCTTTGCCCATGAACCTTTCTACCAATTAAAAAAAGGCGCTGGCAGCCTTGAGCCGCACAGCGCCTTTCAAAATTCAGGTCAGGGCCGAAAAACCCTGAGCTGGCGAAGTCTAGTTGAACTTCTTCATCAGGCCCTGAAGCTGCATGGCAACGGACATGTCGCCGAGCACTTTAAGCTTGCCCTGCATGAAGGCCATTGTCGGGTCGAGCTGGCCAGCGACCAGTTTCTGGAAATCATCCCAGTCGACCTTCACGGTGGCGTCGGCCTCGGAATCAGAATTGTCCGCCTTGCCGTTGGCGCCGTCGATAAACAGCTTGCCATCATCACCAAAGTCGAACTTCACTTTTTTGGTGAAGTCGCCGCCGGCAGATACCGCCTCATTGGCTTTTGCAGTAAGAGTTGCGAGATCCATGAAAGTCTCCTCAGATTGGTCCCGCCGCGATAAAGCAGGCTGGCCCCATAGAAGGCAAGACCTAAGCACAAGAGAATGACGCGTCTGTCAGGTTTTTTGTTGCCGACAGGCCGCGATCAGGACGCCATCTTTTAAGGAATCCGGCTGGGTTCTTGGAGTCCGGGGCCCGGGAGGCTAGTAACGCGTGCCGATTGGCGGCGAGGCTGTTACCGGCCCGATATTCCACGACCCATCATATCGCGAATCCCGGTCGCTCAGCCAGAGCCCGGTATTCTTCGGGTCGGCCCTGCCGTCCACCTCGTGCGGCCCACACCCATTGGAGGCACATTTATGGGTCTGACCGCCGCTATGGGCGATGTTGAAGGTCAGGACCTCCCCCTCAGGCAGGTGCATGGCCATGGGCTCGAACCCCGGTCGGTCACCGAGCGCTGGATAGGTTTCCTTGCGCGCATGCAGATTGCCAACAAGGACCAGCACGCGAGCGTCAGGGTGGGCGGCGCTGGCGCGGCGCAGCTCGGTTGCAAGACTTTTCTCATAAGGCGTCTGGCTGCCGCCCCCCACCACTTGGGAGGTCTTGAAACCGGCCATGCGGATGTCAGCGCCCTGTTCGCGCAGGGTCTGCAGTCGCAGAAAGAGATCAAGAAAGGCCTGACTGGAAAGACCCCAGTCGGTGCCATCGAAAAAGCCCCTGATGAGCTCGAAGCGGGCATCATCATTGCCATCGCTGTCGATGAAGGATTGCATGACGGGTGACAGCGCGGCGGGTCGTTCGATGCCGACAATGACGGGGCCGCGCCGGGCGGCCTCGCAGACCATCTCGCCAAAGGCTTTAGGCGCTTCGCGCGTGCCGTGAATTTCGCCGAAGATCAGGAATGTTTCATCACGCGCATCCAGAAGCGTGGATGTTCCTTCGAGCGAGCTGCAATCGAAGTCTGCGTGCGGTCCTGCAGCGTCGGCTTCATCCGCCACCGCGATGAGGGCGCCGAGCGACAGAACGGCAAGGCTGAGAAGAGAAAATCGGAAAAAATGTTTCGTCATCATGGCGATTATACCTGCAAATTCCGCGCCAGTCTTTGGTGAGATTCCGGATCAGGTCTTGACCTGACGCGCGGCCACATCGTCTAGCTGTATCCATGTCTTGGGAAAAATCGATAGAAGAGCTTCGTCGGCGTGAGCGCATGGCGGAAAAGATGGGCGGCGAAGAGCCGGTTTCACGCCAGCGCGGGCGTGGCAAGCTCACCGTTCGCGAACGCGTGTCCTTCATGGTCGACCCTGGCAGCTTCCACGAGATCGGGAAGATTGCCGGCGTTGCGACCTATGATGAGGATGAGAAGCTCGACAGTTTCATGGCCTCGAACTCGGTTGTTGGTCGGGCCACGCTGGACGGTCGTCCCGCCATGGTGCTGGGCGACGATTTCACCGTCCGCGGCGGGGCCGCTGATGCTTCGATACGGGGTAAGACGGTGATCGCGCTGAAACAGGCGGTCGAGTACCGTATGCCGCTGGTCCAGCTCATCGATGGCACGGGCGGCGGCGGCTCCATCAAGATGTTCCTGAAGGATCCGCGCACCTATATTCCCGAAACCCCAAGCTGGGAGCTTATCGTCGATGGCATGGGCGAAATCCCGATGGTCTCGCTCGCGCTCGGGCCTTGTGCAGGGCTTGGGGCAGGGCGCGTCGGCGCGAGCCATTATTCAGTGATGGTAAAAGAGCTCTCACAGGTGTTCGTGGCCGGCCCGCCGGTGGCGATCGCGATTGGCGAGGATGTCTCGAAAGAGGAGCTGGGCGGCTGGGAGATTCAGGCCAAAAACGGCACGGTCGATGACGTCGTCGATACCGAAGCTGATGCCTTCAAGGCGGCCAAACGCTTCCTCTCCTACCTGCCATCTTCAGTCCATGAATTGCCGCCGGTGAGTGAGCCGACTGATGATCCGGACCGCCGCGAAGAAAGCCTGATCTCTATCGTGCCGGAGGATGGCAAGACCCCCTACAAGCCGCAGAAGATCATCGAAGCCACTGTCGACAAGGGCAGCTTCTTCGAGATCGGCAGCCAGTGGGGCAGGGGCATCGTCACAGGCCTTGCGCGCATTGACGGTCATCCGGTCGGCATCATGGCTGGCAACCCGTTCTTCCTGGACGGGGCGTGGACCGCGGATGTCTGTGAGAAAGTCATCCGCCACATGGACCTCTGCTCGACCTTTCATCTGCCGGTTGTGCATTTCGTTGATTGCGCTGGCTTTGCCGTGGGTGTGCGCCACGAGACCGCAGGCGTCACGCGCAAGGGCGTGCGCGCCATGGCGGCGGTCTATCAGGCGACAGTGCCGGTCTGCGCCGTGGTGATCCGCAAGGCGTATGGGCTTGCAGGCTCGGCCATGATGAATCCGACCAAGGCCAAGTGGCGCTATTGCTGGCCGTCTGGAAACTGGGGCTCGCTGCCCATGGCGGGCGGCATCGAGGCAGCCTTCAGGAAAGAGCTGTCAGAGACCGACGACAAACCGGCGCTGCTGGCGGAGCTCTACAAGAAATTCGAGGCGATGGAGGACCCGTTCCGCACCGCTGAGGCCTTCTTCGCCGAAGAGATTATCGACCCGCGCGAGACCCGGCCGCTTCTGGTCGATTTCGTTCACCATGCGCGCCGCCGCCAGGAGCCAGGCAAGACCACGTTCGGACCAAGGCCCTGATCCCGCCTTAATTTTGCCGATCGCGGACGCTCACACTGTCCCTTCATTCAGTGGAGGGATGCAAATGTTCAGGAAAATCAGCCCCGCGCTCGTCGCGATGGCCCTTGTCGCCGGTTGCGGCGGCTCGGGTGAAAGCAGTCGCAGTGAATATGACCGGCCCCAGGCCGCGCCGATGATGGAAGAGTCAGCCAGTGACTATGCCGTTGCTGGCAAAGGCGCTGGGGACGCGGCCTATTCAGAGCCCGCGCCAACGCCTGACCCGCCAGAGGTCGAACCCGGCGCGCAGCAATATATCGCCTATAGCCATTCGCTCGGCCTGCGCCTGCCCAAAGGCGCTGTCGAGCCGATGCTGCAAGGCCATGTCGAAGCCTGCCAGTCCGCCGGCACCAACACCTGCATCGTGGTCAATTCGAACACCTACAATTCGAATGAAGACTATGTCTCTGGCAACGTCTCGATACGGGCAACGCCGGACTGGATTGACGGGTTTCTGGGCAATATCGAAGACCAGACAGAGGCTGCCGACGGCGAGATTACCTCGCGCTCGACGAGGGCCGAAGACCTCACCCGCTCGATCATCGACACAGGTAGCCGCCTTGATGCCCAGCGCACGCTGAGAACGCGGCTGGAAGGCCTGCTGGAGCGGCGTGATGGCTCACTGGGTGACCTGCTTCAGATCGAGCGTGAGCTGGCGCGGGTGATCGGTGAGATCGAGTCGACCGAAGCCCAGCTTCGCGCGCTGCGCCTGCGGGTCTCAATGTCCTCGCTGGACGTTGGATATGAGACAAAGGTCCCGGCCTTCTCAGGCTCACAATCGAACCCGCTTGGCGAAGCCATCAACGACTTTTTCTATAATTTCTCCAAGGCCATAGCCGCCGTTATCACCGCTTTCGCGATTGGCCTGCCCTGGCTGGTCCTGATCGGGATTTTCCTCTGGATCTGGTTGAAGCTTTTCTGGCCGTCGATCCGCCGGAAGCGTCCGGCAAAAACGCCGAAGCCTTGATCAATGCGGCGCGCTCTTCACTCGTAAGGGCGCGCCACTTGCCTTCTGGCAAGGAAGCAAGCTCAAGCGGCCCGATCCGAACGCGGAAAAGATCAACAACAACAAGGCCAACCAGTTCGCACATGCGCCGGATCTGACGGTTGCGGCCCTCGCGCAACACAAAGCGCAAGCGGCCCGGAGAGACCTGCTCCACCTTGGCGGCTTTCAGCCTTCTGCCATCGAGCGAAAGGCCGTGCCGCAGCTTGTTGATGACGGGCTCGGTGACCTGGCCCTGAACGGTGACGAGATATTCTTTCTCAAGCGCTGATGAAGGACCGATCACGGCCTTGGCCAGGACGCCATCTTCAGAGAGTAGCAAGAGCCCGCGCGAGTCCATATCGAGCCGGCCGAGCGGGGCAAAGTTCGGATTACGGCCCGGTATCTTTGGCGCTTTTCCGATGAGATTATCCTGCGTCGCCAGCCGGATGGCGGGGATCTGCTCGCCTTCTGGCTGGGCTGAGACATGGCCAACAGGCTTGTGCAGGACGACGGTGAGCTGGTCATCCAGCGCCTTGGTGGCCTTGCCAGCCAGCGTCATGGTCTGGCCGGGCTCTATCTTATGGCCCGGCTCAGTGACTTTCTGTCCTTCGACCGAGATAGACCCTTGAGAAATCAGGCTTTCGGCCTCACGCCGTGAGCAGATGCCAAGGCTCGCCATCCATTTGTTGAGCCGGATCGGCGCATCGCCTTCGAAGGTGAAATCACTGGACATGGTGGGGCCTTCCTAACAGACCGACCGGGCTCTGGCGATGTGGGAAAGGGGCTGAATTTCCATGAAATGCGCGGTGTCTGGGCGGTGTCTGGGTGGTGTCTGGGCGGTGTCGGGGCGGTGCTTGTGAAATTATCCACAGGAAAGAAAGTTTCCGGCCGGACGCTCATCGCACACCCTATGGCAGCGAAGCCACACTTGAGCGGGACTGTCGCCGCCCCCCGGATCAAATTCCGGGGGTAGGCGTTAGCCGCCTGAATGACCGGTCCAGAACAGGGATACGCCGATATGAAAAGAACTCTGCCAAAAGCCGGCGTTTTCTCACGCCTCGTCATTGCGGCCTGCCTGTCGCTGATGGCGGCCTGCAGCCCGGAACGCGCCGAACCTGAACCGCCACTTGAGACCGATGATACACCAGGCGCCGAGACGACGGACGCGCCCTCTGACGAGCTGGCGGGCGATAGCGCCGCTGCCGCCGATGAGGTAGATGAGACCACGCCCACCCCGCCCGCCGCTATGGGCCTGGACCGGCCGCTGGAAGAGCTGACGCTGACTGAAGGGCAATGGTTCATGAAAGAAGGCGAGGCCCTTTTCGGCCCGCCTGAATCCGAAGCGACGTTTACAATCGGCTGCGACAGGGGTTCCGGTGAGTTTATCATGACCCGCTCATTCGACATTGGTGCGCGCGATGAGGTCCAGCTTGGCCTCCATGCGGGCGGCGCCAGTGCCATCGATACCTGGCGCGATGCAGGTGATGTCATGCCGATCGGCATGGCCCGGATGGATGCGGGCAACGACATCTTTGCAGACATGGAAGTATCTGACCGGTTCGCCGTGGCCGCTGAAGGTGAGCGCCTCCTGGTGCTTCCCGTGACCGATGGCGTGCGCGGTTTGATCGCGAGCTGCCGCTAGGGTTTCAGCGGGTCCTGTCTCGGATGGAGGCGATGTGCGTTGCAATCAGGCAACGGCGCTGCGGAAAGCCAGCACGGCGCGTCATCAAAGGCTTGGAAAGCAAGTCGAGCGCACCTATTTCGCAGGTGCAGCATAAAACTGAGCAGGTGCAGCAAATGACCAGAGATATCCTTATCAAGACCGTAGACGGCGCCCCCGTACGCCTGCGCCCGATGCGGCCGGATGACGAAGACGCGCTGCGCCACGCGATCAGCCAGCTCTCGAACCGCTCCCGCTATCTGCGGTTCTTCAACGGCGCGGCGACGCTGCCCGACTATGTTGTGCACCGCCTGTCCAATGTCGACGGCGTGGAGCATGTTGCGTGGGTCGCCATCGACGAGACGCAGGCCGACAAGCCGATCATCGGGGCGGTTCACGCCCAGCGTGGCAGCGAAGAGGAGCTGCGCGGCGACTTCTCAATCGGCCTTCTGGATGCCTGGCACAGCAAGGGCATTGCTCGCGTGCTGATCGCGCTGCTTGCCGCAGATGCACGCAAGGCCGGATTTGAAGAGCTGATCGCCGACGTTCTCTGGGAGAACAAGAAAGGCCGCGCCCTGATGGGGGCGATCGGGGCCAGAAGTTCTGGCTCGGACGGCACAACGATCCAGTTCCGTATGGTGCTCGAAGAGGTTCTGGCCAAGCTCGGCGAGAAGCATGTGAGCCCGTCCATGGACAAGGTGCTGGCCGCGATCGAGGGCTCGGATTTTTTTGAAACGGCCGCTTAAGGGCGGCCGGCCTCGGCATCTTCCAGAGGGCGCGCATAGAAGCGGACGGCATAGTCGGTCCGGTAGCGGTGTTCGCCAATTTCCGTGAAGCCAAGCCGCTGGTGAAACCGGTGAGAGCCCGGATTATCGGGGTCTGTGTTCACCTCGCAAGTGAGATAGCCGCGCCCTGAAGCGGCGTCGAAGGCAGCATTGTAAAGCGCCTCGCCAAGCCGGGCGCCGCGAGCCTCCGGTGCAATCGCGATGCGGTCCACATAGTGCGCGGTAACGCCCTCGCGGGCCATCCAGTCTTCGATCCAGCGCAGATTGTCGCTCGGATAGGCCATCGTCCCTGGCGTGATGAGATTGATGAAGCCCTGGGGCGCATCTTTGCCGTCCGCCGCGACGAGGCAGGTGCCCATGTCGATTAGCTTGCCGAGGCCTTCTGCGCGGTCCTCATGGCCAACGCCGGGCGTCGAGGCCTGATTGATAGCGAAAAGGGCGGAGAGGTCTGACGGTCTGTAGGGGCGGATGGGCATTGGCGCTTGGTGCGGTGGAAAGCGGGCCGCGTCAATGCGGCAGGCAGGGCGCACAGGGCCCCACCCCGACCCTCCCCGCAAGCGGGGAGGGGGCGACATCCGCAAATGTTGACAATTGTTTAGGCGAGACGGCTTCCCCCTCCCCTATGGGGAGGGTCGGGGTGGGGCCTGCAACGCCGCAGGAGGGTTTGGGGCCTCACTCCCCGGCATACGCCTCCCAGACCTGCGTCTGGCAGATCGGGCCGACGCAGCCTTTCAGCTCCAGGTCGCCGTCGCCAAGGCGTTTGAGGCGTGCGGCATAGGTCTTGTCATTTTCCGGGTCATAGATGGTGCCGCCGCGCCAGTCGCTGCGCTTCTGCTCGAAGCCTTCCAGCATCAAGAGGCCGAGCACCGGGTCGCCCGTCTTGGTGCGCGCCTCTTCTGGCGTCACGCCGGGCGCCATCGCGTCCGGGTCGATCCAGCTGACGCGGCCGCACGGGCTGCCATCGCCGCAATCTTCTATGGTCACGCGCGAGGTGCCCGCTTCGGTATAGTAGGTGCCAAAGACATTGTGGCTGGACGCCTGCGCAAGCGCGGGGAGGGCACTGGCAGCAAGCGCGAAGGCGGCGAGGGTGGTGGATTTCGACAAGGTCATGGCGGATGGCTCCTGCGCGTGGGGACGGGCCGCATAATCTTACGGGTCGCCGGATTTGTCGATTGACGTTTTGGTGAGGGGGCTGGGGCGTTCACGGGGGTGACGGCTCATCCTGAGCGTAGTCGAAGGATGAAGCCGCTCAGAGCTGACGTGCCCGAAGCCCGCCTCGTCCTTCGACCCCGGCTTTCGCCGGGGCGGGCCAAGCTCAGGATGAGGCTCATGAGCAATTGTGACGCTCTTCGTGCCTCCTGACCGAAGATACCTGCGTGGTTCGACAAGCTCACCATGAGGGCAGGTATCCATGGTACGCGCTCCCAGCTCACGGAAAGGATGACCCGTCTTCATTCGAAGCTTGCTGGAGGGTGGAGCGTTTCAGCCGCTCCGTGTCGTCATTACCCGCCACCTCAGAAGATGGACCCTCAGATGGCTCTGCCATCGAGGGTGACGCCAGTCTGGGAGGTCGGCGCCCATATCCGTTGTCCGCTCATCCCCGCGAAAGCGGGGATCTCATGCATCAGGCGCGGCGCTCCAACTGGCTGAGACCCCGGCCTCTCGCCGGGGTGATCGGATTGTGGGGAGGTGTTAGACGCCGCGGGGGTCGACTTCGCTCACCATGGGGCATACCGCATCGCTGGAAAAAAGCCCGCATGGTGAGCGAAGTCGAACCATCGGGCGTTGTGCGGTGTCCGATCTTCTTTTCCCAGTCAAGGGCGCTTCGCGTCCGGAGGATTACACCCTTGACTGGAAAAAGAAGATCGAAACAGGCTGGCTATGGCCAAATGGCAAAATTTGCCATTCGGCTCAGAAGATATCGGTGCAGGACCGAAACTATGGATTGTTAGACAGTACGCAGAGGCAGCATCCTCGCCATCGCTAAAATTCAAGTTCAAAGCGTTCGCTAATATCTCGCGCAAAGTGCATGAATTCTTGGCAGAATAGACTCATCTTCGAAGTTTCTGGAATGGTCGCAGCAGCTGGAATATCTAGTGCCACTTCATTCCATGGGTCTTCTTTCGTCGGCAAGATACGGCGGACAGTAAAAACCTCCGTTGCGACATCGTATCTCGCAATTCCATGCGCCAGATAGTTTCGCAGATCATAGGTCTGCCGTAATCGCTCACATATCTTCTCGCACTGATCCGAATATTCTGAGAGTTCCGAGCGTGACTTAAACAGGACCTCAAAGGCCTCAACTCGACTTTCGAATCGAAACTTCACATCGTCGACGCATCCAACAAATGGAGGGGTCTGGTTAAATCGCGAAAGCATTCTTCCTACTGTGAATTCGATTTGAGCAAAGCTCGCTAAAAAGCCACCTCTGAACAGATTGAAGATATTCACCTGTTCCTGAACTTCGGAAGAAGGTGGCTTCGAAACCCAAGGCAAAACTAATTCTTCCCAGCCTTCCGGTCCCGCCCGGCGATCAACCTCAAGCGCAGCGCGTTCAGTTTGATGAAGCCTTCGGCGTCTTTCTGGTCGTAGGCGCCATGGTCATCTTCGAAGGTGACGATCTTTTCGGAATAGAGCGAGTAGGGCGATGAGCGGCCGACGAGGATGACATTGCCCTTGTAGAGCTTGAGGCGAACCTCGCCTTCGACATAGCGCTGGGAATGGTCGATGGCGGCCTGCAGCATTTCGCGCTCCGGGCTCCACCAGAAGCCATTATAGATGAGCTCTGCATATTTCGGCATCAGCTCATCCTTGAGGTGAGCCGAGCCCTTGTCGAGGCAGGCCTGTTCGATGCCGCGATGGGCGGTCAGCAGGATGGTGCCGCCAGGGGTTTCGTACATGCCGCGCGACTTCATGCCGACAAAGCGGTTCTCCAGAAGGTCGAGCCGGCCAATGCCGTGCTTGCGGCCATATTCATTGAGGGCGGTCAGGATCGTCGCCGGGCTCATCGCGTCGCCATTGATGGCGACGGGGTCGCCCTTCTCGAACTGGACGGTGATGTATTCTGGCTGGTCTGGTGCGTCTTCCGGGCTGACCGTGCGCTGATAGACGAAATCCGGGGTCTCGACGGCCGGGTCTTCCAGCGCCTTGCCCTCCGATGAGGTGTGCAGGAGGTTTGCGTCGACCGAGAAAGGCGCCTCGCCGCGCTTGTCGGTGGCGATCGGGATATCGTGCTCTTCGGCAAATTTGATCAGGTCGCTGCGGGACTTGAAGTCCCAGTCGCGCCACGGGGCGATCACCTTGATGTCGGGGTTGAGGCCGTAATAGCCAAGCTCGAAGCGGACCTGGTCATTGCCCTTGCCGGTCGCGCCATGACAGACGGCGTCGGCGCCGGTGAGGTCTGCGATCTCGATCTGGCGCTTGGCGATGAGCGGCCGGGCAATGGACGTGCCGAGCAGGTAGACGCCTTCATAGACGGCATTGGCGCGGAACATCGGGAAGACATAGTCGCGCACGAAATCCTCGCGCAGGTCTTCGATGAAAATGTTTTCCGGCTTGATGCCCATTTTGAGGGCCTTCTCGCGGGCCGGCTCGAGCTCTTCGCCCTGGCCAAGGTCTGCGGTGAAGGTCACGACCTCTGCGCCGAACTCTGTCTGCAGCCATTTCAGGATGATCGAGGTGTCGAGGCCGCCGGAATAGGCAAGGACGACTTTCTTCGGTGCGTGTTTGGTGGCCATGGCAGAGGGACTCCATCGGGGCAGGGGGCGTGTTGGCGCGCACCATATTCATGTGCAGGCGCGGGGCAAGTGGGATTGGATGCCCAAAGAAAAAGCCCCGGCGCTGGGCCAGGGCTTTGTCGTCTTGGGTTTTGCAGTCCTGCCGGATCAGGCGCGTTTTACGAGGCTGATCAGGAAGAGCAGGATACACGCACCGAGGAAGGCGCCGAGAATGCTGCCGAGAATGCCACCAAAGGTGATGCCGAGCGCGCCGAAGATGACGCCGCCAAGAACCGCGCCGATGATGCCGACAATGATGTTGCCGACGAGACCAAAGCCTGCGCCGCGCATGACCTGTCCGGCGAGCCAACCTGCGACTGCACCGATAATGAGCCAGATAATAATGCCTACGGGATCCATTTTGCGTATCCTTCCTTGCTGAATCTTCATGAACAACACGGTGAAGGGGGCACCGGTTCCGGATTTTCCGATGGCGGTTCGAAGACGGCGTGCCCGAAGATCACCTCCCGATGACCGCGAAACGGCCCAGCCGTGGCCGCATTTGCAGGCGAGCTTCATCATCACCGGGCTCCGGGTGGGGTCCAGGACACTGGAGGAGATCAGACATGTTCAGGAAGACCCTGTTGAGCGCGGCCCTTATCGCCGGTTTTGCATTCAGCGCCTGCGCGGCGAGACCTGCGCCCGCGCCGGACGCCGACCCGGAGCCCTTCGAGGCCAAAGCCATCCATTCCTACATTCTGCTGGACCGGACAGGCTCCATGTCGAACCTCTGGGATGAGGCACTGACATCGGTGAACACCTATGCCGCCGCCGTAGGGGAGGCTGATGAAGACGAGACCGCGCCGCTCGAAACCTCAGTGACGCTGGCAGTGTTCGATGCCCAGGACGGGCTTCAGTATGACGTGTTGCGCAATAGCGTGACGCCCGGAAAGTGGAAGGCCGTGACCTCCGATGAGGTCGCTCCGCGCGGAATGACGCCGCTCTATGACGCGATTGGCCGGATCATCTCGACCGCCGAAAGCGACAATCCGGAAAAGGCCGTCATCGTCATCATGACTGACGGGCTCGAAAACTCCTCGCGTGAGATCACTCATGAAGGCGCGCGCGCCGCGCTTGACCGGGTCGAGGCGAAGGGCTGGGAAGTGATCTTCCTCGGCGCTGATTTCGGCAAGTTCGATGACGCCGAAGCGGTTGGCGTTTCAGCCTCGCAGACCATGGCGGTCGGCAAGGGCCAGATGCAGGAATCGATGAGCCGTCTGGCGCGCAAGTCCCGCTCATATGGTAGCGGCGCGGCCCCCAGCGTCGAGTTCGATGCAGAAGACCGGGCGATCGCCAATGAAGCCGAAGTGAAAGACCGCGACGGCAACTGAGGTCGCTCTTTATCTCACATACGATAAATCGCTTCGCCCCCGTTTGCTTTCCAGTGAGCGGGGGCGTTTCGTTTTGGGGGGGGCCTTATCGGCAGGCTTCAGCTTGCGATGATGCAGGCGACCTCTGGATCCGCCGCATCGCTCTTGCCTTTCGCCTTCAGCATGAACCGTTTCGGGGTTTTCGAGACCGTATCGTCGACGATGTCGAAGGTGAGGTGCAGGTTGTCGGCGCTGGTCCACGCGGCGCCGTCTGGCAAGGTGTCTTCTTTGATGACGCTGATGCCCTCCATGTCGAGGAAGGCGGCGCCCTGAAAGCCGGTATAGCCGGTCACGCTGAGGGAAACGTTCTGCGAATACGCGGTGCCATCTATCGTGCGAGACGTGGTGAGCCGCGCGACCGAGCGATAGCCGTCATAAGGCATCATGGTGATGGTAAACCCGCTGTCCGCCGCGGGCAGGTCGCCAACCTCGCACATCCAGTGGAGCGGGGCGGTGACGCGCGTGACGTAGTCGAGCTTGTCGGACGACTGCGCGACATCGATCAGGCTGCCCTGACCTGCCGCGCCAAATGATGAAACGGCCGAAGCGGCCAGCAAAAAGATGGCCGACAGCCGGTATATTCCTGAAATCATGTTTGTACGTCCCCACGCCACACGTCCTTGCTAGGCGGTGTTCAAGGCGCCGCCAAGCGATGTTTTCAAAACCCTAGCGGACCTTCAGTCCTGCCCGGATACAGGCGCGGCGGATGGGGCGGGAAACATATTCCGGGCACGACGCGCTGCGGCTGGGCCGATGGCCAGCAGGATGAGCGGCACGAGGATCGCCGTCAGGATCAGCGTCTGGATTGCCCGAAGAAAGCCAGCTTTGTCATGCCGTGCGGACGGATGGAGAGGTGGCCCGGACCCTCTTACACCACATAGTCTGCGCCCTCATTGCGGTCTTCGGCTTTGCGCCAGACCCACCAGGAGTAGGCGACGCCGAACAGGCTGACGCTCATGACGCTGGAGACGAAGGCGACGACCAGCCAGATGCCGCTCAGTGTGAAGGCAAAGACGATGCCCAGTATGCCGGCAATTATGTAGAGCGGGCCGACAAGGCGGTGGGTCTTTTCCCAGGTATAGTCGCTGGTCAGCGTCCAGGGGGTGCGGATGCCAAGGAAGAAGGATTTGCGTGTCTTGGGCAGGTAATTGCCGATGATCACGAAGAGCACGCCGCAGGCTGCCATGATGAAGCGGACAAACTCATTGGAATCGGTCGCACCATTGGCGCCGCGGATCATCATCACGGCGATACCTGCGGTGAGCGCGGCCAGCAGCACCATGGTGCCTGCCCAGATCGCGGTATAGGCCTGACGGCTTCGGCGCAAATTCTCCTTGAATGGGTCGAGATAGGGCGCGGCGGCCAGCGCGATGGATGTGAAAATTGCGCTCACGGGCAGAATGGCGAGGATCAGCAGGGCCTTGCCGCGTGTCGCAAAGCCGTCTGCCTCACCGCTCGGGCCCCAATGAACGGGAATGTCGACGCCCGCGGGCAGGGCGCTCCAGGCCCAGGCAAGGGTTCCAAGCATGGCGGCGATCGCCGCTCCCGACCATATCAAACCTGTCCTGATCATTCTGCTGCCTCCTTCAAATCGTCGTCGCCCGTGTCCCTGCCGATCATCGCCAGAAGTGCGGCAGCGGCATCCTCGATCACGCTGGTATTGGCGCGGTAGATGATGCTGGTGCCCTGGCGTTCTGCGGTGATGAGATCGGCGTCTTTCAGCACGGCGAGATGGCGGCTGACCGTTGGCCAGCTGGCCTCGAACGCCTCGGCAAGCTCACCGGACGTGCGCGGGCCCTTGCGCAGAAGGTCCATCACCTGCCGGCGGAGCGGGTGCCCCAGCGCGCTGAAGACGTTATTTGTCATAAGTGCTAATTAACACAAATGCTAATTAGCGGTCAAGCTAATATGGGTGGGCCTGTTGATTGTACGCGGTGCCCTTCGCACGTGCGGGGCAAGTTACTGACTGGAAAGGAGGCGAACATGGCGCTTCTTACGGGCTTCCTGCTGGCGGCTACCCTCGGCGTTTTTCATCACTTCGCCATTCTCTTTATTCGGCTTTTCACACCGCATCTGGGCGAACAGAAGCATCGCGGCATCCTGACCGCGTTTCTCGGGCTTCTGCTCGTGCACACGATTGAGATCATCGCCTATGCTGCAGCTTACAAGATAATGATCGACGCTGCGTGGTGGGGCTCTTTGACCGGCGACTTCGACGGCAGTTTCTATGACCTGATCTATTTTTCCGGGATCAATTTCGCGACGCTTGGCTATGCGCAGGTTTCTACGGACGGGGCGATCCGCATGGTGGCCATGATGCAGGCGCTTGGCGGCTTCATGGTAATTACGTGGTCGGCAACTTTCATCTACACGATCTGGCAGGATGTGATGGACCATCACTGGCGCCTGACCCAGGAGGACGAGTAGCGCCCATAAAAAAGCGCCCCCCGCGAGGGAGGCGCTTCTGTCGGGTCGAGATAGCGAGGGGAAGCGTTATGCTGCGACCGACTTCTTCTGGGCTTCGTGCTTACCTTCGCAGAGCTCTTCGACGATCTTGTCGTTGAAGGCTGGAAGGTCGTCGGGGTTGCGCGACGTGACGAGACCCTTGTCGACGACGACTTCTTCGTCGCTCACGATGGCGCCAGCATTCTTGAGGTCCTGCTGGATGGCGGCAAAGCCAGTCATCTTGCGACCATTGACGAGGTTCGCCGAGATGAGGACCTGCGGGCCGTGGCAGATCGAGAAGACCGGTTTGGCCTGCGCAAAGAATTGCGATGTGAAGTCCAGCACCTTGTCGCTCTGACGAAGGGTATCTGGATTGAACAGACCGCCCGGGATGAGAATGGCGTCGAAATCGTCTGCCTTCACTTCATCCAGCGTCTTGTCGACCTTCACCTTGATGCCATGCTCGCGGTGCTGGTTGGCCTGGATTTCACCATGTTCCAGCGACACGATGACAGTCTTGGCACCTGCGTTTTCCAGTGCTTCTTTCGGGGACGTCAGCTCTACTTCCTCAAAGCCATCAGCGGCGAGGATAGCGACGGTTTTACCTTCAGCTCTCTTGGACATATATGTGTCTCCTGAAAATTTCTGTTTCTGGGACAGCCGTTCTGGCTGCATGCGTAAACAACGGCGATGCGGGGCCGGTCGTTCCAGCGGCGTTGCTGTTTTAATGTCGCAGGGTCAGGACGTTTTCTGGTGATCTTCCAGATCTTCGGCGAGCCGGTCGATGGAGGCACGTTCTGCGCGCCCCCGGGCGTTGTTCACTGCTTTGAGAAAATCTGCGGGCGCCGCCATGGTCGGAAAGTCCACCTCGCCCTCGCCCCGGCCTTCTATATCCAGATTGCCGAAGCCGAAGATGCGGCCGAGGACGCCCTGTTTCATGCTGGCGCCTTCAATGGCCTCCAGCGACATCTGATCGACATTGGTTGCGATAAAGCCGGTCTTCTTGACGAGACGCCGGTCAGTGACCGCGAACTCGGTCGTGGCGAGGCGGATCATTTCATAGATGAAGTAGATGAGGCCGACGATCAGCCAGCCGAACAGGATGAGCGCCGCCCAGGCGCGCGCATACCAGAGCCAGTGAAACCGCCCGTTCAGCAGGATCTCTTCGCCATCATTCAGATGTTTCTCGATATATGACATGTCAGCTGTTCCCCGGGGCGATGGCCCTTGAAGCTAACGGGCCGGGGCCCTCTGCGTTCCGCCGCGCTGGTCTGGCCCCGCCACTCCTCTGTCGCCTGCCTCTCGCTTTTGTGCGCCAAGCCGTGTAAAGCCCCGCCCATACAAGCCCTGAAAGCCTTTTCCTCCCATGACCGAGCCTACTTCGCTTCGCAATATTGCGATCATCGCACACGTCGACCATGGCAAGACGACCCTCGTCGATTGCCTCCTCAAACAGTCCGGCACCTTCCGTGAGAACGAGGAGACCGCTGACCGTATGATGGACTCCAACGATCTGGAGCGTGAGCGCGGCATCACCATTCTCGCCAAGACGACCTCGGTCGTCTGGGGCGATACGCGGGTGAACATCGTCGACACGCCAGGCCACGCCGACTTCGGCGGTGAGGTTGAGCGTATCCTGCAGATGGTCGATGGCGCAATCGTTCTGGTCGATGCGGCCGAAGGCCCGATGCCGCAGACCAAGTTCGTGGTCTCCAAGGCGCTGAAGGTCGGTCTTCGCCCGATCGTTTGTGTCAACAAGATCGACAAGTCCGACAGCCGTCCTGACTATGTCATCAATGAAGTCTTCGACCTCTTCGCTGACCTTGGCGCCGATGACGACCAGCTCGACTTCCCGATCCTTTATGGGTCGGCCAAGAATGGCTGGATGTCGACGGACCCTGAAAATGTCACCGACAGCATGGATGCGCTGTTCGACATGGTCGTCAAACACGTGCCTCAGCCGACCGTCGAAGAGGGCGCGTTCCGGATGCTGGCGACGACGATCTCTGCAGACAACTTCCTTGGGCGCATCCTGACGGGCCGGATTTCCGCCGGCACGGTCAAACCGAACCAGACCGTCAAAGTGCTCGCACGCGATGGTTCGCTGGTCGAGCAGGGCCGTGTTTCCAAGGTGCTGGCCTTCCGCGGCCTGTCGCGCGAGCCAATCGATGAAGGCGTTGCGGGGGACATTGTTTCCCTGTCCGGCCTGACCAAGGCGAACGTCGCTGACACATTCGTCGATCCATCGATTTCCGAGCCGATCGAAGCCCAGCCAATCGATCCGCCAACCCTGTCCATGACCTTCCGCGTCAATGACAGCCCGCTGGCAGGCACCGAAGGCAAGAAGGTCACGTCACGCCTGATCTGGGACCGTCTCCTGAAAGAGGCCGAAGGCAATGTCGCGCTCAAGGTCGAGCGCTCGACCGAAGCCGAAGCCTTTACCGTTTCCGGCCGGGGCGAGCTTCAGCTTGCCGTGCTCATCGAGACCATGCGCCGCGAAGGCTTCGAGCTTGGCGTGATGCGGCCAAAGGTCGTGATGAAGGAAGATGAGACGACGGGTGAGAAGCTCGAGCCCATCGAGGAAGTCGTCATCGACGTCGATGATGAGCATACCGGCATCATCGTCCAGAAGATGAATGAGCGCAAAGCCGACATGACGGAAATGAAGCCGTCTGGTGCAGGCCGCACGCGCATGGTCTTCCATGCGCCAACGCGCGGCCTGATCGGTTATCAGGGCGAGCTCCTGTCCGATACGCGCGGCACGGCAATCATGAACCGGGTCTTTCTGGAATACGCGCCTTACAAGGGCGCGATCAAGGGCCGTCACACCGGCGTTCTCATTTCGATGGAGCAGGGCGAGGCCGTGGCTTTCGCGCTGTGGAACCTGGAAGACCGTGGCCCGATGATGATCCACCCTGGCGACAAGGTCTATCAGGGCATGATCATCGGCGAGCACAACCGCGACAATGACCTCGAAGTGAACGTCATGAAGGGCAAGAAGCTCACCAATGTCCGGGCCTCTGGCACGGACGAAGCTGTGCGCCTCACGCCGCCCCTGCAGATGACGCTGGAACGTTCGCTGGCCTATATCGCTGACGACGAACTGGTTGAAGTGACGCCGCAATCGATCCGTCTGCGCAAGATCCATCTCGATCCGAATGTGCGCAAACGGGCCGCGAAATCATCCTCGAACGCCTAATCGAATTTGACGACTGCAAATTTCCCTCTCTACAGGGATCGAAATGACCGTTCGTAACTTATGTTATGGAGTAGAGAGGGAATTTTCATGGCTGCTACCGAGGGCCCGCTTACGCAGGCGGACGTTCCACTGAATCGCGACACCTTCCTGCGATCCCTCCTGCGAGAGCTTGCAGGGACGCTGGAAGACGTGGTGGGGCTGCAAGATGCGTCCGGCTATATTTCTGTCGTCGGCGCCTCGATCGGACGGCAGATTGACAGTGCCTACAAGTCCGAGATCAATGTCGACAAACTGTCTCGCGACGATGTCGCCGACGTGCTGGTTGATCTCAAGCGCAGGATCGAGGGTGATTTCTATATCATCGAGGCCGATGATACGAAGATCGTGCTCGGCAATAATGCCTGCCCTTTCGGCGAATATGTGGAGGGGCGCCCGTCTCTCTGCATGATGACGTCGAACGTGTTCGGGACGATCGCGGCCAATAATCTTGGCTATGCAAACGTCGTTATCGAAAAAGCCATTGCGCGCGGCGATACTGGTTGCAAGGTCGTTGTAAACCTGGTCCAGCCGGACGAGGCGCCTGAGGGGCGTGAATATTTTGGCGACTGACCCATCGGCGTTCTCAGACTGGGCAGACGCATTCGACATTGTTCCGGATGCGGTGCTCCTGATCGATGATAGAGGGAATGTTCTGGCGTTGAACCCGGCGGCCAAAAAGGTCTTTGACGGCTGCAGGACGGGCGACAATCTGGGGGCCTTTGTCGCGGGCGGCGAGGCTGGCATCGAGACCATCGTGTCACGGCTGCGCGGCGGGTCGCAGGCGATGCCCTTCACATTGTCAGTCCGGCACGGCGACGATCCGCCTTACACGCTGAAAGCTGTCGGCAAACGCCTTCGCAAATCGGCAAGGGGCGTGCATTTTACCCTTCGCATTCCCTCGTCCGACAACAATACGTTCGCCGCGCTCAGCCTCCAGATTGCAGAGCTCGACAGTGAAGTCCGCGCCCGCCGGATCGCGCAGAAGGCCGCCGAGGATTCGCTCGAGATCAACCGGCTGCTCACGCGCGAGCTTCATCACCGTGTGAACAATAATCTTCAGCTCCAGATTTCGCTGTTGCGCCGCTCGGCCCGTATCACCGATAATCAGGGCGTGCGCGATTTCATCGAGCATGCGATCGGCAGGCTTCGGGCGATGTCGGCGGGGCTCGACCTCACCTATCGGAGCGGTGAGGCCGGGGTCGAGATTTCAGACCTTGTCGAAAAGGTCGCCGCGCAGATCTCCGAAACCCTCCCCGTGGAACGGCGCATTTCGCTCCGGCTTGATGGCCGCTTCACCGTTTCTGTGCCGCAGGTGACCCCGCTGGCGCTGATTATTTATGAAACGCTGACGCGTATCTTCGTTACAGGTCCGGCTGGGGGGGCCGAGGCAGTGATTACGCTTTTGACCCGCTCGGACGATGACCAGCCCTGTCTCGATGTTGTCGATGACGGCCAGTGGCAGGATGTGCCGGCCACCGGCGATCCGCTGCACGCCAGCAAGCTGATCGATACGCTCGCCCGGCAGGCGGGCGTCGAGGTTCTGAAAACTGACGATGGCGGGCGCAGATTACGGCTCTGTTTTGTGACGTCGAGTGACTGAGGTCTAATTTGTCAGGGCCGGATCAGCGAGGCGCATGATCGCCTGTTGTTTGACCCGGTCCACAGCTGCCGCGATCTGGTCAAGACCGCTCTCACTGGATCCGTTCGCAACCTCTTCGAATACTATGCGCGTGCCGCCGGTTTCTGCGTCTGGCGCAAGCGTGATGGTCCAGACGACGTTTACGCCCATGCCCTGTAGAGGCCCAAAGGGCGCGTCGAGGCGCAGCATTTCGTTCTCCAGAACTGCCAGTACGGTGCCATGCGCGACGGAGTTCACATGCCAGTTTTCCATCCAGATGCCGCCTGCCGCCAGATCCAGAGTCAGATGGTCGGCATTGCCTGAATAGGTATGGTCCGGATGCCACCACGCGCACGGCTGAACGAGCCGCTGCCAGAGAAGCTTCGGCTCAAGCTCGGACATGGCCTCATGGCGCAAGGAATAATGATCTGACTTTGCCGAGACAATGTCGGCAGAGGCAGGCAGCCCGGCGAGGCAAGCTGCGATCAGGCAAAGAGGCTTCACGTTTTCATCCCCCGGTTTCCATCGCAGACTATTCCGCGAGAGATTGCCGTTTGCAAGCTGTGGCGCGTTTGCACCGCGCGGGCGTGAAACGACAGTGCAATGTCATCCAAGCGTCATATCCCTCTTCCGAAAATCTCGTGTGAAAGCTAGGCTCATTCCCATGGCGCTCATGATCCATCCTGCTGCTGGCTGGAAGATCCGCTCTTACAGGCGGGACGATGATGTTGATCTTGAGACGCTATTTCTCGACTGCCTTGATGCCTTCCCCTGGCGCGGCGGGCCTGCGGAAGAGCTTATCCGGCTCCGGCAGGCCATCAGGACAACGCGCTGCATCGTTGCGGAAGAACCGAATGCCGGTGTCGTGGGGTTCCTGACGCTGGAGCGCGAAAAGGCCTATGTGCCGCATCTCTTCGTGGCGCTGGACTGGCGGTTCTGCGGAATTGGCGCTGGCCTGCTTGATGTTGCGCGTGACCTTGCCCGCGCGCCGCTCTCGCTGGACGTCGATACGCAGAATGAAAGCGCGATGAAGGCCTATATGGCGATGGGCTGGACCGAAAAAGTCGATGCGCCGGGAGGGCGGCCCGGACAAGTCAGGCTGAACGGGCCCTAGAGCGTCTGCGTGTTGATACCTATTCGCCGGTCTAGTGTAAGGCCGGTAGCCAGAAGATCTGCGCGGCCATGAAGATGCCGAGTGCTGTCGCCGCGCTGGCCGCAACCATTCCACCTGCCATGGCGTAGCGCGCCGTGGATGAGCCTCTGTCGCGGGCGAGGAGGTAAAGTTCCAGGACAAGCAAGGGAATGATGGCGTGTCCGATGCCGAGGAACCGGTCGAACGGCCCGGTCAGGCCCATGGCGCTACCGGGCATTGTGCCCCCCGTGATACCGGCCCAGAAGCCGAAGCCGAGCCGGAAGAACCAGACACCGCTCGCCGCAATGAAAAGCCGCATCGCCCAGCGATGGTGATCTGCGAACCGACGCTTGAGCGCAAATCTCAGCGTCATGACAGCAAATACGAGAATGCAGACCGCATTGATCGTGTTGCCGGTCGCGACGAAGGCGCCGCCGATAACGCCGCGATGATAGACGAGGATAAGGGCGCCGGTGCTGATCACCACGGCCACGATGAGGAACAGGCGGCCATTCCAACGGTGGAAGGTACGGAAGCGGTTCCGGATTTGCGGGATGAGCTGGAACGGAGCGCCGAACGTGATGATGAAGGCCAGCAGTACATGGCTCAGGAACAGACTATTGCCCAGCAGGTCTCCGTCGATGAAGCCGTGAAAGACGCGGCCATCCATACGCTCGAAATCACCTTGGGCGGTCGAGACGCCGTAAAAGCCGAGGATATAGGCCGCAAAGGCTGCCTGCCCGATCACGGCGATGACGAACCAGAGCGCGCCTGATAGTTTCAGGACGCGCAACGCATCGAGCTGCGGGAGGATTGCGGGGCGGGAGGTGAGCGTTGTCATGTTTTTTGTCTTCTTATTGATATTTTGCCGAAGATTATCGGGACGGCGCGGCTTACCCCATGACAGCGGGTTCCAATTTCATGACCTGTGGTAACAATAGGACGGGGCGCAACGCTCGAGAGGGGGGATGATGGCGGGAGCCACGGTATCAGCTGGTTATACGAAAGCTCTGCTTGACCTTGCCGTCAGCCGCGGCGCTGACCGCGCTCAATTGCTGTCTGCGGCCGGGCTAAATGCCAGCGATCTCAAACAGAGTGAGGCGCGTGTTCCGTTCGAGCGGTTCAAGCGCCTGATGCGCGAAGGCAAGCGGCTTTCCGGAGACCCTGCACTCGCGCTGCACTTTGGCACCGATATCAGGTTCAACGTGTTGTCCATCGTGGGCCTGATCTGTTTCGCGGCGCCGACCATGGACGAGGCCTTCCGGCAGATGAACCGGTATGGTCGGCTGGTGATCGAGGTAGAGGGCGTGGGGCGCGAGGACCGCTTTGTCGTCGAAGAACAAGGCGGGCGCACTTACATCGTCGACAAGCGGGCCAATCCCAACAGTTTCCCGGAACTGACGGAATCGACGCTTGGCCGGTTCATCTGCGGGTTTAGCCGGATCTTTCCGACAGTGCCGCTCTATTTGTCTGCCGAGGTCACGCACGCACGGCCCGACTATGGCGACCTGTATGAGGAACATCTGGGTGTGCCGGTCCAGTTTGGCCGGGAACGGAACACGATGGAGATCGACCCGGCCTATTTCACGATGACGATATCGAACTCGCCCGGCTATGTTTTCGGCATACTGAGCGAGCAGGCCGAGGCCCTCCTGAAGAGGCTTGAAGCGTCCGATACGGTCGCCTCCGAGGTGGAGCGACGCATGATGGCGGATCTGCATACGGGCAAAATCAGCATGAAGACGATGGCCTCGCAGATGGGCGTGAGCCGCCAGACGCTGTACCGGCAGCTAAAGCAGGAAGGCACGAGTTTTGACGAGCTGCTTGACCAGTTGCGCCATCGCCTGGCGATTGATTATCTCGAAGGCGAAAAAGTCTCGGTCAATGAGACCGCCTATCTGGTCGGTTTTTCCGATCCAAGCGCCTTCTCGCGCGCCTTCAAGAGATGGACGGGCCAGCGTCCGAGCGCCGGCGCAGGCCGAGCGCCTCGCTTTCTTCCTGACTGAGCGCTTCGATCTCCTTTCCCAGGAAATAGCTGACCACGGTGCGTACGCCCGCCACGATGGCAAGCACGATGACATCATCCAGTGTCCGATGAACGATGGTAAAAAGGATATCGGCGACGATCAGGAATTCGAGCGCGGCAAGAATATAGGTGCCCAGCTTCAACCGCCCGCGCTGCAGGGCGGTTGTCACACTGACAGATGGGGTGAGAAGGCCGCTGCCAAGTGTCCAGAGAAATACCAGCGAACCGGCCACAAGGATCAGCGCGGAAACAAGCTCGATCCCGAAGGACAGCGTTTCCAGAATGTATTCCAGCTGCGCACCTGCACCGGTTCCCATCCATTCCTCCCGTCAGTGCGCCGCCGCTATGCGATCAATCGCTTCCAGGTGCGGTGCCTGTTCTTCGGCAGACAGAAATGACCCGGTGAAGCTGTTCTTCGCGAGCGTGATGATGTCATCGTGTGTCAGGCCGACGGCTTCAGCCGTTTCGCGGTAGTTCTGGTTCACATAACCGCCGAAATAGGCCGGGTCGTCCGAATTGACGGTGGCTTTCAGGCCAAGCGCCAGCATCTTTTTCAATGGATGGTCTTTGAGGTCATCGACCACACAGAGCGAAAGGTTCGACAGCGGGCACACTGTCAGCGTGATGCCAGCATCGCGAATGCGCGCGATGAGGGCGTCATCCTCCAGCGAGCGATTACCATGGTCGATGCGGTCAATTTTCAGCTCATCCAGCGCTTCGTAGACATAGGCGGGCGGGCCTTCCTCGCCGGCATGGGCGACGAGTTTGAGGCCAGCCTCGCGCGCCGCTTCATAGATCCGCGTGAATTTCGACGGCGGGTGGCCATTCTCTGAACTGTCGAGGCCGATGCCATGAATGCGGGCCAGCCAGGGCTTTGCCTCTTCCCATGTCTTGAAGGCATCTTCTTCTGAAAGATGGCGCAGGAAGCACATGATGAGCCGGTAGCTGATGCCATAGCGCTCCTGCGCCGCGTCCAGCGCCTTCAGGATGCCGGTGATCGGCACGTCGAAGGGAATGCCGCGCTCTGTATGGCCCTGCGGGTCGAAGAATATCTCGACATGGCGGACATTATCCGCCGCCACGCGCTTCAGATAGGCGTCGGTCAGATCGTGGAAATCATCCTCGGTCTGGAGCACGGACATGCCCTGATAATAGATATCCAGAAAGTCCTGCAGGTTGGAGAACTCATAGGCCGCGCGAACCTCCTCCAGCGTCTTGAAGGGCAGGTCGACCTTGTTGCGGTCAGCAAATTCGAGGAGCTGTTCAGGCTCAAGGCTGCCTTCGATATGAAGGTGAAGCTCTGCCTTGGGCAGGGCCTCGATCAGGGCGTTGATGTTCGACATTGTCGGTTCTCTAGTCCTCGCTCTCTTCGGCGTCGTCCTGCTTGGCAGGATCGTATTTCGCGAACCAGCCCATGATATTGTCCGTCTTGGCGATCAGCCGGCTGGGGCGTGACGCGATATAGTGCGGTGAGCCCGGAACGCGGATGAGGGCGGTATCGACGCCGCGGAATTTAAGCGCGGTGTAGAACTGCTCAGCTTCCCAGGCAGGCGTCCGCCAGTCTTCCTCGCCGACCATGACGAGGGTTGGCGTCGTGACGTTTCCAACCAGCGAAATCGGCGAGCGCTCGAAATAGGCTTGCGGATTTTCCCACGGGTCCTCGCGAATCCAGTGGCGCCAGACGAAGGATGCGATATCGGCCGACAGCGCCATGCTGAACCAGTTGATCACGGGTTTGATCGTGGCCGCGGCTGCAAACCGGTCGGTCTTGCCGACGGCCCATGCGGTCAGCACGCCGCCGCCGGAGCCACCGGTAATGAAAAGCCGCTCCGGGTCGACATAGTCGCGGGCGACCAGTTCATCGACGACGCTCATCAGGTCGTCATGATCATTGCCGGGATAGGCCTGGTCGATCAGCTGGGCGAATTCCTCGCCGTATCCGGTCGAGCCGCGCGGATTGGCCCAGACCGTGACATAGCCTTCAGCGGCATAGCGCTGGATCTCGCTGGCGAAGAATGGCCCGTACATGGAGAACGGTCCGCCATGGATTTCCAGGATCATCGGATAACTGCCATCGGCCTCAAAGCCATGCGGCAGGGCGACCCAGGCCTCGATCTCGCGGCCATCGGCGCTGGAGGAGACCTTGATCTCCTCGACGCTTGCCATGTCGAGATAGGGAAGGACGTCGTCATTAAGCGCCGTCAGAACGCGGTCATTCACTGACGGCCCGGAGACGGCCACGTCTGCCGGCTTGTCGGGAGAGCCAGCCGTGTAGGCAATGACCGGGCGCGAGGTTCTGGAGACAGAGAAGTCTGCGCCCGCATAAGGCCGGCCGATGGACGTGCCGCCGAGGCCGGAGACCGCAACGGAGGTCTGGCCCCCTGTGGTGACCTCATAAAGGTCGATCTCGCCGGCATTTTCGATCAGCGCGTAGAGGCTGTCGCCATCCGCCGCCCAGACAATCTGTCCGAACGACTTGTCGAAATCGGCGGCAATCTCGCGGACGTTCGAGCCATCGGCATTCATCAGGTAGAGATTATCCTGCTCATAGGCGAGGACGTTGTCATCATGGCCCCTGAAGGCAATCATACGGCCATTCGGTGAGACAACCGGGCCGTAGTCAGGCCCGTCGCGGCTGGTCAGCGCGCGCATCGACTTGTCAGAAAGATCAATGGCATAGATCTCGCTCTCGATCGGGTCGAGGTCGCGGTCCTCGGCAGTATTGCCGCTAACCAGAAGCGTATCATTGCCCAGCCAGACCGGGCTCGTAAGGTCTGCTTCGCCATCGGTGATCTGGCGCGGGGAGCCGCCGCTGGCAGAAAGAACGAACGTCTGGGTGGAGCCTTCCTTCAGATAGCCCTGACCATCGAAACGGAAGGTCAGATCGTCGATGACGCGGACAGGCTCGTTCCACTCTGCGCCCTCGCGCTTTTCCGGGGCGCTCGCAAAGCTCGCCGCCTCACCGTCGACAAACATCGAGAAAGCGATCATCGAGCCGTCGGGCGACCATTTCGGGCCGGACGCGCCGTATTGCAGCTGGGCAAGGGAGAAGCTCTGGCCGCTGTCGAGATAAAGCAGCCGCAGCTCAGGTTTACCGTCATCAGACGCGGTGGAGTAGAGAAGTTTCGTGCCATCAGGCGACCAGACAGGGCTGCTGGCTGAGGCCCCGCCGGTCACAAGCGGGCGCTGCTCGCCTGACGCGACATCGATGATCCAGAGGTCGCCGCGGTCCTGATCCTTGAGGCGGTCCATCGAGTGCCGGACATAGACAATCTTCGACCCATCCGGCGAGATCTGCGGCGAGGTCGCATATTCGATATCGAAGACACGGTCTGCGGTGAAGCTGCGGGAGGTGTCCTCCTCGCCTGTATCCTGGGCGAGCGCGGAACCCGTACCAAGGCCGAGCAGGCATAGGCCCGCCAGAAGTATTCTCATCATCACAAATCATCTCCACGCTGCATCAAGATGCAATCGGTGTAACATGTCCTGCCGCGAATATGACAGGGTGAACGGGCCGTTTATTGTGGTGACAGGCTGTAATGTTACGCTAGGGTCCGGAAGGGACGCGGCGCGTATCTGCGCAAGAGAGGACAAGATGGGACTGCTCTGGTGGATTTTACCGGCTCTTGCTGGCCTCGTCGGGCTCATGCTGACATTTGCGGGTCTTGGGCGCCTCTTCAAGTTGCGCGTGGTCGCAGGCGGCCTCCGGTTCCTGTTCGGTATTGGTTTTCTCGGCATGGCGGGGATCGGCACCTTCTTCGGCCTGAACCTGCAGACCTATGAGCGCCTGACCTATGAACGCCCGGTCGCGCGGATCAGCTTTGATGCGGTCGCAGATGAAGAGAATGCCTTCCGCGTCGATGTCGACCTTGCTGGCGGCGAGACAATCACCTGTTTCGACCCGGGCGACGAAGGCGAGCCCTGTATCCTCAGTGGCGACGAGTTTTCCCTCGGCGCACGTGTCATCACCTTTGAACCAATGGCGAACATGCTTGGCTATGACAGTGTCTACCGCCTTGAATACATCGAAGGGCGCATGAACCGTCGTTATAACACCTCCAGCGTTTCCGAAGCGACCAGCAATGGCCTGGCCCTGTCCGACAATCCGGGTCTTGATGTCTTCGCTCTGGCGCGTGAGCAGGGCAACCGGGTTGGCGTCAAAGGCAACCAGTTCGGATCTGCTGTCTATGCACCGATGGAGGATGGCCTGGCCTACGATATCATCATCACCCAGCAAGCGCTGACGGTGGAACCAGCGAATGCCGCCACGCGCATGCGGCTCAACGCGGAGCAATAGGATATGGGTCTCTGGGATAAATTCGTCGTTCCGCCGCTTATCTCCTGTGCGTGCGCAACCAAGCCGATCATGAAGCAGCGCGAAAAAGTGGTGCCGCTGGCCACAGGCCGGGTGCTTGAGCTTGGCTGCGGATCGGGCACGAATTTCCAGTTCTACGACGCCTCGAAGATTGAGCGGCTCTATGCGCTTGAGCCGTCGCCGGAAATGATGAAGCGGGCCAAAAGCGAAGCCAGCGAGCTTGGCTGGTCGGAACGGATCGAGTTTCTTGAAACCGGCGCAGAAAACGTGCCGCTTGAAGACGCCACGATCGACACGGTCATCATCACCTTCGTGCTCTGCACCATCCCCGACTGGGCGGGCGCGCTTTCAGAAGTCCGCCGCGTGCTGAAGCCAGGCGGCAAGGTTCTGTTCTCCGAACACGGTCTGTCGCCTGATCAGGGTGTCGCCCAGTGGCAGCGCCGCGTGGAGCGTATCTGGAAGCCGCTGGCGGGGGGCTGTCATCTGACGCGCGACGCGACGGCGATGCTTCGTGATAGCGGCTTCGTCCTGGAAGACGTGCATACGATGTATCTTCCAAGCACACCAAAAATCGCAGGCTTCGTCAGCTGGGGTCAGGCGCGTGCCGCCTAGAACGCCGCCCTACCTTCCTTTCCTTCACGGCCCGCCGCGGGTCACCCCCGCCCTGAAGCCCATCCCTGAACGCCGCTGGCTCATACCGGACACGGAGATGGATGCCTGCGAACTTGAGCGTCTCATGCTGCTGGAGGAACAGAGCGATGAGACCCTGCTGGGCGAGATCGATTCAGCGCCTGCCCGCGAGCTGCTGGCGATGATCGGCGAGGCGGTGAACGTCTCCTCACAGAGCCCCGCCGACAGTGCGCTCGGCCGCGCCGCGACGCTGGTTTCAGATGATCTCTGCCTGCTGGAGCGCGATGAGTGTGGCGACTGGCGCCTCATCGCAGGGGCAGTCACTGCGCCGACTTACTGGTCGCTGGAAGAGATGGTCGGCGGCACGCTCGATGAGTTGCATTCGCCCGTGCCGGGCGGAAGTTCTGAGCTTGCCACCCGCATAAACCGCGTCTTCAACGGCCTTGTGCCCGGCCGCGTGCTGGAGCGCTTCAACTGGACGGTCCAGCCGGGTGGCGCGCGCTATACGCCGGAACGTCCAGTCGCGCTCGGCGCCGAACCAGAAGACCTGTTCCTGCGGGTAGAGCGCCAGACCATCCGCAAGCTGCCTGAAACAGGTGTTATCTGCTTCACCATTCGGATCTGTCTCGATCCACTCCTGCCTATCCTCGTGGATGATGACCTGCGCGAAAGCTTTGAAGATGCCTGGATCGGCGCAGACCGCGCCCTGCGGGCCTATAAGGGCTGGGACGAGATGGAAATGCTTGTGCGCGAAGCGTGCCTCCAGTCTGCCGCGACCGGCTGACTGCTCCTCTCGATTTCAGGCGAATCCGTTCTATGTCTGCGCGGTGGCTGAACTGAAGGAGTTTTCGATGGCATACTGGCTGTTCAAATCAGAGCCGTTCAAATGGGGCTGGGACGACCAGAAGGAGGCCGGGGAAAATGGCACTCAGTGGACCGGCATCCGCAACTATCAGGCGCGCAACTTCATGCGCGACATGAAAGTGGGCGATAAAGGCTTCTTCTACCACTCCAATAAGGGCCTTGAGGTCGTTGGGATCGTCGAGGTGTCTGCCGAGAGCGCACAGGATCAGACGACCGATGATGAGCGCTGGGACTGCGTTGACCTGAAGGCCATCTGCGACATGCCAAAGCCGGTGACGCTTAAAGCCGTCAAGGCAAATGAAAAGCTGGAAGACATGGCGCTGGTCACCTCCTTCCGCCTGTCCGTGCAGCCAGTTAAGGCAGATGAATGGATGGAAGTCTGCCGAATGGGCGGTCTGAACGGAAAGACGCTGAAGTCACTCTAGGTGAGGGCCATTTCCAGCGCGACCTCACAGTGGATAAGCGCTGTATCGTAGACCGGCAGCGGCGAATTGGTGTCGTTGAGCAGCATGCCGATTTCCGTGCAGCCAAGGATGACGCTGTCTGCCCCGGCGGCGGCGTGCCGGGTGACGATATCGAGATAGGCCGCGCGGCTATCGTCCTTGATGATGCCGTTCACGAGTTCATCAAAGATGATCCTGTGAATTCGCGCGCGGTCGTCTTCATCTGGAATGACGACCTCCAGCCCGTGCGTCTGTTTCAGCCGGCCTTTGTAGAAATCCTGTTCCATTGTGTAGGCCGTGCCAAGCAACAACGGGCGGGTGCGCCCGTCTGATCTAAGCTTCATGCCGGTGGCGTCAGCAATATGCAGGTAGGGCACACGGATCGCGGCTTCGATGGCGTCTGCGCATTTGTGCATCGTGTTTGTCGCCAGGAGAACAAAATCCGCACCGGCATCCTGCAGGCCCTTTGCCGCCCGGCTGAGCAGGGCGCCAGCGCCCTCCCAGTCGCCCGCTTTCTGCATCCTCTGTATGTCACCGAAATTCATCGACGCGATGAGGCAGTCCGCGCTCTCAAGCGGGCCGAGCGCCGCGCGGGCGCCAGCATTGAGCTCACGATAATAGATGATGGTGCTTTCCGGGCTCATCCCGCCAAGAATACCGATCTTCTTCATTATTATCCGCGGACCCCGTCCTCAAAGCTGGCCAGTGCCCATTCGGCGAAAGTTGCAATGTTGCCGCCCCTGAACAGGAATGCCCCGACGCCCGCGGCGCGCGCCGCGTCCATATCGGTTTCCTTGTCGCCGATCAGGAAGCTCTGTTCCCGGTTGACGTTGAAATCGGCCATGGCCTGCAGCAACATTCCCGGGCCTGGCTTGCGGTCGATGCTGGCTTTCCGATAGCGCGCAACCTCGCCTTCCTCATGCCAGGGGGCGTGATAGAAGCGGTCAATCTTTGCCCCAGCGGCTTCAAGCTCGGTTTCCATATGCGCGTGCAGGGCCAGCATGTCGGCTTCGGTATAGAGGCCGCGAGCGATGCCGGACTGGTTCGTCACGACGAAGACATACCAGCCGCGGCGGTTGAAAGTCGCCACGCACTCTCTGGCGCCGTCGACCCACTCGAAGTCCTCGATACGGCTGACATAACCGCGATCGACATTGAGGACGCCGTCACGGTCCAGAAAGAGGGCAGGGCGTCGTTCGGACATGGGCTTGTTTCTAGGCGAAGGGGCGTGGCGGGACCAGATGCAAGGTGCGCACGCCTTCCTTGCGTCACTCGGCGGCCGCGAGCGTCGCGACCGCCTCGCGATTGGCACGCACACCCATCATGAAGGGGATGAAGACCAGGGCGGTCAGAACGGAGGCCAGAAGGAAGGCCGCACCCGGGAAATAGACCGGCGCATCATCGGAGGAGAAAGCATGAAGCGTCTGCGTCATCAGGAGCGGCGCGAAGATGATCGAGAAGGCATTGAGGCTGGCCGTGGCGCCTTGCAATTCGCCCTGCGCGTTGCGCGGGGTGAGGCCCGACATGATCTGGTTGATGGATGGGCCGAAAACCCCGCCAAGCGCGCTGAGTGGTATGATCGCGTAGACCATCCAGCCCTGGAATGCCCCGGCAAAAAGGCCAAGCGCAACCACCATGATACCGATGCCGCCGAGCGCGGTGCGGACCGGGCCGAACCGGCTGATCGAGGGGCCAATGAGCAGCACCTGCGTCAGCGCAGAGCCAAGCCCGACCGCCGCAAGCGACAGGCCGATCTGCGTCTCCGACCAGTCATAGCGAATGTCGGAATAGAAATTCCAGGTCGACGGGAAGACGCTGTGGGCAAACTGGAAAATGCCGAAAGCGACGATAAACCAGCCAACCTTGGGGATCTTTGAGAAGTGTTTGACCGCGCCGAACGGATTGGCGCGTTTGGCGTCGAAGGCCCGCCTGTCTTCCTTTGCCAGCGATTCCGGCAGAACGAAGAAGCCATAGAGAAAGTTCAGGATCGAAAGCGCCGCTGCCCCGAAAAAGGGCAGGCGCGTATCGATGGAGCCGAGCAGGCCGCCAATGGCCGGGCCCAGAATGAAGCCGATGCCAAAGGCCGCGCCGATCATGCCGAAGGCCTTGCCGCGTTCTCCGGGGTCCGTGACATCGGCGATATAGGCGTTCGCGGTAGAGAATGTCGCCGAGGAAATGCCGGTAAGGGCGCGGCCGACAAAGAGCAGCCAGACCGAGTCTGCCAGCCCCATGATGATGAAGTCCATGCCGAGTGTCGCGATTGAGACCAGAAGGACGGGCCGCCTGCCGAACCGGTCGGACAGGCTGCCAATGGTCGGCATGGCGACGAAGTTGAGGATGCCATAGGTTGCCATCAGATAGCCGCCGATGACGATCGTCTCAGACGCTGGATTGCCCGTTAGCTCCTCAAGCAGCGACGGTAGGACGGGAATGATGATGCCAAACCCCATCATATCTATCGCCACGCAGACGATGACGAACAGGAAAGCATTCTTCCCGTGTTTTCGGATGGCAGGGGCCTCGGTCATGGCGCAAGGCAATGACCGGGAAACCAGGCGGCGTCAATCGCTTACGATGTCGCCCGTCGCCGGGCCAAACTGGCAAGCGCGACGCCGCTAAGGATAAGCGCGGTGGCAATCAGGAAGCGTACGGTCAGTGGTTCATCGAGGAAGATCATGCCGCCGAACGCGGCGATGGCCGGGACAGTAAGCTGGGCGATGGCGGCAAGGCTGGCGCTCAAGTGCCGCAGGGCCGCATACCAGATGGCATAGCCGAGCGCCGAAGTGATCGCCCCTGACGCCAGCGCATAGGCTGTCCCTTCGAGCGATGGGGCTGCTTCGCCAGAGAGAAAGAGCGCCGGAAAAGCAACCAGAAGAGCCAGGAAGCTTGCCCGCGCAAAGTTGCCAGCGGTCAGCAGGGTTGGCTGGCTGGCGCCGCGCCCGCGCAGCGAATAGATGCCCCAGCCGACGCCTGCCGCCGACATGAGAAGCGCGCCAGCCAGAGGCGGCGCTTCGATGCCGGGCAGGAGCAGCCAGACGAGGCCAAGAAGTGCCAGTATCAGCCCGCCCCATCGCGGCGCACTGAGGCGCTCTCCTTGGGCGAGCCCCCAGCCGATCATCGTAATCTGCACGAGCGCAAAGAGGATCAGCGCGCCGGTGCCCGTCGCCAGCGTCAGATAAGCGAGCGAGAAGGCGGCGGCATAAAGAAGAAGCGCGCCGCCGGAGGCCCAGCTGCCTGCTTTCATCGCGCGGCCAGGCGACACGATCAGCGCCAGAACAAGCGCACCCGAAAGGATACGGATGAGGGTAAAGGTCCACGCCCCTGCCTCGCCTGTCGCCATGGCAAGCCGCGCCAGAACCGAATTGGCGGCAAAGGCCGTCATGGCGAGCGCGGTGATCAGGAAAAGGCGAAGGACGGAAGGCATCATGCGCCCCGATGCCTGAAACCGGGGCGTATGGCCAGAGTATCTGGTTCGCAGGCCTTATTCGTCGGTGTCTGCCAGCTGCTCTTCAAGGAACTCGGCCTGACGGCGGAAATAGTAGAGCTGGTTCTTCAGCTTGCGCCAGCCATGGCCCTCGTCCGGAATGCGGACATAAGGCGCTTCGATGCCGTTCTCGCGCAGCGTCTTCACCATGATCTCGGTCTCGTAGATGTCGATCCGCGGGTCCATGACGCCGTGGGAGTAGAGCACCGGCACCTCGATATTGTCGGCCAGCGAGACCGGCGAGTTTTCAGTGTAGTAGTCCACCCATTCCTGCTCACGGATGTCGCCATATTCGATCCGGTCAGACGCCTTGAGGCCCGGCGAGGCGATCTGGAGCGCCGTTACCCAGTTGCCGACACCGAAGAGCGACGCGCCTGCATCGAAGGCCTCCGGATAAAGCGCCAGAACGGCGTTCACCATATAGCCGCCATAGGAGCCGCCGACGACGGCCGCGCGGCTGGTGTCGACGCGGCCGTCTTGTTCCAGCGCCGCCAGCATGTCGATCAGGTCACGCACACTGTCGCGGCGCTTCTTCTGGTCATCGAGCGTGACATAGGTCCGCCCGAACCCGGTGGAGCCGCGCACGTTTGGCTCGAAGACGGCAAGACCGCGATCGAGATGGTATTGCACCACCGCGTCAAAGCTTGCGACGGACTGGCCTGTTGGTCCGCCATGAACGAAGAAAATGACAGGCGGGGCGCTGTCGCTCTGGCGTGAGCTGTCGTCCGGCAGGTAGAGGAGCCCCTGGAGCTCAACCCCGTCGCGCGCCATCATGCGGACGCTTTCGGGCCGGATGAGACGGTCAGGATCGAGCCCTGCATAGTTGGAGGCAAAGACCTGCGTATGCGCGCCGCTCTCAAGGTCGACAACATAGACATCGCCGGGCGTACGCCAGCCGCCAGCGCGGATCGCGACCTTTGAGGTCTCCATCGAGCAGCTTGTTGCGTACTGGCCTTCCGGCAGGAAGCTGAGGTCGAGACCGGCGGCCTCGCCGTCCTTGTCGATATGAAGCGTCTCGAAACCATCGACATTCTCGGTAGAGACCATGAACTGACCGCCCTCACCGCAGAGGTCGATCCCGCCAAGGTCATAGTCGGCTTCCTTGACGGTCGTCATCTCGCCGCTCTCGACGTCATAACGGGTGATGGCGGAAAACTCGCGGCCCTCATTGGTCGAGAAATAGAAGCCCGAGGAGTCCGGCAGCCAGGCAAAACCGCCGCCCGTATGATTGGCGCGCGGGTCGGGCCTGGCGAGCGTCGTCATCTCGCGGCTTTCAATGTCCAGGAGGTAGAGATTGTCGGAATCCTCACCGACAGTCTCCGTCACGATGAGCTTGCCTCCATCGGGTGACATATCGTGCGCGAAGAAACCGAAGGTCCCTTCATAGAGGCGTGTCGTCTCTCCACTGGAAAGGTCGGCCGTGTAGATATCAAAATCCTCGCCATTGCGCTCTGTCGACGCAAAAGCGATCGTCTTGCCGTCTGCCCCAAAGTCACCGAATGCACGAAAGCCACCATCGACCGCTGGCAGCACCAGCGCTTCCGACAGGCCGTCCGCGCTGATACGATAATAGGATTCCTGCTCATTGCCGTCATTATCGGCGCCATAGATCAGCGTCTCGCTGTCAGGGGCCCAGGAGAAAAAAGTGATGCCATTGCCAAAGGTCAGCTGCTGGGGCTGGCCGCCGCTGGCCGGAAACGTCCAGAGCTGCGGCTCGCCGGTGATGTCCCAGCTCATGGCGAGGGTCTCACCATCTGGCGAAAGAGAGGTGCCGCCCGCGCCGCTCGCCAGAAGGTAGCGCGCAATATTGGACGGATCCTGGCCTGCAAGGCCGACATTCACCACTTCATCTTCCGGCGTCATCGCTTCGAGCGACATGTCCGGGCCTTTTTCACCGCCATGTGAAGCTTCGTGAGAGGCCGTTTCGGTTGCTGGTTCGGCGTCCTGCGCAAGCGCGGGCAGCGCCAGCAGGGAGGAGCCAAGGGCGGCGAGAAGCGCTATTTTCATATCCATTCCTCTGATTGATTGCGCTTTGGGTGCGCCCACGGACCAGATGCTGTCAACTCAAAGCGGGCCGCCTAAAAGGGAGAGGCGGCGGGTGCCCATTGATGAGGCGGTGGCAGGCCGCCTATTCCCGTTTTGCCCTTAACAGACCGGCCGGTTTGGCAGATAGTCGCCGGACCGGTCGCCAGATCAGTCTCAAGGGAGGACGCCTGCATGACGGTTCTGTTCATCGTGATTGGCGTGCTCGCCGCAGCGCTCGTTCTGACAATCGTGCTCTACAACAGGCTCGTCGCAAAACGGCAAATGGTGAACAATGGCTGGGCAGATATCGATGTTCAGCTGAAGCGGCGCGCCGACCTTATCCCGGCGCTGGTCGCGACGGTCAAAGGCTATGCCAGCCATGAGCGTCAGCTGTTCGAAGACGTGGTGGAAAAGCGCAATCAGGCGAACGCGGCAGGTGATGATGCCGTGGCCCGGGGCGCTGCCGAAAGCGAACTCTCTCGTCCCCTGGGCCGCCTGATCGCGGTCGGTGAGGACTATCCCGAACTCAAAGCCAGTGCGAACTTCAAGGGTCTGCAGGATGACCTCGCCGACACCGAGAACAAGATCGAGATGGCGCGGCGCTTCTATAATGGCGCTGTGCGCGAACTGAACACGGCCGTCGAGACCTTCCCGTCCAGTATGATCGCGGGCCCTTTCGGCTTTCACAAGGCGGCTTATTTCGAGATCCAGACCGCCGACCGAGCGCTGCCGGAGGTCAACTTCGGGGGGCAGGGCTGATGAGAAATCTTCTGACATGCCTCTGCATGGCAATTCTGGCCGTGCTGCCTGCTAAGGCAGAAGAAGTCATCAACCGGTTCGCCGTCGATGTTGATGTCCAGCAAAGCGGCGATATTCTGGTCGCTGAGACGATCGAGATCGTCGCCGAGCATGATCAGATCAATCGCGGCATCTTCCGGACGCTGCCACGCTATTACCTGCTCGACGGAGAGCGGCTGCGCTTTGATTATGACATTGTCTCTGTCCGCCGGGATGGCGCGCGCGAAAAGTATGAAACCGATGCCGATGGCAATGGCTATACGGTGCGGATCGGCGACCCGGATGTACGCATCGAGCGCGGCGAGCATGTCTATGAGATCACCTATCGGGTAAAGAACCAGATCCGCTACCAGGAGGGCGCCGATGAGCTCTACTGGAATGTGACCGGTACTGGGTGGACGTTCCCCATCGGTGAAGCCACCGCCCGCATCATCTTTCCGGACGGGGCGGGCATCCTGCGGCAAAGCGCCTATACAGGCCCACAAGGCGCGACAGCGAGCGACTACACCTATCGCCGCGAGGGCGACGCCCATGTATTTGAGACGACCACCTCGCTCGGCCCGTATGAGGGGCTGACTGTCGCGCTGGCGGTGGAGAAAGGCGTGATCGACCCGCCCTCGGCGGGCGACAAGCGGGCACTCTGGTGGCAGCGCCATGGATCGCTTGCTGTGCTGCTGGCCTCACTCATCGGTGTTTTCGTCTTTCTCTATCGTTCATGGAACAGGGTCGGCCGTGACCCGGCACGCGGGCCTGTCTTCCCGCTCTATGAACCGCCTGCCGGTTTCTCGCCTGCCGCCGTCCATCACATCTATCATCGCGGGTTCAATGATCATGACGCGCTGATTTCCACCCTGGTCAATCTCGGCATCAAGGGGCGGCTCGATATCGACGCGGCCGACAAGAAGGAAACCGTGCTGACGCCCAAGCGTGAAATGGGAAGTGGGCGATTGCCGTCCGAGGAATGGACCCTGCAGCGCAAGCTCTTCCCGGACACAAATGCCGTGACGCTCGGCAAGAGCTACAACAAGGACTTCACTGCCGCCTATCAGGCCTTTCGCAAGAAGGTGTCAGAGAAGTTCGGGTCTGACTATTTCCGCTGGAATCTCGGCTATACGTTCGCCGCGATTGCGCTCTCTGGCATCGCCATCATCTTCGCCATCATCCATGCCACGAACTGGAATAACTGGCTGACCGGGCTCGTTATCGCAATTGCGCTGGTGAACGGGCTTTTCATGTATCTGATGCCGGCGGCCACCCAGAAGGGTGAGGATGTCCGCACAAAGATCAAGGGCTTCAGGCTTTATCTCGAGACGGCTGAAAAGCTCCAGCTCAACGCCGCCAAGGTCGACGGCAGTCAGCCCCCGCCCATGACCAGGGACCGGTACGAAACCTTCCTTCCCTATGCCATCGCGCTCGGCGTCGAGAAGCCGTGGACCGAGCATTTCGAAACCGTGCTGCCGCAGGAAGCGGCCGCTTACAATCCGGGCTGGTATGCCGGACATATGTCCGGGCATTCACTCTCCGGGATGAACCGCGCCATCACAACGAATGTTGCCGCAGCCGTGGCTGCCTCCATGCCGCAAAGCTCCTCATCCTCAGGTTCTGGCGGCGGCGGTTTTTCTGGCGGCGGCGGCGGTGGCGGCGGTGGGGGCGGCTGGTAGGCCGAGAGGTTCAGAACTTGCCGTGGCGCCCCGTGCCGGACTTGAAGCGCGTGGCACCGGCCTGCGTTTCACCCGAGCTGATCACATCCATCCCGCCGCTGATTTCCGCGCGGAGGGCTTCGGCTTCAGAGAGGCTCCACTGGGCCAGCGTGGACGCGCGGTCGGCACGCATACAGGCCTGCGGAAAGGCGGCGATCTCTCGTGCCAGAACCTTTGCCGCCTCAAGCGCGTCACCGGCCGCCGCGTGGCGATTGGCGAGACCGATATCCAGCGCCTCGCCGACGCCAACTTCGCGCCCGGTCAGCACCATATCCATGGCGCGGGACTGACCGATGAGACGCGGCAGGCGGACTGTCCCGCCATCGATCAAGGGGACGCCAAAGCGCCTGCAGAAGACACCAAAGCGAGCGGTCTCGCTCGCGACGCGCAGATCACACCAGAGCGCAAGCTCCAGCCCGCCCGCCACGGCGTAGCCTTCAACTGCAGCGATGACGGGTTTGGTGAGGCTTAGCCGCGTCGGCCCCATCGGGCCAAGGTCGCCGTCTACCTTCGTTACATTGCCGCGCCCTTCGGACACCGCTTTCAGGTCCGCGCCCGCGCAGAAATTATGTTCTGCGCCGGTCAGGATGGCGACCGATAGCGCCTCATCGGCATCGAACGCCTTGAAGGCCTCATAAAGCGCCTGCGCCGTGTCTCGGTCGACCGCATTGCGGGCGCCGGGCCGGTTGATGGTAACGGTAAGAATATCGCCGTCATGGGCGGTCAGGACGGTTGGGGTCACGCTCATCGACTTCAGTCCGGGTCGTTGGCTTTCAGGAAGGGCACAATCTTCTCCAGCAGCGGCTGGACCATCGCTTTCGGCATGTCATGGCCCCATTTGTCGATCAGCTCGAGCTTCGCGCCGGGCACGCGTTTGGCGATATCCTCGCCGCAGGCTGGCTGGATCAGCGGGTCGATGGCGCCGTGCAGGACAAGCGTTGGCACGCTGATGCTGGAGAGCCGATCATGCCAGCGCGGCTGTGCCAGGATGGCGGCATATTGCCGGGCAACACCCATCGGCCGGTCTGAGCGGTTGAAGCTGTCGCGGGCGCTCTGCGCGGTCTCTTCATCACTATTGCGAACACCGTCAGCCGAGCCGATGACGCGGCGCGATTGCATGGAAATCTCGGCTACGGCATCGGCGGTGCGCATCTCCGGCTGCGCGGTGAGGGCCTGTTGGGCTTCCGGTGTGGCGCGAGGCAGGCTCGGCTCGCCCGACGTCGTCATGACGGGGATCAACGTGCGGACTTTTTCGGGATGATTGAGCGCAATCAGCTGCACGATCATGCCGCCCATGGAATTGCCCATGACGTCGGCCTTGTCGGCCCCAAGCGCGGTGATCAGCGCGGCCGCATCGGCGGCCATGTCGTTGAGGATGTACGGCACCTCCTTCGACATGTCCTTGCCCTCTGAAAGGCCCTTGATGATGTCGCCCGGGGCAGGGGGGATTTCATTGGTAAACTCCGTCGACAGGCCAATATCGCGATTGTCGAAAATGACGACGCGGCGCCCGGCGGCGGCCAGCCCTTCAAGATAACTCTCAGGCCAGGAGATCATCTGGGTCGAGAAACCCGACACCAGAAGCAGCATCGGGTCGTCCGGATTGCCGATTTCGCGATACTCGATCTCGATGCCGTTGGCCTTGATACGTGGCATGGGCGCGTCTCCTCACTCTGGTTTGTTTTATGAGATTTAGAAGGGTTGCCGCGAGGGCTGTAAAGGCGCTGCGAGCGCCAATGGTTCGACTTCGCTCACCAAGCAGAATGTCGAAAGGATACAAAAAAGCCCGCATGGTGAGCGCAGTCGAACCATGCGGGCGCTTTTGTTCTACGCCAGCGAATAGAAAGCTATCGGCTAAGCTCTTTCATCGCGTCTTCGAGGCCCTGAAGGGTCAGCTCGAACATGCGGCCGGGGCCGATCAGTTCGTTGATGAGCTTGATGGAGCCTGTGTACTCCCATGCCCCAGCCTTGACTGGGTTTAGCCAGACGAAATTCGGAAACTGGTCTACAAAGCGCTGGATCCAGAGGCCGCCGGCCTCCTCGTTCCAGTGCTCGACAGAGCCGCCCGCATAGGTGATCTCATACGGGCTCATCGTCGCGTCGCCGACCACGATAACCTTGTACTCGGACGGATACTTGTGGAGCACGTCCCACGTCGGGATGCGCTCATTCATGCGGCGACGATTGTCCTTCCAGAGGCCCTCATAGGGGCAGTTGTGGAAGTAGAAGTATTCAAGATTCTTGATCTCGGAGCGGGCCGCCGAGAACAGCTCCTCCATGACGCGCACATGCGGGTCCATCGACCCGCCAACGTCCATCAGCAACAGAACAGAGACCGTGTTGCGCTTTTCAGGCCGCATCTCGATGTCGAGATAGCCCTGTTTGGCTGTCTTGCGGATGGTATTGTCGAGGTCGAGTTCTTCGTCGGCGCCGCTGCGGGCCCATTTGCGCAGCCGCTTCATCGCGACCTTGATGTTGCGCGTGCCGATCTCGACGCTGTCATCGTAATTCTTGAAGTCGCGCTTGTCCCAGACCTTTACGGCCCGGCGGTGGCGAGACTTTTCCTGACCGATGCGGACGCCTTCGGGGTTGTAGCCATCAGCGCCAAACGGCGAGGTGCCGCCTGTGCCGATCCACTTATTGCCGCCTTCATGGCGCTTCTTCTGCTCTTCGAGCCGCTGTTTCAGCGTCTCCATGAGCTTTTCAAAGCCGCCCAGCGCCTCGATCTCGTCCATTTCCTCCTTGGTGAGGAATTTTTCCGACATCTTGCGCAGCCATTCTTCAGGCAGGTCCTGAACATTGACGGCGTCTTCCATTGTGTCCAGGCCCTTGAAGACATGGCTGAACACGCGGTCGAACTTGTCGAGGTTCCGTTCATCCTTCACAAGCGCGGCGCGCGAAAGATAATAGAAGTCCAGGACCTCCATATCGATCACGTCCTTGTCCATCGCTTCCAGCAGAAGAAGATATTCCTTCAGCGTGACAGGCACCTTGGCTGAACGCAGCTCATTGAAGAAGTTGAGGAACATGGGCGCTTATCTCTCCAGTCTCGTTGAGAAGACAGTAGCGCGCGTCAGCCCGCTCTCCAAGGGCTGACGCGGCGCAATTGCGCGAGAGACGGTATGTTACCAGCGCAAATCAGCGCGAATTTCGGCAACGGCGCCATGCGCATGGGCCTCATACCAGTTGATGTCGGCGCCATTTGCGAGCGCCAGCACGGTCGTGCGGTTTTGTTCGGCTTCATCGCTGTCATGGGCAAATTCCCGGAACTTCACATGCTCGTCCGCCTGGTCGTGCATCTCTTCCAGAAGCGCGCATTCGATCGGCAGGTAAAGCGTACCAAGCTGGCCAGCCTTCGCCGCATCCTTGAGGTCTGGCAGACTCTTGCCTTCCGGCAGCTGTCCGTCGCCGACAGGCTCGTTGCTGAAGGCTTCCTTGATGTGGGCCTCAACCTCGTTCACGCCGCCGGCATGGTGCTGCACCACATCAAAGCGGCCTTTTTCCATCACTTTGGCAAAATGGCCGACCGTGCTTTCCTCGCCAATCACATGCAACGTCCTGGTCTGCGGTGGCAGGGCATCATCTGCGGCGTTCGCGACGTCTTCATAAAAGGCGAGATCCGTCTTGTCGCGTTCTTCGTCCTGGCCGCTGCCAAGCGCGTGGTGGACCGAACGGCCATCGGAATCTCTGGCCGAGCCGCGTGAGCCCGCATGGAAGAACACATCGTCCTGAACGTGGCGGCGGGCCTCGACAGAGCGATATTTCGGCGCATCCAGACGGTCGGTCATGTCTTTGACATTGCCGCCCTGATGGAGAAACAGCTTCGGCTCATCGCGTGCAACGAAGAGAACCCAATGGGTCTCGCGGCTCTGGAAATCAGCCAGTAGCGGCAGGATGAAAGGCGGCTCGCCCGTTGTGATCGACGCGACAGGACGCGAGTTCAGGTGCGCCATCCGCTGATTGTCCTTGTCCTCGAAAAGGGCAATGCCATTGGCGCGGAAATCGGCGAGCTCAAAATTCTCGAGCCGGTCCAGAATGAACTTTGCATCCGGGGAATGCTTTCCAACGGCATCCACGACATTCTTGCGCAGGATGCGCCATTTCTCGCCGCCGATCTCGATGGCGGGGCGGGGCACATAGACGCTGGTCGTCTTTTCGGAAAAGTTGGCGAATGCCTGACGGAACGTGTCGAGCGATGTCTGGTCTGACATGGTCGTCTCCTTGGATGTATCTGATTGTAAAACCAACGGATCGGAGAGGGCCGCGTTCCAGCTACCCGTCGGTATTTGATGATTGCGGCACGTTGCGAGGCACATCGCTCTCAGAGCTCGCCGAATGGGAGGTGCCACCCCGGATAAGAAAGCGCGGGACCTGGGGCCCGCCCATCAGCTCATCATAGAGCAGATTGCCTGCGCCGAGATTGAACCCGCCGCCCGGCAGGTCAACAAAGCCGGTGTCTGCAGCGTCCGCCAGGGTCGCGACGACGGAGTTCGAGTTCTGGAACAGGAAATTATAGTTGAGGCGGGCTTCGTCGATCGCGCGCGCCAGAACGGTGATGCGACGCCACTTGTCAGCGCCAAAGCCGGTCGCGATCATGCCGACCCGCTGGGCGCCCCGCGGCCTGCGCAATGGCGAATGCACGCTTTCTTTCCAGTGGACCGGGCCAAGAACGCGAAGCTCGCCATCTTCAGGATAAGCGGTGATGATCTGCGGCGGGCGGCCGAGTTCGGGGACATGAACAAGATGCGAGTGCTCGCCGAAGCGGGCCACATCGAACTCGATCTTTACAAGCGTGTTTTCGCCAAAGACAAGCTGGAATGCGGGCGGTCCGCGATCAACAAGGATGCGGAAATCTTCACCGCATATGCCTCTCGAAAATACTCGTGTGCGAAGCTGCCGGATCACAGCATCGCTCTCTGGCAATCCATCAGGCCAGATATCATCGGGGGTTAAGAGGCATTCGGTCACGCCAGATGAAACGCGTCACAGCGGGCGCGGTTTCTTTTGGTCACCTGGCTGGCGGAACGTACGATGTGGCTTTGCATTACGTTTTCGTAGGGAGGCGAGGTAGACCCCATCATGAAGCATATTGCTGTGATCCTGACCACCGGGCTGGTCATCCTGATCGGTATTGGCGCCCGCTTTGCCATTGGCAATGTCTATAGCGAGGCCGAAGCCACAAACCTCATTCAGGCCCTGACGCAGACCGGGCTCTATCTCGGCTCTGCAATCGCGGGCGCGTCCGCCACAACGCTTGCCCTGATGTTGACCCTTCTCGGCCTTACCAATCAGACAAAGACCGATTTCGACATCGATGTCTACAAGGGCATTTCTCAGGTGGCATGGCTCTCCACGGTCAGCCTCGTCAGTGCGGTCATCCTCCTCCTGATGCTTGTCCTGCCCGTGGGCGAGTTCGATAAGATGCCCGACGGCTGGTACATGATCATGTATGAGGTGATTTTTGGCCTGACGGTCTTTGTGTGCGCGCTGCTGACGGCGACCGTGGTGCGGCTTTTCATGACGATCCGGCACGTCATCAGCCAGGTAACCCCCGGCGACGACATCTAGGTTTCGTTAAAAGTGAGAATTGGTCAGTCGCCTCGGCGGCAAATTCCGCGTCGCGTCCTGATTGTTCTGGAAAAATGGCACACCCGAGAGGATTCGAACCTCTGACCCCCAGATTCGTAGTCTGGTGCTCTATCCAGCTGAGCTACGGGTGCTCCGTTGAGAGGGCGGACACATAACTGCGTGCCGTCCCCGATGCAAGCGCTTATGCTGCACCTTTCTGATCGGCCTCATATACCCCGCGGGCAATGGCCCGGGCAAGGGTCGATGCGGCAAGTTCTCCCAGCCGTGTCAGTGAAATTGGCGCAGGATCTTCCAGCGGCAGGCGGCCCGTAGAGAGTACAAAGAGCGCGTCTCCATCGAACGGCGCGAAGACGGGCCGGATCGCGCGGGCGAAGCCTGACAGGGCCATTTGCGCCACCCGCTGGGCCTGCGCCGGGGTCAGCGCCGCATCTGTCGCGATACAGGCGATGGTGGTGTTCTGGCCGGGCTGGGGGTTCATTTTCGCGTCGCCCCACTCTTCGGGGTCGCGGTTGTAATTATCGTCCGGTCGATGATGGCCGAACTCACCCTCAAGCTCATAGGGCCATGCCCAGAAACAGGTGGTGCCTGGCATGAAGACCGATCCGAAACAGTTGACGCCCGCCAGCGCGCCGATCGTGATGCCGTCGCTTGTGCGCAATGAGGCAGAGCCGAGCCCGCCTGCATGCGCGCCTGCGTTTGCACCAAGCCCGCAACCCACATTGCCGAGCGGGAATGACTTTGCGCGGTTTTCGAACGCTTCCTCTCCAAGCTCGCGATAGGGCGGTGTCTCGCCCCAGTTCTTGTCGCCGCCATTGGCGAGATCATAGAGGATCGCCGACGGTACGATCGGGGTCTTCGGCACACCGGGCAGGTCCTTGAGGCCATAGCCTCGGCCCATCGCGCCAAGCTTTGCCGTTACACCGTCAGCCGCGCCAAGTCCGTAGGCACTGCCGCCAGACAGGACGATCGCATCGACCTGCTCGACCATTGTGTCGGCGCGCAAGAGATCGGTCTCACGGGTGCCCGGGCCGCCGCCAGCAACCGCGCAGGCGGCTGTCGCAGGCTCATCCGCGACGATCACTGTCGTGCCGGTCAGGACGGTTCTGTTTTCAGAATTGCCGACCTCGATGCCGGGAACATCGGTGATGAGATTTTTCGGACCGGGTCGGGACATATGAACTCTAACTCTGATGGCGTGCTATTTTCCGGGGGGGTGGCGGAGTTGCCGCGTCCGGTCTGGGTGTCATTCCTACATGTCGCTGTGGCCGGGTACAATATCGGCGGCTCGGACAGGATTTTTCGCGGAAGGCGGCAGCGCGCGGTCGGCATGGAATATGCTTGCATAGCGCTTAGCCGGCCGATTCATTCATTGCGCCGGCAGCCCCAAGGGGTAAGGATCAGATTTGTCAGGGGACCAGAACATGAAATTCAAATTTGCAATCGTAACCGCCGCTATCTCGGCCGCCGCCTTCACAGCCGCTGCGCAGGAAGCCGAAACCTATTCAACCGAGGTCCCGAACCTCAGCCATTGCATTGAGCGTGCGGGCGCAGACGGTGAGGCCACGCAGGCCGAGCTTGATGCCTGTATCAGTACCAATCTGGGCGAAGTCCGCGCCGCAATGCCGGACGTGCCTATGGATGCGGGCGGCGAAACGTCCTATCCGGCAGGGAACGACACGACCGGTGCGACCGCCGAAGGAGACACCGAAAAGGAGTCCTGATGAATTCTGCCACCTTGTTTATTCCAGCAGCCAGCCTGTTCATTCTGGCAGGTTGTCAGCCGCAGACCGAGACCACGGTTCCAGACCGTCCGACACTGGAAGAGACCGAGCAGGCCCCGCCGCTCCGCGTGTGGGAAAAGGGCGCAATGGTTGCGGCTGCCGATCCACGCGCGGTCGATGCCGGGGTCAAAATTCTGCGCCAGGGTGGCACAGCGATAGATGCGGCAATTGCCGTTCATGCCGTTCTGGGACTGGTTGAGCCGCAAAGCTCTGGCCTCGGGGGCGGCGCTTTCATGGTCTATTACGACTATGAAGATGATGCACTCACGGTTTTTGACGGACGGGAAACTGCCCCGATGGCGGCGGATGAAAACCTCTTTGTCGTTGATGGCGAGGTTCTCGACTATGTTCCGGCCTGGCAATCTGGACGCTCGGCAGGCGTGCCGGGCATGATTGCGCTTTACAAGGAAGCACATGAGGCAGAGGGCGAAGCCGACTGGGCCTCGCTCTTCCAGCCTGCGATCGAACTCGCGCGTGATGGCTTTAAAGTGTCGCCGCGCCTCGCGGGTCTTCTCGCCAATGAGGGGCTGCGCGGGTCAATGCGCCTTGATGAGGATGAGGCCGCTTCTGCCTATTTCTTTCCGGAAGGCGCGCCGCTTACTGCTGGCACACTTCGGGCAAATCCCGACTATGCCGTGCTCCTGGACGCCGTCGCAACTGAAGGGCCATCGGCCTTTTATGCGGGTGAGAATGCGCAGGCGATCGTTGACGCGCTGGCGCAGGAACCCCTTCCAGGTGCGATGACCCTGGAAGATATTGCGTCTTACAGCGTGAAGGTGCGCCCTGCCGTTTGCGGTGAGCATGATACCGTGCGGATCTGTTCGGCGCCCCCGCCAAGCTCGGGCGCTGTCACGCAGAACATGATTTATGGTCTTTATGAGCGGATGATCGGCGACGCTGTTGAGACTGGCTACAGCGATCAGAAGCTTGCAATTTGGGTCGACGCCCAGCGTCTCGCTTATGCCGACCGCGACCATTATGTCGCCGATGTCGACTATGTTCAGGTGCCGACAGCTGACCTCATCGATCCACGATATCTCGATGCACGGGCAGGCGATGCCTCTGCACCGGATGCGGGTCCCCCGCCGGGTGATCCGGGCGAAGTTCTCGGCCGCGGCTCGATGATCGGCATGTGGGGCAGGGACCTTACCGAGGAAACGCCCGGCACCACCCACATTTCCATCATCGACCGCTATGGCAACGCCGTGTCCATGACCGCAACGGTCGAGTCGGCCTTTGGCAATTCGCGCATGGTGAACGGGTATCTTCTCAACAATGAGCTGACCGATTTCTCGCGCCAGCCGAGGATCAACAATTTGCCGGTGGCAAATGCCCCCGCGGGCGGCAAGCGTCCGCGCTCGTCCATGTCGCCCACAATGGTGTTCGACAAGGATGGCGGCCTCTTCATGGTAACAGGGTCACCGGGCGGCAATTCAATCGTCGCCTATGTCTCGAAGACGATCCTCGGCGTGCTCAACTGGGATATGACCGCGCAGGAAGCGATCAACCTGCCCAATGTCATCGCACGCGGCCCGTCTGTCGGCGTCGAAGTGGACGTTGAACGGGGCCAGGCCTGGGCGGATGCGCTGTCTGAAGCCGGATATAGTGTTGAGGAACGCACCGGGGAAAATTCAGGCCTGCATGTCATCGTGGTGCGTGAAGACGGCCTCGAAGGCGGCGCCGACCCGCGCCGCGAAGGCGTCGCGATCGCGCTCGACTAGGCGGGTTATTTGGATGTGGCGGCAGAGGGCAGCGTCAGTCTGAAGACGGTGCCACCTTCGCCTGTCTCGACCAGCACCAGATCGCCGCCCATCGCCCTTGCCAGATCGCGCGAAAGCGAAAGGCCAAGCCCCGTCCCGTCCTGACGTGAGGATGCGGCAAACGGCTTGAACAGATTGTCCTGTGCCCGCTTCGGCAGGCCGGGTCCTGTGTCCGAAAAGTGGATCTCCGACGGCCCGCCGGACACGCTGATCGTCCCGCCATCTTCCCCCATCGCCTCTGCCGCATTCCGGATGAGGTTGGCCGCAATCCGGTAGAGGTGGTCAGGGTCACAAAAGCCCGTCTGGCCCGGTACGAGCTCGTTCGCGACTGTGACTGGCGCCGTGTCGCCAACCGCCTCCAGCGCGGCCTCTGCGATGGTCTCAGAGAGGTTCACAGGCTGCAGCCGCGCGACAGGCGTCGATGAGCGGCCATATTTCAGCGTATCGGTCGCAAGGCCAATGGCCCGCTCCAGCGCCCGCTCCAGCCGCGGCACGGCCCGCTGGACACGCGGGTCATCGGAGGTCGAGAGCGCATCGGACGCAAGCTGCGCGGTTGCCAGCGTGTTGCGCAGATCATGATTGATCTTGGCCACCGCTTCGCCAAGCTGGGCGAGGCGTTCGCGCTGGCGGAAACTGTCAGACACCGCCTCTTCCATGTCGGCCAGCGCATTTTGCGCGCGCCCGATTTCATCGCGGCGGCTGGTTGAGCCGATCTTGCGGGTCCAGCTGCCCGGATCCTGTCTGAACTGGATCACCGCTTGCGTGACCCGCTGCATCGGGCGGACAACCAGCAGGATCAGCAGAAGATAGATCAGCATCGCCGCGCTGAACGACACAATAAGCGAAATCACAAGAATGCGGCCAGCATAGGCCCTCAGCCCATGTTTAAGCGGCGCTTCTGGCAGGATAACTTCCAGCACACGGCCTTCGCCGGACCCCATGGCGCGGATCACCAGCATCCGCCCGTCCGGTGCGCCAAGTGTTTCCAGCGTCTGAGCGATGGAGCCGAGATAGGTCTCGTCCATCATGTCGATTTCTTTCATCGAGCCTTCCAGGGGCATGGCAGGCGGCAGGATCTGCTCACGCATGTCGGCGCTCAGCTCTGCGACGGCCAGCACTTCGGCGCGCATGAGGAGATCGTTTGAAAGCTCTTCCGACACCATCCGGCTGGGGGCGGCCTCCAGCGACAGCGCCGCGATACGCGCCGCCTGCACCCGCTCATTGAGCCAGCTTTCGCGGTAGTTCGCCGCGCTCGGCAGAAAGACGATAAACTCGACCATCAGGATCACCCCGATGGTTACGAGAAAAAGCCGCACGCTCAGGCTGTCAAACAGCCCGCTTCTGGTCTTGTTAAAAGGAGTCGTCTCACTCACCGGCACCCGGCGGGGAATAGGCTAGAGAATGCGCTGAAGCAAGCCGACCAGCGTGCGCGCAGGCTTGCCGAAGACGGCATCCTGGAAATGCGCGCTGGCGGCGCGTTTCACCACTTCGGTCCGCGTTGGATAGGGCGAGATGAAATTGGTCAGCGATGTGAGCTTCATCCCGTTCGACATGGCATAGCCTGCAAGCTGTATTATGTCGCCCGCGCCTTCGCCCACAATCGACGCGCCGACGAGCTTGCCCTTGTGAATGATGAGCTTGCATTCGCCCTTCGTTTTGCCTTCCGCGATGGCGCGATCATTCTCATCGAACGCGAAGGAAGACGTTTCAATCTTGTCGCCATATTCCTCGCGCGCGGCAGCTTCCGTCATGCCGACCTGCGCCACTTCTGGCACCGTATAGGTCACCGCAGGCAGGGGCAGCGAGTTCGACTTCGAGCCCTGTTTGAAGAAAGCCCGGCGCACCAGCACCGACGCCTGCCAGCCCGCAAGGTGCGTGAACTGGCCGAAGCCCGCCACATCACCCAGTGCCCAGACATGCTTGTTGGAGACAGAGCGCAGCGTCTGGCTGACCTGGATGCCCGTCTTGTCATAGGCAACATTGCCGGCCTCCAGGTCGAGCCCATCGAGAACTGGCTGGCGGCCTGCCGCGACCAGGATATGGCTGCCGCGGACGATCTTCTTGCCGTCATCGCCTTCGGCTTCCAGCACGACCGTGCCGTCATCCTGGCTCACGCTTGCAGCCTTGTAGCCTTCGAGGATCTCCACGCCTTCTGAGCGCAGCGTGTCTGCGGCGACCGCAGCGTGGTCTTCGTCGGAGGCGGACAGCACGCGGCTCATCTCGATGACGGTGACCTCAGAGCCGAGCCGCCGGAAAGCCTGCGCCATCTCCATACCGATCGGCCCGCCGCCAAGGATGATGAGATGGGTCGGCAGCGTCTCGATGTCGAAAATCGTCTCATTGGTGAGGTATTCAGCAACCGAGAGGCCCGGCACCGGCGGAATAGCGGGGCGAGAGCCTGTGGCGATCACCACGCGGCGGGCTTTCACCGTGGCGCTGGGAGAATTGATTATATTCTGGTCGGAGAATTTGGCATGCTCGCGGATGACGGTGACGCCGAGGCCTTCGAACCGCTCCTGGCTGTCGACGGGTGCGATCGTATCTATGGCCTTGCGAATATGGGCCTTCACCTTCTGCCAGTCAGTCACCGGCGTTCCGGTCGTGATGCCGTAATCTATGCCTTCGCGGGCGGCAGCGGCGTACTTCGCCGCAGAGATCAGCGCTTTTGACGGCACGCAGCCGGAATTGAGGCAGTCGCCGCCCATCTCCCCTTTTTCGAAAAGGACAACTTTGAGCCCCAGCATTGCTGCGCCGGCAGCCGCCGAGAGGCCGCCAGATCCTGCGCCAATAATAACAAGGTCTGCCTTCAGCTTGCGATGGGGTGCCGCGCCAACCGAATGGGGTGCGGGCTCCTTGTTCACGTTCTCGGGATCCTGCTTGCCCGGAATAGGCGCACGGGCGTTTTGTTTGGCGCGAGCGTCATCATTCATTGGGCAGCTTCCTCAATCTGGGCCGCCTTGCGGCGGAAAATCTTCTTGTATGCGACCGGCAGCAGGGCAACGACAGCCAGCGCCAGGAATGCCGGCGCGAAATTGGCAACCGCGTCGAGAAGTGAATTCGTCTCGCCCTGGTCAAATGTCGCCCCAAGGCTTGCACCTATCCACGTATAGGCGACGACGCCGGGGACAATGCCGAGCGCTGTGGTCAGCACATAGTCACGAAATTTCGCCCCCAGGAGGGCAGGCGCGATGTTGGCGACGGGAAAGGGAACGAGCGGCAGAAGGCGCAGCGCAAACATGTAGGAAATGGCATCTTCCTGAAAGCCTTTCTCCATCCTTTTGACGAAGCCGCCTGTGCGCGCTTGAAGCGTCTTGCCGAGTGAGGTTTTCGCCGCAAGGAAAAGCATGCTGGCACCGAGCGTCGCGCCGATGACGGTCGCAGCGCTGCCACCAAAGAGACCGAAGAGCAGCCCGCCCGCAATCGTGATCCACAAGGCGCCCGGCAGCATGAAGCAGGTCGCGAGCGCGTAGATCGCAATATAGGCGACCACTGCAAGGATGAGGTTCTCTTCGACAAAGGCCTGCAGCGTCGCGTTCTGGCGCTGCAGCGTTTCGATCGAGAGATAGTCGAACAGGCCGAACGCCCAGGCGGCGATCAATCCAGCCACGATGACATAGACCGGCCACAGGCGGATCCAGATCGATTTGCCAGGCTTGGTGTCTTCAGACATAGGCGTCAGGCTTTCGGTGAAGATAAAAAGGGCGCGGCGCTCTAGTCTGCCGTGTCGTTGAGTGACCAGTCATACTCATAGTCATCGATCTTGCGGCGGTCGCGAATCTTGCTCGCCAGATCTTCGTCTGCATAGCGAAGAAGATGATCGATCACGGCCGCTTCCGTGCCACCGAAATCCTCGCGAAACCATTTATAGATCGATGAGACATCAATCTCGTCATCATCAATGCGGACACCGCGCGGATGGTTCACATAGGCGCGAGCGGCATCATCAAGGTCTGCGTCCAGTGTCGCGGCCAGCCACGGCGTGCGGCGAAGGTCGGGGCAACTATAGGACGCGCAGTTGATCGCATAATGCAGACGCGGATCATCGCTCCACTGTTTGCGTAGAATGTCGTGCTCAATGGCGTCCAGCGAAACCATGTTGCCGCCCGCCTCGACCTTGATGCTTTTCCAGGGGCCGGTGGAGTACCAGGGCTTGATCGTGTCGGTAGGATATTTCTCGATAATATAGCGGACAGTCACGGCATTATAGAGGTTGGACCAGGCGGCGAAGGCCTCCTCGCGGCTCAGTGCATCGAAATCGAGACCGGCATACCTGCCAATATAAGTGTCGAGCTTTTCCCGGTCGCTGCTGCTGGTTTTCAGGGCGCCATAGTCGACGCGGTTCACACCGTCAGGGCCTTCGGAGACATATGTGTCCAGTAGTTCTCCCCACGTGTCGTGAGAGAAGCTTGATTGTGCCAGGGCGGGGCTCAGGCTCATGGTGAAACCCATCATGAAAAGGGCGGCCAGCCGCCGGATAAAACGCGTATGTCTAAGTCTCATGGCCGGGATATAGGCCGGTATTTGCTGACTTACACATCACACCGCGCTCGCGCAGGATCACACTCCCGTGACCTTTCGCTACGACAGCTGATAGGGTAGGGTGTCTTCTCGCGGCCTGCCCGGTCTTCTGACTGGCCTCACGGCCTTGACCTCGGCTGGAGCAACCTGTAACAGCCGCGTTTTCCGAATTCGGTCAACACTTGATTGAGGCTCGACGCCCATGAAACGTACATTCCAGCCTTCACGTCTGAAGCGCGCCCGCCGTCACGGTTTCCGGTCACGCATGGCCACCAAGAACGGCCGCAAGGTGCTGGCACGTCGCCGCGCCAAGGGCCGCAAGCGTCTGTCGGCCTAAAGGCCGCCGGGCCGCTCCGTCGATTGGAGCGCTGCCATGACGACAGTTGAAGAAACATATGCTGAGGTCGAGCGGCTTACCGTTCGGCCTCAGTTTCTTTTTGTGCGCGGCGGTATCAGCGAGCGCCGCAAGAGCCTTGTGATACAGGCGCGCGAACGCAAAGGCGAACGCGCGGCCTCGCCGACCGTCGGCAAAGGCTTCACTGCAACCAAGAAGATTGGCAACGCCGTGGTGCGCAACCGCGCGCGCCGGCGCCTCAAGGCGGCCGCTCAGGACCTTCTGCCGCGGTTGGGGGTCACGGGCACCGATTATGTGTTCATTGCACGCATGGACACCGCTGAGATTGGCTGGCAGCGTTTGCTTGACGATATGGAAAGCGCGCTGATAAGCCTCCGCGCAGCCTTGAATGGGGGGTCGGGCCCGGCCTGATCCCTTTTGTTTATCTCGGAAAACCGGCGGACTTGAGTACATGAACAACGGGATGGACCCGCAGGACCAGCGCAATTTCATCATCGCCATGGTGCTGATGATTGCTTTCGTATTTGGCTATCAGACCTTCGTGGTCCAGCCACAGCAGGAAGCGCGCAACGAAGCGCAACAGCAGGCGGAAGCCGAGCAGGAAGCTACCGTACCGCAGGCGGGTGACACCGGCGAGCAGAACATCTCGGCGGCAGAGTCCGTTGACGAAGCGCTGAGCTCCAATTCGCGGATTACACTGGACGCGGACCGCGTCGATGGCTCTGTGCGCCTGCGAGGTGCGATCCTCGACGATCTTCAGCTCAAGGATCACTTTACCACCGTTGAAAAGATCAATGAGCTGCGTCTTCTTCGCCCTACCAATTTTGATTATGGCTATTTCGCCAGCTGGTACTGGTTTGACGGAAATCAGCCGGTCGCAGGCCCATCGGCCGACTGGCAGGTCAGCGGCAATCCGACCCTCTCGACCGGCAATCCGGTCACGCTCACCTATGAGGGCAATGGCGTTTCCATCGAGCGTACGATCAGCGTCGATGACAATTATATGTTCACCTATACCGACGCGGTTACGAACACCGGGTCTGAGCAGCGCACGCTCGCGCCCCTCGGCTCGATCCGGCGGCAAGGCGACTGGAAGGATTTCCTCGACGCGACCGATCCTGGCTCATCCAAGACCACCGGTATGGCGCATATGGGTCTGATCGGTGTCTTCGATGACAACCTGACCTGGCGCAATTACAAGAATATGGATCAGGGCAAGGGCCTCAAGGACTCCGATGACATCGGCGTTCGCCGCGGGTCCGAGGGTGGCTGGCTTGGCTTTACCGACAAGTACTGGATGACCTCGCTCATCCCTGAGCAGCAATATGAATTTGCCGGCCGCTATCAGCGCCTTTCGCGCGAGACGGGCCCCGTCATGCAGCTCACCGTAGCAAGCGCCGGGCGCGTAATCGAACCCGGCGAAACGATCACCTCGGAAAACCGCATCTTCTCCGGCGCCAAGGAGCTCGCTGTTCTTGATAACTATCAGGAAGCTGGCGTGCCGCGCTTTGAGGATGCGATCGACTGGGGCAATATCCTCTATTACATCACCAAGCCGCTCTTCTCGCTGCTGCGCTGGCTCGAAGGCATGGTTGGTACGTTCGGCCTCGCCATTCTGGCACTGACGGTTCTTGTCCGCCTGCCACTCGTGCCGCTGTATAACCAGTCCTACAAGTCGATGGCGAAGATGAAGAATCTCGCCGAGCCGATGAAAGAGATCCAGGAGCGCTTCAAGGAAGACCCGCAGCGCCGCCAGCAGGAAGTGATGAAGCTCTACCAGCGCGAAAAGGCGAACCCGATCGCAGGCTGTATTCCGATCCTCCTGACGATCCCGGTCTTCTTCGCGCTCTACAAGGTGCTCTACGTCACCATCGAAATGCGCCATGCGCCTTTCCTCTACATCCGCGACCTTTCGGCGCCGGATCCAACCGCGATCGGCAATCTGTTCGGTCTCCTGCCATGGGCCGCGGCTGACGTGAAAGCCGTCCCGATTATCGGCATCGTTATCGGCATCGGTATACTGCCGATCCTCTATGGTGTGACCATGTCCGGCATTCAGGCCCTGTCGCCGCCGCCGACCGATCCGACGCAGAAGATGATCATGCGCTTCCTGCCGCTCATCTTCATGTTCGTCTTTGGCGGCTTTGCCGCTGGCCTTGTGCTCTACTGGGTATGGTCGAACGTGCTGTCGCTGGTTCAGCAGTACTTCATCATGCGCCGCAATGGCGTGGAAACAGAGCTCGACAAGCTGATTGGCCGTCTGCTCGGCCACAAGAAGGAAGATGCGTGAGCGACGAGGCGCCCGAATTCGACGAAGAGACGATTGAAGCTGGGCGCGTGCTTTGCTCAGGCCCGTGCACATTCCTGCTTGGCGCGGCCTCTCTGACGCAGCTGCCCGAAGCGGACCGGCCTGAGATCGCGTTCGCTGGTCGCTCGAATGTCGGCAAGTCGAGCCTCATCAACGGTCTGCTCTGGCGCAAGAACCTCGCCCGGGCCTCGTCTGAGCCCGGCCGCACGCGGGAGCTGAACTATTTCGATCTCGGTGAAGGCCGTCTCTGGCTCGTCGACCTTCCGGGCTTTGGCTACGCAAAAGTTTCGCGGACACAGGCGCAGGAATGGCAGCGCCTGACCCTTCGTTACCTTCGTGGCCGCGTGAATCTTCGCCGGGTTTTCCTGCTGATCGATTCTCGCCGCGGCCTGATGGATACCGATCATGAGGTGATGGACATGCTGGATTCAGCGGCTGTCACCTATCAGCTGGTCCTTACCAAGACTGACAAGATCAAGCGCACTGAGGCCGATGCTGTCAGCGCAAAGGTCGCTGAAGCCGTCAAGAAGCGCCCGGCGGTCCACCCCATGATCCGCCAGACGTCGGCGGAAAAGGGATGGGGTCTTCCAGAGCTACGCGCCGAGATTTACCAGCTTACGGAATAACGACGCCGCGTTCACGGTCGCGCCGCTCAATGGCGCGGCGACCACGTCCGCCCCGAAGCTCTTCATTGGCCTGATTATTCGTATTTGGGGTGCGCTCTGCGCGATCGCGGGTCTGTAGGGCTTCGCGTCGCGAGACACGACGTTCCTGGCGGGCTTGCTGCGCGGCAGCGGCGCGGTTGCGCTGCTGGGCTGCGGCGTCGTTGCGCGGTCCACGGTTTCCGCGTCCCCGCTCGCCCCGATCGCGGTTGCCCTGAACGCGGTTATCCTGCCCGGCATTCATGCGGCCACGCTGATCCCGGTTGCCCTGGTTGCGATAGCCATTATGCGAGCCGCGCTGCAGCGCTGCGCCGGTTCGCTGATCGCGGGTAACATTGCCACGATCTCCCCGCCGACCCCGATCGCCATCACGTCCGTCGCGGCGCTGATCGCGGTTGGAGTGCTGGCCGCGGTCGCGTCTCTGGTCGCGCGCGTCGTCAGGGCGCTGGTCGCGGTAGCGCTGAGGTACGCCGCGCCGGCCATCATTGCCGCGATAGCCGCGTTGATAGGGCCGGGCATCGCGGTGGCGATAGTTGCGGTTATGCCGGTTCTGCCAGCCGGCACGCGTCGGATAATAGACGTTCTGCGAATAGACGATCGAGCTGCCCGAATAATAATAGCCATCGCCGTAATAGCCGCTGCCATAATAACCGTCGGAGACGTAGCCGGGGCCATAACTGTCATAGTTGCCACCGTCGTAATAGCCGTCATCATAATAGCCATAGCTGTCATAGGTGGTGCAGGCGGTCGCCAGAAGGCCGGCGGTCAGAAGGCCGAGAAACAGGCCGGCGCGGCGGAATGAGCGGGACATGGCGTCTCCAATACGGGTCATCTTCAATCAGTTAAGCAAAGCCTAACAGGCTCTGGCTGACTGCAGGATGAATGGGTATTCAGACCGGAAGGTTCCCCCCCAATGCCGCGTCAGGAGGGCGAGGGCTCTTCTCCAGAGGGGTCCGGTTCAGCCGGAATCTCCGCCGCCGGCACCGAAGCCGGTTTCACCCGCGGTGTCCCGTTGGCTGAGGCGGAGCCATTATAGCCCGCCGTATAGGCCGCATTCGCGACGTTCTCGCTGGACATGTAGGGCACCGCTTCCTGGCTCGCGCAGGCGGTAAGGGATGCAGCCGTCAGAAGACAGACAAGCGAGGTGCGAAGGCGGGGTCTGGATGACATGGAAAAGAGCCTCACCGTTTTTGAGGACGAATTCAAGACGCCGCCCGCAGGCCGGTTTCGGGCACCAGAGCACCGCCTCCGTCTCAATTTTTTGACTTGCCAGTCTGCGCCGCGCGGGCCATTCAATAGGCCGACATGACGGTATCCATCGCGCCTGCCGACCTCAATGCAGAGGATTTCAGGGGCCTGATCGGCGCCCATAAATCCCTCATGCTCGAAACCTCCCCGCCCGAAAGCTCCCATGCGCTGAAGATCGAGGCGATGAAAGCCCCCGAGCTCACCGTCTGGGAGATGCGCGACGGCGACAAGCTGGTTGGCTGCGGCGCGCTGAAACGCCTGAAGGATGGGCGCTCCGGAGAGATCAAGGCGATGCACACGGTCGCCCAGTTCAGGGGCGGCGGGCTTGGCAAGTCGATGCTGCGCCACATCATGTCCACCGCAGAAGAGCGATATTATTCAAGGGTCTACCTCGAAACCGGCAGCCAGCCCGCCTTCCAGCCGGCGCGCGCCCTCTATGAAAGCCACGGCTTTGTCGCCTGCGGGCCGTTCGGTGATTACAAGGACGATCCCAATTCGGTGTTCATGGTGAAAGTGCTGGATTAGGCAGCACGTGCGGCCGCGCTGCTGGCGGGCAGGGCGGTGTTTTGGTCTGGTTTGTTTATTCCGCTCACCCCCGCGCAGGCGGGGGTCTCATCCAATTTAGCTCAGAACTTGCTGCACCAGATCCCCGCCTGCGCGGGGATGATCGGTTCTAATTATAGGCGGCGCGCGCGCTTCGGTTGCGGGGCGGTGTACCGGCAGTGCACCGGCGGTGTCGCCATGGTGCTTGGGCGGTGTTTCGGCGAGGCGGCGTGTTCCGCTCGTCTCAAAGACCTGCCAGACCGGACGCAAATCCGGATCAAGCCGTGCCCAGGGCGTGCGGTCGAAGTCCGCCGGCAGGGCACATCGTGCACGCCGTTCGGCCTCGCTGTCGCCCATGATGGAAATCCAGATCACGCCATTGCGCTCCAGATGCCAGCCAAACCCGGTGCGGCCTTCCTCGCGGCACATCTGCGCCGTGGCCTCCAGTCTGGCGAGGTAATGCCAGAGCACCGGCCAGTACCAGACAGGCACATGGGCATGGCATTTCAGAAGGGTGGGCCAGTCGAGCATCGGCGCTGAGGATAGGGCGAGGTGCGGGGGATGGGGATGGAATTGGGGTTTCCTCGGGGTTTCAGTGCGCTCAATGAGCGTCACTCTCGACCGCGCAGCGGTCTGAGAGTCCAGCTTCTGACCTTGAAATCTGCATCTGGTGGTGAGGGCAGGAGATGGACCCCCAGACGGACCTTGTCCGTCGGGGGTGACGCGTGGCGGGAGATGGCGCGCCCCCTTCTCCCGGATTCGGGAGAAGGGCCGGGGATGAGGGCTCTGAGGGTCGTGCGTGATGCAACATTAGATCAGGCCTGAAACGTTGAAGCCCTCACCCCTGGCCCCTCTCCCACCGGGAGAGGGGGACGCGTTGTTGGTAGGTGGCGCGTAACTTCTGAGACGGCGTCATCCCGGAATGTGCGCCAGCGCAGGTCCGGGACCCAGCGCTTCGAATGTCTGGGTCCCGGATAGCCCTGCGGGCTTCCGGGATGACGAAGACTGGAAGGGTGATGCTGACCTGCTCCCTTCTCCCGGATGCGGGAGAAGGGTCGGGGATGAGGGCTGCAACGCTTAAGGTCGCCTCAGGCGGTGCATCAGCCACAAGCGTCAGAGCCCTCACCCCTAGCCCCTCTCCCGCAATCGGGAGAGGGAAGGCGTGCCTTTAGGTCGGAGTTTGTCTCACGAGATCCCGGATCAAGTCCGGGATGAGCGGACGTATGCTTATTGCCGCCAGACCAGGGGCTCTGTCGCAAAGCCCTTTTCGCGGGCGGCGTTCAGCATGCGGTCGATGACGGCCTGGTCTGGTTCTTCCTCGCGGGCGAGGATCCAGAGGTATTTGCCATCGGGAGAGCCGACGAGGGCGGCGGAATAGTCGGCCTCCAGCGCGAGGATCCAGTAGTCGCCCCAGGCGAACGGCACCCAGTCGGGGGCGAACTTGACCTCGAGTTTGGAATTGTTCGAGCCGTCGACGATGCGGGCCGTGCCCTCGGCGCGCTTTGTCTCTCCGGTTTCGCTGTTGGTGCACTCATTCACGACGCTGACCGTGCCGTCATCATTCAGGTCATAGGTCGCGGTGGTGTTGATGCAGTTCTTCTCGAACCTGTTGGGATAGCGGGCGATCTCATACCAGGTGCCAGCATAGCGGGTGAGGTCTACCTCATCGACGGTGGCGGGCTCTCCGCTGGCTTCGCGGTAATCCGGCTGGTTGAGCGCGCAGGCCGCCGCCAGCGGGATCAGGGCGAGAAGGGGAAGGGCGAAATAGAGTTTGCGCATCGGGGCTCTCGAGACTTGTGGATTGGGTGTCGAGAGCGGGTAACGCGTGAGGGTGGGATTAGTGGCGCGTCAGATTGTATAAGCTGCATCAGACCGGGTTTGTGGCTTGATCGCGCAGTAAGCTGTAGAGCATCTCTTAAGGTTGAGCTTTAATGAGATGCCAGATGGATATGTCGGCATGTATTTGGAGGAATGCTGGTGAGTTCGGAAGAAAGCAAAATAATAAAAGCCTTTCGGCGCTACCGGAACGGAGAAAGGGCCGGCAATAATAAAGCGCGAACGTGGATGGTGCAGGATCCGGAAACGGATGAATGGGTAGGGGCCAAGCAGATTTGGGGCCTCTACCGAAACCAGAAGTGCGGGGAGTTTAATACCAGTGATGCTATCAGCGGACTTCGGGATTTCAACGTCGCCCCTGTGGGACCGCACGGTAGTTATCTAAATAGCTATTTCGAAGATGCGGCCGCGGGCCGTGTCAATCCTCCCTGCGGTAATGAGAAACCAAAGAAAAGATCCCGCACAGTGTCGGTTACGGACCGCGACCCTTTTGTCGCTTCATATGCCCGGGCGAGGGCTAAGGGCAGATGTGAGGCTTGTCATCTGCCCGCACCATTTTCCGATAATCATGGAAGCCCGTTTTTGGAGGTCCACCACGTAGTGCATCTGCGAGCAGGAGGAGCCGATACACCGGCGAATACAGTAGCACTTTGCCCGAATTGTCACCGGCGTGCGCATTACTCTTCAGATGCGATTTCTTTTACTAAAGAGCTCAAACTCATTCGGAGCGGCGCTTAGCGGTGCAAGCGAAGCAACGCGAGAAGGGGAAGGGCGGGATTGTTGGCAATGAGGCAGAGCACTTTAAAAAAGGATGTGCCCCCGCCGCGAAGGTGGCTCCATGACTAAGAGATCGCGAATTCATCACTATGTTCCGCAACATTTAATTTCCAACTTTAGCGGAAACGATAAGGGGCAAGTTTGCGTTTTTGACAAACACGAAGACCGAAAATTCTGGACAAACCCTAAGAATATTTGTGCCGAGAATGGGTTCAACGAATTCGCGATGGAACAATGGGTTGTCTCATTCGAAGATGCGGTGACCCATCTTGAGAACCTTTATCATCCTGTGATCCAAGAAATCATACGTAAGGAAAGTTTAGCGGACTTATCTATCGAAGATGACGCCAAAATTAGAATGTTTTTGGCTCTACAATTTCTGCGCACAAAGTTTCTTAGAAACCAATTCGATCACATTGGCGAACTGCTCAAGGATGAATTTGCTAAGCATGGAGTAGATATAGCTGACGTCGAAGGTTTCGATGACCCTTCCGAAGATGAAGTGAAGGCTAACTATCTAACGGGATTGTTCGAAAGGGTGAGAGATTTTGGCGCGATGCTTTCTGATCGCGATCTAGTGCTCATGCGAGCGTCAGACGAAGCCAAATTTTGGTTGGGAGATCATCCGGTTGTTCTTCATAACAATCTAGACCACGGGCCCTATGGTAATATCGGATGGGCAATCCAAGGGATCCAAATTTACGTCCCGATTTCTCCAGAGCTCATGTTGGGATGCTTCTGTCCATCAATCGGACGAGAACAGGTACAGCAAGCGCGCGCACTTAAAATGGCTGTGCTGCAACACACGGCTGCAGGAGTTTCGCTACCCGATGCCCTCAAGATAGTCGATATGAGCGCCGAACGATATCGCGAGATTATCGCCGGATCCGAAGATATAATCAGAGCAGCTAAGGGTGAATTGGTTATCGCCCTAAATTCAGAGAATGTTGAGCACGTGAATGCATTGCAGGTCCGCTATTCTTGTAGGTATCTGATCTCAGCAAGCGAAGACTTTGAGTTGGTCGAGCGTATGATTGCGGACAACGAAGAATACAGAACTGAGGCGAGGCCGAAGGTCAGATAACCCCCAAGCCGTGCTTTGAGTAGAACTGCTCGACAGCCCACTTTCCACCGCCCCAAACACCCGCAAAATGCGGCGTCAGGAGCGGTGCCCCACAGTTCCACCGCGCAATTTACCGCTGAAACCCTGCCTGAGGCGCTGCCCTGTATCCAGAGCTAAGCCGTGGTCGATCTAGTCTCTAACCGGACGCCTATTCATCCAGCCGGTATGAGAATTGCCGTTCGACCGTTGGCGGCGCGGTCTCTTCGGCGTGGTCGTCAGGCCGGTGCAGGCGCGCTGGCTAGATGGGACGTCGGCCGGTGCGATTTCAACGGTCCTTCAATTCCGCCTCCACGGCCGCGAGTAATTCCTCGGCTTCGGCTTCTATGCCGGCAAGGCTGTCATACTGCCAGTTTGCGAGAAAGCCCGCCATCTTTACGAAGCCGAGGAATTCGTCGTCGGTCAGCGCGCGGCTCACAGTCTCTTCCAGCGTTGCGCGATCGCCCATGCCGACGCCGTTCTCGCGCGCCCAGTCGAGCATGCCTTCGGCCTGGGTCAGGATAAGGTCATCGTCGCCGCGCTGGCGGTCGAGGCGGTGGTAATAATCGGTCAGTTCCATCACCAGATCCCGGTTCGACAGAACGCCGATATTGCCCGTCTGGATCAACTCCTCGAACGTGCTGCTCGAAATGATCATGAAGTAATAGGAGGTGAGGTGGGCGTAGGGGTAATCGGCGACGATACCCAGCGGCGGCAAGTCTTCCCCGATCGCGGCGAAGAAGGGCAGCCTGTCATAGCCGGGCGCGGCCTCTTCAAGGATGGCTTCAGCGGCAGACAGGCGTTGTAGCGACACCTGCTGTCCAGCGCGGGCCTGGGTGAGGTCGGCCTTGAGATTGGTGGCAAGCTCGGCGAGATAGCGCTGCTCCTCGCGGCGATCCTGGCGGGCCTCGCTCCAGCTGGTGATCTGGAACGCGATCAGAATGCCAGCGACGACAATCGCAAAGTCGAGGACGACGGCGGCCCAGTTCTGGTCTTTCACGTGTTTTGAAACGCGCCGAAGCCGCATCATGTCCCCCTTCCAGCGCAGTACCCGGATGGGAGCCTGCGACAGGGCGCGCAGTGAGGCAAGCGCGAAACCTTCCCCCTCCGCCCAAAACCCGCTAAACGCGGCGCCATGAGCGATACCCCCCATACCCCCGCGCAATTTACCGCTGAAACGCTGTCTGAGGCGCTGCCTTATATTCAGCGCTATGACCGCCAGACCGTGGTCATCAAATATGGCGGGCATGCCATGGTGGATGAGGCGCTGTCTGAAGCGTTTGCGCGCGATGTCGTGCTGCTGAAGCATCTCGGCGTGAACCCGGTCATCGTGCATGGCGGGGGGCCGCAGATTGCGAGCCTTCTGGACCGGCTTTCCATCAAGTCGGAGTTTCGCGACGGCCTGCGGGTCACCGATGATGCGACGATGGAAGTGGTCGAGATGGTCCTGTCGGGGCCGATCAACAAATCCATCGTGCGGGCGATCAACAAGGCGGGCGGCAAGGCGGTGGGCCTCTCTGGTTCTGACGCTGACATGATGCGGGTGCGCCGGGCAACGCGGACGACGCGCGATCCTGACAGCCATGTCGAGCAGGTGATCGATCTTGGCTATGTCGGTGAGCCTGAGGCGGTCGATGTGGCGGTGCTGAAGCTGCTGACCAATTATGATCATGACTTCATCCCGGTGATCGCGCCTGTCGGCGTCGATGCCGATGGCAAGCGCTATAATGTGAACGCCGATACGGCGGCGGGGGCGATTGCGAGCGCGCTGGGGGCGATGCGTCTCTTGCTGCTGACCGATGTGGCCGGCGTGCTGGACGGCAAGAAGGAGCTCATCCGGGAGCTTCAGGCCGATGATGTGCCGGCGCTGGTGCGCGATGGGGTCGCGTCTGGCGGTATGATCCCGAAGCTTGAAACGGCGGCCGCCGCCGTCAAGAATGGCGTTGGCGGGGCGGTCATTCTGGATGGACGTGCGAAACATGCGCTTCTCATGGAGCTATTCACCGAACACGGGGCCGGGACGATTGTCCTTTAGGCGGTTTGTTCGCGCGCTTTGCGGGGGCGCGGCGGCGCGTTTCGCGGCGGCGGTGTTTGCGCTGGCGGCACTCGCGGCCCCATTGGGGGCAGGGGCGCAGCGGCCTGCCCCAGAGCTGCCGGATAGCCCTGGCGGCTGGCAGCTCTGTAATCTCACAAGCTATGTGATCGAGGCGGCGGCCGGCCATTATGAAGGCCAGGGCGTGACGGTCGAGGGGTGGACGCGGCTGCGGCCGGGCGCCTGCGAGGTTGCGCTGCCCGCGCCGCTGGAGCCGGGGGTGCATTACCTGTTTGCGCGGTCCTCATCGGCCCATCGCGGCGGGCGCAAGGTGTGGGGCGGGGACACGTCCTATTGCGTCGACACGACGGGGAGCTTTTCGGTCGAGAGCCCGGCGGACTGTTCGTCCATGGGGCTGGCGGCGCGCCGGTTCCGGCCTGTTCTGGTCGAGGATGCGGCCGCCTGGACGACGACGTTTACGGAGCTTGAAGACTATGACCTCGGCACGGCGGCGGCAGCTGGGGTTCAGCGTCTGCTGAATGAGGCGAATGTCTATGAGGGCAATATTGACGGGTTTATCGGGCGCCGGACGCGCGCGGCGATCCGGCAGTTCCTGTCCGAGAATGACCTCGATCGTGCGACGAGCGATGCCGAGCTGGTCGATGTGCTGGAGCAGATCGCGCGGGAAAAGGGCCGCGAGGTGGGGCTGACCCTGTGTAACCGCACGCATGAGCGGATCTGGGCAGCGATTGCGCGGCGCAAGGGCGAGGGCTGGGAGAGCCGCGGCTGGTGGCAGCTGGAGTCTGGCGGCTGTGCGCGCGCCGTCGATGAGGCGCTGCTGGCGACGCCGCATTTCGTCTTTGCGGAGATGGAGGATGAGGGTAACGCGCGGGAGCTGAAAGGGGCGAGCGATCTCTTCTGTGTGTCGCGTGGTCGGTTTGCGATTGCCGGACGTAGTGAGTGTGAGGCGTCGGCCTATCGCACCGTGTCCTTCAAGGCGACGAAGCCTGCCGAAGACGGGCGGTTGACCTATGAATTCTTTGAACGCGACTTTGAGGAGGCCGGTGGTTGATGGCGCATGATGGCGGACTGGCGGCGCTCAGTGGGCGCGACATCTGGGTCTTCGACCTCGACAATACGCTCTACCCGGCCGAGTGCGATCTCTTCGCGCAGATCGATGTGCGGATGACGGAATTTGTGGCGGGCTACCTCTCCATGGAGCGAGAGGAGGCGCGGCGGCTGCAGAAGGCGTACTATGCAGAGCATGGCACGACATTGAAGGGCCTGATGGCGATGCATGGCATGGCACCGGATGAGTTCCTCGATCATGTGCACGATATCGACCTCTCGCCGATCCCGTCCATGCCGGAGCTTTGCGCGGCGGTGGCGGCCTTGCCGGGGCGCAAGCTGGTCTACACCAATGGCTCGCGGGAGCATGCGCGGCGGGTGACCGATTACATGAAGCTCGGCGGCAGTTTCGACGGATTGTTCGGGATCGAGGACAGCGACTTCGTGCCGAAACCGACGCAGGCGGCCTATGACGCGTTCTGCCGTCATCATGGTGTCGACCCGGCGCGCGCAGTCTTCTTTGAGGACATGGCGCGTAACCTCAAACCCGCGCATGCGATGGGGTTTGCGACGGTGCTGGTCCACTCAGCCAAGGACTGGAGCCATGAGCCGGATGGGGCGCGTCCAGCTGGTCCGGATGACGCAGACGCGGCTCATATCGACTATGTCACCGGCAACCTGACCGGCTTTCTCGAAGGTGTGATCGAGACGCTCTCGCCTCGCTAGGTCACCTTCTTGAAGACGGTGAGGCCGAGGATGAGCAGCACTGCAAAGATCACCAGCGCGGCGATAAAGAGGAACATGGCGATGTCGACGGCGACGCCGGCAATGCCGGTGAGGCCAAGCAGGCCTGCGATCAGCGCGATGATGAGAAAGACGAAGGCGAGTTTGATCATGGTCAGGGGTCCACTGTCTGTGATTGCTGAAGGGTAAGCGGCAGGGCGGGCCAATGGTTCCGAAAAGTCCCCCTTACGAGCCGGTTTCAGCGCGGGCTGGCGATTGACTTGGTGCCTTGCCCGCCTAGCTCGAAGTCTACATGCATTTGAAGAATTCAGAACTGCCCGGCCGCGAGACACGTGCCGGACCGGTTTGCCTGTATCTGGCTGCGCCAAAGCGCGCCGGACCGGAACAAGCAGCCTGACCCTGAGTTCAGTTTCAAGTTAACCGTTCAATGCCGACACGACCCCATGGAGGTCCAATGACTGATTATAATCCCGACAAAGGCTATATTGCGCTCCTCGGCTGGAGCCTCAACGCGATCGACGCGATGGAGAAGTTTGATCGCCGCTACATCGTGGTGGCCCCAAGCTGGGCGAGAGACTATGCCGAGAAGAACGATATTCCCTTCATGTCGTGGAATTTCGAGCGGTTGAACGAGAACTCCTTCGAGATCGCGCAGATGCTCAAGGATGAGGGCGTCGATGTCGCCGTCCCGCTTTATGAGGAGACGGTTGAATGGGCAGGCGCTGTCAACGCTGTCCTGCTCGACAATCCGCGGCTGCTTGGCCAGTCCATGCTGTTTCGCGACAAGTCGCTGATGAAGCGCCGGGCCCAGCTTGGCGGTATCCGCGTCGGGATTTTCGAAGAGGCTCATGACCGCGGTGATGTCGAGCGCTTCCTCAAACGTGTGAACCAGACCCTGCTGAAGCAGGAAGGCGATGCCAACGACCCGATCCACATCAAGGCGTTCGACCTCGCTGGCTGTATGGGCCACCGGGTTGTCAGGAATGTCGAGGATGTCGATCTTATCCCCGACACCGATTTTCCTGTGCTTATGGAAAGCCATCTTGATGGCTGGGAATATGCGGCCGAGGCCTGGATCCATGACGGCAAGATCCGCTTCCTGAACATTTCTGAATATGTCCGGCTTGGCTACTCGGTCTTCGTGCCAGCGAGCCCCGAGCTCGAAGCCATGCGCGACAAGGTGACGGCCGAGATCGAGAAGCTGATCAAGACGTTCGACATCAAGTTCGGCTTTATCCACCCGGAATACTTTATCGGGCCGGATGATGTCATGTACTTTGGCGAGGTCGCGTATCGTCCGCCGGGCTTCAAGGTTTTCGAGCTGCTTGAGCGGGTCTATGGCTTCAATGCCTATCAGGGCATGGTCATGATGTTCGATCCGAAGACCACCGAGGAAGAGATCGAGGCGTTCTTCCCGACTCCGGTCGAGGATGCCGATGGCTATGCTGGCTGTTTCGGCGTCTATCCGCGCAACCAGGTCGTCTCACGGCTCGAAATCCCGAAAGAGACAGAAGATCACCCCTATTTCGACTGGCATGAGCTCAGCGAACCGATGGAAACCAAGGTCGCCAAACGCTCTGCCTTCGGCAATCATTGGGGCCTTGTCTACTTCCACGGCGAGGATGGCGAAACGATGCGTGACCTTCTAGCCGCGCAGGAAGACGTCGACTTCTACGTCTAGGCGTTCGCGCCGGTAGTCATGCAATTCAGTCTTTACTAGGCTCGCCTTGCAAACAGGCGAATCAAAGGGGTGCGCCGTGAACGGAGCCGATCCGAACAAGTCAGATGGTGGCGTCGATGCTGCACATCTCAAGCGGCTGGATGCTGCCATCACCAGGCTTGCCAAGATGAGCGCGAAGATGAAGCTGCGCCAGCAAAGCCCGGCCATTGAGCAATGCGTGAAAGTCCTGAAGCAGCCGGGCGGGATCGATGCGTGTTTCGAGCGTATCGAGGCGCTCGACGACGCTGGCATTTTTACCGGAACCGACTGGGATAATCCGGCGCAGCTAAAGCCCGTTCTGGTGCGTCATACGCTGGAATCCGGTCACCCGACCTCGCTGGTTCTGGAGACGCTGAGCGAGCTTCGCTTTCTCGCTATCGCCAGTGGCCGGATGGTGCACCCGGCCGTGTCCGCAGACGAAGCCAAAAACTTTCTTGCGCGGGTGCTCGGCCTCAATCTGGACCGTCTTTTTGGCGCGGGGACTGAAGCCGCACGCATGGCCGACCCTGCCTGGACAGCGGCCTTGCAAAGCCTCTTCAAGCAGATTGCCGAGACCATTGGATATGGACAGGTCTTCGATTCGGTCATCGCTGAAATCTGGCGCATCCTGGCGCAGCGCCCGATCGAGACCGGGCGCATCCGGTCCATGATCCTGCAGCTGTCGCTCTGGATGAAAGAGGGCGGCGGCGAACAGGCGCAATCGGGCTGGGGCGCAGACAGGCTGATCAGTTCGCTGTTCGCACCAACAAATGAAACCCGCGAAGACCCCGGCCTCGAGACCTATGCGAGCAGGCTTTCGATGCTCGATGACCAGTCGCTTGGACATGAAGCAGCCGGTATGGCGCGGGCAATGCACGATACGGGGCTTGTTTCGGCCTATCATGCGGTCCTGCTGCGCCATATCTGGCAAAACCGCCCCGATCTGATCCCGGATGTGCTTGGCCTGACGGCCGCAGGCCGTCTCGGTTACCGGATGTATGCCGACCTGACGCATGCACTGATCGAAAAGGCGATCTGCCCCGGAACGGCGCAGGCGATCTATGGCCTTTCCCTTTTGCTCGAGCGGGGCATCCTGCACCTGCCGCCTACGGTGCCGGCGCTTTGGCGCCAGATCGGTCTTGAGCTCGCGCCGGCTGTCAGCCAGCGCCTTGTTGCGACCTATGGCGGGGATGTTCCGGCTGAGACGCGCCTTCTGGCAGGCGTGATCAGCGTGCTTGGCCAACCGCTTGGCGTCGGGCAGGGCAATAATCCGACCTGCCAGGCCGCGCGCGCCATTGCGATGTGGTCCTATACCGATCCGGATTATCTGTTGCAGCTGGTGACCTGGGCAGCGCGCGACAATGAAGTGCGCATGCCGTTTGAAGGCAAGTCGATCTCGTCTGGAGGCCTCGCTGCCGGTCTTGCGCAGGGCGAGCTTCTGGATGTCGACCCGGTTTCGGCGATCCTCGCGCCGCATCTGGATCGCATCTATATCGAAATGGGCCGGATGTGCGCCAAGCGCGCAGGCGACCCGCATGAGTGGATCAATCCGGAGATGCATGGCTGGTGGGTCGCGCGCACCTTCAACATCATTGTGGATGTGCCGACCGGAAAACTGACCGATGCGAACGGGTTCATTCGCCGGTTTTATGCCGCCTTCCATCCCGACCATAATGGCAACCAGCCCGTGATCCATCCAAGCCCGGCCGGCATTGCGGTGACCGACAGCGCCGCGCGATTTGTCGGCTGGCATGCCATTGCGATTATCCGGGTGGCGCGTGACCCGTCCGGTGTCGTTCGCGTCTATTTCTTCAATCCGAACAATGACAGCGGACAGGACTGGGGCAACGGCATTCTGGTCTCGACGACGGGCAATGGCGAGTTTTATGGGGAGTCGTCTGTCCCGATCGGTGATTTTGCCTCGCGCCTCTATATTTTCCACACAGACGCCGATCAGCAGCTGGAAAAAGCGCCGGTCAGCCAGGTTGAAATAGAAGCGGTCCGCCAGAAGATCGTGGAAAGCTGGGGCCGCGACCGGGTCTAGGTCCTGTACTCATAAATTTTGCCGCGGCGGGCGGGACGCCTCAACCGGCTGAGCGGCGCCCCGCCGTGTCAAGCCGCTTGAACGGGCCTCGGCCCGCCCTGCGCGGCTTTCCTTGCATGTCTTGCTCATCCGATTGCCTCCGCAACAAAATTTATGAGTACAGGACCTGGACGCTGAACTCTCCTTGCCGGTTTCCCTTGCGTTCGCGATTGCCATAGCGCGTTCCAAGAGCGAGCATGGCCGCAAAAGACCAAGGGAGAAACAGGCCATGAAACTGGATATCGCGACCACCGCTCTTCTCGCGCAGCTGGCGTCTGCCGAAGGCCCGCCAATGTATGAGATGAGCCCGCAGGATGCGCGTCTTATCGGCGAGGGCATGGCGAGCGCCTATCCTGACGGGCCAGAGATGGCCGAGACCCGCGACATCCAGATCCCCGCCAGCGACGGCGCGAAGATCCGCGCGCGCATCCATCGCCCGGTCGACAAGCCGAAGGGCGTGATGGTCTTCTATCATGGCGGCGGCTGGGTCCTGTCGAATATCGACCAGTATGACTGTGTCGGTCGCCAGCTGGCCGAGCGCACGGCGTGCACCGTGCTGCTGGTCGACTATCGCAAGGCGCCGGAGCATCGCTATCCCACGGCCGCGAATGATGCCTGGGATGCGCTGAACTGGACGGTGGCAAACCTGAAGACGCTGGGAGGCGCTGACCTGCCAATCATGGTGGGCGGCGACAGTGCGGGCGGCAATCTGGCCGCGATCGTCTGCCAGAAAGCCAAGGCCGCTGGCGCGCCGAAGATTGCGCTGCAGATGCTGGTCTATCCGGTGACCGATTGCGACATGACGCGGCCGTCTTACGCGAACATGGACAACCAGCTGCTGCTCAATACGCCGATGATGAAGTGGTTCTGGGACCATTACGCTCCGAACGAGGCCGACCGGAAGAACGTCGACGCCTCGCCGCTGCACGCAGATGACCTCTCCGGCCTGCCGCCAGCTGTCGTGGTGACGGCCGAGTACGACATCCTGCGCGAGGAGAGCGAGGCCTATGCCGATGCCCTGCGCAAGGCGGGCGTGCCTGTCACCTTCAAACAGTTCGACCGGCAGATGCACAATTTCTTCGCCATGCCGGGGCTCCTTCCTGCGCAGGCAAAGGCCATCGACTATGTCGGCGACCAGATCGACCAGCATCTGGGCCGCTATTCGCAGGCAGACGTGGTTGTCGTTGGCGCTGGCTTTGCCGGCATGTACCAGCTCAAGCGCCTGCGCGAGATGGGCCTCAAGACACGTGTCATCGAGGCGGGCGATGGAGTCGGCGGGACCTGGTACTGGAACCGCTATCCGGGCGCGCGCTGCGACATTGAGAGCCTAGGATATTCCTATGGCTTCGACCCTGAACTTGAGCAGGACTGGAGCTGGAGCGAGCGCTATGCGACGCAGCCGGAAATCCTGTCCTATGCCGAGCATGTCGCCAAACGCTATGACCTTCGCAAGGACATCACTTTCGAGACGCGCGTGACGCGCGCCGTCTATGACGAGGATACATCGCGCTGGACGATCTATACCGATACGGGCGAGGCGATTTCAGCGACCTATTTCATCATGGCGACGGGCTGTCTTTCAGTGCCGAAGGAGCCCGATATCGAGGGCGCCGAAAGCTTTGAGGGCCCGACCTATATCACCGGGCGCTGGCCGCATGAGGGTGTCGACTTTACCGGCAAGAGAGTTGCCGTCATCGGCACGGGCTCTTCAGCCATTCAGGCCATTCCGCACATTGCAGAACAGGCCAGCCAGCTGACCGTCTATCAACGCACGCCGGCCTATTCGCTCCCGGCGGGCAACCGGCCACTGACAAACTCGGAAGTGTCCGAGATGAAAGAGCGTTACCGCGACTTCCGCGAGGAGCAGAAGTATAATTTCGCAGGGATCCCCAAGCCGGAACGGGAGCTGGAGCCGGCGGCCATGGTGCCGGCTGAAGAGCGCCAGCGGCGTCTCGAAGAAGGCTGGACGCAAGGCCTGACGGGCCTGACGACCAAGTTTGCCGACGCTCTGGCGGACGAGGAGTCCAATGCGATCATCTCCGACTTCATCCGCGAACGTATCAAGGCGCGGGTGAAGGACGCTGAACTGGCTGAAACGCTGACGCCGTATTCCTATCCATTCGGCACGAAGCGGCCCTGTCTCGACACCAATTTTTATGAGACGTTCAACCGCGATAATGTGACCCTTGTGGACCTTCGCAAGACGCCGATGGAGAAGGTCACGCCGAAAGGCATCAAGACCAGTGCAGGCGAGGAAGACTTCGATGTGATCGTCTTTGCGACCGGTTTCGATGCGATGACCGGCGCGTTGCTCAAGGTAGATATTCGCGGCAAGGGTGGCGCAGCCCTCAGAGATAAGTGGGCGAACGGGCCGCATACCTATCTTGGCATCGCGATTGCCGGTTTCCCGAACCTCTTCACCATTACCGGGCCGTCCAGCCCGTCAGTCCTTTCCAATATGATGGTCTCCATCGAGCAGCATGTGGACTGGGTGAGCGACTGTATCGGCTGGATGCGTGAGCGCGGTCTGGAGACGATCGAGCCGACGGAGGCCGCCGAAGAAGAGTGGGCCGAGCACAATGAGGCGATGGCCAACCAGACGCTCTTCCCGCAGGCAAACAGCTGGTACATTGGCGCAAATGTGCCGGGCAAGCCGCGCACCTTCATGGCGTATGTGGCAGGCGTCGATGTCTATCGCATCATCTGCGACCAGGTCGCCGCGAGCGGCTATTCCGGCTTTGAAACAGCGAAGGCGAAACAGCGGCTGGAAGCCGTGTCTGCTTAGGGCGGCGCAGGCTGCTCCAAGGCGTTGCCAGCCTCAACTGTCGGCCGTCTCGCGGGTGAGCCTCGCGAGTTCATCGAGAAGGGACGTCCATGCGGCGTCCCTTTTTTCGGTCCAGTCATCGCCCAGCGTATCGCGGCAGACATCGCGTATTACCGAGAATATCAGGTCGAGATCTTCGGCGGTGAGGCCATAGCCGTCATGCTGTAGGCGAGCGGCTTCGAGGTGGAAGCGGGGTGACGGGCTTCCTGCGGCCTGTCCGAGGATGCAGTCGAAACAGGTTTCGAGCATGGCGGCGCGCACACCGCCGTCGCTGTCCAGATCGAACATGGCTTCGAAAGCAGGGCGCAGCGCGAAAAGTCGCGCATAGATCAGCGGCTGCGGGTCACCGACTGTATCTGCGAGGCGCTGGAGCGTGTCTTCGATGAGGGCGGCTCTCTCTTCCATCTGGCGATGATAGTAAGGGCAGTCGGCGCTGGCGAGCCTCATCACGGGCGCGTGCGATGATGACGCGGACCACCGGCGTGCCTATGCTGCACGTAGGATACGGAGGAGGCGTTTAGATGGCAGAGCGTAAACCGGTGGTGCTGGTTCTTGGGGCGGGGGCTTGGATCGGCGGACATGTCGCCCAGCGTTTTGCGGCGGGCGGGTATCATGCCGTGCTCTGCCGGCGTTCTGACGAGGCGGGACTGGACCGGCTGGTTTCTGGTATTCGGGAGACCGGCGGAGAGGCGACCGGCATGCTGCTCAATGCGGTCGAAGAGGGCGCGATTGAGGATCTTGTCTTTCGGGTCGAGCGCGACATCGGGCCGATTGAGCTCGCGCTGTTCAATCTGGGGGCTCAGATCGGCAACCGGGCGCTCGGCGATACGCCGCTCAGGACGTTTGAGCTTGGCTGGCGGATGGCGACGTTCGGTCTATTCAGGCTGGCGCAGACGTTGCTGCCGCAGATGGAGGCGCGCGGGTCAGGCACGCTGCTGGTGACGTCTGCGACGGCGGCGGTACGCGGAAATGCTGGCCAGCATTCACACGCGGCGGCGATGGGCGGCCGGCGCATGCTGTGTCAGACGCTGAACGCCGAGTTCGCGCCGAAGGGCATTCATGTCGCGCACATCCTGATCGATGGACCGGTGGAGGCTCCCGATACGCTGGGCAGGTTGCTCGGGCCGGAGCGATTTGCTGAGCTCAAAGCCGCCAAGAGCGAGGGCAAGGATGAACTGATCCTGCCGGGCGAGCTGGCAGAGACCTATTGGCATATTGCGCACCAGCATCGCTCTGCCTGGAGCCATGAGATCGATATCAGGCCATTCAAGGACAAGCCCTGGTGGAACAGTTAGGCAGCCGCCTTCAGCATTGCAGGATGGCTTTCGCGGCCGGGCGGGCGCGGTAGCGCGTGTCCCAGGCGCGAAGGCGCGGGCGCTCGCCGAGGATATCAACGCCGATAAAGCGGACAAATTGCAGGTGTGAGGCGAGGGTCAGGTCTGCGGTCGAGACGCTGTCGCCTGCAATAAGCTCACGCCCATCGCCGAGTGTCTCTTCAACAAAGTCGAGTGGCGCCTGAATCTGCGCTTCAATGGCGGCGGCCTGTTGAGGGTCGGGCGGCAGGCCAAGCGGCGACTTCTTGTAGTGAACATAGATCGCGAGCGGATTGGCGATCTTGAGTTCAATGATGCGTTCGAGGTCGCGGGCCCTGGCGCGCGCTTCGGCGTCTGATATCGCGAGCGCGCCATCTGGATATTTGCTCTCCAGATAATCGATGATGGCGAGCGACTCGCGAAGATATGAGCCGTCATCGAGCTCGAGGACGGGGAGTGTGCCGAACGGGTTGCGGGCGAGGTGTTCAGGCTCACGCTGGCGGCCCTTCAGCGTGTTGACGATCTTCTGTTCGACGGGGAGGGCAGTGCCTGCCTCCGCGCGCTCTGCCAGATAGAGCATGACCTTGGTGGGATTGGGCGCGACGGGGACGGTGTAGAGTTTCATGCGCTGAGCATTCGCCTGAAGTCGCTGTTTTGGCAAGCTGACGCGAAGTTAGTGCTGGACGTGAAGGGGGCTTGCAGGGTGTATGTCCGGCAAGAAAAGGAGGCCTGATTTGGCTGTAGAAGACATGTTCGCGCCGCTGACGTTTACCCGTGGACCCGCCTGGAAGAACCGGCTGACGCTGGCGCCGCTGACCAATCAGCAGAGCCATGCCGATGGTGTTCTGTCCGACGAAGAGTTTCACTGGCTGACCATGCGGGCCGATGGCGGCTTTGCCATGGTGATGACGGCGGCCGCGCACGTTCAGGCCGCTGGGCAGGGCTTTCCGGGGCAGCTTGGCTGCTGGGATGACAAGCATATTGAGGGGCTGACGCGGCTCGCCGATGCCATCCGCGCGAAGGGGGCTGTGTCCTCGCTGCAGCTTCACCATGCCGGTATCCGCGCAGACAAGACGGCGGTGGCAGAGCCGGTCGGCCCGTCAGATCATGCCGAAACGGGGTCGCGGGCCCTTTCGCGCGAAGAGGTCGACCAGGTGCGCGATGACTTTATTGCGGCGGCAAAGCGTGCAGAAACGGCCGGCTTTGACGGTGTCGAGATCCATGGCGCGCATGGCTATATCCTTGCGCAATTCATGTCAGTCGACACCAATCAGCGTACGGATGATCATGGTGGCAGCGTCGAAAACCGCACGCGCCTGACGCGAGAGATCGTCGACGGCATCAGGGCGGCCTGTGGAGACAATTTCCAGGTGGGTATTCGCCTGTCGCCTGAGCGGTTCGGCCTTAGCCTGCCGGAGAATGTCGACTTCGTCCGTGACCTGATGGCGGGCGGAAAGCTGGATTATGTCGACATCTCCTTCTGGGACTACAAGAAGCTGCCCGATGATGAGACGCTGCGCGGCAAGAGCCTGCTCGAGCATTTCGTGGACCTGCCGCGTCATGGCACGCGGCTTGGCGGCGCGGGCAAGATCCGCGATGGGGCGGACATACGCGACGTGCTTGAGGCTGGCCTCGACTATGCGATGATCGGGCGGGCTGCGATCCTGCATCATGACCTGCCAAAGCGCGTGAAAGCCGATGCGGATTACAAGTCACCACAGACGCCTGTGTCCGTTGCCCATATGGAAGCAGAAGGCATCAGCCCGATTTTCGTGTCCTATCTGCGCGACACCTTCCGCATGGTGGAGCCGCTGGAGTCTGCGGAGAGCTAGAAGCCTGATCGTACTGACAGCGCGACACTGGAAGGTCTTGCCCATCCGGCTCAATCGCGCTTGAAGACGCGGGCTATAAGAACAGGACGGAGACCGCCATGACTGCAGCCCTCGAAACCGCGATTGAACAGGCCTGGGAAGACCGCGCCAGTGTCTCGACAGACACGAAAGGCGAGGTCCGCGATGCTGTCGAAGAGGCGCTTGCCATGCTCGACAGCGGCAAGGCGCGCGTTGCCGAGAAGGGCGCACGTGGCGACTGGATCGTGCATCAATGGCTGAAGAAGGCCGTGCTCCTGTCATTCCGCCTCAATGCCAACGGCCCGATCAAGGGCGGGCCTGATGGCTCGACCTGGTGGGACAAGGTGCCGAGCAAGTTCGACGGCTGGACGAGCGATGATTTTGCGTCCTCGGGCCTGCGCGCCGTACCGAACGCTGTGGCGCGGCGTGGCTCTTATATTGCGTCGGGCGTCGTGCTGATGCCGTCTTTCGTGAACATCGGCGCGTACGTTGATGAAGGCACGATGGTCGACACCTGGGCGACGGTCGGCTCGTGTGCGCAGATTGGCAAGAATGTGCACCTGTCCGGCGGCGCTGGTATTGGCGGCGTGCTTGAGCCGCTGCAGGCGAACCCGACCATTATCGAGGACAATTGCTTCATTGGCGCGCGCGCTGAAGTTGCCGAAGGCGTGATCGTGCGCGAAGGCTCGGTTCTCGCGATGGGCACGTTCCTTAGCCAGTCGACCAAGATCGTGCACCGCACGACCGGCGAAGTCGTCATGGGCGAAGTGCCACCTTATTCGGTGATCGTGCCTGGCAGCATGCCTGCTGCCGATGGCAAGGGTCCGGGCCTCTACTGCGCGGTCATCATCAAGACGGTCGACGAGCGCACGCGCAGCAAGGTCGGCATCAACGAACTGTTGCGGCCGTAGGGCCGGGCGGGCGATCTTTTCAGCCTCATATAGCCCGGCCAGGCTATTTCGCCTGAGGGCCGCGGTGGCGGTATTCTTCCATCAGCAGGAGCGCCGGGGCGTAGGCCGGGTCGGCCATCAGTGCGGCTTTGGATCGGTAGAGACATTCCGGACGGCTTTTCGCGATATCGCAGGGGTCGCGCCCCATGGTTATCGCAAGCGCTTCAATACGGGGCGCGCACCCGAGCTGTCACCTTAGCCGATCGAGACCTGTATCGCGATGAGGCCGATATAGGCGGCGAGGATGCCGAGACCTTCAAAACCGATACCGCGGCGTTCGCGCAGGATAAGCCCCATGAGGAGGATCGTCGTGATGACGCTTGCGCCGACCAGCATCAACGCATCGGCTTGCGTCATCGCATGATAGATGGACCCGTCGCGGTAAGCGATGTCCGATAGCGACAGGAAGAGCACGTCGAACGTATTGCCGCCAATGATGCCGCCAACGGCAAGCTGGAGCGCACCGCGCCGGACGGCCGCCAGCGTCGTGACAAGCTCTGGCAGGGAGGTGGCGACGGCCGTCAGAAGCCCGCCGACGACGGTCTGCGAAATACCGAGATTGTTTGAGATGACCGCGCCGGATTCGGCGATAGCATAGCCGCAGGCAGCAAGCACCAGGCTGAGGCCGACAAAGATGGCGATCATCACTGGCAGGCTGTGGATCTGGGCCTCTTCCTCGTCGGGGTCGTCCTCACGCGTATCGTCTGTCTGGCGGGGGTTCCACATGGGCCGGTCGCGCAGCTGGATCGCGGCGCGCGTCCCAAAGAAATAGACCGCAAAGAGCAATACAGAGACAGGGTGGACGCCGAAGATCGCGATCTCGGGCGCAAAATTCGCGGCGAGCGGCAGCATCATCAGGAGGACCAGCATCGCCGCCATCAGCATATTGTTGGCGTCGGCGGCGGCGTGTTCGAGATTGACGCGCTTGTAGATGAGGTCGGCGAAAACAAGAAAGGCTGTCTGCGCCGCGATGCCGCCAACGGCGTTCGAAACGGCAAGGGAGGCCATTCCTGCAGAGGCGGCCGTCAGCGATGTGACAATACCCGAGAGTGAGGTGCTGGCGCCGAGAAGTACGCCGCCAAAGACAGCTTCGCCAAGGCCTGTGCGGTCAGCGAGCCTGTCTGCGGTGGAGATGATGCGGATGCCTGCGAGCGCGATGACGAAGGTCGCCGTCAGGAAGACGATAATGGCAATCTGTGTAGAGATATGTGTGCCCCTTCAGCCCAAGCGGGTTACCCGTCCTGAATGCGCTCGGGACTTCAGTGTTCCGGTGGGGATCAGATCAGCTGCGATGCGCGCGGATCGACCAGCAGCCTGCGGTGTAGCGGACCTCATCGCCGACGATATAGGCCTGGTAGGCCTCGCGCACCGCAGAGCGGACAGCCTCCTCATCGGCATCGGGGTTCATCTCGAGCAGTCTTGGTAGCGGCCCGAGCCTGGTGAGGAAGAGATCCAGATCGCGGGCCGGGAAACTGCATGGCACGTCTTCTGCGGTGATCTCTATGTCGGTCCAGCCTGACCTTTCGAGGATGGAGCGGACATAGGCCTCATCTTCAAACCCGAACTGGCCGGGCGCGTTTTGCTCGCGTTTGGGCATCTCGTTCAGTAAGGGGGCGGCAGCGCGTGTGCCCGTCGTCATGAAGGCGTTGTCGGCAGGACGGCGCCAGGCATAGACATGCAAAACGCCGCTGGGTGCGCAGGCGGATTTCAGGTTTGTGAAAGCGCGTACCGGATCGGCGAAGAACATGACGCCGAAGCGCGAGATCATGCAGCCGAACCGGCCGGGTTCGAACGCGTGGGATTCTGCGTCGGCCTTGATGAAGTCGGCCTTGATGTCTGCGTCGGCCGCACGGGTCCTGGCTAGCGCGAGCATGGGGCCGGAAATGTCGATACCGGTCAGATGAGCCGACGGCGCAGCCTTTGCCGCAGCAAGAGAGACCGCGCCCGTGCCACAGCCAATGTCGAGTATATTATTGGCGCGGCTTTCTCGTGCGGTCTCGGCGAGGCGGTCCTCGATGTTTGAGAACATCGCATCCATGATGGCCTGCGCCTCGACCCAGCCTTCTCCGCCAGCGCCGTCCCAGTGGGCCTGTTGCTGGGCGCGGATGTCCTCGGGCTTGCTCATGAGGCTGGCTCTTCTTCTATCGGCGCGTCTTCTATCGGAGCTTCGGGGTCGCGCACCTGAATGAGGCCGTTGCCGATGAAGCGCATCACCAACTCGTCATTCTGGTTGTAGACGCGGTTTTCAGAGCGGCTGAGGCCCATTTCAGGGCGGCTCTTCATGCGGCGCTTGGAGATAAGCTCCATCTCGATGCGGATTTCATCGCCCGGATAGACCGGCTTGATCCATTTCAACTCATCGATGCCGGGAGAGCCGAGGCCGGCCTGGGGTTCGCCGTCCTGCATCGTCTCGACCATCAGGCGCATCGTCATGGCAGCAGTGTGCCAGCCAGAGGCCGAGAGGCGGCCAAAGAAAGTCTGCTTGGCGGCTTCGTCGTCGAGGTGGAACGGCTGAGGATCGTATTTCGAGGCAAAGTCGATCACCTCCTCGCGCGTCACCTGATAGCTGCGCGGTGAGTGGGTGATTGTTCCGGGTTCAAGATCTTCGAAATAGCGCATCGCCTGGCCCTTATCTGTTTGCCGCAGATAGATGGTTGAAGCTGCGGCGCGGTGCAAGCTCGCGCGGGGGAAGCTTGCAATGCACATCGGGAAGCGGCTTGATGGGCAAATGAATGATTTGCTCCCCCTTGCCGAAGAGATCGGCACTATCCTGAAAGCGCGCCGTCAGACCATCGGCGTTTCTGAGTCTTCCAGCGGCGGCCTTGTCTCTGCGGCCTTGCTCGCACAGTCCGGGGCCTCGGCCTATTATCGCGGCGGCGGGGTTATCTATGCGCCAGCCGCGTTTCGCGGATTGCTGGGGCTATCGAAGGACGACCTTGGCGACATGCGCTCATCGAGTGAGCCCTATGCGCGCTTTCTGGCGGGCACGATACGCGAGAAATTGCGGGCCGATTGGGGACTTTGTGAGACAGGCGCAGCGGGGCCGTCCGGCAATGGCTATGGCGACGCTGCGGGACATACCTGCGTGGCGCTGGTCGGCGAGGGCATCGAGATTTCCCGCACGCTCGAAACCGGGCTCAGCGACCGGGTGACAAATATGGAGCTCTTTGCGCGCGAGGCGCTGGAGCTGCTGCTGGAAAACATTCGCTAGGCGGACGAGCAAAAGGACAGGGCTGATGGCGGTGGATGCAGAGGTCTGGCGGTTCGGGGCGCGGGTGGCGGGCTATGCGTGGCGGGTCGAGGGCGCGCGTGCGAACCTTCTGCTGATGCACGGCTATGGCGAGTATGCGACGCGCTATGTGGCCCAGTACAACCAGCTGATCCCGGCGCTGAATGCCGCCGGTGTCAGTGTCTTCGCCTTCGATGCGCAGGGGCATGGCGCCTCGCCCGGCCCGCGCGGGGCAACCGATATGAAGCAGGCTGTGCACCACCACCAGATGGCGCGTGAGGCATTATCGCTGGAGAGCCTGCCCATCGTGCTGTTCGGTCATTCGCTCGGCGGGTTGATCACGGCTGCGAGCGTTGCCGAAGATGGCAAGGGTGTTGCTGGCGTTGTGCTGAGCGCGCCCGCTTTGAAGATCGAGCTGAGCCCTTTCCTGAAGGCGATTGCGGGCTTCATTGCGATGATCGCGCCGACCGCGCGCCTCACCCCGCCGCTGGAGGCTGATGCGATCTCTCGTGATGCGGCGGTGGTCGATGCTTACAGGAATAATCCCGATGTCATCACCAAGCCGCCAGCTGCGCGTCTTGGCGCAACCGCGGTGAAAGTGCTGGAGCGGGCGTGGCCGAAATTCGAAAACTGGCAGGTGCCGGTGCTGCTGGTGCATGGCGATGCGGACCAGCTGACGCCGATTGAAGGCTCTCAGAAATTCTTCGAGACGGTGCCGGTCGCGGACAAGACGCTGGATGTGTTCGAGGGCGGTTATCATGAGCTGCTCAATGATACCGAGCGCGACAGGGCGCTTGCAGTCATTCTGAGCTGGATTGAGCGGCACCTTCCGTGAAACTCCGTACTTACCGGGCGTGCGATGCCGCGCGTCTGGAAGAGATATTCCGCGCCGCAATCCTTCAGCTGGGAAGCCGGGACTATACAGCTGAACAGGTGGCAGTCTGGTCCGGGACACGCGTCACCGCTGCTCGCCTGCACGAGAAGTATAGCGATGGGCGGGCGACATTCATCGCGGTAGACGAAACGGACACTGCTATCGCATTCAGCGATCTGGAAGCCGATGGCCATGTCGACATGCTCTATTGCCATCCGGGTCATGCGGGCCGCGGCGTCGCCAGCGCGTTGCTCGCCGCGATCGAGACCGAGGCGCGCAAGGCGGGCATGGCGCGCCTTCACACTGAAGCCAGCGAAACGGCCCGGCCGGTTTTTGCGCGGGCGGGCTATGCCACAGTGTTGCGCCGACCGCTCGAAATTGATGGGGTGGCGCTCCATAACTGGAAGATGGAGAAGCTGCTTTGAGCACGCCTGTGGCCGAGACTGACATCGCTGTGCGCATTCATTCTAGCCAGGGCGACGGGCTGGAGCAGGCCGTGCGCGAGGCGTTTCCCAGCGTCGAAGTGTTTCGCGGGCCCATGGAGAGCGATCGGCCCCAGAAGGTGCTCGTAACCTTCTATCCGCCTGAGGATGAGGACCTTTCCAAATATGGCTGGGTGCATTGTGTCGGGGCGGGCGTGGACGCGATCTGTAAGGCGTTTGCGGGCATTGAACCTGCCCCGCTTGTCACCCGCACGACCGGCCGGATGGGCCAACAGATTGGCGAGTATTGCGCCGCATATGCGCTATCCTGGCTGCAGAAGATGGCGCTACGCCGGACGCTGGAAGAGGCGCGCGATTGGGACCGGGAGCGCGCGGCCCCTGCCTATCTGTTCGAGACGCAGGTCGCGGTGATCGGCACTGGATCCATTGGGCAGGGCGTTGCGGGGGCTTTCAAGGGGCTGCAGGCGCCAGTGCTGGGCCTGTCACGGACTGGCAGGCCTGCGAAAGGCTTCGATAAAGTGATGCGTCTGGCGGATTTGTCGGCTGGCGCCGCGGCGAAGATCGTTGTCGGGGCGCTGCCCTTCACGCCGCACACTGATAGCGCCATTGGCGCGGATGTTTTCGACAAGCTGGACGGTGCGCTCTTCATCAATGTCGGGCGCGGAGCGACGCTGGATGAAGAGGCGCTGAAGGCAGCGCTTGATAGCGGCAGGGTGGATCATGCCGTGCTGGACGTTTTCCGCGATGAGCCGCTGGACCCCGGGCACTGGTTCTGGAGCGATAACCGGGTCACTGTGACGCCGCACGTGTCCGGGCTGACGCTGCCTGGAGACGGGCAGGCACGCCTTCTCGAACTGCTGGAGAGGCGGCTCGCGGGTGTGACGGTTGAGGCGGATGTAGACGTCGCGCGCGGTTATTGAAGCCCGCGCTCGCCCGCTAAATTTTCGTCATCCCGGCCGACCGCAGGGAGAGCCGGGCCCCATCTATCCGAAGCGTTCTGGGTCCCGGTGTTTGGCTGCGCCAAAACCGGGATGACGACTTCCTGACATGTCACCGATTTATGTGCGGTAGCCCCAGAGACCTCAAAACAAACTCTGCACGGGCCTCAACGCTCGTTTGCGGCAGGTCGAGAAGGCGATACCCGCGCGCTGGATAGGCGATGCGTAGCCAGTCGTACTCGCGCACCGCTTCCTCGAAAGGTAGCGGGCGTTCCTCATCCTGAACATAGAGCTCAGCCCAGGGCGGTGCGAAGAAAACGGTACGGTCATAGAGACACGCCTCGCCAAGCGATTTGAGGTCAGCTGGTGTGTCGATGGACAGCCGTTCGAAATGGGCGAGTGCATCGACGGCCGAGCGGTCGAAAAAGACGGGGCCGCTTCTGTCCTGTACGGCGCGCAGGCTTTCGGCGGCGATCTCGATCGCCCGGCGCACGAAGGCCTCCGGATTGACCCAGGGCAAGGCATCCGAACCGGTCTCCAGTGCTTCACGGACGATCTGGCGGCCGGGTTCTTCGACCGTCATAAAGCCGCGCGCGCCAAGCTCTTTCAGCAGTGTGGACTTGCCGCCCGATGAGCAGCCGGAAATCACGATCCGGCGCCGGTCCATGTCAGCCGTCCCCATCATACATGACGCGTTCCAGGTATAGCCCGTCGGCGGGGGCAACCGGACCGCACGTGGTGCGGTCGCGGGCTTCCAGTATCTCTTTCATCCAGCCGGGCTTCTGCATGCCGCGGCCAACCTCAAGCAGGCTGCCGGTGATGGAGCGGACCTGCCTGTGCAGATAGCTGCGTGCGGTTGTGGTGATCTCGATCCGGTCGGCGAGGCGGAAAACCTCCAGCGTGTCGAGCGTCTTTACAGGGCTTTTTGCCTGGCAGGCCGTATCACGGAAGGTGGTGAAATCATGCTGGCCGAGAAGGTGGTTTGCCGCCTCCTGCATGGCGGCGACGTCGAGCTTGAAGGGCGTGCGCCAGATGAGGCCACGATCAAAAGTAAGGTGCGCGCGGCGTGTCTGGATGATGTAGCGATAGGCGCGGCCGGTTGCGCTGAAGCGGGCGTGGAAGCTCTCATCGACCTCCTCGACTTTCAACACGGCGACCGGATCGGGTCGAAGGTGATGGTTGAGGGCGTCGGCCAGTTTGCGGACAGGGCGCGGTGTCTGAAGTTCGAGATGCGCGACCTGTCCGGTGGCGTGAACGCCTGTATCCGTGCGCCCGGCGCCCTGGACCACGACAGGCTGCCCGTCGAGAGCTTCGGCGGCGCGTTCCAGCGCGGCCTGAACGGTGGGCTGCCCATCCTGGCGCTGCCAGCCATTATAGGGGCGGCCATCATATTCGATGAGGAGGCGGAGACGCTGGCTCATACCGTTTCCATGAAGGCGCGCGGATAGGTGAGGGTGCCAGAACGCGGCGCGGTTTCGAAAAGCTCAATCGCCATGAACGCCTCGCCGGACCAGGGGGCTTTATAGCGGGCGGCGACGGCTGGATGAAAGCCGAAGCGCGGATAATAGTCTGGATGGCCAAGCACGAAGACGATCTGGCGGCCGAGCTGCTCGACGCGTGGCATGCCCGCCTTGATGAGGGCGTAACCGACGCCTTTTCTCTGGTGGCCGGGTGCCGCGCACATCAGGCCGAGGCCGGCGGCGACATCCTTGCCATTCACCAGGATGCGGAAGAATTCGATATGGCCGATCAGTCGGCCGTCTTCATCCTCAGCGACAAGTGAGACGAGGCTGTCGTCATCGTGGGCAAGCTGGCGGGTGATGACGCCCTCATCCGGCGTGCCGAAGGCGGCGTCATTGAGAGCAGAAATGGCGTCCATGTCGGCTGGCGCGGCGTCGCGGATCTTCAGGCTCATTCGAAGGATGCCCCCGCCTTGATGGCGTTGCCGCGCAGGAAGTCCTCTGCGTCCATCGCGCGGGAGCCGGGCTTTTGCAGGCGTTTGAGGCGCACAGCCTTGCCGCCGCCGCAAGCCGCCAGCAATTCGTCATCGAGCAGCGTGCCGGGTGGCTCATCATGGGCGTGTTCGACATATTCGCTCATCAGCGCCTTGATGCGAAGCGGTTTACTGGCGTCTTCGGGGGTCCAGTGAAACCAGGCGCCGGGAAAGGGCGAGAGGCCGCGGATCTGCTGGTCAATCTCTGGCGCGTTGTGGGACCAGTCGATGCGCTGGTCAGCGGCGGTGAGCTTTGCAGCATAGGTGACGCCGTCTTCGCTTTGCGGCTCTGGCGTCAGCATCCCCCCGGCGAGGCCTTCAAGCGCGCGGGGCGCAAGCTGTGCACCAAGTGCCGATAGCCTGTCATGGAGAGAGCCTGCGGTCTCATCCAGCGCGATTTCCGTTGTTTCGGTGGCGAGGACCGGGCCGGTGTCCAGACCAGCTTCCATCATCATCGCCTGAACGCCGGTTATCTTGTCGCCTGCCATGATCGCCCGCTGGATCGGGGCCGCCCCACGCCAGCGCGGCAGGAGCGAGGCGTGAAGGTTCATGCAGCCGAGGCGCGGTGCATCGAGGATCGCCTGCGGCAGGATGAGGCCATAGGCAACGACGACCGCTGCATCGAGATCCAGTGCAGCGAATGCGGCCTTCTCGTCCTCGCTTTTGAGGGATTTTGGCGTGCGGACCTCAATGCCGTTCTCCTCGGCATAGCGGTGGACGGGTGTGGGTGTCAGCTTCTTGCCGCGTCCAGCCGGGCGGGGCGGTTGGGAATAGACGCAGACGATGTCATGGCCCGCCTCGATCAGGGCGGCGAGCACGGGCACGGAGAAATCTGGGCTTCCCATGAAGGCGAGGCGCAAGGGTTTCGTCATGCTGCGGGGTCTATCGCGAGGCTCTGAAAGTGCAAGATGTTTGGCCGTGGCGCCGCAGATACCTGCGCAGGCAGTTATCGATAGAGCGTGCTTTCAGCGGGCTCGCGGCAGTTTAGATGTCGCTTCATGGACCCCTGCCTTCGCAGGGGTCTGCGGTTTGGAAGTAGCTTCAGGTCTGAGCCTAGCGCATCGCGCCTGCCATCCCATTCCCGGAAAGCCCATTGCCTGCGCAGATAATGACGATCAACGCTGCCAGTATCAGCACGATAGTCCAGCGGACCCAGGCTTTGGCAAACAGGTGGCCGATCAGGCCGCGCTTTTCGATTTGGATTTCGAAATCTTATCAGAGAGACGCTTGGCCTTTTTCACCTTGTCGACAGCGCGCTGACGCTTGAGGCGCGATAGGTGATCAATGAAGAGCGTGCCTTCAAGGTGGTCCATCTCGTGCTGGATGCAGACGGCGAACATGCCTTCTGCGATCTCGTCGACTTCCTTGCCGTTGTAGTCGAGATATCTGACCCGGCACTGGGTCGGGCGTTCGACCTCGTCGAAGACGTCCGGAACAGAGAGACAGCCCTCTTCATAGGGGGCAAGATCTTCGGTCAGCGGCAGGATTTCGGGGTTCACGAAATAGCGCGGCTGGGGCTCTTCATCCGGGCTTGCAAGATCCATCACGATGACGCGCTTGGGCACGCCGATCTGGATCGCCGCAAGGCCGATACCGGGGGCGTCGTACATCGTCTCCAGCATGTCATCCATGAGCGCGCGGAGCTCATCGGTCACGCCGCCTTCGACGGGCTTTGAGACTTCCTTCAGACGCGGGTCCGGGACGGTGAGAATTTCGCGAATAGCCATACGCCGGAAAATAGGAGGAGGGCGGCGGAAAATCAACGCCCACGGCACGGCTTGGGCTGCTGCGCTCTAGTCCTCGCTGCTATCGAACTCGAGCTCGCCTGTCCGGTCCGGCAGGGTGGCGCGTTTTTCGATGCTCTCTATTTCGGGCACGGACTTTTCCGGCGGGGCGATTTGCAGATCCTCGAACTTGCGGGCGGCAGGCAGCACGCGGGAGGTCAGGCTGGAGCCCATCTTGTTATAGGCGTCGACCGCGGAATTGAGCGATTTCCCCATCTTCTCGACATGGCCGCCAAGCGTGGTGAGGCGGGAATAAAGCTCTCTGCCAAGTTCTGCAGCCATCTTGGCGTTCTCGGTTGCCTGTTCCTGGCGCCAGCCATAGGCAACAGCCTTGGCAAGGGCGAGCAGGGTGGATGGCGTCACGACGATCACCTGACGGGCGGCGGCAAAGTCGAAAAGGTCCGGCTCAAACTCAAGCGCGGCGACATAAAAACTCTCGCCCGGAATGAAGAGGGCGACAAAATCGACGCGCTGGGAAAAGGCGCTCTGATAGTCCTTTGATCCGAGCGTCTTGATATGGTCGCGCACCTTGCGGCCATGGGCGCGCATATAGGCTTCGCGGCGGGCCGGATCGGTCTCGTCGATGGCTTTGAGATAGTCTTCGAGCGTGACCTTGGAATCGACGACGATTTCGCGTCCGCCGGGCAGCTTGATGATGACGTCCGGGCGCTGCCGTCCGGTTTCGGTCTCGCCGTGCACCTGTTCGGAAAAGTCGCAATGGGCCGAGAGACCGGCATGCTCCATCACGTTTCGAAGCGTGGTCTCGCCCCAGCGACCGCCGCCGCGCGGGGCTGACAGCGCGCTGACCAGCTTGTTGGTCTCGCTGGTGTGGACCTTCAGGCTCTCCCCGATCGCCTTGACCTGTTCCTGCAGGACCGACTTGTCGTCGGCGCGCACTTTCTCAAGCTCTGTGACCTTCTTGGCGAAGTCCTCGAGGTTCTTGTTGATCGGCGTCATCAGCTCTTTGAGATTGGTCTGCGCGCCTTCCTTGTGGCGTTTGAAATGCTCATCGGCCTGGGTCAGGAAGCGCTTGCTCGACTGGTCGAGGACGCGCTGGGCAAGGTCTGCAAACTTCTTCTCGTCTTCCTCGCTGCGCGCTTCGGCCTTGGCGAGGTCGATCCGGGCTTGCTCAGCCACCGCATCCTTTGTCTTCACCTGCTGGCGCAGCTCTTCGCGCTCTGCCTTCAGGGCAGCGACGCTGTCTTCGGCGTATTCAAGGCCCCGCCGTGCATTGGCTGCGCTTGTGCTGAGCTGGCCGCGAATGACGAACAGGGCAACGGCGAAGGCTATGGCCGCAAGCAGCAGGACAAGGTGAATGAGATCGAGGCCGATAGAGCCAATATTGACGAGCGCTTCCATGGAGCCTGCCTAATCCGATTCGGGGCTTGACCTTTTCAAGCTCGCAGCTGAACATACGGGGAACAAATGGGCGCGTCCAGAGCGCAGAGAGGCTTCGGGCGCACCGGAGGCAGTCAGAATGAGCGAGCACTGGGTACGAAAGCTTGGCGCGATTGCGCGCCGGCATGCCGGGCGGCCTGACGAGGCAGAGGACCTTGTTCAGCTGGCTTGTCTTGCGGCGGTCGAGGTGGGCCGAACCGATATTGAGTCTGAAGCGACGCAGAAATGGCTGCGCGGCGTCATCCGTAATCAGGCTCGGCAGGTAGCTCGCACGGCTGTGCGCCGGCGTGAGAGAGAGACGGGCTGGCAGCAGGTTTTTGACGTGCCCGTAGGTGTGGCTGACAAGACTGCCGTCAGCCTCGCCGGTCTCAGCCCGTCTTTGCGCGTGACCGCGCTGCTGGCGCTGAACGGGGCGACGCGTGCTGAGATCGGATGGCTGCTCGGCCTGTCGGATACGGCGTTGCGCCAGCGTATCTCCCAGCTCAAGCGCTCGATTGAGACCTCGCCGGACGTGGATCTGACGCTGGATGAGGTGCTGCCTTATGGCGCCATGCGTCAGATGATGAGAGCGCGGCTCGCCCGGCGCGGCGGGTTTCTGGCAAGCCATGACCCTGACGGTCATTTTTTTGTGCTGACGACCTCACAGATCGCCAATCGGCGGCAACAAGGATGTGAGCGAACCAGCTAGAGGAGGTCTTCATGCTCACGAAAACAGGAATTGGTGCCATCGTCTTCTATGTGGCCGATATTGACCGCACAGGGGTATTCTATCGCGACAGTCTCGGACTCGACCTGACGCGCATGCCTGGCGAAGAGGGCGAGGCAGGCGGGGCTGACTGGCTGATGGCGGAGGCCGCGAATGGTGTGTCGCTGATCTTCTTCCAGCAGGACGGCAAGCGCGGCGACAGCCCTGTCGTAGTGTTCAATCTGGAGGAAGGCGGCATCGACGGTGTCGTGGAGGGGCTTGCCTCAAAGGGGGTGACAATCGTGACGCCGGTCTCCCACGCCCCGGATGGCGGGCTGACGGCTGATTTTGCGGACCCCGATGGGCACACGCTTTCGCTTTATCAGGAGGCAGGTGCGCCGCGCTGAGCATAGAAAGCCCTCATTCTGAGCGAAATCGAAGGACGAGGCGATACACGCGACATTGCCGCCTCGTGGTTCGACTTCGTTCACCATGAGGCTGTGTTGGGTTTAGTCAGAACACGCCCATCGCCAGACCGGCGGCCATGGCTTCTCCGAGCTCACGGCATTTGCGCAGGTCGTCTTCGCGGATCGTCTTGTCGGCGAGGATGTCTTCTCTGGTCTGGGCGTGGGTGCAGATGATGAACGGCTCCTGCGCGATTTTCAGGCGCCAGCCTTTTGCGATGCGGGCGGTCTGTTTCATCGCGTTCTCGCCGTCTGAGCCAGCGCAGACCATCTGGGCGTAAGGGCGGCCCTCGATCTTGCCGAGCACGGGGTAATAAGAGCGGTCGAAGAATTCCTTCATGCCGCCGGCGATGGCGGCGAGGTTTTCCGGGGCGCAGAAGATGTAGCCGTCCGCAGCGAGGAGATCGTCTGGCCCAGCGTCTTCAGCGCGCTTCAGGATGGTTTCACAGCCCTCTTCGGTCGTTGCGGCTTCGTGAGCGGCTTTCGCCATCTGCGCGGCGCCGCCAGTGCGGGAGAAGTAGACGATGAGGAGTTTGGGCATGTGAGGGATGGTAGTGGGTCGTTGATGAACGCCAAACGTTTTCCGTCTGGCGTCACTCTCGTTGAACCGACAGGTTCATCTGAGAGTCCAGCTCCTGCCATCACCGGAGCCTGGATCGTTCAAGCTCAGAAGATGGACCCTCAGACCGCCTGTGGGCGGTCGAGGGTGACGCAAGCTGTGGAGTTCAGTCTACACGTTGAACCGGAAGTGCAGGACGTCGCCTTCCTTGACGAGGTATTCCTTGCCTTCCTGGCGCATCTTGCCGGCTTCCTTGGCGGCCGTTTCGCCGCCTGCCGCGATGAAGTCATCATAGGCGATGGTCTCGGCGCGGATGAAGCCTTTTTCGAAGTCACCATGTATGACGCCTGCGGCCTGCGGTGCGGTCCAGCCTTTGCGGATGGTCCACGCGCGGGCCTCCTTGGGGCCGACGGTGAAATAGGTCTGCAAACCAAGAAGCTGATAGCCAGAATGGATGAGACGGTTGAGGCCGGGTTCTTCGAGGCCCTGCATTTCCAGGAATTCGGCGCGCTCATCGGGGGCGAGGACGGCCATCTCGGCTTCGATCTGGGCGGAGATGACGACAGCTTCGGCGCCTTCTTGCTCAGCGCGCGCCATCACCAGTTCGGAATACCTGTTGCCTGTCGCCGCGCTGTCTTCATCGACATTGGCCACGAGAAGAACCGGCTTTGCTGTCAGGAGCTGCAGCATGCGCCAGGCTTTCATATCCTCTTTCGGGATATCGGCCATGCGGGCAGGGCGCCCTTCATTGAGTTCGGCGAGGGCAAGGTCGAGCAGGACGAGCGTTTCCTTGGCGTCTTTCTCGCCGGACTTGGCTTTCTTCTCGACGCCCGCGCGGCGCTTTTCGAGGCTTTCCATGTCGGCGATCATCAGCTCTGTCTCGACGATATCGAGGTCGGCGATCGGGTCGACGCGGCCGGCGACATGGGTGATGTCATCATCCTCAAAGCAGCGAAGGACGTAGAGGATCGCATCGGTCTCGCGGATGTTCGCGAGGAACTGGTTGCCGAGGCCTTCGCCCTTGGAGGCGCCTTCGACGAGGCCTGCAATATCGACGAAATTCATCCGGGCGGGGATGATCTCTTTCGAGCCGGCGATTTCTGCCAGTTTGTTAAGGCGCGGCTCTGGCACGGCGACCTCGCCGACATTCGGCTCAATCGTGCAGAACGGATAGTTCGCCGCCTGCGCAGCTGCGGTCTGGGTGAGCGCATTGAAGAGGGTGGATTTGCCAACGTTTGGCAGGCCTACAATCCCGCATTTGAAACCCATGTGCGCACTCCTTCTTCCGGTTTGGTAACGCCGGTCTGGTCTGGCGCGCGGCATAGCGCATTTTTGCCGTCAGAACAGGGGGCAATGTCTGGAATGGCTGGTATTCGGTTGCTTCGGGCGTAGGTAATTGCGTACACAAAGGCCCGGCTTCGGAGAGGTATTCCATGGCGTTCGACGTGCTGCTGGTCTCGGCAATGGGCGACAGCGACAAGGCGACGATACTCGCGAGAAAGCTCCGCGCGCTGAAATTCCGCGTGCGATATGATGCCAAACGCGAACACACGACGCCAAGCTCACGCGATCTCAGCGATTGCAACAAGGCCGCTAGCGTCCTGGTGCTCTGGTCGGCAGGGGCCTGCGACACAAGCAAGCCTGACGCCGACTGGGTGCATGCCATGGCGCATCTGGCGCGGTCGCGGCCTGACGCTCTGGTTCAGGCAAACCTTGATGAGACCGTGCCGGACGACCCGTTCGACAAGGACAAGCGGTTCGACCTGACGGGCCTCACATCGCGAAAGACGCCGGACGCGTTCGGCGCGCTTTGCGAGACGCTGGGGCAAAAGGATGGACGCGAGGGGCTGGCCGACTGGTTGGCGCTCGCCTCATCCGACGAGGCTGGCAAGCTTGCCTGGAAAGAGGCGCATCCGACAGATCCGCTGGCCCAGAAGGGCGCTCGGAAGGCTGCCACGCCGGAGAAACCCAAGAGCGAGGCTCCCAGCGAAGACAACAAACCGCGCGTGACGTCAGCGGCGGCAGCGAGCGCGGCCGCAACCGCGCAGATCGCCGATGCCTCGCATGGCCACCGTCTGGAGCTTAAACCGCCGAACCCGGCTGTCGACTTTGCAGACAATCGCCCAGGAGGTGGGGCCCGCGGTCTTTTGATCCTCGTGCCGACCGGCCTTGTTCTCGTTGGTATGCTGGTGCTGGCTTTCGTCTATCGCAATCCGGTCACGCAGCTAGCCGGACCCGGCGCATCGGGCGGTATCGTCAATGTGATGGAGACCTGCCCGGCAGGGCAGGTGCCGCGCTCGCTGGTTCACAGTTCGCTGTTGCCGTCTGAGCACGATGAGGCTGCCGGTGAAATAGAGGCGGACCCAGTCGAGATCGACTAGCTGGTCTGTTTTGGGTCGCGCTTTGGCGCGGGAGCAAGGCGCATCACTTCGCTCTGGAAGCGCTCTTCATTGTCTTCGAAGAGAAGCGGCAGGGCGCGCGAACACGCATCCATCAGCCCTTCAACCCAGTCCTTGTCAGCTTTCGCAAAGTCGGAGAGGACGTAGGGCATCACCAATGACTTGTCGCCGGGGTGGCCAACGCCAAGGCGTACGCGCCGGACCTCTGGCGAGAGATGCGCGAGCATGGAGCGCACGCCATTATTGCCTGAATGCCCGCCGCCGCGTTTGAGGCGCACACGGCCGGGGGCAAGATCGATCTCGTCATGAAAGACGGTGACGTCTTCAGGCGAAAGCTTGTAGAAGCGCGCAGCCTCGCCTGCAGCGCGGCCGCTTTCATTATAGAATGTCTGGGGTTTCAGGAGCAGCAGCTTGACCGGCCCATTGGCCGTCTTGACCGTGCCTTCGGAGGTTTCGCTCTGGAACCGCGACTTCCATGGGCCGAATCCATGGTCGCTTGCGATCCTGTCGAGCACCATGAAGCCGAAGTTGTGACGGTTGCCTGCATATTTGGCGCCCGGATTTCCCTGTCCGGCGAGAATATGCATGACAGGCTCCGTTACGCGGTCGTCCGCAGGGTCGGGCTGGCCTTTCAGCCAGCCCGTAATCCGGTGGACTATTCCTTGGATTCGTCGTCGCCTTCTGCGGCGTCGTCACCTTCGCCTTCACCATCCTCATCGGACTGGTTGATGGCTTCGACTTCATCTGCGTCTGTCTCTTCCTCGACGTCTTCGACGATTTCAGCCATTTTGCCGACGATGGTCGCGATGGTGAAGTCGCGGTCGGTGATGGCAGGCTCTGCGCCTTCCGGCAGCTTGATGTCGGAAATCTTGACATTGTCACCGATCTGAAGACCGGCGAGGTCTGCGTCCAGGAAGTCAGGAATGCTGTCTGCGCGCACGTTCAGCTCAACGGCGAAGCGAACGATGTTCAGCGAGCCGCCTTGATTGAGGCCTGGCGCTTCGTCTTCGTTGCGGAAGTGAACGGGCACTTCGACCGCGATGATCTGGCTGGCGTTCACGCGGTAAAGGTCAACGTGGACGGGCATGTCGGTGACAGGGTGCAGCTGGATCGCCTGCGGGATCACAAGCTGCTTGTTGCCGTCGTGGACAAGATTGGCTGTGGAGGTCAGGAAGTGGCCGGAATTAATGCCCTTGATGACTTCGTTGAGCTTGAGGCTGACCGCAACCGGGTCTTCGCCGCCGCCATAAATCACGCCGGGAACCATGCCATTGCGACGGGCTTCGCGGGCGCCGCCCTTGCCGGTCCGCTCACGCATCACGACGTTGTAATTAAGTTTCTGAGACATTGAATTTTCCTTTCGCCCTGAAGTCCGCCGCCTGGTGTGTCATTGAGGGCGGTGACAGCCTGACAGGAACGGCCTCGCGCCGCCCTTTCTGAAGCTGGGGGCATTACACCAAGGCTAACAGACGCGCAACCGCGCAACTGAAAGCGCCGCTGACCCATAAAGGACCAGCGGCGCCGTCGTCAGTTGTCAGTCGGCATTTGAGGGGCCGAAGACTAGCCCATGACGTTGATCGCCTTGGCGTTGACAAATTCCTTCATGCCGAACCCGCCATGCTCGCGGCCATAGCCGGAGTTTTTCACGCCGCCGAACGGCATGTTGGGCTGGGCAAGACCGAAGCCATTGATGAACACCATGCCGGTATCGAAATACTTCTCGGCGAGCTCGATGGCGCGGTCCCTGTTCTCGGAAAAGATGCCGCCGCCGAGGCCGAACCGGCTATCATTGGCGATCCGCATCGCATCGTCTGCATCCTTGGCGCGAATGAGCGCTGCGACAGGGCCGAAGAGTTCATCGTCATAGGCCGGCTGGCCTGGTTTGACGTCTTCGAGCACAGTGGCCGGATACCACCAGCCCCTCTGTGTTGGCTTCTCACCACCGCAAGCGATTTGGGCACCGTTCTCGACACTCTTCCTGACCTGATCGTGCAGATCGTCGCGAAGGTCCTCGCGGGCCATCGGGCCGAGGTCGCTTTCATTCTTCATCGGGTCGCCAAGCTTGATGTCTTTCATCGCCTTGACGAAGGCATCACGGAACTGGTCGTAAATAGCATCGACGACGATAAAGCGCTTTGCTGCGACGCAGGTCTCACCATTGTTGAAGATCCGGCCGGTGACGCACTGCTTGACCGCATTTTCGAGATCAGCGTCTTCCAGAACGATATAGGCATCGTTCGAGCCAAGCTCGAGCACCGTTTTCTTCAGCTGTTCGCCTGCCTTCTTGGCAATGATTTCGCCAGCTGACGGGCTGCCTGTCAGGGTGACACCGCGGACAAGCTTGTGCGCGATGACCTTGTCGGACTGATCATGCGTGATGCGCAGGACCGAGAAGAGGTTTTCTGGAAGGCCCGCATCGCGGAAGATTTCTTCCAGCATCAGGCCTGAACCGGTGACAGACTCAGCGTGCTTCAGCAGGACGCCATTGCCGGCCATCAGATTGGCGATTGCATAGCGCACGACCTGATAGGCCGGGAAATTCCATGGCTGAATGCCGTAGATCACACCGATTGGCGAATAGGTGATGATGCCGCGTCCGCCATTGGGGATCTCGCGCTCTTCATTGTTGAGCTCTTTCGGGCCGTTTTGCGCGGTCCAGTCGCAAATGCCGATGCAGAGATCGAGTTCTGCCTCGCCCTGATTGACGAGCTTGCCCATCTCCTTGGTCATCAGCTGGGCGAGCTCGGTCTTCCTGGCTTTCAGCCCTTCGCCGATTTTCTTGATGATTTCGGCGCGTTCTTTCGGCGCCTCATGGCGCCAGTTGAGGAAGGCCTCGTGGCACTTCTGGATCGTGGTGTCGAACTCGCTATCGCTCATATAGGGATAACGGTCGATCTCTTCGCCATTTGTGGGGTTTACGGTGACGAGCATGTCGCTCAGTCTCTGACTGTCAGCCATTTACTGGCCCTTTCTTCTTGCTTGATGTGCTGTTTAACCAACACGAAGAAGGGACCGGACGTTCCAGAAGGATGGTCCATACCTGCATTGCAGGTCAGTCAAAGAGTTTAGAGACACTCTCATTGTTTGCGATACGGCGGATCGCCTCGCCCAGCAGCGGCGCGACCGAAAGGACGCGCAGGCTGTCAGACTGGAAGTCTTCTTCTGTCGGCCGGATCGTGTCGCAGATGACGATCTCGTCCATCACCGAGGCCTCGATGCGCTTGACGGCATTGTTAGACAGGACGCCGTGCGTGACATAGGCGCTGACGCCGACGGCGCCCTGATCTTTCAGCGCCTTGGCAGCGTTCACAAGCGTGCCACCGGAGTCGCAGATATCATCGACCAGGATGCAGCGGCGTCCACTGACATCGCCAATGATGTTCATGACTTCCGACTGGCCAGCAACCGGGCGGCGCTTGTCGACGATGGCAAGGTCGCAGCCGAGCCGGTTGGCAAGGTTGCGGGCCCGGACCACGCCGCCGACGTCTGGCGAGACAACCATAAGGTCGGCGCCATTATGGGTCATGCGGATGTCTTTTTCGATCACAGGCATGGCGACGAGATTGTCTGTCGGCACATCGAAGAAGCCCTGGATCTGGCCGGCGTGGAGATCCATCGTCAGCACGCGGTCGGCGCCTGCGGTCGAGATGAGGTTTGCCACCAGCTTGGCGGAGATGGGCGTGCGGCCATCGGTTTTTCGGTCCTGACGGGCATAGCCGAAATAGGGGATGACCGCCGTGATGCGTTCTGCCGAGGCGCGGGTCAGCGCGTCGATGGCGATCAGCAGCTCCATCAGATTGTCGTTTGCAGGCTTTGAGGTCGACTGGATCAGGAAAACATCCTCACCGCGGACGTTCTCATTGATGCGGACGAAAATCTCGTCATCGGCGAAATTCTTGATCTCGGCCTTGGAGAGCGGGCAGTCGAGATGGTCGGCAATGGCTTCGGCGAGCGGGCGGTTCGCGTTGCAGGTAATAAGTTTCATCGCGGGGTCGGCCTTCCCTGGAGATCAGTTTCGGTGCTTTTGGCGCACGGGGATGAGAGTCGCAAGAAAAAGGGTGCAGGTGACCCGAACGTTCACACATTTCATCCTTCGACAGGCTCAGGATGAGGATGCGCTTATTTCTCGGCGGTTGATGACGGCTAACCCTTAGCCTGTCGAAGAGCGAGGCCGCTCAGAAGACCTAGTCTTCCAGCATGATGACCGAGGCCTGGCGGCCATAGTCTGGTTGATTGAAATGATTGCGGCGGCGGTTGGAGAAATACACGCCTTCCAGCTCGCACGTGTCGTGTCCGATGACGTCGACAAAGGCGAGGCCAGCCTTGACCAGCCGGTTCTTCACGAAGGTCTCGATGTTGAAGTGGAAGCGGTCGCCTTCGCCTGCGTGGAAGAGGTTTGCGCTCCAGGGCGCCTTTTCCATGAAGATGTCGCGAAATTCGGGGCCGACCTCATAGCTTTTCTGACCAATGCAGGGCCCGACGGCGGCGTAGATATTCTTTCGGGTGGCGCCGGACTCTTCCATCTTGGCGATGGTGGCCTCGCAGATGCCGTCCAGTGCCCCTTTCCAGCCGGCATGGCAGGCACCGATAACGTTCGCCTTGCGGTCAGCGAGAAGAACCGGCACGCAATCGGCCGTCAGGATGCAGAGCGCGATGCCCGGCACGTTGCAGACCATGCCGTCCGCCATTGGCCGGTTCTGTTCGTCCCAGGGCATGGTGGCGAGGATGGCGGTGTCGGAATGGTGCTGATGGCAGGAGAGCAGCGTCTGCGGGCCAATCGCGCCAATGGTTTCGGCGACAATGGCACGGTTGCGCATGATTGACTTTGGCTTGTCATCGGACCCGGTCCCGACATTCAGACTGTCGTAGATTCCGCCTGAGACCCCGCCGCGGCGGCCAAAAAAACCGTGGCGAATGCCATTCATGCTGGCAAGGTGCGGGGCGAAGACGTGAGGGACTGTATCCAATTTTCGGGCCTAGCTCGGCTGATGTTCTGTGGTGGGTTCATCGGCGGCCGAGGTCTGTATGTCGGCGCCGCTGTCGCTGTCCGGTTTGCGCTTGCCGAAGCGCCCTTTGATCCAGCCGGCCCGCTCTTCCATCTTGCGCAGCTCGCCGTCAAGCTTTGCCATGGTGCGCGACATGTCTGCGCTGTCTTCCTTGCGCCACGCGATCTCGGCCTGAGCGACAGCCCAGGCGACGGCGGTCGTGCGGAGAGGTGTTGGCAGGTCGCCTGCGCCATCGAGGCCCGAACAGGCAAGCGCCCAGCTGGCGGTGGCCTGGCGGGCAGACAGCAGGTTTAGCAGGCGCGCCGGTTGTGTCTGGCGCCATTCCTGAAGCGAGACGAGCGCATTGCGGTGCTCTTCCATCCTGTCGAAGCGCATCATGATGACATCGAAGAGGCGGGTGCGCGGGGTTTCGTCGTCGCTGGTCGAGCCTTCGCTCATGGCCTCGTCGAGCCAGGCTTCAACGGCATCGGAAATCTTCGCCTTGTCGGCGACGCCGTGGAAATCCTTCAGCGACAGGCCGGCGCGCTCTGCAATGGCGCTTAGCGTTATGTCGCGCCAGTCGATTGTCTTGCCAAGATCGAGCGCGGCCTCAACGCCCTGGTTGAGTAGGTCCTTGCGCGCATCGTTCATGTGTCAGTCTCCTGAAAGTTCGCGGTCGCGCTTGATCGCAGCATCGACCGCCTCCTTCATGAGAGATGGCATCGCGCCCTCGCGCATCAAGACGTCCAGCGCTGCCTTGGTGACACCGCCGGGCGAGGTGACGTTCTCGCGAAGGGTCGACGGCGGGTCCTCGCTCTCCATCATCAACGCGCCTGCGCCTTGCACGGTTTTCTGCGCAAGACGAAGGGCGAGATCACGGGGGAGACCCCTGGCCTCGCCTGCCGCCGCCATGACTTCAGCAAGAAGGAAAGCGTAGGCCGGGCCGCAGCCGGAAATGGCTGTGGCGGCAGAAAGCTGGTTCTCGCCGAGCGGGCCTTCGACGGCGCCAAGCGGGGTGAGTAGCTCGCGCAGATAGGCTGCGTCGTCGTCTTCAGCGTCCTCCGGCAGGCAGAGCAGCGTCATGCCTTCGCCAACAAGACCGGGCGTGTTCGGCATGGCGCGGGCCACCCGCTTCGTGCCGAGCTTGTCGGCGAGTGATGACAAGGTGATGCCAGCCATAACCGACAGGACAAGCGTGTTCGGCCCGACCAGGGTGCGAAGTTCATCGAGAATTTTCGGAAAAATTTGCGGTTTCACCGCGATGACAAGTGTGCTGGCCGTAGCTGAATCAGGATTAAGGCGGATCTTGCCGTCATTTTCCCAAGACCTGACCAGATCGGATGGCCTTGGCGCAAAAACGGCAATCGGGCCTTCATAGCCGGACTTGATCCAGCCGCCAGCCAGGGCAGAGCCCATACGGCCACCGCCAACTAGCGTCAGTCCGGGCTCAGGCCTCGCCATCGGTTTCGAACATCGCCGCGTCGATGGCTTCTTCAGGCGTTTTTCCGGCCCAGATCACGAAATTGAAGGCGGGCACGAACATGTTGATCGCATCGGTCGCCGCTGCGATCACCGCGCGGATTTCGCCTTCTTCAGGTTCGATCCGGTCGAGCATTGGCAGGGTGTGACGGAATAGGAGGAGGTTGTCCTCAAACCAGTAGTCGAAGTGGCCAAGCCAGAGGCGCTCATTCGCCATCAGGACCAGCTTCGCAATAGCGTTTGTCCGGGCGGCGGTCGGTTTGAGATCAAGCGTCACGGTAAAGTGGAGGGCTGGAGGTTCGCGGCGCGACGCGATCAGTGCGCCCATTTCGCCCCAGCGGGTCTGTGCAATGCACTGGACCGCTGCATCGTCGTCGCGCTGGTGTTCCCAGCCCGCATGTTCGAGGCAAGCTTCGACCATGTCGAGCGGGTCGCCGCCAAGGTCGTGAGATTGTTCGAGATTGAGGCTCATCGGCGATTTCCTCCGAATCAGCGTGGCAAGCCGCCACTGGCCGGGACGGTAACATGGGGGCAGACCCCTGCAACCTGAACTCCCTTTTCACTTGTGGAAGCCTGACCGCATTCCCTCGCACGCCTATGTGCGGGTTTCAAACGCTCAGCACAGCTGTATCAGCAGCGCCCAGGCCGATCGCACCAAGCGTTGCTGGACCTCGGGCTGGGTGCTAGACCATTGAAATGTCAAGATTGCGCTGGATCAGATGTGCCGGGGTCGCCCTCACCCTGTCGCTTGCACTGGTCGCAGCCTGCAGCCAGCCGCATCGCGGCGATGTGATGGTCGCTGTGGCGACAAATTTTCTTGAAACGGCAAAAGCACTAGAGGCTGAGTTCGAGGCAGAAACCGGGTACGATGTCTCGATTTCGTCAGGATCGACCGGCCAGCTTTACTCGCAGATCGAAAATGGCGCGCCTTTCGATGTTTTCCTTGCCGCTGATCGTGACCGGCCAAGGCGGCTTGTCGAGACCGGGCGCGGCATGGCTGGAACTCAGTTTACCTTTGCGACCGGGCGGCTGGTCCTTTGGATGCCGGATGCAGACACCGGCGAGTTGGATGGCGAGGCTGTCCTGCGCGCAGGCGACTTCCGCGCGCTCGCCATGGCGAACCCCGATCTTGCGCCTTATGGCGCAGCGGCCAGTCAAACGGTTGAGGCGCTTGGCCTGAGCGAAGCGCTATCCGAAAGGAAAGTGTTTGGACAGAATGTGGGACAGGCGCTGGCGCTGGTTGCCAGCGGCAATGCGGAGCTCGGCTTTGTGGCTGCCTCTCAAGCGTCATCGGAGGCGATGGCCGGAAAGGGCGGTGTATGGACCGTGCCGGACAAGCTCCACGATCCGATCCGGCAGGACCTCGTGCTGATGCGCCACGCAGCTGGCAATGACGCCGCGCTGGATTTCATTACCTTTCTTCGCGGGGAAAAAGCCCGCGCCATCATGCGTGAGCATGGCTATGGCGACGGCTGAGACGTGATGCCTGATCTCGGGCCGGTCCTCCTCAGCCTGCAACTGGCAGCGGTCACGACGGTGATCCTGCTTCTTGCAGGTGTGCCGCTTGCCTACTGGCTGGCGTCCACCCGTTCGCGCGTGAAGCCTGTCGTCGAGGCGGTGACAGCCTTGCCGCTGGTCCTGCCGCCGACGGTGATTGGTTTCTATCTTCTTTTGCTGATGAACCCGTCCGCGCCGCTTGGCGGGGCCTGGGTCAGCCTGACGGGCGGCACGCTCAGCTTTTCCTTTGCAGGGCTGGTCATTGGCTCGGTCATCTATTCGCTGCCCTTCATGGTGCAGCCGCTGCAGTCGGCCTTCGAAGCGGTCGGGCGCGGACCACTGGAAGCTGCGGCGACGCTCCGCGCCTCAAAACTGGATGCGATCTGGACGGTGCTGCTGCCGCAATCGGCGCGGGGCATCCTGACGGCCTGCGTCCTGACCTTTGCACATACAATCGGGGAGTTTGGCGTGGTGCTGATGGTTGGCGGCAACATTCCAGAGCGCACGCGGGTCATCTCCATCGCGATCTATGAACATGTCGAGTCGATTGAATATGCCGAGGCGCATATCCTCTCGGCCGGGCTTCTGGTGTTCTCCTTTGTCGTGCTGGTCGGGGTTTACACCCTCAACAGGAGCTACCGTCTCCGTGTCAGTTGATCAGCTTCATCTTGATGTCGCGGTGACGCGCCAGGGGTTCAGCCTGAAGGTTGATGAAACGCTGATGCTGGAGGGCGTGACGGCGGTTTTCGGGCCGAGCGGCAGCGGCAAGACGACGTTGCTGCGCACGATTGCAGGGCTGGAGCCGTCTGCGAGCGGGGTCATTTGGTTTGGCGATACGGTGTGGCAGGATGCGGCAACGAAGACCTTTGTCCCGGTCCATCGGCGCGGCGCTGCCTATGTCTTTCAGGATGCGCGGCTCTTTAGCCATCTCGATGTGCGGGGCAACCTCGATTTCGCCGCCTGCCGTGCCTCGAAGGCTGGTCTCTCGCCTGATTTCGAGGGTGTGGTCGATGCGTTTGGCGTGCGTCCGTTGCTGGATCGGGGCGCTGGCTCACTTTCCGGCGGTGAAAGCCGGCGGGTCGCGCTGGCGCGTGCGGTATTGTCTTGCCCGGATGTGTTGTTGCTGGATGAGCCACTGACGGGGCTGGACCGGGCGGCGCGCCGGGCGATCCTGCCATTTCTGAGGGACCTGCCGCAGCGCTCAAACTGCCCGGTTCTCTATGTCAGCCATGATCTGGAAGAGGTCGCTGCGCTGGCCTCACAGATCGTCGTGATGGAGGGGGGGCGCGTGATGGCGCGCGGGCCGGTTGCCGAGATTGGACGGGAGCTTGATCTTGGCCCGCTCTCGGAAGGGGCAGGGCCCGCCTCCCTGGTCGATGCGCGCATTGCCCGCCTGGATGCGGGCGGCGGGCTCATGCAGCTTGAGGCAGGCGGTGCGGCGGTGTTCTTGCCGGCGAGCGAAACCGCGCGCGAAGGCGACAGGGTGCGCCTCTTCATAGACGCGCGCGACGTTGCGATTGCGGTTGATCGCCCGGGGCGGATGTCGATCCGCAATGTCCTGCCAGCAGAGGTGGCGCGGATCGTGTCGCGGGATGATAGCGCAGATGCGCTGGTCGATCTGGCGATCGGGGGCGAAATCATTCGCGCACAAATCACGCGGGCGGCCCTCGTGGAGCTGGGTCTTCAGCCGGGGCAGAGCGTCCATGCACTCATGAAGAGCGTCCGGCTGGCAGGCGACTTTCGCTGATCAGCCGGATTTCTTTTCAAGCGCCTCGACACGGCTTTCCAGCGCTTCGACCTTTTCGAGCGCGCTGATGGCGATGGCCCGAAGCGCTTCAACCTCGTCGCGTTCGACGAGGTCCATGTCGGCGATGAACTCGCGAACCCGCGACTGCATGGCGGTGCGGGCCTCTTCGCTGGCCGAGCGCGCCGCGCCCATGGCGCCGGTCATCAGGCCTGCGAGGTCATCGAACAGTGGATTTGTATTGGCCATGCGGTTACTCCTTGCCGCGACTAAGGGGAGAGACTAGCCGGTGTCCGTCTACAGATAGGCTACGGCGAGCCCAGGGAAAAGACAGGCGATGCACGCACTCTATACAGCAGCCCTCAGCTTTCCGGAGTTTAACCCGGCGCTTGTGGAGATTGGCAGCTTTCCGATCCGCTGGTACGCGCTCGCCTATATTGCCGGGCTGATCATTGGATGGCGCTATGCTGTCATGCTGGTGAAGCGTGAGCGGCTATGGGGCGGGCAGAGCCCTGCGACCCCAGACGATATCGATGACATCCTGTTCTATGTGACGCTGGGCGTGATCCTCGGCGGGCGGATCGGATATATCCTTTTCTACCAGCTGCCCTTCCAGTTTGAGACCGTTCAGCGCGACCCGCTCGGCCTGCTGCGCATCTGGGAAGGCGGCATGTCCTTTCATGGCGGGCTTCTTGGCGTTGCCATCGCCATTGTGATTGCCGCGAGGATGCGGGGGGTGAAGCTGTTGCCGCTGGCCGATATTGCAGGCGTCGTCGCCCCGATCGGCATATTCTTTGGCCGCTGCGCCAATTTCATCAATGCTGAGCTTTATGGCCGCCATACGGACGGCCCGTTCGGCATGGTGTTTCCGGAAGCCTATACGGGTGGCACACCGTCTGCCTATGACTGGCAGGCGAATGAGTGGGTGTATTGCCGCGACCAGAATCCGGCCTATCGCCTTTGCGAACCGGAGATGCCGCGCCATCCAAGCCAGCTCTACGAGGCGTTTCTGGAAGGCCTTCTGCCGCTCATCGTCATCTCGATCCTTGTCTGGAAGTTCGGCCTGCTGAAGCGCCGCGGCCTTTCGGCTGGCATGTTCCTGCTTTTCTATGCAGCCGGGCGGACCATCTCCGAGCAGTTCCGGGAGCCGGACAGTTTCACAATTGGCGTGCTGCCTGACTGGCTGACCATGGGCCAGCTCCTGTCGCTCCCGATGTGGATCGGCGGCGCGTTTCTCGTCTGGCATGGCCTTAGCAAACCGCCGGCCGGCCCCGCGAGGGCATGACAAATCTGAAGGCCAAGCTGACGGCCCTCATCGAGGCGGGCGGGCCGCTGCCTGTGACCGCCTATATGAATACGTGCCTGCATGATCCGGAGTTTGGCTATTACGCCACCCGGCCCGGTATTGGCCGCGACTTCATCACCGCCCCGGAGATCAGCCAGGTTTTCGGCGAATTGCTGGGCCTCTGGAGCCTGCATGAGTGGCAGGCCATGGGCGCGCCGCAGCCGGTTGACCTGATAGAAATTGGTGCGGGCCGCGGCACGATGATGGACGACATGATGCGCGCCATCGGTCAGGCGGGCGGCGGAGACCGGTTCGCCCTGTCGATCAGCGAAGCCAGCCCCGTCTATGCCGCCGCGCAGAAGACAAGGCTGTCGCCATTTCATCCAGACTTTCTTGGCGCATTTGAAACGCTTGGGGACCGGCCGTTCCTGCTGCTCGCAAATGAGTGGTTGGACTGCCTGCCAGCGCGCCAGTTTGCGCGTGGCAAGGATGGCTGGCTGGAGCGTGTCGTTGGCCTTTCTGACGCGGGGGAGCTGACCTTTGGGCTGGCGACAGACCAGATCGGCGCGCTTTCGGCAGAGGCTGGCGACGACCAGGCCAGCGTCGAGGTCCAGCCAGCGCTCGATACGCTTTGCGAGACGCTAGAGGCGGCCTTTGCAAAAGCGCCGGGCCGCGCGTTGTTCGTCGATTACGGACCTGCAGACCATGCGCCGGGCGACACATTGCGGGGGTTCAAAGACGGTCAGCAGGTCGGGCCGCTGGAGATGCCGGGCGAAAGCGACCTCACCGTCGATGTTGATTTTTCGCGTCTGGCGCGTCTTGCGCAAAAGCGCGGGCTGGACGTTGCTGGCCCGGTGGAGCAGGGGCCGTTCCTGCTGGCGCTTGGCGCCGAAGCGCGGATGCAGGCACTGATCAAGGCCAATCCGGGCCGCGCTGAAGATATCTATGAGGGTGTCCGGCGGCTGGTCGATCCAGCTGAGCTCGGCAGCCGGTTCAAAGTGATCTGCCTTAGCTCACCCGGATTGCCGCGGCCTGCGGGATTCTAGGCAGGCAGCCTGAACCGCACGCGCAGACCGCCGAGCGGGCTGTCTTCCAGCCGGATGTCACCGCCATGCTGGCGGGCCGTGTCGCGCGCGATCGAGAGGCCGAGGCCCGTGCCGGGGACGTTCTGATTTCGGGAGGCGTCGAGCCGGTGAAACGGTTTGAAGGCTTCGTCGCGCTGTTCTTCGGGGATGCCCGGGCCGTTATCATCGACCACGAGTTCGACAAGGTGCGGGCCCTTGATGACCTCGATCTCCACTTTGGTGGCAAAGCCTTGCGCGTTTGATATCAGGTTGGAGAGCGCGCGCCGGATTAGGCCCGGCCTGCCGATGATGCTGATTGGCGTGGTGGCACGGATTGTGGCCGTGCCGCCGAGCGCGGCCACAAGGTCTTCGACCAGTTCATCAAAGCGAAACTCGGCGGGCTGTTCGCCTTCCTTGCCGCTGGCGAAGGCAAGATACTCATCCAGCATGACCGACATTTCTTTCAGGTCTTGCCGGGCGTCTTCGATTTCCGGTGAGTTCTCCATCATGGCGAGCTGAAGCTTCAGCCGTGTGAGAGGCGTTCGAAGATCGTGGCTGATCCCGGCCAGCATGGTCGTGCGTTCTTCCGCAAAGGCTGTCAGCCGCGTCCGCATGTCCATCACGGCGCGTGCGGCGTCGCGGACTTCGGTGGCGCCTGAGGGGCGGTAATTGCCAGCGTCGCGGCCGCGTCCATACGCCTTTGCCGCCTCTGAAAGCTTGAGGATGGACTTCACCTGATTGCGCAGGAAGCCGAGCGCGAGCGCGATCAAGATGCCGCTCGCCCCGATGACCCAGACGATAAATATATGGCCTGTCGTCGAGAAAGTGCGGTCCCGCTCTGCGAGGAAGCGGAGCACGTCGGGGCCGTCCTGGACGCGGATTTCAACCGTCTCGCTATAGCCGGAAATGTCGAACCAGAAGGGTTGATCCAGCGACACGTCGAGTTCTCGGGAAAGGATTTCATCGAGGGCGGTGAAAAAGAGATCCTTCTGCTCGGTCGGAAGGACTGCGTCTGGCAGGACCGTCACATCGAGCTGCATCGCTTCGCGGGCGTCGCGGCGCAACATATCGAACTGATCGGGGTAGCGGGCGCGCAGGCCCACCATGAACTCGATCTCGCTCGCCATGGTCTGGCTGAGCTTGCGCGAAGTATGACGCCAGTGACTGTCATAGAAAATATAGGTCACGGCCGAGAGGAGCAGCACCACAGGCAGGATGACCATGAGCACAGAGCGCGGATAGAGCCCGCGCGGCGTGATGTCCCGAAGGCGAATATGAAAACGGCGTGCCATGCGTGTTCAGCCTTAGCGGCGAGGAGGCGTTTGGCAAAGCGGCAGATGCCAGGGGCGATGACCTAGTCGGGCATCAAACGATAGCCGATGCCGCGTACCGTCTGGATATGGACGGGCTGTCTTGGATCCGGCTCGATCTTGCGGCGAAGGCGGGTGACCTGAACGTCGATGGAGCGTTCCGTGCTGTTGGGGGATTTCGAGGCAAGCTCTTCGCGGCTCACCGGCTCACCGGCTTTCGAAGCCAGCATGGAGAGAAGCTGCAATTCTGCTTCTGTCAGGCGGACCCGGCGCGCGCCTGAGGTGAGTTCGCCGCGCTTTGCGTTGAAGACCAGGCCCGACATTTCAACCTCTTCGGGCGGCGGTTCGACATGCGTGCGGCGGAGGATCGCTTCGAGGCGCAGGAGAAGCTCTTCGGGTTCGAACGGCTTGGCGAGATAGTCGTCCGCGCCGCGTTTCAGCCCTTCGATCCGGTCGCTGGTCTCGCCTCTGGCGGTGAGCAGGAGGATAGGCACTCGCTTGCCTGCCTGTCGAAGACTGGAGAGGAAATCGAGACCCGACTCACCTGGCATCATGATGTCGAGCACGGCCAGATCGAAATCGAAGGTCGTCATCAGCTTGCGCGCGCCGCCAGCGCTGGCCGAGGCGGTCACCCTGTAGCCGCTACGGGTGAGGTATTTCTTGAGCAACGTACGTATGCGGTCATCATCATCGACGACAAGGATATGCTGGGCGTCGCTCATTTGGTCAGGGCCTCCAGCACGGCGCGGGTGCCCGCAACAGCGGTCGCGCCGGCATCGCGGTAAGCCTCACGGAGTGCCGTGCGCAGCTGCTCAACGAGGGGGCGCATCAATAGCTCGCCTTCAGGCGACAGGGTAAGGCGCCTGCGCCGGGCATCGCGCCCGCCCTGTGTCTTCACGACGAGGTTCTGCTTGTCGAGCTCTCCGAGCAAACGGGCGATCGTTGGCGTCGTCGCGCCGGTCAGGTTGCGAAGTTCACTGACGGTGAGGCCAGGTTCGAAGCGGATCGTCATGAGAAGGCGCATGCTGGAGGCGTTGAGGCCCGTCTGGCGTTTCGCCTTGCGTGTGATCTCCCCGATAATGCGCTCACTGGCCAGTAATAGCGCAATACCATTGTCCAGCTCTTCCTCCCTGAGAAAAAGCCGCGGATCGACACGAGCGGTTTCGCCTGTCTTCTGGTTGACTTCAGATGCCACAATCTGAGAATGGAGCGTCTTTCCGGTAAGAGTTCAAGCAAGGACGAGAAATAATGGCCGACGCATCCACACCGTATCATGATCGCGATGGATACATCTGGATGGATGGCGAGTTCGTCCCATGGCGTGAAACGAAGATTCACGTCCTGACACATGGTCTGCATTACGCCTCGTCTGTCTTCGAAGGTGAGCGCGCCTATGGCGGTCATATCTTCGAATCACGTCGCCACACAGAGCGCCTTCATCGGTCGGCGAACATTCTCGGCTTCGAGCTGCCCTATACGGTCGACGAGATCGAAAAGGCGAAGAAGGAAACGCTGGCAAAATCCGGCCTTGAGAACGCCTATGTCCGGGCTTTTGCCTGGCGCGGCTCGGAAATGATGGGCGTATCGGCGCAGAGCAACAGGATCCATGTCGCGATCGCTGTCTGGCACTGGGGCGATTATTTCGCTGACAAGATGAAGGGCATTGCGATGACGCACGCCCAGTGGCGCCGCCCCGACCCGGCCACCGCCCCGTGCGAGGCAAAAGCTGCCGGTCTCTACATGATCTGTACCCTTTCCAAGCATGCCGCCGAGCAGAACGGCTTTGCCGATGCGCTGATGCTGGACTGGCGCGGCCATGTGGCCGAGGCGACTGGCGCCAACATCTTCTTCCTTCAGGACGGCGCGCTGCACACGCCGACGCCTGACTGTTTCCTGAACGGCATTACGCGCCAGACGGCCATCAAGCTGGCCAGGTCACGCCAGGTGGAGATCATTGAACGCACAATCATGCCGGAAGAGCTGCCCGATTTCTCCGAATGCTTCATTACGGGCACGGCAGCAGAGATTACGCCTGTCCGCCAGATCGGTGAGGTCAACTACAAGCCGGGTGAAGTCACCGAGGCCCTGGTGGGAGATTACTCCGACCTTGTGCACGGCAAGATCAAGATGCCGACCTAGGCTGCGTCAGCGCCTTTGCCTGTTGCTTCCAGCCTGACAAGCACCGCGCTCGCATCGTCCTCTGACTTGACGCGCGGAGCAGTCTCGCAGTCGGGATCGGCAGCTTCAAGCGCGCGCAACTCTTCATAGAGCGGCTCAAGCCCGCGCGTGAGAGCGGCATCGATCAGTGTTTCGGGTGTATAAGCCTGAAAATGGTCGATGAGACGGGCAAAGCCGTCCGTCATCATCATCATATCGGCCGGACTGCGCAGACAAAGCGCGCACTCGCTGAGGTGGCTTGCGGCCTCTGGCGCGATGGAGAAGACCCAGTAGCCATCAGGCTTGTTCATCCGTTCGCGGCGGGCCCTGAGAAAGTCGCGCAGTTCTGCCTCGGCTGTCGGGCTGCGGTCGCCATGGAAAGCGCCGAACCTGTCGAGCATGTCTGCGTCCGATCCGCCGTTTGAGAGATCGCCGACAATATGAAGCAGGCCGCTGGCTTCGCGGACGATCGCGCTGCAATCGCCAAGGCTGGAGAACCTGACATGGACGCGGTGTCCGCTCTGCTCCCAGCCGCAATAGAGCGCCGCGGCCGACGGGATCGCATAGTCCGGCACTGAAGAGAGCGATGTTTCGATGAGGTAGTCATCGCGTACGCGCCCGATGATCCGCCGCATGGCGACACGCAGGGGTTCTGAGGTCTGAGGCAGGTCTGCGAAAAGCTGATCGAGGCGCGCGGCGAGCCAGGCTGCATCGCTGTCGCTTGAGGAAATATAGCTGCGGTCGGCAACGCCGGTGGCCCCGTCAACGACCCATGCATGTCCGCTGGCCGTGCCGGCCTTGCCGTTTGCACGGTCATCATTGGGCGATTGGCCGCCTGGGCGGGAGAGAGACTGGACAAGAGCGAGCGCCGACATGATTCGCCTATGGCGCGATTTCCAGACATTTTTACGTCTGTCGCGTGAAAGTTTTCTGTCACTTTCGGGCCGGGGTCTTCGGTCCTTTGGCGGTTTGTGCTAAAGCAGGGTCAGCGAAAAGGAGGTTTGCGATGGCGAAAAAGTCCATTTCACCCCGCTCGGCAGATGCTCTCAAGCGGCTGAAACGATTGCGCTCGGTCTATGACACTCCGCAAAGCCTGCGCCGACGTCTGGGCCTTAAACGCCGCACGCTGAGCCCCAGTCAGAAACTTTTCCGATTGCTGACCCGCTAGGGCCCGCCCTGTCACCACAATATAAAAAAGCCGCACCAGATATCTGGCGCGGCTTTGTTCTGATGTTGGGCAGTCAGCCGCCTATTTATTCGGCTGCGGCGTCGTGCGCAGATAGGGCTTGATGGTCTTGTAGCCCTTCGGAAACATCTTGTCGGCGTCTTCATTCGAAACGCTCGGCACGATGATCACATCCTCGCCGTCCTGCCAGTTCGCTGGTGTGGCGACCTTGTAGCCATCGGTAAGCTGCAGCGAATCGATGAGACGAAGGATCTCGTCAAAATTCCGCCCTGCGCTCGGTGGATAGATGATCGAGGCGCGGATTTTCTTTTTAGGGTCGATCACATAGACCGCGCGTACCGTGACCTTCGCATCCGCATTCGGATGGATCATGTTGTAGAGCGTCGCAATTTTCTTGTCCGGGTCGGCGATCAGCGGGAAGTCAACCTTGGTGCCTTGCGTTTCCTCGACATCCTTGACCCATTCCTTGTGGTCTTCGAGGCTGTCTGCGGAAATCACGATCGCCTTGGCGCCGCGTGCCGCCAGCTTGTCTTTCAGCTTCGCGGTATAGCCGATCTCCGTCGTGCAGACCGGGGTAAAGTCTGCCGGATGCGAGAAGAACATGACCCAGTCATCACCAATCCAGTCATGGAAATTGATTTTGCCTTTGGTCGTTTCGGCCTCGAAATCGGGTGCTGTATCACCTAGTAGAAGGCTCATGGCTTTCTCCGTTGATTGCTATATCTTGACCAGACAAATTGGCTTCGGCGCGCAAGAGGACAAGTTGAGGGTGCTGATTTCGGTCTTTAATTTTACTAAGGCCATCGAGGCCAGCGAGCGCGTATGAAACGTCTGATCCTGCTCAGGCACGCCAAGACTGAGGTGTGGAATGAAGGCGTGTCGGACCGCGACCGCAAGCTTCTGCCCCGTGGTCACAAGGATGCAGTGGCTGTTTCAGCCGAATTGTCGAAGTTAGGCTGGAAACCCGACGTCGCGCTTGTTTCGACGGCGCGGCGTACACGGGAAACCTGGCGCCACCTCCATGAGACTTTTCCTGCCTGCCAGGTGAGGCTGCTGGACGAACTTTATCTTGCAAGTGTGCCGACCATTCAGGATGCCATCACGCAAGCCGCCGAGGACGCCTCAACGCTTATGCTGATCGGTCACAATCCGGGTATGCATGAGACGGCGCTATCCATCATGCAGCAGTCAGGCAGTGTGGATGCGGGCGCTGCGCGTAAGCTGGAAGAGAAGCTGCCCACCGGAACGGCAGTGCTGTTTGAGTCCGATGAGGATGAAGCGTTCGTTCCAGTGCATTTCCGCATGGCTGGCTGGATACGGCCCAAACTTTTCCGCTCTCCAATATAACACCGCCCTTGTCGGCCAAATATAAAACCGCCCTGCCGGGCGGGGCAGGGCGGTTTGTTCAGGGGCTCGGTCGGGAGGGCGCGATGAGAGTGAGAGTCTCCCGGCCCGGACCACCTGACTTCGCTAGACGCGACCGGCTCGCCTGTTGAGGCGGCGGCGGCGCTGGACCAGGAGGGTGGGTCTCCAATTGCCAGCATTGTCGTTGGCCGCCTTTCCGGACACGGGTCCGGCGGGGCGCGCGATGGCTGGCATTGCGCCGGCTTTCATCGCGGTCTGTTCCAGACGGGGTTCGGTGGTCTGGGAGGCGAGCGGTTGCATCTGATAGTACTCCTTGGTTGCAAGATCCCGGCTTTATTGCCGGTTGTTTGGTTCTTGCCGGGGCTGGTTTGTCTCTGTGCCGCCGACGAGATTGATCTAGCAATGAAATTATTGTTTTTCAATATGTGATTAGCGAAAAACAATAAGGAATTTTCAGAAATTACAATGAATCAAGGTCTTGGGATTCATTGCTTTTCGATAATTATCGCAGCACTCAGTTACGGCGACCGTCCTGGCGGCATCGTTTCGAGCAATAGACCACCTCGTCCCAGACCGATTCCCACTTCTTGCGCCAGGTGAAGGGGCGCTGGCAGGTCGGGCAGGTCTTCTGGGGAAGGTCGCGTTTGGCGACCGTTCTGTTAGAAGTGCGTTTCCTTGCCATGACCCAGATCTTTCCCGCCCCGTGCGCTGAACAGTTTACAAATCAGGACACGTGCCGTCTTGCCATCCTGTCAGGCAAGCTAGGTCTATGGCGGGAGAGGAGAAGTCACGATGAAAATAGCAATCATTGGGGCCGGGGTCGCGGGGCTTGGCGCCGCTGCGGACCTTAAGGGCAAGGGCCACGATGTCCGGCTGTTCGACAAAGGCAGGGGCGCTGGCGGACGGCTTTCAACACGCCGGGCCAGTTCACCGGTAGGTGAGCTGCGGTTCGACCATGGTGCGCAATTCTTTACCGCACGCGACGAGGGCTTCCGAAGGCTTATCGAACGCCTCGAAACAGGGGGCCACGTTGCCAGATGGTCGCCGCGCGGCGCTGAAATCGCGCCGGGGCCGGATGGCTGGACGACGACGATGACGACTCCAGAGGCAGCCGATGTCTGGTATGTTGGCGCGCCTTCCATGAATTCCATCGTGAAGGCCATGGCGTCCGGGTTCGATATCAGCTGGGGTGAACGCGCCGTTGAGATCGAGCGCCGTGCCGATGGCAGCCATGTCCGGTTCGACAATGCAGGCCGGCAGGGGCCGTTCGACGCCGTCATTCTCGCCATTCCGGCAGAACAGGCAGGTGAGCTACTTGAGGACATCAGTCCGGCCCTCGCCGACGAGGCAAAAGCTGCCACGACCGCGCCATGCTGGGCGGTCATGCTGGCCTTTGCCGCGCCGCTGGAAACGGGCTGGGAGGCAGCCAGGATCAACAAGGCGCCTCTCTCCTGGGCGGCCTGTAACGCGTCAAAGCCCGGTCGGTCCGGCGCGCAGACCTGGGTCCTGCACGCCTCACCAGAATGGACGCGCGAGCATGTCGACATGGACAAGGAGGATGTCGCTGCTGCGCTGACCGATGTATTCTGCGAGATGACCGGCGCGCCTCGCCCGGTCTATTTGGCGGCGCATCGCTGGCTCTATGCAAAGACGGATGTATCGGCCGGTAGCCCATTTGGCTGGGACGACACCCGGAAGATTGGCGTTATCGGCGACTGGCGGATCGCGCCGCGTGTCGAGGCAGCGTGGCAAAGCGGACACGCGCTCGCCACCTTTCTAGCCGATTGAGTTGAAACAACCTTGAATTAACTCAAGAAACCGCTTCTATCGAGGAATGCATGCGGGGGCATCTCAAGACAATGTCGTCTGGCTGGAGGCGCCGGACACCGGAACGGGCGCACCGCACCTTCTGGAGGCGCTCTCGCAGTCGCGGGCCCTGCCGCCCGATTTAAGTGCACGTGAACGGCTGACACGATGGCAATGGGAAGCCTTTGGCGGTCTCATCGTTGCGTTGGTCGTTGCAGCATTGCTAGTGCCGGTGTGGCTTGGCGTCGCGGCGAAGGTCGTATTCTGGCTTCTTTTTTCTCTCACAGTCGTCTGGCGTCTCGCCCTGACGATCATCGGCGTTTTGGAAAATCTGACCGCGAGGCCAAAGCAGGCCAGCAATCAGAATAGCGACGAAGACCTTCCGATATATTCCATCGTGATTGCGCTTCGCCATGAGCAGAACATGATGGAGCAACTTGCGACGAGCCTTCGCGCGATCGACTGGCCCGAAGGCAAGCTGGATATCATGTTACTGATCGAGGCTGACGACCCCGGCACGCTTGATGCGGCGCTGGCGGCAGGCTTTCCGGCAGGCACAGACTGTCTCGTGGTGCCGCCAGCAGAGCCCATGACCAAGCCGCGCGCGCTCAATTACGGCCTGGCCGCTGCATTGGGCGAATACATCACTGTCCTCGACGCGGAAGACCGGCCGCATCCCGCGCAATTGCGTGATGCCTATGATCTTTTTCGCCGAGAGGGTGAGACGCTGAAATGCGTGCAGGCCCCGCTGGTCGCGAGCAATGGTGTCGATGGCTGGTTGCCCGCCCAATGGTCGCTTGAATATGCGGTCCAGTTCGGCCTGCACGTTCCGGCGCTGGCAAGTCTCAGCCTGCCGGTCATGCTGGGCGGGACGAGTAATCATTTTCGCCGCGCCGACCTGATCGCCTTTGGCGGCTGGGATGCGTGGAATGTCACTGAAGACGCCGACCTCGGTTTGCGGATCGCGCGTCTCGGCGGTCGCACGATGATGATAGGATCAGAGACGGTGGAAACCGCACCGGAGAACATGAGCATCTGGCTCAATCAGCGCAGCCGATGGATCAAGGGGTTCGTGCAGACCTGGCTGGTCTGCATGCGTACGCCGGTCAGCCTGTTTCTAGAGCTTGGGCCTCTGCGATGGCTCAGCCTGCAGCTCACCCTGGGCGGCGCGATTGTCAGCGCCTTTCTTTATGGCCCGATGGTCCTGATGATCCTGCTCGGCACGCTTTTCCCGCAGATCTTCGACTATACGCCGGTCGATCTTGGCCTGTTCGTCGCCGGCTGTACCGGTTGCCTGGTGGCCGACATCCTTGCGCCTGGAAAATGGTCACTGTCGCGCGCAATTGCGATTGTGACGCGGCCTCTCTACTGGCCGCTCCTGACGGCAGCTGCGATCAAGGCCGTCATCGGTCTTGTGCTGCGGCCTTCCTACTGGGCCAAGACGCCCCATATGCCTTCGGCGTAACACGACAGGTCTCTATGCCAGAGTGGATTATCCCGGCCGGGTTCATCGCCCTTTTCGTCGCGATCATGGCCTATGCCAATCTGCGGATGGGCAAGCCGCGCAAGGATGGCCGGCCGAACCAGTTGAACTGGGGGCTGATCATGGTCTTCTGCGTCCTCGGCATCTTCCTGATGGTCGTCCATCTCCTTAACATTGCCGGGCTGGAGACCGGGCCGGAGCATAGCGTGCTCGGCCGGTTCTGATTCCCACGTTCAAGGGAGCAGCCTGGCGGACGGCGCATTGGCGATAGCAGGACCCTGTATCGAGGTGGAGACTGTGATCATGAAAAGCCGGGGCGCAGATCATTTCATTCCCGGACCTTGGCCATTGCCCCCATGTCGTAGCGCCTGAAGCTTCCATGCCAAGACTGGTAAAGGCTTTGAGTACCTTCCCCACTGATTAGACAATTTCGTTTTCTGCTTGCGCTGAGATCGTTTCGGATCTAGAACAAAAACAGAACAATGGAGGTGGGAATGAACCGGGACGCATTGAAATCAGTCGGCGAGACTGTGGTCGCCGCAAATAATGATGGCAGCTACAAGTCGCTGATCGACAGTCTGTATGACGAAGCGTGTGTCTCGGTCGAATCGGCGCCTCCGCCGGGGGGAAGCGCCGAAGCCAACGGCCTCGATGCGATCCGTGGGAAGTGGGCGTGGTGGGAGGACAATCACACCGTGCATGAGACCACGGCGACAGGTCCCTATCTGCACGGTACCGACCGTTTCAGCGTCATCTTCGGAATGGATGTCACTGACAAATCTTCCGGCGAGCGTGTGCAGATGCAGGAGGTTGCGATCTATACCGTCAAGGACGGCAAGATCATTCGCGAAGAATTCTTCTACTAGACGCGGCGCTGGAAAACTGCGGCATTGAGGCCTTGTCGTAGCGTTGGGTCGTGACGGGGCGCTCTCAAGCGGCTAATGTCCCTCTTATAATCAACAGGACCGCTTGAGGGAGCCGTAACCCATGCCATTTGACGCGCCATCCGATCCAGACGCCTTCCGCGAAGAAGTCCGCGCCTGGCTGGAAAAAAACTGCCCGGACTCCATGCGCACACCGATGCCTGAAGACGAAGTCGTCTGGGGCGGTCGCCGCGAGAAGTTCAAGAACCCGGACTCCAAAGTCTGGCTTGAACGGATGGCAGAGCAGGGCTGGACCGCTCCAACCTGGCCCAAGGCTTATGGCGGCGGCGGTCTCACCCGTGAGCAGGCCAAGATCCTCGAGCAGGAAATGGCCCGCATCCACGCGCGCACACCGCTTTTCTCCTTCGGCCTCTGGATGTTCGGTCCGGCGCTTATCGAGTTTGGCAATGAAGAGCAGAAAAAGCGCTTCCTGCCAGATATCGTCCACGGCAAGACCCGCTGGTGCCAGGGCTATTCCGAGCCGGGCGCTGGCTCTGACCTCGCCGGTCTTCAGACCAAGTGCGAGGACAAGGGCGACCACTATCTGATCAATGGCCAGAAGGTCTGGACATCCTACGCCAATGAGGCGGACTGGATTTTCTGTCTCGTTCGCACCGACAATACGGTGAAGCATGAAGGCATCAGCTTCATCCTGTTCGATATGGAAAGCGATGGCGTCGAGACCCGCCCGATCAAGCTGATTTCCGGCTCGTCACCGTTCTGCGAAACTTTCTTCTCGGACGTCAAAGTGCCGAAGGACCAGCTCGTTGGCGAGGTGAATGGCGGCTGGAAAATCGCCAAACGTCTGCTCCAGTTCGAACGCTCGTCCATTTCCGCCAGCGGCTTTGGCTCGGCGCGCGGCACGGGCATTCTCGAGCTTGATGAATACGCCAAGATGCATGTCGGCACCGATGGTGACGGCAAACTGCTCGACGGCGACCTTCGCGGCCGTATCGCTGACCACCAGATGTATGCAAAAGCCTTCAGTCTGACGGTTCAGCGCAGCCAGGAACAGGCAAAAGCCGGCCAGGAAGTCGGTCACACGGCGTCGATCATCAAATATGCCGCCGCCAAGATGAACCAGGACAAGTTCGAGCTGATGGTCGAAGCACTCGGCACAGAGGCGCTTGGCTGGGAAGGCGAAGGCTTTGACAAGGGCGCGAAGATGACGACCCGCGGCTGGCTGCGCTCGAAGGGCAACTCGATCGAGGGTGGCACCAGCGAGATCAATCTCAACGTGGTGTCCAAGCGCGTGCTTGGCCTGCGCGACCACCAGTAGGCGCCGAGACGCCAATCTAGACATTCGGGCGCCGGCCTTACAAAGCCGCTGCGCGCCCTTTCGGGAGGAATTTGAAATGACGTTTATCCTGTCTGAAGACCAGGAAATGCTGCGCGATACCGCCGTGAGTTTCACGCGTGACGAACTGCCGGTGAAGCACCTGCGGGAGCTGCGTGATGCGGGCAAGAACGGGGTGGACCCGGAAGCGCGCCAGAAGCTGGCAGAGCTTGGCTTTTTCGGGGTGCTTATCCCTGAAGAATATGACGGCGTTGAAATGAGCATGGTCGCGTTCGGCCAGGTCATGGAGGCTCAGGGCCGGACCCTCGCCTCGACCCCGCTGCTCCAGACAGCCTGCATCGGCGCATCAGCCATCCTGCTGGGCGGCACCGAGGCGCAGAAGAAGGAATGGCTGCCGAAGATCGCGGCTGGCGAGGTCACGACTGCGCTGGCGCTCGACGAGACCAGCCACCACAATCCGGCAGGCGTTGCCACCGAGGCTGAACGCGACGGGCAGGGCTATACGCTAAACGGCGCAAAGAAATACGTGCAGGACGGCCACCACGCCGATGTCTTCATCGTCGTCGCGCGCACGTTCGGTGAGGCTGGCGACACGCACGGGCTGACGCTTTTCCTGGTACCGCGCGATGCAAAAGGCCTGACGGTCCAGTCGCTTAATACGGTCGATAGCCATGGTGCAGCCCATCTGACGCTGGACGGCGTTCATGTTGATGACAGTCATGTCCTCGGCGCGGCCGACAAGGGCATGGACGTGCTAGAGCCTGTGCTCGACCGCGGCCGGATCGCGCTGGCAGCTGAAATGCTGGGCTCATCGCTCGCCGCCTTCGAGATGACGCATGAATACATGCAGACCCGCAAACAGTTCGGCCAGCTCATTGGCTCATTCCAGGCGCTTCAGCACCGGGCCGCGCGCATGTTCACCGATCTTGAGCTGACGACGTCGTGCATTGCAGCCGCACTTGCGGCGGTCGATTCGCAGCGCAACGATCTAGCTGAACTCGCCAGCCTCGCCAAGGCGCGTGCCAGCGAGACAGTGCATCTTGTGTCGAATGAAACGGTGCAGCTGCATGGCGGTATCGGCATGACCGATGACCATGATTCAGGCTTCTACATGAAGCGCGCCCGCGTCCAGGAAGCGATGCTCGGATCGGCCAGCTTTCACCGCGACCGCTATGCACGGCTAAACGGCTACTAGGCCTGTTTCCTGAGGCTGCGGACTTAGGACGCCTCGCCTGAAAACGGAATGGACCGGAGCCATAAGGCCCCGGCCCATCATCCATGCACAGGTGAATGGTCCGGATACGCGTGCATGGAATTTCGAATTCAGTGGATCGTCCAGAATAAACAGGCCGGGCGCGGCGAGGTTCCGTTACAAACTTCACGCATGCAACGATCGCAGCTTCGAAGCGCTGGCGGAGCGATTGAAGTCGCCTCGGCGTAAGCTAGCTTCTGCTCAGCCGAACCGACCGGAGCTTCAACTGAATGTATCGTTTTCTTCCTCTTTTCGCCTCGCTTTCGATGCTGGCGCTTTTCAGCGCATGCCTGATGGTGAGTTCGTTTTTCTGGGTCGGCGTCATCGTCATGGCGGCGCTGTCGGGTATCGGCCTCTATGACCTCCTCCAGACCCGCCACACGCTCTGGCGTAACTTCCCGATTGCCGCCCGCATCCGCTGGGCCGCAGAGGAGCTTCGCCCGTTCTTCAGGGCCTATATCGTCGAGAGCGATACAGAAGGGCGCCCCTTCAACCATGAAGAGCGCACCATGGTGTATCGGCGGGCCAAGAATGTGTCTTCGGTCGAGCCGTTCGGCAGCCAGCTTGATATTGAACGGCCGCCCTATGAATGGCTGTCGCATTCCATCGCTGCGCGTCATCCGACGTCCACCGACCCGCGCGTGAAGGTTGGCGCGCCCGGCACCGCAAAACCCTATTCGGCGAGCGTGCTGAACATATCGGCGATGAGTTTCGGCTCATTGGGGTCTCACGCGATCGAGGCCCTTAACCGCGGCGCGGCAAAGGGCGGCTTCTATCATGATACGGGCGAGGGCGGCGTCTCGAAACACCACCGCGCCGGTGGCGGCGATCTGGTCTGGGAGCTTGGCTCTGGCTATTTCGGATGCCGCGCAAAGGATGGCAGCTTCGATCCCGCCAGGTTCGCAGATGTCGCCGCCAGCGATCAGATCAAGATGATCGAGATCAAGCTCAGCCAGGGGGCCAAACCCGGTCATGGCGGCGTGCTGCCGGGTAACAAGGTCACCGCAGAAATCGCCGAGGCACGCGGCATACCGGTCGGCGAAACCTGCTACTCGCCGGCCGCACACACGGCGTTTTCAACGCCCAAGGGCCTGATGGATTTTATCGCCCAGTTGCGCGAACTCTCAGGCGGCAAGCCGGTCGGTATCAAGCTTTGCGTCGGCAATCGCTGGGAAGTGCTGGCGCTCTGCAAAGCAATGCTGGAGACGCGTATCATGCCCGATTTTATCGTGGTGGACGGCGCTGAAGGTGGGACGGGCGCCGCGCCAGCCGAATTCATGGATCATATCGGTGCGCCGCTCCGGCAGGGGCTGGTTCTGGTACGCAATGCGCTTGTCGGGTGCGATCTGAAGCAGCACATCCGTATCGCTGCCAGCGGTAAGCAGATTTCCGCCTTTTCGATGGCCGCCTCGATGGCGCTTGGAGCCGACTGGATCAATACGGCGCGCGGCTTCATGTTCTCGCTTGGCTGTATCCAGTCGCTCAACTGCCACAATAATACCTGTCCAACCGGGATCGCGACGACCGATGGAGGCCGCCAGCGGGGGCTCGTCATTCCGGACAAGGCGGAGCGGGTCTACAATTTCCACCGTAATACGATCCGCGCCCTGATGGAGGTTATCGGGGCTGCCGGGGTGGAGCATCCAGGCGAGCTGACACCTCGCCACATCATGCACCGGGTGACCGAGGATATCGCCAAGCCCGGTCACCGGGCCTATAAACTGCTCGAGCCAAACGCGCTGATTTCCGGCGCGAAGGACACGCATCTGGCGCGCGAATGGGCCATGGCCCAGTCTGGCAGCTTCGCGCCGCTGCGCATCGACTAGTTGTTTCGCGTACCCGCGAACGCGTTGCCGACATCGCGGTAGAAGGAAATCCGTCTGCGCGTCTGCGGAGACAGGGTCACGAGCGATCCGGCGCCCGCGAGCGCTTCTGGTTCAAGGTCTTCGTGCGCAATCGCCATCATGTCGTGCCAGAGTGACGCCGGCAGGCCGCCGCCGGTGACGCGCGCCATCGGCGTGTCGTCGTCATTGCCAACCCAGACCCCGCCAACGCGAACGGCCGAGAAGCCGACAAACCAGGCGTCCCGCGATTCTTGGCTGGTCCCGGTCTTGCCGGCAACCTGCCAGCCATCGAGCCGCGCTCGCTTACCGGTGCCGTCCGTTATAACGCGCTCGAGCATGGCCACCATGGTTTCAGCGTCGCGGCGGGGATAGACCTGCGAGGCATCATAGGACGGGCGCTCATAGAGAATGTCGCCGCGTGAGTTGGAAATCCGCTCAACGATATAAGGGTCGATGCGCTTTCCGCCGGTCATGAAGACGCCGTAAGCGCGCGTCATGTCGCGCAGGCTGATCCCCTGACTGCCAAGCGCGATCGAGGGGAAGGGCTGAAACTCACCGCTTATGCCGAAGGATTTGATAAGCGAGATGATGTTTTCCTCACCGACATCCTGGCCGAGCTGGGCGGCGATCGTGTTGATCGAATCCTGCAGCGCTTCAGCCAGCGTCATCGGGCCGGAATAGACGCGAGAATAGTTCTGCGGTGACCAGCCATCAATCGTGACGGGTTGATCGCGGCGCACATCATAGGGCGTCAGCCCCTGACGGATGGCTGTGGCATAGACGAATGGCTTGAAGGCAGAGCCCGGTTGGCGGCGGGCCTGCGTCGCGCGGTTGAACTGGTTTTCAGTGTAATCGACACCGCCATACATGGCGAGGATACGGCCCTCGGTATCCATCAGGATACCGGCAGCTTGAGCAGCATCCTGGGCCGCGCCTTCTTCGGCCATCCGGCGCGAAAAAACCTCATCGATACGCGCCTGCATGTCCGCATCAATGGTGAGGGTCACGACCAGATCGCCCGGCAGGCTGGGCAGGATTTCATTGACGCGCTCTGTCGCCGCATCGAGCGCATAGCCAAATTGCGGATCGCGCGCAGGCGGTTCTTCCAGATCGACTTCCTCGGCAGCGGCAGCGCTCGCCTGGCGTTCAGAGAGAAAGCCGGCATTGACCATCTCGCGCAGCACATAGGCCTGGCGCTGTTTGGCGTCGCTGAGATTATTGGTGAGGGCGAGACGCGAGGGCGCCTGCGGCAGGGTCGCCAGAAGCGAGGCCTCGCTCACGGTAAGCTCTTCGGGCGCCTTGCCGAAATAGAACCGCGAGGCCGCGCCGAGGCCATAAAAGCCTGCGCCGAAATAGATGCGATTGAGATAGAGCTCGAGGATCTCATCCTTGGAGAGGCGTTCTTCAAGCTGACGGGCGAGACGGACCTCCTGCGCCTTGCGGCGGAGGGTCTGCTCTGGCGTCAGCACAAGGTTCTTGATCAGCTGCTGGGTAATCGTGGAAGCGCCGGACACGGTTTTGCCCGAGGTGAAATTCGCCCAGGCGGCGCGGATGATGGCCTGCGTATCGGCGCCATTATGCTCGTAGAAGCGTTTGTCCTCGGCGGCGATAAACGCTTGCGCCACGTGCGGCGGCAGTTCCTCGACGCGCACGGCCCGGCCATAGCGCGGCCCGCGGATCGCGATTGTTTCGCCCTCCATGTCGACAAACTCGATGGCCTGCTCGCGCCCCTTGGCCCAGAGCTGTTCATTCGTCGGGAGGCCCGGCATGCCGCGATAGAGGGTCTGGACGTAGAGCCAGCCTGCCAGAAGAGCGATCAGCATGAGCCCTGCAATGGCCGCGAGGCCCCATGTCAGGATTGGACGTGCCGCCAACAGCCCCTTGCCACGGCTTTTGCGGTCCGAACCGTCATAGGTTGGCGGGCGGTCATTGGGCGATCCGAAGTTCGACTTGCCGGCCAATTCAGTCCTTCCTTCATGGGCGCAGGGCGGGAATGCCAGCGCATCATGCGTCTAATTGCGGCAGGGTGAAGGCTCTATGAATGGCTTGCCTGCGCACGGGGGCGCAGCGTTGCAAAATCAGCGCAGGGGCGGGGGGCAATCGGCGCCATCGGGCCGTCTGCTGCCAGGCGCAGCCCGCCGCGCGAGGACATCAGCCAGCTGAAGCCGATTCTCGATCATTTCGATGGAATGGCGCTTGTCGACACAGCTGATGGGTTCGCCGGTATCGGACGCAATCATCACCGCCATGCCGGTATAGCCGCCATACCAGTCCCAGAGATATTCAGCCTTGTGAAAGCGCAAGAGCGCCTCTGACGCATCGATGGTCGCTTGCCGGCTGTCGCTGCCGGAACGAAGGTGGGTGAGGTCAATGGTAACGAGCTCGACATCGGCATTGGTCACACTTTCGAGGGCGCGCGAGAGTTTTGGCTCCAGCACCCGGCAGGAGGTGCACCAGTCCGCCGTGAAATTGACCAGTTTGACCGGGGCCTCGGCACTCGCTGAGCAGACCGGCACCATAATCAGGAGGGCGATCATACGCGCTGGTCTGGCAGTTTGTAACCGGCGGCGCAGCTGTCTATGACGAGACTGTAATAACGGGAACAGGGTTCGCATGCTGGATTTTCTGAACGACCTCATCAACGGCAAGATTCTCATCGCCGTTCTCATTCCGCTGGGTCTCATTTTCACCATCTGGTCCAGAGGGGTACAGTTCAGGCTGTTCGGGTCCATGTTTTCCGTCCTTGGACAAGGCTTCCAGCACGAAACGGACCAACCGTCATCCTTTCAGGCATTGGCACTGTCCGTCGCCGGACGGGTTGGCGGCGGCAATATCGCCGGTGTCGCAGCGGCGTTAGCGCTGGGCGGGCCGGGCGCGATCTTCTGGATGTGGATTGTTGGCCTTGTCGGCATGGCGACCAGCTATTTCGAATGTACGCTCGCGCAGGTCTACAAACAGAAAGAGCCGAATGGCGATTTCCGGGGCGGGCCGGCCTATTACATCAAGCATGGTCTCGGTAAAAAGCTTGGCAAGGCGGGACCCGTTCTCGGCTTTGTCTATTCCCTGCTGCTGCTTGTCACCTTCGGTTTCGCCTTCATCTGCTTCCAGAGCTTTGCGACCACCAGCTCGATCGATTCGGCCTTTGGCGCGCCGCGCCTCTGGTCGGGGATCGGCCTCGGCGTCGTGGTCAGCATTGTGATCTTCGGCGGCGTCCGCCGGATCGCAAGCGTCGCTGAGATCATCGTGCCGGTGATGGCGGTCTTCTATGCGCTGCTCGGCCTCTATGTGCTGCTCACCCATATTCCGCAGATCCCGGGCGCACTGTCGACCATCGTGATGAGCGCGTTCGGCTTCAATGAAGCGGTCGCCGGGGGCATCGGCGGGGCGATCATGATGGGCGTCAATCGCGGACTTTTCTCGAACGAAGCCGGCCTCGGCTCTGCGCCAAATGTGGCGGCAGCTGCCTATGTCGAGCACCCGGCCCAGCAGGGCATGGTGCAGTCTCTGTCTGTGTTCATCGATACGATCATCATGTGCACGGTGACGGCGCTGATCATCATTCTGTCCACCCAGTCCTATATCGGCGTCGATGATGACGTCCAAGGCGTGCTGACCCAACTCGCATTGGCTGATCATGTCGGCGGTTGGGCGGAATATTTCATCGCTTTTGCGCTCTTCCTCTTCGCCTTCTCCTCGATCATGTACTCCTACTATCTCGGTGAGAACGCAGTGGACTATTACATCCCGGACAACATGGTCGCGGTCTATGTCTACCGTTTCATGGTGATCGGTTTTGTCTTGCTTGGTTCGACGATCCAGCTTGGCGACGTGCTGAGTTTCAGCGATGTGACCATGGGACTTCTCGCGATGGTGAACCTGTTCGCGGTTGCCCTCCTTTTCCCGATTGGTCTGCGCATCATGAACGATTTCGATGCACAGCGGAAAGCGGGCGTGAAAATCCCGGTCTTCGACCCGGACAAGTTCGCCGATCTCGATATCGACAGGTCGGCGTGGCAGCTGACCGAACGTCCGGGCGGGCCTGCAGAAACTCAATAGGGCGCAGCGGTCCTATTCAGCTTCTTCAAGAGAAAAGCCCTCATCGTGCGATGAGGGCTTTTTGTCTGGTGCGCATCTGAAGCGGAGGCCTAGTCGAAGACACGACTGAAGATCACGTCGACGCGTTTAAAATGGTAATCAAGATCAAACAGGGCCTCTAGCTCTTCATCGGTGAGCTTTGCTGTCACTTCGGGGTCAGCCTTGAGGTGATCGAGGAAGGCTCCTTCGCCGGCCCAGGTCTTCATCGCATTGCGCTGGACGAGGCTGTAGGATCCCTCACGGCTGACACCGGCCTCAACGAGGGCCAGCAGGACGCGCTGTGAGTTATGCAGGCCGCCGAGACGCATCATGTTTGACATCATACGGTCTGGATAGATCAGCAGATTTTCGACGACGCCAGCAAGCCGGTGAAGCGCAAAGTCCAGGTGGATGGTCGCGTCCGGTCCGATGCCGCGCTCAACCGATGAGTGCGAGATGTCGCGTTCATGCCAGAGGGCAACATTTTCCATCGCCGGATAGACCGCCGAGCGGATAAGCCGGGCAAGGCCAGTCAGGTTTTCGGTCAGCACCGGATTGCGCTTGTGCGGCATGGCGCTTGAGCCCTTCTGGCCCTTGGAGAAAAACTCCTCGGCCTCAAGCACTTCGGTGCGCTGAAGGTGGCGGATTTCCGTTGCAAGGCGCTCTACCGAAGACGCGATGACGCCCAGGGTCGCAAAGAACATGGCGTGGCGGTCACGCGGGATGACCTGCGTCGAGACGGGCTCTGCGGCGAGACCAAGTTTCTCGGCGACATGTTCCTCAACGCGCGGATCGATATTGGCGAACGTGCCGACAGCGCCGGAAATGGCGCAGGTCGCGACTTCCTTGCGGGCGGCGACGAGGCGCTCACGGCCACGTGCGAACTCCGCATAGAAGGTGGCGAGCGTGACGCCGAACGTTGTCGGCTCCGCGTGGATGCCGTGGCTACGGCCGATCTTTGGCGTGTACTTGTGCTCTTCGGCGCGCTTTTTAAGGGCGGCAAGAACGCGGTCCATGCCTTTCAGAAGAAGATCGGAGGCCCGTACCAGCTGCACATTCAGGCAGGTGTCGAGCACATCCGATGATGTCATGCCCTTGTGAAGGAAGCGCGCAGGCTCGCCCACATGTTCGGCCACATTGGTCAGGAAGGCGATGACGTCGTGCTTTACCTCGGCTTCGATCTCATCGATGCGGGCGACTTCGAAGCTTGCCTTTTCGCGAACCGTCGCGGAGGTCCCCTCAGGGATCTGGCCCAGCTCTTCCATGGCTTCGGCAGCGAGCGTCTCGATCCCCAGCCAGATGCCGTACTTGCTTTCAGGCGACCAGATCGCGGTCATCTCAGGGCGGGAATAACGTTCAATCATGTCGGGCCTCTTCGCGCTTCTGGCGCGGGTTCTACGCGCGCGAGCGAGAGTCGCAAGCCCTAGACTTCGGCAGTGAGCACGCGCGGCAGTTTGAAGGTCACTGTCTCTTTCGCTGTCGTGACGTGCTCGACCTCGATGTCGAAGCGGGCGCGGCAGGCGGCTATGAGGCCCTGGACGAGGTCTTCAGGGGCAGACGCACCAGCGGTCAGCCCGAGCGTTCCGACGCCGTCGAACCAGTCCCAGTCCACATCCGCGGCGCTGGCAACCAGCCGGGAATCTGTCGCGCCGGCCCGGAGGGCAACCTCGACGAGGCGTTTGGAGTTGGAGGATGTTTCTGCGCCGATGACGAGGAAGAGGTCACAGCCCGTCGCCATCGCCTTCACCGCTTCCTGGCGGTTGGTCGTTGCGTAGCAGATGTCTTCCTTGTGCGGGGTCGCGATGCCGGGAAAGCGGTCCTGCAGAATGGCGACAATGCTGGCCGTGTCATCGACCGACAGGGTCGTCTGGGTAACGAACGCGGTGTTGGCAGAGTCTTTGGGCTCAAAGGCCTGGGCGTCTTCTTCTGTCTCGATCAGGCTGATCGCGCCATCGGGAAGCTGGCCCATCGTGCCGATGACTTCCGGGTGACCGGCATGGCCGATCAGGACGATTTCCTTGCCCGCCTTATGGTGGCGCTCGGCTTCGACGTGGACCTTTGAGACAAGCGGGCACGTCGCGTCGACATAAACGAGGTTGCGGCGTTCGGCTTCGGCGGGCACCGCCTTTGGTACGCCATGCGCTGAAAAGACGACCGGCCGGTCCGGCGGGCAGTCATCGAGCTCTTCGACGAAGACAGCGCCGAGCGATTCCAGCCGCGAGACGACGTGTTGGTTGTGCACGATTTCATGGCGCACATAGACAGGCGCGCCCCACTTGCCGAGGGCTTCCTCGACGATCTGGATGGCGCGGTCGACACCGGCACAGAAGCCACGCGGGGCGGCGAGCCTGATCTGCAGTTTTTGGCGGTCCATAATAATCCTCCTGCACACGACGCAGATGGGGCGTTGCGCCATTTGCTGGTGCCCGGTAACACTGCACCCCTTACATGGACAGCCTCGCCGTCGAGGCCAAGACCACAAGGCATGAATATGCGCGTTATAGCTGTACTTGCTGCCGGAATGTTGCTCGCGGCTTGCGGAAGCAACCCTCTCTCGCGGGCGCTCGATTCGCGCCAGAATGCCGGGCCATGCCCACCAGCAGCGGCCTTGTACGACGCTTCTCGCATCGTCGAGACGACAGGCGAAAGCCAAGTCTACAGCAATATTGCCTATACCGGTGAGATCACTGGCGTGAATCTGATCTGCCGCTATGTCGATGACCAGCCGCTTCGCGCCGAGCTTGAAGTGGACTTCGCCTTCGGTAAGGGCCCGCAGGCGACATCCAATTCGCACCAGTACCGTTACTGGGTGGCAGTAACACGGCGCAGCGCAAAAGTGCTTGCGAAACAGTATTTTACCGTCGACGCCAATTTCTCTGGTGGGCCGCTCGATGGCCGCCAGGAAGTCATCCAGGACATTATCGTGCCACGCGCAGATGACACGATTTCGGGCTCCAACTTTGAGATTGTCGTTGGCTTCGACCTCACAGACGAGCAGCTCGCCTTCAATCGTGAAGGCCGCCGGTATCGTCTCGACGCCGGTAGCTGACACGCCAATTTTCCGGAAACGGTCATGATGGATATGATTACCCATTTGTCGAAGGTCTTCGCGGAGGCCTTCGAAGCCGAGGGCTTTGAGAGCCGCTGGGGCGCTGTGCGCCGCTCCGACCGGCCGGAACTTGCCGACTTTCAGTGCAATGGCTGCATGGGCGCGGCGAAATCAAACGGCCTTGTGCCGCGTGACCTTGCCGCCAAGATCGTCGCAAGGGTCGAGGGCGACAGCGCGATTGAGCGTGTCGATGTGGCCGGCCCCGGTTTCCTCAATATTCGCGTGACGTCAGAGGCCCTGTCGCAGCAGGCAGAGGGCGTGCGCGCCGACGACAAGGCGGGCGGCGGCATCGTCGCCAAGCCGGAAAAGGTCATTTTCGACTTCGGCGGCCCGAACGTCGCAAAGCCGATGCATGTGGGCCACCTTCGCTCTGCGGTCATCGGCGACACACTCTGCCGTCTTTTCCGCTTCCTTGGCGACGATGTGACAGGTGATGCGCACCTTGGCGACTGGGGTCTCCAGATGGGCCACCTCATTACAGAGCTTCTCGCCGAACAGCCCGATCTCATCTATTTCCGCCCAGACTTTTCCGGACCTTATCCTGAAGAGCCGCCGGTCACGATCGAGGATCTTGGCCGCCTCTATCCACAGGCATCTGCCAAGGCGAAGGCTGACCCTGTCCGCAATGAAGCGAGCCAGCTCGCCGTGGCAGAGATGCAGGCAGGACACCCCGGCTACCGCGCGCTGCTGCGCCACTTCATCAATGTTTCGGTCGAAGCGCTGAAGATCGATTACGCATTCCTGGGGGTCGAGTTCGATCTCTGGAAAGGCGAAAGCGATGTCGACCAGCTGATCCCGGGTATGGTTGAGGACCTGAAGGAAAAGGGCCTCGCCAAGATGGATGATGGGGCATGGATCATCGATGTCGCACGCGAGAGCGACAAGAAAGAGATGCCGCCTTTCATGGTCATCAATTCGCGCGGCGGGACCGGCTATCACGCGACCGACCTCGCGACCGTTGTTGACCGGGTTGAGACCCTGCATCCGGACCGGATGCTCTATGTCGTCGACCAGCGTCAGGCGCTGCACTTCGAACAGGTCTTCCGCGCCGCCGACATGGCAGGCCTCATGGCTGAGGACCGCATGGAGCATATCGGCTTCGGCACAGTGAACGGCACGGACGGCAAGCCATTCAAGACGCGCGAGGGCGGCATCCTTCGCCTGGCGGATCTCAACCGCATGGCCCTTGAAGAGGCTGAAAAGCGGATTGGCGAAGCGGGTCTATCCGGCGATATCGGAGAAGAAGAACGCGCAAGGATCGCCGCACTTGTCGCGCGCGCGGCCTTGCGTTTCGCCGACCTCATGAACGTCCGCACGACCAATTACGTCTTCGATCTTGAGCGGTTTACCAGCTTTGAGGGCAAGACCGGCCCTTATCTTCTCTATGCGGCTGTGCGGATGAAGTCGCTGCTGCGCCGGGCCAGAGAGGCCGGGAATGCGCCGGGTGACATTCGTATCGAGGGCGAGACAGAGCGCGCGCTTGTCCTGGCGCTGGACGGGTTTGCAAATGCGCTGGAGCAGTCCCACGCCAAGCGCCAGCCACACATCCTGTGTGAGCATGTCTATTCGCTCGCCCAGGCATTCAGCGCGCTTTACGCCGCTCATCCGATTGCTAATGAAGACGATGCAGCCCTTCGCGCCTCGCGCCTTGGTCTCTGCGAGGCTGTGCTCAAGCAGCTGGAAGCCGGACTCTCCATCCTCGGTATTGAAGCGCCGGAACGGATGTAGGCTCAGGCATCCCGCGCAGCTGGTTAACAGATCGCCCCGGTTTCTTAACGCACTGGTCGCCCATGTCAGGCTGAAACCTGCCTTTCTGGAGACCCCGACCGCCTTGCGGTAACCTTCGCGCAATGGCTGTTTCCTACAGTCGGCTCAACCGAGCGGCCGAAAGGAAACACCCATGCTGAACGCCCTGATCGATGAGACGGCCAAGCGTGCCGACATAGATGAGGCCACGGCGCGCCGCGCCATTGGCATCGTGCTCAATGCCGCAGAGCGTCAGGGCAGCGAAATGATCGAAACGGTTTTTGCTGAATTTCCGGAAATGCGCCGCTTGTCTGTCATCACGGCTCGTGAGGAAAAAACGCCAACCGGCTCAATTGCGCGTCTCATCGAGCAAACGCCGGGCGGGCGCCGCCATGTGGCTCTGGATATGGTTTCCCGCCTTCACAAGCTTGGGCTTGGCCACAAGGCCGTCGCCGAAATCATGGCCGCCACCGGGGCAAGCTTCGGGTCGCACTTTTCCAGAAGCGAATCAGCGCTGCTGGCAGACCTCTTTGAAAATACCGAAAGTGTACCGGAAACCGGCCGCGATAGCGCTGTTGCCTGATCTGGCCTTTCCCTGCGCCAATTAAGGCGCACGGCCAGCCCCCACACATGATCGCGTTGCGACAGGTCTTTTCATCGCCGCGCGCTCAGCTTAGCACGGGGCCATGACACTCAGTGAACACACAAACGCGCTGCCGGAGCTTTCGATCGAGACGCTCGGCCATGCGCGATTTTTAGCCGGCAAGCTGGATGCCGCGGCGCTTGCCGCCCTGTCCATTCGCGCGCTGGAACAGCACGCAGCGGCGCAAAGTGGGACTGCAGATGCCCGACTGGTCTCTGTCAGCAATGATGTGACCGGAACGGTTTTCAGTGACGGCGAGGGCGAAATCAAAAGCCATATCGACCGCCAGACACGCACGCTCCTATTCATGGGGGCGGAGCTTTCCTCGGCCGCGGGCCTTCATCTCAGATCGACCGCGATCTTCCGCCTCGACGCTGGCTAAAAGGCGAGAACGCAACAGATTGGCAACACGCCCGCACTCGTGAGCAGTCGCCGCAAGCGGTTTAACTTTACAAGGCTTCGGGGCTGGGTTCAGACTCGCCTTTGCTGATTGGGAAAAGGGGCACTCGTCCGTCCAGATGATGATGCATCGCCGTAAAACAGAAGTGTCCGACGGGACGCATGCGTCCGTTCATTTCGGAGACGCCTCGAAAGACATGTCGGCCCTCTGGCTGCATGCGACCGGCTTCAATGCGATGACATACAAGGCGTTGCTCGCCCCGCTGGGGGAGCGCCACCGCGTTGCGGCGCTGGATATGCGCGGCCACGGACGAACGGATCTGCCGTCGGACCCGAAAACCCTGAAGTCCTGGCATGTGTACCGCGATGATGTGATCGAGTTCCTTGAAAAGGAAGCGAAGGGCCCTGTCGTCCTCGGCGGGCATTCCATGGGCGGCTGCGTGTCGCTTCTGGTGGCGGGCAAACGGCCAGACCTTGTTGCTGGCCTTGTCCTTGTTGATCCGGTCATCCTCAACCCGCGCTTTTATTTCTGGCTCCATGTCCTGCCATTCGTTCGTCAGTCGAACCAGATGTCGCGGCAGGCAAAGCGGCGCCGTCCCGAGTTTGCGAGCCGCGAAGCCGCCTATGAGGCCTATCATGGCAAGGGCGCCTTCAAGGGCTGGCGTGAGCCTTTCCTGACCGACTATCTCGTCGACGGCTTTCAGGAGGCGACCTCCAAGGATGGCAAACCTGTTGTTCGTCTGAGCTGTGATCCTGCCTGGGAGTCGGCGACATTTTCATCGCAGCGCAATCAGCCCTGGGGCGCGCTGAAGAAAATCCAGAAAGCGCAGACCCCGATCGTCGTCATCCGGCCGAACATCAAGCCGGTCATGACGAACAAGGTCACCAATCTGATGATGGCGCACTATCGCGAACTGGTCCTGCGCGAACGCCCGGGCGCCAGCCACTTCCACCCCATGGAAGTGCCTTATGAAGTGCGCGATGAGCTTGCCCGCCAGATCGCCTATCTGATCGACGGGTATTCACCTACCGACGATGGCCTGCTGCGGCGCACCCTGCATGGCAGCCAGTGGGATGATTACGATTAGATAGAGAGGTCGCCCGGCGCGATCTCTGCCAGTTCTTCCATCAGCGCTGGCGGTGTGGCGATGGTTTTGCGCGTTTCCTGATCGAAGGTCACGGCCACCGCTTCGCTGGTCATCCAGGGCTTGCCGGTGACCGGGTCCAGCATCCAGTGAACAAGCGAATGGATTTTCTCTTCGGCCCTGGCGAGGGAGGTACGGACCTGAAAGAGGTCGCCCGCCTTTGGCCAGCTGCGAAAGATGATCCGGTTCTCGAGGACCGCTGCGCCCATACGGCTGCCCTCAATCGCACCGGCAACTTTCTGGCGCCAGTCATAGAGCAGGTTCGGCACGGAATCTGACACGCGCCCGATGAACCAGGCGGGTTTCATCCGGCCAAACACGTCGCAATGCTGCGGCGACACCATGCCCTGGCCGATCATCTGGACGCCCTGGGCGTCAGCATGGGAGAGCGTGACCGCCTCGTCGGGCAGGGGATTTACGGAAAAGTCGATGCCGCGCGGCGCGGTTGAGGCGGGCGGCTCACCGATCAGCTCGGTCAGCGCCTTTTTCGTCCGGTCACTCCATGGAAAAGGTTTGAGCGCATCGGACGAGGCGTGCACGAGTTTTGTCCGAAAGGCGGCTGCCGGTGTGCCGTCGCCGTGGATCAATTCCTGATAGACCGTGACCTGCGTTTCATCCACGTCGAGGACGCAGCCGCGCATGTGAAGCGGACGGCCGGGATGAACCTCGCGCATGAAACGGATATGCTGTTCGAGCGGGATGAGCGTCGACGGCGAGCCTGCCTGGTAGACATGGCTCATATGGCAGTGAGCGGCGAGTGTGCCGAGCCCTTCGAACGCCTTTTCCAGATAGATGCGGACATTCATATGTCCCATCTCATCACAGTCCCAGGTGTTCGCACTGCCCTTCCAAAGATCGATCAAGCTGGCGTCCTCCCGGCGACTATCGCGTCAATGGCAGAGACGTATCCGCGCTCGCTCCGGCGCGCAACCGGGCTTCAGGCTGCGCAGGTCCGGCAGGTGCCGCGTGCTTCGATAACGGCCTGTCGCACCGTGAAACCGGCCGCAGCGGTTTCAGCCCGCAGCGCCTCATTGGTCGCCACGGCATGAAGCTCTTCAGCCGCGCCGCACGTCTCGCATATGAGGAAGACCGCCGAATGCTTGTGGCTGGTATGGCCGCAGGCGACATAGGCGTTGAGGCTCTCGATCTTGTGGGCGAGGCCCTGTTCCTGAAGGAAGTCCAGCGCGCGGTAGACAGTCGGCGGCTTTGCTGCGCCCTCACCATCAAGATTGGCGAGAAGGTCGTAGGCCTTTGACGGCTCATCGCTTTCCAGAAGAAGCCGCAGAACCTTGCGCCGGATCCTGGTCATACGCTGGCCGCGCTCAGCCGCGAGCGCCTCTGCCTCAGCGAGGAATGCATCTACATCCTGCGGGCTGCAGGGTGTGTTGGCGTGAGCATGAGTATGTGTGTCGGCATGGGCCATGGCAGTAATGTCGGATGTTTCGGGCGTAATTTCCAGTCAGAAACACTGCACCGGGCCGCGTCATGCGTAGTCGCGCGCTCATGACGCGCGGTATGGAGGTGCGCGGCGGCACGGCCAATATCCTCTTTTTAGGCAGATGCTTAGCTCGCCGGCCAGCCGGGCGGATGGGCCTTCAACGCCGATGCCGATGTCGAGATCAACCCTGTCATCGTCGGGCTGGGTTTTGGCTATCGGTTCTAGATGATGGCCCGTTCGCTCGACAGAAAAGGCCCTCCGCAAATACGGGGGGCCTCTTCCCATCTCTTACACCCGCAGCCTAGATGGCCGGGCAGGCGCCATTATTCTCTTTTGTCTCTTTCAGCATCGTGTTCACGACCCTGTTGAAGGCGGAGAGATTGTCCGCGAAGGTCTCGCCGTCGTCGGAGTCGGCATCGTCTGGCAGGAGGATGCCGGAGACCAGCGCATCGGTCGCCTCCTTGGCGTTCTCGTCGGCAGAAGCCATGCGGGTAGATATTCTTTCGAAGAAGGTCGAGATCTTCTCGCGGTCATCGCCGCCATCATCGAGCGTGGCTTCAAGGCAGGTACAGGCCGCGTCCGGCGTGGTGTCGGCTTCGCGAATGTTGGTGCTCAGCGTCCGGTCCCCCAGCACCATCCGGCACTGATTGAACATCTCGCTTTTTTCACTGTCGCTTGTCCCGCAGGCGGGTAGCATGATGGCTGCGCCAATAAGGCATGAGGCGAGGATGGTCTTTTTCATTCTTTACTCCTGATTGCCCAGCGCGGGCCAGATAGAGGCGCGCCAGTTCAGAAGCTTAACGAAAGTACAGAAAGCGCGGTTCCCTTAATCCTTCTTAGCCAAGCGATGAGAGGCTATAGGCAAGGACGAAACCAAAGGAATCTCTCAACGCGTTTGGGAAGCGGGCCAAATAACCCCCACGCAGCGCCGGCCAGTAGCGCCGATGTCACCACGATCACGACGATGGCCATTGTCATCGAAAGCGCCTCCTGTCTGGTCTAGTCGGACAGGAGGGAGTTCAGTTCCGCAGGGGCCTCAGAGACCGAGCTGGCGCGAGGCAAGGTCGCGCATGATCTCTTCCGAGCCGCCACCAATCGCCATCACGCGCACTTCGCGGTAGATGCGCTCTACCCGGTGGCCTCGGATAAAGCCTGCCCCGCCAAGGATCTGCATCGCTTCGCGGGCACAGAACTCCATCGTCTCGGTGGCCTGCACTTTCAGCATGGCAAGCTCCGCAATCGGCTGCTCGCCGTTCTGCACCCGCCACGTCAACTGATCCAGCATGGCGGTCGTTGCCCAGACGCGCTGGCACATGGCGGCAATCTTGTGGCGAATGACCTGATGGTCAGCGAGGCGCTTGCCGAACGTCTCCCGCTGCTGCGCCCAGGCTGCGGCTTCCTCGATGCAGACGCGGGCACATGCGGCGGCCTGCGCGGCCATGCCGAGGCGTTCGCCATTGAAGTTCGCCATGATGCTGACAAAGCCGCGATCGACCTCACCGATCAGGTTCTCAGGCGGCACGAACACATCATCGAAATGGATCGTCGCGGTGTCAGATGCCCACCAGCCCATCTTGGGCAGTTTGGTGCGTGACACGCCTTCCGCCTCAAGGTCGATCAGCATCAGCGAGATACCGCCCATGCCGGGCCCGCCCGTGCGCACCGCGCAGGTCAGCCATTTCGATGTCATGCCGCCGGTGATGTAGGTCTTTGAGCCGTTGACCAGCCAGCCATTGCCGGACTTCTTGGCATTGGTCTTCAGCTGCGCGACATCCGACCCGCCGCCAGGTTCGGTAATGCCAAGGCTGATCTGCTTCTTGCCTGAGAGGACCTGCGGCGCGATTTCGCGTTTCATGTCCTCGCTGCCGCCAACCATGATGGGCGGCAGGCCGATGCCGTGGATCATCAGCGCCGAAGACACCCCGCCAGCCCCCATGCGGGCAAGCTCTTCAGAGGTCACCGTTCCGTGGAAGCGGTCAAAATCGGTGCCCGCGCCGCCATATTCTTCGGGATAGCCCATGCCGATAAGGCCGGCTTCTGCCGCTTTGGGATAGATGTCGCGCGGGATTTCCCCTGCTTCCTCCCATGCCTCGATATTGGGAACCAGTTCCTTGTCGATGAAGCCGCGAACGGACTTGCGCCAGATCGAATGGGTCTCGTCCATCCAGATTGCGGGCGGACGGAGGCTGTCGAAAGTGATCTCTTGTGTTTTTGCCATGAAGCGGATCGTGGCCAAGTGGCAGGCGAAATCAATTCGTGACGCCGGGGCAGGTTTTGGCAGAAAGTGAAGACACTGTAACCCGCCCCAGCCTTTACCATGCGCGTGCGTGTGGCTTAGATGTCACTGTGAGATATCAACCTTCCCCAGAAATGCTGAGCGGGCGCCGTGAGCCGCTTTTCAACACGTTGCCGCCGATCGTCGTCGTCCTGACCGGCGTGATCATCGCAGCGACGTCCGTGCAGCTGCTTTCACAGTGGGAATTTATCCTCGACCCCTGGATTGCGAACTGGATGTTCGATGCGGGCGCAATTGCGGGCGGGCCGGAATTTGCCGGTGTTTACAGGCCCTTGGGGCATTTTGCGCCGCTGGTCCTGCACGTCTTTCTGCATGGCGGCATCTTCCATCTGGTGATGAACATGATGGCGCTGGTCGCCTTCGGCCCACCCGTGGCGATCGCGCTTGGCATTGGCCGCAAGGGGGCGTTTGCCTTCCTGCTCTTTTTTGCAGGATGCGCTATCGCTGGCGCGCTTTTCCAGATTGGCTGGAGCGAGTTTACCGGCCAGTCAGAACTCGCCATCGGCGCATCTTCGGCGCTATCGGGCTTTATTCCGGCCGTTGGCTGGCTGCGCGGCGGGCTGAAGGGCGCGGTGCGCATCTCCGTCCCGTGGGTCGTGATCAACCTCGTCATTGCGGTGGTCGGGGAGTTTATGGCTTCGATCATCGGGATCAGGCTGGCCTGGGCCGCGCATATTGGCGGGGTTGCCGGCGGTATCGTGCTCTTCCCGCTCTTGCTGGCGGTGTTCAATACGCGCCTGTGGCGGCTGGTAAAGCGGCTTTAGTCCCGGCCTTCGCGCCGCAGGGCTGGCGTGGTGATGCCAATCGCAGCGCTCTTCCTGACCCGTTCGCGCATGAAGCGGTAAAGCTCTGCCGGGCGCCCGCCTGTGCCTGCCTTCATCTCACCTGTTCCACAGACGAGCCCCGTCCGGTCCAGGGCGCGGCGGAAATTCTGCTTGTGCAGGGGCAGGCCTAAAATGCCTTCGCAGGCAGTCTGCAGATCAGACAGCGTAAAGCGCTCGGGCATCAATTCGAAGACAACAGGCCGATATCGGATCTTGCCCCGCAGGCGTTCCATCGCGGTTGCCAGGATCCGTCTGTGGTCAGACGCCATTGGCTCTCCCAGCCTGATGTCGGGCAAGGGCAGATCGGCGTCGCGCGCGCACTCGATAACAAGGCCGGCTTCATAGAGGAGTTCATAGCGTTCCAGCACACGGTCCTCGCTCCAGTCCCGGCCGTTAAGGCCAAAGGCGAGATCGATGCGTGTGCGCCGCGAGTCCGAGCCAGCCGCCCAGGTCGCAAGCCGGGGGACGATTTCACTGTCGATCAGGGCAGGGCGACCGGCGCGATGATCTTCCCATGGGAAATGGCTGTACCAGCCGCGCCAGCGCGCTTCGAGCCGGTCGGGCAGGCGCTGCTGGTCGGCCGTCAAGGCGAGGTAGCCGACGGAGACGACGCGGGCGTCTGCCGGCGCATCGGCCAGCGTCGCTTCGGGTGTTTCGCGGTCACGGTCGCCGAATGTGTAGAGCTGCTCGACATAGCCAAGGTCGAAGCCTGTCTGCTCACGTACCCAGCCGCGCAGGGCAAGCTCGAACGTGCGATGGCCCTCTGGGTCGAACGTGCCGAAAGGCAGGCCGCCAAGCCCGCCATCGCGGCGATTGACCAGGACGCGCGGGGTTTCCCCATCGCTGGCGACGATGACGACCGATAGCCCGATGATCAGCGGGATCGCCATCAGGTCGCCCGCTCCATTTCATGCAGCAGGGTTTCGTGGCGGGTGATGAAAATCGCCTGCGCCTTGGTCGGGGCACATGGCGCCAGGGTAAGGGTTATCCCTTCTGGCGGCGTGCCGAACAGACGGTTTGCCTCATCCGTAGAGAATCCAGCAAGCTGCGTCGCCTCGAACCAGGCGCAGATATGGTCGGCGCGCTTGATCAGTTTTTTCAACTTTGCGGGCAGGCGGGCTGGCAGGCCAAAGCGGACATGGATCGCCTCTGTCAGCCGATTTTCGATATCCTTGTAACCATCGCCGAGTACCGTCTTGAAGGGCGAGATCATGTCGCCGATGACGTATTCGGCGGCGTCGTGGTGGAGCGCCATCAGCCGGTCAGCGGCTGGCAGGGCCGGCTCCAGCTCACCGCATATGCTCTCGACGATGACGCTGTGTTCGGCCACCGAAAAGGCGTGGTCGCCAAGGGTCTGGCCATTCCAGCGCGCAACTCTCGCAAGGCCATGCGCAATGTCGTCGACCTCGATATCGACAGGTGACGGGTCAAGCAGGTCCAGCCGGCGGCCTGAAAGCATGCGCTGCCAGACCCGGTCGGGGGCTTTTCGTGATCTCGGCGATGGGCGGGCACTCATGGGGCTTATGTATACATCTGCCGGACAGGGTAAAGAAAACGCCGCATTTCGCTTACGAACTGCCTCCTAATTGCCTTCAATTGGTGAGACCTCGTTAAGGCATCTCCGCGATAAATGTCCTCAATGACAACGGCAAAGCCGAGGCGGAGTGATTATGGTGGATATGGTGATGCATGCGGCGGAGAACGCGTCCGCACCCTGGTGGGTCCTCGCCGGGGCGGCCCTGATCATAACGGTCGAGGCCGCCCGCAGCTGCAAATCCATCCTTTGGAGTGACCTCGGCGACGACGAGGACTAGGTATTGACCGGCTCGCGGTTGAACTTGCCTGCCTGATAATCCGCGATCGCGTCCCGAATTTCAGCTTCCGTATTCATGACAAATGGCCCGCGGGCCACGACAGGCGCGCCGATCGGCTCTGCGTGACCATAGAGAAGGTAAGCCCCGTTTGGTGCGCTGACCTCAATGTGCTCGCCATCATCTTTGAACTCGACGAGCTCGAACTTGTTTGCGGGATCTCCGCCAATATCGGCCCCGCCTCTCACCACATAGAAGAACACGTTACGGCCCTTCGGGGCGGGCAGGGAAACCGCCCCGCCAGCCGGGATATCCACGGTCGACATCATGACGCCTGTCAGCGAGTCGACGGGGCCACTTTTTCCAGCGAACTGACCTGCAACAAGGTTAACTGTTGCGCCGCCATCTGTAGCAATGGCGGGTATACCAGCTGCCTGCAGACCGGTATAGCGCGGCGTCGTCATCTTCAGCTCTGGCGGCAGGTTCACCCAGAGCTGCAGGATTTCCATATCTCCGCCATCACGCTTGAATTCCGGCGGCGACAGCTCTGCGTGGATGAGGCCAGAGCCTGCGGTCATCCACTGCACCCCGCCAGCATGGATCACGCTTTCATGCCCACCCGTATCCATATGGGCGAGGCTGCCTGCGAGGATGAAGGTCACCGTTTCAAAGCCGCGATGCGGGTGCGGGCCGAACGGCAGGCCGTCATTGCCAGGCTGATAGACCTGTGGGCCATGATGGTTGAGAAACAGGAAGGGGTCGACCTGCTCCAGCCCCCGGTTTGGCACCGGTCGGCGCGTAATCAGGTCGGAAATATCGTCTCTATAGGCGGTGTGTTTCGCCTTGATGGTGCGTGCTGTCATACCTGCCACATAGGGTGGTCAGGCGGCCTTTTCCACAAAGACTGTCCCTGCTGAATAGCCAGCGCCGAAAGAGCAGATCAGGCCCTTTTCCCCCGACTTGAAATCGCCCGAATGCTTGTGAAAGGCGATGATCGAGCCGGCCGAGGATGTGTTTGCATACTCGTCGAGGACGGTCGGGCTTTCATCCTCACTGGCCTCATGTCCGAGTACCTTGGTCGAGATGAGCCTGTTCATGTTCGCATTGGCCTGGTGCAGCCAGAGCCGCTTCAACTCGTCCGATTTGAGGTCGAGACGCGTGAGTTCTGACAGGATCATTTCAGAAACCATCGGCACCACTTCCTTGAAGACCTTGCGGCCTTCCTGGATGAAAAGCTTGTCTGCCTGGCCTTCGCCAGACGGGTCCGCGCGGTTCAGGAAGCCGAAATTGTTGCGGATATTACTGGAGAATTTGGTCTTCAGCTGGGTGCCGAGGATTTTCCAGTGCTGCTGCGGGGCGATATCTTCTGCCTCGACCAGAACAGCTGTTGCGACATCGCCAAAGATGAAGTGGCTGTCGCGGTCGGTCCAGTTGAGGTGCCCGGAGGTGATCTCCGGATTGACCATGAGAACTGATTTCGCATTGCCAGCGCGGACAAAGTCAGCCGCGGTCTGGATGCCGAAGGTCGCCGATGAGCAGGCCACATTCATGTCGAAGGAGAAGCCCTCGATACCCAGCGCTTCCTGCACTTCGATGGCCATGGCCGGATAGGCGCGCTGCATGTTGGAGGCGGCGCAGATCACGGCGTCCACGTCCTTCGGGTCACGGCCTGCCGTTTCGAGTGCCTGCCTGGCGGCTTTCACGGCGATCTCGGCGAGTATCGAGATCTCTTCGTTCGGGCGTTCCGGAATGATGGGGCGCATGACAGCCGGGTCCACAACGCCTGACTTGTCGACCACATAGCGCGACTTGATGCCGGACGCTTTCTCGATGAACTCGACATTCGAATGGGTCTTGGCTTCCAGCGTGCCCGCTTCGATCTCGGCCTTGTTTGCCTCATTCCATCGGTCGGCCCAGGCATTGAAGCTCTCGACCAGCTCGGCATTGGTAACAGTGTGCGGCGGCGTCCAGAGACCGGTCGCGGAGATAACAGGTGTCATAGAAAAGCCCTCCTTGCGCACGCCCCTCGGTGCGTCAGACTTCGGTTGCAAATGAAATTAGACAGGCTTGAAGGCTGCGTCGACCTTTAAGGTGCGCTGGCGTCTTCGCGGTCCTTGTCATCGCGCTCTCGGCGGCGCTCCTCTCGCCACTCATCTTCCGCCCGTTCAGCGCGGTCGAGACAGTCCAGACGCTCACGCGCATCGACGATTTCATCACAGGCGCCGCTATTGTCGAGGTACGGGCCGTTGAAGCTTTCGCAGCCAGTCAGCAACAACAGACCTACGAAGGCCGCGCCAATCTTCATTTTCATGAGTGAAGCTCCTGTATCTCGCCATGACGCGGGCAGCGCGTCTCATGATCATTGACCATACCAACAGCCTGCATGAAGGCATAGACGATAACAGGCCCGCAGAACTTGAAGCCGCGCGCCTTCAGCGCCTTGGCGAGCTCTTCCGATAGCGGGGTCTTGGCCGGGACTTCAGAGACATCGCGAAGCTGGTGCACGATGGGCGCGCCGCCTGTAAAGCTCCAGAGCCAATCGGAAAAGTCCTCGCCCTTCTCCTGCATGGCGAGGAAGGCGCGGGCATTGCCGATGGTCGCCTTGATCTTGGTCGGGCTGCGGATAATGCCCGGGTTTTGTAGCGCTTTTTCGATCCGCTCCTGATCCCACATGGCGATTTGTTCTGGAATGAAGCTGTCGAATTCTTCGCGGATAGCATCGCGTTTTCGAAGGATGGTGACCCAGGAGAGCCCGGCCTGCATGCCATCAAGCTGCAGCTTTTCCCAGAGCGCGCGCGGGTCGTATTCGGGCACGCCCCATTCATGATCATGATAGGCGCGGTAGAGCGCGTCTTCGGCTGGGGCCCAGCGGCAGGGCAGGGTCTCGTCGGGAGAGAGGTTCATGCCCATGATGCGCGGCCTCTATTCGCTTTCATTGTCGGTAAGGACCGCGGCGAGCTCTTCCTTGAGCCAGTCCGGACCGAGGATTTTTGCGGGTTTTCCATCGATAGTCAGCGCGTCACCTGCCTTTGCGAGCCGGTCGACGCGGACAATGGCGAGCGCCATGTTACCTGCGGTGCTGGTGATCTCACCGACAGGTGTCTCTCCCTCAAGGCTTTGACTTTTCTGGAGATTTTGACCCTCAACGATGATGGTCCGCTTGCGCAGCTTGCCGCGCCTGTGCATGCGAGAGACGACTTCCTGCCCAACAAAGCAGCCCTTTTTGAGGTCGACGCCGCCCTGGCGGTCCATGTTGATTTCCCATGGAAAGACTTCGGCGCCCTGAAAATCGCGGCCCCATTCGGCGACGCCTGTGGGAATGCGGACGGCGTCCCAGTCTTCGTCGCTGATTGTTGGCGCTGAGCCGTCTTCGACAAAGGAACGTTTCGGAAGCTCTGGCGCGCGCGGGTCGGCCGCGCCCTCATCGCCAATGGCGACGGCTTGTTTGCCGTCGACACCAATCTCGACCTTCGCGCGAAGGCGAAACATCTGCAGGCGTTTGGAGAGGTCGCCGACAGCGTGTGTGGCGACGTCCAGAAGCGCGCCGCCCTCAGTGCGGTGAGCGATGAAATCGGCGATAACCTTGCCCTGCGGCGTCAGAAGGGCGCCGTAGCGAGCCTCGCCGATCGGCCAGTCATGCGTATTGTTCGTGACCAGCCGTTCGAGCAAGGCGATCGTGTCGGGACCGTCCAGAACGAGCACGGATCTGTCGGAAAGAATCTTTGTATCCATGCGGCCTGATTTAGGGTTTCCCACCGCATACGCCAGCCCTTTCCCCGCATTTGGACGGTGCAGGGACGGTGTCCTGATGGTGTCTGGGCGGTGTTTCTAGCCGGCTTGGCGGTATTTACCCGGAATGGCGGCCAGAATGGCCGCGCCGAGCGCCGACTTGATCAGCGCGCCGACAAGAAACGGAGCGACGCCAGCGACAAAGGCTGTCTCTGCACCAACCAGTGTGGAGAGCCATGCCCAGCCCGCCAGCAGGATGAGACCATGCAGGCCGAGAAAGCTCGCGAACCGGCTGAGATGCCCGCGCGCAAAGGTCTGCACCGCGAGACCGGCAAGAAAGGCGGTGACCGGAAAGGCAAGCAGGAAGCCCGCGGTTGGCCCGGTAAACGCCAGAAGCCCTGCCTTGCCACCTGCCAGAACGGGCAGGCCAAAGGCGGCAAGCGCCAGCCAGGAAACGACCATGGCGAGCCCCATGCGCGGGCCTGCGACAGCGCCGACCAGAAGCACTGCCAGCGTCTGCATCGTGACCGGCACCGGCACCATGGGCACGGCAACATATGAGGAAGCCGTCAGCACGCCGATGCCAGCAAGCAGGAAGGCAACCTGGCGGGCACGTGGGTGGGATTGGGCGGCACGTTCAGTCATCGATGTGGTCTGCATTTGGGAGGCTCACTTTTTCGTCTTTGTTGTTGCCCGCGGGTGTGCGCCGGTCCGCTGGCGGGGTCAAGCCGGGCGGCGGGACTTGCATGCGGGGGCAGGGCGGCAAAGGATGGGGGGACATACGCGCTGGCGATTCGCTGGCGCGATGAGCAAGGAGCCTGCATTTGAAGCCTGCGATCGCCCTTCTGCCGCTGGCACTGCTCATCTTCTGCGGCAGCTGCGAGACCTACAAGTCGCGCGGGGCTTGCGATGATGATGTCGACCGGCTGCAGGGCGCGATCCGCGAGACAACGACCTATCTCGATGCGCTGCGCCCCGAGCTTCGCGCTGGATTTCGCGAGCTTCAGGCCTGCGACCGGATCAGCGAAACCTGCGATGCAGAGACGTGGGTCCTGCGCGGCCGCGCCATGCAGCTCGCGCATCAGGATGTCCGCGCCCGGTTCGCCCGCGCGGTCGAGCTCTGGTCGCCCGATGCCTGCGTCCCGCACCTGCAGAACTACACCCTAAGCCCGCCAGACCCGGCCACCTGGCGGGGCTATTTCTTCACGCTCGACGAGACAGCCTCGCAGATCGACGAGCTGGTCGACCGGTTCGAGCGGCGGGTGGGGTAGGGTGTCTGCGCTCGCGTGAGGCGCCCCCCCTTCTTCCGGATGCGGGAGAAGGGCCGGGGATGAGGGCTGAAAGCTCAGTGGCAGTTTAGACACTAGTAAAATCTCCAGCGTTGCTGCCCTCACCCCTGACCCCTCTCCCGCATCCGGGAGGGGATAAGGGAAAGCATGCGCTCAACGACAGTTGATACAGTTATGTAGGGGCATATTCTCTTTGGTAGGCTAGAGTTTCGCGCTCGGACGGTATTTTGATTCACGCTATCGTTTTTGGACATCGAAATCATGCTGCTCAATTCACTGGTATCTTTAGGGCAGGAATTCGACGGTCTATGGAAGTCGGTTTCAAGAGACACAATATTTTCCAACGCTGCGCACGCCTTTTTGTCCAATGCCAGAATTCCAAAATTCAGGTGGGACGAAATAGAACGCCTCTCAATCCGGAATGGAAATTATTCGCACTTCGGTGATCTTAACTTCAATGTCTTTCAGACAGACGATTTCAGACTCGAAGTTCTTGTATGGGGCTCAAGTTCTCCTGACATACATAGCCATGGGTTCTCTGGAGCATTCCGCGTTCTAACTGGTGGGAGTGTTCATGCCGTTTATGAAGTGGAGAATGAGCGCCAAGCATGGTCGAATCTCGCCGTCGGAAAAATACGGTTAAGCGATCTATCGATTCTTGAGCCCGGTGACACCCATCAAATTGTTCCAGGTTTAGATTTCGTTCACGGCCTTTATCATTGGGGATTTCCGTCAGTAACAATCGTCCTAAGAACTATAATGGATTCTGACCTCAACCATCAGTTTGTCTGTCCGGACCCAAGTGCAGACAGGGCGGTGTTCTTCTCTGGCCGTGGCTTTACAAACGACGGTCAACTTCGAGCCTTTCGCAGCCTTGTTGCCCTCCGTCCCTGGGCTGAAATTGAACGCGTATTTACTGAAGCGCTAGAAGATCTGGAGGTGTGGCAGGTCTGGTCCATATACTCCGAGTTTAGTGAAAAATTTGGCGAGAGAGCATCTAAAGCTATTCGATCAGCTTTGCCGTATCCGCTGAGTAATTTGAGTCCCCCCCAAAGTAGGCGTTCACTTCTGCGTACGGCGCGAGCTCTCCTCAATACGGATCGAGCACGTATTGCCGCTGGCCTCCTGATGTTTGCTCCATCCCTTTCGCGCATCATTGAAGTAGTGAAAAGTACAATTCCGACCGAATGCCCAAGCACTTGGTTCGAAAATGCGGCAATTGAGGCATTTCAATCCATTCTTGCGGATATCGATCAAGATGGGTTGGCGAGTTGGATCGTGCCGGACGTACTAAATCAGCGAGATGTTCACCATACCGTTGCGACACTGGCACGTAGTTTTGGTCGTGAATGGGATGCAAGCAGAGAACATACCGCAAAGGCTATTTACAACATTGTGGCAAATGAAGTCGGCTACCTTAGATGACGCACAAGACTGTCTTGTTAGCACGAAACTGAGGTGTTCTGCGTAGCTCGCGAGATTTCTGTTCAATCGAATTCGAACAATCGTCTCTGAGCTTTGCGGTTTTGAAGCCTGTGAAAAAAATAGGCAATACCAGCTGAACCAGTTCCATAGTCAAAACTCATCCTTGTTAGCGACTCGGATGGCGCACACAATCCAAACTCAGATTCAAATAGGAACATGTCGATTCCTTTTGCTATGTCCTTCAATTGAGACTGATAATCGTCGTCTGGAAATGTCTTTTGCATATCGAGGAAGAACTCGCCGATGCCAGTTAGCCCCGTAAGTAGGCCAGAGCCCGCTGCGTATTTTATACTGCAGCCCAGAGCAATGCTCTTGCAGGCATCTCGGTAGAATTTTGAATCAGTAGTTTCGAATAGGCGGCAGGCCACCGCTCCTACACCAGCACCCCCAATTCGAAAGTAAGGCATTCCGCGCTTGTCGTGGTCTCCAGCAAGCCAACATAAAGCGCCTTCTGGGGTGATATACCCTCTCATAACTTCCGTTCGAAAGGATGCCTCAGCGAATTCTAAATACGAGTAGTCGCCAGTCGATTTGTACAAAGCCAAAAAAAAGTATGCTATGCCTGCATGACCATGACCGAAGCCATTATTCTCTAGCTTCCAAGAACAATATTTTGTGCCTAGATTTCCAATACGCAGCTGCAGCATTTGATCTGCAATGTCGATTGCCTGCTCTAGGTATTTCTCACACTTTAACACATGAAATAGACGGAGAGCGGTCACGCCGATGCCCGCCGCTCCGAAAAAAATATCGAGCTTCTCAAATTTAAGTTTGCTTTCGATTGCTCGATCAAACCACAGCTCTGCTTCTTCAGTTCGGCCCAGCTCAGCTAATCCCCAAGATATGCCAGCGCTGCCAACCCACAGCCCGGGAGCATAATCGCGGTCCACTTGCAGCGCCTCGGTTATCCAGTCCTGAACAACGCTTGGAACCTCCCCCTCAACAAGACGAAGTAGCGGAGCAACTCCTAGCGCACCAAAAGCAATCGAAAGAGGATTCGTTTTCACTCCTCTGTAGTCGCAAGCCCAAAGGTGGCCAGAAGCCGCAAATCCTACGCTTTCTTTCAAACCCCGGACTAGTTCCTTCAAAATAGAACGCCGAGATTGCAGGTCGCACACACTTTCTGAAAACTCAAATCCAGGTTCTAATTCACTGCCGAGATCGCAAAAAGCAGGATAATCGCTCGTAAGTCTTCGTATGAAATTCGAGGTTATGTATGGATTTAGTTCTGAGCCGGTTTGAACTGGGAGCAGCGTCGAGGCTGCGACTTTTCTGACGGCAGTCTGATCCTCTGCGAATGACTTGGACGTATTTGAGCTCCGAAACCCAATAGTGTTAATTCGAAGGTCGAGTTCTTCTTCGACATGAGCTGCGGCTTCAAAATCCAATATTTTCACGCTCAATGATTCTGGCGTGATCATCACATTTTGCGGCGCGATATCTCCTACGACTATACCTTTTTGGTGGATTAAGCGCACCGCGTTCGACAAATTGTTATAGATTTTACGTACTGTCTCTTCCGCGTCGCGAATTTCTGCTTCGGACGGAGAGATTTTATGTAGAGCAGTAATAACGGGCGACGTTCTAAATTTTGACAGCGGAACGCCGTTGATATGCTGCATAGCAATGAAATAGCTATCGTGTACCTTGAAGAAATCGATGGGCAGCGGCGTGACACCAGTGTGTCGCAATAGCTCAAGAACCGAGTACTCTCTCGCGAGAAGATATGTCGCATCGAAACCTGAAGCAATAATTCCGCGACGTGCTTCCTTCAGAACTACCACTTCGCCCGTCACGTTATCGCGCGCAAGCAGAACCGCCCCTGAATTCGATCGGTGCAATGTACCCGTAACAGCGAATCTGTCACGCAGGATCAACTCTTCATTGGATTTACCGGTGTCGCCCGTGTTGCTGTGACTTCCGCGCACCGGATCGATAATGTTTGGCGGCAGATAGAAAACCGGCATCGTCTGATCCGCCATTTGCTGTTCGCCAATGGATACTAACCTCTCGTACTCGCCGAATACGTTGACACGTGAGTGAGGAGAAAATGCTCCAAAACGGTAGAACACAGCCGATGATCCAGGGGCGTGCTTATCGGAGAAAATGTATGGCCCCCCTGCGTCTCTTAAGGCAGTCCTTAACCAGTCGATCAGAACTGAGAATTCACGGGTGCTGGCAGGGTATATGGTGATGAATTTCCCGCAACTCCAAGAGCTATAATTTTTAGAGTTCGAGAATTCATGGAGTTTTTGGTCCACAATAAACTTGAATGGCACCCCGCAACTAAATGCCATTCTAGATACTTGGGTGAGTACATCCGGCGCAGATTCTAGGTTTGAGGACACATGAATTTTGAATCCCGAATCAGGGAGGTTGTTATTGAGCGGCGCGAAGTTCCACCAAGCGCCACTTCTTCTGCACAGCCAATCCGAAGGTATTTGATCGATTAGCGTAGCAAAGTAATCGTTTTTAGGATTGTAATCGCCAAACGTAGCGTAATAGCGCGGACTCGCGAACAAGAATGGAATTGGGATCAAACCATTCTTTCGCTCTATATTCATAAGGCTTTTATTGCCCCACTATAGGGTGCTAAGTCGGCACTTTATCGGGTAGAGAATTTTGAAAAAAATTCACATCTTCCGTGATTGATCGTCTTTCAAATCCCAATCAGAGTTCGGAGCTGTCGTCGCCCCAAAGCTAATTTATACTTATTAAGTTCTAGCAGCTGCAACTGGAGCTAGAAGGTTCGATATAGTCTAGTTGGGCAGTGAGGTCTTTCGCCTCCGATACTTTCTTATGAAGCTTGAGTATTAGATCCTGTTCCAAATCAGTTGAATTTAGATCAATCGTTTTGCCAGCTTCAATCAGCTTTCTGGCTGCTTGAACTATCGTTTGCGATGCTGCTTCTACATCAGCTGCTGCCTTGGTGATATCAGAACTATTGTTTGCCATCAGTTGCGCCCTCCACCATGAGTTGGTTTGGATACGATGCGAACTACCACGATATCTGTCAAGTGCAGGCTAACGAATCAGCCGAATGAGTTGCTGCGCCTAAAAACTTGGCAGCCGTTGAAGAGAGACGTGTAGCAATGGGAAGTCCTTGCGTTTGGACAGTTCGCTGCTCTTTCAGAGACATCTCCATAGTCGATTATTAGAACTCTGTTTTTTTAAATACGGGACACCGCTGGGTCTCCCAAAACGTATACGGCACGAACTAGCCTGCGCAAGACGTCAGGTTCGACAGAATTTCTGTAGCGCAAAATCGATCTTATCTTGGCGTCGCCGACGCCCGCCGCATATCTGAGATTTCGAACTCCATGGAGCTCTTGGGCACGGGCGATCAAGGCGCGGCATTTATCCCAATTAAGCACTTCAGCGACCTGTCTTGACGGCTGATTTGTCTCGCCCAGACTGATGATTTCTTCCCAATCATGCGCTTCCTTCCCGACTTGCTGGATTGCAAACGCATCAATATGACGGCGCTTCAGCGCCCCGCGCTGGGTCTTCACGCCTCCCAGGAACTTCGCTTCGTCGCGCAAATGATAGCCCGCTAAGGTGCTCTCGTACGTGCGTAGCCATTCATGCCGCACGGATTGTCCCGTCGTTCGATCGAATGCGCGCGTTGCCGCTCGAACAACATCTGTCTCATACGGCGAGGCAGGTCTTGGATCGCTTGCGAAAGCCAACGCTTCGGCATCCCCTGCATTGCGAGCTTTGATGAACTCCATCTCATCCAGCTGAAACGACAGCATGAACGTGAATGGTCGTATCTGATCCGGATAATCGCGCGCCTGATTATAGTCTGCGAACCACTCTAGCAGGTTCGGCTTTGTTGCCGCGTATCGGCTAGCTGCAGGCTTATTGAAACCTTCAATGCCAACGAAGTTCAGCTTGTCATCTTCGCCATTGAGCGCGGCAAGGCAGATGCGCTCCCAAACTTGTTCGTGCCAAAACTCTGATTTCGAGTTTTTCTTCCAGCCGCTTTCAGGCGGCGCTTCGTATGGCAGCACGTACAATCCAAGTCCATGAGCGGATGTCTTTCGAAGATCGATCGACCCGTCCGCATTCTTGTTGAATAAAGCATAGCGTTTCGCGGACACAGCGTAGGCGAAGAGAGGTAGGCGCTGTTTGTTTCCCGCAGCATCTTTCTCGCGACTGAAGTTCTCATCTTCCGCCTGGAGGATTGAACCTTCAAAGGCATATGGGTTAAGCGGTTCGAACCAGCCGCGAACGGCATCGATCCGGTCTTGAAAGGTTTTGCTCGACATCTCATCAGGCTTTGCGAACGCGATGCCGTCCGTGTCGCAGAATATCCAATCCAAGCCCTGATCTGCGGCCGCTCTTTCCGAAAGCGCGAGCATCAATCTGGCCGCGCCCGTAATTAGAGTTGCGAGCAGAGGATGAAAAAACTCTCCAGGCGTTTCTTCGACCTTTGAGATAATCTCTTGGCGTGTCCCGTCATAGCCGTAGCGGGCGAGCTTCGCCTTTGGTGTGTTGCGCTTTCCCTCTTCGGTTTCGGTATAAGCATCGTGAACGTTCAACTCGACGAAGATGCCGTAGCTTGTCGCATTGGCGAGAATTTTGAGAGCAAGCTGCAACCCATCGAAGTGCTCACGATCACGTTCGGATTTAGCTGCTTTCTTCAAACCAGCAATCTTCTTCCGGCGCGTGATGACCTCGCGAAAGAAATCATCCTTAGCCGGATCAATCCGCGTCTCAGGATCGCCTGCAAGATTGATCACTCTGAGCCCTGATTGCTGAGCCATTGGCGTGAAGTTGTATGCCTTCACCACTTTTGGCGGCTTGCCATTCAAGAGCTTGGAGGCGAGACAATCCGCCAGCGTGAACCAAAGCGGCGCTTCACACGTCAGCCGATTTAGGCCGATGTTCGCGACTTTATTCTTCTCGTGTCGCGGGGCGGCGTCGCCATAGATCGCCCGGATTGGAAAGATATCGTCATCCGGCATGACCTGGACGATGGCTGTCAGCTTTGGCCAGTTCTCGGGCTTTTGAAGGTCTCCGAGCGTCCAGGTTTCCAGAATGTCTCGGACACTCTCAGTCGCATCTTGGTAGTTGATGCCCTCAGCCGTTGCGAACTGCCACAGCCCCATCACCGTGTTGACGGTTGGGTACATGGAGAGGAAGTCGCAATAGAAGGCTTCGCAAACCTCGCGGCGAATATGCACTTCGGAACGACCGCCGTAGTAGGTGCTTAGAATGATCCCGATCATTTCCGGTGGAAAATCTGGCTGCGATACCATCCAGGGCTTCAAACCCATTGCTCTTAGATAGGATTTTCCAAGAGAAGCTTCGCTTGTCAGCGAATAGGCTGGGGCGTTTGGAAGCCCGTGCTCGCTTAGACGGCCGATCAGTTCGCGGTAGCACTTCCAGGTCACGCGCACATCTTGCACTGTGTAATCGAGAAATTCTGTTGTCAGCGGCGCTTCAAAGTCCTCGACCTCGCCTTTTTCAATGTCGAGACCGAGTGCCTTTGCGAGACTGCGCAGGGAGTGATTAGCGGCGAGCAGAACGCCGGCGAGCGTTTTGACATCAACAAAGAACCCTTTGTGATGCTCGACCTTCCGTCCGCGCTTTTTGTCAGACCGCCGGTTTGGGTCGCTGACCATCGCGAATTCCATGAAGGCCGATCGACTTGACAGGTGCTTCACCTTCAATCTTGGTCGCTTTTCATTCTCACTGAGCTGAAGCGAAAAGGCTTTCTGAAAAAGTTCATTACGCTTGCCTCCTTTGGCGGTGCCATGCGCCAACGCCAACCGAGACAAATCGAACGGAAGATTGAAGCCCACGCAGGTGCCGTGAAGTTCATGGCACTCTTCGAAGAACACCTCTTCAACAAAGTCGCGATCAGTTCGAAGGACTAGCCCCCGGTCTCTCGCATAGCTCTGCAGAAGCTCAGTTTCAGAAGCGAAAAGCGCGGCTGGATCATAGAACAGCCCCTCTTCGAACAGCTCATTATCATCGCGGAGTTGATAGCTTCCAATGCGGAGGCGCTGAGAGACACCGATCGTTTCAGTATCGAAGATCAGCGTTCGAGCGGAAGGCTGCTTCTTTACCGAGTCGCGGGCTTTAGGTGCCTTATGGGGTTCGCGCCTGGTGTAAGCGCGCAACTGAATTTCCCTTGGCTCGAATGGAGCGTCTTCGCCTTCGTTCTGCACGCCTTAGTCCGCATCATCTTCCATATCCGGCATTACTAGCTGAGGGTGCATTTCAGCCAGCTTAAAAACTAGGTCGCCCAATTCCCGGTCTTGGACTGCGAACAGTTCCCGCATATCCGCTACGCCGTGCAAGCGTCTGGCAATTGCAACTAGCGGATGGCGAGGGTCACCCTCTATTGCAGCCTGCAGGAGTTCGACCCGTCGAAAATAATCGTGGCACGTAACACAAATCGGTATGGTTTCATCGTTTGAGGCCGCGCGCCCGAAATGATGCCACTCTTCTCGCGGATACCAGCGCCCGCAAAATCTGCACGCGCGATCATCGGGATGACGACGCGCAAGCTCCCTTTGCTCAAGCTGCGCGAAGTAGCGCCACCTCTTGTTCTGCTTCTCCCAAAACATCAGACCACATCCTTGTAGAGTGGAATGACGTCGAGATCGTTCGCAGCCGAAATTTCATAGAGACGATTCGGGCTAGTTTCGAGCGGGTGCCGCTTGCCTGAAACATCGGTTACGGACTTTCCTTGAAAGCCTTTCAGCTGGAGCGGATCATTCGTGTTTAGAAAGCGTCCAACCGCGCTCATGAATTTCATCGCGCGGCTCAGTTCTTCGGGATAGAGCATGACAGTCCGCATTCGCCCTTTACTGAAGATGCGCGCTTCCTTCACGAGCCTGTTGCTCGTGATGACAAGCTTGGTCCCAGGCTTCCAATCGACTTCGGCATGGTCTCGAATGAAGGCGCTTAGTCTTTCGCGACCTACATGATGTTCCTTTGCCGCCTGCCGGATTGATGCGCCTTGTTCGACAGCCTGGAATGCTGCGCGAGCCCGTTCTGTCGCTTGCCGTTGAAGTTCGGCCCGTGTGGTGCGGGGCTTGCTTAGTTGTTGGTTCATTTTGGCTTCCTCGTTTTGGAGGAGGCCCAAAAATCAAAGTCGGATTCTGCTAAATCGCCTGTTTCCGGCGCATCAGGTAGTCGAATAGCCCATGACCGTTACAGGAACAGAGTTCATTTCCGGCGAGCAGTTGATCGCTGAACTCCGCGCCTCAGGCGTCGAAGTACCCCCTTCGACGCTGCGCAGTTGGCGAGAGAAAAACTTGCTGCCATCCGCAGAGCGCGGTGGTTCTGCTCGACATCCGGCGTCCAGCATTGACCAGGCTAAGACTGCGTACGCATTGTCTCTGAGGAAGAAACGCGCCGACTTTATCGGCTGGCATCTTTGGCTGCAGGGCTTCGATGTTGGCGAACAGTACTGGAAGCCGGTCCTGGAGAGCGTCGGTAGAGAGACATTCAAGGCACTCCGCCGCATTGCGCGCTTGCTTAGGTCTGATGACGAAGAAATACTTGATAGGTTCGATCAGCGCGTGATTGAGCGCGCTTCGAATAACAAATTCCCAAAGCTCGTATCCGCTAACACCCAAAGAATGAACGATGCGGACAAAGCAGCCGTAATTGTGATGCTCGCGCAAGCGGTTTCAGGAACATTGGAGTGCGCGGACGAAGAAGCGGACGAGCGCAAACGCCTGAAGGACTTTCAAACAGCGATTGGTGCCGCAAGCGCGCGTTCGGATAAAGTCACGGGGCAAAGCCTAGAATTCGGTCCGGTGCTGGATCAGCTCATTCGCAGTCTGGCGATCGCACCAGAGATCAAAATCGATACATCTCTATTTGTGGGCAATCGCATTCGCTTGCTGGAGGAAGCCAAGCGGGATTTTGTCTTCGGCCTCGAAGTGGCGACTGAACTTCATGACGCTTTCGAGTGGATATTTGGAAGAAACGCTTTCGGGCTCAAAGCTGCTAATTGGTTTCGCTGGAAAGCGTCGATTGAGATGCAAGCTTCGGTGTTGTTGCTTTGGCTAGCTCTGAAAGAAAGTGATAAGATCGACACTTTGGACGGAGTTGAGCTGTCAGAAATTCATGATGAAGCTCGGCGTGTAAACCTTCTTAGCCAAGAGCTGCAACAAGTCGTGCGATCGACTCCAAACCTGGAAAAACTGATCACAAGAAAGGCTCTGAAAACGGCTCTCAAAGACGACAATAAATTTCTAAAATTTCTAAAAAGAATCAGGAATGAAGCCTGCATGTGAGTTATATTGTTAGCTCAAATGAGAGGGTGAAATTGGCTTTTGATTCAAAGCAGGACAACAACGTTGCTGAAACTGACGAGTGGGCTATCCGAGCGGAATACTGGGCGTCTAAATCCCGCGCGGCTGAGCCGAAAAGACTGAAGCGATCGAGGCGCGCAAACCCGCTCATTCTTAGCGGGCACAACATCTCGCTTCGCATCGAAAACGGCACTTTGGTCATGCGCGGCGGCAAATCCAGACTGCCTCGAAAGAAGCGTGACGAGTATCGCTTCTTTCGAGGCAGTCTGGATTTGCCGCCGCGCATTATTCTAATTGATGGCTCAGGCAGCCTGTCGCTTGCCGTTCTGGATTGGCTTCGAGAGCAGAAGCTCCCGCTAATTCGCGTGAGATGGGATGGAAAATCGGCGTCCACATTCGCTGACAACGGGATGCCAACCGATCCGCTCAAGGTGAAATGGCAAATAGAGCAAGCGAATGATGAACGGGCACGGGTAAAGTTCTCAGTGAACCTCATTCGAAAGAAGCTGATCGCGTCCAGGCAGACCCTTCGAAAGCTCTTGAAGGAGCAAAGGGCATTTGAGAAAGCCGATCAGGTTTTGAGTGAGAACATCCAACTCCTGAAATCCAATCCGCCAACATCGATCGACAAGCTCTACGCAGTCGAAGGACCATGCGCTTATTTCTATTTCCGGGCCTGGGAAGGTCTCAGCCTGAAATGGAAGGGGCTAGATCGGCACCCTTTGCCGCCGACTTGGGAGAGGTTCGAACAGCGTTCATCAGTTTTGACGGGTAAGAAGCCAAAGAACTGGAGGGCTACGCATCCGATCAACGCAATGCTGAATTATGCCTATGCTGTGTTGGAAGCCGATGTCCGATTGAAGATTCTAGCGGAGGGGTACGACCCGCGCTTTGGCATCATGCACCGTGTCTATAAGGATGCTTCCGACGCGTACGTGTTCGATCTGATGGAGCCGCTTAGACCGAAAGTAGACGCCGCTGTTTTGGAGTTTGCGCTTGGAGACACGTTTTCGCCAAAGGATTTCGTGTTGAGGAATGACGGGGTTTGTCGCCTTTCACCCACCGTCACAAAGCGGTTGGTCCAGCAACTGAATGTATCAAAATATTGCTTTGCCCGTCCTTGACACTTTAGCGCGAACAAGGTGAGCTCCGCCAAACTACGGTGGAGGGTTGTCCTATCAGAGCGTTGTCACTCTTTACAGGTGCCGGGGGGTTGGACATTGGTTTAGAATTCGCCGGTTTTGATACCATCGGCGCCGTCGAAGCTGATCCACAGGCACGCCAGACTCTGCAGCTGAACAAGCCAAATTGGGTGCTGAGTCAAACGCCGCAGCTCCGAGAAGATAACTTCGAACGAGTACTTGGTGAGATACCAGGAGCACAAAATTGTGAGGCGTTGATAGGTGGGCCGCCTTGCCAACCGTTCTCAAAGGCCGCGCAATGGTCAACTGGAAAATGGAAAGGTCGGTCCGACGAACGGTTTTCGAGTGTGGTCGCCATGCTGGAAATTGCAAAGGCAATTAAGCCGCAAGTAATCATGATTGAGAATGTACCTGGATTTGCTTCCTTGAAGAGCGGAGCCATCCGATCGATCAGAGCGAAGCTTGGCCATATAAACAGGACGGAAGGAACCAATTACCGACTAAATGTTTGGGAACTAAATGCGCTTAACTATGGCGTCCCGCAAATTCGAAATCGAATAATCTGCGTCGCGTTTCGCGACGGATTGTTACTCGCGCCCCCAATACATACGCACTCCGCGCAGCCAGATACATGCACTTACCCTGTACTAAATTGCTGGGATGCAATTGGGGATTTGGACAACGGCACAGAAGCGGAAGAGGTCTCCCAATCGGCTAAGTGGCTCGATTTGCTGCCCTCGATACCAGAGGGAAGCAATTATCTATTTCACACGAGTCGAGGCGACGGCGAGCCAATATTTGGATGGCGGACTCGATATTGGTCCTTTTTGCTAAAGTTAGCGAAAGCACTTCCATCATGGACGCTTTCCGCGAGCCCAGGGCCTACTACAGGACCATTCCATTGGTCTAACCGTCGGCTTTCGATTCGCGAGCAGGCAAGATTGCAAACATTTCCGGACAATTGGCGGTTTGCCGGAAATTATCGCGTGGCAACCTCACAAATCGGAAACGCAGTGCCTTGCGCCTTAGCGTCTGCCGTTGGTGCTCATATTTTGGAAAGTTTGCAAATTTCGCCAAAAGAGGATTGGCAACGCAGTTTAATACCATCGAAGCGGGTCTGCCCCGAACCGCATCCGACAGAACCCGCGCCAATGAAATACCGTGGTTGTTCAATTCCCGCTGATCACCCTGGGCCAGGTAAAGGACCAGGGGCTAAGAACAGAGTTCTCAATTCAACTGAGGTTTCGTGAGAATCCGGGCGACGGCACCGTCGATTTCAATTTCTCGAACGCAACTTGAGCATGCCGTGCGAAGCGTTTTCCACAATAACGAATGCTCATAAACATCAATGTTCGCCGAAATGTGATCGAGCAACGTCTCAGACGCAATCACGATTAATCGATCTTCGTTGCGTGAAAAAGCAACATTCGCCCGGTGTACGTCCATCAGGAATTGTTCCGCTGAGGCTATCGCATCTGGATCGCTTGCGGTTGCGGAAACGATGATAGTTGCCGCTTCGCCGCCTTGAAGACGCTCGACTGTGTCCACGATCGCCACTTCTGGGCGATCTTGTAGCGCCTGCTGCAACAACGCGCGCTGTGCCCTGTGCGGTGTGAGAACCACGATGCTATTCTCGCCGCATCCTTCGGACGCGTCAATTACAGCCGAAACAATGGCTCGTTCGATGGCGTTCTCCTTGCGTGATCGTCTCTCGGAGTGACTAACCAGCACTAAGCCAAATGGGTCGGTCCATACGGGTGCGAACTCCGCGTCAGCGACAGCACCCATGGGCCCCGGGTGCTCAGTGCGTCCTGATAATGCGAAATTGTCGTCTCTAAGGTATAAAACACCTACGACCTCTCGTGTAGCGGGAGGCAGTCTGAAAGTGTGTCGTAGACGAGACACAGATATTCGGGATGGATGGGCTTGATTGTAAGTCTCATCTATTCGCGCAACGACCTCATACGCACTCAAGAAAGGTTGATACCGAACCGTTGGAGGGCGATCTTCGGTGTCCCACGGATGCGACAAAATCGGAGCCAATTGACGATTATCCCCAGCCACCAAAACAGAGGCTTCGGAGGATGTAAGCGAGGCGAGGGCCAACATGGCCGGGAATACCATCATACTCGCTTCATCAACGACCAAGTCTTTAGCGCAAAGGCTGTGCCTTGCGCCCAGCGTTTTCTCCAGCTTCAACAGGTGAGTCGGTGTGCCAAAGAGCAAAGTAACGGAGTTGGCTTTGTTCGCGAAATATGCAGTGGCGTCGCCCACCCTAGGGATATCGTCCAAATCCAGGTTTTGGACGTTTGCGGGTAGGTTCTGAGGATCACGAGACGCAACACGCACCAGTTCGACTGGTGGAAGCTCAAAACCATACTGCCCTAGAATTTGCACCAGGGATGCAATCCAATTCGCCGTCCGCTCAACCAGAGTATCTACTGCTCTGTGTGTAAACCCAGTAACGATCACACGGTCTCCAGCACTCAATCTAGCGGCAATTCTAGAAACAATTGCCACCGCGGTAGTTGCGGTTTTCCCAGTGCCGGGAGGGCCTTGAAGTGCGCTAATTCGACTATCGAGGCTAGCGGACACCGCGAGTATCTGCTCTTCAAGAAGCTGGAAGTCAGTGTTGGGAATGCGCCAGCTTGTTAAAGCTTCGCGAAGTCTATCGCGGACATCTTGTTCCAGCGGCGCAGCGGGAGTCACATTGGGATCGCTCAGATCAAACCATGGGTCGACGTGATTATTTTGATTGGTCTGCAAACGTTCGTCGGTTTTTGGATGAGTGTAGCTGGTGACAGACTTTTCCAAGAGCACGTACGGATACTCGCCAAAGGCATTCGCTGGCGCGCTGAATTGCCTATAAAGCCCTTGCCTTGCCGGTCGCGTACTGAGCTGAATTGTTCCCGCTTCCCAGTCCAAATGCTCAATCCAGCAGCACGCTGCAGGATTGGCTCGCGCTTGATCTTGCGGATTTCCCGTCCAGGACATCATCCGGACGAGGTCCCCCTCGCCATCCGAGTAGCGTCTCTGAAGAACATCGTTGGAGGTATTGACTAAGTCTGCACGAATTCTGGCGCGCACGATGCTGCTGCCTCGATCTCCATCGCCTACGTCTATAACCTCCAAAGGGAGACAACGTCCGCTTTGAATCCTGTCTCTCGCTGTTGAAGTTTGAGCGACTAACCACTCCATATATGCCATCGTCCAATCGATGCGCAGTACATCTATCGCAGCTTGACGAGGGGAGTTTGAGCGAAGACGGAAGTTGCCGAGCTGGCGAATATCAAGCGGGGTCTTCTCAATTCTGTTATTGAAGAATCCCGCTCGCTCATCAACCCAGCGAAGCGCATGGGTCCGCGCCGTGAGGTACGTTGGCAGGATTCCGGGCACCTGAGCAACTCGTTCGTAGCGTTGGATAGCGCTCCTTGCTTGCGCGTCCCAGTGTTCGTCTTCGGAGTTTATTGCGCCCCACAAAGCTCGATAATATGCCACGCTGGTTTGGTCGAAGAACCTACTCCTTAATTCGTAGCGCTGGCGCTCGCCTACGCCATCTTCACACCACTCTCCATCCTCGGTCCAAAGAGTGGTCGCAAAATCGAAAATGTCTTGTTGAAATACATTCGATAGGTCTATTTGATCCCGACCCACGCGTCTTGTCCAATGATAGCGACCACCAAACCAGCGCAATGATGTAGCAACTGAAAGTCCGCGTCCTGTCCAGCCAAACGCGAAGCGTCGGTGAATGTCGGTTTGAAGAGGGGTTACAATAAGTTGCTCGCGCCCCATGCGACATCCGAAGAGTTGCGACATGTTTGCCAACAAACCTGGGCCACCTCGGCTTGTCGCTTCCATTAAGCGCCGCATTTCATTTTCCGACCAAACGTAGAAGTGGATGTATTCTTCGTCGGCCTGGGAAGTTTGTGCAATCGCTTCAATTAAACGCCGGTAGAAGTTTTCCAGCATTGTTCGTTCGGAAGCAGCATCGTCCTGAACAGAATGCGTCCAGTTAGAGTTTTTGAACTCGACCACATCAATGCCGGATAACGGTCTTCGATTGTCGCCGACGGATTCCTCGACCTCAGTAGCTGGACGGTAGCGACCGTCCTCCTGTCGCCAACCAACCTCCAAGCGCCCATTACTATTTGTGACGTGAGCAGCTACAGCTAGTAGTCGATCTTCGATGTAGTCGTAATCGACGTGTAAATAGACGCGGATTACTCTCTGGCCATTAATTTCATGATTGGGTCTGAGCGAAGTCGCGCGCTGAGGCAGTTGTTGGACTTCCCAACCCTCGACAGGTTCTTCCAAGTCCAATGTCTGTACCCTTGCAACGGCTCGCGCTTTAAGTACTTCAATGTCCTCTTCAATTCGCTCATCAGCACTTAGCGCAGCAGCCAATTCGGAATCGACATCGAGTCGAGCCAGTTCGTCGAGTTGGTGTATCCCGTGATCGGAAAGTGCAGCTATGAGGTCGGCTCGAAGTCCCAATAGCTGAATCTTTCGACGGCGAGCAGATTCAGGAAAACAATGCACATTGAAGACACAGGCGTCGCACTTCGGCTCAAGCTTGTATGGCAACGTGTCCAAATCAGCTCTGACGGACCTTTCAAAGACGCCTCCAGCCGCTAGTAGCCGGTTTAAATCATCGCTAGGTACTGACAGACTTAAAGGTTGAAGCTCTAACGGGTTCTGGAGTGCTCTCGATTCCTCATCTATTCGTGCAACTACCGCTTCTACCGAGCGGTCATCCAGCTGATGCCCGTCTATGTTGATGTTAGTGTGAGCAGCAACTTGTTGGGTCATGAGCAGATAACAAGCGGCTTGAATTCGCTGGTATGTTTGATCTTTGCGCGAAGCTTTCGCCTCCACGACTCGAATCACTGGCCGCCCATCGCGCCATAACAACAACACGAAATCCATTCGACCGCTGACTTCGAACGCACCTACTCGTCCGCTCACCAAAACTTCGGTTGCAAAAGCGAGTGTGTCTTGAGCTTTGTCAGAAAACGAAGCCAGCACGTCGCCAAGCGACGGCGTTTCGGTGTCAGCAAGAACCTGTTGTGCACCAGACTCGATCAGTGATTGGTGCCAATCGTTCTCTGCGATTTCCCCTTTTTCTCGCAGAACGACGTCAAGCGTGTTTTCTAAGCGACCGTAGAAGGGCAACTCTTCCCTTATTCGTGCCCTACTAACACTGAGATTCGCCCTCCGCTCGCAGGCATGAAATCTAATAAACTCGCCAATTTGACTCGGCTTCAATTCGGGAAGTGGAGGCAACATGCGTAGCTTTCGTTTCGATTTCTGATGAGCGGGCATTTATCCCTAGCAGAATTGCGAAAAGGTTGCGAAGGGCAACGTACTTCAATCTTTGGTGGTGGATATAATTGGCAAATGCTGACCGCCTGTCGTCCGACACCTGCTTTCCCTTATCCCCTCCCGCATCCGGGAGAGGGGAAGGTTTCTTCTTCTTCGTTTTCGATATGATTCGGATGTCACGCTGTCCGTGACATTGAGCGCTTCTGAGCGCATAAAGAGCTCATGAAAACGACCTATGATCTGATCCTGAAGAACGGCACCGTTGTCTCTCCCGGCGGCGAGGAAAACGTCGATGTGGCTGTGCGCGGCGGCAAGATTGTTGCCATTGGCAAGTTCGATCCTTCGCAAGCCGGTGAGACCTATGACGCGACCGGGCTGCACGTCCTGCCGGGTGTGATCGACAGCCAGGTGCACTTTCGGGAGCCGGGGCTGGAGTATAAGGCCGACCTTGAGACCGAGGCGCGCTCTGCCGCGCTCGGCGGGGTGACGGCGGTGTTCGAGATGCCGAATACCAACCCCTCCACGACCAGCCCTGATATGCTGACCGACAAGCTGAACCGCGCCAGGGGGCGCATGGATGTCGACCATGCTTTCTATGCCGGCGCGACGCATGAGAATACCGGCATTCTGGGTGAGATGGAGCGCATGCAGGGCTGCTGCGGCGTCAAGGTTTTCATGGGCTCATCGACCGGCGATCTGCTGGTGCATGATGATGAAGGCGTCGAGGCAGTGCTGCGCGCGATCAAGCGCAGGGCGGCCTTCCATTCCGAAGACGAGTACCGGCTTGCAGACAGGCAGAAACTTGCCGTTCAGGGCGACTGGAACAGCCATGTCGTGGTGCGCGATGTCGAGGCGGCGGTCAGCTCCACGCGCCGCCTGCTGCGCCTTGCCCGCAAGACCGGCAAGCGCATCCATGTGTTGCATATCTCCACCGCTGAGGAGATGGAGCTGCTCCGCGATGCCAAGGATGTGGCGTCTGTCGAAGTGCTTCCGAACCATCTGACGCTGGCCGCGCCCGATTGCTATGACCGCCTGAAAGGCTTTGCCCAGCAAAACCCGCCGATCCGTGAACAGCGCCATCAGGATGCACTGTGGCGCGCACTCAATGCAGGCATCGTCGATGTGGTTGCGACCGACCATGCCCCGCATGCGCGTGAAGAGAAGCTGCGGCCTTATCCGGCTTCACCGTCTGGCACGCCCGGTGTGCAGACCTTCGTGCCGATCATGCTGACCCATGTGAACAATGGAAAGCTGACGCTGCGCCGTTTCGTGGAGCTGACCTCGGCTGGTCCGCAGCGTGTCTTCGGTATCGCGAACAAGGGCCGGATTGCTGAAGGCTATGACGCCGACTTCACCGTCGTGGACCTGAAGCGCAAGGAAACGATCACGGAAGAGTGGACCAAGGCCAAATGCGGCTGGACACCCTATGATGGCTTCGAGGCGACTGGCTGGCCTGTCGCGACCATCATCCGCGGCCAGTTCGTCATGCGCGATGGCGAGATAACGCAAAAGGGCGGCGGCAAGCCGGTCAAGTTCAACGAGACGCTGGAGCCGGAGGCGGTTTAGCGCTAGCTTTTGAGCGCTGCTTTACGTCAAAGTAGACGATAGGTCGAACAGGATTAATTAGTTTGGCGAAATCAACTCAGCAACGTGTAGGAATGAGCGTCAAGTATGCCTTCCAAACAGCTGTTGTCGGATGGGTAGACTTATTGGGATATGGGTCGCAGATCGCCCAAGCAGATTTCATTCCAACCCATCCTCAAGCAGAAAAAGCGCACCGGCGCCTACGCGCATTTCATCAAATAGTTGCGAAGCATAGTCGAAGAAACTTTCCATCTCTCGTTACGAATGACGGGGCGATTCTGTATCGTGATCTTTCGTACCGCTGCAATTCAGTTACTTACGACTTCATCCGACGCGCATGGAACTTATTTCAGGAAGTCAATTCAAGCGATCTGAGAGATAAGAACTGTGGTGCGCGCATGGTCGTGGCTGCGGGATTCAGGGTTAGAGGAAGAAGGGCCGGAATTGATCAAACTGCTGGCCATGTCGACTCAATATTTAGACGGTTCGAACGCGGTGATATTGATGCAAAGCAAGCAATTCACGAGGCGAGCCGCGCGCAGGCTAAATTTGATATCGTTCCCCAGCTTCAATCAAACTATGCTTTCACTAAAGCGTATTTAGCCGAAACGGGCGGATCAAAAGTGGGCTTTGCTGGCAAGAAATTTTATTTGGATATGTCTTTGCTAGAACAGCCTGTCGCCTCAGACATAAATGTTGCGCGCACTGTTGATTGGCACCATGCGGGTTTGAATATGCGCGGATGCTTCGGCGAAGTAGAAAGCATAGTTGACCGTGGCCATGGCTATATGCCGAAGGATACATATCTTAATGGCTTAGAGGTTGCGAAATCCCTTTCTAAAGACCCGAATATATTGGAAAAGCTGCGCAATTCCAAAATGTCGAGATCCCGCAAGTAGCAACGAATAATAAGACATATTAGGCTTTGCGATCTTGAGCTGGGCATGCACCAACTTTCGCGAACTCTGTCATTGCTCCGCGAGCCGCATCTGAGGGGCGACCACGCGAGAAGCAGTGGCGTGCTACCTGATGCTGCTAGATCGTGCCGGAAGAGGTCTTTCGAGTGGGGCGGGCGAAAGTCCTGAAAAATTTCGCGGAGCGCCCAGCCATCTACTTCACCGAAGAAGGCCGCGCCCGCTAGGACGTGCAGGCCCGGCACAATCTGTCCCGGTCCATCGCACAGCTGGGCGGTTGAGCGTGTTCCTTCCGTTTATTTCCCGCCGGGGTGACCTGCCTCAATTCTCGCGCTAGCATCCACTTGATGACTTCGAGTCCGCCTTGCTGGACGAGTAGTCGATATGGGTGGGACCAGACATGAAAATCATTGGCACTGGCCTCGGCCGGACTGGGACGATGTCGCTGAAGCTGGCGCTTGAGCAGCTTGGCTTTGGGCCATGCTACCACATGGAAGCGGTGTTCAACGACCTGGAGAAACGGGTGCCGCAGTGGAATGACGCGCTGGCAGGACAGCCTGACTGGGAGAAAACATTCGAAGGGTTCGATAGCGGCGTAGACTGGCCGATCGCCGGGTTTTACAGGGAGTTGTACGCCGCCTATCCCGACGCGAAATTTATCCTCTCGACCCGCAGCCCGGATAGCTGGGCGGCAAGTTTCAGGGCGACGATCGCAAAACTTCTTGAAGAGCGCGGCATGGCGGCGGAGCCGATGAAGCCATGGCTGGAAATGGCCTATGGTGTGATCGCCCGAAGCGGTTTCCCCGACGGCCTGTCAGACGCGGAACGCATGGCCCGGTTCACGGCGCATAATGAGGCCGTCAAACAGACGATCCCGGCCGGCCAGTTACTTGTCTTCGAGGTGAAGCAGGGGTGGGACCCGCTCTGCCGCTTTCTTGGCATCGATGTGCCGCAAGGCCCATTCCCGAGGACAAATGACCGGGCCGAGTTCTGGGATCTCGTCTCCGGCGGACAATAAGGATGGGGCCGGCCTATGACGCTTGAACAGCTCTATTTCCTTGCTGGAATCGTCTCTTCGCTTGCTGTGATCGCCTCGCTTGTTTTCGTCGGATTCCAGCTGAGGCATTCGGCGAACCAGCAACGTATCGCGACAGCCGTCAGTTATTACGATTTCTTCCGGGACCATATGAAAACCCTAGAGGAAGCCAGTCTCGTGGACCTGTTTCTGCTGGGTCTGGAGAGGGGGCCGGAAACCTTCGAGCCAGCTGAGCGGACAAAGCTCAACGTCTTCTACACCATGCTGACGCGCGGCTATCAGGTCATGCATTATCAGGCGCGGAAAAAGGTTTTCGAGGAGGACTTCTGGCACCATACGCAGAACCATTTCCGCGACCACCTGGCATCGAAGTATTATCAGGGATTCTGGCTCGCCCGCAGGCATCATTTTCCGCCAGGCTTCCGTAAACTGGTTGATGAATTGATCGAGGCCGGGCCGACCGCGCCGTTGCTGGAGATGGCGTCATGACGCTCGAACAGGCAGCGCTTATCGCACAGATTGCCGGTGTCGTCGTTGTCGCCGCAACACTAATCTATCTCGCTATTCAGGTGCACCAGGGCGCGCGGCAGATGCGGTCGGAGGCGCGTCAGGCGCAGCTCACCTATGACCAGACGGGGGTCTACAAATTCGTCGACTTCCCTGAGCTCGGACGCATCTTTTCTCAAGCTGAAACGCCAAGCTTCGAGCAGAAGACGCGGCTCTTCTTCTGGATGATCGGGCAGATGCGGGCGCGGGAATATGAGTGGCTGCAATATCAGAACGGCGCGATCACGAAGGAATCCTGGGAGACCTACCGGAGCGTGATCTACTTCGTTCTCGGCACCGCCCGCGGCCGTGCGCTGTGGGATGTCTGCCGGACCTATTTCAATCCGGGCTTCGTCGATGTCGTCGATGCCATGGTGAAGGACGCACCGGAAGTCGATCTATGGGACCGGCTCGAGGCAGTAGAGTGACGGTCCGATGATTCTCCGCCGCCTTACTACCGCGCTCCGCAAGCAGGACTGGTTCACGGTCCTCATCGAGACGTTGATTGTGGTGCTTGGCGTCTTTCTCGGTATTCAGGTCGCGAACTGGAACGACGCGCGGATCGAACGGTCCATGGAACGACAGTATCTGGTTCGGCTGCATGACGACATGCAGCGAAGCGCTGTGGCCATCCGGAATTCGAACACGTTTCTGGCAGGTCAGGTCGAAAATGAAGGTGTGCTGCTCTCCAGCCTTAAGTCATGTGAAATTGCCGAAGCAGACCGGTCAGCCGTGGTGGCTGCGCTTGGTTCGCTGGGGAAGTACAATTTTGCTGTCGTTGATCGAGAGCTCGTCGACCAGTTGCGGGCGTCCGGCCAATTCGACGTGATCTCAAACCGCAAGGTCCGTGAGGCCATTAATTTGATGTCCCAGGAATCCGATGGCCAGCTTCGCGTCGAGCCGCAATGGCTCGAGCACGCCACACCCTGGACCAATTACGCCCGCCGCTTCTATTATTTCGACAGCCCGGAAGAGGTCGATTCCGGGCGCTGGGAAAGCTGGGAGAATCTGCAGTTCGACGTCGGCACGGCCTGCCAGGATTTCGAGTTCAAGGCGGCGGTCGGTAATACCCGGGAAGCGACGCGCAATCTCTATCACTGGAATGGGGCAGTTCTCGCCCGCGTGGTGCAGGCCGAAAGGGCACTCGCCGAAGAGTTGGTTACGCGCGGATGGGACGACAGGCGATGATCCTCCGCCGCCTTACCACCGCGCTCCGCAAGCAGGACTGGTTCACCGTCCTCATCGAGACGCTGATCGTCGTGCTGGGTGTGTTTCTCGGTATCCAGCTTGGCAACTGGAATGGCGCGCGGGCAGACCGGGAGCTGGGTGACCAATACGAAGTTCGTCTGGTCGCCGACCTTGAACAGGATCTGGCCGACAATCTGATCCTGCGCGCCTATTACGATCAGGTGCTCGCCAGTGTCGTGGAGGCCGATCGGCTGTTGGCCAGCCCCGATGCAAACTCGAAGGACCTCGTTGCCGCCGCTTACCGGGCGAGCGAGTTCAGCAACAACCCGACCGACCGGGCAACGTGGGATCAGATCGTCTCTTCCGGGCACCTCGGCCTGCTGCCAAGCCAGGAGGTGGCGGATGGGTTGTCCGAGTATTACAAGTTCCAGGATCTGAACGACGAGACCAATAGCCTGCTGCAGGGTACGCCTTACAGGTTTGCAGTCCGGGCACTCATTCCGCTGCCCCTACAGCTGGCGATCAGGGAAGGGTGTAGTGACACGGTAGGCGAAGCCGGCGCCATTACCGGCTTTGTGGCGGTGTGTCGTATAGATGTGGATGAGGCCCTGCTCGAGGCAGCGGCGCTGGAGCTGAAATCTTCGCCGTCAATTCGGGAAGCATTGCGCCACCAATATTCGATGGTTGCCACCGTGCGTAATAATATTGACGGAAATATCGCCAACCTCGAGGTCGTCATTGACGGGCTTCGCAATGATGGGGCCGCGCCATGATCCTACGCCGCCTCGCCACCTCCATCCGCAAGCAGGACTGGTTCACCGTTGTCATCGAGACGCTGATTGTCGTCCTTGGTGTGTTTCTCGGTATCCAGCTTGGCAACTGGAATGAGGACCAGGCGAGTCATGAGCGCGCGGCAGTGTTCAGTGAGCGGCTGACCGTCGACCTTCGCTATGAGGCCTGGGCCTATGAGTATCTGCTGGCGTACAACAAGGATGTCCGGCGCAGTGCACGAGCCGCGCTCGATTCGCTGACTGGCGCGGCGCCGCTGCCGGACGATCAGTTGCTGGTAAATGTCTACCGGGCGACGCAGTACAAGTATAATGACCGTGGCCGGGCGACCTATGATGAGCTGATCTCGACGGGGGATATCGGCTTGATCGAGGATGAGACGCTGCGCACGACAGCTATCAGCCTGTTCACCACAGACCTGCTCGATGTCATTGCTCAAGAGGGGCGGACCGCACCGGTGAGGACGATTTTTCGCCGCCGGGTGCCAGCGGGCGTACAGGCGGAAGTGCTGCGACAGTGCGGCGACCGCTTCGTCACCAGCGGCGACTATGACGCGATTGTCGGCTCGCTCGCCTATCCGTGTTCGCTGGATCTGCCGCAGGACGAGATCGCGCGCGCCGCCGGCCTGCTGCGCGCTGACCCGGATCTCATCGAGGCGCTGCAGATCCGCTTCGCAGATGTAGAAACGGCGATCACCGATCTCGAAACGGTGAACGCGCCGATGGTGGCCAAGCTCCGCAGTATTGCCGGTCGGGGAACATAAATTGGGGACGCCCGCAAACTTCCTGCCTGACATTTTCGGCGAGCGGGTTAGGGTTCGCCACAAACGTAAATCATACGCCGGAACCGGGAGAAATTTCATGGCCTTCAGACCTTCATTGCTGCTGTCAGCAGCGCTGATCACTGCTGTACCTGCTGCGTTCGCGCAGGAGCGTTCAGAGTTCGAGCAGCAGGCGCGGGAAATCTATCGCAATGTCGTCGAAGTGCGCTCGGCGCGCGGGCATGAGAATGTGCCAGAGATTGTCGATTATGTGGTGGGTGAGCTGAAAGCGGCAGGCTTCACGGACGAGGACATTGAAGTCACCGACTACGACAATGATGGCGAGGCGACGCAGGGGCTGGTCGTCTGGTACCGCTCGCCTGATCCGCAGGATAAGCCGATTGCGCTTCTGGCGCACATGGATGTCGTTGATGCGCTGGCTGAAGACTGGGTCCGCGCGCCGTACAAGCTGATCGAGGAAGAAGGCTATTTCTTTGGCCGCGGCACAGCCGACAACAAGTATGGCGTGACCAGCCTCCTCGCGACATTCATCCGCCTCAAGGAAGAAGGCTTCGAGCCGACGCGTGACCTCGTCATGGTGCTGTCCGGCGATGAAGAAACCGGCATGGTGTCCACGCGGGCGCAGGCCAACTGGGTGGCAGAAGAAGTCGACCCGGCTTTCGTCCTCAACGCTGATGCAGGCGGGCTGGGGCTAGATGACAATGGTGAGCCGCTCGACTATGGCATTCAGGGCGCAGAGAAGACCTATGCGACCTTTGAGCTGACCGTGACCAATCCGGGCGGTCATTCGTCTGCGCCGCGCGCTGACAATGCGATCTATGAGCTGGCCGATGCGCTGAAGAAGATCGAGGCGTACAAATTTCCGGTCCGGTACAATGACCTGACGCTCGCCTCAATTGAGGCTGCGGGCCGCAAGCGGCTTGATCGTCTCGGCAATGCCCAGCGTGCTTTCGCTGCCGACCCAACTGACGAAGACGCGATCGAAATCCTGCGCGCCAATCCGGCGACGGTCGGCCAGATTGGCACGACCTGTATCGCCACCATGCTGCGCGCCGGCCATGCAGAGAACGCCCTGCCGCAATCGGCAACGGCAACGGTGAACTGCCGCATCTTCCCGGGCGTCGGCATCGAGGCGACCGAAGCCACGCTCAAGGACGTGGTTGGCAATGAAGACGTGCAGTTCGAACTGATCTCCGACCTCGTCGAAAGCCCGGAGTCCGGGATGCGCGAGGATGTGCTGGCAGCGGTTGAGACAGCGCTGGAAGCGCGCGGCGTCACCGATGTCGACATCATCCCGCACATGTCGGCAGGCGGCACGGACGGGATGCATTACCGCAATCTTGGCTATGACACGTATGGCGTGGGCGGGGCGGCAGCCAAGCAGAATGACACGTTCGCGCATGGCCTGAACGAGCGTCTTCTCGTCTCCAGCTTCTATGATGGCCTCGACCATTTTTACGTCATTCTGAAGGATCTCGCCGGGCCGGAAAGCTGATCCAGGCAGGGCGGGAGCCTCGCTCTCGCCCACCCCATCTATCTGGAGTGGATTTTCAACCAGGCACGGCTAAGATTGCACCAGTGGGGAGGGAAGATGCTTACACATTTTAGTGAGAGTGCTGGTTTCGGCGCCCTGAAGGAGCAGCGATGTTTCTGCGGCGGCTAACCGGATACGTAAGCGAGCAGAACTGGCTGGCGGTGCTTATCGAGTTCGTGCTGGTCGTGCTGGGGGTCTATCTTGGTCTGGTCCTTGGCAATTGGAACGAGGACCGTCAGGACGAGGAGCTGTACGATCAGGCGTTTGGCCGCGTCATCACCGAAATCGAGAGCAATCTGCGCGGGGTCGAATACGACCAGAACTCGCTTCGCGAGCGCACGCCCATTGTCCAGAAAGCGATTGAGGAGCTTCGCGCCTGCCGGACGGGCCCCGAAGCGGAGGCGAACCTGCAGGCGGCTTTCGCTCCCATGGACTGGCAAATCGAGTTCGTTCTGGACACGAATGCCCTTCAGCAGCTGATCGCGAATGAAAACTTTTTGCCTTTCCAGGATGAGATGACGCGAACGCTGTTGATGGATCTTCTGAGCCATATGCAATACGCCCAGCGCTATTCGATTGAGATCAACGATGAACTAAACCTGGACCCGTTGGCGGCGTGGAGCGCAACGGCGCCAGGCGAGCTGAGCTATGCATCTCCGACTGATCTGTTGAGCGCGTACAAAGCGGGAAATCTTGACGGCACCTCGGTCTGGCGTGACACGCAACTGTCAGTGCCAATGGAAGAAGCCTGCACGGACAAGACGTTGCTGACCGAATTCTATCTCTGGGAAATGTCAGCCTATGCGCACACCCTCGCGGCACATGACCTGGTCGAGCATATGCGGATGGGCCTGGAAATGCTGGGGCACCCACAGCCTGAGCCGGAAGACGCCAACATTCCGTCGGCCGAAGAGAAGGCCAAGGCGCTCTCTTCGGAAACTCCGGCCCCCTAGTCGGTGCGGCCGCGATACTCGCCGGGCATGGAGAGGTCGCGGTTCACATCCATGACGTCCTGCCGGTCCGGGAAAATTGCGAGGCCTGATGGCTGCGCGGTTTCAGAAGACCGGAAAGGCTGAACGCGCGAGGCGCTGCTGGAGCTTGTCGGGGCGGGGCAAGTTCCATCATTGCGGTATTGCAGCGCGGCACCAATGAGCGGGTCGCTTTCGGTCCCGAGCGGTGCGACCAGCTGGTCGGCAACCTGGCACCCCGGTGCGCGGGCCCCAAACGGGAAATTAGCGTTCTGCGGCACGAAGCCGTCGGCGTAATCGCCGAAATTCTTCTCGTTCACGCCCTGAAACTGGATCGTGTAATAGGTCCGTCCGCAATTGTCCGTCGGATAGAAGCCAAACGGCTTGCCGCAGGTGATGTCGCCGATCAGAACGACCTCGACGTCAATCCCGCGCAGGCCATTGATGACCGCTTCACTGGCGCTGCAGGTGCGCTCTGTGGAGAGGATATAGACGCGGTTGAGATTCAGCGCCGGCAGGCTTTGCCCGGATGGCAGAGAGAAACCCTGCGCCGTCGAATAGAACGGGATCGGGTTATTTGGTTCGCCGGTTACGGGATTGATATTGCCAGCCCGGTCATTGAAGCGCAGCTGTTCAAACGTCCGGTTCTGCGTCTGGGCCTGGCCTGCAACCATGAAGGACAGTTCGCTGGCCACAGCCAGAAGTCCGCCGCCATTGTAGCGAAGGTCAAGGATGAGATCGCTGACATTCGCGTTGCTCATTTGCTGGAAGGCACCAACAATCTGTTCCTCAGATGAGAAGGGGCTGAACGTCGTGAAGTGAATATAGCCGACCTGGCCGGTTGATGTGTTCAGGATGGACGTTTCGTTCACTGGCTGGCGCACCACATTGCCGGCCGACACGGTGACGGTGCGCTCTGTCCCGTCCGGATCCCGAAGCCGGAATGTATGACTTTCGCCGACAGCGCTGGGGAACAGCCCGGCATTCAGCGTGTCGACGGCAGACTGGGTATTGGCATTAACGAAATCGACCCCGTCGATTTCAAGGATGCGCGACCCCCTCTGAAAGTTGATCTGGCCATTCGTGACCGCAGCGGCTGGCGATCCGGGCTCTGTGTAGATAACGCGAAAATCGCGCGGCGGCGTGCTGGAAATCGCTCTGAAATTGGCACCGTATCCCGCCTGAGGCACAGACGTCCGGGACTCAAGATATTCTTCGGTCGGTTCACTGAAGTGGAAATCATCCTTGGGTGTGCCGGAGGGGAGAGTTTCACTGGTTTTCAGCAGGTCGAAATAGGCGACGCGATCATTGTAGTTGTAGGGATCGAGATCCGGCACTTCTGCGCGCCAGAGATAGGTTTCGTCCGTCCAGGAGCGCAGCCAGAAGAGCTCTTCGCGCAATGAGCCAGCCTCGTCTGGAAAAGGATTGCCTTCGATGTCCACGCCAGACCGTGGATTGGCGCACTGGTTCTTGAACTGGCTTGCAGCTGGGTAGACGCCCGCCTCGTATGCAGGCGCGGCCCCCGAAGGTGGCGGGGGCGGCGGAGGCGGCGGCGGGGGTGAAGGGGCAGGAATGGCTGTGTTTCCACCGCCGCCGCCGCCTCCACCGCCACATGCCGACACCAGTCCAAGCGCGGCAGAGGCGAGCAGAACACGAAGAAGGGGGGAGGGGGCAATCGAGCGCATGGGCCGGTTCCTGTCGCAAAACATCATATTAACAGGTACGTATGCATACACGCTTCGGACGTGAGTTACAGAGCGTCGCTCATATCATGCTTCGGTTGAGTGCCGCGGTATTCGTCAGACCCGGTCGGTAAGGGCGTGGAGGCGATCGGAATCTTCGAAACGGAGCGTGCCATAGCCAGCGGAGATGACGCCGCGCTCCGTCAACATGCGAAGCGTCTGGTTCACTGTCACCTTTGAAAGACCGAGCAGCCTGGAAATATCTGCCTGCGTGCATTCGATGGACTTCCCGTCCATCTGCATACGGTCGATGATGCCGAGAAAATTGATGATCCGCTGGCGCGCACTGAGACGCCGCGCATCGTCATAAAGCTCGATCAGCAGGGCGAGCCGCGCTGACGTCACGATATGGAAGGCTCTCAGATACTCGGTGTCTTCCTTGAAGAGGGAAGTGAGCTTTTCGGCGTCGATTTCGTTGACGACGGTCTGACCATCGGCCACCGCAGCGAGCCTGCGCGGGATCAACGTGTTGGATTTGTAAGGCAGGGCACCAAACTCGCCATAATGATGGCCTGGTCCCAACCGCACGAGCGAATGAAAGCCCTCATCCTCCAGATACTTACCGAAGAGGAGGGCGCCGCTTTCAATCCAGCCCATCGTATCGGCGGGATCGCCCGGTTCATGAAGGTGTTGGCCATCGCGATAGGTGCGCTCGTATGCAAGTGACCTGAGCGTTTCGCGCTGGGGCTCTGCAAGGATCTCGAAAAATGCCGGCAGGCCGAAGTCAAACATATGTGGTTTTCTCTACAACTGCGATTGGGCTGACGGCGGAGTAGAATCAACCCGTTCGATTAACATATAGGTTTAGGTGAATGTTTAAAGACTGAAACATCTGATTTGGTTGTGCAAATACAGAATTTTACACGTCAGAGATTTATGGACCCCTTCCAAGAGGCCGCTTGGCCGGCAATGTATTGATCTCCCGGCGGGTGCGTGTGACACCCGATTGCAATGAGTGATCGCACCGGCCTGAACCGGCAACTTTTCTGGCTTTATGAAGGGACCGGCAGGACCTCATTCTGGTTTCGTTGGGCGCTTCTAACCTTTGATATAGCCACCATCGCCTATTTCCTGTGGGCGCCATTCGGCACACGCGAGCATGGTCACTATACGATCGACTATGTGATCGGCGGTATCATCCTGGCGGACCTTCTGGCCCGGTTCTACATCACCCGGCACAAGCACCGGTTTTTCCTGAAATGGATCAACTGGGCAGACATGGTGGTGGTGCTGACCATGTTCGCGCCGCTACTGGTCTCCAATTTTGCATTCCTGCGCATTCTGAGGGCGGTGAGGGCGATACGGGCCTTTACCTTCATCCGGCGCGTCAAGATTCTGACGCCGTTCTTCCAGCGCCACGAACGCATCATCGACAAGGTAACAAATCTCGTTGTGTTCGTTTTCGTCATGTCCGCGATCACCTATGCGACGCAGGTTGGCCGCAACGAGGATATCAACACCTATACAGACGCGGTGTATTTCACGGTCACGGTGCTCACCACGACAGGGTTCGGCGACATCCTGATGACCGATGAGTTTGGCCGGTGGCTGGCTGTGGTGACCATGGTCCTCGGCCTGTCGCTGTTTTTCCAGCTGCTGCGCGCAATCGTGGAGCCTGACGGGAAGGTCGACTGCGAGTGCGACACATGCGGGCTGATGCGACATGACCGGGACGCCGTTCACTGTAAACATTGCGGCGCATCAATGAAGATCAAGACAGAAGGCAATCCATGACGTCAGACATACCCTTCCGGGAGATTCCGTACCTGCCTCAGAAGCTGGATGTGGAGCGCCGCAGCGATGGCTCGATCATCTTGCGCAATGGTCAGCCCAAACGCCCGCACCCGCCGCATATGCTGGCTCCGCTCGTATACTGGGCGAGCGCGCGGCCCGATCAGGTGTTTCTGGCGCAGCGCGACCCAGACGATCCGGCAAAGCCCGGCTGGAAGACGGTGACCTATGCCGACGCCCTGTCGCAGGTTCGTGCGCTGGCGCAGGGGTTCCTGGATGCAGGCGCCGGGCCGGACAGTCCGGTGATGATCCTGTCGCGCAACGCCATCGAACATGCGCTGGTCATGTACGCGGCCATGTGGGCTGGCAGCCCGGTCGTGCCGGTGACACCCGCCTATGCGACGCTGAGCGAGGATTTCGCCAGGCTCAAACATGTCGACAAGCTGACCGCGCCGGCGATTGTCTATGTCGAGGACGGCAGCGAATTCCAGCGTGGCCTTCAGGGTATGGGCGTGGGCGACCGGCTGGTCATCTATCGCAAGAGCGCGCCCGATGTCGCCAATACGATCTCGCTTCGCGATTTCGCGACGAAGCCAACCAGCGCTGTGGATCTTGCCTATGACCGGCTGAGCGAAGAGACGGTTGCCAAATACATGCTGACTTCGGGCTCAACCGGAGAGCCGAAAGCGGTCATCAACACCCATGGCAATATCGCCTCCATGGTCAAGATGATCCGGTCAATCTGGGACGTGGAGCGGCTGGAGAAGATGGCCGATGGCCCGCAGGTCATGGTGAGCTTCCTCCCGTGGAGCCACACTTATGGCGCCAACTCCATCCTTCATTCCATGCTCGACTGGGGCGGCACGCTTTACATCGACTGGGGCGCGCCGACACCGGCGCGGTTGCCAGAAATGTTGCGCAATTTGCGTGAGGTTTCCCCGACCCAACATACGACCGTTCCCGCCGCATGGGCCGCGATTGCCACCGAGCTGGAGCAGGACCGGGAGCTCGCGAAAACCTTCTTCTCGCGCATCATGGTCATGGCCTATGGCGGTGCAGCGCTCGGCCAGGACATATATGAGCGGATCCAGAAAGTTGCTGTCGATGTGACGGGCGAGCGGATCAGCCTTTCGGCTGGCTATGGCGCAACCGAAACATCGCCGACCATTTCAAACGTGCACTGGCCAAGCGACACGATGGGGCTTCTTGGCCTGCCGCTGCCTGGCTGCGAGATGAAGATGGTGCCGGCGGGCGAGAAAATGGAGCTGCGCGTGCGCGGCGAGGGCATCACGCAGGGCTATCTGAAAAACCCCGATAAGACGGCAGAGGCTTTCGACGAGGAAGGCTTCTACAAGCTCGGCGATGCGGTCCGGTTCAAGGACCCGGGCAAACCCGAAGAAGGCCTCGCCTTTGACGGGCGGCTGGCTGAGGAATTCAAGCTCGCGAATGGCACATGGGTGTCTGCGGGCACGGTGCGGGTAAAGGTTGTCGAGGCGGTCGACGGGGCACTGTCGGATGTCGTGGTTTGCGGCCTCAACAAGGATGAGATTGCGCTGCTCGGCTTCCTCAATGAGGCCTGGTGCAGGCGCAAGACAGGCCGCAATGTCGGGCTCGATGAGCTGGCAGGCGACGATGAGGTGCGAGCCTCGGTCATGGACGGGCTGAAGACCTATAACCGGTCCAATCCGAACGCCGCCAAACGCGTCGCACGTATCCTGTTGCAGAAAGACCAGCCAAAGGCCGACGCCGGAGAGATTACCGAGAAGGGCTATATCAATCAGGGCCGGGTCCAGACGCTGAGAGACGCAGACGTCCAGCGGCTTTTCACGGCGCCCTATGATGACGAGATCATCGAGATCAGCTAGCGCATGAGACAAGATAGGCGGCCTTATGACAGGCGGCCCGAAGAAAAGACCTGGAGGATGACATGGCGGACAAGAAAATGACGGGCGCGGATGCGCTGGTTTCCACACTGGCGGACAACGGGCTGGATGCCTGTTTCGCCAATCCGGGCACTTCGGAAATGCACCTGGTTACGGCACTCGACCGGGAGACGCGGATCAAGTCCGTGCTTTGCCTCTTTGAAGGGGTCGCAACGGGCGCAGCCGATGGTTATGCGCGGATCGCCGGAAAGCCAGCGATGACGCTGCTGCACCTGGGGGCGGGATACCTCAATGGCGGGGCGAACATCCACAATGCCAAGCGCGCGCATACGCCGATGGTCAACGTGATCGGCGACCATTCCGTGCCGCACCGCAAATATGATGCGCCGCTGAACTCCGACATTATGGGCCTCGCAGGCCCCAATTCGGTGTGGATCAAGTCGGCAGATAGCGTGAAGACGACCGGCAAGCTGGCAGCAGAAGCCTATGCGGCGAGCTTTGGGCCTGTCTCCGGGCCGGTATCGCTTATCCTGCCAGCAGACTCTGCCTGGGAAGAGGGCGGTGAGCCAGGCGGGAAGGCGCAGATGCCGCTGATGCGTCAGACCTCGGCTGAGCTGATTGAGACGGCAAAGGCCGCCATCGCAAAGGCGAAGGCGCCGATCATCCTGATCAATGGCACGGCGCTGACCGAGAAAGGACTGGCTGCGGCTGCTCGCCTCAAGGCGGCGGGTCTCCGGGTCATCACCGATACATTCTACTGGAAGATGCGCCGCGGGGCGGGCGTCTTTGCGCCGGACCGCATGCAGTATTTCGCTGAAGGTGCGATGTCAGATCTTGAAGGTGCGGACCTGATGCTGGTTGCAGGGACAAGCCTGCCAGCGGCTTTCTTCGCCTATCCGGGCAAGCCGAGCCTGCTCGTGCCGGAAGGCTGCGACACGCTGGATCTTGGCGGGGCAGATACAGACAGCGCGTCGACGCTGCTGGCGCTTGCCGATGCGATGGGCGCGGCGGACATCGCCGACCCCATGCCGCTTCGCAAACCGGACGCGCCGACGGGAGAGCTGAACGCCGGATCGATCGGCGCGAGCGTTGCGCGTCATATGCCGGAAAATGCGATCGTGTCAGATGACGGGGTGTCCAACTCGCTGCCGGTCTTCCTGTCGACGATGACGGCAGAGCCGCATGACTGGATGATGCTGACGGGCGGCGCCATCGGACAGGGCCTGCCGCTGGCGCTCGGCGCGGCGGTGGCTGCGCCGGACCGTAAGGTCATTGCGCTGACCGGCGATGGCGCGGGCATGTATACCAATCAGGCACTGTGGAGCATGGTGCGCGAGGGCGTCGACGTGACGACCATCGTCTTTGTGAACCACACCTATCGTATCCTGAATATCGAGCTGCACCGCACCGGCGCTGGCAATCCAGGGCCGACGGCGAAGGACATGCTCGCCATCGGTGAGCCGGATATCGACTGGGTGAGCCTTGCCCAGTCCATGGGCGTCGCGGCGACGGCTGTGACAACGGCGGAAGACTTCGACAGAGCGTTTGAGGCGGCCATGAAGAATAATGGTCCGAACCTGATCGCGGCGCTCGTGCCGGGCTGACCGGGGCTTCCAGTGTCCAAAGTCGTCATTCTCAACGGGACCAGCAGCGCCGGAAAGACGACGCTCGCAAGAGCGATCCAGCGCCTTGCCGCAGGTCCGGTGCTGCGCGTCAGCATGGACGACTTCCTTGAAATGATGCCGCCGCGCTTTGCGAATGATGCCGAAGCTTTCAGCTTCCGCCTGGTCCCGGATGCCGAGCCGTCCGAGGTCGAGATCGGGACGGGTTCTTACGGCGCCGCACTCATGCGCGGTATGCGGGCCTCTGTTGCGGCGCTTGCCGATCAGGGCCTCGATCTCGTGGTTGACGATGTCATGCTTGGGGCAGGGGATCAGCACCATTACCGCGAAGTGCTGGCCACCCATACCGTCACTTTCGTCGCGGTGCGCTGCGCACTTGAAACGGCTGAGCAGCGTGAGCGGGAGAGGGGCGACCGCGATATTGGCATGGCCCGCTGGCAGTTCTCCCGTGTCCATGCGGGCCGGGACTATGATCTTGAAGTATCTAGTGACGAGGTGTCGCCGGATGATGGGGCGCGGGTCATTCTGGATGCGGTTGGAATGTAGCGCACTACTGCTTCATCCTTCGACTTCGCTCAGGATGAGGTGCTTGGTTTCCGGGATGAGGTGAGTTCTTCGCGGCTGAATACAAAACGGCCTCACCCTGAGCTTGTCGAAGGGCGAGGCCGATTGGTTTTTACTGTCTTGGCAGTCTAATCGACGAATTCCCAGCGGTCGCCGCCGACATTACAGGCGGTCCGTTCGCGGTTGCCCTGGTAGACGATGCGGCATTCGCCACTGTCATAGCCCTGGGTCTGGTAGCCGGTATTGTAACCGGTCGTCGTGGCGCCCGAGGTCGAGCTATAGGTCGTGCCTGAGCCGTAGGTTGTGCTTGTCCGATAGCTGCGTTCGCCGCCATAGAGTTCGTCCTGGCTGTAGGTCCGGTTATAGGTGTCGTTGCCATAGCTGTTCTGGCTGTAGGCGTTCGGATCATAGCGATTGTCGTAAACGACGCGCGATGGTGCCGTGGTCTGGCTGCCATAGCGGACATTTGGCTGGACTTGCTGCGCGCGGCGGGCACAGTCGTCACCGCTGCTGCCGATCGCCGCGCCGGCAATGCCGCCGACAGCGGCACCGATCAGGGCGCCAGCAACCTGGTCACCATTATTGTCATTGCCGCGGTGGCCGCGATAGCCCCGCTTGTAGCCGCGGCGGTCATACCGGCTGTGGCGGTTGTAGCGGTCATAGCCGTGGCGGCGATTGCGGTAGCGGTCGTCATCATCATCGTCAGCGATGGTGGCGCCGAGCAGGCCGCCTGCGATGGCACCGACAATGCCGGCTGTCTGCTGGCGCTGGCGGCGGTCTGCCTCGCACTTTACATAAGCGGCATTGCTGTTGGCCGAGGTGTTATAACCATTGTAGCTATTGTTGCCGTAATTTGAGTAGCCATAGCTCTGGGCGCCAGCCGGCAGCGCGATTGCGAGCGCTGCGGCGCTGCCCAGAATTGCTGTACGCATCTTGAACATGGTGTGTCTCCTTTGCAGGGACGTTCGGTGTCCCGCTTGTCTTCAATTGCCACACTAACATAGGCGCCTGAACGCAAGCTGAAGGTTAAATTACAATTAATTCAATGTCTTGGTCTGATGGCTGGACGAATGGCCCCTGCCGCTCCATTTTTATCTCCATGGCGATCATGCAAGAAACAGGAAAAACACTGGCGCGCGCGCGATATGGCGCGGCCCAGGCGATGCGCGCGGCCTGGTACGGGACGCAGTATACGATTGCAAAGCGGCGCTCTGCTGGCTTCAACCGGCCGGGCGAACCAGAGTTCAGGCCGATCAATCCGGTCGATACAAAAGAACTTCGCCGGGCCTATCTCGGCCTCTTTGCGCGCGACAGGATGAATGTAGAGGCGGGGCTATATCCTGCCCCGGAAGACGTTCGCCTGGTCGACCTGCCAAAGGCAGTCAGCCGCGCCCGCCATTTCATGCGCGATGTCAGCGATGTCGACCGGCGGCGTGTGTCGCGCGAAGGCGATGAGGTTCGCGAGCAGCTGGAAGGCAGCAACCGGTATCCGGACTATTACCAGCAGAACTTCCATTATCAGACCGATGGCTGGCTGTCGGATGAGAGTGCCAAACTCTACGACCATCAGGTCGAGGCGCTGTTTACCGGCGCGGCCGATGCCATGCGGCGTGCTGCGCTGGCAGAGATTGCGCGGGAGATGAAGGGCCGCGACCAGAGAGAGGTGGAGCTGCTCGACCTTGCCTGCGGGACGGGCCGCTTCCTGCGCGAGGTCATGCGTGCTTTTCCGCGCCTGAAGGCAAACGGGCTCGATCTATCACCCAATTATGCCGAACGGGCGCGCCAGCTCGTGGCACCCTGGCCGCATGTCGACATCATCGAGGGACAGGCCGAGGTCCTGCCGATGGAGGACGAGACGCTCGATATGATCGTCTCGATCTACCTCTTCCATGAGCTGCCAGAGAAGGTCCGCGCCCGTGCCATCGTAGAGGCCGCGCGCGTGCTGAAGCCGGGGGCTACGTTTATCGTTGCCGACAGCCTGCAATTTGGCGACAGCGAAGGCCTCGACGGAATTCTTGAATATTTCCCTGAAGGTTTCCACGAACCCTATTACAAGGCGTATCTCGGCTGGGACTTCACACCGGCGATGGAGCAAGCGGGTTTCAAACTGGAACGCACGGAGCTTGCCTTCCTCACCAAGGTGAATGTCTGGCGCAAAATGGATGGAGACACCTATGGCGGGTAACAGACTGGCATTGATAACCGGCGCATCTGCCGGACTAGGCGCAGAATTTGCCCGCCAATATGCGGCCAAGGGCTGGGACGTAGCGCTGACGGCGCGGCGGCTGGACCGGCTGAATGGCCTCGCGCGGGAGATCGAGGAGAAATATAAAGTCTCTGCGATGACCATCTCGCAGGACCTCGCCAAGCCGGGCGCGGTAGACACGATCATTCATGAGCTGAAAGAAGCCGGGCGCCATGTCGACGCCCTGGTGAACAATGCGGGCTATGGCCTGCCGGGGACCTTCTTCAACACAAGCTGGAATGACCAGGCCGCTTTTATTCAGGTGCTTTATACCGCGCCGATTGAGCTTGTTCACAAGCTGCTGCCGGGCATGGCGGAGCGCAATTTCGGCCGGATCATCAATGTTGCGTCGCTTGCCGGTTACACGCCCGGTTCAAGCGGCCATACGCTTTATGGCAGCGTAAAAGCCGGCCTCATCAAGTTCTCCGAAAGCGTCCACGCAGAGGCAGAAGCAGCAGGCCACGACATCCACTGCACCGCGCTTTGTCCAGGGTTCACCTGGACCGAATTCCACGATGTGAACGGCACGCGCGAGATGACGAATGAGTCGCCCGAATGGATGTGGATGGAAGCGGCGCCTGTTGTGAAGGCCGGCCTTGAAGGCGTGGCGCGCGGCCAGCCGGTCGTCGTGCCGGGCGCGGTCAATAAGGGTGTTGCGACACTGACCCGCATCCTGCCGGAGCCGGTTGGGCGGGCGCTGATGAAGCAGCAGGGCAAGCGCTTCCGGAAGACGGACTAGCTGGCCAGAGGTTGAAGCGGCCTAAGGTGAGAGCTCAGCCGCGATCCGGTCGGCGAGAAGCCGGCCCTCCGGCGTCAGCGTCACCAGTTCTCCGTTTCGGCGGATCAGCCCAGCCGTCTCGAACTCGCTCAGCGCGGTTCTGTTCACGGGGTGATCGGTCAGCACGGCAATGCGTTCCAAATCGAAACCCTCATGCGATCTGAGACCGAGCGCGATGAGTTCGCGGGCGTTCTGGAGTTTCGAGAGCATTACGCCGGGGCTTTGAGGCGGGGCGCTGTCCATCGCTGCCTGATAGTCGCCGGGCCGGAGGGCGGCATGTGTCGCAATGCGCTCGCCATCCACCGTCAGCCTGCCGTGCGCCCCGGGGCCGATGCCGATCCAGTCACCGCCGCGCCAGTAGGTGAGGTTGTGATGTGACATATAGGCCTCTAATGATGCGTGGTTCGAGACCTCATAAGCCGGCAGACCTTTCGCGTTGCAGACTTCCTGGGTCAGCTCATAAAGGTCGGCCTGATCGTCATCCGGCATTGGAACAATGTCGCCCCGCTTTGCGCGCTGGCCGAAGGCAGTCCGCTCTTCAATCGTCAGCTCATAGAGCGAAAGATGGGGCGCGCCGAGGTTTAGCGCATCCGTCAGTTCCGTTTTCCAACTAAGTGCAGACTGTCCGGGCCGGGCATAGATGAGGTCGATGGACATGTTGTCGAAAACCTGCAGCGTTTCGGCGACTGACTGGCGGGCTTTTGCGCTGTCATGGTCGCGGCCGAGAAAGCGCAGCGCCTCATCATCAAGGGACTGTATGCCGAGCGAGAGGCGGTTGACGCCGGCGGCCTTCCAGGCCTCCAGCGCCTCCAGCGAGATATCGACCGGGTTCGCCTCCAGCGTGATCTCTGCGCCCGTCTCGACGCCAAAAGCGCGGTCTGCCGTCTCGATCAGTTTTCCGATCGCGGGTGCACTCATCAGAGATGGCGTACCGCCGCCAAAATAGATCGAGCCGAGCGGCGGATGTTCTGGCAACACGGCTCGGTGGCGCTCAAGATCGGCGAGCAGCGCCGCATTGAGGGGGGCATTGTCCCTGTCCTTGGCCGCGTAGACATTGAAGTCGCAATAAGGACAGATGCGCGTACAGTAGGGCCAGTGGATGTAGAGGCCAAAACCGTAATCAGGGCCGAAGGACAAGGCTTTCGCCATTACAGGAGGGCGGCTTTCAGCTTGGCAAAGGCATCGGCGCGGTGGCTCATGGCGTGTTTCTTCGCCGGCTCCATCTCACCGAAAGTGTCGGTTTCGCCCGTCGCGACAAAGACCGGGTCATAGCCAAAACCCTTATCGCCTCGGGGCGGCCAGACGACCTCGCCCTCAACGGTGCCCTCGAAAACTTCCTCATGCCCGTCAGGCCAGACGACAGCGAGGGTGGAGACAAATCGCGCACTCCGGTCTGTGGCCTCGATCTCTTTCAGCAGCATCTCGACCTTTTCCATGGCCACGTAGAAGTCGCGCGATTCACCCGCCCAGATCGCCGTATGCACGCCCGGCATGCCGCCCAGCGCTTTTACTTCTATGCCGCTATCATCGGAGAGGGCAGGGAGCCCGGTGGCCTTGCAAGCGGCGCGCGCCTTGATGAGCGCATTGCCCGAAAACGTCTGCTCGGTCTCTTCCGGCTCTGGCAGCTCCAGCTCTATGGCTGAGACAACCTCCAGCCCGACCGGTTCAAATAGATCCTTCAGTTCGCGGACTTTTCCCTTGTTATGGGTCGCCGCGACAAGTCGGCCTTTCTCAAGTTTGCGAGTCATGACTGGATGTGGCTCCGATCTTGCTTTCTGTGTGAACGGTATTATCGTTTTACGGTAAATTGACGTCTGAGCGTGTATGTATTCGGTTGCACGGTATCTGAGGGTTCTGAAGAGATATGACAATCCGCCAGCATAACTCCATGGCTGCGTTCCTGTCGGGACTGATGCAGGTCGTGATCTGGATCGCGATCGTGAGCGGCATCATTGCCTTCGTCCTGATCGGTGTTGGCCTGATCGGCAGCCTCAATGGCGGCGTCATGCGCGTGCCGGGCATGGAAGCCTATGTTGAAGGCGTTGCCCCCGGACAGTTTATCGCAGGCCTTGCCGGGCTCATCGTCTTTGCGCCCGGTATCATCTTTGTCTGCATGCAGCTTCGCCGTATCCTCTCGACACTTGCGGCGGGCGATCCCTTTGTGCCTGAAAACGGGCCACGGCTGACGAAAATCGCGATCACGATCGGTCTGATCGAACTCGGACGCTATCTGACCGTTATCCTTCTCAACGCTTTCATTGACCTCGGCACCGACCAGCCGCTGCGTCTCAGCATCAATCTTGCCGCTTGGGCGGCAGTCATAGCGCTTTTCGTCCTTGCGCAGGTCTTCCGTGAAGGAAGCCGCCTGCGCGAGGAAGAGAAGATGACGATTTAGGAGGCCTCAACACCTTATGGCCATTCGTGTAACTCTCGACCGTGTGCTCCTGGAGCGCCGCATGTCCCTGACCGAACTGTCAGACCGTGTCGGCGTCACCCTCGCCAATCTGTCGATCCTCAAGACGGGCAAGGCCAAGGCGGTGCGGTTTTCCACGCTCGAAGCGCTCTGCCGCGAGCTGGGATGCCAGCCGGGCGACATCCTGGTTTTCGACGATGAGGAGGATGGCGCCGCCGCAGCGGATGAAGCGGCGGCTTGAGGACGGCGCGATGGCGCGGTTCGACCTGATCGCGACCTATATTATGGCGAACCGGAAAAATGGGACGATCTATACAGGATCGACATCCGATCTCTGGACGCGGATTGGACAGCACAAATCGGGCAAGGGATCGCTGTTTACGGCCAAGTATGGCTGCGACCGGCTGGTCTGGTGGGAGTTTCACGACAGCATGGCGGCCGCGGCACACCGTGAGCGGCGATTGAAGACCTGGCCGAGGCAGTGGAAGATCAACCTCATCGAAGAGGTCAATCCTGACTGGAAAGATCTCTCCATGACGCTTCCGTTTACCTGACTATCCGCAGCGCCTTGCCACGGCTTGTCCGTGGCATCCATCTCCTGAGCTGTGATGATTGTTGATGCGTTGGAGATGGACCCCACGGACAAGCCGTGGGGGACGCAACCTAAGTAGCGTTGAATGGTTGGGTTGGGCGTATGATGTTTGGGCAAGGAGATGGCTGATGGCATATTTGAAATTTGGAGTATTCACCCTCCTCACCCTGACACTCGTCGCATGTGGCGGCGGCAACCGGGAAGCTGGTGAGTTCAAAAATGACTGGCTGGGCAATGAGATCAAGATTGATCGGCTGGCCGACCCTAAAGTGCAGGGCATTACCTGCCATGTCGCCTATTTCGATCGCGGCGTCTGGGACCGGATCGGCAAAGGCAACTGGTTCGAGGACCCGTCCAATTCATCGATTTCCTGCGTGAAGACCGGACCGGTCGTTATTGGCCGCATCGACCTCGATCGCTCCGGAGAGGAAGTCTGGGACCGGGGCCGCTCGCTTGTCTTCAAGCAGCTCGCCGTGCGCCGCATCTACGACGCTGAAAGTGATTCGATGATGTATGTTTCATTCTCGCGCAAACCGGTCGACGGCTCAGCAAAGATGAGCCTCTCGACCGTGCCACTCTGGGATGCGGACGTTACGTGGCAGGGGCGCGAGAAGCCAGTGGTGGAGTAGTTGCAGCTATCGGGACATTCCCGTATCGCGCCAGCCAGGTGCCTATGGCAAAGCCCCGCGCATGACCTATCAAGTCCGTTCCGCTGAAGAGCGCCGCCTCGCCATCCAAGAAAACGCTTCCCGTCTTGGGATCGATGACGCCCTTATTTCAGAGCTGGTCGAGACCTTCTATGGCCGTGTGCGCACACATCCGCGCCTTGGGTCTATCTTTAATGGTGAAATAGACGATTGGCCCGAACACCTCGCAAAGCTGAAGGACTTCTGGGCCTCGGTCGCGCTGAATGCCGGGCGTTACTCCGGCAAACCCGTGCCAGCGCATACGAAGCTTGAGGGCGTGCGCCGCGAAGATTTCGCGGACTGGCTCGGCCTGTTCAGGCTGACGCTGGAGGATATCGCGCCGGGCGCCGAGACCGTGGATTATTTCATGGTCCGCGCCGAGCGTATCGCGCAGAGTTTGAAGCTGGCGATGTTCGGGCTGGAGACTCTGGAGCGGGGCTAGGGCCCCCACCCTATCCCTCCCCGCAAGCGGGGAGGGGACCGCGTATCGCCAAAGTCAGGCATGGGCGGAGTTTTTGAGCCGGTGCAGCGTGTGCCCCCTCCCCGCGCAGTGGGTAGGGTTGGGGTGGGGTCTTGAAGCTACCCGATGGCCTTCTTCTGCGCCTCGAAGAGTTCCGTGCAGCCTTTTTCCGCCAGCCGCATCATTTCCTCGACCTCAGGCCGGGTCATCGGGCGCTCTTCGCCGGTGCCCTGGATCTCGATGAAGCCGCCGTCTGAGCTCATGACGACATTCATGTCGCCTTCGCCGCCGGAGTCCTCGGGGTAATCGAGGTCGAGAACCGGGTGGTCCTTGTAGAGCCCGACCGAAATGGCCGCCGCCTGTTTCTGGATCGGGTCGGTCTTGATGACGCCTTCTTCGCGCATGTATTTCAGCGCGAGCGCCATGGCGACAAAGCCGCCGGTGATGGACGCTGTGCGCGTGCCGCCATCGGCCTGGATAACGTCGCAGTCGATGGTGAGCTGGTTTTCGCCGAGCGCTGTCAGATCGACAACCGAGCGCAAGCTACGGCCGATGAGGCGTTGGATTTCCTGTGTGCGGCCGGACTGCTTGCCGCGGGCGGCTTCGCGGCTGCCACGGGTGTGTGTGGCGCGCGGCAGCATGCCGTATTCGCCGGTGACCCAGCCCTTTCCCTGACCACGCAGCCATGGCGGCACGCTGTCTGACCATGAGGCTGTGCAAAGCACGTGGGTGTGGCCGAATTTCGCGAGGCACGAGCCCTCAGCGTAGCGGGTCACATTGGTTTCCAGCACGATATCGCGCAGCTGGTCTGCGGTGCGGCCCGACGGGCGTACGAGGTCGGTCATTACAAATCTCCATCTTTCACCGGTGGGTGAAGCGACTCGAGATTGGCTTGTCCACCCCCGCTCATGGCTTCTGCTGCCTTTGCCTGTACGGCGCGCGTGATCGGGTACTTCCAGATCAGGATTGCGGCGAGGGCGTAGGACACCACTGGCACCCCGACAAAGACGGCCATGAGGCCGCGCACGGTCTCTGGTGAGTTCTCGCCCGCCGGATTGAAGCCGACGAGGACGCCGAGAAGGATGTAGGGAATTCCGATGGCGAAGCTCGCCCCGGTCTTGTAGGCGCCCGACATGAGCGAGAAGAAAAGCCCCGCCCGGTTGGCCCCGCCGCGCGCTTCTTCGGCCTCGACAAGGTCGGCCATCATGGAGCGGACAAGGATGAAAGGCGAGCCATATCCGAAACCGGAAATGATGGCGGCGATCAGAAGCGGGACAATGCCGCCGCCGAAAACCGAAAGCGGGAAATAGGCAATATAGGTGATGGCCGACCACACGCAGACATAGCGCATGGCCACATATTTCTCGGTGCGCTTGGACAGCCAGACCCAGACGGGCATCGCCGCGAAACCGGCAATGAAATGCGCCATCAGGATGAGGGAGGCGACGCCATGATCCACGCCAAAGCCCCAGAAGGAGGCGAAGAGGAAGGTCCCGGCTGTGCCGGCAATGGCGATCCCTATGAAGATTTCCGTTGCCAGCAGCCGCCACAGGGTTTGCTGGCGAAGCGCTTCGAGAATGGCCGACGGATGGAAGCTGGCCTTCGGGGCGTTCGGGTCCGGCTGCGGATCCGGGACGAGCCAGACTGCAGCGCCGACCGTGACCGGCAGGGCGATGATCAGGAACCAGCCCATGATCGAGATCTGCTGGGCAAAGGTCACCCCGCCAAACCGCTCGAGAAGTGAGGGCAGGGCGAGCATGACGAGCATGGTGGAGATGGTGAACAGTTCGCGCCACATGAAGAGGCGCGAACGTTCGTCATAGGAGCGTGCGACCGACGGGGCCCAGGCCTGGTGCGGCGTCGTGATCATCGTCGTGCCGATATAGAAAATGAACAGAATGATCCCGAGAAAGAGCGGCGAGACCGGAGGCCCGATCGGGTTGTAGAGAAGCCAGACTGCTGGCAGCAGGATTGGCACTGCGACGATCAGCCAGTGCTTGATCTTGCCCATGCGGGACGGCTTGGTATCGACCAGCCAGCCCATGACCGGGTCTGAGAACAGGTCCCAGAATCGCAGGATCATGAAGATGATCCCCACCACGGCCGTGCCGAGGCCCATCTGTTCGGCATAGAAAGGGGCGATGAAGACCGCCATTGGCAGGCCGACGGCCCCGAACGGGATACCGACCGAGCCGTAGGCAATCACTTGTGGAGTCGACAGTTTCGCTGGCACACTAGACATGGGACAGACTGAAACCCATTTGCACGCCCCGTCCAAGAGAAAAAAATCCGATTAAACTGGCGATTGCAGAATCTGGATATTCGCGCTCATGACCGAAACGCCCAAACCCTCCGGCCTTTTTCAGAGCCTCGATGAGCGCTCTCGGTCGATTTTCAGGGAAGTGGTCGAAACCTATCTCCAGACCGGCGAACCTGTCGGCTCGCGGACGCTGGCAAAAAGCGGGATTGGCCTGTCACCGGCTTCCATCCGCAATGTCATGTCGGACCTCACAGAGCTTGGCTTGCTCGACAGCCCTCATATTTCAGCTGGCCGTATGCCGACGCATATCGGTTTGCGGCTTTTCGTCGACGGTTTCCTGGAGATCGGCGAACCCGTAGAGAATGACCGCGGCGCGATCGAGGACCGCCTGCGGGCGAGCGGACGTGACCTTCAGGGCGTCCTGAAAGAAGCCTCGTCGCTGCTGTCAGGCCTTGCTGGCGGGGCGGGGCTGGTTTCCTCGCCGACCCGCGAGCGCCCTGTACGCCATGTAGAATTTGTACCGCTCGCGACTGGTGAAGCGCTCTGTATTCTGGTTGATGAGCTGGGTGAGGTCGAGAACCGGCTGGTGTCGATCCCCGTTGGCCTGCCGTCGACAACGCTCATGGAGGCTGGAAACTATCTCGCCTCTCGGCTGAAGGGGCGCACGCTGCGCGAGGCATCGGCGGCCATTCGCGAAGAGATAAAAGAGCGGCGCGCCGAGCTGGACACAGCTGCTAGTGCGCTGGTTGAGCAGGGGCTTGCCGATTGGGCAGGCGAAGTACCGGGAGAAGAGCGCGCCCTGATCGTGCATGGCCGCTCAAACCTCTTGTCGGATGGGCGCGCGGCAGAGGACATGGAACAGGTCCGCCAGCTCTTCGATATACTGGACCGTCAGCAGAGCCTGCTGGAGGTTCTGGACTCCACCCGGGAGGCTGAGGGCGTGCGTCTGTTTATCGGTGCAGAAAACAGGCTTTTTCCGTTGTCGGGTTCAAGCCTGATTGTTGCCCCCTATATGAACGCCTCAAGACAGGTTATTGGCGCGCTCGGCGTGATCGGTCCAACCCGGCTGAATTATGCACGGGTGATCCCGATGGTTGACTATACTGCACGTATCGTCAGTCAGATCCTCGGCGAGCGCCAGAAGTGAAAAGCAAACGGAAGCGAATATGACTGAAGATCAGAAGCGTCCACCCGAAGCGGTTGAAACAGAAACACTTGATGCTGGCTCTGAAGAGTCCGAGGCGCTGGAAGAAGCGGCCAAAGCAGACAATGGCGAGCCCGATGCTGAAACACGCATTGCCGAGCTCGAGGGTGAGGTCGCCGGGCTGAAGGACCAGGTTCTGCGCGTACACGCTGACATGGACAATCTGCGCAAGCGCTCTGCAAAGGAAATCGCCGATGCGCGGACCTATGCGGTTGAGAAATTCGCAGGCGACCTGCTCAGCGTTTCAGACAATCTTGCGCGCGCGCTCGAAGCGTTGCCGAATGAAGAACGCGAGATCCTGACCGAGGCCGGGCAGAACCTGCTTGGCGGCATCGAGATGACGCAGAAGGAACTGCACGCAAAGCTCGCCAAGCATGGCGTGACGGCGGTCGATGCAGAGCCGGGCGCAACTTTCGATCCCAACAAGCACGAAGCCGTCAGCCAGATACCGTCCGAGCACCCGTCAGGCACCATCGCGCAGACCTTTCAGTCCGGCTGGAAGATCGGCGAGCGGACCCTGCGCGCGGCCATCGTTGCGGTCAGCGCCGGGCAGACGAACTAGACCCCGCCAGGGTCAGTCGATCTCAACGTCTTTCTGCGGCCCGATCTGCCATGCGGTCACTGCGCCGGGCAGCGGGTGCAGCGCAATCACTGTGTCTCCGAACACATGAAGGTGGCTCTGCAAGATGCCGTTCGATCCGGTGTCTAGTAGTGTTTCAGTTTCGGCAGATTGTGAAACGAAAATGAGTTTGCCCGGGGCGGCTGTCGCCAGATAGCCGCCGGGCGCCTCGGCAACACTATTGATGCCTTTGGCTGCATTAGCAGCTTTTGAGATAGCTCTCGCTTCGTCGATGAGATAAATCTGGCCGTTGTCAGCGTTCGGCACCAGCAGGGCGTCGGCTGTGCTCGTCAGGGTTCGTGCGCCTACAAAATGCTTGTCCTGAAACCACGTGAAAACCTCAGCGCCAGCGATCTGATAGAGCGTGGCATTGGCGCTATCGATTGCGTAAAGCGTTGCGTTCAGGGCCGCGATATCGGTGAGGGCTTCTGCTTCCGGCACTGAGATCGTGCGCAGCAGGACGCCGTTGCCCGGATCTACCATGTGGATCTCGCTGCCATCGGCCACATAGAGGACGCCGCGATCGATCACCATGCCGCCCGGCGCCGTCATTCCAGTGGCAAAGCGCTCGGAAACCATGTCTCCGTCAGCGGAAACTTTCGACAGCCAGCCATCAGCGCCTGCCTCATCGCTCCCGCCGCTGGAATTGGCGATGAGATAGTCGCCAGCTGCCGTTTGAACGATGCCTTGTGGATGTGTGAAACCGTCCAGTTCCCATTGCTGTGTGAGGGTGAACCGGGACGCCTCTATCAGGGTCTGGGGCAGGGCTTCGCGTGTGCCGTTGGGCGGTTTGCCATATACTTCATTGGAGGCTGCGTTAGCGGCGGTCTGTGCGAGGGTTTTCTGGCCCGCCTTGTCTGGCAGTTCGCCGGTGCGTTCTTCGCCTGCCGATGGTTCGCAGGCCGCGACCAGTCCAAGCCCCGTCAGACCTATCAGGATCTGGCGCATTGAGACTTCCGTTCCCATGAATTCAACCCCCCGCATCATCTCTATCATGAGAAGAAAGCACGCAAAGGCTTTGGAGTTCCCTTGTCAGCTAACCCCGATTGGAGTTCAGCTCTGCTAAGCGGGCTCGCAGACGATGGAAGTTTCGCTTTCAGGGGCGGTGGACTGTGCGCTGCGGTCAGCGCGGCGCCACATATTCTCATGGATCGTGTAGGCAATGGTCTGCACCGCGGGCTCTATGAGACCGATGCCGAGCGCGATGGCCACATTGCCCGTCAGCGCATAGGCGACACCCACGGCAACGATGAGATGCATCAGACTGTACGTCATCGTCTTGATCAGGGAGCGGGGCAGTCGTGGGGGTCTTCTCAGCATGACACAAGAGGTAGGCGGGCCGGGCCAGAATTCCAATCAATCGTTCACGTAATTGCTATTGATTTAGCCTATGAATGTGAGAAATGGGCTCACGCAAATGTGCGGCTGCCTCTTGAGCCAGCGAAAGGCCTTCCCATATCGCTGCGGTAGGACGTGCTTGCCATTTCGGCAGGTGCAAATCTCAACCCGTAGAGCCGCTGTTTCGAGGTGCTGCCTCGACAGGCCAGAAAAAGAGACGGCGGCGGCTGAAAGAAGAGAGAGTAGAAATGGGAAAGATTATCGGTATCGACCTTGGCACCACGAACAGCTGTGTTGCTGTCATGGATGGCAAGGAAGCCAAAGTCATTGAAAACGCTGAAGGCGCCCGCACAACCCCGTCCGTGGTTGCTTTCACCGAAGGCGGCGAACGCCTCATTGGTATGCCGGCGCGCCGTCAGGCCGTCACCAACCCTGATTTCACCTTTTATGCGATCAAGCGCCTGATCGGCCGTCAGTTCGACGACCCGACCGCGCAGAAGGACAAGGCGATTTCGCCTTTCGAGATCGTCAAGGGCAAGGGCGGCGACGCCTGGGTGAAAGGCCGCGACAAGGAATACGCGCCGCAGGAAATCTCCGCCTTTATCCTGACCAAGATGAAGGAAACCGCTGAGAACTATCTTGGCGAGGAAGTCACCCAGGCGGTCATTACCGTTCCGGCGTACTTCAACGACGCCCAGCGCCAGGCGACCAAGGATGCTGGCAAAATTGCCGGCCTTGAAGTGCTGCGCATCATCAACGAGCCGACGGCAGCAGCCCTCGCCTATGGCCTCGACAAGACCGAAGGCAAGACGATTGCCGTCTATGACCTTGGCGGTGGTACGTTCGACGTCTCGCTGCTTGAAATCGGCGATGGTGTCTTCGAAGTGCTGTCGACCAATGGCGACACCTTCCTTGGTGGTGAGGACTTCGATCTTCGCATCGTTGATCACCTCGTCAGCGAGTTCAAAAAGGATCAGGGCATTGACCTTTCGAAGGACAAGCTCGCGCTGCAGCGTCTGAAGGAAGAAGCCGAGAAGGCAAAAAAGGAACTGTCGTCTGCAACGCAGTACGAAGTGAACCTGCCTTTCATCACGGCCGACCAGTCAGGCCCAAAGCACCTCAACATCAAGATGACCCGTGCGAAATATGAGAGCCTCGTCGAGGACCTCGTCAAGCGCACGATCGAACCTTGCAAGAAGGCGCTCGCCGATGCCGGCAAGTCGACCTCCGAGATCGACGAAGTCGTGCTCGTTGGCGGCATGACCCGGATGCCAGCCGTTCAGGCTGCGGTGAAGGAATTCTTTGGCAAGGAGCCACACAAGGGTGTGAACCCTGATGAGGTTGTTGCCATCGGTGCAGCGATCCAGGGCGGCGTTCTGCAGGGCGACGTGAAGGATGTTGTCCTTCTCGACGTGACCCCGCTTTCGCTCGGTATCGAAACGCTTGGCGGCGTGTTCACCCGTCTTATCGACCGCAACACGACCATCCCGACCAAGAAGTCGCAAACCTTCTCGACGGCTGAAGACAATCAGCCTGCCGTGACGATCCGCGTCTTCCAGGGTGAGCGTGAGATGGCGGCCGACAACAAGATCCTCGGCCAGTTCAATCTGGAAGGGATCCCGTCAGCCCCGCGCGGTGTGCCGCAGATCGAGGTGACGTTCGACATCGACGCCAACGGCATTGTGAACGTCTCGGCCAAGGACAAGGCGACCAATAAAGAGCAGAAGATCACCATTCAGGCGAATGGCGGTCTGTCCGACGACGAGATCAACACGATGATGAAGGACGCAGAGTCCAACGCCGACGCCGACAAGAAGCGCCGCGAACTCGTCGAAGCCAAGAATGGCGCCGAAGCTCTGGTGCACCAGACCGAGAAGCAGCTCTCAGAGCATGGCGACAAGGTCGGCACCGAAGTGAAGGCCGAAATCGAAAAAGCCTGCGAGGAGCTGAAGACAGCTGCCGAAGGCGAAAATCTCGAAGACATCCAGGCCAAGCATCAGGCACTGATGACTGCAGCCATGAAGCTCGGTGAGGCGATCTATGCCAGCCAGCAGGAAGAAGCTGCAGAGACCGATGCCCAGGCTGACTCGGCGTCGAGCGATGACGATGTCGTCGATGCCGACTTTGAAGAGGTGGACGACGACCGCAAGTCGGCCTAAACCATCCCTTATCTGACACTGAAGCGCCCCGCACGACCTGCGGGGCGTTTTGCTATGACAAGACAGGGCGCGGCCGGTCTGGCGCGTTCGAGAATGGGAAGCGCAGATGGAAAAGCTACAGGAACTCGGCGTCGTTCAGTCTCTTCAGGAATTCTGGGCGCAGGTTGAATCCGTTCTGAATACGGGGTTCCTCGGCCAGCCGATAGGCCGGGGCGTTCTCGCGATTGTTATCCTGCTGGTCGCGTTCTTTGCGCGCGGACTGATCGCCAAGCTGATCGTGGCGACGATTGGCAGGCTCGCTGGCGAAACCGAAAACACATTCGACGACAAGCTTGTCGAAGCGCTCAAGGCGCCGATCTCCCTGCTGCCGGTTGCGGCAGGTATTTTCTTTGCGGCCCAGGCGATGGGCGCGGAAGGAGACGTCGACACCTTCTTCATCTCGGTGACCCAGTCAGTCATCATCTTTGCGATTTTCTGGGCGCTTTACAGAGCTATTAAACCGCTGCTGCTCCTGGCTGGGCGTGTCCAGCAGGTTCTCGGCGAGACATTTATCGGCTGGGTGACCCGCATTCTTCAGGGCGTTATCGTCTTTATTGGCGGTGCGGCGATCCTGAATGTCTGGGGTATCCCCGTCATTCCTTTCCTTGCCTCGCTGTCCCTGCTGTCAGTTGCCGTGGCCCTCGGCGCACAGGATCTCTTCAAAAACCTCATCGCCGGCATGACGATCATCGCTGAGCAGCGCCTGGCCAGGGGTGACTGGGTGTTTGTGGACGGGGTCGTCGAAGGCACGGTTGAGGATGTCGGTTTCCGCTCCACGACGGTGCGCCGTTTCGACAAGGCACCGGTCTATGTGCCAAACGCGAAGCTCGCCGACAATCCGCTGGTCAACTTCTCGCGCATGACGCATCGCCGGATCTACTGGAAGATCGGCCTCGAATACCGCACCGATAGCGAGACGCTGAACGCCATTCGCGGCGCCATTTCCGACTATATCGAGAAGACCGACGATTTCGCAGCCGCCTCGGATGTGTCGACCTTTGTCCATATCGATGAGTTTGGCGACTCGGCGGTCAATCTCATGGTCTACTGCTTCACCAAGACGACGACCTGGGGCGAGTGGCTGGCCATCAAGGAACAGCTCGCCTTCTTCATCAAGAAGACGGTCGAAGAGCATGAGGCAGGTTTCGCCTTCCCAAGCCGCTCTCTCTATTTCGAGAAGCTGCCCGATGGCTTTGCGCCGGAAACCTTTAATCCGGCGAGCGAGGATGAAGATGAGGACGAGGGCGACGATAGCGCCTCGGATATGCCGACCAAGAACCGCAGCAAGAGCGTTCAAGGCTCCCGAAAGGGGCGGGGCAGATCGACCAAGGGCCCGCAACCGTCAGGCCGGGCCTCGGAAGCCGAGGGCGGAGATAAGGGGACCGAAGCTGGCGATGGCGGAGAAGGCGAGTGAGCCTTCCCGCGCTTGAGGCAGACTGCGGCCAATGCGCGGCGCTCTGCTGTTTCCTGCTCCCTTTCGACAAGTCCGACGCTTTCGCTTTCGACAAGGCGGGCGGTGAACCTTGTCGGCATCTGAACACTGATTTTCGATGCGACATCCATGACAAGCTCGATGCGCGAGGATGTAGCGGCTGTGTGCGCTTTGATTGCCACGGCGCTGGCCAGCGCGTCGTGCAGGACCTCTTTGCGGGCCAAAATCTACGAGACGCGCCACAGCTGATGGACCGCATGGGCGAGGCCTTTCGCAGGATGCGCCGGGTCCATGAACTGCTCGTATTGCTGCGCGAGGCAGGGAGACTCCCGCTCGGCGAGGCGAAAGAGGCAGAGCGTCAGGCTATCCTTAAGCTGTTGAACCCGCCTGAAGACTGGTCGGAGGCCTCACTGGCGTCGTTCGATATTGCGGGCGCTGAAAAGAACGTCACCCATTTTCTGACGAGCCTGCGTGACGTGGTCGAACCCGGCAATGTCACGCCTGAGGCGAACAGGGCCATATCCGGTTAGGGTGTCGCACCTGCGGAACGCCGGGCGCGCCCGGGAATTCTCCTTCTGTCCACTTACAGGAGCGAGCCATGCCAGACGCCTATCAAAATCTCGACCAACTCTACATTGCCGGCGAATGGCGCAGTGGCTCCGGCAAAACCCTCATCAACAAGAACCCCTATTCGGGCGAGACCATTTTCGAGATGAAAGCGGCGACGCCAGACGACGTCGATGAAGCCTGCAAGGCGGCAAAGAAAGCGCAGGCCGAATGGGCTGCCCTGCCGCCATCGGCGCGGTCGGCCAAGATGTCAGCGCTCGCCGATACGCTGGAGGCGCGCCGCAAGGAGGTCATGGGCTGGATCACGCGCGAGATTGGCGGCACGCAGGTCAAGGCAGCGCTGGAGGTCCAGCTGGTACTGGGTGTCCTGCGCGCCGCGGTGGCACTGCCCTTCATGGTCGAAGGGCGCATCCTGCCCGAGGATATTCCGGGCAAGGAGTCGCGCGCATATCGCAAGCCCATCGGTGTCGTTGCCCTGATCAGCCCCTGGAACTTCCCGCTGCAGCTAACGGCGCGGACGCTTGCCCCAGCGCTGGCGGTCGGCAATGGCGTCGTTCTCAAACCTGCCAGCGATTCAATTGTCACCGGCGGCACGATCTTCGCGAAGTTGCTTGAAGAGGCAGGTTTTCCGGAAGGCCTTGTCAGTGTGCTGCCAGGCGGTGGCTCTGACGTCGGCACGGCGCTGATCGAGCACGAAATCCCGGGCCTTGTGTCGTTCACCGGGTCGACACCAGTCGGCCGTGGTATCGCTGAAACGGTCGCCAAATCAAAAATAATCAAGCCTCTGGAGCTGGAACTCGGCGGTAATGGACCCATCGTGGTGCTCGATGATGCCGACATTGAAAGCGCCGTGAATGCTGCGGTCTGGGGCAAGTTCATGAATGCCGGTCAAATCTGCATGGCGATCAACCGGGTCATCGTTGATGACAGCATCTTCGATGAGTTCGTCGACCGGTTCGTGGAGCGGACAAAAGCCCTGAAAGTTGGCGACCCGTCGAAGCCCGACACGTTCATTGGCCCCCTCGTCAATGAGGACCAGGCAGATGGTGTCATGGAGATGATCGAGAAGGCCAAAAGCGAAAGTGGCGATTGCCGTCTTGGCGGCGAGCGCGACGGGCTTGTGATCCCGCCGCATGTCTTCGTTGATGTCGATGAGGGATCCTGTCTCTGCACCAATGAGATCTTCGGCCCTGTCGCGCCGATTGTCCGAGCGAAGGATGAGGAAGATGCCCTGCGGCTTGCAAACAAGACCGAGTACGGGCTCTCAAGCTCGGTCTTCTCGCGCAACATTGAGCGGGGTGTCGCCTTCGCCAAGCAGGTTGAAGCCGGCATGACCCATGTGAACGACCAGCCGGTGAACGACTCACCCTTCAGCCCGTTTGGCGGCGAGAAAAACTCCGGGATCGGCCGCTTCAATGGGCGCTGGGCAATCGATGCCTTCACGACAGATCAGTGGATAAGCGTGCAGCGCACGCCGCGCGACTATCCGTTTTCGCTCGATGATCTTGGCTAAACGGGCAAACAAAAACCCCGGCCGCTGGGCCGGGGTTTTCTGACTGTTCGGTTGAAGGCGCGCGATCAGGCAGCGATCGCATCTTCTTTCTTTTTCGGGTCGCGCAGGACATAGCCGCGTCCCCAGACCGTTTCGATATAGTGTTCGCCAGACGGATTGTCGGCGGTTGCCGTGGCCTTTGCGAGCTTCTTGCGGAGCTTGCAGATAAAGACGTCGATGATCTTGAGTTCAGGTTCGTCCATGCCGCCATAAAGGTGGTTCAGGAACATTTCCTTGGTGAGCGTCACGCCCTTGCGGAGCGAGAGCAGCTCGAACATCTGGTATTCCTTGCCGGTGAGGTGCACGCGGTCGTCATCGACCTCAACCGTCTTGGAGTCGAGATTGACGACGATTTCGCCGGTGCGGATGACGCTCTCGGCGTGGCCCTTGGAGCGGCGGACGATCGCCGTGATCCGGGCAATCAGCTCATCCTTGTTGAATGGCTTGGTGAGGTAGTCGTCGGCGCCGTAGCCAAGCGTTTTCACTTTCGCTTCGATGTCTGGATTACCCGAGAGGATCAGGACCGGCGTATTGATGCGGGCCATCCGAAGCTGCTTGAGCACGTCGTAACCAGAGATATCCGGCAGGTCGAGGTCGAGTACGATGATGTCGTATTCATACACCTTGCCGAGGTCCACGCCCTCTTCGCCGAGGTCAGTGGTGTAGATGTTGAAGCCAGCCGCCTTGAGCATCAGTTCGATGCTGCGTGCGACGGAGCTGTCATCCTCAATTAGAAGCACTCGCATGTGTCACTCTCCCGAATCAGTCTAGCGACACCGTAGCCGCCCCGTTAACCAATGTGAATCTATTGGGGGATAATTACCAAGTGTTTAACAGTGGTAATAAACTCGTCCCCCTTGTTCATACCTCTTAATAATGAAGTCCACGTCCGGCCGAGCGGCCGATGAATGTCTGGGCAATCGCGATGGCATCCTGGATCGGCTGCGCCGTCGGATCCGTTGAGATCAGTGTGCGCTGGCAGCGAACCGCTTCGCGGACTTTTTCATCCCGGTGGACAATGCCGGCAAGCGGTGGGCGATAGCCCTGGAACTTGCGGCAGGCCATGGCAATGGCTTCATAAGTCTGCTGGCCGGTGGCGCGGTTAGGCGCCTGGTTGATCGCGACATGCTGATCGACATCCGGAGCGTAGCCGCGAAGCACTTTCATGAAGGCATAGCCATCGGTCATTGAGGACGGATCGTCCGTGATCACGATGAGCGCCTTGTCGGCAGCCCGGGCAAGGCGCATGCAATTGGCCTCGATGCCGGCGCCCAGATCGAGTACGATCTTGTCATACTGAAGCGACAGCGTGGAAAGGCCTGCAGCAAGCCGCGAGACCTCTTCGGCAGAGAGTTCTGCGAGCGCGCCTGAGCCGGACCGGCCCGGCAGCACGTCGAAACCGCCGTCTCCGGCACCGCCATCGACGCCTGTTACGGCGTCTTCCAGCTCAACCCAGCCCGCGATGACCGCTGCAAGGTCGGTGACCGGTTCGATCCCGAGTTGGACGTCTACGTTGGCAAGGCCAAGGTCTCCGTCGACGAGAAGTGTCCTCTGCCCCTGCTGGGCAAAGGCACTTGCGAGCGTGATCGACATGAACGTCTTGCCGACACCGCCTTTTCCGGATGCGACCGCAATGATCGAACCCGGTTCAACGCGCCTGTGATGGGACTTGCCTTGCGGCGACTTCGGTCTGTCCATCGATTTTGGAAGCATGAAGCTCATGTCATGCGGCTCCTCTTAGTGCGAAATCTACTGAAGCTTCTTCCAGTAGTATCTTTGATAATCGGGCCGGCGATGCAGGCACGAGCCCGCCGCCGATAAAGGGGGTAACGCCCAGATGGGCGAGGGATATGCCGGCACCGGACAGGGCCGCGACGATGCCCCCTCGGCGGCGCGTGACGTCCAGCTTCGACACGATCGCGCGCTTCACACCGGCATCGGCGAAGGCACGCGCGGCTTCGGCAAGGTCGTCAGGATGACCTTCTGCCGAAATGACAAGAACCGGTTCTGCATCGATCACGGCGATGAGGTCCTTGAGGCTGGCCATGTCTTCGCGGTCGAAGGGAACAATGGCCGGAAGGTCGATCACGCAGCGGTCCCCGTCCGCGCGTGCCGTCCTCAGCATGTTGAAAAGATCGTCCGGTGTCCGGGCAATACGGATCTGATCCTGTTCAAGTTCCAGATAAGCGGCGAGCTGTGCGCCGCCAGCGGTCGCATCGAGGTCAGCGGCTACTGGAAGAATACGTGTGTCCGCCACCGCAGCGCGCCGGGTCATCTTTGCCGCGGTCGCGGTGCGGCCATGGCCGGGGGGGCCAACAAGCAGGATGTCGCGCTCAGGACGTGGGGAAATAGGGCTGCAGGTGATCAGGGCGTCCAGACCACAGGCAAGAATATCGGCAGGGTCGCTGCTGCGCGCGCTCGCGGGAAGACCGGCATCGGCAACGCGTTCGGCAAAACGGGCAGGCGCGCCATGCCAGAGAAGTGCGTCGCGCACACGGTTACGCAGGGGATTTTCCTGCGGACGTCCCATCGCACCATTTGTACGGTTCAACCGGGTCACAAAACGTGGCTCGCTCGGAACCATACCGCCGCCGAGCTTGTCGGTCGCGGCACGGACTTCAACGCCGCCAGGGACTTCGCGTTCAGAGAGGATGATGGCGTCATCGCCCATCTCAGCAAAGATCATCGCCTTTGCTTCTTCCAGACTCTCAGCTGCGAACATTTTCATGCGCATGAGCAAATCACTCCATTCTGGAGCCCAGTTGTCGGCGACAAAGGTTAACGAATTCTCTCAAATTGTTAGGGAAGGACCGGTTATCCCCAGCCTTTCATGTAAAAGGCTTTTGGCTCATCGGCGGATGGTCCGATCGGCGCCCTTTCAGGCGGCGCGTTTTTCGTCAATGATTTCAGATAGTTTGACGCCAAGCTGGCCGTTGGCGACGACGAGACGACCGCGCGCCATGAGCCTGTCGGACACGTAGATGTCCACAGGTTCGTTGGTGGATTTCTCCAGAGCGACGATGTCGCCGCCTGACATCTTCATCAATTCTTCGATGGGAATGCGCGCTTCGCCGAGAATGACGTCCACCCGGACGGGTACGTCAAGCAAATCGGATTGAGGTGTGCGTCCGCTCGCCATGTTGCTCCTCCCCGTCTTGCGATTAGAGGGTTGGCTGAAATGGTTTCGCGCCGGTTACCGCGCGGCCAAGACCCTAAATTTAAAGTACGAATCACCTCTGGAAGAGATTGCCTTGTCCGTCAATGAGTTCTGCGGCGATCTTGCGGATGCGGGCTTTGGCATCTTCTCGCACCGTCTCGGAAACAGGGGCTTTCTCGAGCGCATTGGCCAGTTCGACAATTTGCAGCAGCGCCACCCGCAGCGCGTCCGATGAGCGCTCCATCGCCATGTTTCGGGATTTCGCTTCGCGGTCGCGCACCATTTTCAGCGTGCTCTGGCGCGTATCATCGAGAAGCGCCGCCAGCTCAGTGACGCTGACATTTATCCGGTCAGGTTTTGCAGGCGACAAATCAGGCGCGGCGAAGTCGCTGCGAAATTCGAAGGGAGATACGGACTGGAGAGGGGCGGCGCTCATTCGATCAGCTCATCGTCTATGTCATCGCTGGAAAGGATGTCGCCGCTTTGGGCAAGCTCCCTGGCGACGGCAGTAATTTCTGAACGGGCGGCTTCGACACGCGATCTGCGGATAGGTCCGAGCGCCTCGACCTCCGAGACCAGCAATTCGCCAGCACGGCGCGTCATGTTGCGCAAGAAGGCGCCGCGAACCGGTTTGGATGCGCCCTTCAGCGCCGTGGCGAGCACGGCGCGATCGGTCTGCGAAAGAATGGTCTGCATGGCCGCCGGGTCCAGCGAAGCGAGATCATCAAAGGTGAACATCAGCGCGCGGATACGGTCGCGGACGCCGGGGTCTGTTTCATCGAGCGAGGAAAGGATCGGCTCTTCCAGCTCCGAGCCGAGACCATCGAAGATGCGCGCCACGGTGGCGGTACCTGTTGCTGCTGGGCCTGAAAGGTCAGAGCCGATCAGACCGGCAAGCTTTTCCTCGATGGTGGCGAGGGTTTCCGGGGACGCCTGGCCAGCATGAAGCAGGCGGCGAAGGGCGGCAATGGCGATTTCGCGGGGCAGCGCCCGTACAGCCAGGGCCGCGCGGGAGGCATTCATGCGCGACAGGATCAGGGCAATGGTCTGGGGGTGTTCGGCAGCCATGATGGCGGCGACAGCGTCTGGCGATGCCTCAGAGAGTGTCTGCCAGACGTCGCGCGGCGCATCGGAGATGGTGGGGCCGGACGTTGATATCTCGCGTTGCAGCCGGGCGGCATCGTCTGCCGTCGGCTGCATGATGCCCGATGTCATGGCATTGCGCAGGCGCGCCGTCTCACCAGCTGAAAGTTCATTCCAGACGCCCGCCGCGCTTGGGCCGAGCAGCCGCATCAGACGGGCCGCGCGGGCAAGGCCGGGTTGCTCCCGCGTGTTTTCGGTCGTTTGAAGGGCAGGAAGGGTCATGTCTTATCCCCTGCAATCCAGCGCCGAACGATATGCGCCACCGCCTTTGGATCATGAGCGGCCATCCGGCGGGCCTCATCGAAGTCATCTTCATTGGCTGGCGCGCCGTGGTCAGGTGCGGTGCGCATGACCTGGCTCGCGGCAGGAAGCTCCAGCGGCGGCTCATCGCGTTGAGTGGGCCGTTCAGGCGCGGCGCCGCGCCGAGCTGGCTGCACGAAGACAAGCAGCAGAACCAGAAACCCGATCCCACCAAGGGCCCCAAGCTCATAGAGTTCGACGGTTTCAAAGCCGCCAGAAATTCCAGGAGCAAATGCAAAAGGCTGGATATGCAGACTGTCGGCGGCGCGGTCATAGCCTGCGGTCGCCTCAAGGATTGTGACGACGCGGTCGAAGACGGGGCGATCTACGGGCACGCCGCGGGCGTCGCTATTGATCAGGACGAGGAACTGGCGGTTGCCGTCGGCGCCTATATGGGCGGCGACGCGGACATTATTGGCACCGAAGACCGGCTCCAGCAGGCTGGTGAGCTGCCGCTGTTCAAAGGTCTGCGCGTCCGCAGGCGCAGCGCCGTCTTTCAGCAAGGTGTTTGCGCGCCATGCGAAAAGGCACGCGACGATGGCAAGCGCGATAAGCGCTACCAGCCGCGTGCCTCCTGGCATGATTGACCTATTCGCTGACATGACCTGCCCCTCGGACTTTCTCCGTGAAGCTAGGCCTGTCAGCGTAAACGGCGCTTTAACGCATTCAACGCCGGTCAGTGATGATGGAGTGCCAGGTTCTAGTGGGCCCGGTACTGCTGCAGACGTGTCGTGCGCAGACCCTTGGTGCCATGTTCGTCGTAAAGGCGTGACCAGCAGGCGAGCTCTTCTTCGGAGAGCGCATAGCGTTCACAGGCCTCGGTTCTGGAGAGAAGGCCGCCGCGAACCGCAGCAACGACCTGTGCCTTGCGGCGGGTGACCCATCGGCGAATGCCTGGCGGCGGCAGATCCTCCCTGGTCATGACCTGGCCGTCCGGCCCCTTGATGCTCAGAGTTCTAGCTGCGGTTTGCTGCGCCATGAGATCCACCATTTCTTAGCGGTTAAATTTCAGGACGCGTTTTGCGTCCGTCAGTGGTGTCTAGCGCGTGCGGATTAAATCAGTTTTCAGCAAAGCCCGTGAGTTTTCATGAAAATTCGACGCATTCTCCGAGGTCGCATTAATCAAGGCTTCGCAAACCTGTCCCGGGCTGGGTCAGGTGTGCTGAAACCGGACATCTTCCTTTATTTTTAGGCGCTCAAACGTTCATCTGCGGCAATTGTCGTCGCAATGAAGCCGCCGCCGAGGACACGACTTTTTGATGACAAATCGTACAGGACGCAGGCCTGACCCTTCGCAACGCCTTCTTCGGCGATGTCGAAGTACACGGCAGGGCGATCGCCGTCCCAGCCAAGGTGGGCCGGAAGCGGTTCACGGGTGGAGCGCACGCGGGCGAGCACGGGCAGGCCTTTGTCGCAGGCCGCCTCCAGGCTTCCATCGCCGAGCCAGTTCAGCTCCTCCATCGTCAGGCCGGCTGTCAGGAGGGCTTCGCGCGGGCCGACGATCACTCGGCGGGTGGCCGCATCGATCTTGACGACGAAGAGCGGGTCACCGGTTGCGATACCGAGCCCGCGCCGCTGACCGATCGTGTAATGGATCACGCCATTGTGCTCACCGAGGACCCGGCCGTCGAGATGCACGATCTCACCGCCGCGCCCGGCACCAGGCCGCAGTTTCTTGACGACGTCCGCATAGGAGCCTTGCGGCACAAAGCAGATGTCCTGGCTATCGGGCTTGGCGGCGACGGGCAGATTGTACTTCTCTGCAAGCTCCCGCACTTCGGTCTTTGGCAGATTGCCGAGCGGAAAACGTATATAGTCCAGCTGCTCGCGCGTCGTTGCGAACAGGAAGTATGACTGGTCACGCGAGGCATCATTGGCGCGGTGAAGTTCTGCGCCATCCGGGCCATCGGCACGCTGGATATAATGCCCCGTCGCCAGACAGTCGGCGCCAAGCTCCTTCGCCGTGGCGAGGAGGTCCTTGAACTTGACGGTCTGATTGCAGCGGATGCAGGGAATGGGCGTCGAGCCGGCCATGTAGGTGTCGGCAAAATCTTCCATCACCTGTTCCTTGAACCGGCTTTCATAGTCGAGGACATAGTGTGGGATACCAACCTGATCGGCGACGTTGCGCGCGTCGTGAATGTCCTGTCCCGCGCAGCAGGCGCCCTTTTTCTCAATCGCCGCGCCGTGGTCATAGAGCTGCAGCGTGATGCCGATGACATCATAACCTTCATCGGCCAGCATCGCGGCGACCACGGAACTGTCGACCCCGCCGGACATGGCGGCCACGACACGTGTTTCAGGTGGCGGTTTCGGAAACCCAAGCGAATTGAGCTCGCCCGTGGGGGCGCTCTTGAGAGCAGTCATATTCTCCTCCAGCGGGTTCAAGGCCCGCAGCAGAAAGTTTGTGGTGGCCGCGGCATATAAGGCAAAAGCGCGTCTTTGTCAGGTGTGGCTGGGCATGTTGAGTTTTTTGGTTCCGCGCTTCGCGATGGAGCCTGTTCGAGGCTTCGCAGTTTTTGATCCCCGCTTCGCGATGGATCGCGCTCAAGGCTGCAAACCTCCCTTCTCCTTGGGGAGAAGGGCCGGGGATGAGGGGGCGCCGCCAGTCGGCGCGTGATGTCCGGGACTCGCATCACTGCGAGGGTGGCGGATGCATCTGGTGTGGTTCCCCCTCGCCCCTGACCCCTCTCCCCAAGGAGAGGGGAATGGTTTTTGATGCCTATCTCGGTCATTCCCGGCGATCGTCCTTCGACTTCGCTCAGGATGAGCGCCTCTTGATCGCCCCCTGCACCAAAAGCGCCATGCAGGGCTCTCCCGCTGGCGGTACGTGTCGTCTGCCAGTCAGTGACAGGGCCGGGCGCGTCCTGAGCGGACGCCGATAAGTAATGCCAGCCTTTCGGCGTGGCTGTAGAGCGTGCGTTCAGGACGCGCCCTGCGAAGATCTGGCCGTTCGGGTGTCCCACTCCCGGCCCGTCTCGGTATGGTCACGGCGACTGGCCTGCCAGCCGCGCTCCTGAGCCCACATGACGCCGCACCGCCATTGGCAGGGGCGTTACGCCCTGCCGGCAGCATCGGTCATCTTCGCACTCCACCTGCGGCTGGCATCTCTGCCGACCGCAGGCCCTCCCGCTTTGCTGTAAGCCTGCCGGGGTCTTTCCGGCAGGCTCCAGCGCCGCGAGAACCATCCCCACCCGGTCGGTCCGGACCGCCCTGTCTGGGGATGAGATGGCAGTAGTATGGCTGAGCCTGAGAGGGTGGGGATGAAATGGAGTTATCCCACAGATGATGCTTCGCGCTCAACCCAACTGGGTCCCGGATCGCTGTGCGTCCGGGATGACGACGATTTGAGCAGAAGGGCGAGGGATGACGGGGCGGTGTTTTGGCAGGTGCAATGTCTGCGATGATGGCGAGCGCCTTGGAACGTCGCCCGCGGAATTGGCGTTTTAAGGTCATGCAACAAGTGGATGCCCTGTTTGCGACCGAAATCGGTGCGGTGCAGCTTTTCCTGCGCATTGGTGCAGCCTGCCTGTTTGGCGCGCTGATCGGCATCGAGCGGGAGATTCGCGACCGGCCAGCGGGGTTGCGCACATTCATGCTGGTATCACTGGCCGCATGCCTTTTCACCGTCATTGCCCTGGAGATAAGTCTGATGCTTGACCAGCCTGACGATGCCTCCAGCATCCGCCCCGACCCGCTGCGCATCATCGAGGCCGTGACGGCCGGTGTCGCCTTCATCGCAGCCGGTGCGATTATCCGTCATAGCGGCAGGCTGGAAGGCCTGACCACCGGGGCTGGGCTCTGGCTGGCCGGGGCGATTGGCCTCGCATGCGGGGCGGGCTTTATCGCGATTGCAGCGCTCGTCACGTGTCTGGCGCTGCTGATCCTGACGCTGTTCCACATGATTGAAGGCAAGCTGCCGATTATCGACACAAAGGATCCGGGCAAGGATGACGGATCAGGCGAGCCCTAGCTTTGCCACCAGCGCATCGTGTTTTCCGGAGGTGAAATGGAAGGCGTCCCAGCCGTGCTGGCGGGCTGCGGCGACGTTCTCTTCCATGTCGTCGACGAGGATCACGTCCTTGCCGGTAAAGCCGAGCGCGTCTTCGATGTGTGCGAAGTAGGCGAGATCCGGTTTTGCGAGACGCATGCGTCCGGCGGCAAAGACGCGGTGCATATGCTCGCCGAAACCTTGCTGCTCGATCCAGTCGGCGCGGTGAACTTCATTGTTCGTCGCGATAACATTCATGATCCCGGCCGCGCGGGCTTTCTGGACAATGGTCAGCGTCTTCTCATCAGGAATGTGGTCCTTGTCGAACCAGTAGTCGATGACCTCACCTGCCCGGTGCGGCACGCCGTGTTCAGCGGCCCAGTCGCCGACGAGTTCATGAAGGTCTGCCTCTCCGACCATGGCGCGCTGGAAGCGGCCTGAAAAGAGGTAGGATGCCAGCGAATTGATCGGCAGGCCCGTGTCTGCTTCGAAGGTCGTCATCCACTGAAAGACGCCATCTGTGACGTTCGCATTGAGGACACCGTCAAAGTCCCAGGCGATGAGTTTGTAATTGGCCATGAGGGGCTGGGTAGCCTGAACGCTCCGATGCCTCAACCATTCTTACGAGCCGCACGGAAGCAGTGCCCGTCACCCCCGCGCCATCCTGCCGCGTGGCAGAATGCACAGGCAAAGGAAGGAAGGCCAGTCGCTACCTTTGGGTAAACCAGACTTAGAGGAGTAACTGACATGTCCTTACGCATTGGCGACACGGCCCCCGATTTCACCATCCCGACCACGAAGGGCGATATCTCGTTCCATGATTGGGCCGGAGACAAATGGGTCTTCCTGTTCAGCCACCCGGCTGATTTTACCCCCGTCTGCACGACGGAAATGGGCCGCACGTCCCAGCTCGCCGATGAGTTCGCAGCCCGCAATGTTCTGCCGCTAGGCCTGTCGACCGACAGCGTCGAAGAGCACCTCAAATGGATCGATGACGTCAACGACACGCAGAATACCGACCTGTCCTTCCCTATCATCGCGGACATCGATCACGCCGTGGCGCAGGCCTATGACATGATCCATCCGGGTGAGAGCGAAACGGCCGCCGTCCGGTCTGTCTTCATCATCGACCCGAACAAGAAGATCCGTCTGACAATGACCTATCCGATGAGCGTGGGTCGCAACTTCGACGAGATCCTTCGGGTCGTGGACGCGTTGCAGACGGGTGACAAGTACAAGGCGGCAACACCGGCGGACTGGGTCATGGGCGACAAGGTCATCATCCCGCCATCCGTTACGAACCAGGCGGCCCGCACCCAGTTCCCGCAAGGCTGGGACGAGGTACGGCCCTACCTTCGCTTTACCAAGGTCTAAGCCAGTGTTAATTCGGCCGGGCCCCATAGGAGTCTATGCGAGCCCGGCTGACATTCTGCGAAACGGGAAAACATTCCATGGAATTAGACGCCCTTATCCTTTCACGCCTGCAGTTCGCGTTCGTGATCGCCTTCCACATCATCTTTCCAGCATTCACGATCGGTCTGGCTGCCTTTCTGGCAGTTTGTGAAGGTCTGTGGCTGTGGACGAAGCGTGACGTGTTCAAGCGTCTCTATCTCCACTGGATCAAGATTTTCGCGCTGGCCTTTGCGATGGGCGTCGTGTCCGGCGTTGTCATGTCCTATCAGTTCGGCACCAACTGGTCAGTCTTCGCTGACAAGACCGGCAGCGTTATCGGGCCATTGCTTGGCTATGAAGTGCTGACGGCCTTCTTCCTCGAGGCGACATTCCTCGGCGTCATGCTGTTTGGATGGAAGCGGGTCGGCAACAAGCTGCACTTTACGGCGACCTGCGCGGTGGCCATCGGCACGACAATTTCGGCCTTCTGGATCCTGTCGGCCAATAGCTGGATGCAGACGCCCACGGGCTTTGCCATCGATGCGGAAACCGGCAATTTCTACGCGACAAATTTCTGGGAGGTCATATTCAATCCAAGCTTCCCGTCGCGCTATGTCCACATGATGCTGGCCGCCTTTATCACCACGGCGGCGGTTATTCTGGCGGCTGGCGCGTGGCAGGTCGTACGTCATCATGAAGAGGAGCCGACCCGGTGGCAGATCCGTATGGCGGCGGGCACGCTGGCGGTGCTGATGCCATTTCAGATCTGGGCCGGTCACTGGTCAGGTGAAGTGGCTCATCATTATCAGCCTGCAAAGGTCGCTGCGATCGAGGGATGGTGGGAAACGGCCGATGTGCAGGGCACGGTGCTGTTCGCACTGCCGGATGAGGAAAACGAACGTAATATCGCCGAGATCACGATACCGGGCACAAGCCCCTACCTGTTTTCAAGCGGTGAGCCGCTGCAGGGTCTGAAATCCTTCGATGCTGAAGACCGTCCGCCGGTCGCAATCGTTTTCTGGGCGTTCCGTATCATGGTCGGCGCTGGCATGGTTCTGCTTCTGCTTGGCGTCTGGGGTGTCTTTCTCTGGTGGCGAAAGCGCATCGACAAGTCGGGCCTGTTTCATCTGGTGGCGATCCCGAGCGGCGCGCTTGGCTTCGTCGCGGTGATCACTGGCTGGATAACGGCCGAAGTGGGGCGCCAGCCTTATACGGTCTATGGTTTCCTGCGAACCGAGGACAGCCTTGCGCCGGTCTCGACCGGGCAGGTGGCGACCTCGCTGATTATCTTCATGGTGGTCTATGCGATCATCTTTACGGCGGGCACGGTCTACATGGCGCGCATCGCGACACGCGGCTTCAGGGACGACGCGCCAGACCCGCCAGAGCGCGAACATCGCGCGCCTGGGACGCCGCTTGGCGCCGTCGATGAGCCAGCTGAAACCAGCCCGCGCGGTCGAAATCCAGCGGAATAGAAAGAGGGCAGGGCCATGGAACTTGATCTTCCACTGATATGGGGCGTGCTGATCGCGGTCGCCGTCATGCTTTATGTCCTGCTGGATGGCATGGACCTTGGGGTTGGCATCCTGAGCGGCCTCGCCAAGAATGACGATGAGCGCAATTTGATGACCGCCAGTATCGAGCCTGTCTGGGACGGCAACGAGACCTGGCTTATTCTTGGTGGCGGCGGGCTGTTTGCTGCGTTTCCGCTGGCCTATGCCATCCTGATGCCGGCCTTCTATCTGCCTGTCCTGCTCATGCTGGCCGCGCTGATCTTCAGGGGCGTCGCGTTCGAGTTTCGCCACAAGGCGGTGCGCAAGCCGACGAAACTGTTCTGGAACGGGGCCTTCTTTGGCGGATCGCTGACGGCGGCGCTGGCGCAGGGGCTGATCCTCGGTGGGTTCATCCAGGGCGTCACGATAGAGGGCCGCAGCTTTGCAGGCGGGCAGTTCGACTGGCTGACGCCGTTCTCGCTGCTTGTCGCGGTGTCGGTTGTGGTTGGCTACGTGCTGCTCGGCGCGTGCTGGCTGGTTCTGAAGACAGAGGGTGACCTGCAGAAGAGCGCGCGCAAGCGGGGCCTGACCGCGCTGGTCGGCGTGGCGATCTGCTTTGCGGCGGTGAGTCTTGCGACCCTGTCGATCGATCCGCGGGTGACAGAACGCTGGGGCTTTTCCATGTCCTCGTTCGACTTTGCCAACATCCTGCCGCTTTCGCCGATCCCGCTCATCGGCCTGGTACTGACGGCACTTGTCTGGCGGGACCTCTCCGGCAAGGTCGAGGCGCCCGACTGGCGGCCCTATGTGCTGTCAGCCGGCATTTTCCTGTCCGGCTATCTTGGCCTCGCCGTCAGCCTCTTTCCGAACATCGTGCCGTTCGATGTCACCATCTGGCAGGCGGCGGCGCGTGACAATGCGCTGGTGCTGATGCTGGTGGGGGCGGCCGTGATGTTGCCGGTGATCCTGATCTATACCGGCTATGTCTACTCGCTCTTCTGGGGGAAAGTTGATCCTGAGGAGGCCTATCATGACTGACCTGATCGAGCCGCAGGGCCCGGACGAAACGGGCGGGCAGGATGGCCCTCTCTGGAAACGCCTTCTCTGGTTTGCAGGGATCGCTTTCGTGAGCGTCACAGTGGTCGCGGTAACGGCCTATGTCCTGCGGGGCTTTCTCTTCATGGGGTGATCGCGTGTTTGTACCGGGGGCGCCCGGCTTGACGCATGACGCGGCCGACGCCACGGTTTCAGACACCATCAACTGATCGATTCGTTGGAAAGGATCCGCCATGGCTGGCAAGTTCGAACTCTACACAGACAAGGCAGGCGAATTCCGCTTCCGTCTGAAAGCGGGAAATGGCGAGATCATCCTGGCAAGCGAAGGCTACAAGCAGCGCGCCAGTGCCGAGAACGGCATTGAATCGGTGAAGAAGAATGCGCCTGACGATGCCCGCTTCGAGCGCAAGGAAACCGATGCCGGTAACTACCGCTTCAATCTGAAATCCACCAATGGCCAGGTTATTGGCACGTCAGAGAGCTACAAGAGCGCGTCTGGTCGGGACAATGGCATCGAGTCGGTCAAGAAGAATGCGCCTGATGCGCGCGTGGAAGACATGACGGCCTGATCGGCTGAGACTGAAAAAGCTGGCGGGCGTTCGAGCGTCAGCTCACGCCCGCAGCCCAAGCTTCAGATGCTGGAGCAGAAGGATCGTCTTGGCGTCCACGATCTCACCCGTCGCGATGCGGCCATAGGCGTCTTCGAAATCAAGCTCGACAACTTCAATGTCCTCGCCTTCATCCTCGGCGCCGCCGCCGTTTGAGACCTTGTCGGACGGGGCGTAGGCGGCGGTGTAGCACCAGACACGCTCGCCCAAGCTTGCCGGGCTTGCGTACATGGCGGTCACGAGGTGCAGATTGTGGACCTTGTAGCCCATCTCCTCGATCGCTTCGCGCTCGATGGCCGCCTCTGCATCCTCATCGTCAATGATGCCGGCGCAGGCTTCCCACATCGGTTGTTGATGGCCTTTCAGGAAAGGCGGCAGGCGAAGCTGGCGAATGAGGAGCACGGTGCTCCGCTCCCTGTCATAGGGCAGGACCGCGGCTGCGTCGGGACGGTTATAGACCTCGCGCGTCAGGCGTTCCTTACGCCCGTCGCGGCGCTCATAATCGAGCGTGTGCTTGGTCAGCGAGACCCAGTCGTCAGCAAGAACCTCACTGGAGACCAGCGTGACGCGGTCCTTCAGCGGTTTTGCACTCATGCGAAACGCGGAGCGATCTTCAGTTCTTTGACCCAGCCGAGCTTTTCGTAAAGCAGCAGCATGGTGCCGTTATAGTCGACGATCCGGTTCCAGACGCCCTTGCGGGGGCGGTGGAGCGCGGAGACCGGCTCATCATGATGGTGATCATGAAAGGCCTCGCCGCCGGTCAACAGCGCCATGGCATGGTCTGCCCAGGCGGGGGTCTTCAAGTGGCCGAGGACGTTGATGCCATAGGTCGTCGCGTGAAACTGGACCGCGCGGCCGATGATGACGCTGGCATGGATAATGCCGGTCAGGACAAGCGAGCCGCCGGTCGCCCAGACGATGAGATAGATCGCCGCCGGGATAAGCAGGTGGATCACGAGTGAGATCGAATTGTAGAAGCCGTCCATCCAGACAATGACCGGGTGGTTCTTCAGCCAGATTGGCATCGGGCGCATGGTGTCTTTCGGGTCGCGGAACAAGATCCAGCCAACCCAGGCCCAGCGCTTGCTCTCGAACGGATTGTGCGGGTCGCCAGGGCCATCGGCAAAGCGGTGATGCTGGGAGTGATAGTTCACCCAGTCCTTCACATTGCCCTGCATTGCAATCATCAGATTGACCATGGTCAGGACCTGTGCCGGCCAGGCCAGTTCGCCGGCCCGGTGCTGCATGATGCGGTGAAGGGGGCCAATGCCGGCATTGCAGATGAAGATCGTAAACGCGATGACGCCCAGTGACAGAGGCAGATACCAGAGCTTCAGCTCAATCTGTGTCAGGGCAACGCCGAGCACCACCATGGTAGTGAGCAGCCCGATGCCGAGCGCTGGATAGATGAAGGCCGAGAAAAGACTGGGCATATCTATCGTTTTCCACGATTTTGGTATTGCGAGCGAGCGGGCGATTTTCGACATCCAATCCTCCGGACAGGTCGGTATTCATTCTACCAGCTAGGCTGATCTTCACTTCGGAAATCTTAAGAATGATTATCAGTTTGGGGAAGAGGACATATGCTCACGCTCACCGAATTTCCGAATGAAAATACCGTCACGATCGGCGGTGATAAAGATTGCGGCAGTCGCTGTGGCATCAATGGGAGGAAAACATGGAAGAAACAGGCTTCAAACTGCGCAGGATCGTGACGGGAGAAAACGCAGCCGGGCGCTCGCAGATCGTGATCGACGGGCCGCAGGCGGCTGAGTTCCGGACCGGAGAGCTTGGCGGTTTGTTCGAGATATGGACGGGCAAGGCGACCGGGCCGCTCGATGCGCGAGACGATAGCGATCATGGCGCGGGAAAACCGCAGCTCTCACCTCCGAAAGGCGGCGTGAAGATACGCTGGTTCGCGATTGAGCCAGCGCCAGATGCCGTGCCGCCGGAACAGCTGCGGGAGATTACGCGCGCGGCCTTTGTCGAAATGGGAGCTGGCGGCCATCAGCCCGACACAAGTCGCCACCCGGCCATGCACAAGACCCACACGCTGGACGCGATCATCCTTGTGAAGGGGCGCGTGCGCCTGCTGCTGGATGAGGGTGAGACGGTCATCGAGCCCGGTGATGTCGTCGTGCAGCGCGCGACCAATCACGCGTGGGTGGTGGAGGGGACTGAGCCGGCGCTTTTCGTTGCGGTGTTGATCGACCGGAGCTGAGGCCGTCAGCTTTTAGACCGAAATGACGCGGCCCGGGTTCATGATGCCTTGTGGGTCCAGCGCGAGCTTGATGGCGCGCATCGTGTCGGTGGCCGCTTTTGGACGGATGCTGGCAAGCTCATCGCGCTTGAGGCGGCCGACGCCATGCTCGGCGCTGATCGAGCCGCCGAATTTCATGGTCTGCTCATGCACGATACGGGTCACGTCGTGGGCGTGGTCGGCAAGCTGCGTGTTCGACGGGTCTTTTGGCGCGCAGGCCGAATAGTGGAGATTGCCGTCGCCGACATGACCAAAGGCGACAATCTCTGCCTCGGGCACGAGTTTATGGATCGCCGCTTCCGTGGTGGTCAGGAAGTCTGGAATGGCCGACACAGGCACCGAGACATCATGGTTGAGCGCTGTGCCATAGGCGCGCTTTGACAGCGGGATGGTTTCGCGGATATGCCAGAAGCTCGCAGCCTGCTGGCCGCTTTCGGCAATCAACACGTCGGCAACGAGTTCTTTTTCGATGCCATCGGCGAGCGCAGCCATCAGGGTTTCGCGGGCCTGATCTTCCCTGGCCATGGAGACTTCGACGAGAACCCGCCAGGGCAGGTCGGACGGGGCAGGGTCGCGGGTGTCCGGAACGTCGGTTTTGACCATCTCAATGGCATTGGCAGGAATGATCTCAAAACTGGTGACGGTATCGCCCGCATGGTCGCGAACGAGGGACAGAAGGTCGACGACGCTTGCCGCCGTTTCGCATGTCACCCAGGCGGTGGCTTTTGCGACCTTGGGGAAAAGCTTCAGCGTTGCTGCCGTGATGAGGCCGAGCGTGCCTTCTGCGCCTGCGAAAAGGTGTTTCAGGTCATAGCCCGTATTGTTCTTTCGAAGACCCGACAGTCCGTCCCAGACCTCCCCCGATGGCAGGACGACTTCGAGGCCAAGGAGAAGGTCGCGCATCATGCCATAGCGCAGAACCGCGACGCCGCCCGCATTGGTCGAGATCAGTCCGCCAATACTGGCCTGGCCTTCAGAGCCGAGCGAGAGCGGGAAAAAGCGGCCAGCCTCATCGGCGGCCTGTTGCGCACTGACGAGGGTTGCGCCAGCTTCGATGGTCATCGAGTTGTTTCGTATGTCGACGCCGCGGACTTTGCTCATGCGGCGCATCGAAACAGTGATCTCACCGTGCGGCGTGCCGCCATCGACGAGGCCTGTATTACCGCCTTGCGGCACCAGCGCGACGCGGTGCTCTGCGCAGAGTTTGATGAGCTTGGCGGCCTCTTCGGTAGAGCCCGGCATGGCAAGGAAGGGCGTCTCGCCCTTATTGGTGCCGCGCCATGGGGAGGCGGCTTCGTCCAGCTTGTCGGCGTCCTCGCTCCAGCCTGAAGACCCGAGCAGATCTTTGGCGGCGGTCAGGAAATCCGCATTCGGTCGGTTCATCATTTGCGCTCCATCATTGAGGCAATGGTTGTATCGCCTCCAGCCTCTTTCAAGGCCCGTCCGGCGCGCCGGCGGACCTCGTCTGGCTTGTGCTGGGCGATTTTCGTGATCCCTTCGAACCGGTCCGGCTGGAGGGTGAAGGTTTCGATGGCCCCGATCATGTGCGTGAGCTTCGCTCCATCCATCATGTCCACACTCCAGGCTGGTTTGGGCGCGAGGCCACGTTCGAAGCGGTCCGACAGGTCTTTCAGAAAACCTGCCGAGCCGTGCTGGTCGCAGACGGTCACCGGGCCTTCAGCTTCGACAGAGAGGTAGTTCCAGGTCGGCACCTGGTCCTCCATGCCGTACCAGTCGGGTGAAATGTAATCATGGGGTCCTGAGAAGACGATCAGCGCGCTCGCGTTTTGTCTGATGGCGTCTGCGGCTGGATTGGCGCGAGACAGGTGAAAGCGGAGCGTGCCGTCATCGCCAGCAAGGACGGGCGTGTGGGCGGCATGGGCACGGCCCTCCATCACACCGATGGCGAGCGCGAACGGCCACTGTGTGATCCGGTCGAGCAGCACGGCTCTGTCGTTTTCGAGGAAAGCGGGAGCAGGATGCATCCTGCCTCTTTAGTCCTGCCTGGCGGCGCGGGCTAGCCGATCATTTATCGCGGCGCCCAGGCCTCCGGGTGGAATGGGTGCAACGGCGATGCGGGTATGGGAGCGGTCGAGCGTCCGCATCATGGCGAATAGATTGGCGGCCGCTTCGACGAGATCGCCAGATGGCGAGAGGTTCAGCGTCGCCTCGACCGGACCAAAGCCGAGGAAAGCTTCGCCGGGCTCGGGTGCGCCTGCATCGAGGCGCAGCTTTGCTTTGGGGGCGTAGTGGCGAAGCAGCTGGCCGGGGGACGTCGGCTTGTCGCCGTCGCCGCCACTGGAGAGGCCGGGCCAGACCTTTTCTATGTCTTCGGGCAGGACACTGCCCTGCCGGAGGAGGACGGGCGAGGGGCCGCGCGCGTCTATGACGGTTGACTCGATGCCCTCTGTACACGGGCCACCATCAAGGATGAGATCTACCCTGTCGCCCATATCAGACGCGACATGTTCGGCGCGGGTCGGGCTTATGCGGCCTGACGGGTTGGCAGAGGGGGCGACAAGCGGGCCGCCGAAAGCTTCAAGCAGGGCGCGAGCCGCGGGGTGCGCAGGAACGCGGAGGGCGAGCGTGTCGAGACCGGCGCGGGCCAGCGCGCAGACTGTGGTGGCGTCCACCGCGTCGACAACGAAGGTAAGTGGGCCGGGCCAGAAAGCGGCCGCAAGCTTGCGTGCCTGATCGGAGAATTTGCCCTGCGAAAAGGCGGCGTCTGGTGACGCGCAGTGCGCAATCAATGGATTGAAGGCGGGCCTGCCCTTGGCGGCGTAGAGCCTTGCGACCGCATCTGCATTGGCGGCGTCTGCGGCGAGGCCATACACCGTCTCTGTCGGCATGGCGACGAGGCCGCCATCTTTCAGGATGGCGGCGGCCCTGGCGATGGACGCTGCATCAGGTGTGAGAACGGGCGCCTGCATGGCTGGTCGCCTAGCACCCATTCAGCCTGCAGGCGAGGCTGTCACGCGGACGTCGATGCGCACGGTTTCAGACACATAGTCTGCGCCTGCGTCCGAAGTCTGGCCGAGGTCGAGCGGCGTTCGGTCAACCGATGTGCCGCCGGTCATCACCGTGACGCCGTCTTCATCCTCAAGGGTAAAGGCAAACGGGACGGTGACGGCGCTCTCCTTGATGGAGAGCGTGGCGTCTGCGGTGTATCCGTCACCCGTTTCAGCGAAGTTGATGAGATCGACGGTCGCTTGCGGAAAGGCGGAGACGCCGAACCATTCGGCCGATTTGAGGCTGTCTGTGTAGAGCTTCTTCGGCGTTGTTGCCGAGGCTGTATTCACGGACACGCGAACGTCTGACGCATCGAGCTGGTCTTCGTCGAACGCGATATCGGCGGTCCAGTCGCTGAAAGCGCCTTCATAGGTCTGGCCTTCATGGGTGAAGGTGAAGGCGATGGAGGACTGGCCGTAATCGACGGTCCAGTCGGGCGCCACGCTGCGCTCGTTCACCTCACCTGCGGTGGCGGCAGACGGGCTGGGACTGCCCGAAAAGAGTTTTGGCGCGAAGGCGATAAGTACGAAAACGCCGATGGCCGCGCCGAAGGCGATCAGAAAACCGTGCGGGGGCGGGCTTGGCCGGTCTGTCTTGCCAAAGAGGCCGGGCAGCATGCGTTTGAGGACGCCTTCTTCGGGACCGAACTCATGCTTCAACGCCCCGCCAACATGCAGCGCCAGAAGGGCAAAGAGAACATAGGCGAGCTTGGAATGGATATTGGCGATGATGCCATGCGCGGTCTCATTGGAGAGAAAGCCGACGCCCGGAATGTCAGGCCAGCTCACCAGCCCGTATAGAACGGTCGGAATGTCGAAATCATAGGAGGTCGAGGCGGTCAGCCAGCCGGTCAGCGGCATGATGACCATGAGGGCGTAAAAGCCGAGATGGACCGCGTGGCTCGCCTTGCTTTCCCAGGGTTTCATGTCGTTTGGCAGGGGTGGCGGCGGGTTCAGCAGGCGCCAGGTGATCCGGGCCACGGTCAGGAGCAGGATCGTGATGCCGACCGATTTATGGAACTGGAACCAGGATTCCTTGCCATCCATGTTCCAGCCGAGCCAGATCATGAACAGAAGACCGAACGCGATCGCCCAGTGAAGGGCAATCGCGACGGCGGCGTAACGGGGTGAGCGTGTCATGCGTCCTATTCGGCGTCTGTTTCTGTCGTGCTTTCAGCCGCTTCAGTCTGCAGGAATTCGCCGGAAAATTCGACAACAACTTCATCAGAGATCATGCCCGGAAGCGACTCCTGGCCGAACTCTGACCGGCTGATTGTCGTGGTGGCATCGAAGCCGAGAATATCACGGGCGCCGAGCCACGGCACATTCGCGACGCCATTATAGGCGACGTCCAGCGTGACAGGGCGCGTTTCCCCGAGGAAGGTGAGGTCGCCGGTAACGGTGCCAGTCATATCGCCTGTGCGCGTGACTTCGGTCGAGGTGAATGTGATCTGCGGATAGGCGCCCGCATTCATGAAGTTCTCATCCTGCGCGAGCGCTTCGGGCCAGCTGGCGTGCGGGCTGTCAGGATGGCCTTCCTTGTAATCGCCGGGAAAGCTTACCCAGACCGAGGCCGGATCAATGGTGAAGTTGAGGCTGGAGGCGGCAGGGTCTTCTGCGTTGAAGTCCAGCGTGCCGTCGAAGCTGGTAAAACTCAGCGTGTATTCCGAGAGGCCGTTGTGCATGACGGTCGCGGTGAGGAAAGCATGCGTTGGTTCGATGGCATAGGTCGCCGTCGCAACGTCGGCAATCGCGCCTTCAGCGGTCTCTGTTTCAGCGTCTACGGTCTCAACTGCGTCCGTGTCAGAAGTGTCGGCCGGAGCGGTCTCGCCGCCCGAACAGGCCGCAAGAACCAAGAGGCTCGAAGCGGCGAGAAATGTCGTTGTGAGTTTCATCTTGTGTCAGCCCCTGGATTGTCTGGATTGCTATTCGGTCTGCGTGAATTCGCCGGAGAACTCGATCGTGACGTCATCTGAAATGATGCCCTGGAGTGCGTCCATGCCGAACTCGGACCGGTTGATTGTGGTGGTGGCGGTAAAGCCGATCAGGTCACGCTCTCCCATCCACGGCACGTTCGCCATGCCGTTATAGGTCACGTCGAGAGTGACCGGGCGGGTTTCGCCCCGGAAGCTGAGGTCGCCTGTGACCGTGCCGGTGTAGTCGCCGGGGTAGTTCGATTCCACGGCTCCAGGATTGATCGTCGCATTGATCGTGGAGGCTGCCGGATCTTCCGGGTTGAAGTCGAGCGTGGCATCAAAGTCGGTGAAGTACACGGTGTAGGTCGAGATACCATTATGTGTGACGCTGAACGTCAGGAAGGAATGGTTCGGGTCGAGCTCATAGGTTGCCGCATCGACGCCTTCGAGTGTCTGTTCGGCCAGAGCAGGGGCGGCTGACAGGGCTGCAAGTGCTGCTATTGTAACGATACCGCGCATGGACGGACCTCCTCAAAAATGGTCAAGAACGCTTCGGGATCTTAGATATACTACCCACCAGCCCTGACTAGCCCAACTTTAGACTTCGCAGAGAATAGTACTTATCCCGGAGATGCATCCCATGAGCTACCGCGCCCCCGTTGAGGACATGGCTTTTGCGCTAAGAAAGCTTGCCGGAATCGATCGCTTGGCGGGTAGTCATTTCGAAAGCTTCGATGACGATCTCATCGATCCCATCCTCGAGGAAGCCGGAAAGCTCGCTTCGGATGTCCTGGCACCGCTCAACCAGCCGGGCGATGAACAGGGCGCGCAGCTGACCGGAGACGGTGTGGTGGCCCCGCATGGGTTCGCAGAGGCCTATCGCCAGTTTGCCGAAGGCGGCTGGATGGGCCTTGCCGCGCCAGTGGAATGGGGCGGTCAGGGCCTGCCGCGCACGCTGTCGAATGCGGTGCTGGAAATGCTGCACGGGTCGAATATGAGCTTTGGCCTCTGCCCGATGCTGAGCGCAGGCGCGATCGAGGCGCTGCTGGCGCATGGCGCAGAGGCCGAGCAGAAAAAGTATTTGCCAAAACTCATCTCTGGCGAGTGGACAGGGACGATGAACCTTACTGAGCCTCAGGCAGGCTCTGATGTTGGCGCCCTGAAGACGAAAGCGGTGCCGCAGGATGACGGCGCCTACAAGATCAGCGGCCAGAAGATCTACATCACCTGGGGCGATCACGACATGACGGATAATATTATCCATCTTGTCCTCGCCCGCCTGCCGGATGCGCCGGAAGGCTCGCGCGGGATCTCGCTATTTGTCGTGCCGAAGGTGCTGGTGAATGAAGATGGGTCTCTTGGCGACCGCAATGGCGTCAAGTGTATCGGGCTTGAGAAGAAGATCGGCATTCACGCCAGCCCGACCTGCGTCATGGAATATGACGGGGCGACCGGCTGGCTTGTCGGTGAGGAGAATAGGGGCCTTGCCTGCATGTTCACGATGATGAATGCGGCGCGCCTGAATGTGGGGCTGGAAGGCGTTGGCGTGTCGGAAGCCGCCTATCAGACCGCCTATGCTTATGCTCAGGAGCGCAAGCAGGGCCGCGTCGAAGGTGTCGACGGACCCGCGCCCATTCTTCACCACGCAGATGTCCGCCGGACGCTGACGACGATGCGCGCGCACACCATGGCGGCGCGCGCGATCTGCTATGCGTGCGGGGTTGCTGCCGACCTTGCCGATGCGAGCGATGATGACGCCACACGTGAAGCGGCCCGCCTGCGCGAGGAACTGCTGACCCCGATCGCAAAAGCGTGGGCGACCGACACCGGCGTCGAGATGGCAAGCTTCGGGGTGCAGATCCATGGCGGCATGGGCTTCATGAATGAGACGCTGGCGGCCCAGCTTTACCGCGATGCGCGGATTGCGCCGATCTATGAGGGCACCAACGGCATTCAAGCCATCGATCTTGTCGGACGCAAGCTTGCCATGGCCGGTGGTCGTGCGATGACCGACATGATCGAAGAGGTCCGCGAAACGGCGCGGACGGCGCGGGAAACCAACGATCCGCAGCTTGGCCAGATCGCCGACAGGCTGGTCGCGGCGGCTGACGCCCTCGATGAGGCAACCGTCTGGATGAAGGGCGTGATGAAGGAAGAGCGTGAAAAGGGCCTGTCTGGCGCAACTGCTTATCTGGAACTCGCCGGGGATGTCATCGGCGGACATTATCTTGCCAAAGGCGCGCTATCGGCGCGCGCCGATAATTCGTCTTTGCGGGGGCGGATGACGGCGCTTGCGGGGTTCTTTGCCGAGACAGCGCTTGCCGAAGCGCCGGGCCGTGTGTCCGGGATCACCAAGGGTGGCGATAGCTTCCTGGCCGAGAGCGAGGCGCTATTCGGTCTCTCCTAACCGATAATTTGCGTGGCACGACGGCCCGCGATAGCAGGTCTGCCAATCAGAGAATCTGGCAGGAGAACACCAATGTCGCCCAATTATGTGGACCTTATCAATCGCGGCGGCCGCGGCGCGCCGGAGCGTGAAGCGATTGTGTTTCAGGACAAGTCGCTGAGCTTTGCCGAGGTGCACCGGGCGACGAACCAGCTGGCCAATACATTTGCCGCGAGGGGGCTGGCGCACGGTGACCGGCTGGGCCTGCTTGTCAATAATGGTCTCTACAGCGTGCCACTCGATTTCGCCTGCGCGAAGGCAGGCATCAACCGCGTGCCACTGAATGCGCGCCTGTCGGTACCCGAGCATGCGAGGATGCTGGAGGATACAGGTTGCACGCGGCTGGTTTACGGGCCGGATCTGGCGGGCGCGGCTGAGGCAATTGAGAAAGCGGTGCCCGGCCTCGTCTGCCTGCCCCTTGGCCATGAAGGGGAAGGACTGCTCGGCGAAGCGGCGGGCGCGAGCGATGAAGAGCCCAATGTGAAAGTGGCGGCGGATGATGTGGTCCTGACGCTTTTCACCTCTGGCACGACCGGCACGCTGAAAGCCGCCCAGCACACGCAGGCTTCCTATGCTGCGATCTGCAGGAATGTCCTTCTGAACCTCATCGACCCGGTGCCTGGCGACACGATGCTGCATGCCGCCTCGCTGATCCATGCAAGCGGGGTCTTTGTCCTGCCGTTCTGGCTGCGCGGTGCTCGCACGGTCATCATGAGCCAGTTCGAACCATCTGCTTATCTGAAGGCCATTCACGAGCATGACGTCACCGCCATCAACCTCGTCCCGACCATGCTGCAGATGCTTCTGGGGCATCCCGATTTTGGCGCGGTTGCCGGATCGCGGCTGAAGCAGGTGATATATGGGGCCTCGCCCATGCCGCGGCCTGTGATCGAGCAAGCCATGACGGCGTGGGGGCGCGAGCGTTTCTGGCAGTATTATGGACAGACCGAGTGTCCGCTGGCGGTGGCCGTCCTGCGGCCTGAGGATCATGAAGGCGAGGCGCTCGGCGCGTGCGGGCGGCCTGCGCTGGACGTCGAGATCAGGCTTGTCGATGAGGCAGGCGAAGATGTGGCACCCGGCGAACCGGGTGAGATCGCGGTGCGCGCGCCTTCCATGTTGGCGGGCTATCACAATGCGCCGGACCTCAATGCGCAGATGATGATGGGTGACGGGTGGATGCGCACCCGCGATCTTGGCCAGTTCGATGAGACTGGGTTGCTCTATCTGCGCGACCGGACCTCGGACATGATCATCACCGGGGGATACAATGTCTATCCGCGCGAGATCGAGGATATCCTGATGGCGCATCCGTCCGTGGCCGAATGTGCAGTCGTCGGCGTGCAGGATGAAAAGTGGGTAGAAGCGGTGACTGCTGTCGTCGCCCTCAAACCCGGCGAAACTGCCGATGGCGACACGCTGACGGCGTTCGTGGGCGAGCGGGTCGCCTCGTATAAGCGCCCCCGGCGCGTCGTTTTCGTCGACGCTATCCCCAAGACCGCGGTCGGCAAGTTGAACCGCAAGGCTGTGCGCGACCAGCTGAATGCGTCGGACTAGCTTTGCTGCTGGCCTTTGCCCGGCTTAACCGGTCCAGCGGGAAATAAGCGCGTTGGCATCAGGACGTGCGCGCTCCTGCGGATCGGCCGTGGCTGTCCCGAGGTAGAAATAGCCTGCGATACGCTCGCCTTTTTCGAGGCCGAGCACCCTGTTGATCCCGTCGGAGAAACTGATCCATTCGGTGAGCCAGCAGCCTGCGAACCCGGCGGCATTCGCGCTCAGCAGCAGATTGTGGCCCAGCGCACCGACGGAAAGCTCTTGCTCCCAGACGGGGGTCCGGTTGTCGTCCTTTGGGCTTGAGACAAGCACCACAACCGTAGGCGCGCGCATTGGCAGGGCCCTGGTCGCGTCGAGATCGCCGTCACTGGCAAATTCGTTTTCTTCCCTTTGTACGCGAGCGGCTTTCTCGGCGAAAGCGGTGCGGGCCTCGCCCTCCAGAACGATGAAGCGCCAAGGCGACAGCCTCCGGTGATCCGGAACGCGTGTCGCGGCCGTAAGAATATCATTCAGCGTTTGAGGATTGGGGCCCGGCTCACCGAGGAACGCCTTGTTCGCCGACCGGCGAAGGGCAAGGAAGCGGCGCGCCTCTTCGCTTTCCTGGGTGGCTTTCATGGCGGTGCCAACGGGTGGGGCGTCCGGGAAGAGTTTTGTCATGTGTTCAAGAATAGGAAGCCGGCGCTGGATTGAAACAGGTAAACACCGAAATTTCCGCCGCGCAGGTGTTGATAGTGAACAGCGTTCACAAAATGAACAGCTATTGCTAAGTGATGACAGTTCGAGTATGTTGACGCTGCGGGTCTTTGAGGGGCGAGGGGGCATGCAGGACAGCGAAATCACTCCGGCCGAGCGACGCCGTCTGCGTGTGCGCGGTGCGATCCTCGAGGCTGCCGAGCGTGTCTTTGCCGAGGAAGGGGAGGCAGGCCTCTCCATTCGTCGCATCGCCGATGAAATCGATTACTCCCCAGCCGCAATCTACAAGTATTTCGACTCCAAGGACGACCTCGTCGAGGTGCTGAAGGAGTCCTTTTTCGGCAGGCTTCTCGCCATCGTGCATGAGATGGCCGACAGGAATGAGCCTTTCGCCAATCGCGCCAGACGGTGCACGGCAGGCTATGTGCGCGTCGCGATCGAGAAGCCGCATCATTATGTCGCCGCCTTTTCCGGGGTTGCCAGTGAAAATGAAGCCAGCGCGCACCACGATCAGGCATTCGATCAGACAAATAAGGGCCAGGCTTTCGGCGTCCTCACAGACATGATGCGTGAGGGGATCGACACCGGTCATTTCAGGGCTGATCTCGATTCCGTCGACGCCGCAAAATCCGTCTGGGCCTCGATCCACGGCCTTGCCATGATGATCGCCCATCTTCCCGGCTTTCCGGCGACCGCGTCCATGCCAGCGGGAATGGACCAGAGCAGTTTCATCGATTTTCACGCAGACCTTGTCGTTCGCAGCCTCGAAGCGGGCGCAGGAGGAACAACATGACCGGATACGACCAAGATCGCACCGCACGACCAAGCTTCCTGAAAGGGCTCCTTTTTATCGCGGTCATTGCCATTGGCGTGGCACTGCTTTCGGTATTCGTGCTCAGCCAGCGTTCGAGTGAAGGGCCGCTGGTCATCAGCGAAAACCCCACACCGCTGAGTGTGGATGTCGTCGTTGCGAACATGCAGTCTTCGCTGGCCCTGGACGAGAAATTTACAGGCATCGTCCAGCCGCGCCGGTCAAGTGAGCTTGGATTCTCCGATGGCGGACGCATCGCTGCGCTGAACGTCGATGTCGGCGACCGGGTCACGGACGGCCAGATACTGGCCGTTCTGGATACCCGCGCGGTCCGCTCGCAGCTTGTCTCAGCTGAAGCGCAGGTCAATGAAGCCAAAGCCTCTCATGCACTGGCGATGAATACGGTCGAGCGCCAGCAGACCCTGCTCGAGCGGGGCCATGTTTCGCAGCAACGGGTCGATGAAGCGCTTGCGCAGGCGGCGACGGCAGATGCGCGGATCGAGGCGGCGCGGGCGCGGGCCGATACGCTGCGTGTGCAGATCGATCTTGCCAGTATCAGAGCGCCGTATCCCGGCATGATCACAGCCCGCAATTTCGATGAGGGCGCGATTGCGCCGCAAGGGGCGCCGATCTTCCAGCTCGTCGAGACGGGCGCGCTGGAGGCCCGTATCGGCCTGCCGGCGCCGCTCGCTGCCGCGCTCGAGCCCGGTGATATTTACACGCTGAGCACGGATATCGGTCCCGTTGATGCGCGGCTTCGATCGGTCACCGGTGTGATCGATGCTGGCCAGCGCAGTGTGACAACCGTTTTTGATATTATTGACGCTGCCAGCATTTCGGTGGGGGCTGTGGTCCGGCTGTCGGTTTCCCGTGACGTTCAGGAGAACGGGCTCTGGCTTCCGGTTTCGGCGCTGGCAGAGGGGCAGCGCGGTCTCTGGTCGCTTTATATTGCGAGCCCTGAAAATGATGGCTGGGTCGCCCGGCCGGGCCTGGTCGAGGTTGTGCAGACTGATGGCGACCGCGTTTTTGTGCGCGGGGCAATCGAAGACGGAGACCGAATTATCGTTGACGGGCTTCAACGTGTTGCCCCGGGCCAATTGATCTCGCCGCGGTTAGTGCCTCTGGCATCTGGCCTGGCGACTGAGGGATAGGGCTGGACTGATGCGCACGCTTTTCTATCGGCTCCCCCGGCTCAGCATTCTTGCCATTCTGATAATTCTGGCCGGTGCAATCGGCTCCCTGCTGACACTCGGACGCCAGGAAGACCCGACGCTGGTCGAGCGCTTTGGCTATGTGCTGACGACTTTGCCCGGCGCGGACGCCGAGCGGATCGAGGCCACGATTACCGATCCTATCGAGACGGCGATACGGGAATTGCCTGAAGTCGATGAAGTCCAGTCTGTCTCCCGCCAGAATGTGTCGCAGATTTCCCTCTCCATGGATGAGGGGCTGAGCGAAGCCGAAGTGGATGATGCCTGGACGCTGGTGCGGGCAAAGGTCGATGGCGCGCGTGCTAATCTGCCGTCCGGTACAAGTTTCCCGCAGATCGAGCGCCAGTATGTCGGCGCGTCGACCATGCTTGTCGGGCTTGTCTGGTCTGGAGAAGGAGAGCCGGAGCTGGCGGTCATGTCGCGGCTGTCGCGAAACCTGGCAGACCGCTTTCAGAACCTCTCCGGTACTGAGGAGACCGAAGTCTACGGCCTGCCGCGCGAGGAAGTGCGCGTGGTCGTCGATTCAGATGCACTGGCCGCGGCCGGTCTCAGCATGAATGACGCCGCCCGGCTGATCGGTTTGTCAGATGCCAAGGCCCCGGCCGGGCAGGTGCGCGGAGACCGGGCCGATGTGGGCATCGAGATTGGCGGCGCGTTTGACGGCATAGCGCGAATTCGCTCGGTTCCTCTGCTCCAGCGCGCCGATGGCAGTGCGTTACGCGTGGGGGATATCGCCGAGGTCCGCAAAGGCATCGAAGATCCGGCCAGGGTGATGAATTTCACCAATGGCCGCCGGTCCGTCGTCGTCAGTGCGTTCATCCAGCCCAATCAGCGCGTCGATCAATGGGCCGAACGCGCGCGGGCCGTGGTTGCCGAGTTCGATGCTGCCTCGCCAGCAGCGATTGATGTCCAGCTTCTCTTTGATCAAAGCGAATATACCGGGGCGCGCCTGAACGGGCTGGCGCAGAACCTTGCTTTCTCCTCCGTCATTGTCTTTCTCGCGCTCTTCCTCGTCATGGGCTGGCGCGCGGCATTTGTGGTTGGCGCGGCCCTGCCACTGACCATCGCGCTGGTCCTCATCCTGTTCAACGTCTTCGGTTATCCGTTGCACCAGATGTCGGTGACCGGACTTGTCATCTCGCTTGGCCTGCTGATCGACAATGCGATTGTGGTCTATGACGAGTACGATCAGGAGCGTGGGCGAGGCCACAGTGTTGTCGAGGCGATCGACATTGCGCTTAAAAAGCTGTTCGGGCCTCTCTTTGCCTCCACCCTGACGACGGCGCTGGCCTTTGCGCCGATTGCCCTCATGCCCGGCGCGGCGGGAGAGTTCATTGGCATGCTTGGTGTGTCGGTGATCTTCTCAGTGATCGCGTCCTTTGCACTTTCAATGACGATTATTCCGTTTCTTGCGGGCCGTTTCGACCGTGTCCGCAAGGTTGGTGAGCGCAAGAACTGGCTGCGCGATGGCATTTCGATAGATGCCGTGACGGACGGATATCGCTGGACGGTTGGCGCGGTGCTGAAATTCCCGCCGCTCGGCCTCGCCATCGGGCTGGTTCCCGCCCTGATCGGCTTTGCCCTTGGCGGTAGCCTGCCGGTTCAATTCTTTCCCCAGACCGAGCGCGACCAGTTTCAGGTGGAGATCAGCCTGCCAGCCACGGCGACCATCGGCGAGGCAGAGCGCGCCGCCCTGCGCGCGACGCAGCTGCTGAATGATTACGACAGTGTCGAGCTGGTCAACTTCACGCTCGGGGAATCGGCGCCGCGCGTCTACTATAATGCGTTCAACAACACGCAGGGCGTTCCGGGCTTTGCGTCCGGCTGGGTTCAGCTGACCGACAACCAGTCGACGCGCCGGATGGTGCGGCAGATACAGGATGAGCTGCGCCTTGAGTTTCCGGGGGCGCAATTCCTTGCATTGCCGTTCGAGCAAGGCCCGCCTGTGCCAGCGCCCATCGAGTTCAATATTCGCGGCGACAGCCTCGAAACGCTGAACCGTCTTGGCAATGAGACGCGCCGCATTCTGTCGGCGACGCCGGGCATCACCTATACGCAGGCCAGCCTGCAGCTGGGTGCACCTATCGTTACAATTCGCGCCGACGAGGCTGCCACCGCCATGTCTGGCGAAAGACTTGCCGGCCTTGCAAGTGATGTTCGCGCAGAGCTGGAGGGCGTGCCCGCCGGGTCGATCCTCGAGGGGATCGAGGAAATCCCTGTGCGTGTGATCGCAAATGCAGACCGCCGCTCGCAGCTGTCTGATCTTCGGGCGATGACAATTGGGGCTGGGCTAGATGGCGCCGGGACCCCGCTTGCCACGCTGGGCGACATCACGCTCGATCCCCAGACGGCGGTCATCACAAGACTGGATGGGCGGCGGGTGAACCAGATTTTTGGCTTCACCGAACCTTTCTCATTGCCGCCGCCAATCCAGGCACAATTTGCGGCCTCGCTGGAAGCGTCCGGCTTCGAGCCACCGCCGGGCTATGACATCCTGCTCGGCGGCGAGGCAGAGACCCGAACCGAGGCGATGACGAATTTGATGTCACTGGCGGTGCCGCTTATCATCATCATGGCGGGCGCCGTGAGCCTGGTCTTCAACTCATTCCGGCTGTCGATGCTCATCCTGCTGACGGGATTCCTCTCGGTGGGCCTCGCCTTTGGCGGCGTCTGGATGTTCAACCTGCCGCTTGGCTTTAATGCGATTGTCGGGTCGCTTGGCCTGCTTGGTATCTCGATCAACAGTTCGATCGTGGTCCTGTCGCTGCTGCAGGGGAATGCGGCGGCGCGCGCAGATGATGTGCTGGCACAGCGGGAAGTGGTGGTCGATGCCACCCGCCACATCGTGGCAACCACACTGACGACGATGGGCGGCTTCGTGCCAATCATTCTGGCCGGCGACGTCTTCTGGCTGCCGCTCGCGACGGCGATTGCGGGCGGTGTTGCCGGATCGGCCCTTCTGGCGCTCTACTTCACGCCTGCGGCCTACAGGCTGATGACGATGAAGCCGGGGCGGCGCCTCGTCGCCCGGTTGAGAGGACGGCGATACGAGCCTCTGCCGCATTCCTCATAATGAGGTCTCAGGTGCGCGAAAGCGTACGTATTTCCGGGCGGCTGTAACGGGCTGATTACCTTTCCTGCGGTAGGTGACACCAGACACTCAATCGTCTCCAACCCGGCGAGCCCAATAGACCCATGTCTTCTGATACTGCCCTGGACCTCTCTGAGATCGACCCGCCCGAATGGCGCGTTCTGGTCAATGACAATGTCTATGGGCCTTATACACTGGGCCAGATGCAGGGCTTTATCCGTGAGCGGCGGATTGGCGCTGGGACGCAGGTGGCCGAGGGTGATGGCGGAGCGTTTATTCCGGCGCAGGAACACCAGCCACTGGTGCAGAGCCTCAAAGCGAGCCTGCGCCCCTCCGTCGATGCAGAGGCGGCCGGCGAGCCGTCGAACTATCTCATCATCGCAAAGCTGACGGGGACGGGCGAAATGCAGCTCATCAGCGCCATCAACCGGCTCGGCAAGTTCGCCGAGATCATGCCGGGCGTCTGGGCGCTGCGGTCAACTGTGAAACAGGCCAAGTTGCGCGATCGCCTGAAGCAGACGGTCACCTCATCGGACCAGGTCATGATCGCAAACGCCTCGTCAGGCCGGCTGGCCTGGCTCAATCTTGGACCCGAAGCCGATGTTCATATCCGCCGCGTCTGGGACGCCAACGTCGACTAGGCTGGCTCTGCGATCTCTGCCGGGGTTGGCGCTGGAACACCCCGGATCATGTCCGAAGCTTTCTCTGCGACCATGATGGTCGGCGCATTGGTATTGCCGCCGATCAGCGTTGGCATGACCGACGCATCAATGACACGCAGACCTTCAACACCGCGTACGCGAAGCTCAGGGTCCAGCGGGGCCGCCTCGTCTGCCCCCATGCGTACCGTGCCAACCGGGTGGTAGATCGTTTCACCGGTCTCGCGGATGAAGGCGTCGATCTCGGCGTCTGTCTTGACGCTCTGACCCGGCATGATCTCGTCGCCGCGAATGGCATTGAAAGCATTCTGGCCAGCAATGTCGCGGCAGATCTTCACCCCTTCGCGCATGGCGCGGCGGTCTTCTTCGGTTGCCAGATAATTCGGATCGATGCGCGGATGATCGAACGGGTCTGCACTGGCGAGGGTGACGTTGCCGCGGCTCTCTGGACGCAGCTGGCAGGCATGGATGGTAAAACCGTCGGCTTTTACCTGCTGGCGTGCATGTTCCATCATGATTGCGTTGACGTAGTGAAGCTGGAGGTCCGGCCGGTCGAGGCCTTCGCGCGATTTCAGGAAGCCGCCTGCCTGCAGGAAATTGTCGCGGCCTGCGCCCTGTTTGCGCAGGAGGTAGTTGAGGCCGACAGCAATTTTCTTCAGCCCTGCCTGACGCGAATAGGCCGAGATTTTCTGGGTCATCTTGTGAATGACCGTGACATCGAGGTGGTCCTGCAGGTTTTCGCCGACCTGCGCGATATCTGCGACGACATCGATGCCGTGTTCGCGCAGCTCTGCGGCGGGGCCGACACCGGACAGTTTGAGGATCTGGGGTGACTGAACCGCGCCTGCGCAGATCAGGACTTCACGCTCTGCGCGCACGAATTCGGGTTCGGCGCCCTTTGCTGCAACGGTCTCAATGCCGATCGCGCGTTTGCCTTCAAACCGGACCTTCGAGACGAGGGCTGTCGACATGACGGTCAGATTCGGCCGGTCTTTCAGGACTGGATGAAGGAAGGCCCGCGCCGTGCTCCAGCGTTCGCCATCGTTGATGGTGCGCTGATAGGGGCCAACGCCTTCCTGGTCTGCGCCATTGAAATCAGGCGTGTAGGGATAGCCGGCTTCCTGGCCGGACTTGATGAAGCTGTCATAGGCGATGGAATCCAGCGGGCTGTCTTCCACAACGAGCGGGCCATCGCTGCCATGATGCATGTCGGCTTTGCCGCGATAGCCTTCCGACCGGCGGAAATAGGGCAGGACATCGGCATAACCCCATCCGCGGAGGCCCGACTGTCGCCATTGGTCATAATCGCGCGCGTGCCCGCGAATGTAGATCATGCCATTGATGGAAGATGAGCCGCCCCAGCCCTTGCCGCGCGGCCACCAGAGCTTGCGGTCATTCATATGTTTCTGCGGATCCGTATAGAAACCCCAATTGTACGGGCCTGCATCCTTGATAAGGCCGCCGACACCTGCAGGCATGCGGATCATCAGGCTCTTGTCCTTGCCGCCTGCCTCGATCAGGCAAACGCGGACATCGGGATCGGCGCTCAGCCGGTTGGCGAGCACACACCCAGCGCTGCCGGCTCCGACAATAATGTAATCAAATCTTCCAGAATCCGGCATGTTGTATCTCCCTCCAGGTGGGTTTCCTGTTTCGTGACGTGCGTGTCAACTTTATCGTTCGCATCAACCATTTGTGAAGACACCGGGCGTAGGATTTCGGAAGGTGCGCCATCGTCATGACGGCAGGATTCCAGGCCAGGAGGCCGAATTGGACGCTCTAAAGGAAAGACCCGCGCGCAAGCGCGCGGCAAGTGAATTGCGCAAGGACAAGCGCCGTAACAAACGTGTTTCGATTGCTTTGAGCGGCCGGTTTCTGGCCGAAGGCACACGCGATCACGGTGTTCTCACCCGAAACATTTCCTGTGGCGGCGCGTGCTTTGTCTCGCGCCAGAAACCTCCATTGGAGACCAGGATTGTCTGTTATCTCGACGATCTTGGCCGTATCGAGTCAGATGTTGTCCGCATGACGGAAGATGGCTTTGCCGTTCGGTTCAATGTGACCGCGCGCAAGAAGGACAAGATCGCAGACCGGCTGACATGGCTTGCCAACAAGAAACCGCTTGGTCTCGAGGATGACCGCGTCGCGCCGCGTTATGCCGCTGGCGGACCAGCCCTGGTAAGCCGCGCAGATGGACGCGTCCTGCAGTGCCGCACAATCGACATTTCGCTGACGGGCGCGGCATTTGAGTCCGAGGGGCCCGCGCCTTTTATTGGTGAGCTCGTCACGGTTGGCCATCTCAAGGGTGAAGTGGTTCGCACGCTTCGAAACGGCTTTGCGATCCGGTATATCCCCAAAGACCATGCGTCCTGATTGCAAGCTGAAACCTTGAAGCCGCTCGCCGCGTCATCCATGTGCTAGACCGAGAATAACTGGAAAGCTGCGATTATGGCTGACAATCCCGATATCGGCGCACCGCCGCCGCCATGGCGGCGTCTAAGGTTTGAGGCCAAGGCCGCTGCAGCCGATGAACCGGCGCTCGCAAGTTACATTGATGCAGCGATCCTCTCCCATGACACGATCTGTCAGGCGCTCGCCTTTCATCTGGCCGAGAAACTGGCCGGGCCGGAGATCGGGGCTCAGCAGGTGCGCCATGTCATCGCGCACTGCTATGATCAGGAGCACTGGCTGGTCGAAGCAGCCGAACGTGACATGCAGGCCGTTCTGGAACGTGACCCGGCCTGCCGCGGCATGCTGCAGCCCTTTCTGTTCTTCAAGGGATTCCTGGCGCTGCAAACCCAGCGCATTGCCAACCGGCTCTGGCGTGAGGGGCGTGAGACGCTTGCGTTTCACCTGCAGTCGCGCGCGAGTGAGCGCTTTGGTGTCGATATTCACCCAGCGGTAAAGATGGGCGCCGGCGTCATGCTGGACCACGCAACCAACATCACGATCGGCGAAACCGCAGAGGTCGGCGATGGCTGTTCCATCCTGCAGGGCGTCACCCTCGGCGGCACCGGCAAGGAGGTCGGCGATCGCCACCCGAAGATCGGGCGCGGTGTGCTTGTATCGGTCGGTGCCAAGGTGCTCGGCAACATTCATGTCGGCGATGAGGCAAAGATCGCCGCAGGCAGCGTGGTGCTGAAGGACGTGGCGGCCCGCACGACCGTGGCCGGTGTGCCGGCCCGTGTCGTGGGCGGCGAAGGCGAAGCGCCAGCGCGCAACATGGATCAGACATTGCCAGAATCCTCCTGAGCGGCTGGATATCGGCATGAGATTCGCATAGAACTTCCTGAACATGCACAGGGGGGGATGATTCCTCATGCTCAGACTGCTCGGCGGTTTTTCAATTGTATCGACGAAGATCGTTGCGACGTTCTTCATGGTAATCATCCTGATGCTGCTCGGGATCGTCTTTTTTCCGCGGCAGCTCAACCAGGTGAATGATGCAGCGAACTGGATCGCCAATCTCGATATAATCAGGAACCCTGACCTGCCGCAGACAGCCGTGGCGGTGTTCCGCAATTTCGTGAATGAGACGACGATCTTCGGTATCCTGATGACGCTGATCGCCCGTGCCGTCGTTGAGTTTATCGCCTGGATCTTTGCCATGATGTGGCGGCTCGCCAATCCTGTAAAAGACGATGACGAGTTCAAGCGCCGCAGCTTCGACCCGGCCGAAGACGTGCCACCTACCTATTCCAAGAACTGAGGAAATCCGCTCCCTCCCCGTTCCAGCGGAGCGACAATTGATATAGCTCTCTTCGCCAATACAGGAGACGATGATGAGCGAAGACCTGAAGAAGAACGAAACACAGCTTCTCGAAGCCTACCTCAAGAACAAGCTTAACCCTGAGATCCGTCTGGTGACGCGGTCGCAGACCGATGATTCGGTCGAGGTGTATCTTGGTTCGGAATTTATTGCCGTGATCTACAAGGATGTAGATGAAGGCGAGACCTCTTACCAGTTCCAGATGACTGTACTGTCAGAGGATCTGGGCGACTGAGCACCGCGCTTCTGTCTGCTGAGGGCCTCAGCAAGAAATTTGGTGAGACCCGGGTTGTCGATGAGGTGAGCTTTGAGCTCGCATCGGGCGAGACGCTCGCGCTGATCGGTCATTCAGGCTGTGGGAAAACCACGACGCTGAAGATGCTGAACCGGCTGATTGAGCCCGATGAGGGCGAAGTGCGCCTTGCCGGTATCAGCGCCTATGATATGCCCGCGCATGAATGGCGCCGCCGCATCGGTTTCGTCATTCAGAGCGCCGGGCTTTTTCCCCATCGCACAGTCGCTGAAAATGTCCTCGTTACCCCCCGCCTTCTGGGATGGGAGGAGACGCGCAAAGCCAGGAAGCTGGACCAGCTCCTGTCCATGGCGGGTCTGCCTGCGGCGACCTATGCAGACCGATATCCGGCCGAGCTATCGGGCGGGGAACGCCAGCGTGTCGGCCTGGCACGTGCGCTTGCGGGAGAGCCCGACATCATCCTCATGGATGAACCGTTCGCAGCGCTCGACCCGCTGACCCGCACGGGGCTTATCGACGACATTGCGCGGCTTCGTTCCGAGCTCGGCTTTGCTGCTGTTCTTGTCACGCATGATTTTGCCGAGGCCCTGCGGCTCGGGGACCGTGTTGCAGTCATGGATGGGGGCCGGATCATCCAGATGGGCCCGCCGTCCGAGCTTATTTCCAGCCCGGCGAACGACACGGTGAGAGAGCTTCTGGCCGCGCCGCGACAGCTGGCTGCCACGGTTGGGGACGCTTTCAAGGAACAGAGCCGATGAGCGGATTTCTGTCAGAAGAGCTTGCCGTCTTTCCGGCAAATTATGCAGGCCACCTTCAGCTTGCGCTTGGCGCGCTCCTGACAGGGCTCATTATTTCCATACCAGCGGGAATTCTGTCGGCACGGCAGACCTATGTGGCGGGTCCAGCCCTTGCGACGGCGAGTGTGATCCAGACCGTTCCGGGGATCGCGCTACTGGCGCTTATGGTCCCGCTCATGGGCGGCATGATCGGTTTCTGGCCAGCCTTTGCTGCGCTGTCGCTTTATTCCATCCTGCCGATGCTGAGGAATACGATCGTCGGCCTTGGCGGCGTCGACAATGATGTGCGCGAGGCTGCGCTGGCTGTCGGGATGACAGCGCGCCAGCGGCTTCGCGAAATCGATCTGCCGCTTGCGGCACCGGTGATTGTTGCAGGATTGCGCACCGCTTCGGCCTGGGTGGTTGGCACGGCAACCCTATCCACCCCCGTCGGGGCGCGCAGCCTCGGCAATTATATTTTCCAGGGGCTTCAGACCCGAAACTGGACGGCGGTGCTTTTCGGATGTCTCGTTTCGGCAGCGCTGGCGCTGGCGCTCGACCAGATCATCGCGCAGTTCGAGAAATCCGCGCGTGACCGAAAGCGCTCACATGCAATCGCAGGCGCAGTTGGCCTAGTGCTGATCATCCTGCCGGCGCTGACGGTATTTGTGTCAATTGGCCCGGGGACAGCGGGATCTTCGCGTGTCAGCAATACCGGCGAGACCAGCGCTGAGCTGCCGCTTGCGGGTCAGACGATCACGGTTGGCAGCAAGGGCTTCACCGAACAGTATATCCTGGCAGATGTTCTGCGCCGCACACTTGAGGCCGAAGGTGCAACGGTCCGCCCCCGTGATGGACTTGGCACAACGGTCGCGTTCGATGCGCTCGCCAACAATTCGATCGATGTTTATATCGACTATACCGGCACGGTCTGGGCCAGCCTGATGAAACAGGACGCGCCAGCGCAGCGCTCTGAAATGTATGCGCGGGTGACGTCCTGGTTGCTGGAGCAGGAAGGGGTTCTGGCGCTCGGCAAGCTTGGCTTCGAGAACGCTTACGCCTTTGCGACCAGTCCCGAAACGGCAGCGCAGTATGATCTTGAGACAATCGGGGACGTCGCGGGCAAGCCGCTCTCGGTCGCAAGCGATCCTGAATTTTTCGGACGTCCCGAATGGACACGCACCCGCGATGCCTACGGTCTCGACGCCCTGTCGATCCGCAGCATGGATTCGGCTTTCATGTATGACGCGGTCCGGCGCGGTGAGGTCGGCATGATCACCGCCTATACGACCGATGGGCGTATCGATGCGTTCGACCTTGTGCTGCTTGAAGACACGCGCGCGATCCTGCCGCCTTATGATGCCTTCATGCTTGTTTCACCGGGGGGGCGCGAAAACACCGCGCTCCTGAATATACTGGAAAGTCTTGAGGGTCAGATTTCGACCGAGCTGATGCGCAAAGCCAATTCGCGTGTCGATCTGGACCGCGATAGCGTCGCGGAGGCGGGTGCATGGCTCTACGGCGAGATAAATCGGGCAGGGGACGAGCGGCCCTCGCAATAATGACCAGTCCCAAAATGAAACGGGCGACCTTTCTGGCCGCCCGCTGATAATTATTCGACTGTCACCGAGGTCAGAGAACGCCGAGCATTTCCGCCACGAGCGGATGACGAACGATGTCCTGGCCTTCGAGATAGATGATTTCTGCATCTGACAGGCCAGCGAGTTTCTCCGCCGCCTGTGCCAGACCCGAAAGCGATGGCAGCAGGTCGGACTGGTTCGGGTCGCCTGTGACGGCCATGGTCGAGTGCCAGCCAAGCCGGGTGAGCAGCATCTTGAGCTGGGTATAGGTGCAGTTCTGTGCCTCATCGATGACGACGAAGGAATTGTTCAGCGTGCGCCCACGCATGAAACCGATAGGCGCAATCTCGATCAGGCCTTCGCCCATCATGTGTTTGAGTTGCTGAGGCGAGAGCCTGTCGGCAAGCGCGTCGTAAAGCGGGCGCAGATATGGCGCGAGCTTGTCTTCCATGGCACCGGGGAGGAATCCGATCTGCTCGCCTGCCTCGACGGCTGGCCGCGAAAGAATGATGCGGGCAACCTTGCCGGACTGGAGCGCTTCGACCGCCTTGCAGATGGCAAGATATGTCTTGCCGGTGCCTGCCGGGCCGAGCGCGCAGACCAGTGATTTGGTCTCAAGTGCCTTCATGAGGCGGGCCTGGTTTTCAGAGCGGGGTTTGACGGTTTTCTGATAACGCTGATCGCGCGGCGTATTCGGGTTGCGTACCTTGTCGGCATCATCAGGGTGCCAGCCGCCATTAATGGCGTATAGCCGTGCCTCCTGTCTGGATTTGCCGCCCATTTCACCGGGAAGGCCTACGGCTCCCATATCGGTTCTGGCTTTCTGACGCTTGGCTGCAGCACGCTTACCCATGAGGATCTCCTTTTCGGGCACAAAAAAACCGCCGGGCAAATTGCCGGGCGGTGACGAAGAACGCGGGAGAGACTGGCGCCAGACCCTGAAGGGGGCCCGGGCGGCGTAGGTGGAAGGAATGGTCTCTGGACCATCAGCACTTGCCTCGCGAATCTCAACACCATTAGAGATTACCAGTATTAAGCCGCGGTTAACCAGTCCGCTCAGGCCAATAAAGTTTTATGACAAAGGGAGCCCGCAATATGGCACTTTATGATCTCGATGGCGTCAAACCGGTCACACCGGAAAGCGGAAATTACTGGGTCGCCGAGAATGCGACGGTTCTTGGCCGGGTGATTCTGAAGGAGAATGCCAGCATCTGGTTCAATGCTGTCCTGCGCGGGGACAATGACCCGATCGAGATTGGCGAGAATTCCAACATTCAGGACGGCAGCGTGCTGCACACCGACCATGGTGTCCCGCTGACGATCGGAAAGAATGTAACGGTCGGCCACATGGTCATGCTGCATGGATGCAGTGTTGCTGATGGCACGCTGATCGGGATCGGCTCAACCATCCTCAATCGGGCCAAGATCGGCAAGAACTGCATTATCGGGGCACACTCCCTGATACCCGAAGGCAAGGAAATCCCCGATAACTCTCTCGTGATGGGATCACCGGGCAAGGTCGTGCGGCAACTGGATGAAAATGCCGCACAGATGATTGCGGCTTCGGCGCAGGTCTATGTCGACAATTGGAAACGCTTCAAATCAGGACTGACCCGGATCGACGGCTAGTCGTTGCTCGCCACCAGTTTGAGGCGAGGTTCGCTCTTGCGCGTATCAGGCGGGTAGATAGCGGTCAGGCGATGGCGCCAGACCGGTCGCCCGCGCAAGAAGGTTTCGCCGCCAAGCGATTGATAGAGGCCCAGGATCCGCGTGCCGGTTTCCTGGTGCGGCGGTTTTGCCAGCGGTGCCAGCGTCATCTCGATATCGACGCGTTCACCAGTCAGCGACTCGCCTCGTGCGCGAACAATACCTGGCAGTTTTTCCAGCGAAATCATCTTCAGAAGATGAGACAGCATTGCCCGGTCATGCCCGGTCCAGACACCAAGGAAGTCATGATCGGCCAGTTCGCGGCCAAGCGACGACTGGAGTTGAACACCCGCGGTGCGGAAGAGCCACTGGTCTTCGCCTTCCTGCTGGATCACAAAGAGACGCTCGATCAGGTCCGGATGATCCCGTGTCGTCGGGCCTGTCGGCACATCAGACGCAGCAATACTCATGCGCTGCCAGGCTGAAAGCAGCGTCTGGCTGTTAGGATGAAGTGTTCTATCGAGCATGTAAGCCTGCTTCTATTATCGTCAGTCAATCTGTTGAGCGTCTGTCGGCCGCCGAGCGGTCGCCCTCCCACTTCGCAAGCAATGGGCCAGTTCAAACACCGCCCTGGGACACCCGAATTTCCGTCATCGGAACATTTTTCGCGAATGAAGCGAGAAATGGCATGCTCTGTGCTTCTCCTCAGGGGAAGACCCACGGAGACACCTCATGCGCGTTTCAACACGACACAGTCTGTTTGCCGGCGCTGGCGCCGCAGTTATCGTCACCCTGTCAGGCCTTGCCTGGGCCGGCAGCAATGGCGGCGGCGGCTGTAACACCTGCAAGCCGACCCCGCCGCCGACCCCGACTTATAATGGCGGTGGTCATGGATCGGCCTGCTGCCAAGGCGGTAAGGGCCATGGCCTCAATGTCCCAGGCGTGAACGTCGCTGGTCCGAACATCACAATCGGCGGCACGAACGTGAATGTGAATGGCGGCAATTTGAACGTCTCCGCGCAAAGCTATCTGAATGTGACCGCAGGCGCTTCTGCGTCCAGCGAAGTCATTGCCTATGCAGGCGGCGGTGGTGGTTTCGGCGGCCCGGCCCCGGTCGGCGTCAGCTCGATTGGCACGTTGAACGTCAGCGGCGCTGAGGAAACCTATACCGACACCGTGACGGAGCAGGTGCCGACGACCGAAGAATATTGCGTCGATCAGGTCAGCTACCGCATGGCCTACCGCGCCGTACAGGCTGTCTGCATTGATGACATGGGCGCGCCTCACCCGGCCTCCCAGGTCGATGGCGGCCAGAATATTGCCTCTTCCTATAATGGTGAAGTCTTCCGCTGCCTTGCGGGCACACGTCTTCAGGTCACCCTCGGCAAGGTCGCAGACGGACATGCGAGCTTCGATCACGGCCAGACGATGGCCTGCTCCAAGGGCGAGGCCCTCGTGCACCGCCCGGGCGGCGATCTGACTTGCGCCCCGCAAACGCCTCAACGCGACTGTAACGAGCGCTCGCTCCTGCGCCGCTATGGCCCAGGCATCAAGGTGGTTGAAGCGCGCGTCGCCGAAGAAGTCTGCGTTCCAAAGACGCGCACCGTCATGAAAGAAGTGACGCGCGAAGTTCAACGTGTTCGTCAGGCGGCTGGCCGTGCCATGGTCTTTGATGGTGGCGTCGGCCAGGGCGTCTACTAGCGAAAATAGCTCAGTGTGGGGCCGCGTCTCTGACGCGGACTGGGAGAGACGCCGCGCAACATTTGCGCGGTGTTTTTCGTTCCGGTTTGTGCGCTGCACCCTGACGGATTGTTTAGTTAGCGACTTCCAGGGTTGCATTGCTGCATGGCGCTGCTAAAGGGGCAGAGAGTCCGTCTGAGGCTCATAAAAATAATAAAACAGACTTTTGGAGACGTTAGATGAGGTTCCTTCCCAGACCTTCCAGAAAGTCGCAGGCGATGAAGTTCTCGCTCTGCGCAGGTGTTGGCCTCGCCGCACTGATGACTACCCCTGTCCTGTCCGCATCGGCGCAGGAAACCGAGCAAGCAGACGATGGCCAGCGCCGTCTGAACGCTGTTGTTGTCGAAGCGACCCGTCGGTCCGGCACGACCGTCCAGGATGTGCCGGTTTCGGTGACTGCCTTCGACGCATCGCTTCTCGAAGACACAGGCGTCGCCCGCCTGAATGACATTGAGCAGATCGCACCATCGGTTCAGATTTCGCAGTCTGAGTCCGCAGCATCCGGCACGAGCATCTCGATCCGCGGCGTTGGTACCGGCTCGAACAATCCAGGCTTTGAGCCAGCTGTCGGCGTCCTGATCGATGGCGTTGTTCGCACGAAGACGGGTATTGCCCTCTCTGAAATGCCGGAACTTGCCAGCATCGAAGTGCTGCGCGGCCCTCAGGGCACGCTGTTCGGCCGCAACACCTCAGCCGGTGTTGTGTCTATCAACACGGCCAAGCCTCAATTTGAGCCTGAGGCCTATCTGAAAGCCGGCTTCGGCAACTACAATATGTATAGCGGCGAGGCGATGGTCACCGGTCCGATTTCGGACAATGTGGCTGTCCGTGTCGATCTTCTACGCCGTGAGCGCGATGGTTATATCGACGACGTGAACAGCGGCCGTGAGTTTAACAATCTGAACCGCTTCCTGATGCGTGGCCAGATGCTGTTTGAAGAAGGCGATGCCAGCCTTCGCGTGATCGCTGATTACGGCCAGACCAGCGAAGACTGCTGTGTCGCTGTGAACTTTAACCCAGGTCCACTGGGCGCAGCCGTCAATGCAGGCGCCGCGCGTCTCGGCCTGGTCGGTATTCCGACCGCCGATCCTGAAGATCTGAAAGTGGCCATTTCGCCAAACCGCGATGTCTCTGACGATGTCGAGGAATGGGGTATCTCGGCTGAGTACCGCAACCGCGTCTTCGGTGATGCGAACCTGACAACCATCACGTCCTATCGTGACTGGGACGCCCTGCGCGACCAGGACATCGACTTTTCCGGCATCGACCGCGCTTATCGCGACGGCACGATGATCGGCGACAAGACGTTCACCCAGGAAGTTCGCCTGCAGGACACCTATGGCCGGCTCGACTGGCTGGTTGGTGGGTTCTACATGAACCAGGAGACGAGCTATACCGACACGATCCGCGTCGGGACGCAAGCCAATCTCTATACCGACCTTGTGGCGTTCGGTGCAGCTGGCGGCCAGATCTTCGGCAGCCTCGACCCATCGGGCACGGTCGTTCCGTCCCTGCTTGGCAATATCAACCCGCTGACCGGCGCTCCTGCAGCACCGGGCACGCCAGGCACGGTGCCGTTCTTCGTGCCGGGCTTCCAGCCGGGCCAGGGTCAGGACACCGATGATTTCGAGCAGACGACGAACGCTTTCGCGCTCTTCACGCACAATGAAATCGAAATCACCGATCGCCTGACGGCGACCGTCGGTGTGCGTGGCAACTACGAAGAAAAAGAGGTCGAGTACGACCTCGATGGCAATGTCACGCCATGTAACTTCTTCGCAGCCCAGCCTGGCGTCGCAGTTGCTCTTGGCGATCTTGCGCTTCTTGTCTGTAACCCGGCCGTGAACAGTGAGTTCAGCGTTTCTGACTCCGACAAGTTCGACGAAACGACGGTCAGCGGCACAGCGAAACTCGCCTATGAGTTCTCGCCGGACTTCATGACCTATGCGTCCTACTCGCGCGGCTACAAGGCTGGCGGTTACAACCTTGACCGCTCCGGTTTCGACAGCGTGCTGTTTGGCGGCAATGGTCCACAGCCGACCGACCTGCAATTCGATTCCGAAACGGTCGACGCCTTTGAAATTGGTTGGAAATCAAGCTTCCAGGACCTGAATGCGACGCTGAACGGCGCCATATTCTATCAGGATGTGACCGACTTCCAGGAGAACCTCTTCACGGGCACGAACTTCCGGACCTTCAACTCTGATGTTGAAAGCTACGGCCTGGAACTCGACACATCGTTCGCACCGGCTGACGGCCTGACCTTCCAGGGCGGCTATGCCTATACGAAGGCTGAGCGGCAGGGCGACATCCTCGTGCCATCTGGCACCGGGGCACTGACGCTGCTGGCACCCGGCGGTGAGCAGCTGGTCAACGTGCCTGAGCATGTGGTGACGGCATCGGGGACCTATCTCTACCCCGTCTCCGATAACCTCGAAGCGCTGTTCCACGTGAATGCGCGTTACAACTCCGAGACCGCACTGTCTGTGACGTCAGCTGGCCTGACCGATAATGACGCGTATGCGCTCTTCGGCGCACGCGTTGGCATCCAGTCGCGCGATGGGCAGTGGGAGTTCTCGGTCTTCGGTGAGAACATCACCGACGAGTACTACAATATGCTCGCCTTTGGCGTCCCTGAGCAGACCGGCACCAATGCCGTCTATCCAGGCGTTCCGGCCATGTATGGCGCAGAGCTGAAGGTCAACTTCTAGGCTCTGACCCACATACCAGAATGAAAAGCCCCGCCAGTTCTGCTGGCGGGGCTTTTTTCTAGGGTTTTTTGCGCGCGATAAGGGCGAGGCTCGCCAGTATGAAACTTAGAACCTCGAAGCTTGCGAAGGCCCAGCCATTGAATGTCGGGCTGTCGCCAACGATGAGCGAGACGAGCCGGGCGAGCGTGTAGCCGCCCATATACACCACAAGCAGCCAGAGCGCTGGGCGCTCGTAGCGCGCTGGCATCAGGGCACCGGCAGCTGTCAGGCCGGCCGCCGCGAGGCTGACCCCACCAAATATGCCGCGCATCTCGAACAGCGCGTTCGGCCCGCTGACATTTACGTCGAGGCGGGAGGTCATGCCGATCGGGTCGATCAGCGACCAGAGCCCGAAACCGGTGAAGAGAATGGCGATGAGTGCGAGGAAAAGACGTGTAAGCATGAATGGCCATCTAGGCGGCGCGCGCAGATTGGCGAATCGAAGCTGTGCCGAGGCCAGCCAGCCTGATAAATCTGGGCTTATGTAAAACCCCTAGGGGGGGCAAGGCCTCCCTGATAGGCCAGGTTTTCCTCTGGCTGACTACCCAAATTATAGGCCCACGAATCAAAACCCCTGCCGTCTTGCGAGGGCAGGGGCCTTGGATCGGCAGATCCTCAGTCGTCAGGGCTGGATTTACTCCGTGCCAAGCGACTGAATAGTGGCGGCGTTGCCAATTGCGCTGGCTGAGCCATAAATGCCTCCGCCATAGTTCGTGTTCGCCTGGCCCTGGGCAATGACCGCGCCCGTATTCACCTGATTGACGCGGCCGCCAACGGCGCCTTCGCTACAGAAATTACAGACGGTGGCGGTTGCAGCGTTACCGACAGCTGTGGACGTCACGACGCCGGTGCCGCCCGTCCAGGAGGCGCCGTCGAGCTTGGCATAGCTGTAGACGGTCCCGCTGTTGGACTGGTCGGCATACATGACTGTGTCAGACCCGACATTGGAAATGAGCGCAGAGTTACCGACGCCGTAGGAGCTGGAATTGGCATAGCCGCTCCAGTGATCGAGCGTCACATAGGACTGTGCGTCGACATCGGCCTGGTTGTCCTGCTTTGTTGGCGCGCCGTCGATCCCGAGCGTGGCATAACCCCACTCATTATGGACCGTGGCGGAGTTGCCGAAGCTGTTGGTTGCGGCGGTCACGTTCGTACCGTCCTTCATATAGACGTCGGTCGAACCGGAAATGCGGGTGCCGTCTTCGGTCTTCTGAAGGGCGCGGTTGTAATTCGTGCTGGTATAGCCCGTCGATGACGATGCGTTGCCGCCAGCTGTGGTTGCGAAGGACGCAGATGTCCCGTTCTGCCACATGTCCGCGTCGGTCTCCGACGTGACGTCAGCGGCGCTGTACTGTGTCTGGTCAGCGATGCTGAAGCCGTCATTATTGTCGTTGGTCGAAACGTTGGCGACAGCGGTCGAGGCACTTGCGACCTGATTCGCCTGATAGAGCTCGATACGGCTATTAGCCTCGACCGAGCCTGCGGCCTCCTGCTGTGCATAGGAGCTGTTGGCGCCGTAATTGGTGCCAGCAGACGATGCATTGGCATAAGCGGTGGTCGTCGATACGCCCGTCCCGACCGAATAGCCGCGAACGCTGTTGGTGGCACGCGAGGTGGCATCAAAGCTCTGACGGACTTCGCTGTCGATGTCGCCGGCGTGGCGCGTCGCATTTGCGAGGTTGCCGACAGTGGTCGATGTCGAAACACCGTTTGGTGTGTGCTCTGGAAGCTGGACGTCCATGTCTGCCCAGACATCGCCGAACTGGACCTGATCGATCGTCCCGGTGGCAGGCGTGCTGCTGGACTGGGCGTCGGCTGCTGCCGAATCGTCACCCATATAAGGGATGTATTCCCAGTCCTGAGCGGCTGCCATGGCCGATGTAGAGACGGCGATGGCGAAAAGGGCCGATAGTCTTGTTGCTGTCTTGGGCATTCTGGCCTCCATGAAGCGGTCTAAAAGGTCCTGCGGCGGATCTAGTTGCGTCCGCGCAGGCCTGGGTCGCGGCGATTGTGCCAGGCCGAAACAGACTGACGGGATGGTCCGTTATACTCTTCAAGTGGCGCGCCAGCCGGGCGGAAGTCGCCGGTGACACTGTTGGTGGAGATGCCACCTGCTGTCAGAGCACAGACATCCGAGGTCGGCGCTGCATAGAGATTCGCCATCATTTCCAGGACGGCCCGTTCGAGAACCGAGCGAATCGCGAGCTGGATAGGCTCCTGCGCGCGGCCGCCGACACCGATGTCGAACACATTGCCATTGGCAAAATCGAACACGCCGAGGGACACTTCGCGGCCGATGATCTGCTTCTGGTAGGAAATCACGTCGACGACTTCGAGGCTCTCGGTCTCAACGAGACGAAGATCGAGGCCCACATTGATCACATAAAGCTTGGCGCCAATGGAGCCTTTCGGGTCCATCGCGTCGGTGTCGCCGACAAAGGCCTCACCGCCGACAGAGCGAATATTGTAGTTGAGCTCCGTGATGCCGCCGATCAGGTAATAGTCCGAACCCGGGATCGAGCCCGCATTGATGCGGCGGAAGTCTTCGGCCACATCGTCGCCGATCAGGCGGTTATTGGCATATTTCAGCTCAAGCTCGGAGACAGAGGTGTCAAAACGCTCAACCAGGCGGGCCCCGGCTTTCGCAAAGGCGGAGATCGCCATCAGCGATGCGCCCTGGGTGACGCGGCGGCCACCTTCAAAGTCTGCCTTGCCGGTATAGTCGAGAATTCGGCCAACAGCGATTCGCGGGGCGGCATAACCGCTCTGGCGCGAGTAATGACCCATACAGACGAGACCGTCAGAATAGGGCGTCGGGTTCGCGGTGACCGGCGCGTTGCCGATCGGGCTTGCATAGTTGCCACCCGGGCCAGCGATTGGTGACACGCAACCTGAAGCGAGCATGGCGCCAGCCATAACGGTTCCCGAAAGCCTTTTGGCGAAAGGTTTCTTTGCTTTGGCGAGAGTAATCATTTGAGGTCGAGCTCCCCATTGAGAACGACCGATTGGTCGCCATTGTTGATCTGCGTAGAGTCGATGATGACGGTGTTGTTGTTACCGTTCGTGACGACGTTGAGCTGATTTCCGATTGCAGTGCCGGATCCAAGCATGCCCGGTGCGCCTTCCGTCTGTCCCCAGCCTGTATAGAGGCCGGTTCCAAGTCCGGTGCCGCCATTGATCAAGCCATTGATAATGACGCGGTTATTACTCGCATCGCGTGAAGCTGCGGTAAACGGCTGGCTTTCTTGTCCGGGGGCAAAACCATAAGGGCGCTCAAACTGTGACGCGCTGGACGCTGCCTGGGCGTTTGCGGCTGGCGCAGGCGCAATGCCTGCGGCTGCTGCGAAGCCGGCCAGTCCGGTGATAAGGTACATAATGTTTTTCATCTGCCGATCCCTTTTGGGGTTGATGGAGAGATCGGTTGCAATGCGTGTGCCAATTCGCGGGAGCGCTGTGCCGGGTTTTCGCCTCCTTGGGGAACATTCCCCCGCCGATGCTGGGGATTATACGCTCGGGAATGCGGGATTTGTGCCGAATTGCGTCAACGGCCCGACCACCTTTTCGGGGTGATTCCTTCGCGTGAGTGCGCGCGTGTGTTATGCAGAATGTACCAAAACAAAAAGAAACACGGAGGATGGCATGCTGATAGAGCAGATACTCAAGATGAAGGGTGGCGAGGTCCTGACGATAGAGGCGTCAAAGACGCTGGGCGATGCAGCACGTTTTCTCGATGATGCGCGCATCGGCGCCGTTGTTGCCGTGAACGGAGACGATCTCGCAGGTGTCTTGTCTGAAAGGGATATTCTGAGACAGGTCGCGCGCCACGGGGCTGAGGCCCTCAATATGAGTGTCGAAGAATCCATGACGCGCGGTGTCATCACAGCCAATCCGGCAGAGAGCCTGGACCAGTGCCTTGCCCGGATGACCGACCGCAGGGTGCGCCATCTACCGGTCATGCGCGACGGCAAGCTTGCCGGCATTATCTCGATCGGTGACCTCGTTAAGTGGAAGATCGAGGAAACGCGCGCTGAGGCAGACGCCATGGTCGAGTATATAAAGGGCCAGTAATCGCCTCTCGGGTGATATTAGGGCTTGCCAAGAGAGGCGAACAGATTCTATATGGTCTGTTCCATCTGAAACGCCTCTGTTCTTGCTGGGCCGGTTAATAGTCGGTTCAACACGGCAGCGTTTTGCGCCAAAATGGCAGGTTGGCAGTGCGAGCTGCTTCTACTGTCAGGGGAGTGCAGAAGGGTTGTTGACGGAAGTGGGACCGGCAAATAGAAGCCGCTCTTCTTCTGGAAAGACCCACCGGAAAAACGGGGTTCGCGAGAGCTTCGAGGTTTCGGTTTGTGCTTCTTATTCTGCGGTTTCGGGGCTTCTGCCCAAAAGCTGCAGCGGAGTGCAGAAGGGTTGTTGACGGGGAGCTGAGTGGCCCATAGAAGCCGCTCTCCTTCTTGGAGACAACCTTCCGGAGCAAGCGGATCTAACGGTCCACGAGCTACGGGATGCGCTTTGAAATTCTGCGGTTTTCGGCCTTGTGTCGGCTTACTGCAGAGGGTGCAAAAAAGGGAGTTGACGGGGAGTTGAGTGGCCCATAGAAGCCGCTCTCCTTCTTGGAGACAACCTTCCGGAGCGAACGGATCTAACGGTCCACGAGCTACCGGGTGTGCTTTGAAAATCTGCGGTTTTTCGACCTTGTGTCGGTCTACTGCAGAGGGTGCAGAAAAGGGAGTTGACGGAGTTTGGTAGGCCCCATATATGCCGCCTCTCTCCTGAAGACGCCCACCTGGATCGGGCCGCTTTCGCGGCATTCGTAACAGGGTCTGCGCTTTGAAAATTGCAGGTTTCGCGGTTCACTGCGAAGTTCTGCAGAAAGCGCAAAAAAGGGTGTTGACGGGGAAAACGGTGGCCCATATAAGCCGCCACTTCCGAAGCGGGGCAGGTTGCTGCCGCAGAGGAAAAAGGGCCTCGGCCCGGTTGTTTGACATCGTAGGATTATGGAAGAGAAACGCAGGCGGCATGAGCGGCTAGCGGAGCCTCAGGGCTCCAATACGATCATGACGATGCGTTTCAAGGAAATACCTTTCACTACTGTCGGTTTCGGCCGGTGGTTTTGTGAAAAGGGTTTCCCGTCAAAACGCAAATTGCAATCAGCAATTGCCGTCTCAATTTCCTGAGACGGATTACGTCAGATCGGACAATCAACCTGAGAGTTTGATTCTGGCTCAGAACGAACGCTGGCGGCAGGCTTAACACATGCAAGTCGAACGACATAGTGGCAGACGGGTGAGTAACGCGTGGGAACGTGCCTTTCACTACGGAATAGCTTCTGGAAACGGAAGGTAATACCGTATACGCCCTTCGGGGGAAAGATTTATCGGTGAAAGATCGGCCCGCGTTAGATTAGTTTGTTGGTGGGGTAATGGCCTACCAAGACTACGATCTATAGCTGGTCTGAGAGGATGATCAGCCACACTGGGACTGAGACACGGCCCAGACTCCTACGGGAGGCAGCAGTGGGGAATCTTGCACAATGGGCGAAAGCCTGATGCAGCCATGCCGCGTGAATGATGAAGGCCTTAGGGTTGTAAAATTCTTTCGCCAGGGATGATAATGACAGTACCTGGTAAAGAAGCCCCGGCTAACTTCGTGCCAGCAGCCGCGGTAATACGAAGGGGGCTAGCGTTGTTCGGAATTACTGGGCGTAAAGCGCGCGTAGGCGGGCTGTTAAGCCAGATGTGAAAGCCCAGAGCTCAACTCTGGAATTGCATTTGGAACTGGCAGCCTAGAGACCAGGAGAGGTTAGCGGAATACCGAGTGTAGAGGTGAAATTCGTAGATATTCGGTGGAACACCAGTGGCGAAGGCGGCTAACTGGACTGGTACTGACGCTGAGGCGCGAAAGTGTGGGGAGCAAACAGGATTAGATACCCTGGTAGTCCACACCGTAAACGATGAATGCTAGTTGTCTGTGTGCATGCATACAGGTGACGCAGCTAACGCATTAAGCATTCCGCCTGGGGAGTACGGCCGCAAGGTTAAAACTCAAAGAAATTGACGGGGGCCCGCACAAGCGGTGGAGCATGTGGTTTAATTCGAAGCAACGCGCAGAACCTTACCCGCGTTTGACATGCCCTGTTTGGTTACCAGAGATGGTTTCCTTCATTTAGTTGGCAGGTGCACAGGTGCTGCATGGCTGTCGTCAGCTCGTGTCGTGAGATGTTGGGTTAAGTCCCGCAACGAGCGCAACCCTTATCCTTAGTTGCCAGCACGTTTGGGTGGGCACTCTAAGGAAACTGCCGGTGCTAAGCCGGAGGAAGGCGGGGATGACGTCAAGTCCTCATGGCCCTTACACGCGGGGCTACACACGTGCTACAATGGCAGTGACAATGGGATAATCCCAAAAAGCTGTCTCAGTTCAGATTGTCCTCTGCAACTCGAGGGCATGAAGTTGGAATCGCTAGTAATCGTGGATCAGCATGCCACGGTGAATACGTTCCCGGGCCTTGTACACACCGCCCGTCACATCATGGGAGTTGGATCTACCCGAAGACTGTGCGCTAACTTCGGAGGCAGCAGGCCACGGTAGGTTCAGCGACTGGGATGAAGTCGTAACAAGGTAGCCGTAGGGGAACCTGCGGCTGGATCACCTCCTTTCTAAGGATGCTTTCTGATTGTCTGGTTCGCCAGGCTTCGAAAGTTCTTATAGACAATCGCTGCAGAGCTTGCTCTGACAGCAAAACATATGCGGTCGTTTATGCCGTCTTCGTTTCTCTTCCTTCATTCGCCGTGCCGGCCAGCTGGACGGCATAGTTCAGCGAGCCCCCGGGTCCTGGTAAAAGGGCCGGTAGCTCAGGTGGTTAGAGCGCACGCCTGATAAGCGTGAGGTCGATGGTTCAACTCCATCTCGGCCCACCACGACCCAGAGGGAGTGCGCCGGGCCCTATGCCGAAGCTTAAAGACTGGTTTTGGGGCCTTAGCTCAGCTGGGAGAGCGCCTGATTTGCATTCAGGAGGTCAGCGGTTCGATCCCGCTAGGCTCCACCATTCTTGAGTGGTGTGCGCAGTAAAGCGAATGAAAGAAGATCTAAGTTTCCGGACCTCGTGTCCGGGATGTTTGTAAATCGTAAGGGAAAGACTGATCCGGCTAGCATTGCCGCTCGACCCAAATTGGGTCTGGTGATGCCAGCTTCAGCCGAACAACGCGGGTGTCACCGGAGTGTGACATAAAAAGCCTGCGCCAAAGGGTCAGTCTGCAAGAAACCAACATGTCTGATCTGAAATTGTGAGCGGATATGTGATGCACGTTCTCGTGCATTCACCTCCGCACACGAGTTTCGAATGAGATCAAGCGTCAAAAGGGCATCCGGGGGATGTCTTGGCGGTAAGAGGCGATGAAGGACGTGGCACTCTGCGATAAGCACGGGGGAGGCGAGAGCACCCTTTGATCCCGTGATTTCCGAATGGGGAAACCCACCTCCGAGATGGGAGACTACAGGCTGGCGTTCGCGTCAGCTTTTGGTCTTTCATTTCACTAGTGAGGTATTTCACACTGAATACATAGGTGTTGAAAAGCAAACCCGGGGAATTGAAACATCTAAGTACCCGGAGGAAAGGACATCAATTGAGACTCCGTTAGTAGTGGCGAGCGAACGCGGACCAGGCCTGGTCTGAAATAAGGAGAATGAGCTGGGAAGCTCAACCGTAGTGGGTGATAGTCCCGTATCCGTAAAATGAAGACCGTTTAGAGTAGGGCGGGACACGTGAAATCCTGTCTGAACATGGGGGGACCACCCTCCAAGCCTAAGTACTCCTTACCGACCGATAGTGAACTAGTACCGTGAGGGAAAGATGAAAAGCACCCCGACGAGGGGAGTGAAATAGTACCTGAAACCGGATGCCTACAAGCAGGTGGAGCTCTTCGGAGTGACACCGTACCTTTTGTATAATGGGTCAGCGACTTAGTGTTGCGTGCAAGCTTAAGCCGTTAGGTGTAGGCGTAGCGAAAGCGAGTCTGAATAGGGCGACTGAGTACGTAGCATTAGACCCGAAGGCAGATGATCTATGCATGAGCAGGCTGAAGGTGGGGTAACACCCACTGGAGGGCCGAACCGTTGTATGTTGAAAAATACTCGGATGACTTGTGCCTAGGGGTGAAAGGCCAATCAAATCTGCTGATAGCTGGTTCTCCGCGAAATCTATTTAGGTAGAGCGTCATGATTAAGACTCCTGGGGGTAGAGCACTGGATGGACTAGGGGGCCTCACCGGCTTACCAAATCTTACCAAACTCCGAATACCAGGAAGTTATGCATGGCAGACACACCACGGGTGCTAACGTCCGTGGTGAAGAGGGAAACAACCCTGACCACCGATTAAGGTCCCCAAATTATAGCTAAGTGTGAAAGGATGTGGGGTTGCTTAGACAATGAGGAGGTTGGCTTAGAAGCAGCCATCCTTTAAAGAAAGCGTAACAGCTCACTCATCAAGCGACCCTGCGCCGAAAATGTAACGGGGCTAAAGCTATATACCGAAATCGTGGGCTCCATTGGAGCGGTAGCGGAGCGTTCTGTAAGCCTGTGAAGGTGTCCTGTGAGGGATGCTGGAGGTATCAGAAGTGAGAATGCTGACATGAGTAGCGATAAAGCGGGTGAGAGACCCGCTCGCCGAAAGTCCAAGGGTTCCTGCGTAAAGCTAATCTGCGCAGGGTTAGCCGGCCCCTAAGGCGAGGCCGAAAGGCGTAGTCGATGGGAACACAGTTAATATTCTGTGGCCTGGGAGTGTGTGACGGATTTCGAAAGTTGTCTTTCCTTATTGGATTGGAAAGGCGGCCTGGAAGTCCCTGGAAATAGCCCTCCCGCAAGACCGTACCCTAAACCGACACAGGTGGACAGGCAGAGCATGCCAAGGCGCTTGAGAGAACGATGCTGAAGGAACTCGGCAAATTACCTCCGTAACTTCGGGAGAAGGAGGCCTCATACTGGGCAACCAGCTATGAGGGGCACAGACCAGGGGGTTGCGACTGTTTATCAAAAACACAGGGCTGTGCGAAGCCGTAAGGCGACGTATACAGTCTGACGCCTGCCCGGTGCCGGAAGGTTAAAAGGAGGAGTGCAAGCTCCGAATTGAAGCCCCGGTGAACGGCGGCCGTAACTATAACGGTCCTAAGGTAGCGAAATTCCTTGTCGGGTAAGTTCCGACCTGCACGAATGGCGTAACGACTTCCCCACTGTCTCCAGCATCGACTCAGCGAAATTGAATTCCCCGTGAAGATGCGGGGTACCCGCGGTCAGACGGAAAGACCCTGTGAACCTTTACTGCAGCTTTGCTGTGGCATCATAAAGTGTATGTGTAGGATAGGTGGGAGGCTTTGAAGCTTGGGCGCTAGTCTGAGTGGAGCCGTCCTTGAAATACCACCCTTACTCTTTGTGATGTCTAACCGCTCCCCTGGATGGGGACGGGACCCAGCATGGTGGGCAGTTTGACTGGGGCGGTCGCCTCCTAAAGAGTAACGGAGGCGCGCGATGGTAAGCTCAAGACGGTCGGACATCGTCTGTTGAGTGCAATGGCATAAGCTTGCCTGACTGCGAGAGTGACAACTCGAGCAGAGACGAAAGTCGGTCATAGTGATCCGGTGGTCCCGAGTGGAAGGGCCATCGCTCAACGAATAAAAGGTACTCCGGGGATAACAGGCTGATGATGCCCAAGAGTCCATATCGACGGCATCGTTTGGCACCTCGATGTCGGCTCATCACATCCTGGGGCTGGAGCAGGTCCCAAGGGTTCGGCTGTTCGCCGATTAAAGTGGTACGTGAGCTGGGTTCAGAACGTCGTGAGACAGTTTGGTCCCTATCTGCCGTGGGTGTTGGAAACTTGAGAGGATCTGTCCTTAGTACGAGAGGACCGGGATGGACATACCTCTGGTGGACCTGTCGTGGCGCCAGCCGCGCAGCAGGGTAGCTATGTATGGACGGGATAATCGCTGAATGCATCTAAGCGAGAAACCCACCTCAAAACCAGGTTTCCCTTGAGAGCCGTCGTAGACGACGACGTCGATAGGCTGGGTGTGGACGCGCCGCGAGGCGTGGAGCTAACCAGTACTAATTGCTCGATAGGCTTGATCTTGCGAAGCTTCGTGTGCGGTGGTGAATGCACCACCGCTTGAAGTTTTCAGATCAAAACACCTCTGATAAAAAGTGGTACATGCTCCATAGTGAGCACAAGTGACATGTTGGTTTTTGCGCCTTGCCCATTTCTGCCGACCCGGTGGTTATGGCGGGGGTTCCACACCCGATCCCATTCCGAACTCGGTCGTTAAGTCCCCTTGCGCTGATGGTACTGCGTCTTAAGGCGTGGGAGAGTAAGTCGCTGCCGGGTCCGCTGAAATGGGCGAAGCGTAAAACAAATAACTTGCAGACAGGTCTTTTCCTTACATTTACCGCCTCCGGGCGGAGCGTGGCCGGCCGCCTAAAGCCGGTTCACGACGCAGTCCGGCCCCAGTGGCCGGATTTGTGTTTTCAGGGCCGAGAGTTTCGGTTCTGACAAGAAGCTGACGCGGGATGGAGCAGTCCGGTAGCTCGTCAGGCTCATAACCTGAAGGTCGTAGGTTCAAATCCTACTCCCGCACCCAATAAGCCCCTGATTTCGGTCAGGGGCTTTTTTGATTCCGGCTCATAATTTTTTCCATTGTCCGCTTTCTCTTCGGAACACCCGTCTCTTCCTGTATGCTTTCGAAAAACGGAGGAAAGAGATGGCCGCAGATTCAAATCATGCGCAGATTTCCGGACAGGAAAACCTCGCCGAGAAGGCGCGCGGCCTCCAGACCGTGCTGGGCGAACGCGCGGACGAAGCTGAGGTAGGCCGAAAGCTGCCTCAGGACCTTGCCGATGAGCTTTCGCGGTCCGGCTTTTACGCCATGTGCAACCCACTGGTCGATGGGGGCGCGGCCGTGTCTCCTGTTGATTATGCCGCTGCAATAGAGGCACTTGCGCAAGGTGATGCGGCGCCGGCCTGGTGTAGTTTCATCGCGACCACGGCCGCTTTGGGCATGGCTTTCTCTGAAAGCGAGAGCGTCCGGCAGCTGCTGAATGCCCCCGGCGTCATTACGGCTGGGGTCTTCGCGCCGATGGGGCGTGCGGTTGAGGCAGAACAGGACGGCGTGAGAGGCTATCGCGTCAATGGTCGCTGGGCGTGGGGCTCTGGAAGTCAGAATGCTGACTGGGTGAGCGGCGGCTGCTTTCTTGCAAATAAGGATGGCGAGCTCGTCATGTCCGACAAGGGCGGACCCATCCAGCTGGCGCCAATCTTTGCCGCTGACCAGCTCCATTTTATCGATACCTGGCATGTCACGGGTCTCAAAGGGACCGGCTCGACAGATTTTGAAGTCCGCGATGCCTTCGTTCCGGCGGACCGTGTGACGAGGGGCTTTGGCCGGACGCGTCAGGATGAGGCGATCTTCCGGTTCCCAGCCTTTGGCCTGCTGGCGATCGGGATCGCTTCTGTTGCTCTCGGCGCCGCGCGCGGTGCGCTAGAGGATTTCTATGACCTTGCTGGCGCCAAGAAACCGTCTGGCAGCCGCAAGACGCTCGCCGAGAAAGCCCTTACCCACCGCGATGTAGCCCTGGCAGAGGCTGATATCCGCCAGGGTCGGGCGTTTTTCTATGAAGCGATTGAAGCGGCCTGGGCCGCGGCACTTGAAGGTCCCGTCAGTATCGACACCCGCCGCGATCTTCGCCTTGCGACGACCAGCGCGGTGCAATCGGCAAAGCGCGCCGTCGACAGGATCTATGAGCTTGCAGGCGGCACCGCCGTATACAGCCAGTCGCCCATTCAGCGCCGGTTCCGTGATGTCCATGTCGCCACCCAGCATATAATGGTTGGCGCATCGACCTGGGAGACGACGGGGCGGCTATTTCTCGGCCAGCCGGCCGATACCGCTATGCTCTGACGCGCTTAAAGTTCGCTGGGCAGGACCAGATCCCTATTTGTTTCGAAAAGCTCGGCCAGAAAGTCGCTGAGCGCCCGAATGCGCGCGAGCGGGGCAAGGTCCTCATGAAGGCTTAGCCAGAAGCTGCGCTGGACCCGAACCTTGTCTTTCAGAACCGGTTGAAGCGCCTTGTCCCGCGCTGCCATGAAGTTCGGCAGGACGGCAATCCCAAGCCCGGCGCGCGCCATCTGTAGCTGCGCAATGATGGAGGGGCTGCAATATTGCAGGGAGAGGTCCGGCGCGATCTCTGCGTGATAGCGCAATTGCGGCGAATAGATGAGATCGTCGACATAGCCGATAAGGGTGTGATCCGACAGATTCTGCGGCGTGCGCGGTGTCCCCCTACGTGCGAGATAGTCAGGGCTGGCGAACAGGTAAAGGGCATAGTCGGACAGCTTGCGCACTTTGAGGCGCCCCGAGGTCGGGCGGGCCAGCATGATCGCCATATCAGCTTCGCGCTTGGGCACGCTTGCAAATCCTGACATCGCGATGAGGTCGAGTGCGATCGCTGGATACTTGTCCCGAAAACCCGCCAGCGTCGGTGCGATCAGGCTGTTGGCGAGCCCTTCAGTGACGCCAAGGCGCACGCGCCCGCTTGCTTCCATCCCGCCCGTATCGGCCTGCGCATAAATCTCCAGGGCAGACTGCTCGATCGCTTCGGCCTTGGCGACAATCTCTTCGCCGGCAGAGGTCAGGACATGGCCCCGCCGCGTGCGCTCAAACAGCGACAGGCCAAGATCTGCCTCAAGCCGCCGCAGGCGCCGCCCGACCGTTGTCGCATCGAGGCCCGTCCGCGCAGCAGCGTCTGACAATTTCGAATGACGGCTTATCTCAAGGAGGAGTTTGAGGTCGTCCCAATTCATTCGAGGGCCTTGAGGCTGCAATATTGCAGGTTAAGCCTGCATCTGTGCGTGTTTAACTGCGTGCGCGCCAGAGATAAACAGGGACCAACAAAAGAATTATGGGAGAAAGCCAGATGCGCAGCGTTGACCATTTTATTGCAGGCAAGACCGTAAAGTCCGGCTCAGGCCGTTTCGGGGATATCTATAATCCGAATACAGGGGAGGTGCAGGCGCAGGTTGGCCTCGCCAATGACGCAGAGGTCGACGCCGCCGTCGAGGCCGCCAAGGCCGCGCTTCCGGAATGGGCGGCAACCAACCCACAGCGCCGCGCGCGTATTCTCTTCAAGTTCAAGGACCTGCTGGAGCAGAACATCGACGAGCTGGCTGAGCTCCTTTCGTCCGAGCACGGTAAGGTCGTTGCCGACTCCAAGGGCGACGTCCAGCGCGGTATCGATGTGGTCGAGTTTGCCTGCGGCATCCCGCACCTTCAGAAGGGTGAGTATACAGAGGGCGCTGGCCCCGGCATTGATGTCTATTCCATGCGCCAGCCCCTCGGTGTCTGCGCCGGTATTACCCCGTTCAACTTTCCGGCAATGATCCCCTGTTGGATGTTTGCCGTCGCGATCGCCTGCGGCAACACATTCGTGCTGAAGCCTTCGGAGAAGGATCCGTCCGTACCGGTTCGTCTTGCCGAACTCTTCCTTGAAGCCGGTGCGCCCGAAGGCGTGCTGAACGTCGTCCACGGCGACAAGATGTCGGTCGACGCCATCCTCAAACACCCCGACATCAAGGCCGTCAGCTTCGTCGGCTCATCCGATATTGCCCAGTATGTCTATTCAACCGGCACGGCGCACGGCAAGCGCGTCCAGGCCATGGGCGGGGCGAAGAACCACGGCATTATCATGCCTGACTGCAATATGGAGCAGGCGGTGAAGGACATTGTCGGCGCAGCCTATGGCTCGGCTGGCGAACGCTGCATGGCGCTGCCGGTGGCAGTCACCGTTGGCAAGAAGACAGGTGACGAGTTCGTTGAGCGCATGCTGGAAGCGGCGCAGAACCTGAAAGTTGGTATCTCAACCGATGCTGAGGCTCATTATGGCCCCGTCGTCTCCGCCGCGCACAAGGCGAAGGTCGAGGACTATATCCGCATGGGTGTCGAGGAAGGCGCTGAGCTGAAACTCGACGGCCGCGGTCACACGCTTCAGGGCCATGAGAATGGCTTCTTTGTCGGTCCAAGCCTGTTTGATCATGTGAAGCCCGACATGCGCACCTACAAGGAAGAGATTTTCGGCCCGGTGCTCCAGGTCATGCGCGCCGAGACACTCGAAGAAGCTGCGGCCCTGCCAAGCAATCACCAGTATGGCAATGGCGTCGCGATCTTCACCTCGAATGGCCGCGCCGCGCGTGAGTTTGCCGCGCAGGTCAATGTCGGCATGGTCGGCATCAATGTGCCGATCCCGGTGCCGGTCAGCTATCATACCTTCGGCGGCTGGAAGCGCTCGGCCTTTGGTGACACCAACCAGCACGGCCCAGAAGGCGTAAAGTTCTGGACCAAGATCAAGACCGTCACCCAGCGCTGGCCGGAAGGTGATGTTGGCGATCAGGCTTTCATCATCCCGACGATGCAGTAGGGCGCAGCTTGAAGTCGTTCGGTCTTTCGATGCTTCTGGTCTCGTCGTTGATCGTTGCCTGTTCGGATGGTGAGGTGTCGAGCTGGCAGGCGCAATGCCTTCGCGGCTTGGCACAATCAGTTGATGCCGAGCTCAACGAGTCGAAGGCAATGGTGCCGTCTGACTATCGGGGAGACTGGACAGTTCGTTCTGAATTTTCCGGAGGCGAGGCAATTGTTGAGATGGTGCCTGATCAATCAATTCGGGGCGGGGGAGGCATGTATCACTTCTCCTGCGCGGACCGAACTCTGGAACTTGTCGAAGGCTACAGGTAGCTAATTCGCGCACTATGTACGTAGGGCCCCATCGATTTGAACATTAAATAACTGGCAGGATGCAAGATGATCCTCACTGAAGAACAGACGATGATTTCCGACATGGCGAAGGGGTTCGCCATGAAGGAGCTGCGGCCCAACGCGGCGCGCTGGGACAAGGAAGGCAATCTTGATCGCGCCAAGCTGGAAGCGCTTGGAGAGCTTGGCTTTGGCGGCATCTACACGACCGAAGAGCATGGCGGCTCTGGCCTGACGCGGCTCGATGCGGCGCTGATCTTCGAACAGCTTTCGCGCGGCGACATCAGCCATGCGGCCTTCCTGTCGATCCACAACATGGCGACATGGATGATCGACAGTTTCGCCCATGACCAGCTGCGCGCGAAATATGTCCCGCGCCTCACAGCCACAGAGCTGATTGCCTCCTACTGCCTCACCGAACCGGGCGCAGGCTCCGATGCTGCCAGCCTCAAGACACAGGCAAAGCTGGAGGGCGATGAATACGTCCTCAACGGCGCCAAGGTGTTCATTTCCGGTGCTGGTTTTTCAGATGTCTACGTCGTCATGGCGCGCACCGATGATGGCGGCGCCAAGGGCGTCTCGACCTTCATCGTCGACAAGGATGCGCCGGGCCTCTCTTTCGGCAAGCACGAAGACAAGATGGGCTGGCGCGCCCAGCCGACCGCCATGGTCAATTTCGATGACTGCCGTATCCCGGCGACGAACCGCGTTGGCGACGAGGGGCATGGCTTCAAATTCGCCATGGCCGGCCTCGATGGCGGGCGCCTCAACATTGCGGCGTGCGCGCTCGGCGGCGCGCAGGACGCGCTGGACCGCGCCTTTGCCTATGTGCAGGAGCGCCAGCAATTTGGCCGCGCTATCATCGAGTTTCAGGCAACGCAGTTTAAACTCGCCGATATGGAAACAGAGCTCGCGGCCGCCCGCGCGCTTCTCTATGAGGCCGCCACCAAGCTCGACAAGAAGACGCCCGACGCGACCAAGTTCTGCGCCATGGCAAAGCGCTTCGTGACGGATACCTCCTCCAAGGTCGCCAATGACGCGCTTCAGCTGCACGGCGGTTACGGCTATCTCGGCGACTATGAAGTCGAGCGCATCGTGCGTGACCTTCGCGTCCACCAGATCCTTGAAGGCACAAATGAAATCATGCGCGTCATCGTCGCGCGTGAAATGATGAAAGGCTAGGTATGAGCGATCGAGTCATTATCGCCCGCAAAGAGGGCCGGGCAGGGCGGATCACGCTGAACCGCCCGAAGGCGCTCCATTCCCTCAATCAGGAAATGTGCGATCTGATGATCGAGGCGCTGCTGGCCTGGCGGGATGATGATGCGGTCGAGCTGGTCATTGTCGACCATCTCGAGGATACGCGCGGATTCTGCGCAGGCGGTGACATCCGCATGCTGCAGGATTCCGGCAAGGCCGACGGCAAGGAGGCGCAGGCTTTCTTCGCGGCTGAGTACCGCCTCAACACGCTGATCGCGGAATACCCGAAGCCCTACGTCGCCATCCAGGATGGCGTCACAATGGGCGGCGGTGTCGGTATCTCCGTGCACGGCGATGTGCGCGTCGCAACGCCTAACACGACCTTTGCCATGCCCGAAAGCGGCATTGGCCTTTTCCCTGATGTCGGCGGCGGCTGGTTCCTGCCGCGTCTGGGCGGTGAACTGGGCCAGTGGCTGGCGCTCACGGGCGCGCGCCTCAAGGGCAAGGATGTGCTCGCCGCGGGTGTCGCGACGCATTTCGTTGAGGATGCGACGGGTCTTGCAGCAATACTGGCAGAACAGGGCCTCTCCGCTCTCGATGGCTTGGAACAGTCCGCAGAAGGCAGCTTCGCTGAGCACCAGTCTGAGATCGATGACTGCTTTGGCACGGACACGGTCGAGGAGATCATCTCCTGCCTCGAAGCAGGCAGCGAATGGGCGCAGAAACAGGCCGAGACGCTGAAGACAAAATCACCGCTCACGCTGAAAGTCGCGCATCGCCAGCTGTGCGAGGGCGGCAAACTGAACGATTTCCGCGAGAATATGAAGATGGAGTACCGGATCGGGTCCCGCATGGTCTGTACCGAGAATTTCATCGAAGGCGTGCGCGCCGTCCTCGTGGACCGCGATAATGACCCCAAATGGGTCCCGGCCGATCTGGCCTCAGTGGATGAGAAGCTGGTCGACAGCTTCTTCGCGCCGCTAGGGGCAGACGAGCTTACATTTCTCTAGGGAGGAGACCTCACCATGACGAAGATTGCATTCATTGGCCTTGGCAATATGGGCTCAGGCATGTGCGCGAACCTCGCCAAGGCGGGACATGAGGTGCACGGCTTCGATCTTAACGCAGATGCGGTGAAAGCCGCTGTCGCGGCAGGGGCAAAAGCTGCCGCCACTGTCGGCGAGGCGGTGAGCGATGTCGACGTCGTGGTGTCCATGCTGCCAGCCGGCAAGCATGTCCATCAGGTCTATTTCAGTGAGGATGGTGTGACGGCACATGCAAAGCCGGGCACGCTCTTCCTCGACTGTTCAACCATCGCCGTCGAAGAGGCGCGCGATGCTGCCGGGAAAGCCGCTGAAGCTGGCTTTTCCTATATGGATGCGCCGGTCTCGGGCGGCGTCGCCGCTGCAGAGGCGGGCACGCTGACCTTCATGGTGGGTGGCCCCAAGGACGGGTTCGAGAAGGCAAAGCGGGTTCTCGATGTCATGGGCAAGAACGTTTTTCACGCGGGCGACCCCGGCAATGGTCAGGTTGCCAAGATCGCCAATAACATGCTGCTTGGCATTTCCATGATCGGTACCTGCGAGGCGTTCAATCTGGCCGAAAAGCTCGGCCTTGATGCGCAGACTTTCTTCGACATTTCTTCCACTGCGTCCGGTCAGTGCTGGTCGATGACGAGCTATTGCCCTGCGCCAGGACCTGTCCCGACCGCACCATCGAACCGCGGCTATCAGCCAGGCTTCGCAGTCGCGATGATGCTGAAGGATCTGCGGCTTGCCATGGGCGCAGGCGATGATGTCGGCGCCGATACGCCGCTCGGCAATCATGCCCAGCAGATTTACTCAAAGCTTGATGAAGACGGCTTCGGCGATATCGACTTTTCCGGCGTCATGCGCCGTCTCAAGGGCGAGCTCTAGTCCTTCTTGCCGCTACCCGGATCATCGAAATCCCGCGTCCACTGGATCGAGAGTTCCTGCCCCTGATCCTCACCCGTATTGGTGGCCGCTTCGATCTCGATATTCTCGATCGGCTCCCACTCGACCGCGACGCCGGGCGCACCGGCCGCGCCTGAGCGAACTTCCAGATAGACGTCCTCGGTCAGATACTTGCCGCTGGTCACTTCGACGCCGCCGCCGGTACCGCTGCCGACATCGAACGTATCGAGGCCGAGCGCCTGTTCGATCCCGCCGAGGAGGTCAAATCCGCCGCCGCCTGAAAGCTGCGCAAGGGCCGCTGCGAGACGGGCTGTTTCAAGCGCTGTCAGCTGCGTTGGGGAGCGGCCGAAGAGGACGCGGGACAAAACCTCATCCTCGGGCAGGACAGGTTCTGACGTCAACTCGATCTCCGGACGCGACACGGTGCCGATCACGTTCAGGATTGCCGTAATATCGTCGCGGGTCTCGTGAACGGCCTGAATGGAAAGGCGGGAATCGCCAAGCTCCTGTGTCAGACGGACGGTGCTTTCGCGGAATTCGAACCGCTTGCCGATCAGATCAAAACGGCCACGCACAATCTCTGCCTCCCCGGTGATGACCGGGCTCCCGATCGTGCCTTCAATGTCGGCGTCCAGCGCGAGCTCAGCGTTCACGCCTCGTCCGCTAATATCGATACGGCCCGGCGCGTTGAGGCTGATGTCGAGCCGTGTGACCGATCCTTCATCCTCTTCTTCGTCTTCCTCATCATCGGGCTGGCGGAATGAGACATCGAGCGTCGGTGGACCGCCCTGCGGCAGATTATCGAGATCGATCGCGCCTTCATCGACCGTGAGATCGCCAGTAACCTCGAACAGGTCAGGCTGTTGATTGAGCGAGAGCGTCCCACTGACGGTGGCCGAGCCTTCGCGCCGTTCGGTGACGACGAGCCTGTCGGCGCGGATCTCGACATCGCTGCGCCCGGAGCCATCAATAGCCATGGAGCCGCTGCCGCTAAGCGATCCGCCGGCCCGGCCACGCGCACTGAATGTGTCCAGCGTGACAAGTCCGCCGCCAAGCTGTGCATCTGCTGAGATCTGGTTCAGCACCATGCCAAGGTCGCCATGCTCGAAGACGCCGTCACTGAAGCGGACATTACCTGAAAAGGACTCGTCGAGCGATGGCAGCTCACCCGAGAGGTCGGCGTCCACGCGGCCCTGCAGCACCATTTGCGGCGGAATGAAAAGCGCCGCGATCGCCTCGATCTGGCCATTTGCATTGGCTGAGAATGGCATGCTCGCGCCGGCAACAGGCCGGATGAAAGGCGCGTCGGCGGTCGTTCTCACCGGCACGTCGATGCTTGCGCGCGCTTCCAGCGTTTCATTGTCGAGCGCGCGGATGGCGAGGTCGAGAAGCGTCGGCGTGAGCTCGCCGCTGACAAAGAGGTCGACCGGGGCGATATCGGAGCCGGGCCGCGAGATCCCGCGCATCTCGGCATTGATGGGCCCGCCAAGCCCGCCCTCTGCCGTTTCGTCAAAGACGAGACTGAGATCAAGCGCGCCGTCGAGCGCGGGTCGTCCAACCAGGATGAGAAGCGGCGCGAGACTGAGCCCATCGGCATTGACCCGGATCTGCGTGTCGCCGCGTGTCGTGAGTGTTGTGGTAAGCCCGCCGCCAAGCGCCGCGAGATCCGCAGAGACCTCCATTCCATCATCATGTGAGGTAAACTGAAGAGGTTCGCGGGTGGAGAGAGTGACCTCGCCGAGTGCGGCCTCAAACGAGGCGGTGAGGTCAGTCGCTCCGGCGGTCAGCCCTTGTATATTGCCATCCACACTGACCGTCGTGCGATAGGAAAGGCCGTCGAGTTCCGTGCTGCCATCCATCTCGATAATGAAATCGGCATCGTTCGGGGTGCCTGTCGCCCGGATCACCACCGCATCAGCCCGCGTCGGCCCGGCCGCGACCTCTTCCAGGGTCGCATCGATGGTGAGGGCCTCGCCCTGAATGTTCGCGCTTGCATCTATCCGGCGGGCGGGGAGACCGTCAGGCAGCTCCCCTCGCACATTCGCCTGTCCGGTGATCGCGCCCACATCGCCGCCGGACCCGCTGAGATCCGCATCTGCAGTGAGCGGTCCCCAGCTCGCCTCAAGACCACTGACCTGCCAGTCGGACCCATTGACGGTGAGGCCTGTTTCCACATCCAGAGGCCCGTTGGTCGTACCCGCATTCAGCGTTGTGCTCGCTGTGAGGGTGCCGCCTCCATAAGTGCCATCAGCGCCAAGGTCGACATCGGTGAATGTCAGGCTTTCGCCCGCCAGTTCCGGCGCATTGAGATTGACCACAAAGTTTATAGCGTCGAGCGTGCCGGAAACGTCCGCGCGCCCTGACAGGCTGTCGAGTGTGTAGCCTGCGACGGTCGCTTCGCCCGCCTGCAATTGCGCCGAGGCCGAGATCGCCTGCTCGCTGCTGAGGCGCCCGGAGCCGCCCAGCGACAGCGTGCCGCTCTCGAGTGAGAACTGATTGAGATCAACCGAATTGTCGGCCTGCAGCGCGCCACTGACGTTTAGTAGAGCCGTCTCTGCGGCCCAGTCGCTGACCGGCGCTGGAAGCGTGCCAAGCTCGCTGGCGGAGATGCGCGTATTAAACTGCGTCACGCCGCTTCCCGCGCGATTCGCTTCAAAATTACCAGACAGATTGACGGGTCTCGCCAGTCCGGCTTGCCCGCCATCAAGCTGGAAACTGCCTGAGACACCAGCGCCAAGCTTCGGGGAGAGTGAGATATTTCCCTGCGCCGAAACGCGGCCAGCGCGCCCTCGGAGGATCGTCTCTCGTAGATCGATCGTGTTACCGGCGATGTCATAGTCTGCGTTGAGAACAAGGACGGGGGACCGGCCCGCGATCTGGCCCGTCATGCCCGGCAGGTTGGCGCCCGCGGCCGTCAGCGTCGTGCGAACCGAAACCTGGCTATCGCCATAGATGGCTGTCATCGGCCCGCTGACGGCATCCGCTGCAAAGGATGGGACATCGACGCCAGCGGCGCGGATATCGCCGTCAAACCGCGCCGTGCTATCAGCATAGACCAGCACCCCGTCGAGCATCGCCTCATTGATGCTGACATTCTCGACGTCGGCGTAGCGTGTCGGATTATAGACGTTGAGCCTGAGATCAGCGCGGTAGCCGCCATCATCGGCCTGGCGTGCCATCGCGCTCAGCTCGAGGCCCTCGGCAAGTGCTGTGACATCGAGCACCGGACCGGATGGCTCTCGCAAGAGATCTCCCTCAATGCTAAGCGTCTCACCAAGCGTGTCGGCGATCTGGCGGGTGAGGGGGTGGAGGCCGGGATGGATCTTCGACTGGAAGCTGATCAGCTGGCCGCGCGCATTGGCATCCAGCGTCAGAAGCGACTGATCGTTGATTTCGACGCCAGCATCGGCCTGCCAGTCATTGAGCGCACCATCTGCGTCCAGCGAGACCGAAATGGATTGATCGGGTTCAAGCCGCGCAAGACTGGCAAAAAGCCCGCCAGCGGGGCCATCAAGGAGCAGGTTTCCCTGCACGCGGAAATCATCAGACCAGGTAAGGTCGGCTGAAAGCTCATCGCCATTCCCATCCAGTGGCGCCACCGCCATGAGCGTGCGTCCGCCATCCAGCCCAATACGGCCTTGCGCATCGATGCTGAGAGACAGCGCGCGCGGCAGCACGCCTTCGTCGCTGCGAAACTCACCCACCCTCAGTTTGCCAAGTTCTCCTGCGCGCAGCGGCATCGAACCGCCGGAGGAGGACTCTCGCTCTGGAGTTTGAAGGATCGGCCTGCGCATGACATGAATAAGGTCTGCTTCCAGCGCATCTATCGACAGCGCACGCTTGCGTAGCGCCAACGGCTTCCAGTCGGCGAGGACGTTCTCTGCAACGAGCCAGACTCCCTCCTGATCGGCGACGGTCAGCCGCTCAATCCGGAATGTGCCAAGGAGGTCACCGCTGAGGCCCTCAACCTCGATCTCCTGGCCCGAAGGGTCTGCCGCCTCAATTCGCGTCTCCACGAAATTGCGGCCAAGGCCTGACTGCGCAGCAAAGCGCAGCAGCAGAAGCAACGCGATAATCAGCGCGAGCAGGCCGCCAAGGACGATCAGCGTCCATTTCAGAATGCGCTTCCGCAGCCGCCGCTGGTGGCCGGAATTATTTGTGTCGGATTGGACTGTACTCATTAAAAGGCCTGTCCGATCGAGATGTAGATCTGGACCGGATCATCAAAATCGGTTGGGTTCAGAGGGGTGGCCACGTCGAGACGGATCGGGCCGGCGGGCGTGGTGTAGCGCACGCCTATCCCTGCACCAAACCGCGCATCGCTGAAGTCGGAGAACTGGTTGGTCGACACAGTCCCTGCATCAAGAAAGGCGACGACACCGATATTGGGTCGAACGGCGTAGCGCCCTTCTATCGAGGCTTCGAGAACCGACGTGCCGCCGAGAGGCGTGCCATCGTCGGCGCGCGGGCCGATGGCCTGATAGGCATAGCCGCGCACACTGCCGCCGCCGCCGGAATAAAAGCGTGTGTCGACGGGCAGGTTCTCGACATCGGCGCCGACCACGGCACCGGCCTTGAACCGGCCAGCCAGGACAAAGCGCCTGTCATCATCGAAGGGGACATAGGCACTGACCTGTCCGACAGACCGTACGAACGGGCTGACATCATCGCCAAACGCATAGCTCGGCTCGACCCGCCCATTGGCGCGCCAGCCTGAACGAGGGTCCAGAACGCTGTCGGTCTTATCAAGACGCGCGTCGGCATAGACGGAGATGATCTGCAGGTCTCGCTCACCATACTCGTCTTCTTCTTTCGTGATCTCGCCCTGCACGCCGTAGGAATAGGAGAAATCCGGGCCCTTCACGACCTCATAGCCGGCGCCGATGGATATCGCCTGACGATCATAGGCGTCTGTGGTCTCGTTATTTATGCCCGCAGAGAAAATCAGCCCGCGGCCATAGCCAAACTCATTCGGACGGCGCCACGTGACTTCGAGTGACTGTTCAAGCTCTGCAATGGTCAGATCGGCGTTCAGCACGTCACCGCGGCGTGTCAGATTGCGGCGCGTGAGTTCTGCACTCAGGCCAAAGCCTTCGCTCGTCGAATACTTGCCGCCCAGCCCGACCGTATTGCGCGGACGTTCCGTCAGCGTAATCTCGACATCACGAATTTGATCGCCGTTTTCCGTGGTCCCGGACGGCTCGGATGCAAGGGAGGCCCGGGCGACGCGAAACATGCGTGTCTCGGCAAGCCGGGTGTTGAGCAGAGACAGCTCGGCAGGCTCATAGACCTCGCCCGTCTCATACGGAACAAGCCTTCGCAGATAACTTGCCTTGGTTTTTATGTCATCTGTCGGAAAGCGCGTCTCTCCAAAGACGACGCGCGGCCCGGCTGTGGTCTCATAGGTGACGCTGAGCGTTTCGGCGTCGCGGTCACCGACGACCCGGCGCTCTTCAACTTCGGCATAGGGATAACCAGCCTCGCGCAGCGTGTTGGCGATCCACCGTTCGGCATCAATGACATTCGACGGGATGGCGGGACGGCCGCTTTTGACCGGCAGGTCATTGCGGATCTTTTCCTGGTCTTCTTCGGTCGGGGCCTCACCGCGAAATGAAACGCGCACATTCGCCAGCGCAAAACGCGGGCCGGTATCAATCCTCAAACGGGCGGTTGGGGCGTCGGTGCCGAGAACCGCAAGGTCGATCTGGGGGTCGTAATAGCCTTGACTGTTCAGCGCGCTCCTGACGGCATCGGCTGCGCGCCTGCCTTGCCGGCGCGCCTCAAGAGACGTCTTGGGCGTGTTTTCATCGGGCAGGGCGTCCTGAACGGTTTCGCGAAGCTCATCGCCTGGCCGGTCGCCCGCAAATTCCACGTCGACGGTGTCCGCCGCAGCAGCGACGGAAACGGCCAGAGCGGCGACGATGAGAGCTAAAATCCTAAACACTATTTATCCCCGGCCAGTTCGGCAAAGCGCAGCAAATTCTGCCAGCAGCTGACCCGCCGGAAAATCGACGAGGCTGCCCTTAAGCGGTATTTCGCGCGCGAGAGAATTCAACGTCCGCCGTCTTGTTAAGTTTCTGCATTCATGGCGCAATTTACAGTTCAGACAGGTCGGTCGAACGCCTGACCCCTCAGCGGTCTTCTGCTGGGCCGTTCCTGGATGCGTCTTCACCCGAAGTTTGTACACTAATTTAGAGAGGGGTTAGGAAATCGATGCTAGTTCGCATCCAGGGACAGTGGAGTTGGGTAATTTGATAGAAAATACAGAGCTGTCCTTTGTTGCGCGGCTGGAAAACCTCATTTCCGAACTTCGCGCTTTCGCCGTCAGCCTCTGCCGCGACAGGTCGATCGCCGATGACCTTGTTCAGGATACCTGCCTGAAGGCCTGGGCATCGCGGCACATGTTCGATGAGACCCAGTCCATGCGACCATGGCTGTTCCGTATCCTGCGCAACGAATTCTACATGCAGAAGCGCCGCGACTGGCGGTCCGTGAACCTTGAACCTGATGTGATCGCTGCAGCGCTGGTCGCTGAGGCACAGCAAGAAACGGCCAAGGATTTCGCCCGTATGGAGGGCATCATCAGCGAATTGCCGGACGGCCAGCGCGACGCGCTGATCCTTATCCTTGCCGCCGGCATGACATATGAGGAAGCGGGCGAAGTGTGCGGCTGTTCTGCCGGGACCATCAAGAGCCGGGTCAGCCGGGCGCGCGACACCGTCCGCCAGCGCTTTGTATCTTGCGAAAGCTCTTCCTATCTTCGCGCAAAGCCCGAACCGCTGGGGCTGCCGGTGCTTCTCAACCGCCTTGACGAACTGGCCGTCCAAGGCCGCCATGCGGCGTGACGAGCCGGGATAATCCCCCGCGCCGGATGCCGGAATGGAGCCTGTCAGACCGCCGAAACGATCCCCGTCAATTAGAGCCTGCCGACCAGCCAGAAGCCGATCGCGCCGCCCGTTTCCGGCGGCAAGCCGACGCTCAGGACTATCTTCATTCGCGCTGGCTGATGCGGGAACTCGCGATGCGGCGCCTGCCGGACGATGGTGTGATTGAGCTGGAAAGTTTCGATGACGCCCGTCCGGGGCTCAAGGGCCACCCTGAAATGGGTATCAGCTGGTCGCGGTCTGGCCCGCTGGCGTGCGCAGCGCTGTTTCCGAATGGTATGGTCGGGATCGATATCGAACAGATCGCAGACCGCGACACAGCCGCCATCCTCGGGATGGTCGCCCTGCCGCAGGAAGCTGAACTCATCAATGCAATTGATGAAAACGTGGCCCACCTCTGGGCTTTCTACCGGCTCTGGACCGCCAAGGAAGCGATCCTGAAATGCAGGGGAGAAGGCCTTCGAGGCGGGGCAAAGAGCGTTGAAATACCAGCAGAATATCTAATTGGCGACGCGGATAATCTGGTTGTTCACGAGCGCGTGGGAGACCTCTGCCTGATGCGGCTGGACGCGGGCCTTGAGGCCTGCTGCTCCATTGCCTTCAGCGTGCAAAAACAGATTTGAACATCCAGCCGGCCAAAGACTTCCCGCTGGTGTGACGCTCATCCTGCATATCGAACACCATGAGAGTGACGCTGCCGAAAGGGGCCGCGTCGATGCCTTCCTTGCGGATTTCAAATCCCATCGAGCCGTAGAATTCGCGCATGGTCGGTTCGGCGAGGATGGCGATATAGCGGTGCCTGTTGCGGGAAACATATTCCAGCACGGCCCGCATGACCGGGCCCAGCGTCTTCGACCCCCGCCGCTCCGGCGCCGTCACTAGTTTGGAAACGATGACGCAGGTCTCTCCCGAAGAAAGAAAGCTCGGCAGGTCGAAAACCCGAAACTTTTCAGAAGTTTCATCGGCGGAAACCGGGATGACCTGCGCGCTCGAGACAAGGTCAGCCCCGTCAAAAAGCGCGAAAGTTTCCCCAAGCCTGTCGGAGTCGTCGCGCAGCAGGCGGGCCTCATGGTCGGCGCCTGCCATGGCGAATTGTTTCTCGGCGCAATAGACGCGGTAGCGCAGATGCTGGACGAGTGGCAGCGTTGCGTCTGTGACGGGGATGATCTCGAAATTATCCATGGGGATCATCTCCAACCGACCAGGCCCTTGCGGTCTTGTCGAAGCGTAGATCGTAACGGCTGCGGGTATTCGGGCCGATCACAAATGGCGGATCGAGCGTCAGCTTCTGGGGATGGACCTGCCATTTGCGGGCGAAGAATTCCTTCACCGCGACGCCCTTGATGAGATCTGCGCCAGTCAAGCCTTCAAGACCCCAGGCGGCGGCAACCGTACCGGGGAGCCAGTCGCAGGCCATGACATCTGCGGGTGAAACAAGCGATCTTCCGCTTTGCTCCCAGCTTAGTGGGGCAACCACGTCATCGCTCCTGCCAGTCAGAAAAGCTTTTCGTGCCATAGGGTTAAGCGCGCCGAGTTTGCCTTTGGGATAGGCTTTCTCAACCAGATCGAGCCGGGCCCAGAGGCTTCCATCTTCGAGATAGGCTTCGATGAGGACAGGCAGGTCTTCTGAGCCTTCAAGCCGGGTTTGGGGCCTGCCTCTCACGGTGAGTTTTCCGCTTTCGGGGAGGTCTTGCAGAACGGTCAGGCGCTCTAAGCGGACGGGGTAGATGGCGGTGTTTTCCGCGCCTTTGAACCAGTCTTCAGGGGTTTCATGCGGCGGACCATGCACCAGCCCGTCCAGTATGACGGGGTCGAACGGGTCCCCCGGATTTATCGCAGCGGCGAGATCGAGAATAGCCTCGAACCCCTTTGCGTCCCAGCGCATCGAGAGGACGGGCTGCATGGCCGCGCCGTGGAAAAGATCACCTGACGCGTAAGGATCGCCGCGCTTCTTTCCATGCTTTTCTTGTTCAAGTTTTGGCTTCGGCCCGCGAACCGGTTTGCTGATCTTTCCTTGGGAAATTTCATACCATGGCGCATCGCCCGACAGGGCGTCGCGACCGCGAAGGCGGGCCTCCCCGTCTGGGGTGACCTTGATTTCAACGCTCAAGCCACCGCCTGTAAGGCTGCCCCAGCGTTTTGGGGAAAAAGCAGTTAATTCAATCGGATAACCTTCAAATCCAGCCTCTGCGGCCTGGCGCATGGCCATTCCGGCTTGGGCGAGAAGAGGGAGTGCAGGGAGGGTGTGGGTCGGTTTGTGAGAGTCCAGCCAGCCTGCATTTTTGGCCGAAAACACGGTGTCCCGACGGTGTCTGGACGGTGTCTGGGCGGTGCAAATTTTGACGCTCAGATCCCGCATCTCATAAATCTTCAATCCATCGACCCAGAGGACCCCGCGCCCGGTGATGATGGTCGCGTCGTCTCGCTCCTCGACGCCAAGAATTTCCACCATCGGGGTCGCCTGTTTCGCGGTCGGCATGACCTGTCCGCGATAGGTCCAGTTGACCTCATGGGTTTCAGCAATCGGTTCCCAGACCGGATGTTCGAACCGGTCGGCGTGACCATTAAGGTCTGCGGCCCGGGCAAGAAGCTGGACCAGCATGTCGAGACCGAGGGAGCCTGGCTGGACCGGGTCGGAGAAGAAGTGCGCCTTGAAGTACCAGGCATAGGGATCGACGGCTTGCCGGGCGCGGATGAGGCCAAGGCCCGCCGCGCCGCCTTCCGGTTCGAACCGGTCGATGACATCGAAGAGGGCCAAGCGATTGTGTGAAGCCTTGAGACGCGTATCTGCTTCGCTCGGCGGGTCTGCTGGCGCGTTCACAAAATCGCGGTCGGCATCGGTTGGTTTGAGGCCGGCCTGCGCAGCGAGCGAGGCTTTGGTGAAGAAGCCGAAGCTCGTTTCCAGCGAGATGATGGGCGTACCATCGGCAAGTGTGGCTTCAAGCGCGAAGAAGACGATCGTCATTGGGCCGATACGCGAACAGCGGGTGAGCGTCGTGGTGGTGCGGACCATGCCGTCTTCAGGTCTCACCTGGCGATGGAGCGTGCCTTTTCCATCGAGATTTCGGAAGCGCGTCTCACCGGACAGTGCGAAGCCTGAGTAGGAGGCAAGCCAGCCACACGGCTGGAGGATAACTTCGCTCAGAACCGAGAAGGGCATCGTACCCGTGCCGCCATCTTCGAAATACCAGGCGTCTTCTGGAATATCGTATTCGGCGACCGCTTCGAGACCAGCGCCCTGCTGGCCCGCTGGTTCAGAGACGGAAATAACTCGGCTGACCATGTGATAGGGCGGCTGGGGCAAGCGGGGGACAGCGCCCTTGGTGTCGAAGGGCGCATACATGCTGCCAAAGGCGTTGCTCGGCGCGCCGGACCCGCATTCGATAAGGGCGGCCTCATCGCCGCGCACATCGCAGCCTGGGTTTACATAATGCGGGGTGGCCCCGAGCTTGTCTGGCTTTGGCCATTGGCGGCGGAGGCGCACGCCAAAGCGCGGACAATAGAAGACCTTGCGGCCATCGGAGCGGGCCAAGAGGCTGGCGAAGACCATCGGTTCTTCGCTATCGACTATTTCGTCGACAAAGACTTCATAGGTAACCTCATGGTCGGCGTCCGGGGTGACCTGTCCCCGGCAATAGAAGGTTGCTGGCGCGCCAGGTGCCGGTTCGAAGACATGGCTATCGCGCTCAATGGTCAGGCCTAGCCCGGCGGCGGTTAACTCCAGCGCCTGCACCGCTGCTTCAGCCATGAGCGTGCCCGGCATGCAGGGGTCTTCATGGAAGTGGCCGTCATAGAACCATGCGTCTTTCGAGACGTGGTGGCGCGCCTTCAGATAGCCGCGTCTCCATGGCCCGCCTTCAGGGTCAAACTGCAGGACCTCATCAAAGAGGGCGAGCTTTCCGTCTGGTATGCGAGCGGGGCGGGTATGAGGCGCGGCGCGCTCAAACCCTTCGCCGAAACAGCGATAAGTGTCGCCTGCGCGGAAGGCGGCGACGTCGGCGGCGGTGAAGCTTCGCTTGGTTGATGAAGACGTCTTGTCGAGGCGCGGCTCTGCTGTCGGCGCGCCTTCAGCGGCGTCCCAAAGAACGCCCTTGGAATTGGCAAGTTCTTCATCGGTGAAGAAGCCCGCCTGACCGTTGCGGACCGAGAGAAGCAGGCGCTCATCAGCGTAGCAGTCATATTCAAAGAAGAACATGCGCACGCCAGAGAGCTCAGCATGGCCCTTGATGGAAATCTGGAAGCGCAGGGTTTCACTCACACGCGGCAATCCGCCTTCATGGAAGGTGAGCTCACAGCCGAGCAGGCGATAAACGCGATCCGAACAATTCAGCATGTCCGCGCCCATCCATGAGATGAGCGCGAGATCGGCTTGCCCCGCTTCGATCAGTGGACCCGGGCGTAGCATCCCGTCGCTGACTGCCCAGAGGTCCGCCGTCACATCTGTTTCTGTCCAGATGGTGCCCTTGCCCTGAACGAGGGCTTCGGCATCCATACCGGTTATCCGGTCACAGAGCAGCATGGGCGCGCGCGGCATGCGCACCTGCCGGCGGTATTTATCCTGTGCGGCGAAGGCCTTGCCGAAAATGTCCGAGATATTGCCGACGGCGGCTTGCTCGATCTGTGCACGCGTAAAGGACGGGCCTGTGGGCGCTTTCCGTTCCAGCGGCGAGATGGATTTGTGGGCTTGAGCAGGCGCAGGTGACATACGTCTGGCCGGAGCTGCATTTGGCGCTGGCGAGGGCGTCTGGCCTACTGCGGTTCGCTTGCGTTCCAGCACAGCCGTCCCGACAGTTTTCACCACGGGCGGCACCCAGCTTGCGCCAGGTGGCAGGGGAAGCGAGCGCGCGAGGGCGGGTTTCGCAGAGGGAAGTGGCCCGGGATTGAAGGATGGCCGCTTCGGTGGGGTAAGGCGGCGACGCGCCGTCTGCCTTGATTGCGATGGAAGCTGAGGCGTGCGTGGTGGCGCGGCATGGGCGTCGAAGGTGACGGCGCTCTTGTCCTTGATGCGGAGAGGCAGGGTGTTCGCGCTGGCCTCGTCCAGCTGTGATTTCAGCCAGTCCAGATTCAGTGCGTGACCGCCAGCAAAAAGCCGCGCCGCCAGCATCGCGATACTGTCGAGGGCGGGCTTGCCGAAACGGTCTGCCGGCAGCGCCGTGACCGACGGCCCAAGCGCTTCTTCGATTGCGCCGGTGAGCGTGTCGCGCGGGCCGATCTCGATGAAGGTCCGCACGCCGTCGGCATACGCTGCGTGGAGTGTCGCTGGGAAGTCGATCGGCGCGATCGCCTGTCCGGTGAGCATGTTGGCGGCGCTGTCGGCGGAGACCTCATAAGCGCCGTTGATGGCGTTGGCGTAAAAGCGCACGACCTTGGGCGCTTTGGTCTTGCGAAAGTGGAGCTGATGCCAGGTCTTCTCATAAGGCAGCATGGCTGGGGTGTGGACGGTGAGGTCGTGCGGGACGCGGATGGCCGCTGCGCCAAGCCGCTTGATGACGCGCTGGCAGGCGGTCGCCTCGCCTGAGATGACGACATCGCTGGCGCTATAGATGATGGTGATGTCGCATCGCGGTTCGGGCTTGATGGCATCGCGGACGGCGGCCTTGCTGGTGCGCAGGCGCCATGTTGCCCACTCGATCGGGGCTTTCTCTCCCCATGCCTTGCGAGCGGTGTCGAAGCTGCCGGCCAGATAGCGGTCATACATGCCGCTTTCGCCAATCGTACCCATCAGGCCATCGGCATCGACCCATGCGCCGAAGGCGATCAGCGAGTTGGTTTCGCCGGATGAAAGCCCCATGGCGACGGTTGGTTGGAGGCCAAGCATCTGCGTCAGGAGGAGGTGCTGGGCCTGCGACACAAGCGTTGTCGCGCGAAGCTGGCTGAAGGCGCTTTCGAGGCCCGTGGCGAGCGTATCGGCGACCGACTGAGCGGTCGGGAAACGCTGGGTAACGAGCTTGCCGAGAGATGGGAAAGCCGAAAAGAGATCGCGGCCCATGCCGGGATAGGCGGCCGCCGCCCCGGTAAAGACAAAGGCGAGGTCACCTTCTGGCGCGCCCTCGCCAAAAATGATGCCGTCGCTACTCTCAAGCGACCCCGCGCGAAGGCGTGAGGCTGCTTCAAGGCGGAGCGCCGTCATCTCTTCAGGTCGTGTGCCTAGCAAGGCGACGCGAAGATTGCCGTCGCTCGACTGGCGCTGCGCCTCGAGGCAGGTGATGAGCGCGTCCCGGCAATCGGCGCCATAAGTCTCCAGGCGCGGCGGCGGACGCAGCAGGTCGGGTGTTGGCTGAGGCCGGGTCTTCAGTGTGACCGCGGCACCTGCGACCGCCGGCCGGTGGGATGTATTGCCCAGACGTGGCACGAGACCGGTTTCGCCAAGCTCCAGCCCGCGGGTGGCAGCTTCGGCCTGGAGGCCAAGTTCGACGAGGCCGCCTGCGGCATGGGCATGGCCATAGATACGGGAAATCATGGCATTGGGGCGTGTACCTTCCTCTATGCGGAGGGCGCGGATTTCGGTCGCAGACGGCGCGTCGGCGCTGCGCTGGAGGATGAGCGCGGCGGCGGCGTCACCCGCATGTTCGCTGCCGGTGGCGGCGTGCACGATATCGGCGGAGAGATCAGCGGCGGCGACGATGGCGGCGTCAATTTCGCCAGCGTGGAGCGCGCGGATGGCAAGCTCTGCGGCGCGCAGGCCGGATGCTTCCTCTTCCATCACCGCAAAGCCAAGCGCGCGCCAGTCGCCGCGAACATTCAACCGGTTTGCAGAGACGTTCGGCATGGCGCCGAGCACGTCGCCTGCCTTTAACGGGACGGCGATGGCGTTGCGGGCTTCCTCCGCCTCCGGTGAGTTTGGTGCGAGACCGAGGCGCTGCGCAATCCGTGCACGGAGCATCCAGCGGGTCGCTTCGGGCGAGCAGGAAAAGCCTGTGTAGACGCCGACCCGCGCACCGTCGGCAAGCGAGGTGCGGGCGAGCGCCTCATCGACCGCGTCCCAGAGCGCAACCTGCTGGCCTTGCGCGGACGAAAGATCAGATGGTGGCGCGCGTAGCGCTTTCGGGTCGGCATGGGTCTCGCGCATCGGGCCGCGCGCAACCATGTGCGGGCGCATCAGGCGCTGGAGCACTCGGGCGACACCGCGGTCTGGTCCAAGCGAAAGTCCAGTTGCAGTGACGGCGATGTGCGGCGGCTTGCGATTTGGCGTGGCGGTTTTGCGGCGGGCGCGCTGGCCGTCATCGGCAGCGAGGATGAGGTGGGCATTATTGCCGCCAAAACCGAAGTTCGAGAGGGCGGCGACGCGGGGACGGTCGTCCGGCCACTTGCCCTGCCGGGCGGTTGTCAGACCGCTGCCGTCGAAGCCGGAAATGGCTTCGCCTTCAAGCCGTGTCGGCGGAATGACGCCCTCATTCACCGCGAAGGTCAGCTTGATGAGGCTCGCCATGCCGGCGGCGGTAATGAGGTGACCGAGATTGCCTTTGAGCGAGCCAATGGGGAGGTTTTCCAAACCATCAAAGTGCGCGGCGGTGGCGGCAAGCTCGACAGCGTCGCCGGTTCGCGTGCCGGTTGCGTGGGCTTCGAGGAGACCGATGTCGCGGGCGGGGTCGAGGCCGGACCCGGCCCAGGCCGCAGCCATGGCTTCGCGCTGGCCGTCGCCGTCCGGGGCGAGGAGGGACTTGCGGCGGCCATCATTGGAGAGGCCGATGCCGCGAATGACGCCGAAGACGCGGTCTGCAAGATCGCAGTCGCTGAGGCGTTTCAGGACAATGGCGGCGGCGCCTTCTGCAGGGACAAGCCCGTCTGCGCCATCCACGAAGGGGCGAGAACGGCCGGTCGGCGAGAGCGCGTTGAGCGCAGAAAACCCTTGATGCAGGATAAGATTGTCAGCGCCGTTGACGGCCGCTGCAATGACGACATCGAGGCTATGGTCCCGCAGGCGGTCGCAGGCGAGCTTGATGGCATAGAGCGAGGAGGCGCAGGCCGCATCCACGGCGAAGGCTGGGCCAGCGGCGCCAAGGGCGCGGGCGAGAAGCTGCGCGGGGCCGCCTGTATTGAAACGGTTCTGGGGGTGGATGTCGGAGGTGCCGTCCAGCCAGATGTCTGCGGCAAAATCAGAGAGAGCGCGGCTCGGATAGCCAAGATTGCCAGCGATGACGCCGATACGAGATTTGCGGGCCTTGGGCTGCCCAGCTTCGCGCCAGGCTTCGCGGCCTGCATGGAGCAGCCACTGGAAGACCGGGTCGAGGTCTACGGCGTCGGTGTCGCCGAGGTCATGGGCGGCGGCGTCGAAGACCTTGTCGAAGCCGGTGACGAAGGCGCCCTTGTAGCCGAGGGCCTGCTGCTCGGCTTCGGTGACGCCCCATTTGCCGGGCGGGGCGTCGGTGATGAGGGTCTTTTCCTCGAGCACGGCCTGCCAGAGCTCAGCCGGGGAGAGCGCGCCCGGAAGGACGCAGCCGCGGCCGATAATGGCGATAGGTTCGAACGTCGGCTTAGCCATGGGCGATCTCCGCGCCTGCAACGATTTCGACCGGGCAGGCGGGGCCTGCGAGCACGGCGTCGGCGAAGGCATTGGCGCCAGCAGGTTTTGAGATGAGGGCGACGCCAAGCTCGGCGAATTTTGCGCGGAGGCCATCATCCACCATGCCGCCATCCCATGGGCCCCAGTTTATCGAGGTGACGGCAGCATCTGGATTGGTCGATTTCAGCCACCAGGCCATGCGGTTCAGGATCTCGTTCGCCATGGCGTAGTCGGCCTGACCCGCATTGCCATAGCGGGCGGCGACGGATGAGAAGAAGGCGATGGTCTTCAGCTTGGAGGTGTCGAGCTGTGTCAGCAGGGCATCTAGGCCACCGATCTTGGGGCCGAAGACGCGGGCAATCTGCTCTGGCGTCTTCTCGCGGATGAGCTTGTCGGCGAGGACGCCTGCGCCGTGGACGAGGCCTGTGATCTCGCCGAGGTCGGCGCGGATATCGGCAAGGGCCTGGGTGAGCGCGGCGGGGGCTGAGACGTCTGCAGGGATGTAGCGCGCTTCGCCGCCTGCCTGACCGATTGCGGCGAGAGTTTCGCGGATTTCAGCGCCTGAGAGCAGCGCGCGGGCGCGGGTGTTGAGGGCGGCGGGGGTGATCTTTTCGCCTGCGGCCTTGGCTGCTTTGGCGAGGGCGCCGCGCAGGGTCTTCTCGTCGGTCGTTGTCGGCAAATCGTCTGGCCATGGCGTCACGGGGGAGCGCCCAAGAAGCGCAAAGCGCGCACCTGTGCGGCGGGCGAGCTCTATGACGCAATCTGCGGTCACGCCGCGTGCGCCGCCGGTGACGAGGACCACATCCTGTGGCCCAAGGCGGCCGGGCTGGTTGCGGGGCAGGGTGAAGTTTGTGTCCTGCGGCACATAGCGGCCTGCCGGGCTGAGGCCTGTCGTCGGCGCTGTGCCGCCGGTGAGGAGTTCTTCGACGAGGTGGCTGGCGGCGAGCGACGTGCCGAAGCCAGCCATGTCGATATCGATGAGCCGGACGGTGGCGACCGTAAACTCGCGCGCGGCGGTGCGGGCTAGGCCGGAAAGGCCGCCGCGCCAGGCGCGGTGATCCTGCGGCTGAAAAAGCCCGCCTGTGTCCTGCAACAGAATGACGGCGCCGCCCTGGGTTTCGAACTGTGGGGCAGTGCTTTTCAGCGCCGCGACGGCGTCGGCGTGCAGCGTCTCACGCGGACTGGAAAGGCCGTGGGCGAGGATTAAGGCGCTGGCGGTCCCGCTTGGTTCGGTGACCGCGCGGACCTTAAAGCCTGATGCGCCAAGCGCAGCGATGAAAGGCTCAGCGGCGGCGAGGTCTGGCGTGACCCATTCGATCAGCGATGCTTCGCGCAGGCCCGGCGTGACCCGTCCGATGGCAGGCTGGCTGACATAGGCCACGGCTTTCAAGGCCAGCGGCGAAGGCCTGGAAACGGGTCCAGCATCGCGCGAAGCGGGGCGAGCAGCGTCAGGTGACGCCGGCGCGCCCCTTACCCAAAAAAATCAGCGATCTTCCGGATCGAGCGCAGCTCCGCGATCTGTTCCGGTTCGACCTCTGGCAGGTTCGGCATCTGCTCGCGCAGGGCGGAGAGGATCTCGACCTGTTTGATGGAGTCGACGCCAAGCTCGCCCTCAAGGTCCATGTCGTCTTCGAGCATTTCCGGTGGGTAGCCCGTCTTGTCGGCGATAAGGTTGCGGACAAGCTCTTTCATGTCGACGCCAGCGGCTGCCGAAGGAGCTGCAGGTGCCGGAGCTGGGGCGGCGGCAATGTGGTGGCCGTTGCCGTTGGCATGACCGTTTCCATTTGCGTGCGCTGCCGGGGTAGGGGCTGGTTTCGGTGCGGGCGCGCTGCCAGCCGATGGGCTGAGGAATGCGGCGATCTTTGCAATGGTGCGCAGCTCAGCGATCTGTTCAGGCTCGATCTCTGGCAGGGATGGCATCTTCTCACGCAGGGCTGAGAGGATCTCGACCTGTTTGATGGAGTCGACGCCAAGCTCCCCCTCAAGGTCCATATCGGGCTCGAGCATGTCGGCTGGGTAGCCGGTCTTCTCGGCGACGAGGCTGGTGACGAGGGCGGTGAAGTCCTGGGGAGGTGCGGCCGCCGGCGCCGGAGCGGGAGTAGGTGTCGGTTGAGGCGCTGGTGTTGGGGCTGGCGCGGCTGCGGCCGGGGCTGGCGCTGGTGGCGGTGTCACTGGTGTCGGCGCAGGGACTGGCTGTTGAGTGGGTGCGGCCGCAACGGGCGCTGGAGCCGGTTGCGGTGCGGGCTGGACCTGCGGCTGAGGCGCTGGAGTAGCTAATGAGCCTGCCGATGCGAGCATGGCCTGCGTGGTCTGCATGTATTGGGCGTGCGCCGTCTGCAGCGCCTGCATGTAGGCGGTGTGGGCCTCTGTCATCTGGGCGTGGATCTGCGCGGTGGTGGAGGCGTGGGCGGTCTGGCGGGGCTCAGTCATGGGCGAAGGTCCTGGCTGGGAAATCTGGGAAGAAGAGGTTGAGGTTTGGGCGCGCGGCGGCGTCGGATCTGGCGGGGCGGCAGGTACAGGTTTGCTGACAGCCGCGGGGATAGACGCCTCCGCTTTCGGCTGAGGCAGCGCCGCAGCGCCGCCCTTTGGCGGGTAGGGCTTGTTATAGTTTGCGCCGGTGAGGTCGATGGCATGCTTGGAGCGTGGCTTGCGTGCCTCTGGGGCTGGCATGTTGGCGAAGAGGGCTTCGAAATCGATCTCATGACCGAGGACGGCGAGTTTGCCGAGCCCTGCGAGGAAAGCGGCGAGGCCGTTGCCCTTCTTGTCATCGAGCGCAACGGCATCGGCCTTGCCTGGCAGGATCTGTCCGACAAGGGCGGTGAGGACGGTTCCGGGGCCCGCCTCTACAAAGGTCGTGACGCCGGCATCATGCATCGCCTCAATGATTTCGCGGAAGCGGACGGGGCTTTCGATCTGTCCCGCCAGCAGGTCACGCTGCTTGTCATAAGCGAGCGGGTAGCGCTTGGCCGACGCGTTCGCGAAGACCGGAAAGTCGCCCTTGGCGAAATCGGTTTTGCCGAGCGCCTTGCGGAAAGGTGCGACAGCGCCAGCCACGATAGGCGAATGGAACGCCGATGCGACCGGCAGACGGCGGGCCTTGATCCCAGCAGCCTCAATCGCCTTTCGGGCGGCTTCGATGGCATCGACCGGACCGGAAAGCACCGTCTGAGTTGGCGCATTGTCATTAGCTATGACTACGTCCGGATGATTTTTCAGGATCGGCGCGAGCTGCTCGCTTGAAGCCTGCGTCGCCAGCATGGCGCCTTCATTGTCGGCGGCGGCCTGGCTCATCAGTCTCGCACGTTTGCAGGCTGTGCTTAGCGCATCCTTGTCTGACAGGACGCCTGACGCATTAAGCGCCATGATCTCACCGAAGCTGTGACCGGCGGCCATGTCGGCATTGAGGCCAGCCTTTTCCAGAACGGCGAGGACAGCCATCGTCGCGGCGGCGAGCGCAGGTTGTGCGTTTTCCATCGCGGTCAGCGTCTCGGCCTGCGCCTTTGCCTGCTCTTCGTTGAAAGCTGATGGCGGGAAGGCGAGCCTGTGGAGGCCAAGCTTGCCAGCCTTTTTGTGGCTTGCGGCATAATCCCAAGCGGCGCGCGCCTCAGGGAAGGCGAGGGCGAGGTCGCGGCCCATGCCGACATACTGGCTGCCTTGTCCCGGCATCAGGAAGGCGAGCTTGCCGGGTTTGGAGGCGGTCAGGCTGACGCTGCTGCCCTTCGGCAGCGGCGCGGTTTCGGCGTTGCCTGCGCGGATAAGGGCGGCGAGCTTTACGGCCTTTGCATTAAAGTCGTCATTGCTGCTGGCGGTGATGGCTGCGCGGCAGAGATCGCCAGCTTCAAAACCTGCATGGCTTTCGCTTGCGGCGATGGCGAGGTCTTCTTCCTGCACCAGTTTGCGGGCCGTCGCTTCGATCGCCGTGGCGAGCGCCTCTGGAGAGCTGGCAGAAACCATGACGAGTTCCGCTGGCAGGATGCGTTCCGGCAGAGCCGCCTGAGGACCGGTGTATTCTTCCAGCGTGACGTGGAAGTTCGAACCCCCAAAGCCGAACGAACTGACCGACGCCCGCCGTTTATGGGACTTGTCCCTGATCCATGGGCGAAGTCCGCGGTTCACATAGAAGGGGGAGCCTGCAAGTGCCGGGGCGGGCTGGTCGACTTTGATGGTTGGCGGCAGGGCTTTTCTGGACAGCGACATTGTCGCCTTGATCAGGCTGGCTGATCCGGCGGCGGCCTTGGTGTGGCCGATCTGGGACTTTACCGATCCGATGGCACACCAGGGCGTATCGACAATCTCACCTTCCTCGCAGAAGACCTGTTTCAGCCCTGCAATTTCAGCTGCGTCGCCAGCTTTGGTACCTGTGCCATGTGCTTCGACCAGTTCGACCGAGCGCGGATCATAACCGGCCTGTTCATAGGCGCGGTGAAGCGCGCGCGCCTGCCCATCAGGTAGCGGCGCATAGATGGCGGTGGCGCGCCCGTCAGAGCCTGCGCCAATGCCTTTGATGACGGCATGGATGCGATTGCCGTCCCGCTCTGCATCGGCAAGACGCCGGAGCGCGAGGATGCCGATACCCTCGCCGAGCATCGTCCCATCGGCCTTGTCGGAGAATGGCCGGCAGTCTTCTGTCGGGGAGAGGGCCGGTGTCTTCGAGAAACACATATACATGAGGATGTCGTTGAGGGCGTCGACACCGCCGGTCAGGACAAGGTCGCTGTCGCCCGCGCGCAGCTCATGTATCGCGCCGTGCAGAGCCGAGAGAGACGAGGCGCAGGCTGCGTCCGTCACATAGTTCGATCCGCCAAGATCCATCCGGTTGGCGATACGCCCGGCAACCACATTGCCGAGAAGGCCGGGGAAGGTGCTTTCCTTCCATTCGGAGAAGTTTTCCGAGATGCGGTCGGCGATCGCCTGGACGTCTGTCTCGGGAAGGCCGGCGTCCCGCAGGCCCTTTATCCAGGCAGGACGCTGCAGACGGCCAGACATATGGCCGACGAGTTCTGTCGCTGACGCGACGCCGAGAATGCAGGAGGTGCGCTTGCGGTCAATCGTGCCATTCGTGGCTTTCTCAGCCTCATCGAGCGCGGCCTGTGCCACCATGAGCGCGAGGAGCTGGGCGCTGTCTGTGGCGTCTATCTGGTTGGGCGGAATACCGAAGGAAAGCGGGTCGAAGCCCTGAGGCGAGAGGAAGCCGCCGCGCTGGCCATAGGTCTTGTCCCGTGCCTTCGGGTCTGCGTCGTAATAATCCTCGATCAGCCAGTGTGTCGGCGGGACCGGGCCCAGCGTATCGACGCCTTCGGCAATATCGCGCCAGAAGCCCGCCGCGTCGCCGCGGCCGGGAAACATCGCGCCATATCCGACGATGGCTATATCTGCTGGTCCCGACGTTCCGTCTGCCATGTTGTTCTCAGCCCCTCAGCCAGAGATTTACTCGAATAGCCCCGCCCGATAGTCGAAAGCTGATTGTGGAATGTTTTCCCCGCGCGCCCGGCGCGCCTGAAGCCCCGTCAGATGCGCGGCCCCGTCCATGAGGTTCAGCGCAATCTGTTTGACGCTCCGGTTTTCGAGCGCTTCGAGCGGGCTTCCCTTGACCCACTCATTGAAGGCGCCCATCGCCGGGCCGCACCAGATCTGAAAGTCGCGCAGGCGGCTTTCCTCGCCCTCACGGGCCCATTGGGCCCCGAAGAAAAGATACCTGCGAAAGACAAGGGCGAGCTGGTGGCGAAGGTCTGCTTCTGCCTTTTCAAGCTCTTTTGGATTGGTGCCAGCCATATAGGCTCGGGTCTTTTCCCAGGCGGACGCGTAGGGCTCACCGAGGGCGGTCTCTATGAAAGCCTGCTCCTGCGGAGTGCAATCTGTAAAGCCGGCGCGTGACTTGTAGATCTCGCGCATACGGCGCCCGCGCATGGCAAAGAGGGTGCCGCGTTTCAGAACCTGAACCTCGACCCCTTGCTCGAACATGTCGGCGGCCGGGGCCATGGCGATATCGGCGGGGCCTGCTTCTGCGAGGAGCTTGCGGCCAGCGAGCGAGAGGCCGGACTCGACCGCGGCCTGATTGACCGAGCCAGTGATGATGTAGGCGGCACCCATCTGGAACGCCGAAGCGGCCGCCCAGGGCGTGCCAATGCCGCCGCCAAGGCCGATGCGGATCTCGTCGGCATTGAGACTGTGGGTTTCGCAGACTTCCCGGCGGGCCTGAACAAGCGAGGAGAAAAGCGGCCCGGCAGCGCGGTTGTCGGTATGTCCGCCGCTATCGGCTTCGGCGGTTATGTCAAGGGCGACAGGAACGCTGGCGGCAATCTCTGCCTGCTCTGGCGTGATATCACCACGTGCCACCAGCTGTTTCAGGATGGCATCGGGGGCGGGTGCCATGAACTGGCGGGCGACCTCTGCGCGGGAGACCTTGGCGAAAACGTGCGTGGTGCGTGTGATGCTGCCATCGGCGGCGCGCGAGAGGCCAGCGGCGCTGTAGCGTACGATTTCCGGCGAGAGCTGCATGAATGCGGAGGCTGACACGCGGGCGACGCCGCGCGACAGGAAGAGATCAACGACCGCGCGCTCATAGCCGGGCTGCTGCGGTGTATGGATGAGATTGGCGCCCCAGGCGGGCGCGTCCTTGCCAAGCGCGGCTTCGATCTCATCGAGACCGGCGGCGATTGTTTCAGGTTTGAGACCCGCGCTGCCATAAAAGCCGACAAGACCTGCCTGAACGGCGGCGATGACCATGCGCGGGCTCGCGATACCGCGCGCCATCTCGCCGACGATATAGGCAAAGCGGCTGCCATGAATTTTCGTGAAAGCGTGGTCGCCGAGCCAGTCTGGATAGACAGTGGTAGCTGACGGGGCGGAGGACGGGTTCAAAGCTGGGGTGCGCGTCTCAACCTTCATGGCTGGGCCGGTGTGGGTATTGGTATCCCAGTGATGAATCCTCATCCGCCTGCAATTCCCCTTCAGGTTGCGATTAGAGCTCTGTTCGAGACTTTATGCAATGATCCAGCCATCCTATTTCGCATGTGCAGCATACATTGCCATGACGTCAGGCACAAATGTATTGAAACGCCGCAAACCGTTGTAAATGCAACAGAGTAGGCCGGTCCTTCGACCTATATGTAAGCAGGGATCGCGCGGCGCGTCTCAGCCCCAGGCGCCGAAGGCATGGCTGGTGGCGATGGACAGTCGCGAGATCAGCACGCCGCAGTGCCGGAGCGGCATGATCAGTTCTTCATGCAATCTGTCATAGCCAGCCGCCCCCGAGTGTCCCGTTTCGAAACCCGGTTCTTCAATCTGTGAGAAAACGTCAACGTCGCCCTGGGACGGCGGGTAGATCGTCTCGAGCAGATCGGCGGCTTCTTCGATGCGCATGGCGAGGACAAGCGCGATGATGTCGTCGCGGCTGGTGTCGTGCCGGGCTGACACACCGCGAAGACGCCCCGTGAGGCTGAGGGCATACATCATCAGCGCCTGCCGAATGGCATGGAGCGCATGGAAATTCAGCCGGTCCTCATGGCGCCTCTCAACGCTGGGGGCATCATCGAGAGAGGCAAGCAGGGTGTCGAACTCGACAAGGTCCACGCTGAGCCGGTTGGCGATGCGCTGCAGGCTGGTCGAGGTATGCTGGTCGCTGAGGACGTCTGCGACACGGCGGAGCGGGGCCGTCTCACCAATCTCGCCATGGCGCGAAACCGCCAGCCAGACATGCGGGTCGAAGACGCTGGCATAGCCGCGCAGCACAGGCAGGCTGGTCAGCATGCGCGCCTTTGTGGCCAGCATGATGAGGGCATGCAGGCGCGGCGAGGCATTGATGATGGCGCGCATGCGGTCTGTCTCGCGCGGCATGGCAGAGCCGATCCCGCAGGCAGAATTGAGCGGCACGCCCAGCTGCTGGAGCATCGCATTATGAGAGATGGCGCGGATGGCTGACGGGCCGGTTGGGCCGCCTGCGCGTTTCACTGGGCGCGAGCCCGCCTTGACCAAAAAGCCAGCGGTAAAGCCGCCGAGCAGGGCGCCATAGTCCTCGTCGACGAACAGCGCCTCATGCCATGCCCGAAGGGCTCGGTAGGCGTCCCAGACAAAGTCGGTCTGGGTGTAGAAGGCGTCGTCTTCTGTCGAGCCCGGCTCAGATAGGATGTGTTCGCAGAAAGCCGCGTAGGTTGCGCGCGACAGCTCTGGCGTCGCGAAGTGAAGAAAGCCATCGCCGCCCTGAAAGCTTACCTCGTGGATCGGCTGGATGTCTCGGGCGAGCAGCTCATTGCGGGTCCATGGCGTCAGAAGGTGGTCGTGGCGCTGCTCAAAAGTACCGGGATAGGCGCCGCGCCCGATCGACTCGCCATGTGTGTTGAAAACCAGCAGGCCTGTGCCGGGCAGGACGTCGCCGAGCGCGCGGCCGATCAGGCTGTGGATCCGTTCGATCGCCATATTGCCGGCGACCTGCCCGATGAAGCGGCCAGAATCCGAGAAGCCCAGCTGGATGGAGAGGTAGCCGCGCGCCTTGATGTAGGCGCAGAAGCTTTCTTCTTCGAGCAGGCGTTCGACAAAGCGCCCACCGGTTTCGAGGGCTTCCGGTGTTTCAAAGAGCGGTGAGATGTCGAGCGCATGATCCACGCCGTACTGGCGGGCAAGGTGAAGCGCGCCCATCACGGTTGCCGGGTTCTCGCTCTCGGCAATGAGGAATCGGATGGGGGAGCCTGCATCGATATGTTTGAGGATCTGCGCGCACATCATGAACTGGCGGCGGGCAGTCGACTGTTCGAGGAAGAGGTCGGCGAAATTGACCGGGCGCACTTCGGTGCTGCCTGCCATTTCAGAGAGCTTGCTGAGGGCAAGGCGGCCGAGCTCACTGTCTTCGGTTTCAAGGTCCAAATCGCGCTGGAGGACGGTGCGGACCTGCGCAGCGTTCACGCGAAGATGGATGCGCGCGGTGCCAAGCTGGAGCGCGTCCACCTCTGCGCGCAAGACCATCAGGGCGGCAGCCGTTTCGTCCGGGGTTTCCGGGTCTTCGATCAGCTTTGTGAGGGGATCAGTCAGCGTGGCTGCATCGGTGATCTTCGCGTCTGACGCGGCCGTCAGGAAGTTGGCCGCTTCGCTCAGCGCATCAGGGTCGGATAGGTCCTGCCCGAACTTTTCCGCAGCAGCTTCAGTATGGGCCTCCGCGGCGGCGAGTCGCTTTTCGAGGCTGGTGAGCGTTTCGAACTCTGCGAAGTTGGAGAGGCGGCCGCGATAATAGGCAAGCTGGGCGGCCTTCTCGCGAAGGCGCAGCGTGATGGATTGCGACCAGTGAATGTCGGTGCGTCCATCGAGGTCATAGCCAACCCAGCTTGCGAGCGTGGGGAGGACCGGGCGGAGGCTGCGCCAGTCGTCGAGGGACTTTCTGGCCGCGTCGACCATGATACCAGCATAGTGGCCCGCCGCGTCCTGCGCATTCGTAATCGCGTCCTGCGCTTCTTCATGTTCGTGGGTCAGAGTAATCTGGTCCGGCCAGTCCGGCTGCGGATCACTGGCGACCGTTTTTAGCGTGGCAAGTTCGATTTTCCCCGGCTTGCTTGCATAGGCGGCGAAGGCACGGCGCAGGTCCTGTGAAAGCGCAAAGGTGGGATGGGCGGTAAAGACGATGCCGCCAGCATGCCGTGTGACGGTGTGCCGGAAACGCTCCGGGTCCGACCTGGCGAGGGCCGCGAGCTTTGCGCTGACCCCAGCAAAGGCATCCTTCGGTTTGCCGATCTCGGTATGCTGCGACCGAAACTGGTCGGCGCGGTCCTTGAGAAGGTCGAAATGCAGGCCATCTACCGTTTCAGCGACGCTGGAGAGGTCGGTGCGGCCCGCCTCAAGGTCCTGGAAGAGTTGCAGCGCAAAAGAGAAAACCGAATTGGTCAGCGGATCGCGATCAATGCTTTCTGCGTGATCGCGCAGGAATTTGCGGATGCGAGCCGGGTCGAGCGGCGTCTTACGGGTCGGCATATCGGCGTTCTCCCTGAAAGCAAGATAGCGCTTCAACGCTTATCTTGTTCAGCAGGAGAGTCCGAACGATTTCGGTCAAGACTTCTGACGCCAAACAGTGCTGTCGATCAGCGGAATGCCTGACGACAGCGCACGCGCCGTTAGAGCGATGCCATGATGCCCCGGTTCGGAGCGACCTTATTGTCGAGAAAATCGCGCCAGATGGCTGCTACTTCGCCTGGGCCTTTGACGCGCTCGATCTCGATTTCCTTGGAGGCGGACCGGGCAAGGCGGGCGCTCGCTTCGCTGGCTTTTCCATAAAGTACGCCGGGGCCCCATTCCTTGTCGCGCTTGGCGATCTGTGCCGGGGCGAAGAAGAATTTCGGCTCTGCGCCGGGAAGCCCGGTGGCGCGGCCAGCGCTTTCCCAATGGGTCGCGCCGACCATGCAGCTTTCGACCATGTTCTCCTGAAGGTGATTGTGCAGGGTCACGGTGAGGTCGCGGTTGCCGGACATGTCGACATAGGCAGTCTTCACGCCCGGATCGATCTTCGCTTCCTCACCATAAAGAAGGATGTCGTCGCAGCAGCCGAGACTTTCAACGAAGGCGCGATTGCCCGGCGAAGTAAGGCCGATGACACGCTGGCCTGCGCTTTCATCTTCATGAATGAACTGGGCAAGCCCGAAGGCCGTCTTGGAAGAAACAGACCCGATGACCACCTGGCTGGCCCCGAAATAGCCGTTGTCGGTCAGATAATCGTAGAGCACGAAAGACGTGATGAAGAGCGGAAAATAGAGGCTGCGCTCATCTTCCAGTTTGCGCATGGCGTCCGGTTCTCCGGCGAGCCGGCGATACTGGTTATACACCGCGGCGAGGTCTGCGCGGTGCGGCGAGGCATCCATGAAGAAGTCATCCTTCACGCGCCCGACCGTCAGAACGGCCTCGCTCGCCATGGGGAAGAAGCCATAGAGGCGTTCGCCGACGGCGATGTCATCAGACTGAGACTCGATCACATCGCCGAAGCCCCAGACGGTGACCTTGCCCCACCCTTCCTCAGCCGGGAAAAAGCGCCAGTATCCAATCGCGTCGCCGGAGATCGCGTAGCTCACATTGTTCGAGGTGATCGCGAACTTGTCGATGGCGACGCGGACCTCTCCCGGTTTGAGCGGCGCGCGCGCCGATGTGACCGGTTTCGTCTTGCGGTAATCGCTGCGGTTTACCCAAAGCTCTCTGACGTCGCTCATGGCTGTGACCTCCCTTGTGGTTCTCTATGCGTAAGCATGACCCGCCGCGCGCCAGTTGCAAGGGACGTCGCATTTGCTGCCGCGAGGGCAATCCTTCGCAGAGCTGGAGGATTGCCTTATCAGGGGCGGCGATAAGGAATTTTGAGGAGACGACATGGCTATCAAGACACGCTTCACAGAAATGTTCGGCATTGAGCATCCGATTGTCCAAGGCGGTATGCAGTGGGTGGGCTATGCCGAGATGGCAGCCCCGGTTTCGAACGCTGGCGGTCTAGGCCTTCTGACGGCGCTGACCCAGCCGACGCCGGAAGACCTCGCCAAGGAAATCGCGCGCACCAAGGAAATGACAGACAAGCCGTTCGGCGTGAACCTCACCATCCTGCCAGCCATCAAGCCGCCGCCTTATGCTGAGTACCGTCAGGCCATCATTGAAGGCGGCATCAAGATCGTCGAGACGGCAGGCTATAAGCCGCAGGAGCACGTTGACGACTTCAAGAAGCACGGCATCAAGGTCATTCACAAATGTACCGCCGTGCGCCACGCCATGTCGGCAGAGCGTATGGGCGTTGATGCGATCTCGATCGACGGTTTCGAATGCGCCGGCCACCCGGGCGAAGACGATATTCCAGGCCTCATCCTGATCCCGGCGGCCGCCGACAAGATCAAGATCCCGATGCTGGCCTCCGGCGGCTTTGGTGATGGCCGCGGCCTTGCCGCTGCGCTGGCACTTGGCGCCGATGGCATCAATATGGGCACCCGGTTCTGCGTCACGAAAGAGGCGCCGATCCATGACAACTTCAAAAAGCAGATGGTCGAGAATACCGAGCGCGATACCAGGCTCATCTTCCGCACGCTTCACAACACGGCCCGCGTGATGAAGAACAAGGTGTCCGAGGAAGTCGTCGCCATCGAGGGCAAGGGCGGGGCCAAGTTCGAGGACGTCGTCCACCTTGTTGCCGGCACACGTGGCCGCAAGGCGATGGAAGAAGGCAATGCCGATGACGGCATCTGGTCGGCTGGCATGATCCAGGGCCTGATCAACGACATTCCGAGCGTCGAAGAGCTGATCGACCGGATCGTTGCCGACGCCGAAGAGATCATCAAGAAGCGGCTTGCCAACTGCGTCGTCAGCTAGTCGGGCAGTCGCCAGTCAAAGAAGCATCCTGTTCACTCGCTGAGCAGGATGCCTTTTTCTTTGAGGCTTGCGACGCGCGCCGCGTCTGCGCCAATCCAGTCTTTCAGCGCTTCCTCATTGTGCTCGCCGCGGCGCGGCGGCCGCATGCCCGATTTGATCCCGCTCTGGGAGCTTGAGAAGCGATAGGGCGACTGGACGGTGCGGCGGGCATTACCCTTGTCATCCTCAACATCAACCAGAATGCCATTCGGGCCGACGCTGGTCTGGGCGTAGGATTCTTCGCCGAACTTGCGCACCAGACCCCAGGCAAGGTTCATGCTGTTCAGCGCGTCTGTGAGGGCGTTGAAGGTCGGATAGGAGAGGATGTGATCCTTGATCGCTTTCTGGCGTAGCGCCACCTTGGTGTTGAGGTCAGCGCCCTCTGGTGTCGGGTCAACAAGGCCCGCCCGTTTCGAGAAGACGATCCACATCCATTTCATGTCCGAGGAGATGAGAATTTTCTTGTCCTCAGGCGCGTCCCAGACGAGGTTTTCCTTCGGCTTTGGCCAGACACTATCCAGCGCCCAGTGGGCGTAGTCGTCGGTCGCATGCACGACATTGATCATGGCGATATCGACATGCTGGCCTTCGCCGGTCTTTTCGGCGACGCGCAGGGCGGCAAGAAGGCCGACAAGGCCGTGCAGTGAGCTGTAGGAGTCGGCCAGTGAATATTGCAGGTCGGTTGCCGGTCCGCCGCTGATCTCGGCCTGCCGGGCGATGAGGCCGGTTTCGGCATGGACGACCGGCGCATAGGCCGCGCGCTTGCTCTCTGGACCTGTCTGACCAAAGCCGGAAATCGATAGCATGACCAGCTTTGGGTTGACCGCGTGGACGCTCTCCCAGTCGAGGCCGAAGCGTTTCATCACGCCGGGGCGGAAGTTCTCCACCAGCATGTCAGCTTCGCGGCAGAGGTCGAGCACCAGCTCACGCGCGCCGTCGGCCTTGAGGTCGATGCAGATGTTCCGCTTGCCGATATTCTGCTGAAGGTAGAAGCCTGCGACGCCGTTATCTGACTTGCCGAAATGGCGCGTGACATCGCCTTCCGGCGGTTCGATCTTGATGACGTCTGCGCCAAGGTCCGACAGCATGCGGGTCGCGAAAGGGCCTGCAAGAACGCGTGAAAGATCAAGGACTTTCAGCCCTTCGAGTGGAAATCCCTTTATGTCCATGATGCGCGTGGCTCCCTGCTGGTCTTTGTCTTGTTGGCGCATTTGTAGAACGCCATGGCAGCTCCGGACAGGCTGACCTTGCGTCCGGTCAGCGCGCGTTTTGCTGACCGAGTAGGATGGCCCCGAAAAGCCCTGCATCATCACCGAGACCGGGCGTCGTGATGAGGTCACCGGATGGGGCCGAGTCGAGATAGTCGCCCATTTGCTGGTCATAGGCGGCGCGGACGCGGGCAATGAGGTGCGGGGCCAGCATCAACCCGCCGCCAAGGACGATCCGCTGGGGCCGAAGCGTCAGGGTGAGGGTGCGGGCAGCCTGCGCCAGGTAATCGGCGGCGATGTCCCAGACGGGGTGCTCAGCTGAGAGATGTTCCGGGTCGCCCGCCCGGGCCCGAAGCGCGCGCACGGAGGCGAGGCCTTCGAGACAGTCTGGATGAAATGGGCAGACGCTTTCAAAATCATGATCGGCAGGGTGACGGCGAAGGGCGATGTGGCCGAATTCGGGGTGCGAGGGACGACCGAGGAAGCCGCCATTGGCAAAGAGGCCAGCGCCGATGCCGGTGCCGATCGTGACATAGGCGGCAGAGGTGCAGCCTCTTGCTGCGCCTCGTGTCATCTCGGCGAGGAGGGCGCCGTTGACGTCTGTGTCTATGGCGACCGGCAAGCCGAACGCATCACCGAACCGGGCGTGTAAATTCGTGCCGGACCAACCGCTTTTGGCGGAGCCAATGATGGTGCCGTAAGCCGGAGAGGACGGGTCGATGTCGATTGGGCCAAAGCTTGCGATGCCGAAGGTTGCCAGCCCGCCCGATCTGGCGTGCGGCGTGAACCAGTCGAGGCACGCCGTGATGGTTTCTTCTAGTGTCGTGACTGGGATACGGCGCGTCTCGACCAGCGTGCCGTCCTCATCGGCGAGCCCGCATTTGAAGGTGGTGCCACCTGCATCGATACCGCCATGGCTTTTGCCGTCTGTCATTTCTGTTTCTGACTGCTCCCTATCAGACCTGCCAGACTAGGCAGGCGCGGGCGCAATGGATAGGTCTCTGGCCGATAAGGAGACCAGAACCGATGACCTACCCAGATCAGAAACTTGCCGAGGAAATCGGCGCGCGTGTTGAAGCCTTCGTCCGCGATGTTGTTGCAGGCTATGAGCGCGACAGTCGGCTGGGCGATCACGGGCCGTCCGAGGAGCTGGTTGTCGAGATGCGCGACAAGGCCCGCGCAGCCGGGGTGATGACGCCGCACATTCTGAAAGATGGCGGGCACCTGTCACAGCGTGGCACCGCCTATGTACTCCAGAAGACCGGACTTTCGCCGCTTGGGCCCGTTGCCTGCAATACGGGCGCGCCGGATGAGGGCAACATGTTCCTGCTGGGCAAGGTCGCGACACCCGAACAGCATGAGCGCTTTCTTAAGCCGCTGGTGTCGGGTGAGGCGCGCTCTGCCTTTTTCATGACCGAGCCAGCCGCCGATGGCGGGGCAGGCTCTGACCCCTCCATGATGCAGACGACCTGCGTCCAGGATGGCAATCACTGGGTCATCAATGGCCGCAAGACCTTCATTACCGGCGCTGAGGGCGCAAAGGTCGGGATCATCATGGGCAAGTCTGAGGAGGGCGCGTGCATGTTCCTCGTCGACCTGCCGGACCCGGCCATCCGGATCGAGCGCGTGCTGGACACGATCGACAATTCCATGCCGGGTGGCCATTCCGAGGTTGTGATCGACAATCTCCGCGTGCCAGCCTCTGACATGCTGGGTAATCCCGGCGAGGGCTTTCGCTATGCGCAGATCCGGCTGGCGCCCGCGCGCCTCTCGCACTGTATGCGCTGGCACGGCGTTGCCACACGGGCGCAGGAAATCGCGACCGAATATGCGTGCAAGCGCCAGGCCTTTGGCAAGCTGCTGGTCGACCATGAAGGTGTTGGCTTCATGCTGGCAGAGAACCAGATCGACCTGCAGCAATCGTCGCTGATGATTGACTGGTGCGCCGATGCGCTGGATCGGGGCGAGCCCGGCAATGTCGAAAGCTCTATGGCGAAGGTGGCAGTGTCAGAGGCGCTGTTCCGGGTTGCTGATCGCTGCGTCCAGGTAATGGGCGGCATGGGCGTCAGCCGCGACACGATTGTCGAGCAGCTTTTCCGCGAGGTTCGCGCCTTCCGCATCTATGACGGACCGACCGAAGTGCACAAATGGTCGCTTGCAAAGAAGATCAAGAAAGCCGAACTCACCCGTCAGGCCGAACGCCAGGAGTAAATTTTGCCCGAACTGGACTACCGCTTTTCCGTTGCGCCGATGATGGACTGGACCGACCGGCACTGCCGGATGTTCCATCGTGCGCTGTCGAAAAAGGCGCTGCTGTGGACCGAGATGGTGACCGCCGATGCGGTGATCCATGGTGACCGCGAGCGGCTGATCGGGTTCAGCGAGGCCGAGCATCGGCTGGTGCTGCAGCTTGGGGGATCGGACGCGGCCAAACTCGCCGAGGCGAGCCGGATTGCGGAAGCGTTTGGATATGATGAGGTCAACATCAATTGCGGCTGTCCGTCGGACCGGGTGCAGTCGGGCCGGTTCGGCGCCTGCCTGATGCAGGAACCGGCAACGGTTGCCGCCTGCGTCGCGGCGATGCGCGAGGCTGTGACTATTCCGGTCACGGTGAAGTGCCGGGTGGCCGTCGATGAGGATCCGCCGCGCGAGACGCTGTTCGGCTTTGTCGATCAGGTTTCCGATGCCGGGTGCGAGGTGTTCACCGTGCATGCGCGCAAGGCCTGGCTGTCGGGTCTCAGCCCGAAGGAGAACCGGGACATCCCGCCGCTGGACTATGGTCTGGTCGCAGACCTGAAAGCTGAGCGTCCGGACCTCACCATTATTCTCAACGGCGGCATCAAGACGATGGCCGATGCTGCAGAGCATCTGAAGACCTTCGATGGCGTCATGCTGGGCCGGGCTGCCTATCAGACGCCTCACTGCCTGCTGCAAGCTGACCAATTGATTGAGACAGGCGAGGGCGTCGATACGCTGGATATGGAAGCGGCTCTCGAGGCGCTGGATCGCTATCGCCCTTATATGGCGGCGCGGCTGGAAGAGGGCACGAAGCTTTCCTCCATGACGCGGCATATGCTGGGGCTTTTCGCGGGCCAGCCGGGCGCGCGCGCCTGGCGGCGGACCCTGTCTGAAAAGGCCGTGAAAGAGGGCGCCGGTCTCGATGTCCTCGATGAGGCGCTGTCGCATGTGACGGCAGAGCGCGTGGCCGCCTGATGGAAAGCTTTATCGCCGAGTATGGCGTCCTGATCATTTCGCTGATTGTCGCCGGGATTGCAGCCGGATTGGCGGCGGGCCTCTTCGGCATTGGCGGCGGCGCCGTCATTGTACCGGTGCTCTATTTCCTGCTGACCGCGCTTGGCTATGAAGAGACCGCCATGCATGTCGCGGTGGCCACATCTCTCGCGACGATCATCCTGACCTCGATCCGGTCGGTCATGGCGCACGATAAACGCGGTGCCGTCGACTGGGGCGTGCTGAAAGGCTGGGCGCCGTGGATCGTGATCGGCGCCTGCCTTGGCCAGCTGGTGGCAGGGTTCGTGTCCAAGGACGCGCTGACCATGACGTTCGGCTTGCTGCTTTTGATCCTCGCGCTTCAGCTTTATTTCGGGCGTCCAAGCTGGACCCTTGCCGAGGATATGCCCACGGGCGTGCCGCGTGCGGGGCTTGGGAGCGGGCTGGGCGCGCTCTCTGCAATCATGGGGATTGGCGGGGGGACATTCGGGGTCAGCCTGATGACGATCTGCAACCGGCCGATCCATCAGGCGGTCGGCACGGCCGCGGGTTTTGGTGTTGCGATCGGCTTTCCGGGGGCCATCGTCGCGATCCTCAACGGGATCGGCCGTGATGGATTGCCGCCATTCTCGCTGGGCCATGTGAACCTGCCGGCCTTTGTCCTGATCTCGATCTGTACGGTGACCATGGCGCCCATCGGGGCGGCGCTGGCGCACAAGCTGGATGCGGCGCTGCTTCGCAAGCTGTTCGGGGTTCTGCTGGTGCTCGTCTCTGTGCGGATGATCTGGAAGACTATTGCTTGATGATCAGGCGGTCGCTGCGAAATTCGTAGGAATAAAGCTCGCGCAGGAAGCTCATGCCGAGCAGGGACTGGGTCAGCACATCCTGCATGACCACGCCGCGCACATCGCGGACCTCAACTTCGCCGATCCGGATGGACTCGATCATGACGTCAGCGCCATAGGTGATGCCGCCTGCGGTGCGGATCTGGATGTCATAGGTCAGGCTGCGCGGGCGAAGCCCCATCTTCTGGGCGTCATCCTGCGTCAGAGCGACGGTACTGGCGCCGGTATCGACCATGAAGTCTACGCTGGCTTTTCGGTTGACTAGGGTGCGCGCCCAATAGTGTCCATCAGACTTGATCAGCATGACGGCGGTCTTGCGCATGGTCGCGGCGTCTTCGGTATCGACCACGTTGACGGTCTCCGGTGCGCCTTCCCCGGACCTGTCCTCGGTCTCCTCGATCTTCGGCACGAGAATAAGGACAATCGCGGCGGCGATCGCGCCAGAGCAGAGCATGAGGCTGAGAAACTTGCTGGTCATTCAGGGCTTTCGCGGCGCTTAGCCGAGCTTTCCGAGGGCCTTGAGGCGTTCCATGCGCGCATCAAGTTCGGCGATAACGTCATCGCGCATATCGGGGGTAAAGGTCGACCAGCCGCCGATTTCGCGTAAGGTACGCCCACAGCCAAGACACAGGCCTGTCTGTCCATCGACAGCACAGACTTTCTTGCACGGGGACACAATCGGGGAGGCGTAAGACGTTGTCATCAGGGGCCTGTTCTTCAGTAACAGATAGCCTATGTCAAAAATTCACGAAAGTTTCGTTGACTTCATATGCCGGATCAGGCGGTTTCCCGACTGAATGACGGCGAAGGGAATCGTGTGAGCGACGCAATTGAATCTTCTACACCTTTCGATGACGTCCGCGAGCTGGCGCTGCGCGAGGCTGCGCCCGATGAGGCATGCCGCGAAAAAGTTCATCAGGCCCTGCTTGGAATGGGACGCGAGGGCGATTTCGGCAAGCTTGGCGAGGCAGCGGGATGGCTGGCTGGATGGCAAAAGCGCTATCCCCCACGTATCGAAAACGCCACGCTGGCGATCTTTGCAGGCTCGCATGGCGTGACATCCGGTGAGGGCTCGGTTTCGCTCTCGTCCGATGAAAACACCAAGACCCGTGTCGAAGACCTGCGGGCCGGGAGAGCCCCGTTGTCGGCAATCGCGACTGCCAATGAGGCGAACATTCGAGTCTTCGAACTGGCACTCGAGAAGCCGACCACCGATTTTACCGGCGGGGCTGCGATGAGTGAGCGCGAATGCGCCGCGACAATCGCCTATGGGTTTGAAGCCCTTGAAGGAAAGCCGGACCTCCTGGCGCTTGGCGTGCTTGGTGCGGGGATCGGCACCGCGGCGGCGGCTGTCGCCTGCGCGCTTTATGGCGGGACGCCAGAATACTGGGTGCGGCCCGGCCCATCGACGCCAAAAGATATCAGCGCCGCGCGCATCGACGCGGTGAATGCCGGCCTGACGCGTCATCGCGGGCATCTGGAAGACCCGCTCGAAGCACTGCGGTGTCTTGGCGGGCGTGAACTTGCCGCCTGCGTGGGGGCCATTCTGGCCGCTCGTATACAGTCTGTGCCTGTCGTGCTGGACGGCTTTGCGACGACGATTGCAGCCGGCATTGCGCACGCACTGAACCCGCATGCGGTTGACCACATTCTGGCCGCACATGTCACGCGGCGTCCGGCCCATCAGGCTGCGCTCGACCGTCTCGACCTCAACCCGCTCCTGCCGCTGGAATTCAATACGGGCGGTGGCATGGGATCCGTCGCGGCGATCGGCTTGCTGCGGACGGCCTGCGCACCTTTCCTGGCTGAGCCTGCTTCGGCCAAAAGCTAGGCACTGCTATTCAGGGTGCGACATGATTTACGTTGACGTTCGCGTCACCTTGCTTTCGTCGCAGGTGGCAGGCAGAAGACGTTCTTAAGACAAAAAACACACCGAGGAGCGCGCACATGAATCTGGAATTCACGCCCGAAGAAGTGGCCTTCCGCAAGGAAGTCCGCGAATTCATCGAGAAAAATTACCCTCAGAAATTGCGCGGCGTTGGCGCGCGTGAGGACCTCAGCCCTCAGGACATGCTGGCCTGGCACCAGATCCTTGGTGAAAAAGGCTGGTCGGTGCCTGCATGGCCCGAAAAGTATGGCGGCACCGGCTGGACCCCGACGCAGAAATACATCTGGTCCGAAGAGAATGCGCGCATGGACACGATCATGCCGCTTCCATTTGGCGTCTCCATGGTTGGCCCGGTGATCTACACATTCGGGTCCGAGGAAATGAAAGCCAAACACCTGCCTGGCATTCGCGAAGGCAAGGTTTGGTGGTGTCAGGGCTATTCCGAGCCGGGCGCTGGGTCCGACCTTGCCTCACTGAAGACCACGGCCGTCCGCGATGGCGACCATTACGTCATCAACGGCCAGAAAACCTGGACCACGCTGGCCCAGAACGCCGACTGGGGCTTCTTCCTCTGCCGCACGGACCCGAACGCCGCCAAGCCGCAGGAAGGGATTTCCTTCATCCTGGCGGACATGAACACACCAGGCATCGAAGTGAAGCCAATCAAGACGATCGATGGCGGTGTTGAGGTCAACGAGACCTGGCTGACTGATGTTCGCGTGCCGGTCGAGAACCTCGTCGGCAAGGAAAACGAAGGCTGGACCTATGCCAAGTTCCTGCTGGCGCATGAGCGGTCCGGCATTGCTGGCGTCGCCCGCTCCAAGCGCGGCGTTGAAAAGCTGCGCCAGATCGCGTCGACCGAGCTTCTTGAAGGTGCGCCGCTGATCAAGGACGATGATTTCCTGCGCAAGATCTCGCAACTTGAAATCGACCTCACTGCACTGGAGTTCACTGAACTGCGGACGCTGGCCGGCGAAGCGCAAGGCAAGGGCCCGGGCCCTGAAAGCTCGATCCTGAAGGTGAAGGGCACCGAAATCCAGCAGCGCCTCACCGAGCTCACGCTTGAAGCTGTCGGTCATTACGGGCATCCATATTTCCGCGGCTTCCCGGAAGATGGCTCCAATGAGTTTCCGATCGGCCCGGACTATGCCCATCAGGCAGCGCCGACCTATTTCAACATGCGCAAGACCTCGATCTATGGCGGGTCCAACGAGATCCAGCGCAACATCATCACAAAGATGATCCTGGGGCTCTAGGCGAACGGGCAGACAAGACAGATAGTGAAGCGGCGGCCTGGTCTGCCGCTTCATTTCACGTGACAGACCTAAAACAAGACAAGGGCCCGGACGACCGGGGAGGACAAACCATGGATTTCAATTTCTCAGACGAACAGACAATGATCCGCGACAGCCTCGCAAGGCTGCTGCGCGATCAGTATGATTTCGACACACGCCGCAAGGTGACCGGCAGCGAAGCCGGCTGGCGCCCGGAGATGTGGCAGCAGTTTGCAGAGCTTGGCCTGCTGGCGGCGCCTTTCTCTGAAGAAGATGGCGGCCTTGGCGGCGGATCGATCGACTCGATGGTCATCATGGAAGAGTTCGGCAAGGCGCTGGTCGTTGAGCCTTATGTGCCGACGATTGTCTGTGCAGGCGGCTTCCTGAAGCATGCCGGTACGCCAGAACAGAAGTCTGAGCACCTTGAAGCCATCATTGGCGGCGAGCGTGTCTTTGCCTTTGCCTATGCAGAGCCGCGCGGGCGCTATGACCTCAACGACATCGAGACGACCGCCAAGAAAGACGGCGACGTCTACACGCTGAACGGCCATAAGGCTGTCGTGATCGGCGCGCCATGGGCTGACCATCTGGTCGTCACCGCCCGCACCTCCGGCGACCGCCGCGACAAGGAGGGCATCTCTGTCTTCATCGTGAAGAAGGACGCCGAGGGCATCACCACGCGCGACTATCCGACTGTGGACGGCCGCCGTGCTTCTGAAGTCTATTTCGAGAACGTCTCCGTGCCTGCCGGCAACCTCATCGGCGAGGAAGGCAAGGCCCTGCCGCTGATCGAGCGTATTGTGGACGAGGCAACGGTTGCGGTCTGCGCCGAAGCAATGGGCGCCATGGGCGTCGCGCACAAGCAGACGGTAGAGTACTCCAAGCAGCGCAAGCAGTTTGGCGTTGCGATCGGCAAGTTCCAGGTGCTCCAGCACCGCATGGTCGACATGTTCATGGAACATGAGCAGTCGATTTCCATGACCTATATGGCGACGTTGAAGCTCGACGAAGACGCAGTGACCCGCAAGAAGGCGGTCTCTGCAGCCAAGGTCCGCATCGGCCAGGGCGGACGTTTTGTCGGCCAGGAAGCCATCCAGATCCATGGCGGCATGGGCATGACCGACGAGCTGGCCGTTGGCCACTATTTCAAGCGCCTCACCATGATCGACAGCGAGTTCGGCAATGTGGACTTCCACATGCGCCGCTATTCCCGCCTCACCGGCGAAGACCAGGCGATGGCCGCCGAATAGGCGCGCTTGATCCTGAAGACGATTTGACCCGGCCTGCGACCCTGCAGGCCGGGTTTTTCGTTTCAGCCCCTTAAGTTCACCGACTTTCGCCACCGGCGGGAGCGATTAGCCTTCTGAAGCCTCTCGACAGGCCCGGCGTGCTGCCATAGGTCCGGTCGGGATAAATCACATAAATCGCGGGAGACATCATGTCCGTCATCAAGCTCGAAAAATCCGGATCCATCGCCACGCTGACGCTGACGCGGCCTGAGATGATGAACGCCCTTGGCCAAGAGGGCGACGGCCCTGCGGTCGCTGCGGCCTGCGCAGAGATCGAAGCCGATCCCGATATCCGCGTCGCAATCCTGACGGGTGAAGGCCGGGCGTTCTCTGCTGGCGGCGACGTGAAAGCCATGCGCGACAAGACCGGCGCATTTGGCGGCAGCCCGAACCAGATCCGCAATGGCTATCGCCGCAATATCCATATGGTCGTGAAATCGCTTTATAATCTGGAAGTCCCGCTGATTTCTGCGGTGAACGGCGCAGCGATCGGACTTGGCTGTGATGTGGCCTGCATGGCCGATGTGCGGATCGCATCAGACAAGGCGAAGTTTGGTGTGACCTTCCTGAAACTTGGTCTCATTCCGGGCGATGGCGGCGCATGGCTTCTGCCACGGATTGTCGGCAACGCCCGCGCCGCGCAGCTTCTCTTCACCGGCGATGTGATTGATGCTGAGACCGCGCTCGATTGGGGGCTGATCTCTGAAGTCCACACGCCAGAAGCGCTGATGGACGCGGCGATGTCACTGGCAGAGCGGATGGCCGTTCAGCCGCCGCAGGCCCTGCGCCTGGCAAAGACCCTGCTGCGCCATGGGCAGTCTGCCTCTTATGATACGATCATGGAGCTTTCAGCCGCGTCGCAGGCCCTGATGCACGAAACCGAGGACCATATGGAAGGCGTTCACGCCATCCTGGAAAAACGCGCGCCGAAATTTGAAGGCAAATAGGACCTAAATGGCAAGCGGACGCCGATTGATCTCCACCGGGTCGCCCTTCGAGAAGGCGTTCGGCTATTCGCGCGCTGTCGTGCAGGGCGACTGGTGTTTCGTCGCTGGTGTGACAGGCTACGACTATGCCGCGATGACGATGCCGGAAGATGTGGCGGCACAGGCAGAGGCGTGCTTTGCCACGATTGGGCGTGTGCTTGATGAAGCGGGCTTCGCCATGTCGGACATTGTACGCGTCCAGTACACGCTGACCGACCGGGCGCTGGTCGACGAGGTCGCGCCCGTTCTCGGCAGGCATATGGGCGACATCCGGCCTGCAGCGACGATGGTGGTCGCCGGCCTGATTTCGCCTGAAATGAAGATCGAAATCGAAGTGACCGCGTTTCGCGCTAGGGCCTAGCCCTCCGCCACGTCATACCTTGTCTGCTTTCCGCTAGTCGATAAGCTATTAGTCGATAGAGGCGAAAAACGCCCCAAGGGAGGACTGCATGATTGGAATCGTAGCGAAGCTGCAAATCGCCGAAGGCAAGACCGATGAGTTTGAACAGGTCGGCAAGGATTTGATGGCCAAGGTCAAAGCAAATGAGCCTGGCTGTCTCACCTATCAGCTCTATCGCTCGCAGTCCGATCCGCAGACCTATATCTTCATGGAACAGTATTCAGACGATGAGGCGCTGAAGGCGCATGGTCAGACCGAATACTTCAAGGCGGCCGGTCCAAAAATGGCAGGCTGTCTCGGCGGAAAACCGGAAATCGAACGCTACGATATCGTTGAATAAAACCCTCTGACGCGTCGTCCCCGAGGAGGGCCCGATATGGTTGAGACCGGTAAGCCGAGCCTCGCGACACGCCTTGCCTACGGCATTGGCGGCGCGGCTGGCGGCATCAAGAATAATGGCTTCGAATACGTCCTCTTGCTGTTTTACAGCCAGATCATGGGACTATCGGCCGTCCTCGTCGCCGCGGCACTCTGGATTGCCCTGCTGATCGACGCGTTTTCTGACCCTGTTGTCGGCTACTGGTCCGACAATATGCGGACGAAATGGGGCCGGCGGCATCCACTCATGTATATCGCGATGCTGCCGGTTGCGATTGCCTATTTCTTTGTGTGGAACCCACCAACAGAGCTTTCGGGCCTTAACCTGTTCGCCTGGTTGCTCGGCTTCACGGTGATCGTGCGGCTGATGTACACTTTCTTCGAGGTGCCAAGTACGGCGCTCGCGGCAGAGCTGACACAGGATTATGACGAGCGCACGTCGCTCATGTCCTTCCGCTACTTCTTCGCATGGGTGGGCGGTCTCACCGTACAGATCATCCTGTTCTTCTTCCTGCTGCAACCGAGTGAAGGCGACCCGTCCGGCTTCTTCCATATCCCGGGCTGGAATACTTACGGCCTGATTGGCGCAAGCTGTATCCTTGCCTCCATCGCCATCACATCGCTTGGTACGCACAGACATATTCCGCACCTCAAGGCTCCGCCTGCCGCGCGCAAGCTGACGCCGATGAAGATCCTTGGCGAGATATGGGAAACCGTGTCGAACCCGTCCTTCCGGGCGCTCTTCATTGCGACGCTTTTCGGCCTTCTGGCGAGCGGCATCTCTGCGACCCTGAACCAGTACATCAACGGCTTCTTCTGGGAGTTCACGAACGACCAGATCGGTGGCCTGACGGTCGCGGTCTATATCTCGGCCATCCTCGCGCTGGTGATTGCGCCGCCGGTCGGGAAAATCTTCGGGAAGAAGCGGGCGGCGATCATTATCGGCTTTCTGGCGTTCACGATTGCGCCCATGCCGGTCATTCTGCGCCAGTTCGGCCTGCTGCCGCCAAACGGCACCGATCTTCTCTATATGATCGTGATCGGCGTCACGATCGTCGATCTCGCCCTGATTATCGCATACCAGATGCTGGCGGCTTCGATGGTGGCAGACATTGTCGAGCAGAATGAGCTTGCAACCGGACGGCGCTCGGAAGGAATCTATTTCGCAGGCATCAGCTTCATGCGTAAACTGGCACAGGGCATGGGGGTTCTGACGGCCTCTGGTGTCCTTGCCGTGGCATCCATCACGCCGGGTATGCGCTCATCTGAAGCCAGCGATGAGGCGGTTCGTATCCTTGGTTGGGGCTATGCGCTCAGCCTGCTGACGCTGTGGACGATCATGATGATCTGCATCAGCTTCTACAAGATCAGCCGCGAAGATCACGAGGCGAATCTGGAGGCCTTGAGGACGGGTGCAACGACGCCGCCACGCTTCGAAAAGAGCTAGCGATTCTGGCGCTGCCTGACAGATTTGTCATGCAGCGCCAGATTGCGTCCGCCGGATGGCCGCAATAGAGCCATTTTCATGATGCAGAACAAACTCATGACCCGGCATGTATCCAAACTGCTCTTCGTTGCGGTGTTTGCCGTGCTTGCGCTTCTCGCCGTCGTGGTGAGCCCGCTATTCGCGATTGGCCAGCAGGCCGAGCCAGCGCCAGCGTCCGCCAGTGAGCAGATGAGTGAGCAGGCGAGCGATAATTTCTTCATGCCAGAGCGGCGCGTGCCGCAGACGCAGGCGGAAGTTCAGCTTTCCTATGCCCCGCTCGTGCGGCAGGTCTCACCAGCTGTGGTGAACGTATTTACCAGCCGTGTGGTGCGCGAAAGTGCATCCCCTTTCGCCAATGACCCCATCTTCCGGCAGTTCTTCGGCGCGACGCCGCGGGCGCGGGAGCGGGTGCAGAACTCGCTCGGCTCTGGTGTGATCGTCTCTGATGACGGCGTGATCGTGACGAACAGCCATGTGGTGAAGGATGCCGACCAGTTCCTGGTCGTGCTGTCCGACCGGCGCGAATATAAAGCCGAACTGGTGCTGTCAGATGAGCGCACCGACCTGGCTGTGCTTCGCATCGATACAGAGGGCGATCCGCTGCCGACAGTTAAATATGCCGATACGCGCGACACGCAGGTCGGCGACATCGTGCTTGCCATTGGTAACCCGTTCGGCGTCGGTCAGACGGTGACCTCTGGGATCATTTCAGCCACGGCGCGGACGGATGTGGGCGTATCGGACTATTCCTTCTTTCTGCAGACCGATGCCGCGGTGAACCCCGGTAATTCCGGCGGCGCGCTGATCAATACGAAGGCTGAGCTGGTTGGCATAAACACAGCAATTTTCTCCCGTTCGGGTGGTTCCAACGGGATCGGCTTTGCCATTCCGGCAGAGATGGTGCGCCGGGTTGTCGATGCGGCCGTCAATGAGGGCATGATCGTTCGCCCATGGCTTGGGCTGAAAGCACAGTCCGTGAGCTATGATATCGCCCAGGCGCAAGGGCTCGACAGGCCGCTTGGCGTGATGGTGACCGAGGTCTTCAAGGATGGCCCGGCCGACGAAGCGGGCCTATCGCGCGGCGATCTCGTCACGATGATCGATGGCCGCGAAGTCTTTGATGAGCGGGGGCTTAAATTCCTCGCTGCGACACGCTCGCCCGGAGAGACCGCCGAGCTGACCGTTCTGCGCGGCGGAAGTTTCGAGACCCTGGATGTCGAGCTCGCGCCGCCGCCCGGTGCCACCGAGGCTGAGCTTGAGCTGCTTGAAGGCCGCCACCCGTTCTCTGGCGCGGAAGTTGCCGAGCTGTCGCCGCGTCTTGCTGAAGAGCTTGGGCGCGACCCGTTCGAAACCGGCGTGCTGGTGACGAGGATTCTGCGCGGTGCCTATGCCTGGCGCGTGGTCCGTCCCGGCGACCTGATTGTGTCGATCAATGAAAAGCAGATCGAGGGCATCAGCGATCTCGACGATGCGCTCGGCGCGGATACGTCCACCTGGGCCATTGAACTCGACCGCAATGGCCGCCGGATCAGCGGAACCCTGCGCCTTTAGGCTTCGAAAAATTCGTTAAACCGAGCCTCGCCCTCCGCTAGCGGCAGTGCTAGCGTTCGCCTCATAGTCGATGCGAAGGGTTTTCGAGACATGACATTCAGAACTGTTCTGGCGCTTGGCGCGTCCATGCTGGCTCTCGGTTGCGCGCAGACCCCCGACACAGACACTTCATCGGCGACGCCGATTGAGGACACCTCGCAGACCGCTGAGACCGATGCCGCGCCTGTCGATATCGAGACCTATCCAGCGGCGCTCTTCCATCAGACGACCAGCTATGGGCTCGGGTCCTCCAGCGGTTATGTGTTTTCTGCCGACGATGGCGATATTCTCGCCTCGACCGATGCGAGCGGTATCTACAATGCGGTCACGCTGAGCGACACTGGCGCGGTGACGCCTCTTACCCATTCGAATGAGGACGCGATATATGCGCAATCCTTTTTCCCGAATGATGACCGGGTGCTGCTGACCTCCGATGGGGGCGGCGACGAGATCTTCCACGTCTATGTGCGCGAGGAAGACGGCACGCTTCGAGACCTCACGCCCGGCGACGAAGTCCGCGCGAGCGTTGTCGGCTGGCGCGGGGATGGCGAGGTCTTCTATGTCCAGACCAATGAGCGCGATGCGCAGACCAACGACCTTTATGCCTATCAAACGGATGATTATTCGCGCGAGATGATATTCCAGAATGACGGCAAGGACATCGCCGCCATCTCGCCAAACGGCCGCTGGCTGGCGCTCATGAAAGAGCGCACCAATGCCGACTCCAACATTTTCCTGGTCGACCTCTTCGCTGACAGTCCGCAAGAGCAGCTCGTCACAGAGCATGAGGGCGATATCGCCTATGGCGTCTATGACTTCACCGCCGATAGCGAAACGCTGATCTATGCCACCAACGAGTATGGCGAGTTCAATCAGGCCTGGACCTATCATTTGGCGAGCGGTCAGCGCAGTTCATTGATCGAGGCCGACTGGGACGTCTCCTACGTGTTCGACAGTCCAACGGGGCGCTATCTCGTTTCGGCCATCAATAATGATGCGCTGACCGAGCTGAGCATTCTGGACAATCAGACGGGTGAGACGGTTGCGCTCAGCAACATACCCGATGGCGAGGTTGGTCAGGTCCGGTTCAATCGCGACGAAAGCCAGATTGCCTTTGGCGTGAACACCGATACCTCGCCCTTCAATCTCTATCTTGCCGATCTGGAGACAGGCGCGGCGACGCGGCTGACCTCAGCGCTGCCCACCGACATCGACGAGAGCGATCTCGTAACGGCCGAAATTGTTCGTTATGAGAGCTTTGACGGGGTGAAAATTCCGTCGGTCTTCTACATGCCGAAGCAGGCGTCGGCCGAGAACCCGGTCCCGGCGCTTGTCTGGGTGCATGGCGGGCCAGGCGGTCAGACCACGCGCGGCTACTCGGCGACGATCCAGCATCTGGTCAATCACGGCTACGCCGTCCTTGGCGCAAACAATCGAGGCTCATCCGGCTATGGCAAGACGTTCTTCCATATGGACGACCAGAACCATGGAGAGAGCGACCTGCAGGACATCGTCTATGGCCGCGAATATCTCGAAGGCGTCGAGGGTATCGACCCTGACAAGATTGGCATTATCGGCGGCTCATATGGCGGCTTCATGGTGGCCGCTGCGCTCGCCTTTGAGCCTGAAGTCTTCGATGTTGGGGTGAACATCTTTGGTGTCACCAACTGGCTGCGCACGCTTGAGAGCATCCCGCCATGGTGGGGCTCTTTCCGCGATGCGCTCTATGACGAAATGGGGGACCCGGCCGAGGACGAAGAACGCCTGCGCCGGATTTCCCCGCTCTTCCATGCCGACCAGATCACCAAGCCGCTTCTGGTTATTCAGGGCGCGAATGATCCGCGCGTGCTGCAGGTCGAAAGCGATGAGCTTGTCGAGGCGGCCCGTGCGAATGGGGCAACGGTTGAATACGTGCTTTTCCCGGACGAGGGCCATGGCTTCCAGAAGCGCGAGAACCGTATCACCGCGTCTGAAGCCTATGTCGATTTCCTCAACCAGTATCTGAAAGGCGAAACACCTGCCGAAGTCGCAGATATCTCGCCAGCCAGTTCAGGTGACTAGCCTTCAGACTTTCAATTCGCCTTCGTTCATGCCGTCCCATAGTGGGTACGGGTCGCATCGGGCGCCAGTCTGGACGAAGTTCTAGGCTGAGGCGGAGACCGCTTTGCGCGCACCGATTGTCGTGCGGTGGAGCAGACGGTCATGGCCTTGATAGCCGCCGGTGGCCATGTGGAGACATGAGCGGTTATCCCACATGACCAGCATGCCTGATTGCCATTTGTGGCGGTACTGAAACTCAGGCCGTGTCTGCCAGCGGTATAGCTCGGTGAGGAGGGCAAAGCTTTCCTCCTCGTCCATGCCCTCAATGCCGATAATGTAGCCGGCACAACCGAAGAGGCCTTCCTCCCCGGTTTCGGGGTGTTTGCGAATGATCGGGTGAAGCTGCGTCGCCATCGCCTCGTCGGACGAGCGGATATCCATACTGCGGCCTTCATCCCTGGCGCCGTAGAGGCCTGCCTTGCCATAGCCATTGCGGGCTGAATGGATCGCCATCTTGCCTTCCAGCTTGGCGCGCAGCTCGTCTGGCATCTCGGCCAGCGCCTTGTGCTGATTGGTGAACAGTGTATCGCCGCCAACCGGCGGGATGGTGATGCCATAAAGGCAGGTCCCCGCGGGCGGATGTGCCTGAAAGCTCCAGTCGGAATGCCAGGTTTCGGCGAAAACCGGCCCGGTCTCGGCTGCATCCCTTTTCACAGCGATGATGTGCTCACGCCCGGGGATGGGGGCGATGAATGGATCATCGCCGAACGGCCCGAAATACTGGGTGAAGCGCTCCAGGTCATCGTCGCTCAAGTTTTGCTCAGGAAAGGCGAGAACGTGATGGGTGAGCCAGGCGCCCCGGATCTCGGCGACGGTCCTCTCATCCAGCGGGCGGCTCAGGTCTGCGCCTGTAACAGTCGCCCCGCACGCCTCACCGCTTTTGGTGATGGTCAGTGTCATGGTTTCCTCCACCTGCCACCTTATCACGAGGGACGAGGCGGGCTAGGTGTTCATCATGAGTGATCTCTTCGCAGCCTCAGGCATGAAAGACGACGCGCCGCGGCCGCTGGCCGACCGTCTGCGCCCGCAGACCCTGTCGGAGGTTGTCGGCCAGTACCATCTGCTCGGCCCCGATGGAGCGCTCGGACGGATGCTGAAGACGAGCCGGCTTGGCTCGATCATCTTCTGGGGGCCGCCCGGTGTCGGCAAGACGACGATTGCGCGCCTGCTGGCCAAGGAAACCGATCTCGAGTTTGAGGCGATCAGCGCAGTCTTTTCGGGCGTCAAAGATCTTCGCGCGGCGTTCGACCGGGCGGAGAACCGCCGCAATACGGGCAAGGGCACGCTGCTGTTTGTGGATGAGATCCACCGCTTCAACCGTGCCCAGCAGGATGGCTTTCTGCCTTTCGTTGAGGCGGGCGTCGTCACGCTTGTTGGCGCGACGACGGAGAATCCGAGCTTCGAGATCAATGGTGCGCTTCTCTCTCGCTGCGCTGTCTTGACGCTGAAGCGGCTAGGACCGGACGCGCTCGAAGAGTTGCTGGCGCGGGCAGAAAAGCTTGAAGGCCGCAAACTGCCGCTGGAGGCCCGCGCCCGCGAAGCGCTGATCGACATGGCCGATGGCGATGGGCGCTACATGCTGAACCTTGCCGAGCAGGCCTTCACGCTGGCCGATGAGGGCAAGACGCTGAGCGCCGAAGCGCTGAGCCAGGCGCTCCAGAAACGCGCGCCAGCCTATGACAAGGACCGCGAGGAGCATTACAATCTCATCTCGGCCCTGCACAAATCGGTGCGCGGGTCTGACCCGGATGCGGCGCTCTACTGGTTCGCGCGGATGATCACCGGCGGCGAGGACCCGCTCTATCTGGCACGGCGTATTGTCCGTATGGCCAGCGAGGATATCGGCCTGGCTGATCCGACCGCGCTGATGGTCTGTGCTGAAGCGGCCCGCACCTATGAGCGCCTTGGCAGCCCTGAAGGCGAACTGGCGCTGGCGCATGCTGTCGTGCATCTCGCGACCGCGCCAAAGTCCAATGCGGTCTATTCGGCCTGGAAAGCGGCGCAGCGCTCTGCCAAGGAAACCGGCTCTTTGATGCCGCCAAAGCACATTCTGAACGCGCCGACCGCATTCATGAAGGGCGAAGGCTATGGCAAGGGCTATGCCTATGACCATGACGCCGAAGAGGGCTTCTCAGGTCAGAATTATTTTCCCGATGGCATGAAGCGCGAGAGCTTCTATCAGCCAAAGGGTGAGGGCCGCGAAGGCCCGATTGCCGAACGGCTGAAGCGCTGGGCAGAGCTTCGCAAAACGCGGAGCGAATGAAACTCGCTGATTGCAGGACGGGCCGGCTTCTGATGGTAATGGGCAAGATTGAACAAGAAGGGTATCGACGATGATGGGTTTCAGCTTTCGCAATGGTCTGATGGTGGCCGCCGCAGTTACGGTTCTGGCCGCATGTAATCCGGACGCAGAGCCAAGCGGCAGCGAGATCATCCCGGCAGCAGAGGCGCAGAGCCCGGCCGACACGCCAGCGACGAGTAGCGTGTCGCAGAACGTCGATGCCATCCATCAGGGCATGCTGGTCATGGACACCCACCTCGATACGCCAGCCTATTTCCATAATAATGAATACGATTTCTCGGTGCGCCAGACTTTTGAAGAAGACGGCACCCATGTCGATCTGCCGCGCATGAAAGAAGGCGGGCTCGATGGCGGGTTCTGGGTCATCTTCACCGCGCAGGGGCCGCTGGATGAGGCGTCCTATGACGCGGCCCGTAATGCGGCCATGCTGCGCCAGATGTCGATCCGCGAACTTGCCGCCAAATATGGCGACGAGGTCGAGCTGGCCTTCAGGGCAGATGACGCAAAGCGTATCGCTGATGACGGCAAGCGGGTGGTCTATCAGAGTATGGAAAATGCCTATCCTCTAGGCACGGATATTTCCCTGCTGGAGACGTTTTACATTGGCGGCCTCCGCATGGTGGCGCCTGTCCACTTCCGCGACAATCAGTTTGCTGACAGTGCGACCGATGTCTCCGAAGCCTCATTCGGCGGACTTTCCCCGCTTGGCGAGGATCTCATTCGCAAGGCCAATGAGCTCGGCATGGTGCTTGATGGCTCGCATGCGGCCGATGAGACGGTCTACGACATGATCGAGCTGTCGACGACGCCGATCATCCTGTCGCACACTGGCGTTGATGGCGTTTATGACCATTTCCGCAACATTCCGGATGAACTTCTGACGGCCGTCGCTGACGATGGCGGTGTTATCCAGATCAATGCCTATGGCGGCTATCTTGAAGCGCTGGAGCCATCGGCCGAGCGCCAGGAAGCCATGGCCGCGCTGGAAGAGAGATTTGGCGGCGGCTATTACGATGTCGACGATGAAACGCGCGAGGAATACAGGACCGCACGCGATGAGGTCGATGCGCAGTACCCGGCACCGCGTTCCAGCTTCGAGAAGTTCATGGAACACCTGCTCTACGCACTGGATCTTGTCGGTCCTGACCACGTCGGCATGGGCGCCGACTGGGATGGCGGCGGCGGCGTCGAGGGAATGAGCGACATCACCTTCCTGCCAAAGGTCACCGCAGCTCTACTTGAGGCTGGCTATAGCGAGGCCGAAATCGAGCAGTTCTGGAGCGGCAACATGCTGCGCCTTCTGCGTCAGGCCGAAGAGGCGCGGACGTCTTCACTCGGATCGCCGAACGTCCTGAACTAGGCGAAACAGGCACAAGAGGGAGGAGTGCTCTTGGCAGACTGGCTAACGCTTCTCCCGCCTTTGCTTGCGCTGGCGATCGCGGTCTGGAGCCGCAATGTCTACTGGGCGCTTGGCCTTGCTATCTGGACATCCGAAACGCTGAACGCCGATTTCAATCCGGCGCTCGGCTTGCTGGCGAGCGTTGAGCGGGCCGTTTCCATATTCGGCAATGAAGGCAATACGCGCATCCTGCTCTTCTGCCTGATCATCGGGGCGCTGATCGAATATATGCGCCGCTCGGGCGGCATTGCGGGCATGGTCAACTGGCTGGAACGCACAGGTGCGGCTGGCACAAGGCGCCGGGCTGGCGCGGTCACGGCGCTGACGGGTACGCTCATCTTCGTGGAGACCAATATCAGCCTGCTGACGACCGGCATCATGGGTCGGCCGCTATTTGACCGGCTCAAGATGAGCCGCGCGCGGCTGGCCTATATCATCGATTCCACGTCCGCGCCTGTCAGCATTCTTATCCTGCTCAACGGCTGGGGCGCTTTCGTGCTGGGCCTTATTTCCGAATATGACCTTGGCAATCCTCTGGCCGTTCTGGTCGCGACGATCCCGCTAAATTTCTATGCGCTGCTGACGGTCGCCGGGGTCTGGATCACCGTACTTGGGGACCGTACGTTTGGGCCAATGCGAACGCGCGAAACCCTCATGATGGCGGCAAATGACGATGGCCCCGAAGAGGAAACGGGCAGCGGCAGTGCGCTCAATATGGGCCTGCCTCTGCTGGTGCTGGTTGGCGGCGCGCTTGGCTTCATGCTGTGGACCGGCAATGGCAATATGCTCGAAGGGTCAGGATCACAGTCGATCCTCTGGGCGGTCTGCCTTGCGACGGCGCTTGCCTTCATCCTGCTCGCCCGCTCCGGCAAGGAGAAAAAAGGCAGCCTCATCGAGATCGGCTTCAAGGGGATGGGCGATCTTCTGCCCGCCGTGACGGTGATCTTTCTCGCGCTCGTCCTTGGCGCCAGTCTGAAGGCACTGGGCACAGGCGAAGTTCTGGGCAGCCTTGCAGCAGGTATTCCCTTTGCCTGGACACTTCCGGCAATCGTCTTCATCGTGGCGGGCATCACGTCGTTCACGACGGGGACGAGCTGGGGCACCTATGGCATTCTGGTGCCAGTCGCCATCCCGCTGGCGCTTGGCAGCGGCGTGCCGCCATCGCTGGCGCTTGCTGCGGTGCTCGGCGGCGGCGTTTTCGGCGACCACTGCTCGCCCATTTCCGATACATCTATCATCGCCAGCCTCGCGGCCGAATGTGACCATATCGATCATGTGCGCACGCAGCTGCCCTATGCGCTGGTGACAGGCCTGCTGGCGGTGATCGGTTATCTCGCGGCTGGCATCGCCGTGACACTCTGATAGCCTGACGGAAAGTGCCGAGGGGCATTCAAAAAATATAAGAAGAAGCAAGAGGGAGGCTTCGTCATGCGGATCCTGAAATGGGGGCTGGCACTCGTCGTTCTGGTGCTGATCGGTCTGGCCGTCTGGCTGTGGGACCCTGTCGGCTCAAATCCGCCGCCAGACGACCTCGCGGCGGCGTCGGCGGCCTACGATGTCGAGATCATCCGCGACAATTGGGGCGTGCCGCATATCTATGGCGCGCGGGACGCCGATGTGGTGTTCGGGGTCGCCTATGCGCATGCAGAAGATGATTATGAGACCATCCAGAACGTCGTCGCGGCAGGACGCGGTGTGCTCGCCCGCTATGACGGGGCAGGGGCTGCGCCGACAGATTATATCGTCGCGCTGCTCGGTGTCTGGGACACGATGGAGAGCCGCTATGAGAGCGACGTGCCAGCCAGCGTCAAAGCAATCGCCGAGGCCTATGCGGCTGGGCTGAACCTCTATGCCGCTGAGCATCCGGATGCGACCTGGGCCGGTCTTGCACCCTTTACGGCAGAGGATGTCGTGGCCGGTTTTGTCTTCAAGACACCGTTCTTCTATGGCCTCGACAGCACGCTGATGGGCCTCTTCGGCGATGAGCGCGAGGCCGCGATCGCGCTTGATCCAAGCGGCGGACGCGAAGCGTTTCACGCTGTGCCGAAAGGCCAGCCAGAGCGCGGCTCCAACGCCTTCGCCGTCTCGCCCGAACGCTCCGGGGATGGCGTGACCCGTCTCGTCATCAACTCGCACCAGCCCATGACCGGACCGGTGGCCTGGTGGGAAGCCCAGCTTGTTTCTGAGGAAGGCCTCAACATGACGGGCGGGCTCTTTCCCGGCACACCGCTTATCCTGCATGGCTTCAACGCCGACCTTGGCTGGGCCAATACGGTCAACAAGCCGGATCTTGCCGATGTCTACCGGCTGGAGGTCAATGAGACTGGCGACCAATACAGGCTTGATGGGGCGTGGCGTGACTTCGAGGAAGAGACCGTCAAGATCCGCGTGGGTCTGTTCGGACCGTTTGCCTTCAAGGCAAAGCGCGCGCTCAAGAGCACCGTCCACGGTCCGGTGATCGAGGCCGAGCACGGCACCTACGCCATCCGCTATGCCGGGCGCGGCGAGATCGGCCAGCTGGAGCAGTATTATCGCCTCAACAAGGCGCGGTCGCTGGATGATTTCATGGCGGCGATGGCGATGAATGCGTTGCCCAGCATCAACTACATTTATGCCGACCGGGCAGGGAATATCGCCTTTGTCCACAACGCCCAATATCCTGACAGGATGCCCGGCTGGGACTGGCGCAAGGATCTGCCCGGCGACCGGACAGACCTTGTCTGGGAAGATTATCTTCCCTTCGATGAGGTGCCGATGCTGATAAATCCGGAGAGCGGTCTTATCTTCAATGCGAACAACACGCCTTATTCAGCCACCGATGGCGCGGACAATCTGTCATCGGATGATTTTCCCGCCGCCATCGGCCTTCAGGAAAACCAGACCAACCGCTCTCTTCGTATCATCGAGCTGACCGGTGACGGCGAACCGATCGGCCGGGAGCGCCTGCTCGATATCAAGTTCGATCTTTCCTACGCTGAAGGTTCGCAGACCGAAGCGGTCATCGCTGCCGTGGTGGAGGAAGACTGGAGCGAGGATGAAACGCTCGCAGCGGCAGCCTTGCATCTGGCCGAGTGGGACCGGTCAACGGACCGGGCGAACCGGCATGCGGCGCTCGGTGTGCTGACCGTCGTGCAGGAAGTACGCTCATCCTTTGATGGCAGTTCGCCGCCGCCACCGGAAAAGGCCTTCCGTGACGCGGTTGAATGGCTGATGACGCATCACGGCCGCATCGACCCTGAATGGGGCAAGGTGAACCGGCTGGTGCGCGGTGACACGGATGTGCCGCTCGATGGTGGGCCGGATACGCTGCGCGCAATCTATCCAGCTGAGATCCGCGATGATGGTGAGCTGCATGCCGCGGCTGGCGACACTTGGATTGCGCTGGTGGAGTGGGATGAGGATGGCGAGCAGACGGCTGAGGTCATTCACCAGTTTGGCGCTGCCACGCTGGATGAAACCTCGCCGCATTATGACGACCAGGCTCCGCTCTTTGCCGATATGAAATGGCGGCGCGCCCTGATCGAACGCGCCGCCGTAGAAGAAAATGCCGAGCGGACCTACCGTCCGCGCTGGACCGACTAGCCGAAGATCTCTTCGAGGAAGTCCTTCAGGATTGCAAAGCTACGCCGCTCAGCGGCCGGGTTGTAGACGGTGCCGAAGTCGGGGTCATTCGCCTGTGGATTGGTGAAGGCGTGCATCGTGCCGCCAAAAGCGTGAAGCTGCCAGTCGGCGCCAGCGTCGGTCATTTCCCTGGCGAAGGCCATGACGTCCTCAGGCTTGGCCATCGGGTCGTCCCAGCCATGCAGGGCGATGACTTTCGACTTGGTCTTGTGGCCGTCCGTATTGCCCGGCGCGCCGAGAATCCCGTGGAAGGAAGCAACGCCCTCCACGTCCATACCGGCCCGCGCCATGTCCAGCACGCAGAGACCACCAAAGCAGAAGCCGATGGCCGCAGCCTTGTCGCAGCCGGACTCTTTCTTGGCGGTTTCCAGGCTGTATTTCAGGCGGTTCTGAAGCTCATCGCGGTTTGACGCCAGCGGCTCCATAAGGGCCTGGCTCTCTTCCTTGGTGGAGCCGCGCTTGCCCTTGCCATAGACGTCCAGCGCGAAACCGGCATAGCCCCATTCGGCCAGCATCTTTGCTTTTTCATGATCGAAATCATCCTGTCCGCCCCAGGCATGGGACACCAGGACGACGGCCTTTGGCTCGCCTTCCGGCATGGCCAGGAAGCCTTCATAGATCTGTCCACCCTGTTCATAGTCGAGGGATTTGGTCGATATCGCCATCAGCATCATTCCTTTTTTGAGTATCTCTTGCCCGTCACACTTAGCCCATCTGAAAGTGATGGCTAGGCCTTGTCCGGACGATCAGAACAGTCGCAAATAGGGGGCATGAGGAAACGCCAGATCATAATAGACTGCGACCCGGGGCTCGATGATGCCGTCGCCTTGCTGGTTGCCTTTGCGGCAACCGATCGCCTGAACCTGCTCGGGATTACAACGGTTGCGGGCAATGTCCGCGGTGAGCTTACCTTTCGGAATGCACGCATCATCCGGGATGTCGCTGGCGTCAGCGCTGACCTGCCCGTACGCGCCGGCGCGCCGCGCCCGCTTGTGCGCGACCCGGTCACCGCTGAAGACTTCCACGGCACGACGGGGCTGGGCGGTCTCGACCTGCCACTGCCTACGGGCCGTGCCTCGCGCCAGCATGGTGTGAACTTCCTGATACAGACGCTCCGCGCCACGAAGGGCTTTCCGGCGACACTCGTCGTGACGGGGCCGATGACAAATATCGCGCTGGCGCTCAGCATGGCGCCGGACATTGCGCGCGGCTTGTCAGAGATCGTTGTAATGGGCGGGGCCGACACCGAAGGCGGCAACATTACCCCGCATGCAGAGTTCAATGTGTTCGCCGATCCGCATGCCGCGCAGGCGGTTTTTCAGTCCGGCATTCCGATGCGTGTGCTGAGCCTTGATGTGACCCATCAGCTGCTCACCAGCGATGAGATGGTCGACCGGGTGCGTGCGCTTGGCTCGCGCCAAGCCATCATTGCCGCTGATTTGCTGGCGGCGTCCAACCGGCTTGAAGAGTCGGCAAAGGCCCGTCACGCCCCGCTGCACGATCCCTCGACTGTGCTGGCTTTGCTCCGTCCCGATCTTTTTGAAGGGCGCAAGGCGCGCGTCTCTGTCGTGACCGAGACCGGGGACCGGTTCGGCAAGACGATACCCGAGTTTCGCGAAGATGGTCATGTCGAATGGTACATAAAAGTCGATGCCGAGAGCGTCTTCTCTGAACTGATCGGTCAACTTGGGCGGTATCCAATATGAGCGCGCCATCCATCACGGTAGTAGGGTCGGTCAACCTCGACCTGGTCGCGTCTGCCGAGAAGCTGCCAGCGCCCGGAGAAACCGTGACGGGTGCAAGCTTTACCCAGCATCCCGGCGGAAAAGGTGCGAACCAGGCGCTTGCCGCCCGCCGCCTTGGCGCAGACGTGGCCATGATTGCGCGCACGGGTGAGGGGCCCAATCGCGACGCGGCGCTCGCGCTACTCAAAGAGGACGGCATAGACCTCTCCGGCATTGTCAGCGACCCGGACCAGCAGACCGGCGTCGCGCTCATCGCGGTCGATGCAGCAGGCGAAAACCAGATTGTCGTCGCCAGCGGCGCGAACGGAGACCTGTCACCGGGCGATGTGAAAGTGCCGGGCCGGCCGGATGCAATCCTCTGCCAGCTGGAGGTTCCGGCGGCCTGCGTCATGGCCGCCTCACGCACCCCGTGCGGGCTCTTTGCCGTCAATCTGGCGCCAGCCGGACCGGTGCCGGTCAGCCTTCTGGAAACTGCAGACTTGCTCATTGTGAATGAAGGCGAAGCGGAGTTTTACGGCGACGGCATCCATCGCGGCCCGGGCATGGTCGCGCTGACGCTCGGCGGGCAGGGCGCGGTGCTTTATCGCGCGGGCAAGGAAATCGCGCGCGCTCCGGCCTTCACCGTACCAGTGATCGACACGACCGGCGCAGGCGACACGTTCTGCGCAGCGCTGGTGCTGGCCTTGTGCGAGGGCCTGGAGGAAGGCGACGCGCTGCGTTTCGCCTCGGCCGCCTCAGCGCTGGCTGTGACAAAGCCGGGCGCGCAGCCAAGTCTGCCATGGCGCGATGAGGTCGACGCCTTTCTGAAAGCCCAGGACTGAGTATCGGGGTATGGGCACGCTTCCCTGGACACGCACTGCGGCCGGTCCCCTCCGCGAAGACGCGATCCGTAGCGCTGTCAGGGGCACGACCGCGCTTCCGAGCACAGCAGCGACGAGCCGCCTTGCCGAACCGAATGATGCCGCGAAGCTGAAAGAACTCTTCGCTTTTCCAGAGGTCAATCGCTGGATCTACAGCCTGCCGCGCCCGCTTACCGAGGCCTCGGTCCTTGCCTATATTGAGCAAGTGGAGGCCGCGCGTCTGCGCGGAGAAGGGCTTTTGTCGCTCAACTTCGATGAGGCGGGCCAGCTATCAGGCTTCTCGGAACTTCGCGTCTGGCCGCAATGGGCCGCAGGTGAGCTTGCCGGCGGAATGCGACCGGACCTGCAGAGCAAAGGACAGGGCGGGGCCGGAATGGCGGCGACGTTTACATGGATGTTCGAGGCGCTGGACCTCGACCTCATCTGCAACACGACTGCGCCTGATAATGTCCGCATACAGAAACTGTTCGAGCGGACGGGGTTTGTCTATCGCGGCGATATGGAAAGCCGCCGCCCTGACGGTAGCACGCGAGCATCGCAGGTCTGGGAAGTCATGCGCGAAGACTGGATGGCGCGGATGGCGGGCAGATAGTTGCTTGGCACCGCGCGGCTGCGTGGTTCGACTTCGCTCACCATGCGGCCTGTTAGGTGCTCGCCGGAGGTTCTCAGTCCTCAATCAGATTGCCGTCGGTGTCCCTTGTCTCTGGCCCGTTCACACGCGCCCGGCCATCGCCAAATGGTGCATCGCGTTCACGAAGGGCATCGCGCAGACCTGCTTCTCCAACACGTTTTACGAATGCATGGGCCGACGCCGCCTGATGGCCGCGCACATCATTCTCGGCCGCCAGCCGCTGCATCGTGCGGGCCCCCATCAGCTCCATGCCGAGGTTCACCGCCCGCTTGTTTGCCGCAAGGATATCGGCGTCGATATGTGCCATCCGGTCGGCCAGTCCCTCGACCTCTGTTTCAAGCTTGTCGGCGGGCACTGACTTCATGGCAAAGCCGAGTTGGGCCGCTTCAGTGCCGGTGATAGAGTCCCCGGTCAGCATCAGCCGTTTGGTCCATTGTGGACCGACATTGTAAAGCCACATCTGGTTCGGCAGCGCGCCGAGGTTTCGCCCTGCCGGGAAGGAGACCATCGCGTCATCGGCGATGATGACCATGTCGCAGAGAAGCGCGATGTCGGTCCCGCCCGCGACGCAAGGGCCGTGGACCTGCGCGATGACGGGCTTGTGCATGTCAAAGATCGCCATGCGATAGCGCTGGGCGCGTTCCAGCTGCCAGATATCGTCATCGACCGACCGGCCGCCGCGCTTGTTGCTGGTCTCGGCGTCGAGGCGAGACACAGGTACGCTGTCGGACCCGGCAAGATCGTATCCCGCTGAAAAGCCGCGACCTGCGCCTTTGATGATGACGCAATGCACGGCGCGGTCATTATCGGCCTGCCAGAGCGCTTCGGACATCTCTGCCTGCATCTTCAGCGTCAGCGCGTTCAGCTTGTCTGGCCGGTTGAGCGTGATGCGCGCGCGGCCGTTCTCGACCTCATAGATGATCTCATCGAACATGGCTCAAGCTCCTGCCGCCGGTGGGTCGACGCTGTAGACTTTGCGGGCCGTGCCACTGAAGAGGGCCGTCTTCTCGTATTCGGAATAGTCGGCGGTGATCTTCTTCAGCCCGTTCCAGAGCGTGCGGAATGAGATCGATAGCCGGTCAACCGGGAAGTTGCTTTCGAGCATGCAGCGCTCGGCGCCGAAACAGGCGATGGCGTGATGATAGTATTTGGCCTGCGCTGCGACGAACTCATCCGAAGACGGCGGCATTTCGCGGTCATGCCAGCCAAAGCCATTGTCCGGCATAGCGAGCCCGCCAAGCTTTGCGAAGACATTCTTCTGCGCGGCAACGGCAGCGATGTCGTCTTTCCATTTCTCGAAACCCTCTTCCCGCTTGCCCTCATAAGGGCCAACGCCAAGCGGCGTGCCGAAATGGTCGAGGATCATGGTCGTGTCCGGGACGGCGGCGGCAAGATCGCGGAAATCGAGGATCTGGTGGTGATAATTCCAGGTGTCATAGGTGAACCCCCGGCTGCCAAGATGCGCAACGCCGCGCTGGAAATCAGCGTCGCGGTAGAGGCCTGCGGGTGCGCGTGGCGGGATACGGAAACTGGCGCCAGCCGGGTCATAGGGGCCTGAATGGCGGATGCCCCTGAACAGGCCGTCCGCTGCCTCGATATGTGCGTCCAGCACTTCGTCGAGCGTTTCCAGCGGCAGGCGAAGGTCCGTGTGCGCGACCAGCGCAGCGATTGTCGCCTTGGCTGGGTCGGCAGCAGATTTGCGGGCGGCCTCTGCGATGAACTCGCTTTCGCCAACTGGTTTCAGATGCTCTGGCCCCTCGGTGCGATAGGATGATCCGCATTCCATGAAGATGGTCTGGGTCACCTTGTGGCCATCCACTGTGTCACGCCAGAGGTCTTCGAGGTCATACACGATGACCGGATGAGACCTTGGCCAGAGGTGATGGTGTGGGTCGACGATCTCGCGGTCCGGATCGACCACATCCTCACGGTGCTGGTTCAGCCATTCATCATTATCGAACATGCGCTTCTCCCTGAATGCGTCAGCCTCTTGGCGGGCTCTCGGCGCACTTCAAGGGCTATGACGCTCAATTGCAAGCTTCTCGGGAAACCCATCTGCCCGGCCAGAGCGTGATAATGAAGAGGGGCAGGCTCGCCAGCATGAACATGAGCATCGGCCCAGACGCGTCGGCCACCAGCCCGGCGGCCGCAGGCCCGGCTATGCTGCCCAGGGCCAGCGCCATCAGCGCTGCCACAAACCCTGTCGTAGCCTGCCCGGGAAAAAGGCGCAGGCTCCACATTGATATGAGCGCGCTGACGGCCATCAGCACGGCGCCCTGTATGCCGGCAGACGCCAGCACCGCCGGCCAGGATTGCGGCGCTAGGGCGATCAGAATGTGAGAGAGGCCCGCCGCCGCGAAGACACTCCTCAGCAGCCAGCCTATGCCGGCCCTTGCTTCTGCCGCGCCGGTCATGACGCCGAGCAGCCCGCAGACGCCATAGGCGAAGAAGATCATTGCCGCCGAAGCGTTTGCTGGCAGCCCCGCAAGACCACCGGAATTGACGACATGATCGGCGGAGAATGAAAAATAGACCGCATTGGTCGCGCCAAAGACGAAGGCCGCAATATAAAGCGGCGCGGCCCCATGCGTGGCAAAGTTCGGCAAGCGCGGCAGCTTGCCTCGCCGAACCTCGGTCTCAGACCGTGGCATCTCGATGAGGACGCCGAGCGCCGTCACGCCTGCGCCAATGGCAAACGCAAACCACGCCGCCCGCCAGGTGACGAGATTGAATGCAACGCCGAGCGAGAGACCTGCGGCAAGGACAATTCCAATACTGGTGCCCGATGCAATGACAGCCAGTATGCCGGGCCGAGACCGGGCGGCGACGAACCGCTCTGCTGCATCATTGAAAGGCGCCCAGCAGAGGCCCGCGCTGGCGCTTGCGAACAGGACACCGGTGAGCAGCTGGAGGGGGCCACTTGCGGTCGCGATAGCCACAAAACCAAGCGCTGCCGAGACAGCCCCCAGAAGCACTGGCAGTCTGGGTCCGGCGCGCCGCACCAGCATCGCCGTAAGCGGCAGGGCCAGAAAGAAAGAGATAAACCCGGTACTGGCAATGATGCCGGCAAGCGTCGTCGACAGGTCGAAGGCGTTGCGGAACTGAGGCAGGAAGAGGCCAAATCCGATACGCGCGGGGCCAAAGGCAACCGCAGTTGCGGCAAAGCCAGCCAGCGCGATCTGCTTTGTCCAGGTCATCCCCGTATCAAATAGACAGCGTGCCGTTGCGGCTCAATAACTTCGCTTAAAACCTGGTCGGGATGGCGTGTGAAAGCCAGGTGGCCTGCAGGCAGAACCGACGAAAGACATTCAGGACAGCGCGCTGAAACACGGTCGCGTGTGTCTCGCTGGCCGACAGGGCATCATAGGTGACGGCCGGCCCCGCAGAGCGCGCCGCTTCGCGGACCATATCGATGGCCACCTGCATTGTGCCGACCTCATCGGAGGTTAAAGTTCTCAGGGCACAGAACCGAGCATGCCAGCCGGATGACAGCGCTCACTCGGCCTTTACAAGTCCGATTTCGCGCAAGCGTTCCATCAGATAATCCTGCGCCGTGATAGGAGGCTGCGCCTTGCCGCCTTCTGCGAGGCTTTGCGGCAGCTGCTCGATCAGGAAATCCTGATTGAAGTGCAGGAAGAAGGGCGTCGAATAGCGCGGAAACTTCGCGCGCTCTGGCCCCGGATTGACGACGCGGTGCGTGGTCGATGGCAGGACGCCGCCTGTCAGGCGCTGCAGCATGTCGCCGCAATTGATGACGAGCGCGTCGCGCGGCGGGTTGACGCCCAGCCATTCACCGGAGCTGTGTTGGACTTCCAGCCCGGCCTCTTCGGCGCCAAGCAGAAGCGTGATGACATTGATGTCTTCATGCGCACCGGCGCGCACGGTCCCTTTTGGCGGCGGGTTTTCCTGCGGCGGATAATGAAGCAGGCGGAGGATCGAGTTGCCGCTTTCCACCTTGTCCTCGAACCAGTCTTCGGGAAGCTCAAGGTGAAGGGCGATGGCGCGCAGGAGGTCGCGGCCGAAAGCGTCCATCTCCTCATAGAAGGCATAGGTCGCTGCATCGAAGTCTGGCACCTCATCGACAGCGGGGGTGTCCTTCATCGTCTCGCGGTATTTCGAGACTTCCGGCAGCTTGCGGCCCGTATGCCAGAATTCCTTCAGGTCGGCGGCTTTCTGGCCTTTGGCGTTTTCGGTGGCAAACGGCGTATAGCCGCGCTGCCGTCCGCCAGCGGCGTCATGATACTTTTCCTTGGCCGCTGCCGGGAGGGCAAAGAATGACTTTGCCGCCTCATTCGCCTTGTCGATAACAGACTGGTCGACAGGGTGGCCGGTGATGACGGCAAAGCCGGTCTCGCGGAAGGAATTGCCAAGCTGGCGGGCGAAGGCCTGCTTATCCTCTTTCCAGAGGCCGTACGGGATTGGTTCGAACAGATTGCTCATATCGGACATCCTAGCCTTTTAAGCTGCCAAACGGAATGCGGGTTTTTGTCGTGACGGGCATTAGCGGAGGCGGCCTCTCTCGCAAAGCCGCCGCGGCAGTCGGATCACAGTGCGAGGCCAAAACGAGCAAAATCAGGCTTTGGTTAACGGCGCAGGCCCCGTGGTTAACACAGACGGGCTTGGCGGCCTTTCCTGTTAACCATGTGGCAAATTCCTGAGCGCAACCTCATCCCTGTCACAAGACGTGACGGATGGACAAACGCCCATCGGCCAAGCGGACACAAAGACAGCCGCAAACCGACGGGCATTGGGTTAAAGGAAGAAGACAATGCCGTATTCAGAAATGGCGATGGATGTCGCCCCAGAAACAGGTATCACCGAAGCTGCAACAGCCGACGAGCTGTGCAAGGTGGGCCTCGCCTACTGCACGGGTGTCGGTGTCGATGCCGACATGGTAGCCGCGCACAAATGGTTCAATCTGGCCGTGCTCAAAGGCTCCGAAGAAGCCAAGGAATATCGCCAGCAAATGGCTGACCTGCTTTCCAGCGACGAGATCAAGCAAGCGCTGAAATCTGCCCGCGACTGGCTGAGCCTGATGAACTGATCTTGCGAGGCGGGAGCCGGGCCTATCGCCCGCGAATATCGCCTGAAAGATCATAGTAGAGTGAAAAGTCGATCGGCAGGGAGGAGCGGAACCACTGCTCCATGAACAGGTTCTCCTCGGCGATCGCAGAGCGTGGCACATAGATGACGTCAAACCGGCGAAGCGGTGTGAAGTCGGCCAGCCTCGGATCATTGAGACCTGAATTGATGTCGATCACGGCGGTCATAAGTTCGCCGCCCGGCATGCGCCGCATGAGCGCGACCTGCCTTGGCTGAGCCCGGTCAGTAAAGCCGCCCGCCATGATGACCGCCTGAAGCGGATCGATCTGGCCCGGCAAGTCCATCATGCCTGGCGTCTGTACTTCGCCCCCCACGAAAATTTTCTGGCTGTCGAACGCGACCGGAATGACGTCGACCTGCGGATTTCGCAATTCGCCTGCATAGGCCCGGACAAGCTCGGACTGGACCTCATCTGGCGTTCGCGCTGACGCCTGCACCGCGCCAACATAGGGCAGGGTGATGGAGCCATCCGGCGCGATTCGCAGATCGCGGTTCAGCTCCGGCACGGTGTGAAAGACCACAGCGACCGTATCGCCCGGCGCCAGCAGATATGGCTGGTCCTGTCCATCCTCATGACGCCACTGAGCGACCGGGAAATACTCGGACGAGACGGGGGTCACGTTCTGGCAGGCGCCAAGAATGAGGGCGGAAGTCATGAGAAGGTTTCGCATGGGATGGGCTGACGATCTCTTTCCGGAATATTGAGACCTTGAAGCTGAGTGTTAATGTTTAAGGAATTATCAAGCCGCGTGCCTGAAGACAAAGTTGAACGCGTTCGTTTGACGATCAGGAAAGACCGCTAAATGCCGAATTCAGCCGACTGGGGATCAAGGCGCGGGACGCAAACGCAGTCCATGCCAGTACGATCGCGCCCTCGGATGGGTCCGGCCGAACTCATCCTCCAGCTGTGGCGCGCCAAGTGGCTGATGATTGCGGTCTTCATCCCCATCTTCCTGATCGGTCTCCTTGTCGCCTTCCAGATGCCCAAGAAGTATGAGGCCCAGTCGCGTCTCTTTGTGCGGATTGGCGACGAGAACGTCTACCGCCCACGGGTCGGCGTTGAGACCCAAGGCGTCGCCCCGGAAGAAGAATTGCTTATCCAGGCCGAACTTGAAGTCCTGCGCAGTCCCATTGTCGCCGAGCGTGTGCTTGCAGGCTTCGATCTGGCGCGCGTTTATCCGAAACTTGTAGAGGCACGCGACGAGAAGATTGCGAGCTCTCCGCCTTCGGCGCATGCCGGAATTGAAGAGGCAACCTTCCAGAAAGGCGTTGCTGTCCTGCGCAAGGCATTCGGTGCTGGCACAGCGCCAAAAACGCCGGTGATCAGCACTTCTCTGGAGCACAAGGATGCGACCCTCTCGGCCGCCCTGCTCAATTCCTGGATCAATACCTATCTCGACTACCGGAATGAGGTCTTCTCGACCAATGGCTCTGCCAGCCTGCAGGAGCAGCGCGTTAAGTTCGAGCAGCAGCTCCTCGCCGTGGAGGAAGACATCCGCGATTTCCTGCGCGCAAATGGCATCGGCGATTTCGAGAGCGAGCGCGCAACCGCCCAGCAACTCTTTGCAACCGTGTCTGGCGAACTGCTAACGACACAGTCGCGCGCCAGCGCTGTGGATGGCCAGCTTGATATCTACAATCAGCAACTGGCGCGGCTTGAACCTCAGCAGGACCTCTATGTCGAGGACAACTCGGCCCAATCCCTGATGGAGCTGCGGATCGAGCGTGAGGACCTCCTGTCGCGCTATACTGAAGACTCCCAGCGAGTGCAGGCGATCGACCGGCGTATTGCGCAGGTCCAGAACTATCTGTCTTCACGCGATGGCCTCGCAGGCACCACACGCCGCGGCCCCAACCCTGTCTACCAGACGGTTGAGCAGTCAGCCTCTACCCTGCAGGCCGAGAAACAATCTCTGGCCCTTCAGGAAGCAGAGCTCGATCGCCAGCTTGCCGGCATCGACGCCCGTTTACGACGGCTCAATGATCTGGCGCCGGAATGGCAGGAGCTGCAACGCCGCAAAGCCCTGTTGGAGCGCAATGTAGAGAATTTCTCGGTACGCGAAGTTGAAGAACGGGCGCTCTCGGAGATTTCAGGTCAGACGGCAGACAGTGTCCGCGTGCTTGAGCCAGCCAGGGTGCCCATCAAGGGCAAGAGCCTGCGCATGCCCGTCGCGGCACTCGCTCTCCTGTTTGCAGGGTTCACGGCGCTCATGGCCGGGCTTCTGCGGGCCTTCACCCGGCGCGGCTTTGCAACTGCGCGCTCGGTTGAACGCACGACCGGCCTGAAAGTGGTCGGCTCGCTGAAGGCTGCCTGAAGGTAAGCAAACGAAGCCGGCGTGTTAAGAAAATCGTTAACCAACCGCATGCTAGGCCCGAACCTGTAAAGGAAACGGGCTTGATGAAAGATTTGCGCGACAGAATGGAGCCAGTCGGCAGGGCGGCCTCACGGCTGACCCCTGAGAGTGGTGCCCGCTGCATCATGTTCATCGCGGCCCGCGAAGGTGAGGGGACGAGCAGCGTGGCTGCTTCCGTCGCTCTGCTTTTTGCGAAACGGTCGTCTCAGCCAACATGGCTGGTTGATCTCGGGCTTCGCCAGAACACAGTCTATAAGGGTTTCCAGAAGGGGTTCGCCAGGAAGGTCGGCAAACCTGGGCGCGCCTTTGACGGATCGCTCCGTACACTTCCATTCTATTCGGTGACGCCAGCCCTGACCGGCCCGGAAGAGGCGGCCAGGGCGCGCAAGCTGCTCGCCGTCCATCAGATTCAAAATAGCCGCCTTCTCGTCACACGCTTCAGGAATGAAGCCCTTCAGAAAGGCCAGCGTGTTCAGCTTCGCACGCGTCCGGAATGGTGGAAGCAGGTGCGGCGGGTTGCCAGCACCGTTGTTGTAGATGCGCCATCCCTCTCACGCTCGCCAGCAGGTCTTGCCATGGCCTCCCAGATGGATGGCATCTTTCTCGTCCTTGAAGCTGATTCCACCGGCGCCGATGAGGTCATGGGTCTGCGCGATGAGATCGAAGCGCATGGCGGCAAGGTTGCCGGCGTCGTGATGAACAGGATCGGGTCCGATGCACACTTCGCAGACCGGCTCGCCGGATAATCAGCGATCGCTTGGCGCGGGGGTCTTCCTCGCGGTTGAGCTTTGCCTCGCCTTCATCTGCCTTGTCCTCTTCACAGAGGGTCTGCTGCCACGTCTCTTCGCAGACGAATACGATACCGAAAGCAGCGCATTCCTCCGCATGCTCTGGCTCCCGGTTTACGGCCTGGTGATCGCTGGGTGCCTTTGGAAGATCCGGCCACTTTTCGCAGCGACGATCAGGTTGCCGTTTTTGATCGGACTGCTTGCCATCACTGCGTCCTCCTTTCTCTGGTCCCTCGATCCAGCGCTCACTGAGCGCAGGTCTATTGCCGTTGTCGCAACCAGCCTTGCGGGCCTGTTCCTCGCCGCGCGCTATGACTGGCGCACGCTCCTTCGCTTGCTGGGGGCGGTCTGGCTCTTCATGGCGCTCGTCTCGCTCGGGTCTATTCTTGTCTCGCCCGGCTTCGCCATCATGACCGAGGTGCATCCGGGCGCCTGGCGCGGGCTATGGTGGGAAAAGAACGCCATGGGCGGCCATATGGCCCGCGCGGCATTTATCTGTGCGTTCCTGTTTGTCCTCGACAAGCCATGGCGTCCGGTATGGGGCACAGCCGTTTTTCTCTGCTGCGTTCTGGTCGTTTTCTCGACCTCAAAGACTGCTTTGTTAGGCCTTCTTTTCGGCTTCGGCGTCCTCTTTGCCGGTTGGGTCAGCCGGCGCGGGGCAGCCACGACCATCTCATCACTCTGGATAGGGATCGTGCTTGTCGCCGGATTTGCCGCGATCATGGCGATCAACCCGGCCCTCATTTTCAACCTTCTCGGGCGCGATGCGACCCTGACCGGCCGGACCGATATCTGGAGCGTTCTGATCGACGCGATCGCGGACCGTCCATTGCTGGGGTATGGATACGGTGCGTTCTGGCAACTGGAGTCCATGCCTGCCTACCGTGTGCGTGCCGCAACAGAGTGGCTAGTGCCGACAGCGCACAATGGCTGGCTGGAGACCGCCCTCGGGGTCGGCCTGACCGGACTTGGGCTGCTCGTCCTGAATTTCGCGCTTCTCGTCCTGCGGGCCGCCTGGCTCTCGATCGATAGCTGGCTTGGTATTTTCGCGCTTGGCGTTGCCGGGCAGTTCCTGCTTTTCAGCCTGTCGGAGAGTATTGCGCTTCAGCAGAATGCGATTGTCTGGGTGACCTATGTGGCCGTCGCGGCAAAGACGGCGCTTAGCCTGCAAGGCGCGCGCGAGCCGGAGCCGCAATACACAGCGCCGGAGCGCCAGCAGCCGTCACCCGGAGGCGCGCAGACGGGTCTCTTCCGCAGGCCCGGGCTTGTTAGAGTTCAGCAACACCGGCTCTGAAAGCTGCGTCACGGTGGATGTCCCGTAAAATCGAAGTTTTTTCCAGAACAGCACCTTTCCAAGCCCGCGAATTGCCTTGTCGGCCTCAAATGCTCGGTTGCTGTGTCCGATGATGCGGAGTGCTGCCCAGATCGATGCGTGCAGGCCAAACTTGGCACCGCCCCACAGGACCCACATCAGCAGCTTGTCATAGCGCGAAGGCTCCGACTTTCGCGCGAGCGTGCACGGCCCCTGACCATACGCAAAGGCACGGCGCAGCGTATAGGTCAGCTTGATCCGCTGGGGCAGGGGGTGCTCTTGCACGCTTGCTTTGGGCGCCCAGGCGAATTTGCCCTTTGCGGCCCGGATACGTCCGAACAGAAGGTCATCTTCCCCGCCAACCTCATTCATCCGAACATCGAACCACATTCTGTTCTTTGGCACTTGTCGCGCGTCGATCAGGCAGTTGCCGCATCCAAACGGTTTGTCGATATAGCCGGCGGGAAGGTTAGGCTCTCTGGCAAAGAAACCCTCATAATAGGCGCGATGCTTGACTACGGTATCCGGCAGCACCGTCTCAACCGGGCCGAAGGTGACGGCGGCCCTGAATGTCTCGTAGGCTTTCAGGAGCTCTTCGATCCAGCTGGGCGGCGCTGACTGGTCATCGTCTATGAAGGCAATCAAAGGCGTCTTCAGCTCAGCGACAGCGGAATTGCGCGCATTTGCGACGCCGGCCTCTGGCACATGCAAATAGCTCAGCTCGAGCTTCTGCGGCGCGCGGTCTTTGAGGGTGTCGAATGTCAGGCGGGCAGAGGCGTCAGCCGAATTGTCGACGACCATGACCCGAAAGCCAGATGCCGCCGCGCTCTGCCAGAACAGGCTCTCGACGGCGCGATAAAGCCCGTCCGGTCTGTTATAGGTCGGTATGACAATGGTGAGGGGTTCGTGCGTCATGCACGCTCTTTTACCATGATTGCGTCCAGCGCAGCCGATGGCGTTTCCAGCACCGCGCCCGTATCGCGCGCAAGCCGGACCAGACGGCGGAAATGCGCAGGAGTCGTGCCCCACTTGCTGTGATTGTCACGAACATCATGGGTGAAAACGAAAATCCACGCAGGCTCACCCGCCGCGTTTTCAATGGCGGCGGCAGCGCGCTCAACACTGCTCTCGTTTGCGTCGAGCTCAAGCGCTGTCAGCTGCATCAGGTCTGCGCGCTCGCGGTTCACGCCGGCATGAATGCCGCGCACCGCGTCAAAGCGCGTCGCCAGTCTCGGCTTCAGGTCGCGGCGCGTCTCACCATAGGGCCAGGCAAACTGGCGAACGATGGCATCATGTCCCATTGCCACGAGGTTGCGGAGGTTCGCGTCGATATCGGACAGAACAATGGAGGCGGGCGCCTGACTGCAATCGAGATGGGTCTGTGTATGCGCGCCGATCTCGTGGCCGGCCGCCGTCAGCGCTTTCAGGTCGCGCTCATCGAACAGCTTGCCAAGGTGGTTCTCAGTGCCCGCCATGCCAGTGCAGGCATAATAGCAGCCCTTGGCACCGACCTCGTCGAGGATTTCGGCGCCTGTGTCGGCGGCAGACTTAGGAAAATCGTCAAATGTAAAACAGATGCGCGTACGCTTCGGCGCGGCATCAAGCGGGCGCGCGGTATGCCAGCGGGCCGCACGGCGGCGGAACTTCGCCAGTAGCGAGTCGGAAGGCTGATAGGCAGATAGCGCTGCTGCGGTCATGATATGTCCTTCGAATATGCGAGCGCCCGGTATGTCTTCAAGCATGCAAGCCGCAGACCAACCGGGAAAGGCCTGAAAGCAGCCCCGCCGCGCGCGAGACGCTGGAGAAAACTGCGGGCCGGAAACCGGCTGAAAAGCTTGGCCATTCTGTAGAGTGGCATCTGGCTGATGGCGTCCGGGTGGCGGCGGGCGAGCCGGGCAAAGTTTCGGCCAGAGCCGCCAAATTTGTCGAGCAGCGCGCCGGTCTCATCTAGACCGAGATGCGTCGCCGGATTGTCGATGTGGCGCAATGGATAGGACGCGACGACGCTGAGGCCCCAGTCGACATCTTCCCAGCCCCATCCTTCATACCCATCATCGAACGGGACGGTCTCCAGTACGGTGCGGTGCACAAGAATGTTCGACGTAAAGAGGTAGAGGCCCGGCGCCTTGTTGCGGGTCTCGGCATCGAGGCATTCAGAGCGGCGCGATTGGGCGGCATGAAGGCGGGTCTCAGGGCTTGGGCGCGTGTGGAGAAGGCTGAAGCCGCCAGAAATGACGGCGGGACCGCCCGAAGCCTCTATCGCGCTTATGTAGCGGTCGATGAACGCGCCATCGTCAGGTTGCATGTCGGCATCGAGGAAGAGGATCCAGTCCTGCGCGGCAAGGCCCGCCAGTCGGTTGCGTGCATGGGCGCGTCCGCAATTGACCGTGGCGGTGACAAGGCATGCTGCGCCGGGATGCCTCGAAAGCGCTTCTTTCAGGCCGACCGTGATGGCGTCGTCGCCGCTGCCATCATCATAGAAGATAAGCGACGTCGTCTCCGCGCCCGTCATGCCCGATAGCGCCTTGGCCAGATGGGCCGGATCATCGCGGTAGAAAGGCACGCAGACGGCGATCTGGCCTGCGGCTGGCTTGCCATTGGTCCAGACCGTCTCGCCAGTGTCCCGGTCGCCAGACGCCGAACCGCTGATGGGCTGTAGAGAAGAGGCAGCGATGTTGGACATGATATCTGTCCCTAACGCTGACGGTTGAAATCGCCGAGCAGGCAGGGGGCAGTGATCAGCATGATGAACAGATCGAACCAGAAAGACGCGCGGTTCACATATTCCATATCGAGCCGGATGCGGTCGCGCACTTCTTCGCGTGTATGGACTGGCCCGCGCGATCCGTTCACTTGCGCCCAGCCGGTAATGCCAGGTTTGACACGGTGACGGTGCGCATAGTCGCCGACGATGGCCTGGACCTCATCATTCTCGGCGGTCATGCCGAGCGCGTGCGGGCGCGGGCCAACGATCGACATTTCGCCGCGCAGCACATTGATCAGCTGTGGCAGCTCATCCAGTGAGCAGGCGCGGATGAATTTGCCGACGCGCGTCACGCGCTCATCATCGCTTTCAGTCTGGCGGGACATGCGTTCAGCGGCAACCGGATCATGGCGCATGGAGCGGAACTTCCAGACACGGATCACCTGATTGTTGAAGCCCTGCCGGCGCTGGCGAAAGAGGATCGGCCCCGGACTGTCGAGTTTTACAGCGAGCGCCGTGAGAAGGAGGACCGGGCTGAAAGCGACCAGCATGAGGCTGGCAAACAAAATGTCGGAGGCCCGCTTCATTGTCGCGCGGCGCGTGTCGTCAGGTGCGCCAGATACATAGGCGGCAGGTGAGCGTGCAATTTCCGCCAGGCTTTCGGTCTCCGGGTCGAAACCTTCAAGGTCGAGCAAAAGGACGACACGCTGCGGCAGGACGCGTAGACGGTCGATCAGCTCACGCACGCGGTGACGCGCATCCGATGTCACTGTTACCACGATCCGGTCGATTTCCGGCAGGCGTTCCCAGTTCATCAGATCATCAAGGCGTCCCAGAACAGGTACACCCTCCATCGTCTTCGGGGCACGCGAGAGCCGGTCGTCAAAGACCCCGACAACGTTTAGTTCGCGGGTTTCACCATTGCGGCTGAGCAGCCGCTGGGCGTTCGGCGTCGCCCCGACGAGCACGACATTCTCAGACAGAACGCCGTTGCGGGTGAAGACTTTGAACAGCACGATAAAGTGGGCGTGGACCGCGATAATCACGCAGAATGTGAGATAGGACGCGCCCATCACCCAACGCGTCTGCGTGCTGTCATAGAAAATCGCCGTCAGGGCGCAGAGCGCGGCAAGGCCGTAACCTGCACCAATGCATGAGCGGATCATGTGTTCGGTGACGGGCCGGGCATAGGACAGCGCATAGGACTCGCTGGCCTTGAGGCCCCATCGTACTGCCGCAGGGATGAGCGCAAACGGCAGGACAAGGCTAACGGAAGAGTGCAGGACGCTGTTTCCGGTCAGTGATAGCGTGAACCAGGCAACGAGAATGGCAGCGGCAATATCGATCGATTTCAGCGTTGCGCGCAGGAGGCCCCGGTTGATCGGATGGTTTCTGTGATGGATGCGCTGCGCCCCGGCCGACAGATCGGCGGGCGAGTTGATAGCCGTGGAAACAAGATGGGCTGCTTCGGGCGGCGTATTGCTATTGGCCGGTTTGGCCAAACTGGAAAATCCTTCGGCCATCGCCTCGGTCTCGTACAACTTGGCGTCACATGTGCCAGAACAGGATCAATATTGGCTTCGCAAGATGCATGAAATTTCACGCAAATCGGCGAAATGGTTCTGATTCCAGTAAAGTTTCGCGCGATAGAGAGAGCGTGGCGGTGCAAGATTCGAGCCTGCACTGAGCTGCAGAGCGTCAGATCTTGTCCTTGTACCACTCGCGCGTCAGGAAACCGTCGATGAGGTCGCAGACAAGGCCGATCTCGTTCAGGGTTTCGATGAAGCGATCCGGGTCCATCAGGGGCTTGAAAATTGATCCCGCCTCGAACTGATCTTTGGCTTCGAGGGCAATCGTCAAATGGCCGTCTTCGAAGACGCCGCGCAGTTTGGCGCCTTTAAAGTGGCGCTCCAGCGCGATCAGCCGCTCCATCCGGTCAGGCGTCAACAAGCTGCGCGCCTCGACCTGGTCGGTCGAGTAGACGGTGAAGGCGTCTTCCAGTTCCTTCGAGACGAGATCGACCTTCTGCATGCCATTCTTGCGGCCCCAGCTCCACCAGCCATCGCGTGCGATAAGCGTGCGGCCCAGGAAACGGTCAGGGTATTCGATGTTGAGCAAGAGGCCCTGGAATTTCGTGACCGTCCGCCGGTTCTTGCCTGAACCCTGCTGCTCGGTGAGCTTGCACTCGACCAGGGTAAAGGCGGCAGAGGCGCGCTGCCCTTCGATCAGATCCTCAAACTTCCGGCTGTCATAGGACGGCATCAGGCCAACGGATTTCAACCGGTCAAAGGCCGGGGTGGGCGGCTCGTTGTTGTTCGAAAAGACGCCGGAGCGATTGACCTTCAGCCAGCTTCCAAGGCTGCGCATCCCGCTGACGCCATCCATGTCCGGGTGAAGTGTGTGATACTTGAAGCCAAACGGCTCGCAAGCCGCGCCAACGACGAGCTGCTTGGTCTGCGACTTCATCGTGAAGACAGGCATCCAGACCGCGGCGCTCGCGACGAAGGCGGCCAGCACAGCTGCAAAAATGCCGAATGGAAAAATGGTCTCGAAGCCCACCGCAATGATCGCCGAGAAGGTGAGGGCCGCGATAAAAGCGACAGTTGCAATCGTGTACATGAATGCACGGTTCAGCGCCGATTTTCGCGCCGTCTCCATCGAGGAGAGTTCTGGCGCCAGTCTGTCGGTCCAGATGCGGCGCGCGGCGTCATGCTCCGGCCTCACAGGCTGCAGGCGAGCGAACTGATCCTCAAGCGTCATGGATTTGGCCATTTATGTCCCCTTAAAATGTCCAGCGCCCCAATCCCCGGCGCTCCAATTCTCGGTATCCAGGTCTCGATCAGTCCTCGCGACGCGACCAGAGATCCCTGTCTGGAGATGCTATCTGCGCAAGACGGGTTAGCAAGGTATGAAGGGCCTCTGCATCCTCCGGGCTAAGGGCGGCCAGAAGCTCTTTCTCATAGGCGCGGGCGCGGGGGATGACGGCATTGTAGACGTCCCGGCCTGCCTCAGAGAGGCCAAGCGCCGATTTGCGCCGGTCAATGCTATCGGAGGTTCGTGTGATGAGACCCCGGTCGATCAGGCTGCCTGTGGCGCGGCTGACGGCAGGCTTGTCCATCAGGGTGCGGGCGGCGACCTCGGTCGAGGTGAGCCCATCGCTCTCGCCCAGCACGGCAAGGATCCGCCATTGCCAGATCGAGAGATTGAACTCGCGCTCATACATGTCTGCGATCTTGCGGGAGATCGCGTTCGACAGGACCGAAAGCCGGTAGGGTAGGAAGGTGTCGAGGCGAAGCGTATCGCCGGGGGCATTGGTCATAAGACGTGTGGATCCCGCATTAGCGTGGGTTAACTTGATTTAGTTGCAAATGAAACTATTATCGATTCAAACGCAACTTTTGGAGGTTAAGCACATGGCAGACCTGTTTGAAAATCCGGCTGGCCTCGATGGCTTTGAATTCATCGAATTTTCTGCGCCCGAGAAGGGCCAGCTTGAGCCCGTCTTCGAAGTCATGGGCTTTACCAAGGTTGCCTGCCACCGCTCCAAGGATGTCGAGCTCTGGCGCCAGGGCGGCATCAACCTGATCACCAATTACGAAAAAGGCTCGCCGGCCTATTACTTCGCCAAGGAACACGGGCCGAGCGCCTGTGGCATGGGTTTCCGTGTCCGCGACGCAAAGGCGGCCTATGATCATCTGATCGCCAATGATGCAGAACCTTGCGACGTCCCCGCCGGCCCGATGGAACTGAAGCTGCCGGCCATTCGCGGTATCGGCCACTCGCTCATCTATCTCATCGACCGCTACGCCGACGAGGGAGACGACGGCCTCTCGATCTATGACATCGATTTCGAATACCTGCCGGGCGTCGAAAAATACCCCGAAGGCGCAGGCTTCAAGCTCATCGATCACCTGACCCACAATGTCTATAAAGGCCGGATGAAGTACTGGGCCGACTTCTATGAGAAGCTCTTCAACTTCCAGGAAATCCGCTATTTCGACATCAAGGGCGAATATACCGGTCTCACCTCGCAGGCGCTGACCGCCCCCGATGGCAAGATCCGTATTCCGCTCAATGAGGAAGCCGAAGGTGGCAAGGGTCAGATCGAGGAATTCCTTCGCGAGTACAATGGCGAAGGCATCCAGCACATCGCCCTCATCTGCGACGACCTCGTTGCCGCCTATGACAAGCTGAAAGCGCGCGGCGTACCGATGATGACGCCTCCGCCCGACACTTATTACGAGATGCTGAGCGAGCGCCTGCCAGGCCATGGCGAAGACGAGAACGCGCTGAAGACGCGCGGCCTCCTGCTCGACGGCACGACCGAAGGCGGCGAGCCACGGCTTCTGTTCCAGATCTTCGCAGAACCGCAGGTCGGCCCTGTCTTCTTCGAATTCATCCAGCGCAAGGGTGACTACAAGCAAGGCTTCGGCGAAGGTAACTTCAAGGCCCTGTTCGAAAGCATGGAACGCGACCAGATCAAGCGCGGCGCGCTGAAGGTCGATGAGAAGGAAGACGCATAATGGCTACTGCTGCTCCAAAACTCGGCGGCGTTCACCACGTCGCCTATCGCTGCAAGGATGCGAAAGAGACGGTTGAGTTCTACAACAAGCTGCTCGGCATGGACTTCCAGCTTGCCATTGCAGAGGACAAGGTACCCTCCACCGGTGCACCTGACCCGTACATGCACGTCTTCCTCGACGCCGGAAATGGTAATGTGCTCGCCTTTTTCGAGCTGCCGACCAAGCCGGATATGGACCGGGACCGCAATACGCCGGAATGGGTCCAGCATATTGCCTTCAAGGTCGCCACGATGGACGATCTGATGAACGCCAAGACGCGTGCCGAGGAAATGGGCCTCGACGTCGTCGGGCCGACCCATCACGGCATCTTCAAGTCGATCTACTTTTTCGACCCGAACGGCCACCGCCTCGAACTTGCCTGCGACATCGGCACGCCCGAGCAGATGAGTGAGCTGAAATCGGTCGCGTATGACATGCTGGATGAGTGGTCGCGGACCAAGAAAGCCCCGCGTCATGCGGCCTGGCTTCATGAGAAAATTGCTGAAGAAACAGCCTGAACATTACAAGGCCAGCTTTCAAAACGCCGCCCTCACGGGCGGCGTTTTTTGTTTTTAGGCCTTGAGCGGGCAACCGCATCGGCTGTCCTGCGTTTGCTTTTCACGGCACGCAAGGACAATCCGACATGACAGACACGACGTTGCGCATCAACGGCGAAGAGCGAAAGCTTTCGGCCGACACGCGCACCACGCTTCTCGACGCTCTCCGAAACCATCTCGGCCTGACAGGCTCCAAGAAAGGCTGCGATCATGGCCAGTGCGGGGCCTGTACGGTTATGGTCAACGGACGGCGCATAAACAGCTGCCTGACGCTCGCCTGCATGCATGACGGCGATGAGATCACCACCGTCGAAGGCCTTGGCGAGCCGGGCAACCTCTCCCCGCTTCAGGCCGCTTTCGTCAAGCATGACGGCTTCCAGTGCGGCTATTGCACCCCCGGACAGATCTGCTCGGCGACCGCTATGCTCGAAGAGATAAAGGATGGCTGGCCGAGCAACGTCACTGAAGAGCTAAACGGTCAGATGACCCTCACCGACGAGGAAATCTCCGAGCGCATGAGCGGCAATCTCTGCCGGTGCGCTGCTTATCCGAACATTGTCGATGCCATTCGCGAAGCCGCGGAGGAGCGCTCATGAGACCGTTCGATTATCACCGCTCCGAAGACCGCGGCGGCGCAGTCAAGACGGCCGCTCAGGAAGGCGCGCTCTTCATTGCCGGCGGCACCAACCTGCTCGATCTGATGAAGCTCGATCTGATGACGCCGAAGCATCTCGTCGACATCAACCGGATCGGCCTTGATGACATCACCGAAACCGACGACGGCGGCCTGAGCATCGGCGCACTCGTGACCAATAGTGACTGCGCCGCCGACTCCCGCATCCGCAAGGACCATGAAGTCCTCTCCCGCGCGATCCTCGCAGGGGCCAGCGGCCAGCTCCGCAACAAAGCCACGACCGGGGGCAATCTCTGCCAGCGCACGCGGTGCTATTATTTCTATGACCCCGACATGCCCTGCAACAAGCGCAAGCCCGGCTCAGGCTGCTCGGCCATTGGCGGGGCGAACCGCATCCACGCAATTCTCGGTGCCAGCGATGCCTGTATCGCGACTTATCCGGGCGACATGGCTGTCGCTATGTCTGCCCTCGACGCGCAGGTCGTGATTGAAGGGCAGGGCGGCGCCACCCGAACCGTGCCTGTCCGCGATTTCCACCGGCTCCCCGGTGACCAGCCGGACAAGGACAGTATCCTGGAGACCGGCGAGCTCATTACGCATGTCACCCTGCCAGCGCCGACAAATGCCCGCCACATCTATCGCAAGGTCCGCGACCGGGCGTCTTACGCCTTCGCGCTGGTATCGGTGGCAGCTGTCGTCTCGATGGACGGCGGCAAGATCGGCACCGCTGCGCTCGCCTTTGGCGGCCTCGCCCACAAGCCGTGGCACGATCCCAAGATCGACGATCTGCTCACCGGCGAAACCCCATCGGACGCTTTGTTCGACAAGGCCGCTGACATCCTTCTGGCTGACGCTGAAGGCCAGGGCCAGAATGATTTCAAGATACCGCTCGCCCGCCGCACGCTGAAAGCTGTGCTGCGCGAAGCCACAGGAGACCGCTCATGACACGCCACCTCAAGATGGATGAGCCATCAAAGCGCAGGCTTCTCGATGAGCTGCCAAGCCGGCTGACCGGCACGCCAATGGACCGCCCGGATGGTCCGCTGAAAGTGTCAGGCAGGGCCACCTACGCACATGAGTGGGAAATTGAAGGCAAGGTTTTCGGTGTCCTCGCTCGCGCGCCCATCTCAAAGGGCAAGCTGGCCCGCATCGACAAATCTGCCGTCGAAAACCTGCCCGGCATTCTCGGTGTCTTCAGTGAGGAACGTTTCCTGCGCAATCCGGCGCAAGGCACCGCCGATGAAGCGCCGATACAGGGCGCGAGCGAAATTTCCTATTTCGGTCAACCGATTGCGCTCGTGGTAGCAGAAACTTTCGAGCAGGCGCGCGACGGGGCTCACCGCCTCGAACTTGTCTGTGAAGCCTCTGGCGACGGCGTCTATGACCCGGAAGCCAGCAATCTTGCGCCCGAGAAACCAGAGGACGACCAGCTCGACCAGGGCGACCTCGACAAGGCCATGTCCGACGCCGTCTACAGTGTTGACGCGACCTATCGCACCCCCAATCACAATAGTGCTGCCATGGAGCCGCATTGCTCCATCGCCAGCTGGGAAGGCGATCAGCTCACCCTTCACGGCAGCTATCAGATGGTGAAGTACAATGTGAATGAACTCGCCGACTCCCTTGGTATTGAACCTGAAAAAGTCCGTATCCTGTCGCCTTTCGTCGGCGGCGGATTTGGCTCAAAGCTCGGGATCGCGCCCGAAGCCGTCGCTGCGGCGATCGCGGCAAAAGAGATCGGCCGCCCCGTCTGTGTGACGCTCACCCGTCAGCAGGTCTTCGAGAATGTCATGCGTCGGTCGGAGTCGCGACAGCGCCTGCGCCTCGCCGCAGATGAGACAGGCAAGCTGACGGGCCTTGGTCATGAATGCCTTGTCTCAAACCTGCCCGGTGAGTCCTTTCATGAGCCGGTCATTCAGGCGACGCACTTTATCTATGGCGGCGAAAACCGGCGTCTCAGCATTGAGGTTGCCCGCCTCAACCGTATGTGCGCGGGCTCCGTGCGCGCCCCCGGCGAGGCGATCGGGATGCAGGTGCTCGAGAATGCGATGGACGAACTCGCTCACACATCCGGCATCGACCCGGTTGAGCTTCGAAAGCGCAACATTCCCGACACCCATCCAGAAGAGGGCATGCCTTATAGTTCACGCCCCTTTGCCGAAGCCCTCGATGAAGGCGCCAAACGCTTTGGTTGGGACAAGCGCAATCCAGAGCCTGGCAAACAGCGCGAAGGCGAATGGTTGATCGGCATGGGCATGGCCGCCGCTGCGCGCGTCAACATGCTGATGGAATCGAAAGCCCGCGTGAAGCTGAAGGATGACGGGACTGCCATTGTCGAAACCGACATGACTGATATCGGCACCGGCACCTATGCAATTCTCACCCAGCTCTGCTGCGACATGCTCGGCCTCGCGCCAGAGCAGGTTGATACACGCCTCGGCGACAGCAACTTCCCGAAGGCGTCCGGTTCCGGTGGCTCTTTCGGTGCGTCTTCCTCCGGGTCGTCGGTCTACCTCGCCTGTCAGGACATTCGCGGCGAGCTTGCCCGCAGGCTTGGTTGCGAGGAAGATGAGCTTCAGCTCAACAACGGAAAAGCGTCTGGCGGCGGCAAGGAAGTCAGCCTGACAGACCTGCTCGCCGGCGAAACCATTGAAGGCGAAGGCCATATCGAGCCTGGCGAAACGATGGAGAAGGTGCAGCAAGCGACCTATGGCTCATACTTCGCCGAGGTCGCCGTCAACGCCGTGACAGGTGAAACCCGCGTACGCCGTATGCTCGGCGTGTTTGGAGCAGGGCGTATCCTCAACCATAAGACAGCGACGTCGCAATGCTATGGCGGCATGACCTGGGGCATCGGCATGGCCCTTCACGAGGCGATGGAATTCGACCCGCGCGATGGGCATGTCGTGAATAATGATCTTGCCGAGTATCACGTGCCGGTTAATCTCGACGTGCCGCAGCTGGAAGTGGTCCTGCTGGAAGAGCGTGACGATTGGGCCAGCCCCATACAGGCCAAGGGCCTTGGTGAGCTTGGTCTTTGCGGCGCGGGCGCGGCGGTTACCAACGCCATCTTCAATGCAACCGGCGTCCGGGTTCGCGAGTATCCGGCAACCCTGGACAAGATCCTGGACGGCCTGCCGGAACTGCAGCCAGCCTGAGCTCCGCGCCGATCCTTTTGACCAGCGCTCAAGCTGTGGCGAGAACGTGCTCCTCGCCCCAGTCTTTCAGCGCCATCAGGATCGGCCGCAGGCTCTCACCTTTTTCGGTGAGGCTGTATTCAACCTTGGGCGGCACCACCGGATAGACTTCGCGGTGGATGAGGCCTGCAGCTTCAAGCTCTCTTAGCTGCTTGGTCAGCATGCGTTGCGTTACGCCGCCGACATCGCGCTGCAGCTCATTGAAACGTTTCACGCCATCGAGCAGGTGGAACAGGGTCACACCTTTCCATTTGCCCCCAATCTGCTCAAGCGCGGCTTCCACCGGGCAGCCGCCGGAGCAATCATATTCCGTAAATCGCGTCATGCGGGTCCAACCTCATAGTATACTTTATGTGCGTATAGGCCCAAAAAGTGCGTTCTTGTTAAAGTCGAGGGTATCTCTAAATCGGTCGGCGTCAACCAGACGAAGCCACACGGAAGATACCAATGACTGGAAAACGGGACATCTCCTTCATTCGCGCAATCCCCTCAGGAATAGGCGCTGCGATCCTTGCCACTGCGGCCGCGCCAATGGCTCTTGCGGACCCCATCGACGGCGATGCAGCAGAGATCGTATATGCAGACGAAATTGACTGGGGCGCGCTAAACCCCGCCCGCGGCGATGACAGCCCCCGCGCTGGCAACCTATGGGGAGACCGGACCGGTGAGGGCGCTTCAGGCTTTCTGGTTCGCTTCAATGAAGGTTTCGCGTCCCCGCCGCACATACATAACGTCACCTATCGCGGCGTCGTGATCAGCGGCGAAATCCATAATGACGACCCCGGCGCCGCTGATATGTGGCTGCCGAAGGGCTCATTCTGGACGCAGCCTGCGGGCGAGGCCCACATCACCGCAGCCTCCGGCGCGACCAACATCGCCTATGTCGAAATCGATGAGGGGCCGTATCTGGTCCAGCCTGAAGAAGAAGCGTTCGATAATGGTGAGCGGCCCATCAATATCGAGACCAGCAATCTCGTCTGGCTGGGCGCTGACAGCCTCAGCTGGATACCGGTCCGGGAAGGCGCGGCGACAAGCGCGGAGATCGCATTTCTCTGGGGGCAGCCAGGCGCGGCTAGTGACAGCGGCTACATGCTCCGGCTCCAGGACGGATTTAGCGGCACGCTCACCCATGAAGGGCGCCAGCTTCGTGCGGTGCTGATCGATGGCGATCTGGATCTCGCCGGTGCCGACCGGATGCTCCAGACAGGCGGCTATTTCGGCATCACTGGGCAAGCGAGCCAGTCGCTCACCTGCGCAGCTGAAGACACCTGTCTCATCTACGTCCGCGCCAGTGACCGCTTCACGCTCTTTGCTGACGTCGCGCAGCAATAGCTCTCCGAAATCACCACCAATAATTCAAGAAACAGGATCCTCCCATGACCCAACTTGCAACTGACATCCGCCCGGACATCATCGATGTCGTGAAGACGCGCTATACGGCCAAGGCCTTCGATGCGTCGAAGACCATTCCCGCCGATATCGTGGAGAAACTGAAAGCACTTCTGCAATACAGCCCGTCGAGCACCAATGTTCAGCCCTGGCACTTCATTCTCGCCGCGACGCCAGACGGCAAAGCGCGCGTCGCGAAATCGACCGAGGAGAAGTTTCCGTTCAACACCCAGTCGCTCCTTGATGCATCCCACACCGTCGTTTTCGCCAGCCGGATCGCGGCGGACGAGGATTACATGCTCGACGTCCTCGACCAGGAAGACAGGGACGGCAGGTTTGATTTCGACAAGGATACGCTGAAGCCGCAGACGCACGGGGCCCGAAACCTGTTCGCGAACATTCACAAGCATGACCTGAAGGACTTCCAGCACTGGGCGGACAAGCAGGTTTACCTGAATATCGGCCAGTTCATGCTCGGCGCGGCCGCGCTCGGCGTAGACGCCCGCCCGATGGAAGGTATCGACACGAAAGTGCTCGATGAAGAATTCGGTCTTCGGGAGAAGGGCTATACCAGCCTTGTGGTCATCGCGCTCGGCTACCGCGATGAAGCAAATGACTTCAACGCAAAGACGCCGAAATCGAGACTTCCTCTGTCTGTTACGCTGACCGAGGTCTGATCCAGACAGGCAGCAGCCGGGGACGGGGCAATTCGAACGCCCGGTTCCCGGCAATTGCCGGAACTATTGAAGCAGGTCCTCGAACATCCAGGTGTAACGTCGGTGAGAGGCCGTATCGTTTTCGAGATTGAGGTTGCCGCGCTGGTTGAAGAACGAGGCTTCATCACGCTTGGGCAGGTGAACTGTCCGCCGCGTCGGCTGAGGCACCTTCTTCTCGCTATCGTGCGATTTCATCATGTTAGCTCACCCCTGCAATCACGCCGGTCATGGCAAAGACTGCCAGCGCGGTAGAGATAGCGAGTACGGCCAGCATTCCGGGGGTAACCGAGCCCTGGCGTGCCTTGTCGGTCTGAAGTTTCGTCTGTTTCATTCTGAACTCCTTTCACCAATGGCTACGGGCCCGCGGCCACTCTGGATCAGGGTTGAAAACAAGGGCTTTCAACCTAAAATGCAGATCAGCTGGACCCGGCGTCTGCCAGATAAAAGGCATTTTCCATGAAAACCATTCTTCTCACCGGCGCCACGGACGGTATCGGCCTCGAAACAGCGAAGCGGCTGCTGGAACAGGGACACAAACTGCTTCTACACGGCCGCAATCCTCAGAAGCTTGCCGCCCTTCGCGCCGAATTCACAAACGCCCATGGCGAGGACAGGGTTGAGACCTGCGTCGCTGATTTGAGCGATCTCAAGGCTGTAACCGCCATGGCCGACGCCATTCTCGCCGCGCATGATCGTGTCGATGTCCTCATCAACAATGCCGGTGTCTTCAAGACGTCTGACCCTGTAACGCCCGGCGGTCTCGATGTGCGCTTCGTCGTCAACACGCTCGCCCCGATGCTGCTGTCGCGGCGTCTGGCACCGATCATTGTGCCGGGCGGGCGGATCGTGAACCTGTCCTCGGCGGCGCAGGCACCTGTCGATTTCGACGCCCTGCGAGGGCACAAAAAGTTGGCAGACAATGCCGCCTATGCGCAGAGCAAGCTCGCCCTCACCATGTGGTCAAACCAGTATGCCGAAGAGGTTCGCGCGGACGGTCTCATGGTCGTCGCGGTCAATCCCGGGTCATTGCTCGCGACCAAGATGGTCAAGGAAGGATATGGCATCCCGGGGAGCGATATCGGCATCGGTGCTGACATACTGGTCCGGGCGGCCCTGTCCGATGAGTTCGCTGACGCGTCGGGCAAATATTTCGACAATGATAGCCGCCGCTTTGCCGATCCTCACCCTGACGCCATAAATGCAGACCAGCGTCGGCAACTGGTTGACGTGCTCGACATGCTGCTGGTGCGAGAGGGCTAAAAAACAGCGGTCGACCATTTAAGCTGCAAGCTGGCGCGCCTTACGGGTCGCTTGCGCGCGCTCGCGAATTCGCCCGCGCTCCATGGACTTGAAGTCAGGTCTATCGCATTCTCCACCAGCACGAGGGGGAAATGCGATGCGATCCAGACGCCACGATATGCTGGGGGCCGCTCTCGGCGCCTTGATGCTCTCCTCCTGTGTGTCCGGGGAAGGGGCAGACAGTGACGCGCCGCCACCCGCTTTCATCGATCCGCTCATCCTGTCGCAGAACCGCTGCGGCGGGCAGGCCACGCCCACCGGCGCGCAGGACCAGACGGCCGCTTTGCCGCTGGAGGCGAGCTTCGATTTCGAGGCGCCATTCGCCCTGCCGGATGAGGTCATCGACCATTTCCATTACCCGATCACAACGAAGAGCGCAGACGCCCAGACATGGTTCGACACCGGTCTCTCGCACATGGCCAACTTCAACCATGATGAAGCCATTGCGGCTTTCCGGGAGGCTCAGCGGCTCGATCCGGACTGTGCCATGTGTTTCTGGGGAGAGGGGCTCGCCTTCGGCAGCAATATCAACGCGCCCTTCGTTCCGGCACGTGGCGCGGCCGGGCTGATCGCAGCGCGGGAAGCCGCGGCGAAGGCCTCTTCCATTTCTGAAAAGGAAGCAGCGCTTATCTCGGCGCTGGCGACGCGCTATCGTCAGAACGGCGCCGGAGAGGTCAGCGAGGACGCCGAAACCTATGCCGACAGGATGGACATTGTTTCGCGCCGCTATGGCGATGACAAGCTGATCCTCGCCCTGGCGGCCGAAGCGAACATGGACACACAGCCATGGGACTATTGGCAGGCTGGCGCGCGCACGCCCAAGGGGCGGACGGCCCGCACGCTCGAACTGCTCGATGCGGCGCTGGCAATCGACCCTGACTTCGCGCCGCCGATCCACCTCTATATCCATGCCACGGAAGCCTCAGTGGACCCGTTCCGGGCTGAAGCATATGCCGACAGGCTGCACGCACAGGATCTTGGAATCGGCCATATCGTCCATATGCCCTCCCATATCTATCTGCGGCTGGGGCGCTGGAAAAAAGCCATTCAGGCCAATGTCGACGCCATCGCCGCAGATGAAGCCTATATCGCGGAAAGCGCAAATGGCGGCTTCTACGGCGCCGTCTATTATCCGCATAATGTGCATTTCGTGATCGCCAACGCCCAGCTTGGCGGAGACGCTGCGACGGCGCTTTCCATGGCGGACAAGCTATCAGGCATCGTGACGATAGACCCTGCGTCTTCATCCCCTTTCGGGGAGCGTGTCGCGGCGGCTGAGCTGTTCACGCTCGTGCAATTCGGGTCCGCTGCGGACGTGCTCCAATATGAAGCGCCGTCATCGGCCCATCTCTTCGCACAGATGGCCTGGCATCACGCCCGTGGCGTGGTCCTTGCGAGACAGGGCGCGCTGGACGATGCGCGCGCAGAACTCGCTGCTCTGAGCGCTCTGCCAGAGGTCGAGGGCTTCGATACCTATGCGGCGCGCGGCGCGCCCCTGCCGTGCCTGGTTGAAGTCGCGAGCCATGTTCTTGAGGGCCGCATCGCCGCAGCTGAAGGCGATTACGCGGCGGCCATCGACGCATTGGAGTCTGCGGCCACCGCGCAGGAAAAACTCCCCTATTTCGAACCAGCCTGGTGGTATTATCCAGTTCGGCAGTCGCTTGGCGCTTATCTGCTGATGGATGGACAGACTGACCGCGCCGAACGCGAATTCTTCAAGACCCTGATCGAGTCGCCAAACAACGCCTATGCACTGTTTGGCCTCGCTGAAAGCTACGCGGCCAAGAGTAATGACCGCTCTGAAGCCTATGCGAGACACCTGTTTAACGAGGCATGGCTCGGCGGGGCGGACGCGCCATCGCTCGCTGACCTTTGACTAGAAGCTGTTATTCCAGACCCGCGCTACTTTTCCGAAGGACGCAAGAGGCTCGAGGACGTAACGCACTTGAAGCATGCGTCACTCTCTACGGGCGAATGCCCCTCTGAGGGTCCAACTCCTGCCATCAGAATTTGTCTCAGCGCCATCAACTTTATCGTCATCCCGGCCTTGAGCCGGGACCCAGAGGAAGCGGAGTGCGACGCAGCAGCTGGGTCCCGGTCTTGCGCAAGGGCGCAAACCGGGATGACGGCGAGGCAGGGCTGTCGGACAAAACAAATCAATCCCCACCCTCTAGAGCCCGGCCCATACTATACGCCTCCCATCACCAGACAGGGCGGTCCGGACCGACCGGGTGGAGATGGTTCTCGCGATGCCGACGCCGGCCGGAAAGATCCCGGCAGGTTTCTGGCAAGGCGGGAGGGCTCATGCGCGGCAATTGCCGCTCATGAGTGGAGTGCGAAGGAGACGAGTGCTGCCGGTATGGGACTAACGGCCCTGCCACAAGGCGGTCCGCGCTATCCACTTGTCCAGTCAGGCGACGGCTCGCCTTTCTGAGTCCTCTGGGCGGCCCGCGTCAAACGAGCGGGCAATCTTTCGCAGGGCGCGTCCATGGCGCACGCTCTACAGCCACGCCGAAAGGCTGGCATTATCTATAGCGTCCTCCCTGGACGCGCCCGGCCCTGTCACCTCAGGGCGAGACCACAAGCGCATCGCCAGCGGGAAACCCCGCATGGCGATATTGGTGTTTGAGTTGAGATGGTCCGCTCACCCCGGCGCAGGCCGGGGTCTCGTTAAACAGGCTCTGCGCTCAATCTGGCTGAGATCCCGGCCTGCGCCGGGATGAGCGATTGTATTAAACGCTGCAGCCCTAAGCCCGCGCCATGTGCCGCGCCAACGCCGACCCGGGGCCAAACCTGAAAGAACGAATTACCCTTCCGAAATCTGACCTGCGCGCATAGGCTCGTCGCAAAATATGCCGGGAGGAAAAATCGCATGACTTACAGAATGGCCGTATCGGCCTTTGCCCTCGCATTCGTTTCAATGTCGTCGTTTGCTCATACCGAAGGCAGCAATGTTGACGTTCCAGCGCCGCCGCCTGCAGGTGAGGCAAGTGAGGCGACCGCCGCTGCCAACCGCGCCATTGCCGAACGACTGCCGCTTGAGGACCAGGGCGACTTCGAAGACGCTTCGCGGGGTTTTCTGGCCGCGATAGACGCCGACGCGATCCTCGATGAAGATGGCAATACGGTCTGGTCCATCCCGCAATTCGACTTCCTGCAGGGTGACGCGCCCGCCACGGTGAACCCGTCGCTCTGGCGCCAGTCGGCGCTTGCGGCCAGGCATGGTCTATTCGAGGTGAAAGAGGGAATCTGGCAGGTACGGGGCTATGACCTTTCCGTCATGACCATCATTCGCGGCGAGACAGGCTGGATCATCGTTGATCCTCTGACGGTGAGGGAGACGGCTGCGGCCGCGCTCAAGCTGGTCAACGATACACTGGGTGAGCGCCCTGTCACTGGCGTTCTCTACACGCATGCCCACGCTGACCATTTTGGCGGTGCCCGGGGCGTGATCGGCGAAGAAGAGATAGAGGCGCGCGGCGTGCCAGTCCTCGCGCCAATCGGCTTTACTGAAAGCGCCGTCGCCGAAAACCTTATCGCGGGCAATCTGATGCAGCGCCGCGCCGTTCTCATGTTCGGCAACACGATTCCACGCTCACCGCAAGCGGTCGTCGGCACGGGGCTTGGTCCGGGTCTTCCGCAGGGCAAAACGGGGCTAGTTCTGCCGACAGAAGAAATCGAAGGCTGGGGCACGGTCCGCGAGATTGACGGTGTGACATTCGAATTCATGGATGCGGGCGGCACCGAGGCGCCTGCCGAATTCATGTTCTACCTGCCGCAGTTCGACGCGCTCTGCACCGCCGAAGTGGCGACCGGCACGTTCCATAACGTCCTGACATCCCGCGGGGCAAAGGTGCGCGATGCGCTGAAATGGAGCCGGGTGATTGACCGCGCGCTCGCCGACTATGGCGACAGGTCAGACGTCGTTTTCGCATCCCATCACTGGCCAAGCTGGGGGCAGGAGAATGTCGAGACCTTCCTGAAAAACCAGCGCGACACCTATCGCTACGTACACGACCAGACGCTGCGCCGTGCCAACGCCGGCGCCACGATGACGGAGGCTGCGGAGACGATCCCCGAGCCGGTGTTCAGCCAGGAAGATTTTTCGACGCGCGGCTATTACGGCACGCTGAACCATAACTCAAAGGCGGTCTATCAATACTATTATGGCTGGTGGAGCGGCGTGCCCGCCAACTATCACGCCTTGCCGGATGCAGAGACCGCGCCCCGCTATGTCGAGGCGATGGGCGGGCTCGAGGCGGTTCTAGCACGCGGCGCAGACGCCTATGATCAGGGCGACTACCGCTGGGCCGCAGAGCTCTTCAACAAGGCCGTCTTTGCGGACCCCGATAGCCAGCCGGCAAAGGACTGGCTGGCGGCCACCTATGAACAGATGGGCTTTCAGGCTGAAAGCGGCTCCTGGCGCAGCTATTTCCTGACCGCCGCATCCGAACTTAGAAATGGAGTCCCAGAAAGTGGGGCGCCGAATCTCGGCAATGCCGACTTCCTTGCCGCGGTTCCCACACTCGACCTGTTCGATGCGCTGGCCAGCCGCTACAACCCTGAAAAGCTCTCGCGAGAGCCGTTTGCCGTCGTCTTTGCGTTCAGCGATACCGGCGAAAACATCCGCGTCGAAGTCGGCCGTGATGTCATTGTACCGCGCAACGTTACTGAAACGGGTGACGCGGCCGCAACGATGAACCTGACGCGCGCGGACTTTAACAGGCTGATCCTGCGCGAGGCAAATGTGCTTCAACTTGCAGGTTCAGGCGCGCTTTCCATCGAAGGGGAAGGGGCCGCTGCCGCCGCATTTCTCGGCGCGCTAGACCAACCGGAATTCTGGTTCCCGGTGGTGACACCATGATGTGATGTGCAGACGGCGCTGTTTGGCCTCTTGCCCGCATGGGGCCATCCGGTTAGTCAGGCAATCTGGCTTGGGAGAGGTGGCCGAGTGGCTGAAGGCGCGCCCCTGCTAAGGGCGTATACGTTTACGCGTATCGAGGGTTCGAATCCCTTCCTCTCCGCCAGCCAGTCTTCCGAAAATCCCGAGAATCGAGACGTCTGCGAATAGTCCCGACAATTCCGGGACTTATCGCCCGTATCAGCGACTAAAATCTGCAGTTTCCGTCTCCATTCTCGTGCAATCGTGCACTTTCAGCCAAAAGTCTCTGTCGGCCAATTTTTCAGTCAAGTTTAGCGGCATTTTCCCTGTTTTCGCCCGATTTACAGCGAAATCGCTTACTTTTGCAGGGAAACGTCGACTCCTAAGGCTGCTAAATCGCGTGTTTACAGTGCTCTAAAGCTAAATTCCCTGCGTGCAATAACAGGGAATATTTTGATCCATAACAGGGAAATTTATTTTCTTTAACAGGGAAAAATCGGCGAACGGACCAGGAAAGCGTCAAATAGTGACATGCTTGTGCGGGGCGTTCGATCTCTTTCGGTTGGTGTTCAAAAGCCGAGGGGAGCTGCCGATGACGAGATTGTCAGTTGAGAAACGTGCGGAGCTGCAAGCGTTCTTGTGGGCTCATCGCGAGGCGTGAAGCGCAGTGACTTGAATCAGCGGGAATATTGCAAAGTAAACGACCTACCGCTGAAGCGATTTGGGAACTGGTGCGCCCAGTTCAGACGCGAGCCGCGGCCGGAGCTGCTGGACCTGCTCTATCGTCGCGGGGGGCTAAGTCATAGCTTTAGTCATAAGCTAAGTCATATGACTAAGGGTATGACCGAGAGAAACATCTCAAGTCCTCAGCGCATACCGTTGAAGATTCTGCAGAGGATGCACCGGGTGATTACGCGGGAATCTAGGAGAGGAAAATCGGGTCCTGTTCGTCCCAATTTACCGGGATCGAAATCTTCGAAAGCTGGTACGCAGAGATATGCGGCGCCTGGCGTCCCTCACTGACCGCCTCAAGAATTCGTGGCGATAGAAAAGCCAGATCGAGATTGTGGGTGATGTACGATGGCGAGACATTTTGTTCGGCTGCGATGTCGCTAATCGCGCGTCCAGCTTTGATGTCGTCGAGCCAATCCATCGCCTGGACAATCCGTCGGATCAGCGTTCGGTCTACCTTTCGAGACACGCTTGCATTTTCCAGAACGAGTTTTCGTTCCACGCCGCGACGACGTTGGATAAATGGAGTTCGGACCGGGTGCACGTTCTCCTGCCCGGCGAGGTGGATTTCCAGCTTCGCCGAGCCAACCACCAGCCGGTTGATCTGTTTCAGCGTTTCGCGCTGGGATGGGGCGCCATGGGCCGATAGCTGTCGAACTCCAGGCCGATGGATAAGCGCATTGAACGCAGCCTGCTCAAGCTCGCGCGCAGGCAAACGGACCTGATTATCTGCGGAGACGTAATAGCGGTATCGTCGCTGCCCTTTCCGAGCATGATGGGCGTAGAAGGATCGTCCATTCTCATCGAACACTCTGCCAGCGAGCAGGGATGGATTGGCGGCATTCTTTCGTGTTTTTCGGGCGACACGGTTGTTTGCGAGCTTCTCCTGAACCCGGACCCAGAGCGCTTCCGAAATGATCGCGTCATGCAGCCCATCATAGACCTGGTCGCGATGCTTGATTTTTCCGCGATAGAGAGGGTTGGAGAGCAGCTGATAAAGATGGCCCCTTGTGAATGGTTTGCCGCCAGTGACCCGGCCCGAGGCAGACACGTGCTGCTTGGTCCTTAGGTCTTCGGTATCAGCGTAGTCCTTCAGTTTCCGGACCGAGCCGACGTCGATGTATGTTTTGAATAGAGTTTGGACCGTCTCAGCTTCACCTTCGTTGATGATTAGGCCGCCATCAGCTTTATCGTAGCCTAGCGGCAGAACACCACCCATCCACATACCCTTCTTCTTGGAGGCGGCGATCTTGTCGCGGATCCGCTCGGCTGTAACCTCACGCTCAAATTGGGCAAAGGAGAGCAGGACATTTAGTGTTAGTCGGCCCATGCTGGAGGCGGTGTTGAACTGCTGGGTCACGGATACGAAGGATGCGCCCGTCATTTCGAATTGTTCAACCAGCCGTGCGAAGTCAGCAAGCGAGCGTGTGAGCCGGTCGATCTTGTAGACCACGACCATGTCAATGCGGCCGGCCTTGAGTTCAGCGAGCAATGCCTGGAGGGCAGGGCGATCCATGGTCCCACCGGATATCCCGCCATCATCGTAGCGCTGCGGCAGGAGCTTCCAGCCCTCATGGCGCTGCGACCGAATGTAGGCCTCGCAGGCCTCTCGCTGCGCATCGAGCGAGTTGAAGGCTTGGTCGAGGCCTTCGTCGGAGGACTTCCGCGTGTAGATGGCGCAGCGGACTTTCTTCATGTCTGCACACCGAAGAAGCGAGGCCCGGACCATTTGGTCCCGGTGATCTCCTTGGCGATGGCGCTGAGCGATCGCCAGGTCTTGCCATTCCAGAGATAGCCGGCCTCAGTGACATCGACGGTGTGCTCAACGCCGTTCCATTCTCGAACCAGACGTTGGCCGTTGCCGGCCGGCAAGGCGCTATCGGGCGCGGCCCTAGCTAGCCGTCGCAGTCTTCGAACCAGCGTCGCCCGCGGCCGACCCGAGGCCTGCCATTGGTGTTCGCAGATCAGGATCTTCGCCATCATGGGCGAGCGAAGCTTGGGCGGCGGCGCTGAACCGATCATCTCGGTCCAGCACTCAATCAGCTCTTCTCGGGAAAGACGCTCGAAGTCGCCGTGCCTCACGTCTTGTCTCCACGCAGCTTGAAGCGGGCAGCGGACTTCTCGGTCTTTGCGACCCTGTCGATAACATAACCGCGCTTGCGCAGCCGGGTCATGGCGGCGCGGACCGTGTGTGGCTGCCAAGTCAGTAGGGCCGAAAGTTGCTTCAGCGTCTGGCCCTTGCCGGTCAGGCCGTCGACTAGGCGGGCTTCCTTGGTGCCGTCTTTAGGAGCGTCGATTGTGTGTTGGTCAGTCATGGCTTGTCTCCTTTCGATTGTAGGGGCGATCATCCGCTCCCACTGAGACAAGCCCGGGCCGATACCGGGCCGCGCTTTAAATTGTCGAAGACAGCAATGCTCCGAATGCGGGCAAAGTCCAGCGGCTGTCGAAAAAGCTGCGTAGACTGGTGACGTGAGGTCGCGGAATGTGTCCGAAATGGACGAGCTAGATCCTGTTCGCAAATTTGTTTAGGCGATGGTAGAGCTGGAACAGGCGCTGATTGATGGTCTGCCAGCTCGGGCACCGAGCGCTAAAGGGCAGGAAATTAAGGTTGGGTGGGCGGCATTGCGAGCGCGGATTGAATCTGCCACCAGAAAAGTTGAACACGCTGAAGTCCGCCTATCCGAAATCAGCTGAATCCCGCTATCGAGCATTCTCGTAAAGGAGCAGTTTGTACGCTTCGGGCCAAACCCTTCCAGACTTATGTTGTAGATTGAATGGCGGCCACGCTTCAATTCAGCCAGTCAGTTTATAACGATTGCCGAGTCAGCCTGCGCAAGAAATGCGGGTAAATTTACTTGGAACAACACTCGCACTCGGTATCCCACCATTCACCAGCTATTTGCGCACACCGACAAAGCACCCATCATATTATGCATGTGATTGTTGCCGTAACCCTCCTAGTCAAAATGGCTCGGAGGGTTCTCCAAAATACGCACCTTGGCCCAGATATCGGGCTCAAAATCCGGATAAGGTACCCCCGTGACGACATCGGGGTGACGCGGATCATCGGGATGTCCGCCATGTTGCGAAACCAGATCATCGACGCCGGCAAGCAGCTTCCGCCAGAAAGGCTCCTCGGGTTCCGCCAAAACCCAGGAAAAGAGGCTTTGCCGCAACTCGCCGACAGACTTTTGGTGAAGCTTATAGCTGCCAGGGCCGAGCGGCTCGTATCTTGTGCACTGTCCTTCCAACATATGCTCCGCTAAAACACGCCATATCATAGCTTCGGACCCACTGCGGCTCTCTTCCAACGCTATCTCGAACAGTTTGGCGGTTTGTGCCCCCCGGCAAAGACTGCCCAAACGATACGCTGCATTTCCCCGCGCATTATCATTTGACGCAGCTTTTGCGACGGCCGCCTTTAGCTTGTCCGGCTCGCGTTCGAGCATATCGGCAATGGCATTGGGCCCATGAAACCCGAAATGAAGCAAGTCTTGATATCGCCCTTCAAGAACATCATCCAAAAGCAGACTGAGCGCTCGGTCCGACCCGACGCGAAAGAGCGCGCGGATGCGATCATAGTCACCATGGCCGAGACGGCATTCAGCATGCAGGGCTTCGATGGCGTCAACCATCGCATCAGCGTCTTCCAGCATGAGCAGCGAGATGAAATCGCCTGCCTGCCATTGGTGAACCTCGCGGGGGTGCTTGGCTTTTCTGGCGATGAGCTCAAGCGGCGTGTCTGATCGCGCCAGGAGGTCGAGCCATGGGCGAAGGATGTAAAAATCGTTCTCGGAACGCCAGGTCTGCGCAAAATACTCAGCCTCTGCCGCTGCAAGACCTGGCAGGATCCAGTCCGCTTTGAGCGGCTGGCCGGTCTCGGCCAGCGCCTCAAGTATCGCCAGGGACTTGACCGGCTCGGGATCGCGTCGAATGAGATCGATCACCTCCGCCAGGCGCGGGCCACAATCCATCCAGGCCGCAGAGGCAGCCAGACTGCGCGCCCGCGCCCAGCCATCCTTAGCATCAAGATCAATCTCAGCAACACGATCGAGGATACGGGCTGCAATGTGATGACACGATGCTGAAGGTCCCCGCTCCAGACAGACCGCCCGGCGCTCCCGTTTCAGCTCATGACTGCGATCGTTTGGAAAGAGCCCCTTGCCCTGAACATCGGCCGCGACAAAAGGAGCGAATTTGCGAAGCGCTATCGCCGCGCCGAGCTCAAATCGTTCATCGCCAATATAGCCCAGCAACAGCGCCTTCGCCTCCGGCCAACCATGGCGCATAAATGGCTCCCGGCGACGATAGTCCCCTGGATAGCCGCCCCGTAGCCTCAGCCGACTCGGGTTGTCAGCATGCTCCTGCTCATACTGCAGGAGTTCAGCTTCATGCACTTCATGCATGCGTTTCAATGCTGAAACACGGCCGGGAACAGCCAGTGCCCGTAAGGCCAATTGCAGATCGTCGCTGCTTTTGTCCGGCACCGCCAATAGCAATCGACACCACCGATCGATTGCACTGTGCAAGCCCAGCGATGCGAGGCCCGTCGGGCTCAGACCTCTCTCATCATGATGGTCCGCGCCCTTCCAGCCAGTCACGAGCTTCATCAGCAAGACCACTTCGGACCGGTTTTTCGCGGGCGAGTTAATAAGAATCTGAATAAGGCGCGTGTTATCGGAATTCTTGAGCACATCCATCAGGCGCGCAAGCCGGCTGCGCTCGTCGCGCATGGCATAACGATCTGCACCCTCAAGTGTGCGGCAAATCTGCAAGGCCTCGGTGAGGACACAGCGTAACTGTCCCGGTTTGAGATGCGTCGCCATCCCAAGCCCGTCGTGACGCTCCCGCCTATCGTCGAGCAAGAACGACAGAATGTCGTCAGCCTGGGCTGGATTCACTTTGGTGACATACTCATGCAGCCTGTAGAGCACCTTGCCAGTTTTCATGTGCTCCAGGAGCACGTCTGAAAGCGCGCTAGGGGCATCTTCGGAAAACCTGTGCAAATGCCAGTGGCGATTATCCTTGCTCTGATCATCTAGAGCGAGCCCGGCCTCAATCAGGTCCGCGGGAAAAAGCTCGCCATCAAGCTCACAAAGGATCATTCGGGCGTGTACGCCGCCGGTTGTGTTCGGCCCCTTCTTAATAATCCGCTTGAGCGTTGCCCGATAGCGCTCAGGGTCGTGTTCCGCCGCAATCTCCCTGTATCTCTCGTCAAGCGCCCATTTGTCAGCCGAGGCTTCAGTCATGGCCGCGAACAGCGCGGTCGATTTGTCTTTCCGGCCGAGGTAGTGGATTTCATCGAGGACGAAGCCAAGATGATCAGTCTCGGTGTCCCCGGCGCTAAGCTCAATCGCCATATCCAGTCCGCGATCACCGCCGGAATAGGCCAGATCATGGACCAGTATCCGGCGCTGGGATCTGGAAAGCCCTTCGGCCTTGGCGCTCCAGTCTGGTCCAAGCACATCCGGGTGAAATCCACCCCGTCGGGTTAACTGGCGCTCGCGGCGCCTCTCCTTTTCCGAAGCGAGGTCTTCGAATATCGTCTCTGCGAACTCGGAGCGCCCGGTGCCCACCATGAAGGATAAAACCTCCACACCTGGATCTTTCCTGCGCCAAGCACGAACAAAGCGCTGCACATCGTCGCGTATCCCGTCCCAAGCGGCGTCACTCAGCCGAGACATCATCTTCGCCGCAAATTCGGGATCCATTCCCCAAAGTTCCATCAGAAACCGGCGCAGGCCCGGATCAATTGGGCCAGATTGGCCGAGCGCCTCCACCGCGATTTCAACCGCCCCTTCCCAGCTTCTCGCATTGCCGAATTCAGCTGCGGCGGGCGACGGCAAAGCCGTGTCGTTGGCACAAGCGACAATAGCATCCCGTACGTGAAACGAAGCGAACCAATCCTGGAGCAGTTGGTGATCGAAGACAAACCGCCTCGCTCTGCCCTCACCTGCAACCTGGATGAGAGATTGCTGTGAAAGGCGCTGAAGAGCGCGCTCGCACTCGGCGGCGTTGTGGACATGGCCAGCGGCCTTCAGGCGTGCAGCAATGACGGCGCTCGCCGCTTTGATGTGCAGTTCAACTGTACCGGACCCGGCCATGCGAACCGCCAATTCCATGAGCAGACCACGCACGAACTCTGCCGACCCGCCCGGCGGCGGATCAAGATAGGCCGGACGGCCAAATTCGCCCTCGACGAAACGAGAGACAAGCTGGACACTGTTTTCCGGCAGGTCGCCATCGCTTGCCTGCCATTCCAGACGAGCGAACAGATTCAGGAAAAACGGTATGCCGAGGAGCTCGCGCAGCGGGCGGTGATCGCGCGTACGAGTATGCGCTTGAAGGCCTGCAACACCACCAACGCTTTCAATAAAGCGCGCCTGGTCATCGAAGGTGATCCGGTCGAGAGCAAAGCTCGCGCTGATCGTCGTTGGCAAGGTTGACCAGTATGGCCGCGTTGCAAAAAGAAGCGGTGCATCCGGATATTCGCCGTGGAAGGCTTCGATCGCAGACCGGGCTTGGCGCCGCTCGTCAACCGACAACTCATTCCAACCATCCAGCAGAAACGTCAATCTCCCGGCCCGAGCCTGTGCGGCCAGATCCGCCTGCGAGATGTTTTCGGCGATCAGCGCATCGCGCTGCAAGAGGGCCGAAATTACCGAACCGTGCGTCGCCGCCTCCGCCATCGGTACATAGACCGCAGCCGCTTCATCGAACCTGCTGAACACGGCCTCGCCAATTGTGAGCAGCGCAATGGTCTTTCCAGCGCCGCCCTGATCGATCAGGGCGCCGCGCCAACCTGGTGTCAAACGCTCCGCCAGCGCGGTCAGCGGGCCAGGCGCACTGTCCTCGTCATTCAGTTCGCTCACGCGTCGCGGCAAAACAAGACGTGTCGTGTGAACCCTGCTCAGCCGTCTTGTGATATCGGACCGCGCGGCAAATCTCACCCGCGCGGCAATCGCTGCGGCAGACATGTCCGGCGCCAGTCGCTCAAGCAAATGGCCAAGCCGCTGTTCATTTACATATTCGCTAAGTTTCTGACGATACGCGGCCAAAGGCGGCTTCGCCCAAAGCTCACTGTCAATCAGATCCGCGAGCTTTCGCAGGGCATCTCGGGCTTGACCGTTTCCGGCCCTTAAGACTTGCGCGAGTTCTGCCGATAGTCCGCCCCGCATGAGATCAGACGCCGGTGCGCGTTTAAGCCGCTCTAGGATCAGCGTGAAAACGAGCGCGTGCTGGCCGCGCAACATGTCCGTCAGGTCGGCCTGCTCGCGTTCGCCGAACACCTCATCTAGACGTGCAGCACTTCGCTCCAGGGCCGCTGAAATGGCAAAACGCACATTGATGTCTTCAGCAAGGCCCTCGAGTGGTGCGCTCAGTGCGTCGGCCGCTTTGCCAATGGCCCAGCCGCCCCCGCCAGAGATCAGGAGTTCAGCCAGTGCCAAGCCCGCTCCCTTCATCGGATGGGTCCTTACCGGCCTTGCCATTGGCCACTTCAACTGCATCAAGAAGGCGAAACAGATGATTGAGCACCAGGAACTCGCTCACAGCTTCAACCGGCGACCGATTGAGCTCGCTATGGGCATGGGGATTTCTGTGTAGCTGAAGCACGCCACGGAACAGGAACTCAAGCCCGGCTTGCTCACCGGGATCCTCCCGGCCGCTCAACTTCAACAAGGCGTGTTTTGGAGAAAAAGCGGCATCGACAAGCCGAGTACCCGAAAGTCTTGTGCATGTCAGTTTCCGCAGTCGGTCTTCAAGCCTGATGTATCCCAAATGCAAGGCGTGTCCCGGCCGCGTGTCGAACTCCAGAACAAGGTCAATCAGCCCAGGCGCCAATGCGGCTAATGGCAGGCGGGCAGGATAGTGTGACCACAAACGACCCGCGCGGGCGTCGTCCCAATCGCCCCTGAACATATAATCCTGATATTGACCAATACGCACGGCCCGCCGCGCGGCTAGGTCTTGCAGATCCGATTCGGTGAGGACAGAGTCATCCAGCCGCTGAAACTCCGCCGGTGTCAGATCCACCTCGTCAATCTGCACCTCATGTGCGCTTAGCATGGCAATCGCTTTGGACAGCCCAGAAGGCCCCTCCCCGCTATAGCCGGACGCAAATCCCGGTCTAATGACAAGACCATCTCCGACGGCGTTAATCAGCAACAGTCCGTGCTGCTCTCGAAAGGACAAGATCCGCGCGCGTTCTATCCTGGTTTCTCGCTGGAGCGCTTCAAGAACCGCTTCCTCGCAAGGCCGCGTGACCCCGCTCAATCCATGATAGGCAAGGCCAGCTGCCTGTTGTGTTGCCGCCTTGGCCATGCATTGAGTCCCCTTTTATCGATCGGAAGTACAAGACGAATTGCCAGAGTGGCCACCGTCAGTGTTTTTGCTTCGTTCTCGCGGCTTCGGCAAGGATTGGGCGCATAAACATCGACCTTGCATCACCAATACACGGCGATGATTTCGACTTCGAGGAGCCGCGGACCGTGAAATCGTTGCGGACTCCGCTGTTGGAAAGAAGGACAGAACGGCTTGCTCGCGCGCGATCGTGCGCGATCGTGCGCAGCCGCAAATCCTCTTCGGCGGGTAGCTCAAGCGAAATCAGTTCGGACAACCGAGCAAAGTCGGTGAGTGAGCGTGAGCTGGTCGATCTTGCATACTACGACCATGTCAATGCTGCCGGCCTTGAGTTCAGCGAGCAGGGCCCTTAGGCTAGGGCGATCCATGGTCCCACCGGATATCCCGCCATCATCATAGTGCTGCGGCAGGAGCTTCCGTCCTCCGTGGCGCTGCGAGCGTATATAGGCCTCGCAGGCCTCACGCTGCGCGTCCAGCGAGTTGAAAGCCTGGTCAAGGTCTTCGTCAGAGGTTTTTCGGGTGTAAATGACGCAGCGGACTTTTTTCGTGTCTGCACACCGAAGAAGCGAGGCCCCGACCATTTGGTCCCTGTGATCTCCTTGGCGATGGCGCTGAGCGATCGCCAAGTCTTGCCATTCCAGAGATAGCCTGCCTCCGTAATACCGACGGTGTGCTGTACCCCGTTCCATTCTCGCACGCTACGTTGGCCGTTGCTGCCAGGCGCGGCGGTATCGGGTGAGGCTGATGCAAGCCGTCTGAGCTTTCTTGCATTTGCCGCGCGTGGTTTGCCAGAGGTGTGCCACTGGTCTTCGCAGGTCAGGATCTTCGCCATCATGGGCGAACGGAGCTTGCGAGGGGGCGCTGAACGGATCGTCTCGATCCAGCACTCGATTAGCGCCTCTCGCAAATGACGCTTGAAGTCGATCCGGCTCACGCCTTGTCTCCGCGCAACTTGAACCGTGCGGCGGATTTCTCGGTCTTAGCGATCCGGTAGATGACGTAGCCGCGTTTGCGGAGTCGGGTCATCGCGGCGCGGACCGTGTGTGGTTGCCAAGTGAGCAGCGAGATAGCTGCTTCAACGTCTGGCCTTTGCCGGTCAGCGCCTCGACTAGGCGAGCTTCCTTCGTGCCGTCTTTCGGAGCGTCAATTGTGTGTTGGTCAGTCATGGCTTGTCTACTGTAGATTTGCAGGCGCCATTATCCGCTCCCACAGAGACAAGCCCGGGATGATACCGGGCAGCGCGACCTTGTTACCAGAGACAGCGACGCTCGGATCGGGCGGCAAGTCCAGTGGGGCGAAGAAGCTGCGTGGACTGCGAGCGTGAAGTGGTGCGAGGTCCGCGCATGGACGAATTAGATCCCATCCGTGAACTAGTCGTGGAAGCAATAGCGGAGTTGGAACGGGCGCTGGATGATGGTTTGCCAGCGCAGGCGCCAATGTCAGGAAGACAGGAAATTACAACTGGACTGGCCGCCCTAAATGGTCGCATTGAAAAAGCGGTCCTAAGGCTCGAAGCGGCTGAGCGCCTGCTCTCTGATGAGCACTAAATTTCGATCGCAGTCGAGATGGAGAGCACCAACTTTGGGCCTTTGCTGGGGGGGCGCCCGTCGAAAGGTGCTATCTAACTTGCGTAGTCGCGTTTGACTTGAAATTGTTCACGCAAGTGTTGCGCCGAGCCATTGGAAGAGACCATTACACCCATTTCTTGGTGCGGGCGTGCATTCGAAGCATCGGCGGATTGGTCTGCTCCCTGAAAAGTGGTCCATTATTTGAGTTAGTTCCGGCTTCAGATATGGAGCTTAGAGATGGGCAAGAGATCAACGCCTGAAGAGATTATTGCGAAGCTGCGGGAGGTGGAGGTGCGCCTCGCGCGCGGTGAGACGACGGGTCAGGCGGTGCGTTCGATCGGTGTGACGGAGCAGACCTACTACCGGTGGCGCAAGGAGTATGGCGGGCTACAGGTCGGCCAGGCCAAACGGATGAAGGAGATGGAGAAGGAGAATGCGCGGCTTCGCCGGGCGATCTCTGATCTGACCCTCGACAACCAGATCCTGCAGGAAGTCGTGCGGGGAAAGTTCTAAGCCCTTCACGCAAGCGCAAAGCGGTCGATCATGTGGTAGAGACACTCGGCGCAACAGAGCGCCGGGCTTGCCGCGTGATGGGCCAGCATCGTTCCACCCAGCGCAAGCCGCGCGTGCCGCGCCAGGACGAGGATGTGCTGACAGCGGCCATCATCGCCCTGGCAGAACGGTTTGGCCGGTATGGCTATCGCCGGATCACAGCTTTGCTGAGACGGGATGGCTGGCATGTGAACGAGAAGCGCGTCTATCGCATCTGGCGGCGTGAAGGGCTGAAAGTGCCAATGAAACAACCGAAACGCGGCCGTCTCTGGCTGAATGACGGCTCGTGCGTGAGGCTTCGCCCTGCGCACAAGGGGCATGTCTGGTCCTATGACTTCGTTCAGGACCGCACGCATGACGACAAGGTGTTCCGCATGCTGTGCGTCATTGATGAGTTCACTCGCGAATGCCTCGCCATCCGCGTCGAGCGCAAGCTGAACTCCCGCGATGTCCTCGACACGCTGGGCGAACTGTTCGTGCATCATGGCCCGCCGGAGCATATCCGTTCCGACAATGGCCCCGAGTTCATCGCCACTGCCCTGCGCGAGTGGCTTGGCCGGATCGGCGTGAGGACGCTCTATATCGAGCCGGGTTCTCCATGGGAGAATGGATACTGCGAGAGCTTCAACTCCAAGCTCAGAGACGAGTTGCTGGCGAGGGAAATCTTCTATGATCTCAGGGAGGCGAAAGTCCTGATCGAGACCTGGCGCCGGCATTACAACACCGCGCGTCCGCACTCTTCTCTGGGCTACCGGCCGCCCGCGCCACAAGCCATCTTGCCCGCGGCGTTCATATCGCCTTACTGTGTGGAAGTAGCGGCATGAACGCCGCTACGTGGAAACCGCCGGGCTAACAAAGCCGGTGGACCAACTCGGTGGGGCAGAGCAAACCGGAAATGGGTCGCGGACTTCACCTATATCTGGACCGCTGAAGGCTGGCTTTACCTGGCCGTGGTCCTCGACCTGTTCTCCCGGCGCATCGTCGGCTGGTCGATGAAGGAAGCGATGACCACGCAGATGGTCACCGACGCCCTGATGATGGCCATCTGGAGAAGAGGGCGTCCCCGGACGCTGATGCATCACTCCGATCAGGGCAGCCAGTATACCAGTGAGGCCTTCCAACGCCTGATGAGGGACAATGGCATCACATGCTCAATGAGCCGGTCCGGCAACTGCTGGGATAATGCGGCGATGGAGAGCTTCTTCTCATCGCTCAAGACCGAGCGGATCAGGGGCCAAGTTTACCGAACCCGTGATCAGGCGCGTTCCGATGTGTTCGATTATATCGAGCGGTTCTACAATCCCACCCGCCGGCACTCGACGCTGGGATATCTCAGCCCTATGCAGTATGAGGAGCAAGCGATGGAAGCTTAAGTTGCCGTCCATCAAACCGGCAGCAGGCCAGTTATCAAAGGTTTCCAGGGAGATTTTCGAAGGGAAGTCAGATGCGAAGTATTGCTTGTATTGCCCCTGACTGTTCCTAACCTTCGTTATCCTCAGCAGGCACCTTTACGGGTTTCGACGATGTGCCGCATGACCACTTGCTTTCGTCCAGTCCGGCTTTAAGCACCGCGTAATGGTCACCGCACGCCCCCGGCTTCGGCATAGCAGAGTCGCCTTGCCCTCTAAGCTGGCGCCTCTTCGTATTGCGATCCTTGGATATCGCTCGGATTCGAAAGTGGGAGGGCAGGGCGTATACATTGATTATCTGTCTCAAGCGCTGAGCGAGGCGGGGGCGCATGTCGACGTGATTTCGGGGCCGCCTTACCCCGAACTCTCTGGCGATGTACGTCTTTTGAAAATCCCCTCGCTTGACCTCTATGCGCAGCCCCACAATGGGCACTATTCTTTGCGTCCCCGGCACCTGCTGAGCAAGACGGATACCTACGAGTATTTCGGTCATCTCTCTGGCAAGTTTGTCGAACCTTATGTTTTCGGCGAACGCGTATATCGGTTCCTCAGGCAGAGAGCACATCATTACGACGTCGTTCTGGACAATCAGACCCTTGCCAGCGGAATGCTCAGGATTCAGTCAGGTTTGGGATTGCCGCTGGTGACGATGATACACCATCCCGTCACGCAGGATCGAAGGCTCGCTCTCGAAGCCGCGGAAACCTGGCGTCAACGCTGGTTGATCAAGCGCTGGTACGCCTTTCATCATATGCAAATCCGTGTCGCACGCAGGCTGAAGGTGATGACTTGCCCCTCCGAAGCGGCGAAAAGAGACATCGTAGAGGCGTTCGGTGTCGACCCGGATCGTCTCCATCCAATCCCACTTGGTGTCGATCAGAGCGCGTTTCGTCCCAAACCCCAGATTCCACGCGCGAAAAACCGGATCATTTCGACAGCCAGTGCGGACACACCGCTCAAGGGATTGCCGGTCCTTCTGAAGGCCTATCGTCAGCTGCTTGATAATCATCCTGATCTGGAGCTTGTTGTCATTGGAAAGCTTAGGGATGGGCTGGCCCGGCGGATGCTTGGTGAGCTGGGGCTGGAGCACTGCGTGCAATTCAAGAGCGGACTGACCAGGCGAGAGCTCGCTGAAGAGTTTTGCAGGGCCACAATTGCCGTCACGCCGTCACTTTACGAAGGTTTCGGTCTTCCGGCAGCAGAAGCCATGAGTTGTGGCACCCCGGTCATCGTTACGGATGGCGGGGCTTTACCGGAAGTTGCAGGAGATGCTGGCATCGTGGTGCCGCGCGGCGATGCGGACGCGCTCGCGGCCTCGATTGCGCGCTTGCTGGATCATGCTGACAACCGTCTGTCCGTCGGCGAAGCGTGTCTCATGCGTGCGAGGACCGAGTTCGACTGGCGTCAGATCGCGCCGCGCTACCTCTCGCTTATGGAAGAGGCGAGAGCGAACCCATGCTGACAGCGCGCTTACAGCACCTTGGGCTCTCTGCCGGGGACCGCGTACTGGATCTCGGCTGTGGTGAAGGTCGCCACGTTCATGGACTTTATATGATCGGCGGCCTCGAAATCGATGGTATTGATCTCGACGCGGAGGCCCTCGAAAAGGCAGAGGTGGGGCTCAGCTCACTTCCGCCGCCTCGAGGCAGCGATGATGGAGTGGCCCGTTTTGCGCAGGGAGATGCAACGGCTCTGATGTTTGAAGACAACACCTTTGACGCCGTCATCTGTTCAGAAGTTCTAGAGCATCTGCCAGACTATCATGCGGCGATTGCCGAAATTCGCCGCGTGCTCAAACCAGGCGGCGGCCTTTGCATATCCGTCCCACGTGCCTGGCCGGAGAGGATATGCTGGCACCTCGCACCGCCACCGGACGGATATCCTTTTCAACCCGGTGGCCATATCCGGATTTTCGACAAGGTCGACCTCAAAATCTCCATTGAGCGGAAGGGTTTTCGAATGGTGCGCCGCCATTATGCGCATGGGCTGCATGCGCCGCTCTGGTGGTTGAAATGTGCGTTCTGGGCGAGGCGAGATGATCATCCCTGGGTAAAAACCTATCACCGGTTTCTGGTCTGGGACATCATGAAGCGCCCCCCTCTGACGCGGGTTCTGGATGCCCTGCTTACGCCGGTTATGGGTAAGAGCCTCGTCATGTACTTCGAGAAGGAAGGCAAACTCTGATGGATGGCTCTTTCAAGAAAGCGCTGTCCCTTGGAGCAATCGACCTTGAGGCGCCGCTTCAGCGTATCCTTGATCTCCAGACACCGCAGGGGGCAATCCCCTGGTTCGAGGATGGTCCCTGGGACCCTTGGAATCATGTCGAAAGCGCGATGGCCCTGACGGTAATGGGCAGAACCAAGGCGGCAGGCGCGGCTTTGGACTATCTGCGCGCCACACAGCGCGCTGACGGCGCCTGGCTCGGGGGCTATGGCAATGCGCTTCCGATGGTCGACCGCGATTTTATTAGTCGTGAGCCTGCGCCGCAGTTGGTCGATACGAATTTCTGCGCTTACCCGGCTGTGGGTGTCGCGCATTACGCATTGGCGACCGGCGACTGGCGGGGCGTTCGTAGGTGGTGGCCGATGATCAAAGCTTCCATTGATTTCGTGGTGTCCCTTCAGCGCGAAGACGGGGCGGTCCCATGGGCGCTCGATGCGATCAATTCGAGCGATGATGACGCTCTGGTGGCGGGGAATGCCTCGATCGCCAAAAGTCTCGAATGTGCGTTATTTCTGGCTGATAAATTCAATGAACCCGCAGCGTTATGGCGCGAGGCACATGCAAAAATTATTATGGCTCTCAGAGATAAGCCAAGCGCTTTCGACAGACGGGCCACAGGGCAGCGCTTCGCCATGGATTGGTACTATCCGGTGCTCTCTGGAGCCCTGAGCAAAGCCTCAGCGCGTCAGCGTCTCGATCACAACTGGAGCCGCTTCGTCATTGCAGGGCACGGCTGCCGCTGCGTGAGCGATGAGCCATGGGTTACAGTCGCTGAGACTTGCGAACTGGTGATCGCTCTTGCTTCCGTTGGCGACCAGACTTTGGCTGAGAGGCTTTTTCGTCAGGCAATGACCATCCGCGACCCGGCAGGCGTGCTCTGGATGGGCTGGCAAACCGCCGAGAGTGTCATCTGGCCGAAGGAGAGGCCAACCTGGACGCAGGCGGCCGCAATACTAGCCGCGGACGCGCTGAAAGGGTTCAGCGGCGCCAACCGGATTTTTCTGGCCCCGCTACTTTAGGCGCCGCAGCAGCCTCAGGCTTTTGATCGCGCCTTCTTCAGCGAAGGCATGAGACCTCAGTGCTTTCTGGTAGATATCAAAAGGAGGTCGCCCGCCATCTTTCGGGTCAGGAAATACATCATGGATCGCTAACAGCCCGCCGACCATGAGATGGGGAACCCATCCTTCATAGTCATTGAGTGCGTGTTCCGTCGTGTGTCCGCCGTCGATAAAGAGCAGACTTAGAGGCGTTCCCCACCGCGCGGCGACGTCCTTTGATTGACCGACAATTGCAATCACAGTCGCTTCTAGGCCAGCCTTGCGTATTGTATCCCGGAAAAACGGGAGTGTATCGACAGCACCTGCGGTCTCATCCCATAGCTCCGCATCGAAGTACTCCCAGCCAGGCTGGTTCTCTTCAGATCCGCGATGGTGATCGATGGAGAACAGAAGTTCGTTAGCGCGTGCACAAGCCGATCCAATGTAGATGGTCGATTTTCCGCAATATCCACCCACTTCGAGGCAAGGCCCGTAATCTGCGCGTTCAAGGGCCGCGTTATGCAGCGCAAGCCCTTCCTCATCATCAAGGAAGCCTTTTACGCTCGAGGGGTTCAACGGTAGTTTCATCTTGCCGAGGTAACCGGTCAGCTATCCATAGTCGATTTCTTAAAGGGAGGACCGAGAAGGTTGAAGTTCGAATAGCATTGTCAGCGAAACTGGTCGGATAGGGCAGTTTGGTTAGTCGCGTCTCATGCCTCTGAACCCATTTCGTTGTTTCAAAATGTCGCTTGAGATCGTCCAGCTCTCAGTGATGGTGTATGTGCGATTCCCATTCTCGCTGCGCAACGTCGAAGATCTATTGCGGAAAACCACGGTCACGCTGTACACATCGCCATAACCCCTTGTCGGCATTGGGCGCAGTCAATTAGCGAGCATGCAGTCGCACAGGCAGTTTCGTGATCCCTCGCACAAGGTTTGAAAAGAGGCGCTCGGGTTGGTCAACCACTTCGACCTTTACGAAACGTTTGTGGATCTCTTCCCAGATGATCCGCAGCTGCAGTTCTGCAAGCCTATTGCCCATGCAGCGGTGTATGCCAAAGCCGAAGGACAGGTGATGACGTGGATTACTGCGGTCTATAATGAACTGGTCAGCCTTGTCGATGACCGTATCATCGCGGTTGCCTGACAAATACCACATAACGACCTTATCCCCTTCTTTTATCTGCTTGCCGCCGATATCCCAGTCCTGAAGGGCGGTACGGCGCATATGGGTAAGTGGCGTCTGCCATCGGATGATCTCCGGCACCATGCTTGTGATTAGCGATGTATCATCATTCAGCTTGCGATATTCGTCGGGGTTTTGATTGAGGGCGAGTACACCGCCGCTAATCGAGTTGCGTGTGGTGTCGTTGCCGCCCACAATAAGTAACAGGAGATTTCCGAGAAATTCCATGAAGGGCATTTCCCGTGTCGCCGGAGAGTGTGCCATCATGGAAATGAGATCGTTTTTCGGTTCTTGCTTGATGCGCTGTTCCCACAGCTCTTTGAAGTACATTGCGCATTCGATGAGCTCTTCGCGCCTTGCCTGATAGGATTCGACAATGCCGGTTTCGGGGGCGGCCGTTGCGATGTCTGACCAGCGCGTGAGCTTGCGCCGCTCTTCCCATGGAAAGTCAAACAGGGTCGCAAGTGTCATTGTGGTCAACTCAATCGAGACCTTGTCGACCCAGTCGAAATCCTCCCCTATCGGCAGGTCATCGAGAATCTCGCATGCGCGTTCGCGGATTGTTGGCTCAAGCAGCCGCAAATTGGATGGCGCAACTGAGGAGGTAACAGCCTTTCGTTGCTGGTCGTGCTTGGGCGGATCCATGGCGATGAACATTTCAAGCTCCAGGGCACCTTCCACCGAATGCATGTCCTGAATGGCGATGCCGCCAAGTTTCGCCTCTGACGAGAAGACTTTATGGTTGGTGTCCACGGCCATGATGTCGTTGAACTTGGTGACAGACCAGTAGGGTCCGACATTGCTTTCCCGGCAGTAATGGACCGGATCCTCCTTGCGCAACCGGTCGAAGAACAGACCAATTGTGTCCTTCTGAAATAGGTTCGGCCGCGAAACATCAATTTGCTCAATCGGAATGGCCGCGATTTTCTCGACTGTATCCAGCTCCACTGTCTCGACGCTCATAAATCACCTCAAAAAGACTCGTTATTCTCGAAGAGATAAATTTTCGAAAGAGCGCAGTCAATAAAGCTTATAATGTTTTCTTGACACCTCCTAGTGACCGTGGAAAGTTTATGTGTAGCGGAAGCGGTGAATAAGATTAAATCTTATAAGAGTTTTGCCACAGGAGAGAGTTTCAGAAATGCAGCCGATGGTCGATAACGCGAAGAAAGCCAAGCGTGCGCTCTCGCTCGCGCAAGACATCGTTCGCGATATCGAGGCAGGGGCTCATGTTCCGGGAGACAGGTTGCCGCGTGAAGAAGAGATGCTTGCCCGATACGAAGTTGCCAGGGCGACCTTGCGTGAAGCGCTTCGCTTTCTCGAGCTTCAGGGTGTTATCTATCTTCAGCTTGGCCGATCTGGCGGGCCTGTGGTGGCGCGTCCCCAGACTGGCGATTTTGCCAGCAGTCTTTCACTCATCCTGCATTTCATGGAAGCCGATTTAAGGGGGCTGCTCGAGCTGCGCGAAGCCATCGCGCCGGACGTTGCAGCCTATGCTGCCCAACGAGCGACCACGGGTGACCTCAGTGCTTTGGTCGATTGCCTCAAAGAGCTGGAGCGCAATGAGGCTGGAAGTCAGTTCGAGGAATTAAACCGCCGCTTTCACGATCTTCTCGGGTGGGCCAGCGGCAATCCGCTCTTCGGTCTTCTGACCTCCTCCATGCATTTGCTTACTCGCGAATTCTCGAGCTCGCTCGGCTATTCGGCGCAGGAGCGGGCGGTCCAGTTGCGCTTCCTGCGCCGCGTTCTGGAGGCCGTCCGCACAGGGGATGCTCAAGCGGCGCGACAGGCTATGACCCGGCTCGTGTCGGGATCTGCATCTTATTTGGCTGAAAGAAGTCCGGAGCTTGTTTCCCAAAGGATCCGGTGGGGACAGATTTAAAAAAAATTGCGTCCATCAAAGGTCGCGGAATAAAGGATACAAGACTATGGCGCTCAAAAGCCGCATTTGTGAAATTCTCGGTATAGAACACCCCATCTTTCTGGCTGGAATGGGTGGGGCGAGCGTTCCTGCTCTCGCTGCCGCGGTATCGAATGCCGGCGGGCTGGGCGTTCTCGGGGCGGCGGCATGCTCGCCAGACCAGTTGCGCAGCTGGATTCGCGAGACCCGCGAGATGACAGACAAGCCGTTTGGTGTTGATACTCTTCTTCCTGCATCTGTCAGGCGAGACCCGGCCCCGCAGAGTGAAGATTCGACCAGAAATCCCGCGGCGCTTCTTGGCGAATACCAAGAGTTCACCTGCGACTTCATACGGCGCGAACATCTGCCGGAAACGGACCTCGCATCTGAAATGCGCGCTGCTGGCGCGCCGGAAGCAGGTAAGGGAATGCCCCAGCTGTTCTCGAAGGAATTCTTTGAAGCGCAAATGGAGGTGGTGATCGAGGAGAAAGTGCCCGTCTATGCTGCTGGGCTTGGTAATCCCGGCCCCTGGATGGACCGGCTGCACGCTAATGGCACCAAGGTTATGGCCGTCATTGGTAAGGTAAAGCATGCTCAGCAGGTCGTCGAAACCGGCGTCGACATGATCGTTGCGCAGGGGCACGACGGAGGTGGCCACAACTCACCAGTCGGCACCATTTCGCTGATTCCCCAAGTGGTTGATGCGGTGGGCAGCCGCGTTCCTGTGATTGGTGCGGGGGGCATTTCCGACGGCCGAGGTATTGCTGCAGCGCTGATGCTGGGAGCCGAGGGCGCGTGGATTGGGACAGCGTTTCTTGCAACCGAAGAAGCGGGCATCGAACGATTCCAGAAAGAAGCGATCATAGAAAGCGGTGATGCCGACACCGTGGTAAGTCGCTCTCTCACCGGCAAACCTGCGCGAATGATCCGCAACAAATGGGCTGATGCCTGGATAGAAGCAGGCAAGGAACCATTGCCCATGCCCTATCAGTCGATGATCTCGGGGCCTGTCATGGCGTCCGGTATCAAGGCCCAGCGCAAGGATGTAATTCCGGGTTTTGCAGGCCAGGGAATTGGTCTCATTCATTCGATCCGGCCCGCAGCCGAAGTGATGCGCGAACTCGTCGAAGGGGCGGAAACCGCACTCGCCCGCACCAAATCTTACGAATGACACGGGATAAAGGCAGACATGTGATGAGAAACGCCGACCAGCCGCTGAAGGGACATGAACTGCGCTCGCCAATTCGCCCGGGTGAAGCAATTGCGGCCATGCGCCGACTTATCCGGGACAAGGAAGACACAGCGCAGGTCTTCCATATTGTCAGGGCATTGTCGGGCAATTCCTATTATCGCAGTTTCCGGCGCTTCGCTGCCTCGCCTGAGGGGAAGCGTATCCTTCTGGACCATGCGGACCTACTCGGCACCTTATGTGACCGTGATCGCTTGAGCGGATGCGAACCGGGAACGCTGGGGCGTGCTTATCTTGATTTCGTTTATGGAGAGGGGTTGACCGCTGAGGGGTTAGTGGATGCAAGTGAAGTGGTCGGAGCCGACGATTTCAGCGATCCGGAAGTCTCACTATATCGGAAGCGGCTGCGAGATTCGCACGATCTGTTTCACGTTGTGACCGGGTATGGACGAGATGCGCTGGGTGAATTGTGTGTGCTATCGCTCGGCAACGCTCAGTTCTACAATCACGGAATCGCCTTCATCGTGGCAACCGGAATTGCAAAAACTCTTGCTGAGGTCTCGGGATTGCCGGTGGCCCGTACTGCGTTCGAAGCGTGGAAGCGGGGCAGGACTGCCGCCGATTTCACAACCTTCTATTGGGAAAAACATCTCGATACACCATTAGAGGAGGTGCGACGGCTTTTGAATCTGAAGCCACCGATTCGCTATCTTCGGGTGCAGGATCTGTCCCGCTCACTTGAGCGAGATTTCCAAGCCAGCCGTCAGAGCGAGCATCACGCATGAGTGTCTCCTCCACCTTCAATTTCAGCGACAAATCCGCGATCACCGGTGTCGCCGAGACAGAATTCGTCAAGGGGACCGAACGGACAGCGGTCGACATGATGCTTGATGCCTCGCGCCGGGCGATTGCCGATGCCGGACTGAAACCGTCTGACATAGACGGTATGGTGCCTCCCCCGATCTATACGACATCAGAGGAAATGGCCGCCAATCTTGGTATCGATGTCCTGCGTTTTGCGTCGACAGTACATATGGGCGGGGCGAGCCCAATCACGGCTTTGCAGAACGCAGCGATGGCGATTTCCAACGGCCTGTGCGACCATGTTCTGATAACCCTTGGATGGAACGGATATTCTGCTCTGAGGCCGAAGCCGGGCGCGCCACCGACCCGACCGATGAATATGAACACGCTGACCAACACCATAAAGGGCTATTACATGCCCTATGGAGTGTTCCTGCCAGTGCAGATGTATGCTTGGCTCGCCATGCGCCATTCCAAGCTCTACGGGGTCGGACCGGATGCGACGGCCGCCGTCGCACTTGCCTGTCGCCAACACGCGCAGTTGAATCCGAAAGCCTTCAGCTTCGGCCGAAAGCTTGACGCGGAGACATATCATTCGGCGCGTTGGATATCCGAGCCTTTCCGGCTCTATGATTGCTGTCTGGAAACCGATGGCGCCTGCGCGGTCGTTGTCTCGCGGATGGAGCAGGCCAAGGATATGCCGCATGTTCCAGTGAGCATTGCTGGCGCCGCCGAAGGGCACCCGTATCCCGCCGACGACATTCCCTCGCGTCCGGATCCTTTCAAGATTGGCCTCAAATATGCCGCCCCACGTGCATTCGAGATGGGAGGCGTTACACGTGACGAGATGGACTTTCTCCAGATCTATGACTGTTTCACTTATGTTGTGTTGCTGCAACTTGAGGCCCTCGGATACTGTGAGCCTGGCGGTCAGACCGAATTCGTGGACAATGGCCAGATTGAGTTAGGTGGACGCTTTCCGATCAACACCCATGGCGGCTTGCTCAGCGAAGCACACGTTTGGGGCCTCAACCATGTCGTGGAAGCTGTGCGACAGCTGCGGCATGATTGCGGCGAGCGACAGGTAATGGGTGCGCAGACCGGCCTCGTAACTGGCTGGGGCGACCTCGGTGACGGAAGTATCGCTATCCTCAGGAGGTATGCGTGAACGACGATAACGAACGGCTGCCGAACACCCGTGCCGCAGCGCAGAAGGTGCCGCCCAAGCCGCTGCCGCGCCCGCAGGACCCAATCGAACAGGAGTTCTGGAATCGGTGTCAGGATGGCTATCTCTACTTCCAGCGCTGCGGCAGTTGCAGCACTTTCCGGCACCTGCCGCGTTATATGTGCGCCAAGTGTGGCTCACCAGAATTTTCGTGGGAGCGCAGCACCGGCAAGGGCACGCTTTTTTCCTGGACCGTCACGCACCAGGCTCTGCACCCGGCCTTTGCCGAAGATCTTCCGTTCATTGCTGCAGTCGTAGAACTGGAAGAAGGCGTGCGCATGGCCACGCGCCTGATTGATTGCGACCGCGATACGCTGGAGCTGGATCTGCCGGTGGAGCTCGACTTTGAACCGATCAGCCCCGAGTTTCGCCTGCCCGTTTTCCGCCCTGATATGAACCGGCGCGAGAAAAGATAGGTACGACATGGATCTCGACTACGGACCCGAATATGATGCTTTCCGTCAGGAGATGCGGCTATTCTTGAAGATGCACGGCCATCGCGCGCCGACTGGGCAGGCCCGCGCCGCTCGTCCCTCTGCCGAAGCGGTCGAATGGCAGAAGCTGTTGATCGAACATGGCTATACCGCGCGCACGATCCCCAGAGACTATGGCGGCTACGGGTCTGAGCCAGACATCCTCAAATCGCGCATCATCGCCGAGGAATTCTCGCGCGCGGGCATTCCCGGCGGACTCGCCAATCAGGGAATATCCATGTTGGTCCCCACCCTGTTGGAACTCGGCACCGAGGAACAGAAGCGCCAGTGGGTAGAGCCGACGCTGAAAGGCGAGGTCGTCTGGTGTCAGGGCTATTCGGAGCCCGGCGCGGGATCGGACCTTGCCAGTCTGAAGACCAGCGCACGAATCGAAAGCGGTGAGTTTGTCATCAACGGCCAGAAAATCTGGACCAGTACTGCGAAGCAGGCGGACATGATCTTCTGCCTGGTCAGGACCGAACACGACGCGCCCAAGCATGGCGGCATTTCCTATCTGATTTTTTCGATGGATACACCGGGGATCGAGGTGCGGCCATTAAAGACGATGACTGGTCATGCGGAATTCAATGAGACCTTCTTTTCTGAGGTACGGGTGCCTGTAGGACAAATTGTCGGCGAGCGGGGCCAGGGCTGGTTCGTTGCCAATGCAACGCTGGGCCACGAGCGGGGCATGCTGGGCGATCCTGACGCCCTGGAAAATCGCTTCCAGGCTCTTGTGAGGCTGATGAAGGAAGAACGCATCGGCATGGGCCGCGCGATCGACAATTCCGTGCTGCGCGATCGGCTGGGCGCGCTTCAGGCCGAAGTGGCTGCGATGAAATGCAACGGAATGCGTATACTTTCGAACAGCCTCAAAGGCGAGCCAGGCGGCATGGCGAAGCTTATCGTGAAGCTGCAAAGCTGCGAGCTGGCACACCAGATTTCGGCGCTCGCCATCGACGCAATGGGCGAGATGGGCATCCTTTATAGCGGTAGCGCGCGCGAGCGGATGAGGGGGACATGGCAATGGAATTACATGTTTCAGCTGGGGCTCATCATCGGTGGCGGCACCGCGCAGATCCAGAAGAATATCATCGCTGAGCGTGGCCTCGACATGCCGCGCGAACCGAAGCTGCCGAAGATCTCGGGTGCGGCGAAGGGAACGGCAGACATGTTACGTCAGAAACAGGGGTCAGCCTGATGGATTTTGGACTTTCTCAAGAGCAGCAGATGCTGCGCGATGCAGTTGCGCGGTGTCTAGCCGATACCTGTCCGCTGGAGCATGTCCGCGAATGCTCCGAGCGGGACAATCCAGTTAGCGACAAGGTGCTGGACGCTCTGCAAGGCCTGGGTATTCCCGGGATGATGATCCCGGAAGAGCATGGCGGCCTAGGCATGACCCTTCTCGACGCTGCATTAGTTGCAGAGCAGCTCGCCTATGCGGTCGCACCAGTTTCTTTCCTTGCCAGTCATGTTTTGGCACCCCTCGCACTCAGCGAGGCAGGCAGCGAGGATCAAAAGGTCAGATGGCTGCCGAAGATCGCGAGTGGCGAGGCGCATATAAGTGTGGCAATTTCCGAAACAGTCGAGGCGCGCGATGGTGCTGGCGTAACCTGCAGGGGTGGCAAACTCGACGGCACGGCGCTGTTTGCGCTGGATTTTGCGGGGGCTGATGCCTTCCTGGTGACTGATACCACGGGGCGGTTGCACCTTGTTCCGGCCAACGCATCGGGTCTCGAGAAAATCCCCCTGACGACGATCGACCGGACCCGCAGTGTCGGGGAACTGCGCTTCGCACAGGTCACCGCCGAGCCACTGGCCGACGATAGCGGTTTCACTGCCGGGCGCCTGCGCGATGCGGGACGCATCCTCCTGGCCGCCGACAGCCTGGGCGCAGGCCAGGCCATGATCGAAAAGGCGGTCGATTATTCTGGACAGCGGGAGCAATTCGGTCGTCTTATCGGTAGCTTTCAGGCCGTGAAGCACATGTGCGCAGAGATGGCCGCACATCATGAACCATGCCGCTCGCTTATCTGGTACGCCGCGTATGCTTATGAGGCGATGCCGGAGGATGTATCGCTCGCCGCCTGCCAGGCAAAATCACATACCGGAGACGTCCATCGCTTTGTCGCCCGCACGTCTACCGAGGTGCATGGTGGTATGGGATTCACCGACCTGGTTGGTCTGCATTACTGGTTCAAACGCATAGGATTCGACCGGCAGGTTCTGGGGGGTCCCGAATCGGCGCGGGCCGAGGCGGCAGTACTGCAAGGTTGGATCAAGGCCGCATAAGATACTCATTAACGGTGGTTCCCTCGGGACTTGCTGCCTTGTCCGAAAGGAAGATCGACATGATAGACTGGAATCTCGGTGACATCCTCGACGCGATCGAGCCAGCCATGCCTCGCAACGCTCCGGCGCTAATACACGGCGACCGGATTATTACCTGGCCCGAAATGTCATCGCGCTCGAACAATATCGCACGCGCACTGCGTCAACGCGCAAAAAATGGTGCCAAGGTGGCCTTCTACATGCGCAACCGACCTGAATATGGCGAGTTGATGGCGGCATGCTTCAAGGGTCGATTGACGCATGTGAACATCAATTATCGCTATCGGCCCGAAGAAGTATTTTACATCTTCGACGATTCCGATAGCGAGGTGATCGTCTACAGCTCTGAATTTCGCGACTGTATTCTTGAGCTCAAGGACAGGCTGAAGAAGGTTCATACCTTCGTCGAAATTGGCGATCCTTCCGAAATAGCGCCTTTTGCACGTTCTTATGAAACATTGGCGGGTGAGGGAGACGGATCGGCGCTCGGTATCGAACGCTCACCTGACGATCTGCTCTTCATCTATACCGGCGGCACAACTGGAATGCCGAAAGGCGTGATGTGGCGGCACGACGACATGCGTAAAGCCCAGCTTGACGCGCAGAAGCTACTTGGCACCGTACCGCAGACACTGGAAGAAAATGTTGCCCTGATCAAAAATGAGGGACCTGGCAGGCGTACTCTTTCCTCCTGCCCGCTGATGCATGGGACTGGTTTTATTACCGCGATCGGTGCGCTGATGTCCGGCGGTGCAATTGTTACTCTCTCGGACCCGTCCTTTGATGCCGAAGAACTGTGGCAGACCGTCGATAAGCACAAGGTCGAGAGTATAGCAATTGTGGGGGACGCGTTTGCCAAGCCGATGCTTCGCACCCTCGATGAACATCCCGGGCGCTGGGATACCAAGAGTCTCGTGTCCATCATCTCGTCCGGCGTGATGTGGAGCAAGGAGGTTAAAGCCGGTCTTTGCAGGCACATAACCCAGGTCGTCCTGATGGACAGTTTTGGGGCTTCTGAAGGCCTCGGCTACGGGCTGTCCATCACGACCGCACAGGGCGGCACGAACACTGCGAAATTCGGGATTGGCGAGTTTTGCGATGTCTTTGATGAGAACGATCAGAAAGTTGAACCGGGAAGCGGCGTACCCGGTTTTATCGCGCGCAAGGGAGCCATCCCCAAGGGATATTACAAAGATCCCGAAAAATCAGCCAAGACATTTCGCACAATTGATGGCGTGCGCTATTCAATACCGGGCGATTGGTGCCAGGTAGAGGCCGACGGAAGCCTGATCCTGCTAGGCCGCGGTAGCGTATGCATCAACACTGCTGGCGAGAAGGTATACCCAGAAGAAGTCGAGGAAGTGCTCAAGACCCATCCTGCCATTGGTGATGCGCTGGTAGTAGGTGTTCCGAATGATAAATGGGGTCAAGCCGTCACCGCCGTCGTCCACCTCAACCACGATGTTCCGTTCGAAGAGCAAGCCATCAAGGACCATGTACGCGGGCAGCTGGCAGGATACAAAACGCCGAAGGCCGTTCATCCGACGAAAACACCCCTGCGTGCATCCAACGGCAAGGCCGATTATGCAACCGCGAAAGCAATCGCGGAACGTCTGACGGTTGCAACGTGATTAATCAGGCTTCTCGCCATTACGACGCTATAATTGTCGGCGCGGGTTTCAGTGGAATCTATCTGCTCCACAAGTTGCGTGACGCTGGATTCAACGTGCTTCTTGTGGATGCTGCGTCGCAGCCAGGGGGCATCTGGTACTGGAATTGTTATCCCGGTGCACGTGTTGATTCGCAGGTCCCGCTCTACGAATTTTCGATAGATGAAGTGTGGAAGTCATGGACCTGGAGCGAGCGATTTCCAGGCTGGGAAGAGCTCAGAGCGTACTTCCGGCATGTTTGCGATACGCTAGACCTTTGGCCAATGATGCGCATGGGGACGAGAGTCAAAAGCGCGCATTTTGAGAAGGAAGCGAAGCGGTGGCGTTTGCATCTCGACGATGATGTAATCATTTCGACACAGTTTCTGCTGCCAGCCCTTGGTTTCGCCTCAAAGCCGTATCTTCCTGATTTCCCGGGCCTCGAAGATTTCAAAGGCCAGTGGTTTCACACAGCACGCTGGCCGCAAGAGGGAATCGACCTCGCCGACCGTAGGGTTGCCTTGATCGGCACCGGTGCAAGTGGCGTACAGGTCGCGCAAGAAGCGGCCAAGTCAGCGAAGAAACTGACTCTGTATCAAAGAACCCCAATTCTGGCTCTGCCGATGAGGCAAGAAAAGCTGTCCAAGATAAATCAGGAAAGGGAAAAACAGGGCTATTCCGCGATCTTCGAAAAACGCCGGCAGACGAGCGGTGGGTTTGAATGCCAATCGCTAGAGGTTTCAGCCCTTGAAGTAGACAAAAAAGAGCGCGATGCGCACTTCGAATATTTATGGCAGCGTGGCGGCCTGAGGTTCTGGTATCACAATTTTGCCGACCTGCTTTCCAACCGTGAAGCAAACCGCCACGCCTACAATTTCTGGCGCGACAAGGTTCGTGCGAGAATCGCAGATCCCGACCTTGCCGAGCGGCTCGCGCCCGCCGATCCGCCCCATCCGTTCGGCACGAAGAGACCTTCGCTTGAGCAGGGATACTATGAAATTTTCGCGCAGGATAACGTTGCGTTGATCGATCTGAGATCAACGCCGATCCTCCGGGTCAAGCCGCATGCGATCGAGACTGTGGACGGCGAGATGGAATGCGACCTCATAGTCTTCGCTACCGGCTTCGATGCCGGGCGTGGAGGGCTGAGCGACATGAATATCACCGGAGCGAACGGATTATCCCTTTCGCAAGCATGGAAAGACGGGTTGCGCGCGTATTTGGGCATGGCCGTGTCGGGATTTCCCAACATGCTGTTTTCTTATGGCCCCCTTAGCCCGTCGGGTTTTTCAAATGGCCCTTCAAGCGCAGAGGTCCAGGGCGATTGGATCTGCGACTTCCTGGTCTGGATGCGGAACAACGAACAGGACCTTTTCGAAGCCGATCCGGCCGCTGAAGCAGGATGGACAGAAATAGTTGCTCAGGCCGGCGAGATGACATTGTTTCCCGAAGCGGACTCTTGGTACATGAGTGCGAACATTCCAGACAACAAGCGTCAACTTATTAACTTTCCGAGCCTGTCGATTTACGCCGCGCTTTGCGACGATGTCGCAGAGAAAGGCTATCACGGTCTCGCTGTTGAAAATATCTCAACCAAGGAGACGACAACTGAATGAACGTACTGACCAACATCGAAGATCTTTCCGGGGACATCGATCCCGTCTGGGCAGGCGACGGATCTCATCTGCCGAAATGGTTTGTGTCGGCCCTGAAGGTGCCACGCGAAGAGGGCTATGTTGAGATCAACGGTGCCAGAGCGCATTACTTCCGTTGGGGCGACAGGCGCAAACCGAAACTGCTTATGACGCATGGTTTCCTCGCACACGCCCGCTGCTTTGCCTTCATAGCTCCGTTTCTTGCGGAGGACCACGATGTGGTGGCGTTCGATCTTGCAGGAATGGGCGACAGCGAGATGCGCGGGGAGGTCGATCCGACGGCCAGAGGACGTGAGTTCAGTGAAATCGCGGAGGCGCTCGATATGTTCGTGGATGGGCACAAACCCACCCTGATCGCGCACAGTTTTGGTTCCGGCGCGGCACTGACGGCCGTCACCCAGTCGCCCGATGCATTCTCCGGCGCTGTAATTTGCGATCTGATGATCATGCGGCCTGAGCTGATGGAGCAATACTGGAATCGTCGACGCGCAAGCCCTGGATCGGGTAATCCAGACAAGCCCAACAAACGCTATCCCAGTTATGAAGCCGCGCGCAAAAGATACATCCTTTCCCCGCCCCAGCCGGTTGGCGAGCCCTTCCTCGCGGACTACATGGCGTATCATTCCCTGCGGCGCGACGGGGAAGACTGGACATGGAAGTTTTCACCCGAGGTATTCCGGCAGAGCAATAAGCCAGATGAGTGGCTGAAAATGGGCGAGAGACTGGTGAAAGCGCCGGGCCGCAAAGCCATTGTACACGGTGCTAAAAGCCAACTATTTACCCAGGACTCGGGCGAATACATCCGCGAGTTAGGTGGGGACGATATTCCGATAATTGCCGTACCCGAAGCTCGCCACCATTTGATGCTCGACCAGCCATTAGCTTTTCTAACGGCACTCAGGAGTATTCTTTCCGTTTGGGGGAAATAAACGTACTACGTTTATGGGTTTTCAGTCATGCGTCCCAGGCGAACAATGAAACTTAATAGTTTGAAGAGCCGATCCTATTCCTTTGGGCTATCGACCTGTGCCCCATTTTCTCTTGCATTTTGACCGGATCAACTGAAAAGCCAATGCTTTGAGGTTTATCTGTTGATGATGAAAAGTGGACGAATGAGGCATTGCTGATTCACAGAACAACGAATAATCGGTAACCTGAACGAGCATGTTGCAGGGCATTGTTAGAGGAACCGGCGCTTTACCGGTGTTTGATTTCTAGGTTGAATGACCAACTCGTCTTTTCGCTACTGCGAGATATCACCAGAAATCATCTAGCTTGCGGTGATGATGTGCTTGCGCTTGCCACTCTTCGCTAAAGGTTGATTTAGCCTGCGAGTGATACTTCAAAGGTCCATCACGGTTTACTTGATCGTAAGAATGCATATAATCGGCTATCTTATAATATATAAGTAAGAGTACGGCATGAAAAACTATGATGCTTCTGATCGAAGAATCTCAGGAAACGGTCTGACATTAGCTTGCTCGGTGTATGGTCAAGAAGTAGCGCCGGTCGTAATCTTCGCTCACGGGGGTGGCCAGACTCGACATGCTTGGAAAGATGCAGCCAAGTCGCTCGGTGAGCAAGGCTATCATTCTGTCGCTCTAGACCTCCGCGGACATGGCGATAGCGATTGGGCTTTGGATGGCGACTATTCCTTAAGGCTTTCGGTAGCGACCTGATTGCAGTGGCCGCAGAATTCGAATGTGAGCGCTGTGCGCCGCACATTGTCGGTGCGTCGCTCGGTGGGCTCGGCGCGGTCATTGCGGCTGGAACCTTGAAACCCGGAGTTTTTTCCTCGGTGACTCTAGTCGATATCACCCCTAATTTGGAAGAAAGCGGTGTCACAAAGATTGTCGGCTTTATGGGCGAGCACAGCAAAGATGGTTTTTCATCGCTCAATGAGGCTGCAGATGTCATCGCTAAATACTTGCCACATCGACGCCGGCCTAAAGACCTTGAAGGCTTGCGGAAAAACCTTCGGCTAGGCCAGGACGGCCGCTGGCGTTGGCACTGGGATCCAGCTTTCATTCAAGACGTTGTGAGGCGATCTGCGGTTGAGCGGGTCGGCGACCTCGAGCAATCGGTTCGAAACATAAAAGCCCCAATTCATTTGGTGCGAGGCCGCATGAGTGAACTCGTCTCTGATGCCTCGGTCGAAGCTTTTAAAGCCTTGGCACCCGACGCCCACTTTACGGACGTCGCTGATGCGCGGCACATGGTAGCTGGCGACAAGAATGATGTGTTCACCGCGGCTGTCAGTGATTTTCTACGGAAGCATTCAGAAGGGATTGACGCATGAACGCGACCTTGCCTGATCGCGCCTTTGTTCAGGAGGCATTAGAAGCAGCACCGTTTCACCGCTGGCTCGGACTCAGTGTGACCGAAACGGGCGCAGATGAAATTAAACTGTTAATGCCCTGGCGAGACGAACTTGTGTCGAACCCGAAGGTGCAGTCCGCACATGGCGGCGTGCTCGCCGCGCTGATCGACCTGACGGGATTTTATGCGTTGCTTGCGACTGGAAACATGCCTGTGGCAACGGCAGACCTGCGTGTTGATTATCATAAAATTGCAACGCCCGGCGCGCTTACAATTGTCGGGAAAGTGATTCGACTTGGCACCACTTTGTCCGTGGCGGAGGCCAGTGTTTTTAACAGCACAGGTGCTTTGCTGTCGAGCGGCAGGGGTGCTTATCGCATGCTTAGGGCGCCATCGTGAGTAAGGATGCGCCATCCGCGCCCTTATTTTTCTTTTAGCGTCCGGCGCCAATCCCCTTGAGAAAATAGACGCCTCTATCGACCGATGAGATGTCCGAAATCTGCGCTGGTGCTTATGGGTTCAAACCACTCAAGACCACCGCATTAAAGTGGCCCTCTAGAGGACGCTTTCCGAGAGCCCCTTTTGGCGTTGCCGACAACCGCATACATAATGTATGGAGGCATACAATATTGTAGAGGCTCTCGAATGTCTAAACTGACCGAGTTTGAGAAAGCTGCCGTGCCAGGCGTAATGCGGCGTAGGGACATTCAAGTAATATTTGTTGACGCTGTATATGAAGACGGACTGATTATGTCGGCTCTTTCGGCATATGGAATTCCTTATCTTGAAGTCCATGACGAGGCTGGCGAATTCGCCATCGCGCCGACCCTTGATAGCATTCTGAATGATAAGCAGACTGTTTGGGAGACGAGCCGTAGGCAAATTCTGATAAAGGGCAACGTCTCAAGCTTGGGAGTGTCTCATCTTTGTCTTCGTACTCTGAGTTTAGGGTTTGAAGCATTTTTCTGCCCGACTGAATTCGATGAGAGCCAATTAAATTCATTGATTTTACAAAGACTATTGCGGGCAGGTGTTATGCCGGTTCCACTCGAACATCTTTTATCGGAACTTATCGCCGAGCTATGACTGTGTTCAGTTCTGAGTTGTCAAATGTCGAATGCGGCGTCTAAGGGGCGCGCACAAGCTGCCATGCCACACTCGTGTTCGGCTAAGTTCGCCGTCATTTGTTATTCCGCGATTCTGCTCTTGCGCACTGTCTCGCTCCATATCGACAGACTTCTAAATCAAATGCGGCACCAATCGGAGTCGGGGTCACCGGCACAACTACTGGTCGCGCGCCCAATTTTTTTTTTGACCTGCGACCATTGGGCCCAACGAAAATACAAAAGTTCTTTTCTAAAGAAGTACGAAGGCATATAGTATGGCGCAAACAAAAGGGAGAGAGATAATTGCCATATCTTAATCGACTGTCGAAGGTCACCGCGTCTGTATCCGGGGCAGTATTGCTGCTGGCCGCAGGTGCGCATGCCCAAGCGGAAGTGAACGAGCAGAACGTTGCGGTCTCAGCAAACAGCGAACCGACCATTCGTCGCCTTGGTGCTGTAACTGTCACAGCGCAAAAGCGCGAGCAAAGCCTACAAGATGTGCCGATCGTCGTGACGGCTTTGTCCGGCGAACTACTGAATGATGCCGGTGTTCAGGACATTAAGGATTTGACGGTAGTGACTCCTGGTCTTCTCGTGACGTCTTCGTCGAAGCAGGCCAATACCACCGCTCGGATCCGTGGCATTGGTACGGTTGGTGACAATCCAGGTCTAGAGAGCTCTGTGGGCGTTGTTGTCGACGGTGTTCCACGTGCCAGGAATGGTGTTTCCTTTGGGGATCTTGGAGAAATCGAGCGCATCGAAGTCCTTAAAGGACCGCAAGGAACCTTGTTTGGTAAATCGACCTCTGCGGGCGTTATCAACGTTGTTACAAAGAAGCCCTCCAATGAGTTTGGATCCATCTGGGAAGTTGGAATCGGCAATGAAGGCTTTCTCCGCACGTCCGGAGAAGTTACGGGTCCTTTGTCTGATGCAGTGAGCGGTCGTCTTTACGGGGTCTACGAGGAGCGCGACGGGCTTCTTGATGTGAAAACGGGCAATGGTCCGCGCACCGCAGATGAAACAAGTCAATATGACTTCTACTCCTTCAGGGGGCAGCTTCTTTTCGAACCTTCCAGTGACCTCGAAATCCTTCTTTCGGCCGACTATACCGACCGGGAAGAGGACTGTTGCATGGGGGACTATATAGCGGTGGACCCAGCGCGTGGTCCGCTAATCACCCTGCTGGCAGGCGGCGACGGTGCATCCGCCTTCCCTGTCGATCCGTATGATCGAGTTGCCTTTGCAAATCGTGACGCCACGCAGACGACCGAAGATTGGGGCGTGTCGGCCGACATTTCGTGGCAAAGCGATGTCGGTGAACTAACCTCGATCACATCATATCGCGACTGGGACAATGGTTCCGGACAAGACATGGACTTCAGCGCCGCTGACATCTGGTTCCGCGATTCTGACGAAACCACTGATGCTTTTGCTACGTTCAGCCAGGAAATCCGTCTCGCAGGCGCGACGGACAAACTGGACTGGCTAGTTGGGGCCTACTACGCTAACGAAACGCTTGACCGCACCGATTTCATCAATTTCGGCAATGATTATTTCTTCTACTTTCAGCAATTGCTGCTCGGTGCGAGCGGTGGGGCGTTTAACCTCGCTGCGCTACCCGGCTCCATCTACACAGGTGAGACCAAAGCGACAGAGGATATTTTTAAGCAGGAAGCTGATACGTATGCCATTTTTACCAACAATACGTTTAGCTTCACTGACCAGTTCGATCTTACCGTTGGTCTTCGTTATACGATCGATGAGAAGACGTTGAACTCTGATTTCGATGGAAATGAAGGCAGTTGCTCCACCGCCCTGGCTGTTTTTGGAGCGGCAAATGGTTTAACCCCAACTCTTTGTCTGCCTTGGGTAAACGACAACTTCGTCGGTGTTAGTTCCACTCAAGATCGTTCAGACGAGGATCTTTCCGGTACAGTAAAGGGCTCATACCGCTTCAGTGAAAATCTGATGTCCTACGCATCTTACTCCCGTGGTTACAAGGCCGGGGGCTTCAATTTGGATCGCAGTCAGTTCGGACCCGCAGATCCCGCGCCCTTCCAGCCTAACCTTGACACCGGCTTTGATCCTGAAACCGTGGATGCCTACGAGGTCGGCTTCAAGAGCAATAACGCTGCAAATAGTTTGTTCTTCAACGGTGCCATTTTCTATCAGGAATATAATGATTTTCAGTTAAACACCTTCACCGGAACGAGCTTTATCGTGACATCCGTTCCCGCCGTGATTTCAAAGGGTGCAGAGTTCGATTTCCGATATCTGCCTGAAAAGCTTGAAGGGCTGACACTTCAGGGGGGGCTCGTTTATGCTGAAACGCAGTACGACGATTTTGAAGCAGTGGACTTTTTTGCGCCGCCGCGTTTGCCAGGAAGCACGATTTCATTTGCGCCCCGCTGGTCAGGTACGTTGGCAGTTACATATGAGACCTCTTTTGTCCGCGACTGGGATACGAGATTCAATGTCTCGAGCCGGTACACTTCACGGTATAATACAGGCTCGAACCTCGATCCGCTCAAGGAAGTTGACGACTTGGTCGTGGTCAACGCGAGAATGGGGTTTTATAGCGACAACTCACCGTTTGAGCTGGAGATTTGGGCGCAGAACCTGTTCGATGAAGACTATTATGAGCTAGCCTTTGATACGCCCCTCCAGGGTACCGCGGCTACCCAAACGTCACCGGGTACCGCTGTTGGTGCTTTCCTGGCACCGCCCCTTACCTTCGGTGCAACCGCCCGTCTGCGGTTCTAATCTCAGTATCTTAGACATTAATGCTCTGCTCTTCAAGTAACTGAGGGAGCCGAGGGGCTCAGGTTACTGATATTGGAAATATTCGCGATAGTCATGGCGGTATCCGCCGTGACTATCTGTGAATTTGGGTTTCTGATGCCAAGATAATTTAGGGGTGAGCCTTGTTCAGTCGCCATGCCGTCCGATCAATCCGTCAGTCGGTGTCGTTCGCAATGCCCTTATTTGAAGCGTGAGCGCTCATTTCGTTTGCGCGATTGAGATTCAAAATGACTTTTTCCATATAGCTTTTGACATTCAGCAAATCTTCCTCGGTAAATCCTGCAAACACTTCTGTGGCCACATGGGAGCCCGCCTCATCGATTTCCGCCCATTTGACGGATGCTAAACTTGTCGGTACGACTCGCCAGACGCGTCGATCCTTTTCATCAACAATTCTCGCGACATAGCCGCGCCGCTCTAGTTGATCGATTAAGCTTCCGACTGAGGCTCGTCCTAATTCTAGAACCTCAGCCAGTTCGGTTTGAGTGGGCTGTTTTAGCCTAAATACATAAAGCATCGCCCTCCACTGGGCGCGCGTAAGCTTGAGAGAAGCCATGTCGATGTCGAACCGGCGTCGAAGCTCGCGCGAAACGCGACCGATAAGAAAGGTCAGTTCCACACGCTCATTAGCAGCAAAACGTATATCCATTATCGTCGATGATTTTTTTATATTCATTCCAACCACTTCATTTTCTTGTTTTCAGAGAATGGCTGAGTGGTTGTTCCGGTTCAATCGCTAAATCGCATGCGCACCAAAAAGGGCTGGCTAAATGACTTTAGCCAGCAGGTGTATTGGGAAACGCAAAGTGCAGAAGAGGCCTGTCTGTCCATTTGCCGTTTCAATTAACGTCTAGCGGACAAGGCTAACTATCGCTCTTTACAAATCAAGGATCAAGCAACGCACTCAATCATTGATCTAGATACAGTATGGCGGCTTACAATCGGTGTCAATACAAAAAGTGTGCGCTTTGGCTTAGAGAAGACGGGGCTATTAGCCCATTCCCTACCTAATAATAACGTTATGCTTGCATAAAATAGGAAAGTGTTCTTGTCTGATAAAGTCCGCATAAGACGGACGAAACGAGGGAGGACATTTTGAATTTATCCAGAAAAGTGTTGACAGTTTGCCTGCTTGGTAGCGTCTCAATTTCAAGCTTGGGGGCTGGACTTTCTGCCCAAGCCCAAGACAGCGACAGCGTCAGAACGCTGCAATCGGTGGTTGTGACCACACAGAAGGCTCAGGAATCCGTTCAGGACGTTCCAATTGCAGTTTCAGCGTTCGATGACGAGGCGATCGAGAGACTTCAGCTCACTGGAGGCCCCGATTTAACTAAAGCGGTCCCCAACGTATCCTTCACCAAGGGTCAATTCACCGGTTTCAACTTAAAAATTCGAGGCATTGGCGTAGATGTGGTAGCCACGTCTGGCGACGCTGGTGTCGGTATTCACCAGAACGACGTGCCGCTTCAGTCCAATCGGCTCTTTGAGTCAGAGTTCTTTGACACAGAACGTGTGGAAGTTCTGCGTGGGCCGCAGGGTACATTGTATGGCCGCAACGCAACCGGTGGGGTTTTCAACCTCATAACTGCAAAACCAGTCTTTGGCGAATACCAGGCGGACGCCGCCCTTACCTACGGCAATTACAACACCATCAAAGCCAAAGGCATGGCAAACATCCCATTTGGCGACCGGGTTGCGCTACGTGTTGCCGGATCGCTCACACAGCGTGATGGATATGTTGAAAATTTGGTCACGGGGAATGATGTGGATGACCGGGATCTTTGGTCAGTGCGCGCGACACTAGGATTCGAACCGACCGAATCATTTAGGGGTTGGCTCCTTTACGAGCATTTTGAAGAGGAAGATGCTCGCCTGCGGTCCGGTAAGCAACTGTGCAAGAAAGACCCGCTAGACACTAATTTTGCGGGCATACCAATCGCATTTGAGGATCAGATATATACCTCCCAGGGCTGCCTCAGCGCTCCTTTCTCGGAGTCTCGCGATACAGTGAATTCGGTAGCAACACTTGCAGGTGGCTTGGCTGTAAGGGCTGGACTGCTAAATGGTGATGCGTTCACCGCACCTGCTATCCAGGACCTTAGGACCATCGCGGCTGGGTTCGATCCATTCTACCAGGCCGAACAGGATCTCTGGACACTCAATCTCAGCTGGGACGTCACCGACACACTTGAGTTTACATCGCTAACGAGTCGGAACGAAACATCTGTGATTTCCGTCGAAGATGTTTCCAAAGTCGAGCCCACAATTACATTCAATGACTTTTCCAGCATCCCACCAGGCATCAACCCCTCTATCGATCTTTACAATGCACTTTTCCCTGGCGGCGTAGTCAATGATCCACAAATTGGTCCAAGCAATCTATATACTGTGGCTGACCCGTCCGGCGCGACAAGCGAAGCGTTTACGCAAGAACTGCGCTTGCAATCTGATTTCGACGGCCCCTTCAACTTTAATGTTGGGGCAATTTATATGGATTACGAAGCAGGAAACAGCGATGTAATCGACGGTTACTACTTCGTAAGCAACGCGCTGACCGGACTTTTGCAACTGCACAACGCATCCTTGGCCCAAGGTGGTCCTCCTGCGATCCCTGGCGTACCCTTTCCAGCAAGTTTGGATACGTCGAACGTGGATGGTGATACGAACATTCTGAACTCGCTTAACGGGCTAGGCCGGAATTATTTCAGAACAGTCTCTCCGTATGAGTTGCAGTCTACGGCTCTGTTTGGCGAAACGTATTACGACCTCACCGATGATCTAACGTTCACACTGGGATTGCGTTATACCAAAGACGAGAAATCACAAAAGAACATTCCGACTTATCTGTTTACACCAGATGCGGTGCGGCCGGATCCGACGGCACCCGTTCCGAGCCCGGCAACAGAAGCGGAACTCGATGGAACCGTCGATGGAATCTTCGAAGTAGAATTTGAGGAAGTGACTGGTCGCGCCGGCGTTGATTGGTCGCCAAATTTCTCATTTACAGATGATACTCTGCTTTATGGGTTTTATTCCAGGGGGTATAAGGGCGGTGGGATTAATCCGCCACAGCCCGCGGAAAACGCCAATGCGTTTCCGAACACCTTCGAACCTGAATTTATCAATGCTTACGAGGTGGGAACCAAGAATCTGTTCGCCGAAGGCACGCAGCAACTCAATCTAACCGGCTTTTACTATGACTATACCGACTATCAGATTACTCAGGTAATCAACCGGGCGTCCGTCAACTTTAACGTGGATGCTGAACTGTATGGCTTGGAGGTTGAATATCTCTGGAGCCCTGCAGACAACTGGCTTCTGACCGCCAACTTAGGCTTGCTGGAGACAGAGCTTGTAGATGTATTCGCGATTGACGTTCTGGACCGCACAGCGAGCAACCCAGACTTCGTTGTTATCAAAAACGCAGCCAACTACTCAAACTGTGTTGTATCAGCCCAAGGTTATGCGACCGTGCTAGGCGCGATCGCGGCCGGTCAACTCGCACCCGGCAGTACTGCAGGTCTTTGTCTTGGGAACTTTGCAGGCCAGGAAGCCGCGTTTGGTCTAGGTAATGTATCCTACATGGACGGGGATGGGGCGACCCGTGCGGTCGGTGCTCTCACGCCCTTTGACGGCGTCAACAAAGATTTGCGTGGTAACAATCTTCCTGGCGCACCTGATACCACATTAAACTTGGCCGCAGAATATACTTGGTCCGCACTAGGAAACAGCGACTGGAAATTGACGGTGCGAGGAGATTACTACTATCAGGCAGACAGCTTTTCACGCATCTGGAACGTTGGACGCGATCAGATCGATAGCTGGGAAAACTTCAACCTTTCTCTTGTGTTAGCGAATACAGAATCTGGTCTGCAAATTGAGGCATTTGCGAAGAACCTGTTTGATGAGGAGGTCATTACAGGGGCCTATCTGCAAGATGACAGTCCCGGACTCTACAGCAATGCATTCTTGACTGAGCCAGCCCTTTACGGGGTGACGATTTCAAAGTCGTGGTAGTGTAGATTACATTCAGGCATACCAAGTGGGGCCAAGCCGGTGTTATTTCGGCTTGGCCCGGCATTGTCAGTGACCTGAGCCCCTCGGCTGGTGTTGTCAGGAGAACAGGCCAATTGAACAGGCAAGCCGACCCGACTAGCGTTGCCTGCATGTCCCAAAACCCGTTTCTTTACTTCAAGACATCTCGCGAAATTATCCAGCTCGCGGTCATGATGTACGTTCGTTTTCCGCTGTCCCTTCGCAACGTCGAAGACCTCCTTCACGAGCGTGGAATTGACGTCTGCCATGAGAGGGTATTGTCAGGGGAACTGGCCGATTGAGCCCGTCGGCCGTCTTGGCTAGCATCGCCGGATGCCCCGCAATCCATTCCGAGGCATTGTCAGCGCAACCGAGCGATTGAGCGGGTAGGGCAGGTCGGTTAGCGTTTCGGGATGTCCCGAGATCCGTTCCGATATTTCAAAACATCGCCCGAGATCATCCAGCTTGCGGTGATGATGTATGTGCGTTTCCCGCTCTCGCTTCGGAATGTCGAAGATCTTCTGCATGAGCGCGGAGTCGATGTTTGCTACGAAAGCGTACGGCTCTGGGTTGATCGTTTCGGGCCCATGTTCGCGGGCAAGATCCGGGTGCGTCGAGCCAGCTACATGAGACAGATCACCCAGTGGCAATGGCATCTCGATGAGGTCTTCGTGAAGATCAATGGCGAGACCCACTATCTCTGGCGAGCTGTCGACCATGAGGGCGAAGTCCTCGAGAGCTACGTTACGAAAACACGCGATAAATCAGCGGCTTTGCTGTTCCTGAAGAAAGCAATGAAGCGATTCGGCGCGCCAAGGACCGTCGTGACCGATAGGCTGAGATCTTATGGTGCGGCAATGAAAGACATCGGGAACATCGATCGCCAGGAGGTCGGTCGTCACCTCAATAATCGAGCGGAAAATTCGCACTTACCATTCCGCCGACGAGAGCGAGCGATGCTGAGGTTCAGGCGAATGTCCAACCTGCAGAAATTCGCCTCAACCTACGCTTCGTTTCACAATCATTTCAACCTTGATCGCCACATCAACCACCGCCAGACCTTCAAAACGAAACGAGATGCCGCTCTCCTTGAATGGCGTCAGCTTCTGGCTGGATAGGGCAGAGTGCGGCTAGAGTTGCTGGAGACGGGATTGCATTAGACTGACAGCACCTCTCGCTGCCTAAACCGGCATTTTCGTCGACTAGCAGAGACGAGTTTACATTTGTCTGACACACAATCCAGATCGCTCCATGTCACTGATCGATGCGCTGCGCCTGAGTTGGAGAAACACCCGCTCCCCGCTTGCCAAGCACGGTCCGGGAAAACAGTCGCCAAATCCACTTTGCAACATTAGCGATATCTCTTGGTATCACGTACGCTGCCGGAACAACGAGTAACGTCAATATCGTTGAAGTCGACAAGCCGCCAATCAGCAATGCTCCCAAGGCGTTTCTCCATTCGGCACCATCCGATGTCGCCAAGGCGACAGGAACCATCCCGAAGATCGCTGAAAGAGCTGTCATTAATACTGGGCGAAGGCGTTCAGGACAGGCTCGTCTGATTGCATCGCCGCTAGGCACGCCCTCTTCCATGAGCTGATTGGCGCGGTCGACAAGAAGAATGCCATTTTTCATCACGATACCCATCAGCCCAATTAGGCCGATCTGGGCAAACAGAGACGATTCCAATCCAAAGTAGTAAAGACCTGCGAACGCGCCGGAAAAACTAAGCGGTGCTGTCAGCATAATGATTAAAGGCTGTACGAAAGAATTGAATTGGCTTGCCAGAACCATGTAGAGAACAATACAGGCAAATAACAGCGCAAATCCGATTGCATCTGCAGTCTCAGCCATGTTCTTAGCCATGCCCCCCATTTCGAATGTTATGCCCGGCGGTGGAGGCACATCGTCAATCATCTGGAGCAGTGCTCCAGAAGCTTCACCCAAGGATGATCCTGTTGCCGTGATCGCCAATACGGACACTTTCCGAGAGCGATCTTTTCTGTCGATCTGCGCAGGTCCGGACGCAAACTGTATCTTTGCAACTGATGCAACATCTACAAGACGACCGTCGACTCCGCGCACTTGAACACGCGATAGATCGCTAATGGTTTCGCGCTGAAGGTCGTCCAATCTCAAGCGCACATCATAACGCTTCCCGCCATCTTCAAAGCTCGCGACGTTGAGACCACCCAGAGCAATGCGGGATGTAGACGCAAGCGTGCGCGCTGAAACACCTTGATCTCCGGCGCGCTGTCGGTTGAATAGGATCTGTGCTTCGGGTCGTCCTGATTGATAACTGGTTCGTGGGTCGGAAAACGCACCGTGCGCCCGCATTCGCTGTACCAGTTCGTCTGCGTAATCTGATATTTCTTCAAGATTTTGGCCTTTTAGAATTAGATCGATGTCCGTTCCACCGGAACCTGTTCCACTCACCCAAGGCACTTCAAGCACCGATGTTTTGACTGCGTCCGGCGCGACCGTGGCAATAACAGCGCGAGCTTCGTCCATAATCAAAAATTGAGATTTCGCGCGGTCAGACTTTGGTGTGAGAGAGGCATAAAGGGACAACACATTCGTATCGCTTTGTGCGCCCGCGCCAATCGTGATGAAGATACTTTCAATATGCTCAACGTCTAGCAGTGCTCTCGCAACATTGCTTGCCACTTCACTAGAAGCAGTAATTCCAATTCCTAATGGAAGCTCTATTGTACCTTGAAACTCGCTTCTATCTGCTTTTGAGGTGAAGCCAGACGGCACGCGCGCGGCATACCATCCGCCGACAATTACCGACCCGGCGGCCAAAAGCAGCACAGGATATCGAAAGGTCACCGCCCATGACACGATGTGCCCATAAACACCGTCAACACGGTCCCATAGCAATTCTATCGGGCGGAGCCAGAATGTAGTTTTTCGATGCTTAAGCATTCGCGACGCCAGCATGGGTGTCAAAGTCAAAGCTACAATTAGAGAAACGGTTACAGAGAAGACGATGGCCAAGCCGTACTGGAAGAAAAATCGTCCAACGATACCACCCATAAAAGCGATGGGAACGAAAACTGCGAGCGTGGCCGCCGTACCGGCCAAGACCGCTAATCCTACCTTTTTCGTACCGTCATAAGCCGCCTGCATAGGTGGCTTGCCGTTCTCAATCTCCGTGGTGACGGATTCAACAACGACTATGGCATCATCAACCAGAAGTCCAATCGCAACGGTCAGCGCTAGTAAGGTCAGCACGTTGATCGTGAAGCCCATCAGATAGAAGCCGAAAAAGGTTGCCACCAAAGAGGTCGGGATCGCAATAGCAACGATAAGGGTCGCGCGAACATTCAAAAGGAAGATAAATGTTACGCCGACCACCAGCCCCATGGCGATCTGCAAGTCATGTCCGACGTCCTTGATCGAACTTTCTACAAATTTCGAAATATCGCGTGTGACGACAATCTCCACACCGTCCGGGGCGAGTGTCCGCAAACGCTCAGCTACAGACTTTACAGCACGCGAAACCTCAACTGTGTTTCGTCCGGCTTGCTTGCGGACATCAAGCGAAACACCGCGCCGACCGTTGAGGAAGGCCGCAGAGCGTTCGTCTTCCAAACCATCTTCCACTCTTGCGACATCGCCAACATGAATTACAACGCCGTTTTCTCGATACGCCACGGGTAGATCTGCGAAATCTGCTGGCGTCGTTGCTTCAGCCAACGTTTTGACGCCGAACTCGCGAGTGCCACCAGCAACTTCTAGCCTCCCACCTGGAAGCTCAGCATGCTCACTCTGGACAGCCATGCGAACATCATCCGCAGTCACTCCGAATGATCGCATCCGGTTGTTGTCAAGCCAAACGCGGATAGCTCGGTCTCGTCCACCAACAATCGACACCGATCCCACACCCTTGATGCGTTGAATCTCGTCTTTGGCGATATCATCGGCGAAAGCAGTTATCTCCCGGATCGGGATATCACCAGCAATCATAACCGATATTATGGGTGCGGCATCGGGATCAACTTTATCGACAACCGGTGGGTCAACGTCGCTTGGCAGGTCAGCCAATGCGAGTTGAACCTTATCGCGTACGTCTTGTACCTTTACGTTGATATCGGTTGTCAACGCAAACTCGACTAAGATACTCGAAACGCCTTCGTTACTGAACGATTGCAGGCTTTCGATCCCATCAATCGTGTTGACGTTTTCTTCGATAATATCCGTCACTTCAGATTCTATCGTTTCAGGCGAAGCACCCTCAAGTGTTGTCGTGACAGAAACGTACGGGAATTCGACATTTGGAAACAGATCGACACCCAGTCGACCAATGGAAATCCACCCGAGCCCAACGAGCGCGGCAATGATCATGACAGCGAAAACCGGGTGTCGAATAGAGGTCTTGACGATCCCCATCATGAAACGTCGGTCTCCACTACCGTGCCGTCACGCATCGCATCTAGAGGGTCGACAACAATTAAGTCGGATTCACTCACGCCCGATAGAATTTCAATTCGAACTGGATCAATATCTCGAAACGTAATCGATGCTCGTCGGGCTCGATCACCATCAACTTTAAAGACATAGGGAGAAGTGCTCGAACCCTGAAGCACTGCCCTAGGCAAAACAAGCGCTGGACGCGGGTCAACGTTCACTTCCGCCCGCACTGATTGCCCCGCTCGCACTGCGCATCCCTCATTCAAAAATGCCATTCTGAATTCGACGGTTCTTGCTTGCGGATCAACTCGATCATTTAAAATAATGATATCTGATGGGATAGGTGCACTCCGGCCATCGACATAGAGGTTGCCCTGCAAGCCAAGACGCAACCGACCAACTTCAGATTCCGGCGCAAATAGGATCCCTGCTGCGATCTCGCACTCTTGTATTTGAAGGACCGCCGAATTGCCCATTCCAGAGAAACTATTTGCCATGAAAACGCCTTCGTCGACGTAGCGGGCTGTCACCGCACCATCGAAGGGCGCGCGAACAATCGTATCATCTAGCGCCTGCCGCGCGGTAGCTACTTGAGTGCGGCGAAGCGTGACCTGCGATGCCGCAACCTGAAATGCCGTTTGAACATCTTCGTAAGCAGCTCGTGAGACTGAGCCATCATTGACGAGAACAGAATATCTTTTAAACGCACGTTCGGCATTTGCCGACCCCGCAATTGCAATATCAAGTTGGGCTTCAGCTTCAGAAAGTCGTTGTTGATAGTCGATACGTCGCGTCTGAAACAATGCCTGGCCTTTTTTCACACGGTCACCAACTCCGACATGAATTTTTTCGACTACGCCTTGCGATAGCACGCCAATGTTGCTCGTTTGCTTTGCCGCAATTGTTCCTGACGCGACTAGAGGCTGAGCAAGGTCAATGCGTTCAGCGCTAGTTGTGCTCACTTTAATCGGGGCAATAGTTTTTGGCCTCTCATCTACCGCAACAGCCGTTTGCTCCGGAGGTCGCTCATTTGAGCAAGACGCAAAAAGAAAAACTAGGATAAGCGCGCGGAAAGACAAATGCCGGTTCATGCTGACGGCCTAAGCATCCGATAAGCCCCTCTGCCACTCGAAAGCAAATCGCCGTCACTGCTGTAAACACTGGCCTCCGCCACGGATAGGGTAGCTCCGAGGCGAACCACCTTTCCGACAATTGTAAGCGGGCCAGGCGTTGCAAGTTGATGATAGTCAACACGTAAATCTGCCGTTGCCAGAGGCATATTTCCAGTCGCAATCAAAGCGTAAAACCCCGTCAGGTCGATCAGCGCGGCGAGCACACCGCCATGCGCGGACTCTACCTTCGGGTTTGATACGAGTTCGTCGCGCCAAGGCATAGACAGTTTGATTTCATCCGCGCCTGTTTCGGTCACGGTGAGTCCGAGCCAGCGATGAAACGGAGCCGCTTCTAATGCCTGCTGAACGAAAGCGAGATCAGGCAGAGTTGCACTCATGCTTCAACAACTTCCGAATGCTGCCGCAGAAAGTTACTGACAGCCGTGGTGAATACATCGTTGTTGTCGCCAGCCACCATGTGTCGCGCACCAGCAACATCTGTGAAGTGGGCTTGAGGCAATAAAGCCTGGAATTTTTGCACTGAGGCCTCCGAGACAAGCTCACTCATGCGTCCACGCACCAAATGAACAGGAACAGTGATGTTGCGTACCGATTGCTCAAGGTCCCCAGCTCTCTCAACGGCTGATCGCTTCATAACCCCTTGAATGAAGGCCGGGTCCCAATGCCAACGCCAGCGTTTGTCCTGACCTTGCCGAAGGTTTTTGCGCAAGCCGTCAAGATCTGTCGGTCGGGGCCTGTGAGGTAAATATTGCGCGATAACATCTGCGGCCTCCTCCAGCGTCGCAAATCCATCCACGCTATGCTCGGCCATAAAGCCGATTATCTTTGCGACGCCGCTAGCTTCCATGTTTGGCGTAATGTCCACCAAAGTGATTGAAGCAAAAGCTTTTGGTTGCAGCATGCCAGCACCGACCATGGCACCGAGCCCGCCGAGCGAGGCGCCGACAATGTGAGGTGCACGCCCTTCGTCGCTTAGCTGCTCCGCGACAGCGACCAGATCACGCCCGAAGGCCTCCAGAGAATAGTCGCCATCCTCAGCCCATTCGCTATCGCCGTGCCCTCGAAGATCTAGGGCAATAGAATAAAATCCTTGCTGACCAAGCGATCTGGCTGCGCCTTTCCACGCATGGCGAGTCTGACCACCTCCGTGAGCAAATATTACAGTTGGCGCAGAGTTCTGACCGTAAGCGGAACAGGTCAGTGTCAGACCACTTGCTTGGATTTCTCGCTCGCAACCGTCATTCATAGCCATAATAAATCCCCTAAAATATTATTGTTATGCTCCTAAATGTAAGGTAACTCACAAATAAAGTAAATCGGAATGATATTTTGAAAATTCCAACTGCCGAAAATAGCTTTGTCGGACGTATGGGGGATGATGAGCGAGTGAATCTCAGCTTTTTGCTGGCAGAAGTTACTCGCTTGTTGCGAGCGGCCTTTGATCAGGAAATGAAGCGGCTGGACTTAACGCGGTCACAGTGGCACGCCTTGATTTACGTACTCAGGCTGAAGGCAGCTTCTCAAACCCAACTTGCCGAGGCATTAGAAGTTGCCCGTCCATCTGTTGGCACACTGATCGATCAGTTGGAGAAATCGGGCTACGTAACGCGTGAGGCTGACACGCAGGATCGTCGTATTTGGCGAGTGGTGCCGACAGAGTTTGCGTTGGCGAGATCAGAAGAGATCGCGCGCCTCGCCGAAAGTGTTGCTAACAATGCCTTTGGCGGTCTGTCTCAAGAGCAAATTGAGGCAGCGTCATCAGTGATCCAGGTCATTAGACAAAACCTGGCTAGCTGACGTTCAATCTGACCCAGCCCGTGATTCGGACGGCTGGCCTGCTGCTACCGCTCCTGAATTACGGGCATTGTCAGGAGAACCGGGCGATTGAGTGGGTAGGGCGACGCGGCTAGGATTGCTTCATGCCCCGAAATCCATTTCGCTATTTCAAAACGTCGCCCGAGATCATCCAACTTGCGGTCATGATGTACGTCCGATTTCCGCTTTCTCTGCGCAATGTAGAAGACCTCCTTCATGAGCGTGGAATTGACGTCTGCCATGAGAGCGTGCGGCTCTGGGTCGATAGGTTCGGTCCGATGTTTGCCGGCAAGATCCGCATTCGCCGCGCCAGCTACTTGCGCCAAATCACGCAATGGCAGTGGCACCTGGACGAGGTGTTCGTGAAGAACAACGGAGAGACGCATTACCTCTGGCGAGCCATCGACCATGAGGGCGAAGTTCTAGAAAGCTACGTCACCAAAACTAGAGATAAATCAGCGGCTTTGAGGTTTTTCAAGAAAACGATGAAGCGATACGGTGCGCCGCGGACAGTCGTGACAGACCGGCTGAGACCCTATGGTGCAGCGGTGAAGGAAATCGGAAATATCGATCGCCAGGAGGTTGGTCGCCATTTGAACAACCGCGCCGAGAAGAGCCACTTGCCATTGCGGCGACGAGAGCGAGCAATGTTGAGATTCAGGCGAATGTCGAACCTGCAGAAATTCGCTTCGACGCACGCCTCGTTCCATAATCACTTTAACCTCGAGCGCCACATCAACCACCGCCAGACTTTCAAATTACGACGCGACGCTGCCCTTCTCGAATGGCGCCAACTTGTGGTTGGATAGGGCAGCGTGCGGCTAGCGATGCTGGAGACGGGTTCGCATTAGACTGACAGCACCGCCAGCCAGTTTCCCGAAAATCAGTGAATTCGAGAAGTCTCGGAATAGTTTCGACATTTCCGGGACTTGTCGGCGCTATCAGCGACTGATTTCGAGATTTCCCGTCTCCATTCCGGAGCAATTGTCGCCTTTCAGGCAAAAGTCTCCGTACCCGAATTTTTCAGTCAAGTTTGGCGGCAATTTCCCTGATAATGGGCGATTTACAGGGAATTTCGTCGAATTAACAGGGATTGTACGATTTTAGCTCCTCCAGACCGCCCGCCACCATTGGGGTTTTGCGGCGAAATTCCCCAAGCGCAGGAACAGGGAATTTAATTTCAGGAACAGGGAATTTTTCCGAGCATAACAGGGAATTTCCGCCGGCGTATCAGGGAACCCAATAGTGACGGGCCTTATCTCGGTTGCGGGTACATGGTTAGGTTTTGTGAGCGTTGGAATTAGCCGATAGAAAATCGGGATCGTTAACCTGACCGGAGGGCCAGCGAGATGTTCGAACATCGTGCTGGTACGGGCCCGATCGAGGTGATCAATCGGCGTTCGCCCTGTATCGCAGCGGGCTAAGTCATGGGTTAGTCATAGGCCAAGTCATACCTTAGTCATAGGCTAAGTCATATGACTAAGGTATGACGGATAAGGATGTCCGAGGTCCGCAGAGCACCGTGTTGAAGGTCTTGCAGGAAATGAAACGAGCGATCGCGCGGGAAGCTAGGGTAGGAAAATCGCGTCCTGCTCGGCCCATTTCACCGGGATCGAAATCTTTGAAAGCTGGTAGGCCGAGATGTGCGGAGCCTGCCGTCCTTCGCTGATCGCTTCGAGAATTCGAGGTGACAGGAAAGCCAGGTCCAGATTGTGCGTGATGTAAGACGGCGAGACGTTTTGATCATTGGCAATGTCGCCAATCGAGCGTCCGGCTTTGATGGAATCCAGCCAGTCCATGGCCTGGACGATACGGCGGACCAACACTTGATCAGGTTGTCGGCGAGTGTTCTGTCTGTCCAGAACGAGCTTGCATTCGACGCCGCGCCGGCGTTGCGAAAATGGTGTGCAGACGGGCGGCGTCTCCTCTTTTCCTGCAAGATGGATTGCGAGCTCGCCCGAGCCGACGATTAGACGTTCGACCTCGTTCAGCGTTTCGCGTTGTGATGGCTCGCCGGTGCTCGGCTGATGCTGGACTTGCAGGCGATTGACCAGCGCATTGGAGACAACCTGCTCAAGCTCGCTCGCTGGCAGACGGACCTGATCATCTGAGGAGACGTAGTAGCGATAACGTCGCTGCCCTTTGCGGGCATGATGCGCGTAGAAAGACCGGCCCTGATCATCGAACACCTTTCCAGCAAGCGGCGACGGGCTGGCGGCGTTTTTCCGGGTCTTTCTAGCAACCCGATTATGCGCCATCGTGTCTTGAACCCTTATCCAGAGCGCCTCTGAGATGATCGCCTCATGCAGGCCATCATAGACCTGGTCGCGATGCTTGATTTTGCCGCGATAGAGAGGGTTGGAAAGAAGCTGATAGAGATGGCCAGTCCTGAAGGGCTTGCCGCCCGTCACCCGGGCTGAGGCAAACGCATGCTGCTTGGTTCTAAGACCCACGACATCGGCATAGTCCTTCAGTTTCCGGACCGTGCCAAGATCGACATATGCCTGGAACAAGGTCCTGACGATTTCGGCTTCGGCTTTGTTGATCACGAGGCCTGCATCGGTCTTGTCGTAGCCAAGCGGCAGCACGCCGCCCATCCACATTCCCTTCTTCTTGGAGGCTGCGATCTTGTCGCGAATACGCTCGGCTGTGACTTCCCGCTCGAACTGGGCGAAGGAGAGCAGCACGTTTAGCGTCAACCGGCCCATGCTGGAAGCTGTGTTGAACTGCTGTGTCACCGAGACGAAGGACGCGCCTGTGGCGTCGAACCGCTCAACCAGCCGGGCGAAGTCTGCAAGCGAGCGCGTCAGGCGGTCGATCTTGTAGACCACGACCATGTCGATGCGACCGGCTTCGAGTTCAGCGAGCAGGGACTGCAGGGCAGGGCGGTCCATGGTTCCACCGGATATCCCGCCATCATCATATCGCTGCGGCAGAAGCTTCCAGCCTTCATGGCGCTGCGAACGAACATAGGCCTCGCAGGCTTCCCGCTGCGCGTCCAGCGAGTTGAAGGCCTGGTCGAGGCCCTCATCGGAGGACTTCCGCGTATAGATGGCGCAGCGAACCTTCTTCATGTCTGCACACCGAAGAAACGGGGCCCGGACCATTTCGTCCCGGTGATCTCCTTGGCGATAGCACTGAGCGATCGCCAGATCTTGCCATTCCAGAAATAGCCAGCCTCGGTGATATCGACTGTGTGTTCGACGCCGTTCCACTCCCGCACCAGGCGCTGACCGTTGCAAGCTGGCACCGCGCCGCCGGTCGTCTCTCCCACCAGCCGCCTAAGTTTTTTCACCAGGGCCGCACGAGGTTGGCCAGAGACCTGCCATTGCTGCTCGCATGTCAGGACCTTCACCATCATTGGCGAGCGAAGTTTGGGTGGTGGCGCTGAACCGATCATCTCGGTCCAGCACTCGATGAGTTCGTCTCGTGAGAGGCTGTCAAAGTGGACTTGGCTCACGCTTTGTCTCCCCGAAGTTTGAACCGGGCAGGGGACTTGTCGGTCTTTTCGATCCGATCAATGACATAGCCGCGCTTGCGGAGCCGGGTCATCGCGGCGCGGACTGTGTGCGGCTGCCAGGCAAGCAGGGTCGAAAGCTGCTTCAGCGTCTGGCCCTTGCCGGACAGGGCCTCGACCAGGCGGGCTTCCTTGGTGCCGTCTTTGGCGGCGTCGACTGTTTGTTGGTCGGTCATGGCTTGTCTCCTTTGGATGCGTGGGCGCGATCGTTCGCTCCCACTGAGACAAGCCCGGGCTGGACCGGGCGGCGCTTTATTATTGTCGAAGACAGCAATGCTCGGAACGCGCCTGAAGTCCAGCGGCTCGCAAAAAAGCTGCGTGGACTGTTACGGCGAAGGCGCGCCAAGTGGCCGACATGGACGAGCTAGACCCAATCCGCGAACTGGTTGTTGAAGCGATGGCGGAGCTGGAGCGGGCGCTGAATGACGGGCTGCCGGCTCAGGCGCCTCGGTCAGGGACGCAGGAGATCAAGCTTGGATTGGCGGCTCTGAAGCAGCGGATTGAAGTCGCTTCTCGCAAAGTTGAAGAGACTGAGCGCCGTCTTTCGGACGTCAGCTAGATCCCGATTGCAGACATGTGCGACGGGTTTTGAAATTCCTATTAGGAACAGTTGAAATGGCTTGGCAGCTCGATTGATAAGAGACGGAGACGTGGCCGTTTGCTAGCCTTCGCGACGGCGAGCAATGTCAGTGCAAACTGAAAGGCACGATCCGTCCATCATGCGGTCTCTGGGCGGAGGCGACTGGTGCGGCCCATTACCGAGCAGTCCGGCAACATGTTCACAGGCTTCTCGGAAAGCCGAAGGCAACCTGAATGAGGATCAAAGATTTTGGTAAATCCATTTACTAAACACGCAAGCCTACGATAATCGGCAGGAAAGCGGGTTTTCAGTAGTATAGAACACGGCTATCGAGATCAAATATCGCCTGAGGGTTGAGTATGTATAAACTCGGTAAGCGCGTGATTTCTCAGTACATCCGCACAGGATGTAAAAGGCGTCTGCGCCTTGATCTTTATGACGGACGACGCTCAAGAGCCGCCGCCAATGTTCCCGAAAAAGACGCGGCCCGGCCGGGGCTCGCACTTATCACTCAACAAGGTCGCGACTACGAACACCAAAAGTACGCTGAGTTGCAGGTGTCGTTTCCCGATTTGGCTATTGCCAATTCTGATGCAGCAGCACTACCTGGGACACCAGCGGCATATCGAACACTCGATTTAGAAACGGTGTTAGCAGAGGCACCGGAGAACGGTTTCTTGCTTGAGGCCGAATTTCCCGTGACTCAAACCTTTATTGCCGCCCACGATCTGAATGGCCTGTGCGGTGGAGATGGTCCCCTTATCGCGCTGGCGCAGGTCAGACCGGATATAATCCATTTGGTGCCATCAACTGGGAGTGCACGGCGGACAATTGCTCCGGATGGAACGCTGCAAACAATCGGAGCCGATGATGATCGCATCGGATTGCGAATCATTGATATCAAAGTCTCTGGTCAAGCCAGCCCCGCACATTTTTCCGAGCTTGCGTATTACGGTATGACGTTGGCAGGCTGGCTGGTCGATGCCGGCCGGTCTGAAGAGTTTGTTGTATTAGCGAATGCCGCCATCTGGCCTGGAAAGCATGAAGCTTCTAGCTTGCATGAGTTGGAAGAAACCGATCGGCGGAACTTAGTCTTTGATCGAGATCTCGGGTATTGTCAGGAGAACTGGGCGATTGAGCCGATAGCGCAAGGACGCTAGCATCGCTTGATGTCCCGCAATCCGTTCCGCTACTTCAAAACGTCGCCCGAGATCATCCAGCTTGCGGTGATGATGTATGTCCGGTTTCCGCTCTCGCTCCGCAATGTCGAAGACCTCCTTCATGAGCGTGGGATCGACATCTGCTATGAGAGCGTGCGGCTGTGGGTTGATCGGTTTGGGCCGATGTTTGCCGGTAAGATTCGCGTCCGCCGAGCGAGCTACATGCGCCAGATTACGCAATGGCAGTGGCATCTGGATGAGGTGTTCGTGAAGATCAATGGAGAGACCCATTACCTCTGGCGAGCCGTCGATCACGAAGGCGAAGTGCTGGAAAGCTATGTCACCAAAACCCGAGATAAATCAGCGGCTTTGCGTTTCCTTCGGAAGGCGATGAAACGATACGGTGCACCGCGGACAATCGTCACGGACCGGCTAAGATCGTACGGCGCTGCGATGAAGGAGATCGGGAATATCGACCGCCACGAGGTCGGTCGCCATCTCAATAATCGGGCTGAGAATAGTCATCTGCCGTTCCGGCGAAGAGAGCGCGCTATGAGCCGGTTCAGGCGAATGTCGAACTTGCAGAAATTCGTCTCGACCCACGCCTCTTTTTATAATCATTTCAACCTCGACCGCCACATCAACCGCCGACAGACGTTTAAAACACAACGCGACGCAGCCCTTCTCGAGTGGCGCGGGCTTTTGGCTGGCTAGGGCAGAGTGCGCCTGGCGATGCTGGAGACTGGTTCGCGTTAGACTGACAGCACCCACTCGAGGCAATCAACCGCCGCTCGTCCTTTATCGCAGCGGACTTAAGTCATGGGTTAGTCATAGGCCAAGTCATACCCTTAGTCATAGGCTAAGTCATATGACTAAAGGGTATGACGGATAGGGACATGCCAGGTCCTCAGAGGGTCGTGTTGAAGGTCTTCCAGAGAATGAAGCGCCTGATCGCGCCGGGAGCTAGGACAGAAAAATCGCGTCCTGCTCGTCCCATTTGACCGGGATCGAAATCTTTGAAAGCTGGTAGGCCGAGATGTGCGGGGCCTGGCGTCCTTCGCTGATCGCTTCGAGAATTCGAGGTGACAGGAAAGCCAGGTCCAGATTGTGCGTGATGTAAGACGGTGAGACGTTTTGATCATTGGCAATGTCGCCAATCGAGCGTCCAGCTTTGATGGACTCCAGCCAGTCCATGGCCTGGATGATACGGCGGATCAGCACTCGATCCAGTTTCCGGCGCGTGTTCTGTCTGTCCAGAACGAGCTTGCATTCGACGCCGCGCCGGCGTTGCGAAAATGGTGTGCTGATGGGCGGCGTCTCCTCTTTTCCTGCAAGATGGATTGCGAGCTCGCCCGAGCCGACGATTAGACGTTCGACCTGGTTCAGCGTTTCGCGCTGCGATGGCTCGTCTTTGCTCGGCTGATGTTGGACTTGCAGGCGATGGACCAGCGCATTGAAGGCAACCTGCTCCAGCTCGTTCGCTGGCAGACGGATTTGATCATCTGCGGAGACGTAGTAGCGATAGCGTCGCTGGTATTGTCAGGGAAACTGGCCGATTGAGCCCGTCGGCCGTCTTGGCTAGCATTGCCGGATGCCCCGCAATCCATTCCGATACTTCAAGACATCACCCGAGATCATCCAGCTCGCGGTCATGCTGTACGTGCGTTTCCCGCTGTCGCTCCGGAACGTTGAAGACCTGCTGCATGAACGCGGCGTCGACGTTTGCCACGAGAGCGTTCGGACATGGGTGGACCGTTTCGGGCCGATGTTCGCCGGCAAGATCCGCGCACGCCGTACAAGCTACATGCGGCAGTTCACGCAATGGCAATGGCACCTGGACGAGGTCTTTGTGAAGATCAACGGCGAGACGCATTACCTCTGGCGCGCCGTTGATCACGAAGGCGAAGTTCTTGAAAGCTATGTCACGAAATCTCGTGATAAATCAGCGGCATTGCGGTTCTTGAGAAAAGCCATGAAGCGTTATGGCGCTCCGCGCACGATCATCACCGACCGGCTGAGATCCTACGGCGCCGCAATGAAGGAGATCGGGAATATCGACCGTCAGGAGGTCGGTCGCCATCTCAATAATCGGGCCGAGAATTCGCACTTGCCGTTCCGGCGAAGAGAGAGGGCAATGTCCCGGTTCAGGCGAATGTCGAACCTACAGAAGTTCGCTTCGACACACGCCTCGTTTCACAATCATTTCAGCCTCGACCGCCACATCAACCATCGCCAGACCTTCAAAACGAAACGAGATGCCGCTCTCCTTGAGTGGCGTCAGCTACTGGCTGGATAGGGTAGGGTGCGCCGACAGTTGCTGGAGACTGGTTCGCATTAGACTGACAGCACCCCCTCGAGTCATGATTGCAGCCTCACATCGCAAAGATTGGTCTGCCCCATCAGCGATCATTACGCCGAGCATCATGCGCTCAATCCGATACGACCTGGTAGCGTTCAAGCGTCCGGGTGACGATGCTCCAATCGGGACGTAGCGTCCGCGCCAATTGCAGGTCGGCATACGCCAGCTCGATGTGCTCCATACGTTCATAGGCCAGTGCCCGGTTGTAGAGCGCTTCCGGCATGTGCCGTGTTTCCAGGTCAATGCTATGCGTCAGCGCCGCAATTGCGTCGTCCGGACGCTGAAGAAAAACAAGATTGGCACCTCGATTGAGATGCGCCTCTGCCAGCTTTGGTCGAAGTCTGATGGCCGCATCGAAAGCGTCCAGAGACTTGAGGTGGTCGCCGCGGCGCATCAGCAGAATTCCCATATTGACCAGAGTGGACGCCCGGTCGGTGCCAATCAGGGCGCCTGCGGACAAGGCTCGCTCGCACGTGCTTATCGTGCCGGACGAAGCCGTGTCGCCGGATTTGGCGCTCATATAGCAGTCATAAGCATCGCCGGTGCCGACGAACAGCTGGGCGTGTGCGGCACTGGCAGTGGCCGACACAAGCGCCCCGGCCAGTATTAATGGCTTCAACATCTTCTCATTTCCCTTTGTGAGTCCGGTTATCGGGGACGCGTTTCAAGCCGCGCAGCATGGTTCGTAATGTGCTCTTTGCTGCGTTCAGCGATTTGGCGTGTTGCGCAGAATCAGCAACCGTATGGGCCGCCTCGATGACCGCCCCGAGCAGGATCTGTGAGGTTATGTCGGGTGCATCCGTGATGATCAGCTTGGCCTCTGCCAGATCGCGCACAGTCGCCTGCATCAGGCCGAACGCATAGCGCACCTCGATCTCCCGCCATTCCCGCAAGCCGATGACAGCCGGAGCCTCGCGAAAGACAATTCTCATGATGTCGGGGCGGGCGCAGATGTCGAGCGTTTCGAGAACGGCCGTTTCAAACAGGTCCCAGGCGTCGCCCGTTCCGCTGACCCGCCTGGACACCTCGTCGAGAATTTCTTGCTCGAGGCTTTCAGCAGCCGCCTGGAAAAGGCCTTTCTTGTCTGTAAAATGATAATAGACCGCGCCGGTGGTCACGCCTGCCTTCTGGATAATCTCTGACAGGGCCGCGTCGGCGTAGCCCTCCCGGGCGAACACGTCACGCGCCGCCTCGATCATACGCGCCTGCGTCTGCTGGCTCTTGCTGCTCTTATGGTCGGTCATAGCGTCCATCGTCGAAATTATTCGGGCCAAAATCCATCTTGTCTTGACATAACATAATTATGTTATCTATTTCAAGTCCCGACAGAGAGGACCTGTAAAATGCCGCCCATCAATCGACGCGACCTCATGAGCAGCGCGGTTGCATCCATGCTTCTGGCCGGCTGCCGCGATGACCTTCTCGGTATCGCGCGCGCCACATTGCAGCCCCGTCACAGCAATTTGAGAGAGCCTGAAATGATTCCGTACGCTGACTTTTCCGCCGTCCGCAAACTCGCAGACACACCTTTCGGCAAGATTGCCTATGTTGAGATGGGCAGCGGCCGCCCCGCCCTCTTCCTGCATGGTCTCGGATTGAATGCCTATTACTGGACCGGACAGCTCACCGGCCTGTCTGGAGACCGCCGATGTATCGCGCTCGATCTTATGGCACACGGGGAGACCGAAATATCAGCGGAGCAGGATGTGACATTCACCGCCCAGGCTGAAATGGTCCTCGCCTTTCTGGATACGCTGGGCCTTGAGTCGATTGACCTGATCGGCAGTGACAGCGGCGGCGCGATTGCGCAGATCGTCGCCGTCAAGGCGCCGAACCGGATCAACTCGCTGGTACTGACAAACTGCGATGTGCACGACAACTGGCCGCCCGCTGCGCTCGAGGCGCTACGCGCTTCCGCGCCGGCGGGCGGACTGGCCGAGAGCTTTGCGGCCATCACCGGGACTCCGGGCTTGATGCGCGCCGAACAGGGTCTCGCACAGATGGTCTTTGAGAATCCGCAGGCTGTTACCGACGACCTCACCCGTATATTCCTGACCCCTCTCACACGGACACCCGAACGGCGCGCCGCATTCAACAAATATGTTGCCCCTCAGGATACAGCGCAGTTAACCCGGATCGAGCCGGACCTTCGCCGTCTGCAGGTGCCCTGTCTCATACTCTGGGCAACCGATGACATCTTCTTTGGCCTCGACTGGGCCTACTGGTTGCAAGACGCCCTGCTGAACGCCCGCCCGGTTATAGAATTCGACGGCGCGAAACTGTTTTTTCCATTCGAGCGGCCAGCCCGCGTCAACGCGGAAATCCAGTCATTCTGGACAAGCCTGTGAAACGGTAAAGAGCTCGATGTTCTCGTCACACAAGTGGTCGCAATGCACTGCGCCGGGCAGATTATGCGCTTGTCGCCTGCTGGATTTGTCCGTTGACCTCGCCGCTTGCGCGCCGTATCACCCGGCTTTCCGAGACCTAGAATGCCCAGGTGGCGGAATTGGTAGACGCGCTACGTTCAGGTCGTAGTGATCTTACGGTCGTGGAGGTTCGAGTCCTCTCCTGGGCACCATTCTATACTCCCAAGCAATCCAATAAACTCCATAAGCCCTTCTAAAGTAGGCGTTTTTAGAGATTACCGCTGTTCGCATCGTCCGATGCGGTGCGGGTATGTGCGTTGGCATGCGGGTGTTTTGCGGGTAGATTTGAGGGTATCGCGGGTATTTCTACCCGTTTTGCTGATCGAGATACCCGCAATGCCGCTCACCGATATTCAGGTTCGCCAGCTAAAATCGCGCGATAAGGACTATAAAACCGCTGATGGCGGCGGGCTCTATGTCCATGTCAGCAAGACGGGTTCGAAGCTTTGGCGGCTGCGTTATCGCTTCGATGGCAAGGAAAAGCTGCTGGCCTTTGGCGCGTATCCTGCGATCAGCCTGGCGCGGGCGCGTGAGTTGCGGGCCGACGCAAAGGCGCTGCTAGCTGAGGGCATAGATCCGGGCGCACATTCCAAAGCTGAGAAGCAGAAGCATGCAGCCCTCACCGAGCATACCTTTGCGAAGATCGCTGCTGAGCTGATCGAGAAGCAGCGCAAGGAAGGGAAGGCCGAAACCACGCTTAAAAAGAAGGAATGGCTTCTGGCTATGGCGAACGCCGACTTTGGCGATCGCCCAATTACCGCGATTTCCGCAGCTGACATACTGGTACCGCTTCTGAAAATTCAGGACGCGGGCAATTATGAAACGGCGAAGCGGCTGCGCTCGACCGTAGGGCAGGTGTTCCGCTATGCGATCGCCATGGCGCGCGCCGAAAACGATCCAACCTATGGCCTGCGCGGGGCGCTTATCTCTCCCAAAGTATCGCACATGGCCGCCATTACAGACTGGAAGGGCTTCAGCGCCCTTCTGAGGGCGATCTGGACCTATGAAGGTGGCTCACCATCGACGCGCGCTGCACTCAAGCTGATGGCACTGCTGTACACACGGCCCGGCGAATTGCGGCTGGCAATATGGGAAGAGTTCGACCTGGAGCGGGCAGTGTGGACGATACCGGCGGTGCGCACAAAGATGCGGCGTGAACATCAGAAACCGTTGCCGCCGCTGGCTGTTGAAATTCTGAAGGCGCAACGGGCAGAGACCGGCAGTAACTACCGCGTCTTTCCGTCTTCCATCGCTCGCGACAAGCCGATCAGCGAAAACACGCTCAATCAGGCGCTGCGGCGCATGGGGTTCGACAAGCATGAGCATACCTCGCACGGTTTCCGGGCGAGTGCCTCCAGCCTGTTGAATGAAAGCGGCCGCTGGAATGCTGATGCGATCGAGGCAGAGCTAGGCCATGCAGGCGCGGATGAAGTGCGCCGGGCCTATCATCGTTCGCGCTATTGGGAGGAGCGTGTAAAGATGGCAAACTGGTGGGCAGGGGAGATTGCGAAACGATGACGGATACGCCGGAAAACATCGTTATTACCTTGGGTGATAATCTCTATCAGCCGTCCACAGTGCTTTGGTTGTTGGCGGAAGAGTTGACGATCACAGAGGCCAGTCTTCTTTTTCTCAATCTTGATCCTGGAAAATACCACAGTGTTGAATATCAAAACGTAGACCAACAGCCTGCTGGCTACAGGGCAATTAGGCAGGTTCTGATAGGTGCTTTGCGCAAGCAAAAGATCAGCGGCCTGATTGTGCCGAATATGACTTACGAAGAAAATGAAAGGCCGATTGAGAACTCTGTCGATCCAGACCGTTCAACGGTCGATATGGATAGTCTTCGCGAATGGCTACGTTCAAAGAGAGTCGATATCAACCATCTATTCGAGCTTGTTGAGATACAACCTGACTATCTCAACCCCGATCATCCGCACTATGCGCCGAAGCTAGCTGCCACGATAGCTGCATGGGAGCATGTTAGCGCTAATCCTGACGAAAATCGCACCGTGAAGGATCAAGTTAAAGATTGGCTGACCGAGAATGCTTCCAAATTCGAACTTGTAGACGATGAAGGCAAAGTGACTGACCAGTTTCTCAATGACGCAGCTCGCATAGCCAATTGGAATCCGGGGGGCGGGAGGTTGGCCGCAAAGGGGGCGGATTCGTCGGCCGAAAGCAGTGTCAATACGACTTCAGTTCTCGCTCCCCGCAAGCTACGGTTGACTCCGTCAACAGAAGCGAAAGGGCTACAAGGTCCAGATTTTAATACGAATTTTGATGAGGAAATTCCATTTTGAGGTTCGCGGACCATAAAGGTCTTCACTAGAAGGCCGCAACCTATCCAAGAAAAAACGTAAGCTAACCATCTATTTTCACGATATGTTCTAACGCACCTTGTCACCGTCCTAACGACGGAGACACACCATGTCCTACATTTCAGAACTTCCTGAAACAGGCTTTCTGCGCCTGAAGTCTATTCTTGCGCCATACGGACCGATCCCTGTCAGCAAATCGACCTGGTGGGCTGGCGTCAAAGACGGACGCTTTCCGCAGCCGAAGAAGCTGGGCGCACGTGTCACTGTCTGGCGCGTGGAAGACATTCGCGAGCTGATCGAAAACGGCGCGGCATAATTTGCGGCGTTAGATCAGATGTCCCAACCCACATACCCTAGCAGTCGCCATGATCGACCTCACGCAAGGATTTACGATCACTGGCTAAAGCATCCAGCCTGGCTGAAGCTGTCACCTCCTGCCTTCAAGATCATATCGCTCCTGCTGGCGTCCTACCGCCCCGATGGCTTCAACAGGTTTCCTGTGGGGGAGCGTCGTATGGCTGAACTTTGCGGGTGTTCTCCAGCGAGTGCGAAGCAGGCCATAAATGAGCTGATTGCTGGCGGCTTCCTCAAGGAGGAACGCAAGGGCCGCAATCGAGGCAATGCGAGAAGCCGTGAACGTGTCGTGTCGCTTACCCGATACGATACAGAAGCTAAGGCGGGCGACCCAAATCTTCCAATCAAGCTTTGGCGAGAGAGCAACAAATCCGAACGCCTAAAATCTGTAGCATGAACGCCTCAAATCTGATGCGCCCGGAAAAGAGCTCGGACACTCCAAAACCTGAGAAAACCTCAATGTTGGCAGACGCCTACGCCGGATGCTGCCGGACGCGGAAATTCCCCGTCCACCCATATAGCGTTGCAGTAGACATGCTGAACCTAGCAAAACCTGATGCTGAGCCCAACGCCGCCCCGCCGCTCACACGAGCGGGGCAAGGCGGGCGGCGTGTCCGGCAGGCTCCGGCGCTGTCCACTTTCCACATGATTGCGAAAACGAAAGGCCGAAGTCATGGGCGGCTATGGATCAGGGCGGCATGCACGCGGGGCGGCCAGAAGCGATCAGTTTCACAAGCTGGATCTGGCGGGCTTTCCGCGTGAATGGTTTCACCGTCACCGCATCGGCACGCTGACCTGGTCGAGAGGCGATCACAAGACTGGCAGTGTCGGCTATCGCCTGTCACCCGATCGCATGGTTCTGCACTATTCGATCCCGAAGAGTGGCGAGCGCCAGCATATCGAAGAGAGCTTCGTCATGAGCGCCACTGAACAGCCTTTTGGCGGGCGGCGCTGGTGGATCGAATGCGGGGGCTGCGGGCGGCGCTGCCGGGTACTCTATGGCGGCGCGTACTTCCGTTGCAGGCGGTGCTACCGCCTCACCTATGAAAGCCAGTATGAGCGCATCTATGCACCGGGCGTGACGCGGGCGATGCGTGTGCGCCAGAAGCTGAAGGGCGAGATGGGCTTAATCCATGCGTTTCCTGACCGGCCAAAGGGCATGCACTGGCGCACATGGCTGCGCCTGCGCGATCAGGACTGGGATGCGGCGGCGCGTCTGGACGCTCTGTTGATGCAGGATTTTTTGAAGATGGGCAGGAAGAGGGGTTAGGGGGGGCGAACTTCAGCGTATTGTATACAGATACCGGCGGCAGACCTGATTTTTCGTGTCCACAGTTCAAGCTATAGCGGGGGCGAGCATATCTCTGGAGCATCTTTCCCCCCCGCCACTAGCGACCTTGTATCAAGAAAACGCTAACTCAGTTTTCTCGCGCGCGTGCGCAAGCGACGCAGCTAACCCGGAGTTTCAGGCTTGATGCCGCTGCCCGAATAGCCTTCGATGTGCCTTCAGGGATGGAATCGACTATGAGCGAATTTGTGAACGGGTGGGCGCCGCAAGCGCTGCTGACGATGGGCGTTCGACAATGTCACGCCTGACCGATCTAATAGCACAGACCAAGGCAAAGGATGAAGCGCTAGGACGTGAGCTGGAACGCGAGTTCAAAATGCTCGCTTCGCGCCGGTCTTTTGGCTTGAATTTCGAACGGCACCGCCCCGAGAGTGTAGAATTGCCGGGCCGCCCTGTTCGGCGGGGAGACAAGGTGAGAGTGTTGCCGGTACGCGCCGATACGTCGAAAGGCGATTCGCGCCTTTGGAAGGTTATTCGAATAGAGCGGTCCGCCAGCAAACGCCTAGCTCATTTGCAGGTATTAGATGGCGACGATGAGAATCTGTGCACGGTAGATGCTGCCGATCTGTGCGTGGTGGCAGAGTTTCGCGACTACATTTATCCGGGACTGGTCAGCACTGGCAAGGTCGAGCGCGGCGGCGACAAGCCTTTTCACACGGTGATCAATGGCGAGAATTTTCATGCGCTGGAAGCGCTGACTTATACGCATCGCGGCAAGATTGATGCGATCTATATCGACCCGCCATACAATACCGGCGCGAAGGACTGGAAATACAACAACGATTATGTCGAGGACGATGATCTCTATCGACATTCGAAATGGCTCGCCTTCATGGAGAGGCGGATCCTAGTCGCGCGGGAACTACTGAATGCGGAATCGTCGGTCTTGATCGTCACGATTGATGAAAAGGAATATCTGCGGCTTGGTTTGCTGTTGGAGCAGACTTTTCCCGGCGCACGCATCCAAATGATATCCAGCGTAATCAACCCGAACGGCACAAGCCGCCCGGATTCGTTTAATCGTGTCGACGAGTATATCTACTTTGTTAGGATTGGCCGCGCTCCTATTGCTGCTGATGTGTTTCTGGAAGAGAAGCCCAAAGAAGTTAGGTGGGATACTTTCCGCCGGCATAATCCAGCCAATACTCGAGATTCCCGACCTAATCAGTTTTATGCGATCTTCGTAGATCCGTCGGCCAAAAAAATTGTCCGGGTAGGTGAACCGTTGCCGCTTGACGTCGACCGTCATTCAATAACCGCCCCGGAAGGACTGGTCGCCGTTTTTCCCGTCCGCGACGATGGCACGGAAATGATGTGGTCTACGAGGCCAGAAGTTGCTTGGCGGCGAGCGCAGAAAGGGTATTTGAGGGTTGGGGCTTTCGCTCCTGATAAGCCTCAAGCATTCTCAATTGCCGGTATGTATGGCGGAGGAATTTCGGACATTGAGAACGGACGTGCCGAAATAACGAAGCGAATGAAAGATGGGTCAGTGCGGGCTCATTATACAAAGGGAAAAGCGCAATTACCGACCACAAATTGGACCCGGGCTTCTCACAATGCACGCACAGGAGGGTCCGACTTTTTGGCGGCCATGCTCCCAGGTCGTCGGTTTCCTTTCCCTAAATCTATTTACGCGGTTGAAGACGCTCTTAGATATTTTCTCGCTGAGAGGCCGAGAGCTATGGTCTTAGATTTTTTTGCCGGATCTGGCACCACGGCCCACGCGATAATGCGCCTGAACAAGCAGGATGGCGGAAGGCGGCAGTGCATTTCTGTTACCAATAATGAGGTCGCTGCCGACGAGCAGAAGGCACTGTGCGAAGCTGGCTTACGTCCGGGCGACACGAATTGGGAGACATGGGGTATTTGCGATCATATCACCAAGCCGCGTATCGCGGCGGCGATCACCGGCAAGACGCCGGACGGCAATCCGATCAAGGGTGACTACAAGTTCACCGACGAATTTCCTATGGCGGATGGGTTTGAAGAGAATGCCGAGTTTTTCACGCTGACCTATGAAGCTCCGATCTCCGTCGGCCATAACAAGGCTTTCGCCCGCATTGCGCCGCTTCTCTGGATGAAGGCAGGCAGCGAAGGCCGGCGGATCGAAACGCTGCCCGAAAATGGATGGGACGTTGCCGATACGTATGGCTTGCTGACAGATCTCGATCAGGCGGATGCTTATTGCGCGACGATCGGTAACAAGAGCGCGATCCGCATCGCCTATATCGTCACAGATGACGAGCGCCGCTTCCAGTCTGTCGCCCAGGACCTGCCCGACGGCGTCGAGCCTGTGCGTCTCTATGAATCCTACCTCACAAATTTCCGCTTCTCGATGGGGCGCTAGGCCATGAAGTTCACACTGAAAGACTATCAGGAAGAAGCGGTCGCTGATGTGCTGGTCAATTTGCGCAAGGCGCGCAAGCGCTGGCATGAAGACCAGGATAAGCAGGCATTCTCGCTGACGGCGACAACTGGCGCTGGCAAGACGGTCATGGCGGCGGCGGTTATCGAGGCGCTTTTCCACGGCAGCGCCGATTTCGAGTTCGAGCCTGACCGGGGCGCCGTAGTGATCTGGTTTAGCGATGACCCGTCCCTGAATGAACAGTCTAAATACAGGCTGATGGAGGCTTCCGACAAGCTGACCGTTTCTGATCTTGTGACGGTGGAAAGCAGTTTCGGGCGTGAGCGATTCGAACCTGGCAAGGTGTATTTCCTGAACACGCAGAAGCTGTCGAGAAACAGCCTGCTTGTGCGCGGCCATGATGACGATGAAAACGCTATTGTAACAGATGATGGGCGGCGACTGCTGCCCGATGCACGGTCTCATACGATCTGGGACACAATCCAGAATACGATCGAAGACCCGGAGCTGACGCTCTATCTTGTTCTGGATGAGGCGCATCGTGGTATGCGGGGAACAGCGACAGGCCGTCAGACGATCGTGACGCGGCTGATCGGCGGACAGGGCCGCGTGCCCGGTATTCCGGTTGTGTGGGGCATTTCCGCGACCGTGGAGCGCTTTGATAATGCGATCCGGGATATACCGGGCCTTTCGACCTTGCCCAACGTAGTGGTGGATTCAAAGAAGGTGCAGGATTCCGGTCTTCTCAAGGACACGATCAATCTCGATGTGCCGGAAGAGTCGGGCGATTTCTCGACGGTCTTGCTGCGGCGGGGCACGGCCAAGCTGCGCGAGATTTCGAAAGCTTGGACTAATTACGCCAAGCTGCAGGATGCACACAAAGCGATTAAGCCGTTGATGGTGCTGCAAGTGCCCAACAGCCCCGACCATGATGAAATCGGGCTCTGGCTGCAGACAATCTTTCATGAGTGGCCGGAGCTTGATCCCTCCAGCATTGCGAACGTGTTTGGTGAACACAAGAATGAGGGTTTCGGGCCATATGCAGCGCCTTACATTGCGCCGGAACGGGTGCAGGAGGCAGATTGGGTGCGCATTCTGATCGCCAAGGATGCGATTAGTACGGGCTGGGACTGTCCACGTGCGGAAGTCATGGTATCGTTTCGTGCGGCGTCTGATGACACGCATATCACCCAATTGCTGGGACGGATGGTCAGGACGCCGCTGGCGCGCCGCATACCTGGCAACGAATTGCTCAACTCAGTCGATTGCCTTCTTCCGCATTTCAACCGCAAGACGGTCGAGCGCGTAGTTGACCTTCTCATTCATGGCGGTGAATTGGGCGGCGATGGAACAGGTCGCAGAGTCCTGATTAATCCCGTCGACATGCTACCCAATCCGAATATCTCGGAAGCAGTCTGGCAGAAACTGGAATCGCTGCCGTCTCAATCGCCGCCCAAGCGACAAGCCAAGCCGGTCAAGCGACTAACGATACTTGCGCATCGGTTGGCAGTTGATGGTCTTCTGCCGGATGCAGGCAAAGAAGCACACCGCCGCATGCACAGCGTTCTGGATGGCCTCGCTGTGACGTACAGTGCGCAAATCCAAGAAGCTCGCGATTCTGTGTTGCAAGTGGAGGGGGCAACGCTGGTAGCCGATGTGTATACGCAACAGCGCAGCTTTAACGACTTTGTCGAAGATGCTGACTTTGCTGTAATCGATGACGCCTACAGGCGAGCCAGCCGCGCAATCTCTCCTGATCTAGCCAAGACCTACAGCGAACATCTCGCGGCGAAAAATGAAGACGCTGAAGACGATGAAGAAGCCTTGATCGAAGCGCACACTCATGTTGCCGCATTGGGCCTTGTCCCGGATATCAAGGCCAAACTCGACGCAGCCGCCGATGAACTGGCCGAACAGTGGCTCACGCAATACCGGGTCGCAATCAAGAGCCTGAAGGATGACCGGCAAGACGCGTACAGGGACATTCGGGCGATGAGCACCGATCCGATGGATATCGACCTGGTGCGCCCGAAAGTCTGGCAACAACAAACGAAGGCAAAAAATCCGGACGGTCAAACGGTTGATCTGCCGAAGTATGAAAATCATCTTATGTGCGATTCCGACGGACTGTTTCCGGGCGATTTGAACGCGGATGAAGTTTCGGTTCTTACGACAGAGATGAACCGGACAGGATTTGTGGCTTGGTATCGCAATCCGCCGGTAACGAATCAGCAGTCGCTAGGCATTTCTTACGAGATTGACGGCGTCGCCAAGATTGTCCGGCCGGACTTCATTTGTTTCTCCGAGATTGCTGACGGATCATTGGTTGCTGATATCGTAGATCCGCACGGCACATATTTGAGTGATGCTTTGCCCAAGCTTCAGGGGCTTGCCAGATATGCCGAAAAACACGCGGGCATGTATCGCAGGATCGATTCGATCGCTAAAATGCCAAGCGGCAATTTCAAAGTGCTCGATATGACGGAAGCTAGCGTACGGGATGCAGTTTTAACGACTTCGTCGGCGCGGAATGTATTCGCCAGCCCTGTCGCAAGCGACTTCACGGGGTAAGTGAACGCATGTGATTGCGGGTATATTTGCGGGTATTGCGAATAATCACTTGAAAAATAATCAAATATATCAAGGGAATATAAGGCTTCTTTGATGCCTCTCCTGGCACCATCTCATTATCCCAAACAATCCAATAAACTCCATAAGCCCCTCTAAAGTAGGCGTTTTTAAAAGCTGACCGGAGTTCTTTCGTCCGATCGGGTCCGGCGTAGTGTGTTGGTGTTCTGCTTAGATGTTGGTATTTGTGTTGGTAGTTGCCGTTTTTCGGGAGCCATTCATGAGGGCGGTACCAACAAAACGCCGCTAACAGACACGAAGCCGCGCGCTGGCACCGCAAGCTTAATCATACCGAAAAGCCTATGGTGGCGGGTTATTCATTGGTTGCGACCAAGGGATCCAGGCTTTGGCGCATGGCCTATCGCTTCGACGACAAACAGGAGCTACTTGCCGCTTGGGGCTTGTCCATCGATCAGCCTGGCGCGAGCCGAAGCAAGGACATTGCTGGAAGAAGGTATCTGCGAAGTTTATGGGTGATTTTATTCAATCAGATCGGCGGAAATCTTCTTAATTCTGTTCCAGTCTTCAAGGGTATCGAGTTCCGACCAGCTCATTCCCTCAATTGAGCAGGTGCCAATCGTCTCGCCAGATTTCGCCAGCGCATCTATCGCTTTCAGGAACCAGGCGGAAATACCTTCCTGCGTACGCAGCATCTCTTCTACCGTGTGGCGGAAGAGCGCCGCGCCGTCCGCGTCGAATTTGAGAAACCCGATCGACTCGGCATTGGTCTGTTCTGGCGGCAGCCGTTTGCCGATTGCCATCAGGCGTTCGCCGTCCAGCGTAACCTTCATGTCGTCCGCGTCGTAATCTTCCTTCCGGTCGACTGTGACCGAGACTGACCAGTCGTCGGCGGCCACCACACGGTCGACAATTGGCTGGCTGACCAGTGTGTCGCCATTGAGGAGTAGGAAGCCGCCCTCCATCGTTTCGCGGGCCATCCAGCAGCTCGCAAGATTGTCGGCCACCTGAAAAAATGGATTGAAAAGTGTCGATACTGACATGCGACCGTCCCACTTCCCGATATCTTCTTCCACGAGATCTGGAAGGAACCCGGTCACGACTGTTGCATGGTCGAGCCCAGCTTTATCCAACGCCGAAAGCTGGTGACGCAGCACGCTCTTGCCTGAGACTTCGAGCAGGCATTTGGGCTTGGTCTCGGTCAGCGGCAGCAGTCGTGAGCCGCGTCCGGCGCTCAATATAATGGCTTTCAAGTGTTATCCTCTAAGATGGTCGCCTGCGCGCCCGGCAGGTTTGCCTGGATCAGATCGAGATCGGTAATAGAAAGGCCGTTCTGTCGGGCCAGGTCTCGTAGTGCTTTCGACGGGTTAGCCGCCACGCCTTGGTTGGCCAAGATGAGCAACTGCAGATCGGAGACGTGGTCGCTATAAATTGTAAGTGGCCGCTTCACGTCCCCGCGCGCCAGCGCCGCCTGGATGCAGCGAAGCTTTTCCGCGCCATAGCAGTTGCGGCCATCGATCATATGATTTGTAGCGGCGCTCGTCTTCCAGACGGTCTGCGTGCAGAATACGCCGTCCACCCCCAGCAGGTCTGCGATGGGGTCTGCAATAAAGTCGCTGGCGGCGGTGGCGAGATAGATGCGATCACCCACGCCGCGATGGCGCACGATAAGGTCTCGCGCGCCGGGTCGCAGGCCAGTCTCTATTTCGCGAACCGCGAAGTCCCGGCCAGCGCGTTCAACCTGCTCCCGGCTGGCCCAGCCAAGGGTTGCAAGGAAATGGTTCTTGATCGCGGTTCGATCTATCAGGCCGGCCTTGTGCGCAATCGCGCAGCCGGCAAGCCATGGGATCTGAAACCAGAAGAGCGGTCTGCGCCGGTTGAACCGCCAGACGAAACGCAGCCATGTCGGCTGGCGTGTCAAAGTTCGGTCCAGATCGAAGATCGCCGTCCCGGCCACGCGCTACCTGTCCATCCAGGACGTGACTGGCTTCGAGGCGGCGAAGGCCTGCCCAAGCCGCACCCCGTGAAAGACAAAGCAGACGAGGGTCCATGTCGCGACGAGCAGGAAACCGGTCTCTGGAAAGCCTACCACCACAGCCAGCATGAAGATGAGCAGGTTTGGGTTTCGCCTTGCCGTGATCGTCCGCATGAAGGAATCGACGGGACGCCAGACATGAATATGGAAACCAAAGCGCCGCATGAAAGCGAGCTCTTCCAGCCTGTTTAGGACATAGATCAGGAGGATGATCGCGAGCGCGCCTGTCAGCCAGACGGAGGGATAGGCTGTGCTATCGCGCATCAGTCCGACATAGATGGCCCAGTACCAGAAGGGCGGGTGGATGAGGTCAATGCCGTGATCATAGACATTGCCCCACTTCGAATAGGTCATCGTCGTGCGGGCGAGTTTGCCATCGACCGTGTCGAGAAAGGTCATCGCCCAGCCTGCCATGATCCCCGGGATCCACGCGCCGGCCCAGAAGAGCTGGAACGCGACACAGACCAGCACCAGGCTGAGCGTGGTCACTGTGTTCGGCTTCATGCCGACTGCGGCCGCCCAGCGCGTGACGTGAAAGGCAGGCCAGGGCCAGGCATATTTCGTGACGATGTCTGTCACACCCTTATAGGAGCCCTCGAACTGGCGCTTTTCGATGACCCCCGGCGCGGTCGTGAAAATGGAGAGGGCATAGGGCGCCTCAGTCTTGCGTAGCGCCTTGTTATAGTTCGAAGCGAGGTCTTCTATCGAAACGGGTTCCAGGCCGAGCGTGTTGAGGGCGTCCATATCGGCTTGCTTGCTGATGAGCGCACTTGCCGCGGCGCGGTCTAACTTTGCCTCCTGAGGCAGATGGATCGCGGCGACGCGCTCATCGCCCGTATCGTCACGCACGATCAGCGCGGCCCCTTCATTGGCAAGCAGGCCCGATTGCAGGGCAGGGGAAAAGACCCAGTCGGTCCCCACCAGCAAGCGGCCATCGCGGCTCAAGCCGGCGGCGCCAATTTTCTGCCAGGCCCGGCGCTGCCATTCGCGCAGGTTGAGGCCCCACAGCTTTGCGGGTACGTCGCCGATCAGGGCCACTCTTGGCGTGGTTTCACTCATGCAGATTTCACGTATGCTTCTTGCTGATTTGAAGAGGCCTTACCGGGCAATCCGGCGGGCCGAAAGGAGGCAGGCATGCAAAATGACAGAAACGCAACATTTTCAAAGTTTGGTGGGCCAGATACGCTCATCGCTGACTATGAGCACTGGTGCGTTCTCGCGCGCCCCAAACAGGTCACGCTCGGCGCTATGGTTCTTATCTCCAATAGCGACCACGAACACTTTCCTGACCTGCCCGCAGCAGCCTTTACTGAACTTCAGGCGGTCACCAGCGACATTGAGCACGCGCTCAAAAGCCTCGTGTCCCCCGAGAAGGTCAACTACCTCATGCTGATGATGGTCGACCCGCACGTCCATTTCCATGTGCTGCCGCGTTATTCCGAACCGCGGGCGTTTTCAGGTGAGACCTTCCCGGATGCGGGTTGGCCCGGCCCCCCCGATCTTGCTTCAGGCATTAGCGGCGAGTCTGCGGTGTTGGCTGTGTGCGATGCGCTCAAATCGGTCTGGCCAGCACGCTGAAGGCATCTCAGCGCCAATGCCATGACCATGGCGAGCGCCACGAGTTCGCCGCCAATCGCGGCCCAGCCAAGTGCGTCTATGCCAAGGGGGCCGGAAAGCGCTGGCACGAGCGCCAGAAACAGAGCGATCCCGCAGATCCGGGCCGTAAGCGCGAGGCCGGGCCGCTTGCTGGCATAGAGAATTGGGTGAAATGGCATGGCCGCCGCCATGAGGCTCGCGCTTGCCAGAAGCAGCACGATGAGCCACGGCGAGCCGCCATAGTCGGCATTCAGCAGGCCTGCCAGAATGTTGGCCTGTGACAGCGCAAGCAAGGCGACGATAGAGAGACCGACGCATAAGAGGATGAGGCTGGAGCGCAGGACCAGCCGTGTCACACGCCCCGGTTCGCCATCATTCAGAAGCCGCGCGATTTCCGGGTGAATAACCTTGTCGAACTGGCTGACACCGCGCGCGAAGAGGTCAGCAATCTGACGCGATACGCGGTATATGGCGGCCGCGCCCGGTCCGAACAGCGCGCCCGCCAGTAGGGTTGGCAGGTGCTCGGCCGCCGTCTTGACGGTGGAGTCGAGATTGGACAGGAGGGCGAAGCGCCACATTCCGGGCTCGCTTGGCTGCATCCAGCGCCCGCCTCTGAACAGGCCGCCGATCAGTCCGCTGCGTGAAAGCTGTTTCAGCGCCAGAGCCGGAAGCGACACATAAGACAGGAACGACGCGGCGAACCAGACAATAATATAGCCAACAAGATCCGTGCCGATCAGGGCGCATATGATGACGCCGATGAGCCGGACCGCAGGCATCACCAGGGCCTGCGCGCTGAGCAGGTCGAAACGGTCAGACAGGCGCAGAAACCCCGTGGAGGCGGATGTCTGCCTGAAGAAGATGAGGGCGCAATAAGCCATGGCGGGCAGGAGATAGCCATCGGGCATGCCGATCGCCTTGTAGGCAACAGGCATCAATATCACCGCAAGGGCGGCCGCCAGCGAGGCGCCAAGGCAATCGAGCGATATTGCAAAGCGCATAAGGCGTTGCACGGCTGGCCAGTCGTCCCGGCCGAATGGAGCAACGCCGTAATTCACGACCATCTGCCAGGAATTGAAGCTCGCCAGTCCTGCGAAGGAGGCGGCGTAGGCGTGCAGCAGGATCAGGCCGCCAAACTGGGCAGGCTCAAGCACCTTCCCGAGAATGATAAGAACCAGCAGGCCGAGGAGCGCCGCTGTCAGTTTGCCGCCAAACAGCATGCCCGTATTGCGTGCGATACGCCCCGACAGGCTGCCGGACCGTGCCATTCGCAGGTCTGCTCTCGTCTGCGCGTCCTTCATCCTCAGCCCCTTGCGCGGATGATCTCGCGGACAAGCGAAAGGTCGTCCGGTTTGTCGACGTCGATCGCCGCTTCGGCAAACGGCATCATGACCGGACCGACCGTACAGTCCAGTCGCTGCGAGAGTATACGGAAAACGCCTTCAAAGCTCATGCCCGGCCGTAATACTCTAAGCATGCTGGGAAGGCCAAAGCGTCTTGCTATACGAACGGGGTGCTTCCTGTCCGCTTCCGCCTGGCGCCAGAACCGAACCGCTTGGAGGGCAGCCGGTGACCTCGCCAGAAAAAGATTACAGCCGGACACCTTCCGCCCACCAATCGGATAATATGTGCGCGAGGCGCGCGGATAGGCCGCTTCGAGAACGCCTTTGGCAGCGAGGCCTACAGTCAGGTCGGCGCCTGACGATAGCGAAGTCTCCGCAAAGGTGTCGATCATCTGGGGCGTCAGCAGCGGGTGGTCGCATGTCGTTATGAGGACAGGGTAGCGGTCGATCTCTTCCAGACAGGACAGAACAGTGGCGGCCGGGCCTTCGCGAGCGGGTAGGTGGGCGATCTCGCCATACTTGGCTGAGCCTGCAAGGCGCTCGCGTGTGATGGTGTGGGCGCCTGCTATATAGCAGGGTCCGACGACCTGGCTCGCCGACAGTGCATCAAGCACGCGGTCCAGCATGGCAATGCCATGGATATCAATTTCAGCCTTGCTGGGGACGCTCTCGGCCTCGCGTAGCGGGCTTGGGCCTTCTCGTTCTCCGGCAAGAACGAGGGCCACCATATCGCCCCCGGAAGCGCTCACAGCCCCTCCAGGCGCCGTTCATAGATGCGGTAGGTCTTGTAGCGCTCACAGTTCTGAAGACGCGTCAGACCGATGAGATCCTCATTATCCTCCAGCACCCAGGAGAGTTCGATGTCCCGCACGCCGCGCGCGTGCTGGGCGGCGATGGCTGCGTCAGAAGCGGCGGCAAAGGCAGCAAGCCCGCGCCTTGTCTTGTGATAGCTCTTTCGGACCCCTGCCAGCGGAATGCGTGCCGACGCCGGTCCTTTGAGCTTCAGCCGATGCAAAAGCTGGACCCAGCCGAAAGGTAGCAGCCGCCCGTCGAGGCCATCCACCACCTCGTTGATATTCGGGACGATCAGTGTGAAAGCCATGGGGGTATTGTCGACAGACGCAATCCACACACTGTCCTCGCGCAGGAGCGGTCGAAGCTCACCGGCCATGTGTCTGATCTGTTCGTCACCGAAAGGGACAAAGCCCCAATTGTCCGACCAGGCGTCGTTGAAGATCTCGAGGACCAGCGCGACCTCTTCCTTGAACCGCGAATGTGAAATCGGACGGATGGAAATGCCTTCGTCGCGCTCGGCAAAACGAACCATACGCTCCGTCAGCGGGAAGCGATCATAGACCTCGCCAAGGCGGCAGATATAGGCATGCATGTCCTTCGCCTTTCGGAAGCCGAGAGCCTCCAAAGCGTCGGCATAGTCCGGCCGTCCATGACCCATCATGATCATTGGCGGGGTATCGAACCCTTCCACAAGCAAGCCGCACTCTTCATTGACACTGAAATTGAACGGGCCGGCCATGTCTTTCATGCCGCGCATTCTCAGCCAGTCTGCCGCAGTTTCTATCAGTGCTTTAACCAGATCTGTGTCCGGCTCCAGAGTGTCCAGGAAGCCGAAATGCCCGCATTCGGGATCGTGGCGCTCCAGATGGGCACGGTTCACCAGCGCGGCGATCCGGCCAACAGGCGTCTCGCCGCGCCAGGCTACGAATAGCTGATGGTCCAGTAGGTCGAGGCCCGGATTGGACTTGGGATCAAGCTGCGCCTTTCTCTCGAAGCGAAGCGGCGCCCGCCAGTTCTCCATGCCGCGATAGGCGTCATAAGGCAGATCCACAAATGCCTGGCGCCCGCGTGCACCGGTGACCGGCTCGATCCTGATATTCGATGAAGCGTCAGGGTGAACTAGTCCTGCCGAGCTCAAAGCATTCATTCGCGGAGGTCCAGCGTCACGCGTCTGCCTTCAACGCCGACATCAAAGGCGGCGTCCTCGAAATCGGGAAAGCCGAAAGAGAGTTCCTTGTTGTTGGAGAGCGCGAAAGGCTCTGCCGGCATCCGGTTCCATTTCTGGTCCAGGTCGCGGTCCGCATCCTTGTCGTGATAGGCCGCGATCGCATAGGTGCCAGGCTCTGGAATATCGAAACAGACGGTCTGGCGCACATTGCCCGCAGCGACGCGAATGCGGTGAAGGCGGGATTCCTTGCGCAGGAAGTGGCGCTTGCTCGGCTCATAGAGTTCAACTGTGAGAATGCCGACGGGCTTAACGCCGGTGACCTCGACCTCGATCTGCATATCGGACGCACCGCACTCGGCGCTGCTCTCATAGGGACGAATGTCGAGGCTTGGCGCTGGCGACCCAATCGCTGGGAGCTGCACGATGGCGAGGGTCGATATCGCGAGAAATGACACTATCATTGCGACCTCTTGTTTCACAAATCTGTCGCGAGTCTAGTATGTCCCCGGTAAATGCTACAGGCAGGGTTGCAGTTGAGTCTGCGTTCAAACCTGTAGCGACGGTCTTTGACACAGTAGTAGCAAACAAATTCCCAGTGGGGGCGTCGGTATCAGCGGCCTGATTCACAAATACTTGTTCACCGAATGCGTGAGGCTGTTTGCGAGCCTGTGCGGGCTTGTGCTGTCCATTCTGCTGATCGAACGGCTGATCCGCATCGTCGAGGTTGTCGCTGACACGGAAAACGGCGCACTGGTCGCCGTCAGCATCATCGTCAATCTTATCCCGCACTATCTCCAGCTAGCGATTCCCGCAGCGCTGTTCCTGGCGATGATCATCTCAATCGACCGGCTGAGCCGGTCCGGCGAGCTGGTAACGATGCTGTCTGCAGGTCTGTCTCTGAAACATCTTTCGCGGCCCTTCTTCATTCTTGCGGGCATTGCGGCAATTGCCAGCCTGATCATCTCGGGCTTCCTGCAGCCACTCGGGCGCTACAGTTACCGTCAGACCGTCCACGGCATCCAGACCCAGTCCTTTGAGGCCGCTTTCCAGGAAGGGCGCTTCGTCCAGATCGACGATTACACCGTATGGACCGAGCATAGGGAGTTTGGTGGCGGCAAGCTCGGTAGCACCTTCATACTGGAAACTCCGCCTGATGGCCGCGAACGCTATATCTCCGCGCCGTCTGGTGCGTTGCTGGAATCCGAGCAAGGCACGGTGGGGCTTATTCTGGAAAACGGGCGCGGCGCCACGTTGCTGCCGCCTGACCGGCGCGATGGCACGGAGTCCCCCAGCGTCTCATTTGATCGCATTCGATGGCCTATCGAACCCGAGACGGCAAGTTTTCGCGCCCGGGGCAATGACGAGCGAGAGCTTACAGTATTGGAGCTGGGCGACGTCTCGGCTTTTCCGCGCGTTGAGCAGACAGCTGCCAGCGCATTGCTGCATGACCAGCTAAGCCGCGCCTTTCTTATCCTCATTCTGCCAGTCCTCGCCTTCCCGCCCGGCGTCAATCTTGGACGGCGGCCGCGTGCGGGCGGTATCGTGCTCGGCGTCATTGCGCTGCTCATTGTTCAGAAGGCGCTGGAATATGGACTGCAGACCGCCAGCACCGGCGCGATACCGGCGTGGGCGGGCTCCTGGCCAGTTCTTGTCGTCACGCTCTGCGCCGGGGGGTATGCATTCTCTCGGGTTGCCGGGGAGTCCATCCTCAAGCCCGACCGGGCGCCCAGCGCCCGCAATGACGACCTTGCCTTCACAGCTTCAGGTCAGGACGCATGAACCAAGTCAGCCTGTATCTCTCAAGGCTCTATCTAGGCAGACTTGCGGGCGTCGCCTTTGCGGTGCTCACGCTGGTGAGCCTGCTCGATTCGCTCGGCAACAGCGAGCTTCTGCCAACCGATGCAGGCCTTGTCGACCGGCTGCGCTTTGTTGTGCTGCGCCTGCCGCTCATCTTCGATAGCACTTTTGCCATCATCATCTTCCTGTCCGTGCTGGTGACTTATCTCTCGCTCATCCGGCGCAATGAAATTGTCGCCTTGTTTGGGACCGGCATGTCTGTCTTCGGGCAGCTGCGGGCCCTTGGTCCCTGCCTGTTCGTTGTCGGTGCGCTAAGCGCCCTGATCGTGACGCTGGTCAATCCACCCGCCGCGCGCAGCCTGACCGACTGGTTGGGCCCGGCCGCCCTCATGGAGCAGGCGGGTGATGAGCGGGCGGTTTGGGTGTCGGAAGCCGACCAGCTCGTGCGCATCGGGAACATTAGCGAGAATAACGTTGAGGACCTCACCTTCTTTGTCCTGTCGCCCGAAGGCTATGTCGAGTCGGTCAGTAAAGCAGCGAACGCCACCTACGAAGCGGGCGCCTGGGCACTTGCAGATACCGAAGTGCTGCACTCCCTGGATGGAGAGACCGTGGCTCCCCGGCTGTGGACGACGCGGCAGACGCCCGACAGCTTGTTCAAGCTGCAGACCTATCCTCGCTTCCTGTCGATCCCGGACCTCTTGCAGCTCTATGATCTTCGCGGCTCTGGCAGCCGGCCTTCCAGTGCTTATCTCGTCTGGCTGATAGACCGGTTCAGCATGCCCATCGTTGCGCTTGCCCTGCTTCTTCTGGCCGTGCCGCTGATGCAGCGCGCAGGACGCCGCGAAACCGGAGAAATCTCCGCAATGATCGCGCTCGCTATAGGTTTCGTCTACCTGGTCGCAGACGGCATCTTCACGACGCTGGCTGAAAGCGGTGCCTTTAGTGGATGGGTGGGGCAGCTGGTGCCGCTCGGTACGCTGATCTTTGTGGGTCTATGGCTGACATTGCGCACTGAGGAAGCCACGTGAAGGGCGGTGCCGCCCTTGTCGTCAACCAGCGCAGCCATCTCGTTTCCCGCAAGGGCTCAAGGCTGGAAGTGCTGGCGCGCCGCGACCCATCCCTGCCGCTTGTCCAGTTCGAAGCTGCACCGGCATTTGATGAGGCAATTGGAAACGTCTTACGCAAGGGGCGAGACACCTTCCTCATTGAGGGCGGCGATGGGACGGTGCTGGCGGTCCTTACCGCCTGTTACGCTTTCGACCCTGATTGCCTCTCCCGGCTCAAATTTGGTATCCTGCCCGGCGGCAGCACCAATCTCGCGCATGAGCGGCTCGGCCTCCGCAAAACCAGCTTGGACGACTTGGCGCGCCTTGCTGCTGCGGCCCCGGGGCCAGACGACCAACAACAGAGCCTGACCCGGCAGACAGCCCTGATTGTCGAAGGCGGCGGATTGCCTCGTCCACAGGTGGGATTTCTGCTCTCCACCGGCGCGCTGGCGCTGGCTATGGACCACGTTCAGCAGCATATGTTCGGCGAAGGTCAGCGCGGCCCGTTAGCGATTGCGTCGTCCCTCGTAAGGCTTGCTGCACGGCCCTACCATTTTCTGGCAGAGGATGGGCAGCCGCTGCTGCGGCCATCCCGCCTTTCGGCGGGCGAAAGGCATGCGGAGCTACCAGACGGCGAGCATGGTTTCCTGCTCGCCTCGACGCTCGACCGGCTTTCGCTGGGCCTGTCGCCATTCTGGGGCGATGATGGAAAAGGCGGGTTGAATGTGACTTATGCCCCATGGCCGCTGGCGGGTTTGCGCCGGGCACTTCTGCGGGTCGCGTCCGGCTGGGGTCTTCCAGCGCTGCAGGGGCGCGGCTATCGCAGCTTTGCCTCCTCGTCGCTTAATTTTACCGTCGACAGCCCCCTCATGTTGGACGGGGAGCTCCTTGCGCTGGACCGGCCCGCGTCTGTCCGTGTAAAGACGACTGAAGAAATCCAGTGGTTACGATGAACGAGACTGAAGTCCGGCCCGCGCTGAAATGGCTGATAAGGCAAGAGCAGGAAGTCCTGCCGCCAGCCGCGGCACAAATGGCTGACGCCATTCAGGCCAGACATGGCGGCTGTGTCAGGGCGTTCCTCTACTATGGGTCCTCACGCCGTGAGGGGGATTTGCCCACCAAAATGCTCGATTTTTATGTGCTGGTGGACGCCTACCGCGATGTCCATGGGCGCGGCCTCAAGCAGCTTGCGAGCATTCTGGTCCCGCCAAGCGTCCATTACCTGGAAATACGTACGGAGACCGGCGAGTTGCTGCGATGCAAGTATGCCGTGATGAGCGAGCGGGCCTTCCTCCGGCGGACATCTGGCGGCGCATTCGAGTCGATGCTCTGGGGACGTTTTGCTCAGCCCGTCCTTATCCGGGCCGACACCGATGCGCGCTACGAAAGACTGCTCGATACACTGGCGAGCGCCTGCTTTCACCTTGCCCGGGAAACATTACCTCTTCTACGCTCGTATACCGAGATTGATGATATCTGGGCACGCGGATTTTGTGAGAGCTATCGCACAGAACTCCGCCCCGAAGCACCGCTGGCGCGTTCGCGCGAGCTGGTCGCCTGTTTTGACAGGCGCTATGCCGCAATGACAGACGCTATTTTCGGCGTTGGACAGGAGACACGGAAAGCTGCGATCGCGCAGACCAGCTGGTTCGGCAGGCAGATAGCGCGGCTTCGCTGGGCCGCGCGGCGGGTCGTCGGCAAGGTCATGGCGGCAATCCGGGTCCTGAAGGCGGCTTTCACCTTCGATGCTGGGCTCGACTATATTCTCGAAAAGATCGAGGGCCACTCGACAGCGCGGATCAAGGTTACCGAGAATGAGCGACGTCATCCGGTCCTGCATTCGCCTGTTCTGGCCTGGAAGCTCTTTTGTGCGCGGGCCCTGCGCTAAGCTGGGCTGGCTTTAGGCGCGTTCGAGGCGGGCAAAAGCCTCAATGATCTGCGAAATATCGGCTTCGGAATGTGCCGCAGATACGCTGAGCCGCAATAGCGACATGGCTTGCGGCGTCGCTGGAGGAATGGCGAGGTTCACATAAATCCCGTCACGCAGCAGCTCATTCCATTGCGCGATTGCGGTTTCCTGATCTGGCCGGGGCAGGGCGATCACGGGGCCCGGCGCCGAAGCTGGTTCGAACCCAAGGTCTTTGAGCCCCGCATGTAGCTGGTTCGCGCGAGCCCAGAGATTGGTCCTCAGCTCTTCACGCGTTCTGATCTCATTCAGCGCCGCGTGGGCCACGGCGACATTCGACGGAGACCCGGACGCTGTGAAGAGATAGGGCCGGCTCATCAGACGGATGACCTCAAAGGCGTCATGGCGCGAGACGCAAAATCCGCCAATCGAAGCGAAGCTCTTGGAGAACGTACCGGACAGGAAATCGATCTTGTCCAGAACGCCCTGCGCTGCGGCGACGCCGCGGCCTTCTTCGCCGTAACAGCCGACGGAATGGGCCTCGTCGACATAGAGATAGGCGCCATTGCGGTGGGCGACGTCGACGAATTCGTCCAGCGGGGCGACATCGCCCAGCATTGAATAAAGCCCTTCCACGACAACCAGACGCGCGCCATCCTCGGGCAATCTCGCCAGTCGGCGCTCGAGATTTTCAGGGTCGTTGTGCCGGAAACGGATTGTTGTCGCTTCGCTCAGGCGGCAGGCATCATAGATGCAGGCATGGCTATCGGCATCGATCAGGAGATGATCGCCCTTGCCCGCCAGCGCGCTAATCGCTGCTAGATTGGCTTGATACCCGGTCGTAAAGATAAGTGCGGAGGCGGCACCGAAATAGTCCGCGAGCTCACGTTCGAGCGCCTCATGCAGGCCATAGGTGCCATTGGCGAGCCGGCTGCCCGTTGTCGCTGTGCCATGTGTTTCGAGGGCGCGATGCGCGGCATCCAGGCATGGCTCTGAATATGTCAGGCCCAGATAGTTGTTTGACCCGGCGAGCAGGATTTCCTTGTCGCCGATGCGCGCATGGGTGGCAGAGATGACTTCGTCAAAGCGAAGGCCAAAAGGCTGCTCGCCCGCTGACATGACCGCTTCCCGGCGTGCGGAAAGGGCGTCGAACTTGCTGAAGATCGAGGGCGCATTTTTGATCTCATCAAACATCAAGCTGTTGCTCCACGGCGTCTGCAAGGTCGCCGATTGTCTGGATCTCCGATGTGGTCTCCATAGGCAGGCTGATGTCGTAGAACTCCTCAAGCTCCATCACCATGTCGAACACTTCGACCGAATCGATCTCGATATCGGATCCGATTTTCATGTCCTCGGTAATGATTGCGTCGGACGGCAGGAATGGCGCCATAGCTTCGCGGATACGCGAAATGATGTCTGCCTTCCTCGTGCTGACTTTGACCCCAGTGTGGTTCACGCTGGCTCCCTCATATATGTCATTGCCCTTCGATCGACTTCATGTCGGCCTGTTTTCGCCCATTTGCAAGAAACAGCGACTGAGCGTTTCGTGCAATGGGGAGGGCACATCCACAGGCGTATCGCTCAGCCATTCGTCCTGAAGAAGCTCATTTGCCTTACCTTTAGACAGGATCAAGGGCTTGCGGGTGACTTTTGACACCAGACTGGCACAAAGGCCTGCAAATCTGATGAGCGGCGCGGACAGCCCTATACACGTCACCGTGCGTCCGCCCGCCTCCTCGCCAGCAGCTGCGATATCTGCCCAGCTAGCTGACCGGCCGCTATAGGGGGAGACGTCCAGTCGCTGCCCATCGGGGGGCGACTCAATCAACTGTATTGTAAATCGCGCAAGGTCGTCGACGTCGATCCACGAGAACGCGGTGCCGCGGGCACCGCCTGGGCAGGGGAGCCAGCCTCGTTTCAGAAGTTGCATGACATCTCGCGTTGCGCTGTCGGCCGGGCCGAGGACTGCGGATGGGCGAAGAATGATGAGCTTCATGTCCCCGGCAAGCGCCTGCGCAGCTGTCTCGCCGAGCGCCTTGGACCAGGCATATGGTGAGACATCGGGGCGGCTCGCAGCCAGCGATGAGACGAGGAGAAACGTCCGCACGCCTGCACGTCTGGCGGCAGATACGAGCATTGCAGTAGAGCGGGTATTGGTCGTGTGAAACTCATCGGCGTTGAGCGCGCGTGTCAGTCCCGCCAGATGAACCACTGTGTCCGCTCCGGCCACGAGGGCCTCGAGATCATTCCGGTCGGTCACGTCGCCCGGCACCCATTCAATCCCCGCCGCTTTGCTTGGTGCGCGACCCTTCTTCCTGCGTACAAGGCACCGCAGGCCGTAACGATGGGGCGCTCCGGCCAGCCTCTCGACAAGAGCGCGACCAGCGAATCCAGTCGCGCCGGTGATGGCGATTGTCTGCATGAGGCCGCGTATCAGGTTTCGGCGGGCGCGACTTCGAACCCGTGATCCAGGAACTTCGTCCGCGCGGCGGACCGGCTGAGCTTCCCTGAGCTGGTTACGGGCAAGGTCCGGGGCGGAACCAGCACGACTTCTACCGGCGCGCCGGTTGTGGTGCGGGCAGCGCTTGCAATATCCCGGCGAAGCGTTTCGCGATCATTTTCGTCGCGGCCGCGAAATTCTGCCAACAGAACGATGCGGTCGCCGATCACAAGTTGTGAGGCGTCGAAAACGACACAGCGGGATATTTTGCCGTCCGAAGATTCCTGGACGGACCATTCGACATCCTGCGGCCAGACATTGCGGCCATTGATGATGATGAGATCTTTCCAGCGGCCGGTCAAAACGAGTTGCCCGTCGAGCCAGTAGCCAAGATCGCCGGTATCGAGCCAGCCATCTTCATCTGTGAGAGGAATGACGCCAGTGCCGGCCCGATAGAGGCCTGCAGCTATGCTGGGGCCGCGAACTTCGATCGAGCCGATCTTGCGGTCTTTCAGGCTTTCGCCGCTGGCGGATCGAATACGGACGTCATGGCCCGGAATGGGCTTTCCGCACAGCACAAAGTCACGGACCTTTTCGGCTTCACGGTTGGGCGATGCGCTGCGAATCTCGTCATCAAAGCGAAGAGCGACGGCGTCCACACGGTCGCGCCGGCATCCTTCGCCAAGTGGCGCGAAAGACACCGCCAACGTGGCTTCGGCGAGACCATAGCTTGCAACAAATGAAGCGGCATCAAAGCCGACGTTCGAAAAGGTCTCGGCAAAGGTCTCAAGAATTTTTTCCTGCACCATGTCTCCGCCAATACCGGCTGCGCGCCAGCTGGAAAGATCGAGCTCTTCCCCGCGATAACGCCGAGCGCAGAGATCGAAGCCGAAGCTTGGGCTATAGGAGAGTGTGGCGCGGCGCTGGCTGATAAGTTTCAGCCAGGAGATTGGTCTGCGAGCAAAGTCAGATGTTTTGAGATAGTCCACCGACAGCTGAGACATCAGCGGGGCGATGAAGAAACCGACCAGGCCCATATCGTGATAAAGTGGCAGCCAGGATACGGCCCGATCACCATCGCTTACCTGTAAGCCATGGCGCGTTATGGCCTGGCAGTTCGCAACAACGCTGGCCTGGGTCGCGTAGATCCCTTTTGGCTCCGAGGTGCTGCCGGAAGAAAACTGGATGTAGCATGGGCTATCAGCGCTCCAGGGCCTAAGTGGCCCATCAGGCTGATCAGACCACCCGGAAGCCTTGATGGGCCGAATGGATTGGTCGTCTTCAACGCAAGCATCATAAATTGAGAAAAGATGGGACGGGGCTAGGGTAGCCGTCAGAGAAGCCGCCTCGCGCATACGCTTGAAGCGCACCTGATACGTTTCTTTCCCCCCAAAAGAAGGCGGCAGACTAACCGGTGCTGGTACAAGACCGGCATATTGGCATGCCATGAAAGCGATGACGAAATCTGGAGTGGTCTCCGCAACCAGGCCGATATGTGCGCCCCGGGGATATTCGCCCGCTAAGGATTTGGCAAAGTCCCGCGCCTGCTCCCGCAATGCGGTGTATGAAAGCAGACTTTCTATTTCGCCATGGGGCGTGTTGAAGGTCAGTTCACCGCTGCCAAGTGCAGCATAATCAAGGGCTTCAGTTAGCGTTCCAAAAGTCGCCAATCGTCTTCGCACTAAATACCCCTCATAAATGGCGCGGCCCATGTCTCAGGCGCTCTCCATCTTCCTTAAAGGCGTAGATTTGTGGTGACGTTACAAAAATGTCAAATTCGTCCATGAGCTGGGGAGCAACATCTGATACGGAAGCGTGAGGAAGTGGGTTGATCACTTCGATCCATGTCCCGTTTCACAAGCACTCAATCTCGACCGCCACGTCAATCGCCGCCAGACCTTCGAATCACAAGGTGAGGCTGATCTTCAGGAATGGTACCAGCTTCTGGCTGGATAGGGCGAGGCCGCTTAAAGATGCTGGAGACGGGCTCGCATTAGGCGGACAGCGCCGTTTTGACCTGGACCTGCGTCGGGCGCTCATTTCCGCGCCCATACAAATTTACCTCCAGCCGGGAGATGGCGTGGACGAGCGCGTTTGGGCCGTATTTTATATCGCCCGTGAACTCTATGTTCGGGAACCGCGCGAATAATTGCTCATATGCGACGCGCAGCTGCATTTGCGCCACGCGTGAGCCGAGACATTTGTGAACACCATGGCCGAAAGCGATATGCTTGCCGACATTGTCCCGCGTCATGTCGAAGACGTCCGGTTTCGGGAAAACTTCGGGGTCCCGATTGCCCGCACCATACCACATGACGACTTTCTCATCCCTGGCAACGCGCTGGCCGTTGATCTCGGTCTCTTCCAGAGCCGTGCGCCGCATGTGTTTGACCGGAGAGACCATCCGAAGGGCTTCTTCGGACATTTGCGGGATCATGGATGGATCATCCAGAACCATCGCCCGCTGATCAGGAAACTCGGTCATCAGCTTGATCGTCCCAGAGAGCGAGTTGCGGGTGGTGTCGTTGCCGGCGAAAATGATGAGCAACCAGGAGCCGTCGAGGTATTCCTGCGGCAGGTCCTCACCATCAAGCTTCGAATGAGCGATAACCGTGAGAAGGTCTTCGCGCGGATTGGCGCGCCGGTCAGCCATGACGCGAGCGCCATAGTCGAACATTTCCTCCACCACTTTCTTGAACCGGAACGGGAAGAGCGGTTCGCCGAGGAAGGTTCGGAGTGGATTGGACAGAAACTGACTGGCCATTTCAAGATAATGCATCCAGTAGACGATTTTCGGCCGATCTGCTTCATCCACGCCGAGCATTTCGCAAAGCGTGTAAAGCGGAAGTTCGTTTGAAAAGAGTTTGACGAAATCGACGACCGGGCCGTTTTCCTCCAGTTCATCACACAGGCTGTCAACTTTGGCCCGAACCTTCTCTCGAAGTTTGGCAACGTAAGCCGGAATGAAAAAATCCTTCTGCTGGATCCGCATCTGCATGTGCTGGGGCTCGTCCATGCTGATCAGATTATCCATCGAGGCACGGATCATGATTTCAGGCTTCCAGTGCTTGCGCTCAGGCACGGCGAGATTGATGCCTCCGCGCGCGGAAGAGAAAACACCCGGTTGAAGCTCAACAGTCTTGATGTCTTCATATCTTGAGACTGACCAGAACCCCGAAGCTGGGCTACGCATTTTCGACCACATGACCGGCGCCTCTCTGCGCATCCGCTCGTATAGTTCGTACGGGTGCCCGCGCTTCCAGGAGTTGGGATTCCATAGCTGGAAGTCGGTTTCGATCTCGGGGTAAATCGCCGGGAAGGCGGGTGTGGTCTTGCCTGTGTCTACGGCAATTTCGTCGCTGATCAGTTTCATTTTTACCTTCCGGATCATTCGCAATCGATAAGTCTCTGCCTCACCTTGGGGAAGTCAAAGGGTTCTTGGTGCCGATTAGGCAGGTGATGTGACAGGGGGCAAAGAACATGGCCGGCAAGGTTGGCCGCGAACGATAATCCTGAAGCAGGCAATCAAGCGTCCTCTGTGCCTCAGGGCCTTTGGCTGCCGTCGACTGATCGGCGCTCATAACCGGCTGTTTCAAACCAGACCTCGGAAGAGCCCATATGAAACTTGTCATGAAAACCCTCATCGTCGGCGCCGTTCTTGCTACTGACGCGGCCACCGCTGTCGCTCAGGCAGATCACCGTGTGAAGGCTAAGAAATAGGCAGAGTTTGTATTTCGAACGCTCGTTTTGCTTCATTTAGGCTTGTTTCGCCTCGACTGATGTCGAAGAGATAGTCAGGATGGGTTTTGCGGGGATGGCTTAGGGGATGCAGCAACAATCGCGGCTGACGGCCGTCATGATTTGTGGAGCCGGCCATTCCGGGTCCACTCTTCTTGGCATGATCCTCGGTAGTCATACCGATACCTTCTACATGGGCGAGGGCGGCAAGGCCCGCTACCTGGGGGATGGCAGCAAACCGCTGCGCAAACGGGTCTGCAAGATCTGCGGTGAAATCTGTCCGGTATGGGGCGGGTTCGACTGGGATGGCATCTCGCCGCTTTATGAGGCCGTCGCTATCCGTGTCGGCAAACAGGTGATCATCGACTCGACCAAGGATGAAGCCTGGATCAGGGCGCGGGCCGATGAAGTCCGGCGGGTAGGCGGAACAACCATATTGCTATTCCTGAGCCGCGACGGGCGAGCCGTCGTCAATTCACGCCTCCGCAAGTATCCGGACCGCGAGCCTGGCGCACAAATCCAGGCATGGGTCGACAAAATGGCGAGCGCCCAGGCGCTATTCGATGATTTCGAAGGTCTGAAGATGCGCGTGCGATATGAAGATCTGGCTGAGAACAGTGCAACCACGATTAAAACGCTGTGCGCACTGATCGGAGTCGACTACCAGCCCGCCATGGCTGATTTCACCGCCGCCGAGCACCACGTCCTTGGTGGAAACAGCGGCACGCAGTTCGTTGCCGCACGGTCACGGTTTGAAGACCCGGACGCAGCATTCGTCAGCCTCGGCCCGCGCACACGCGACTATTATGAAAATCATTCAGGCGGGATCGAGCTCGACCTGCGCTGGAAAGACGAGATGACGCGCGAACATGTGGCCTTGTTCGCCCAGATGGCCGGAAAGGCCAACAAGCCATTCCAGTGGGGGGAATAGACGATGGCGAAAGTAGATTTGGTTTTCCGGCAGATCGACGAGCGCACCCGAGACGTCGCGCTGGAGCTCGCGATCGAGAACATCCAGCCAGATTCCGTCCATATCATCGATAATGTTCGCCCGTTCACCGAGTGCGTCGCGCAGATGCTCCGGATCGACCATGATTGCGATTATGTCGTCTACGTCGATGCTGATTGCCTGATCCTTGAGAATATCCGCCCGTTTATCGACGGCTGCGACGCGCCTTATGTGGATGCCTATGTTTCCGACCGGTTTCGGGGGCGGCTTCACTGCGGTGTGCATATCACCCGCATCGACCTTGTCCGCGCCATGGCGGCCGTTGAAGTACCTGCAGATGATCTGAAATACGTGCTGCGCCCGGAATCGCGTCTGCGAAACCTTGCGATGAAGCCGATGGGCTCAGCCAAGCAGTTTCGCAACTTCGACATCCTGCATGACCATTTTCAGTCCTATCATCACATCTTCATGAAATACGCCCTGCGCCAGTTGCGCAGCCGCACCAAGGAACAGCGCCAGCGCCTGACCCGCTCCATGAAGAAATGGACGACGACGGACGGGATCTTCTGCGATCTCACAGTTGCGCGCCACGCCGTCGACTTTGCGCGTCGCAAGGTGCCGGAAACGGCCACGACTGATGAGGTGCATGAGTTCATCGCCGCACTCCCGCAACATGCCGAGGCGGAACTGGCAAAGCTCGGCCTCGATGGCGCCGAAGAGCCCTTCACGCAACAAGATCTTGATGACTGGCTTCAGGCCAATTGCGATCGCATCGCCTATGGTCAGAAGGCCGATAAGCCAAAAGTCTTCGGGCTTGGCCTGTCACGCACCGGCACGCGAAGCCTGACTGCGGGGCTTCAGATGCTGGGCTTTGATTGCAGTCATTATCCGATCGACGAGGACACCTATATCGAGATCGCCAATGCCCAGTATGACCTGACGCTGCTGCGCTATTTCGATGGTCTGACCGACATTACGACCATCCCGATCTACCAGCAGCTCGACAAGCAGTATCCGGGGTCGAAATTCATCCTTACCCTGCGCGACAAGGAAAGCTGGCTGGGCTCGGTCTCGCGTCATTATTATAATCGTCCGGCATTCAAGGATGTCGGCGATCCTGACGAGGAAGTGCATCTTCGTATGCGCCAATTCCTCCGCGCGGCCGTCTATGGTTGCTACAATTTCTGCCCTGAGCGGTTTTCCTGGGTCTATGCCCAGCACGTCCGGGAGGTGATGGCCTACTTCAAGGACCGGCCGGGTGATCTGCTCGTGATCAATATCTGTTCGGGCGAAGGGTTCGAGAAACTGGCGCCTTTCCTGGATCGCCCGGCGCCGGCAGAAGTCTTTCCTCACAAAGGCGCCGTCCTGTCGCGCCGGCTTGCCGAAGAGGCCGCCGCCCAGAAAGCAAAGGTTGCCTGACAGGCTATGCCAGACATCGAACCGGAGCGCACGCATGAACCGGTTCCGCCCTGGCGGGACAGGGCATCAGCGGCTTTCCGGACGCTGGCGATTATCGCCCGGACCCGTCCGGCGTTAGCCGCCTCAATTGCCGGGCTAACAATTCTTGCCGCCCTGCTGCCGCCAGCCGCGCTTTACGTCTCAAAGCTGTTGATTGATGCCGTCCTGGCCGCAATCGATAGCGGTCTTGAGGCTGATCGGTCTGCCGCCCTGGGCTGGGTTATTGTGGAAGCCGCTATTCTGGCAGTGCTTCTCGTACTGCGCCGTTTACTTGTCTTCCTGAAGGCACGGCTGCACGCCGAGCTTGGCTATACCGTGGCAAGGCTGATCCTGGACAAGGCCAGCCACTTGTCGCTCGCCCGGATAGAGGAGCCGCATGTGCAAGAAATGCTTATCCACGCAAAGCAGTTCGCGGCGGCGCGGCCCTACAGCCTGGTCATGCGCGGTTTCGACGTCCTGCAGTCGTCTGTCACGCTTCTGTCGATCATCATTCTGCTTGCGGCGGCTGCACCATGGCTCATCATCCTCATGCTGGTGGGCGGTCTTCCAGCCTTCATCGGCAATTTGCGCTTTTCCGGCGACGCCTACCGCTTTTACACAGCCCGCTCGCCGCAGATGCGAGAGCGCAACTATCTGGAAAGTCTGGTGACCAATGAAGCAGCCGCGCGCGAGCGGTTGCACTACGGTTTCGGTGAGGCGTTGCTGGGCCGGTTTTCGCAGCTTTTCCATGACATGCATGATGGCGACCGAAAGCTGCAGGGGCGCCAGGCGGTCATTGCTTCCTTGCTTGCCATTCTTGGGTCGGTGATTTTCCTCGGCGGCAAGCTCTGGATTGTGTGGGTAACGATCGCAGGACGTTTCAGCCTCGGCCAGATGACGATGCTGATCGGTCTCCTGAAGCAGGGCCAGAACGGCGTCAATTCGCTCCTGTCGGCCGTGACGGGCAGCATTGAGGATGTCCTCTATGTCACGCGGCTTTTCATCCTGCTGGATCTGGAAGACGGGCGGCCGGGTGGCCAATCCACCTGCGGTCCGGTTCCCGGCGATGGGCTTCGCTTTATCGATGTTAGCTTTCAGTATCCGGGCGCAGAGAGGCCTGCGGTCGATAGTGTCAGCTTTCATTTGCCGCCGGGCACACGTCTCGGGCTGGTCGGGGTCAACGGTTCCGGCAAGACGACGCTCATCAAGCTCGCCGCCGGTCTTTACCAGCCTGACAAGGGAGAGGTTCGGCTGGACGGACTTAGCCTGACTGAGTGGGCGCCAGAGGCAATTGCAACGCGGGTTGGCGTGATGTTTCAACCTCACGTCAATTTCAAATTCTCGGTTCGCGACAATGTCGAAGCCGGGACAGGAATGTCCGCCATGTCGACCTCTGAGATGAAGAGGGCGCTTGAGGCGGGGTTTGCTACTGAGCTCGTTGCTGAGCTGGAGAGCGGTGTCGATACACGCTTGTCCAAACGCTTTCCAGAAGGGGTAGACCTCTCCGGCGGGCAGTGGCAGCGCCTGGCCATTGCCCGAGCCCACGCCAATGCTGATGCAGATATCCTGATCCTCGATGAGCCAACGGCTGCGCTGGACGCGGAGGCAGAGGCGGCATTCATGGCACGCCCGCTCGCGCCGGGCCGATCGCTGATCTTGATCAGTCATCGGCTGTCTAACCTTCGAGCCGCAGACATGATTCTCCTGCTTGAGAAGGGCCAGATTAAGGAGACTGGCACCCACAAAAATCTGCTAAAAGCGGGCGGCGCCTACGCTGCTATGTTCGCGTTACAGGCCGAACCATATCGCGAATAATCTGCATGGCGAAATTCAGAACCCAGTCTGGAAGGCTTCGGGCATAACCTCATTCTTGCGCAGTTGCCGCAGTGTCGGCGGCAATGCGGAAGCCGATATGGTTTGTGGGAAGGCTGGCTTCCTGGCCCTGGCGCGCAGGTGGACGATAGCGTCTGCAGAAGTTGGCCGCGCAGAGATAGGAGCCGCCTTTGACCACCATGACCTGATCGGCCGTTTGCCGGCCGACCTGTTGGTAGGTGCTGGCTGTCCATTCCCAGACATTTCCGGTCATATCATGAAGCCCCCAGGGGTTTGCTTCAAAACAGCCAACGGGCGCGCGGCTCCTGAAACCATCTGCGCCCGTGTCGGCGACCGGGAAAAGGCCCTGCCATGTATTCGCCTTCGGATCGTCAGGCGTTGGCGGTGTATCGCCCCACTCATAGCGGGTCGCAGGACGCCCTGCGCGCGCAGCGTATTCCCATTCAGCTTCGGTCGGCAGGCGGGCACCTTTCCATGATGCATACGCCTTGGCATCCGCTAGCGAAACCTGGACAACAGGGTGGCTGTCCCTGCCATCTATGTCGCTTGCCGGCCCGTCGGGATGGCGCCAGTTTGCACCCGGAATATAGCGCCAGTTGCCTGCAGTGGATCCGTCCGGTGACAGAAAGACAGCCGCGCCCGGTTGGCGAAAACTGGAAGGGCTGTTCTTGGGCAGGAGGGCCGGATCAGGCGACTGTTCTGCCGTGGTCACATAACCGGTGGCCTCGACAAAGGCGGCAAAATCGCTGTTCGTGACTTCCGTGGTGGCGATCATGAAATCTGCGACCGCCTTTCGGTGTTGAGGCGCCTCCTCACGGTAATCGGTATCAGACCCCATCAGGAATTGCCCGCCGATCACCGGAACCATGCCTGACTGCGCCGGACCGCTGCATTGTTCAGACTGAGAGGGGGGCGGCATTGGAGATGGGGCGCAGGCAGTGAGGCCACAGCCTGTCAGAACGGCTGCAAAGCAGAGGCCTGATATCGTCCTGACACTCTTGGCCATTCACCACAATCCATTCAAATAGAATTGACACTATACGTGCCAAATTATACTCTCTACCGAGTAAGGGATCAATCGTCACGTGTCGTTGAAGAGCTTCATATCGGCCCACGTGAGTTCGCGATTGGCCGGCCCCAGAAGGCTGCAGCAGCGCAGGGTTGCAGCCGAAAAGAAGCGCGTACGGGAGGGACGGATGAGACAGGTTGAGTATTTTCATGATGTCGCCGATCCCTATTCCCAGTTGACAGCGCAGATATTACCAGAGTTCTGCAGGCGTTATGATGTCGAGCTGGCGCCTCGATTGGTGTCGCCCCCGCCGGACTGGGCTGCGCCTGACCGGGAAAAACTGATCAGCTATTCACGAAAGGACGCCGCGCTGCTTGCTGCGAAAGCCGGGCTTGTCTTCGAAGACCGAGGGGCGCAGCCGATCGATGACAAGATCGAGGTCGCGCTTGGCGCTCTGGCTGCAGCCATCGAGGCAGATCGCTTCGCAGAGGAGGCTGCCGCGATCGGAAGCTGGCTCTGGGCCGGGGAGGGCGAGGCGCCCAGCGGGTGGGCAAAGGCCGCGGACCTGGTTGAAGACGGGAATGCCCGGCGCGACAAGCTGGGTCATTATCTCGGCGCGACCTTCCATTATCAAGGCGAATGGTATTGGGGGCTCGACCGGCTTCACTATCTTGAAGCCCGCCTGCAAGATGAAGGGGCTGACCAGGACGTCAGACACGGGGAATTCCTGTTTGCTCCGCCAGCTGTGCTGGAAGCGATCCCTGTAGGCAAATTCGGTGGCAAAGCTGAGCTTCACTTCTACCTGTCATTCCGAAGCCCCTACACGGCAATCGCGGCCAAGCGCGCCAAAGCGCTTGCTGAGGCCTATGGCGCAACCCTCAGGCTCCGGTTCGTCTTGCCGATGGTGATGCGGGGCCTGCCAGTCCCGCGCATGAAGGGGCTCTATATCCTTAAGGACACGGCGCGCGAAGCGCGGCGCATGGACATTCCATTCGGAAAGGTCTGCGACCCTGTCGGCACGCCTGTCGAGCGCGGTTACGCAATCCTGCCTTGGGCGATCAAAGAGGGCAAAGGTTATGAGTTTACACAGAGCTTTCTAAGCGGGGTCTGGGCCGAGGGGCTGGATGCTGGCACTGATAAGGGTCTCAAGCAGATCACCGAACGTGCCGGCCTTCGCTGGTCGGACGCAAAGACGCTGATTGGCGGTGATCATTGGCGGGCAGAAGCAGAGACCAATCGTAGCGAGATGATGGCGCTCGGGATCTGGGGTGTGCCGAGCTTTCGGGTTGGCGATGGTTCCATCTGGGGACAGGACCGGCTCTGGGTAATCGAGGATGCTTTGAATCGCGCTCTGGACGTTTCGAATGCGGGTGCGATTGCAGGCGACAAGCCTGTTTGAGAGAGGGAAACATGGACGTCACCAATGAACTGATGCCGAGCGACTCCAAACAGGTCGAGGCCATGATGCAGCCAGGTCCGGACGGCCCGATCTACATGCTCAACCTCCTGAAATTCCGGGAGAAGGCCGAGTATGCCGATGGCCGAGAATCCGACCTATCGGGGCGCGAAGCCTACCAGATCTATGGGCGCGCCGTTTCAGAAATCCTGAAAGACTTTGGAGGCCGGGTTATCCTGGCGCTCGATGTGAATTTTCTGTCGCTCGGCCGTGTCGAAGAGCTTTGGGACGAGATTGCAATCGCCGAGTATCCGCGCCGGTCCGACATGGTGGCCATGTCCATGTCCGAAGCCTGGCAGGAGGCAGCGGTTCACCGGGCAGCGGGCCTGAAAGGTCAGTTGAACATCGAATGTGTGCTGCCGCCAGATCTTGGCGATGCCGATTGGGCGCGGCGTCTGTTGGCGAGGGATTGAGCGATGAGATGGGTGGTGCGGGGCGCGTTCGGACTGGCAGTGATCGGCCTTATCGCCCTCGCGGGGCTCTGGCTGTTCAGGATGCAGATCGGCGGGCATGTCTATGAGCGGATGGCCGGGCAGCTGGTTGGGGTTGATCAGAGCGAAGATCTGGACGACGGCCTCCATGTCTATCTCTGCGGGACTGGCTCCCCGTTGCCGGATGCGGACCGCGCAGGGCCGTGCGTCGGTGTTCTGGCGGGACGGATGGGATTTGTTTTCGACACAGGCTCAGGCAGTATAAGAAACTTGGCGCGGATGGGGTTTCCGGTTGGTGAGACCGAGCATGTCTATTTCACGCATCTGCATTCTGATCACATTGACGGTCTCGGTGAGTTGATGCTGCAGGCCTGGGTGGGGGGATCGCGGTCCAGCCCGGTCGAGATTTCAGGCCCGGTCGGGATAACCCCCGTGGTTGATGGGTTTATTCAGGCCTACCGCACCGATGCGGGCTACCGGATCGCCCATCATGGCGAGGACATTGCCAACCCGGCTGGGTTCGGCGCCGCCGCGACCGAGCTTGATCTGCCCCCGGATGGCAGCTCCCGGGTTGTGTTCGATGCTGTCGGCGCACGCGTTTCAGCGTTCCTGGTCGATCACAGCCCTGTCTCGCCGGCTTTTGGCTACCGCGTCGATTACGCGGGAAGGTCGGTCACAATCAGCGGTGACACGGTCAAGAGCGAGGCAGTTGCAAGCGCTGCGGCGGGCACTGACCTCCTCATTCACGAAGCCCTGAACCGGGAAATGGTGGCGACACTGGCGGATGCGGCGGCCTCGAATGGCGATGCATCTCTATCCAAGATCTTCAGGGATATTCTCGATTATCATGCAAGCCCTGTTGAAGCCGCCGAAACGGCCCAAGACGCGGGCGTGCGGGAACTGGTGTTCACCCATATGGTGCCGCCTTTGCCGAACAAATTCTTGCATGCCCCTTTCCTGGAGGGCGTTGATGATGCGTTCAATGGCCGGGCCGCGATTGGCGAGGATGGCCTCATGATTAGCCTGCCAGCGGGCAGCGATCGCATCGTTCGCCATAAACTGCTCGACTGAAGCGCTGCCAGCTCTAGAACACGCTGCATGACAGAGAAGCCAGATATCAGACTTGTCAGCGACGACACCTCCGGTGACGGCCGCAAAGCGCGTAGCCAGCGCAGCCGCGAACAGATCGTCGACGCGCTCTTCGCCTTGATCGAGGCGGGAGATATGGATCCGAGCGCCGCCAGCGTCGCCGAAGAAGCTGGCGTCGGGCTGCGGACGGTTTTCCGGCATTTTGACGACATGGACGGCCTCTACCGCGAAATGTCGGAGCGGCTTGAAAGAGAGATTTTGCCGATCGTGATGACGCCATGGGAAGCGCAGGGCTGGCGTGAGCGTATTCATGAATTGATTGGGCGGCGGGCCAGGATCTATGAGCGCATCATGCCCCTGAAAATCGCAGCAGGCCTACGGCGGTTTGCTTCGCCGCAACTTGGCTATGCCTATCGCCATTTCCTGATCATGGAGCAGGCCGGTCTGAAGAACCTCCTTCCGCAGAGTATCCTCGACGATGAGACGCTGCTTGGGGCACTTGAGCTTTTAACAGGGTTTCAGGCCTGGCGCCGCTTGCGACAGGACCAGGAGCTGTCGGCAGATAAAGCTGAGAGAGTGCTCACTCGGTCTGTGAATGCCCTTTTGAGGGACGTTCCTGACGAGGCCTAGTTTGGCCAGTAGATGATCTCTTCGCCCTGGCGAAGCTCGTCGGCGCGCGTGCTGTCGATCGCAACCGGGCCTTCCAATGTGTAGGGATAAAGCGGTGTCCGGGCGGTGCTCTGATGATCTTCCAGAAGGTGTTTCAAAATCTCGACCTTGTCGGGGCGCTGGCTCGCGAGATTCATGCGCTCGGTCGGGTCGTTTGAGAGGTCATACAGCCAGACCTTTTCTGGCCGCTCACTCACCTGAAGCTTCCAGTCCCCCTGCCGGACGACGCGGTAATAGGCGCTTTGCCAGAAGATGGGGTCATCGGCGCCGGGCACCGCTTCACCGGTCGCAAGACCAAGAAGATCCCGTCCATCGATCTCGACATTTGGGGGCAGCGAGGCCCCGCAGGCAGAGGCAAGGGTTGGCAACAGATCGATATGCGCGGCTGGCGCGGAAACTTCGGTGCCCGCCGGTATGCGAGCGGGCCAGCGCATGAAGAGTGGCACGCGGATACCGCCCTCGAAAAGCGTGAGTTTCCAGCCGCGGTAGGGCGCGTTGATGTCGGGCAGGCCGACATAATCGGCGCCGCCATTGTCACTGGAGAAGACCACGATCGTATTCTCAGAAAGACCCTCTTCCTCAAGCGTGTCGAGAATGTCGCCGACACTACGATCCAGCGCGCGGACCATGGCGGCGTAGACGCGCAAGCGGTGCGGTTCGATATCGCCCACGGCTTCATAGTCTTCACGCGTGGCCTGTAACGGCGTGTGGGTGCCCCAGTGGGCAAGATAGAGGAAGAATGGCCGGTTCTTATTGGCCCGAATGACAGACTGGGCTTCCTGCGTCCAATAGTCTGTCAAATAGCCCCCCGGCTCGAACCAGTCGCTTTCATTGTAACTGGCGGCGTATTGCATCCGCGCCCAGAGGAATTTGTCGATGGGGTCGAAATCCAGCCTTGCGTTGACAACGGAAGGATCAGATTCGGGCAGGTAGAGACCGCTCGCCATGAGAAGGCTTTCATCGAAGCCCTGTGCGTTCGGCCCAAATTCCGCCCCCCGTCCAAGATGCCATTTGCCGATATGCACCGTGTGATAATCGGCGTCGGCAAGGATTTCCGCAACGGTGACCTCAGAGCTTGGCAGACCTTGCTGGTTGAAGGGTGGCGAGCTTTCGGCTGCCGCCTGGTTCCACTCGATTGGGGGAAAGCTGTTGCTTTGGCCTCTTGAAACCATCGAAATGATGCGGCCCATGCCATCTGGCGTCGGCGTGAATTCAAAGCCAGTACGAGTTGGATAGCGCCCGGTCATCAGCATGGCGCGGGACGGGGCGCAACTTGCTGTCCCGGAATAGGCGTTGGTAAAAATCACGCCCTCGCGCGCCAGCCGGTCTATGTTCGGGGTCTGAACCGCTCCGCCAGCGACCCCGCCACCAAATGTCGAGATATCATTATAGCCAAGGTCATCGGCAAGGATAAAGACGACGTTGGGCGGGCGGTCTTTCGCGCTGAGGGCGGCTTCAGCCGGGCCCTGTTGCCAGTTGATTTCTCGGTTCGCCCCAACATCCTGTTTGCCTGAATGCGTAGCGATGAAAAGGACCACCGACTCGCGGTTGAGCCAGGCAAGTCCGATACATGCCAGGACGACTATGACGACGCCCAGAACGATTTTCTTCCACATGGCTCGGCACTCTCTGAAAAAGGGTCAGGTCTGTTGGGTATGGCGTAGGCGCCGCGCCAGACGCCATGCGCCCCAGAGCAGGGCCAACAGGAAGATCAGCAAGACAACGGGCACCCACCAATAGGTGCGCAGCTGACGTAGCTGTGTATTGCGGGTCAGGATGGCATGGCTGTCATAGCCTTCCGGCACGGCGAGCACGCCCATACCTTCGGCGTAGACGTCATAGTCTGCGAGCATGCTAGCCATCAGATCCGGCCGGGCTGCTGCAAGGTTGGTTGTTTCGCCGGGATCCTGCCTGAGATCGTAAAGACGCCATTGCGCGTCGCCCCAGGGGCGCTGATTGCGGGTAATCTTGTAATTGCCGCGAATAAGGGCCGAGTTGCCCGACACTTCGATGCCGATCGGTTCATCCAGTCCATAAACGGTCTCAGTGGTACCCGTCAGAAGTGGCAAAATACTGCGTCCCGTTATTGCGACGCCATCTGATGCGGCGGGGGCACCCGCCATCTCCAGGAATGTTGGCGCGATATCGGTGACCTGAACCAGTGCATCCTGTCTTATGTTTTCGGGCAGTCCCGGCCCGGCCATGATCATTGGCACATGGATGCCGCCTTCGGCTCCATAGAATTTGAACAGGTTTCCCGGCGACGCGGCCGCCATGGCGAATTCTGGGCCGATGAAAGCCCAGCTCCCCGCCTCACCAATACCATCAAGGCCGATATGATAGCCGTGCATCGCCATCCAGAGGCGAAGCCGCCAGTCATTGTCGCCGCGTGTCGGCTCTGGCCCATTGTCCGAGGTGACGAGGAAGACAGTGTTCTCATAGTCTCCAGACGCTTTCAGGTGATCGATAAGCCGTCCTATATGAACATCCATCGCTTCCAGCATGGCGGCGTTGACCGCCATCCGCGCCGCATAGAGCGCCTGCTCCTCCTCGCTAAGGTTTTCCCAGAGCCGCATATCGGGAGGCATAGGGGCAAGTGGCGCGCCGACCGGTACAAGCCCTAGCTCCTGCGCGCGCTGCCAGCGTGCCTCCCGCAAGGCCTGCCAACCATCCTGGTACGTGCCGCGATATTTTGCCGTGATCTCCGCGGGTGCCTGGAGAGGAATGTGAATAGCCTGAAATCCGAGATAGGCGAGGAACGGTGCCGTCTCGTCTGTTTCTTCCAGATAGCTGATCATCCGGTCGACGATGAATTCAGACGAGTAGAAGTCGTCCGGCAGGTCGGCGGGCGCGCCATCCTCATACCAGGGAGCGTCGCTATAGTAGGGCATGTAGGACTTGTCGTCCCAATTGTCCGCGCCGGATGCATCGAGGGCGAAAGACCGTTCAAACCCGTGATCCGAGGGAAGGGCGCCTTCACCGCTGCCAAGATGCCACTTGCCGGTAAAGAGCGTTCGGTAGCCGAGCGGCTTTAGTCTGGCCGCGATTGTTTGGACGCCAGGCTCCAGCTCCATTGTATAGCCAGGCTGACCGATATGTTCCGGCGGCAGGACCTCCGGAATGGTCGCAACGCCTGTGAGATGATTATCGACGCCCGTCAGCAGCATCGCGCGCGAGGGCGCACAGAGCGGCGAGGTATAATAACGCGTGAACATCACCCCGCGTGCGGCAAGCGTATCTATGTTTGGTGTTGCCGCCTCACCGCCATAGACGCCAAGGTCCATAAAGGCCGCGTCGTCGATCAGCAGGATGACGAAGTTCGGTCGGGTAATTGTTGCCTCTGGAGAAGGCGCCATTTCCGGTTGTGCTTGCCCGGAAAGCCCGCCGAAAAGACAGACGCCCGAAACAAGCACAACCAACCATCTGACCAACCGCATGCGCTGCCCCAACTTATGACACTTATAATGCCACAAGTAAGGGCCGTGGCAAGGGCTGAAGGCGGCCAGTGGATATCACCACGGGGCGGGGTAAGTTTCCTTCGAAAGGCCGATTCAGGAAGGTCGGCCAAGCCTAGCAGCGCCATCACGTCCACTGAAGTTCAGTTTGCGAACTCCTTGATTGTCACTTTCGAAATATTGACAGTGATGGGGTTGCTCGTTGGATTATGAATTGACGTTCGAACGCATTCAAAATCCTTGGAATACTGGTGTGAAATAGAACAGGACTGGCTGCCGTTGCTGGCCATGCAGTGCGTTTTCGTGAATTCAGGGTCGTTGGCCACGCCGCAATGAGCCATCAGGAATAAATCCAGTCGCCCTTCCGGGAATGACATCTGAACGGTCGTTTCGAGACGGTCACCGCCTTCAACGGGTAAATCTTCGAAAATGAAATGGATTAGACCACCTGCGGGCAGGTCAGCTTTGAGTTTCTCGGACCCTTTAACCTGATATTTCACGTCTGCATCTGATGGGACGATCCTGTATTCGCGGTCAAATACCACCGTAGGTCCACAGGCTGAGAGAGCGATAAAGCCCGCAAGCGCGCCGCAGCTTACGACTTTGAAAAGCGGTGCTTTCAGAGGTCTGTGCAGGCCCGAATTGGGGGAATGAGCGTTCAATTTCATTTGCATTCGGTCGCATCCGTTAGGGCGGATAGAGCCAGTCCGCCGTAAATGACGATCGGCCGGGTGTCCGCATAGCGTGGATCGCCTTGTTCCGCGATTACGAAATCTGCTGACGCCACATCATTATCCAAATTGAGCTGGGCCATCTGCGGGGCGTTATCTGTGAGGTATCCATCGGTATAGATGGGATGCAGCGGTGCCGTCTGCTCGACGACATACGCGGCCCAACCCCATTGTTGATGTACCGGATTGATGGAGACGATCAGGCCGCACGCCTGCCGCGCCTTGGCGGCTTCGATTATCGGCCTGATATCGAACTGTCTCTCTTTTTCGAGGAACGTCACGTAATTTGGATATTCATTCGAAACTGTGGTGACCGTTGCAACACCTCCAAACGTCGCGATCGCGCCCAAAGAGGCGATTGGTGCGATTGATAGAGATCTGACGGTAGCCGGATTGAAGTGGTGACGAGGGCTGGCGCGCTGAACTTCATTTGTGACCGCTGACAGCCAGACTGAGATGAGAACGGCCATGAATGGCGCCGCGATAGGCATACCTTTTAAAACGTAATACGGGTCCGGAAGCCAAACGCCATAAAATGCGACGATAATGCCAGCGCACATCAATGCATATGGAAAACGAAGAGCTGCATAGCGCCGAAGGAGCGTCAGAGGAGCCAGTGAAATCAGAACAAGGGTCGTAGCGAATGAAATCGTCCATTCGAGACTCGCGCCGATCCGCCAGTCGATTCCGGCGCCGCGAATGACACCATCAATCCATGCAAGACCGACTGTTGCCGTCATCAGATTCTGAAGCATGAATTCGTGGGTCGGATAATCCCCGATCGAGGAGTCGACGGAGGCGGCCAGATTCAGCTGTGCCATGAAAACCGCAATGTTATGAAACAGCTGATTTGAGAGAAGCAGTATCCCCACGGCTACGCCTATGGGCAAGCAGAACGCAGCAAGTGCCGGCAGGGGGCGGCTTTCCATTTTGGCGATGCTTATGAAGGCGGCCAAAAGCAGGGCGGCCAAGGCAAAGGGAAGCATCTCGATATAGGCGATGAACGTTGCGGCATAGAGGACCGAGATCGAGCCCAGGGCGACGATGGTCTTCGGCAATGCCTCCCGAAATCCCCGTTCAGACCCCGTTAGCCTCTCCCAGACGGACGGCCATATTGCAGCAATCGACAGCAGGAGTGGGAGCACGTGTGCCGTGCTGAAATTTTCCCGGTCAATGGCAACGAACTGCCAGTAGCCAGTCGCGACAGCCACGGATGCGAGCGCAGCAAAACGTGTTCCTGCACCCATGACGCGAGCCAGCGAAAATGCGGCGGCGGCTGAAGCTGCGCTAGTTACACCGCCAAAAATCCAGAGAATACTGGAAACGGGGAGCGATGTGAGATGTGCGAACCAGCCAAGTATCGAATAGGTGCCCAATCGCAGGCGATCAACAAAGCGAGCAGAGTACAAGCCGAGCGGATTTCGTTTTACCAACTCCGTTGCCGCAGGGGTTTGCCCGTCGGCCAGCAACTCTCCTCGGCCCGCGGCACGTAGCAGGTCGCGGTCAGCAACGCGTGTGTTTTCCGAAAGTGTCACATACATAAAGGCGTCGGATGAATCCGCGCGAATGAACACGGCGTCTGGACCAGACACAATCGGCGGCGTGGCATAGATGGCGGCGACACAAGCAATAGCGGCAATACCGAGCCCAGGCTTGAGCGAAACCTGAGAAGACTTTCTCTGCTTCCATAGCATGCGGCCTGCTAAAACCAGGGCGAGAACACCTGCAATTATCGTTACTGGCCAGGCCCAAAGCTGGGTGGCCCCCAGGTAGAAATAGCACGCCACCACAAGAATGGTGGTCACCGCGAGGCCAAGGGCAGGCGCACACAGAACCAGACTAGTGGCCGTCTTTGCATCTGATCGAGACGCTTCGCGAACAAGCGGGACAATCGCGACAAGCCCCAGCGCCGTGAAGAATCCAAAGAGGACGATTCCCGTAAAAACCTCGTACAGCATAAATTATCGCCCTAAGTTTACGGCTATGAATTCGCAGCCACAGTATTGGTCCGCCCGACCATGATCGCGAACGTATAAGGAATGGGGCTTAAATCCTCATGGACGTGTATTTCGACATCGTCGAATACGCTGCGCATGATGGCTTCATAAGACTTTTCGTCGCGAACGTATTCGCCGCGATCAAGGTCGAGCAGGACCTTCGCCAGACGTGACTGGCCTTGCTTGTAACACCCGTCGAGTGTGAAGACCAAACCGGTGTCGCCAATCGCTTTCTTGGCGGCCTGAAGGACGCTCAACGCGATCTCGTCATCCATATGGTGCAGGACACCATTGAACATGACGACGTCAGCCGGGCCGAACTCTTCGGCGGCAGCAAGATCGAACTCGCGGCAATGGAAAGTGTGCCGTCCGGCAAAGCGTTTCTGAGCCGATTCAATGTATGCGGGCTCCAGATCGAACCCGTGATAATCCATGTCGTCTGGAAGGTACTGGATGATGTTTCCCGGGCCGCATCCAATGTCGAGAACCCGACTTTTTGGAGGGATCGACAAGTGACGGTCGAAGGCTTTCTTTCTCGCTTGCGCGAAACCCAGTCGGGCCTGAAATCCTTCATACATGGCGGGGAGTTTCAAAAGGGATCGCATCAGCGCTCGCCTCCACTTTGCCGCGAGGTTTCGCGCGGCCTGTTTGAAAAGATGAGGGCCATCGACAAATAGCTGACGACGGAAATGGTGAGAATGACGCCAGCCCCGCCCACGAGCACTGGCGCCCCCAGCTGGTTTACCAGAACCGACATGGTGAGACCGGAGATAGCAATATTGACGGCCTGAAGCAGCAGATAAGGACCGATCTCCTGAACGGGCTTGTTCGTGGAGCGGAAGGTAAAGAGCTTTTGTCCAAGAAAGTTGGCCGGGATGGCGGCGCAATATGCAAGCGCACTGGCGAGGCCTGGGGAGATGCCTGCCAATTTCGAGAAGATGAAGACGGCGACGAAATAAACGGCACCGGAAAAACCGGCCACCATCCCAAAGCGAATAAAGCGGGCTTTCGTCAGAAAGTCGAACCATTCTCTGGCTCTGCCGAATACACCTGGGTTTTGTGCACTTTGAGCCATGCTCATGAGCCTGTTCGGCGGCCGGCGACATAATACTGTGCACCGAGGCCGATCCAGGACAGCATCTGGTCAACGCTTCGCAGCGCAGATCCGGCTGCTGGGATCGACAGAATGTGTTTGCGGCGCCAGATATCGAGACCGCTTTCGGTGATCAACCGCGAGGTTTCCTTAGAATTCAGGAGAACCGCATCGGCATCGAATGGGCAGTTGTTGACGACCCGCATTGTCAGCGGATTGCGCGGATTGTGCTCAAAGATGGCAACAAGACCACCGGCGCGCACAACGCGCGCCATTTCGGAGAAAAAATGCGGCCAGCTTTCCTGTGGTACGTGATGTACGACGCAAATCGCGAAGGCGAGATCAAAGCTCCCATCTTCGTAAGGGAGCGTCGCGCCGTCATAGGATTTATAGTTGACCGATGGATTGGATTCCTCGGCGCGCTTAAGACAGGCCTCGGACACATCGCAGCCGTGAAGGGCCTTCAGTTTGGGGGCGAGCATGCCGTGATAGACCCCGACCCCGCAGCCGACATCGAGGACGGTTTGCTGATCAACGGGGCCCAGCCCATCTTCGATCAGGTCGACGAGGTAGGCTTCTTTGACCTTTGTGAAGAAATCCGCATTCAGGGACGAGAATGCCAGTGCATCGTCGACGGCCGATTTGTAGTTTTCCTGATAGCGGTCAAACTCTTCAGCGACGGCTCTTTGTGCAGGATCCATGATTTACCAGACCTTCCAGGGGGCATTGCCGCTTTCCCATAGCGTTTCGAGTTCACGCTTGTCGCGCAGCGTATCCATAGGACGCCAGAACCCGGAGTGTTCATAGGCGGCAAGTTCGCCATCGGCCGCAAGTCTCTGCAAGGGTTCGCGCTCAAAACTCGTGGAATCGCCGTCGATATAGTCAAAGACGCTCGGTTCCAGAACGAAAAAGCCGCCATTTATCCGGCCGACTTCATCGTGAGGCTTTTCGCGGAACTGCTGCACAATTCCAGACCCGTCTGTCCCGAGCACGCCAAACCTGCCAGGTGCCGGAACAGCCGTTACAGTGGCTTTTCGTTTCATTTTCTTGTGGTGCGCGATCAGGGCCTTGATATCGATATCGGCAACGCCGTCTCCATAGGTCAGGCAAAAGGTCTCACCGTTCAGGTACTCGGCGACCCGCTTGACCCGGCCGCCAGTCATCGTGTGAAGGCCTGTGTCGATGAGAGAGACCCGCCAGGACTCCTGCGGCTTGCCATGAAAATCGAGAGTGTTGCGCGCGAGGTCGACGGTAAGATCGTAATTCTGCACAAAATAGTTGGCGAAATACGACTTTATCATCGAGGCCTTGTAGCCACAGCAGATCACGAACTCATTGAAGCCCGCCGCAGCGTAGACCTTCATGATGTGCCACAGGATTGGCTTCCCGCCGATTTCAACGAGGGGCTTGGGTCTGGCGTCAGTTTCTTCGGCCAGGCGCGTACCGAAACCGCCTGCAAGGATGACGACTTTCATGTGCGGTTCCCCGTCAAATCAGCGGCGCTCTCTGTTTGATCGCGCCCATTAACATGCTCTACGCGGTCTGTAATTACCGCCATAGGCAAGCCGCGGGTGTTATTGAATATCCGGCCAACGTATTCGCCTAACAGGCCGATGAAAAGAGAATTCAGACCAAGTGACGCAAGTCCGATTAGTATCAGTGTCGTGAAGCCGTCCGGCGTTCTTTCTGCACTGAATATGAAATTCGCAAGGTAGGCAAAGGCCGCCAGAATTGACGCGAAAGACACAAGGAAGCCGAACAGGGTGACGAAACGAAGCGGGCGGGTCGACTGGCTGGTAATGCCGTCGATCCCGAATTCTACCAGCTTCGCAATGCCGAATTTCGATTTTCCGGCCGTTCGTTTGTCGCGGTCATAAACCACGCCCGTTTGTGCATGTCCCATAGCGGCGATCGCACCGCGAAGATAAGGCGACTGCTCCTGCATGAGGCGCAGCTCTTCAATAATCGCACGGTCAATCAGCCGGAAATCACCCGCGTCCTTGGGAAGATCGGTCTCGCTGAGCAAGGTCACGAGGCGATAATACAGCCGCCGCCCCCACCGTTTGAGAAAGAATTCAGGCAGCCGGCGACGAACTCCGTAGACAACCTTGTAGCCAGTCTCCCACGCGCGGAGGAATTCGCTGATTAACTCAGGAGGGTCTTGCAGATCGGCATCAATCTGGACCGCGGCCTCGCCCCTGCAGTTGAGATAGTTGGTCAGAATCGACTTCTGAAAGCCGAAGTTTCGCGAAAACCGAAGCACCCGAACGCGCTTGTCCGCCACTGACAGCTCGCATAGACGCTCGAACGTGGCGTCGGTACTTGCGTTGTCGGTAAATAGAAACTCGAAATCGTAGCCCGGTTCCGCCTCGGTCATTGAGGCCAAACGCTCAACGAGGCGGTCAACATTCTCGGCCTCGTTGAAAACCGGGATGCAGATACTGATGAGCTTACGCGGCGAGGCCGCTTTTGAAAGATTAGCACGCTCCGTCATTGGAGGCTCTCAGAGTTTGGTGCTGCCTGCATGGCCGCGACCTTGGCCAGTCCTTCAGAGACACTGTGTCGGGCGGTCCACCCCAAGAGTGAAAAGGCCTTTTCTGGCGAGCCGACGATATAGGGAAGGTCGTCTGGCCGACGGCCGATCGTACCGAAAGAGAGTTGTTGCGGGGGCAATCCAAACGCGCTGGCAGCGATTTCAGCAAACCGGCGGACACTTGTCCCGTCCCCCGAGCAGACATTCACCGCCTCGACCAGTCCTGAACGCTGCCTGTTGGCCAGATGAGCAGCGGCGACCAGACTTTCGACCGCGTCTTCGATATAGACAAAATCTCTCACCTGAAGCCCATCTGATAGCACTGCTTTGTCGCCGGTCCTAGCTGCTCGCGCGAGGGTGGGCAACAGCCGATGCGCGGCCTCCCCATGCCCGTAAGTATTGAAGAGCCGAAGGTGAATATATGAGCAATTAAGCTGGCGGGCTGTAGCGCTCGCCCCTAGCCAGGCGGACGCTTTGGAGGCGCCATAAAGCGCCTGCGAACCGATTGGATCGGTCTCCTGAATCTGCTGCTCTACAACGTTGTTCGCCGTGTACTCGCTCTGCGAACCAACGCCAACGACCGCCGCTCCGAGGGCGCTCGCGGCCTGGACGATCGCGACTGGCGCCGCTGCATTCACATTAAACATGGCGACAGGGTCGCGCCTGTCCGGGCTCACACCATAGGCGGCAAGATTGATGATAATGTCAGGTGCAACCGAATTGATGACGTCGTGCACTTCGGTGCGGTCGGCAAGATCTGAAAGCCTGGTGGCTCGAGCTCCCTCAAACTGAACAGAATTAGGCGCGCGTATCGCCGCGACGGTTTCAACGGCGTCATCAGCCGCCAATCGGCGCGTCAGCCATCGACCAATAAACCCGTTTGCACCTGTGATTAGAACGCGCACTTTAGCTACCTGCAGCCGCAATCGCGTCTCGGTAGAAATCGATTTGCGATTCAGTCAGAGCCCGCGCCGAGCTGTCGTCTTTGGCATAACCCCGATACCATTCCGCTGTCAGACGAGCGGTATCTTCAAACTTCAGAGGTGGCACCCAGCCAAGGTCGCGGTGCGCTTTAGAGGAATCGACGCGAAGAAAACCAGCTTCTGGAAACCACCCTGGCTCCATGTCTGTGCTTACTGCGGGCCAATTCTTGTTGAGGGCATTGATCAGCTCGGCAACCGTAAACCCGCGTTGATCTGATGGTCCGAAATTGTAGGCGCCAACAAACTTGTCTCCGTTCTCGCCTATCAGACCGGCCGCCAGTGCGAGGTAGCCATGACAGAGAGCGAGCACGTGCTGCCAAGGCCGCACTGCGCCCGGGTTGCGGAGTGGAAGTCTGGATCCGCTAAGATGAGCGCGAACGAAATCTGGAACAATGCGATTATCGGCCCAGTCCCCTCCACCAATGATGTTTCCGCCGCGGGCGGTCGCGATGCGGACCCCGTTCCCTCGGCCAGAGAGTGTTTCCTGATAGGAGCGCGTGATGATTTCGGCCGCCGCTTTGGAGGCGCTATAAGGGTCCTTGCCGCCTAGCGTATCACTTTCACGATAAGCCCACGGCCAGGATTGCTCGTGGTAAACCTTGTCGGTCGTGATGCAGACGACAGCTTTGACGCTCTTGGACAGACGGGCTGCTTCCAGAAGGTTTGCAGTGCCAAGCGCATTAACGTGAAACGACTCAAGCGGGTCTTCAAAACCGCGCGAAACAATGGGCTGCGCCGCGAGATGGAAGATAATTTCCGGCTTTTTTTCGTCTACGAAATCGCGAATTTTCTCAAAATCGCGAAGATCGATCAGCCGGTCGTCGACTGCTTCACCAACCGATGCGGCCTCGTAGAGATTGGGCGTGGTCTGCGGCGCAAGCGCAAATCCCGAAGGCGCAACGCCGATCTTATTGAGCCAGACTGAAAGCCACCCGCCGGTGAACCCCGTCTGGCCTGTGACCAGGCATTTCCTGCCGCGAAGTGTGTCTTCGAATGATAGCACTTAGGCTTCCTCGTGGATTTCGATTGCAGGCAATTGGGTCAGAACAATTTTCCCAAGCGTGAATCGATGGGACTGATACCGCAACCGGAATCCTGAGTCACCCCGCCCTTGGAGACGTTGTGGTAGAGGCATGTTCGGAGGCATCCATCCAGCCACAAAAAGGCTATTGTTGCTTCTGTGAGCTTCGCCAGTTGGCCGGTGTAAACCTAAGCACGCTCGAAACCGGCCAGCGCGAGAGAGGGGCAGGGGATTGCGTCCGGGCTTGTGGTTTTGGCGTCCTTGCTGAAGGCGGCCTGTACGCAATCGAGGTCGAGGTCCTCCATCGCGTCATAGGTGTTGAGGTAGACGTTTCCGCTCAGCTCTTCGAGGAAGTGCGAGCGCTTCAGCCGGTCCATGACAGGGCCTTTTACTTCCGAAAGATGGAGGTCGACATTGGCGTCGCGCAGGCGTTCATTGATGGCTTCAAGGCTTTCCAGGCCACTCGCGTCGATCCTGTTCACGGCAGAGCACATGAGGACAAGATGTTTGAGGTCTGGCCGATTGCTGACGACGCAATAGACGGTGTCTTCTAGAAAGCGGGCATTCGCAAAATAAAGGCTTTCATCGATGCGGATGGTGAGAGCCGTGTCAGAGATAACAACGCGGTGACGGTTCACATTGCGGAAGTGATGGGTGCCGGGCACCTGACCGACCAGGGCAAAGTGCGGGCGGCTGGTATTATAGAGGTGCAGGAAGAGCGACAGGGCGACACCGGTCGTCACGCCGAGTTCGACACCTGCAAACAGGGTGACGAGGATGGTCGCAGCCATCGCGCTGAAGTCTGACTTCGAATAGGACCAGACCTGCCGTATGGCCTTGAGATCGACCAGGGAAAGTACGGCGACGATGATGGTCGCTGCCAGGACCGCTTGCGGCAGGAAAAAGAGATAGGGCGTCAGGAAGAGGGTCGCGAGGGCGATGCCGACGGCGGTGAAGGCGCCCGCGGCAGGTGTTTCTGCCCCAGCATCGAAATTGACCGCTGAGCGCGCGAGGCCGCCCGTTACCGGGTAGCCGCTGGAGACGCCAGCTGACAGGCTGGCGACGCCAAGCCCGATAAGCTCCTGGTTGGGGTCGACGCGCTGGCGTTTCTTGGCGGCCAGCGTCTGGGCAACCGAGACCGATTCTACAAAGCCGATGAGGCTTATCAGGGCGGCGGAGCCCATGAGCTGAAGCCAGATCTCCCGGTTGAATGCTGGAAGACCAAGCTCGGGAAGGTTGCGTGGGACGTCGCCGAGAATGCGTACGCCTGCCTCGTCAAGCTGGAGAAGGGCGACCGCGAGAATGCTTGCAATGACGGCGATGACCGGCCCCGTCCGCGCGATGATGGTGGCGGCCTTCTCGGATAGTCGGGCCCTGATCAAGGCAGGTTTAAGGAAACGGCGCGAGCCGAACAGGAAGATGAGGGAGGCAAGACCGATAATGACGGTCGCAAGGTTCATACTTCCAAGATTGCGGACAAGCGAGACGATGATTTCGAATAGATTGTGGCCGCCTGCATCAATTCCAAAGATGTGCTTGAGCTGCGAGGCAGCAATGATAATTCCAGAGGCGGTGATGAAACCGGAGACCACCGGGTGGCTCAGAAAATTGGCGAGAAACCCCGCTTTCAGCAACCCGAGAACTAGCAGCATGGCGCCCGACAGAACCGCAAGGATAAGCGCGGCCTGGATATATGCTTCGGTTCCCTGTGGCGCGATTTTACCGGCCGCCGCAGCGGTCATGAGTGAGAGAATGGCAACCGGGCCGACCGCGAGGGTCCGGCTGGTGCCAAAGATTGCATAGGCAATCAGCGGCAGGATGGACGCGTATAGCCCGATCTGAGGTGGCAGGCCCGCCAGCATTGCGTAGGCGAGCGATTGCGGGATCAGCATGATCGTCACGATCACCGCCGCGATCAGGTCATTGACCAGCGTATCGCGGCGATATTCGCGGCCCCATTCGAGGATGGGGAAGTATCTGGCGGGCCGGAATGCCATGGCTGTCTCAGGCTGCCTTGTCGAGATTTAAGTCTGGCTTGGCGAAAAGCTCATTACCAGACAGCATCATGTCGAAATAGATGCCAGGCAACATACGCTCTTTCAGGAACCAGGCTAGGCGGGTTGGTTTGGTGCCATCCAGCATCCAGGTCGGCATGGTCGGCTGAAGTTTTCCACCGTATCCGAACTCGGCCAGAACGATCTTGCCACGCTCCACGGTCAGAGGGCATGACCCGTAGCCGTCATAATGGGCGTTAGGCTCAAGCCCCTGCATCACGCGCAGAAGGTTATGTGAGACAATCGGGGCTTGCTTGCGAACCGCTGCAGCTGTCTTCGCATTCGGCGTCGATCCGGCGTCACCAAGTGCGAACACGTTTTCGTACCTGATATGGCGCAGAGTTTCCGGGTCGATATCGATCCAGCCTGCATCATTGGCAAGCGGGCTTGCGGCCACGAAATCGAGCGCCTTTTGAGGCGGCGTAACGTGCATCATGTCGAAGTCACGTTCGGTGCGAGATACATCGCCGTCTTTGCCAGTTACTTCAAATACTGCCCGCTTCGCCGGACCGTCCACAGCGACAAGTTTTTCACTGAGGCAGAGGTCGATGCCGTATTTCTCGACATAGCTCATCAAGGCGGGAACGTATTCCTGCACGCCAAACAGGACGCCGCCGGCATTGTGAAACTCCACCTCAATATCCTTGAGGACGCCGCGCCGCCTCCAGGCGTCGCAGGCCAGATACATAGCCTTCTGAGGGGCACCGGCGCATTTGATCGGCATGGGCGGTTGCGTGAAGAGCGCGCGGCCCGATTTCAGTTCGCTCACGAGTTTCCAGGTGTAGGGCGCAAGATCGAAGCGATAATTTGATGTGACGCCGTTACTGCCGAGCGTTTCGAAAAGCCCTTCAACGCCATCCCAGTCCAGTTTCAGGCCTGGAGCTGCAACGAGATACTTGTAGCCGATCTGGCTGCCGTCGCTGAGCGTGATCGTGTTCTGCTCAGGCTGAAAGCTTTGGCAGCCTGCCTTGATCCAGGTAGCGGCCTTGGGCATCAGGCCAGCCATCTTGCGAACAGTCTGTTCTGGTTTGAACACACCGCCGCCTACCATCGTCCAGCCAGGTTGGTAGTAGTGATCCTCGTTTGGCTCGACGATAGCGATATCCAGCTCGCTGTTACGCTTGAGCAGGCTCGAGGCAGTCCCGATACCTGCTGCCCCGCCGCCAATGATGACGATGTCGTGTGTTCTGATGGCCATTCTATCCTCCGATTAGCGCCCTTTTTGTTGTTTACCCGCTCACAAGGCGTTGATCGGGATCTTCATGTAGCGTTTGCCGTTTTCTTCGGCGGGTGGCATCTGGCCAGCGCGCATATTGATCTGGACGGAGGGCAGGATCAGCTTCGGCATCTCGAGGGTCGCATCGCGTTCCGTCCGCATTTTGACGAACTCTTCCTTTGAGATGCCCGTGTGAACATGCTTGTTGTGCGCCTTTTCCTCAGCGATGGTCGTCTCCCACACATACTCGTCGCGCCCGGGCGCCTTGTAGTCATGGCAGAGAAAGACGCGCGTCTCGTCCGGCAGGGCGAATAGCTTCTGGATGGAATCGTAGAGCGTACCGGCATCACCGCCCGGGAAGTCGCAACGCGCGGTGCCAAAATCAGGCATGAAAATCGTGTCGCCGACAAAAAGTGCGTCACCGATCAGGTGGCTCATACAGGCCGGCGTGTGTCCGGGCGTGTGGATTGCGCGGGCATCGATGTTGCCAACCTCGTAGGTTTCACCATCCTTGAAGAGATGGTCGAACTGGCTGCCGTCCGTGTGGAATTCCTGGCCTTCATTGAAGATTTCGCCGAAGACCTTCTGCACGGTGGCGATATGCTCACCAATGCCGGTGCGCCCACCAAGCTGGCTCTTGATATAGGGGGCCGCCGTAAGGTGGTCGGCATGGACGTGGGTGTCGATAATCCAGTCAACCTTCAGTCCAGCCTCCTTCACGAAGGCGATCATGAGGTCCGCTGACTTCGTCATCGTGCGTCCCGATGCCTGATCGAAGTCTAGCAACGAGTCGACGATTGCTGCCTGGTTGGTGGTGCTGTCCCAGACCACATAGCTGATCGTATTGGTGGCTTCGTCAAAGAAGGCTTTCACTTCTGGTTTTTGCATGGCTTGGTCTCCAATTAATCAATCGAGAATGCGGGCAAATTGCCCAGCACCCTCAGTCAGGTTCTTCTGTAGAAAAGCATTGCGGGCGACGCGTGATAGCGGACGTGAGCCGGGCACCACCTTGTCGAGCATGACGACACAGAGCGCATCAATCATTGCGCCCACGCGTGAATTGTCAGCGAGGCTGTAAAAGATGGACTTCGCTTCACGGCGGGTTTCGACGAGGCCTTCTTCGCGAAGCTTTGCCAGTTCGCGCGACAATCTCGGCTGGCGTATGTCCAGCGCGCTTTCGATTTCGCTGACGGACATTTCGCGGTCACGCAACTGGCAGCAAATCATCAGCCGCGCTGGGTGCGAGAGCGCTTTCAGCAGCCCTGCGGCCTCGTCGGCCAGCGGCTCCATCGTCTCTAGGGTCTGGGTCATTGCGGGCTGCCTTTCGGCGTCAGATACCAGGCCTGCCCGTCCATTGCGGCGCGCTCGTCGACTTGGCGCATATCCGTCGGTGCCGGAAGCACGGCATCGTCGCCCGGGCGCCAGCCTTCAGGCGTCGAGACACCATCGGCCTCAGATGTTTGCAAGGCGGCGAGAACCCGAAAGATCTCCTCGACCGACCGGCCCACAGCAAGCGGATAATGTATAAGTGCGCGGATAATGCCGTCCGGGTCGATGAAGAAGACAGACCGCACAGACGCGGTCGAACCAGACGCTGAGTGGATCATGCCGTAGGCGCGGGCAATCGCCATGGAGATGTCTTCGACGATCGGAAAGGAAATCCGGACGCCAAATCTGGTTTCGATGTCCTTCACCCAGGCGAGATGGGAATAGAGGCTGTCGACGGATAAGCCGAGCAGGTCGCACTCAAGATTGCTGAAGGCGTCGATCTGTTTCTCGAAGGCGATGAATTCCGATGTGCAGACCGGCGTGAAGTCTGCCGGATGGGAAAAGAACACCAACCACCGGCCCCGATAGTCCGAAAGGCGGACATGGCCCTCAGTTGTGCGGGCATCGAAATCCGGCGCGGCTGAGCCGATCTGTGCGACCTGATTGTTTGACGGAATGTCCGGCATGATCAGTCCTCCCAAATTCACTTGCTCTTTTATATTATACGTTTTACAGAAACGTCAATTGTAAATGATCGGGAATATGGCGTATGGAAAACTTCACACCTGTCAGTGCGAGTGTCGGCGGGGCCCTTATCGGCCTCTCCGCTGTCCTGCTCATGGCGTTTCATGGTCGGATCGCCGGAATCAGTGGCCTTTTCTCAGGCACGGTGTTCGCAGATCGCGGCGACCGCCTCTGGCGCGTCTTCTTTGTCGCGGGACTTCTTGCCGCGCCGCTCGTTTACTGGCTCGTTGCGGGTGAACGCCCGGCTTTCGACATGCAGGCAGGCGTGCCGCTGATCATTGCAGGCGGGCTGTTCGTGGGGTTTGGAACCCGTCTCGGATCAGGCTGCACCAGCGGCCACGGCGTTTGCGGTTTATCTCGCCTCTCGCCGCGCTCAATGGTGTCAGTTGCCCTCTTCATGGCAGCCGGAATGGCGACTGTTGCCCTCATCAAACCCATGATTGGAGGATAGGCCCATGGCACGAAACCTGATTGCGCTTGTGGCTGGTCTTGTCTTTGGACTGGGCCTCGTCATCTCGCAGATGATAAATCCAGAAAAAGTCATCGCTTTCCTCGACCTGTTTGGAAACTGGGATCCGTCGCTCGCCTTTGTCATGGGCGCGGCATTGATTGTTACCGCAATCGGCTACCGCCTCGTCTGGACACGCGCACGGCCCGTTCTCGCAGACCGGTTTCAGGTGCCGGGCAACAAGAAAGTGGATGCCCGGCTCGCGGTCGGCGCGGTTCTCTTCGGGCTCGGGTGGGGGCTTGTTGGCCTCTGTCCGGGGCCAGCCATCGCGGCGCTAACGGTTGGCGGCATGCCGGCCCTGTTGTTTCTCGCCGCCATGGCAATCGGGATGCTGGCGTTCGAGCTTTTTGATCGGCGCTTTGCCCGAGCCGCCTAACGGCGCTCAAAGTGAGGGGGCGTTTCTCAATAATGCTCGCCACGCCCCCCTTTTGACGCACTATCATCAGCGCGCTACCAGCCGATGCGGGCCTGGAGCTTGCCGGCCGAATGGCCATTGGCGTGGGCCGCAGTCAGGCCGAAGGTCCAGTTCTGGTTGGCACGGACCGCTATCGCCGTACCGAAGCCGATATTGTCATCATATCCGCCTATACTTGCCGCCGCCGACATTTTTTCCCCTTTTTCAAGATAGAGGTCCGGCATAGAGGAAACAGCCGCAAGCCCGCCTTCCACGTCGCTTATTCTGCGCGTTGTCGCGCGAACCGAGTCATTAAGCATGACGTACTGGCTTTCCAGCGAGCTGATGCGCAATGAATTCCCCTCGATTCCAACCGAATTCAGACGAATGGCGTCTTCATTCTGACGGATGGAAGACGTGTTCATATTGATTGCGCCGACGATTGTTCGTTGGGACGCATTGGAGGCCGTCTCAGAGCTGGGGGCTGAATGACCCATTTCCGCCCTGGCTTGCTGGCCGTTTCCGCCGACCTGCACCGGCGCACTGACCTGAGGCAGGTCGCGAGGCGCGACCGCTGTTTCAGTGTCTTCAGGATCGTCGAACACGTCGAGGTCTCCAACGTCGCCCATTGTCCCCTGGATCAATGTGATTTCATTCACGATAGTGGTGACGGTCTCCACGATTTCGGCATTGTCACCGGGTGGTCCCGGCGGCCCGGCGGGGCCGGCCGGACCTGCTGGACCCGCCGGGCCTGCTTCGCCATCCTTACCGTCGGTCCCGGCAGGGCCGGCTGGCCCCTGCGCGCCATCTTCGCCGTCCTTCCCGTCGTCACCATCTTCGCCATCCTTGCCGTCAGCTCCCTTGGCGCCATCCGCGCCAGCGGGTCCGGCGGGACCTTGCGTGCCTGGCGAACCGTCAGCGCCAGCCGGGCCGGCTGGTCCTTGCGCGCCCGCCGATCCGGTCGCTCCTTGCGGACCCGCGGGCCCGGGAGAGCCGACCGGACCTGCTGGTCCTTGAGCACCTGACGCGCCCGTTGTCCCTGCAGGGCCAACTGGGCCTGCCGGTCCTGCTGGTCCGGCGCTTCCAACGGGGCCACGCGGTCCAGCCGGCCCGCGTGCACCGTCGTTGCCTCGTGGTCCGGCGGGCCCTTGAGGCCCTTGCGGGCCGGGTAAGCCATCGTCACCGGGGTCGCCTTTTGGGCCTGGTGGTCCCGAAGGGCCGGTTGCCCCATCATTACCTGCTTCGCCTTGCGGTCCTGTTGGGCCAGGCCTGCCGGGCGCACCCTCTTCACCGGGGTCGCCTTTTGGGCCTGGTGGTCCCGAAGGGCCGGTCGCCCCATCATTACCCGCTTCGCCTTGCGGTCCAGTTGGGCCAGGCCTGCCAGGCGCGCCCTCTTCGCCGGGGTCGCCTTTTGGGCCTGGTGGTCCCGAAGGGCCGGTCGCCCCATCATTACCTGCTTCGCCTTGCGGTCCTGTTGGGCCAGGTCTGCCGGGCGCACCCTCTTCGCCGGGGTCGCCTTTTGGACCTGGTGGTCCAGATGGTCCTTGCGGTCCGGGTGGCCCTGGAGGTCCTGGAGGCCCTGGGGGGCCGACTTCCTGTGCATAGCCCTTCATGAAGTCACAAGGCAGAAAGAAGGGGACGACGGCGATGGCCGAAGAGGCAAGCAGGGTCCGAAGGACAAACCCGCCCTTGCGTTCGCTGCCCCTGATGTGAGTTTTCTTAACTTTGTCTGCCACGCCTGTAGGCCCCCCGGTTGCTCTGGCAACCAATGCTGCCGTCGATGGAGGGGAGGCTAGAAAGAAATTCCGGCGCTGGCGTCACCCGAAAGGGTGAAGATCGGAATGAAAATTTTGTTTAAATTACAGGCATATCCGGGTCTTACTTTATATATTGGTGTAGGTCTGCCCTGTCTGTTCGTCCTGCGTTCCGTCAGCTCGTGGCCGTATACGGACGGTCAGGGAGAGGTCTCGTTCTCGACATCCCTGACCCGCAAGACACCTACTCGGCCGCCTGCCCACTAACATTTGGCAACGGCGCCTCTTTCCTGTTTGACACGACCTTGTAAGGTAAAGAATTAGTTGCGTTGAGATTGGGGGAATCGGGTTGTTTAATCCAAGTTCGGTGAGACTTTGGGCTGGTCTGACAGCTCTGGCTGCAGTGGTTTCGGTTACAGCCATGCCTTCGAGCGCGCAGAGCCAAACTGGCGATCAAGCCAGCTCGGTCGACATATTCGACAAGTCGGAATGTCAGGCTGCGTCGGACCCGATCTGGGTTGTTCCGAATACGCATGGCACGGCGACGGGCTGGCTCACCGGTTTTGCGTCCGAGCGAAACTACATGATCAACAACTATATCTCTTTCCTGGATTCCGGTGATGAGTCCGGCTTCCCATTCTCTTTCTCAGAGGTCCCAACGGCAATTGCCCTTGAAAGCCTGGCGCCAAATGATTTCGAGAGATTCAGGTCCGCATTGGCTGCGGAGAAGGCATCAATCGCCAACGCATTTACAGTGGAGTTTGAGCCTGCTCTTGTTCAAGCGGCGACCGCTCTAAACATGGGGCGTACTGCGCGCGGATGGTATGGCGCGGCACTCGACGAGCAGCCGAGCAACGCCTGGTTCATCGACGTGCTTGGTATCACGCCCAATATGGCAGAGTTGTTCGATCTGGTTGGTATCGACAGCATGGTTCATATTCGCAACGCCGAGACTTTGGATCAGCTCTATATATTGAAAGCGGCAAGCGGTGCCGAAACACTGGTCGCGTCGATCGCGAATTATTCCAAGTGGCGCATCGCGTTTCGTGAGACGGGCCCACTTCCGGAGCACTGGGTAGACCACCTTTTTCTGGAGATCGTGCCCGAGCTTGTGTATCAGCCTGACCTCCCGTTTCTCTGGGGCGTCGGCGGCCATGACTATGCACGAAAGCCTGACGACCCGGGCCGGCTTTTGGAGATAGCGCAGGAAACGACTGCCAGAACGGGCAGGATAGCTTGCCTTGGTACACTTGACGATTACTGGGAAAGCGTTCGATCGGTTGACCTCGCTAATCATGATATCGAGACGATCACGACCCCGAGTCTATTCGCTTACAATGCGTTCTGGGGAAACCTGCCGCAGCTCAAGCAATCTTTCAGATCCACCGAGTCCGGTCTCATCGCTACTGAATTAGGGGCTTCAGTCCAGTCTCTATCAGGCCGGATGGACTACCCATCACAGACAATCGATGATGCCTGGTGGCTTGTTCTTCTGAATGCAGATAGGGCACTTCAGTGGGGTGCTGGCGCCGGGGACGTGTTCACAGGCACGAAAGACTGGAATTACATCGACCGGGATATTCTCACCCGAGAGAAAACAGAAGAAATTCAGCTTGCGCAGGGCGAAGACAACGCTTTCGACCCGGTCGCTTGGCAACGCGGCGAAGCGTATTTCTGGCTGGATGTCTCAACCCAGCCGGACACCGCGGTGTGCGAACCAGCGATGACCGAAGCCGCATTATGGTGTGTTGGCGGGCTTACTCCTTTTGCAACAGAGCCGCTTTCTACTAGCAAGGCGATACAGGCTGAAGTCGAACCGTTTACTGGACGCGTTGAAGCAGACGACCTCATTGTTGAGTTCGATGAACGCACAGGCGACATCCTCTCTATTGGCTTTGCCAATCATACCAGCGCAGTCGAGGGTCGGCTCAACGAGCTGGTTTGGATGGTCGACCACGGCGTTCCAGCAGCGAACTTAAGTCTGACCGACATTCTCTCGCCGCCTAATCGCAGAGAGATTATTGGTCGGACATCGGAATACGAAGCTGAGTTGACCCAGTTTGATGGCCCGGTCTTCACGACGGTGAAAGCCGTGACGTCGACCGCTGAAGGAATTGAGATTGAGCGGTGGGTCCAGATCCCCAAACAGGGCGAGCGGATCATCTTTCAAACGCTCACGCGAGGTATACCAGATGGCTTGCTTCTCGTCGCACGCCATGACCTTGGCGGCGAACTGGCTCAATCGTTGAGGGGAACGCCATTTGGCTTTGACCGCGACTTGCCTCGCCCGCCGCGAAAGCTCGAAGACGTGCGCGCCTCGCATGATCACAAAATGCTGGGTCTGAATAACGAAATCGCGCCGGCATCGCTCTGGTCAAGCCACCATACTGAAGATGGCTCAGGAATTGTCCTCATCGACCAGGGAATGCCCGGACGGGAGTGGGTTGATGGGCACATCGATCATTTCCTGATGAACGCCCAACCTAATTATCGAGGCAAACCCAATCCCCTCTATTCGGGGATGCCTGTCCGTCGATTCAGTTATGCGATTCTGCCATCCGATGCCGAAACACCTGCGCGCTCAGCACGCGCCGCCAAGTCGTTCAATTACTGGCCTTTTGAGGCTGGGCAGGTTGAAGGTGGCTTCGCGGTTTCCGAGACGTTGACGATCGAAGCGTTTTCCCGGCAAGGCGACACCGCCCGCATCCTTGCGCAGAATATGGCTGACGAAGAGGTTTCTGCGGAAATCACTGTGCCTTGGACGCACGAAGGAGCGCGGATAGTCGGGTCTGAACGTCAGGCTGATGGGACGCTCGCGCCTGCTGAAGTCAACGGCGCCAGCAAATATTCGTTCAAACTCGCCCCGCGGGATGCCTTCGAGTTGCTACTACGCACGCCTCAATCGGTCGCAGAGGTGCCTGTGCGCTATTCGTGGGAGGATCTGGTTCCTGCGGACAAACGGGACACGCTTACACTCCGTGACGAGACGCTCATTGGTCATCCGCCTGAATGATCTGAAACAGAAAGGCAGCAATGCTCGTTGCTCGCGACGACCGCCCTACCGCCCCTTAAAGTTGGGTGGGCGCTTTTCGAGGAAACTTGCGACGCCTTCCTTGTGGTCGTCGGTCTGCATCAGGGCGCGGATCGTCTCGATGGCCCAGGCGCCAAGCTCGCGCGGATCTCCATAGGTGCCTTTTCGGATGCCTTCCTTCATATAGCGAAGGGCGAGCGGCGGGTTTTCGGCGATGCGGCCGGCGAGGGCGCGGGCCTCTGCCATCAGCTCGTCATGCGGCACGGTCCGGCTGACCAGTCCAATGCGCTCAGCTTCTGCGGCGTCGATGACATCGCCGGTAAAAAGCAGCTCGGCCGCCTTTGCGGGGCCGACGATTGAGGGCAGGCGATAGAAGCCGCCGACATCGCAGACCAGGCCCCGCTTGATGAACATCTCGGAGAATTTCGCCTTGTCGGAGGCGAGACGGATATCGGCATAGAGCGCCAGCTCCATTCCCCAGCCAATCGCTGCGCCATTGATCGCGGCGATCACTGGCTTGTCGCATTCCAGCGCCGCCATGGCGGCCGGGGTCGGATGGTGGCGCACCGTAGGCGAGCGAGGTTCTGCATTGGCGGGCGTCGGCGCCGCCATGATTTCTCTTACATCGTCGCCCGAACAGAAGGCTGGATCTGCGCCCGTCACGATGACGCATCGCACATCCGCGTCCGTCACAGCGCGCCTCAGCGCCTTTTCCAGCCGGTCATAGGCTTCGAAGTTCAACGCATTGCGCCGATCGGGCCGGTTTAAGGTGATCGTCGCGATATGGTCTTCGACCTCATAGAGGACGCTGGGCGTGGCTTCGGCATCGGACATTGGATTTCCTTCCCTTGTGTCGGTGTGCACTCTTTCGGCGCATCTGACATCAATCGCTAACCGGGTGACGCTAGGACGGGTCAAGCCGGAACTGACTGAAGGGATATCGCTGGGGCTCTGGCAGCACCTAGCTGTCGCGGAAGAAAGCCGCGTCGCTGACATAACCCGCAAATGCTGTTATCTATCAGGACGATCACGCTTCTGCTCCTTGCCGGCCCCTGATTGCTTTTGAAGTCCGGATCCTCAATGTCGCATGCCTCTGTACTGATTGAAGACATAAAGCCGCTGCTCGACGCAGCCGGCGAGTATGGGCTTGATCCGGAGTCGCTTTTGCAGGGCGCTGCAACCGACACGGCCACCGATGGCCGCGCCATGATCTCAATTGCCGACTATTTCAGGGTGCAGCGAACCATTGCGCTGGCGTCCGATGATCTGACGGCGGTTCTGTCCAGCCGCAAACTGACCTTCAAGACGGGCCAGTTCCTGATGTCGCAAATGCAGAATGCCAACTCTCTTCTGGCGACGATCGAGACGCTGGCCGAGCACATGAACATGATGCACGGCGATGTGTACAATACGGTTCGCTATGGCGATGACCGCCTGTCGCTGATCGTCGACGACAGCCATTTTCCCTACAGATCGCGCGAGAATGCTGAGTTCGTAGAGCTGGTCGGCGACTGTCTCATCATCAAGATCCACTGCCTGCTGGACAGCCTGACCCATGGCGTTGCGGAAACCGCGCTGAAGCGGATCAAGCTGACGCGCAAGCGCGGCGAAAGCAGGCGGCCGCAGAACAGCTTCTGGTCGGTGCCGCTGGAATATGGCGCGTCCGCCTATGAACTCGTCTATGATTTCGACCGGGCGTGCCAGCCGACGAAGATAGGCGACGAGATCGATCTCAGCGCCGATGGGCTGTTCTCGCGTTTATTGTCCTACCTTGAGGCACGTGAGCCATCGACGGCCGGGCAAAGTGTCACCGCGCGGACGCTCGACCTGATCGATGACGGTCTGACTCGTCAGATGGATATTGCCCAGAGGCTGGATATGAGCGTCGCGACACTCCGTCGGCGGCTCTGCGAGGAAGGCAGCCATTTCCGGGACCTTCTGCTGAATGCAAAGCTCAGGCGGGCTGAGGCGATGCTGAAACGTGGTTGCTCTGTCGCGCAGGCAACCGAAGCGCTCGATTACTCTGATGTGCGCGCCTTCAATCGCGCGTTCAAGCGCTGGAAGGGCAAGACCCCTGCCGCGTTTGCGCAGGAATTTCAGTCATGAGATCCTAGGCTTGAGCGAAAGTGTTCACTCTGCCTGACGATAAGTGTCATGGCGGCACCTGAATGAAATGAGACACCTGCCTGCAATGCGCAAAGATGCATGAAGGGAGGAACTCATGAAACTCTATACCCCGCATTCCGTTCGCCTGGCCCTTGTTTCGGCCATAGCTCTCACAGCTGGCACGACTGCCTATGCTCAGGAGACCACCGAGGCCGAGGAGGCCCAGGATCAGCGCCGCTTCAATACCGTCACCGTGACGGCCCAGCGCCGCGAGCAGAGCCTGGTCGATGTGCCGCTGTCGGTGTCAGCCTTTGATGGTGAGCTTCTGGCTGACCTCGGCGTTGCCGATCTCACCGAGATTGCGAAGATTACGCCAAACGTCACGCTGGAGGTTTCCCGCGGCACGAATACGACGCTGTCCGCGTTTATTCGCGGTGTCGGTCAGCAAGACCCTGTGGCTGGCTTTGAAGCCGGCGTCGGCATCTACGTCGACGACGTCTATCTCAACCGCCCGCAAGGCGCTGTTCTGGATGTTTATGATGTCGAGCGCGTTGAAGTTCTGCGTGGCCCGCAAGGCACGCTTTACGGTCGCAATACAATCGGCGGCGCGATCAAATATGTAACGCGCGGCCTCTCCGATGAGCCGACCTATGAGATCAACCTGAAGGCGGGCACCTATAACCAGCTTGATGGTGTCGTGACGACATCGCTTCCGGTGACTGACACGTTCCGGGTTGGCGCCGCCGCCGCGAGCTTCAACCGCGACGGTTTCGGTGAGAACATCGTCACCGGCGACGAAAATTACAACAAGAAGCTCTTCGGCGCACGTCTGTCAGCAGAGTGGGACGCTGCGGATAACTTCCAGCTTCGTGCCGCCGCTGATTATTCGCTCGACAAATCCAACGCCCGCCAGGGACACCGGCTCATCCCGGACCAGTTCCCGCCATTTACCTATCCTGTGCTTGGCGATGTCTTCGACACGCGGGCTGGCCTGGAAGCGGTTGAACAGCGCGTTGAGGCTTTTGGCGGCTCTCTTGTCGCTGAATGGGACCTCAATGACAATTGGACCATCAAGAACATCCTTGCCTATCGCGAAGATGAAAGCACCTCGCCAATCGACTTCGATTCCCTGCCTGAAGCCGACCTCGACGTACCGGCGATCTATGAGAACGACCAGTTCTCTGAAGAGCTCCAGTTTCTTTATTCGAGCGATAATCTGAATGGGCTCGTTGGCCTCTACTATCTCGATGCCAATGCCTCGACCGTTTTTGACGTTCTGCTTGCAACGACGGGTGCCGTTCTTGGGCTTCCAGGGCTCAACGCACAGACCTTTGGCGATGTCGGCACGGAGACCTGGTCCCTGTTCGGTGATTTCACCTACGACCTCACCGATCAACTCTCTGTCTCTGTCGGGGCGCGTTACACCGAAGACACCAGAACATCGCAGGTCCTCCGCCGGACCTATATTGGCGGGTTCTCTGAGTTCTTCGGTGGCAATCCGACCCTGATCGCGACGACGTCAGACTTCAATGGCGAGGCCGATTTCGACGATTTCAGCCCGCGCCTCTCTGTAGGCTACAAGGTGACGCCGGACTCGAATGTCTACGCAACCTATTCGCAGGGCTTCAAGGGCGGCTCCTTCGACCCGCGTGGCCAGACCACTGCGGCGCCTGACCTCAATCAGGACGGCACGGTTTCGAATGATGAAGTCTTCACCTTCATGCAGTTCGATCCTGAAGAGGTGGATTCCTACGAGGTTGGTTACAAGGCCAGCCAGTTCAACGGCCGGATCAATTACAGCCTCGCTGCCTTCTATTCCGACTACAAGGATGTGCAGGTTCCAGGCTCTATTGGTGTCGATACCGATGGCGACGGGGTCAACGACTCCTTCTCGGGTGTGACCACCAATGCCGGTGCCGCCACAATCCGCGGTGTGGAGTTCGAAGGTACGGCCACGGTTGCCGAGGACATGGCGAATGCCGGAGACCTCCTCAATATTGGCTGGTCGCTCGGTTATCTCGACGCAGAGTACGATGAGTTCATCGATGCTTTCGGCAATGATGTCTCTGACCAGCGCGTCATCCAGAACACGCCAGACTGGACGGCCAATGGCCGGATCTCCTACGACACGCCATTTGCAGGCGGTAATCTGCTTCTCAATACGCAGCTTTCCTATCGTGGTGAGTCCAGCCAGTTCGAGGTGCCTAATCCGTTCCTGGATCAGGAAGCGTATACTCTCTGGGATGCGAGCGTCCGCTGGGAAACAGCAGACGGGCGTTGGGGCTTCAGCCTGACCGGCAAGAACCTCACCGATGAAGAATACATCGTCGCTGGGTATAACTTCGTGACCGTCAATCCGAACGGTACGTTCACGCCGACGCTTGGCCTGGAAGGGACCCTGACGGGGTTCTACGGTGACCCGCGCACAGTGACGGCCGGTATCGACTACAAGTTCTAGCTTGTCATCATTCCTCCCATGGGGTGCGGCCCGCGTCTTCGAGACGTTGCCGCACCCCGTTTTTTGAGGCCGGGCAGAACATTGACCGACATTCATTATACATCCGCTGACGGACTTGATCTGTTCGCCAGATCCTATGGGCCTGAAACTGCTGAGCTAACTGTGCTCTGCATGCATGGGCTGACGCGAAATCATAAGGACTTCGAGCCTATGATTTCGAGACTGGGCGACCGCTACCGGTTTATTGCGGTCGATGTGCGCGGGCGGGGGCGGTCGCAGCGCGCAGACAAACCAGAAACGTATTCGCCGCAGATCTACGCGCAGGACATGTTCGCGCTCGCCGACAAGCTTGAGCTCTCAAAGATGGCTCTGATCGGCACGTCGATGGGCGGGCTGATGGCCATGATCATGGCGCGCATGTCGCCTGAGCGTATCGGTGGACTGGTGCTCAACGATGTCGGGCCTGTGGTGAACCCGGCAGGCCTTCGCCGGATCGCGTCTTACTCCCAGGACCCGCAGCCCGTGGACAGCTGGCAGGCCGCGGCGGAAAAGGTAAAGGCGGCCCAGTCTGAAGCATTTCCGGACTTCGAGGCTGACGACTGGATGGAATTTGCCAGGCGCACCTGGCGAGAGACCGACGACGGGAAAGTCGTCGCCGACTATGACCCCGAGATCACAAGGTCGCTCGGTGAAGCGAAAGCCGGTCTGATGACCAAATTCGCGATGTGGCGGGTCTTCGGCGCCCTGAAGTCTCACCCCATGCTGATCGTCCGGGGCGAGACGTCCGATATTCTTTCAAAAGGCACAGCAAAGCGCATGGTCCGGCGCCATCCTGATGCGCGTCTCTTCACAGTGCCTCAGCGCGGCCACGCGCCTCTGCTCGATGAGCCGATCGCGATCGATGCAATTTCCGACTTTCTCGAACGACTGGAGACATAGTCATGACCCAGCAGACCCAGACCTCGACCATTCCTACCGTGCCGGGCCGCGCTTGGGTCCTCGCTGTCCTGACGCTTGTCTATACATTCAACCATGTGGATCGGCAGATCCTCGTCATCCTGCTGGAGCCGATCAAGCTTGAGCTTGGGCTTCGCGATAGCCAGCTTGGCATGCTGACCGGGATCGCATTTGCCGCTTTCTATGCGACGCTCGGCATTCCTGTGGCGATGTGGGCTGACCGAGGCAACCGGAGAAACATCATCGCGCTGGCGCTCACCATCTGGTCCGGCATGACCGCGCTATCGGGGATTGCCCAGACATACTGGCATCTTCTCTTTGCGCGGATGGGCGTCGGTGTTGGCGAAGCTGGCGGCACGCCGCCCGCGACCTCAATGATCGCAGACCTCTATCCGCCGCAACAGCGCGCGACGGCGCTAGGCATCTATACCACCGGCATCGGTCTTGGGATTCTCGCTGGTTTTGCGCTGGGCGGGTTCATCTATGAGCTTTATGGCTGGCGGGTCGCGTTCTTCGCGGCGGGTGTACCGGGCCTCTTACTGGCGCTCATTGTCAGGTTCACCCTCAAAGAGCCAGTCCGGGGCGGGTCTGATGCGACGATCGATGATGGCGACGCACCCAGCCTTGGCGAGACGCTGCGTTTCATCTTCGGTCAGACATCCTATCTCTGGCTGCTCGCCGGGTGCCTCTTGATCTGCATATCGGCGAACGCCTTCCTTGTTTTCACCTCAAGCCTCCTGCAGCGGACCTATGACCTGTCGCCAGGCGATGTCGCCCTGCCGCTCGGCCTGCTGATTGGCGGTATAGGCAGCATTGGGGCTGTTGTTATCGGCGCGGTCTGCGACCGGCTGTCGAAGCATGATCTTCGCTGGCGCCCGCTTATCATCGCAGCCTGCGCAGCGATCGCGCTGCCGTTTGCCTGGATGTTCCTGCGCGCGGATACGGTCTGGGGGGCCTATGCCTGGAATGTCGTGCCGAGCTTCGTGGGTCTCATCTATGCTTCGATTGCCTATACGGCCTCTCAGGAGCTGGTGATGCTCCGCATGCGTAGCTTTGCCTCCGCCTTCATGCTGTTCTGCCTGACGCTGATCGGCATTGGCTGTGGCCCGTGGATTGCAGGTCTGCTGAGTGACTGGTTCGCCTCATCCGGGACCGAACGGCCGCTCGCAAGCGCGCTTCAGGTGATACTTCTGTTTAACGCAGCGAGTATCGGCTGCCTCCTGATGTCGGCGCGTAATTATCGCCGTGATGCAGCGCGGGCAACGAAGGCGAGCCGGCCGGCCTAGAGGTGGTTGGTCGCCTTGTAGGGGAGGGGTCTGGACTCCGATGAAAATCAGAGGTTAGTCTGATCGCTTAAAGGGAGGTGGGGACCTTGAAACTTGTAATATCGGATGGCGAAGCTGTCCTTCTGAACATCGAGGATCACCGGGTCGATTTACCCGATAGTGAGAGCGACCGCGCGACGTCGATGCTGCTTTTAAGCGAGGCACTCGTCCTGCTTGCGAATGCTTGCGAGGCGGATGCGATTGAAGATGCCGCGTCCGAAATGAGCGATTCAATACGCGCCAGCATGACCAAGCGCATGCTTTCGGCGCGGTCGCGCGCCGAAGTGCAGCACTAGCCAACTTCGTGAACTGTGATGACCGCACTGCTCTGCAGTGCAGGCATCGTCTTCCTTCACACAAGACAAAACGGGACCGGTTTGAGGCCGGTCCCGTTCTCATTTTCAGACTAAACGCGCTTAGTAGCGGTAGGAAATTGTCGCACCATAAGTCCGCGGACGACCGGCAAAGCGCATGATCACGTTCGCATTCGATGTGATCTGCTGCCAGTAATACTCGTCCGTGAGGTTCTTGCCCCAGATCGAGAACTCCCAGCCATTGTCCATCGAGTAGAGCCCGATCGAGCCATTGAGCAGACCATAGCCATCAATGTCGTAGAGCTCATTGTCCGGGTCGCCAGCGGTCGAGTCGCTCTGCCAGCGTCCATTGAGGGCAGCCTGGAAGCCGAGGCCATTATTCAGCGGACGATCATAAAGGAAGGTCAGGCTTGCAGCGGTTTCCGGGCTGTAGAGGAAAGGATCGCCCTCAACATTCGTTGGAAGACCAGCAAAGTCGAACGTCTCGAAGCTGGCATACTCGGTATTGAGCAGGGTGAGGCCACCAATCGCGGTGAGCTCATCGGTCAGGAGCCAGGTCACCTCGGCATCGAGACCGTAGGCCTCTGCCTCAGGCGCGTTCTGGAGCTGTGAGAGCGCCGTATAGATCGGGTCCGGGAAGAACTGCGCACCCTGCTTGTCGGTGTAGTCATAGTAGAAGAGCGCGGCGTTCGCCTGCATCCGTCCGTCAAGCAGACCAGCCTTCATGCCGACTTCATAGGCCAGCAGGCTTTCCTGCGTGGCCGGGAAGTTCTGTTCCGCCTTGGAAGCTGCGTTGACCGGCGTTGCGGCCGATTTGTAGCCCTTGGAGACCGAGGCGAAGAGGAGGAGGTCCTGGAACCGGTCCGGTGTATAGTTGGCCACGACCCGCCAGGAGACATTGTCTTCCGTAAGATCGCTCACGACGGGACCGAATTCGTTCGTGATATTGCTGTAAGTGTTGCAGCCATTTTCAAGAAGCGGCGCCGGAGGCTGCGTGACGTTCGGATAGAAGTTCACGAAGAAGAACCGGTTGAAGACGTTGACGTTCGGCTGCATCGATCCGTCGATGTCTGCTGAACACCCCACATACTCCTGATTGTCTTCAGTGTAGCGGACGCCCGTGATGAGTTCCCACTCCGGGGTCAGGCGCCAGTTCGCATTTGCAAAGATGCTCGCGCTGGTTGATTCAAATTCGCCAATGTCGCGGTACTTCTGGAACGAACCGATGAGCTCTGCCGGAGAGTAGGGACGGCCCGTCTCAGGATCGACGTTGAGTCCGGCAATAAAGGCCTGGGTCTGCGCGATCAGGGCAGGCGGCAGGGCGCTAACCGGCACGCCGTTCAGAAGCGCAAGCGTATTGGCGGTATCATAGGCAAGACCGGTCGCCACACCGCTGATGAAGTTGCTGTTGGCGTTGTCGCGCAGCAGCGTCTGGTTGGAGTCGGTAATCTCATCTTTGCTGTAATAAGCGCCGACCATCCAGTCGAACTGCTCGTTTGAGCCTTCGAGGCGAAGTTCCTGGCTGAACGAATCGATTTCCGCATCGATGTCCTGAAGCAGGATTGCTGCCGGGGCACCGGACCAGTCGAGAAGTGCTTCGCGTTCGAGCTGGTTGTAGCCCGTCAGCGAGACGATCCGCAGACCATTGTCGAGGCCCCAGTCGATGCCGAGCTTGTAAGCGTTGAAGGTCGAGTCTTCTTCCAGTGGGCCATCAAAACCTGTGATGCCAAACTGGGTGCTCGCGCGTGCAGAGGTCGGGGCCCACTCAGCGGTTTCGGCGCTATTGGGGTTGTTGTTGACGACATAGTCGACGACGCCCGGCGCGTTGGCCCCGGCAGCGCCGCCGGCAAACGGGCTGAAGGGGTTGGTCGCCGGGGTAAGTCCGATGGCCTGCCCGCCAATCGAGTCCGACTTATTTGTCCAGCCATTCCAGGAGAGGTCCACGTCGAGATTGCTCGTTGGCTGCCAGGCGAGGGCGGCGCGGTATCCTGTCTTGTCGATCGTCCCACGGTCCTGGCCGGTGAGGTCAGATTTTTGCCAGCCTTCGTCACTGCCTTCGTGGCGCGCAGCGAAGCGGGCCTGCAGTGTGTCGGAGATCGGGATGTTGATCATCCCCTCATAATTGACGGTGTCATAGTTGCCGACATCGAGCGCGACGCGGCCTTCAAACTCGTCACCTGGCTTGTTCGTCACAACGTTGATCAGGCCCGCGGTCGTATTCCGGCCGAACAATGTGCCTTGCGGACCTTTGAGGACCTCAACACGGTTCACGTCGAAGACGGGTCCCGAATTCATGAACGGGAAGGGATAGGCGACTTCATCGACATAGGTGCCGACGGTAGATGTGGCCGAAACGTTGATCGTGTTGAAGCCGATGCCGCGCAGCGTGTAAGTCGGCACCCCCTGATAGGATTGTGAGACCGTGAAGCTCGGGATTACGGACTGAAGGTCGTCAACGCTGTTGACGCGGAGGTCAGCCAGCTGGTCCTCACCGAACGCCTGAATGGACATTGGAACGTCGAGAACGGACTCCTCGCGGCGCTGGGCTGTGACCTGGATCGAGGTCAGGCGGCGCTGGCCTTCTTCGGCTGCTGGAGCCGGAGTGGACGCTGCGGGCTCATTTGCTGGAGCCTCCTGCGCGAAAGCAGGCGACAGTCCGGCACCGAGTGCGATGGCTGTCGTCGAGATGAGGGTGTGACGTAGTGTGGCGCGATGGATCAAATTTTCCTCCCTGGGGTACCGGCTTTTTGCCAGTTGTTTTGTCCAGGGAGGGTCGCCAAACCGGCATGCCAAAACAAGCTATCGAAAGTGACAGGGGATGCAGATCCGCAACAGTCGCTACAGGCTCAGAAGCAGCTTTGCCATCACGTTTCTTTGCACCTCATTCGACCCGCCATAGATCGAGGCGGCCCGGTTGTTGAGATAACGCGGCATGGCGGTGAGGCTGTGGGCCGGACCAACTGGCTCTACGTTGGAGCCGGGCTGGCGTGCGCCCATCTGATCGACATTGCCATAAAGACCGGCCGTCTCAATGCCGAGCGTATCAATACGTTGCAGCATTTCGGTGCGCGCGGTTTTCAACATTGAGGAAGCGGCGCCGGGGTTCTGGCCGCCAGCGAGGGCCGAGGCTACGCGCTGTTCGGTCACGGTGATGGCTTCGAGGGCAATCTTCGTGTCCGAGAAACGGCGCATGAAGGCCGGATCGCTTGCGAGCGATTTGCCGTCTGAGCCGGCTTCGGCATGGGCCATGACCCGGATGCGTTCGAGTGCCGCCTCGATACCCGCCGAAGATCCACCGCCCCGCTCGAATTCGAGCAGGTATTTGGCGACCGTCCAGCCATCATTTTCGTCCCCGAGTCGGCCCGATTTCGGCACGCGGACATCGTCAAAGAAAACCTGGTTCACTTCATGCTCGCCAGCCATGGTGATGATCGGCTCAACGCGGATGCCGGGCGTTTTCATGTCGAGCAGAAGGAAGGTGATCCCCTGTTGCAGCTTGCCGTCGGTGGAGGTGCGGACAAGGCAGAACATCTTGTTGGCGTGATGGGCCTGCGTCGTCCAGATTTTCGATCCGTTCAGAACGTAATCGTCGCCATCAGAAACAGCACGCATCTGAAGGCTTGCAAGGTCAGAGCCTGACCCCGGTTCTGAATAGCCTTGGCACCAGTAGTCTTCGCCGCGAAGGATGCGCGGCAGGTAATAGGCTTTCTGCTCCTCGGTGCCGTAACCCATGATGCAGGGACCAACCATCTGAAGGCCCATCGGTGAGAGCGGCGGCGTGCCAGCCTTGGCGCATTCGGACGCGAAGATGTATTTCTGCATCTCATCCCAACCGGTGCCGCCGTATTCCTTCGGCCAATGCGGCGCGGCCCAGCCTTTCTCATTGAGAATCTTGAGCCAGGGAAGATTATGCTGCGGCTCGCTGAAGGAGCTGGTCGTCAGGCGGCCTGCCTCGGCGAGCTCCGGCGGCAGGTTCTCTTTCAGGAATGTGCGCACTTCCTCACGGAAGAGCTCGTGTTTCTTTTCCAGTGCCAGCTTCATCCCTTATGCCCTCTTTTTTTATGACCGGTGACGGCTTGTCTCTGCGGTAAGCTTGCAGAAAACAATGCGGGGGGACAAGCTGATAGTAATAATAGGTCAGAAAATGCCCGATACATTATCCTCCCAGCCGCTTGAGCAGAACCTGCTCGACCTTGCCGATACCGTCGCCGAAGCCGGCAAGCGGATAGGCTTGCCTTATGTTGCGGTGAGCGCAGATATCAGCAGCCCGCAGCCCATGTGCGATGCCGAAGGCCGTCCTTTTGCAGAGACAATTTTCCGATGGATCGATCCCGAGCTTGAATACTGGAAGGACAGGATGTTCGCGCTTCGCTCCACACTGGTGCATGCGACGCGCACATGCGCCGAGCCTTTTTACTATTCCGGGGGAGAGGTTTTGAGCTGGCGGCGCAACGATGCGCTCGTGGCAGCGACCGACCCGAAGCAGTATGAACAGGCAAACATTGGCGCAGCGATTATATCTCCGGTTCACTTGCCCGGGGGTGCAATTGGTGCAGTCGTGTGGGCTTCAGCCGAAGCGATCAATCTCAGAAGCGCTTTCGCGGCCGAGGCGGAACACCTTCATGCGCTGGCGCTGAAATTCATTGCGACCTATCAGGATGCGCGCGCGCTTGGGCCTCAGGGGCCTGCAGTCTATCTCACTCGCCGCGAAATCCAGTGTCTGAAATGGGCGTCGGCTGGCAAGACCGACGCGGAGATTGCGACAATCATGCACATCTCGGTGCCGACCGTGCGCTTTCACATCACCAATAGCGCGACCAAGCTTGGCGTTGCGGGCAAGGCGAGAGCCATCCAGCGTGCCTCAACACTTGGTTACATCGGTCACGACTGACGGCGCGGCGCGGAAGCCTGCGAAGTCAGACGATCACACTTTCTCGCTTAGCCGGTCGCGCAGTTCCCGCTTGAGGAACTTGCCGCTCGCATTGCGGGGCAGGGGTTCATCGAGGATCCAGATGTAGCGGGGCACTTTGTGCTTCGCCATGATCTCAGAGCAATGCGCGCGAATGTCGTCTTCGGTCAGCGTGCGTCCGGGCTTGGCAACGATGGCGGCAGCCACTTCCTCGCCGAGGCGCTCATCAGGCAGGCCAAACACTGAGCATTCAGCGACGTCATCGTGGCGGTAGAGCGCCGCTTCGACTTCCGCGCAGTAGATGTTCTCACCGCCGCGCAGCACCATGTCCTTCTTGCGGTCCACAATATAGATGAAGTCGTCCTCATCCATGCGGGCGATGTCACCTGTATGGAGCCAGCCGCCATCGGTGATGCTTTCAGCCGTCGCGTCGGGGCGGTTGATGTATCCCTTGATGACGGAGGCCCCGCGGACCCAAAGTTCGCCGCGTTCGCCGGTTGGAACTTCATTGCCATCAGGGTCGACACATTTGGCTTCGTAAACCGGCATTGCCGGGCCGACGCTGTCAGGCCGGTCGACATAGAAATCGGCGGCGACGGACGTGATGATCCCGCATGTTTCGGTCATGCCATAGCCGGTGTTTGGACGTGCGGTGGAGACTTTCTTCTCGATCGCAAGGACGAGGTCAGGCGGCACCTGCGCGCCGCCGCCGCCAAGGGCGAGCAGGCTGGACGTGTCGGTTTTCTCGAAGTCTGGGTGGTTGATGATTTCACGGGCCATGACCGGCACGCCGCTCACCGTCATGATCTTGTGCTTCTCAATAAGGCGCAGGGCTTCGCCAGCGTCCCATTTGTACATCAGCACCATTGCGCCACCGGCCGCAGTAACGGCATAGGCCGCGCAATTATTGGCTGTGACGTGAAACAGTGGCGTGTTGATTAGCGTAACCGGTACCGGTGGGGGGTCTGGCGGCGCTTCCCCGGTCGCTGCGTGCACGGCCAGGGCAGACGAGGCGCGCGCGTACAGCATGTTCATGAGGTTGGAGACGCAGCCGCGATGGGTGAGCTGTGCGCCTTTTGGAAAGCCTGTCGTGCCTGAGGTGTAGAAGATGCAGGCGTCACTGTCGGGGTCGATGGCGACCTCCGGCATGGCTCCGCCGCCCGCGATCACATCGCTCCACGGCGTTACGCCTTCGGCATCTTCCTCAAACCGGACGCCAACCAGTTTCGCGCCCTTGGCCATTTCAGGATTCTGGCGAACGCGTGCGAGGCGCTCTGAGTCGAGGAAGAGAACGGCGGGTTCAGAGTCCTTGAGGGCGTAGGCCATCTCTTCGGCGGTCCACCAGGCATTCATGCCGACGACAGTGATACCGACCGAGCAGCAGGCCCAGTAGATGATCATCCATTCGGGATAGTTGCGCATGGCGATGGCGACGCGGTCGCCCGTCTTGACGCCCTGAGCGAAAAGCCAGTTGGCGACGGCACCGGTCAGCTCATGGGTTTCTTCATAGGTGAGCTTTTCGTCGTGATAGATGAGGTAATCGCGATCCGCGAATTCACGTGTCGCCAGCCATACCTCGCGAACGCTTGGCGGTGCGTTCTTCCACGTCCGGATCTTGTTTCCGAGGACGTCCCCAACAACGATTTCAAAATCGCCGCCCGGTCCGGTGAGTTGCTTTTTGGCCTGCGCAAGTTCTGCGTAATACATGTTCCGCCCTGTCGTTTCTCGTTGGGCGCATCCTTACACCGACTTTTTCGTCAGAAAACAGTGGACGCGGCGTCAGCCACCAAATGCATTGTACACCTGAACCCGTCTGCGAAGAGCTTCATAGCGTGACTGTATCTCACCATCCTGGGACGAAAGGGTCTGGCGTTGGGCGTCGATCAGGCTGAGCAGGCTTTCAGCGCCTTCGCGATAGCGGATTTCGATGAGGTCGCGGGACCTTGTCGCTGAGGCAAGGGCCGACGCGCGAAATGCCGTCTCCTCCACCGCATAATTATAGGAAAGAAGCGCCGCGTCTGTTTCAGTGAGCGCAGAAAGGACGGCGCTCTCAAATCCGGCCCGCGCTGCCTCGACATCGGCCTCGGCCTGATCGATCTGAGCCCGTGTAAGCGGAAGGTTGAAAATGCCCCAGCTAAGACGCGGCCCGAAATTGTATCCGAGCGCATCTGCGCTGAAGAGCTCGCCCGGTTCATTCGCCGTAAAAGTCCCCTGACCTGAAAGTGTCAGGCTGGGATAAAGGTCTGCGGTTTCCACGCCCACCCTGTAAGTCGCCGCGGCCAGCTGGCGCTCTGCGGCGCGAATATCAGGGCGCCGACGCAAGAGATCTTTCGGTGACCCGATCTCTACCGGGCCAAACGCCTCAACAGGGTCGAGACGGTCCGACGCGAAGGGCTCCAGCGACGGGTAGGCGTCATAGAGGGCGGGCAGGGTGTGGCCGGTGAGCTGCGCGAGGCCAGAAGCCGCCTCACTGCGCGCGGCCTTCAGCGCGCTAATGCCGGCCCTGGTTGTCTGCACAAGATTGGTCTGGCGCTCGACGTCTATGTCGGCGACCTCTCCTGCTTCACGCAGCTGCCGGGTGAGATCAAGCACGTCGCTCTGGCGCTCGACATTCTCTTCATTCACGGCGATCCGGGCATCGAGTTCGCGAACGGTCAGATAGGTCCGGGCGGTTTCAGCGAGGATCGCTCGCGCGGTATCTGCGGCAACAGCCGCGCGTCCGCCGAGCGCCGCTTCGGCTTGGGCAAGGCTGTTTGCGGTGCGCCCGAAGAGATCAGCCTGCCAGCTTATTTCGGCGCCTGCCGAATATTGTGTCTGGGCTTCAAACTCGAAAGGCACGTCAGCGCCGAGGCTCGCGGCGGATTGTTTCTGCCGAACCACTGCGGCATTTAGCGCGCCCATTGGAAAGCCTGCCGCGCGGGCCGCATTCACGCTCGCCTGGGCATTGGCGACGTTTGCCGCGGCTTCCTCAAGGCTCGGATTGCGTATCAAAGCATCACTGACAAGACTGTTCAGGAGCGGGTCATCGAAGGCGGTCCACCAGTCAGAGCGGGGCAACTCGCCAGGGCCAAGCACAGAAACATCACCGGCGACCCAGCTATCCTGATATATGTCGATCTCAGGAGTTTCATAGTCCGGGCCAACGGTCATACAGGCCGCAAGGGACAGACTGGCCGCCGCGGCGATGTGCATTCGAAGCATTAAATTCATTTTATCAGTCCCGGCGGCTCGATAGCGGTCTTGATTGTACCATGTTGACCTTTAACCACAGGGAACAAGACATTCCTGCTAGGGATTCCATACATCATGCCTGAAGATTACGCCCACAAGCAGGATTCAGATAGCCGCCCGAGCTGGATATGGATACTGGCCGGCATCGCGGCCCTCGGTATCGGTGTCGCCATCATGATGATCGCTGGCGCTGGAGGCGGCCCGGAAGAGGGCGCTGAGGCACAGGAAGACAGTGTCCCATACGTAGAGACGATCCAGCCGCAGCAGGCCGGGGCAACGTTTCCCGTGCGGGCGCCCGGCCGGATACAGCCGCGCGAACGTCTCGATCTTGTCGGCGAGGTGTCCGGCAAGGTGACGGGGGTCAATCCGGACCTGCAACCAGGTGGACGGATCGGGCGCGGCGAAACCATCCTGCAGATCGATGATGGCGACCTTCGTGCCGATCTTGAACGGGCAGAGGCCCAGCTTGCCACCGCCGAGGCGCGGCTAAGTCAGGCCGAAGCCGAACGCGACCGCCAGATCAATCTGTCCGAGATCGGCGCGGCACCGGAGAAAGCCGCTGAGCAGGCTGTCGCTAATTTCGAGGACGCAGAAGCCGGTGTCCGTCAAGCGCGCTCGCAGGTGACGATCGCCCGGCGAAACCTGCAGAAGGCTTCGGTCGTCGCGCCGTTTGACGCCATCGTGGTATCGGAGAATGTCGCGCCGGGCACATTCGTGTCACCTGGCCAGCCGCTTGCCCGCCTGATCAGTGCAGGCGAGGGCGAGATCCAGGCAGGGCTGCCGTTGAAGGATATTGCGGCCGTAAGAAATGCGCTCGCCGCACGCGGGGATGAGCGGCTTCCTGTGCGCGCCGTGCCGAACTCCAGCTCGCTCGGCAATGTCGAGCTTGAAGGCTATCTGGCTGAGCTTTCGCCTGAGATCGACCAGCAGTCCCGCACAGCCACCATCATTTCTGTCTTCCCGCGTGCGTTTCTTGCCGAGAACCAGGGCAACGTCTTTGCTGGCGACTATATGGATATCCTCATTGAGGGGCGCTCCGATATCCCGATGTGGCGTATCCCGGACGGCGCGGTCCGCCAGGATGACTATGTCTGGGTCGTCGGCTCTGATGAGCAGATCCGGAAAGTGGAAATAGACACGGTCGACCGGACCGAAGATGGCGTGCTGGTCCGTGCACCGGGACTTTCCGAGGGCGACACCATCATGTTGACGGTGCTGGCCGAAGAAATCGACGGCATGCGTGTCCATGTAGAGGGGAAATCGCCTTGATCCGGATGATCGAAGGCGTTCTAGGCAACCGGGTCGCAGCGAACCTGCTGATGATCTTTCTTGTCATCTCTGGAATCGCATCGTTGTCGGCTCTCAATATCCGCGTCTTTCCACCGATCGACACCTACAAGATTTCCGTCACCGTGCCTTATCCGGGCGCGACACCTGAGGATGTTGAAACATCGATCGTTCGCCCAATTGAGGAACGTCTGGAAGGGCTTGAGGGCGTTGAGAAGATCACAAGCCTTGCCGCCTCCGGCGTCGGAAACGTCATCGTCGACATCCCCGAAAGCGAGGATATGTCGGAGATGCTGGACGAGGTAAAAAACGAGATCGGGCGGATCACCGTTTTCCCCCAGGCGTCCGAAGCGCCGCAAATCGCCGAAGTGGAGACGGATGAACTCGTCACCCAGATCGTCCTGCACGGCGATGTCGAGCGCCGCACGCTGAAGCAGACCGCAGACCGTGTCCGACGAGAGCTCGCCGCCAAGGAGGGGCTGTCGCTGGTCGAGATTGGCGGTGTTGCCGACTACCTCATCGAGATTGCGATCCCTGAAGAGGAACTGCGCGCGAGAAACCTTACCCTCACATCAATCGCGCAGACCATTTCCCAGCAAAGCCTCGATCTTTCGGCGGGTGAAATCGAGAACAACCGGCAGCTTCTCAGGGTACGCGCCGTCGGTGAACGCCGTTCAGGCGCCGAGTTCGAAAACATCGTTGTCGGGGCAGGGGCGAATGGATCGCCGGTCTATCTCGGCGATATCGCCGAAATCCGCGACGGTCTCTCTGATGCTCCGGTCGAGGCGAACTTCAAAGGGGAGCCTGCGGTCACGGTATCGGTGTTTCGTGTGGGCCGCGAGAAAACCCTCGATAACGCCGAAATCGTAAGGGAATACCTCGACACCGAAATCGAAAATGCCTTGCCTGGAAATGTCGAATACGTCCTCTGGCGCGATGAGGCCGTTAATCTTCGTTCGCGCATCGACCTGCTTGTCAGGAATGCGATCCTCGGCCTTGTTCTTGTAACGCTTTTGCTTCTGCTCTTCCTTGATCTCAGGATCGCCTTCTGGGTCGCGCTCGGTGTGGGCGTGAGCTTTGTTGGCGCTTTTTTCCCGATGCTCATTTTTGGCATCACGATAAACCAGTTGTCGCTTTTCGGGTTCATCCTTGCCATTGGCATAATCGTCGATGACGCCATCGTCGTGGGTGAGAACATACACGCCAACTGGCGGAAGGGGGCCGGACCGCTGGAGTCCGCCCGTCTCGGCGTGACGCGTGTTGCGCGGCCTGTCCTCTTTTCCGTATCGACCACAATGACGGCCTTCGTGCCGATCCTTCTTGTGCCGGGGCTTTTCGGACAATTCCTTGGACAGGTCTCTGCCGTCGTCATCGTGCTTCTCTTCCTGTCGCTGGTGGAAAGCCTCTTCGTCCTGCCAAGACATCTCTCTCATCTGAGCGATGATCCGCCGGGGCGTTTCTCACCAAGGCGTCTCGCCGACCCGGTGCGTGACCGCGTTGCCGCAAGCCTGCGACGTTTTTCAACCGGCCCTCTCAAGAAGGCGATGCAATTTGTCGTGCTCCGGCCGGTCATGGTGCTGCTTATTGGCTTCGGCATCCTTTTCGCCGCGCAGTCCCTGACCGCCAGCGGATATGTGAAGTTCATCTTCTTTCCGGCGGTTGAGGGCGATTATGTCACGGCCGAACTGGAGCTGGCGGAGGGCACCTCCGAAGAACAGACGCGCCGCTTTGCCCAGCAGATTGAGAATGCAGCAGCAAGCGCCATCGAGGATGTGACGAACCGCGAAAGTGGCCTGCAAGGCGTGCTCTGGCAGATCGCGGAGCCGCTTGGCGGAAATGAAGCCAATGCCACAGGGGGCGCCGCAGGCGCGTCCTCCGGCAACAAGGCCTTCATCGTTGCGAGAATGCAGGACTCCAGCGCACGTGACTTCTCGGCCCGACAGTTTGAACGGGCCTGGCGTGAACGGGTTGGCCGTATACCCGGCGCCGAGAAGCTGACCTTCACATCTGATCTCGTAAGCCCCGGCGCGCCGATCCAGCTTCAGATTTCAGCGCAGACTGACGAGCGAACCCGCGAAGCCGTGCTTGAATTGCGCCGTGCCCTGGAGAGCAGGCCGGGTGTCTATGATGTGCGCGATGACCGGTTCCGCACTACCGAAGAAGTCCAGATCAAGCTAAAGCCGCTGGCGCGCAATTATGGCCTCACCCAGGGCGATCTCGCCCGCGAGGTCCGTGCGGCGTTTTTCGGGGCTGAGGCTGTCCGAATTCAACGCGACCGCGAGGAAATTCCGGTTCGTGTGCGACTGCCGGAGGGCGAGCGCTCTTCGCTCGAAACGCTGAAGCGGCTGCGGGTGCGTGTTGGCGATGGGTATGTGCCAATGCGCAATCTGGCCGATCTCACCATCGCCCCGGCGCCTGCCGCGATCAACCGTGTGAATGGACGCCGCATCTACTCGCTCAATGCCTTCGTTGATGAGGATGTGACGACGGCCGATGTTGTCTCGAGCTACATGTTCGACGATGTCCTGCCAGAGCTACAGGGTGAATATGACGGTCTGACCATGCAGGTCTCTGGCGATCAGGAAGACCAGGCAGAGGCCCAGCCGGTCCTCGCACGCAACTTCATGCTTGCGCTGATCGTGATCTACAGCCTGCTGGCGCTGAACTTCCGTTCCTACAGCCAGCCGCTCGTCATCATGCTGGCCATACCGTTTGGATATGTCGGCGCATTGATCGGCCATGGCCTGCTCGGCGCTGACCTTACCCTGCTATCCTTCTTCGGGATCATTGGCCTCTCAGGCGTGATCATCAATGCATCGCTGATGGTCACCGACTTTCTCAATGAAAGGCTGGAGAACGGAGAGAAGCCGGTCGATGCGGTTATCGCCGCCATGCTGGACCGGTTCCGTGCCATCCTTCTGACGACGCTGACCACATTCCTGGGCGTGACGCCGATCATTCTGGAAACCAGCATTCAGGCGCAGTTCCTTATTCCGACCGCCATTTCGCTCGGTTTCGGCATTCTGATCGGCACCTTCCTGCTGGTGTTCATGCTGCCTGCGCTGCTCACCATACATCTGCGCATCTTCGGGCCACCAGCGGTGAAAAAGCCGGACACGCGGAACTCGTCGCCGCCAGCGTCTTCATAGGGCTTCGTGCTAGTTTCCGAAGCCGTCGCCGACACCGAAATCACGCCGCGCCGAAACGATGCTCACGATCACGCCGACCATGACATCCATCAGCGTCATGATGGTGAGTAGAAAGAAGGTGGCGGTCGCGAAGTTGGCGAACAGAATGAAGCAGATGAGGCAAGCGAGTAGGACGCCCATCGAGGCCATGTGATTGACCATCGCGCTGGAGCGGGAGCTGGTCGACTTCATGATCTCAATCGATAGCAATATTAGCGACAGCAACAGGATCGAGTCGCCGACGCTCATTCGCCAGCTGACGTCTGAAACCATGGGCACAGAAAAGAGGATCGTGTTCAGGCTGCCGGTAATCGCGGCCGCATCGCCAAGATGGTTTCCGCCAGACAGGACAGCGATGACGACATAGATGATGAGAGGGAAGACAAGCAGCGGTGTGATTGTCTCGATACGCCGGAAAAGGCCCATCTGCTTGCGCGACCCGCGCCGTGTTCCAGATTGATCGCTCATCGTGTATTCCTTTTTATGCGACGGCGTCCCCTGCGCAGTCTTGGCTCTACTCTAGTCAAACTTCATGAAACCGTCGATTCATGGTTTTTCGGTGGCGCGGTTCTCGCAGGTGAGACCTGACCATCCTGGTTTGCACCTGGCTGGAATTATGGTCTTCGCTGGAGGCCAAAGCGAACTAAGTGAGACGCTGAAGCAGAATGCGAAAGTTGGGGCAGTTTCATGGCGGAACGCGAATTCAAGGGATTTGGAGGACTGACGCTTCGCGCCGATGTGCGCGGCAAATCCGACGATCCATCCGTGCTTCTGCTGCATGGCGGCGGTCAGACACGCGCTGTCTGGACCGACATCGCAGACGCTCTCGTCAAGGCCGGCCGACACGTCATCAATCTGGATCTTCGCGGTCATGGCCGGAGCGACCGGTCTGAAAATTCCCGTTATGAATTCGATGCTTGCGTCGAAGATCTCAGGGCGGTTCTGGCGCAGCTTGCCTCGCGGCCGGTCGTCATCGGCGCGGGTCTTGGCGGGTGGGTTGCCGTCGCCGCGGTCGGCGAAGACGGCGCGCATCTGGCGTCCGGGCTGGTGCTTGCAGACGCCCCTCCGGAAATCGATATCCAGACCGCCCGCATCCTCGCAAAGACCCTGCGAGATACGCCTTGCCGGCCTGAGGACTTTGATCCCGCCTTTCCGGCGGCGATTGATCTTGAGGCAGCAAGCGAGCGTATTTCTGCCGCCGCGACGGAGCTGAAAGTTCCGGTCCTGTTTGTCCGGGGCGCCCTCAGCGGCCTCGGTGACCGTGACGCTGCCAGCCGCTTCGTCAGGAAGGTCGCCTCAGCCGAGTTCGCAGAGATTGAGGACGCAGGCCACCTTGCCGTCTTTGACCGCGCCGATGCGTTCAGCGCCGTCCTTCTGGACTTCCTTGAGCGGCGCGTCCCTCGCATGCTGCCGGACTATAAGCAGGGCTCGGATGCCCGCACCTTGCGCGATGCGCTCGGTTGCTTTGCGACAGGTGTGACGGTCGTTACGACGATGACGCCAGAAGGAGCGCCCGTTGGCCTCACGGCGAACTCGTTCACGTCGGTCTCGCTGGATCCGCCGCTGCTGCTCGTCTGTATCGCGAAGAGTTCGTCGAGCCTCAAAACGCTGGAAAGCGCGGAACGGTTTGCGGTCAATGTGCTCCATATCGGCCAACAGCCGGTCTCCAACCTTTTCGCAAAGCCGGGCGAGGACAGGTTTGCCGAAACACCCTGGGAGCCGGGCCAGCATGGCTCGCCGCTTCTATCTGGGGCGCTTGCCAATTTCGAATGCGCGCGTTCCGACATGCATGATGGCGGGGATCACATCATCCTCGTCGGCAAGGTGGAGCGCGCCAAGTACGAACCCCGCCGCGACCCGCTCCTCTATTTTAAAGGCAAGTATCGGCGCCTGCACTTTGCGTGAGGCCTAGCGGTAGTTTTCCAGAACCGGGCCGAGCGCGTCTTTCAGCGGACCAAGATGCGGCTCGAAATTGCGCCACTGATCCAGACCAGACCGGCTGATTGGCTGACGCACCTGTTCGGAGCTCGCGGTTCGTACCGCCCGGTCGGTCTTGTGGAAATCGACGCAGGCTTGCTCAAACGGCAGGCCGCAATAGTCCAGCAGACGGCGAACTTCGCCTTCCAGATCGTCGATGACGTCTTCATGCTGGACCCGTAAAATACGCCCTGGCAGCACTTCGTCCCAGTGCGCAATGAGGTCGATATAGCTGCGATAATATTGCCCGATATCCTCCAAACTGTAGCTGAACTCCTGACCTTCGGCGAAAAGCTGTTTGTAGCCTGAAAAGCAACACGCCATCGGCTCGCGGCGAGCGTCGATGATCTTGGCGTTCGGCAGGATCAGGCTGATCAGCCCGATATGCCTGAAATTGTTCGGCATCTTGTCGGTAAAGAAGGGCGCGCCGCGGCGATGGATCGCCGTATTGGTTATGTAGTCCTCGCCAAGCCCCTTGAGCTCTTCATCCGGTAGATCATGCAGGATGCGTGGATAGCGGTGTCTGTCGCTGACCTGCTTGCGGCCCCTCAGCCGATGAGCGAGCGACAAGATGTTCGGCAGCTCCAGCGTCCCGTCTACCTGGCTATGGGAGGCAAGGATCTGCTCGATCAGGGTAGAGCCGGCGCGCGGCAGGCCGACGATAAAGATAGGGGCAGGGTCTTCAAAGCCGGTACCGAGACGCTTTTCAAAGAGATCGGCGGTGCAGTGTCGCTTCTGGCCGGCAAATTCCTCTCGCATCTGCTCAGTGGTGTAACGGACCTGCTGTTTCTTGAGCCTGTTGCCCTCTGCGTAATTGGCGAACGCTTCGTCGAACGCCTTTCGGTCCTCGTGCGCCTTGCCGAGTGCAAAGGAAATATGGATGCGGCCCATATGGGAGATGTTTGGATCGTGAACGGCTGCCTGCATGGCTTCGACTTCACTCTCGTCGAAGCGATACGTCTTCAGATTGGCGAGGGCGTACCAGGCGTCTCCGTGAAGCGGGTAAACGTCGACCGCGTGGCGGTAGGACGCGATCGCATCTTCGCTACGGCCAGCCGTCTTCAGGGCATGTCCTCGTGAGGTCAGAGTGGCCAAATCGTTTGGCAGGGTTTCGAGGACGGCGTCGAAAATTTCCAGCGCTTCGTCGTAATTGCCGGCCTGCATACTTTCGATCGCATAGAGCGATTTGAACATCGGGTTGTCGGGCGCGCGTGCCAGCAAGGCCTGCGCCTGCTCAAGAGCTGCCGCGTATTTCTGGCGCTTGCGCAGGACCTGTATGTGGTCAATCCGCAGCTGGAGGTTATCGGGCTCCAGTTCGATCGCTGTTTCCAGAAGTAAATCCGCATCCTCATGAACGCCAAGCCGTGTCCCGATATCGGCGAGCAGGCGCATGCCTTCGATATGGCGCGGATTCTTCTGCATGAAGGCGCGGGCGAGCTGTTCGGCCCGAAGGATCTGGCCTTCGTGAATATAGTTGGTCACTGCAAAGAGCTCGCGTGGCAGCGTTTTCAGGCGCTCTGCCTGCGCGAGTGCCTCGTCTGCGGCGGTCGCGTTCCCGCTCGCCCTCAATATCTCAGCCTGCGCGACCCAGCTTGCTGAGAGGGCGGGGTTGTATCTTGTGGCAAGCTGGAAGGCGCGGAGGGCGCCAGCCATGTCGCCCATCTTGCGGTGCAGATGGCCTTCTTCCTGAAAGGCCCGGCCAAAGTCGGGCGTGACCCGTTTAAGCCGCGTCAGCAGGTCCAGTGCTTTATCATGGCGATCAAGATAACGCGCGCAAACCGCCGCCATATAAAGCGCGTCGCGCGAGTCCGGATGATCCTCCAGCAAGGTCGATAGCGCGCGTGCCGCCTGTTCAAATCTGCCGCCCTGAATATCCACCTGAACGGACTTCAAGGTTTTGCTGATTGATGTCTCTGGCTCTGTCATGCGGATCCCAACATCAGATAAAAAGGCAGCGCCCCGCATAGCAGGGCGCTGCCGGTTTCCCAAACGGGGTGAGCCGTGGCTAGTAGCTGTAGCTCAGGCGGACGCCGATTGTGCGCGGACGCAGCGGGGTGACGCGCTCGCGGTCGAAGACGAAGTCGCTCGAGATTTCCGCATACTCGTTCGTGATGTTCGTCGCGAAGAGTTCAGCGCCCCAATTGTCGCCCGTGACACCGGCCGTGGCGCCAAGCGTCACATAGCCTTCGAGATCGGTCTTGTTGATCTCGACGATGTCGCTGACCGAGTCGTCAGAGAAGACGAGCTGCGGCATGACGTGAGCCGTCATACGCTGACCGGCGATCTCGCGCTCGAGATCCCACTCATAGCGCACGCGCAGATTGCCCTGGAAAGACGGCGCGAATGCGAGCTCGGAGCCTTCGACAACGTCATTGGTCGGTACCAGAACGTCCGTGATCTCGGAATCGAGGATCGAGAACGCGCCGGCGACCGTCAGGCCGTCCACGCTGGCGGGTGCCCAGGTGAAGTCGCCTTCGATACCCATCAGCTCTGCATCCGCGGCATTATCCGAGAAGAACAGGTTCACGATGGACGGATCGAAGATGGTCGTCTGAAGACCTTCGATATCGATGAAGAAGGCTGCACCGTTGAGGCGAAGCGAATTGTCGAAGAGTTCGGTCTTCCAACCGGCTTCGTAATTCTTCACTTCGTCGGTATCGACTTCAAACGGCACCGTGTAGCTGCCAGGACCGTTTGCGCCGCCTGGACGGTTCAGCAGACCGGCCCGGAAACCTTCCGAATAGGTCGCGTAGAACAGGAGATCTTCTGTTGGCGTCCATTCACCGGTTAGCTTGTAGATGAAGCCGTCGGTCTCAGCCTTGTCAGGTGCACCGAACGGATTGTTGGGCGCATACTGGGCCGAGATGTTCGTCCCAAAGACCTGCTGGTCGGTGTCGGCAAAGAGGTTGAAGAAGGACGAGTTGGCGCTGCCTTCCAGATCAACTTCGATGTCGTAGTAACGGGCACCGAAAGTCAGGGCGAACGTGTCGCTGACGTCGAATGTCGTCTCACCGAAGAAGCCAAGCTGCTTGTCCGTGCGAAGCACGTCATTGCGGAAGATAACGCCAGCCGGGAATGGGCCAGGCTCACTGAAATAGCCCTGGGTTTCATTGCCGACATCGCCTGGCGTTGCCTGGGCGTTTGTCAGCGGGAAGTTCGGTGCGAAACCGACCGAGCCATCTGTGTAAACGACCTGCGTCGACCCTGGATAGACGAAGTCATTGCGCTCAGCGAGCTCAAGATCGCTGTAGAAAGCGCCGAAAGTGGCGCGCCAGCGGTTCTCTGACGGTGTGTTGAAGCGCAGCTCATGCGTCTGCACCTCGGTTTCGGAATGTGAGTTCACCGAAAGATTTGGTGCATAGCAGGTACCTGCGGGCGCCGCCCCCGTTGGATAGGTCACATCATAGTCGCAGATGTAATAAGGCAGGTACTGGCCAACAAAGAGATAGTCGGAATAGTCGACGATCTGGTCGGTCGTCCGCTCCGTGTAGGCGCCGGTGTACAGCGCTTCCAGAAAGCCGATCCGGCCTTCAAGCGTCCAGGCGGTCGAATGGAACTCGTCTTCGATTTCTTCTGGCGTGAAGCGGACGATGTCATAATCGTCGAGCTCGGGATCGGCGAAGAAGACGCCGTCGGACTCGATCGACTGCTGTGAATGCTGGATCAGAAGATCCCAGTCCTGATTGAACTCATAAAGCCCGCTTAGGCGGAAGCCCTGATAGTTCGTATCGTTGATATCATCTTCAACGATCGTGCCATTGTTGGCCGCGATGAAGTTGACGCCCGACAGATCATCGCCGGCCTGGAAGCCTGCGCGGTCTGAATTGACCGGCACGCCGTTGGCGCGGACGGTACCTTCCGCACGGAAGCGAGCCGACTGGCGCACGTCCAGCGTGCCGCCGACATTGTCGATATAGCCGCCCTGGGTGTCATTGTAGACAACGCCGCGCAGCGCGAAATTGTCGGTGACGGGGATGTTGAGCATAGCTTCGACGCTATTGCTCATCTCGCCGCCTTCGGTGAACGAGGTCGACGCCTTGAAGTTGGCATCGAACCCGGCAAGCGACGGCTTGTTGGTGATAAGGCGAACGGTACCGGCCTGCGAGCTGGCGCCAAAGAGCGTGCCTTGTGGACCGGACAGGACCTCAACCCGCTCAAGGTCAGCGGCATAAACATCGAGGTTACGGCCAGGTTGTGCCAACGGCTGCTCGTCGAGATAGAAGGAGACGTTCGGCGCCAGACCGGCAACGCCGGCGACCGTGAGGTTAGGCGTCGTGGAAGCCAGGCCCCGGATATAGATCGTGTTCTGGCCAGGGCCGGAGCCGCCAGCGGTCACACCTGGAAGCTGAACGAGATAGTCCGTGAAATTTTTCACGCCGAGCTGTTCAAGCTCCTGCTCGCCAAGCGCCGTTACGGTAACAGGAATGTCCTGCGCGCTTTCGGAACGCTTGGTCGCCGTCACCGTTACAGTGTTCAGGCGGCGGTTATCCTGTGCGGCTGTTTCCTGTGTCTGCGCCATGACCGGACTTGCCGATACGATTGCGCCGATAGTCAGCAGAGATGCTCCGCCGAAAAGCTTTTTCATGATTTTCCCCATCAAGTGTGCGGTTCGCGCTAGTATTAGCGCATGGCCCCTCGCGCGCGTTTCTTGTCCGAAACCCTCCGCGCCTGAGCACCGGCTTCACATAGTGTCATAGTTCCGCAAAGAAAATAAACTTGCCAACATTCTGTCGCTTTTTGACCACTGTTTACCCCAGAAAGCGCAAAATAAATATATAAAACAGTGTGTTTAGGCATGGTTGCAGGTTTGCAACAGGTCTGCGAATTTGTTCGCGGGTTGAAAGTATCTGCCGAATGTTAACTTCATGAGGACCGAATCGTTCGGCCTTCAATATATTGGCGGTATCCGCTGAAAGGGAGATTTCTAGTATGAGCGAGCCAGACTCAGAGTCTGAGTACAGTACCGACTACGAGGTCGGACAGGACAATGTTGAGTGGTTTGGACTGGACATTCACAATCCGGTCTTCTTCCTCAGCGCAGGTCTGGTCCTGCTGTTTGCGGTTACTTCGCTCATCTTTCCGCAAGCCAGCGGATTTGCCTTGCAGGCCTCTCGCACATGGACGCTGGAAACGTTTGACTGGCTGTTTGCGCTTACGCCGCCGCTCGTCCTTCTCTTTTGTCTGGCACTTGCCTTTTCGCCGCTTGGCCGCATCCGGCTTGGGGGGCCGGACGCCAGGCCTGAATTCAGCATACCATCGTGGATTGCCATGCTCTTTGCAGCCGGCGTCGGTATCGGTTTCATGTTCTACGGCTCGGCAGAACCGTTGGCTTATTATTCGAACTGGTTCGGGACACCGCTGAACTCTGAAGCCGGATCAGAGGAGGCGCGCAGACTGGCTTTCAGTGCGACACTTTTCCATTGGGGCATTGCGCCATGGGGCGTCTATGCCGTCGTTGGTCTGGCGCTCGGCTTCTTCGCTTACAATAAAGGCCTCCCCCTTACGATCCGGTCCGCATTCTACCCAATCCTCGGTGATCGCGTCTGGGGTTTCTGGGGCCATGTGATCGATACGTTCGCCGTCATCTCGACGGTCTTCGGCCTGGCAACAACGATCGGCATCGGGGCCGCGCAGGCCAGTAGTGGCATCGGGTTCCTGACAGGCATAAAAGTCAGTGTCGGAATGCAGACAGCGCTCATCGCCGCCATTACCGGGCTTGCCGTCATTTCGGTTCTTCGTGGTCTCGATGGAGGGGTGAAGCTCCTGTCAGACATCAATATGAGTATCGCCGTCCTGCTGATGCTCTTCGTCTTCATCATGGGCCCGACCCTGGCGATCGTCACGGGGTTAGGGGAAAACTTCCTTGCCTACCTGGTCGATACGCCGGCCCTGACAAACTGGTTCGGGCGAACGGATGAGGCCTGGTTCCACGACTGGACAATCTTCTACTGGGCGTGGTGGATTTCCTGGTCACCCTTCGTCGGCATGTTTATCGCCCGCATTTCAAAGGGCCGGACCGTTCGCGAATATTTCAGCGTGGTCCTGCTCGCGCCTGTCGCGATCTGCGTTATCTGGTTCACGACCTTTGGCGAAACCGCGATCCAGCAGTTCGAGAATGGCGATGGGGAGCTGGCGGACGGCATGACAACGGCCGCCCTGACGCTTTTCCAAATGCTGGATAGCCTGCCATTTTCCATCATCACCTCCTGCACGGCGATCCTGCTGCTAATCGTCTTCATCGTGACGTCAGCGGACTCTGGTGCATTGGTGATCGACAGCATCACATCAGGCGGCAAGACCGACGCCCCGGTGCCTCAGCGTGTGTTCTGGGCGTGTATGCTGGGCGTCACGGCATCCATGCTGCTTTATGGCGGTGGACGCGACACGCTCAATTCCCTCCAGGCCGGGACGATCACGGCGGCGCTGCCGTTCACATCGATCCTGCTTGCAAGTTGTATCAGCCTCTTCCTCGGCATGCGGCACGAACACCGCCTCATGAAGGAGATTGAGGCCGCTGCAAAAACGCCTGCTGTCTAGGCGCTCATGTGGGATCGCTTCAATTGGGGCAGGGGTCTTCAGTGTCGAAGGTAATGCTCGAAAACACCGTCTGAAAGTCGGCGTTTTCCAGAAGCCCTTCTGCTGGTTCAGCCCAGACGGTATGAACCAGCCAGCGGCCTTCGGTCAGTGAGGCGGCGATATCCGTCCTGCCGTCACTACCTGTTTCCGCGCTGAAGGTGAGGGTGTCATCATCGAGGTTGGTGATGTGCAAGGTCGCGCCGGCCACCGGCTCGCCATGAAACATCACTTTCAGGGGCATCGGGTCTTCGGTGTCCCACTCTACCGGGTTTTTGCCGGGAATGATCTCCAGCGTCAGACCGATTTCCTGCTTCCATGCACCATTATCTGAGGACGGACACCCGACCTGAACCACCGCCTTGCCGCGCCTTGAATAGAGTTCGCGCCCTGGCGCGTCTTCCATGCGCTGACGTACGCGTTCCAGTGCAATCGGACGAATGCCTTCATTGGCGACGTAGTCGTTGAATTTCTCTGCTTCCAGCTCGCTAAAGCTATTGGTCGTTTCCACAAAGACCACATGCGTTCCGACGTCATCAAGCTTGGCTGAGAGGGGCGGTCGAAGCGAAGCAGCGCCGCTTGCCTGATTGACCAGGCCGTCCGGGCCGACGCTGCGCAGGCCGATGACCCGGTGCGATTTGACAGGCCAGCCGGATTTTTCCGCGCCGTGTCCGACAAACAGATTGAGGGCCACAGACTGGCCTGCTTCAGGCGTGAAGGTCTCCGGCTCGACCCAGAAGTCGTGCGCTGACGCGATGCCTGCTGCGCCAGATGCTGCCATCAGTGAGAGTGTGAGGGTTCGCCACATGAGATCGACCTTTCCTGTTTCATCAAGTTACGCGCTGACTAGCCGTCCGGATGCAAGGACATGGCGACGATCAAACAAGAAATCGCGCACACAAAAAACTTTCCGGTGTGCGCACCCGCAAACCTTTCCGGTTCGTAACTGTCCCCGCGTTCGATCGAATGAGCGCCGACAAGTCTGGAAGGGAACGTCAAATGAAATTATCGCATGTCTCAATCGCGGCGCTTAGCATCGCTGCCGCAGGGGCGGTTCTGATGCCCGCACTGGCATCAAGTCACCGCGAAGCGCCCGGAATAACTGAACAGCCGAAGGTCGACGGTACCGACTTCTACATGTTTCGCAGCTATGAGAGTGGCCGCGCTGACTATGTAACCTTCATCGCGAACTACCAGCCAATTCAGGCTCCTTATGGCGGCCCGAACTATTTCACGATGGACCCGGACGCGCTCTACGAAATTCATGTCGATGTTGACGGCGATGCCGTCGAGGACCTGACCTTCCAGTTCAACTTCGACAATAATCTGCGCGACGGCACCGGCATCACCGTGCCGGTTGGCGATCTGAACCTACCGATTGCGCTTCGCCAGGCGGGGCAGATCACGGCTGGTAGCCAGGACGCTCTTGGCGAGCTTGAAACCTATGAGCTCTCGCTTGTCACAGGTGATCGCCGGAGCGGGTCGAGCACGAAGCTCGGTAGCTTTACAAAGCCTGTCGACAATATCGGCAATAAAACGCTGCCAGACTATGCAGGCTATGCGAATAGCTACATCTCGACCGTCGACATTCCGGGCTGCGGAACCGGCCGGGTCTTTGCCGGCCAGCGTGCCGAAGCGTTTGCCGTCAATCTGGGTGAAATCTTCGACCTTGTGAACCTGGTGCCAATCGACGGCGATAGCTCTGCAGGTAATGGCGACGGCAACGGCTTTCCAGGCGGTATTACGCAGGATCGCGCCAATGATGATCTTGTCGGCAAGGCCAATGTGACGTCGCTTGCACTGGAAGTTCCGATCAGCTGTCTCGACAATGATGGAGACGGCATTATCGGCGCATGGACGACGGCCAGCCTGCCGCAAGCCGAAATCGAAGATCCGTCACCATCCTATGAGCAGACCTCGCTCTATGGCGGTGCCTTCGTGCAGCAGTCGCGCCTGTCTGCGCCTCTCGTCAATGAGGTCGTGATCGGTCTGCCGGACAAGGACCTCTTTAATGCAGCAGAACCGACTCAGGATTCTGCCCTTGCAGACTACGTCACGAACCCGACTTTGCCGGTGCTTCTGGACATTCTGTTCCGTGACGCCGTCAACGGCACGCTCGGCACCAACTTCGAGACGATCGCGCCAACCAATCTGCCGCGACAGGACCTGGTCGCCGCCTTCCTGACCGGTATCGAGGGGCTTAACCAGCCAGCCGGTGTGACGGCATCCGAAATGATGCGTCTCAACATGGGCGTGCCTGCAACCCCCCGAAATGCGCAGAGCAATCTCGGTGTTATCGGCGATGACCTTGCAGGTTTCCCGAATGGCCGCCGGCCGGGCGACGATACAGTCGACATCGCGCTTCGCGTTGTGATGGGCCGTCTTTGCTATGATGTGCCTATCAATGGGACGCCGACCGACCTCGGTCTCTGCGATGAGAGCGACGCTAATGTTGGCAACGCCGCCTTTACCGACGGTGCGCCGATTACTGCGCTCGAGCTGCAGGACCGCTTCCCATACCTCAATTCGCCGATCCCCGGTTCGCCGAACAACTAAGGAGAACCGATCATGAGACAAGCAAGACACTCCTATCTGAAGCTCGCACTGCTGGCCGGCGTCGCCGCCATGGGCATCAGTGCGTGTGGTGGGGGCGACAACGGAGGTGGCGGCCAGATAGTGCCCCCCCCAGCACCACCTCCGCCGCCTCCACCACCCCCACCTCCGCCGCCACCGCCCCCGCCGCCCGGCGGAAACGTGGACCCGGGCACCAGCTTCGGGGCAGGCTTTGGGACGGCGTTCAACACGGCCCGTTTCGGCGCACCGGTCGATCCGGATACCATCACGATCACACCGGTGGATCCATCGAGCGACCCTCTCGACGTCCCCAATAACTAAGCGGCCAGGCTGCAAGCTTGAGAGAGAGAACGGCGAAGCTTCGGCTTCGCCGTTTTCATTTCGAGCTGGCGAAATACGACCCGCGCGGAGGCCCACTTCATAAAGATTGCATTGAGGCCTCCGAAACGGCAGGCTCACCCAAAAAAGGGAGGGCGAATCTTGAACGAGGAAGAACGTGCCAGCGTGGGGCGTGCCTATTGGCAGGCTACGATACGCCTGACGATCGGACTGCTGATCATCTGGTTCGCCGTGTCATTTGGTGCCGGGATCCTGCTTCGAGACTTCCTGGACCAATGGTCTGTCGGCGGCGCGCCGCTCGGCTTCTGGTTCGCTCAGCAGGGCGCCATCTACGTCTTCGTTGTTCTCATATTCGTCTATTGCTGGGCGATGCGCCGCATCGAGCGCAGATTTGGCGTGAGGGTCTGACATGCTGGACGCCTGGACACTCTTTTTCGTTATCACGACCTTCTCGCTTTATATCGGCATCGCCATCTGGGCGAGGGCCGGTTCGACTAACGATTTCTATGTCGCCGGTCATGACGTTCACCCGACGGTCAACGGCATGGCGACAGCGGCGGACTGGATGTCGGCGGCGTCCTTCCTGTCGATGGCAGGGCTTATCGCCTTCATGGGGTATGGCGGCTCTGTCTACCTCATGGGCTGGACGGGCGGCTATGTCCTGCTCGCGCTCCTGCTTGCCCCCTTCCTGAGAGAGTTTGGCAAGTTCACTGTTCCTGACTTTGTCGGCGACCGTTACTATTCGACGGCCGCCAGGGTGATCGCCGTTGTCTGCGCGCTGTTTGTCTCATTCACTTACATCGCCGGACAGATGAAGGGCGTTGGCGTCGCCTTCTCCGGCTTCCTCGGTGTCCCGTTCGAGTGGGGCATTGTGATCGGCATGGTCATCGTCTTCTTCTACGCCGTGCTCGGCGGGATGAAGGGCGTCACCTATACGCAGGTTGCCCAGTATTGCGTCCTGATCTTCGCGTTTACTGTTCCCGCTATTTTCATGTCGCTGATCATTACCGGCAATCCGGTGCCCCAGCTTGGCTTTATCGGCGAGGCGAAGGGTGAGGGCATTTCCATGCTCGCAAAGCTGAACGGGGTCGTCACAGACCTTGGCTTTGGCGAGTACACCCAGACAAACAAGTCCATGATCGACGTCTTCTGCATCACGGCGGCGCTGATGTTCGGGACGGCGGGCCTGCCGCACGTCATCATCCGCTTCTTCACCGTGAAAAGCGCTGATGCGGCGCGTGTCTCGGCGGGTTGGGCGCTCATTTTTATTGCGATCCTCTATACGACCGCCCCCGCCGTCGGCGCCTTCGCCCGCATCAACTTCATCGATACGGTCAATGAGAGCACATACATCGCAGACGACGAAGACTACGACGCCCGCGCCGCAGAGATTGAGGCAGCTGGCGGCCAGCCTGTGCCGCGCTGGTACAAGGACTGGGAGCCGACCGGGCTCGTTGCATTCGAGGACCAGAATGGCGACGGCGTCATGCAATACCGCGGACCGGATGCGCCGGATGGGCTCCAGAACGAGGTGACGCCAAACAATGACATCTTCGTCCTGGCGAATCCTCAGATCGCCAATCTGCCAGGGTGGGTAATCGGGCTCGTCGTGGCCGGCGGTCTGGCAGCCGCGCTGTCGACAGCTGCAGGTCTGCTCATGGTCATCTCGTCTGCTGTCAGCCATGACCTTTGCAAGCGAACACTCTTCAAGTCCATGGACGACAAGACAGAGCTTCGCGTAGCCCGCGGTGCAGCGGCAGGGGCCGTTTTCGCCGCTGGCGTCCTCGGCATCTTCTCTAACAGTCTTGGCTTCGTGGCACAGGTCGTCGCCTTCGCCTTCGGGCTCGCGGCCGCCTCACTCTTCCCTGTGATCTTCCTTGGTATTTTCTGGACGCGGATGAACAAGGAAGGGGCGATTGCCTCGATGCTCACAGGTCTCATTACCACGTTTGGCTACATCTACTGGTTCAAATTCGTCGATACTAATCCGGCCAACTGGTGGTTCGGCGTTTCTCCCGAAGGGATCGGCTTCGTTTTCATGTGGGTGGCCGCCGCCGTCGGGGTCGTGACGACGTTAGCGACCAAGGCGCCGCCGCGTGAAATATTGGAACTTGTTCAAAAAATACGTATGCCTTCGACGTAATATCGGCTGCAATGCAGGTGCGAGGAGCTCTGTATGACTTGCTCTGTTTTCGGGTGCTCAGACCAGAATGGAAACAATCATCGATAGACTAGGAACCCAGAAGAGGCTTCTGCGCTTTTATCCGTTAATACAGCCCACGAGACCGGTAGTAAGTCACGGTCGCGGCTGCTACAAAGCCGTAGGATGATGAGCCCAGCTTCTCTAGACAAACTTGATGACGCCATGAGCGGGCTTCGGCTTGGGCATCATGAGGCTCTGAGACAGGTCTTTGAGCTGACGTCACCAAAGATTTTCGGCAAACTGATTGCACTTCTGAAGACACCGGAACTTGCGCGCAGCGCCCTGACCACCACCTATCTTCGTCTATGGCAGAACCATGCTTCGATACCTGCTGATGGATGCGATTACATGCATTTTATTGCAGCATTAGCGCATCGAACCGCAGTTGATATTCGTTTCAGTGGTGCAAGCGGCGGTGAAATATTTAATCATACCTCGCGTGCATCAGGTTATGGAGCGACACATTCGGACGCTTCTGTCTTTGAGGGTTTGAGTGAGGCCGATCGCGACATGCTGACCGCAGCGTATCTGCAATTTGAAAGTGTCGAGCAGATCGCGAACCGCGCTGGCCTGTCGATTGAGGAGACGCAACGTCGTCTCTCCGAGCTAGCATTTCCAAAATCTGGAGGGGCGACATGAGCAATCCTTCCAGCCATCACCAGCAGCTTGCAAGCGCCGTTCTTCTCGGCCAGGCCGATGAGGCGCAGCTCCGCGAGTTCGAGGCCCTTCATGCCAATGATCGCGACTTCCGCAATCTCGTCGAAGAGATGGAACAGTTTCTCGCGCCGCTAAGCACGCTCAGCCCGGATGCCGAGCCGCCTGAAGGTGTGCTCGACGACATCATGGCGGAAATTACCGGCGGCGCAGACCAGGCAGCGGCGACCACGCCTGCGCCTGTACCACCCGTTCGTCCGGCAGCGCGCCAGGACGCGCCATCTGCCGGTCGCGGCGAACGTAGGTCGCGCCATCCAGAACGGCCCTGGCAGTTCGCAACGGCAGCCTCGCTTCTCCTTGCGGCCGGGACACTGTTTCTGCAGCCGACCCCAGACAGCGAAGCCCCGCCAGCGACTGAGGTGGCGAGCGTTCAAGAAGAGCTGCTCACCCTCATGACATCAGGCGATCAAGCGCCGACGGTCGTGGTACTGCTCTATGACAAGGACAGAAACCAGATTACGGGTCGCCTTACCAATACAGCACCACCAGCTGATGGCGTCTGGCAGCTATGGCTGCTCCGTGAGGGGATCGATGCGCCGCAATCGCTTGGACTGCTGACGGAACTGTCAGAGGACGGCGTGATCAACCTGTCGATTGCAACAGAGCTCGCCGCCGGGTCTGATACACTGGCGATCAGTGTTGAGCCTGATGGCGGGTCTCCTGAGGCGGGACCAACGGGGCCCATCGTCTTCACGGGCCAAGTGTCGCCAATCTAGGATTTTCTGCTTTTCAGAAGGCTGCTTCAGAGGGCCGCGCCAACATTTTCAATTGGGAGCTCGGCGCGCAAGCGGCTGAGGCCGCGCCTGACCCATGCTTTCACCGTGTTTGGCGATACCTCGAGAATGCGTCCAATTTCCCGGCACGTCATGCCCTGGACGACGTTCAACGAAATCGACATCGACACATGGTCCGGAAGCTTTGAGAGATGTTTGTCGAGGAGCGTCCCCAGATGGGCGTTACGCGTGCACTGTTCCGGGCGGGCCGCCTCATCTGGAACGGTTTCCGCGATCTCTTCGGTTACCGGCGCCCTTGCCTGGGCGCGCAGCCTGTCGAGACCCCGATTGCGCATGATGACAAGCATCCAGGTAAACGGGTTACCCTTTTCAGCATCGAAACGCCCGGCATTTTTCCAGATGGACACATAGGCTTCCTGCAAAACGTCCTGCGCCGCCTCAGCGTCTTTCAGCTGGTTCTTCAGAATGGCGAAAAACTTCGGAGCGGTGAGGCTATAGACTTCCTTGAAGGCATTGGCATCGCCCTCGGCGCATGCGGCGAGGGCTGCCTTCAGGTTCAGATTAAGCTGAACATAGTCCGGTCTGCTCATGGATTTCCTCGCGTCGTTTCACAGAAAACTAGCTCTGGTTCAGAAAAGTAAAGTTCCGTATGGTGTTTTTCACCGGGCTGTCGCGATGCCTGGCCAGAAATTTCCGACACACCTTCCAGAAAATTTTCGTGAAAGCGCACCTCTGGCAATGGCCGCAACGTAGCTGTTGGCGATGGGCGTGTGTCCATTCTCGGTGCGCGCATTCAGACGTGCCGAGCCAGGTCAGGGAAACAGGGAAGGCACTCATGAAACTCTACAATTTGAAAAAGACGGTCAGCGCGCTCACGCTCGCCAGCGCGGCATGGACCGTTCTGCCAATGACAACGGCATCCGCTGATGCGACCCCGGACTGTAATGCGGGCGCTGTTGATGCGACCTCTCTCGAGTGCGGCGTCAATGCCGACGCTGATGGATCCGACGCGCTCGCGGTTGGCACAGATGCCAATGCAGATGGCACATCGACGACCGCCGTCGGCGGCGAGTCGAACGCAACCGGCACGGCGGCCACGGCCTTCGGATGGCAGTCGTCAGCGACGGCTGAACGCGCCCACGCCATTGGTCACCTTGCGAATGCATCCGGTGTGAGAGCCACTGCTGTCGGTGAAGCGGCAAACGCGACCGGCCAGCAATCTGTCGCACTCGGCAATCAGGCTTCAGCCGCTGATACCAATTCCATCGCCATCGGCAGCACCGCCTCGGCTACGGGCGGCGATGCCATCGCAATCGGCGGCAATCGCGACGGCACGGAGGGCCGCGCAACGACCGCCAGCGGTCCTTCGACCACTGCTGTCGGCGGTCAGGCCGTCGCCATGGGCCCAGGCGCGAGCGCCTATGGCTGGCGTGCTGAAGCCACGGCTGAGCGGGCCCAGGCTTTTGGCCACCTCGCCAAGGCTTCGGGCGTACGCTCGCTCGCGGTTGGTGAAGCCGCCAGCGCCTCAGGTCTTGAAAGTATTGCGCAGGGCAATCTCGCTGTCGCATCCGGTCAGGACGCTGTTGCCATGGGCACAGAAGCAATTGCCTCGGGCACGTCCTCCACGGCTGTCGGCGGCGAGTCCGTCGCCAATGCAACGGCTGCGACCGCCTATGGCTGGCGCTCCTCTGCCACTGCAGAACGCGCGCATGCCTTCGGCCACCTGGCCAGCGCATCGGGCGTCCGCTCGACGGCAGTTGGTGAAGCGGCCAATGCCAGCGGACTTGGCGCCGTCGCCATCGGCAACCAGGCGTCTGCGGCCGGTGCCAATTCCATCGCGATCGGGAATGGTGCGACCGCGACTGGCGACAATCAGGTTGCCATTGGCGGCGCGGATGCAACCTACAATCTCGGCGGCGTCAACTCGGCAGCAAGCACGGCTGCGCAGTCAGGCGAGGTCGGCGTCGTCACGACCGACCGCAGCGGCAATCTTGCCGCAGATTACAGCCTGTCTTCAGGTCTGGCGCAGAACACAGGCCTGATTGGCCGTGCCAGAGAGGATATCCGGGAAAACCGGGGCGGTATCGCTGCGGCGATGGCGCTCGATACGCCTTATGTCCCGTCCAACAAGCAGTTCGCGCTCAGCGGTGGCTATGGCCACTATGAGGACGAAGGTGCCTTGGCAATGGCGGCCGCCTACCGGCTCAATACGACATGGCAGCTGAATGCCGGTGTCGCTTCCGGCATCGACAGTGGAGGCACGGGTGCCCGTGTCGGTTTCCAGGCCGCCTGGTAAGAACTTGCCTGATCTGACCCATGTCGGTCAGACTTAAAAACAAACCCCCGCATCAGCCGATGCGGGGGTTTTCTTATATGCTAGCAAGGTTTGAGCGACGAAGCGCTACTTGCCCTTCCAGACAGGGGCCCGCTTTTCAAGGAAGGCGCGAGGACCTTCCCGGGCATCTTCGCTGGAAAACACGACTGCGGAGGCTTCATTCGACGCCTTCCAGAGATCCGTTTCGGTGCCGTCATACGCCTGACGGGCCACTTCAAGGCTCTTGCGCACGGCAAGCGGCGCGTTGACGCCGATCTGCTTGGCAAGGGATTGCGCCTCACCCATGACCTCTTCGGATGGCACCATCCGGTTGATCAGGCCAAGCTGGTAGAGCCGCTCGGCAGGCAGCGGATCACCCGTTGCCACAATCTCAAGCGCGATGTTGCGGGGCAGGGCACGTGGCAGGCGGAACACCCCGCCTGCACCGGCAAAAATACCGCGTTTTACCTCGGGCAGGCCGAAGCGCGAATTGTCCGCCGCCACAATCATGTCGCAGGCCAGCGGAAGTTCGCAGCCACCGGCCAGCGCGTTGCCGCGCACAGCAGCGATCCATGGCTTGGTCCGCGGATACTTCACGAACCCTGCAAATCCGCCCTGCTTGGTGGAAAGCGCAGCGCCGTTGCCCTTGGAGATTTCTGAAAGGTCTGCGCCCGCGCAGAACGTCGATTCCAGCGACGAGGTCAGGATACATGCGCGCACATCATCGTCACGCTCTGTTTCTTCGCAGATCCATCCCAGCGCACTTGCGACCGCGCCGTTGACGGCATTGCGCTTGTCCGGACGGTTAAGCGTTACCACAGCAACGTGGTCGCTGACTTCATAAGTAACTTCGTTTCCGACGCTGTCTGGCTTGTCTGTCATGGGATCCTCCAACATTTCCGATATTGGCTGAAAGAGCATGCAGGGCGGGGCTGAACAAGTCTCACGTTGGGGCAGCTGGAGGCGCGTGCCTGTGACCATCCATGTCCTGTCAGGAAGCAACCCGGCGGGGGGCTTCATCCTGTATCAGGCGCTTTTCAAGCTTCTGGCGGCGCACAGGCTTGCCGGTGTCTAGAGGCGCCTCTGCACAGTCGACACGATTGCGTCCGTTGGATTTCGCCGAATAGAGCGCAGCGTCCGCCACCGGATAGGCGTCCTCGAAAAGCATGTCGCGGCCAAGTTCGGCGACGCCGAAACTTGCCGTCACCGACAGACCCTCGGGGAATGCGTCCTCTGCCAGCTCGCTGATGCGGAGACGAAGCCGCTCGGCAAGGGTGGTGGCGCCTTTAAGGTCGGTGCCCGGCAACAGAAGACAGAACTCCTCGCCGCCCATGCGGCCGCACATGTCGCTTGTGCGTGTCTGTCGCGAGAGGAGAGAGCCGACCGCGCGGATCACCGCATCACCTGCGGCATGCCCGAACTGGTCGTTGACAGCTTTGAAGTGGTCGAGATCAATAATGATGACGCTGGCGGCATAGTCGCCCGAACGGGCCTGACAGTACTGCCTGGCCGACTGATCGAATGCGCGCCGGCTTCTCAGGCCTGTCAGGAAGTCGTTCTCCGCATCGTCGCGAAGCGCCTCGAGCCGTTGCATGACGCAGACGGAGACGAGCGCGCCGCCCATTGAAAGCACAGAGAGTATGCTGATCAGATTGATGATCTGCCAGTAAGCTGACTGGAAGAATGTCGCGTCCCTGATCGTGTTTCCGTATACCGTTATCGGTGAGACCAGAACGAAGTTGATAATGCAGAGCGCGAGCGCGGCCAGCACCGCAGTCCCGGTCCACGAACGGTCCCACACGCCGCGGAGCGTAATGGCACTGACGATCAGCATCGATCCGTGAATGAAATTGATCGTCACGATGCGGACACTGAGACCGACAAAAGACGTCTGGATGATGCCCGCGGCAATAACGCTTATCACGCCCAGTGTGGCCAGCGCGATGCGGGGCGGGTTCCTGTCGAATGCCCGGTGAATGCCTTCAGAGAGCAGGAAAAGCCCCAGGGCATAGCAGGCATTGTGAACCATTGCGTTGGCGATGGATTCCTTCGGAAGGACGAAATGGTTCAGCGTGAAGCCGACGGCGCACATGGTGAAAGCGCCCGCAAAGATGAGCGCAGCCCTGTCTTCACGGTTGTAATACCAGAAACACAGAAAGATCGCGCACATGCCCATGGCAATTGCGGGAACAGTCAGTCCGATAGCAGCGGCCTGGTCCAATATTCGAGGTCCCTCACCCTTCCGATCGGCTTCGATACTAGCAATGCGAGCAAAAGCAATGATTAATGCCGACCGTAAATTTCCGGCTTCCGACCCATTCTTCCAGTTTAGCTTTTGACCCCGAGGTCAATGCCGAGACGAGATATGGCATGTACGAAATTGTTCGGTGCAATATCGATGTCTCCCGTCCATTCCACATCGGGAAAACGTGCCAGGATTTGCCTGTAGGCGGATTCCAGCTGCATGTTCGCAACGCGCTGCCCGAGGCAGACATGGGGGCCCATACCGAAGGCCAGATGATCCTTCGCGTTTGCGCGCTCGACGTCGAATCGGTCCGGATCGGCAAAGACAGACGGGTCCCGATTGGCGGCGCCGTAATACATCACGACTTTTTCGCCCTCAGCGATCTTCTGACCATTGATCTCAGCATCTTCTGCTGCGGTCCGGCGCATGTAGATAACCGGCGAAACCATGCGGATCGCCTCATGGACCATATTCGTAATACGCGAAGGGTCTTCGATAAGCTTCTGCTTCTGCTCGGGAAACTCGGTCAGGAGTTTCATTGTACCGGACAGCGAATTGCGGGTGGTGTCATTGCCTGCGAACACGATCAGCAGCCAGGAGCCATCCAGCATTTCATCCGAGAGAAGCTCGCCGTCCACTTTCGCATTCGCAATGGCAGAGAGAAGGTCCGGCTTGGGGTTCGAGCGGCGGTCGTAGAGGACGCGTTTGCCGAACTCGAACATTTCCAGCACGTTCTGGACGAAATCACCGAAGAATTGCGGATCAAGCGCCTCGCCCTTGCGCATCGTGTCTGCCGAGACTTCTAGATAGTGCATCCATTTGATCAGCTTCGGCCGGTCCGCTTCCTCAACGCCGAGAATTTCGCAGAGCGTGAAAAGCGGCAGCTCGGCAGAGAACATCTCCACCATATCAAGGGGCTTGCCGGTCTCGCGCGCTCTGGCTTCCATCGCATCGAGCAGCGACGTCACCTTGGTATCGACGCGCTTTCGCAGATCGGAAACATAAGCCGGCGTGAAGAAGGGCATATGCTCGCGCCGCAGCGGGAAATGATAGGGCTGATCGAGGTTGATCATGGCATCCAGCGACGCACGGTGGAGCAGGGGGTGGCGGGCATCGGCGTGACCGTAATTCATCAATATGCCGCCCTTCTGCGAAGAGAAGGACTTGGTGTCGAGTTCGGTCGCGCGGACATCGTGATAGCCGGTCAGCGCCCAGAACCCGGCGCCTTCGGCTTCCTCGTGCCAGCAGACGGGGGCGGCTTCGCGCATACGCGCAAATGCGTCGAAGGGCTGGCCCTTGGCGAAAAGATCGAGGTCTGTGAGGTCTGCCGCAGGCGACGCTGGATAGGCCCGCTCATATTTGTGGCCCTGGGGCGCGTTGACTTCTTCCTGTGCGGTCTCGCTCACATTGGCTAGCATTTCATTTCCTCCCGGATTTTCCCGTTTTCTAAATGCTTTCAGAAATTCTGCCGAAGGTGAAGCGGTGACGTGGCGTGCGGCATATCCAAAGCCGTCGCCGCGTCTTCAACTTTACGAAACGGGCCATCGCATGAGAGGAGGGATGATCCGCTCTTTTTCAAGAAAGCCATCGCTGCCCCATGTCCGAAAATGATCAGCCCTGGTGGAAGGGCGCAACAATCTACCAGATCTATCCGCGTAGCTTTGCTGACAGCAATGGCGACGGCGTGGGCGACCTCCAAGGTATTATTGATCGGCTGGATCATGTCGCGTCCCTCAATGTCGACGCAATCTGGCTATCGCCCTTCTTCACCTCGCCGATGAAGGATTTCGGCTACGATGTGGCTGATTATTGCGGCGTGGATCCCCTGTTCGGCACAATCGACGACTTCGACCGGCTGGTCGCCGTTGCCCATGCGCGCGGCCTCAAACTCATCATCGATCAGGTCTATTCCCATACCTCCGATGCCCATGACTGGTTCAGGCAAAGCCGAGAGAGCAAGATTGAGCCAAAGGCCGACTGGTACGTATGGGCCGACCCGAAACCGGACGGGTCGCCGCCGAATAACTGGCAAGCTGTCTTTGGCGGCCCCTCATGGGAATGGGACGGACGCCGCCAGCAATACTACATGCACAATTTTCTGGCCTCACAGCCTGACCTGAACGTTCGCAACAAGGAGGTTCAGGACGCGCTCCTTGATGCGGCCCGTTTCTGGCTGGAGCGGGGCGTTGACGGGTTTCGTCTCGATGCCATCAACTTTGCGATCCATGATGCAGACCTGACGGACAATCCGCCGTCGGGCCTCGACATGTCCAGGGTCACCAGACCCTTCGATATGCAGCACCACATTCACAACATGTCACAGCCCGAAATCCCGGACTTTCTCGAGCGGGTCCGAAACCTGCTGGATGAATATGAGGGGAGTTTCTCTGTCGCCGAAGTTGTCGGCCCCGATCCCGTGCCTGAAATGAAAGCCTTTACCGAGGGCGGGCGACGGCTCCATTCGGCCTATAATTTTGACTTTCTCTACGCCAGAACGCTGACGCCAGCGCGCGTGCGCCGGTCACTTGAGCAGTGGAGCGGAGAGGCAGGAGAGGGCTGGCCAAGCTGGGCCTTTTCCAATCACGACGCCCCGCGCGCGGTGTCTCGCTGGGCGAGCGCTGACTTTCGCAAACAGGCGGCGGACCTTCTCATCCTTCTGCTTCTCTCCTTACGCGGCAACGCCTTCATCTATCAGGGCGAGGAGCTTGGACTACCGCAGGGCCACGTCGCCTTCGAGCATCTTCAGGACCCCGAAGCGATCGCAAACTGGCCGCGCACATTGGGGCGGGATGGCGCGCGCACACCGATGCCGTGGGAGCGTCACAGTGCCCAGGCTGGATTCTCCGAAAGCGACCCATGGCTACCGGTTGATCGGGCCCAGCAGGCGCTGGCGGTCAACAGCCAGAAAGATGCCGCGTCGACGCTCAATCTGACGCGGGCGCTTGTGAAATTCCGGCAGACCTCGCCTGCCTTGCGGGTTGGAGATATCGAATTCCTGGAGGCACCAAGGGAGATCCTCGCCTTTCACCGCAAACACGGTGGAGACCAGATCCTATGTGTTTTCAATCTGACGGAGGAGGATGTTCAGCTCCCTGCCGCGTTGAAGCCGACAGGCCCTGTATTCGCGACTGAAGCCGGTCTTTCTGAAGACGCTTACAGTGTCTCGGATACACTCGGACCGTGGAGCGGCTTCTGGGCCCGCACATGATTGATCATTCAGCGGGCTGATTGCTCTGATTTTCTCTGGCCTCGTCCAGCTCTTCTTCAAGCGCACGTGTTTCCACCGTTCTTGCTTTCGAGAATTGCGCAACGCCGAGATAGATGACCGGCGTCAGGAAAAGCGTGAAAAGGGCCGCAAGGCCAAGGCCGCCAAAGACGACCCAACCGATGGAATTGCGCGATTCCGCGCCCGCGCCGCTTGAGATGATCAGCGGCACTGACCCGAGCACCGTAGAGATCAGCGTCATGGCAATCGGGCGAAGGCGAATGGTCGCCGCCTCATAAACCGCATCACGGACGCTGCGGCCCATTCCGCGAAGCTGGTCGGCAAACTCGACCAGAAGAATACCGTTCTTGGCCATGAGGCCGATCAACATGATGAGGCCGATCTGCGAATAGATATTCAGCGATGTGCCCGTCAGGAAGAGGGCGAAAACGGCTGCAGCCAGCGCGAACGGGACGCTGAGCAGCACGACAATCGGGCTGGTGATGCTTTCGAACTGCGCGACCAGGACAAGGAAGACGATGACGAACGCAAAGCCATAGGTCAGGAGAAGGTCCTGATTGCTTTCTTCGAGCGTTGCCGCTTCGCCCTGCAGGACCATACTGATGCCAGATGGCAGGATGTCATCGGTCAGGCGCTCGATTTCCGCGATCGCGTCTGCCAGCGGCAGGTCTGGCGCGGTATCCATCTCCACTTCGATGGCGCGGCGCTGCTCGGTTCGGTCAAGCTCTGCGGCAACCCCTTCCTCGCGGATCGTGGTCAGCGTGGAGATCGGGACGAGGTCGCCGGTGCGCGACCTCACATAGAGATTGCGAAGGTCGCCCGGGTCACGGATCGTTCCGGTTTCGGACTCCAGGATAATCGGAATGGACTGATCGTCGACGTTGAGATCGATGAGGTCTTCGCCGTCCACCATGGCGCGAAGCGTTACTGACAACTCATCGAGCGGGATGTTGAGGTCTGCGGCGCGCCGACGGTCGACCTGAACCGACAGCTGCGGCTGGGTCGGCTGATAGGAAATCTCGGGATTGGAGAGGATTTCGCTGTCCTCGATCGCGTTCGAGAGCTCTCTTGCGGCAACATAGATATCCGAATAGTCGCTTCCAGTGAGTGCCACCTGTAGCCCGCCGCCGCGGCCACCACCCCGGCTGGACAGGCTGGACCTGCCAAAGACCGAGACGCGTGATCCGGGGATTTCGGACATCGGGCCCTGAAGCTCGGTGATGATATCTTCCTGGCCCTTGGTCCGTTCCTCCCACGGCGCGAGCCAGGCCGTAATGCCGACCCTGTTCGGGTCATAGCGACCGACAATGGTGAAGAGCGACTCGATCGTGCCATTCTCCACATAGGGCTGAAGGATCTGTTCAATCTCGTCGGCTTCCTGATCCATAAACGCCAGACCGACGCCATCCGGGCCGGTGGCAAACACTTCCACCACACCGCGATCCTCAGACGGCACGAGCTCCTTGGCGATCGACGTATAGAGAAGGCCGGATGCCCCCGCTGCACCAAGGCAGACCAGTCCCACAATGATAGGGTGGCTGAGACAGACACCGAGCGCACTGCCATAGGCATTGGAGAGGGTGCGCCCGCGTTTCTCCAGCCAGCTATCCTTGCGGTCTGCGGGGTCTCTCGGAATGAAGCGGAACCTCGAGGCGATGGCGGGTGCCAGCGTCAGCACGGCGACAGACAGAACGAACCCGAACTCCCGGAAGAGGCGGCCCGTCGTCGACGGCAGGAAGGAGATCGGCACGAAGACGGCCACGAGAACAGCGGTCGTCGCGATGACTGCAAAAAAGACCTGTTGGGTGCCCAGCACGGCGGCCGCGCGCCTGCGAATACCTTCGGACTGGCGGCGCTGTATATTCTCCAGAACCACGATCGCGTCATCGACAATCAGACCCGTCGCAAGCACAAGCGCCAGCAGGGTCAGGAGATTGATGGAAAAGCCGAGCATCCAGATACCGGCAATCGTACCGATCAGCGACACCGGAATGGCCACGGCTGGAATGATGGTCGCTTTCAATGACCCGAGGAATATCCAGATCGTGATCACCACGATGAGCACTGTGATCGCGAGGCTGGTCAGCACTTCTTCAACGGACTTTTCGATAAAGACAGCCTCGTCGGAGGTGACGCGCAGCTCCACATCATCGAGACGCCGGTTGAGCTGTCGGAGCTTCTCCTTGGCGGCCTCCGAAATCTGGATCGTGTTCGACGACGCCTGCCGGATAATCCCGAGGCCAATGATCGGCTCACCATTGAGGCGCAGGAAGTTCTCCGCATCGGCCGGGCCTAGAACCGCCTCTGCAACATCGCCGATCTTGGTGTTGCCCTCGATATAGATGTCCTTGATGAGTGCCGGCGTCGCTGCGGTTGCCTCGGCGCGGACGATCAATTCCTGGCTTTCTGACCGGAAGCTGCCAACTGGCACATCGAACGGCGCCTGTCGCAACGCGTCGGCCACATCGGCGATGGTCAGCCCGAACCGGTTCAGCCGGAGCGGATCGACCAGAACCCTCATCTGTCGTTCGCGAGTGCCAAACTGCTGCACCGTTGCGACACCGTCGATGGCCAGGAATTCCGGCATGATGTCGTTCTCGACAATCCGGGAAAGCTCTTCCTCGCTATAGGCATCGCTGATGACCGCTATGGTCAGCACGGACTGGCCCCGATCATCGGCCTTTGTGACGAACAGATTTTCCACCCGGTCGGGCAGTTCGCGCGTCACGCGGCTGACAGCCTCGCGGACATCGGAGGCGGCGGTATCGAGGTCGATACCCGGATTGAACTCGATCCGCATCCGCGAGCTGTTTTCCTCGCTCGATGACTGGATTTCCTTGACGCCGGACACCGTTGCGACCGCACCTTCGAGGATGCTCGTGACTTCTGCGTCGATCGTTTCGGGCGCAGCGCCCGGAAGCGTTGCACGGACCGAGACGATCGGGCGATCAACGTCTGGAAGTTCGCGCACTTCGACGCCGAGAATGGCGGCAAGACCTGCGATCACGATCAGCAGGTTGAGGACCGCCGCCATCATGGGGCGTCGGACCGCTAGTCCCGGTAGACCCTCGCCGGGCGGCGTCATGGCTGTGCAGCGGCGCGGCCGCCAGACGACACGCCGTCACCTGCAACCGGGCGTGGATCACGGCGGGTGGCCGGCATCTCCACCTTCGTGCCCTGACGCACTTTCTGAACGCCTTCCTCAATAATCCAGCTGCCCTCGGTCAGACGATCGCTGCGCACGAGCACATAACCTTCCTGTCGGCTCACAATCGTGACCGGGACACGCGTTGCTTCGCCGTCACGCACAGCCCAGACGAAGGCGCCGTCCCCGCCCCAGACGATTGAGGCCTCAGGCACAGCTGGATATCTTTGCCCGGGCAGCTCAAACCCGATGCGGAAACTCATGCCTGGGCGCAGGCTGTCTTCGGAATTGTCGATCGCAGTGCGGACGACATAGGCGCGCGTCTGTGTGTCGATGGCGCTATCGACCGTGAGCACTTCTGCCTCATAGTTTGCGTCCGGGTTCGAGAAGGGCTCAACGTCAAATATGTCGCCTTCTGTAATGCGGCCGAAGGTCTGCTCCGGGACCGGGAAATCCACATAAAGGACCTCGCGGTCGTCAAGCCGCGTAATGACCGTATCGGGGGTAATGCGCGCGCCGGGGTCGATATCTGTCAGACCGACATATCCAGAGAAAGGCGCGCGTATGGTCCGGTCATTGAGGGCGTCCCGCGCAATGCTGAGATCAATTTCGGCCGCGTCATAGGCGGCCTCGGCGCGGTCGAGTTCATTGCCGGCAATGACGCCGGGGGTGGAAACGGAATTGTATCTGTCGATGAGGCGTTGGGCGTCGGCCCGGGCGACTTCGGCCTGATCGACCGCTAGCCGTTCGGCACGCGATTCAAGCCTGACCAGAACTTCGCCTTCTTCAACGCGTTCGCCGGCGGTGAAAGTGATCGCGGTCACTTCGCCGGCAACCTCGGCCTGGATGGTTGCCGAGGCGCGGGCGCGGGCTGTGCCGACGGCTTCAACGCGCACCGTGTCGGTCTCATAGGCGATCTCATGCGGGACTATATTCACAGCCTGCGGTGCCCGAGACTGCGGCGCGCCTTCGCTTTCGCCGCCCCCGCATGCGGCAAGCAAAATCACGGCTGTTACAGCCAGTATCTGGAGCGAATAATCGATCACGATAAACCCTGAACAGATCGCACAATACCATGTCTTGGCGTTGTGCGAAGAGACTTGATTACACGGCATGATTGCGGGTCTGAAACCTGCAGTTTTTGCCTTCGTGGAAGTTAGGGCGAGTCTTGCCGAAGGCGAGGGCAGACGGCTCGCAAGCTGCAGTAGGCTCAATGGAAGTCGCGGCTATTGGGGATCACCCGGACATTGCGTGGGTGCGCATGCATGGGTCTTGGCGGCGGCCCACGTCTGTCCGGAACGGGTTTGACGACTTCATCTGCATTCGACAGCACGCCCTTCATCGGATCGTTGAAGCGGGTTTCGGAAAGCAGCCCAAGATCGTCTGTGCGGTCCACAAGCTGCTCTGCGACAAGGTGTGTCACGCCTTCGGCCCGCTGGATCCGCCCTTTCACCAGAATGATCCGCGCGCCCATGACGATGGCGCGAAACCGCTCAAAGACATTCGGCCAGACGACGAGGTTTGCAACGCCTGTCTCATCCTCGATCGTGATGAAGCAGACACCGCTCGCAGACCCGGGGCGTTGTCGCACAAGGACAATCCCGGCCGTCTGTGCGCGCGCCCCGTTCGGGAGGTTCAAGGCCTCACGCGTGCTGAGCGTCCGCATGGACGCATAATGCTCGCGCAGGAAAGACATGGGGTGGGCTTTGAGCGACAGCCGGGTGGTCTGATAATCCTGAAGCACATGCTCCGAAGCGGGCATCTCGGGCAGGCGCGTTGCCGCCTCGCCGCCCTGTTCGGCGGTGTCGGCCGCTGCAAAGAGCGGCAGGGTCTTGCCAGCCGCTTCCCCGCGCGTGGCCCAGAGCGCTTCGCGTCTGTCGAGGCCCATGGAGCGGAAAGCATCCGCCGCCGCCAGCACCTCCATTGCGCGGCGCGTGATGCCTGTGCGGCGGCGGATATCTTCAGGTTGCTCGAAGCCGCCGCCGCGCACTTCCATCATGGCTTCCATCTCATCCTCGCGAAGCCCGTCGATCTGACGAAAACCAAGGCGCACCGCGAGGGAGGCATCTTCCGCAGGCTCCAGCGTATTATCCCAGTCCGACAGGTTCACATCCGCTTCGCGCACCTCAACACCATGCTCACGCGCGCACCGAACGATTTGCGCAGGGGCATAGAAGCCCATTGGCTGACTGTTCAGAAGGGCCGCGCAGAAGATATCCGGGTGATGGCATTTCAGCCAGGACGAGACATAGACCAGAAGCGCGAATGAGGCTGCATGGCTTTCAGGAAAGCCATACTCGCCAAACCCCTTCACCTGATCGAAACAGCGCTGGGCAAAGGTTCTCTCATAGCCGCGCGCGACCATGCGTTCGACCATCAGTTCTTCATAGTTCTGGATCGTCCCGACCTTCCTGAACGTCGCCATCGCCCGGCGCAGGCCATTGGCTTCGTCGGCAGAGAATTTCGCCGCATCCATGGCGATCTGCATGGCCTGTTCCTGAAAGAGTGGCACCCCATTGGTTCGCTTCAGGATGGTTTCCAGCTCATTGGCCGGGCCATGCCTCGGGGAGGGCGATGGATAGGTCACCGTCTCCTGTCCGTTGCGGCGGCGCAGATAAGGGTGGACCATATCGCCCTGTATCGGCCCCGGCCGGACAATGGCGACCTCGATGACAAGGTCATAGAAGACCCGCGGGCGAAGGCGCGGCAGCATGTTCATCTGCGCCCGGCTCTCCACCTGGAAGACCCCAAGGCTGTCGCCCTTGCAGAGCATGTCATAGGTCGCCTCATCCTCCTGCGGGACGGTCGCCAGCGAATAGTCGAGCCCCTTGTGAAGGCGCAGCAGGTCGAACGCCTTGCGGATACAGGTCAGCATGCCAAGCGCCAGAACATCCACCTTCATGATGCCCAAGGCGCTGATGTCGTCCTTGTCCCACTCGATGAAGGTGCGCTCATCCATGGCCGCATTGCCGATGGGCACGGTCTCGACCAGCGGCCCGCGCGTCAGGACAAAGCCGCCGACATGCTGTGAGAGGTGACGCGGAAACCCGATCAGCTGGCGGGTCAGCTGGACCGCGCGGCGCACCACCGGATTGGTGGGGTCTAGGCCCGCCTGCCGGATCTGCTTTTCCTTCACGTCCGATCCGAAACTGCCCCAGACAGTCCCCGCCAGCGCCGAGGCGATATCCTGCGACAGGCCAAGCGCCTTGCACACTTCGCGCACGGCAGAGCGCGGACGATAGGAGATCACGGTCGCCGTCAGCGCGGCCTTGTGGCGGCCATAGCGGCGATAGACATACTGGATGACTTCCTCGCGCCGCTCATGCTCGAAATCGACATCGATGTCCGGCGGCTCTTTCCTTTCCTTGGTCAGGAAGCGCTCGAAAAGAAGGCTGGTCACCGACGGATCGACGCTGGTGATGCCAAGACAGTAACAGACTGCCGAATTGGCCGCCGAGCCGCGCCCCTGACAGAGAATGCCCTTGTCTTTTGCCCAGGCGACGATGTCATGGACCGTCAGGAAGTAGGGTGCGTAATTAAGCTCACCGATCAGGGTCAGCTCTTTCCTGATGGCCGCCGATACCTTGTCTGGAACACCGCCAGGATACCGCCAGGCGGCCCCCTCCCAGGCCAGTTTCTCGATATGCTCCTGAGGCGTCGTTCCGGGCGGGACGGGTTCGTCAGGATACTCGTAAGCAAGCTCATCCAGTGAAAATGGACAGCGATCGGCAATCTCCTGTGTCCTGCGAAGAGCAGGCTCGAACCCCTTGAAAAGCCGCACCATTTCTTCAGCCGGCTTGAGGTGGCGTTCGGCATTGGCTTCCAGCCGGAAGCCCGCCTCATCAACGGTGCAGTGCTCGCGGATACAGGTCACGACATCCTGTAGCGGGCGGCGCTCAGCGGCATGGTAAAGCACATCATTGACGGCCACGATGGGCACACCGCCTGCCTTGAAACCGAGGTCTGCCAGCCGGGCAATCCGCTCACGGTTCTGGCCCTGAAACCCATAGCGCGCGCCAAGATAAAGCCGGTCGCCCCATTGCGTGCGCAGCCATTCAAGGCGCAGCCGGTAGGTCTCATCCGGAGAGAGCGGCGGCATGGCGATGAAAACCATGCCCTCGGCATGGGCAAGCACATCCTCAAGCGTGATATGGCATGCGCCCTTTTCGGCCCGCAGCTTGCCTTCCGAAAGAAGCCGCGAAAGCCGCCCATAGGCGTCCCGGTCCTGCGGGTAGGCGATGAGGTCGAACCCGTCTGTCGTGATCAGGCGCGCCCCGACAAGCAGGCGCATCTCATAGTCCCGGGCCGCAAGATGGGCGCGGACCACGCCGGCCAGCGTATTGCGGTCTGCAATGCCAATCGCGGTGAGCCCCAATCCCTTTGCCTGCGCGACCAGTTCTTCTGGATGGCTGGCGCCCCGCAGGAAAGAGAAGTTCGTCGTAACGGCGAGTTCTGCGTAACCGGTCATGCAAACAGCCCATGCATGAACCAGAGCGGCGCGCCGCCCCGTCCATCCTCATAGAGCCCCTGCCGGAACAGCCAGAAGCGGCGCCCATCGCTGTCTTCTATGCGGTAATAGTCGCGGGCCCGCGGCAGGTTCGAGACAGGCGCACCAATGTCCTCCATTTCAAGTTCGGCGCGGATGCGACTTATAAGGGCCGCGTCCGCGCGCGGGTCGAGCTTTGGGTTGAGCCATTTGCGGTCCACCCCTTCAGGGCTGCCGGATGGCGGCGGGGGCGCTGTCCATGTCCACCATTCAGGCGCAAGGCGTTCTGGCCCATCCGCCCGCGTCACGGCATGCGGGACCCGCCGCCAGATAAAGCGCAAGGGCGGACCATCCGGCACTTCGGCGAGGACTTTTATCTCTTCAGGTGGGTCGATCAGACGGATCGGGCGCGGCCCATGAGAGATCTGAGGGACAGCAGGGGCTGGCAGCGCCCCATCAAACGCCGCTTTGCGTTCAGCCTGTTCAGGCAAATGGCTTTCATGCGCCTCTGTAATCCTTACCGCGCCTTCACCGAGCTTGGCGGTGATCCGGTCGGCAAGGGCCGAGAGAAGGACGGGGTCTGTATCGCTGGCGGCAAGGTCGCCGGAAAGGGCTGGCGCGCTGATATCCATCGCCCCGGTACGCCGGGCTTCCAGCATCATGAGGTCGATGCCGAAGCCGGGGTCGATCTTGTCCAGCTTCTCTGAAAACAGGCGCAGGATGTGTTTCGGGGTCCGCACCGGTCTTGCGAGCGTGACCGAGATAGAGCTGACCTCTCCATCTGCGCGAAAGGCATGAAAGGCAAAGGCACGCGCGCCCTGTCCCTGATCGGTTAGCTTGACGCAAAGCGCGTCTGCCAGCTGCTGCAGCCCGGCTTCGACGCCCTCGATGGCAAGAAGCGGTTCAGGGCAGGGCAGGCGGGTGATGTGTGACGGTGGCTCTGTGAGCGGGGTGAGCGGTTCCCGGCGAAGGCCCAGCGCCTGATCGAGACGGAGGAGGACCGCATCACCGGCCGCGCGCGACTGAAACCGCCGCCCCAGCGCCCTGCGGTCTATGCCGTAAAGCTGGCCGATCCTGCGAAGGCCGAAGCGTTTGAGCAGGGTTTCCGCCTCTGCCGACAGGCGAAGGGCGCTGATCGGAAGGTCGGCAAGGTCGGCCGCTTCCTCGCCGTCGGCAAGGATATGACCGGGCCGTGCCCGCGCGAGGGCACTGGCAGCGCCCGGCGTGCTCGCAAGGCCAAGCGTATGCGGAATGGCATTGCGCTCAAGCAGGCCGGCTACGGCCTTCATCATCTTCGCTTCGCCGCCATGCAGGTGATCGCACCCTGTGGTCTCGACCATCAGCCCGTCATAGCCGTCAAGCGCGACGACAGGAGAGAGGCGCACCATCCAGTCGCCGATCCGCTGCAGGGCGGTCTGGTCGGCCTGCCGGTCGATATCCTCGTGCAGGAGGTCCGGGCAGCGGGCGCGCGCATCGGTAAAGCCAAGGCCAGCCGATATGCCAAGCGTGCGCGCCGAGGCATTCGCCGCAGCGACGCGCAGCCCATGCGGGCCATCCTCGACCAGGACGAAGGGCTTGCGGGCGGGCTCAACCTGTTTGCTGCCGGGGCGGGGCGTCACGGATGTCGATGTCGGCTGGCGCCGCGCGCGGCGAAGGCGCGTGAGCGGCCAGCCCGGAAACCACACGGAGAGATAGCGTTTCATGGTCGAGCTCGATGTTGAAGACGTGCCCCGCCATCTGCGGTGCCTGCCGGGACTTCTCCAGGACGGCCTGCCAGCGGCTGGCGCCCGGCGCGCGGGCGTCGAAGGCATTTGGGGCGGATGGGCGGGAGGTCACACGCCAGCGGGCTGTGGCGGCGCTGCTGCCATCCCGGCGCCATGGCAGAAGCAGGATGAGCGGGATGCCATGACGACTGGCCGCAAGGGTCAGCCGCCGCGATGCGGTAAAGTCCAGGCTCTCAATCTCGGCGATGACCAGGCCGACAGCGCCTGAACAGATGGCTTCCTCGCTCGCCCAGAGCGCATCGCTTGTCTTGCGGGTTTCCACCGAGAGAAGGCCCGCAGGAGGGCGGGCGACCGTCTCCAGCCCGGCATGCAGCAGCTGCCCGTGTTCGCGTGACAAACCGAACTGGCGAACCCAGAACACAGCCCCGGCTGGCGGGCGCGCGGCAGCCAAGGCAAAGCCTGTCATCGCCGCCATGTCGCCATGAGACGCCTCGCAGATCTCATGCACGCCTTCGCGGCCAAGGTTCAGCGGAAAGCCGGGGTCGGGCTTTCTACGCGTCTCGCCAAGCCGGAAGACGCCGGGGATATCTAGGGCTGTGGACTCCATATGTTCTTATTTTGTTCTCAGGCCAAAGAGTCAAGCGAGAGGCGCCTTCTGCGCGCATCCTTCGGTGGAATTCCAGAAAACCGGAAAGCCCGAAATCCATCTGACCGTTGCCAGCGCTTGCGAAACTATGGTCTGTTTGGAGGTGGAGGACGAACGGCATGCCGGACACAGTGAAGACAGGGGAACGCTGGACCAACTGGTCTGGCAATCAGACGGCAAAGCCAGCCGTCATCCATGAGCCTTCAACGCCTGACGCTTTGAAAGATATCGTGAAAACAGCTCCCGGCCCGATACGGGTCGTTGGGGCTGGCCATTCGTTTACCCCTGTCGCGGCGACGGACGGGACGTTGCTGAAGCTGGACAGGATGGGGCTGGTTCATTCGGTTGATCCCACGACCAAGCGCGCCTGGGTGAATGCCGGGGCCCGTTTGAAGGACCTGTCGCCCGAGCTTGAGAAACACGGGCTCGCTTTCAGAAACCTCGGCGATATCAATGTTCAATCGCTGGCGGGCGCCATTTCCACAGCGACCCATGGCACGGGCGAAACCCTCGCCTGCCTCTCAGCTGAGACGACGGCCTTCAAAGTGATGACGGCCAATGGCGATCTCCTGACGGTTTCGCGTGATCAGGACCGGGATATTTTCGAAGCTTGCCGCGTCTCGCTTGGCGCAATTGGCGTGCTGGTGGAGGCGGAAATTCAGCTGGTCGACGCCTACAGGCTCCACCGCACGACATGGGCCGAACCGCTGGATGAGCTTCTGTCCAAGGCGATGAAGCGCTGGCAGACCCTTAGAAATTATGAGTTTTTCTACGTGCCGTTCTCTGGCTACGGCATCTCGATCGCACATGAAGAGACCGATGCCCGCGCAACTGAGCGCGCGGACGCCGACGATGATGACGCCGTCCTCGGCCTGAAACGCGCCCGCGACTATGCCCCGGACGACATTGCCTCCAGGCGCCAGTTCCTTGAGCGGGCGTTCTCGAATTTCGAGGGTGAGGATGTCATCGGCAATAGCTGGCAATTGCTCGCCAGCGAGCGGAATGTCCCCTTCAACGAAATGGAATATCACCTGCCAGCCGATGCCGCGCTGGGCGTCCTGAAAGAGGTCATCGATTACATCGAACGCGAACGTCCGGACGTTTTCTTCCCCATCGAAGTGCGCAAGTCCGCAGGCGACGATATCTGGCTCAGCCCGTTCAATGGCGAGGGCCGGATTTCCATCGCCGTCCATGCGTTTGCTGAAGATGCCTATGACTTCTTCTTTTCAGACATTGAGCCGATTTTCAGGCGGGCAGGGGGGCGGCCACACTGGGGTAAGCTGCACAGCCTCGGTCATGATGAGTTGCAAGCCCTCTATCCGGATTTTGCCCGCTTCTGCGAGGTCCGCCGCCGCGTCGACCCGAAAGGCCGTTTCATGACGCCGTACATCAAATCGCTCTTCGCGCCGGAGGCAGAATGACCCCCTCTGACGCGGCCTATTTCGAGAAGCTCCAAAGCGCGCTCAACGCCGCTGGCATTGCGCAACCGACGCTGGTCATCGACCGGGCGCGTCTCGATGCCAACATAGAGACATTCAAAGGCCATCTGCCAGACGGGATGGGCTACCGCATCGTCGCCAAATCCCTGCCGAGCCTGCCGCTGCTTCAGCATATCCGCGAGAAGACCGGCACAGACCGCCTGATGACGTTCAACCTCGAAATGCTGATCGAGATTGCGCGCGCCATGCCGAATGTGGGCCAGCTGCTTGGAAAGCCGATGCCCGTCGCGGCGGCGCGCGCCTTTTACGCAAAAGCGCCGAGCGACGCAAAGGTGCAATGGCTGGTCGATACGCCCCTGCGGCTGGCGCAATATCTGGATCTCGCCGAAGAAATTTCCACTGAGCTCGATATCGTCTTCGAGCTGGATGTCGGGCTTCACAGGGGCGGCTTTTCAGCTGACGAGACCCTCAAACATGCAGCGGACAAACTGAAAGCGTCCAACAGGGCGCGGTTCGGAGGTCTGATGGGGTATGAACCGCACATCGCGAAGATGCCCGAAAAGAATGATTTGCGGCGGAAAGCCCAGGACTTTGCCCGGGAAAGTTTCGAGTCCGCGAAGGTGCTCACAGGGTGTCTGGGCGGTGTCTCGGCGGTACACGATCTGACCCTGAATACGGCTGGCAGCCCGACCTACCGGCTCTACACAGACACGGAGATGGCGAATGAGGTGTCGGCCGGATCGGTCCTGGTCAAACCCACCGATTTCGACACCGACCTCTTGAGCGAACATGTGCCGGCAAGCTTCATCGCCGCGCCGGCCCTCAAAGTGATCGACGGGATCAATGTGGCCGGCTTCGATTTCCTGCCGGGCCGCGAGCCTGAGGTGCCAGAAGGCCACACAAAGACGGTCTACACTTTTGGTGGCAACTGGATGGCAAAACCGGTCTGGCCCGAGGCCATCGAAGTGAACGAGAAGTACGGCCGCTCCAGCAACCAGCAGATGCTGACCGGCCCGGCCGATATGACGCTCCAGCCCGACGATTTCGTCTTCTTCCGGCCCACCCAGTCAGAAGCGGTCTTCCTGCAATTTGGCGATATCGCCGTCTACGAAAACGGCCAGATCACAGAGACCTGGCCGGTTTTCAAGGCATCGGCTTAAGCACAATTCAGGAGCTCCGAAAGGTGTGTCGGCGCTCGTCCTTCGACTTCGCTCAGGATGAGCGCCGTGTACCTTCGCAACCTCATCCTGAGCCTGGCAAAGGATGACGCGCTACTCCCCGCTAACTGACAGAATCTCACGCGCGCCTTTTTCCGGGTCGCTGACCATTTCAGGCTCCACGTTGAATTCCATGACCATGCGGTCCTCTAGCGAGTAGGGCTGCCAGTCGGGCAAGAGGTCTGAGGTGGGGGTGCCGGTTCGGGCGAAGCTGATCCAGGCGTCGGACATCATCTCGCCGAGCTGGACCGGCGCGGCGCCCGGGCCGACGAGGACGCGGGACTCCTCGACATTGTCGAACATGAAGGGGATTTCGAGCGTGTGCGGGGTTTTCAGGATGCCGCCGCTGACCGGCGTCTCATAGGTGAGGCGGTACATGTAGACCGGTGCATCTTCCTGGCGGGCTTTCTGGTCGGCGATGATATAGGAGCCCTGAATGAAGCGCGTGCCCATGGCGCGCACGGCCACATCTGTTGGTGTCGCATCTTCGCCGAGGAGGCCCCGATAGTTCTCAACCAGGGCAGGGCCCGCTTCTCCGAAACTGCTCGCCATGGCGTCCAGCATGCCGTCGGTCAGCATGCCGAACCATGGCTGCGAGGCCACGAAGAGCGTCATCTCATCCTTGTTCCAGCCAATCATGAGCGGCACATCGCTCGACTGTTCAGGGGCGCTCGGCAGGAACGGGTCGCCGGGCAGGACGACACCGTCAGCGACGGGGCGAAGTTCCAGCCGGCCAGCAAAAATGCCGCCCATTTCTTCCTGCGCGCGGAAGGCGGCCTGTAGCAGATCATCTGCCGGTATGGTCATCAGGTCCTCGGCCGTCTCGATCCCGGCCTGATCGAGCACGGCGTCGGCGGTCTTGATCGCATCTTCGATGCTGACGGCCGTGACACCGGGCCCCGATTGCACGATGGCCTTGTCGAAGAGGCCGTCGGCCGCCGGGGTCGCCATCAGGTGGGATACTTTCGAGCCGCCGCCGCTCTCGCCCATGATGGTGACATTGTCCGGATCGCCGCCAAACGCCTCGATGTTCTCTTCAACCCATTCAAGCGAGGCGATGAGGTCGAGGTTGCCGAGGTTGCCGGACTTGGCGAAATCGTCGCCGAACCGGTCAGCCAGATACATATAGCCAAAGGCGTTGAGGCGGTGGTTCACCGTGACGACGACAACATCGCCTTTCTCAGCCAGGTTGCGCCCGTCATAGGCAGGCCAGTTGCCGGAGCCATAGGCGTAACCGCCGCCATGAAACCAGACCATGACAGGGCGTTTTTCCTCGTCTGCGCCGGGCGTCCAGACATTCAGGAAGAGGGCGTCCTCATTGTCGATCTTGGTTTCGCCATCGGTCGGGAAGATGGTCTGGATCTGGCGGGTAAACTCGGTGACGCGCGTGCCGCTGGGCGTGTACATCTGCATGGCCGGGGCGCCCATGCGGGTGGCGTCATAGATACCGTCCCAGCTTTCAGGCGGCTCTGGCGGCTGGAACCGCAGCTCGCCGATGGGCGGGGCGGCGTAGCGCAGGCCGAGATATTCCTGGATGCCATTATCCTTGAAACCCTGCACCTTGCCCTGCGCGGTCTCGACCACGGGCGTCACCTCAGGGATCGTGGTTTTTGCCGGGGCGTCATCATGGGCGACCGCACTGAGCGGCAGTGTAAGTGCGAGCGCCGATGCGGCGGCAATGGCCTTCAATACTGGTCCGGATATCATGTGCGTTCCCTCTGGCTAGTTTCCTGCTCTTGGCGCCAATACTAGCAGAAAGGCCCGGCCGCCCGCCACGTCTAAACGGGGCGACCTGACTGAAAGGGTGGCAGGGGCGCGCGAGAGAAGGGCTGTTAAGCCTTTGCCTGTCGCGAAATTGCTGCAGGTGCGCTAAGAACAGAGACAGTAAAGGTAAGGCAGTCGTTTCATGGCCATTCTCGCCAGCATATATCACCTCACGTACTACAAATATGACCGGCCGGTCCTGCTTGGCCCGCAGGTCATCCGGCTACGGCCTGCGCCGCAGTCGCGCACGCGGATCGTCTCGCACAGTCTGAAAGTGTCGCCGTCGACGCATTTCGTGAACCATCAGCAGGACCCGTACGGGAACTGGCTGGCGCGGTTTGTCTTCCCTGAGCCGGTGCGTGAGCTGAAGATCGAGGTCGACCTCGTCGCTGACATGACGGTCTACAACCCGTTCGACTTCTTCGTGGAAGAGCGGGCCGAGACCTGGCCGTTTCAATATGACGATGAATATGCGCCGGACCTTGAAATCTATCGCAAGCCTGAACGCCTGACGCCGCTGCTGAAAGCCTTCCTCGATACCATTCCAGAAGACCCGATGAACACGGTCGACTTTCTGGTCGATGTGAACCGCCGGGTCGAACAGGTCGTCGATTATATCGTGCGTCTGGAGCCGGGTGTGCAGACACCGGAAGACACGCTGCGGATCGGCTCTGGCTCATGCCGGGACTCGTCCTGGCTGCTGGTGCAGGTGCTTCGCCGGCTTGGTTTTGCCGCGCGATTTGTGTCCGGCTATCTCATCCAGCTGAAACCTGATCTGGTCGCGCTTGATGGCCCGGCCGGGACAGATCACGACTTCACCGACCTGCATGCCTGGGTCGAAGCCTATATCCCGGGCGCTGGCTGGATCGGTCTTGATCCAACCTCCGGCCTGATGACCGGCGAGAGCCATATTCCGCTGGCCGCCACCCCGCATTACCGCAATGCCGCGCCAATCTCTGGGGGCTTTAGCGGTGATCCGGATACCGAAACCACGTTCGACTTCGACATGACGATCAACCGGGTCGCCGAGCATCCGCGCATCACCAAGCCGTTTTCGGACGAAAGCTGGGCCGATCTCGATGCGCTCGGCCAGAAGGTCGACAAGGAGCTGGAAGAGGGCGATGTGCGCCTCACCATGGGCGGCGAACCGACGTTCGTGTCGATCGACGACTTTGAAGCCGCAGAATGGAATACCGCCGCCGTTGGTCCGACCAAGCGCGCGCTGGCCGATGATCTGATCCGGCGCCTGCGCGACCGGTTCGCGCCGGGTGGCATGCTGCATTACGGGCAGGGCAAGTGGTATCCGGGCGAGACCCTGCCACGCTGGACGTTCTCTCTCTACTGGCGCGGCGACCGCAAGCCGGTCTGGCGCGACGCCGACCTCATTGCCCGCGAAGGCAAGTCCAATGGCGCAACCGCCGAGGATGCGCGCCAGATGGTCGAGAGCATGGCGAGCGAGCTTGGCCTTTCAGAGGACCTCGTCGAGCCCGCCTATGAGGACCCTGCCGAATGGCTTCTGCGCGAAGCCAGCCTGCCGGAGAATGTCACGCCGGAAAACTCCAAACTGAAAGACCCTGAAGAGCGCCAGCGCATCGCCAAGGTTTTCGAGCGCGGCCTGACAGAGCCGGTGGCCTTTGTCATTCCGGTCCAGCGCTGGCAGGCAAAGGCGGCAACGTCTCGCTGGCGCAGCGAGAAATGGTCGTTCCGGCGCGGCAAGCTCTTCCTCGTGCCGGGTGACAGCGCGGCGGGCTACCGTCTGCCGCTGGAGTCGCTGCCGCACCTTCCGCCTGCGATCTATCCTCACATGAATATCACCGACCCGGCCGAACCGCGTGGGCCGCTGCCGGAGTATTCAATCGAAGAAGCCGTCGAGCAGCGCGGCGCAGAGCCAGGGGCCCGCCAGACCGTCTCCAGCCGCAAAGAGGCCGTCAAAGGCCAGGATGTTCGCGAACAGCAGGTGACGCCTCAAGAAGAGGTCAGCGTTCGCACTGCGCTCAGCGTCGAGGCGCGTAATGGTCATCTCTGCGTCTTCATTCCGCCGACCGAAGCGCTCGAAGACTATCTGGAGCTTGTGGCCGCAGCCGAGAAAGCCGCAAAAGGAGTGGGCCAGCCGGTCCATATCGAAGGCTATGCGCCGCCGGCCGATGAGCGTCTCAATGTCATCCGCGTCGCCCCCGATCCGGGCGTCATCGAGGTCAACATCCATCCGGCCCATAACTGGGAAGAATGCGTTGCGACGACCGAAGCGGTCTATGAAGAAGCGCGCAACACACGGCTTGGCACGGACAAGTTCATGATCGATGGCCGTCATACCGGTACCGGCGGCGGCAATCATGTCGTTGTTGGCGGGGCGAACGTAAACGATAGCCCGTTCCTGCGCCGGCCTGACCTCCTGAAAAGCCTGATCCTGCACTGGCAGCGTCATCCGAGCCTGTCCTATCTCTTCTCAGGCCTGTTCGTCGGCCCAACCAGCCAGGCGCCGCGCATCGACGAAGCGCGTAACGATACATTGTATGAGCTTGAGATCGCGCTGTCGCAGATCCCGGCGCCGGGGGAGGGCGATGTCCCGCCATGGATGCTGGACCGGCTGCTGCGCAACTCGCTGATCGACGTGACGGGCAACACCCACCGTACCGAGATCTGCATCGACAAGCTGTTCTCACCCGATGGGCCAACCGGCCGTCTGGGCCTTGTTGAGTTCCGCGCTTTCGAGATGCCGCCAAATGCGCGCATGAGCCTTGCCCAGCAGCTTTTGATCCGTGCGCTGATTGCCCGGTTCTGGAAAAGCCCGATCACCGGCACGCCCATTCGCTGGGGAACGACGCTGCATGACCGGTTCATGTTGCCGGAATTTGTCTGGCAGGACTTCATGGAAGTGCTGGGCGACCTCAAGGCGCATGGCTTCGACCTCAAGCGTGAATGGTATGAGGCCCAGTTCGAGTTTCGCTTCCCGTTCTGCGGCGAGGTCAGCTATGAAGGCACGACGCTGGAACTGCGCCAGGCTATCGAGCCGTGGCATGTCCTCGGTGAGACCGGCGCGATTGGCGGCACTGTTCGGTATACGGATAGTTCCGCAGAGCGCCTGCAGGCCAAGCTGGTGACCGGTGCGCCGGGTCGTTTCACGGTCACTTGTAATGGCCGCCGCCTTCCGATGACGAAAGCGGGTGGCAGTGCAGCAGAGGTGGCCGGTCTTCGCTACAAGGCGTGGGCCCCGCCTGAATCGCTGCATCCGACACTGCCGGTGAACACACCGCTGACCTTCGATATCTTTGATACGTGGAGCGGGCATGCTGTCGGCGGCTGCGTCTATCATGTCTCGCATCCGGGCGGGCGCAACTATGATACCTTCCCGGTCAATTCCAACGAAGCAGAGGCGCGGCGTCTGTCCCGGTTCGAGCCGCACGGTCACCGCCCCGGAAGCTTCCTGCCGGAAGCCGAGCGCATGCATCCTGAGTTTCCGCTGACGCTGGACCTTCGCAGGCCACAAGGCGTGTAGTGGATGCCCCGCACGACGAAAGCTGCAGACGAAACAGTTTTCAGGCTGCTGTCTAACTATACCCCTGTCCCGGGTGTCCCTGATGAACTCATGGATAGCCAGGGCAGCGTACGGTCTGTCTGGCAGAACTTTCTCAGCCATCTTTCGCAGCATGATCCGCATACACTCGAGCAGATGTTTGCGCGAGGCGACGCCTATCTCCGCAACTCCGGCGTCTTTCTTCGTCAGTACACGGAAAACCGTGCGATTGAGCGTCCATGGCCGCTGAGCCATATGCCGGTCCTGATCGACGGGGCCGAATGGGACGATATTTCAGGCGCGCTGAAACAGCGGGCCGACTTGCTGGAAATGATCGTCGCCGATCTTTACGGCGAGAACCGCCTCGTCGCCGATGGCGCCCTGCCGGGTCAGCTGATTGCGCAGAGCTCTGAGTGGATACGTCCGCTTGTCGGCATCAAACCGCGCGGCGGGCATTTCCTGAACTTTATCGCCTTCGAAATCAGCCGCGGCCCGGACGGAACGTGGTGGGTGCTGAATGATCGCACGCAGGCCCCGTCGGGGGCAGGCTATGCGCTCGAAACCCGCGTGGCGACGTCCCGGATATTCGCTGAGCATTATGCGACGGCGCAGGTCCACCGCCTCGCTGGCTTCTTCGCGGAGTTTCGCGCCGCGCTCCTCAATATGCGGACCCAGCCGGACAGCCATGTGGCGATCCTGACGCCGGGGCCGTTCAGCGAAACCTATTTCGAACAGTCCTATATTGCCCGCTATCTCGGGCTCCTCCTTGTCGAGGGCGAGGATCTGACGATCCAGCAAGGCCAGGTCTTCGTGCGGACCGTCTCTGGCCTTCAGCCTGTCGATGTTCTCTGGCGGCGGCTTGATACGCTCTATGCTGACCCGCTGGAGCTGGATGAGACCTCGCAGATCGGCACGGCCGGTCTGGTTGGCTCTGTCCGCCGCGGCATGATTTCGGTCGTGAACGCGCTTGGGGCAGGCATACTGGAATCGCGGGCGTTGCTGGCTTTCATGCCGCGCATATCACGCAAGCTGACGGGCGAAGCCCTCCGCATGCCGAACATTGCCACTTGGTGGTGCGGGCAGCCGGCCGAGCGTAGCCATGTCCTGTCGCGGCTGGAAAACATGCTCATTGCACCAGCCCTATCGACCCGCCAGATATTCGATCCGGACGAGTCCTCAATTGTTGGCAGCCAGCTACGCAAGCAGGGCGTCGATTTCGCGCGCCGGCTGATCGACACCGAGGGTGATCTTCTGGTTGGCCAGGAAGCCATTTCCTTCTCGACATCACCGGCCTGGGTAAATGGCAAGCTCGTTCCGCGCCCGATGAGCCTGCGCGTCTTCATGGTCCGGACGCCAGCTGGCTGGAGTGTCATGCCCGGCGGCTTCGCCCGCATCGGCGAAGAGATCGATACGAATGTTTTCAGCATGCAGGCGGGGAGTTCCGTGGCCGATGTCTGGATCGTCAGCGACAAGCCGGTCGATACGACAACCCTGCTGACGACCGGGCAGGCCCGCGACCCGCGACCCAAAAAGGGCGCGCTGCCAAGTCAGGCCGCAGAGAACCTTTTCTGGCTCGCACGCTATATGGAGCGGGCCGAGAGTTTCACGCGGCTTGCGCGGGCGCGCCACGACCGGCTGGCCGAAGCGGCCTCTCCGCAATCGCCTCTGCTCGTCTATCTCACAAGGTATACGTCCCAGATCGGTCTGGACACGCAGGCGTCGATCCCGCCGTCGCTGGCTGCCACAATTCACGCGGCGCTCCGCGCGGCCGGCAGCGTGCGCGACAGGCTGTCGCCGGATGGTTGGGCGGCCATCGTTCAACTCAATGACCGGCTGGATGACGCGCTGGAGCAGGACGTTGCGCCCGGCGACGGCGCCGCGCGCGAAATGGGGGTGCTGCTTCGCCAGTCGAGCGCGTTTACCGGCCTCCTCAAGGACAATATGTACCAGTTCACCGAGTGGCGGTTCCTCAGCATTGGCCGGTCGGTTGAGCGGTTGATGGCGCTCTCCTCGGCGCTCTCCTGCTTTCTGGCCTCCGAGGCCCCTCAAGGCAGCCTCGATCTGGCGCTGGAATATGCCGACAGCTCGATTTCGCACAGGCGCCGCTATGGCTTTCAGGCGACCCTCCACTCCGTTGCTGAGCTGACCGTTCTCGATGAGCTGAACCCGCGTTCGCTGATCTTTCATCTCTGCGAACTGGAGGCGCATATGCATCCGCTGGTCGATGTGATGAGGTCTGCTGACAGCGAGGCCCTGCGGCGGACTTGCCGGGATTCGCGCAAGACGTTTCAGTCGCTCCAGCCCGAAGATATCGACCCTGCCTATCTTGTCGCGTTCCGCACCAAGGTCGCCAATATATCCGACGACCTGACACGCATCTTCTTTAGCTGAGGTCACCCGGCGTGCTTTACGATATCTCTCTCAAGGTGATGTACCGATATGGCGGCCCCGTTCGCACGGGACGGCATCTGGTTCACCTCTGGCCTCTATCGCTGCCGGGCATCCAGTCGGTTGGCGAAACCCGTGTCGATATCACGCCAGAGCCCGCAGACCGCAGCGGCTTCAAGGACTTCTTCGGCAACTGGGCATCCGAGATCGTCTTCGACACGCCGCACCAGCGGTTTGAGGTCAAGCTTTCGACACGTGTCGAACGCCACCTGATTACAAGCCCCCGGCCGGCGTCCATAGCTTTCGACAAGCTCGCCGAGGCGCTCGGTGAGACCAATAGTCTCGCGCCGAACTCCCCGCTTCATTTCCTCGGAACGACGCCCCGCGTGCGGCCTAATCTGGTACTTCAGGACTATGTCATGGACCTTGCCCCGCCGCAGGCGTCTACGCGCGACATGGTCCGCCTGCTGGGCGAACGGCTAAACAAGGACATGACATTCGATGCATCGGCGACATCTGTCGATACCCGCCACGAGGATGCCTTCGCCTCGCGCAGGGGCGTCTGTCAGGATTTCAGCCACATCATGATTGCGGCCCTCCGCAGCGTTGGCGTGCCGGCAGGATATGTCAGCGGGTGCCTGCGCACCGAGCCGCCGCCCGGGAAAGAGCGTCTTGAAGGCGCAGATGCGATGCATGCCTGGGTACGCGCATGGTGCGGGCCGGAGACAGGCTGGATAGAGTATGATCCGACCAATGCCTGCGAGGTTTCGACCAATCATATCGTGATCGCCTATGGCCGCGATTATTCCGATGTCTCACCGGTGAAGGGCGTTCTGCGCTCAGCTTCGGGGCAGGCCGGGTCGCAGGCGGTCGATGTCGTGCCTGTCCGGGAGGCCGAAGGCGCGGCCGATCATGGTTAAACCGACCCGTTAAATGCGAGCGGCCTGCTTGCGGAAGGTTTAAACCGCGCAACGTTACAACGAGGCTTTCCAGCTATCTGGAGGGTTTCCCCTCGTGAAAATGACACCGATCGTATCTCTTGTGCTTTCCCTTGTTTTTGCCGGGGCCGCCGTTCTCGGCGCGCGCCTCTGGCTGGGCGGCAACAATGATGAGCCGGCCCCGGCCGAAACCGTCGCCGCAGACCCGGTTGTCATCGAGACGCGGGAGGTTCTGGTTGCCGTTCGCGATATCCCCCGCGGGGTCACGCTGGATCCGGCCTGGTTCGAACCAGAAACCATTCCGGTGAGCGATGTGCCGCGCGGCGCATTTGAGAGCCGGCCGGAACTGGAAGAGGCAGGCCTCGAACGCCCGACGCTGATCGAGATCGCGAGCGGCGAAGTTCTCTCCGAAAAGATGCTGCTGGCGGTCGGTATGCGCGCCTCGCTCTCATCGAAGATCCGTCCGGGCATGCGCGCCTACACGATCCAGATGAATGACGTCTCCGGCGTTGCCGGTTTCGTTCTGCCAGGTGATCTGGTCGATGTGATCTTTATTGCGAATGACGGCGCAGCGCTGGTCGATGACCTGCCCGTGAGCTCCGGCGGTGCAAGCGCCGAAGTGCTGTTGCAGAATGTGGAAGTGATGGCGCTGGACCTCAATGACGACGTGGCCGGCAATGATCCAAGGACTTTCCGGACAGCGACGCTGGCGGTAACGCTCGAGCAGGCCCAGACGCTGTCGGTCGCTGGCGAGTCCGGTTCGCTGTCGCTGGCCCTTCGAGGCAGCGCCGACGATGCCTATGAGCAGGCCGAGGCAGTCCGGCTACGGTCCGCGCCAGCGCCGCGCCGCCAGGTCGCTGCGACCTCCCAGCCGCGCGCGCCAAGGCAACCTTCAGGCGCTCAGATCGCCGTCATTCTTGGTGATCAGGAAGCGACCGTGCAGGTCCCGGCCAGCCAGTAAATTGCGAAGCCGCTTGCGAAGGGCCTGACTTTCGCGTTTCATGAGCGTCTCTTTGAAAGAGGCGCTTGATGGACCCGGTCACGACCATTGTCTTATGTCTTGTCTTCATCCTGCTCATCGCTGTCATCAATGCAGCGGTGGCGGCAGGGCGAAGCGGCACGGGTAAAACGGATGGCGGCGCTGACAAGACAGCGCCAGCTAAAGTTTCTGATCAGCGAGGCCCGCCACCGCAGGAAAAGCCGCGTACACGACCTGCCCAGTCAGGCGCGGAGCCTTCGCTGTCGCATCCGCTGATGGCGACGTCCGCAGATGTCTGGATTGAACCGGATGGAAAAGATCCTGTCGCCGCGCGGTCACAACAGACGGAGATGCCGAGAGGGCGCGTCGGGCTGGTCACATTCGTGCAGTATACCGAGTTTATGGTTATACGCCGCAGACCCTGATCCGTCCCGGGATAGCCCGTCAGCTCGAGGTCGCCGCCATAACGTCCATCATCCGCACGACCGCCGGGAGCATGAGAACCGTCAACAGGGACGGGAAAACGAACAGGATCAGCGGCACGACCAGTTTTGCGGGCAGGGCGAGCGCCTTTTCTTCTGCATAGAGCATACGCTTCTCGCGCATGTCATTGGCAAAGACGCGCAGCGTTTCGCCGACACTGGTGCCAAGTTCTTCGGACTGGCGCAGCATGGTCGCAAGCGCGCGTGCTTCATCGAGACCCAGCCTGTCGGCAAAATTCTTCCAGGCTTCCGAGCGGGCGCGGCCAGCGCGGGTCTCTAGGTTCATGATCTTGAGATGGTCTGAGAGGTTTGGATAGCGCTGTGTCAGCTCTTCAGAGACACGCTGAACGGCGCCATCAAGGCTGAGGCCCGCCTCGACGCAGGCAACCAGCAGATCCATCATGTCGGGAAAGCCCTCGCGGTACTGGCCTTCCAGTTTTCCAAGCTTCTTGTCCAGCATGAAGGAGGGCGCGACGAAGCTGATGACGGCAAGGCCGCCTGACGCAAGCATGAGCGCATTGCCGGGGAGCTTGTCGCCATAAAGCGGCCATGTCAGCAGGAGAATGACCTGCGGGACGATCAGGGCAATGAAGCGAAAGCCGACAAAGAGGTAAGGCGCGGCCTTGGAATAGTAGCCAGTCTTGAAAAGACGCGCGCGCAGCTTGTTCAGCGCTTCGGAATTGGGGTCGGAAAAGCGGCGCCCGAGTTTCTCGATAAGCTGATCGCGTTTCTGGCTGGCGCTCTGGCCCGTTCCCCGCCTTCGCCGGGCCGCGTCATTTTCAAGTCGCTGCGCCATTTTCTTATTCGTATCGACCACTTTTGCGGTCTTGGCCGCAACATAGGCGATCACCGAAAGCGCCACGATCGCGAGGATCGAGATCACGGGGAGGTTTGGCGTATTGAGAAGACTGGCGAGCATGGCTTTGCGGTCAGACCTTGAAATTAATCATCTTGCGCATGACGAGATTGCCAACCGCCATCCAGACAAGGCAGGCGCCGAGGCCGTATTGGACGAGCTTTTCGTCGAGCACGCTGCCGTAGAAGTGCGGGGTCAGCATGTGCATCGCGCCCATCACGATGAAGGGCGCTGAAGTCAGGATGAGGGCTGAGGCGCGGCCCTCCGATGAGGCGGCCTTGATCTTCAGGCGCATCTTCTGGCGTGCACGAACGGTCGACGAATTGACCTTCAGAAGGCTGCCGAGGTTGCCCCCTGTTTTGGCCTGGAGCCGGACGGTCGCGGCGAAGAGCTCGACATCTGGTTGCTGGGTCCGCTCGGCGAGTTTCTTGACCGCTTCCTCCAGGCTGGAGCCGTAAGCGATCTCGTCGGCCGCCATGCCGAATTCCGAGCCGATGGGGTCCGGCATTTCCCGGCCGACAAGCGACACCGCCGTCGGCACGGGGTGGCCAGCTTCGAGGCTGCGGACGATGATTTCGAGCGCGTCAGGGAGTTGCTCGCCCAGTTTCTTATCGCGCGCGCCAGCCTTCATCTTCAGGAACAGGATGGGCAGGACGAGGGCCGAAAGAATGCCGACGAGAGGCGTCAGAAGCAGGCTGCAAGTAAAGTAAAAGACAGCAGACGCGGCCCCAATGCCGACCGCCGCTGCGATCATGGCCCAGGTCAGGGGCTCATAGGTCAGGCCGGACCGTGTGACGAGATCGTTGAACCAGCGCAGGGACAGCCGGCCATTGCCATCCTTGTCCTGGCCGCGCTGGCGCCGCAGCTCCACGATGAGGTCGGCGACGCTTGCCTGCTTTTCCTGTACGCGAAGCCGTCTGTTCAGCTTACTCTTCTGGACCGCGCCCTGACCAAAGCCGAGCATGGACTGCGCCGCAAGAAATGCCGAGGCGAACGCCAGAACATAGATGACGGCGGATGTGTCCATTTATTTGCTCGGTACTTCCAGCAGCGGCTTCGACGGGTCGAAATATTCCATGGGCATCTGAACGCCCCGGCGCTGCATTTCATCAAGGCATTTTGGACGCAGGCCAGTGGCGCGGAACTCGCCAATCACGGTCCCATCCTCACCCGTGCCCAAGCGGTTGAAGAGGAAGATATCCTGCATCTGGATGATGTCGCCCTCCATCCCTGTGACTTCGGTGACGTGGGTGATGCGGCGCGACCCGTCAGACAGGCGCTGTGCCTGAATGATGATACCGATGGCAGAGGAAATCTGTCCACGGACGGCTTCAGACGAGATGCGGAGCCCGCCCATGGCAACCATCTGTTCAAGTCGGCTGATCGCCTCGCGCGGATTATTGGCGTGGATCGTCGCCATTGAGCCTTCATGGCCGGTATTCATGGCCTGAAGCATGTCGAAGGCCTCTTCTGAGCGCACCTCACCTAGGATCACCCTGTCAGGCCGCATACGGAGGGCATTCTTCACCAGTTCGCGCTGGCGGATCTCTCCCTTGCCTTCCAGATTTGGCGGACGGGTTTCCATGCGGGCGACGTGCGGTTGCTGGAGCTGAAGTTCGGCGGCATCCTCGATCGTGATCAGGCGCTCCTTGTGACTGATCGCCTTGGAGAGCGCGTTCAGCAGCGTCGTCTTGCCTGAGCCGGTCCCGCCAGAAATGATGCATGTCACCCGGCATTTGACGGCGTTGAAAAGAAACTCGGCGACCTCTGTCGGCATGGCACCGAAACTGACCAGCTTTTCTAGCGTCAGAGGCTTCTTCGAAAACTTCCGTATAGAGACGAGTGGGCCGTCGATTGCAACTGGCTCAACGGCTGCGTTTACGCGGGAACCGTCCAGAAGACGCGCATCGACCAAAGGCTGGCTTTCATCCACCCGGCGGCCGACCGCAGACACGATCCGCGAGACGATCCGGCGAAGGTGGGCATTGTCCCGAAACTTGGCTTCTGAGAGCTCCAGCTCGCCGCGTCGTTCGACATAGACCTGTTTGGCGCCGTTGATCAGAATATCGGAAATGCTTGGATCGGCGAGGAGAGGTTCCAGAGGCCCGAGCCCCGTCATCTCATGATAGACGGAATCGGCGAACTCCAGCACTTCGGCCTGGTTCATCGGGATGCGCTCATCGCGCACGATTTCCGATACCAGGCGCCCGACCTGTTTCTTGATCTCCGTCTCATCGAGCTTGTCGAGCACGGAGAGATCAAGCTCGTCGATCAGCTTGTTATGGACCCGCAGCTTGGCCTCCAGAAGGTCAAACGAAGCTGGCTCGTCTACCTTGTCCTTTTCATCGGCGTCGTCAGCTTCGAACGCCGGGTCTTCCAGCGTGATGTCTTCGTCGCTGCCGGTGCCTTCAGGCAGAGACGACTTGGTGTCCTTGGCCTCGGAAGGCTGTGCAGATTTCGAGAGAAGTGAAAAGCGCGCCATCTATGATCTTTTTCTGCTTGGGATTGGGGGGCTGAGGGCGGCCTCCTCGCCTGGTTCGAGAAGTTCGATGATGCGGGTAACATCCTTGGCGAGCCTGTTTCCTGGCTTTGCCTGACTGACAGATTGCCCAAAATTCACGGCGGCAAGTGCAGCTTCCCATTCCGACGAGATGGTCGCGAAAACCGGTCGTCCGATCGCTTCTTCCGCCTGCGAGACTGTAACCGTATTGCCGAACAGTTTCTTGGACATGCGGTTCAGGATGACCCGCGGTTGCGCAATGCCTTCGGACACGTCTTCCAGCTCCTCTGCCCTGTTGCGGGCGGCGTGGAGCGCAGGGACGGTCAGCTCGCTCATGACGATATTTTCGTCTGCGCCAGTGACGACAGACGACATCCACGGAGACGGCCAGCGCGGCAGATCCACGATGACATAGTCATAGAGGCGGCACGCAATATCGAGCACTTTGAGGATTGCTTCGGGCTTGATCGCATTCCAGAGACGATTGGAGCGCGGGGCCGCGAGCAGGTCGATCCCGTTCTTGTGATGGGTAATAAACGCCTGCAGCAGGGCCTCATCGATCCGGTCGGCCGACTGGGTGAGGGCGCTCTGGCTGAGGTTTGCGGGGCAATTGAGATAGGACGCACAAGCGCCATCGAAGAAATCGAGATCGACGAGACAGACCTTGTTGCGCTCTTCGCGCTGGCTGAGCTGATAGGCAATCTCAACCGCGACAAGCGTGGCCCCGGCACCGCCAACAGAGGGCGTCACCGTCCAGCATTTGCCGGACGTTCCGTCTGATGGCGCGCTATCTTCCCTGCAGATCATCTCCAGCGTCTCGGCGAGGTGCTGGCTCTCTATCGGCGGGGGCAGCATGTCCCAGCGCTGAAGGGTCATCAGGCGTTTGACCGCCAGGATAGGGATATTGTCGCCGATGATGATGCCGGGCAGGGTCGGGGCCGTCTCAGAGACCCGGATCAGGAATTCAACGAGATCAAACGTGCCGGTATTCTCTATCACCAGAACGCTGCCGCGCTCAGCGCTCGCTGCCTCTAGCGAAGTATTGGGATCGCGATGAGTGGCGATGGCCACATTGGAGAGACCCTTCACGCTCGCCGACAGACTTTCGCCTTTACCGGGCGCAAAGACATGAAGGCGGACTGAGCCTGTCGTCTGAACCGACTGACTGCTCATTTTTACTGGCCTCCCATGCCCGGGACATAACCAAGGTCCTGTCTTGCAGGCTGGGGCGCGGGGCGGACCGGCGTGATCCCGGTGGAGGCCTGTGAAGGGGCAGGGTCAGTTTCGAGCTTCCCCAGGAGCAGGCGCTCTGCTTCAGATGGCATCGGATTATTGGTCAGCGGATCTGGAATGCGTGTACCTGCGGGTGCTGGCAGGACGATGCGCGGCGTGATGATGATGATCAGCTCGGTCTCATTCTCCCGGAACCGATTGGAGCGGAAGAGGGCGCCAATCACGGGCACATCACCAAGCCACGGCGTCTGTACCGATGTAGTATCAACAGTGTTCTGTATCAGGCCCGCGATTGCGAAACTCTCACCATCTGAAAGCTCGATGATGGTCGTTGCGCGGCGCACGCTGAGGGCAGGAATTTCGACGTTCGATAGGCGCACGGAGTTTCGCGGATCGAGCTGGCTGACCTCCGGGCTGACTTCCAGGCTCATCCGGCCATTGGAAAGGATGGTCGGCGTGAATTCGAGGCTGACGCCAAACTCACGAAACTCGATGGTGATTGTGTCCTCATCGGCTGAGACCGGGACCGGAAACTCACCCCCGGCAAGGAAGCTTGCCGTCTCACCTGAACGCGCAACCAGGTTCGGCTCGGCGAGCGTTCGGATGATGCCGCGTTGTTCGAGCGCTTCCAGGAAGAAATCGATATTCACACCGCCGGACGCGCCAAGGAGGCTGAGGATCGACTGCGGAGCGCCGCCCGAAAGAAGGCCCGAGCCTGTCGCAAAGAGAAAGTCACCGGAGCGGCTGATTTCGCTGCCAATGCCAAGCTCTTTGACGTCTTCGCGCGAGGCCTCGACGAAGCGAACTTCAAGCATCACCTGCTGTGGGCTGTTCACGTCCAGCGCATCGATGACCGCGTCAGGGGCATAGCTTGATGCGATCTGGATGATCTCGGCTGCCGTTTCGTCATCGGGCACGTTGCCGCGGATGTGCAGACGCTGGGCCACGGTGCGCAGCTGCAGACTGATATCAGGGAAGAGGGCGGCAATGTCATTGCGGATGGCGCCGAGGTCGTGCTCAACCCGCACATCGATGAGTTCGATCAGTTCGCCGTCTTCATCGTACACAAGGATGTTTGTCGAGCCGACCGTCCGTCCACGAACGTAGAGCCGATTGTCCGACGTCGGTGACGCGTCGGCGATTTCAGGCTGGGAGATGGCGATACGTTTGAAGGCGCGGTCGATTGAAACGGGCGTCGACCGGTTGACGACAACGGTGAGGTCAGTCTGTGCAGGTCCGGACTGGCTCGAGACCGCCGGATAGGCAGCTGTGTCGCCCGTCGGCACGGGGTCTGCCTTCGCCGGCGCGAACATGGATAGTCCGAGCGCGACCAATGAAACTGCAAACACTTGCAAGATGGAGGACGTCATTCTGTGCCTCTGAGCCGCTATCTGAGACCTGCATTTCTTGCAGGCGTTCAGAAAGCAGCCCTAGAGGACAGTCTTGAAGCCGGGCTGAAACAGCCGCGGCAAACTTGCGGAAAATTTGCCGTATCCTGATCAAGATGTGTCAGCACTTTCGCGCTGATAGGCTGGAAGACGGTCAGGCGGGTTTGGCCGGACCGATCCAGACCTGCTGCGCGTTCACGAACTCCAGGATGCCATGCGGGCCAAGCTCACGCCCGAGGCCTGAGGCCTTGGTGCCGCCGCTTGGGAGACGGGGGTCTGTCTTCACGATGCCATTGATGCTGACCTGGCCGGTATCGATCGAACTTGCCATCGCTTCGCCGCGATCCGTGTCAGTCCAGATGCTGGCGGCAAGCCCGTAGCGGGTATCGTTTGCCAGTTCGAGCGCATGGTCTGCGTCGCGCGCCCGCACCAGGACCGCAACCGGCCCGAAGGTCTCTTCATTGAACGCACACATGTCCGGCTTCACATTCGAAAGCAGCGTGACCGGGTAGAAATAGCCGTCGCCGTCCGGCAGCTCCCCGCCAAGCAGGCAGTCAGCCCCTTCGCTGATCGTGGTCTGGACCTGTCTGTGCAGCTGATCGCGAAGATCGGGCCGCGCGATGGCGCCGACATCGGTCGTCGTCTCGCGCGGATCGCCAACTTTCAAGGCCGAGAGCTTCTCACGCATAAGTGCTTCGACCTTATCGTAGATGCTTTCCTCAATGATGATCCGTTTGGCCGCGATGCAGGACTGGCCAGCATTGATGATGCGCGAGAGGGTCAGCACATCGGTTGCCTTGTCGAGGTCGGCATCGGCGAGAACGATAGACGGGTCAGAGCCGCCAAGCTCCAGCACGGCCGGCTTGATTGCAGAGCCTGCAATACCCGCGACGGCAGAGCCACCCTTGGATGAGCCGGTAAAGGAGACGCCGCGAATACGGTCGTCGCGGATGACCGCTTCGACGCTCGGCGTTTCAAGGTAGAGCGCCTGGAAAAGGCCTTCGGGCGCGCCCGCCTTCGCGAAACACTCCACGATGGCTTCGGCGCAGCCCGGCACATGGGGGTCATGCTTCATGAGACAGGTATTGCCAGCCATGAGGGACGGCGCGGCAAACCGGAAGGCGAGCCAGAAGGGCGCATTCCAGGGCAGGATGCCTAGGATCGGGCCAATGGGCAGATGCTGAACGTAAGAGAGGCTGGCATCGGACTCCAGAACCTGCCGGGAGAGATAGCCCTCGGCATGATCTGCATAATGGTCCGCGCAGAGCGCTGACTTTGCGACTTCGCCGTGCGCTTCCTTGATGGGCTTGCCCATCTCTTCGGTCATGATGGGCGCCAGCGTCTCGACATGTTCGCGCATATAGGCCGCGACAGATTTCAGCAGTTTCGCCCGTTCGGCAAAGCTGGTCTTCTTCCATTTCTGGAAAGCGGCAACGGATGCTTCGATCTTGGCGTTGACGTCGGCCTCGCTGTCGAGCGAGGTTTCACGGACGGTCTCGCCGGTGGCCGGATTGACGGCTTTCAGCATAGGTCTCTCCTGATTGTTTCGGGCAGCTCGGACTATTTGGCTGGCTGGGCCTGTTTTCCATTTGTCTTCGAAACAGGCGCAGACGCAGGCTTTCCGGTGCCAGGTTTCAAGGTGAACTCTTCGGGCATCGTGAAGAAACTTTCGCAGCCATCTTCAGTGACATAGAAGGTGTCCGAAATGCCGACTGTCTTGTCGCCATCAACGCCCCAGACCCATGGAATGATATGGAAGGTCATGCCTTCCTTCAGGATCTGCGGATCGCCTTGCATGAGGGAAAGGATATACCCCTCGTCCCAGCTTGGCGGGAACGCGATGCCGATCGAATAGCCGGACCGCGTAATCAAAGACCCGCCATGTGAGCCGTCCGCAATGATGTCGCGGACGATCTTGTCTGCGTCCGACACGGTGAGGCCCGGCTGTACGCGTGAGCGCAGCTCCTTGAGGGCCTTCTGCATCTGCTCTTCGGCGCTGCGCATGGAGGGCGAAAGCTCATCCTGCATGACGACGGTTCGCATCATGGCCGTGTGATAGCGCCGGTAGCAGCCGCCGACCTCGAGGAACACATGTTCGCCTTCCTGAACGGTGCGGCCTTCCCAAGTGGCGTGCCCGATCATCGAACGCGGACCGGATGTTACGTAGGGCATGACGGCGGGTGGCTCGCCGCCCGCTTCGAACATGGCCGCCGAGATGGCCGCGCCAATCTCATTCTCGGTGACGCCGGGCTTCGCGATCTCGATACCGGCCTTCATGCCGGCTTCGGTGGCACGCGCCGCCTTCTTCATCACTTCGATTTCATGCTTCGACTTGCAGGCCCGGCCTTCTTCGACAATGCCGAAACAGTCCAGCAACCGGCCGCCGGTATAGGCGGAATGGAAGCGGTCCTGCTGATAGGCGGGCAGGAAGTATGAGTTCCGCTCATAGCCAACCGTGCTGTTGTAAAGCCCGGCCTCACGCAGCGCTTCGATCAGGCGCTGAATGGCATCGCCATTATCCGCATAGGGACGGGTTTTCTCGACCCATGTGCGGGCGTGAACATTGGATTCCTCCATGTTCCGCGTGACCATGAAGCAGTCGCCATCGAGCGGCACCACAAGCGCCTGGAAGAAGGAATAGCCGGTCGTCTGGTAATCCGTCAGATACATGATGTTCTCGGGGTCCGAGATCACCACCGCATCGAGACGGCGGCTTTTCATCCGCTCGCGCAAATCCTCGATCCGGCGGACATACTCCTCCGCCGGAAAGGTCATGTCATCGCGGTGCTTCATGCGGGCTCCATGACGGTCTGCATTGCGGTTTCCATGATGTTGAGGCCTTCATCGAGGTCAGCATCATCGATTGTCAGTGGCGGAATAAGCTTGGCCACCCGGCCTTCAGTGCCGCAGCCGCCAAGCAGAAGACCCTGATTGAAGGATTCGGCGACGACCTTTTTGGCGAATGCGCCGTCCTTGGTATCAAGCCCCTGCATCATGCCCTTGCCGCGCACTTCCATGCCGGGACCGGCCATCTTCTTGAGGCGTTTTTCCATGATCTCACCCTTGCGGCGGACCTCTGCCATGAAGCTGTCGTCCTGGAAGTAGTCCATGGCAACCTTGCCTGCGATGAAGGAAATGCCCTGTCCACGGAAGGTGCCGGTATGTTCGCCCGGCGACCAGTGCTTGTCGAATTCAGGCTTGTTGAGGTTCATGGCGAGCGGGGTCCCGAAGCCGCCAATGCCTTTGGCGAGCGTGATGATATCGGGATCGAGGTCCATGCCATCGAAGCTGAAATAGGACCCGGTGCGGCCACACCCGGCCTGGATGTCATCGAGAATGAACAGCGCGCCGCGGTCGCGGGCGAACTTCCGGATGTCCTTCAGCCATTTTTCGTCAGCGACGTTGACGCCGCCCTCTGCCTGAATGGGCTCCACGAGGATGGCGGCAGGTGGCTCATAGCCCGAGGACGGGTCTGAATACGCTTCCTCCATGCCGTCCAGCGGGTGCCCGAATGGCAGGCGTTCGACATAATTGAGCGGGACGCCAGCGGCATTGCGGAAATAGGCGTTTGCCGTGCAGGCAAGCGCACCAAGCGTCATGCCGTGGAAGCCATTGGTGAAGGCGATGATCCGGCGACGGCCTGTGACACGGCGCGCCAGTTTCAGGGACGCTTCAACCGCGTTTGTGCCGGTCGGGCCGGTAAACTGCATCCGGTAGTCCCAGCCGCGCGGCTCCATGATCGTCTCTGTGAAGGACTTGATGAAATCGCGCTTGGTCGTCGTCATCATGTCGAGGCTGTGCGGGATGCCATCCGACTGAATGAACTCGATGATCGCTTCCTTCATCTTCGGGTTATTGTGCCCGAAATTCAGGACGCCCGCGCCGCCGAAGAAGTCGATATAGGACTTGCCTGCTTCATCAGTCTGGCGGGCATTCGACGCAGATTTGAAAACGGTCGGGTATGTCCGCGCATAGCCCCTGACATTCGATTCCCAGCGTTCAAACAGGTCCATCACGGTCTCTCCTTGGATTCGTTTTCAGGGTTGGTCGTTCAATAAGGTCGATTGAGCTGGCAGAGGCGCGCCGGCGAGCCGCGCATAGATGCGTGTCACGATTGGCAGCAGCCTGTCATTGAAGTCATAGCGCGGCGAATGGCAGGGTTCGTGATGCCCGTGGCCGTCATCGGCGCCGATCAGGGCAAAGGCCCCGGGAATTTCTTTCAGGTAATAGGAGAAGTCCTCAGACGCCATGATCGGCACGGGGATCTCGCCAAAGTGCCAATCGTTGCCAAGGTCGGCAGCGATCGCGTTGCGCATAAGACCGGCTTCGGCGACGTGATTGACGGTGGCGTCATAGCGCGGAAAGACTTCGACATCGGCTTCGACGCCATAAGCCTTCGCCTGGGAGATGGTGATGTCTCTGATGAGGCCTTCAATGAGCGGTCGATCAGCAGCGTTGGCGAGACGGATGCTGCCAGCCATTTTTGCGCTGTCCGGGATGACCGTTTCTCCGCTCGGCGCCTCGATTGAGGTGACGCTGACCACCGCCGCGTTCTGGGGTGTGATCCGGCGCGAAATGATCTGTTGAAGGGCCATCGTCACGGCTGACGCGGCCAGGACCGGGTCGCGCGTGTTCTCAGGCTGGCTCGCATGACCGCCAGCGCCCCTGAGGGTTATCCGGAATGTTCCATTTCCCGCCATGACAGCGCCGTTGGGACAGACAGCTTTGCCGAAAGGAATCGCAGGCCAGTTGTGCCAGCCGAAGATACAGTCCAAACCGTCAATGGCGCCGTCCTCAATCATCTTCTTTGCGCCATGCCCGCCTTCTTCTGCGGGCTGAAACAGCAATGTGACGGGGCCGGGAAGCGACGCCTCATGGTGCTTCAGCCAGGCCGCTGTCGACATGAGAGCGGCTGCATGCCCGTCATGGCCGCAGGCATGCATGCAGCCATCATGAGCCGAGGTATAGGCGAGGCCTGTTGCTTCATTGATGGGGAGGGCGTCGATATCTGCCCGTAGGCCGACGTGCCGCCCGCTAGACGACGCATTGAGGGTCGCGACCGTGCCCGTTCCTGCGCAAATCCGATACGGGATGCCGAGCTGAGCGAGCGAGACGCGAATGATTTTGGAAGTGTCGCGCTCCTGCCATGTCAGTTCAGGGTGACGGTGGAGATCATGCCGGAAGGATGCTGAAGCAGCGACAAGCGCGGGCCAGTCTGTTTCCATCCCCTGTGGCAAGGTGAAGCCTTGTCGCGACATGGCTTCACCGTACAGGCTAAGCGACCTGCTTCAAGGACGCGCCTGATAAAATGATTTAATTTGGGAAAGTGCCTTCCAGACCACCATTGGTGGCAGGTTTCAGGCGCTCGACTTCTGATCGGCAGCTTTCAGAAGGTTCATGAACTCATCGGGCACAGACTTCTGGGACACGCGGTCATAGGTCCGCTTCAGACCAGATGACATTGCATTGCGGAATGCACGGCGGGCGTGGCGCTCTTCGGCGCTCACTTTTGTTGTTTGTCTTTGCTCACGTTTAGAGGTCATGGTTTTGTCTCGATGCTCAACCTGTAAACAAACTGGGCCAGCGACCGTTCCGATTTTCTAGCTGTGAGATGATTAACATTTTGCAGCTCTGCGTTCAGATCTGATCGAGCCGGGCCCAGTTGGCGCATGGCTGACGGGACATCTTTTGCGCTCTAAAGTCGCGCACCTAAGCTGTAGAATTCCTTTTACTGTCGGCGTGTTCCTGATATGTTCCTGTCATGGGAAAACGCTCTCTTATCGACCGCCTGGCCATCCTGGCGGATGCGGCAAAGTATGATGCCTCATGCGCCTCATCCGGTTCGGCCAAGCGAAACTCGCTTTCTACCAATGGGATAGGTTCGACCGAAGGGATGGGCATTTGCCATGCCTACGCGCCGGATGGGCGATGCATCTCCCTCCTGAAAATCCTGATGACGAACTTCTGCATCTACGATTGCAAATATTGCATCAGCCGGGTGTCGAGCAATGTTGAGCGCGCCCGCTTCAGCGTCGATGAGATCGTCCAGCTCACGCTCGATTTCTACAAACGCAATTACATAGAGGGGCTGTTTCTCTCTTCCGGCATCATCCGGTCGTCCAACTATACGATGGAGCAAATGGTAGAGGTCGCTCGCAAGCTGCGGGTCGAGCACCAGTTTGGCGGGTACATCCATCTGAAATCCATTCCGGAGGCTGATCCGGCGTTGATTGAGCAGGCGGGGCTTCATGCCGACCGCCTGTCGATCAATATCGAACTACCCCGGGAAGCATCGCTGAAATCCTATGCCCCTGAGAAGTCCGGCGCGGTCATCCGGTCGGCCATGGCCAATGTGCGCAACGGGATTGAGTCGCGGCAAACTGACCGCAAGGAGCGCGGCAAGGCGCGTCCGCCGCGCTTCATACCGGGTGGCCAGTCGACACAGATGATCGTTGGAGCCGATACATCGTCGGACAAGGACATCATTACCACCAGCGCGACGCTCTATTCGGGCTACAAGCTGAGGCGCGTCTATTATTCGGCGTTCAGCCCGATTCAGGACAGCTCCGGCGACCTGCCGCTGATCAAGCCGCCGCTTATGCGCGAACACCGGCTTTATCAGGCCGACTGGCTGATGCGGTTCTACGGCTTCGAAAAGGATGAGATCTTCGAGGCGCGCGGGGATGGGATGCTCGATCTTGATCTTGACCCCAAGCTCGCCTGGGCGCTGGAACGGCGCGAGCGTTTTCCGGTGGATGTGAACCGGGCCAGCCGCGAAGAGCTTCTGCGCGTGCCAGGCTTTGGCGCAAAGTCGGTCGCAAAAATTCTAGCAGCGCGCCGTCATACGCGGCTCCGGCTTTCTCATATTGCGCGGATCGTCCGGTCGCTCAAAATCTGCCGCGACTTCATCGAGGCCGCGGACTGGCATCCAGCACGAACGCTGGATCTGGCCGGTTTGCGTGAAAAGTTCGTGCCGCAGCCCCAGCAGCTGCAGCTGCAGCTTCTGTAATGCAGCAGGTGGTCCTTTCTTCGGAGACCGATTTTGACGGCTGGCGCGATGCGGCGAGACGTCTGGCAGGGCAGGGTGTGCCGCCCGCCCATGTGCATTGGACCTGCGAGGGCGGCAACGCAGATCTGTTCGCTGCTGGCGGCGAGGTCCAGCCAGCACAACTGAAAGGCGACATGCAAATCCGTGTCCCGAAAGAGTTCGTCGATATGGCAAGGCGCGTCGTCTGTCACCGCGATCCGGCGCGCTTTGCCTGGCTCTATCAGCTGCTCTTCGACCTGCAGCAGAACCGAGCGGCGCTTACAGACCCACTGAACGATGCGGCCCGGTGGGTGAAGGGTGCCGACAAGCAGATCAGGCGCGACGTTCACAAGATGCATGCCTTCGTCCGTTTTCGCAAAGTCGGCGAACGGGATGGCCGCGAGGTTTTCATGAGCTGGTTTGAGCCGGACAACCGGATTGTCGGCCTCACCGGGCCGTTCTTCATGCGGCGCTTTACCGGCATGGACTGGACGATCCTGACGCCGGATGCCTGCGCCAGCTGGGATGGAAAGACGCTGAGTTTTGCCGAAGGCGCTGATCGCTCGCAGATGCCGGACGAGGACGCAATCGAGGATCAGTGGCGGACTTATTATGCGTCGATCTTCAATCCGGCCCGCCTCAAAGTGAGCGCCATGCTGTCGGAAATGCCAGCCAAATACTGGAAGAACCTGCCAGAGGCGGAGCTTATTCCGGACCTCATCAAGCAGTCTACCCAGCGCACAGGCGAGCTTCTCTCAGCGCCCGCCAGCGCCGCCAATATCAGAGCCTCGCGCATGTCGAATTTCTTCGCAGAGGATGAGGCGGCCGAGATCAATTCGCTTGAAGATGCCAGGCGGTCTGCCTCACGGTGCGATCGCTGCCCCATTCATGAATGCGCTAGTCAGACCATCTTCGGTGAAGGGCCGGAAGCCGCGCGCCTGATGATCATAGGCGAGCAGCCGGGCGACCGCGAGGATATTGCCGGCAAGCCATTTGTCGGTCCGGCGGGCCAGCTCTTCGATAAAGCCCTTGGCGAAGCGAATATCAACCGCCGAAAGGCCTATGTCACCAATGCGGTCAAGCACTTCAAATTTACCCCGCGCGGCAAACGGCGGATGCACCAGAAGCCCAATGCGGGTGAGATCGATACGTGCCGCTTCTGGCTCGATCTGGAGCGCAAATTCATTGCCCCGGATATCATTGTGGCGATGGGGACGACCGCCCTGCGCGGTGTATTCGGGAAGGCCGTCGCCTTGAAAGAGCTGCGCGGCGCGCTGACAGAGCTTGATAATGGGACGCGTCTTATCGCGACGGTGCATCCATCCTATCTGCTGCGCCTTCCAGACCGCCAGCGCGCTGAAGAGGAGTATGCCCGGTTTGTCGATGATCTCTTCCGGGCGCGATCCTTGCTGCCACAGGACGCAGCCTGATCCTATCCGCCGAACAGGCCTGCAAATTGCCCCCATGGCACGAGGGCAACCGTCAGGGCTGCCGCTATTGCGGCCATCAGATAACCGAGCAGCATGAGCACGCCGTCGCGCGCCATGAAGGCCAGTCCGAACAGGGTCACAGCCCAGCCGGGCGCTGCAACGGCGAAAGGCACCAGTTCCAGCGGGACCATCAGAAGTGCGAGAAAGATGACGATAATGGCGGAGACATAGATCGACCACCGGCCTGTCAGCATGGTGATACGCTCGGAAACCAGCCCATCTATGCGTTTGAGCCAGGGTTTTGCTTTCTCGTCGGCCGCCTTCAGCTTTTCCTTGGAAATGGACCGGTGTTCGATGAAGCCGGGAACCCAGATGCGCTTTGCGCCGAAGACAATCTGGACCGTGAAAAGAATGATGACGAGGCCGACAATCATCGGCAGACCGGGGACCGCGCCAATCGGGGGTACGGTCACAAGCAGGCCGAGCAGCACGATAACCGGACCGAATGAACGTTCGCCAAAAAGGTCCAGAATGTCTCCGAAGGTGACGTTGTCACCGTCGATTTCATTGATGGCCCGCTCAAGTACATTTTCGAGGGGGTTATCCCGCGATGCTGTCATTGATTTTGTCCTTGCCGCTCAGTGTCACACTTATAGCGTGCGATGTGAGGGAAAGTTCATTCAGCCGCGGCGCGATTTTCAGGGGAAAGAATGAACAGCATCGTCTCGCGCATGAGTTCGGCCATACTCTCGCGGTCGAGACCTGGATGACGAAGCAGCCTGTTGGCCAGCCCGGAAAAGAGCATCATGATCATATCGGTTCGTGCGCCGGGCTGATCCACGCCGATCTTGTCGCGTAAAAGATGGGTTAGCTGTTCGCGAACATATCGGTCATGTCGCTGGATGATTTCGGCGATGACGGGGTTTCTCTGGCATTCGGCCAGCATCTCCATGTTCAGCGCAGACTGGAGGATATCGGTTTTTTCCGCGACTGAAACGACTGCCCGCTCCGTCATGACGTCGGCAAGCTCGGCGCTGTCTACTGCATCGAGCTCTGCGAAGCGTTCGGCGGCCCTTGCCGATTCCCGGTCGACGATCGCCGAGATGATCGCCTCCTTGTTCTCGAAATAGTGGTAGATGTGGCCTGGGCTCATACGCGACCTGGCGGCAATCTTGGCCATGCCGGCGCCGTGAAACCCATACTCGACAAAGCATTCGGCCGCTGCGTCAAGGATTTGCTCAATCCGCGCAAGGCGACGCTTCTCCGCGCCGGTCAGGGCTTTCTGCTTTTCGCTCAATTAATTCACCTGCCTGTCATTGACTTTGTGCAATGCAGCAACAAATAGAATGTTCATTCTAAAATCAAGCGCTGTCGTGAGTCGTTCGATAGGTGCTGACCGGTCCAGAAGGGGAATACAATGTCCCGTCATATCAAATCGTCTGCAGCGCTGCTTGGCGCGGCCCTTGTCATGGTTGCCGCGTGCGGCAGCGGTAGCGGCGAGGGCACGGAAGCGGCCGGCCAGCAGCAAGCCCAGCAGATGGCGACCCGTGTCGAAGTCATCAATGTCGAGCCGACCTCCATCGGCAGCGTTCGCATCCTGCCGGGCCGTGCCACGCCTTATGCAGAGGCGGAAATCCGGCCGCAGGTGACAGGCCTCATTGAGAGCCGGCTGTTCACGGAAGGCGAGCTGGTCACCGAAGATCAGGCGCTCTATCAGATCGACGCTGACGAATATGTGGCCGCCGTACAAAGCGCGCAGGCGTCGCTAGAGCGCGCGGAGGCAACCGCTGCCACGGCGACGCAAACCGCGCTCAGGTTTGAACGCCTCGCAGACATCAACGCCGTCAGCCAGCAATCCTATGACGAAGCTGTCGCGGCGCAGAAGCAGGCCGAAGCAGACGTCGGCATTCAGCGCGCTGCCCTCCAGAGAACCCGCATCGACCTTGCCCGCACCAAGGTTCGCGCCCCCATCGGCGGACGCATTGGCCGGTCTGCGGTGACTGAAGGTGCCCTGGTGACGGCCAATCAGGCCACACCGCTTGCGCGGGTGCTTCAGCTCGACCCCATCTATGTCGACATGACAGCCTCCAGCGCGCAGGTTCTGCGATGGAAGCGCGATGTTGCTGACGGCAAGATTGAAACGCTTGGGCCAACATCAGGTCGCTCTGCCGCCGTTCCCGTGACGCTGGAATTTGAAAATGGCGAAGACTATCCGCTCGAAGGCCAGCTGGAATTCTCGGAGGTCAGCGTCGACCAGCAGGCCGGCACGGTCATCGTCAGGGCGCAGTTCCCCAATCCGGGAAATCTCATCCTGCCGGGCATGTTCGTGAAAGCGTCTTTTGCCGCGGGCACTTATAATGACGTCTACCTGATCCCCCAACGCGCGATGCAGCGCACGCCCCAGGGGCAGGGATATGTCTTCACCGTGAGCGATGACGGGACGGCGGTTCGCAAGGATCTCACCATCCAGGAAGCCAACGGCTCGAACTGGGTCGTTACCGAAGGTCTGGTGCCCGGCGAGAGGGTGGTCGTCAGCGGATTTCAGAATGTCCGCCCCGGCACCCAGCTTGAAGTGATCAGCTCACAGAGCGGCGCGCTGGCGTCAGTGAACGGCGATCCGAACGCCGAATCCACGCCAGAATAAGAGGCAGACCAATGGCAAGTTTCTTTATCGACCGCCCGGTCTTTGCCTGGGTGATCGCGATCGTCATCATGATCGCCGGGGCGATGTCGCTCCGCGCCCTTCCAGTGTCGCAATATCCTGACATCGCCCCGACAACCATCTCCGTGAACGCTGTCTATCCCGGTGCGTCTGCCAAGGCGGTTGAGGATTCGGTGACGCAGGTGATCGAGCAGCAGATGACGGGCCTCGACGGGCTGGATTACATCTCCTCCTCGTCAAGCTCATCGGGGCAGGCCTCGATCACGCTGACCTTCGAAACAGGCACCGATCCTGACATCGCGCAGGTCCAGGTGCAGAACAAGCTGTCGCTCGCGACGCCATTGCTGCCTGAACCGGTTCAGCGCCAGGGTGTGACGGTCAACAAGGCAAGTTCCGGCTTTCTGCTGATCACGGCGCTTTATTCGCCGGACGGGAGCTATGACCAGACCGATCTTGGCGACTATATCCGCTCGAATATGTACGACTCCATCAGCCGTGTTGATGGCGTGGGTCAGGTGCAACAATTCGGCTCGCAATATGCGATGCGGATCTGGCTCAATCCTGACAAGCTCGTCCAGTTCGACCTGGTCCCATCCGACGTGGTGGCGGCAATTCGCGCCCAGAACACGCAGGTTTCCGCGGGCGCCCTCGGCGGCGCACCTTCGGTCGAAGGGCAGGAGATCAATGCAACGGTGACGCTCCAGTCGCTTCTGACGACGCCGGAAGACTTTCGGCAGCTCTTCATTCGCACCACGCCTGAGGGCGGGTCTGTCCGTCTTTCGGATATTGGACGCGTCGAGCTTGGCGCAGAGAATTACGCGTTTAATTCCAAGTATAACGGGCAACCCTCCTCAGGCTTCGGCGTCTCACTGGCGACCGGCGCAAACGCACTCGAAACGTCAGAAGCGGTGAAGGCCGAAGTCGAGCGCATGGCGCAGAGCTTTCCCGAAGGGATGGAGTATGCCTTTCCGGTTGATACGACCCCCTTCATCGAGACCTCGATCGAAGAAGTCCAGAAGACCCTGATCGAGGCTGTTATCCTCGTCTTTCTGGTAATCTTTGTCTTCCTTCAGAGCCTGCGCGCCTCCTTCATTCCCATGGTGGCGGTGCCCGTGGTGCTGCTTGGCGTGATGGTTGGCCTTCTTGTTCTCGGCTTCTCGATCAACACGCTCACCATGTTCGCTATGGTCCTGGCGATCGGCCTGATTGTCGATGACGCCATCGTCGTGGTCGAGAATGTCGAACGGGTGATGGAAGAAGAAGGGCTTGGGCCCGTCGAGGCGACACGAAAGTCGATGCAGCAGATTACCGGCGCACTTGTCGGCATCGTGGTGACGCTCTCGGCCGTCTTCATTCCGATGGCGTTCTTCCCGGGCTCTGCCGGTCTGATCTATCGCCAGTTTTCGGTGACCATCGTGTCCGCCATGGCCCTGTCGCTAGTGATCGCACTCGTCCTGTCGCCTGCACTCTGTGCGACGATCCTGAAAAAGCCTGACCATGACAAGGCACCCGGCATGCTCCAGAAGCCTGCCGTCTGGTTCAATAATGGCTTTGACCGGGTTCGGGACGGGTACGGATCGGTCGTCGACCGCATCCTGCGGCGCCGCTGGATTTTTGCCGGTGTCTTTGCTGTTATCGTGGTCTTCATGGCCATCGGGTTTGTGCGCCTGCCGACCTCCTTCCTGCCTGAAGAAGACCAGGGCCAGTTCATTACGCTGGTCCAGCTGCCACCGGGCTCCAGCCTTGAGCGGACCACGGAAGTCATGGATTCTGTCGGTGACTATTATTTCGACACGCAGGGCGAGAACATTCGCGGCCTCTTCACGCTGGCAGGCTTCAGTTTTGCCGGTCAGGGTCAGAATAACGGCATCGCCTTTGGCGCACTCGTTGACTGGTCTGAGCGAGAAGATGCTGGAGAGTCCGCTATGGAAATCGCCGGCGCCGCAAGCGGGGCGTTCAGCCAGAACACCGACGCCCGGATCTTTGCGATTGTGCCGCCGCCCATTCGCCAGCTCGGTAACTCTTCCGGCTTCGACATGTACCTTCAGGATGCTGGCGGGATAGGCCATGAGCAGCTCGTGCAGGCGCAGGGCCAGCTTCTCGGCATGGCAAATCAAAGCGACGTGCTGACATCCGTGCGCCCGAACGGTCAGGCCGACGGCCCGCAATTCAATATCGATATCGACTACCAGAAGGCGCAGGCGCTCGGCGTAGACGTCTCAAGCATCACCAACCTTCTGTCGACGGCGTTCGGCGGGACCTATGTGAACGACTTCCTGGACCGGGGCCGTATTAAACGCGTCTATGTTCAGGGTGAGGCCGATAACCGGATGCAGCCCGATGATCTTGGCGGCTGGTATATTCGCAATAGCTCCAGCGAGATGGCGCCGCTGGAGGAAGTCGTGAGCACAGGATGGACTTACGGGTCACCGCAGCTGCAACGCTATAATGGCCTTCCAGCGCTGAACGTTCAGGGGGCGCCTGCACCGGGCGTCAGCTCGGGTGTTGCAATGGATCAGATGGAAGCTCTGGTCGAGCAGCTGCCCCAAGGTCTCGACATGGAATGGACGGGCATCAGTGCGCAGGAACGCGAAGCCGGTAATCAGGCAACGCTTCTCTACATCATGTCGATCCTGTTCGTGTTCCTTTGCCTTGCCGCGCTCTATGAAAGCTGGACCGTCCCTGTCGCGGTGCTTCTGACGGCCCCCCTCGGCGTGGCCGGCGCGGTTCTCGCGGCGCACATGCGCGGTCTCGACAATGATATCTTCTTCCAGGTGGCTCTGCTGACAACGGTTGGCCTTGCCTCGAAGAACGCCATTCTTATCGTCGAGTTTGCGCGAAACCTGGAGCAACAGGGTGTTGAACTTCTCAAGGCTGTCGAGGAGGCGGTCCGCATGCGACTTCGCCCGATCCTGATGACCAGTTTTGCGTTCGGCTTTGGTGTCCTGCCACTCGCGCTCAGCACCGGGGCAGGGGCGGCTGGCCGTCAGGCTATCGGTACGGCCGTTATTGGCGGGCTGATCGTGTCGGTTATCCTTGGCCTGCTGTTCGCTCCGCTCTTTTATGTGATGATCCGGAAACTGACCGGCGAGAAAAGCCTCGTCCCAGCCGGTAACAAGGAGGCCACGGCATGATGTCGATGAATCGTCTGGCAACCGGGGCCATCGCCGCCCTGATGATCTCTGCCTGTGCAACCGTCACAGAGCCTTATGAGCAGCCAGAAGCGCCAATTCCTGACGCGCTGCCGGTCGTGAACGAGGAAGGCGACGTCGTTGAGCCGATTTACTGGCAGGACGTCTTTCTCGGCGATGAGCTGCGCGACCTTGTTCGCCTTGCCCTGGCAGAGAACCGCGATCTCAGGATTGCGGCGGCGAATGTTCAGCTGGCCCGCGCACAGTACGGCATAAGCCGCGCCCAGCGTCTCCCGACAGTCTCTGCAAATGGCAGCTTTTCCGAAGGCGATACGATCAGCGGCGGCGGTAACGGCGGCAATTTCGACAACGCGTCGGCCAGCATCGGCATCACGGCCTATGAGCTGGATCTTTTCGGCCGGGTTGGCGCGCTCAACCAAGCGGCGCTTCAAAGCTATCTTGCGTCGGCAGAGGGCGAGCGGGCCGCGAAGATCACCATCGCCGCGACCGTCGGCGAAATCTGGATGCAGCTTGCCGCCGACAAGGCGCTTCTCGCGCTGGCCGAAGATACGGTCGATGTTCAGTCGGAATCGCTGAACCTCACCCAGGAGCTTTTCAATGCGGGCATCTCAACCGAGCTCGATGTCAGACGTGCGTCCGCCAGTGTCGAGACAGCCCGGGCCCAAGCGGCGCAATTCTCCGCACAGGTAGAGCAGGACCTCAATGCCCTCCGCCTCGCGGTTGGCACCGATCTGCCGCAAGGGACGCTGGCTGCAGCCGAGCTCGCCCCGTCGCCGCTCGCTGAAGAAGTGCCCATTGGGCAATCCTCACTCGTCCTGCTGACCCGTCCGGACGTTCAATCTGCCGAGCGCCAATTGATGGCGGCAAATGCGAATGTCGCGGCTGCGCGGGCCGCCTTCTTCCCGATTATTTCCCTTACCGGCCAGGTTGGTTATTCCAGCAGCGAGCTCACCGATCTTTTCGATGGCAGTCTTGGCTGGTCCTTCGGGCCGTCCATCACCTTGCCAATCTTCGATGCCGGGGCCCGCCAGTCCAATCTCGAGGTGAGCCAGGCCCAACGCGACCTTGCTGTGGCGCGCTACGAGCAGGCCATTCAATTCGCTTTCCGCGATACCGCCGACGCGCTTGCCGTGCGCCGGACGATCGATGAGCGGGTTGATGCGCTGGTGAGCCTTGTCGATGATACCGCGGTAACGCGCGACCTTTCAGAGGAACGGTTTCGCGTCGGGGTTGATGACTATCTGTCCGTGCTCGATTCCCAGCAACTCTATTACGATGCGCGCCAGCAGCTCATCCGGGCAAACCTTGTCAGGAACCTCAACGTGATTGCCGTTTATCGCGCGCTTGGCACATGGCCAGGCGATAGCTGAGCCCAGCTGAACCTTGACGCAGACCTATTGTCAAAAGCTGGACAATTGTTCGGTTTCGCTGTTCACTCGCAGGTATGAAACAAGCTGAATTTGACGTCATTATCGTAGGCGCCGGCCTCTCCGGAATCGGGGCCGCCTATTATCTTCAGGAACGCTGTCCCGGCAAAAGCTATGCGATCCTCGAAGGACGCGGCGCCATTGGTGGCACATGGGATCTTTTCCGGTATCCGGGCATCCGCTCCGACAGCGACATGCACACGCTGGGATACGACTTCAAACCCTGGAAAGAACGCAAGGCCATCGCCGACGGGCCGGCCATCCTCAATTATGTGCGCGAGACCGCCGCAGAGAATGGCATCGACCAGCACATCAAATTCAATCATCTCGTTCGCGAGGCAAGCTGGGACTCTGAAGCCGCCCTCTGGACCCTCCGCGTCGACGACAAGTCCGACGGATCCGAGCGCCTGCTGACCTGCCGCATGCTGCAGATGTGCGCCGGCTACTATTCCTATGAAGGCGGCTACAAGCCGGATTTTCCAGGCGAATCTTCCTTTGGTGGACAGGTCATTCACCCGCAGGCCTGGCCAGAAGATCTGGACTATGCAGGCAAGAAAGTCGTCGTGATCGGGTCTGGCGCCACGGCTGTGACCCTCGTGCCCGAAATGGCAAAAACTGCCGAGCACGTCACAATGCTCCAGCGCTCTCCGACCTATGTCGTCTCACGGCCTGCAGAGGACAGGATTGCGCTCGGTCTGCGCAAGATCCTCCCGGAAAAAACGGCTTATGGCCTGACCCGCTGGAAGAATACGCTGTTGCAGATGCTCTTCTTCCGGATGGCACGGCGCCGTCCCGAGAAGGTCAAGGAACGCATCATCGGGATGGCCGCCGAGGAACTTGGTCCCGACTATGATGTCGGCACGCACTTTACCCCAGATTACAATCCGTGGGACCAGAGGCTCTGCCTCATCCCGGACGGCGACCTATTCCACGCTCTGAAGGACAAGTCGGCCAGTGTGGTGACGGACACGATCGAAACGTTCACGGAAAATGGGATCAAGCTAAGCTCCGGCGAATTGCTGGAGGCGGACATCGTCGTCTCGGCGACCGGTCTTCAGCTTGAGTTCATGGGCGGCGCAGACCTCGTCGTCGACGGCGTTGCAGTCAACCCGACAGACCTGCATGGCTATCTCGGCATCATGTTCAGCAATGTTCCCAACCTCGTCGTGACATTTGGCTACACCAACGCGTCCTGGACATTGAAGGCCGACCTCATCGCCCGATATCTGACCCGCCTTATCCGCCACATGGACAAGACCGGTGCCGTTGAAGTGCGTCCTATCGCAGATGAAGACCCAGGCGATGCGCCCTGGCTGGATTTCTCATCCGGCTATGTCACCCGCGCGCTCCACCGGCTTCCAAAGCAGGGGCAGAGCGCGCCCTGGAAGCTCAATCAGAACTACATTCAGGATATCTTCGAGATCAGACACGCCAATCTCGATGACGGCGTCCTCCACTATCGCAAACCCGGTGACCGGGCTTTCACGGTGCCGGAGCCCGCGCACACCCAGCCCATCGCGGCAGAATAGAGCGCGCGGAAATGACTGCAAAGGAGTCGGCAAACCGTCTTGAACGCTTGCCCGCTTCCGCGTATGTGCGTGCCAAGTGCCGCCTTAGCTCAGTTGGTTAGAGCGCTGGTTTGTGGAACCAGAGGTCCTCCGTTCAAGCCGGAGAGGCGGTACCATCTTCCCGATTCGCACAATGTGTCTCAAACCGGGCTGCGACATGCCCACGGCGGGGCAATAGCAAAAAAATGTTGTATTTACGCCGCGCTCTCTGGAAAAAACGGGAAGATTCAACTAATTTCCGACTTTGTGCACTCGTCTCGGCAACGAAGTTCCGTTAGATGAGTATACACACGGAATGGTCCGTTAAGTCTCTGCGGTCGGTGAGCAATAGTGCTCATGCGGCTCACAATAGGGGATGAGTATGAAAAGAACTCTTATGTGCGCGACAGCCGCGGCCGCCTTGGCGTCTGCGATGTCCGTTGCTAACGCTCAGGACGGCTGGTATGGCCGCGCCGATTTGGGCTACAGCTTTGATGGTGAGCTCGACAGCGATCCACCAAGAAACGTTCCGCTGACACTCGGCGGCGACCAGGAGATTTCCGGCGACGGCCTCCTTGGTGCCCAGCTTGGCCTTGGTTACGGTTTCGGCAACGGCTTCCGTCTTGAAACCACGTTCGGATACCGCGGCGGTCAGCTCGATCCTTCCCGCGTCATCAATGGTGCGGCCGTTGCTACGGTCCCGTCCGGCTTCGATCTGGGCTATGCACCAGGCGGCAGCGGCAACGTCGATATCTATGACCTGATGTTCAACGGCCTTTACGACTTCAACCCGAATGGCGTTGTTCAGCCATACATCGGTGCTGGTATCGGTATGGCCAAAGTCAACGCTCGCGCGACCAACTTCCGCGCTGGTGTCGTGACGCCCGGTGGCATCCAGACGTATGACGCCAACGGCTTCAACGACGACGACTCGGGTCTTGCCTATCAGGCACTGGCCGGTATCGGCTATGACATGACCGAGCGTCTGACGCTTGATCTTGGCTACAAGTACTTCATGGTTGAGAGCCTCGACTTCGACGGTCAAGGTCCTCGCGGCGGCGCCGTTCCTTATGAAGGCACTTACAGCGATCACTCAGTGACCGTTGGTCTGCGGTATCAGTTCGCTGCACCAGCAGCGCCACCACCACCACCGCCTCCGCCACCACCGCCACCACCACCACCGCCACCACCACCGCCTCCGCCACCACCGCCACCACCACCACCGCCACCACCGTCGTGCTCGACGCTGAACCAGGCGTTCGTGGTCTACTTCGAGTGGGACAAGTCGAACATCACCAGCCAAGCTTCGGCAGTGATCGACCAGGCAGTTGCGAACATTCGTGGCCGTCAGGAATGTGCGCCGAACTCGGTGACCATCGTTGGTCACACCGATACGTCGGGTGCTCAGTCCTACAACGCTCGTCTTTCGGAGCGTCGTGCCGGTGCAGTTGCAAGCGCTCTTAACGAGCGTGGCATCCCATCCAGCATGATCACCACCGAAGGCCGTGGCGAAAACGATCTGGCGAAACAGACCCGCGACGGCGTTCGCGAGCCTCTGAACCGTCGTTCGGAAGTCACGATCATCGTTCGCTAGTCGATCTGATCTGACACATGAATTGATGATGGCCCGGCAGAGATGCCGGGCCATTTTCGTTGGGGCGTCAGAAATCGTTTGATACAGCGCGGGCCGTCCACGCTGCCGTCAGAAAAAAAGCGCCGGCCCCTTTAATAGGGACCGGCGCTTTCGTTTTGATTGTCTGACTTCAAACGCGTGGGTAAGAGGCGATCAAACAGGCTATTCGGCCTCGCTTGCGGACCGGGAAATATCGTAGTCATCGACCAGACCGACACTCGCCAGCGCGAACGCATATTCGATCGCTGTTTCTTTCAGCCCTTCGAAACGTCCTGTGGAGCCGCCATGTCCGGCATCCATATTGATCCGCAGATAATAGGGCCCCGCATCAGGCGCTTCATTGCGAAGCTGCGCCGCCCATTTCGACGGTTCCCAATAGGTGACACGCGGATCTGAAAGCCCGCCCGTGATCAGCATGGCCGGATAATCCTTGTCGCCGACATTCTCGTACGGGCTGTAAGCCATGATGGTGTCATAGGCGGCCTCATCCGTGATGGGATTGCCCCATTCGGGCCATTCCGGCGGTGTCAGGGGCAGGCTGTCGTCTGACATCGTATTGATGACATCGACGAATGGGACGGCAGCGATAATGCCGCCGAACATTTCCGGATCCATATTCGCTGCCGCGCCCATGAGCAGGCCGCCAGCGGATCCGCCATGACCAACAACACGGCCCTCGGCGCCATATCCCTGCTCGACAAGATAGCGTCCGGCGGACACGTAGTCCTTGAAAGTATTGTCTTTCTTCTCGAGCTTGCCATCAAGATACCATTGGTAGCCCTTGGCCTGAGATCCCCGGACATGAGCGATCGCGTAAATGAAACCACGATCGACAAGCGACAGGCGTGAAGTCGAGAAACTCGCTGGAATAGTGATACCGTAGGATCCATACCCATAGAGCAGGAGGGGCGCAGAGCCATCGACCGGCGTATCGGCACGCCGCAGAATGGTGACCGGGACCGTCTCGCCGTCCCAGGCCGGGGCCATGATCCGCTCGACAACATAGTCGTCCGGATTATGCCCGGACGGCACTTCCCGTGTCTTGCGCAGGACGCGCTCGCGCGTCGCCATGTCATAATCGAAGACCTGATCTGGCCTCGCGGGCGAGGCATAGTCATAGCGCATGATGGTCGACTCATATTCGCCCGACCCAAGTCCGAGATCGTAGGCGCTTTCGTCCATTTCGATCGCATGCTCGTTTCCATCGGCGCGCTCGCGCACCACAATACGGGGCAGGGCATTAGCCCGCTCAAGCCGGACTAGATGATCTTTATACGGGTCGAGGCCAAGCACGAGCGTTCCTGGACGATGGGGGATGACTTCTTCCCAGTCCTCGCGTCCCGGATTATCGATCGGCGCCTTCATGACCTTGAAGTCCACGGCCCCATCGGCGTTCGTCAGGATGTAGAAAGCATCGTCCCAGTGGACGACGGAGTATTCCTCGTCGTCACGGCGGGGCGCGATGAGAGCAGGCTCAGGCGCTGCTGCGTCTGCAGGGAAGAACCAGACTTCACCAGATGTGTGCCCGCCGGTTTCGATGAAGATGAAGTCTTCAGATTCCGATTTTCCGACGCCGACAAAGAAGCCGGGGTCCTCTTCGCGATAGATTTCAACGTCTTCGCCTGTGGAAAGATTGCGCTGAAACACAGCGGTCGGGCGGCCATTTTCGTCGCGTTCCACCCAGTAAAGAAGGTTCGAATCAGCGCCCCATTCAAAGCTGCCATACGTGCCCTCGATCGGCGCGCCTATGGATTCCCCGGTTTCAATATCGCGTACGCTGATCGTGTAATACTCGCTGCCCTGCGTATCGATGGCAGAGGCGAGGCGCTTATGGTCGGGCGATTGATCCAGTCCGCGGATCGAGAAGTAGGATTTGCCTTCCGCTTCCTTGTCGCCGTCGAACAGCACGGTTTCCGGCGCATCGGTCTCGAAGGCCTGCTCGGCCGGCTTGCGCGCCAGGATCGGATATTCTCCGCCCTCGCGGTAGCGCACATAATAGGCGTATGGCCCGTCTTTCGCCGGCACCGAGCTGTCATCCTCCTTGATGCGGCCGCGCATCTCGCTCACGAGCGTCTCGCGCAGGCTATCGGTCGGATCTTCGAGCGCGGCCTTGGTGTAGGCGTTTTCCGCTTCGAGGTATTCGCGGATGTCCTCGCGCAGGACAGACGGATCGCGCATCACCTGCTGCCAGTTCTCGTCCTTCATCCACTGATAGGCGTCGACCCGTTTGCGGCCGACCTGTTCTATCTCCACCGGCTCGCGTTTTGCCGAAGGCGGCGTCAAGGCGGTCTCATTTCCGGCGGTCAGTTTTGCCGTGGCAGTTTCATTCATATTGGTTTGGCTCTGGTCAGATTGGGGTGTGCACCCTGTAAGAAGGGCGGCACTTGCAGCGCTCGCCAGAAGATAGCTTAGACGCATGGATTCGGGGCTCCGGTTCACATAGAGAAACGAAGACCCTAGTCCCGGTGCCAATGCTGTCTAGCGAAAGCCGGCTCAGGCAGGTTTAAAATTGAGAACGACACCATTGATGCACCAGCGCTCACCCGTTGGCGGCGGGCCATCCTTGAAAACATGGCCCATATGAAGCCCGCACGTGGCGCAATGGCACTCCTTGCGCGGCATGATCATCTTGAAATCGGTTTTGGTGTCGACGGCTGTCTCGCGAACCGGCTTGTAGAAGCTCGGCCAGCCGGTGCCGGAATCAAACTTGTGCTCGGATGACCAGAGCGGGGTATCGCACCCGACACAGTGATACAGCCCATCGCGCTTTTCGTCATTGTGGTTGCCAGGCGAGAAAGCGCGTTCGGTGCCGTCTTTGACGCCGACGTGAAACTGTTCGTCCGTCAGAAGCTCACGCCATTCAGCATTGGAACGGCTGACGCGTTTGAAATTGTCTGCGGGCTTGGGTGGCAGCATGTCTTGGCACTCCTGTCTCGAGGTCTTGTCTTCGAGATATGGGGTCGAGCGCCGCTTTCAACAGCGCCCACCCACAGGCAAGGTCCGAAAGCTCAGTCGCCAGCGAGTTTCAGCCCCCCCGTCTGCCATGCCGCCAGGCAATCATTGGCGTCATGAAACGTATCTTCGGCAAGAAGCGGCGTACTTGTCATACCCTCGCCAGCAAAGCGCGGGTCGTCACATTCGCCATCATTGGCCCACTGGCTCTCATTGTCGCCAAAATTGATGCCGTTGAAGAAAATCCCTTCATCGGCGTCGATCGCGGTCTCGCTTGTCTCGCTTGTGCCAGCGTCGACTGCGCTTGATGGAAGCTCCTCGGTCTCGTCCGTGTCGGGCTCATCCGCGCCGGGGACAAATTCGTCTTTCTTGTCTCCATTGGCTGCTTCGGCGGTCTCGCGAAGTTCAAGCCGACCCGCCTCAAAGGCGCCCCGGCAATCGGTCGCGTCGCGGCCAATATCGTCCTCGATGAGCGCGGTCGATGTCATGCCCTCGCCGGTGAAGCGGGCGTCGTCACACTCGCCGTCCAAGGCAAACTCGCTGGTGTCGTCGCCAAAATCGATGCCGTCGCCTGATACTTGTTCAGCATCGGTCTCGACCGTTCCAACGTCATCCGCGCCGACTGTGTCGTCACCGGTTTCTGGTTCCGCGTCTGGATCAGCCGCTTCGATGTCATCTTCAGGGGTGGCTTCATCGTCGTCAGACGCGGCCTCCGACTGCTCGTCCACATCGGTTTCAACCGGGGCTTCGGCGTCCAGCCCGTCTTCGCTCACCGTATCAGCATCGTCGGCCGCTTCTTCAAGATCGACTTCGTCTGTCTCGTCGGTTGCGTCGTCTGCGTTCTCTTCGGAAAGGGCCGTCTCGTCGCCAGCACCGGCTTCATCAAGTGTTGCCTCGTCTTCCGGGGCGCCGGTCTCAGCGTCAGATGCCTCGACTTCGTCAGTGGTTTCGTCCTCGGTGGCAGGGTCGACGGCAGCGTCCTCGTCCATATCCGAAGCCGGCTCTTCTTCAACAGGCGCATCATCAATTTCAGTGTCGATCTCTGCTTCGGCGCCGGTCTCTGCTTCAATCTCTGCCTCTGGTTCAGCCAGCCCAGGGGTCTCGTCGCCAGAAACCTCGTCTTCTTCGCCCTCGGCGATGTCAGACGCGTCAGTCATATCCTCTTCCGAGGTCAGATCGACGTCAGCCTCGTCCGTCTGCTCGGCATCTTCAGCAGCTGGCTCTTCGTCTACGACCTCTGGTTCGACCTCTGTGTCTGCCTCTGCCTCTGCCGCATCGTCCGCAAGCAACTCATCTGACGTTTCTTCAGCGGTGTCTGAGTCTTGGACGGCGACACCGGCGTCCTCATCGACCTCAGCTTCAATGGCCAGCGTCGCATCGTCTTCGGCGTCGTCGCCCGTTTCAGCGTCTACGCCCGCGTCAGAAGCGGCGTCCTCGCCGGCGTCTTCAGTGCCTGTGTCAGAGGCGTCTTCGACGGCATCGACAGCAATATCCTCGTTCGTTGCGGTGTCATCTTCAGCCGCGACGTCTGCCGCATCGTCCTCGACCTCAGCTTCGGCGTCGATTTCAGCTTCCGCGTCGCCCTCAACCTCAGCCTCTGCCTCTTCCTCGTCCAGGTCGGCGTCAGCGTCGGTACCCTCTGCCTCGCTTGCCTCTTCCAGATCAACAACCTCGCCTGCATCTTCGACCTCAGCCTCAGCCTCAGCCTCCTCGACCTCAGCCTCTTCAACCGTCTCAGCCGGCACGATCAGCGTGATGTCACCCGCGTCAAACGCAGCCTCGCAATCAGCCGCATCATTGAGAAGGGCGTCATCAACCGGGGTTTCGGCCATGCCTGCTCCCTCAAAGCGCGGGTCGCTGCAGACATCATCGCCAGCAAAAGCTTCTGCCGTCATGCCAAAATCGGGACGGTCAACCGCCTGGGCCAGGGCGGGCAGGGCGAGCAGCGCCATGGCGCTTGTCGAAAGGAAAAGGGACTTTGGTTTGAGATACATGGTCGGGACCCTTCTTGGGAGGCGCAATCGATAAAGCTATCCGACATCAGACAGCCAGCAACAAACACTTCCCTTCACAAGCGACGCACGACATGTGCCCCGCGGACAATCTTCCAGCTGGCAAACTGCAAGATTTATACCTTAACGCTTAAATCGGTCGAAAAAAGGGCTGGCAGTAAAGACCGCCAGCCCCTTGTTCATAGGCATTTTAAGCGGCTCTAACCGTAAACGACGGTCAGCGTCTCAGCCACCAGCGCCGGGCGCTCCTGGCCTTCGACCTCGATGGTCGCTTCCATACGGGTCTGCTTGCCGCCCGCCTTTGGTTCAACGGCAAGGCATTTCTGGCGCAGACGCACCTTGGAGCCGACAGGCACCATATTGGTGAAACGGACCTTGTCGGAGCCGTAATTGATGCCGCGCGTGGTGCCTTCGATACGCATGACCTGCGCACCCAGCATCGGCAGCAGGGAGAGGGTCAGGAAGCCATGCGCGATCGGGCCGCCCATTTCCTTCGTCGCACGCTCGACATCGACGTGGATCCACTGATGATCGCCGGTCGCGTCTGCGAACTTGTTGACGCGGTCCTGATCGATCAGGACCCAGTCGGACACGCCAACCTCCTTGCCGACCATGGATTCAAGATCGTCATAGTGAACTTTCGTTGGATCAGCCATATTCTCTGGTTTCCTTCCTGATGTGCTGGATATGTTTTGTTGGGCGTACTTTTGCGGAAACTGGACGACAATCGCAAGCCTTGGCGCAACGGGAAGCCGATTGTTTCAAGTGGAAAGGCCAGCCCAGGTGTCTCTTGCGCTCATACGGAAGAGGCGGCAGCGTAGGCGCCTACCAACCCGCCGAATGAGAGGTGCCCCAATGTCCGACCCCATAGTGACAGTCGATCCCGGTCAGAAGGGGAATGCCAACCTCGTCTATATTCTCTATCTTTGCAGCTTCCTGATCGGTGTTTCGGCTCTCGTTGGCGTGGTGATGGCCTATGTCGGGAAAAGCACCGCCTCGCCGCTGGTCCAGTCGCATTACGAAAACCAGATCAACATCTTCTGGAAGATGTTCCTCTTCATGGTGATCGGCGCGGTCCTGACGCTCCTCGTCGTGGGAATCCTGATTATCCTCGCCGCGATCGTCTGGTACGTTATCCGCGTCGTCAAAGGGATGCAGGCGCTTTCATCTGGCGAGATAATTACAAACCCGGAAAGCTGGGGCATCTAGGACGCCCCAGCCCAGGGCCTAGACGATGGTCGTTTCGGTCTTGCCCCAATACCGGTCGCGCACCAGACGCTTGTAAAGCTTGCCGGTCGGGTGGCGCGGCAGGTCCGGATCGAAGTCGACCGTCTTCGGGCATTTGATCTTGGCCAGCTGCGAGCGGCAATACTCCAGAAGCTCTTCCTTCAGGGCCTCGTCAGCCGGTATGCCTTCGGCAGGCTGGACAACCGCTTTCACCTCTTCGCCGAACTCGTCATTCGGGACGCCGATGACGGCGACATCAGCCACTTTCGGGTGGGTGATCAGCACGTTCTCGGCTTCCTGCGGATAGATGTTCACGCCGCCGGAAATGATCATGAACGCCTTGCGGTCCGTCAGATAGAGAAAGCCATCCTCGTCCAGCCGCCCGACATCACCCAGCGTCGACCATTCGGCGTTCTTCGGGTTAAGCGCGTCTTTCGTCTTGTCAGGGTCGTTGTGATAGGTCGGCGGTGTGGTGCCGCCATAATAGATCGTCCCGGCCTCGCCGACGGGCAGTTCATTGCCGTCCTCGTCGCAGATGTGCAGCTCCCCCATGACCGGCAGGCCGACAGAGCCCTTATGGCCGAGCCACTGCTCGGAATTGATCCAGGTCATGCCATTGCCCTCGGAGCCGGCATAATATTCCTCGATCACCGGACCCCACCATTCGATCATCTGCTCCTTGACCGGGATCGGGCAGGGGGCAGCGGCATGGATGGCGGCGCGCAGCGAGGACACATCATATTTCTCGCGTACGTCCTTGGGAAGTTTGAGCATTTTGACGAACATCGTCGGCACGAGTTGGGTGTGCGTCACCTTGTATTTCTCGACCAGCTGGAGGTATTTCTCCGGGTCGAACTTCTCCATGATGACCAGCGTGGCGCCCATGCGCGTGAACGACATGCACCAGCGAAGCGGCGCCGCGTGATAGAGCGGCGCGGGCGACAGGTAGACCATGTCATCGCCCTGCGCCTTGGCGAGAAGCTGGGCGAGCTGCACCAGCACGCTTGGCTCATCGATCGGTATATCGCGCTCAAGCGGCGGCCGAATGCCTTTCGGACGGCCCGTCGTGCCGGAGGAATAGAGCATGTCCGTACCCATCATCTCATCTGAGATCGGCGTGACGGGCTTGTTCTTGCAGAGGTCTTCCAGCTGCTGATAGCCGAAGATCTCGCCATCGATGGACCAGTAGGCATCCAGCTTGGTCGTGGCGTTCACTTCGGTGGCCACACTGCTGAGAGACGCCGACGCAATCACGATGCGCGCCCCGGAATCAGAGAGGATGTATTCCACTTCCGGCGCCGTCAGACGCGAAGAGATACAGACATAATAAAGACCAGAGCGCTGCGCGGCCCAGGCGATCTCGAAATAGCGCGCGCTGTTTTCCGCGAAGATCGCAATCGTGTCGCCGGCCTTGATGCCATGATCGCGGAATAGATGCGCCATCTGGTTGGAGCGCTCTTCAAGCTGCTTGAACGTCACCGTTTCACCGGACCCGCCCATGATATAGGCGGGGTGGTCTGGCTTGGACTTGGCAAAATGGCTTGGATGCATTCGGGGCCTCTCCTGTTTGAATGAGCGCGCTCTCGGTCCATGCCGGGCGGGCATTGTGGCTTTGTCGAGGTTTCTATCAAGCAGGTATGGCGCGTCCATGCCCAACGTAGCGGAAACTGGCGCGCTCCCGCGCACCTCCCATGCGGACAAATTCAATTCGTCCCACCCGGACCAGCCTGTGGTTCAATCTTCGTCATGACACGCGACTTCGTTCTTGGCATTCTTGGAAAGCTTCCGGTCTGGCTCTGGCCGGTCTTTCTCTGGGATGTCGCGATCTGGCGCCGCTGGCTGGCAACCCTGCCTGAGGAAACCGCGGGCCTGCTAATTCTCGCTGTCACGCGCGGCGGCCGCATCGTCGTGGCCAATTACTTCGACGCCGACAAACCGGCTCCAGCTGACTGGACGCGCCATGCACCGCGGGCCCCGTGGCTCAATCTTGAAGGTGGATACCCTGACGGCGTCTGCGGCGAGACGCATTCTGCGCATGCGCACGCCTCTCCGGCGGCGCGCCCCCTTGGCACTAACCCCTCGCGCGCAGGGCCGGCTTTCATCGACACCGGGTGACCGGGCTCTCTCAAAAAGCCAGCGCTTTACGCCGTCAGTCCCGCCGGGCCTGCGGCCGGTCGCGCTGCGCGCGCTGCCAGTGCGCACGCACGTCCACGCTCCGCATATGATTGCCGTCCGGGCTCCAGCCAGGCGCGTTCACGGCGCGTCTCGCCCAGGTGCGCGGGCGAAAGCCGTCGCCTGCGCAATCTCTGAGGAGGGCCGCCGCCTCATGGAAGGCCACCTTGATGGGGTTGGTGGAATTGAGCGGCTTGAAAATCCCGTAATGTGGGCGTTCCTCGGCCCGTTCGGCCTCGAACGTGCCGAACAGCCTGTCCCAGATGATCAGCGTGCCACCAAAATTGCGGTCCAGATAGCGCGGATTCGTGGCGTGATGGACGCGGTGGTGGCTGGGCGTGTTGAAGATGAGTTCATACCAGCCCGGCAGCCGGCCGATCGCCTCGGTATGGATCCAGAACTGATAGGCAAGGTGAAACGCCGATGCGAGGACGATCCATGCAGGGGAAAAGCCGATCAGCACCATCGGAATCCCGCTGAAGACAAGGCCGGTCAGCGGCCCGGTCCAGGGCTGGCGCAAGGCGGTGGCCAAATTGTAGTCGGGACTGGAATGATGCGTCACATGCTCGGCCCACATGGCGCGGGTCATATGCCCCAACCGGTGCTTCCAGTAATAGAAGAAGTCATAGATGAGCATCACCACCGGAAAGAACAGCCAGGTGTCCGGCATGTCCCAGATGTGAAGGTCGCAGATAGATTTCAGCACCCAGAGCGACAGAAGCGCCGTGGCCGAATTGATCGCCACATTGCCGATCCCCATGCAGACTGAAGTCAGCGCATGGCGGGCGTCGTAACGCCCCCGGGCGCGTCCGGTACTGACCGCCCACCACTCCGTTGCAATGGCAAGGCCAACAACCGGCAGGGCGAGGATCGAAAGGGAGGGAAGATTGTCGATCATGCTTCTGGCGCTGGCGGTCCCGCTTTTAGCGATTGGGACCGTTGCTACCGGCTATCGGCCAGGATGGCGAGGGCCGGGACTGCGACCATTCGGCCGCCCGGGCGAGATAGACGCCTATTCGGCAGCCGATGGCAGGTCTGGCTGTCGACGCGGCATGTCCTCCCCGGGCGCAGCCGCGCCGGCCTGCGCCGCCGCCCAGGCCGCTCTGATGTCCTCGCTGCGATTATGATTGCCGTCAGGGCTCCAGCCGGGCGGATTGATGGCGCGCCCAAGCCAGCGCAGAGGTTTTAAGCCGTCCCGGCGGCAGTCAGCCACAAGGCCACCTGCTTCATGGAAGGCGATGGTCACTGGATTATAGCTGCCGAGCGGTTTGACGATGCCATAGGTCGGCGGTTCGTCTTCGCGCTCTTCGACGAAGCTTCCGAACATCTTGTCCCACACAATGAAGACACCGGCATAATTGGCATCGAGATAGCGCGGGTTGGTCGCGTGGTGGACGCGGTGATGCGACGGCGTGTTCATCACGGCTTCGAACCAGCCCGGCATCCGGCCAATGGATTCGGTGTGGATCCAGAACTGGTAGAGAAGGTTCAGTCCGCCCGCGAAGAAGATGAAGAGCGGGTGGAAGCCGATCAGGACCAGCGGCAGGCCAAGCAGGATAAGCCCTGTGAACGGGCCGAACCATGGCTGGCGCAGCGCGGTAGTGAGATTGTAATGGGTCGAGGAATGGTGGGTGACATGCTCCATCCAGAACCAGCGCACCCGGTGGGCGAGGCGATGCTTCCAGTAATAGGTAAAGTCATAGGCGACAAAGAGGAGAATAAAGCTCCACCAGGTGACCGGTATCTCCATCAGGCGGAACGGCCAGACCAGCATCATCATCCAGAGCGTGATTGCCCCGGTCAGCGTGTTCACGACGAGGTTGCCGACCCCCATCGCCATCGAGGCCACGGCGTCCTTTGTTTCATAGCGCCCGCCGGCCCGGCCGGACTTCACCGCCCACCACTCCCAGATAACCGCCAGCACGAAGGCTGGGGCTGCAAGTGTGGTCGGGGAAGGAAATTCAGGCATGGGCGCTTTCGTTCGGGGCGGGTCAGTTCGCGGTCGCGGCGCCGTCCTTTTTTAGATCGTGCCAGCTTTCATCACGAAGTCCACATCGGCCAGCAGCTCAATATACTCGAGCGGGTCGACAGACATGCAGGATGGTTGCGAGGAAATCAGGTCAGCCGCACCCGGCGCCAGCATAGACGAATTGCTCATCCTGTTTGAGTATCCAGGACCAGTCGCCATCATGGCTGACCTCGCACCAGACTTCCTCATCGATCATGCTTTCGGTGCAGTTGCGCACCTCCATGCAGACCCGCGGTTCAATCTGGCCTTCAATCGAGGAGTTGAGGCTCCCCATGAAGCGCTTGTTCATTCGCGCCCGGGTCTCGATCGGCAGAAGGTCGAACCGGCTGCCGGGCAGGCCAAGATCGTGATCCTGCGCGCACTGTCCGGTGTCGTAATAGCGCACGCAGTCCGCGGTGGCTGTTTTGCCGAAACCGGCCGCGCCGCGATTCGGCGCAGGGGCCCGGCGCGGACGTTCTGGCGGCGGGGCGCGCCTGGCTGGTTCGCTGCCCATGACGCTCATCGTGACTGCATCGCCATCGCCGATGATGCCGGTGTATCCGGCGCCTTCAGGTGTGACGGCCATGAGGATATCGCCATGCGCGCCAAGGAAGCGGACCGTCCCCCTGTCGCCAACAGCGTAACGCTCGAAGGGCCCGACGCGGCAACCCTGGTCGAGATGGTCGATCATGCCCTGTCCGATCCGGTTTTCGTCTTCCACAAGGACGACCCGGCAGACATCGCTATAGGCCTCAATGCCCCAGACCGTTTGCGCCGATGCCGTTGCTGCCAACCCAGCTGCCGCCATGAACATGATTGAAAGCCGCTTCATCTATGCCCCCTATACCCCTGTAATCGAACATTTTGCCGTATTTCGAAGAGCATATTGTCCACCAGCGCGCAAGTTGCCCGCGCCGGGTTTCGCAACGACACTTCGTCGAAAACCTGCTTGACGAACGCCGGGGAAGCCCGCCTCTGTGGGCGCCAAGACCGTAGCAAAAAAAGGGAGACACGTCCGATGAGCGCGACCGTGATCAAGGAATTCGAACAGATCAAACTGGAGAAGGAAGACGGCATTGCCATCCTCACCCTTCACCGCCCGGAGAAGATGAATGCCTTCACCGGCAAGATGATGATGGAAATGATCGCCGCCTTCGATGAGACCGACAAGGATGACGACATCAAGGTCGTTATCGTGACCGGCTCTGGCGAGCGCGCCTTCTGCGCCGGCGCGGACCTCTCCGAAGGGGCCAAGACCTTCGACTATGACGCACGTGCGGCATCCGGTGAGGCAGGCCGTTCCACCTCCGAGGACGTCCAGCGTGATGGCGGCGGGCGCGTCACGCTTCGCATCTTCGAAAGCCTGAAACCGGTCATTGGCGCCATCAATGGCGCGGCTGTCGGGATCGGTGTGACAATGCAGCTGCCGATGGATGTCCGCCTCGCGTCTGACAATGCCCGCTTCGGCTTTGTCTTCAACAAGCGCGGCATCAATCCGGAAGCCGCCTCGAGTTGGTTCCTGCCGCGCCTCGTCGGTATCTCGAAAGCGCTGGAGTGGTGCTACACAGGCCGGGTATTCCCGGCAGCCGAAGCGCTCTCTGGCGGTCTGGTTTCCGAAGTCGTGCCCCAGGCCGATCTGATGACGCGCGCGAAAGAGCTGGCCCGCGAGATCGCTGACAATACCGCGCCGGTTTCGAACGCCCTCACCCGTCACATGATGTGGCGCATGCTTGGCGCAGAGCATCCGATGGAAGCCCACATCGTCGACTCAGCCTCGATCTATGAGCGTGGCCAGTCGCCAGATGCCAAGGAGGGCGTGATGAGCTTCCTCGAAAAGCGCCCAGCCAAATATGAAGGCTCGGTCTCCAAGGATATGCCAAGCTTCTTCCCATGGTGGGACGAGAAGAAGTTCAAATGGATTTCCAAGAAGGGCGGCTGATCAGTCCCTCTGGTTTTAGAATAAAGGCTGCGAGCAGGACCCCTGTTCGCAGCCTTTTCTTTTGGGCCGTCAGCTCTTCTTTGCAGCCGGCACAGCGTGTTTCATGTTCCAGATCGGCGTGCGGGCCACCATCCAGACGATCAGGATTGTCATGCCGAGCGCTGGCACGACGGCGACCCGCTGGGGCTGTTCCGGAAAGAAGTCGATCAGCCAGCCCATGAGCGCTGCGCCAAACGGGGCGCCCGCCATGAAGCCGAGCTGATAGATCGACAGCACACGCGAGAGATGGTTCTTCGGTGCGGCATCCTGAACAATGGATCGGCTCATCGCGATCGAGATGCCGGCGGCGAGGCCCCAGACGAACACGATCATGAGGAAGACATAGTGCGGGGGCTTGGCCAGCATGATCAGGATGGCAAGCGAACCTAGAAGCTGCGCCGTCAGGAGAAGGCGCCCCTGCCGCTTGATATGGCGGAAGAGCGATAGCGTTACAGACGAAACGAAAGCGCCAAGCCAGAAGGTCACGAACATGTCGCGGATACCGTCCGACGAAAGGCCATAAATGTCCCGGTTGATGATTGGGAGGACCACGAGGAATGACCCGATCACGAAGATGCCGACGCCGAACATCAGGACGGTCATCGCCCAGAGCTTGCTATCGCCGATGACGACCGAGAAGCCTTCCTTGATGTCGCCATAGGCCGCGCCGAGCCCGGACCGGCCTGTCTTGACCCGCCGCCCGTGCGCAAGGAAGAGGGCAAATCCGGCGCCGAGGCCGACGATGATGCCCTGAAAGGCCAGAAGCTCCCAGCTGGGGATCGGCCCGATCGAGAACCCGCCTAGCCAGTCGGGCATGCGGGTCAGCTTGTCCGCATAGCCGCCGATGATCAGGCCAGCGATCTGTGCGGCGAACTGGGCAATGGTGGCAAAAGCGACCCCCTGTTGCAGCGTCACGTCCGAGCCAACCCGGGCTCGCCGGTCGACGACTTCATTGATGATGGAATCGCGCGCCGGCATCATGAAGGCCCCGACGGTGCCCATCGCGACGCCGTAAATGATCATATAGCCATAGACGAGATTTCCGGTGGCGATCACGAAGGCGAGTATGACCGCAGGAACGGCCGCCATCAGGTGAAGCAGCATCAGCAATGACTTGCCGGAGGCGCGCTCTGCGATCACACCGCCAAGCAGCAAGAAGACGACCGAAGGGCCAGAGAGCGCCATATTGGCAAGCCCGAGCTCTGTGCCGTCGAGGCCGAGCCGGTTTGTGATGAGATAAGGAAACAGCACCATCTGGAGCCCGAAGGCGGTAAACCAGCTGCACTGGATCAGGAGATAGGCAGGAAGCTCTGACTTTACGCGCCGATGGGTCCGGCGGCTGAACAGGTTGCGCGCTGTCAGTTCAACCGAAGCGCCAGCACTGGTCGCGCTATCGAGGCCACTTACGGGTGACTTGGCCTGTCCGGTCCGGTCATCCTGTAGGCTTTCAAGCTGGCGCTCGTCTTCTTCCATGCGTGACCCATTATCCTTCCCGGGAAGCCGGGACTGTACTTCGTGAAGTCTGCCAGAAAAGCAATTTTCCCCTCAGCGCTGCATTCACCTTATCAGAGTCGCCTATCACCCCCGGTGCCGTTGAGCTTTACCTCCCCCGGTCCTATCGTCGCCCGTCGTTCAAGATTCAGGGAGCCCCCGGACATGTTTGCAATGCGCCTTCTGGCGAGCTGGCTGTTCGCGGTCTTTCTGATCTTCGTCTATGTGAACGCGACCCTGCACCCATTGCCGAACCCGCCCGAAGGCTTTGTAAAGCTGTTCGATCGGCCGGGTGACAATGTCATCTTCCAGACAATGGTGAACAAGACAGGGATCGCGCTTCTGGAGCCGACAGGCCGTGTGGTGGTCGCTCTGTTCGAGCTACTGCTCTGCGTGCTCTTGTTCATTCCGGGTACGTGCCGGCTCGCCGCCGGGCTTTCGGTGATGCTGATGACGGGGGCGGTGACCCTGCATCTGATGCCGGACGTGCTGGGCCGGGAGCTGCCGGCATCGACCACCGTCTTTGAAAGCGAAACGGACTTTGGGCGGGTCTTTGCGCTTGCTGTGTCCATGCTGGCGGTGTCAGTGCTGCTTTTCTTTGTCCATCCAGAAAAGCGCGAGAGGCGTTAGGCGCGGGGGGCTTTCGCCATACGGCCTGTTAACCTGTCAGTGTCAGAGTTTGCCCTGATTATTGGAGCAAGCCGACCGGGCCAGTCATGTCAGACATCAAAAAGATGCCCGAAGCCATCCAGCCGAGACCGGAGGGATCGAATGGCGGGCGCGCCAGACGCCTCCTGTTGCGGCGGCTTATCGACTTTGTTGCGCTGCCTGCGACATCGGTCGCGCCGCAGGACCGGTCCATGGGCGGCGACATCCTGCTGGAAATGCTGTTCCATGCCTCGGTCGAGGACCGTGAATTCTGTGCCCGCAGGCTGCAGCTCAACAAGGAAGCGCCGCGCCGGCTGATGCGCTATCTCGCCATGGCCGATCTGGATGTGGCACGGCCGATCCTGGAAGCCAATGAGGGTTTCGATGCGGCCGATCTTGCCACGATTGCAGACCAGACAACGATCGATCACCGGCTGCTGATCGCCAACCGCAAGCGCATCGACCCCTGCGTGGCCGAAGCGCTCTGCGTGCGCGAAGAGGCCGCGGTACTGAAAGCGCTGGTGGTGAACAAGGGCGCCGACATTTCAGAGACCGGGATGGACATGCTCGTCCAGCACTCGCGCAAGATCGAAGGCCTGCCCGCCCTGTTGATCAAGCGGCTGGAGCTTATTCCCAGCCAGGCCATGGCCATGTTCTGGTGGGCGGACGGCGCAACGCGCCGCACGATCCTTCAACGGCAGGCGGCTGACCGGCTGGAGCTGGTCGATCTCTGCTCGGATGTCTTTGCTGTCGCGGCAGAAGAAAACTGGCAGGACCCGGTCGCGCGCAAAACGCTACAGCTCATCGAGCGGCGCCAGCGTAATCGCGCAGCGATCAAGAAGAGCCCGTTCGATAGTCTCGAGCATGCCATCGAAGTGGCTGCCGAGAAGGGGCTTACCCCGCATATCGCTCAGGAAATCGGCTTCCTCTCGGGCGTTAAGCCGGTGACGATTGCAAAAATCCTGAGCGACCCGGGCGGGGAGGGGCTTGCGGTGCTCTGCAAGGCCACCGGTCTCAAGCGTCCATATCTTGCGCATCTCTGGCACGCGCTGCGCCGTCCGATGGAAATCGATGACGGAACGGTCCACCCGCAATTTGCCTACATGTCGGAGACCTATGAGCTGCTTGCCGTGGCCAAGGCGCAGACCACGCTTCGCTATTGGAACTGGTCGCTATCCTCGTCCTATTCTCCGGGAAGGGCCGCGCCGGATGACCCGGATGCGACAGATTCGCCCAGCGATTCCCGTTTTTCCACGTCACGCCGGACAGCTCATCTGGTTTTCGGTGAGTAGACTGGAAGAGGGTCTGGTCAAACTCCTGTCGAGCGATTAACAGCGTCGCCTAGTAGTTGTTGAACGAAGAGCGGAGCGGCACCTCGTGGGCTATTTTCTGGGGCTGATCTTTGTGCTGAGTGCACTCTGGCTCGGCCTGTCCGGAATATACAAGCCTTTGCTGCTCGGGCTCGGCGCTGTTTCTGTTCTTATCTCCATTATCCTTGCTGCACGGCTTGAGACGGTCGACCGCGAAGGCTCTCCCTATGGGCGAATCCTGCCGATCTTTGCATATTGGGGCTGGCTGATGGTCGAAATTTTCAAGGCGAACTGGCCGGTCATCAAGGCCTGTCTCGGCGCGAATCTGAATATCAATCCGGCACTCGTACGTTTGAAGACCCGGTGCGAAAGCGATCTGGCCAAGACGATCTTCGCCAACTCCATCACGCTGACGCCGGGAACGGTCGCGATCGAGGTCGAGGGCGGCAAATTCCTTATCCACGCGCTCTTCGAAGAGGCGGCCACGCCAGAATCCTTTGCCGAGATGGACCGGCGCTCCTACGAAGCGGCTGATGGCAAGCGTAAGGAAGAGGTGGCTGCATGATCGAAGTTGCCGCCATCGCCCTTGCTGTCGCGATTGCGCTGACGCTGATCCGCGCGCTTCTCGGGCCGACGCTTTATGACCGCGTGCTTGCGGTAAATGCGCTCGGTACAAAGGTCGTTCTGTTTATCGGGTTTCTCGGCTTTGTCCTCGGACGCCCTGATTTCCTTGATATTGCTGTGCTCTATGCGCTGATCAATTTCGTCTCGACGATCGCGATCCTCAAATTCTTCCGTTACCGCTCCTTCCAGGTGCCGCTTCACCGCCAGGCGGTAACACGCCCGACGGGGCAGGGGGGCGACGATGTCTGAGCTTCTGAACCTCGCCCTCATCGTGAAGCCATGGATTGGCGGTCTGCTCTGCATCATCGGGGCAGTGCTTGCCCTGGTCGGCTCGATCGGTGTGCTTCGTTTTCCCGATTTCTTCACCCGGCTCCATGCTGCCAGTGTCACCGATACGGCAGGCGCGACGCTCGCTTTGGTCGGCATGGCATTCCTGGCGCCGAGCTGGCTGATTGTCTTCAAACTGGTGGCGATCTGGCTGTTTATCTTCCTGACCAGCCCGACCGGCTCGCATGCGCTTGCAAACGCGGCCCACACAGCAGGTCTTCAGCCGATTATCGGGCGGGACCTCAAGCGGGCCGACAATTCGGAGGAGGAGTCATGATCGGTTACGCCGGCGCAGATCTCGCCATTGCCCTCATCAACGTTATCCTGCTTGGCCTGCTTTTCGTAATCGGCGTTGCGATTGCGCGCATGCGCAGCCTGTTCGCGATCGTCATGCTGTCGGGCATCTATTCGCTTATCTCTGCGACCTGGTTCGTTGCGCTGGATGCGGTGGACGTCGCCTTTACAGAGGCGGCTGTCGGTGCGGGCATCTCGACCGCTCTGCTGCTCGGCGCCATGCTGCTGACGGCCCGGACCGCCAAGCCAGAGACCGGCGCCATGCGGATCGTGCCGATCCTCGTCGTCATCGCGACCGGGGCGATGCTGGTCTACGCCACAATCGACCTTCCCGCTTTCGGTGACCCGGACAGCCCGGCCAACACCTATGTTGGCACCGACTATATCGAGCGCACGCCGCAGGAAATCGCCGTGCCGAACATCGTGACCGCGGTGCTCGCCAGCTATCGGGGCTTTGATACGCTGGGCGAGACGGGCGTCGTCTTTGCTGCGGCCCTGTCGGTCATCCTCCTGCTCGGCTTTGGCGAGCGTTCGCTCTCGGCGACCTTCAAGCGCAAGAAGGATAAGAGCTAATGGCCGAGGCCCGTTCAGATCATCACGTCATCCTGCGCGTTGTCGCCAAGCCGCTGATCCCGATTATCGCGCTCTTTGCGCTCTATGTGCACTTCCACGGCGACTACAGTCCCGGCGGCGGTTTCCAGGCCGGTGTGATCATCGTCGTGGCTGTCGTGCTATATGCGCTGATTTTCGGTATCACGCCCGCCATGCGGGCCGTCCCGCCGGTCTTCGCGCGCACACTGTCAGCGCTCGGCTTCCTGATTTTCGCAGGTGTTGGCGTCTGGGCCTTGTTTATGGGCGGTAATTTCCTCGACTATGACGTTCTCTTCAATGAAGAGCCGGGCGGGCATATGGGCCAGCACTATGGCATCCTGATGGTTGAGCTTGGCGTTCTGTTCGCGGTTGCAGGCTCCATGCTGTCGATCTTCTACGCCTTTGCTGGGCGCGTGACAGAGATCAAGGACGAGGACTGGTAATGCTGGAATTCGTTCTGGAGCGCGGCAATTACTGGGCGATCATCGGTCTGATGATGATCGGTCTCTATACGCTCTTTGCTGCGACAAACTTTATCAAGAAGCTGGTCGGTCTGTCGATCTTCCAGACGTCGATCATTCTTTTCTACATATCGCTCAGCCGCATTGATGGCGGCACGGCGCCGATCCTCTATGGCAAGGATGCCAAGGGACACGGCGGTGGTCATGATGAGGCGAACGCCGCTTATGGGGCAGGCGAGGCGGCGGGCCGTGGCGTAGCTGATGCCGCGCATGGCGCCAGCGATGCGGCCCACGCCGGCGCGAGCCACGGCATGGAGCACATCTACTCCAACCCGCTGCCGCACGTCCTGATGCTGACCGCGATTGTTGTCGGCGTTGCGACGTTGGCGGTGGGCCTCGCCATCGTTGTCCGTATCCGCGAAGCTTACGGGACGATTGAGAGCGACGAGGTCCGCACCACCGACCTTGAAGTCGCCCGCGCCGAGTACGCTGTCGATAAATCTGAAGAGGCAAGTGCAGCATGATGGATTTTGTCCTTCAGATTGCGCCAGCCTGGGCTGAAGCGCATGCGCCCGCGCTGCTGGTGCTTCTACCGATGCTGGCAGGGCCGCTCTCTGCCTTCCTGCCGGGCGGCGGGCGCGTTGCGTGGGCCATGACCGTGGTCGTGACCGTGCTTTGTACGCTCCTGTCGATCATTCTGCTGGCACAGGTCCGCTCGGTAGAGGGCGGAGCGATCATCTCGTACGCCATGGGCGGCTGGGCGCCTCCGCATGGTATCGAATTCCGTATCGACGCGCTGAATGTGCTGATCCTGCTGCTGGTGAGCTCAATCGCGCTGCTGACCAGTATTTTCAGCTGGCCAACCGTCAAAGCAGAGATTGCTGACGGCAAGCGCGCCATGTTCTATGGGGCCTTCCAGGTCTGTTTCATGGGCCTTCTCGGCGTTGCCTCGACCGGGGACGCGTTCAACCTTTTCGTCTTCCTCGAACTCTCATCGATTGCGACCTATGTGCTTGTCGCGCTCGGCGCTGGGCGTGACCGCCGCGCGCTGCCTGCGGCGATGAACTATTTGCTGATGGGGACGATAGGCGCGAGCTTCTTTGTCGTCGGTGTCGGCTTTCTTTATGCGGCCACGGGCACGCTCAACATGGCCGATCTCGCGGTCCAGCTGCAGGATGTCGGCGGCAACCGTGCCGTGCAAGTTGGCTTCGCGTTCATTCTTGTCGGTCTTGGCCTCAAGGCCGCGATGTTCCCGCTGCACCAGTGGCTGCCAAACGCCTATGCCTACAGCCCAAGCTTCGTCACCGCCTTCCTGGCCGCGACCGCGACCAAGGTCGCGATCTATGCGCTTGTCCGCTTCCTCTTTACCGTCTTCTCACTTGAGTTTGCCTTTGAGGGGATGAGTCTGGCCTTCATTCTGGCCCCTATGGGTATTGCCGCCATGCTGGCTTGCTCATTCCAGGCGATCTTCCAGGCAGATATCAGGCGGACGCTGGCCTACTCGTCGGTGGCGCAGGTTGGGTACATGCTGCTTGGCATCTCGCTGGGTACGGCGGCCGGTGTGTCGGCAGGCATGTTCCATCTGGTCAATCATGCGCTGATAAAGGGCGCGCTGTTCATGGCGGTTGGCGGCGTCGTCCTGACCTATCAGGGCACGCGTATCCATGACTTTGCAGGCCTTGGCCGCTCTGCGCCCTGGACAATGACCGCCTTCGCGATCGCCGCGCTGTCGCTTATCGGCGTGCCGTTGACGGCTGGCTTCCAATCGAAATTCGCGCTTGTCTCCGCGCTGCTGGAAAGCGGCTGGTGGTGGGCCGCGCTGATCGTTGTCTTCTCGAGCGTGCTTGCGGTGATCTATATGGGACGCATCCTCGAGGCTGTGTTCTTCAAGGCGCCAAACAATCCGCACAAGTCGCACAATGAAGCACCGCTGCTCATCCTCATCCCGCTCTGGATTCTAGCCATTGCGAATATCTGGGTGGGGGTCAGTGGCGGTTTCGTCTTCGGACTCGCAGACGATGCGGCCTCAGCGCTCTTCCTCGGAGGCGCGTCATGACCGGTGAAACACTGATCCTCGCTGCTCTGATCCTGCCGATGCTGACAATGGCAGGGATCTATCTGACGGGCAAAATGCCAGACGTGCGTGAAGGCGTGACCCTCGTCGGCGCGGCGCTGCTATTCCTGGTCGCGGTTCTTCTGACCGCCACCGTCGTTTCAGGTGAGCCTGCCGAATATGTTCTCGGGACGGTCGTTCCGGGCCTCGACCTTGCCTTCAAGCTGGAGCCGCTGGGCGCCATGTTCGCGCTGGTCGCGAGCGGTCTCTGGATCGTGAACAGCTTCTATTCGATCGGCTATATGCGCGGGAACAAGGAGCGCCACCAGACGCGCTTCTATATGTGTTTTGCCATCGCGCTTATGGGCGCAATGGGCGTCGCCATGGCGTCGAACCTGTTTACGCTGTTCGTCTTCTATGAGGTGCTGACCCTTTCGACCTTCCCGCTGGTTGCCCACAAGGGCGATGCGACCTCCCTGCGCGGCGGCCGGATCTATCTGATGACGCTTCTGGCGACGTCGATTGGTCTCTTCCTCGTTGCGATCATCTGGACAGCCACCCTGGCGGGCAGCATGGATTTCGTCCCCGGCGGCCTGCTGGCCGGGGTTGAGGGCGTGACGCCGGTCATCGCCAGCGCGCTTCTCATTCTCTTTGCCTTCGGTATCGGCAAGGCAGCGCTGATGCCGGTTCATTTCTGGCTGCCCAATGCCATGGTCGCGCCAACGCCGGTCTCTGCCTTGCTGCACGCCGTTGCGGTGGTGAAGGCGGGCGTCTTCACCATGGCGAAAGTCGGCATCTACGTCTTCGGGATCGATCTTCTCGCCGATACACCTGCACGCGATTTCGTGCTCTTCATGGCCTGCTTCACGATTGTGGTCGCCTCCCTCGTTGCGCTGACAAAGGATGATCTGAAAGCGCGTCTTGCCTATTCGACCGTGGGGCAGCTTGCCTATGTGACGGCGGGCGTGATGCTGGCCAATGAAGCCGGCATGATGGGCGGCGCGCTACAGATCCCGGCGCACGCCTTCGGCAAGATGACGCTCTTCATGTGCGCTGGCGCAATCTATGTCGCGACAGGCAAGAAAGCGATCTCGGAGATGCGCGGGCTTGGCCGACGGATGCCGTGGGTGTTTGCAGCCTTCCTGATCGGTTCGCTGTCGATCATCGGTATTCCGCCGCTCGCAGGCGGCTGGCCGAAAGTGCTCCTGATGCTCGGCGCGGCAGACAGCGGCGATTCCTATGTCGCCTGGGTGCTGATCATCTCGTCGCTGCTCAACATCGCTTACCTCTTGCCGATCTCAATTCTGGCGCTCATGCCGCCCCGAGGGACCCCGGAACCTGCGCCCTACAAGCGGCCGGAAGGGGCTCCCGTCCTCGCAGTGGCTGCACCCGTCTTCACCGCTGTGGGGACACTGGTCCTGTTCTTCTTCATGGGTGAGCTCTACGATTTCCTTCTTCCAGCAATAGGAGGCCAGCCATGAGCGATCACGCAACCCCGCCTCATATGAGCGACCATGGCGAGCATCAGCCCGATGAGAGCCAGACCAAGCCTGCCGCAAGGGCGCTGTTCGGCTGGACGACCAAGCCCTGGGCAGGCAAGGCCCTGTTCTGGGGGCTTCTGGCCGCGTCCATTTTCCTGATCGCCATAGAGCCGGTTCTGGAAATGCTGGCGCCTGAAGGCGAGCATTTCCGTCATCCCTATTTCAGTATCGACGGGACGACAGGTTTCAACGCCATCTGGGGCTTCGGAGCCTTTACGCTGGTCGTCCTGGCCGGCTGGCCGCTCGGCCGCCTGATGCGTCGGCGCGAAGACTATTATGAAGACGAGGATGAACCAGCCGGAACGGAGCCGCACCCATGAACGGGCTGATTGGAGCGATCAATCCGGGCCTCGTGCTCATCCTGGCTGGCTGTCTTGCGGCGGTCATCCCTGTGCAGCGCGTGCGCCAGGGCCTCGCCTTGGCTGCGCCGCTCATCGCGGCCGCGCTGCTGCTGGCGGCCCCGCGTGAAACCGATCTTGCCAGCTTTGGCGTGCTCGGCTTCGATATGGTGCTTTACCGCGTTGATTCGCTTTCCTTTATCTTCGGTCTCGCTTTCCTCATCGCGGCCTTTATCAACGCGATCTACGCCCTCCATCAGGACAGCCAGCTCGAGGATTCGATGGGCCTGTCCTATATGGGCGCGGCGGTGGCTGCGGCGTTCTGCGGCGACTTCATCAGCCTGTTTGTCTTCTGGGAACTGACGGCGATCACGTCGGTTTTCCTGATCTTCAGGTCCGGGACGAGCGCCGCCTACAAGGCTGGCATGCGCTATCTCGGCCTGCATGTCCTTTCGGGCGTGCTGCTGCTCTTCGGGGCGATGCAGATCTATTTCGACACCGGCGATATGAGCATTCGCGCGCTGGAGCTTGGCAATCCGGGCGTCCTGCTTGTCTTCCTGGCCTTCGGTATCAAGGCGGGCTTCCCCTTCCTTCATACCTGGCTCGCGGACGCTTATCCAAAGGCGACTGTGGTGGGCACCGTGATCCTTTCGGCGTTCACGACCAAGCTTGCCATCTATGCCCTGGCCCGGACGTTCGCGGGTGAGCAGAGCCTGATCTGGATCGGCGCAATCATGACCGTCTATCCGGTCTTCTTTGCGGTGGTTGAGAACGACCTTCGCAAGGTGCTGTCCTTCTCGCTCAACAACCAGCTTGGCTTCATGGTCTGTGCAATCGGCGTGGGGACGCCTCTGGCGCTCAACGGCGCGGCTGCGCACGCCTTCTGCCACATCATGTACAAGTCGCTCCTGTTCATGAGCGTGGGCGCCGTTCTCTACCGGACGGGCACAGCCAAGGCGACAGAGCTTGGCGGTCTTTTCCGGACCATGCCGTGGACGACCGTCTTCTGTCTGGTCGGGGCGGCCTCCATCTCGGCCTTCCCGCTCTTCTCCGGCTTCGTCTCGAAATCGCTGACGATGAGCGCCGTTGCCGGGACCGGCTTTGTGATCCCATGGCTGATGCTGCTTTTCGCGTCGGCCGGCGTGCTGGAGCATTCGGGCATCAAGATCCCGTATTTTGCCTTCTTCGGCCATGATAGCGGCAAGCGGCCCAAGGAAGCGCCGTTCAACATGCTCGTCGCCATGGGCCTTGCCGCCTTCATCTGTGTGGCCGTTGGCCTCCCGGCCTTCTTCCCGGGCTTTGGCTTCAACTGGCTCTACTCGATCCTGCCCTATGCCAGCGACCCGTACACGGTCCGCTACGAGCCATATACCGGCGATCATATCCTGACGCAGATGCAACTGCTCGTACTTGCCGTCTTCGCCTTCGCCCTGCTGCAGCGCTTTGGCGCCTATCCGCCCGAAAAACGCGGTATCATCATCGATACCGACATCATCTACCGCAAGGCTGGCTATGGCCTGGCGGTCTGGGCGGGCAAGGTCTGGACGAAGGTTGGGGCAGGTCTCACCGGCGTCTTCGGCAATGTGGCCTCGCGTAGCTTCTCAAGGCTGGAGGCAGCGTTCAGCCCGCGTGGCACGCTGGCCTCTGGCGGGCTCTATAATGGCATGGCCATCTGGACAGCAGTGCTGCTCGGGCTTGCCCTGCTGGTTGCCTTCTTCATCAGGTGACGAGGCCCAGTACACGGGGCCGGATTGCCGGTTGTGACAGTGATATTGATATAGATCAGGGACGGACTTTGCCGGGTCCTCTACTTGCTCCAGCTGTGCTTATTTGAGTGTACTTGGAACTCAACTGAATTTAATGGATTTAGTTCGGTTGAAGCATAAAGGAGTAAGGCGTGGATACGGATACCGAGAAGAGCATCGCGGCAACTGATACACTGGAACTGACCACCGAAATCGTTGCGGCCTATGTCAGCAATAACCCGGTTCAGAGCGGTGACCTTGCCGGCCTCATCCGGAATGTCCACGCAGCACTGAACGGCCTCTCTGTCGAAGAGAAGCAGGCGCCTGAAGCCAAGCCTGCCATTCCGGTGAAGAAGTCCGTCACCGACGATTATCTGATCTGCCTTGAAGACGGCAAGAAGTTCAAATCCCTGAAGCGTCACCTCCGCGCCAAGTATGACATGACGCCGGACGAGTACCGCGAGAAATGGGGCCTGCCGTTTGATTATCCGATGGTTGCGCCAAGCTATGCGCGCAAGCGTTCCCAGCTTGCCAAGAAGATGGGTCTCGGAACCGGCAAGAAATAAGCCGTTAATCGCACCCGACTTACCGAATACTGTTGATCAACATCGTTGCGCTTGCGAAATGAAATATTTCGTTAGGCTTGGTTAATTTTTTGTTTCTGGACTCTTGCGGCGCGAATCGAATTCAGACACAGCTGATTCTATCGAATCGCTTGGGGTGGCTGACGATGAAGAGTCAATCGGATATTAGATGGTTGATCGACGCACAGAATGAGATCGTCGATTACTGGACGTCGAGACGAGGGGATGCGCTGGCGCCAAGCCGCAGCGACATCGATCCGGGCGCGCTCAGGGCTCATCTCGGCAGCATTTCAATTCTGGCGCTTGATGGGGCCGGGGCGGCGACGTTCCGGCTAGTGGGCACGCAGCTGAGGCAGCTGATCGGCGCCGATATGCGCGGCAAGCGGCTCGATGAGCTTCCAGATGAATTTGCGAGCATCTGGCAGACCGGCCGCGGAACTTTCACGAAAGATAACAGACCAGACCAGGGCATCGCAGATCTCGGCGATCGGCATCACGCCTGGCTGCGCCTGCCACTGCGTGCCTTTGAAGAAGACACCGCGCCTGCGCTCTTGCTCTGCCACGATATTATCCGCCGCAAGAAGCCGCGCGAGTACCGGTCAATTTTCTCGTTCCATCCGACCGCGGGACGGGCCGTCGCCGCTTAGTCCACAAAGAATAATTTCCGTAAATAGGAAAAATATCCTAATTGTATATGTGACAAAGCATGTGTGATTCGGATATAGAAGACGGCGTCAGGCCGGTACAGGAAATTGATGTTACAGAAGAGATGATTGAGGCAGGCGTTAAGCGCTTCTGCATCCTCAACGGGTGGGATGTGCCTTACGGTGCCGTTGGAGACCTTCTTGAAGAAGTTTTTCGCGAAATGGCTTTAAGTTCATCGCATCTTGAAAAAGCGGGAAATTAGCCTGGCAGTAGTCTGCCGCATTCTTAATAGCGTTTTCTCCAAGGCACTCCACAACGCTGGCTATTCGATCCTTGGTATCGGTAGTCGTAGATTGGGTCAGGAAGTAATAAAAGTTCACACCCTTCTCAACACTGGTGCCGATGTATGTGCCGTGCGCAACATGGTTTCGAATGCTCTGCACCTGCCGAAAGCCCGTTTTGAAAAAATCGTCTTGCAGCCTGGTGAAGACGTCTTCATCTCGTAGGGCCGCTAGTTTTCTGGCCATACTAATCCGTCTCGAGAGAGAGGTCGTGCCAATAAGGGCATCAAGCTGATAAGGCATCAGATTTGTAAGCTGGCAAAGGTGAAGGTTGAGTACGAACTCAAATTCGGAAAACTGCCGAACTATTTTGGCTATTTGCACCAGTATGTCGTCAGGCAGGGGCCGATCTGATAGCGTTGGCATATAATAAGGATACTGTTTCGGCATGACGGACCCCGAGAGCGAGTTTAACGACACCCTCAAACGGCTGATGGACAGCAAGCCCAAGCCGCAAGAGGACGTAAAAGGCAAGACGAAATCTAAGCGTGAGTCCGAGAGACGGCGCAAGATGGGACCGATCGATCCCCTCAAGCGTCGTCGTCGCGATTCTCGATTTTCTCACGTTTGCGGTAGCACGTGAAGGCGCATGCCTTTTGCTTAGGCGAGCGCGGCTTCACCAGTCCGCCGAAAGGTCAGGCGCTTGCCTGCCACTGACTTGGGGAGCTGGTTGTGACGCTCCTCGTCATTGATGCCGAGCTTCGTGGGACGGTCATAACGGAAGTCGAACTCTGTCATGCAATGCTGATAGGCCAGCCTTGTTGCTCTGCCACGATATTATCCGCCGGAAGAAGCCGCGCGAGTACCGGTCAATCTTCTCATTCCATCCGACCGCGGGACGGGCCGTCGCCGCTTAGTCCACAGAGAATAATTTCCGTAAATAGGAAAAATATCCTACACCTCTGTCATTCGCCCTAAGGTGGGATGCTTCAGACAGAGGAGTAGGACATGAACACAAAGAACAGGCTGCAGGACGAGCACAGTGTGCGTCTGGCTGTCGGTCTCACCGGCTATGCACTGCAGATACCCGCCGAGGTTATCCTCGCATCATCGAGGCGCGATCATCATATCGTCAGGGCCCGGCAGGTGGCGATGTACCTTTCGCACGTTGGCCTCGGCATGAGCCTGGCGCGCGTTGCATCGGCCCTTGATCGGGACAGATCGACCGTTGCGCATGGCTGCCACAAGATAGAGGATCTGCGAGATGATCCAGGCGTCGATGAGTGGCTGGACGAGCTGGAGCAGACGCTGAAATCGGCCGCGGACATTGGCCAGCATCAAAGAGACCTGTCGCTCAGCCCGCGCCAGCTTCAGAGCCTGCAACTGACTTGATACGCTCCAGCATGGACGCAAGCCCGTTGGAGCGCTGGGCCGAGAGGGCTTCACTGACGCCGATCTCATCAAAGAAGGCGAGGGCGTCGAAGGCGGCGATGTCGCCCGCGGGGGCATCGGAATAGAGCCGGATCAGTATGGCGATAAGGCCCGACACGATAAGCGCATCGGATTCTGCCCGGATCCGCAAACGGTCTTCTTCTTCCTCATCGATGACCATCCAGACCTGGGAGGCGCAGCCGCGCACCCGGGTCTCTTCGGTTCGCTCATCAGGGGCGAGGGCCGGGTTCGCCTTCCCCATATCGATGATGTGCGCGTAACGCGTCTCCCAATCATCAAGGAACTCGAACTCGGCGGAAATGTCTTTTGCGCGTTCTTCAACTGTCATGGGGGTGATTTGGGGCAACTGAAGGCAAAAGAAAACCCCGCCTCCCAGTTGGGTGACGGGGTGAGAGATTGAATATCTGCAATCCTAATTACTGACCTTGGCGATGCAACTGCCAATCTCAGCAAGCGCATGCTCGCCAAGGCAGAATGGCACTTCGAAATGCTGGTGCGTCGCCGCGATGCATTGCTGCAGGTTGAGCTGGGCCATGTTGATACAGCCTGTCGTCTGGCTTTCGGACATGGCGCTCTGAACCGGCGCCGCTGCGCCGCCTTCGCCCCCAAGGACGCGGTAGGCGGCCAGCGTTGCGATCTTGTCGGCGACCTGTTCACTGCCGGGGGCGACGCGCCGGCGTGTGCCATCGGAAAGACCAGTGCTGATATTTACACCGCGGATCTGCCCGGCCGCATTGCTGACACTGCGCCAGACAGAGGGGGCGCCCGTGCGCCCTGCGCTGGAAAGGACAGACCCGAAATCCGGCGCGCGGAACGCTGTCGTCATATCATTGCTTGCGGTGCGCCCGACGAGGGAATCAGCGCGAAGTTTTGTGGCGATCGCACCGGAATCGCCCAGCCGCCCCTTTGCCCAGCCAAACGCCTGCAGGCTGTAGGCCTGTTCCTTGACAAGCTCGGCCGTGGACTGGAGCCGCTGCGCATCTGCCGCGCCAGCATTGAGCGCCGCGCTGACGGCCGTTGAACCACCATGAAGATTACGCGCATAGCGCACATCATTCTGGAGGCCGCGCACCAGGGCATCGCGTCCGTAATAGCCTTCAATGTCGCGAACAGCTGCGCGGAACTCCGGGTTCTGCGAGGCGACAAGCGCCGAATAGGCAATCCAGCCGCGCGAAAGCTGTTCGGCATTCTGGCTGCCAAGATCGGTCAGAGCCGTCTGAATGGAGTCGACATCATCGAATTCATTCTGCTCAAGCTCGGTCACATCGCCCTGATAGGTCGCGTACACGGCGGCGGCCGAGGAGAGAGGATCAGGCGCCGGGGTTATCGAAAACGGCCTGATGGTCGCCGCTTCGGCAGAGGCCGGTTGCGCTGTATCGGTGGGCGTTGTCTCCTGCGCTGTTGCAGAGAGAGCCAGGAAGAGTCCTGCGGTAAGTGTTGCGTGAATCCGTCCGGTTTTCATTCTGGTTTCCTCGAAGAGCGTCGCGTCAGGCTCGCTCTATCATTCTCGCGCTACAGGTCTTAGTCTAAGGTGAAACAGGCAGGCGACTCAACTTGAATTCTTCACCTGCCAGAATGCAGGTGAAATCTAACCGGCAGATGAACATAGTGCCTAAACAAACTGTCACAATTGCATCCCTGATCTGGATTATCTCCGCGCTCGCTGCGGCGATTGCAGGTGTACGGGGTGGGCTGGACGAGCTACCGGCGACGGCCCTTTTCGCAGGCGCTGCGCTGCCAGCCGCGCTGACCATACTGGTCGCGCTAAGGGGGAAACGCTGGCCTTTCGGGCGTAAGTTCGCCGTCGCCATCTTCCCCTGGATCGTTTTCACGGCGGGGATCATCACCCTCTCTGGCGGTATAACCTCACCCGCATTGCTGCTGGTCGCTCTCGCGCCGCTCTACACGCTGGCCTTTGGCTGGAAGTCCCATGCTGTGGAAGCCTGCATCTTCGCGCTGCTCGGGCTGGTTGGCAGCCTGCTGGCGGTCCTGCTTCTTGATACATCTCTGGTTGGGCCCTCGCTTGGAACGGTAAGCGGTATCCTGTCGCTTGGCGCGCTCATCTCCGGCGCTGTCCTTCTTGCAGCGATCCTCCGGCGCCAGACATTCATGAGACCAGGCGGGCGCGCTGCAGCAGCGCCGCCCACCCCCGCCGCCAGTGACACCGACGCGCCCGGTCGCTCAGGTCCTGTCATGATCGTCGATGTCGCCGAGGATGGCCGTGTCCGGATGGTGTCCGGGGAGCTGCCCGTAAACATCGATCCCCGGCAGAAGCGCCCCTTTATCGAAGCGTTCAGGGAAAGCGATCGCGAGAAGGTCGAAGGCGCGCTTGCCTCCGAGGGCACATCGCTTGTCCTGGACGTCGGCAAGACACGGTTGGAGCTCATCTTCGATCCACATGTTGCCGGAACACGCGTCTTCATGAGCGAGGCAGAAGACGATACCGAAACCCGCGCGGCGGACGTGATCGCGAGCGATGCAGAAATTCGCGCCCGCGAAGCTGAAACGCTGCTGAAGGAGAGGACGGCGTTCTTTGCAAGCCTTGGCCATGAGCTGAAGACCCCGCTCAATGCCATCCTCGGCTTCTCTGATCTCATGCGCAATGAATTGCGCGGCGAGCTTTCCGAAGCCTATAAGGAATATGTCCAGCTCATCTATGAAAGCGGGCAGGACCTGCTCCTGACGGTCGAGGATATTCTCGACTACGCCAAGGCAGAGTCCGGCAGCACAAGGCTGGATCTGGAGCCGGTCGATCTTGTCGCCAGCAGCGAGTCGGTAATTGCTCAGCTCTCCGGATTTGCTGACCGTGCCGGTGTGTCGATCCGCCAGAAGGCGACAGGCGAGGTCTGGGCGACCGCTGATGCGCGCGCGATCCGCCAGATCTGGCAGAACCTGCTCTCGAACGCGATCAAGTATTCTTCCTCTGGATCGACGGTCAGCCTCGATGCGCGTGCAGGAACCTCGACCGTGGCGTTGTCTGTCCGCGACAACGGAACCGGTATGAGCGCGCGTGACCTCGAACAGGTTGCGCGTCCGTTTCAACAGGGCACGAATGCGCGGGGCAGGGCGGGGACCGGTCTTGGTCTCGCCGTCGTGAAATCCTTTGCCGACCTCATGACGGGGAAAGTCATCATAGATACCGCGCCCGGTGAGGGCACGCGGGTGCGTGTCATCCTGCCGAAAGCTGTCGGGGAAGAAACCGAGACGCGGCAATTAGAGGAAACGGTCGGCTAGGCGAAGATATCAGTGGTCTGAGGAAGACTTGCGTTCGATGCGCGTCTCTCGAAGCAGCAGCGCAAATCCGCTGACCAGCATCGCGCCGATCAGGATGAGAACCACTTCAAGCGGCAGCACGCTGGACCCGGTCGCTTCAAGCGCTCGTGCCGAAAGGACGTCCTTGCCACCAAGCGAAAGCGCAGTGACGCTGCCAGTGAGCTTGTCGCCAGATGACTGGATTGCGGAAGCTGCTGTGGCAAGGAATTGGATCATGGTGTGGCCTGGCTTCGCGCGTTAGGGTCTCGGTCTGATCAACGCGTTGCAAGCGACATGCCGGTCATCTGAGGGGCGAGGAATTTGCTGGAAGAACGATTGCCAACATGGCTCTGGGTCGACGCCCTGGTGCGCCGCGCACAGGTCGCAGGCGCGAGCTGTTTCGTGGTCCAGAAGGGAGATCGTGAGCGCGGGGACGTCATGGTCAAGGTCGCCGACCTGTCCGGCGGCGCGCGTGTCTATGTGCCGCGAACGAGTATGGACGGAGAACGCATCTTTTCCGATGTCAGGCTTCAGGGGGTCGGCGAAACAGAAGCCGAGGCCGACGACTATGTCAGACGCGCGCGGGGCCGTGACCTCGACCTCTGGGTTCTGGAAGTTGAGGACAAGCAGGCCCGCCATTTCCTGACCGAAGATATCGAGACGCCTGATGAATGATTTCCGGCCAGATGTGGAATCGCGCCAGGCCTTTTGCTGATCGGATGCGCCCGGAATCCAGAGGAGACACGAGGTCTTGGCAAAGCTCTATTTCACCTATTCGGCAATGAATGCCGGCAAGTCGACGATCCTGCTCCAGTCGGCGCATAACTACCGCGAGCGCGGGATGACCGTCATGCTCTGGACGTCGCACCACACCAAGGCGGGCGACAGCGACCTCGCCAGGATCAGTTCGCGCATCGGTCTTTCGGCGGACGCGCACCGGTTTGCAGAAGATGTCGATCTGTTCGATGCCATCGCGGCGGCCCATGCCAGCACGCCGCTCAGTGCGATCCTTCTCGATGAGGCACAGTTTCTCACCCGCGATCAGGTCTGGGAGCTCTCCAGCGTGGCCGACCGGCTTTCCATCCCGGTGCTCTGCTACGGCCTTCGAACAGACTTCCAGGGCAAGCTCTTTGACGGCTCGGCGGAGCTGTTGGGTATCGCCGACAGCCTGCGCGAAATCCGCACCATCTGCCATTGCGGAAAGAAGGCCACGATGACGGCCCGCGTTGATGAGGCTGGCCAGCCCCAGACAGAGGGCCAGCAGGTCGATATCGACAAGGATCATTACCAGTCCCTTTGCCGCCAGCACTGGCGCGAAGTTACCGGTCTGCAGGAAAACTGAGAGGAACCAGACGGCCTGGCATCTTGTTGTTGAGGCAGAAGCAGAATGCTTCGCGCAACCAACAGAAAGGAACTGCCATGCCTACACCAAAAGGACATACAACAGCCATCCGCGCCTCCCGCGTGATCGGAACAAACGTCTACTCCACCAACGGCGACAAGATCGGTGAGATCGAGGACGTCATGCTGAACAAGCTCGACACGAATATCATGTTCGCTGTCGTCGGCTTTGGCGGTTTCCTCGGCCTTGGCGAGAAATTCCACCCCATTCCATGGTCCTCCCTCGACTATGAAAAAGACAAGGGCGGCTACATCGTGCCCTTTACCGAAGAGCAGCTGAAGAATGCGCCTGCCCATAGCCTTGAAGAGCTCACCAAGGATGACGGTGCAGCGGCCCGCGACGCCGCCTTCGACTATTACAAGGTTGAGCGCTACTGGGTCGTCGGCGCCGAATAGCACCGATAATTCCATAGCCGGACTGCGCTGTTAGACCAGCGCGATCCGCCCTTCGAAAGGCAGGCCAGCGTCATCGCTGCGCCTGCCTTTCCCTATTTAGTTCTGCTAATGCGACCGTTCCGGCGCTTGCACATTTGCCTCTCCACCGTCATGTCACGCAGCGACCAGTGATTATCGGGATCAGACTATGACGACTGCCAGCCAGCAATCTGCCGCGCCACGCGTCAATCCGAACGCGCCGACCGAGGAAACCGTCCTGTCGGTTGAACACTATACCGACCGGCTGTTTTCCTTCCGGATCACCCGCCCGCAAAGCTTCCGCTTCCGGTCGGGTGAGTTTGTGATGATCGGCCTGCCGCGCGAGAACGGTAAACCGCTCCTGCGCGCCTATTCTGTGGCGTCTCCAGCCTGGGACGACTCGCTGGAGTTTTATTCCATCAAGGTGCCTGACGGGCCGCTGACCTCGCGCCTTCAGAAGATTCAGCCGGGCGACAAGGTCCTTCTCGGCAAGAAGCCGACCGGCACGCTGGTGCTGGACGCACTGACGCCGGGCAAGCGTCTCTACATGTTCTCCACCGGTACGGGCTTTGCGCCTTTCGCCAGTCTGGTGCGCGATCCTGAAACCTATGAGAAGTTCGAGGACGTCATCGTCACCCACACCTGCCGCCAGAACGGAGAGCTTCAATACTCCACCAAACTGGTCGAGGACCTCGTCAACGATCCGCTGGTTGGCGAAATGGTGCACGGCAAGCTGAAGCTGTTCACCTCCTGCACGCAGGAAAAGTCAGACCGTATGGGCCGGCCAACCGACCTCATCCGCTCCGGTGAGCTTTACAAAAGCCTCGACCTGCCGCCGATGGACCCGTCCACGGACCGCGCCATGATCTGCGGCTCCATGCCGATGACGCTGGAAATGAAAGAGCTGATGCAGGAGGCAGGCCTGACAGAGGGCTCCAACGCCGCGCCAGCTGAATTCGTGATCGAGAAGGCGTTTGTGGGGTAATCTTACTTTCTTGAAGAACCGCTCGTTAACCGCCATCCCAGCGAAAGCTGGGACCCATGGCGGTTGAGAGCAGACCACCCAGCCGTCATGGACCCCACCTTTCGGCGGGGAGGCGGCAGCCAAGATGTTCAGCGAATTTGAGGGGGCGGTTACCCCATCTGCCCTTGATGCCGGAGCTTCGCATCTGCGAGCACGCAAGCCATCATCGCTTCTGCGACAGGCACCGCGCGGATGCCGACGCAGGGGTCGTGACGGCCCTTGGTGCGGACATCCACCTCGTCGCCGTCCCGCGTCACGGAACGGGTCTGCGACAGGATGGAAGAGGTTGGCTTGATCGCGATCCGGACGACGACGTCCTGACCGGTCGAGATACCGCCGGCCACACCGCCATTATTGTTCGACAGGAAGCGCACGCCTTCATTGCCCATGCGCATCTCGTCGGCATTCTCTTCGCCGGAATAGGACGCGGCGGCAAAGCCTGCGCCGATCTCGACGCCCTTGGCGGCATTGATGCTCATCATCGCGCTGGCAAGTTCGGCGTCTAGCTTGCCATAGATTGGCGCGCCCCAGCCAGCCGGGACGCCCGAGGCGTGCACTTCAACAACGGCGCCCGCGCTGGAGCCCGACTTGCGGGTCTCGTCCAGAAAGGCTTCCCATTTGGCTGCTGTCTTGGCATCGGGGCACCAGAACGGATTGTTCGATGTCTCGTCCCAATTCCAGGCTTCAGGGTTGATCATGTGCGGGCCGATCTGGACGACTGCGCCGCGGATCGTGATGGCGTCGCCGACGACCCGGCGGGCCACTGCACCGGCAGCCACGCGCATCGCCGTTTCGCGCGCTGACGACCGTCCGCCGCCGCGATAGTCGCGGATCCCGTATTTCTGGTCATAGGCATAGTCGGCATGGCCGGGCCGGTAGCGGTCGCGGATTTCCGAATAGTCCTTGGAGCGCTGGTCGACATTCTCGATCATCATCGAGATCGGCGTGCCTGTCGTGACCTGGCCGTCTGTCCGGTCATCGGCAAAGACACCAGAGAGAATGCGGACCTCATCTGGCTCCTTGCGCTGCGTGACGAAACGGCTCGTTCCGGGTTTCCGCTTGTCGAGGAAGCCCTGAACATAGGCTTCATCCAGCTTGAGATTAGGCGGGCAGCCATCAACCACGCACCCGATGGCCGCCCCGTGGCTTTCGCCCCAGGTGGTCACGCGGAAGAGGTGGCCGGACGTATTATGAGACATGGCTGCCCGTCGATTTGTTGAGGGTAAGTGCTGCTGGCCTTAGGAGCCGAGCAGGTCCTTTACCGCTTCGCGCTCTTCGCGCAGTTCTTTTTCGGTCGCGTCCATCTTGGCGCGCGAGAACTCATTGATCTCGAGGCCCTGAACGATGGTGTATTTGCCGTCCTTGCAGGTCACCGGGTAGCCATAGATAACGCCTGGCTCGATGTCGTAGGAGCCATCCGACGGAATGCCCATGGAGACCCAGTCACCGTCTTCGGTGCCGAGCGCCCAGCTGCGCATATGGTCGATGGCAGCTGAGGCGGCAGACGCGGCAGAGGACGCGCCACGGGCCTTGATGATCGCCGCACCGCGTTGCTGCACCTCTGGAATAAACGTGCCGTCATACCAGTCCTGATCTACCTTGGAGAGCGCCGGCTCGCTTTTGATCGTCGCGTGATGCAGGTCCGGATACTGGGTCGCCGAGTGGTTGCCCCAGATGATCATCTTCTTGATGTCGGTATTGTGGGCGCCGGTCTTCTCAGCCAGCTGGCTCATCGCGCGGTTATGGTCGAGACGGACCATTGCGGTGAAGCAATTGGGGTCGAGGTCAGGGGCGGCCTGCTGGGCGATCAGGGCATTGGTGTTGGCCGGGTTGCCAACAACGAGAACCTTCACATCGCGCGAGGCGTGATCATTGATCGCCTTGCCCTGCGGTCCGAAGATCGAGCCGTTGGCTGACAGCAGGTCCTTGCGCTCCATGCCTTGCTTGCGGGGCATTGCGCCAACCAGCAGCGCAAAATCGCAATCCTTGAACGCCACGTTCGGGTCATCCGTCGCAACGATATTGTTCAGCAGTGGGAAGGCGCAGTCATTGAGCTCCATCACAACGCCGTTCAGAGCGCCGAGGGCGGGGGTGATTTCAAGAAGGTGCAGGTCCACCGGCTGGTCTGGACCAAGCATGTCACCAGCCGCGATGCGGAAAAGAAGCGCATAGCCGATCTGGCCAGCGGCTCCGGTGACGGCAACTTTGACGGGCTTTTTCATGGGAGTATCCTTCTCGCAGATGTCTGGAATTTGCGCGCATCAATGGCGAATTTAGAGAGCAAGGGCAAGCAGTCCGGCAGCGATGCCGCAGTCTATGCCCCTGGATTCAACGCGGTGGACCGCGGCAGAGCCGATCAGGGCTCTGTCAATTGCGGTTCCATATACTGGATGCGCCGGATCAGGCCGTCAGAGGTGACGGTGTAGAGGACCGAAATCGATTGCGATTTTTCCTTGCCATCGTCGCCCTGCCAGGTGGCGGTTTCCGTTACCTGGACGCCAGATGACGTTTCGCGAATGTCCGAAAGGCTCGTTGTCGTCGGCGTTTCGGTGCGGAAATTATCGAGCATCTGCGTCTTCATCACCTTCTTGCCGGAGCTGATCGCCTCGAGCCCGTTTCCACTCATCGCCATCAATTGAATGTCTGGATGCAGCAGGTCGGCCATCTCTTCGGCGTCCTGCCTGTTGAAGGCGTCGGTGTAGGCGCGCACGACCTGCGCCTTGTCCTGTTCGCCATCATCGGTCTGATCGGCTGCGGCAGGCATCCAGAACGCAGATCCCGCAAGCAGCATTCCGATAATCAGCTTCGCATGCGTTTTCATATTCAATCCTGTTTTCACTTGGGCGTCAGTATGATCGACGCGGCCTTCTGTGTCACGCCAAGCTCATTTCATTGCCAAGATGGCTGATTGCAATACGCTTTGTTCAAACAAACCATACTGAGGAGGAGATTTAGAATGACCTATGATTTTTCCGGAAAGAATGCCGTCATCACCGGAGCCAGCCGTGGCATCGGCAAGGCGATCGCCCGCACGCTGGCAGAAGGCGGCGCCCGTGTCGCGCTGGTCGCCCGAAGCGTTGAGGCGCTCGAAGAACTGGCAGCCGAGCTTCCCGGAGACCCGGTCGTTATCCATGCCGACCTTGGATCCTCCGATGGATGGAAGCCGACGGCCGAAGCCATCCTCGAACAGCTTGGTCCTGTCGATATCCTCGTGAACAATGCTGGCGTCAGCGTTTATGAGCCGGCCGGACGTGTGACAGAGGACGGTCTGGACATGACGCTGAACGTCAATGTCCGCAATCTTATCCTGCTGACCGATGCACTCGCCGAGAGCCTGAAGTCGCGCAAAGGCAATGTCGTGAACATCTCGTCGGTCTCGGCCAGCACCGGGAGCATTGGCCAGATTGCCTATTCGGCTTCCAAGGGCGCTGTGAACTCCATGACCCGCAACATGTCGATAGACCTTGGCCGGGCAGGGGTGCGTGTGAACGCTGTTGCGCCGGGTGTGATCGACGATGGCATGTGGACCACCGCCTTTGAAAGTGGCGCGGTCGACCGCGAGAAGACGATGGCCGGCATCGCAAAGGTCATCCCCCTGGAGGGCCGCTGGGGCAGCGCGCAGAATATTGCTGATGCTGTCGCATTCCTTGCCTCCGGGAAAGCAGATTACATTACCGGGCAGGTGCTGCGCGTTGATGGCGGCATCCTCGCCTGATCAGGTTTTTTAGAGAGCACATCCATGAGCGATCACAATGTCATCCCGCCCACGCCGACGGACGCCGATTATAAGCGCGACAGCGAAGGCAATCCTCTCATCGCGGATGCAGCAGATCCGCTTGTCCTGTTTGCCGAGTGGATGGCGGCGGCGCGAGAGAAGGAAGTCAACGACTCGAACGCCATGTCGCTCGCCACTGTGGATGGGCATGGCCGTCCCGATGTGCGGGTGGTGCTTCTTAAAAGTGTCGGACCTGAAGGCTTTACCTTCTACACCAATTTTGAGAGCGCCAAGGGTGACCAGCTGAAGGTCATCCCCCACGCCGCGCTTGGGTTTCACTGGAAGTCACTGCGCCGCCAGGTTCGCGTGCGCGGCGAGGTCGTCTCTGTCCCTTCAGAGGAAGCCGACCAGTATTTCGCGTCACGCGCCAAGGCGAGCCGGATCAGCGCCATCGCTTCTGATCAATCACGGCCACTGCCGTCACGTAGTGTCTTTGCCGAACGGATAGAGACGCTTCAGGAAAAATATGCCGATCGCGACGATATTCCGCGTCCTGACAATTGGGGCGGGTATCGGGTTGTGCCCCAAAGCATCGAGTTCTGGCAGGACCAGGCCTTCCGCATGCATGATCGTCTGAAGTTCACCCGCAAGGACGGCGTCTGGGCCCGGGAGCGACTCTATCCATGACGCTTTGAGATAGGCGCTGACGCTACCGCTCCCGTCTGATAGATAAGATGCAACGCCGCATGACGTGGCGTGGGGGGGCATCATGAAACTTGGACTTCAGATCGTGCTCGGCGTCCTATCGCTGATCCCGCTCGCTTTTGCGGGCATGGGGCTCTGGTTCGGGGCGGCCTATTTCCTTCCGGCGGGCGATATTCCGGCGGGGCTGGACAACCAGTTTCGCTACCTGTCCGGCGTGTATGTACTGGTCACGCTGCTGCTCTGGTGGGCGATCCCGCAAGTTGAGCGGCACGGCAGACTGCTGGCCTTTATCTGTGCCGCGCTTGTGATTGGCGGCCTTGGCCGGCTGATCTCCATGCTGACAGTGGGGCCCGGGGATCCGGGTCAGCTGGCGGGCATGGTGATCGAGCTTGGTTCGCCGCTGCTCCTGCTCTGGCAGAGGGCCGTGGCAAAACGGGGCGCGGCCAATACCGGCTAATGAAGGGCAGGTGGCAGCCTTGTCGCGGGCCGCCACCCTCAATCAGCCCGTTCAGACGAACGCGGCGCTTTCGCGCATGATGACAAGATGCGGGACCCCGTCGCTGGTCTTGCTCCACGAGATGCCATCTTCCGACACCATGGCGCTGACGCGCTGGCGTAATCCGGAAAAGCTATCAAATTCAACGACGTCCACCGGCTTGTCGAAGTGTAGAGTAACCTCGTAGCCCATGCCGCCCGCAAGCTCTCGCACGCCGTGAACGCGGCCCGCGAAGGGCTGTTTCAGATAACGGCCGGACACGCGTTCGCCGACCTGGATAGGGATATCCGCCTGATTCGACAGGCGTGCGGATGCTGTGTTCCAGTCGCGATAGCCAAGTTTGTGGGCGACCGCTTCCAGCGCGCGGGCATGGCTGAGGCTTTCGCCGCGCTGGGCCGCTTCGGCACGTAGTTCTCGCGCATGGGCTTTCGCCTGCGCTCTCGTCGTAATGTTGTGTGACATCTTCCGTTCGTCTTTCACATCGATAGACCGGGCGTATGATGCGGATGTTCGCCTTGCCGCTGGACCGGTCCCCTGATGGGAAGGACAGCTCCGGGAGGACGAGGCTTTCGCCCCGGAGATCTTCACCATCGGACTTGTCGTCCGGCGAACGGCAGGCGTCTCTCACCTTGGGGCGGGCAAATACGCCTGATGGCAGGAAACGTCAACTCAAACGGTTTCGAGCGTTGGTGGGATAGGAAGGCTAAAGCTCATCCACCCGTGCGCCGCGCGCTTCGAGGACGGGCTTCATTTCCCAATAGGCTTTCGGCGTCCGATAGAGCGGAATACGCGGATGCAGGTGGTGGATCACATGATACTGCATACCCATCGATCCGATATTGCCGAGGATGGAGCGGAAGCTGCGCGTGTTGCGGTAGCGGCCTTGTTCGGAGGCCGGGTGATGCGGCGCCCAGCTCAAATAATACTGGATGTAGGTGCGAGCGATGTGACGCGGCAGCCACCAGAGAAGAGCAGCCTCAAGCGCAAAACCAGTCCAGGCGAGCGTGAAGAGCGTGCCGTAGAAGATCAGCTCATAAGCAATGAAGTCGAGCGCGACATCGGGCCGGCCAATCCGAATGAGCGTGTCGCCATAGGCATTCTTCTGGCCCGGCTGCCGGCCCTGGATACTCGTCCAGATGGCGTGGAGCGGCCCGCGTGCGCTGGTGCCATGGTCCGGGTCCAGCGCAGGGTCATTGGCATGCTTGTGATGCTCAAGATGGGTGAGTTTCGCGACCCGGTAGGGCAGCACGAGCGGTATCGTGGACAAATGCCCGACCAATTCGTTCAGCCAGCGCAGCCGTGCGCCGGGCAGGGCGATGATATCATGCTGGGCCTCATGCGAAGGCAGATAGCTGAGCATCACGTTCAGCGTCGCGATGATAAAACCCATCCAGAGCGGGATGACCCCCATCAGGACGAGCGGCCAGAGACTTAGCCAGACAGCGAGATTGGTCAGAGCCCACACCACTGCGAGCCAAGGGAATTTCCCGATATGCCGACGCGCAATGTCGCGCTCGATGCGCATCAGTTCAGCGTCACTTTTCGAGGCGAACTCACTCATATCCAGCGCCCCCGAACTTGCGCCGCCAGACCCAGGGTGCCGGCAATGATCAGCCCTGACATCAGCGGACTGGCACCGAATGGCGGTGTGACTTCAAGCGCCTGCACGATCTGGGCGATCAGCGGCGCGAGGAAGCCGAATGCGAACAGGATCGGTCCGAACTTGAATAAAGTGCGTAAAGCGACAGCCATGCGTTTTCCCCACGAAAAGGAAAATGACACATGCGTCAACTTTTGACAATGGCGGATTTTTTAGGGGGCCCTAAAGGTCCTCGATACGGGCGCCTTGCGCTTCCAGCACTGGCCGCATCTCCCAATAGGCCTCAGGCGTGCGCAGGAAGGGAATGCGGGGATGGAGGTGGTGCACGATATGATACTGCATGCCGAGCGAGCCGATATTGCCAAGCGCGGCACGGAAGCTGCGCGTATGCCGGTAGCGGCTGGTTTCGTTCGCAGGGTGGTGCGGGGCCCAGCTCAGGTAATACTGGATGTAGATAAAGCCGACATGGTGGGGCAGCCACCAGAGAGCTACAGCCTCGATCGCATGACCGCTCCAGGCCAGCGCGAACAGCGTCATGAACCAGAAAAGCCGGTAAACTGCCGCGTTTTTTAGAATACCGATCTGACCCGTCCGCTTAAGTGTGCGGGCATAGGCATTATAGCCGCCCCTGGCGCGGGGCTGAACGTTCTGGATTGCTTTCCAGATGGCATGTAGGGGCCCGTTGGCTCTGGAGCTATAGTCAGGGTCGAGGTCGGGATCATTCGTATATTTGTGGTGCTGGACGTGCGTTGCGCGCGCCAGAAGATAGGGCAGACCAAGCGGAATGATCGCGACATGCCCGACAAGCTCGTTCAGCCATCTGAGACGTGAACCGGGCCGCGCAATAATGTCATGCTGCGCCTCATGCGAGGGCAGATAGCCGATCACAGCCAGCACGGTGGCCGCAATAAAGCCCGCCCAGGCCGGAATGATATCCATGAAGACGAGCGGCCAGAGCGCAAGCCAGGCCACGAAGACACCGAGGCCGGCAGCCACAGCACCCCAGGGAAACTTTCCGATGTGCCGCCGCGCGATATCGCGCTCTATGCGGGCCAGTTCTTTCGGTGTCAGATTGTTGAGATCACGGTTCGACATCAGACCCAGCGCCCCCTGATCTGCGCCGGAATGGCAATCAGCATGGCGAGCATAAAACCGGTCATCAGCGGTGACATGCCAAAGGGCGGTGTCGCGCCTGCGGCCTTGATCAGCTGCGCGGCAAGCGGCGTCAGGAACCCGACCGCAAAAATAAGCGGTCCGAATCTGAAAATACGACGCAGCACAGCCGCTTGCATAGGAGTCCCCCTGGTCCGCCAGTCCCGCAATGATCTGGTGTCCCCTCGATCATTGTGTGGCTTCTACTGAGGATTAAATGGCCCGAAATGATGAATATTCTCTTTCCAAAGATAAAATATTGAAGACTTTTTTGCCGGGTGTGGCCCGGATTTATCCCGACCCCAATTAGCTGAGGCAGCTGGTGGCCTTATCAAGCATGGCCGGCGGCAGGCCATCTGGCCCGAGCAGCCTGTAGGGTTCATCAGTTGCGATCATCGCCAGGCCATTCTCTACCAGTGATACGTATTCCGATGGGTCGCCGTCCTGCCAGTAGATATCATCGAGCCGCTCGCCGGGGCGCCCAAGTGTGCCAAATGCGCTCTCGATGTCCTTCGACGCCAGCCCGCGCCATTTGCCGGGGCTTGGCCTGCGTGTGCCTGTCCAGGCGATGAGATGTTCGGCGTTGACGCCGCCTTCGAGCAGGCTTGCCTCATGTGCGCGGTCACCGACCCCCGCCGTCATCATCAGCCCCGGTGCAAGCTCTGCAACCTGCCAGGCTTCTTGATCTGAATAGGTGATGATGAGGACGTTTTCCCCGGCGCCAGCGGCCCGGACCTCATCTATGATATTACGGAAGCTTGTCGTTTCCTTACGGTCGAGCTCCAGGATGGCGCCGGTGCGGACCGCCCATTCCAGCGCATCGGACAGCTTGGGCGGAGCGAATGCGGTGACCCGTCCCTCATTATCGACGAGGCGCAGGCGCGAAATCTCATCCCAGCCCGTATCGGCCACCGGGCCCTCGCCAGTTGTCGTGCGCGTCAGTGAGCGATCATGCATCAGGAAGAGAACGCCGTCCCGGCTCTCTGCGACATCGATCTCCATGACGGGCGCACCGGCATCAAGCGCGTATTGAAGTGTCTCGATGGCATTTTCCGGATAGCCCGGAGCAGGGCCGCCGCGATGGGCGGCAACCAGAACACCGCCGGCCTCGCGCACGCAATCCATCTTTGCGGGCAGCCCGCCTTCGTAAGCCGCTCGCGTCGCCGCCTCGCTCTCGACAGAAGCTGCGGTGTCAGTCGTTGCCGTCGGCGCCTGCCCACAGGCTGCAGCAAGCATCCCCGCTAGAAGGACGCTGGCTATTAGATGCAGTTGGGACATTTGACCTCGCTCGCCATCGCTTGCCGTTGAAGAAACGGGGACATAGAAGAAACCCAACGCAACGGAAACCCGTAAAAATTCTTGGAGGAGAGAACATGCAGGGCTTGATGCAGAACTGGCAACTGACCGTCGACAAGGTGCTCGACCATGCCGCCCACAATCATGGCGACCGCGAGATCGTTACCCGTGAGGTCGAAGGCAACGTCACCCGCACCAACTACCGCACCCTGCACACACGCGCCAAACAGGTCTCGTCCGCGCTTCTGGCTGATGGCATCAAGCTCGGCGACCGTGTCGCAACGCTGGCCTGGAATACTGCCCGCCACATGGAAGCCTGGTATGGCACCATGGGCATCGGCGCCATCCTCCACACGATCAATCCGCGCCTGCACCCAGATCAGGTCGCCTGGATCGCGAACCACGCCGAAGACCGTATCCTGATGTTCGATACGACTTTCCTGCCCATCGTCGAGGCGGCGAAAAGCCAGTTCAAGTCGATCGAAAAATTCATCGTCCTGACCTCGCCGGAAAACATTCCGGAAAACTCGCTGGGCGCTGTCTCCTACGAAGACTGGATCGAGGGCAAATCGACCGACGTCGTCTGGGGCGATTTCGACGAGCAGACCGCCTGTGGCCTCTGTTATACGTCCGGCACCACCGGCAATCCGAAGGGCGTGCTCTATTCGCACCGCTCGAACGTACTCCACACCTACGTCACGATGGGCGTCGATACGCTCGGCATGGGCGCCGCTGATGTCGTCCTGCCAGTCGTCCCGATGTTCCACGCAAACGCCTGGGGTCTCGCCTTTGCGTGTCCGGCCACGGGCGCGAAGCTTGTCATGCCGGGCGCGGACATGTCGGGCAAAGCCATCTATGAGCTGCTGGATAAGGAGAAAGTCACCATCACGGCGGCTGTGCCGACGGTCTGGCTTTTGCTTCTGACCTATCTTGAAGAGAACAATCTGAAACTGCCGCATCTTCGCAAGGTCATCATCGGTGGCTCTGCCGTGCCGGAGCGGATCCTGCGCGCCTTCGAAGAAAATTATGACGTTCAGGTCTTCCACGCCTGGGGCATGACGGAACTCTCGCCAATGGGCACGCTCGGCGCGCTGCCAGCTGCGCTCATCGATGCGCCACATGAAGAGCAGATCGCCTTCAAGCTTAAGCAGGGCCGCCCGCCTTTCGGTGTGGAGCTCAAGATCATCGACGATGAAGGCAGGGAACTCCCGCGCGACGGCCAAACCTCTGGCCGTCTGATGTGCCGCGGGCCTGCCATATCCAAAACCTACTTCAAGGCGGATGAGCTGGCTGTGGACGAAGATGGCTGGTTCGATACCGGCGATGTCGCCACGCTGGACGAGCATTCGACGATGCAGATCACCGACCGCGCCAAGGACGTCATCAAGTCCGGCGGGGAGTGGATCAGCTCCATCGATATCGAGAACTTCGCCGTTGGCCATCCGAAGGTCGCCAACGCCGCCGCCATCGGCATCTACCACCCAAAATGGGATGAGCGCCCGCTGCTCATCGTTCAGCCGGCAGAGGGTGAAAACCCGTCGCGCGAAGACGTTCTGAAACAGCTTGAAGGCAAGATCGCGAAATGGTGGACGCCGGACGATGTTCAGTTTGTCGACGAGATCCCGCTTGGGGCAACCGGCAAGATCAACAAGCTGAAGCTTCGCGAGATGTTCAGGGACTACAAGCTGCCGACCGCTTGATCCGATGGACCTTCAACTGAAAGACAAGGTGGTCTTTGTCGCGGGCGCTAGCCGCGGCATCGGTCTGGGTATCGTTGAAGCACTTCTGGAAGAAGGGGCGCGGGTCGCAATTGCGGCGCGCGGCGCTGAGAAACTGGAAGAAGAACGCGCGCGTCTCGCCAGTCAGTACGGTGAAGACCGGCTCTGGGCGCGGGCGGGCGATCTTCGCGACACCAAGACCATCGAAGAGATGGTCGAGGCCATCGAGACAGGCTTCGGCCCGCTCTGGGGCGCGGTTGCCAATGTCGGCATCCATCCCTGTCCGCCGGGCTTTGATGTCGATGACGACAACTGGACCGCCGGGATGCAGCAAAACCTCGACAGCGCGTTCCGGCTCGCCCGGACCTGCCTTCGCCGGATGGAGCCGCGCGGGCAGGGCGCACTCCTGATGATCTCGTCGATCGCGGGCATGGCGGCCATGGGCTCGCCGCTGACCTATGGCACCGGCAAGGCGGCGATGAACCACCTCGTCCGCGAGCTGTCGCGCATCGTCGGCCCGTCTGGCGTGCGCATCAATGCAATCGCGCCGGGCAACATCATCTTTCCCGGCGGATCCTGGGAAAAGAATGTCGAAGGCGAGCGCGGGGAGGCCTGGAAAAAGTGGGTGCGCCGCGAGGTGCCGCTCCAGCGTTTCGGCAAGCCGGAGGAGATCGGCGCGGCGGCTGCCTTCCTCCTCAGTGAACGCGCAAGCTTCCTCACCGGCGCCATTGTCCCGGTGGATGGCGGCCAGACCCGGCAGGGTTGATCATGAATTTGCGCAGTCCCGCAGACCCTTGCTAAAGCTCACAGCAGGGCTAAGGCTCGCAGCCTGAAGTATAGACCGGTCGGGGAGGCCAGTATGAGTGCAGAGACAAAGAGTGCCGGTTGGCGATTGAAGCTGGCTGCGGCGGCGCTGGGCATCGCGATATTCACTGTCCTCTGGTTCGCGGCCGCTGCGCTGGGGGCCAAATTCGGTCTGTGGGGCTGGCAGTTTGGTCTCGGCAAGATGACCCTTGCATGGGGTATCCCGCTTGCTTTCTTTTCCATCGGACTTTCGGTTGTCGCGCTGATCATCGGTTTCATCAAGGCGCCGCGGACCCAGCCTGTGATCCTTGGCCTTGGCGCTCTGTTGATTTCCACGATGGTCGGCTTCCGCGTCATTGTCGGCTTTGGCGGGCAGGCCGCCTCGCTGCCGCCAATTCATGACATCCAGACAGACTGGTCCGAACCGATCGCGTTTTCAGAATCGCTCATTGCGCAGCGTCGCAGTGATGGGGCGCTCAATCCGGTCAAAGATGACCCGAGAATTGACGAAGCCGCCGACAGTCGCTGGCCTGGTATGGGCGGGCGGCGCGTCGCCGAAGTTCAGGAAGAGGCTGAAAGCGAACGCACCGTCGATGGTGAGACGGTTGCGCCCGCTTATGACCGCCCGATCGAGCCTTTGTACTTTGACCAGACGCCTGGCGAAATTGCAGCCTTGGCGATCGAGATCGCCGAGGCGCGCGGCTGGGAGATCTTCTCACGCCCTGAAACGGGTGAGGACGTCGAGCGCACGATGATCGAGGCGACCGAAACCTCGACCTGGTATGGTTTCAAGGATGACATCGCCATTCGCATTCAGGCTGTTGAGGGCGCCACACGTGTCGATATGCGCTCGATCAGCCGTGTGGGTCTGTCAGATCTCGGCATGAATGCCCGGCGCGTCTCCAGCTTCATGGATGAGCTCGAGGCCCGCGCAGAGGGTCGCCGCGAACCCAGATGACGCGGGCGCCGTTTCGCGATAGGGTGAAACGGCTGCGCAACTGGCGCTTTGGATGGGCAACCATCAGGGAACGCAGCACCAGCAAGCCGCGCGCCTGGGCATGAACCTCATTTCATGGAGGGGCCGACCATGCCCGAATTTTCGCCGCTATCTGTCGCTTTTCTTCTGTTTCCGAATGTCACCCAGCTGGACCTGACAGGCCCGGCGCAAGTGCTTTCGCGTCTCGGCAACACCACTATTCATCTCGTCTCGCGAAGCCTGGACCCGGTGCCGACAGATGCCGGTTTCTCGCTATTGCCCACGGACACGTTCGCTGAAGTGGCCAGCGCAGATATCATCTGCATTCCGGGCGGATTTGGAACGGTCGAGGTAATGCAGGACGCCGAGACCCTCGACTGGGTCCGGCAGGTCGCGCGAGAGGCCGACTGGGTGACCAGCGTCTGCACCGGCTCTCTGGTCCTTGGCGCGGCTGGGCTCCTGAAGGGCTATCGGGCCACAACGCACTGGGCCTCGCATGAGCAGCTTGGCTTCTTCGGGGCCATCCCGACAAAGCAACGCATCGTTCTCGACCGTAACCGCCTGACTGGGGGCGGTGTTACCTCGGGTATCGACTTCGCACTTGCGCTAACGTCCCGCATCCGGGGCGAAGAGCATGCGAAATTTATCCAGCTTTCGATCGAATATGACCCGCATCCGCCCTTCGACAGCGGCTCGCCTGAGAAGGCCGATCCTGAGACAGTCGAACGCTATTGGGCCTTGATAAACAAGACAGCGCCGGGCCGGGTCGAGAAAGTTAAATCGATTGCCGAAGACCTCGGCTTCTAGTCGAGGATAAAACCTCAAGCCGAAGAACCGGCCTCATCCTGAGCCTGTCGAAGGATGGAACAACAGAAGCCTAACTGACCGTCTGGAGCGCTTTCCAGCGAAATTCCGAGCGCACGGTCGGGCTGGAATCTTCCGTCTGAACGCGGCCTTCATCGACCAGCTTCAGCATATGGCCGAGAACCGAGAGGGCAGCCGCCGGGTGCAGACGCTTGTCGACGTCGGCATACATGGTCTCGACCATTTTCGGGATGTTGGTCTCACCCGCTTCGAGATGCTTGATGATGGCTGCTTCCCGGTCGAGACGGTGATTGCGATAGGCCTGAATGAAGCCGTTCACATCTTCGCGGATCGGGGAGCCATGCGTCGGCCACAGAATATCGAAATTGCGTTCCTCTATCTTGTCGAGCGAGCGCATATAGTCGCCCATATTGCCGTCAGGCGGCGCGACAATCGTGGTCGACCAGCCCATGATATGATCGCCGGTCAGGCAGGCGTTTTCTTCGCGCAGACCAAAGCAGAGATGGTTGCAGGTGTGGCCGGGCGTCTCGATCACGTCCAGCGTCCAGCCGGGGCCGGAGATGACGTCGCCATCACCGATCTGCACGTCTGGCATGAAGCCAAGGTCGTCGGCAGAGCCGAGCTCACCCTTGGCCGTCGGCACGCCGGAATTCCTTGCATAGGTCATGCAGCCTGCCCAGTTGGCGAGCGGTTTTGCCAGCGGGGAGTGGTCTGAGTGGCCGTGCGTGACGAGGACGTGCGTAACTGTCTCGTTTTTCAGAATTTCTTTCAGCGCGTCGAAGTGCTCTGACTGTTCAGGGCCGGGGTCGATCACGGCAACCTTGCCATGCCCGATGATGTAGACGCCGGTCCCGACAAAGGTGAAAGGGCCCGGATTATTCGCGATTACGCGGCGGATCAGCGGCGAGACCTGCTCGACCTTGCCGTACTCGAACTCGATGTCTTTATTGTATGGAATTCCCACGCGAACTCCCTTGTCTGAACTTGCGTATTATCAATGTGAACGTATCTAAGAGGACCGTTTTGGTGCAAACGCGGTGACGAAAGCGCGCGCCATACGGCGTGTCGCCTTCAGCTTGTTACCCAGATTCAGCGCCACTGGGGGGCCCATATCCGTCTTGTTTGCATCAACGATATAGATGCGTCCTGTCTCTCGATCCCTTAGTACGTCGACCCCGCCCCATTCGAGACCGATTTCTGCAGCGAACTGGCTGACCACTGCGATTTCATCAGCCGAATAACATTTTTTCGGCTCATCCAGAATGACGTCGGCATTTTCGTTCAGGAAGCGGCGCGATATGGGCCGGCGTTTGCGGAAGACGACTGTCGGGGCGCCGCCAACGATGCAGCAGCGAAGATCTTCGACCAGACCGCCTTCGATCTCATTGTCGATCAGGCGCTGATATGTCTTGCCCTCGATCGGATCCATAGGGCCTTCAATGATCCTGCCATCATGACAGGCATTCTTTTCGGACTTTTCGACCATGGGCCCGGTATAGGTCGTTGGATCGACCTTCAGGCTGTAGCCTGCTGCGCGTTCCCAGCTTTCAGCCACGCAGGACTTGGAAATGTCGGTGCAGCCAAAGTTCACAAGACGCGCCCCGGGCTTGGTGATTGGCGTGTGCGTGTCTGTGTGTGTGGAATCGTCGAACTGGAAGACGATGTCAGCCTCCGAAACGTCCGAAATAAGCTTGGCGCCAGAGGCGTGCATGACAGGCCAGATGAAATACCAGGGCCGCGGCTTGTCAGGATGGAAGGCGATGGTCGGGCGTTTGTGGCCGGTGACCCGCCGCCAGGTTCGCCAGGACTGCGCCATAGTATAAAAGGTCAGCCACGTGAAAACATCATTGGCGAGCTGGCGAGTGGCAGGAACGCGGTGACCCGTTTTCTTGACGAGCCAGGCACCATCTTCGTATTTGAAATCGGCTAGCCAGTTCCTGGACATAAATTGCATCCCCTGCGTGCAGGCGCGTCTTGAAGTTACTCAGCGCCGGAATCGCACGTCTTTCCTCTACGCACAATTCATATGGTGCTGATCTATCGTGAGCAAATCTTTACTGCCGCGCCGCTGAAAGCACCTTATAGCAAGGGCTTGAGACCTGACAGGTCGTAGCCGGCGCCTGCCGCCGCTTCAATGATATCATCAGACTGGCCCTGTCCTCCATGGGAGAGCGCCCATGCAGTGATCGACCGTGTCCCGGTGCGGCAATATGCCAGTGCCGGGGCTGGGGCTTCCGACAGGATCGAGTTCATTCTTTCGATGATTTCCGGCGTTGGTGCGCCGGAAAAGGGCAGGGCGACAAAGGTCAGGCCCTTCTCCTCTGCGCGTGTCCGGATCGCGCCCATGCGGGGCTGGTCGACGCCGCCCTCACCATCGGGCCGGTTGGCGATAATCGTCTTGAACCCCGCATCAGCAATGGCATCTACGTCGTCTTCAGTGATCTGCGGCGCAACAGAAAAATGGTCTGTTACGGTTCTGATATCGGCCATCGGTTACCTCGGTGTCATGTGGCGTTGACAAGCATTCGTCTGGCGTGAACCTAGGAAGCGTCCGGCGAACTGCCAAGTCTCGCCTTACGCTTCTGTTCGAACGACAACGAGATTCCAACACGTGTCAGCGCTGCAGCGAAGCCTTTCCCGCATACCATGGGCGTACGTTTTACGTCGGTTGCTCTTTGCGATCCCGACGCTGCTTCTCATCATCGCGCTCGCCTTTTTCATGATGCGGCTTGCCCCAGGCGGCCCGTTTGACGGTGAAAGAAAACTCAACGCCGCCACCGAAGCGGCCATTGCGGCGAAGTTCGGCCTCGACCAGCCGCTCTGGAAACAGTTCGTCGACTATCTCCTAGGGGTTTTGCAGGGCGATTTCGGCCCGAGCATGAAAACGCTCGGCAAGAGCGTGAACGACCTCATCGCAGATGGCCTTCCGGTCAGCCTCGCCATCGGCTCGCTCGCCATGCTGGTTGCGCTGATCGTCGGCACCGGCCTCGGCGTCTTTGCGGGCCTGCGCCAGAACACGGCCGGCGACTATACGGTGATGGGCTTTGCCATGGCCGGTATTTCCATTCCGACCTTCGTGACGGGGCCCTTGCTGATTCTCGCCTTTGCGCTGGGTGTTGGCTGGTTTGCCGTGGGCGGGCTCGGCGAATACCCGAATATCGGGATGAATTTCAATAATATGACCCTGCCGGTCATAACGCTCGCCTTGCCACAGATTGCCATCATCTCGCGCCTGATGCGCGCCTCGACGATCGAGACGATGCGCTCACCGCATGTCCGGACGGCACGCGCCAAGGGCTTGCCGGAACGCACGGTTATCCGCCGCCACGTCCTGCCGTCGGCAATTCTGCCGCTGGTTTCCTATGCAGGGCCCGCCATGGCGCGTGTGATGACAGGCTCGCTGGTGATCGAGCGGATATTCGGTCTGCCCGGCATGGGCTCATACTTTGTCGATGGCGCGATCAATCGCGACTACACGCTCGTGATGGGGGCGCTGATCATCTACGCAACGCTGATCGTGCTGCTTAATCTGATCGCCGACATCCTCTACGCGCTGCTCGATCCGAAAGTGAAATATGACTAAGGCCTGGATCCGATTTTTTTGGCGTGGTGGCGACGCAATGCCAAAGGAGCGTGAGGAAAGACGCGCAGGACGGGCAAAGGCCCGTTCAAGCGTCTTGACGCTGCGATCCGCAGGCAGTGTGGCGTGCCCACAGTGGTTCGCGGCCTTTTCGGCACCTGCTGCGTTGCAGCGCCTTGAAAGCCGGCGGGCTTCCTGCGGCGCCGCGCCTTGCATGTACCAAAAATTCCGCAAACCACTGCGGCAAAAAAATCGGATCCAGGCCTAATGGTTGATACGCTGGACATGACGGGCCGGAAAGATCCGGTCGAACAGGCCCTCATGGGCGGGCGCTCCCTCTGGGACGATGCCAAGCGGCGCCTGTTCAACAACAAGGCGGCCGTCATTTCGATGTGGGTGCTTGCCGTCCTTATTTTCCTTGCGGCTATCGGTCCGTTCATCTGGGTACACGATTACAGCCAGATTTCGGCCGATACAGAACTCGCCCCGACATTTGATAACTGGCACCTGCTCGGCACGGATGAGCAGGGCAGGGATCTTGTCGCGCGTAACCTGCTGGGTCTGCGTATCTCCATGGCTGTCGGCATGGTGGCGACACTTGTTTCGCTGGTGATCGGCGTCACCTGGGGCGCGATCGCGGGCTATGTTGGCGGGCGTACGGACAACCTCATGATGCGGTTCGTGGACGTGCTCTACGCCATGCCGTTCATCTTCTTCGTGATCCTTCTGCTGACCGTTTTCGGCCGCAACATCATCCTGATCTTCGCCGCCATTGGCGCAGTGGAGTGGCTGACAATGAGCCGGATCGTGCGGGGCCAGACCCTCGCCATCAAGGGCAAGGAATTCATCGAGGCCGCCCGCGCCGCGGGCGTTTCCGGCCCGGCCATTATCCGCCGCCACATCCTGCCGAACGTCGTCGGACCGGTTGCCGTCTATGTGACACTGACCATCCCGGTCGTCATCATGGCAGAAAGCTTCCTCTCTTTTCTCGGCCTCGGCGTGAATGAGCCACTGACCTCGCTCGGCGTGCTGATCTCAAACGGCGCAAAGGAAATGCAGGACAAGCCCTGGCTGCTCATGGCGCCGGCCATTCTGATGGCGGCGACGCTGCTCTGCCTCAACTTTATCGGCGACGGCCTGCGTGACGCGCTCGACCCGAAAGAGCGCTAGACGCTGCGTCACGTTCAAGGCGGCTTTTCATGGCCGCAAATTTTGCGCTAAAGCCCAACGCCATGACAGACGCGCCCTTCATCGACCTGAAATCGACCCACAACCCCTATCGCTGGTACCTACCGGTTGAGGAACGCTATTGCGTTGGCCCACCCGGAAAGAAATTCCTGTTCGGCGGCGTCGGCCTCGGCACCGCGATCACAGCGCTGGAGCGCACGACAGGCCGCCCCTGTATCTGGGCCACGGCGCAATATCTTTCCTTCGCTAATCCGCCGGATGTGCTGGATGTCGATGTCCGGTCACCCGTGGTCGGCAAGAACATCACCCAGGCGCGCGTCCTCGGCCATATCAAGGACCGCGAGATCTTCACGGTGAATGCCGCCGTCGGTGAGCGCGAGTCCGAACACTCAAAGCAATGGCAGGAAAAGCCGGACGTCGCCCGGCCGGAAGACTGCCCGCCCATGCCGCGCTTCGACAAACACAATGTGGACCTGCACCATTATCTCGATATGCGGGTCGCGCAGGGTCGCTATTCACCGGACCGCGCAATTGAGGGCGGCAGCAGCAAGGATGGCCGCGTCGTGCTCTGGGGCCGCTCCAAGACGGGCCACCCGATCGATTCCGCCATGCTTGCCATCATCAATGACTTCGTGCCGTCAGGTACCAGCCACGCGCTTGGCCTGCCTGCCGGCGCAAACTCGCTCGATAATACGCTACGCATCCACAATATCGTCGAAACCGAATGGGTGTGCTGCGATATCCAGATTGAAGGCGTCCATAATGGCTTCGTTCATGGTCGCGTCTGTATGTTTGCAGAGGATGGGACCCTGATGGCGACCGGCAGCCAGTCCGGCATCATTCGTTTCTTTGACCCGGAAGCGTTCAAGGCGCGGTTCGAGAAGCCATAAATTCTGGAGAGAGAACGCCAAAAGGAGCCGGGGTGCATTCTGCAACCTCGTCCGGCTTTTGGGGGCGCAGCCATTCTGGCTAAGCGTAGGGGGAGGACAGGCCGTGATCCTTCTGATCACGGCGTTGGTCTGTCAGGGGACGTCATTCTGAAGTCCTGCATACACTATGCGTGAGACGCCGCTATCGTTCCGAAAAACATGCAGATACGATAAGTGTGCCAGATTGGGTCATCTGTAATGTTTATTGCAGGGCCGCGCGTGTCGCCTCTGTATTTGCGGCGCAGCTGCCTGCACCCGCATGCAGGGTCGGCGGGGTCTCGGCACCGCCCGAAAGGGCAGCCGCCGCGCCTATTGCTTCAGCGTCCGAAAACATGGTCGCCAGCCGCTTCAGGCTCTGCTCGCGGCCTGCCGGTGTTTCAGCCGTTTCCAGGGCCGCAAGCTGGTTCTCGCCTTCTGCGGCCATGCCGCGAAAGATGCAGCCAAGATCTGACGGCCCGCCAGATCCATCGATCCAGCTGCCGAGTCGTCCCGCCGTCAGGGCAAACCGGCCAATTTCGGTCTCATAGCTGCCCGGGACGTCAGAAAGATCGCTGTCGCTGTTCAGCATGTTCACCGTCTCCTGATAGAGCGCACTCGCGCGCGTGCCCCAGTCGCGGGCAAGTTCAGGCGACGCACCTGCCGTCAGGGGCAGCGCGCAGAAGACGAAGCAGGCGATCAGACGTTTCATTGGGACACAACTCCATAATTCGCCTCTCAGGGGAAGCAAGCCCGGTGCCAGTCGCCTCTCGCGACAGCTGTCGCGCCCGTTCGCTTGACTTCGCCGCCCTCGCTCCATATCCAGCCGGGTAATGAACACAGAGCTGCATCACCATCACCACCACGCGTGACGCGCCGCATGAGGCGCGACCCTGTCCGGCTGCGCCTCTCTCCCAAGTGTTCATCCCTTTACATTGAACCGCCAGAGGCCAAAGCCGCGACAATGGGTTTCGCGTCTTGTCCAGCGTGTCTGCTTCACACTTTTACCGGCTTCGTCTAAGCGAAGCGCGACTGACCAGACAGGACCACCGATATGGCCAAAAAGAAACAGGACCCGGACGCCCCGAAGAGTGGCAAGGACCTCGCCCGCAAGCCGCGCGGCTTTCCAGATCGCCGCGAAGCGCTGATCCATGCCCAGGCGGAGATGATTGACCGGGTCACCAGCGTCTATCGCCGCTGGGGGTTTGAGGCACTTGATACCGGTGCGTGGGAATATGCCGACGCGCTCGGCAAGTTCCTGCCAGACGATGACCGCCCGAATGCCGGGGTCTTCTCCATGCAGGATGATGACGAGCAGTGGGTTTCTCTCCGCTATGACCTGACCGCGCCACTCGCGCGCTTTGCAGCAGAGAACTGGCAGACCCTGCCAAAGCCTTTCCGCCGTTATGCAGCCGGTCCCGTCTGGCGCAATGAGAAGCCGGGCCCCGGCCGCTTCCGTGAATTCCTGCAATGCGACGCCGATACGGTCGGCGCTGCAGGCGCGCATGCTGATGCGGAAATGGTCGCCATGGCCGCCGAAGCGATGCGGGCCGCAGGCGCTGGCGACGGAGAGTTTGCCGTCCGCGTGAACACCCGCCGTCTGCTCAATGCGGTTCTCGACGGCGTCGGTGCCAACTCAGAAGGCGGCCGCCTGACGATCCTGCGCGCGCTCGACAAGCTCGACCGGCTCGGCGAGGACGGGGTGAAGCTCCTGCTCGGACCGGGCCGTGAAGACGACAGCGGCGACTTTACCAAGGGCGCAGGTCTCGACACGGCCGCCATCGACAAGGTGATGGCGTTTGCGCAGGCAGGCCGTCCGACACGCGGGGAAACGCTGGAAGCCCTCGGACGCGCGGTTGGCACGGGCGAAGACGCAGAGGCAGGCCTTGCAGAGCTTGCCGCCATCGCGCGCGGTCTCGAAGCCTTCAACTGCCCTGACAGCGATGTCCTCTTCGACCCATCCGTGGTGCGCGGACTTGAATACTATACCGGCCCGGTTTTCGAGGCAGAGCTTTTGCGCGAAACGGTCGACGAAGACGGCAACGTGGTCCGCATCGGCTCTGTCGGTGGCGGCGGGCGCTATGACGACCTCGTTGCGCGCTTTACGGGTGAGAAAGTCCCAGCGACCGGCTTCTCGGTTGGCATCTCACGCCTCGCGACCGCTTTCGCCATCTCAGGCGGGATTGACCAGCTGAACGGCCCCGTCGTCGTCCTCAACCTCAACCGCGATGACCCGACCGAAGCGCTGAAACTGGCGACCGAACTTCGCGCCGCCGGTATCCGCGCTGAGGCCTATATGGGCAGCTCCGGCATGCGTCCGCAGATGAAATATGCTGACCGGCGCGGCGCACCCGTCGCCGTCATGGTCGGCGAGGATGAGATCGCCAAGGGCGTCGTCACCATCAAGGATTTGAAAGAGGGCGCCAAGCAGGCCAAGGCCATCAAATCCAATGAGGAGTACCGCGAGGCGCGCCCCGGCCAGTTCGAAGCCCCCCGCGCCGAAATGGTCTCCCATATCCGCGCCATTGTGGAGGCGTCGGAATGACCTCTGCCATCGATATCTTCGCCCGGCTCGGCGGCGACGTCGTTGACCCGCCAATCGTCATGCCGGCGAGCCAGCCGCTGGAGCTCTCCGGCGAAGCCGTTCGCGCGCGGCTTTGTGTTTTCGTGAATGAACTGGGCGAGGAATGCGCGCTCCGCCCGGACCTCACCCTGCCTGTCGCCCTGGCGCAGGCGAAAGAAGGCGTCAGCGGCGAAACCGTCAAACGCTATGCCGCGCGCGCCTTTCGCCTGCCTGTGGTGCCCGGTGATCCGCTGGAGTTCACGCAGATCGGCTTTGAACGCTATGGCGCCCCCTCGACCGCGGCCACCGATGCAGAGAGCTTCGCGCTTGTCTGTGAGGCCGCGTCAGCTGCGGGGGCAGGCGGCTGCGATGCCCGGCTCGGGGATCTCTCGGTCTTCCCGGCCTTCGTCGACGCGCTCGGCCTTGCGCCCGGTCTTGCTGACGCGCTCAAGCGCGCCTTCAGGCAGGCCGGCGGCGTTGCTGCGCTCCTGAAATCTGGCGGCTCGCAGCCTGTCCACGGTCTTGCCGCGCGGCTGAAGGGCGCCGCCCCTGATGAAGCCAAGGCCATCGTCGCCGACATCTTCGCCCTTTCTGGTATCCAGACCCAGGGCACCCGCACGCTTGATGAGGTCGTCGAAGGCCTGCTCGCCCAGGCAGCAGACGCTGAGTATGGCGCGGCGCCTGACACGGCGCGTCAGACGCTAGAAGCGGTCATGGCTGTGAACTGCCCGCCCAATGATGCCGCAGACAAGCTGCTGGCCATCTCCCGTCAGGCAGGCCTTGACGGGCTCGACCCGGTGCTGGAGCGTCTGCAGGCGCGCACCGATGCGATGGTCAAACTCGCGCCCACCTTCATGAAGTCGGCCCGCTTCGGCACGCCATTCGGACGCCGCTTCAACTATTATGATGGCTTCCTGTTTGAGCTCTTCCATCCGGGCGAGGCAGACAGCCGCCGTCCGTTCGGGGCAGGGGGGCGCTATGACACGCTGCTGGCGCGCCTCTCTGACGGCAAGACAGACACGACCGGCATTGGCGGCGTCGTCCGTCCTGACCGCCTGACAGAGGGAGCCACCGCATGACCCGGCTCAAGCTCGCCATCCCGTCCAAAGGGCGGCTGAAAGACAATGCTGAAAGCTGGCTTGCCCGCGCAGGCTTCAAGCTCCGCCAGTCCGGCGGCGATCGCGGCTACACGGCAGAGCTGAAAGGCCTGCCAGACGCGGACGTCCTGCTGCTTTCGGCGCGTGAGATCGCGCAGGGGCTGATCGATGGCTCCTTCCATCTCGGCGTGACCGGCGAAGATCTCCTCAACGATCTCTCGGCTGATCTTTCCCGCGATGCCTCTGTCATCAAACGCCTCGAATTTGGCGGCGCCGATGTCGTTGTGGCGGTTCCTGCCGCCTGGCTCGACGTCAACACGATGAGCGATCTGGAAGCGGCCGGCGCCCGGTTCCGCCAGCGCCACGGCCGCCGCATGAAGGTCGCGACCAAATACCTTCGCCTCACGCGCAATTATTTCTCTGAGAAGTCGGTGGGTGAATACCGGCTGGTGGAAAGCGCTGGCGCAACAGAGGCCGCGCCCGCGTCCGGCCAGGCCGAGGTGATCGTCGACATCACCTCTACCGGCTCAACGCTGCGGGCCAATAGCCTGAAGGTACTCGATGATGGGGTCATCCTGCGCAGCCGCGCCGCGCTGGCCGGCTCACTTCGCGCAGACTGGTCACCCGGTGCGAAAGCCGCGCTCCAGCAGCTTCTCGCCTCCGTGGAAGCGGTCGAATCGGCCGACGCGACCAGCCTCCTCATGGTGTCCGGCGACGTGCCGGCCCAGCTGGTTGAAGCGCTCAGCCTGATTCCCATGGGGGACAGGTCTTACCTCAGCCGATCCGGGCAAGCGGTGGAAAATGCCCGCCTGCTCGCTGATTCTGGAGTGAAATCTGTCGCTATTCTCAAGTCCGACTTCATTTTCGACCAGGCAACCCCGTCTTACGAGGCATTCATTGCCCAATTCGATGCAGACGCTTGACTTTGTGACAGAAAATTAGCATTCAGATAAGGCAAGTTTCTGGGAGGAAACGCTGCATTTACTTTTTACGGGCGCGGCCGCAATGCCGCGCCTTTTTTTATGCCCATCCTGCAGTATCCACTCCACACCGGTCATTTCCATCAGGCCGTATAAGCGCCTGATGAGTAAGTCAGCTCATAGCTGTGGCTGTAGATTTCGAAGACGATACCGAACGGATCTTCGACATAGACCATCCGATATGGCTTTTCGCCGGGATAGTATTCACGGATTGGCATGCGCTGGCGGCCACCGGCTGCCAAGATTTTCTCGACAAGGCCTTCGACATCAGGGTCCTGGATGCAGAAGTGGAACGTGCCATGGCGCTTGTGCTCAAGCTTGTCTTCCGGCGCGTAATTTCCTGGGAACTCGAAGATTTCGATACCGATACGGTCAGCTGTTGAAAGGTGAGCGATGCGCAGGTTTTCCCAGCCTGGCCCAAACACGTCCGTGCACATAACGCCGACGGCGCTATCGTCTTCAGTCACCGTCGATGGCGGCATGATCACGTAAAGTCCAAGCACTTCGGAATAGAATTTGACTGCGGCATCGAGGTCCGGGACGGACAGACCGATATGGGAAAAGGTACGGGGGGTCATCATTGGGTATCTCCTGTGAATGGCGTCTGTCCAGGAGATGGCCTTGTCTGGGTGTTATTAAAAATTATCATTAGAAATAACAATCATAACACAATGATATCATCATGCTGAATGCAACCTGGCTCGAAACCTTCACCGTGCTTTGCGAAACGGGCCACTTCACGCAGGCGGCCCGGAAGCTGGCGATGACGCAACCGGGGGTCTCCCAGCAACTCCGCAAGCTTGAAGACCAGATGGGGCAGTCTCTTATCGCCCAGCACGGAAAGACGTTTTCCCTTACCCCCGCAGGTGAGGCCGTGTTTGCTCTTGGTCAGCGACGTCGCCTCGAAGAACGCCAGCTCATAGAGCTGATAGAAGCGGATGATCCGGGAAAGGGTGAGGCGCACCTCGCCTGCTCAGGCGGATTTGCCGTGATGCTCTATCCAAAGCTCGGACCATTGATGCAGGCCTCTCCTGAGCTGGAAATACATCTCCACGCGGCGCCGGAAGCAACGGTGCTGACCGGCGTACTGGACGGGCAGTTTGATCTGGGCCTGTTAAGTCATGATCCAGACCATCCGCGGCTGTCCGCCGATCTCATCGGCCGCGAAGAGCTCTGTCTCATTCTGCCAGCGGCTGACATGCCCGAGGGGGTGACGTTCGCAGACCTTGAGGCGCGCGGCTTCATTGCTCACCCTGATGGCTTCGCATACGCCAACGATCTTTTCTCGCTGAATTTCCCCGATGAGTTTCAGGGCGCTGACCGTCTCCGCCTGCGAGGCTATCTGAACCAGATGAGCCAGATTCCGGCCCCTGTGGCCGACGGTGCTGGCTACACGCTGCTGCCGAGGAGCGGCGTCGACTCGTTCAGACAACCAGAACGACTGGCCGTCGCAAGTCTGCGCCGGCAAATCCATCAAGAGCTCTGGCTGGTCCAACGGCGCGGCAGACCGCTCAGCGCGCGCTTGCAGGCGCTCGCGGCGGTGATGCGCGAGCTCGCCCACAATCTGTCAGGGAAATAAGACCTCCAAAGAAAAAAGGCCCCTCTCGGGGCCCTGTATAGGTAAGTCTCTTTTGAAGGGGTACCCGGCTGGCGGCTCAGGGTCAGGGCGTCAGGGTACGCCACCAGCCGGGTCTTCTTATTATTGTTTTTCAATATATGGCTTATCGATAAACGTCAAGCACTTATCGAAAAACATTATGAAAAATTCGTAATCCAATCCATTCGGAGGAGCGGAAGCGGCGCACGTAATGCACCTCCGCTGGTTTGACTACAGGGCAACTGACATGGCTTGCATGCAGAGTTGCAACTGAAATAAAAATTAGGCGCTGCGACAGGCTCGCCTTCAGCAGGGCGCGGGCCCATGTGTTGACTTTGGAATCAGCCCCAGCCATCCCCAAGTCAAACGCAGTCCTGATCCGCTTAGGAGCCCGAACATGTCAGACCCCCGCGCCCACATCATGCCCGTCTACGCCCCGCCATCGGAGGTGTTTGTGCGCGGCGAAGGCGCGAACCTCTTCACCGAAGAGGGCGACAAGTATCTCGATTTCGTCGCTGGCATCGCGGTGAGCTCGCTTGGCCACTCGCATCCAAAGCTGGTCGAGACACTCCAGGAGCAGGCCGGCAATCTCTGGCACCTCTCCAACATGTTCCGCGTGCGCGCCGGCGAGGAGCTTGCCGACAAGATGTGCGCGCGCACCTTTGCGGACCGCGTCTTCTTCACCAATTCCGGCACCGAAGCGGTTGAGTGCGCGCTCAAGGCAGCCCGCAAGTATCACTGGTCCAAAGGCAATGATGACCGGATCGAGTTCATCACCTTCACCGGCGCTTTCCATGGCCGCTCGCTGGGTGCGATCAATGCTGGCGGCAACCCGAAATATCTGGAAGGCTTCGGCCCGGAAATCCCCGGCTTCCGCCAGCTTGAATGGGGCGATCACGACGCCCTCAACGAAGCCGTCACGGAGAAGACCTGCGCGGTCTTCGTTGAGCCGGTACAGGGCGAGGGCGGCGTGCGCGCCATGCCCGAAGAATGCCTCACCGGCCTGCGCAAGCTCTGCGACGACACCGGCACGCTGCTCATCTATGACGAGGTCCAGTGCGGCATGGGCCGGACGGGCAAGCTCTTCGCGCATGAATGGGCAGAACATGCCGAACCGGATATCATGTGCGTTGCCAAGGGTGTCGGCGGCGGCTTTCCGTTCGGCGCCTGCCTGATGACCGAAGAGGTCGGCCTGCCCATGCAGCCCGGTTCCCACGGCTCGACCTATGGCGGCAACCCGCTCGCCATGGCCGTCGGCAATGCCGTCTGGGACATCATCTCGGACGAAGAGTTCCTGGCCGAAGTCCGCCGCGTTGCAGGAACGGTCGCCCAGGGCCTCAAATCGCTCGCAGACAGCCATGCCGACAAGGTCGACGGTGTCACCGGCAAGGGCCTCCTCACCGGCCTCAAGCTGAAAGCGGCGCCAAAGCCTGTCCAGAATGCCTGCCGCGAAAAAGGCCTTCTGGTCGGCGTCGCTGGCAACAATGTCCTGCGTCTTGCCCCGCCGCTCATCATCGAAGACGGCGACGTCCGCAAGGCCGTCAGCGTCATCGATGAAGCGCTGAGCGAGTGGGAGATGGAGGGGTAGGAGCGCTTTTGTCCCCAAAAGTTTACTGCTCTCATCTCGAGTGACCGCCAACTTCTTGTGACCGGATTGGCCGGTAACAACAGAAGGAAGAGAGTCATGAGCAACTACAATGTCGATGAGCACGAAAAGCACGAGAACGACAATCATTCCAACCAGCTGAATCCGAATAACGACGCCTATCGGTCGTCGCGCCGCTAGGATGACAGGGTTCCGATACGGGGGCAGGCGCTCAGTTGAGCGCCTGCTTGTCCCCGGAGAAATTCGCGATGGCCTTTGTCATCAGGCCGAAATCATCGAACATCGACCATCGTGCAGTGAGGCTCTCGGGCCCCTCTGGGGACGCGTCGATGATCATCGCGCGCAGCTGCTCGACATTATGAGCGTACACGACCGCGACATATCCTAGCTTCATGTCGAGCGCCTGCTGCGTCTTGCGAAGGCGTTGATCAACAAGACCGAACGCCTTGGCATACGGCATGAGCTTGCCAGAGCGATGCCGCCAGGATTGTTGGCGGGCAGAGTCCGGATCGGCGTGCGTCTGCTGCCAATGGCGTGTGAGCCATTGCTGGTTTCGGTCAAATGAAAGCTCACCGATCCGTTCCAGCCATGCACCGATGGGCGGGCGCGGAACTTGTGCGCTATTGCTGGCTTCAACGAAGGTCGAGAAGACTGGCAGAGTGCTGTGGGAGAGGTCCGACTGCACCGCTGCAAGCAGGCAATTCACGGCTTTCAGACCCAAGAGAGAGAAGGCGGGGTCCGCTGTCGGGTCCGGAGAATGTTCAACAAGCCAAATCAGGTCCCTGACACTGGCGCTTTCGCTGTATGGGAGCGCTTTCAGAGCGTGAACGAGTGCAGGTCTGTCCTCATTATCGAGAGCGATCTGTGCCTCTTCGCGCACAGAGGAAAGTTGGGCGATTGTGCGAGCGGTGCAGGGCATCTGGCCGCGTTGAGCAGCAGTGTCTTCGCCGGTCGAAACTCGCCCTTGCAGTATAGGAACAACAGCAGGCGGCGGGTCGAGGTGCCAGAAGTGTGCAGGGCTTAGCAGCTCGCGGTCCTTCTGGGGGACCTTCAGGCGCTCCATCAGTGCGTCATGGATTGTGAGTGCCTGTCGCAAACCAATTTTTTCTTTCGGATCGAGTGCACGCTGGACACCCTTCCAGGCTGCATCATTTCCCAGTCGCTTCCCCAAAAGCAATTTTGGTACCGACTTTTTTTTCGGCTCGGGACTGAGCAGCGACAACATTCTGGGGTCGAAGGACGGCAATGGCATAGGTGCGACCTTGCCAGCTAGAAGCCTTTCATAAAATGAAGCAAAGCATATCAATTTAAAAGGATACGCTTTGCGCCTCAGGTTTACGGACACAAAAAAGCCGGCCCCGAAAGGCCGGCTTTCTCATGTCTGGTTCAGGCAAAACCTACTTCTTGGTCATGCCCTTCATGCCCATGCGGCCGATTTCGGCGCGGCCGACGACCATGTGGTGAACTTCGTCAGGGCCGTCAGCGAGACGGAGCGTACGCTGGCTGGTGTACATGTCGGCGAGCGGCGTCCACTGGGACACACCGGTGCCACCATGGATCTGGATCGCGTCGTCGATGATCTTGCAAACGCGTTCCGGCACCATCGCCTTGACCATCGAGATCCAGACGCGGGCTTCCTTGTTGCCAAGCACGTCCATCGCTTTGGCCGCTTTCAGCACCATCAGGCGCATGGCTTCAATTTCGATACGGGCGCGCGCCGCCTTCTCCTGGTTGCCGCCAAGCTTGATCAGCGGTTGACCGAAGGCTTCACGGCTCATGCCGCGTTCCAGCATCAGGTCCAGCGCTTTCTCTGCGGCGCCGATTGAGCGCATGCAGTGGTGGATGCGGCCTGGGCCGAGGCGCAGCTGCGAGATCTCGAAGCCGCGGCCAACGCCGAGCAGGATGTTCTCTTCAGGCACCTTCACATCCGTGAAACGGATATGCATGTGGCCGTGTGGGGCATCGTCCTTGCCGAAGACATGCATCGGGCCGAGAACTTCGACGCCTGGCGTGTCCATCGGGACGAGGATCTGCGACTGTTGCTCATGGCTCTGGCCGTCTGGGTCTGTCTGCACCATCACGATCATGATCTTGCAGCGCGGATCACCGGCACCGGAGGCGTAATACTTCTCGCCATTGATCGTCCACTCGCCATTCTTGAGCGTCGCGCGGGTGCGAACATTGCGAGCGTCAGAACAGGCTGAGTCCGGCTCGGTCATGGCAAAGCATGAACGGATCGTACCTTCAAGCAATGGCTTCAGCCACTGGTCTTTCTGGGCCTTGGTGCCAACGCGCTCGAGCACTTCCATATTGCCCGTGTCAGGCGCGGCGCAGTTCATGCATTCGGACGCCAGCGAGTTCTTGCCGAGCTCTGCGGCAATATACGCATAGTCGAGGTTCGGCAGGCCTTCGCCGGTTTCGGCGTCCGGCAGGAAGAAGTTCCAGAGACCCTGGTCCTTGGCTTTCTGCTTGACCTCGTCGAGCAGCTCCAGCTGCCCTGGTACATAGGAGAAGCGGTCAGCCCGGCCGGCCCCAAGTTCGTGGAACTTGACGCTCATCGGTTCGACTTCTTCCTTGATGAACTTCTTGACGTGCTCATAGAGCGGCACTGTCTTTTCAGACATGCGCAGGTCGTTGAGCTCGTCGCGAACGCCCATTGTGCCGAGTGTTGCAGTATCCATTGTCGATCCTCCCAAAGATCAGGTGTTTGAAGGCTTGGCAGCTGTTCTGAGCAGCCCTTGGGCGACCGAACAGTTGATTGTTTCACTAGTGAAGTATATCTCTGACAGAGAGGAATCGCAAGGGCTGGATATGTCGCAGGACACGAAAAACCCGCGTATCTATTCGCGTCTGCAGATCGCAGCGCAGCTTTATCGCAAGGTGGCGGACCGCCAGCTTGTCGAGGCTGCGGGCATAACCGCGCCGCAACTCGGTGTGCTGACGCGGGTCGCTGCCGCAACCGCGCTGAACCAGACAAGCTTGGCGCGCGACCTTCGCCTCAACGATTCTGCGATCACTGCCATGGTCCGCCGACTCATCGGTCTCGGCATGCTGGCAAAGACCCGCAGCCAGAGCGATAGCCGCGCCTGGGTCCTGAAACTGACCGACAAGGGCCAGGACGCCATCGACCGCGCGACGACACAGCCGATCGCTATCAACCAGCTGATCGAGGCCGAGCTTGGCGCCGAAGCGCTGGTCACCCTCACCGAAAAACTCAACCGCATCATCACCCTCTGCGATCAGGAGCAGACGGTTGAGGTGGAGGGGTAGGGTGAGGTTCTAGATAGAGGGCAGCGCCTCGGTTAGGTGCCACTCTCGACCGCAAAGCGGTCTGAGGGTCCATCTCCTAAGCTTTCGATACTCAGGCCTGCTCAGCCCCGATCCGCCAGATCAGGCCTTCACGCTCTCACGTGCGCTCATCCGGTCGAACCAGGCCGATACATTTTTCAGCTCTCGGTCCAGCGGTTGGCCGACCTGTTCGCCGAACGCGACGAAGGAATAGAGAAGGATGTCGGCGAGTGTGAAGCGGTCTCCGACGATCCAGGTCTTGCCCGCCATCTGTTCGTCGAGCCATTGCAGGGCAACCTGCACACATTCCTTGAGGCCCGGCGCGGCGTCCGGAAAGCAGGGCATTCTGTCCTGAAAGAGAGGCAGGCCCTCTGAATAGCGAAAGCCGCGCGTCATCGGGTCAACGACTTCAAGGTCGACCCAGCGCATCCAGCGGCGTGTCTGCGCGCGCTCTTCAGGCGTTGCGCCAATCAGGCTGTCGCCGGGCTGTGTCTCGTCGAGATACTCGCAGATCGCCGTGATTTCCGTGATGAGCGAGCCGTCCTCGAGGATCAGGGCGGGCATCTGGCCTGCGGGATTGATCTTCAGATAGGCTTGCTTGCGGTTTTCACCGCCCATCAGATCGACATCGGCCATGTCCAGCTGGATGCCGCGCTCGGCGACAAATGTGCGGACGGTCTGTGGGTTCGGACCAACTGAATTAAAGAGTTTCATCGCGCGTCTCCTCCGGCGTGTTTATCGTTTGGCCGGGAGACTATCGGCGCGCCCGCCTGCGGCAAGCCATGACGCCGCGTTCAGCCGGTTTTGCTGTTGGAGGTGGGGCGGCTGGATTTGCGGGCCTTGCCGCCGCGTCCTTTCGCGGTCTTCGTGGTCAGGCCGCGGTCACGCCTGCTGATCACGCCGTTTGTTTCGGCGCCGGTGCAGATCGCGAAGGCCGATAGCCACAGCCACATGAGGAGCGCGGCAACGGCGCCTAGGGACCCGAACGTCTCATTATAGTCGGCAAAGGCGCTCAGATAGAATGAGAAGGCGACAGACGCGAAAAGCCAGATAACGCCGGCGACAATCGCGCCGGGCAAGACGGGCCGAGAGCGGCTTTCCTGCGAGCGCACCCCGTGCGGGCGAGCGGTCCGCATGAAGGCATAGATGCCGAGCAGGAAAATGCTGATCAGGCCCAGCCAGCGCACGATCCGCAAGAGCGCATCAAGCAGCGCGCCAAGCTGCAGCGCTTCGATAATCGGCGGCACAGCGCCAATGGCGGCGAGCGAAATGATCGCGAAAATGATCGAGCCGGCGGTGAAGCCAAGGGCCAGTATATTCTGCTGAATGAAGCCGCGCTTGGTCGGGTGGTCATAAGTTACGGCAACTGCCAGCAGCAGCGCATTTGCCCCGCGCGAGGCAGACCAGAGCGCAATCACAAGCGACAGGAGCGCGCCCCAGGAAAGGCCCGATGACTGCGATTCCGCGATGCGGATCATCTGGTTGGTGATCAGGCGGTAGGCTTCTTCAGGCAGAAAGGTCTGCATGATCTGGAAGTAGTCGCGAAGATCGGCAGAGCTGGTAAACAGCCCCCAGATCATCAGTGCGCACGCCACCGCCGGGAAGACCGACAGGAAGGCGTAAAATGCGACACCCCCTGATACGAGCGCGACGTCATCCTCGCCGATGCGCCGGAATGTCCGGGTGACCGTATTCACCGTTGGCCGCGCATACCGGCGGTATGCAGGAGCGCTTCTGATTTTGAGCAAGAGGTCCGAACCGATCATTAGCCTATTAACTCCAGCAGGTGAGCCACGTTCCTCCAACATGGTCGCACCCTTGACCAAGAGGACTGAAGGGCCAGTATCGCAGCTCCCATGTAGATAGAACGACTGGAGCGAAGATCATGTTGAAGAACCCGAAAAGCTGGCTCGCGCTGATCCTGTTCATCCTGGTGATGATCTTTGCCTTGCAGAACATGACCCAGATAGAGGTCAATTTTCTTGGCTTCACTTTCCCGACCCGGCGTTTCTTTGTCATGGTGATCTGCCTCATTGTCGGTTTCATTCTTGGCAAGACAATCCGGTTTAAGCGGACCTGATCGGGGCGAGCAGACGCACCCAATCGGTTTGAGGGAGAGCGGATCTGATGCGATTATTCGCAGGTTTTTTTCGAGGCGCTCTGCTGGCCTGTCTGTGCACCGTGGGGACACCGCCGGTACACCGTGCAAACGCCCATTCAGCTGTCGGAAACTCGGAACGAACCTTGCCGGAAACGGCCCCCGGCGCCTTGCAGGATGTTGAGGCGCTCTGCCAGACCGTGCGCGAGCACTATGTCTATTTCGCTCCGCGAGAGGCGGTCTGGGAGGCGACCTGCGAAAGCGCAAAAGAAGCTGCGCTGAAACCTAAGGCCGAGACGCCCGCCGGGCATCTATCGCTTCTCGAAACCATGCTGGATCAGCTCTGGGACAATCATGTCTCGCTGAACATTAATTCGTCCAGCTCGCCCCGGCTCGTGCCTTCGGGCAGCGATTACTGGATTGATTTCAAAGGTGGAAAGGCCATCGTGACGGCGGTCCGGCCCGGCTCTGGCGCTGCCGCTGCCGGGCTGGAGGTGGGCGACCAGGCCGTGGCCCTCAATGGCGTGCCGATCCTGAGCGCAGCGCTCGACCGAATAGGCTATGGCCGCAATGCGGTCAGCGAGGCGCGGCTGATCTGGGCCCTGAACGCACAGGCTGCGGGATATCGCGGCCAGTTGCGCGGCGTGACGGTCGAAAGGGGCGGGACAGAAACAGACCTCGTCCTTGAAGAGCCAGTGCCAGACACGCCTGAGGCGCTGGTCAGTCATGAGCGCCTGACAGGTAATATCGGCTATATCCGAATCGAGGATTCGCTTGGCGATGAGGCCGCCGTTGAGGCTTTCGACGCCGCGCTGGAAGAGCTGAAAGGCGTCGATGGCTGGATCATCGACCTTCGCAATACGCCGAGCGGCGGCAATACCAGTGTCGCCGAACCGATGCTCGGCCGGTTCATTCGCGGTGTGCGGCCCTATCAGAAAGCGGGTCCGCGCTGGGAAGGCGAGGCGGTGCGCCGGGTCGCCTCAAGAGGCCCCTGGCGTGTGAAAAGGCCGGTCGCAGTGCTGGCTGGCCGCTGGACGGGCAGCATGGGCGAGGGGATGGCCATCGGCTTTGATGGGCTGCGACGCGCAAGGGTTTTTGGCTCTCCCATGGCGGCGCTGGCCGGTGGCGTAGAGGTCTATAAGCTCCCTGCGAGCGGCTGGTCTGTGCGTCTGCCGAGCTATAATCTATACCATATCAAGGGTATGGAACGTCATGTCTGGCACCCGACCCATGAAGTGACGGCCGACAATGGGGCCGGGCCGGACCTCGCCTTGCAGGCGGCTCTGGACTGGCTTGCACGCTAGAGCTTGAAGCCGGGATAGAGGTGGCTGTCCCTCAATCGCCGACGTCGCCGTCTCCATCATCGACTGCGTCATCTCCCAGCACGGTTGAGCCGCCGGTTGGTTCATCGGCAGACTTCGCGCTGGATGGTTCTGCAGCGGCTTGTTTCGGGCCGCTGTCGGAGACCTTTGCGCCATCCTTGAGGAGGGCGATTTCGCCGACATTGCGGAAGTTGATGTCGCGCTGCGGGAAGGGGATCTCGATTTCGTATTTGTAGAGGGCGGTGTGCAGCGCCCAGTAATAGTCGGCTTTCACCCGGGCCGGCTTCTTCACCGCTTCCTCGGTGAGCCAGACGACCAGTTCAAAATCGAGACTGGAATCGCCGAAGCCGACCAGCCAGACCTGTGGCTCACGGCCCGGAATGCCGCTAAAGGTCCAGTTGACCTCCTCAGCGGCCTCAAGCGCGGCCTTCTTCACCAGTTCCTTGTCGGTGCCATAGGCGACCCCAAACCCAACCCGCATGCGGCGGCGGGCGTCGCGCAGGGTCCAGTTGATGACCTGCGATTTGATGAACTCTTCATTGGGGACGAGGATGTCGACATTATCATTGGTCGTGATCAGCGTGGAGCGGATGTTTATTTCCTTCACCAGACCCGTCACGCCGGACTGAAGCTCTATGAAATCTCCAACTTTTACAGAGCGCTCAAAGAGAATGATGATGCCGGAAATAAAGTTCGAGAAGATCGACTGGAGGCCGAAACCGATACCGACACCAAGCGCACCGCCAAAGACGGTCAGCGCGGTCAGGTTCACCCCGAGCGTCGACATTGCAATGATGATGGCAGCTGCCATGAAGGCCACTTTCAGCACCTGCCCCAGAAGGCCGGCCATCGAAGGGTTGAGCGCCTTGTTAGATTTAAGCTGCGACTGCGCCGCATCGCCGGCAACCCGGCCGAGCCACAGAGCCACGACGGCAATGAACACGCTTGTGATAACCCTCAGCAAGGTCACTTCGACGCCAGCCACGGAGAAGGCGGCGGCGTTCAGTGCCGATGTGACCTCATCAAGCAGGTGAAGGATGTACAGCGCGGCGACCGTCCAGGCGACCACGGCAATGGCGGTCTGCCAGAAGCCGGGTTGCAGGTTTGACGTCACGAAACGCACGACGATCCAGGCATTCATGAGGCTGGCGGCGACACGAAGTCCCTCGTTCGGCAAGCCAACCGATTCAAATACGGCTGTCGCAATCCAGAGCAGGACCACCGTGAAGGCTGGCCAGACAATCTTCGCAACCGAGAGCGTCAACCGGGTCAGCACGTCCCGCGTTTCGCGGCTTTCAGCGTAGGCCCGCAAACGCTTTGTTGGATAGCGCGACCCGAAATAGCCGATGCCAAGGGCAGCTAGCACGGCAATCAGTTGCCAGAGCGAGCCCCATGAAATGAAATTTTCCTGAAAGGTCTGCAGGCCCGACATCGTCGTTTCCTGGATGTCCTGCCAGTTGATATTGGCTTCGAGAAGATTGCCGTCCTCGTCCCCGCCTTCGCCTCCCCCCTCGTTCTGGGGGTCCTCGCCATCGTTCGGTAATTCTTCGGCAATCTGCTCACTTGGGGTCGCTTGCCGCGCAAGGTGAGAAACGAGTGTCATCAAAGCCATTTGAGTTTCCGGAAGATAAAGAATTGAAAGCCCATGAGAATGCCAAGGGCACCGCAGGTAATCCAGAAGGCGTTGGACGATTCCACGCCTGGAATACCGCCGACATTGATTCCCAGGAGGCCAGTCAGGAAGCCGAGGGGCAGGAAGATCGCGGCGACGATGGACAGCATATACATGGTCTGGTTCATCTTCGCCTGCGCGCGATTGTTCAGGTCGTCCTGCAGGACGATCGCGCTCTCCTTGGAGACGTCGAGGTCTTCCAGATAGCGCCGCAGCCTTTCGCCGGTTTCGCGTATATCAGTCAGATTCTCTTCAGATAACCAGGGCGGCGAGGATTTCTGGATGGTCAGCACCGCTTCGTGTTGCGGCGACATATAGCGCTTGAGGGCAAGGCAATTGCGCCGGATCGACGCGATCTCGGAGAGTAGGTCCTCTATGTCGCAATCGTGGTCTTCTTCCATCTCGTCGATCCGGTCATTCATGTCGACGATCGACCGGTTCATCTTGATGACGAGCTCTTCAGCCAGCAGCGTGAACAGGTCTCCGGACGTAGAGGGACCCTGATTGTTCTTGAGCTCGGCATAGACATCGCGCGGCGTCTGGAGCCGTCGGCGGCGCAAGGTGATGAGACGGTTGCCATCGCACCAGATCTGCATCGCGATCATGTCTTCGGGCTCGGCGCCCGGATTGAAATTGATGCCGCGAAGAACGGTCACGAGCGCGTCCTTTTCCCGGAAGGCACGCGGCCGGGTTTCGTTCGACAGAAGGACGTCGGCAGTGGCTTCGTTCAGATCGAGCGTTTCGGTCAGCCAGTCATCGAGATCGGCATACATGCGATCGAGATGAAGCCAGAGGACCTCGCCGACGCGCGACGGTGTCCAGCTGCGGGCCGTGTTCCAGTCGACATCCCGGCACCCGCCGCGCCCGTCGAGCACACAGCCAAACAGCAGTGGGCCGTCAGCGGCAGCATCCGGGACAGGCGGCGGCGATGTTGGAACAAGAGCATTACCCATTGACCCGACTGTACGTCTGGCGGGCTTCAAGGCAAGCGACCTGCGCTCAATTAAACCCTATCAGGCAAGCGCCGCCTTGATGGCGTCGTTCAGACCGTTCTCATCATAAGGCTTCTTCAGAATCGGCACGTTCAGAAACTTCGAGGAGAGCGCGCTCGAGTCGCCATACCCCGTCGCGAACACAAAGGGGACGCCCCTGTCGCGCAATTCGGCGGCGATCGGTTCGCTGGTCTCGCTGCCAAGATTGACGTCAAGGAGTGCAAACTGAAAATCGGTTGATGAGAGCGCCTGCCGGGCTTCCTTGACCGAGCCGCAAAGGGAGACGGTCCGGGCACCTGCTGCCTTGAGCAGGTCTTCTGCATCGAGGGCGATAATCATATTGTCCTCGACGAGGAGGGCGCTGCCCTCCAGCACCGGGGCGCAGGGCGGTTCCTGAACGCTGGCTGGCTCAGAGGCCATGGCACCTTTGGCGGCTTTGGTGAAGCTTGAAACATGACCGGCGGGGATCACGAAATCAGCTTCCAGCCCTGTCAGGGCGTAGCGCAAATCCGCTGCGCCACCGAGCTCATGCGGGATCGATTTGGTGATGATGGTTGTACCAAAGCCTTGGCGTGTGGGGGCCTGAACCGCGGGGCCGCCGGATTCGCGCCATGACAGTGAAAGTTCATTGTCGGAGGTTGCTTCGGTGCCAATTGTGATCTGGCCCTCGGAGTCCGCCAGCGCGCCATATTTGGCCGAGTTCGTCGTCAGCTCATGCAGGACCAGCGACAATGTGCTGAACGCATTTGGCATGAGCAGGACGTCCGGGCCTTCAAGCTTCACACGCGCGGCCTTGAGACCAAGATAAGCCTCTGTCTCGGTGCGGATAAGCCTGTGCAGTGAGGCTGGCGCCCAATTGTCTTCGGTGAGCTGATCATGTGCCCGGGCGAGGGCCTGCACCCGGCCGCCAATGATGTTGCTGAGCTCAACGATCGAGGTGGCTTCACGGGCGCTCTGGCTGACCAGACCGCGAATGAGGTTGAGGATATTGCGAACGCGGTGATTAAGCTCCGCGATAAGAAGTTCCTGGCGCTCATTTGCGCGCTCGCGGTCCTGATGGGCCTCATCCGACATGCGAAGCACGACTTCCAGAAGCGTGACCCGAAGCTGTTCGGCGGCAGAGATTTCCGCACTCCGCCAGGGGACCGAATTGCCGGTAACGGTCTGCTGCCAGCTCTCGAAACTCTTTCGGGGGGTAAGGCGCGCGCCGTTGGGGCCATAAGTGACCGGCTTTTCAGGATTGCCCGCCCAGTTCACTTTCTGCGCAAATTCTTCCCTGAACAGAACGACATAGTCGCGCGGCCGGCGCGAGACGGGCACGGCGAGAAGCCCGGCTGCACGGTCGACATAGTCTCTTGCCGGCGGGTGAACCTCACCAAGCTGGGAGGTGGCGTAAACGCGGCTTCCTGCCGTGGTGTTCAGGAAGCGGACGATGCCCATGAAATCTTCACGCGTGGGCGTTTTTCCAGTTGCGACATACTCTCCATCAACCCAGGCGGCGACGCCGTCATTCGGAATAACCGAGCTCAAGGCCTCCGCGATCGCAGGGAAGTGGTCTTGCACGGACCGCCCGCCCGCAAGCTGAGCCATCAGCCGGTCATGCAGGACCTGGACGCGCCGGTGATGTTGGCTGGCCTCATCGGCAATGAGCTGGCCGAGCACAAAGCTGAATAGCTGGGCAAAGAGTTCTGCGGCCGAGCGGATTTCATAGGGCAGGACGCGCGGCTCATAATGATGGCAGGCAAAAAGGCCCCATAGCTCGTCCCGGTGCAGGATCGATACAGACAGGGACGCATCGACCCCCATATTCTTCAGATACTCGATATGTATGGGTGAGACCGCACGTAGCCCGCTCATCGAGAGATCAAGCGGGCGGCCCTCGGGCCCGCGCTCTGGAATGATTGGCGAGACCGTTTCCTTGACGTTGGAGATGATGCGCAGAAGGTTTCTTCGATAAAGTTCGCGCGCCTGCTGGGGGATGTCTGTTGCCGGGTAATGCAGGCCGAGAAAGGAATCCACGTTCGGGCTGACGGCTTCGGCGATAACCTCGCCTGACTGGTCCTCGCCGAACCGGTACACCATGACCCGGTCGAAGCCGGTCAGCGCCTTCATCTGGCGCGCCGCGATCTTGCAGAGTTCCGGGACCGATTTCGCCTTGCGGACCCGGTCGATCATCGGGCGCACATAGGAGGTGTAGTCGTTTGTCATCTCCGCGCGCTGTGGCTCGATCTCGATGATGACGGACTGGCCGGAGAGGTGAACGGCGATATTGTGGCGGGTATCTGACCCAGCCATCAGCTCGATACCAAACAGACGTTCGACGGCGTCGGCGCCATCAAGTTGCTGGACGCGACCGCGAATGGCGCGCAGTGCGTCGGCGGTGATGAGATCGCTGAGGGCAGATCCAACGATGGATTCCGGGTCCAGCGACAGAAATTCGCGGACATTCAGCGAAACATGCTGAACCAGCCAGTCGGCATTCACCGCAATCAGGCAGCCGAACTGCTGGACATGACCAAGGATATGGATCGGTTCGCGGTCACAGTTCGTGAGGTCGATCTTGGTGTCGGGGGACACGGTCGGGGTCGTCATACGTCGTTACTTGCTTTCTGAACGGTACTGTGTGCCGCCTCAAACCACGAAAAAGCCGTTTGTGCGGAAGTCACTATCTTGTTTTCTTCATGTGGCTGACCTGACCAGCACTTGAGGGTTTTACTGACCGATTTCCACATTTCACTGGTTGCTGGGCAGGCAAAATACCGCGTCGCGGCGGCAACCTTTGGATCACCGGATGCCTGGATGTCTGAGAGTAGTATTCGCGCACCGAGCGTGGACCCGGCAATTACATAGATCAGCCCAAGTGGATGAACATCGGGAGCGGGGTCGGCGAAATGGCGTTCGCCTGGAACGGCTTCATCGAGCGCCTTGAGGTCTTCATCAATCGCCGCAATCATTGTCTGAAGCGTCTTTGCATAGGTGGAAGTCTGGTTTGAGAGGGCCGAAAGCGTCCGGTTCAGGGCAACCGAGTGGGCCCGTAGTACCGAGCTCAGACCGTTTCGGGTGGAGAGGTCGTGCTGGCTGAAAAGGGCGTCCACGGCGGCATGCGCATCCCTGGTTTCCTCGCGAAGACGTAGTCTCAGAGTCGACATGGTTGGCGCTGTATTTCTCCTGCCAGATCCCGGGCAACTGGCGTTTAGTTCTGTGTCTCTGTTCCACAAATACAGAGTGTAAAGCGCCGATCAAATGAAATTCCCCCACGCGCCGGCGGTTCCAGCGGAGCTGTCACTGGACGGCAATTTTGCATCAGCGCCGATTATGCTCTAAAGCGCGCGCTTCGATTTCTGGCGCTCACACGGGAAGGCAGACAAGCCATGGCGATCAGGCATTTCCTCGATATCTGGCAGCTCGAAGCAAGTGAGCTTCGGGCCATCCTTGATGATGCGCATGCGATGAAGTCGGCCCGCAAGGGCTGGCCCAAGGGACGTTCCGATGAAGGCGCGCCGCTGGACGGCCATATTCTGGCGATGATCTTCGAGAAGTCATCGACGCGCACCCGCACCAGCTTTGATGTGGGCATTCGCCAGCTTGGTGGTACGTCCATCGTGGTGAACTCTGCCGATATGCAGCTTGGCCGCGGTGAGAGCATAGGTGACACGGCGCGTGTCCTGTCGCGCTATGTCGACCTCGTCATGATCCGTGCCAATGAGCATAGCGATATCGAGGATTTCGCAGATTCAGCGGGCGTGCCGGTTATCAATGGGCTGACGGACCGCTCGCATCCCTGCCAGATCATGGCCGACCTCATGACGCTGGAAGAAAACGGGCTGGCGCTCAAGGGTGCGCGGCTTGCCTGGGTCGGCGATGGCAATAATGTCTGCTCGTCCTTTATCCATGCCGCGCCGAAGTTTGGCTTCACGCTGGCGATCGGCACCCCTGACCGCTATGCGCCCGACGATGACGACATCGAGCTTGCGCGTGAGATGCAGGGGCGCATCGAGCTTTGCAGCACGGCAGAAGATGCCGTTGCGGGCGCAGACGTCGTAATCGCAGATACCTTCGTTTCGATGGGCGATACCGACGCCGATGAACGCCTCGAAGAGCTTGAGCCCTTTGCCGTGACCGAAGAGCTGATGGACCTTGCCCAGCCCGGCGCGAAGTTCCTGCACTGCCTGCCCGCCCATCGCGGCGAAGAGGTCGACAGCGAAGTGATCGACGGGCCGAACTCGCTTGTCTTCGAGGAGGCAGAGAACCGGCTCCACGCCCAGAAAGCCATTATGCGGTGGTGTCTGGACAAATAGGTTCGCGCCGTCAGAGTGCTGCCCGGATGCGAACAGCCGGGAGGATGGGTATGCTGACGAAACGCGATCTGTTGAAGGTGGGCGGGGCCGCTGGTCTCATGATCGGGGCAGGGGGCGTCGCAGCGCGCGCGCAGCCCTCCGACGGCGGCGCAGCGCTTCCAAACCTCGCGGCGGATGCCGAACCCATCAGCAAGGCTGAGCACGAGACGCGGATCGCGAAAGCCCAACGACTGATGCAGGCGCAGGACATTCATGCGCTGGTCATCGAGGCGGGCTCGGCGCTTGTCTATTTCACCGGCCTTCAATGGTGGCGATCTGAGCGTTTTACCGGCGTCGTTATTCCCCAGGAGGGGACGCCCGTTGTCATCACGCCCTACTTTGAAGAGCCATCCATTCGCGAGACGGTGAAGGCCGATGTCGAGGTGCGCACCTGGCATGAAAATGAGAACCCGTTTGCGCTGGTTGCTGGCGCGCTCAGCGATTTCGGGCTTGATGGCGGCAAGATCGCCATTGAGGAGACCGTCCGGCATTTCGTCTCCAACGGGATCGTCAGGGCGGCGCCTGCTTTCGATCTCGTCTCCGGCATGAGCGTCACGCGCGGTGTGCGTATGTACAAGTCGCCCGCCGAGATCGCCCTGATGCAGACGGGCAATGATGTGACGCTGGCTGCCTATCGCCATATTTATCCCAGGGTCGAACTTGGCATGAGCCAGGGCGACATCGCTGCCATGATGAGCGAGGCAACGCGCCAGCTTGGCGGCAATGTCGAGTTTTCCATGGTGCTCCTGAATGAGGCAAGCGCCTATCCGCACGGCACACGCAGCCCTCAGACCGTGCGCGAAGGCTCCGTCATTCTCATGGATTGTGGCTGCGGGGTGCATGACTACGAGTCTGATATCTCGCGGACCTGGGTGTTCGGAGAGCCGACGGCGAAACAGCGCGAGGTCTGGAATACGGTGAAGGAAGGCCAGGAACTGGCGCTTGAGACCGCAAAGGTCGGCGTGCGGGCAGGTCTCGTCGATGAGACGGTGCGCGCTTTCTATGAAGCGCAAGGCTATGGGCCGGGTTACAGGACGCCAGGGCTCTCGCACCGCCTCGGCCATGGTATCGGCATGGACGGCCATGAGCCGGTGAATTTCGTTGAGGGTGAGGACACGCTGCTGGCACCGGGGATGTGCTTTTCAAATGAGCCGGGCATCTACATCTTCGGCGAGTTCGGCGTGCGTCTGGAAGACTGTCTCTACATGACTGAGGAGGGACCTGAGCTCTTCAGCCCGCTGTCGCCGTCCATCGACCAGCCCTTCGCTTGAACGCCTCGCCAATTTTCGAAATTCTTTTCTCAGGTGCTGGCGTGCCGCCCGCGCTCGTGTAGTGTTTTGGCGTGGGACTTAGTGGGGGGTATAGGATGCGATCAGTTGTTCCGGCCATTGCGGCTTTGGTTTGCGCAGGCTCGGCGCTTGGACAGGAAGCGACCAGTTTCAGCCAGCCATACTGGATCGACAAGCCGGTCATCGAGGCGATCGGGCGCGCAGAGCTTCAGGTCGATCCCAACCGGTCGAATTTCTCTGTCGGGTTCAAGAATACCGCCCGCACCTCTGCCGAAGCAACACGGCTGGCCACGGCGCGGGCCAAGCGCGCCTATCAGGCCATGGAGGGTGTCGCTGGTGATGATTTGACGATTGAGAGCCGCGTCAGCGTCTCGGCCATCTACAATCAGGTCGAAGATGATGAGGGCAATCTGGTCACCGATTATTCGGCCGACAATATCCGCGCCTATGAGGCGAGCGTCCTCTATTCCGTCGGCGTGAAGGACCTCTCCAAGGCGAGCCGGACGCGCGCGGCGGCGCTGGCTGTCGGGCCAGAAACCTCCAGCTATTTCAACAATAGCCTGCAGCGCGATACCGACATCCTGCAGGCCGCTTACCGGGCCGCCATTGTCGATGCGCGAGAGCGCGCGCAGCTGATGGCAGAGGCCGCTGGCGTGTCGCTGGGGCGGCTGCTGGTCGTTCAGGAAGGCTCTGGGCCATGTCTCGGCGAATGGAGCGGCTCTGTCGGGGCCACGTCCTATATGCGAAGCTCCTCACCGCCCCCACCGCCTCCACCCCCACCGCCGCCAAGTCCGGGAAGCGAGAGCATCACCGCAGATGATCTCGATGCGCTGGAACTGCCCAACACACCTGACAAGGTCGGCATCAGTGCGCAGGCCTGTTTGGTGTACGAGATCCGGCAGTAAACGGCGAGTTCAGTTGATCTGGAACTTCCGCCGGACTGCGAGGCCCGAGAGAAAGACAAGGACGATGGCGGAGAGCGACTGGAAGGATGCGATGAGGCGTATCCAGATCGGCGTGCCCGGCCACCACAACTTATAGTCGACCCCGTCCTGAATGGCGCAGGGATCCGACCCCGGCTCTGGCGAAAGGTCCAGCAAGCGGCCTATCAGACCGCAGGCATCCGGTTCGCTCCATGGCCCGACGGGTAGGACGCGCCCGAAGGAGAATGACAGCGCGTCGCCCCACCCTTGCCAGGATGGCGTGAAGGCAAACCATGTCCCCATCATCCAGTAGAGTAGGGCGAAGACGAAGACCGATCCCGCCAGCCAACCCAAGGGCAAAAGGGGCGACGTGCCGAAATCAGAAATCGCGCCATAGACATCGGAGGCCAACCGTTCTGGCCTTTTAACATGCCGGTCGCGGCGTTTGCGTCTGGCTTTAAGTTCAAGCTTGAAGAAGCGCGCTTCCTGACCCCGGTCACGCTTGTCTTCATTGAGCTGCTTCAGCGTACGGTAACAGTCTTCCAGGCGTCCAAAATAGGCTGACTGTTCATTCTGCGGGGCCGCGCTGAAATCATCTTCAGCCGTCTGGCGCTTTTGAGTGAAGTCTTTTGTCCAGACTTCGAATTCGGGAACCGGTTTGCCTTCTATTTCCGCGGCGCGTTTTTCGGCGCCATAAAGACGATTTAGCGCGGCGTCCCAACTGGGCTGAAATTGTGGGTCAATTTCTGGAAACGCCGACCCCCTTTCCACCCCAGACTTCATCTGCGTGTCGCGAAACGAGATGCCGCGATGCAGTTTGCTGTCATGAAATTCCGCTTCGCGCAGAAAGATGGCGTTCGTGAAAGAAGTATTTGAGAGAAAATCGCGATTATCGAATCGTGCTGAGCCCATAAAGACAGCCTGTCTGAAAGACGCAGTGGGAAACGAGCGTCTTGCTATCCAGCTGTCCTGTTCAGGAAATTCGATTTCGCCATGGGCGGGGCCTGAGGAAGTGGTGCTCAGCGCCTTGATGTGCACGGCACCTTTCCAGCTATCCGTTGTGACAGATGTGCCTTTGCCGGTGAACCAGATATCACCGGCAAAAACGACCTCTTGGAACGACGCATCACCGGAAAAGGCGGCCCTAGAGAACTGGGCGTCACCGGCAAAGGCGGACTTATCGAGCGAGGTATAACCTGCAAAGGAAGCGTCGTAGAACCAAGCGTCACCGACAAAGGCAGTTTCGTAGAAATGGGCGGAGCCGATAAAGTTCGCCTCTTGAAACCAGGCGTCACCGGCAAAGGCGGCTTGGTGGAACCAAGCGTCACCGGCAAAGCGGGCCTGCCGAAATCGGGCGTCACGCTCAAAGGTTGCCCTTTGGAACGAGGCACCGGCAAAGGCGGCTTTGTCGAAAGAGGATTTATCGTCAAAGGCGGCCTCCTCAAACGAGGCCCCACCATCGAAGGCGCCCATGTCGAATGACGCGGGGCCGCCAAAGATGGCCAGGTGGAATGAGGCGTGACCGGCAAAGTTGGCGCTGTCGAAGCTTGAGTCACCGACAAAGGTGGCCTCGCGGAACAACGGGGCGCCGTCAAAGGTGGACTCTCGGAACGAGGCCCGACGGGCAAATGAGGCCTTGTCGAACCGAACTTCACCAGCAAACGTTACCCTCTCGAACGACGCTTTATCGACAAAGGTGGTCCTGTCGAACCGGGCAAGTGCGGAAAAGGCAGCTTCATCGAACGAGGCTCGACCGGCAAAACAGGTCTTGCTAAACCACGTGTCACCGGCAAAGGCGCAAATCTCGCAACAGATAGAGAGTTTGATCTGCTCCCATCCTGGCCGCAGGTTTACCGGCAATCGCTGAACATCGAATTCGAGTATGACACCCCCTTGCAATTGGGCTCGCCAGTCAACGAACGTCTGAAGGCCTTCCATAAAGGCGCGGTCATTGACGCGATTCATTCGGTTATTCAGAAGCGCGTTCAGCGCCGTCGGTTCCCAGTTTGCCTTCGGTGTCTCTGCGTTGTCCGGCCAGAGAAAGGGGAGGTGTAGCTTTGTAAAGGCCCAGGTGCGGCCTTTATATTTGATGGGGGTGCCGTTTTCATCCTGCCAGACCTGAAGACTATCTTCCTGATCGCGCCAATAGTCCTGAAGCGATGCCGGGCGCGCTTCGGGACCAAAGCGTTGTGCTAGATTGGGATGCTCTCCCGGCCAATCATATTCATCATCTGCCTCTGGCTCCGCTCCCGGCTCGGGTACGACCCATCCCCTCCAAGGCTTCTTCGCCAGTCCCTCCCACGACCAGTCTTTTGCCCACCAGCGGTCCCACCATTCCTGGCTTATGCCGTCTACGCCGCCTGCCATGATGTGTTCCCCACTGCCGAACCCGCCGCCCGCACCTTAGCGCGGCTTGGGCGCAAGTTGAAAGACGGTTTCCCCTGCGCACCCCCTAGTCAGCACTGAGGGTGTGGGCCAAAGTTGCGGTCAAAGACGCGCCGAAAAGAGCGCGCCGCAACAGGAGGAAACACCATGAAAGCTGCCGTATTGCGTGAGCCTAACAAGCCGCTGTCGATTGAGGAGGTCTCGATCTCCAAACCCGGACCGCGTGAGGTTCTGGTACGGCTCAAGGCCGTCGGCGTTTGCCATTCGGACGTGCACTTCTGGGACGGGGCTTTTCCGCATGAGTTACCGACCATTCTGGGTCATGAGAGTGCGGGCGTGGTCGAGCAGGTGGGCAGCATGGTGTCGGCGGTGAAGCCGGGCGATCATGTCGTCTCTATCCTCTCGCCCTTCTGCGGGACGTGCGAGTTCTGCCTGACCGGCCATATGTCGGTCTGCCACACGGTTAACCGGCCGCTGTTCAACCGGGCGCCAGAGGATGCGCCGCGGCTTTATGCAGGCAAGGAAACGCTCAACCAGTTCCTCAACCTGTCGTCCTTTGCTGAGCAGATCCTGGTGCATGAGAACACGCTGTGCGCCATCGATCCGGAAATGCCCATGGCGCAGGCGGCGCTGATTGGGTGCGGTGTCATTACCGGTGTCGGGTCGGTGTTTCATGCCGCGAAAGTTGAGCCCGGCTCGACCGTGGCAGTGGTCGGTTGCGGCGGGGTCGGCCTCTCGGCGATCAATGGCGCGGCGATTGCCGGCGCCTCGCGGATCATCGCGGTTGATCTTTCAGATGAAAAGCTGGCGATGGCGAAGAAGTTCGGCGCGACCGATTTCGTCAATCCGAAGAATGGCGACCCGGTCGAGCAGGTCAAAGAGCTGACCGGCGGCGGCGTCCATTATTCGTTTGAGTGTATCGGTCTGAAGCTGACGGCCGAGCAGTCCTATCTGATGCTGCGTCCGCGCGGCGTCTCCACGATTATCGGCATGATCCCGCCCGGCGTGAACATCGAGGTGCCGGGCATCGAGCTGCTGGTCACCGAAAAGCGGCTGCAGGGCGCCGTGATGGGGTCGAACCGGTTCCGGGTCGATTTCCCGCGTCTGATCGAGCTCTACAAGCAGGGCAGGCTCCATCTTGATGATCTCGTGTCCGACCGGATCGGGCTTGATGGCATTACGGGCGCGCTTCAGAATTTGAAGGACAACAAAGGCACGGTCGCCCGCCAGGTCGTGGTGTTCGACTAGCGCACGCCTAGAAGCTTTTGGTGATCCAGAGCCGGATGTCGTTCTCAGGGGCGGCATCCGAGAGGCCAAAGAGCGTGCCTGCCGTCCAGCCATAGCCGTTGCCAAGCTTGCCTGACAAAGCAGGGCCAGCCTGCTGGACGCGCCCGCCAACGCTGAAATCATCGCTCGAGCCGAGATTGGTGAAGCTCAGCAGGGCGATGTCATGATCGGCGCCGATCTTCCAGCTCAGGCTGGAGCGAACCTCGAAATCGATGGATTTGCGGCCGTTGTAGCCGAGCTGGCGCGTCGCGATGAGTTGGGCCCGGGCGCGAAGCCTGTCTGACAGCTGCCACTGATTGAGCCAGTTGAAGCCAATCCGCTCTGGATCGGGGCCGTTGGACACGCGGGCGTCAAAGCGGATACCGGTCTTCCAGATGTCGGCATCTTCGGGCGAGAGTTCGATGAGGTATTCGACATTGATATTGTCGAAGCGGATATCCTCCCCCGGATTGTCCTCGAAATTTGTGGCGACCTTCAGACTGGTTCGCTCATTGACCGAGAGACGATAGTCAAACCGGTGGCCAAAGCTGTCACCGCGGCCGTCTTCGCCCGGAACCCAACCGAACCTGTATTCCACTTCGCGGTCGCCGGCGCTGACCACGGGTCCGGAAACCGAAGAGGTGTTCTGTGCTTGGGCAACTCCGCAGGCCATGAGAGCGGCGGTGGCAGCTGCAAGCAGGGGACGGGCGCAGCGAATAGGGAGGGTGTTCATCAATGAGTTCTCAGGTCGGGCGCGGTCAACAGGCGCGCAGGATGACAATTTTGTGTCAACTGGGCGTTCTGCTTGAATTTGCCAAGATATCCAAGTGACAGGACCGCGCTTCCCGTCGCTCCGTTTCCAGCCGCGAAGCTGGGCGCGGGTGCCAGACATCCGGTCACATCAGCGCTCAAGGCCCTCATGTAGGAGGTTCCGCTGGTGGACTGGGCGCTCACGGGGTATGCTGCAACTGTGGGGGACGCCAGTATGAGCGGATCGATTTCCCGGCGCGACGTGATATGGAATTTTTCCAGGGTCATGGGCGTAGCCGGCGCCTATACGGCCATGGAGGCGCTAGGCCTGGTTGCGGAAGCCGGGCCTTATACTGGTCCGCCTGAAGCAGAGCCGATGCTGGGATCGGGGCGGCGGGTCGTGGTTCTTGGCGCAGGCATTGCCGGTCTGGTCGCGGCCCATGAGCTGAAACAGGCAGGGTATTCGGTGAGCGTTCTAGATGCGCGCGAGCGGCCGGGCGGACGTGTCTGGACGGTGCGCCGGGGCAGCGTCATGGAACATGACCACCTCCCGCCACAGCGCTGCCAGTTTGACACGGGGCATTATTTCAATGCCGGGGCTGCGCGTATCCCATCGGTTCACACCGGGGTTCTGAACTACTGCCGCGAGTTTGGGATACAACTCGAAGCGCTCATCAATGAAAGCGGGGCGTCGAAATTCGTCAGCTCGAAACTGCGCAATGGTCTGCCGGTCGATCACCGCCAGGTGGTCAATGATATCCGCGGCGGGGTCAGCGAACTTCTCTCCAAAGTGGCCGGACAAGGCGCGCTGGACGATGATCTGACTGGCGAAGACAAGACCCGGCTTCTCGACTTTCTGTCGGTCTATGGCGCGCTCGGCGATGGGTCCGTCTATCAGGGCAGCGACCGCAGCGGCTATGAGGTGGAGCCAACTGTCCTCAATGCCGCGTCGCAAGCCCGCGCCGCCATTCCGCTTCGCGAACTGATCTCCGACAGATCCATTGCACTCAATCTCGTCTTCAGCGAGGGGCTGTTCCAGCAGGCGACGATGCTGCAGCCGGTGGGGGGCATGGATGCAATCCCCTATGCGTTTGCCGCCAAATTGCGCGGCGAGATCGAATACGGCGTGCGGGTCAGCTATCTTGGTCGCACCGATGAAGGCGTCCGCGTGCTTTATGACCAGAAGGACGGGACGGGCGGGGTCGTCGAAGCCGACTTCTGTGTCTGCACGCTGCCATTCTCCGTCGTACAGTCGCTCAATCTCGGCCTGTCGGAGCCTGTGCGCGACGGGATCAATGCGTTCCGCTATGAGGCGGCTGGCAAGGTTGCCTGGCAGTCTCGGCGCTTCTGGGAGACCGATGATCACATCTATGGCGGGATATCCTTTGTCGACACGGACTCGAACATGGCCTGGTATCCAAGCCAATCCTTCCAGTCGCGCGACGGCGTGCTGATCGGCACCTATAATTTTGCCGGCCAGTCGGAGCGCTTTGCCGCGATGGGCTGGGACCAGCAATTTGCCGCCTCTCGCGCATCGGTTGACCGGATCCATCCTGGCAAGGCGGTGCAGCTTGGCCGGCCCGTTGGGGTCAACTGGGCACATGTGCCTTATTCGATGGGCGCCTGGGCAAGCGAGAGCGGCGAGGATCATCCGAGCAGGGCGCAGGTCGATGCGGTCATGGGCGGCGATGGCCCGATCGTGTTTGCCGGCCAGCATCTCAGCCCGATTGGCGCGTGGATGGAAGCGGCTATAAGATCATCGCACCATGCGATTGCGCAGGTGCACGAAAGAACAAGAGCAGGTTAGGGGACGCGAGATGAAAAGCTGGACAAAAGTTGGATTGGCCGGATCGGCGGTGGCAGGTCTTCTGCTCGGCGCATGCGGTAGTGATGCGCCGGACGGCGGGGCTGCACCTGCGGGGGAGACGACGCCGGGCACAATCAATCGTATTGCCATACCCGGCTCTGACTTTCCGATTTCCATGGCGGTCGAGACGAGCGGGAATATCGAAGGGATGTATGTTAGCGGGATTGTCCCGCAGGTGGTCGACCCGGAAGCCGACCCAAATAGCCGGGCGGCTTATGGCGACACCAAGCGCCAGACCGAGAGCGTGCTGGAAGCCATGCGCGAGCGGATGGAAGGCGCGGGATGGTCGCTCGGCGATATCGTCATGATGCGCGTCTATCTGGTTGGCGATGAGGTCAATGAGGGGCGCCTGGACTTTGCCGGCTTCATGGAAGGCTATTCGCAATTCTTTGGAACGCCTGAGCAGCCAAACAAGCCAGCGCGCGCTGTGGTCGAGGTTTCCGGTCTGATCCGGCCGGGATGGAGGGTCGAAATCGAGGCACAGGCAGCAAGGCCTGCAGAGTAGAAGCCGCGCCGGCGGAACGCCTGCGTCGACTGGTCGTTATGCGTTGAGGTTCAGGCGACAGGCCGGGCCGGGTGCAAGGCGGGTGATGCGACTTTGAAAACAGGTATTCTGTCAGGCAAGGTCGAGCCGGCCTATACACATTGGGCCATTATCGGCCTTTTCATTTTCGCGTCGGTCAGCGCGCTGTCCTTTGCGCAGGCTTTCTTTATCCCGGTCGTCTTCGCCATTTTCCTGGCGCTGATCTTCAGTCCGGTCCGCAGGTTCCTGGGCCGGCTCGGTATCGGGCCGGCCTTTGCCGCTGCCATCATCATGACCGTGTTCTGCCTCGCGGCATTCACGACGCTTTATGTGATCTCCAATTCGCTCGCGGCCATTCTCAGCGATGAGCCGCAGATCATGAACCGGATACAGACCCGGCTTCAGGAAATATCCGGTGTGCTCGAGCCGGTCCGCGAGGCGGGCAAGCAGATCGAGCAAATGCAGGGGGGCAATCAGGGCCCCGAACGCGTTGTCGTGCGCGAGGAAGGCATCTTCAGCCTGTGGGCCGAAACAACGCCCTATGTTCTCGGCCAGGCCGCGCTGGCCATTGTTCTGGCGACCTTCCTTATCGGCTCCGGCGACATGTTCTATGAAAAGCTGGTCCGGGTCATGCCGACGGTTTCGCGCAAGAAAGTCTCGCTCGGGATTGCGCGTGAGGTGGAAAACCAGCTCTCGACATACTTCCTGACGATCTTTGCGATCAATCTTGCGCTGGGCGTTGCCATCGCCCTTGCGATGTGGGCGCTCGGAATGCCCGACCCTGTTTTCTTTGGCGTGATCGCGTTTGCACTGAATTTCATCCCCTATGTCGGCTCGCTTGCCGGGATCGGTTTCGCGTTCGTCATGGCACTGGTGACCTTTGACAGCCTGCTGATGACGCTGGCACCGCCATTCGTCTACTGGCTGATCAATACGGTCGAAGGCCAGTTCATGACGCCCGTATTCGTTGGCAGGCGCCTGAAGCTGAATGCGGTGGCGGTCTTTCTCTCGCTCGCCTTCTGGGCCTGGCTCTGGTCCTTCGTCGGCATGTTTCTGTCGACCCCTATGCTCATCGCCCTGAAGGCCTTTAGTGAGCGCACGAATGAGCTGTCCTGGCTCGATACCTTCCTTCAGGGGCGGACCGAGTGCGACCCTGACGACAATGCAATCGTGCACGATGTCCTCGACGAACCAACCGATGCCTGTGACGCGCCCGATGCCATTCCGGAGGAAGAAACGACCGATGGGGCGGCCGAGAGCACTGAGGAAACCGCTGGCGATGACGATGACCGGATAGCGCCTGCGATTACCTAGGCGTTTTCGGCCTGCACTTCCTCAAGTCCGAGCGCGACCAGTACCGATAGCGCACTCATGGCCCCCAGAACGCCAAGGACGACGGGGACGCCTGCGGTTTCTGCCAGCAGACTAAACGCGCCGCCAAGGGCCAGAAGTAAGCCGATGATCGTATTCGAGAGCGCGGTGTAGGCGGCGCGCGTTTGTTCGGTTGCCATATCGACAAGGTGCGTGGAGCGGCCGAGCCGGACGCCCTGATAGGCGAGCATGAGCGCAAAGATCATAGCCGGCAGGGCCCAGACCGCTTCGAGCAATCCAAGAGCATTGAGCGTGAGCGTTGCGGCGAGTGCGATGGTTGCGGCAATGGCCGAAAAGACAAGGACCTTGCGGCTGGACCGGTCGGCGAGGCGGCCCCAGACGTAAGAGCTGACGAGCGCCGCGCCTGCAGATGCGATGACCAGAAGCCCCAGGCCTCCAAATGCGTTTTCGGTTCCGTCTGGCGCGCCAAGCGCAACCATGAAGGGCGGGGCGAGCGCTGTTGAAATGAGAAGACCGCGGGTCGCAATGAAACGGCGAAGCTGGGCGTCCTTTGCGAGCAGGCCGAAATTCTCCCGGGCCGCTGCAAGTGGGTTGGCCCCGCCTTCTGTCGCGCCGGGTTCTTCCTCAAGCGTCGAGAATAAGAGCGCCGCAGCGATCCATAGGCCGGAGGCGACGAAGAGGCCGGCAATCACGATAGGCATACGATTGAGCCAGCCGCTGGCGAGGGTGACGCCAAATATGATGACGAAGAGAGCGGCGGTAGAGCTGGCGGTGCCGGTGGCCGTGCCGCGCCGTGCCTTCGACACGGTCTTTCCGAGAACATCCTTATAGGTGACTGAACAGACGCTGCGGGCGAGGGCGAGCACCGCCAAAGCTGTAACGATGGCGTATCCCGCGGCGGCGCCTTCGAGAAAGATCGCAGAGAGCGCAATTGCTGCAGCGCTTGCGCCCTGCACGGCGCTGCCGGCGCTCCAAGCCCATTTGCGCTGGGCGAGCTTTCTCAGGCTGGCCGCGGTCAGAAGTTGAGGCAGGAGGGCGCCCGCTTCCCGCACCGGAACGAGCAGGCCGATAAAGGCGGCGGGTGCCCCGAGTTGCGTCAGGAGCCAGGACAGGACGAGCTTTGGGTCGATAAGGCCGTCAGCTGTCTTCGTCGCCCCGAGGGAGATAATATGGGTCAGGAAGTTCTTCGGCTGATGATTGCAGGCGCTTTCGGGAATATCCCGGCAGACACGGCCATCATCATCCGATGTCAGCATCCCGTAGGCTTTTTCCAGCGTTGTCTCGGCCATCGGTCGTGATCGTCCTCAGTGAAGTCAGAGCGCAGGTAGGCCAAAGGAGGGGCGCGTCAATGATGCTTCAAGCGAAGCGCCATTCTGTCAAACCTAAAAGGGTCTCGCACGTCAGCGCGGTTAATGGGGCGCTCATCGAGGCCGGTCTTGATATGGCCTGTCGGCTCTGATCACCCGTTCATTTCAGGTTCCAGATGAAGGATCTCCGTCTTCTGACAAGTGAGCACCGGAACACCTCTGTTGCATCGCTCGTTTGTGACTCATGTCAGCCAGAACCGACGATCAGTCACAATCGCTCAGGGGGCGTATCAAGTCGTGGGCCAAGGGCCCGCTCTATTATCCGATTGCCATACTTGTGGGCTTTCTGGAGGGCAGTTTCGTCCTTGTGCCGATGGAGCCTGTCTACATTCCGATGATGGTTATGAGGCGCAAGCAGGCCTGGCTTGTCGCTCTGGCCTTGCTGCTTGGAAATGTGCTTGGCGGTCTGCTGATCTACTGGCTTGGGGCGGTTCTGGCCGACGATCTGATGCAACCGATGATCTCGTTCTTTGGCGCTCAGGAGACCTATGATGCGACGCTCCAGAAGCTGAACAATAATGGTTTCACGACGCTGTTCATGATCGGCGTAACGCCGTTTCCCTTCCAGATCGGCGTCGCCGCTGCGGGTGCTGCAGGCTTTTCAGTGCTGCTCTTCACCGTTGCGGTAACGGCGTCACGTTCGATCCGGTTTCTCGTCATTGCGCTTCTGGTCATGATCGTCGGCCAACGTGCCGAGGACCTTCTCAAGAAGTACGATGTCGAGATCTTTATCGGCGGGCTTCTGCTGTTTGCCGGCTTTGCCACCTATCTTGTCTTCTTCCGCTAACCCGACGTCAGAAATCTCTCTGCTTGATAAGGCGAGGTCGCTCGTTTCATATCCGCCTCAAAACGGCAGGGAGGAACGAGCATCATGTCTGGACAGGTTCAGGGCCATTGCGAGCCGAAATTTGCTGAGCTGCGCGAGGAGTTCGAGCGCAATTTCAAAGAGCGCGGCGAGAAGGGCGCGTCGGTTTGCCTGAGTGTCGGCGGTGAAAGGCTGGTCGACCTCTGGGGCGGTGTCGCCGATGTGAAAACGCAGGACCCGTGGCGCGAGGACACCGTCTCCATCATCTTTTCCTGTACAAAGGCCGCGACGGCGATCTCAGCGCATATCCTGATCGACCGCGGCGAGCTGGAGCTTCAGGCGCCGGTCTCGAAATACTGGCCGGAATTCGCCAAGAACGGCAAGGAGAAGACCACGGTCCAGATGATGCTAAACCATGAGAGCGCCATCCCGGCCCTGCGCGAGCCGGTGAAGCCCGGCGGGTTCCTGGACTGGGATTACATGATCAAGCGGATGGAAGATGAGCCGGCCTGGTGGGAGCCGGGCACCCGCAATGGCTATCACATGGTCAATTTTGGCTGGACGGTCGGTGAGCTTGTCCGCCGGGTTTCAGGCAAGTCGCTGGGCCAGTTCTTCGCCGATGAGGTCGCCGGGCCGACGGGAGCGGATTTCTGGATCGGGCTACCGGATGGGGTGGAGCCACATATGGCAGCCATCCTTCCTTATATACCGCAGAAGGGCGACCAGCTGTCTGATTTCGCCGGACTTCTCATGGGAGATCCAACCTCAATCCAGGCGCTGTCCTTTGCCAATAATGGCGGATGGGGCGCCAATGACGCGGATGCCCACCGGGCTGAGATCGGCGGGGCAGGCGGCATCTCCAACGCTCGTGGGCAGGTTGCGATGTATACGCCGCTAGCGGTCAACGATGGCTCACTGGTTTCAAAGGACAGGGTGGCAGCGATGTCGATGGTGTCGACAGCGACCCAGCGCGATGCGACCTTGCTGGTGCCGACGCGGTTTGCATCGGGCTTCATGAAATCGATGGACAATCGCGGTCTGGAAGGCGCTCAGGCCCAGTCTGCGATTATCGGGCGCGACGCATTCGGTCATGTCGGGGCGGGCGGTCATATTGGTTTCGCCGACCCTGAATGCGGTCTGGCGTTCAGCTATACGATGTCACAGATGGGGCAGGGGTTGCTGATGAATGAGAGGGGGCAATCCCTCATCGATGCCGCGTACCGCGCGCTCGGTTACCGGACCAACGCGCCAGGGGCCTGGGTCCGGTAAGATCAGCTTGCGGCGCGGTGCAGCATGATTGATTCAAACTCGATCTGGAGAACCATATGGGCGTCTCCAGCCGAGAGAGGCTTGCTGTAGTAATAGCCCTGTATCTGGCTGGCACCGAGATCGCTGATGAGGTCGAACTGTTCCTGGGTCTCAACGCCTTCAACAACGCAATTGAGGCTCATATTCTCGCAAAGGTCGAGGATGGAGCGAAGCACGTTCGTGCTCTTCTCGCTTTGTGGGAGATCGCGCACGAAGCTGCGGTCGACCTTGAGCGCGTCGATCGGCAGACGGTGCACATAAGCCAGGCTTGAGAAGCCGGTGCCAAAATCATCAATGGCGATGCGGGCGCCGGCAGCCTTGATTTCTTCGAGCACTTCAAGCGCGCTCTCGAAGTCTTTCAGAACGGCCGACTCGGTAATCTCGAAGATCAGCCGGTTGAACGGAAAGCCGAACTGTTCGGCCATTGAAAGCAGGCGGGTGACGGCTCGTGGCGTGTTCAGGCTGACGGCAGACAGATTGAAGCTGAGCGTCAGATGGTCTGGCCAGAGGCAGGCTTCGCGGATGGCCTTGCGGAAAAGCACTTCCGTCAGCCGCCCGATGACGCCTGTATTCTCTGCGATATCAATGAAGCGATCCGGCCGGACATGACCGAGCGTCGGCGAATACCATCGCGCGAGGGCTTCGAGGCCGCATGTATGCCCCGCCTTGAGGTCGAGCGAAGGCTGGAATTCCACCGACATTTCTGTTTCCAGATCCGCGTGGCGCAGCGCGTGTTCGAGCGCACTGGTCTCAAAGACCAGCCGTTCATGGTCCTGTGAGAAGAAAACCGGTTCAGACTTCTGATGCTGCTTTGCAAAATAGAGGGCGTAGTCGGCCCGGTCGAAGAGATGGCTACGAGTTTCAGCGCTGTCTGGAAAACGGGCCAGGCCAATCGTTGCAGAGAGGTTCGCGGTGCCCTCATCGAAGGAGAAAGGTTCGCGAAGGGCTTCGCAAGCCTTGCGGGCGAGCCAGATAACTTCTTCGTCGCTGCCGGGTCTACGCATCAGGAGGCCGAACTCATCGCCCGCCAGACGGGCCACGGTGACGTCCCTTCCCTCAAGGACACTGGTCAGACGTGCCGATGTTTCAATGAGTACCGCGTCCCCGGCCGGGTGGCCGAACACGTCATTGATGGCCTTGAACCCATCAAGATCAAGCAATGCGACCACGAAGCTGGACTTTTCCTTCCCGCATTGATCAACGAGGTCATCGATTTTGGACAGGAACTGCCGCCGGTTCGGGAGCGAGGTCAGGCTGTCAGTGTTCGCGAGGCGGTGATTTTCCTCATAGAGGGCCTGAAGCTTCTTCTGGTGCTCGCGTTGCTCTGTCTTCTGGTTGATCATCTGAACGAAGTCTCGCTCGATATTGATCAGGATGTAGCTGAGAACCACCGAGACCAGGACAAGGTTCAAGGCAAGAGAGGTGTAGGCCAGTGACCCTTCAAGGATCAGAACGACGCAGGTGAGCGGTGTGACGGTTACAAGTACGAGTATCGCCGCCTGGCGAAGATGCGCGAGACAGAAAGCGCAAGCAGATACTGAAACGGCGTTGAAGAAGATCGCCTGTGCGTTTTGGCCAGCGTCGCCATAGGGCAGAAACAGGATGCCCCAGACGCCGAACAGCGCGCCTATCGGCACGACCAGGTTCAAGGTTGTCCGCAAGCTCCGAACAATTTCCTCGTCGGACATCGAATTGTTGTCAGTGCTGATGTATTTCACGGTCCGCGCCAGCATGAATGCCACCATCGCCACAGGGAGGATCATGGTCATCAGGATTGGCGCATCAGACCCAAAATGGGTCACCGACAGGCCGATCACGTTGATCGACAGGATGCCGTACATCAGCGGGACCTGCTTGCTCAGCGCGTTGTAGCGAGCGCGATTCACCTCGATCTCTGTTGAATCGAGCGACAGAAAAGAGCGCAATCTGGACAGCACGGGCGGGGCCTCGTCAATCTACCGAGGGTTAGGCCTATCCAACTGAGCTTAAATCGGGCTTTCGCAGATAGACGAGATTTCATCTATTCGCTCAACGCCCACGCGAACGCACAGGGCGTCAGCGTCTGCAGGGGGCCGCTTGTCTCGCGCCATGGCCGCCGCCACATGGTGGCGCAGCAGCAGCCCAGAGGAAAATTCAGTGAGCTCACTGTCATCTAATCCGGACGACTTCATCGCTGGCTTCACGTCGGACAAATTGCCAATCACGGGCCGTATTGTGCGTATGGGACCAAGATCGCTCTCGCCGATCCTGCAGCGCCATGCCTATCCAGACCATCTTGGAGAAATCCTTGGCGAAGCGCTTCTGCTGTCGACGCTGGTCGGGTCCGCGATGAAGTTTGAGGGCCGCATCCTGGCGCAGGCCGAAGGCGATGGACCGGTCTCGATGCTGGTCGGTGAATACCGAACCGATGGCGGTGTGCGGGCCTATTCGAAATTCGAACCCGAACGCTGGGCCTATCTGGAGAAGGTCAACAAGGGCGCCAAGCCCCATATGCCGCAGCTCTTCGGGCCGCAGGGCGCGCTGGCGCTCATCATCATTCAGGATGACACAAGGGTGCAGCCCTATCAGGGCATTGTGCCGCTGAACAAAGGGTCTCTGGCTGAATGCGCAGAAGACTATTTCCGCCAGTCGCAGCAGGTGAAGACCTGTCTGGCGCTGGCTGTCCGGCGCGATGCGGCAGGCGACTGGCATGCAGGCGGCATGATGATCCAGAAGATGGCGGGCGATGATCTGCGCGGCGACACCGAAGATGGCTGGCGTGAGGCGAAAGCCCTTTTTGCCACGCTGGAACCAGACGAGCTCTGCTCGGAAGAACTGTCTGCGCAGGACCTCCTGTTCAGGCTGTTCCATGAGGGCGGGGTGCGCATGCAGTCGCCTGAGCCTGTCGATGACGCCTGCACCTGTAATGAAGAAAGGCTGCGCCAGACCCTGTCAGGGATGCCGGACGAGTCGCTGCTGGAAATGGCGGAAGGCGATGGCACGCTCGGCATCGACTGCCAGTTCTGCGCGCGCCACTACGACATTCCGATCGAGTTGGTGACCGGCCCCACAAACTGAGCCGTTCGCGCGGGCAGCTTCCCGTGAGGTCAGCATTGATCCTGGACCGGTTTGTGCGCTTCAACCTGCAGATCGGCTGCGCCAGTAAAATGCGCGCGGCGTCTGTTTGAGCGGGAGGAGCTTGAAATGGCACGAATGAACAAGACCTGGATCCTGAAAAAGCGACCAGTTGGAGACGTTTCGGAAAGCGACCTTGATCTGGTCGAAAACCCGGTTCCTGCGTTGAAAGAGGGCGAGGTCTGCCTGCGTACCATCTATCTGTCGCTGGATCCGACGAACCGGATCTGGATGTCGGACCGCGAACAGTACATGCCGCCGGTTGGCATCGGCGATCCCATGCGCGGAGGTGGCATTTCCGTCGTTGAAGAAAGCCGTTTCGATGGGCTTGAGGCTGGCGATGTCGTGAATACGGGTCTCGGCCAGTGGTCGCTTTACCAGGTGAAGCCAGGCGCTGAGGTCAACAAGCTGCCTGACCTGCCGGGCGTGCCACTGACCGCGTTCATGGGCCCTATCGGGATGACCGGGATGACGGCGTATTTCGGCCTGATGGACATCGGCAAGCCCAAGGCCGGTGAGACAGTGGTTGTGTCGGCCGCAGCTGGCGCGGTTGGTTCCATGGTCGGGCAGATCGCGAAGATACTAGGCTGCCATGTAGTGGGCATTGCTGGCTCTGACGAGAAGTGCAAGTGGCTGACGGAAACCGCCGGGTTCGACGCCGCCATCAATTACAAGCGCGAAGATGTTGGCGAAGCGCTGGACCGGCATTGTCCGAACGGCATCGATATCAATTTCGAGAATGTTGGCGGCGAGATCATGGATACGATCCTGATGCGCCTCAACGATTTCGCGCGCATGCCGCTCTGTGGCCTGATCTCATCCTATAATGCGACCGAGCCGGTACCGGGGCCTTATAACTTCTCCATGCTGCTGATGCGTCACGTCACGCTGAAAGGCTTTATCGTGACCGACTATATCGAGCGGTTCGCTGAAGGCATGCAGGCCATGGCCGGCTGGCTGATGGAAGGCAAGATCAAGTTCGAGACCGACATCGTCGAGGGGCTGGAGAACGCGCCAACATCACTGGAGCGGCTCTTCACAGGCAAGAATCTCGGCAAGCTGGTGCTCGAAGTCTCCAAGCCAGGCTGAGGCATCAGTCGTCAGATACCGAGAACTTCGCGCGGTGCCGGCCCTTGGCGTCGGCGTACTTTGCCCGGATGGCCGGCAGGTCGGCTTCATAATCGCCGGTCGGCTGGAAGAGGCCGCGCACCGTTATGGTGCGTGATCCATAGTCCAGAACCGTGATCAGCAAGGGGACGTTTGCGCGAAGGGCGATGCGATAGAAACCGCTCTTCCAGATCGGGGTACCGGCGCGCGTGCCCTCAGGGGCGACGGCGAGAACAAGCCTGTCGGCAGCCTTAAAGGCGTCGGCCATCTGGTCGACGAATTCGCCCGCGGCGGTCCGGTCGACAGGCACGCAGCCGAGCCAGCGGATGAAGCCGCCAAACGGGTGATCGACAAGCGACTTCTTGCCCATCCATCTCAGCTTCACCCGGTAGTAGCCGGCTGCCATGAGCATCCAGAAGCCGTCCCAGTTCGACGTGTGCGGCGCAGCGACGAGGACCACCTTCTCGGCTGGCGGCCAGTCTCCCTCGACCTTCCAGCCACCGGCCGAGAGAATGAGGGCGCAGACCTGACGCCATATCCATGAGACGGCAGATGAGCTGCCCGAGGGTGCTGGCCGCGTCCTGGAAAGTGGGGATGCGGCCGACACCTTCAGTCTTTGCGCTTCTTGACCGCGCCTTGCAGCGTAAAGCTGAAGGCGAGCGACAGGATCAGAGGCACCCAGATCGGTAGCGACCCGAGACCGGGTGTTTCGAGCGCAGCCGCGAGGTGGTCGTCAACGCACCACCAGAGTAAAAACAGGAACATGTTGGCTTTCTCCCCATGCTTGCGAGCTTAACAGGCTGGAGCGCGCCTGCAATCTCTCCGACGGTATTCCTTGCCCGTCTAGTTTGCCGGCGATGACAGATACGACGATTGCGACGGCGGACGATATGGCCCTGCCATTTGTGCTGACGGCGAGGGCACCGCAGTGCGCGCCCGAAGGCGACTGGACTAGCTGGCTGGCGCTTGGTGGGCGCGGCGCAGGCAAGACGCGGGCAGGGGCTGAATGGGTGCGCTTTGGCGCGCTGTTCGGCGGGTTACGCTTCATCGCGCTGGTCGGGCCGACGCTGCATGATGTGCGCGAGACGATGATCGATGGGGTGTCCGGCCTCTGCCAGATTGCGCGGCCAGGCGAGGAACCGCCCGCCTATGAAAGCTCTCGCCGAAGGCTTGTCTGGCCAAACGGCGCTGTGGCGCAGGCTTTCTCGGCTGAAGATCCAGACAGTCTGCGCGGGCCGCAATTTGATGCGGCGTGGTGCGATGAGGTCGCCGCCTGGAACAGGGATCTGGCGACGTGGGACATGTTGCAGCTCGGCCTGCGGATTGGGCCGCGGCCTAAATCGGTTATCACCACGACGCCAAGGCGAACCCCGCTAATCCGTAAGCTGATGAGTGATGCGAGCGTCGCGGTGACCCGCAGCACGACGCACGACAATGCCGATTTCCTGTCGCCTGCCTTCATCGCACACATCGAAGCGACCCTTGGGGGGACGCGGCTTGGTCGCCAGGAACTGCAAGGCGAATTCCTTGAGGCCGAGGACGGACTGCTCTGGACACGGGCCATGCTGAAGGCGGCGAGGGCAGATACGCCGCCAGCAGATTTCGGCGACATCATCGTTGCGGTCGATCCGCCCGTCAGTATTGGCGACAGCGCTGATGCCTGCGGTTTGATCGCCGCAGGTGTGAGCAATGCCTCTGGCGGCGGCGCGCATTTCTGGGTGCTGGAAGATGCGACGTTGCAGGGCCGCTCTCCTGCGGTCTGGGCTGATCAGGCCGCGCGCCTTGCGGCCCGCACGGGCGCGAGCCGTATCCTGGCAGAGGCCAATCAGGGCGGCGAACTGGTGCGCAGCGTGCTGCGGTCCACCGGCAGCGGCCTTCCCATACAGCTGGTGCATGCGCGCCTTTCAAAGACCGCCCGCGCGGCACCTGTCATTGCGCTCTATGAGCGCGGGCGCGTGTCGCATGCGGGACACTTCCCAGACCTCGAGGAAGAAATGCTGCAGTTCGGGACGGGCACTGGCGGCTCGCCGGACCGGGTGGACGCGCTGGTCTGGGCTGTCAGCGCGCTTGAGGCGGCAACAGGCCGGCACCCGCGCATTCAGACGCTTTAGCCGGGGACGGACGCGCGCTGTGCCCGGCAAAACACCCGCCGCCAAAGGGATCACACTCCGTTTTCCGACCGGGCAGGGCCGCCGGTTAGACATGTCTCAACGCTGAAGAAAAGACGGCGGGCAACGCGCCCCGCCATGAAGACGGAGATAGACCCTGATGAGATGGCCCTGGCAATCGGTCGAAACACGTTCGGCGCAGACGTCCTTGATTGCACTTGCGGGCCTGCCGGGCGCCGGGTGGGGGCGCAGTGATGCCGGCGCCCTGATGCGAGACGGCTATGCGGGCAATGCGATTGCCTATCGGTGTGTACGGATGATCGCTGAAGCTGCCGCATCTATCCCGCTCCTGACCGGGGATGAGGCGGTCGCGCAGCTCCTGGCAAGGCCGTCGCCTGATGAGGCTGGCCGTGTCCTGCTGGAGCGTCTCTATGGCGACCTTCAGATTACAGGCAATGCCTGGGCAGAGGCCGTTACGCTGGCTGGGGACGACAGCCCCAAGGGTATCTTCGGGCTCCGCGCAGATACGGTTCGCGCGCACACCAATTCCGAAGGCGGGCTGATCGGCTGGGCGGTGCGCCAGCGCCGGGGTGAGCGGGTCATCCACCGCGAAAGCGATGGCTGGAGCCCTGTTCTTCACCTGAAACTCTACCATCCATCCGACAGCATCCTTGGCCTGTCGCCGCTGGCGGCGGCGCGCAAGGCGCTGGACCTTCACAATGATGCGGCGGCCTGGGCAAAGGCACTGATCGGCAATGCGGCGCGGCCCTCTGGCGCGCTGGTCTATGACGGGGAAGGCGCTGGCCTGACACCCGCCCAGTTCGACCGGCTGAAGGAGGAGCTAGAGAGCGCACATACCGGCGCGATCAATGCAGGACGGCCGCTACTGCTCGATGGCGGGCTGGACTGGAAACCCATGTCGCTATCGCCGGCTGAGATGGACTTTGCAGGCACCCGCCATGCCGCCGCGCGGGAGATTGCGCTGGCGTTCGGCGTGCCGCCGATGCTGCTCGGAATCCCCGGCGATAATACGTATGCGACCTATAAGGAGGCCAATCTCGCCTTCTGGCGCCTGACGGTTCTGCCGCTGGTTCACAAGGTGGCCGATGCGATGAGCGTCTGGCTGTCGGGCCGGTTCGACGAGGTGCAGGTGCGTCCTGACCTTGAGGATGTGCCCACTTTCTCTGCTGAACGCGATGCGCTCTGGGCGCGGCTGGAGGCGGCGAGTTTCCTCAGCCGCGAGGAGAAGCGCCAGATGGCGGGGCTCGGCCAATGATCGAACGGAAACTGACCGCTGGCTTCCTGCTCGCGCTGGCGGTGCAGACGGGTGGCGCGCTGGTCTGGGCAGGTGCGGCGGCAGAGCGGATTTCCACGCTGGAACAGCGCGCGGATATCGCACGCCCGGTCGCAGAGCGACTTGCACGCGTGGAAGCGCATCTAGCCGCGATTGAGAACCAGCTGGACCGGATCGAAGCAAGACTGGAGGCCAAGCATGACTAGGCAGCCGGTTCTTATCGAAGGCTATGCGGCGCTGTTCGGGGTGGCGGATATATCGGGCGATGTCGTGCGCGCAGGGGCGTTCACGCAAAGCCTGAAGACCGGCCCAGTGCCGATGTTGCTGCAGCACAGATCTGGCGTGCGCGCCGGACACTGGACGCGGGCTATCGAAGACGGGCGGGGCCTATTCGTTCGTGGACTGATTGATCTGCCGCGCGCGCAGCTGATGCTGCGAGATGGCCTGTCAGGCCTTTCGATCGGGTTTCGCGCCAGGCTCTGGAAGCCAAGGCCGGAAGGCGGGCGCGACCTCATCAACATCGACCTTGTGGAGATTTCGCTCGTGGATGCGCCGATGCAGCCGCTGGCCCGGTTCACTGAGATTGGAGAGGCCGCACGGGCGGCCTGAGGAAGGAGAAACATGACCAAGGAAACCAAAATGGCAACGCGAGAGGATGTGGGTGCCACGGCAGAAATGATGGCGGCGTTTGAAGCCTATCAGGAGACAAACGACCAGCGCCTGACCGAGATCGAGGGCAAGGGCGCGGCAGATCCGCTGCTGGAGGCGAAGCTGAAAAAGCTGGACCGCCGGATCGACGAGATCAGCCTGAAAGCCGCCCGTCCAGAACAAGGCCAGGCTGAACGGACAAGCGGTGAACACGGCGAAGCGTGGACGCGATATATGCGGTCGGGCGATGAAAGCGGCCTGTCACATCTCGATGTGAAATCGCTGTCTGCGGGCACCGAGGATCAAGGCGGTTACACCGCGCCACCAGAGCTTGATCGACTGATTGAGGCCCGCCTGACGCAGGCCTCACCCATGCGCCAAATCGCCAGCGTTCGCCAGACGGCAGCCGGGGTTTACCGCAAGCCGGTCAGCCTTGGCGTCGGCGCGGCCTGGGTCGCTGAGACAGGCGCGCGCACTGAGACCACGACCGCCGGGCTCAGCCTGCTCGAATTCCCTGCGGGGGAGCTCTATGCCATGCCGGCGGCGACGCAGACGCTGCTCAATGACAGCTATGCCGACGTCGATGCCTGGCTGGCAGATGAGGTGGAGGCGGCCTTCTCGGTTCAGGAGAGTAAAGCCTTTGTGGACGGTGATGGTGACGGCAAGCCGCGCGGCTTCCTTGATTATGATGTCGTTGCAGACGCCAGCCATGTCTGGGGGAAGATCGGCTCTGTCGCCGGTGACTTCACCGCAGAGGATGCAGGCGACCAGATTATAGACCTGATCCAGACGCCGAAGAGCCAGTATCGGAACAATGCCCGCTTCGTCATGAACCGCCGCACGGTTGCGGCTGTCCGTAAGCTGAAGGATGCAGATGGTCGCTATCTCTGGCGGCCGGGCGTCGCCGGTGAGGGCCAGACGATCTTTGGCTATGCCGTGACCGAGCTCGAGGACATGCCGGATATCGGCACGGGCAATGCGGCCATCGGTTTTGGTGATTTCCGCCGTGGCTATCTGATCGTTGACCGTCAGGGCGCACAGGTCCTGCGTGATCCATACTCGGCCAAACCCTACGTCCTCTTCTACACCACCAAGCGTGTCGGGGGCGGGGTCCAGAACTTCGACGCGATCAAGGCGATGGTCTTCTAGGCGGGGACCGAAAGGGCTGGACTGCGGCGAGGCGCGCTGCGGTCCAGTCACCGCCCCGGTAAATGGCCGGGCTCGGACGTAACTCAACACGATGGTATCTTTGAAATGACGCTGACGGTTGTCACACCGCCAGACGGAGAGGCTGTGTCTCTGTCTTCGGCAAAATCATATCTGCGGCTTGGCCATGACGGCGAGGACGACCTGGTTGCCTCGCTGATCGCGGGCGCGGTCGCAGCGGTCGAGGAGGCGGCAGGTTTCTGCCTGCTCAGCCGCACCTTGCGCGAGACCTTCCTTGCTTGGCCGCAAGGTCTGCTCAGGACCTCTCAGCTGAAGCTCGGCGGTCGGCCAGTGACATCGCTGGTCGATGTCGGGCTGGTCGATGCCGAGGGCGTGTCGACTGATATCTCCGGCCGGTTTGGTCTTGAGGGAGACCGGATATGCCTGCGGCCGGGATCCTGGCTGCCGCGTATTCCGCCGGGCGGAAGGGTCGAGATCGACTTCATAGCAGGGTTCGGCGCGGCAGATGATGTGCCGGATGATCTGAAGCTTGCCATTCTGATCATGATTGAGGCGGCCTACCGGCGGGGCGGATCTGAAGGCGCTATGCCTGACGCAGCGGCCCGCCTGATCGATGCGCGCCGTGAGGTGCGGCTATGAGCGCGGATCTCATGACAGCCGGCGCCGAGGCCGAACTCCAGATTGCCGTCCTCGATACGTTGCGCGCCGATGCGGGGGTTCAGGACGTCCTCGGGTCGCCAGCGCGGATTTTCGACGGTGAGACGGATGCGCCGCTCTTTCCCTATGTCGAACTGGAGCGCCACGACGTCAGGCCGAGAGGCAGCGCGGGGCGGGCCGGGCAGGCCCATACGATCACCTTCGGTCTGCGGTCGCGGTCCGGTGGCCGGGCCGATGCAGTCCGCATTCTGAGCGCGCTGAGACAGGTCATCGATGGCTTGGGCGGCGAGCTTGCCACTCAGACCGTGATCCTGTCGCAGACCCTCTATGCCGACGTCATGCGGACGCCTGACCTTCGCGAGTTCAGAGGTGTGCTCCGGGTACGAATTATCACAGAGGAGGCAGGCTGATGGCTGGGCAGAAAGGACGCGATGTCCTCATCAAGATATCGGATGGCGGCACGCCGGAGATGTTCGTCACCGTGGCGGGCATCAGAACCAGCACGTTTGATCTGGAACAGAAAGGCGTCGACGCGACAAGCATGGAGAGCCCCGGCGGCTGGCGTGAGTTGCTGGCCGGGGCGGGCCTTAGATACATGCGCGTGCGGGGGCGGGGCCCCTTCAAGGATGCGGCCAGCGATGCGCGGCTTCGCGCGGTGTTCCTTGCCGGGGAGCTCTGCCGCTTCAGGCTGGAGGTGCCGGATTTTGGCAGCTTCACGGGGCCGTTTCAGATTGCCCAATTGAGCTGGGGCGGCACGCATGATGGCGAAGCGACTTTTTCAATCGACCTTCAGAGCGCGGGACTGATCAGCTTTGAGGCCGCAGCATGAACGGCGCGCGCGGCGAAGTTACGCTTTGCATTGATGGCCGTGAGCGGACGCTCTGCCTGACGCTGGGCGCCCTCGCGGAGATCGAGACCGCCTTTGGCTGCTCGTCCCTTTCAGAGCTGCAGCCCAGGATGCGCCGCCTGTCGGCGGCAGAATTGATGCAGGTTCTTGCTGTCCTTCTGAAGGGCGGCGGAGAGCAGGTCGCGCCAGAGCAGCTCTCTGCGATGAAGATCAATCCCGGGCTTGCCGCGCGTGCGGTTGCGGAAGCGTTCCGTGCTGCCGTGGGCTGAGATGATGCGGGCTGCCGCCTCGCTCGGCATCGCGCCTGCCGCCTTCTGGAAGCTGAGCTTGCGGGAGTGGCGGTATCTGACCGGTGCGGGCCGCGAGATGCTGGGCCGCCGGGCCTTCGAGCAAATGATGACAACCCACCCAGACAAGGAAAGCTGAGCCATGGATGATTTCAATCAGCAGATGGAAAGCGCGAGCGATGCGCTTGCCGCGATTGCAGACGGTCCGGGACAGGACGCTGCCGCCTCGCTGGAGGCGGCGTTCAGCCAGGCAGGCGCAAGCATAGAAGCCTCGCTGTCGCAGGCAGCAAGATCTGGCGAGCTGGACTTTGCCCAGATGGCGAGATCGGTCCTGGCTGACCTCGCCAGTATCGCTGCCGAGGCGGCCCTGGCGCGCGCCGGGATTGGTACAGCGCCAGCGCCGATGACGGTGAATGTCCAGTCGCTGGCAGGCGGCGGCAACTCTGCGGTGTCGGCCAAGGACGTCTCGAAGGCCATCGCCAAGGCCGCCGCCATCGGCCGGAGGTTCGCATGAGCTTTGCTGGATTTCATGAAGGCCGCCTGCCGGTGCCGACGGGTCTTGGAACAAGTCACGGGCCGCTCTGGCAGACGGAGACGCTGATCCTTGCCAGCGGGCAGGAGGTGCGCAATGCGCGCTGGGCCCTTCCGCAACGGCGATGGGATATCGTGACCCCGCCGCTTGGGCATGCGGCGTATTTAGCACTCGCTCATTTCTTCAATGCGCGGCGCGGCAGGCTCCATGGGTTCCGTTTTCGCGATCCGTCAGCCTTTGGTAGCGGGATCGACGGACAGTCACCTGCGCCAGACGATCAGGTGCTGGGGACCGGAGACGGGGCCGAGACCGAATATCCCCTGCTGCTGGATGAGGGCGACCTTGAACGGCGCATCCTGAAGCCGGTTGCCGACACGGTCCTGATCGCTTTGAACGGCGCGCCGCAAGCGGCTGGCTGGAGCGTCGATGCCGCCGCAGGCGTGGTCAGCTTTGATGTCGCGCCGGAGGCCGGGAGCGTCATCACATGCGGCTTTGAGTATGACTGGCCGGTGCGGTTCGACAGCGACGCGCTTGAGATCAGTCATGACCAGGCGGGCAGCGGGCGGGTGGTGAACCTGCCGCTTGTCGAGCTTTTCAAAGGGGCTTGAGATCATGAAAACCATGGATGACGCTTTCGCGTCGAAGCTTGAAAGGGGCGCGGCGACAACCTGCCTCTGCTGGCGACTGGAGCGGCGCGATGGGCTGATCGTTGCGCTGACCGATCATGATGATGTGCTGATTTTCGGCGGGCATGACTACCAGCCCGGCGCTGTCCTCAATGCCGCGCGTTTCGAAAATGCGGGAGGGCTGAGGCCGGGCAGGGCGTCTACGGATGGCGCGCTGTCGGCCAGTGCGATCACGGATGATGACCTTGCTGCTGGCCTCTGGGCGGGCGCGCGGGTCTTCGTCTACCGCGTCGACTGGCAGGTGCCGGAGCACGGTATCCTTGTCTGGACCGGTTTCCTTAGCGAGGTGACGCGAACCGGCGACCGCTTTGAAGCAGACCTCATCTCGTTGAAGGCAGAGTTGGAGCGACCTGTTGGCCGGGTTGTCTCGCGGCATTGCGATGCGCAGTTTGGCGATGCGCGGTGCGGGCTGTCGGCGCTGCCGGGACAAAGCTGCGACAAGCGGTTCGAGACCTGCCGGGATGTCTTCGCCAACGCAGTCAACTTCCGTGGATTTCCGCATCTGCCGGGGCAGGATTTCGTCCTCTCCGGTCCCGCAGCCACTGGCAATGATGGCGGCAAGCGATGAAGCGGGCGGACATCGTGACGTCAGCGCGTGGCTGGCTGGGCACGCCTTACCAGCATCAGGCAAGCCGGCGCGGCGTAGGCACTGATTGCCTCGGCCTGGTGCGTGGTGTCTGGCGAGAGCTAATCGGAGACGAGCCCCAGGTGGTGGCGCCTTACACGCCGGACTGGGCCGATTTGAGCGAGACCGATCAGCTTTTGGACGCCGCGCGAAACTGGCTGCGCGAAATACCGATCGGGTCAGCAGATGCAGGCGATGTCCTCCTCTTCCGGATGGGCGCTGGCTGCGCGGCCAAACACTGCGCCATCGCGACGGGGCCTGACAGCCTCATCCACGCCTATTGGGGGCGCAGCGTCTGCGCGACGCGTCTGGTGCCCTGGTGGCGGCGCCGGATCGCGGGCGCTTTTTCCTTTCCCGGACTGGAGGACTGACACCCATGGGACAGATTATCCTTTCGCACGCCGGTCAGGCGGTTGGGCAGGCCTTCCTACCAAACGGGCTCAGTTTTCTGGGCGCCGAGATTTCGGGCGCAGCGCTTGGCGGCGCGATTGGCGGGCTCGCGGGCCGGGCCGTGGATGCAGCTTTTCAGGGCGGCATTCATGGCCCGAGGGTCAGCGCGCTAAAACTGCTTGAAAGCCGCGAGGGCGCGGGCCTGCCACTGATCTACGGCCGGGCGCGCGTCGGCGGGCAGGTGATCTGGGCGGCGCAGTTCAAGGAAAAGCGCCGTGAGCGTTCGGCCGGCAAGGGTGGCCCGAAGGTCAATGACTACAGCTATTCGGCGAGCTTTGCGGTCGCTGTCGCCGATGGGCCTGTCAGCCGTATCGGCCGCATCTGGGCGAATGGCGAGGTGCTGGAGCTCGCTGGGCTGAACGTCCGTGTCTATCGCGGTGATGAGAGCCAATTGCCCGACCCGCTGATCGAAGCGGTGGAAGGCGAGGCGGGCGCGCCCGCCTTTCGCGGGACGGCCTATGTGGTCTTCGAAGGCCTGCCTCTGGACGCGTTCGGAAACCGGCTGCCTCAACTCAGCTTTGAGGTGTTCCGTTCATTCGAAGGCGAGGGCGGCCTGCGTGCAGTTGTCGAAGGCCTCAACATCATCCCGGCGACCGGTGAGTTTGTGTATGCAACGGATGTTGTAAGGGAGCGGCGGTTTCCCGGTATCGAGACACCGCTCAACATGAATAACCCGGTGGGTGCGCCGGACTTCGTCCAATCCCTTGATCAGTTGACGGAGGAAATGCCGAATGTGCGCCGTATGGCGTTGACGGTTGCCTGGTTTGGCGATGACGTTCGGGCTGGACATTGCAGCATCCGGCCGGGGGTTGAAACACGCGACCGCGTGACCGTCCCCTATGGCTGGGAGGTCGCAGGGCAGACTCGACAATCCGCGAGGCTCATTAGCCAGACCGATGGACGGCCCAATTTCGGCGGCACGCCATGCGACCGGTCGGTGCGCGATGCCATTGCCGCGATGAAAGCCGAAGGCATCTCGGTGACCATGTCGCCATTCCTGCTCATGGATATTCCTCAAGGCAATGATCGGGCCGACCCTTATGGCAGCAGTGAGCAAGCGGCCTTCCCCTGGAGAGGGCGGCTCACGGCGTCCGTGGACGGAGCAAGTTCGACGCGGTCAGACGTTGAGAGCTTCGTGGGGAGTGATGGAGGCTTTGGGTATCGTCACTTTATCCTTCATCATGCGCGGCTGGCGGTCGAAGCAGGCGGTGTCGATGAGTTCCTGATCGGCAGCGAAATGGTAGGCCTGACCCGACTTCGTGACGAGACCGGCGCGTTTCCCTTTGTCGAGGCACTCATATCACTTGCAGCCGAAGTGAAAGCCATTCTGGGGGATGGGACCCGTGTCTCCTACGCCGCCGACTGGACCGAATACGGCGCATACCTTCCAGAGGACGGGTCGGGCGACGTCCTCTTTCCGCTGGACGCGCTCTGGGCGTCTCAAGACGTGGATTTCGTCGGCATCGATTGGTATCCGCCCATGGGGGACTGGCGTGAGGGCGATGCCCATCTGGACGCTTTGGCAGGCTTTGATGGGCCGGACGACAAGGCTTATTTGCATGCTCAGCTTCAGGGCGGCGAGGCCTTTGACTGGTATTATAGCTCGCCGGAGGCGCGCGCCGCCCAGTTGCGGACGCCGATTACTGACACCGCGCATGGTGAGGACTGGATCTTCAGGCAGAAGGATATCGTCGGGTGGTGGGGCAATCATCACCATGAACGCACCGGCGGAGTGCGCGCAACGACGCCGACACTATGGCAGAGTGAGATGAAGCCCGTGCGGCTTATGGAGGTCGGGTTTCCGGCCATCGATCGCGGGACCAATGCGCCGAATGTCTTCTATGACCCCAAAAGCTCTGAAAGCGCCTTGCCGCCATTCTCCAGCGGGGCGCGGAATGATGTCCTGCAAAGACGGGCGCTGGAGGTCTCGATCGCCTATTGGTCGTCTCAGCCCTTTATTGATGCCGCCTACGCATGGGCTTGGGACGCACGGCCCTGGCCGGATTTTCCGGTCAGGGAAGACGTCTGGAGCGATGGCCCGAACTGGGCGCGCGGGCACTGGCTGAACGGGCGAACAGGACTTGTCTCGGTGTCCGAGGTCATTGGCGACCTGGCGCGCCAGGCGGGCATCTCGATTGAAACCGAGAACCTTGATGTTCTCGTTGAGGGGTTGAGCATTGAGGCCCCGACCACCCTTCGGCAAATTATCGAGCCGCTTCATGCGCTCTACCGATTCAGGTGTTTCGAGCGCGAGACTGGATTGGTCATCTCGGCTGAGGCTGGCGGGTCGCTGGCAATGATCCCTTTCGCTGAAACCGTTGGCGCCGGACCGAACGTGACCCGGCTCTTGCTCGACAAGGTCCCCGGTCACCTGACGCTCAGCTATATCGATAGCGAACACGCCTATGCGCCAGCGCTTGTCGATGCGCGCACGGACGGGGGCGATGCGACCTATACAATCCGCGCGAGCCTGCCACTTCTGATGTCAGAGGCGGTCGCCCGCCGCGCTGCCGAGGATCTGCTTCTTTCCGAGCAAGAGAGCGAGCGGGCGTTGGTGGAGGTCCCTCCGCACTTCTGGGCCCTCGAGCCGGGCGATGTCGTAAATGTCGAAACGCTAGGTGGCGAGTGGATCATCAACGACATTACCGATGATGGCATCGGGCGGTCGCTAGAGCTTTCAAGACCCGTAAAAGCCAGCCCCATCCTCGCCGGGTCGCTTCCCGAGGCGTCCAGGCCTGCCACGATCCCGGCAAGACCAGAAGTTGTGATTGCCGACGCGCCGAACCTGGCTGGCGATGAGGTGCTCGGGCCCGTCGTGGCGGTTTCCGGCGCACCATGGGCGGGACCAGTCATTCTGGAAGCTGGACGAAGCGTCCAGTCGCTCACCGCGCGCGGTCAGGTCGCGTATCCGGCGCAGATTGGCAGGCTGACCGCGCCACTGGCGGACGGACCACGGGGGCGCTGGGATGAAGCCGGGGTGATCGAGCTGCTGATCGAGGCGGCAGACCTCTCGAGCGCAGAGAAATTCGATGTTCTTGCGGGGGGCAATTCGCTTCTGGTGAAGGGCGCATCGGGATGGGAAGCGATCGCATTCCGGCGCGCAGAGCTGTTGGACGAGAATAGCTGGCAGCTCTCAGGCCTGCTTCGCGGGCTTCAAGGCTCACCCGTCGCCGACGCAGAGGCGGGGGCCATCGTGCTCATTGTGAATGAGAACCTCGAGCGCGCGTCTGTCGCGCGGGAAGAGATCGGTGCAGAGCTTCTCTGGCGTGCCGGCGGGTCAGATATGATCACCTACACGCACTTTGATCATGCGGGCCTGCCTTGGTCCGTGGCGCATCTGAGAGCGGCGATCCTTCCGTCAGGCGGGCGACGCATCAGCTGGGCCCCGTGCGGCGCGGACATCCCGGAAAGCTGGGACCTGCCCGACCCTGTCGAGGCGCGCCGTTATGCGGTTCGCGGGCTCTATGAGGGGGCCGAAATCGTCAGTTTCGAGACGAGCGAGACGTCGATTGTCCTGGAAGATGAGATTGATGAAATATCGGTCGCGGAGACAGGAACTGATGGACGTAGAGGCCCATGGGTTTCAATCGCGACGGGGGCACTCTAACTAGGCTCTGGAATCTAAGATGACGAAAGAGAAACCCGCCCTTGGCTCGAGACCCTTATCAGACGCTCGGCGTAAACAAGTCTGCCTCTACCGAGGAGATCAGGAAGGCTTATCGCAAGAAGGCGAAAGAGCTTCATCCTGACCTTCATCCCAATGATGAGCAGAAGGCGAACGCCTTCAAGGAAGCGTCAGCGGCGTTCGAGATTCTGAGCGACGAGGCCAAACGCGCTCAGTTCGACCGCGGCGAGATCGACGCCGACGGCAATCCGACGGGATATGCGAATGCCGGTGGCGGCTTTGGCGGAGGTGGCTTTCGCCAGCCGGGTGGCTCGTTCCAGGGCGATCCGTTCGAGGATATCCTGTCCGGCATGTTTGGCGGCCAGCGCAGGCGTACCGGTCCCCGCAAGGGCGCAGATATCCGTTACCGGGTCGACATCTCATTCGAAGACGCGGTGCAGGGCGCCAAGCGGCAGATGACGATGGCCGATAATAAGAGCCTGAACGTGTCGATCCCGCCTGGCGTCACGACCGGGCAGGTGCTGCGCCTCAAAAGCCAGGGCCAGGCCTCGCAGACAAGCGGCCCGCCGGGTGACGCCCTCCTGGAGTTACATGTCAGGCCGAGCAAGATCTGGACCCGCGATGGCGCAGATCTGCGTATGTCGGTGCCCCTTCCACTGAAAACCGCGTTGCTCGGCGGCACGATTGAAGTTTCCACGCCTGCAGGGCCCGTCACGCTGAAAGTTCCCGAAGGCTCCAATACGGGCAGCGTCCTTCGTCTTCGCAATAAGGGCGTCCAGTTCAAGGACACGCCGGGTCATCTCTATGCGCGGCTTGAAATCACGCTTCAGGATCCAAAGGATGAAGGGCTGATCGAGTGGGCCAAACGCCAGTAAGCCCCGCATTGCCTTGCTCCGTTTCTAACTAAACGCCACAATAGTCATTCAGCATGTATTCAGGGCGGCCGAGGCATAGTGTTCGACATGAAACGGATCATCTTCTCCATCTGCCTCGGCGTTATTGCTCTGTCGCCGACTGCCCTTGCGCAGGGGCAATGGAGTAATTCATTCACCGCCGATGACGCCCGCAACGCGCGCGAGCGCGGCGAAATCCTTCCCCTGAAAGATATTCTTCGCCCGATCGAGTCGCGATATGGGGGTGAGATGCGCCGTTTTGTCGGCCTCTTTGATAGGAATGGCCGGAAGGTCTATGTCATTGACTGGACAACGCGGCAGGGTGAACTCGTGCAGTTCACTATCAACGCCCAAAACGGACAGATCATAAGCGTAAGCTAGGTACATATTCATGCGAATTCTTGTTGTAGAAGACGACGCCGACCTTCGCCGTCAGCTCGCCGATGCGCTGACGCAATCGGGCTATGCCGTCGATCTCGCCGCAGATGGGGAAGACGGCCACTTCCTCGGCGATACAGAGCCCTATGATGCGGTCATCCTCGATCTTGGCCTGCCAAAGATGGACGGTGTCACGATCCTTGAGCGCTGGCGCGATGACGGCAAGGACTTTCCGGTGATGATCCTTACGGCGCGAGATCGCTGGAGTGAAAAGGTTGCCGGGTTTGATGCCGGCGCCGACGATTACCTGACCAAGCCGTTCTACACAGAAGAGCTTCTGGCGCGCCTGCGGGCGCTCCTGCGCCGGGCGACGGGGCATTCTGCGGCCGCGCTGGAAGCCGGTAGTCTCCGCGTCGACACGCGGGCTGCGCGCGCCACGGTCAATGGCCGACCGGTCAAGCTGACCGCGCACGAATACCGTGTCCTCTCCTATCTGATGCACCACCAGGGCCGTGTCGTGCCGCGGACCGAACTGGTCGAGCACATCTATGATCAGGATTTTGACCGCGACTCCAACACGATCGAGGTGTTCATCGGCCGGCTTCGCAAGAAGATAGGGACCGACCGTATCCAGACAGAGCGAGGGCTTGGCTATCGGCTCGTCGTGCCTGAAGGCGAGACGGCGGGTCTTGCCTGAGGAAGAGGTGCCTTCAAGCCCTTCCATGAGCCCGGCAGAGCGCCCCGGCAAACCGCGTCTTTCCCTGTCGCGGCGGCTATTTCTCGGCGCTATCGTCTGGAGCCTCATTGTGGTCGTCGGCGGCGTCATCGCCATGACGGCGGCCTATCGCACCCAGACCGTTCGCATCCTTCAGCAGGAGCTTGACTCGACGCTGGTGACCCTGCCGCGCGCGCTGGAAATCCTGCCGGATGGCAGGGTTGTCGATATCGAAGAACGGCTGCCAAGCGATTCGCGCTTCACCTTGCCTCTGTCGGGGCGGTACTGGGCCATGATCGCCATACAGGACGACAGAAGCTTCGGTGCTGATATCCGGTCCCAGAGCGTCTGGGATGGCCCTTTGCCGCTGCCGCAAGACCTCGCCAGCCGCGCGCTGGATGCACCGGGCCAGACCCAGTATGGCAATACGCGCGGTCCAAATGATGAAGAGTTACGGGTCGCTGTGCGCTCCATCACCGTGCCGAACCGCGAACATCCGATTCTCCTGATGGCGGCAGCAGACCGCGATGTCACCGATGAGGGCGCAAACCAGCTGCGGCTCATCCTGCTTACGGCGATGGCAACCCTCGCGGGCGGGACGCTGCTGGCGCTCTGGATCGGCCTGCGCATGGCCTTGCGCCCCTTTGATCGGGTGCAGAACCACATTGCAGAAATCAGGGAAGGCCAGCGCGCACGCCTTGATGGTGATTATCCGATTGAGGTGCAGCCCCTCACCGATGAGTTGAACAAGCTGCTCGACAGCAATCGCAAGATCGTTGAGCGCTCACAGACCCATGTCGGCAATCTGGCGCATGCGCTCAAGACCCCGCTCGCGGTGCTGCGCAATGAAGCGACGGGCGATACATCGCTGGACGATGTGGTGCGCCGTCAGACAGAATCGATGCGGGCCAATGTCGATCACTATCTGAAGCGGGCACAGGCGGCAGCGCGGTCCGAAGCGCTCGGCGTTCGCACAGAGATCGCGCCAGTCGCTGCAGGCCTTGCGCGGCTGCTCAACCGATTGTTCGAGGCGCGGGGTATCGAGGTCACCGTCGAGATCGCCGCCGACCGGTATGTGCGTATCGAACAGCAGGACCTTGAAGAGATGCTCGGCAATCTGATGGAAAATGCCTGCAAGTGGGCGCATTCGCGCGTTGAAGTTTCCTGCAAGCGTGGCCAGAACGGCCTCATGCATATTCACATCGATGATGACGGGAAGGGACTTGCCCCCGAAGCGAGAGAAGCGGCGGTCAAGCGCGGCGTTCGTCTTGATGAGACCGCGCCCGGCACCGGCCTCGGCCTTTCAATTGTTGCTGACATCTCCGAGATGAACGGTGGTAATCTGGAGCTCGCCGAAAGTCCCCTTGGCGGCCTTCGCGCCACGATCACGTTGCGCGGACGATGAGCCGGTCGACCTATATCTGGCTTGGCCTTGCGCTGGTGCTGGCGGGCGTTGCCTACCTTTTTAACGGCAGGCCGCTCCTGCCTGACCAGCCCTATGCGGCGCGCGAGGCTGAGATCGCCGCGCGCCCGGCCGAGGACCTGTCACCAGGTGAAATGCTGGCGCGCCTGCAAAAGGCAGCGCGCGAACGCCCGGATGAGGCAGAACCGCAATACTATATCGGCGTGCTGCTGCGGGCGCAGGGTCGCACAGATGATGCGCTAAGGGCGTTCCAGTCGGCCCTCCGCCGGAACCCTGAGCATGTACCCGCCCTGATCGGGCTGGCAGACGCGGTTGTCACGCGCGATGGCGGCATCGTCACCGATCCGGCCGCGCGCCTTTACGACCGCGCCTGGCGTCTCGATAATAGTGAAGTACGCGCAGGCATCCTCGCGGCCATGCCAGCCTATGAGGCAGGTGATCTACAGGCCGCCCAGGCCCATTGGGAGAAGGTGTTCGCAGACCTGCCCGCCGATGATCCGCGCCGGGCCATGCTGAATGCGATGCGCGCCGAGGCCGACGCCGCTCGCGCCGCCGAAGATGCAGAGTAAAGCCTAGGCCGGGGTTTGCTGGTGCTGGACGATCTTCCAGCCGCCATCAATGCGCAGGTAGGTCGAGCTGCAATAGGCCTCATACGTGTCGCGGCCCTTCAGCCCTCGTCCGACATAGGCAAGCGTAACGGTATCTTCGTCGGCCTTGATCTCGATCTGGCTATCAAACTCCACATCGTCCCAGCGCGGCGCCAGCTTCACGGTTTCGATGATCTTGTCGCGCTGCAGGATGCCAGCGGGCAGGGGGAAAACCATGACGCAATCGTCTGCCATCAGCCGGTCATAGTCTTCAGCTGGTCCGGTCCATAGCTGCTTTTCAATGTCCCAGAGATCGGTGAATTCCGGCATAGATAGCCTTTCAGCGCTAAGTATTGGATGTCCTGCACTAACCCCCGAAGCAGTCTGGTTGTTTCGGTCGCAGTGTCAAATCCTGCAGTTTCCAGTAGAAGGCAGGCGTCATGAGAGCCAGATCGAAACGACTTTGGGGTGTATCCATCGCCGCGGCGCTGCTGGTCAGCGCAGTGGCGCTGGCGGCGGTCGCGCTGAAACAGCATGCCGACCTTTTCTACACGCCGCAGCTTCTGGCAGAACAAGGTGTGCCAGCCCCTGACCGCCGGGTGCGGATCGGCGGCTGGGTGCAGATCGATTCCATCGAATTTGGTGACGGCGCCGACATGACTTTTCTCATCGAGGATGGCTCCGGCGAGACGGTGATGGTCAGCTATACCGGTGTCGTCCCTGATCTTTTCCGCGAGGGCGAAGGCGTCGTGGCCACAGGGCGCTTTGATGAAACAGGCAGCTTCACGGCTGAAAACATTCTCGCCAAGCATGACGAGAACTACCAGCCGCGCGAACTGAAGAATGCCCGCCAGGCCACCTCATGATCGAGGCCGGTCATTTTGCGGCGTTTGCCGCGCTCATCCTCAGCTTCTTCCAGTCCGCTCAGGGCCTGACAGGGCGCCGCGCGGCGGCCAGCCTGTCAGCGCAGGTCGCCTTTGGCGCAATGGCGTTCGCATTTCTGACGCTCCTGATTGCGTTCGCGAGGTCTGACTTTTCGGTCCAGCTGGTGGCCGCCAACTCCCATACGCTGAAGCCCTTCGTCTACAAACTGGCTGGCACCTGGGGCAATCACGAAGGGTCGATGGCGCTCTGGTGCCTTGTCGGTATCGGGTTCGGCGCCGCTGGTGCACGCCTGTTGGCGACGGGCAGACCAGTTTTCGAGGCGCGAACCCTTGGCGTGCAGGGCCTGCTGAACGCCGGCGCTCTCCTCTATCTGCTGCTGGCCTCATCGCCGTTCACACGCCTTTATCCCGCGCCGTTGCAGGGCGCAGGTCTCAACCCGCTCCTGCAGGATCCGGCGCTCGCGATCCATCCGCCGATGCTTTATCTCGGCTATGTCGGCTATTCCTTTGTCTTCGCGCTGGCCGCTGCAGGTCTGATCGAAGGCCGCATTGACCGGGTCTGGGCCCGGACGGCCAGGGTCTGGGCGCTTGCGGCCTTTGTGCCGCTCACGCTCGGCATCGCGCTTGGCAGCTACTGGGCCTATTATGAGCTCGGCTGGGGCGGATGGTGGTTCTGGGACCCGGTTGAGAATGCCAGCCTGATGCCATGGCTGATCGGTGCGGCTTTTCTCCATTCGGTCATCGTCACGGAAAAGCGCGGCGGCTTCGGCGTCTGGAGCGCATTGCTGGCTGTACTTGCTTTCTGTTTCTCAATGCTCGGCGCATTCCTTGTGCGCTCCGGCGTGCTGACATCGGTGCACGCCTTTGCGGTCGATCCGCTTCGCGGCTCGCTCCTGCTGGCCGGCTTGCTGGTCTTCGGCGGGGCCGCCTTGCTGCTCTTTGCGCTGCGCGCCTCCAAGCTTGAGCCTGGGCCCGCCTGGGCCACAGCCAGCCGTGAGGGCGCGCTGATGGGCAATAACCTCATACTGGTGGTTGCCGCCGCAACAGTGCTCCTCGGCACGCTATTCCCGCTGATCGCAGAAGCCGCTGGCCAGACGATCTCGGTGGGTGAGCCTTACTTCAATCTCACTTTCACGCCGATCATGTCGCTCGCACTGATCGCGCTTCCCATCGTCCAGGCCTGGAGCTGGGGCAGGGCGGATCTATCTTCGCTCTGGAAGTGGGCGGCAGGCTTTGCCGGCATCGTTGCGGTCTTCTGGCTCGCAGGGATCGGCCCCTTCGACATTCCACTGCTCGCGGGTGTCGGTCTTGCGATAGCGGTCTGGCTGATCGGCGGGGCGGCGATCGAGTTCTGGCGAAGAGCCAAGACACTGAGCCGCTTTACCAGAATGCCCGCGCGCATCTGGGGCATGACGCTTGCCCATGCGGGCCTTGGCCTTTTCGTCATGGGCGCGGTGCTTGAAACCTCCGGCCGGGATCACACCACAATTGCGCTGCAAGAAGGCCAGACAACGTCGGTCGCTGGCTGGCAGCTCACCCTCGACGATGTGGAGAGTATTGAAGGGCCGAACTGGTATGCGGAGCGCGCGACCCTGACAGCGCGCCGTGGCGGTACCGTTGCTGAGCTGCAGCCACACAAACGCTTCTACCCGGCGGCGCAGATGCCCACCACCGAGACAGCGATCCACAAGACAGGCCTCGCCGACCTTTATGTGGCGCTCGGAGATGGCCGCCGTAATCAGCAGGGCGAGACGCGGTGGACTTTTGAAGTCTTCTTCAACCCTTTGATCGACCTCATTTATTTTGGTATATTTCTGATTGGGCTTGGAGCAACGCTCAGCATGTTCGGGCGGAAGTCGAAATCAGCAAAGCCAGGTGAATGAAAGCTCTCATTGCGTCTCTTCTTTTCGTTTTCGCGGCTGAGGGCCAGCTTGCCGACCCTCAGGAGGAGGCACGTGCGCAGGATCTGATGCGCGAGATACGCTGCGTTGCCTGCGAGAATGAGCCGATCTCCAATTCCGGCTCTGACATCGCTGCCGACATGCGTGAGCGCGTGCGGGCCATGGTGGCCGAGGGTGAAAGCAATGAGGCCATTCGCGCCTGGTTTGCCGAGCGCTATGGCGACTTCGTCCTCTTCCGTCCGCCGTCGCGGGGGCTTGGCGGCATGCTGCTCTGGACCGCGCCGTTTCTCTTCCTGCTCGCAGGCGGAGCGCTCGCCTTCTTTATCAGCCGCAATCGCCGCTCTTCCGTCGAGGTAGAGCCGGTCGCGCCTGAAGAGAGCACTTAATCTCGCACTCAAGCCTAAATTCTGGCAAGTCATGAGCCGCGCGCCTATCTCGTTGGAGCAATGGATGCGAGGTATCGGGGATGTACAGCGAACCCGTGAGTTTTACCGGTACGACCGGACAGACGATTTCAGGCAGGCTCGAACACCCGACAGGACGTTTTGGCGGATGGGCGATCTTTGCTCACTGCTTCACCTGCTCCAAGCAGTCGCGCGCCGCCGTGTCGCTCTCACGCGCCCTTGCGCAGCATGGCATCGGGGTCCTGCGCTTTGACTTTACCGGCATCGGCGAGTCCGACGGCGATTTCTCCGAAACCGTCTTCACGACAAATGTCGAAGACATCCGCGCCGCAGCAGACTGGATGGCGGGGGAAGGTCGGCCGGTCTCTCTCCTGGTTGGGCATTCGCTCGGTGGGACCGCCGCGCTGCTGGCAGCGGGAGAGATCGATACGCTGAAGGCGCTTGTCACAATTGCCGCGCCCGCTGAGGCCAGTCATGCAATCGGCCAGTTCGACAAAAACCTCGCCGCAATCGAAGCCGAAGGCGAGGCCGAAGTGGAGCTTGGCGGGCGATCCTTCACTGTAACGCGTCAGCTTGTCGATGATTTGCGCGACGCGCGCGTTGGCGCGGTGGTCTCTAATCTGAGGCTTCCGCTCCTCATCCTGCATGCACCCGCAGATGACGAAGTAAGCATCGATAACGCAACAGCGCTTTTCATGGCAGCGCGTCATCCCAAGAGCTTTGTCAGTCTTGATGACGCCAATCACTTTCTGGATCGCGGTAGCGACACCGATTTCGCTGCCGGCGTGATTGCCGGCTGGGCGGAACGCTATCTTGTCCCCGAAGCAAACGGCCCTGATGACTATCGCGGCGAGGGTGTGCTTGTTCGTGAAACGTCGGGTCCTGGTCCCTATCAGAACGAAGTGTTGAGCGGCGGCTTTCGCCAGATCATCGATGAGCCAAGAGATCTTGGCGGCGCCGATACCGGACCTGATCCATATTCCATGCTCTCGGCGGCGCTTGGCGGCTGCACGTCGATCACGCTGCGCATGTATGCAGACCGAAAGAAGTGGCCGCTCGACCATGTCAGCGTCGAGGTGAGCCATGCGCGCGAACATGCGGCAGACTGCGAAACATGCGGCGATGCAGACAGGATCGACGTCTTTCGCCGGGATATCACTGTCGAGGGGCCCCTGGACGAAGAGCAGCTTGCACGCCTTCTCGAGATCGCCGACAAATGTCCTGTACACAAGACACTTGAGTCGGGCAGCAAGGTACGCAGTCGAATTGAAAGCAAGTCACGATCAGACGAGCCGGTCGCGTGATCAGGAATGTCCAAGTCTAACCGATGTTTAATCAGTCTAAGGACTGGCACATATTAAGCTTTGCCCACACTATTAAAGACACGAATTCTGAGGAGAATGAGCGAAACATGAAAGCGATTGCAATCTCGAAACAGGCACTGGTTGCCGCAGTCTTTGGCGCTGGCGTAGCAGGGACTTTCTTTTACGCCCCGACTTTGCAGCAGGCCGATGCGAAACAGCCAATCTCGATCCAGCAGCCAAGTGGCGCGCCGATCAGCTTTGCAGACCTGATCGAGGACGTCAGCCCAGCAGTCGTCAGTGTGAACGTCGTGTCTGAGCGCGAAGTTGGCGGCATGGGGAATATGGAAGAGTTCTTCGAACGCTTCCGGGGCCTTCCGGGCTTTGACGACTATATGCGTGAGCGCCAGGAAGAGGGCAATGATGATGAGCCCCAGACCCAGGAGGCCCGCTCGCTCGGATCCGGCTTCTTCATTTCCGAAGAAGGCTACATCGTTACAAATAACCACGTCGTTCAGGACGCCACCGAAATCGAGGTTGTTCTCGAAGACGGGCGCGAGCTCAAGGCAGAGCTGATCGGCACCGACGCGCAGACAGACCTCGCCGTTATCAAGGTCACCGAAGAGGGCACCTATCCCTTCGTTGAGTTCGAGACCGATACACAGCTTCGCCGCGGCGACTGGGTCGTTGCGCTGGGCAACCCGTTCGGCCTTGGCGGTACCGCGACTGCTGGCATCCTGTCAGCTGACGGGCGTGAGCTTGGCGGCAATAATCCCTACACCGACTTCCTGCAGATCGACGCGGCCATCAACCGGGGCAATTCCGGCGGGCCGACCTTTGACCTGCAGGGCCGCGTCGTTGGCGTGAACACAGCCATCTTCTCACCAACTGGCGGCTCGGTCGGCATCGGTTTTGCCATCCCTGCCGAACTCGCTGTGACCGTCACAGATGCCCTGATCAAAGATGGCCGCGTATCGCGTGGCTGGCTCGGCGTGACCATTCAGGACGTCACCGAGGATATGGCGGATGCGCAGGGTCTCGAAGAGGCACGCGGCGCGATCATCGCCGATGTCAGCCCCGACAGCCCGGCAGAGTCCGGCGGTCTCCAGCGCGGCGACATCATCCTTTCCGTCAATGGCACAGACACAACCGATGCGACGTCGGTGACGCGTCTCGTCGGCGCCCTGCTTGCAGGCTCGGACAACACCTTCGTTGTCCTGCGCGGCGGTGAGCGTGAGACTGTCGGTGTGAAAGTCGGCGAACGTCCCGAGAACCCGAATGCGCTTCCGCAATCTCAGGCCGGCGTTTCAGCCGATAAAGAGGACAGCAATGCCAAGGACGGCCCACTTGGTCTGGCGCTGCGTCCCTTCACCGAGGCCGACCGCGACACGCTGGGTCTGAATGATAACGAGGCCGGTCTCATGATTGCCGACGTCGACAGCGACAGCCCGCTTGCCGACTATGACATCCGCGCCGGTATGGCGATCCTCAGTGCAGCCGGGACGCCTCTGAGGTCCGTTTCGGATCTTGAGGGTGCCATCTCCGACATGAAGGAGAAGGGCCGCGACAAGCTGCTCCTCGCCGTGCGGAACGGTCAGCGGACCCTGTTCGTTACTGCGGACATCAGCGACACAGAGTCGGACTGAGCTCATAGAGGAGATCCGGGTCATGCGAGTTCTAGTCATCGAGGATGATCGCGAGCACGCGAATTTCATCAACAAGGTGCTGTCAGAAGCCGGCCACGAGGTCGAGCTGGCAGAGAATGGGACTGACGGGCTGACAAAGGCACGCGAGGGCGAGTTCGATGCTCTCGTCGTCGACCGGATGCTTCCTGGTAAGGATGGCCTCAAACTCGTCGAGGAATACCGGAATGGGGGCGGGCAGACGCCGGCCCTCTTCCTCTCTGCGCTTTCCGACGTCGACAACCGCGTCGAAGGTCTGAAAGTCGGCGCCGACGATTATCTCGCCAAGCCGTTTGCCCCTCAGGAACTGGCCGCGCGCGTCGAAGCGCTCGGTCGCCGTCAGGTCAACGGCGAACCGCCTGTCACCAGGCTCAAGGTTGCCGACCTGGAAATGGATCTGCTGGCCCGCAAGGTCTGGCGCGGCGAACAGAAAATCGATCTCCAGCCTCGCGAGTTTCGCCTGCTGGAGTTCCTGATGCGTCATGCCGGCCAGGTCGTCACGCGCACCATGTTGCTTGAAAAGGTCTGGGATTATCACTTCGACCCCCAGACCAATGTGATCGACGTCCATGTCTCGCGCCTTCGGGCTAAGATCGACAAGGATTTCGATGAGCAGCTGTTGCAGACCGTGCGCGGCGCAGGGTACTGCCTGCAAGGATGAAATCGGGCCGTTTTGCTTTCGTTCGGACGACCACGTTCCGGCTGGCACTCGTCTATTCGGTCCTCTTCGGCCTCTTTTCCTTTCTACTCCTGTCTTACCTCTTCCAGGCGACGGTCGGCTCTCTGCGTGCAGAGGCTGACCAGCGCCTGGAAGCTGAGATGGGCGCGCTTGAGCTTGCCTTCTATACAGGCGGGCTGGAGCGGCTTGAGCAATCCCTCATCGAGCGCGCGCTCGTCCCCGGCGCGCCGTTTCGCTATCAGCTGGAAACACCTGATGGTGAACGGCTTATCGGCGACTTTCCCAACCTGCCTGTCTCCCCGCCCGACACGGTGGGCGAGGTCAGCAATGTCAGCCTGACCATCGAAGTGCCCCGGCCAGGCGGCGACCCGACGCTTACCGAAGCTGAAGGCCGTATCGTCCGCCTTCCCAATGGCAATGTGCTTCTCGTCGCGATCGAAACGGGTGAACGTGGCCGTATCGTTCGCCGCATTACGCAGGCCATCACCACCGCAGCGCCCATCGGTGTCCTGCTTGCCCTCATGGGCGGTATCTTCATCTCGCGCTATGCGGCCCGCCGGGCTGAACAACTGACCCGCACGACAGAGGCCATCGTCGCCGGTGACCTCTCCGTGCGCGCGCCTGTACAGGGGTCGGGCGATGAATTCGACCGGCTGGCGACCCATGTAAATACCATGCTGGAAAAGCTCGAACGCCTGATGGCGTCCAGCCGCCATACCGGCGATTCCATCGCGCACGATCTGCGCTCGCCGCTGTCACGGCTTCGCAACCGCCTCGAAACTGCGCTGATTGACGACATGTCGGAAGAGACCGCCCGCGAAACGCTCGTCCAGACGGTAGAAGAGGTCGACAGTGTGCTCGCGACCTTCAACGCGATCCTGCGCCTCTCGCGCCTCGACGCGGGCGCAGAAGGCCGGCTGGTACGTTTCGACATGCACGAAATGCTGATGGAGATCGCCGACCTCTATGAGCCCGCCTGCGAGGATGCAGGTCTCAAATTCGAGAGCGAAATTTCGCATCAACTCTACGTGCTGGGTGACCGCGAACTCCTCGCCCAGGCCATCTCGAACCTGCTCGACAATGCCATCAAGTACACGCCCGAAGGCGGCACCATCACCTTCAGGGCGCTGCGGACCTCAGACCAGGTCGACATCATCGTGTCCGATACAGGGCCGGGCATTCCAGAAGCCATGCGTGACCGCGCAAAGGAGCGCTTCTTCCGCCTCGATGAAGCGCGCACACAAAGCGGATCAGGTCTTGGCCTGGCGCTCGTGGATTCCGTCGCGGACCTTCACAAGGGACAGCTCGACCTTCTCTGGGCCAGCAAATTACCTACCCCTCATGGACTGAAAACGGTTTTTTCTCTGCCACGTGAGCGTTAGGACGATGGCATGCTTGATATCCGTCCCCTCGCTGCCGCGCCGATAGACGCGTTCAAGGCTGCTGCCGACCTCGCGCCCTATCTCTCTCGCGCCGCCCGCAGATCGCCTGATGCGCTGAACATTCTCGAAAGAGAGGGCGCTTCGGCGCTGCATGAACACGCGCTCGAAAAGGCCCGCGCCGCCGGTGACGCGGCAACGCTGGACGAGACGATGGCAGAGCTTCGCACGGCCAAGCTCGCGCATCACATCGCTGTAGCGGCCCGCGACCTCAGCGGGGACGCCGATGTCACGGCCGTCACCGAAAACCTCACCGAGTTTGCAAACACCGCTCTCGACGCCGCCTTAAGGGCCGTTCTGCGCGCGCGTGACGTGAAAGCCGATGGGCTTTTCATCTTCGCACTGGGAAAGATGGGCGCGTTCGAGCTCAACTATTCTTCCGATATTGATGTCGCCGCATTCTTCGATGCGGATGTCTTTGATGGTGGCTCTGGTGAGGCGCAGACAAAGGCGAACCGCGTTGTACAGGAAACGATGCGCGTCCTCGAAGAGCAGACCGGGGACGGCTATGTGTTCCGCACGGACCTGCGCCTGCGGCCCGATCCATCTTCCACGCCGCCCGCGGTCTCGACCCGCATGGCGAGCCTCTATTATGAGAGCGTCGGCCAGAACTGGGAACGGATGGTCTGGATCAAGGCGCGCGCGGTGGCCGGTGATCTCGGTGCCGCCGAAGCCTTTCTGGACATGCTCACCCCCTTCGTCTGGCGCAGGCACATGGACTATTGGGCCATCGCCGACGTGCAGGCGGTCAAACGCATGATCAACTCGAAGGCGGGCGCGGCCCTGAATGACCCGGCGCCCGATGTGAAGCTCGGTCCCGGCGGCATCAGGGAGATCGAGTTCTTCGCCCAGACCCAGCAGATCATTCTTGGCGGTCGCAACGAATACCTTCGTGGCCGCAAGACCCTCAACAGCTTGCAGGCGCTGGTCGCCGCCAAAGCCGTCGATGAACCGGTCGCCGAGGAGCTTTCAGCTGCCTATGCGGACCTCCGCGCAGTCGAGCATCGCATCCAGATGATGCAGGATGAGCAAACCCACCGTGTCCCCAGGGACGAAGAACGCAGACAGCGGCTAGCCATGCTTTGCGGCTATGATGACCTCGCCGCATTCGACGCCGACCTTCACGCGACGCGTGCAAATGTCAGCCGCCACTATAGCGACCTCTTCGCCGAGCAAGAGCGCAAGACCCAGTCCGCCTCAGAGGGTAATCTGGTCTTTACCGGGGTCGATGATGATCCGGGAACGGTCAGTACGCTTTCCTCGCTGGGCTTTTCGGACCCCTCGCGCGTCATTTCCACCATTCAGAGCTGGCACCGCGGCAAGACGCCTGCCACCCGCACGGAACGGGGCAGGGGGCTTTTGACGGCGCTCCTGCCTGGCCTCTTGATCGCCATGAGCCGGACCGGAGAGCCTGACACCGCGTTCACCCGCTTCACCCAGTTCTTCGAAGGGCTCCGGTCAGGTGTCCAGACGCTTTCCATGCTGGTCGCAGAAGCCGCGCTTCTGGAAGATCTCGTCACGACGCTGGCCATCGCGCCGCGCCTTTCAGAAACGCTGGCCCGCAGGCCGGTCCTCCTGGAGACGCTTGTGTCTTCGAATGCGCCGGAATTTCCGCCGACACTTGACCGGGCCGATGATTTTGAAAGCCGGATGGATGAGGTCCGCCGCTGGAAGAATGAGCGCGCCTTCCTGATCGGGCACCGGCTGCTGCATTCGCGTCTGCCCGCCTCGCAGGCCGCGCTTGCCTGGAGCGACCTCGCCGACACATGCGTGCGCCTCATGGCCGACGCAGCCGCCATCGAAACAGCGCGCAAATACGGGCCCCAGCCCGGGGACTGGGTCGTCGGCGCGCTCGGCAAGCTTGGCGGGCGGGAGCTGACGGCAGGCTCTGACCTTGATCTCCTCATCGTCTTTGAGCCCGATGAGGACCAGGCGCTTGAGGCGGGCGGCTGGTTCACACGCTTTGCCCAGCGTCTGATCACGGCGATTTCGGCTGAAACGGCCGAAGGCAATCTCTATGAGACAGACATGCGGCTTCGCCCCTCAGGGCGCTCGGGCCCTGTGGCGGTTTCTCTGTCTGCCTTTGATCGATACCAGCACAAGGATGCCTGGACTTGGGAGCTGATGGCGCTCACCCGGCTTCGCTTTATCGCCGGAAATGAGGCACTCGGAGAGCGGATGTCCGACATCGCGCGGGACGCCATCGTTCACGGCAAACCGGACGAAGAGCGCAAGACAGACATATTGGACATGCGCCAGCGGCTCTGGCGCGAAAAACCACCTCGCGGGACATGGGACATAAAACTTAGCGAGGGCGGCCTTGTTGATCTCGAATTCGTGCTCCAGCAGGGCATGCTGCTGAGCGGGGACCCGGGCGCTGTGCATGCCACGACGGCCGATGCCATCGAGGCTCTCACCGGCAATGGTTATCTGTCCAGCGAGGAAGCAGATACGCTCGGCCACGCCTTCCGGCTCTTGCAATCCCTGCAGCAGGTGCGGCGCATCGCGGTCGGCAGCGAAGTCTCCTCACAAACGTTCTCCCGGGGCCTGAAAGACCGTCTGGCGCTGGCTGCTGACTGTCCGGGCTTCCAGGTGCTCGAACACCGTTTTGAAGAGACGAAACAGGCAGTCGCTGCCATCCGCAGTAAAAAAATCGGTTCTCTGGCGACGGATTCCTGAACCTCCCTCGTCTCACCTGTCGGGTAACACAGAAAAACAGAGGATGACCCGACATGAAGAAACTTGCACTTGCAGCCACCCTGACCGGCCTCGCCACCCTTGGCGCAGCTGGCCTCGCTTTTGCCGACAATCATGAAGAGGGCGATCGCTCCAGTCACCGCGAAGCGCGCAGTGAGCGTATGATGGAACGGTTCGACACCAATTCTGACGGCACGATCACGACCGCTGAAATCGAAGCCATGAAGGCTGAGCGTTTCGCAGCCGCTGATGCCAATGGCGATGGCGGCCTGACCATGGCCGAGATCGAAGCCCACCGTGAGGCCGAACGGGCCAGCCGCATGCAGACCCGCAAGGAGCGGATGTTTGCGCGCCAGGACAAGAATGGCGACGGCGTCATCTCGGTCGATGAGTTCGAAACACGCGGCATGCCGATGTTCGATCGCATTGATGCAGACGAGAACGGTGAGATCACGGCATCTGAGCTTGCCGAGATGAAAGGTCATCGCGGCGGTCGCCGGGGCGGCTGGCATCATCGCGGCGGCCCTGACCGGAACTAGGCCGGGATGAGCGATGCGGCGGCCAGCGCGGGATATGACGATTTCCTCCCTCGCAACTCGCGTGGCCGCCGCTATGCTTGCAACGTGTCAGACCCTTCAGAGAGAGATCAGATCGCGCGGGCAGCTGCCGGAGACCGGATGGCCCAGTCCGCGCTGGTCAATCGCCACATGCCGGTCGTCTGGCGTGTGGCATTTCGCATGTTGCGCGATCGTCAGGAGGCCGAGGACGTGACGCAGGAGACTTTCCTTCGCGCCTGGAAGATGCTGCCGGATTGGGAAGGGCGGGCGAAGTTCTCGACCTGGGCCTGCACCGTGGCGATCAATCTCTGCCGCGACAGGATGAAGAAGAAGGCACCGGTCCTGATGGAGACGCTGCCTGAACGCGAAGCACCGGAGATGCAGCCGGAACAGGCCCTGCATCAGAAACAGGCGGGGGCGAAGATCGAAACGCTGATTGACGCGCTCCCGGAACGACAAAAAGAAGCCCTCACTCTCTGCGCCTTGGAGGGGATGGGAAACAAGGAAGCTGCCGCAGCCATGCAGGTCAGCGTAGAGGCGCTCGAAAGTCTGCTCTCGAGGGCGCGAAGAACGCTCCGGCAGGCCTTGGCGGAAGGACAGCAATGATGAAGAAGACAGAGATGACGGACGACAGGGTGTTTGAACTGCTAGAGGCTTACGGCGCCCACACCATGGCGTGGCCGGAAGATGAGCGTGACGCCGCCGAGGCGCACATGAACGCCCATCCGGAACGCTTCGCTGAGGCGCTGGCGACAGCCCATATGCTGGACGCAGCCTTTGAAGCCGCGCCCATGCCGGACCCTGACCCATCGCTTGCCGCGCGTATTCTCGATGACGCCCCGCGCGAGCGGTCAAGCGCGACAGGGGGACTGGCGCGGCTGAAAGGCCTCCTCATGCCGAACGGCCGCCGCTGGCCGGCAAGCGCGGCGCTGGCGAGCCTCGGTATGGGCCTCTTTGCTGGCTACACCGCCTCGGCATCCAGCCTTCCGGCGACCTATGAGGCAGAGGCTGAAAACGTCGTCTATGGTGCCCTCGGCTATGACCAGTTTGAGGCATACCTGGCTGAGGAGGCCATAAATGAGTGATCGCAAACGCCTTTCCAGCCTCTCCATTGCGCTCATCGTTTCGCTGGTCGCCAATGCGCTGTTGATCGGCTTTCTCGTTGGGGGTCAGCTCGGTGAGCGCGATCATCGCCGCCACGGCCCGCGCGGCGCAGACCACATGATCGCACGCGGCATCCAGTCCATCGTGCCGGATGACGAACGCGAAGGCATACGAGACGCGTTCCGCGACGCTTTCCGGTCTGCGAGCGGATCCTGGCGTGAAAAGCGGCAGGCGCGCGACGATCTGGTCGCCGCCCTCTCCAGCTCACCATTTGACCCGGCCGCAGTGGACAATGCCTTTCTTGCGATGCGCACAGCAGATGCGAGGCTCAACGAAACCTTCCAGACGGCGCTCTCCGACCAGATCGCCGCGCTCAGCCCTGAGCAGCGCGCTGAGCTTGTGGCCTGGCTGGAAGAGGTTGAGGCAAGGCGTGCAGAAGCCCGCGCTGAACGGCCTGAACGGCGCGGTGGACGCGAAGACAGGGATGGGCCGCCGCCGCGCTAGGCCTTTGACTTGTGCGCGAGGCGCGCCGCGTTGGCCTCCCAGTTCTCGCCGTCAAAGCCGGTAACGCTGGCGTCCATCATCTGCCAGTCATCGAGGCATCGCCAGGTCACCGCATACCCGTCCGGGTTGGACCGGGGCACGTAGAAGCTCTTCACCCCGCAGATGCTGCAGAAGAGATGGCGCGCGGCGCCTGTGTTGAACCGGTACTCGGTCAGCACGTCTTCGCCCTTCAGCAGACGAAACCGGTTCGCGGGCACGATGATATGATCATTGCCGCTCATCGCGCAGATCGAGCAGTTGCAATCCTCGACCTCCACATGCGGCGGCAGGTCCACTTCGAAGCGGACCGCCTTGCAGTGGCAGCCGCCCTGATGCGCTGAAAGCCCGTCCATCTCAGCCTATCCGAACCAGACCGGCGGGCGCTTGTCGGCCCATGGCGCGGCACGTTCGATCTGACCTGCCAGCGTGTAGAGAAGGTCCTCGCGGCCAAGGCGGGCACCGAACATCATGCCAAGCGGCAGGCCTTCCGGCGTCCAGTGCAGCGGCAGCGAAATGGCAGGCCAGCCTGTCTGGTTGAAGACAGGGCACCAGGCCGCAAAGCTTGAAACATCAACCCCATACTGGTCGAAATCAGGTGGATCGAGGCTGAGCACGCCAAGCTTCACGGGCGCACGCGAGAGGGTCGGCGCCAGGATGAGATCATAGCCGCCCTCATCCATGAACATCTCCATCTGGTAGGCAGCCTCGCAGAAGGCATTATTGGTTTTCACCAGTTCCGACATCGGAATCGTTCGGCCAAGCTCGATAAAGCGGAGGGCGACCGGCTCGAAGTCCTCATCGCCGATCGGACGGCCGAAATGGGCTTCGCGCTCATCAGCAACGGCGGCCATGAAGGACGAGACCATGATCATCATGCCCTTGCCAAGCGCATCGCCATCAAGGACCGGTCCGGCCTCCTCGACATGGTGGCCGAGCGCGCTGAGCAGCTTCGTCGTGGCATCGAGACCTGCCTGCGCATCCTTGTCGGGCTTTACGCCATTGGGCGCGGTGTTCCACACAGCGATTTTCAGCGCACCCGGTTCGATATCCAGCGCCGAGAGAAAGCTGCGCTCAGGCGGCGGGGCGATATATCGCGCGCCCGGTTCCTGTCCGTGCGTGACGTCCAGGAGCGTCGCGCTGTCGCGCACCGAGCGGGCGACGCAGTGATTGGTAGAAAGCCCGAACCAGTTCTCTGACAGAGGCGGACCCATCGGGACGCGTCCGCGCGAAGGTTTCAGGCCAACAAGGCCGGTGCAGGCGGCAGGGATACGGATAGACCCGCCGCCATCGCTGGCATGCGCCATCGGGATCACGCCAGATGCGACGCAGGCCGACGCCCCGCCAGACGAGCCGCCAGACGTGTGTTCGATATTCCACGGATTGCGCGTCTTGCCATAGAGCGCGCTTTCGGTGGAGGTGGTGAGGCCGAATTCGGGGCTGGTCGTCTGCCCGAAGATCACAAGGCCGGCGTTTCGCTGGCGCTTGACCAGTTCTGCATCCACCTCGGAAATCGTGCCCTTGAAAGCGCGCGATCCGCTTGTGATCGGCTGGTCTTTCAGCCGCGCGCCAAGGTCTTTCACGGCAAAGGGAACGCCCTTGAACGGGCCGTCCGGCAGACCGTCCTTGATCTGCTTGCGGGCGGCGTCCTCGAAGAATGACGAAAAGCAGTTGAGCTCACCTTGTGCCCCCTGCGCGCTCTCCAGCGCGAGATCCAGAAGCTCGCTGGGTGAGGCCTCTTTCTTGCGTACCATGGATGCCAGCTCAGTCGCGTCGCAGTGTCCAAGTTCCTTCACTCTCGATTCCCTCCAATACCTGTTCTCTCGCCACTCTGTCGGATGGAGGCGTCGGGGGGAAGACCTTACAGAGCAAGACGTAGCATTGCGCGCATCAATAAAGATAAAGCTTTTTGAAAAACGATAAAACAATATTGAAAAACAATAAACAATATGGTAATTCGGCCCATTAGAGCTCACCGGAGGCCACCATGATGACCATTCTTATGCTGCTGCACATCATCGCTGGGACCGCGGCCGTCGCAGCGGGTGGCGTGGCCCTCGCTCTGCGAAAGGGAAGCCCCCTGCACCGGGCAAGCGGTCTCGGCTTTGTCGTCTCGATGGTCATTTCGGCGCTTGCCGGGACAATTCTCGCGGGCCTGAAGCCAGAGTTCATCACCCTCCTGGCAGGTTTTTTCACGATCTATCTCGTATTGAGCTCCTGGATGACCATGCAGGGCTGGGGGCAGGGGGGCGGCGTGGTTGCAGGGGGTTGCCTTGTGCCGGCAGTCCTCATCGCAACTGTTGGCGGCATTTGGGGGGCAGAAGCGCTGGCGTCTTCGGACGGGCTCAAGACCGGATATAGCGCCGAACCTTACTTGGTTTTCGCAGCGATTGCCGGTCTTGCAGGTCTTGGCGACCTTTCAGTTATTGTGCGCAAAGGCATTCGTGGCCGACAACGTACCGCGCGCCACCTCTGGCGCATGTCGCTGGCGCTATTCATTGCGGTTGGGTCGCTCTTCACGGGGCCTGGTTCCAGTATCTTCCCTCAATCAATTCGCGACACTGGTCTTCTCTCTCTGCCAGAGCTTCTGGTGCTGTCTCTCATGGTTTTCTGGCTCATTCGGGTTTTCGTTGGCCGCGAGCTACGGGCACGCAGCCCGGTCTCCCGGCCCGCTTTGAAAATGCGATGACAGGCTGGCCACTGGCGCGCTCAGTCTTCCTCCAGAAGCTGGTGCATTTCCTCGTCAGACCAACCGAAATGATGGCCGAGCTCATGGATCACGACATGTTCGATCAGCTCTTCCAGCGTGACGTCGGGCCGCGTCTTCAGCTCTGCCAGCAATGGTTTTCTGTAAAGAAAGATGCGGGGGCTTTCAGGGCTTGGAAAAGAGATACTGTCATGGATCAGCGGAATGCCCTGATAGAGCCCGGTCAGGTGCCACGCATCGGGAATACCGAGCTCTGCCAGCACCTCCGGTTCGGCAAAGTCGCGGACATGGATCTCGATCCGGCCGGCCGCCCTGCGGAAGGCTACGGGCAGGCGCGCATAGGCCGCTTCGGTCATGTCCTGGAAGGTATCGAGATCGGGTGTGGTCAGCATCTAAGGTCGGCTCCAGAACATCAATTCCGACCCATATGGGATGCCAATCCGGTCCGTCCAAACCTCAACGGACGGTGGAGTCTGGCCGTTCCAGTGAGACCTTGAAGGTCGCCGAGCGATGGTCGGATCCGAAATGGCCGCCGACCTCATGGCCAGAGCACGACATGGCGCCGCGGCAGAAGGCGAGATCAATGGGAATCGCAAGCGCAGGCGGCCAGTCCACACTCGGCACATCATACTTGATCGGCATGCGCGCCGGCCATGTGCCCGCCCGTGGATTGCTGACCAGGCGGAAGCCGTATTCGCGCTGGAGCGGCCCTGATATCCGGCCCCAGGCGGCTGAATTGACATCCCCCAGCATGATGATTGGGCCGTCAATGCTCTCAATCGTTTTTGCCAGACCGCCTAGCTGCCGGATCTGGTCGTTCGGTCCTTCAAAGGGCCAGGGCCGCGTGAAATGGATCACCAGCACCGTTACCTCGCCCTCCGGCAGAACGAGGCGCGCGCGAAGCATGGCTGGCGAGTCGCGCGGCTGCCAGATGTCGGCTTCCAGGATTTCATAACGCGATAGAAGCTTCAGCCGGTGTGGGCGCCGCTCCTCCAGCAGCTTGTGCGCCTGATACGGCCAGCGCTTTGTCAGCGATTCGTCAAAGCTTGCGATGACGGGATCTTCAGCCTCGATCAGCGCGACAATATCCGCCTTGCTGGCAAAGAGGCCGCGCATGGTGCGTTCGGGCTCTGGATGATTGCCCCAGATATTATGCTGGTAGACGGTGATCGCGGTCTCGCCCGCCTTGGGCGTACTATCCGGCCAGATCCAGTACCAGCCAAGCGCGGCGATGATGACGGCGAGGTTCGCGAAGAACAGGTTTACGAACCGCTTGCGGCTGAACGGCAGTGTCAGCACCAGAAGGGCGGCCGAAACCATCAAGCCCCAGAGCGCTGCTAACTGGAACTGCCCGGCAAAATCGAAGGCCCAGAAGAGCCCGGACAGACAGGCGCTAATGACGATCACGCCGCAAATGACAACGGCTGCCGCCCAAAGAACGGTCAGAAACGTCAGCAATGCCCTCATTTAGCGGTTCCCACCCGGCAGCCTATTCGGCTGCCGTGTCGACGGGGTCGTCTTCGAGCGATTCCAGCATGGCGCGCGCGGCGTCCGAAATGACCGTGCCCGGCGGGAAGATCGCCGATGCGCCAGCAGCCCTCAGCGCATCATAGTCTCCGGGCGGGATCACGCCGCCTGCGATGATCTGTGTGCTGACGGCGCCTTCATTGCCGAGGGCGCGGCGAAGCTCTGGAATGAGCGTCAGGTGCCCGGCGGCGAGCGATGAGGCGGCAACGATGTCGACGTTGGCGGCGCGAGCATCGCGGGCGGCTTCTTCCGGCGTCTGGAAGAGGGGGCCGATCTCGACATCCCAGCCAAGATCCATAAGGCCTGATGCGACAACTTTCTGGCCGCGATCATGGCCGTCCTGACCCATTTTTGCGATATATATCCGTGGCTTGCGGCCATTCTTTGAAGCAAACGCCTCGGCGAGGTTGCGTGCCTCCTCAGCCTTGTCGTCCTTGCCGATAGAGCCGCCATAGACGCCCTTGATCGAGCGGATCACGGCCTGGTGACGACCCTGGCTGCGCTCAACCGCTTCGGAAATTTCACCGACGGTTGCCTTGGCGGCGGCCGCGTCGACCGCGAGCGCGAGAAGGTTGCCCTTGCCGTTTTCTGCCGCAAGCGCGATGGCGTCCAGCTTGGCATCGACTTCGGCCTGATCGCGGTCTGCTTTCAGGCGTTTCAGCTTGTCGAGCTGCATGCGGCGCACGGTGGCATTGTCGACCTTCAGGACCGGCACGTCTTCGTCCGTGTCGAGCAGGAATTTGTTGACGCCGACCACAGTTTGTTTGCCGCTATCGATGCGCGCCTGCGTATTGGCGGCCGCTTCCTCGATGCGGAGCTTCGGCACACCTTCTTCGATGGCCTTGCGCATACCGCCGAGTTTCTTGACTTCCTTGATATGCTCCAGCGCCTTGGCGGCGAGGTCATGGGTCAGGCGCTCGACATAATATGAGCCGCCCCATGGGTCGATGGTCTGGCAGGCGCCGCCTTCCTGCTGCAGGAAAAGCTGCGTGTTGCGCGAGATGCGCGCCGAGAAATCGGTCGGCAGGGCAAGCGCTTCGTCGAAGCTGTTTGTATGCAGGGACTGTGTCTGTCCGCCGACGGCTGCGATACCTTCAAGGCAGGTGCGGATCACATTGTTGTAGACGTCCTGCGCCGTCAGCGACCAGCCAGAGGTCTGGCTGTGGGTGCGAAGGCTCAGTGATTTGGGGTTCTTCGGATTGAAATTTTCCTTCACCAGCTTTGCCCAGAGCAGACGCGCGGCGCGCATCTTGGCGACCTCCATGAAGGTGTTCATGCCGATCGCCCAGAAGAAGGAGAGGCGCGGCGCAAACTTGTCCACGTCGAGGCCTGCATCGACCCCGGCCCGGATATACTCGATGCCGTCTGCCAGCGTGTAGGCAAGCTCAAGGTCTGCCGTCGCGCCGGCTTCCTGCATGTGATAGCCGGAGATGGAGATGGAGTTATATTTCGGCATGTTTTCAGACGTGTAGGCGAAAATGTCCGAAATAATGCGCATCGATGGCTTGGGCGGATAGATATAGGTGTTCCGCACCATGAACTCTTTGAGAATGTCGTTCTGGATCGTACCAGCCAGCTTGTCCGGCGACACGCCCTGTTCCTGGGCGGCGGCGATATAAAGCGCCAGAATTGGCAGGACCGCGCCATTCATCGTCATCGACACCGACATCTGGTCGAGCGGAATGCCCGAAAAGAGCGTGCGCATGTCATAGATGCTGTCGATCGCCACACCGGCCATACCGACATCGCCCGAAACGCGGACATGATCGGAATCATAGCCGCGGTGGGTGGCAAGGTCGAAGGCGACCGAGAGGCCTTTCTGGCCCGCCGCGAGGTTGCGGCGATAGAAAGCGTTGGAGTCTTCTGCGGTCGAGAAGCCAGCATACTGGCGAACGGTCCATGGCCGCTGGGTATACATGGTCGGGTAGGGCCCACGGCCAAATGGCGCGAGACCTGGATAGTCATCAAGGAAGTCGAGCCCCTTGGTGTCGGCGGCGCTGTAGGCCTTGGCGAGGTCGATACCTTCCGGCGTTTCCAGCGTGCGCGCGTGCGGCTTTGACGGCGCCTTGGCGTCGGGCGTGGCAAGGTCGATCTTGGTGAAATCGGGGAAGGTTGTCATTTCGCGACTCCCAGTTCGGCTTGGGCCAGTTGCAGCATGTCTACCGCATCGCAGCCCATGAAGATGTTGTTGTCGATGCCGGGCGCTTCGAACTTGCCAGCCAGGTAGACACGTTGCGCGCCAGCATCTTTCAGCGCCTTGGCGGCGGCTTCCGCTTCGTCCTCATAACGCTTGTCGGCGCCGCAGATGACGGCGATCCGGCAGCCTGAGGCCTTGAAGGCATCGGCCAGAACCTCTGATGTTTCCGGCAATTTGTTTGCGTCGACGCCTTCGACCCCGCCAGAGGCAAAGAGGTTGCGGGCAAAATCGACCCGGGCATTGTGTTCGGCAAGGGGGCCTAGCGTTGCAATGAAGATCTGCGGGCGCTTGCCTGTCCGGTCGGCGTGGGCGTCGGCGCGGTCGCGCAGCGTCTCGAAGTCGCGTGCCAGCCGGATCGGCTCCAGCGGCGCGGCCTTGGTGGCTGGACCTGACTTGTCTGGCAGGTCTTTCAGGAAGCTGTGAAGGCCTTCAGCAGATACAGATGTTGCACTGCTCTCGAATTTGATTTCGGCCACAGGGGCCTCTTCAGCGTCGAGCAGGGGGAACTCGCTGACACCGGTCAGGGGCCGTTTGCGCTTTGCGATCGCGGCGAAGCGGGCATCCCGCGTTTCAGCGATACGCGCTTGCAGCTTGCCGTCGATGAGGCTCTGGACGAGCCCGCCCTCGGCTTCGATGGCCTGGAAGACCGCCCAGGCGGCTTCTGCGAGATCATCGGCGAGGGTTTCCTCAAACCAGGCCCCGCCAGCGGGGTCGGCAATCCGGCCAAGGCCGGACTCTTCCATGGCGATGACCTGCGTATTGCGGGCCGTGCGCCGGCCAAGCTCTTCAGGCACGCCGAGCGCTTCGTTGAAGGCGCGCACCGTGACGATATCAGCGCCGCCGACGGCGCCTGCAAAACAGGCGGCCGTGTTGCGCAGCATGTTCACCCACGGGTCGTAGCGCGTCAGCATCCGGGCAGAGCTGACCGACTGGAGTGTCATCGGCTCAATCTCGAGGTCCATCGCGTCCTGAACGCGGGCCCAGAGGCGGCGGGCGGCGCGCAGCTTGGCGATTTCGAGGCCGTAATTGCCACTCGCGGCCAGCGTAAAGACGGTCTGCGAGGGGAAGGCGTTGATATCAAAGCCAGCCGCGTCGAGCCTGCGCATCGTGTCGACGGCATGGGCGATAAGGACGCCCAGCTCCTGGGCTTCGGAGCCGCCAGCCTCATGGACCGGGCGCGCATCGGTGCGCAGCGTGGTCGATTTTGGGTAGCGAAGGCAGAGCAGGCGCGAGAGCTCAGCTGTGCGCACGAACGCGGCGTCGATGCCGCCTTCTATCTCGCCCTTGCGTGTCAGAAGACCGATCGGGTCGATATTGAATGCGAAGCGGAGCTTTTCGGCATCGCCGTGCTGTTCGCCCCAGAGGGCCAGCAAGCCGGCAATGGATGTGCCCGAGCCAAGCCCCCGATGATCAACAGCGATCGTTGCGATATCGGCGCGAACGCCTGCCAGAGCCGTGGATAGCGTGTCTGCATCATAGATGGCCACGCCCTCCTTGCCGGTACAATCGATGGCGAGCTCTACTGATGAGACGCCGCGTTCGAGGTCTCTCAGGATCTCGGAATTCGTGACGTCCGGGTCCGGATGGCCAAAGCTCTGGCGGATGTCCCAGGGCAGGAAAGCGTCTGGCTCTGCGCTCGCGCCGCGCAGATAGGGCGCTTCGCCTGGCACGCCGCGCGGATCAGTGGCGCTCGCAAAATCATTTTCACGATAGAGTGGCTGGATCGTCAGGCCATCATCGGTGGTGCGCTGCAAGCGCTCTATTCCGCCGCCCTTCAGGGCCTTGGAGACCGCCTCCAGCCAGTCAGCCTCATTCGCCTCATCGAAGGCGCCGCTCAGTTTCAGAAACCCGTCTGCCATAACCTAACCGTACTCATTTCAGTGCTTAGCTGTATAGGGTTCGCGCCGCCTTGAAGGTCAAGTGTTTCCATCGCGGCAGCGCTGTAATGGCGCTGCTTTCGGTAGGTGGTTCCCCCATTTGACTCCTCCCACGACGTATGTGCAAATGAGAAACATTCGCAACTAGGGAGTCGGTTCATGTATAATCTCGAAGGTGGAGGCGCACATCTCGCGCAATCGAGCGCTGGTCAGCGCGCCCGCGAAAGTCAAAGCGGCGGCGAGGGTCAGGGCGCGCCGAAACGGCTTCTGGACTGGATCGACAGCCAGTCAAAGGTGACCCGTATCTGGCTCGATGAGCTGATCGCCGAGGGAGACCCCAATGACATGATCAGCTTGATCCACCGCCAGGCCGCGTGGCTGGATCTGATGCGGTCGCGGCTGGCGGAAAGCTGACTGTCTATCCGGTCGGAAAATGTGCGGGCCGGGTGTAGGAAATTCTGGCGGTTGTCCCACAGTTTTCAGGGTGCCTGGAGGGTGTCTGGGCGGTGTCTGGACGGTGTTTGGTGAAAAGCACTGGTCTCGGCCGACCCGCCGCTTTGCACGCTTTAACGAAGAAGGGCCCCGGCTGGCGGAGGTTTTGAGAATTTCGTCCCCCGTCGCCGCTTACCGGCGATGATCTGCGTCGATGACTGAACCGCTCCCGAACTTCGCCAACCTGCCGACAGGCCGCATGTTGATCCTGCTCAAGCTCGAGACCGGGCTGCGGCTCGGCCAGACTTATGAGGCTATGGCGAAGCGTCTGGGCATCTCGCTGAGCGCGTCCAAGCACTGGGCGAGCGAGTTTGGCTTTCGCCAATGCGACCTCAACCTCGAAACCGCCGAGATGCGCGCCGCGCGGCATGTGCGCTGGGCGCTCGCTCTGTCAGACCTTGGCCGCGAAGAAGAAGCTGGCGCTTTCGAGGCCGAGGCCCGGAGACTGGAAGGCCTGCTCTCGCGGCTTGAGAAACGCGCGGCAAAAGACCCGGAGCGACCTGATCCGTTGGCGCCAGCGCGGACGTTCATTGAAAAGGTCCGCGCGTCGCTCGGTCCCGAGGCTGATGCCGGCGAGGCCTTCGCCGCGCTTTCGGCCTATTACCGCGCGCTCCGCGGCTTCGGTGCGATCCTGAAACCGGATGGGCAGGTAAGATGGCGCAAGGAGATTGCACCGGGTGGCCTGCCCAAGACGCCTGACTGGCTGCCCTGCAACCCATGGGAGGTCACAGATCAGGAAAGGTGGGGCGCTGAAGTGGGACGCGCCCTGGCCATTCTTTGATCAGACCACCTGGCCGTAGGCGCGGCGGAAGCGGCGCACGGTTTCGGCCATGCCGTATTCGAGGGCGTCGGCAGTGAGGCCGTGGCCGATGGACACTTCGGCGAGGTCCGGGATGCGGGCGACGAGGGCAGGGAGGTTGTCGACGGTGAGGTCGTGGCCGGCATTGAGGCCGAGGCCGAGCTTGCGGGCCGCGTCTGCGGTCTGGCCCAGTCTTTCTAGTTCTGCCGCTTCGGCGACCGGGTCATTGACGGCATCGCCATAGGGGCCGGTGTAGAGCTCAACCCGGTCGGTTCCCGTGCCGACGGCCGCTTCCATCTGGGCGGGGTCTGGGTCTGCGAAGAGGGAGAGGCGCGCGCCTGTCCGCTTCATCCGGGCGACAATCGCGTGGAGCTTCAGGGCGTGGGTGCGAAAGTCCCAGCCATGGTCCGAGGTTGCCTGTGACGGATCATCCGGCACGAGCGTGATCTGGTGCGGCCTGATCTTTTCGACCAGAGCCATGAAGGCCTCATTCGGATAGCCTTCAATGTTGAATTCGCGGTCCGGAAACTCGCTCGTGATCAAATTCATGAGGTCTGGCACATCGGCGCGCGTGATGTGGCGCTCATCGGGGCGGGGGTGGACGGTGAGGCCGGCCGCGCCTGCGTTCAGCGCGATGCGGCCAAGGTCCACGACGCTCGGCCAGGGCAGGCCGCGCCGGTTGCGCAGGAAGGCAACGGCGTTGAGATTGACGGAAAGTTCGGTCATGGCCGCTCCGATCGGGAGGAATACTGCTGCCGATGTAGGATGGCTGCGCCGCGATGACCATAGCCGAGGATTAAAGCCCGGCGCAGTTGCAGGTCTCGCAGCTGCGCCGGGCCGGCAAGGCCGCTAGTCCTGCGGGGTTTCAGTTAGCGGACTGTCCAGTGTTTCTTCTGCCGGGACGTCCTCTGCGGATGCGCCGAGTGCTTCTGTGGTGATCACAGTGTCTTCGGGGAACAATGGCATTGGCGAGACTTCGCTATCAGTGCCATCGACGGCCGGAACGTCGTTTCTTGCCAGCTCAATGCCTGTTTCATCGAGGCCGGCCGGATCCGCCGTGGTGACATCTTCATCGGCGACGAGGACGGTTTGCGTACTACCCGTGCCGGTGTCTTCGGTGAAGTGGAACCAGGCAGCTGCGCCCAGCAGTATTGTGATCGAAGCAGCGGTTGCGACGACCAGACGAATGCGTGCGCTCATCTTGCGCACTCTCCTGAAGTTAAGAGCTGAAGCGAGCGATATGCGCGCTCCGCGGGACGTTTTTCGTCCGCATGGAAGATCTGGTGAAGGCCTGCGGCGCGCGAAAGACGGCGCTGCGAGGCTACGAAAATTTAATCTGCTGGGGAGGGGGGAGGCCCGCTTGTGGAAGGTACTGGTCGCGCACATTTCTTCGCGGTCCCGGCAAGTCTGCAATGAGCGGTTTCATTGCGCGGGCAGTTCACAGGATCTAGTACCCTCCTCATGCTCGCTTTCTTTCTGATTGCCGGTCTTGCACTCTTGCTTGTCGGCGGCGACCTCTTTGTTCGCGGTTCAGTCAATGTCGCGCGCCGCTTTGGCATATCTCCGCTTCTTATCGGTCTGGCGCTGGTCGGTTTCGGCACCTCGACGCCGGAACTGGTGACCAGCCTTCAAGCCGCCTTCGCCGGATCGCCGGGCGTCGCTGTTGGCAATGTCGTTGGCTCCAACATCGCCAATATCCTGCTTATCCTGGGTCTGGCGGCGCTGATCCAGCCGGTCATGGCCGCGCGCGGGCCATTCAAGCGCGATGCGGCCGTCCTGACCGTCTCTGCGCTTGCCGCGCTCGCCCTGGTGCAGAGCGGGATGCTCGACAGGCTGTCGGGCATTCTCTTCGTGATGGGCCTTGTCGCCTATATCGGCTTTGCGATCTGGCAGGAGCGGCGGGCGCTGCCAGCTACCAGTGCGCTTCCCAGTGAGGCGGCTGAGACGCCGCAAGGGGGCCATCTGCTGCTTGACCTTCTGCTGACGGTTATTGGCCTTGGCCTGACGATTGGCGGCGCCAGCCTTCTGATCGACGGCGCTGTCGGTATTGCGACCCGTTTCGGCATCTCTGAAACGATTATTGGCCTGACCATTGTGGCCATCGGGACATCGTTGCCAGAGCTTGTCACCTCGCTTGTCGCGGCGATCCGCAAGCAGGGCGATGTCGCCTTCGGCAATATCGTGGGCAGCAATATCTACAACATTCTCGGCATTCTTGGCGTCACGGCCATCGTCAAACCGATCCCGGTGCCGCAGGAGATTGCCAATGTCGATATCTGGGTGATGCTCGCGGCGACGGCTGCGCTGATCATCTTTGCCTTTTCGCGCGGGCGGATTGGCCGAGTGGAAGGGGCGATCATGCTGGCAGGATACATAGGGTATACGGTCTGGCTGGCTGGGCAGGCCGTCTAAGGTCTATCGTCGCCCGAACGAAAAGGCCCGGCAGAAATCTGCCGGGCCCTGAGAGGCGGTATGGCCAGACCCGTCGCCTAGCTTGAACTCATCGTGATGAAGCTTGCTTCCAGCTCCTTTTCCTCAAAGAGCGGATCATCCATCTCGCCGGTGACCGAGACCCAGTCGCCGACGGAAATCTCGGGGTAGCCTTCATCGTCGAGCGGGTCGTAGCCGAGGCTGCCCGTGTCGGCGTCGATCTCCAGATCATAATAGCCGGTATCGATGATGAACTCGCCTTGCAGCGGCATGGTTTCGGTTACGATACCTGAGAAGGTGACGCTGTTTCCATAGTCTGGCATCGGCGTATACGTGCTCCAGCTGCGCAGTGTTTCCTCGTCTGCGGCAGAGGCGTAGAACACCGTGTTGAGGTCGGCGACATAGACGCTGGAGGCCTCGATATGTGCCGTCTCCAGAAAGTCGTTATCGATCAGACCAGTGACGGCGACGGTCTGTCCATCAACGATGGCATAGGCCTCACCCCATGTATCCCAGTCGTCCATCTCGACTTCGATAATGCCATCGCCATAGTCGAGCATGAAACTGGACATAGTGGAGTCCGTAACTTCGCCTGTTAGCGTGACAAAGGAATCATCGGTTTTCAGGAACGGGCTGTCGCCTGACAGGTCAATCTCTACATCGGTTTGCATGGTGTCGCTGACGGTCTGGTCGGCCTGTGACGCATCCTGCGCGGCGGCGGTACCGGCCAGCGAGGCCGCAAAGGCGAGCGCTGTGACAGATCCGAGTGTTTTCTGACGTGTGAATGTCATAAATGTCTCCTTTCTGAAAAATGCTTGTCCTCGCAGGGGTTCTCCCTGCGTACCAAAACAACGGGAATTACCTTTTGCGAGTTCCAATCGGCTCCAGGACCCGCTGGGCGCGTGAGGGGCTTGCAGCCCGGCCGGTTTGGCGGTCAGCTCCGCAGTGCACCAAGGAAGGACCTGCCATGAGACTGAACCGGCCACGTATTGCCCCGCTGTCGAATGATGAACTGAGCGACGAACAGAAGGAGATGCTGGGCGAGCGGTTTGATCGCAATGCCATCTTCAATATCTTCCGTACACTGGCAAAAGCGCCAAAGGCCTACCGCGCCTTCATGCGCTGGGGCGGCTATATCCTGTCGGACCGTAATGACCTTTCGGCGCGCGACCGCGAGCTGGTCATCCTGCGGGCGGGCTATAATTGGAAGGCCGGCTATGAGTGGGCCCAGCATGTCGTGATCGGCAAGGAAGCGGGCCTGACGGACGCCGAGATTGGCCGGATCAAGGCCGGGCCGGATGCCGACGGCTGGAGCGCGCTGGACGCTGCGATGCTGCAGGCGACCGATGAACTGACGGGAAATGCGTTCATCACCGATGCCACCTGGGCGCGACTGGCCGACCTCACTGAGAAGCAGAAGATGGACCTCGTGATGACAGTTGGTCAGTACACGCAGGTCTCCATGATGCTGAACTCGTTCGGGGTTCAGCTCGATGACGGGCTGGTGCTTGATCCGGATCTGGATGGGCGGTCAGCCTAACCCAAATTGCCGCTCTATACCGATCGCCTCCAGAAACCGCTCGTCATGGCTGATGGTGAGTATGGCGCCGTCATAGGATTGGAGGGCGGATTCGAGCAGGCTGACGGCGTCCATGTCGAGATGGTTGGTCGGCTCATCGAGGAGGAGGAGTTCGGGTGGCCGCGGCGCGGCGAAGGCGGCGGCGAGGGCGGCGCGCAGGCGTTCACCACCTGAGAGCGTGCCGGCGAGCTGCAGGGCATCATCAGCGCGAAATGCGAAGCGGGCGAGCTGGGCGCGCGCTTCATTTTCGCTGAGGGCGGGGGCGAGGCGTCTCATATTTTCAATGAGTGAGCTGCCCGGATCGAGCGATGAGCTGTGCTGGTCGAGCAGGGCAATACGGTCAGTGTGCAGATTGATGGCGCCCGAGGTTGGGGCGAGCTCTCCTGTGATGAGCTTGAGAAGCGTTGATTTGCCGGAGCCGTTCGGTCCCTTGATGGCGAGGCGCTGGGGCCCTCGAACTTCAAACGACAGGGGGCCGAAAAGCTGGCGATCGCCGAAGCGCATTGCGGCGTCCCGAACACTCAGCAGCTGACGCGAGGCGGGCAGGTCGCAGGCGGGAAGCTCAATGGTGAGCAGGGTGATGCGCTCGAGTCGGGCGTCTGCATCGCTGAGGGCGGCCTGCGCATCGGTTAGCTGACGTTCGGCAAGGTGCTGGCCCCGGCCGCTTGTCGTTTCGGCGCGCTCAGCGCGGGCACCCAGGAGGAGCTTTGGCTGATCGCCGCGCGCCCGCACCGCCCGGCCGCGCGCATCGGAGCGATCCTTGCGTTCCTTTGCCTGCTGGACCTTTCGTTCGGTTGATTTCAGTTTGTTGGCGGCGCTTTCCGCCTCCGCTCGAGCGCGGGCGCGGGCGGCGTCGCGGGCCGCTTCAAACTCTGACCAGCCGCCGCCGAAAACGGTGCAGCCAACGGGGGTTAGCTCCACGATACGGTCCATCCGCTCCAGCAAGGCGCGGTCATGGCTGGCGATCAGCAGGCCGCCGGACCAGCTTTCGATGAGGGACATGATGCTGGCACGGCCTTCGGCGTCGAGATTATTGGTCGGCTCATCGAGGAGGATGAGGTCAGGCTCTGCCAGCAGGAGGCGGGCAAGGCCGATGCGTGTGCGCTCCCCGCCGGAGAAGGTTGCGAGCTTTCGGGTGGTGTCGACACCAGCGAGGCCGGTGTCGGCGAGTGCCTTGTTGAGGCGTGCCTCCAGCGTCCAGTCGGCGGCGTTGAAATCCTCTGCCGTGCCATTCCCAGCGGTGATGCGGGCGAGACGGGCGAGGTCTGTCTGGACGCCGAGGGCTTCGGCGACGGTATCGGCTTCGTCAAAGCGCTGCTGGAGCATGGCGGCGCGGCCATGCACGCTGATCTGGCCGCGTGCGGGGGCGAGATCGCCCGCGATTGCTTGGAGCAGCGTGGACTTGCCACAGCCATTGCGTCCAACGAGGCCGACAGCCTCGCGTCCGAGCGACAGGGTCAGATTGTCGAAAAGTGTGTCGCCTTCAGGCGTGGCGAGCGACACAGAATCGATTGTGAGGAAGGAAGACATGGGGGACCTCTCGGGTCAGGCAAACAGGCAGCGCGAATTGGGTGCGTGCTTGATCCATGTCTTTGGTGTCCTCTCGGCCTCTCGGGGGTCTAGATAGGCGCCAGCGGGACGGGACGCAAGGAAAACCCGTGGACGGCCCGCGCGGGCTGGGTCATGCTGGCGAGTGCAATGGGAGGGCCGCCATGACCAGCATTCTTGAACAACCCCTGGATCTGCCTTGCGGGGCGCGCCTGCCGAACAGGCTGTGCAAGGCGGCGATGACCGAGCAGCTGGCCGGGCCGCTGAACCGGGCCGATGCGCGTCACGCGAAGCTTTACGAAACATGGGCTGGCAGTGGCTGCGGCCTGCTCCTGACGGGGAATGTGCTGGTCGACCGGATGCATCTGGAAAGCCCCGGCAATGTCGCGATTGTGGGCGAGCAGCCGCCTGAACACATCGCGGCGCTGAAGGCGTGGAGCGCGGCGGCGAAGTCTCAGGGCGCGGCGGTGTGGATGCAGATCAGCCATGCCGGGCGCCAGACGCCGACCCTCGTCAACAAGACGCCCGTTTCGGCCTCCGATATCCAGCTGGCGCTGCCCGGCAACCAGTTCGGCAAGCCGCGCCCGATGACGGTGCAGGAGATACACGACACGATTGCAACCTTTGCGCATGCGGCAAAGGTCGCCAGGGAGACGGGCTTTGACGGGGTGCAGGTGCATGGCGCGCATGGCTATCTGATCAGCCAGTTCCTCTCGCCGCGCTCTAACATTCGCAATGATGAATATGGCGGCTCGCTGGAGAACCGGGCGCGCTTCCTGCTTGAGGCCGTGGATGCGGTGCGCGCGGCGGTGGGGCCTGATTTCGGCGTGGGGGTGAAGCTCAACTCGGCTGATTTCCAGCAAGGCGGCTTCAGCTTTGAGGACTGTATCCAGGTGGTCGAGTGGCTGAACGAGAAGTCCATCGACCTGCTTGAGATTTCGGGCGGCAATTATGAGCAACCGGCGCTGCTCGGCATTGAGGGCATGCAGGCGCGCGAAGAGCAGGCCGTGCGCGCCAGCAGCAAGGCGCGCGAGGCCTATTTCGTCGACTATGCCGCCATGGTGCGCGAGCGTGCGAAGATGCCGGTCATGGCGACGGGCGGTTTTCGCTCAAAAGTCGCGATGGAGGAGACGGTTTCTGGCGATATGGCCGACATGATCGGCATCGGTGCGCCCCTCTGCTCTGACCCTCATGGGACAGCTAAACTGCTCGCCGGTGAGGTCGAACGTCTTGAGAACCATGCCAAGACCATGCGCCTCGGCCCCGGCTTCCTCGGCCCAAATAGCGGCATCGGCATGGTGAAGATGGTCAATGCGCTCGGTCAGCAGGCGTGGAATTATCTCGCGATCGAGGCGATGGCGGAGGGGTGTGAGCTTCCTAAGGGCAAGGGGCTGCTGTCGAGCTTCATGAAGCATCAGGCCCGGCAGCAAAAGCAGGCGAAGGCGCTGGAGCGTTAGGCGGGACGCTATCGGGATTGGTTATCCGCTCGGCTCGTCCTTCGACTTCGCTCAGGATGAGCCTTTCTAGCGTATTGTCTGACTAGATACTGCCGCGCTCGCGTATGCGCTGGATATAGGTGCGCACGTCATATTCCTCGTCGCCCTCATGACGCGGGGCGTAGCGGGCATAGGCGTCCTTCAGGGCGTCCATGCGCTCGTCGATGCGGACCGTGTTGTAGGCGTGGGAGACCACGAAACGTTCGCCTTCGAGGATCTGCGGATAGATGATGCCTGCGAACTCATCGGCATGCATGGCAACGTTTTCAAAGCCGGGCGTCAGCTCTGTCGAGACCCAGCCGGGGATGATCAGGCCGACGGTGATGAAGTCTGGCATCTGCTCGCGGAAGGTCTCTGTCAGGCCGAGGACGGCGTGTTTGGACGCGATATAGGCGGCAGCATTCGTGGCGCAGAAGAAGGAGTTTTCAGAGCCGGTATTATAGATCATGGCGGGCCTGCCCTGTTCCTTCATGCGTGCGCCGAAAACCCGGCAGCCATGCCAGACGCCCCAGAAATTGACGTTCATGATGTGGTGCGCGTCGTCCATTGGTACGTCGGGGAGGCGCTTCTCACGGCTTCCGACGCCGGCATTGTTGAGGAGGACATCGCAGCCGCCATAGGTGTCCCAGGCGAAGTCAGCCAGCGCTTCGACCTGAGCGAGATCGGTGACATCGCAGACCTTGTAGCTGGCCTCGGTGCCCGTCTCTTTCAGCGCCTCGCACGCCTGTTGCAGGCGGTTTTCGCGCGGTTCAGCGAGCACGATCTTCGCGCCGTCCGCCCCGAACGTCCTGGCGAGCGCATAGCCGATGCCCGTCGCACCGCCAGTAATGACCACCACCTTGTCCTTCATACACATTGGCTCTGGCACTTGATGTTTCCCCCTTGGCTTTAGGCTCTCGATCTTTGCGGCCTGATCAGGAAGATTGGTCGCAATCGGAATGGGGATCAAACGAAACCATGCTGCTGCCAAGGATCATGATGGATCATTTCAATGACGATCTCGCATGGCTGAACGCGCGAGACTGATCCTCAGCGATTTTCCCTACGTCACGACTTGCCGGGGGCGCGCGTGAAGTTAGGTCTGCCAGACGAGGGAATCTGCTCAAGAGGGAAGCGCCATCATGTCCGTGCCATCAGTCCTGTCCAATCTGCGCCTGCCGGTTATCGGCTCGCCGCTGTTCATCATTTCAAATCCGGATCTGGTCATTGCGCAGTGCAAGGCCGGTGTCGTGGGGTCTTTCCCGTCGCTGAACGCGCGCCCGATTTCGCAGCTCGATGAGTGGCTGGACCAGATTACGTCGGAGCTGGCCGCTTATGACAAGGCCAATCCAGACCGTCCGTCGGCGCCGTTTGCCGTCAACCAGATCGTCCACAAGACGAATAACCGGCTGGACGAAGACATCGAGCTTTGCGTGAAATACAAGGCGCCGCTCGTGATCACATCACTGGGCGCGCGTGCCGAGGTCAACGACGCGATCCATTCCTATGGCGGCATCGTCATGCATGACGTCATCAATACCTGGTTTGCGAAGAAGGCCCTTGAGAAGGGCGCCGACGGCCTGATCGCCGTGTGTTCGGGCGCAGGCGGGCATGCCGGCACGCTGTCGCCCTTCGCGCTGATCCAGGAGATCCGCCAGTTCTTCGACGGCCCGCTGGCGCTTTCCGGCTCCATCGCGCATGGCGGCGCGGTTGCCGCCGCGCAGGCCATGGGCGCCGACTTCGGCTATATCGGCTCGGCTTTCATTGCTTGCGACGAGGCCAATGCCGATGAGCGCTACAAGGACATGATCGTCAATAGCGGCGCAGACGACATCGTTTATTCGAACCTCTTCACCGGTGTGCACGGCAATTATCTGAAGCCATCCATCGAGGCAGCTGGCCTCGACCCGAACGATCTGCCCGAAAGCGATCCGAGCAAGATGAATTTCGGCTCTGGCGGCAATCAGAAGTCCAAGGCCTGGAAGGATATCTGGGGCTGCGGACAGGGCATTGGCGCGATTGGCAAGCGCATGTCGACGGCTGAGTTCGTTGACCAGCTGGAGCAGGAATACAACGCCTCCATTGCTGCGCTCTCGACCGGACGGGCCTTTGCGCCTGTTGGATAGTATCCGATAATCCGCATGCAGAATATGAAGTAAGTCGCTGTATTCGAATAATTAAATAGAACGGCCGGTCTGAATGTTCAGACTGGCCGTTTGCTTGTGCGATGATCTCCTCCGTCGAAGGAGGGGTTTCGTCTTGCTGTATCCGAACGTTCTGCAGGCCCGCCGTCAGCTTCAGTCTGGCTGGCGCTGGCCGCACTTTAGCGTGGCTGAGCTCGCCTGCCGGTGTGGCGGGCGGTTCTGCGGCGGGCGCTATTGGCACGATCCGGTATTTCTGGACGGGCTGGAGACCATGCGGGCGCATATTGGCGGACCGCTCGTGCTCAATTCTGGCCACAGATGCCCCGGATGGAATGCGGCGGTCGGCGGTGCACCGCTATCGCAGCACAAGGAGGTGGCCGCCGATATCCAGATTGGCCAGCACGACAGGCATCGGCTGCTCGATGGCGCCATCGATGCAGGCTTTACCGGTCTGGGGCTCGCGCGAAACTTCCTTCATGTCGACAGGCGGGCGCGGCCAGCGCGCTGGTATTATCCGGGAAGCGAGAAATTATGGACCCTTTGACGGGAATTGCGGCGAGTGCGGCAGGCGGTGGACTGTTTGGCCTCATCGGTACGGCACTGGGGCGAGTGGCGGGGTATTTCGAGACCCGGCAACGCCTGCAACATGAGACGGAGCGCTGGTCGCATGAGACTGCGCTGCTCGAGCTGCAGCAGAGAGCGCGGGCAGAAGAGTCAGAAGCCGAACTGGCGCTGGTGGAAACAGGCGGGCGCTGGGCGGGGCTGGAAGCATCAATGGCGGCTGAGGCGGCGATTGGCGACAGCTATGCCTGGGTCAATGCGGTGCGCGGTGTGACGCGGCCGGCGCTGACGCTGCTTCTCTGGCTGATTGCCGGTTTCATATGGCTTGGCGCCGATCTCGCCGCGCGCGCCTCCATCACCGAAACGGCGACCTTTGCGGCAACGGCTGCAACCCTCTGGTGGTTTGGTGACCGCGGTCCACGCCGCGACGCGGCGCATTAGAGCAGAAGATACAAAAAAGGCGGGCCGATGAACGGCCCGCCTTCCTGTAGTGGATGTATCCGGAAAGACTAGAAGGTCTTCTGAGCCCGGATGAAGGCGCTGCGACCACGCAGGTCATACTGCGAGCCAGCAACCGGGACGTTGCCGCGGCGGCTTGCAACACCGGTGGAGACAAGCGGTGGCTCTTCGTCGAACACATTCGACATGCCGACGGTCAGAGCCCAGGTGTCCTGCTGCCAGCGAGCCGAGATGTCGTGATACCAGACAGCTTCGGTGTCATCGATGTAGCGGCCGCCACCTGGATAATCGAAGTACGGGCGAACCGAGTCCGAGAACAGGTAAGCATTTGAGGTCCGGCCGACAAAGTCGGAGAACCAGCTGACTGTCCAGTCGCCGGTTTCCCAGGACAGACGCATATTGGCGGTCACTTGCGGATCACCAATGCTTCCGTTGAAGTCGTCATCCTCGAAGCCAGATTCCGCATCGGAGCTGAAAAGACGCTGAAGGTCTTCAAAGGTCCAAGTGGCCTGACCTTCATAGATCAGCGTGCCGAGGTCGAACTCGCGGGTATAGCGAACCGAGGCATCAAGGCCGCGGCTGACCTGCTCGTTCACGTTCAGGAAGTTGTCGGTGACGTTCAGGATGTTATTCGGGCGCACCGGGTCGTTTCCTGGCGCACGCTCAAACAGGTTACAGAACTCGTTCGGGAAGTTCTGTGAACCATAGCAGCCACCCACGATCGCCTGAGCACCAAGCTGTGCAACCTGATCGTTCACTTCGATTTCAAAGTAATCGAGCGCGAAGTTGAGGTCGGCGAAGGTTGGTGTGAAGATCACACCGATGGTCTGAGCGTTCGAGGTCTCTGCTTCGAGATTTCCGGCGCCGCCGCCCGTCACGATCGTGGCTGACGAACCCGCACCGGTATAATTCGGTCCAATGCCCTCAGCTGCACAGTTCGCAATGATGTTCTGGTTCGAGCTATCAGCGTAGTTGATGCAGGGGTCGATCGAGGTCTGGCCAAGGAACGAGGTCTGGTCACCGAGGAACAGTTCATACAGAGCCGGGGCCCGGTAGGAGGTGCCATAGGTACCACGCAGGCGGACCGTCGGAATGATCTGCCAGTTAAGGCCGACCTTGTAGACCGAGTCAGAGCCATAGGACTCATAGTCGAATGCGCGACCCGAAAGGTTCAGGGTCAGCTCTTCTGCGAAGCGCTGGCCTGCCAGGATCGGAACTTCGACCTCACCATAGATCTCAGCGACGTTGTCGGAGCCTTTGGTGATGAGCGCGGAGCTGCCGCCCCACACATTACCGTCAAGGGCAACCTGACCGGGTTGATCGTCAATGCTGAAGTCACGGTATTCGATACCAAGACCAACACCGATGGCACCGGCCGGAAGCTCGAACAGTTCGCCAGTTACAACACCTTTTACCAGCCATTGCTCGTAAACCGTATTGCCGGTGTCCTGTTGTGACAGAATGTTGTACTCGGCCTGCGTGAAATTGCCGGCGAGAACGCGTGGATCAAAATAGTTGACCTGCGGTGCGTCAGCATCGAATTGGGCATCGCCAGACTGGTCGGCAAGGATCACATTGTTCGTATAATCACCGTCCGAACGTGAGTAGGATCCACCAACATTCCAGTTCCAGTTGGACAGGAAGCCGGTATTGCCAAAATCACCATCGAGGGATGTGGAGCCGTAATAGTAGTCGACAGACACATCTGTGTTCGACGGAAACAGCATAACGGGCTGAACAAGAGAGTTCAGCGGGTTATCGTAGGTTGGGTCGTTTGCGTAAGCGAGACCAAAGGGTGCAGCCGATGCACCACCGACCAGCGGGAAGAACTGACGCCAGTTTTCTGCGCGTGTCTCGCGAGTCGTGTAAAGCAGTTCGGTCTGCCAGTCAGCAAAACCAACATTGACGTTGCTGAGGCCGTACAGGCTGAAGCGCTCGGTCTCGTTGATCGCCATCGTTGACTGCTGACGTGGATCGGTCAGCACGTCTTCATAGAAGGCCTGGCCGGACGGACCATTGTAACGCTCGTTCTGGCGAGGGCGATAGCCTGGCACAGGGCCAACGGTCACGCCATCCGGGGATGGAATGTAGCGGGCGCCGGTGAGAGCATCGATGTAGGTGTTTACGTAGATGTTCGAGCAGGCACGGTCTGTGAGGCCGCCGGTAACGGACCGGTTTTCACGGTCGATACGCTCACCCGTGTTCGGATCGTAAACCAGGTCTTCGCCGCAGTTCAGATAATCGCGCTGGCCGACGCGGAGGGCTTCGTTCTTCTGGTACTCTGCGCCAACGATGATGTTGCCCGAATCGAAGTTCAAGCCATAAGCGCCGTCTACGGAGTAGCTTGCGCCGCCACCGCCATAAGGTGCGTTGATTGCGACATTGATTTCCGGACGGTCGATCGAGGTGCGGGTGATGATGTTCACCACACCGGCAACCGCGTCAGAACCGTAGATCGACGAGGCGCCATCCTTGAGGATCTCGACGCGCTGGATCATGGAATCCGGGATGACGTTCAAGTCAAAGGACCCGACTTGGCCACGCGTACCGGCTGGACCTGGACGCTGACCGTTCAGGAGAACGAGCGAACGTTGGGCACCAAGACCACGCAGGGAGATCGAGTTGATACCGGTGCCGCCCTCGACAACAAAGCCGTTGAACTGGTTGTTGAACTGAACGGAGCCAGAGGCGACGCTGGAAGACTGGATGATGTCAGCAGTATCAACGAGGCCCTCAAGCGTTGCGGTCTCGGCCGTGATGACCTGAATCGGCGAGCTGGAGCTGAATTCGTCGCGGCTCAGAAGCGAGCCGGTGACAACGACTTTCTGCTGGCGCGCTTCTGGCTCGTCGTCTTCCTGAGCTGTCTCAGTCGTGATGACCGGATCATCAGTGTCGGCTTCCTGCGCATGTGCAACGCCAGCAATGGCGAAAACGCTGTAGGCTACTGAGCCAAGCGCGAGATAACGAAGATCGTTCTTAATCGACATGGGTACCCCTTCAAATAGGATTTTTGTATTCCTTGTGTCCGGCCCTGACGCCGGGGTCTTAATGGAATGCACCCACCATTACAGATCCGCAATTACGCGTTACACCAATTTAAGATGTTGAAAGACTGTGTGACATTTCAGTAACGGCACGGGTCAGGTCTTGCTGGCTATACGGGGGTGTAAGGAACAATCTTGCGCCTGCGAGGCGAAGTTGACCAATCGTCGTGCTTGCGCAAGTGTCATTACAGGTCAGAACAGAACGAAGGGTGCTTCCATGAAGCGGCAATCAATGATGTTGGCTGGCGCACTGGGGCTGGTCCTCAGCGCGAATGCCAAGCCGATACCAATCGAGGACTTTGCCAAGGAACCGAATATCAGCAGCCTGTCGATGTCGGATGACGGCACGTATATGGTCGGGCTGATCGCGACACCGGGCGAAGACAATGAGACGCTGTCCGTTGCAAGCTGGGACCTTCCCGACACGATCGACACGTCCAAGCCACTGGTGCCGACGCGCATAACGCCGCCGAACCGCAAGATGCGTTTTGCCGCTATTCAGGCTCTGCCAGGCGACAAGGCGTTCGTGGTTGGCCGACAGGCCTGGACGGGCCAGACCTATTGTACTGAAGGTGGCGGCGCGGGCGCCGTGAAGACCTTCGTCGTCAAGTTTTATGTAGGCTCAAAGGATCTCGATGATCTGGACGAAGGTATTGCGGGTCTCGGTACCGAACGGCTTGCCAATAAACAAGTGGAACAATGCCGCGATATCAACAATACCACGGGCATCGCCAACTCGCTGCCGCTGAGCGACGATGAAGTCATCGTCCGCTATAACAATATCGCAAGCGGCGAGACCGAGTATTACCGCGTCAACATGCGGACCAACCAGAAGACCTTCCTGTACAATGGCTCCGGCCGCCAGCAGATCGCCTTCACTGATCCGCGCGATGGCCGTATCCTGGTCCGTCAGGGCATCGAGCCCGCCGGCGAGGGCGACTGGCGCGTCGAGACCTATATGCTGAACGAGGCAACGGGCAGCATGGAGCGCGAGGAGCCGCTCGATTACCTGGCCTCCAACCGCTACCAGATGGACATTGGTGGCTATGACGAAGCGTCCGGCAAATACTATATGATCACGGACAAATTCTCGGACAAGGCAGCGGTCTATTTCTATGATCCCAAGACCAACCAGTTCAGCAGTGAGCCGGTCTTTGCGCACCCGGAATTTTCCGTCACAGGCATTATCCTTGGTACCGACGAAGAAAACTGGAATGAGCCTCTTGGCATCAACTATGCCGCTGCAACGGTTGAGACATATTGGGTCGACCCTGAGCTGAGGTCGGTTCAGGAAGGTCTCGAACAGGCATTCCCTGGCCAGCTGGTCGACATCATCGACACGGCGAAAGACGGTAACCGGGTTCTGTTCTCGACCGAAGCGTCGGATCAGCCGCCAGCTTACTACATGCTGATCAACAAGAACAAAGTCGTGATGATTGGCGACAGCCGTCCGTGGATCGACGAATCGGATATCGGCGCGACAGAGCTGATCTATTATCCGGCCCGTGACGGTCTTAGCATTCCTGGCCTGCTGTCACTGCCCGACAGCTACAACAAGGAGCGTGACGGCGCGGTTCCGACCGTGATCCTGCCGCATGGCGGTCCATGGGCGCGCGACTATGCTGGCTGGGATGTTTCCGGCTGGGTGCCGTTCCTGACCTCACGCGGCTATGCCGTGCTCCAGCCGCAATACCGCGGTTCCACTGGCTTTGGCCGTGAGCTTTGGTTCGCTGGCGACAAGGAGTGGGGCCAGAAGATGCAGGACGACAAGGATGACGGGGCGCAATACCTCGTTGACCAAGGCATTGCGGACCCAGACAAGGTGGCGATCTTTGGCTATTCGTATGGCGGCTTTGCTGCCTTTGCTGCGACGGTGCGGGAAGACAGCCCGTATCAGTGCGCGATCGCCGGTGCTGGTGTGTCCAGCCTTGCGCTGTTCCGCCGGATCGTGAGCGCGGACCGCATTTCGCGTATCGTGCAGGGCAATACGATTGACGGCATGGACCCTAGTGCCAACACGTCCAAGGCCAACATTCCGATCCTCGTCTATCACGGTGACCGGGATGTGCGCGTGCCGATCGCTGAAGGCCGCGATTTCTACAATGCTGTCAAAGGCCGTGTGGACGCGAAGTTTGTAGAAGTGAAGGACATGCCGCACAGCCTGCCTTGGTGGCCTGAGCACCACCGCCAGTCGCTCACCGCGATTGATAGCTGGCTGAAGAGCGACAACTGCTTCGGTAGCTAGGCTTCAGATATAATCGGACATCGAAGAGGGCCGCGCCGAAAGGTTGCGGCCCTTTCTTTTTGCGGGTCAGCTAGTACGGCTTGAGGGGCGGCAGATTTGCCAGCAGCCTCTGGACGTGAATATCTGAATGGAATGGGGACTGCGCAAACGCGGCGCCATTCTCCAACCAGCAGACCGTTGTCTGTATAAAGCGAACTGGATGAGAATGGTGCCGCGAGACAGAATTGAACTGTCGACCTCGTCATTACCAATGACGCGCTCTACCACTGAGCTACCGCGGCGATTGATGCGTATGCGGGCTGGCCTTAGCTTATGCCGGGAATGATGAAAAGACCGTTTCAGGCATGGAGCTGAACAAATGGCAGCTAAGGAAAGCGAGAACGAGCGTGAGGCGCGATTGAAAAAGGCGCTGCGGGACAATCTGAAGCGCCGCAAACAGGCGGCCAGACGCAGCGATCCACCGGATCCGCGCAAGACCAGGGACGAGTGATGCTGCAGCTCCAGAAACAGGATTATCTCAGGACGCCGCATGCGACGCTGGCGCGGGCCCTCGAGGCAGGCCTGTTCGAGGAGACGAAGATCGTGTTCTTCGGCCCGATGCGGCTGGTTTTGGGGCATCCTGAAATCCAGGAGCTGCTGAAGGATACCGACCGGTTCGCCGTCGACGCGCGCAATGCCGGCCATGATTCGCCATTCGGCCTACGGTTTCTGCCGGGGTCCCTGAAAGTGCTGGCAGACAATCTGCTGGGACTGGACGACCCGCGCCACAGGCAATTGCGCCAGATGGTGGACGAACCCTTCCGGCGTACCGCGATCGACGAATTGAAGCCTTCCATCGAAGAGATGTGCGACCGGTTGGTCGATAACATGTTGAGGACTGGCGAGACCGATCTGGTGCCGGGCCTCTGCCGCGAATTGCCGCTGCAGGTGATCTTCGAACTGCTGGGCTTTTCAGACGAAACGCGCGCGGCCTTGCACGATGTGATGAAAGGGGTGGCGGGAGGCGGCTCTCCGTTCCAGATGATCCGCGCCATCTTCCGGCTGAAACCGGCCCAGGATGCGCTGCGCCGTGAGTTCGAGCGGGTGCGGGCCGAACCACAGCCGGGGCTCGTCTCCGAACTCGTCCATGCCGAGGCCGACGGAGAGCGAATGACCGATGACGAGCTGCTGGCAATGGTCTTCGTCCTGTTCGTCGCCGGGCATGAGACGACATCGCACCTGATTTCGACATCGGTCTACACGCTGCTGACGCATCCTGGCGCGGCCGACCAGTACAGAGCCGGGGACGAGAATGCGCGCGGCGTCGCGGTGGATGAGCTTATGCGCTATTGCACGCCAGTGCAGATGACCAAGCCGCGCCACCCGCGTGAGGATATGGAATTCCACGGCGCACAGCTGAAGAAGGGCGAGCGGATCATGGCGCTGCTGGCGGCGGGCAATGTCGACCCGCGCGTCTTCGACGATCCCTTGACGCTAAACCTGGCGCGGCGTCCGAACCGGCATCTCGGCTGGGGCGGGGGCCCGCATCTCTGTCTCGGCCTGCACCTCGCCCGGGCCGAGGCGCAGGCGGCGCTGAGCTGTCTGTTCGACCGGTTTCCCCACCTCGCGTTCACCGTCGACCCAGACAAGCTCAGATGGATCCCCCGCTCCGGCATGCGGGGGCTGAAATCGCTGCCGCTGGGGTTTCAATAAGACTTGTGGCCCGACGTCACATTCGCGCCTTTCCCCCGTGGCCCGGCGCACTATAAGACCTCCCCATGGACAGTCTTAAAATCATTGGCGGACAACCGCTTTCCGGCGAGATCCCGATCTCGGGTGCGAAGAACTCGGCATTGAAGCTGATGGCAGCCTCGCTGCTGACGGCACAGCCCGTCACGCTGACGAATATGCCGAATCTCGCCGACACCCGGTTTCTCTCGCAGCTGCTGCAGACTCTGGGCGTCGAAGTATACTGGCCGAAGGGCCATTCGGAGTGCCGCCTCAACGCGGAAAATCTGACCTCGACGATCGCGCCCTATGAGCAGGTGCGCAAGATGCGGGCGAGCTTCAACGTGCTGGGGCCTATGCTGGCGCGCTATGGGCATGCGACGGTGTCGCTGCCTGGCGGCTGTGCGATCGGTGCACGTCCGGTGGATCTTCACCTGCAGGCCTTTGAGGCGATGGGGGCCGACCTGCTGGTCGAGCAGGGCTATGTGAAGGCGGCGGCCATTCACGGGCTGAAGGGCGCGCAGATCGTCTTTCCATTCGTGTCGGTTGGCGCGACAGAGCATGCGATGCTGGCTGCGACGCTCGCCAAAGGGGAGACCGTGCTTGAAAACGCGGCGCGCGAGCCGGAAATTGCCGACCTTGCCAATTGTCTCATTTCGATGGGCGCCAAGATCGACGGGGCAGGGACCTCCACGATCACGATCCAGGGCGTCGACGAGCTTCACGGCACCCAGCACAAGGTCATGTCTGACAGGATCGAGGCAGGCACGTTTGCGATGGCGGTTGCCGCAGCTGGCGGCGACGTCACGTTGACCAATGCGCCCGTGGGCGCCTTGAGCGCGATCAATCACGCCCTTCGCAATGCGTGGGTCGAGGTTGATGCGGACAAGGAAGCGGGAACGATCCGGATCAAGCGCGGCGACACTGCGCTCAAGCCGGTCAATATCGACACCGCCCCTTATCCCGGCTTTCCAACCGACCTGCAGGCGCAGTTCATGGCGCTGATGTCGATTGCGAACGGGCCGTCGATCATTCGCGAGAATATTTTCGAGAACCGTTTCATGCATGCGCCTGAATTGTCGCGGCTTGGAGCACAGATTATTGTGCGCGGGTCCGAGGCGATTGTGACGGGTGTCGAGCATCTCAAGGGCGCGCCCGTCATGGCGACGGACCTGCGTGCCTCTGTCTCTCTTGTCATCGCAGCGCTTGCTGCCCAAGGTGAGACGGAAGTGAGCCGTATCTATCACCTCGACCGGGGGTTTGAGCGGCTGGAAGAGAAGCTGAGCGCTGTCGGGGCGAATATTCGCCGCGTCAGCGTCGATGCAGAAGCAGGCTAAGGGGCCCCCATGGCAGAGCAGAAACCATTACGGCTGGTTGCTGAAGACCGGGATGACCTGACCGTCATCTCCGCGGCCGTGCAGGACAGCGTCATCAAGGCTGAGAATTTTCGCTATGAGAAAAGCCAGAGACGGTTCTCGCTGGAGCTGAACAGGTTCCGCTGGGAGCAGGCCGCCGGCAAGTCGAAGCGTCAGCCGAAAACGCGGATCCGCTCCCTGCTGGCGATCGACGGGGCGCTGTCGGTCAAGACACGAGGCGTGTCGCGCGCAGACCCTGATCTGGTCTATTCATTGCTGAGCGTGGAATTCGAGCCAGATGAGACTCCACCGGGCGGCATCGTCAGGCTGCATTTCGCTGGCGACGGAGAGCTTGCCATTCACGTGGAAGTTCTCGATGTGACGCTGCTCGACAGCGATTATGAGTGGACGACGCGGCGCACACCGCAGCATGAGCGCAGGATACGCTAAATGGCCAGATGGCTTGACGGCACAAAGGCAGACTTCGACGACGCGCTGGCCGCTTTCCTGGGAGAGCCGCGCGGCGAGGTCGAGGACGTGGCGAAAACCGTCGCGGACGTGCTGGCAGACGTCAGTGCCAAGGGCGGCGAAGCGGTAGCGCGTTACACCGCGAAGTTCGACCGGCTGACGCTGGACCCTGTGACACTGCAGTCGGATAATGTGGACCTGCACGCGCTTGCGGCCGGGTGCCCTGCAGACCTGCGTGAGGCCATCGATTTCGCGGCAGAGCGCATCGCCGCCTATCATGAGCGCCAGCGCCCAAGTGATAATTTCTTCAAGGATGCAGAAGGGATTGAACTTGGCTGGCGCTGGACGCCGCTGGACAGTGTTGGCGTCTATGTGCCGGGTGGGCTTGCCTCCTATCCAAGCTCGGTCCTCATGAATGCGGTGCCTGCCAAGCTGGCAGGGGTACAGCGCGTCGTCATGACGGCGCCTGCACCGGGCGGTCAGCTGTCCAATGCGGTCGCCTATGCCGCGCTGAAGGCCGGGGTGGATGAGTTCTACCCGATTGGCGGGGCGCAGGCGGTAGCGGCGCTGACCTTTGGTGCAGGGCATTTGAAACCGGTCGACAAGGTCGTCGGACCGGGGAATGCCTATGTCGCCGAAGCCAAGCGGCAGGTGTTCGGGCGCGTGGGGATCGACACGATCGCCGGTCCGTCCGAAATTCTGGTCGTTGCTGATCATAGCGCAAACCCCGACTGGATCGCCGCTGATCTGCTCAGCCAGTGCGAACACGACACTTCGTCCCAGTCGATCCTGATCACTGTGGAAAAGGCTGTGGGTAAGTCTGTGGAAGAAGCTGTGGAAAAGCAGCTTAAGTCGCTCTCTACCGAAGCGCGTGCCCGGTCCGCCTGGGAAACGCATGGCGCGATCATTCTGGCGAAGGGTCTTGACCAGGCCGCAGACATTGCGAACGAGATCGCGGCCGAGCATCTGGAGCTTGCGATCGATGACCCGGAGATGCTGTTGCCGCAGATAAAACATGCGGGCGCGGTCTTCCTTGGCCATCACACACCAGAGGCGCTGGGTGACTATGTCACCGGGTCGAACCACGTGCTGCCGACAAGCCGTGCCGCGCGTTTCAGCTCGGGACTCGGCCTCACGGACTTCATGAAACGGATGAGTGTCCAGCGCGCCAGCCCAGAAGGATTTGCCGCGCTTGCGCCGTCTGTCCTGCGCCTTGCTGAAGCCGAAGGCCTGCCTGCGCATGCGCGCTCTGTTTCCATTCGCACCAATGCCGGTGGGGGTGATGGCGGATAAACGTCTTGTTGCCGTTGAGATCGATGAGGAGACGCTTTCGACAAGCGGTCCCGACGCTGAGCATGAGCGCCGTGTCGCCATATTCGACCTTATCGAGGAGAACGTATTTGGCGTTCAGGGCGACGAGACCGGACCGTATGTGCTTCATCTGTCGATGATCGAGCGCAAGCTGGTCTTTGATATCCGGCTGGAGGACCAGACCAAGGTCCATATGTTTATCCTGTCGATCTCGCCCTTCAGGGGAATTATCCGCGACTATTTCATGATCTGCGAGAACTATTATTCCGCGATCAAGACGCAGTCGCCGCACCAGATCGAGGCGATCGACATGGCGCGGCGCGGTATCCACAATGAGGGGTCTTCGCTGCTTGCAGAGCGGCTGGAGAACAAGATCGATGTCGATTTCGATACGTCCCGCAGGCTCTTCACGCTGATCTGCGCGCTCCATGCCGGTCAGACACGAGGACCGGGGACGTAAAGCCCGCCGGCAGGGCCTTTGGCGCCTCCCGACGATGAGGGGTCGCTGCCACCCATAATTGAATTTCCGGCCGCCTGGCACCAAATTCCTGCCCAAGCCGTTATGTCCGTGCAGGCGCGTGCGTCGCAGCCGCGGTCTTTTACGGCTTGCTCTTCCACGTGACGAAAGTTACGAACCGCGCCATATCTGGCTTGCGGGACACTTATCGATCTTCCGCGGCTGTCAAAGGAGTGCCAATGTCAAAAGAAGAACTTATCGAGTTCAATGGAACGATCATGGAGCTTTTGCCGAACGCAACGTTCCGCGTGAAGCTCGAAAATGATCATGAAATTATCGGCTATACCGCCGGCAAGATGCGCAAGAACCGCATCCGCATCCTGACGGGCGACAAGGTCCTCGTTGAAATGACGCCTTATGATCTGACCAAGGGCCGGATCACCTACCGCTTCAAATAGTGATGCAGGACGGGCGCGCGCCCCTGACATTGGCGAGCGCGAGTCCACGGCGGCTCGACCTTCTGGCGCAAGCGGGAATCGCTCCCGATCGCATCCAGCCCGCCGATATCGACGAAACTCCGCTAAAAGACGAACCGCCCGCAGCGCTGGCCGAACGCCTTGCGCGGCAGAAGGCGTTGCATGTTCACACCGAGGGCGGGTTTACGCTGGCTGGCGATACGGTTGTCGCGCTTGGCCGCCGGGTGCTGCCCAAGGCAGATGACGCGGCGGAGGTCGCTGAATGCCTCAACCTGCTGTCTGGCCGCGCCCATCAGGTCCTGTCGGGGCTCGCTGTCTGCGCGCCGGATGGCCGGGTATCGGTGCGCGTCGTGCAATCGCGCGTTGTCTTCAAGCGCCTGACCGAAGTCGAAATAGAGACATACGCTCAGCATGGCGACGGTGTCGGCAAGGCTGGCGGCTATGCCATCCAGGGCAAGGCGGCACCATTTGTTCGCCGCATCAATGGATCCTACACCGCGATTGTCGGTCTCCCGCTCTATGAAGCGGTCTCCATGCTTGAGGGACTTGGCTATCGCAGGGCGGCAGCTGGCTGAGCTTCCAGCGGCGCCGTAAAGCGTGGCAGGGGCCATTGGCCCTGAGGGATCTGCGGGGCATGTGTGTCGACGAGGTCGACCGTCACCATCGGATTATCTGGCAACTGGCGATCAAGCGGGATCTGAAAATCGCGCGTTGATCCTGGCAGTATGACGAGGCTGGCGATGGGGAGGGTGATCGTATCGCTCCGGCCACCAATGCGCACAGTGCCTTGAAGGCGCGCATGGGCGCCGCCTGTATTTTCCAGACTGAGGGTAAGGGTTTGCGCGTCGAGCCCTGCGTCCAGAATTGCCGGGTCGCTGCTGGCCCTGGCGCCTGTCAGGTAGACGAGGCTGGAAACTTCAATCTTGCGGAGCAGGCCATCATTTCCGGGGCGGGTATCAGGCGAGATCGCCGAGGCAAGTAGCGCAAAGCGCCGCGCGCTGGCCGCGTCAAAGTCCGATGGCGTGGCGATGTCGATGAGAATGTCCCGGGTTTCACTGGGTGCCAGCGTAACAAAGGCGGGGGTGAACCTGACAGATGGCGTGATCGTGGTCTCGCTGTCGCCCGGTGCCAGCAAGGCGAGCCCGCCTCCGGCATCGATGGTCCAGTCGGCGAGACTGATGGTCAGCGAGAGCGTCTCGGCGCTGTCGTTATTGGTCAGCGTGACGACGTCGCGAACGCGTTCACCGGGCACAGCGGTCAGTTCGATCGATGTGGGGGACAGGCTGACCTCGAGGCCATCGGCGGGAATGTAGCTGCCGGCCAGAACGGCAAAGGCAAGCAATCCGCCGCGTATGAGCCGTGAGAGTTTCATCCGTTTGTCCCGTCTGAGGCCGGTTCCGGTCAACGCAGCGTACACTTGGGCGGGTTACCGGCAGGTTTAGGCGGCCATTGATGCGTGCCGCGCCAGCTTGCGTCGCTGCGCAGGCTCGGATAGCCCGTCTATGGGATGAGTACTGAACCGGAAAAATCCGCGCCGAAAAAGCGCAAGAAACGCAAGAAACCGCCGCATATCGCCGCCGATATGACGACGGCTGCGGGGCGCAAGCGTGCGCGGCGGGAAATGACGCTCAGCGATCACGGATTTCTGCGGGAGGGGTTTCAGAACCTTCATCAGATCAGCCCTGAGATGTGGCGATCCAATCAGCCCAATCCGCGCCAGGTAGCCGAACATGCCGCCGCGCGCGGTATTCGGACCATCATCAATCTGCGCGGTGAGAGCACGAAGGGCTATTACCTCCTTGAAAAAGAAGCCTGCGAGGAAGCGGGCATTGCGCTGGTCGATTTCCAGGTCTTTTCGCGCGATACGCCGACGGTTGAAACGATCGAGGCGGCCCGCGATCTGTTTGAGACGATTGAATATCCGGCTCTGATGCACTGCAAGTCGGGCGCAGACCGGGCAGGGATCATGAGCGCCTTCTACATGATCTTTCGGCGCGGCATGCCGGTCGAGAAGGCACTGAAGCAGCTTTCTGGCAAATACCTGCATGTGAAGTCAGGCAAGACCGGCATGCTGGACGCCTTTTTTGAGGCCTATCTGAAATCCACACGTGAGACGGGCAAGCCCTTCATGGCGTGGGTGCGCGAGGATTATGACCGCGAGGCTGTAAAGGCCGATTTTCTGAACCGTTCGCGCGGCCGGATCGGTCTCGACCGGCTGCTCCGGCGGGAATAAATACCATTTTTTCTGGCATCTTCAGCGATTTCGTGGAAATCTCCGGTCAGAAAGGCTTCAGAAGGATGCATCCATGAAATACTTGGCGCTCGTAGCTATTTCCGCCCTGGCCCTTAGCGGCTGTGACAGGACGGCAGAGGACCGGGAAGCCATCATGGAATTCTGTCAGGAGGAGGTCGGCATGGAGGTCTCCGAATGCACCTGTCTGGTCGATGCGGCCGAGAAGACCCTTGACGATGAGCTGTTTGGCAAGTTCGCCGCGGTCGCCCGCAATGACGGAGACCGGACCGAGCGGATGGAAGAACTGTCGAGTGCCGAGCAGCGGCAATTATACGGCTTTATCGAAGAGTCTGCAGTTTCGTGTGCCTTGCAACAAGAGTGAGTTGAACGGCTTTAGAGTTTTTTAGTGGGGGGAGTAGAATGAAGTTCATTATTATCAACAGTTTCCGGGCGATGGTTTATGTCGCCTTCATTGCGATCATCGCAGCTGGCGTAATGCTGGGCATCTATCAGGATGGTCAGTTTGCGGCCGCTTATGGGCTTGATGGCGATACGGCGCGCATTGCCGAGATTGCCGGTTTCACGCTGGCGGGCTGGATCTGCGCCAGCATCATCTGTGGCCTGATCGTGACGTTCCTGGATATCCGCGATGATATCAATGACCGTCTGCCGGATGCGCGCCGCGAAGACTGACGCGGGCGTTCTTTTACATAAACTCAAGCGTGGTGGGACATGGTGTCCTGCCACGTCCATTTTCGTTCGACTTCATGGCTTGCCGTGTGCTTAGGCTAGGGGCCTTCAGAGCTATCCTTGCGCGAACAGAATGACCGCTTCAGCCTTGCAGACCGCTTCTATCTCCCGCGATGCCATGCGCCATGGGCGAAGCGTCGCCTTGCCGACATTGCCGGGCCTTTTGCTGCTCGTCGCCGCCGTTACGGCGCAAAGCTATGTGAACCGGCTGGCGCAAGCGGGCGGCGAGCCTGTCTTCTACTGGTTCGCCATGGGCCTGGTGGTGATCTTCACCGGCAGCTTCTGGTCGGCGACGATGTACCGGCGCCTTCTGCCAGAGGCAGGGACAGGCAGCGCGCTGACCGACGCGGTCAGGCTGTTTGTCGCGAACCTCGCCGTTTATTCGCTCTTCTTCATTCTCCTCTTTCTGCTGACGCTCTTTTTCTCGATCTTCGCCGGCGTGCTGATCGACGCATCGGGCTATGATCCGGCAGCGGCAGGTCAGTCGCCGGACGAGGTCTGGCGCTCTATGGAGGCGCTCTCCAGCTCTGGGGCCGCGGTAATCCTTTATATGCTGCTCGTTGTCGCCAGCGGGGCGCTGATCTGGCTGGGCCTGCGCCTATTCCTGTTCGGGCCAGCGACCATTGCAGAGCGGCATGTCACCATCTTCCGCAGCTGGCCGTGGACCTCGCGGCATGTCGCCCGGATCGCGCTACTCTGGGTCAGCCTGCAGCTTGTACCCTGGCTTGTCCTTTCCCTGATTGCCTCACTGCTCCTGCACGCGGGCGGGATGGCCACCATCATTAGCGTCTACGCTGCGCCGCCGGGGGCGGCCGATGCTTTAGGCGACGTCGAGTTTGCAGGTCTCACGGGTGTTGCGGTGCTGATACTTGCGCCGTTCTACTGGCTCGGCCATGGGCTGGCGGTCGCGCTCTACCAGCGGCTCGCCCCGACCCGAGTTGACGCGGACATGACTTTCGGCTGACTACTCTCAGCAGCAAGCCCGCAGCCGGGGAGGGCGTCGTGGACCACCGTTTCAGTTTCGCGACCGCCATGCTGCACTTCGCGCAGGCCCGTGGTCCCGGCGGTTTCATCTGGAAATATGCGCTCACCTATCTGATCGCGGTCACGGCGATGGGCGGGCTCGGCTATTTTCTGTTCCAACCGCTGATCGGCATTTTCACCGAAGCACTGCTGCAGGTCGCGCGCGACGCGATGAGCAGTGACGATGTTGAGGTCGCCATGACGCAGCAGATTTCCGGAATGGTCGGGCGCATCGTCTTTTCCTACATCGCGATGCTGCTGCTGACGGCGCTCTTATGGGCAGCTTTCGAAGCGGCCATTCAACGGCGCTATGTGCGCGAGGAAGGGTTCAGCATCGGCATTGGCGGCGATGAGCTTCGCCTGCTTGTTGTCGGGATAATGTGGATTGTCTTTTTCTTCGTCGGCTATCTGCTCAGCGCGATCATGGCCGGAGTTCTCGGCAGTCTCATCATGGAGATTGGCGAGGGCGAGAATTTTTTCCTCGGCTTCAGTTTTCCGATCGTGTTTCTGATCGCCGCTTTTGGCTGGGCCTATGTTGCCGTGCGCCTGTCGCCAGCATCTGGCCTGACCGTCAGGGACCGCAAGATCCAGTTCCTGAATGCCTGGGGGGCGAGCCGCGGCCGGTTCCTGCCGCTTTTCTTTGCCTACTTCTTCCTGACGCTCATTTTCTGGATCGTCTTTACGCTGGTCTATTCGGCGAGCGCGGCCACAGCCATTTCGGTCTTCATGTCGAATTTCGGCAGCATCGAGCAGGTGGAGCAAAATCCGGCCCAGCTCATCTTCTTCATCCTGCAGGGCCGGTTTATTGCCACCGTGATGGGCATTTATGCGGTCCTGCTCGTGATGCAGGGCATCTTCATCTACATCTGGGCAGGCCCGGCTTCGCTGGCGGCCAAGACCGATCCACGCGGCGGCGGCATTGCGCAGGCGCCGGATGTTTTTGCCTGACGAACTGCCTTATTCGGCCGCCTGTTTTCCTTTGAGGCGTTTGGCGTAGGCGGCTCGGCGCTCATCCTGACGGCGGAAGGTTTCGGCAAGGAAGCGCCCCGTCCAGCTGTCTTCGATGGCCGACACCTCTTCCGGCGTGCCGACTCCGACCACGCGGCCACCGCCATCACCGCCCTCAGGGCCGATATCGATAATGTGGTCGGCCGTCTTGATGACGTCGAGATTATGCTCGATCACGACAACCGTGTTTCCAGCATCGACCAGCTCATGCAGGACTTCGAGAAGTTTGCGGACATCCTCGAAATGAAGACCCGTCGTCGGCTCGTCCAGGATATAGAGCGTGCGGCCAGTGGCACGTTTCGAAAGCTCCTTGGAGAGCTTCACCCGCTGGGCCTCGCCGCCTGAAAGCGTCGTCGCCTGTTGGCCGACCTTGATATAGGTGAGGCCGACCCGGCTCAGCGTTTCCATCTTGGACTGGATGCTGGGCACGGCGTGGAAGAATTTTTCGGCCTCCTCGACTGTCATGTCGAGCACGTCAGCAATCGACTTGCCCTTATAGAGGACCTCCAGCGTCTCGCGGTTGTAGCGTTTACCGTTACAGGTTTCGCAGGTGACGTAGACATCCGGCAGGAAGTGCATCTCGATCTTGATGAGGCCGTCGCCCTGGCAGGCCTCACAGCGGCCGCCCTTCACGTTGAACGAGAAGCGGCCCGGCTTGTAACCGCGTGCCTTGGATTCCGGCAGGCCAGCGAACCAGTCGCGGATTGGCCCGAAGGCGCCGGTATAGGTCGCCGGGTTCGACCGGGGCGTTCGCCCGATCGGTGACTGGTCAATGTCGATGACCTTGTCGAGATGATTGAGGCCTTCGAGCCCTTCATAGGGGGCAGGGGCCTGCGACGCGCCGTTCAGTTTGCGGGCCAGCGCCTTGTACAGCGTCTCGATGATGAGGGTCGACTTGCCGCCGCCAGAGACGCCGGTAATCGCGGTGAATGTGCCGAGCGGGATGGTTGCGTCGACATTTTTGAGGTTGTTGCCGGTCGCGCCCTTGATAGTGAGTGAGCGGGACTTTTTCTTGAGGCGTCGCTTTGGTGGAATGGCGATCTCTTCCTTGCCATTGAGGAAGGCACCGGTGAGGCTGTTTTCGTCAGCGATGATGTCTTCGGGCCTGCCCTGGCTGACAATCTCGCCGCCATGGATGCCGGCGCGTGGCCCCATGTCGATGACATGGTCTGCTGTGAGGATCGCATCCTCATCATGCTCAACGACAAGCACTGAATTGCCGAGGTCGCGCAGGCGTTTGAGCGTTTCCAGCAGGCGTTCATTGTCGCGCTGGTGCAGGCCGATGGACGGCTCATCGAGCACGTAAAGCACACCCTGCAGGCCAGAGCCGATCTGGCTGGCAAGACGGATGCGCTGGCTTTCGCCGCCAGAAAGCGTGCCCGATGCACGGGAGAGTGACAGGTATTCGAGACCAACCGCGTTGAGGAAGACCAGACGGTCATTGATTTCCTTCAGGATGCGGGTGGCGATCTCGGTCTGCTGGTCGTTGAGGGTATCGACGACCTGGCCGAACCATTCGCCCGCTTGCTTGATTGAAAACTCAGCGCTGTCGGAAATGTCGAGGCCGTCGATTTTTACCGCCAGGGCCTCCGGCTTCAAGCGCTTGCCATTACAGGACGGGCAGGGGGCCGCTGACTGGAATTTCGCTATCTCGTCGCGCGCCCACTGGCTGTCTGTCTCGCGGTAGCGGCGGTTGAGGTTCGGAATGACGCCTTCGAAGGTCTTCTTTACCTCATAGCGGCGGAGGCCGTCATCATAGACGAACTGGATTTCCTCATCGCCCGTCCCTTGCAGGATAATGTCGCGGATCGGCTGTTTCAGCTTGTTCCAGGCGGTGTCGAGGTCGAAGTCGTAATGATCGCCGAGGGCTTGCAGCGTTTGCGTTTGATAGGGTGAGGCAGCGCGCGCCCAAGGCGCAATCGCCCCCTTGGCAAGCGACAGATCCTTATCTGGTACGACGAGTTCCGGATCGACTTTCAGCTGCTGACCAAGGCCATCGCAGGCCGGACAGGCGCCAAACGGGTTGTTGAACGAGAAGAGCCGCGGCTCGATCTCCGGGATGGTGAAGCCGGAGACAGGACAGGCGAAGTTGGCCGAATAGGTGATGCGTTTGGCTTCGGTCTCACCTTCTTCGACGTCTGCATATTCGAGGACGGCGATGCCATTCGCGAGGCCGAGGGCGGTCTCGAAACTTTCCGCGAGCCGCTGCTCCATGCCCTCGCGGATGACGACGCGGTCAACGACGACGTCGATGTCATGCTTGAACTTCTTGTCGAGCGTTGGCGGGCTTTCGAGATCGTGGAACTCACCATCAACCTTTACGCGCTGGAAGCCGTTCTTCAGGAGCTCGGCGAACTCTTTGCGGTATTCGCCCTTGCGGCCACGGATCATCGGCGCGAGCAGGTAGAGGCGCGTCTTTTCAGGCAGGTCCATCGTCCGGTCGACCATTTCCGATACGGTCTGCGACTGGATCGGCAGGCCGGTGGCTGGCGAATAGGGAATGCCGACGCGCGCCCAGAGAAGGCGCATATAGTCGTAGATCTCCGTGACGGTGCCGACGGTCGAGCGCGGGTTTTTCGACGTGGTCTTCTGCTCGATTGAGATGGCAGGCGAGAGGCCTTCAATGCTCTCGACATCAGGCTTCTGCATCAGCTCAAGGAACTGGCGGGCATAGGCCGACAGGCTCTCGACATAGCGCCGTTGGCCTTCTGCATAAATCGTGTCGAAGGCGAGCGAGGACTTGCCGGAGCCAGACAGGCCCGTCAGCACGACGAGCTTGTCGCGCGGGATGTCGACATCGACATTCTTCAGATTGTGTTCTTTCGCACCGCGCACGCGGATCATGCGAAGATCAGGTGACGTCATCGACTAGCCTTTCGGGACCGCGCCTCGTCTTGCGTTGAAGTATGATGTGTAACTGGAGTCCATCTTGACGACCAGAACAAAAAATGAACATTGATTTGTGTGCAGCGTTTTCAGCTGCCGATTGTGGAAATATGGGGTGCGAGGGCGACAGGCGCCAAGTGACGTATTACACCCCGAAACTGGATTCGACGGCGAAATGATTGGAGCGCGACATGGCTGGCTCAGTGAACAAAGTAATTATCATCGGCAATCTCGGGGCAGACCCCGAAGTGCGCCAGTTCCAGAATGGCGGCCAGGTCTGCAATCTGCGGATCGCTACATCTGAGACCTGGAAGGACAAGAATACAGGCGAGCGCCGGGAGAAGACCGAGTGGCACCAGGTGGCCATCTTTTCCGAAGGTCTGGTGCGGATTGCGCAGCAATACCTCAAAAAGGGCTCCAAGGTTTACGTCGAAGGCAAGCTCCAGACCCGCAAATGGCAGGATCAGAGCGGCGCCGATCGGTATTCGACCGAGATCGTGCTTCAGGGCTTTGATGGCACGTTGACCATGCTGGACAGCGCTGGCGGTGGCCAGGGCGGCGGCGGCGGTGGTGGCGGTCGCTCGGGCGGTGGCAACTATGGTGGTGGCGGCGGCGGGCCGCGCCAGCTCGACGGCCCCCCTCAGGATTTCAATCAGGACTTCGAAGACGAGATCCCGTTCTAGTCGGGGAACGCCTCTGTCAGCTAGCCGTTTAGGTCCGGTCTGATGGGAGCTTCACCGACATGCTGAAATACAGCCTAATACCTTTTGCCTGCCTTGCGCTGGTTGCTTGCGGTGACGCAGGTTCATCTTCTGGCCGGGACGCAACCGGGCCTGACGCACGCGCGGGCAGCGACGAGGCTTCGCTTGTCGATACGGCAATCGATGAAGACGGTGCTTCTAGCGCTGACGAAGCGCCCGTTGATGAAACCATGCCGCCGGTGGATGCTGGCAGCCCGGCTGACGCTGCACAGCGCTGGGCCGATGCGCTCGAAGCACGTGACTGGGAAACCGCCCGGCAAGTCTGGGGTGAAAGTGGGGCGGCAAGCGGTCTCGATGCCGAAGAGTTCGAGGTCGCGTTCAGCAAGTATCGCACGATCGATATCAGCTTTGGCGAAGCGCGCGAGGAAGGTGCAGCCGGGACGCTTTACTACGAAGTGCCTGTGACCATGACGGGTGAGCTGGAGAATGGCGACCCCTACCGGATGGAAGGCCCGCTGCTGCTCAGCCGGGTCAATGATGTGCCCGGCGCCTCAACGGAGGAACGCAAATGGCATATCGAGATGAGCGATTTGCGCCCGCGCCCCGTGAATAAAGACGTCGGCGAGCCTCAGTAATCAAGCGTATTCAGCCCGGACCCGCGAGCATCATGATGCGCTCGATGAAGTCGTGCTTGGCGAGGGTGTAGGCTTCCCGGTCGTGCCGGTACCGCGCTGCCAGCCGTTGTTTGAGACTTGCATACTGGCGCGCTTCTTCAGGGTGGGCATTGAGGTAATCCAGGAAAATCAAACGCTGACGCATCTCGCCATCCGGTTCACTGACGTGCACGTGATGGGTGCGCCTTTGGCCGCGGGGCGGCATGCCACGGACGAAAAAGAGGCGGTCTGTCTTCGGATTGTCAGCCCAGTAGTCGTAGCCGATCCAATCCAGCTTTTGGGGTAGCGCCTCTTTCGCTAAATCCAAATCCGGAACGACGATCAGGATATCGATGATGGGCTTGGCGGGCATTTCTTTGATGGCTGTGCTGCCGAAATGGAAAAGTTCGAGAATATTCTCGCCGGCGAGGGCACCGTACAGCCTCTCTCGCTCCAGCCTGAAAGCCGCTGGCCAGTTTGGGTCATAGTCAACGATTTCGATGTCATCCGTCATGGCTCTCACCGTAACGCATGGTGAATTTCGCGCCTAGCTCATGCCCCGGTAGCGGCCGGGCCTGTGGTTGATGGCGACTGTCAGGTTCAGAACGAACGCCCCGACAATTGAGAGTGCGACCAGTTTCAGCGGCAGCAGGAAGAGCGCCACGATGAGGATGATCAGGTCAACGATCAACTGGAACAGGCCGGCCCGAATGATGCCCCGGTCCTGCAGGAATTGGGAGAGGATGGTCACCCCGCCAATACCTGCGCGGTGGCGCAGAAGGACGACAAGGCCGATCCCCATCATCGCAGCGCCTGCGACGGCGGCATAGGCAGGCTCCAGGAAGCTGAAATCGACCCACATTGGCAGAAGCCGGGTCTGCGCAGAGACAAGCGCCACAGAGATGAATGTCCGGATCGTGAAGGCCCATCCCATGCGAAGGATGGAGAGCGCAAAGAAAGGCAGGTTCAGGATAAAGAAGACCGGCCCGAAGGTGAGCGAGGTGCCGAACTCAACTAGCAGGCTGGTGCCTGCGACGCCGCCGGTGATCAGCATCGCTTCACTGTAGAGGATCACGCCGAAGCTCAGCAGCAATGTGCCGAGGATGAGCGCTTGGACGTCCTCATACCATTTGTGCTGGACGATCGGCGCTTCGGTTTCAGGTGTGTCGGACATGGCCGCTCATTGCGCGGGGGCAGGGCGGCGTCAAGGCGTATAGATCTCGACAGCCGCGCTGGTGCGGTTGCCGCCGCGTTCCAGGGCACCTCCGATCAGGTAGATGTCGTCGCCTATGGTGAGGCCGCCAAGCCCGTGGCGAGGCTTTGGCATGTCGGCGATAGATGCCCAGCGATCGGCCTGTGGATCATAGGCCCACGCGTCCGAATAGACGCCGCCGCCATTTTCGAACCACTCGCCGCCGAATGTGTAGAGTTTCCCGTCCACAACACCGCTGGCGAGCCCGGCCTGCGCGCCCGGCATTGGAGCGAGGCGTTCCCAGCGATCCGTGCCCGGATCATAGGCTTCATGGACGGCGGTATTGCCGCCATCCACCGTTCGCCCCGCCACCACATGGAGGCGGCCATCGATCACGCCGCCTGCCGCGCTGTTGCGCGCGGTCGGCACTGGGGCAAGCTGTTCCCAAGTTGCGCCATCAAAGCCGAGCAGTGTGTCGACATCCCTATGGTCGTTCCAGGCGAGATTCCTGAGGCCGGATGGCTGCCGGCCGCCCGCGAGATAGAGCGTCCCGGAAATGATGCCCGCCGTGCTTTCGCCATTCGGAACGGGGAGGGCGGAGGCGGTCAGCCACTCGTCGCCAGCTTCATCATAGCGCCAGGCCGTTCGCTGCATGCGCCACGCGCCTTCTGGATCGGCCTCAAACCCGCCAATGCAATGGAGCGTGCCATTGAGGCTGACGAGCTGTGGGTGGTGGCGTGCAACAGGCAGGCGCGCAAGCGGTTGCCAGATGCCGGTGGCCGGGTCGAGGGCGTGATGGGCGTCTGTCGGCCCCGTGATGGTGCCATCTTCGGCGACAAAGCCGCCAGCAAGATGGACGCGCCCAGCGTGAAGGCAGGGATAAATTTCCTGGACCGGGAAAGGGAGCGCGGGGCCGTCGTGCCAGCCAGCGGCGTCGGCGTTGCCTTCGCCCATGGCGGGCCGCACGGTACAGCCTGCGGCAAGGCCGGCGGCCAGCAATTGAAGCGACTGGCGGCGTGTCGGGGAAAATCTCATCTGGCAGGCTCCTCTCTTCCCGGGGGACCATAGTCAGAGCCGAGCGAGAGGCAAAGCCGAAGCGTAAGCGCCGCGAATATCACTCGAGGCGATGCTTAAGCGACGCTGCGTGAGGCCTGTGCAGGGGCGAAATTCGCTTCTAGCCTGATGGGAACGCAGAGATGAGGGAGTGAAACATGTCTATCGATTTTACGATTCCAGAAGACGCAAAGAAGGTCCGTGAGAAGGTTCGCCAGTGGGTGCAGGATGAGTGCATTCCGGCAGAGAAACGCCTGACCGACGGCGAGGACTACAAGACGGTTCTGAATGAGCTGCGTACGAAAGCGCGCAAGCAGGGCCTCTGGCTGCCCTTCATTCCCGAAGAGCATGGCGGCATGGGCCTCGGCCCGCTTGCCAATGCGCTGGTGCAGATGGAGCTCGGACAGAGCCACCTCGGCGCGCTGTCGATGAACTCGCAAGGGCCCGATGATGCGACCATGCTGACGCTGCTGGCGCATGGTACCGATCATCAGAAAGAGAAATTCCTGAAGCCGATCCTGAACGGTGAAAAGCGTGTCTGCTATTCCATGACGGAAAAGGCTGCGGGTGCTGACGCGACGGGGATGCAGACCCGCGCTGAGAAGGACGGCAACAGCCATTACGTCCTGAACGGTGAGAAGTGGTATTCGAGCGCGGCCAGCGTCGCCGACATCGCGGTCGTTATGGCCAAGACCAATCCGGAAGCCCCGCGCCATGAGCAGTTTTCGACCTTCATCGTCGAGCTGCCCAATGAGGGCTACAATATCGTTCGCGATATCCCGACCATGGCCGTGCATGGCCCGCTCTATGAAATCATGGGCGGTGGCCACGCCGAGGTGAAGATCGAAAACCTGCGCGTCCCGCAGGAGAATCTGCTCGGCGGTGAGGGAAAGGGCTTTGCCATGGGCCAGCACAGGCTCGCTTATGGGCGCCTTCGCCACGGCATGCACAATGTCGCCATGGCGCAGCGGGCGCTGGATCTTGCCACGGAACGGGTCACCAGCCGCTCGACATTCGGCAAGGGGCTGGAGGACCGCCAGGGCGTCCAGTTCATGCTGGCGGAATGTGCGAGCGAGCTCTACATCGCGCGCCTGATGCTGATGCATATCGCCTACAAGGCCGAGAACGGCATGGACCTTCGCCAGGAAAACGGCATCGCAAAGGTCTTCCTCGCGAACATGGTTCACAAGGTGGTCGATACGGCGATCCAGCTGCACGGCGCGCTTGGCTATTCGCTCGATACGCCGCTTGCTGCCTGGTACACGCATATCCGCTCCCAGCGCCTCGTCGACGGCCCGGATGAGGTCCATAAGTGGATCACGGGCAAGAACGTCATCAAGGCGTTCAAGAAGGATGGCACCACGGCCGCTGCTGCGGGCGGTGACCTGCTGTAACCAAAGGGGTTTCTGGGCTGAAAATTGCCTTTCGGGGGCGCTGCTTAAATGCGGCGCTCCCGTTTGTGTATGGAGGCCGCGTTTGCTAGTCTGTACGCCAATGATAGCGGGCGATTCGACGCCACCGCGAAAGTAGACAAAGAGGCCTAAAGCCCGTGAGCGACGAGACCACTCCGCCAGAAGACCCAGAAATGCCAGAACCACCGCATGAGGCCGGGATCGACCCGGTCGATATCGAGGATGAGCTGAAGCGCTCTTATCTCGATTATGCCATGAGCGTGATCGTCAGCCGTGCGCTGCCTGATGTCCGCGATGGCCTGAAGCCCGTGCACCGGCGCATTCTTTACGCGATGCATGTCAACGGCAACACGCCGGACAAGGCGTACAAGAAGTCCGCGAACATCGTCGGCGCCGTGATGGGTAACTTCCACCCGCATGGCGACAGCGCGATCTATGATGCGCTTGTGCGCATGGCGCAGCCTTTCTCCATGGGTCTGACGCTGGTCGACGGGCAGGGCAATTTCGGCTCGATCGACAATGATCCGCCAGCTGCGATGCGTTATACCGAATCGCGGATGACCAAGGCGGCGCAATATCTGCTTGCCGACATCGACAAGGACACGGTCCAGTTCCAGGACACCTATGACGGCGTCCAGCAGGAGCCGATGGTGCTGCCGGCGCAATATCCGAACCTGCTGGTCAATGGCGGCGGCGGTATTGCCGTCGGCATGGCGACGAACATTCCGCCGCACAATCTGGGTGAGGTCATCGACGCGACGCTGGCCATGATCGATGAGCCGGGTATCGATGATGAAGCCCTTCTCGAACTCGTTCCTGGCCCGGACTTTCCAACCGGCGGCCTGATCCTTGGTCATGCCAGCTCGCGCAAGGCGCTGCTTGAGGGCAGGGCGTCGGTCATGATGCGAGCGCGTACCGAGATCGAGGATGTAAAATCCGGTCGTCAGGCGATCATCGTCTCGGAAATTCCGTATCAGGTGAACAAGGCGACGATGGTCCAGAAGATCGCCGAGCTTGTGCGCGACAAGCGCATTGAAGGCATCGCGGATCTGCGCGACGAGTCTGACCGTCAGGGCATTCGCGTCGTCGTCGAGATCAAAAAGGATGCGAGCCCGGAAATCGTACTGAACCAGCTTTTCCGCTATTCGCCGCTTCAGACCTCGTTCCCGGTCAACATGCTGGCGCTGAACGGTGGCCGTCCAGAGCAGCTCAACCTACGCCAGGTGCTGCAGGCCTTTATCCAGTTCCGTGAGGAAGTGGTCGCCCGGCGCACCAAGTTCGAGCTGAACAAGGCGCGCGACCGTGCGCACGTATTGGTTGGTCTCGCGCTGGCTGTCGCGAACATTGACGAAGTGATCCGGATTATCCGGAGCGCTCCAGACCCGAACTCGGCCCGTGAGCAGCTGCTGGCGAAAGCCTGGCCGATCATGGACATGGGGCCTCTGCTTGAGCTGATCGCCGACAGGCGGACGCGCCGCGGTGAAGGCGAGACGATCTATCTTTCCGATGAGCAGGCGCGCTCCATCCTCGCCCTGCAACTCTCCCGCCTCACGGGCCTCGGCCGCGACGAGATCGGGACCGAAGCCAAAGGCCTTTCGGACAAGATTGCCGACTATCTCGACATCCTCCGTTCGCGCCCGCGCATTCAGGACATCATTCGCGGTGAGCTGAACGAGGTGAAGACCAAGTTCGCTGTGCCACGCCGGTCCGAGTTCACTTTCGTCGACGCCGACATGGATGATGAAGACCTGATCGAGCGCGAAGACATGGTCGTGACGGTTACGCATGGCGGCTACGTCAAGCGCGTGCCTCTCTCGACCTATCGGACGCAGCATCGCGGCGGCAAAGGCCGTTCCGGTATGTCGATGAAGGACGAGGATTTCGTGACGCGGCTGTTCACGGCGAACACGCATACCGAAATCCTGTTCTTCAGTTCCGAAGGCATGGTCTACAAGGAAAAGGTCTGGCGCCTGCCGATCGGCTCCCCGCAGGCGCGCGGCAAGGCGCTGGTCAATATCTTCCCGCTGGCAAAGGATGAGCGCATCGAGAGCGTCATGCCGCTGCCAGATGATGAGGCGGCGCGTGAAGAGCTCGACCTGATGTTTGCGACGCGTTCGGGCACCGTCCGGCGCAACAAGCTCAGCGATTTCACGCGAGTGAACCGCAATGGCAAGATCGCCATGAAGCTCGATGAAGGCGACGGAATCGTGTCTGTGCGTATCTGCACAGAGCAGCAGGATGTCATGCTGACGACGGTCCTCGGCAAATGTATCCGGTTCCGCGTCGACGATGTTCGTGTGTTCGCAGGTCGTAACTCGACCGGTGTGCGCGGCATCAGGCTGGACAAGGGCGACGAGGTTATCTCGCTCGGCATCCTGCACCATATCGATTTCAGCTCCGCTGAGGCGCGTGCCTTCATGAAGCAGGAAGCGGCCAAACGCCGCGCTATTTCCGGCGAAGATGAGGATGAAGGCGAAGCGATCACGGACGATGATGATGATGGCACCGAGGAAGACGTGTCGCTGTCCACCGATCGTATCGTCGAGATGGGCGCGGCCGAGGAGTTCATCCTGACCATCGCCGATGACGGCATGGGCAAACGGACCTCGTCCTATGACTACCGCGTCACAGGGCGCGGCGGTAAAGGCCTTGTGGCCCACAATATCTGGGGCTCCGACAAGAAGAAGGGGCCGGTCAAGCAGATCGCGCAATCCTTCAGTGTCGATGACAATGACCAGGTGATGCTGGCAACAAATGCCGGTCAGCTGATCCGGACACGCGTTGATCAGATTCGCATTGCTGGCCGCGCCACATCGGGTGTCTGGGTGCTTCGGACCAATGAGGGTGAGCGGGTTGTTTCGGTGGCACGTCTTGTAGAAGACAGCGAAGACGATACAGAAGACGAATAAACGGCCCCGCAGGGCCAGCTGTATCTGTAGTGACTGCCGCAGGCGAGGAGAGTTCCCATGCAACGTGTCGGGCTTTATCCGGGGACTTTCGACCCCATTACGGCGGGCCATCTCGATATTATCGCCCGTGGTCTGAAACTGGTCGATAAGCTCATTGTGGGTGTCGCCGTCAATGAAGAGAAGAAACCACTTTTCTCTCTCGATGAGCGCACCGCCATTGTCACTGAAGAGACCGCGAAGCTGAACAATCCGCGCAATGTCGAGATCGAGGTTCTGCCCTTCAACAATCTGCTGATGCATTTTGCTGAAACCTGCGGGGCCCACGTCATTATTCGCGGCCTGCGTGCAGTATCGGATTTCGAATACGAATTTCAGATGACGGCGATGAATGAGCAGCTGAACCGCGAGATCGAGACCGTCTTCCTCATGGCGGATGTCCAGCATCAGGCGGTGGCTTCGCGTCTCGTCAAAGAGATTGCGCGATTTGGGGGCGATATTACTTCCTTCGTAACGCCAAGCGTGAAGGAAAAGCTTCTGGAGAAGTATAAGTGAAATTTGCAAGATCGACGGTAAGCGCACTGGTTCTGGCTGGCCTTGCTGGGGCAACGGCCTGCGCGCAGGACAACGCGGCAGAGACAGAGGCGCCGTCCTATACGCTGGAAGATGTTGAAGCGGCCCCTGACGCCTGGCGTGAGGCTGATCCGGAAAACCTTATGGTTATGGAGACCACAAAGGGCCGCATCATTATCGAAATTCTGCCGGAGGCGGCGCCCGCTCACGCCACGCAGTTTCGGACCATCGCCAGCGAAGGCAAATGGGACGGCACGCCGTTTCACCGAGTGATCGATGATTTCATGGCGCAAGGCGGCGATATCCGCGCGATGAATGGCGAAGGCTCTGGCCTGCCTAATGTGAACGGAGAGTTCACCTTCCGCGCCATGCCCGCTGAGATGAACATGAATGTGATCGGCCCAATTGATACCGCGACGCAGGGTCTCTATATGGGCTTTCCGATGGCGACGCAGGCGCAGTTCCTCGCTGAGCTAACTGGTGATGCAAGCGTCGAACGCTGGGTCCCACACTGCCCGGGTATTGTCTCGACCGCGCGCACCAACGATCCAAATTCGGCCAACAGCCAGTTCTTCCTGATGCGCCACCAGGCCGATCATCTGGACAAGCAGTACACCGCATGGGGCCGCGTCGTTGACGGGTTCGAGGTTGTCCGGGCGATCAAGCACGGACCAGGCGGCAGCGGCACGCCGATCAGCAATCCGGACCGTCTGGAGCGCGCACATATGGTCAGCGACCTGCCAGAGGGTGAGCGTCCGCAAGTCTATGTTCAGCGTACCGATACCGAGGAATGGACGGCCCGCCTTGCCGCCGCCGACGAAGCCGAGACCGATATCTGCGATGTCATGCGCGTTCCGGCGGTCGTTTCCGAATAGGAGGGGAGGGTGGATCTTTCCGCCTTTGCTTTCGATCTCCCTGAAGAGCTGATCGCGCTTCGGCCGGTCGAGCCGCAGGACGCCGCACGCCTGCTCGTCGTGCATGGCGATGGGCGTCTTGAGGATGCCGGCGTGAGAGACCTGCCGCGATATCTTTCAGCGGGCGATACGCTGATTTTCAACGATACGCGCGTTATTCCCGCAGCCCTGAAAGGCGTTCGTCCGGCGCGTGACGAGATGGGGTCGGACGTCGCCGTGGATGCCAACCTTGTTGAGCGCGCTGGGCCAGATAGCTGGCGCGCACTGGCCCGGCCCGGCAAGCGGCTGAAACCCGGCGATACGATCCAGTTTGGCGACGGGTTCGAAGCTGTGGTTGCCTCCAAGGGCGACGGCGCGGACCTGCTGCTCCGCTTCAACCTGTCGGGTGATGCACTTGATGAGGCGTTGGACGCCTTCGGTGCGATGCCGCTGCCGCCCTATATTGCACGCCGACGGGCCGCGGATGCAAAGGACCGGGAGACCTATCAGACGAGCTTTGCTGGCGATGAGGCGCAATCGGTCGCTGCGCCGACGGCTGGCCTGCATTTCACGCAGCGTTTGCGCGCAGACGTCGAGGCGGCACGCATCGAGAGCGAGTGGGTCCGCCTGCATGTCGGGCTCGGCACCTTCTCGCCGCTGCAGGAAAGCCAGCTCACAAGCGGGCGCCTGCATGAGGAATGGCGCCGGGTCAGTCCTGAGGCAGCTGAGCGGCTGAACAACGTGCGCGCAAAGGGCGGGCGGATCGTGCCGGTCGGGACAACCGCGCTGCGGACGCTTGAAAGCTCTGTGCAGGATGGCGAGATCGTCGCGACGCTAGGACCGACGGATATCTTTCTGAAACCAGGCGACAGGCTGCAGGCGACCGACGCGCTGGTCACCAATTTCCATCTGCCGGAGAGCTCGCTTTTCATGCTGGTCTGCGCCTTGATGGGTACCGACATCATGCAGGCGGCTTATGCCCATGCCATCAAAGAGAACTACCGCTTCTATTCCTACGGGGATGCGTGCCTGCTTTTGCCGTGAAGAGGGCGGACCCTTCAGCGAGGAGTTCGGCGCGACCGCATCTGAGTTCTTGTCACCCGATCCTGTTTCGTTCACATGCCGCCCATGGCGACATTTCCATTTGAGATAAAGGCCCGGGAAGGCAAGGCACGCACAGGCGTCCTGAAAACACCGCGCGGAGAAATTCGCACGCCCGCTTTCATGCCAGTTGGCACCGCCGCAACCGTGAAAGCCATGTACATGGATCAGGTTGAGCAGGCCGGCGCAGAAATCATTCTGGGCAATACCTATCACCTCATGCTGCGGCCGGGCGCTGAGCGCGTGAAGCGCCTCGGCGGCCTGCATGAGTTCTCTGGCTGGAAGGGCCCCATGCTGACCGATAGTGGCGGCTTTCAGGTCTGGTCGCTGTCGCAGCTTCGCAAGATGGACGCCGACGGGGTCACCTTCAGAAGCCATATCGACGGATCGGAGCACCGGCTGACCCCTGCGCGCAGCATTGAGATTCAGGCGGACCTGCTGGGCGCTGATATCTCCATGCAGCTTGATGAGTGCACCGATTTTCCGTGCACGCATGAAGAGGCCGAGCGTTCGCTTGTCCTGTCCCTCGACTGGGGTACTCGCAGCCTGGAGGCCTTTGGGGAGCGGGATAATCAGACTCTGTTCGGGATTGTGCAGGGCTCGAACTTCCCGGATCTGCGTGAGCAGTCTGCGAAGGGTGTGGTGGCGCAAGGCTTTGGCGGCATTGCGCTGGGCGGGCTCGCTGTCGGCGAAGGGCATGACCAAATGTGCGCGACGATCGACATGACCATGCCGCATCTGCCCGATGAAAAACCACGCTATGTCATGGGCGTCGGCAAACCCATCGACCTCGTCGAGAGCGTGGCGCGGGGCATCGACATGTTTGATTGTGTCCTGCCAACGCGCGCGGGTCGCCATGGGCAGGCCTGGACATGGGACGGGCCAATCAATCTGAAGAATGCGCGCTTCGCTGAGGATCAGACGCCGCTCGATCTGGGCGTCCCGTCACCTGCAAGCCAGGACTACACCAAGGCCTACCTTCACCATCTGATCAAGTCAGGCGAGTATCTCGGGTCGATGATCCTCTCCTGGCACAACACGGCCTTCTTTCAGGCCCTGATGGCTGAACTGCGGCTTGCCATCGCGCAAAACCGCTTAGAGCCCTTGCGGGCAGAGCTTAGTCAGCGTTGGGCTGCGACGAAGTCGTCGCCCCGGACGGCGCCGGCTGCCTGAGATCAAGCGGCCCCGACGTGTCGGGCGGCGTCTTGCGGGTGGAGGGCGCATCTCCGCGATAGTCGACCTGCGGCGATCGCTCATCGGCGAAGACAGGCGGCGGGATACCCCCGCATCCCTTCGTGCGACCGATCGCCTTCAGATAGGTACGGCGGGCCGCGCCCCGGTCGAAAGCTGCACGAAGCTTCCTGTCGTGACTGTTCGCGCCGCTGAGCCGACGCACCCAGCCCCGGTAGGGGATAAGCTCGCGCGCTTCCGACGCCACAACGCCAAGGACGCCGTCCGAGGCTGTGTCGGCGGCCCGGTCAGAGAGGCTGGTCTGTTCCTCCTCGGTGAGGACATCCCAATCTGGAGGTAGGACCGTATCAAGTGCTTTTATCTCCGCCTCGATGTCGCTGCACGCCATCTCTTTATCGACATTGTAGGGGTTGCGGATGCTGGCAAGCACGGCGGGGACTTCATCCTTGCGAAGGTTGAGGTCTTCAAGCGGCGAAAGGGCTGCATCGGTCAGGCCCGCGCGCGTCTGCGAGACCGCTTTCGTGGCCGGTTTGCTGGCGCATCCGCAAAGCAGGATCGCAGCAGATATAAAGAGAAGCGACGCATTAGATTTCATGATCACGACTACACACCAGCATGTCGGCAGAATCGTGGCGCAAACCGACCTGCAATTAGGGCGTTTCAGTGCGTTGACCTCGCCCCGGCTCTCGACTAGGAACCACGCTTCGGCGCGCCCATAGCTCAGTTGGTAGAGCAACTGACTTTTAATCAGTAGGTCACAGGTTCGAATCCTGTTGGGCGTACCATTTTTCTTTAAGTAATTCGGATGTTGCGGGCTTGTCTTCTTAACGACAGGACCGGGATCGAGAGCCTGATTGCGGACCTTCTGAATTCCCGGACATCAGTTTTTGAGGCTGGCAGATCTGGCTTTCACGCGCGCAGGTTTCGACCGCAGCAGCGTAGCCTTTGATCGCTGGTTTCGCCTTGCGCTTCCCGAGCGGCGGGTAATCGCGTCGGAGACCTGTTCGGCCGCATCAAGAAGCGGAGCGTCGTAGAGGTGGGCATAGCGGGCCGTCGTCTGGGTCTGCGTATGGCCAAGCAAAGCGCCAATAACAGGCAAACTGTTTCCGTTCGAAACCGCGAGACTGGCGAACGTGTGCCGAAGGTCGTGCAGGCGAAAACCTTCAATTTCCGCCTCTTTCAGAACGCGGGCCCAGGTTCGGCGGACTTCCTTCAGAGCCCTTCCCGTTCTTGAGGGAAAAACATAGGGTGTCTCCCTGCCTTCCAGCTTGGATTTGCGAACGCGTAACAGGGACGCAACCGACTTCGAAATAGGTACGCGGTGTCTGCGCCTTTGCTTCGTGCCAGAGGCGGGCTTTGTCCACACCTTCAAATTTTCGTCAAACTGCTCCCATCTCGCACTGAGCGCCTCGCTTCGACGGCAACCCGTGAACAACATGAGCTTTATGGCATCCGCTGAGTCCTGCTGTGGGTGTCGATCAAGGGCGTTCAGAAGACGATCCAGCTCATTGGCGTTGAGAAATCGATCCCGCTGGTTTTCGCAATTCAGTTCGACGCCTATTGCTGGATTACGGTCTATCCAGCCCCAACGAACCGCGAGGTTCAGGCAACGGCGAAGTGTTGCGATTATCCGGTTCGCGGTGGTTGGCGTGCGCTCTGAGGCCTTGCGGTGGATGAGTTCGCAATCGGCGAAGGTGACATCAGTGATCTTCTTTGAGCCCAGCTCTGGGAGTATCCAGACGTCGAAATATCGTCTGGCATCTCGCTGACCGGTTTTTGCCAGTCTCGGCAGGAAGTCCCTCTCGTATCGCTTGAAGAGGTCATGCATCGTTGGCTCTCGCGTTCTTTGCGGTGCTCTGTGATCGATCTGGGTATTCTTTCCGTGAGCCATCAATTCTCCAAAAATCGCTTATTAAACAGTGTTTCATGCAAGCGATGCGGGCGCGGAGAAGTCAACTTCAAGGTCGGCAACAACGGAGGTGGATATGCTGTTGGGATGTGAGAATTCCCTGATAACGGCCGATTTACAGGGAAATGCACCAATTTTACAGGGAAGGGCGCAGCCCAAGCCCTATAATTATTGTCAAATTACAAAGTATTAGGCCGAAATTCCCTAAAGATAAGAACACGGATTCTTCTGGAGCAGAACAGGGAATTTATTTCTAATAACAGGGAATTATTGTAAGCGTCCATGTAAGCGTCCAATAGTGACACGCTTGTGCGCGGTGTCGGTCATTCGATCTCTTTCGGCTGGTGTTCAAAAGTCGAGAGGAGATGCCGATGCCGAGATTGTCACCTGAGAAACGTGCGGAGCTGGAAGCGTTCTGGTGGGCCCATCACGAAGCGTGGAAGCGCAGTGACTTGAATCAACGCGAATATTGCGAAGTGAACGACCTGCCGCTGAAGCGTTTCGGGAACTGGCGCGCCCATTTCAAACGCGAGCCGCGGCCGGAACCCGTACATCTTCTGTATCGCCGCGGGGGCCTAAGTCATAGCTTTAGTCATAGGCTAAGTCATACCCTTAGTCATAAGCTAAGTCATACCCTTAGTCATAAGCTAAGTCATAGGCTTAGTCCTAAGTCAGACCGTCCGGCCGATATTCGGTCGACTCCAAATGGTGATCCGATCCTCCCGCCTGTTCAGGAAGGGCGTCGGCGCAAGTTCAGTGCCGCAGACAAGAACGCGATCGTCAGGGCAGCATGTCGACCGGGCGCTGTCACCTCCGATGTCGCTCGTCGCTATGGCGTTGCCCCGCGTGTTCTGTTCCGCTGGAAGCAGGAGCTGGCTGTCGCCGATGAAACGCCGCGCTTTGTCACGGTTGAGGTGGCATCATGACCTTGCTTCCAGAAGGTGTGCGCGTTCACCTGGCGGTTGGCCACACCGACATGCGCAAGGGGATCGATGGCTTGTCGGTGATGGTTCAGGAGGTTCTGAAGCGCGATCCGTTCACAGGTCATCTCTTCGTGTTCCGCGGCCGCAAGGCGAACCTGATCAAGATTGTCTATTGGGACGGTACCGGGCTCTGCCTGTTCATCAAGCGGCTCGAGCATGGCGCCTTCCTCTGGCCATCGGAGAATGAGCCGGGCAAGTCGATTGTCCTGACATCGGACCAGTTATCGATGCTGATCGATGGCATCGACTGGCGATCCCCGGACGAGCGATGGCGTCCCGCCCGAGCAGGTTGAGGGGCTGATGCGACCGATTGAATCAGGCCGCAGAAAGCTGTGCGGAGCGCGCTGATTCCAGCGTAAACTCCGTGCTATGGAGCTTGACCTCGCCGCCCTGCCTGAAGATGTGGACGTGCTGCATCGCATGATCCGGGACATGGCTGCGGCACGTCATAGCGAGCGCGCTGAAGCACGAGCAGAAATCGAGCGGCTGCGCCAGATGGTGAAGACGCTTCAGCGCAGCCAGTTCGGCCGCCGGGCCGAGGGACTTGATCCCGGCCAGCTCCAGCTTGGCCTGGAGGATCTGGACAGTGATGTGGCGCGGCTTGAAGCGGCATCGCCAGATACACTTGTCGAGACTGGCGATCGTCCAGCCCGCACGCGCGCGTTCAGCCTGCCGGACCATCTTCCGCGCGAGGATGTGGCGGTCGACACCGAGACCAGCACCTGTCCATGCTGCGGCGGGGCGCTGCACTTCATCGGCGAGACGGTCAGCGAGATGCTGGACCATGTTCCGGCGCGGCTGCGTGTCCTGCGGATCAAGCGCCCGCGCTATCGCTGCCGGGGCTGCGGGAAGATCCACCAGGGATCAGCCCCGGAACGTCCGATCGCGAAGGGGCTCGCTACGCCAGGCCTGCTCGCGCATGTCATCGTCAGCAAGTACTGCGATCACCTGCCGCTCTACCGCCAGTCACAGATCTTTGCCCGCCAGGGTGTGAAGCTGAACCGGTCAACGCTTGCCAACTGGGTGGGCGGGGCCAGCTGGTGGCTGGAAGCGCTGCATGAGCGGCTCGCAAACCATGTCTTCAGCTCGAACATGCTGTTCGCCGATGACACGCCGCTGCCTGTGCTCGATCCGGGCCGCGGGCGCACCCGAACAGGTCGGCTCTGGGTTTATGCCCGCGATGATCGACCGTGGAATGGACCCGGTCCGCCCGCTGCGGTTTACATCTACAGCCCGGATCGGCGCGCTGAACGTCCGGAAGCCCATCTCAAGGCCTTCAGCGGTGTGCTGCAGGTCGATGGCTATGCCGGGTTCGAGCGGCTGACCGCGGGTGGGGATATTACTCTGGCGGCCTGCTGGGCGCATGCGCGGCGCAAGTTCTACGATGTCCACCAGGCGACGGGCTCACCGATCGCGGCCGAAGCGTTGCAGCGGATTGCAGAGCTCTATGCCATCGACGCCTCGATCCGTGGCCAGAGTGCGGACAAGCGCCGGATCGCGCGGACCCGCAAATCGCGTCCGCTGGTCAGGGCAATGAAGGTCTGGCTTGAGACTGAACTCCAGCGTATCCCGCCGCGCAGCGGGCTTGGTGATGCGATCCGATATGCGCTTGCCCGCTGGGATAAGCTCAGTCTGTTCCTCGAGGACGGCCGCATCGCCCTCGACACAAATACTGTCGAACGCGCCATCCGCCCGGTGGCGCTGGGACGCAAGAACCACCTGTTCGCCGGCTCCGAAGGCGGGGCACACAGATGGGCCGTCATCGCTTCGCTGCTGACCACCGCCAAGCTCAATGATGTCGAGCCGCATGCCTATCTGACCGACGTTCTCGAGCGTCTCAGCCAAGGCCATCCGATGAGCCGGATCGACGATCTGCTACCTTGGAACTGGGCCGCTTCCCGGGCCGACGTGTAAGAACTGGACGCTTACGCGTCCATTGCTCACACGCTTGTCCTCCAGAAGCGGCATCTGATCTTTCTCCCCACGGTGCAATCCGCACGGGTTGGAGGAGATGTTTATGGCGAAACCGAAGACACTCAAGCAGACAGAGCTCAAAGCGTTCTGGCGCGCACATCACGATGCCTGGATGCGCAGCACGCTGAATCAGCGTGAATATTGCGAAGCGCATGGGTTGCCGTTGAAGCGGTTTGGCAACTGGCGCGCCCGGTTCAAGACTGAGAAGACTCGCGTCAGCGGAAGGGTACTCTACCGGCGCGGCGGGCAGCTTAGTCATATGACTGGTCATATGACGGATAAGGACATTCCGCCGCCTTCGAAATATCTGCCCTCGCGCTCTGATGCACCAAATGGCAGGCGCCAGTTCAGTCCTGAAGACAAGCGCCGCATCGTGGCCGAGACGGAAAAGCCCGGCGCGACAGTCAGCGGTGTGGCGCGGCGGTACAATATCGCTCAGCGCGTGCTGTTCCGCTGGAAAAATGAGCTATCTCCGCCAGAGGACAGTCCCACATTCCTTTGTGTTGAAGTAGAGGATGGCGCGAGTGGAGAGGTCGCGTCAGCGGTTGCCCCATCGCCGATAATCATCGAACGCGGAGCGCCTGGCATAGAGGTGGAACTGGTTGGGGGGCGTCGGATCCGGTTCGACAAGGATGTCGATCCTGACCGTGTCCGACAGCTTGTCAGCCTGCTTGAGGCAGACCTCTCATGATGCTGGCGACATCAGGTCTGAAGGTGCACCTCGCCGTGGGGATCACCGACATGCGAAAGGGAATAGATGGACTCGCCATGCTGGTTCAGGGCGTGCTGGCGCAGGATCCGTTCTCGGGCCATCTGTTCGCGTTCCGCGGTCGCAAGGCGAACCTGATCAAGATCCTCTACTGGGATGGGACCGGGCTCTGCCTCTTCTCGAAACGCCTGGAGAAAGGCGGTTTCCTGTGGCCGATGCAGACCGAGCAGGGTGCTGTGGTGAAGCTCAGCGCTCGGCAGCTCTCGGTCCTGCTTGAAGGGATCGACTGGCGATCACCAGATGAGCGCTGGCGTCCTGATCGGGCGGGCTGACACACGGATGCGACCGATTGAATCAGGCCGCAGAAAGCTGTGCGGAGCGCGCTGATTCCAGCGTAAGCTCCGGGGCATGGAGCTTGATCTCACCGCCCTGCCTGAAGACGTGGATGTGTTGCATCGCATGATCCGCGACATGGCTGCAGCGCGTGAAAGCGAACGCACCGAAACACGAGCAGAGATCGAGCGGCTGCGCCAGATGGTGAAGACGCTGCAGCGCAGCCAGTTCGGCCGCCGGGCTGAAGGGCTCGACCCCGGCCAGCTCCAGCTCAGTCTTGAGGACCTGGATGGCGATGTCGCCCGCTTGGAAGCTGCCGCACCTGATCTCCGTGTCGATGCGGATGGTCGTCCATCCCGCACCCGCGCGTTTAGTCTGCCGGATCACCTGCTACGCGAGGATGTCTCGATCGAGACCGAAACCAGCGTTTGCCCATGCTGCGGCGGTGCGCTGCACTTCATCGGCGAGACGGTCAGCGAGATGCTGGATCATGTCCCGGCGCGGCTGCGGGTCCTGCGGATCAAGCGGCCGCGTTATGGTTGCCGGGGCTGCGGAACGATCCACCAGGCGCCCACCCCAGAACGCCCGATCGCAAAGGGGCTGGCCACGCCAGGCCTGCTCGCGCATGTCATCGTCAGCAAGTATTGTGATCACCTGCCGCTCTATCGCCAGTCGCAGATCTTTGCCCGCCAGGGTGTGAAGCTGAACCGATCAACGCTTGCCAACTGGGTGGGCGGGGCCAGCTGGTGGCTGGAAGCGCTGCATGAGCGGCTCGCAAGCCATGTCTTCAGCTCGAAGATGCTGTTCGCGGACGACACGCCGCTGCCCGTGCTCGATCCTGGCCGGGGGCGCACACGCACCGGCCGGCTCTGGGTCTATGCCCGCGATGATCGTCCATGGAATGGGCCGGGGCCGCCGGCTGCGGTCTACATCTACAGCCCGGATCGGCGCGCCGAACGCCCGCAAGCCCATCTGAAAGACTTCAGCGGTGTGCTGCAGGTCGATGGCTATGCCGGGTTCGAGCGGCTGACCACGGGTGGCGATATTACGCTGGCCGCCTGCTGGGCGCATGCGCGGCGCAAGTTCTACGAGGTCCACCAGGCGACGGGCTCACCGATCGCGGCTGAAGCGCTGCGGCGGATTGCAGAGCTCTATGCTATCGATGCCTCGATCCGCGGCCAGAGTGCGGAGAAGCGCCGGATCGCGCGGACCCGCAAGTCCCGCCCGTTGGTCAAGGCCATGAAGGTCTGGCTGGAAACCGAGCTCCAGCGCATCCCGCCGCGCAGCGGGCTCGGCGATGCAATCCGCTATGCGCTGACCCGCTGGGACCAGCTCAGTCTGTTCCTTGAGGATGGTCGGATCGAACTTGACACCAACACCGTCGAGCGCGCTATCCGCCCGGTCGCGCTGGGACGCAAGAAGCACCTGTTCGCCGGCTCGGAAGGCGGCGCTCAGAGATGGGCCGTCATCGCGTCACTCCTGACGACGGCAAAGCTCAATGACGTCGAGCCGCATGCCTATCTGAGCGATGTCCTCGAACGGCTTAGCCAAGGCCATCCGATGAGCCGGATCGATGATCTGCTGCCTTGGAACTGGGCCGCTTCCCGAGCTGACGTGTGAGAACTGGACGCTTACGGATCAGTAGGCGTCCAGTAGTGACACGCTTGCGCGGGAAGCTGCCCATCCAATCTCTTTCGGCTGGTGTTCAAAAGCCGAGAGGAGATACCGATGCCAAGATTGTCACCTGAGAAGCGGGCGGAGCTGGAAGCGTTCTGGTGGGCCCCTCACGAGGCATGGAAACGCAGCGACTTGAATCAGCGGGAATATTTTGAGGTGAACGACCTGCAGCTGAAGCGTTTAGCCAACTGGCGCCCCATTTCAGATGCAAGCCGCAGCGGGAACTGTTCTAAACTATTGCCAACGGGCCAAATGGTAGAATTGTGGTTCGTCACTCCAGAATGGAGCTACACTACGGCATGTTTATACCGGCCGAATCTCCGCCGGTTACATCGACGAACGGAAGATGTTTGATCTGCTCCCAAAATTGCGCGGTGGGCGCCTTCGAACCATCCGGGTACCGCTTCAAAAGCTTCATAGTGTCTAAGTTCATCGGTTCGTCCTCCGGATTGAGGAGGTCGTCGCGCATGAAGAAGGCGTTTACCCCGTTGGCGCTGACCGACATAAGGCTGTAGCCGTGCAGTCGGCACAGCTGATCCAATGCCGTGATGGAGGCTCCATAGTATTCCCCGCTGCTGTGCTTCAACATTCGATCAAAGTTCGGATCGTAGGGAACGGTGAGGGGGCGCTTGCCGAATGAGACGTTGAATTCCGACACGATGATCGCCGGACGTAAGTGAATGAGGTCTTTCAGAAACCAGTAGTCATTGCCATCAACGTCGATGGATAGAATACCGAGATCGCGATGTTGCGCGTAGCTTGAGACCACATCCAGGGTCTCCCGTGTGATCCAGAGCCGCTTCGCAACGATTCCGTCATGGTAGATCTGGTTCGCCGTTTTAACATTGTAGTCGCCACCATCCAGCAAAAGCCCCTCCCACAAAAGATTGCGTGCGAGACCGATGCAATTGAATTCCCAGCCTGAAAAGCCGAACTCGACGAACGATCGTGGTACGGCCTCGCGCCGCGTGAGTTCGTTGAGGATATTCGCCTCATTGCTTTGCGACTGTGGGGTCGCGGAGAAGCGGTGTCTCGCCCATATGTATGAGTGAACTAGCGGTGATCGCTTCACCCAATCCTTTGTGACGGATAAAACTTTCATAACATGTCTTCCCCTGCTTTCTATGACGGACCACTGTTGAGAGCGTCAAGCAGCGGGACATTGCGGCAATATCTGCTTGCGATTAATCAAAACACAGTTGGGCTTCGCGAAGATTTTTCAGCGCAACCGGCCGATTGTGTAAAGCCTAATCTTGCCGAAAAGTCGAGTTCGCGGTAGCTTTAGTAGTCTCTTAGGGTCTTCGCGCTACGCTAAAATGTTCATCTCACGCCGCTAACCGATCCGGATTTGATATGGGACCCAATAAGTTGAATGATTTGCAAAATTGAGCCAGACGAATAGGATTGTGGCATAGTAAAAAAGTATCAAGGCGACGATATATTGTCTATTACGCAGATCGGAGGTGCCTATAGCTTCTGGAAGTTGCGCGAATACAACTAGTTGCAAAGGAATTATGTAGAGCGCCATGCGGTCGAGCGCGGTGCTCAAATTTGTTGCGAAAAACGCAAAGAACATAGAAATCGCCATAAGTGAGAAGATTAGCCAAAGTTTTTTTTCAGCTGGCGAGAGCGCGAAACGCTTGCGATAGATCAAAAATAGAATGGCTGGAACAGCGTTCATTGCAAGACGGATGAAAGCACCCTCAGACTCGATATTCTTGTCCACATAGGTTGCGACCAAACGCGTGGCGCTGTCCTCCAGCAAAGTGAAATAGCCCAGCGCCGTCGCAGCAGCGACAAGCGACAAAGTCAGAAACCGGTTTTTCGACGCCGTCAAAAGCGCTATTGGGATCAGCACGACCGCAGATTTATGAAATAGCGCCCCGGCTAACACCCAAAGCGCAAAAATCGCGAACTTTTGTCGGCCAAGCATAACCAGACCGATCATCACCAATCCTAATGCGATCGCTTGCCGCGTATAACCCATGGAAACCACGGTGACGAGGTAAGGCATAGCACAGGCTAGCGCCAGCCATGGACGGGATAGACTTCGACAGAGCAGGACAAGGCCGATGGAGAAGAGGAAGGCACCGAAAGTGTTAACGCCTGTGATGCCGAAGCCCAGTTGCGTCGCCAAAATATTGAGCGCCCAGTACCCCGGATCCTCCATGCCACCGAGGTCCGAATATGTCATTTCATAGGAGCTGGATAGATATCGGAGATAGCTGTGCCAGTCACCGCCAACATTGAAGCGAAACCCGATGACGACGGTCAGCGCCACAATCACGAGCATCCAAGCTCCATCGACTTGCAGTGGGCGTGGTGTCCCGTCGGACCGCACTCCCCTCAGAGGGGGAGACGCAAGAGCCGCAAGCGCGGGAATGATGAAGAAAAGCCAATAGGGCAGCATCGATTTGGTCTTTCAGGAAACCGCGGGAAGCACGTCCACCGAACGCGTACTGACAACGTCATGACGATAATGCCTCAACCAGTCTAGCAGCATCAAAATAGTCCACAGCTTGGTGCCATTATTTGCGCTGCCAGACTGGTGCAGGTCCCACAATTCATGGACTTTTGTCAGTTTCAGGCCGGCCAAATCAACAAGCTCATCATCAGACAAGAGCTTCTCGCTCCATTCCCGCAGGGCACCACGCAACCACCGATCCAACGGAACTGCAAAGCCTTGTTTTGGACGCTCGATAAGATCTCGAGGCACATGCCGATCAAGGATTGATCGCAGTGCCTGCTTGCCCCTGCCGTCAGAGATCTTCATGTCAATCGGCAACCTCCAAGCAGCGGTTACCACGCGCGAATCTAAAAAGGGTGCCCGCGTCTCAAGCGACGCTGACATTGCGGCACGATCCACCTTCACCAATATATCCCCTGGCAGGTATGTGACGCTGTCCATGGCCATCATCCATTCCGCTCCTCCGACTGAAAAAGCCTGTTCCGGAAGCGTTAAAGTCGTGGCGTGCCGCATCAGGTCTTCAGGATCATCAATGCTGCGGGTGAAATGTTGATAGAGCGCTTGTAGGTTATTGATTTCACCCAAGTATGGCGCAAAATTCGCCGCCTTGTCGAGAGCTGTTACCGGTAGGCGCATCCTTGATGCGAAACGACGCGGCCATCCATTCTCCGGCGTGATCGCAGGGGCACATGACGAAATCACCCGCCCTGCCGTACGGCGCAAGCCCCGCGGCACGGATTGTAACATCGCCAGGAGCCGCGGCCCGATGACGTGACGATTGTAACCTCCGAAGACCTCGTCGCCCCCGTCCCCTGTCAGAGCCACCGAGACTGAATTACGCGCCTCGCGACACAACAGGACTGTGGGAATCTGAGAAGAGTCTGCAAAGGGTTCGTCGTAGATTATCGGTAAATCGCCGATGACCCCAAGCGCGTCCCGCTCTGACAGAATGAATTCGGTGTGCTCGGTCCCTAGGTGTCGGGCCACCGCGGCGGCATGGGGGGCTTCATTAAAGCGCGCCTCGCTGAATCCGATGGCAAACGTACGTACCGGTTGCGCACTCCGGCTCTGCATCAAAGCGGCCACCAAGGAGGAATCTACTCCGCCTGACAGAAAACAGCCCAGCGATACATCGCTCAGCATTTGCTCTTCAATAACTTCGCTCAATGTCCTTTCAAGCCTGTCTATGCTGTCGCTCTGCTGCCCCACGCCGCGCTGTGCAACTGCTCCATCAAGCAGCTCGCAAAAGGTTTCATAAGGGTGGTTTACGGGTGCTCTGGCAACCAACGATACGCTTGTCACATGACCGGGCGGCACTTTCTGCACATTCTGAAATATGCATTTTCCGTCAGGAACATAGCCATAGGTTAGATATGCGGCAACGGCCTCGCGACATAGATGCGCCTTAAAGTTGGGTACGGCAAGCAACGCCTTGAGTTCCGATCCGAAGGCCCAGCCATCAGAAAGCCGCGCGAAGTAGAGTGGCTTTTCACCCAAACGATCGCGGGCGAAGTGAAGCTCCTGCGCCTGCCTGTCCCACAAGGCCACTGCAAACATTCCAGAGGCACGCTGCAAGGCGTCGTGAAGGCCCCAATGGGAGACTGCAACGAGCAATGTCTCTGTATCGGAACTCCCCCGCCATGAAGGTGCCGCACCCACTTGTTCAAGATCGTCACGCATGACCATGTGGTTATAAATCTCACCATTGAAAGCGAGGACATAACGGCCGCAAGGCGACACCATAGGTTGCGCTCCTGCAGGGCTGAGGTCGATGATGGAAAGCCGCCGGTGACCCAGTGCTACGGCCACATCGGAATCCGCCCACACACCGGCATCATCTGGACCGCGGTGACGCAATGTATCAGCCATTTTGCGTGCAGTGTCAGCCAAGGATGCATCTGGCCCGGCTGACAAAACTCCACATATTCCACACATGTCGGCTCTCCAGATGCACGATGATGACAAAAAGGCTACGTCGCACCACTCAACGCTTGATTAGCTCTTTCGCGGCCTCGAGGAAATCATCTCGATAAAGCGGTTTCGCCTGCCAGGATTTTGCTGCGGCGCAAGACATCTGTTTGTATCGATCCGGATCCCACAACAAGTCCAGGACAGCGGTTACTGCGGCGTCGTCTTCGTGGACTAGGACGGCATTCTTTTGATCATGACAATAGTTGGCAATCTCGCCAACTGGGGTCACCACCGGCACGAGCCCAATCTGCATTGCCTCGACAACCGACATTGCCATGCCTTCGTGCAAACTCGTCTGCAGATAGAAGGACGCATGATTTGCTGCTCCCGCGATATCATCATGCCGCATGGAACCCTTGAAAACTACGTGATCACGCAGCCCCAACTCTGCCACCTGTGCCAGCAGTTGATCCTCCACACCCCCATGTGGGCCAATGATCGTAAATCGTACATCCTGCCGGTGTCGTTTGACGGCTGCAACCAGATCAAGCGCCCGATCCAGGCCCTTCTGCGCGTTGAGGCGTCCCCAGAATATGAATTCGGGCGTAGGGTCGCGTTGTCCAGGCAAGGACCGCCGGTCCAAGAGAAAAGAAACGACCCGCCCTTTTTTTTGCAACCAGCGCGGCACGCGTCGCTGAAGCGAGACGCTCGAGTCCGCCCAGATCGCGTCGGAAAGAAACATTGCGACCCAGTTTGCTGCCTTGTCGACAAAATGAACGCTATGGGCGAGATGCAGAAAAACGACCATTGTCATGCGAGGCCGCAGAATTTTTAAACAAATCAAGACCAAGGCGCTACGCCACAAGGACACCACTAGAAGATCTGGCGGATCACGATGCAACCGCCAAAGAGTGTGCCAATACGCGCGTGGGTTGTTTACCGAAATTGGCGGTCCGTGATATTCGCCTGCTTCAATAGAAGAATCGGGAGCGCTAACCAAGTAGTTACGCTCAAACTCCAATCCTCCGTGACACCCAGTCGGCAACGAACGCGCGGCAATCTCTACGCCACCAATTGCGTGGTATGGAATGAGGTGAACAACTCGTTTCATAGGCCCAGTAGCCGGAAATGTTCAGTGAGAACAGCATCCTCTTGAAAAGGTTTGAGCGCCTCTGCCAGAACGTCGGCGGGCACGGGGCTGCGCAGTGCGTTCTCGATCCCGGTGGCCAGCGCCTCAGGATCCTGAACAGGCACCAGATAGCCATATCGGCCGCTTTCGAGAATTTCGCGGGGTCCGGTGGGGCAATCGGTGGCCACGGGGGTGCAGCCCGCCATCATCGCTTCAATCAGCACATTGGGCATGCCTTCGAGCAGCGAGGACAGCACGAAAGCATCAGCATGGGCGAAATATTTGAGCGGGTTGGATATATGCCCTTCCAGACGAATGCTGTCTCCCATCCCCAATGCATCAATCTGCGCTTGCAGGGCGGGTCGCTGTGCGCCTTCTCCAAAGATTGATAGGCGCACGGGTTGTTTTTGCGCGACGATATGCACGGCGGCAATCAGATCGGAAAAACCTTTCCATGGCCCGAGTTGACCGGCGGCAACAAGAGTGGGAACGGTTCTGTCGGTGAACCAAGGGTGATCTACTGGTTCGGCAATTCGGGCTCGAGCGGCAGGGGTGTCAACTATATTATAGACGTAGGAATGCGGCGCATTGCGAAATAGCGTTCGATATTGATCGACCATTGCCTTCGATACACAGGTTAGCGCATTTGCCCGCCACATCAACGCGCCCATCATACGTTTTAGAAACCAGCGTTTAGACAGTATCTTTTTGCTATAAGTATCGAACGGGTTGACTCGCGACGAGCCGGTGATTTTTGCCTTGGAGCCTGACAAAAGCGCACTCGCAATGACGACGGCGTTGAGGTGGTCTTCGGCGGAGAAGATTGCATCGGGCTTTTCTTTCCTTAGATAATCCGTCATGTCGAACAGGATACTGCGCGCCTTAGGCCGGTTGAGGTGGATCACGCGCACGTTATCTAACTCTGGCACCGGCAGGCCTTCGGCGACATATCCTATTATCAGTTCAACCTCATGCCCGCGTGCGGCGAGGGCGCTGGCGAGCCGAGCTTGGGCAAGGGGAACGCCGGAAATAGCGTAGCGCGCTACTATTACAGTGAATTTCATGTTATTTTGGCTGATATGAGGTTTGAAGCGATTTTTGGGATATCTCGATATTTCAAGGTATTTGATTGCGACATGCGTTTTCGAGGATATTTTTGAGCGTTTCGCGCATTGAACCTTCTGAATAGTGTTGGATGTATTGCTCGCGCAATTTAGGATTAAATCCTGCTGTCATCGAAACAGATCCTTGTAAAGCCTCCAGAAAATCCGCGGGCGTCGTGCAGCAGATAAGACTGTCTTGTGCTACCAGATTGTAACCTTCGAAGGCCTCGGCGGTACCTGCGATTGGCTTGCCGTGCATCAGAGCTTCGGCTGTTTTGGTTTTCATGCCCGAGCCTGACAAAATGGGCGCAATGATGATTTGCGCATGGGCATACCAGCGCGCCAGTTCATCAACCTCGCCAACTACATTCACACCGCCCCATTTCTCTAGACGGGTGCAGTGTCGATCCATCCCCCTACCGATCACAACCGTGTCCAGAGGTGCGTGTGGGGCCACCTTTTCAGCGTACCACGCCATACCCTCGACATTGGCGTAGAAACTGCCGCCGACAAAGAGGGCATATGGCTTATCCCAAGGGCGGGCTGCCTTCGCGGCCGCAGGATCGTATTGATCGCGCACAGTCATGGGCAATATATCGGTTCCAGGACGGCGATAAAGACGGGCATGTAGCCGTTCATCGCGTTGGTTAAGCAGGACGCGACGCTGGGAATAATTCGCGGCCCAGCGTTCTGCGATGGTATTTGCGATTAGCACACCTAGGGCATGCCCCGATGGGGCGGCCCTCAGCGCGTCGAAAAAGAAATGAGACTCAACGTTGTGGTAAAAAGTTACTATTGGGAGCGTAACGCCAGTTTTGCGCAGTAGTCTTGCGAGGCGCCCCAGATTGGAGCCTTCGATGAAAATGCAATCCGGAGAGAGTTGGGACACGCGCTTGACGAGTTTCGCTTCGATTTGCGCAGTGATCCCGTCGATTCGACCCGAAAGACGCTCCAGAACACTCGCTTTGACTTGGGGAAAAGGGAGGTGAAATATCTCCACCCGATCCCCAGTCACGCAGCGTAAATTTTCCAGGATCAAGCGAGATAATTGCTCACGACCGCCTCGTTCCTTGACGCAAGGCGCAATCAGTAGGACATGAATATCGGTTTTCGCTTCAGGCGTCACTGTGATGTGCCTCTACGAATGTGACCGCCTGAAGAGGTCATTCTCTTTTGCCTCGAACCCTGCAGGTGACAGCTTCTCGTTATTTGCAAGCCTTTGCTTTAGATTGTACAGCAGTTCGCTACGATCGAGAACAGGTCCTGGCGCTTTGTAAATCTTTCGCCTGACCCGCGCGGTTTTGAGTGAAGCGAAGAAGCTTTCGAGGACCGCATTGTTCCAGCAGTTGCAGCGACGGCTTATGCTGGCTTCCAGATCGTTACCTTCAGGTAATGGCGCCATTCTTGGCTGGTAAACTGCGCCGCTATGTATCTAAAAGTTCCACGATCTAACGACATGCGATTTGCTTGGCGGGCACCCCGCCCACGACGGTGAGTGGTAGCACCGATTTAGTTACGACCGCACCTGCGCCCACAACACAACCTCTTCCTAAAACTACACCATCCAACACCCGAACACCAGCACCTATCCAAACGTCGTTCTCGATTGTGATGCCCAATTGCTGCAGGCCTTGATCCTTAATGAGGGCATCAGCGTTTGAAAAGACATGATTGGAAGGCACGATTACCGTATGGGCGGCGATGCGGGTATTGTCTCCAATCGTTAGCCCGCCGCCACCATAAAGAGCCGAATAGGCATTTACTGAGCAGTCGTCTCCAATTTTGACGAAACCGCCTAGCGACCTAACGATAACGCCGACATCGATGAATGTTCGGGCGCCTATGTGGATTTTTCCTCCTGACGGCTCGAATATTGCCTTCGGATGAATAATTGCGCTTCCATCCACCACTACGCCGCGCATGCGAAGGTCAACGATTTTTAGGCGCTGTCTCGTCGATCGCATAAGCCGGACGATTGCGTAGGCTAGAGTGAGGACACTACGAGCCATGGTTCAGCTTTTCAGTCGTTACGGTCGCGACAGCCTGCGCCGCCAGAAACTCCCGGTGAGTTTTGCGCACCTTGCCTTGCAAACGATCCTTGAATGATAGGGCAAGTGCGGCTGGCCATATCACTATAAGCAGCGCGACTTCCCGCATATCAGCCCGCCAAAGCCTGAGCGCCTCACTCAGCGAGATTTCCCCATGCTGACAATAGCGCAAATAGTTAACTGTGCGCCTCAACTGCTCTTTTCGGCTAAGAAAGGGGGCTAGATGGGGTTTGGTCAGGGCAATCGCATGCGCGTGTCCACGATTATAGGACATGTGCCCGCTATGGGAGATGGCATTGACCTCACCATATCGATTGCGCTTCAATACGACTGGCAGAAAGCGCGTCTTGCGCACGCCTATATTGTTCCAGACTGAGGATTCCGAGATCAGGAAATCCACCTCTGGAAACGGGGTTTGTCTCACCAGATCAGCGCGGGTGAAGATTACCAAGTCAGCACGCAATGCACGATACATCTCATTCCAGATCATATCCAGCGGCGCATCCGAGTTGTAGAATCGGTTGCCCAAAACGCCCTCCTCTGTATCGCAGAGCGCGCTGACACCGCAAAAGAGGTCACGCTCTGACTCCGGGATGCTGTGCCAAGTGTCGATTAACGTCTGCAGGGCACCCGGCAAAAGGACATCGTCTGAATCGCACCAAATAATGAAGTCGCCCCGGGCGGCACGAACAGCCTCGTTGTCGATGCGCGATTTACCCACTCGCTGCGAGGCGCAAATCAGCGTCACGGGGAAATTAGACTCTAAGGCAAGCGCGCGTACGACCTCCACCGTCTCATCTTCTGATCCGTCATTGGCGACGATCCATTCAAAGCTTTCGAAGCCCTGCGCATCCAGCCCTTCCCATACATTCTTCAAATAGGAAGCGCGGTTCCACGAGGGGGTAATAACAGAGATAGCAGGGCTCAAACGATTATCTCCAATTTCTTTCAACTCAGAAAGGTCAATTTTCTATAAAAACAACTTATTCTAATGTCTGAGCAATTTTCCCCGAAATAATAAATAAAAAATACAAAAGTTTTAAGGCTGCTTCGTCTCATAGTATTTCTACTAACATTCAAATAAATGCTCTCATGCACAGTGCGATCAATAAGCTTCATATATGTTTGCTACGCTCAGAATTCGGCATCGAATGGCATTATGTTTTCTAATATACGAAAATTCAAAATAACTACGGTCTAAGACTATCAGAAATGCATGATTCGATATCACAAAGGGAAAACCGATATTCTGCTACGCTGCATCGCGAGAGTGAAGAAATTAAACACTTTTCTTTGCTTGAGTTTCGAAAGTCTACAAAATCGTCGGACGGTCTATTGGTTGTAGAGTAATAGTCAGAAAACTTATAATCAGCACCAACAACTCGATTCGTTAACTTAATTCGAGCATTCGGAATTTTGAAAGCATCCGAAAAAATTATGCCGTGGAGAGAGCTGGAAAGAATGCGTTTACACCTACTTATTTCTCTAGCAAAATCTTTTGGACTTTGAGAGACACGAATTAGCTTCCCACCCATTTTTTGAGCAATCTCCTCCAGTTCGCTGTCTGCTTCGCTCACATGCAGCACCAGGCCGAATTCAAATTCTGAACTACGTTCAACGTCGCCATAAACTTTAGAAATCAGTAAGCCCGGGTCACCTAAAAGTATATCGTCTCTTGGGTTCTCGCGTTTATTTCGAACAACTTCTCTAGTGATTTCACCTCTAACGACTTTAACAGTTCCAAAAGTAGGAGTGTCTTCTGTATTGTTAGGTTCGATGAAGCCAGCGCCAAGCAGCACGCTATTTTTGTTGGCATGTTGTGCAATGCTTCCGATGATAAGGTAATGCTTAAAATGTGACAGAATTTTTGGAACTCTTATTGCTCTTGAGTCGCCATAGAAACTTACAATATCCAAGTTAAATAAATCTCCAACATTTCTGTGAGAGTGATAGTAATGTATAAATGGTCGACCTTGAACGAATCCTGTCGCGCACTCAAGAAATCGCGATACCGTTTCTATAGCCATAGGTAATCTTTCGTGGTTTTTTAATTGAGACGGTCATGTTCGGTGCATTGGGTATGCTTTGCGACACCTTTTTTCGATAAGTCCAAAGTATAATTGGTTGGTGCGCAACCTTCCCAGTATCGTGTGATCGAATTTCCAGACATAATTATCTTATTGATGGAGTAGAAGTAGATGAAGCACTAAATTAATTGAAAAACGGCCGAATATTAAGTCAAATGCTCACGATTATCGCTGTTCCAGTGGTAAATTACGATATTCTCTTCTATATTTTCCGTATACTATTGGAAAAATTGAAATAATTATCCACTTAATTCGATCACGAAGTGAAAGTGCTGAGAGTGGATTAATGCTCACTGCCATTCTATACAAAAATTTACTCTTATATAGTTTACTTTGCTGATGAGCATACTTCCTTGCCTTAGTTGATTGAGCTCCAAGCCAGTTCAAGTCTTCAGCGGGTACAGATTTGAGTTTTCTAATTTTATCCATATCCGATGATAGTTGCTCAAACATTGCAATGCGGCCTTCCCAATAGGCAGCCATCTTCGCAAACCTTTCATTAGAACTGGAAAATTTCTTTCGGGTTATGCTTCCACTTGTTTTTCTATAGTACACAAGCTCCTTAGGTAAAAAACCTACCGAACCAATAAGAAGTGATCGCAATGGTATCGAGACATCTTCATGTGCAACGTTGCTGTTTAGCGGCCCGAAAATGTCGAAGACGTCTCTGGTCCAGGCATGGCTGCAGCCAGAAATTCCGGAAAAATTATTTAGCATAGATATATTTTTGTCCGACAATTTGGTCTTAAAAGGTTCTAGACGCTTACTGTGCGGATAGAGGGCTCCTTCTTCACTGATGGATCTGAAATTGGAATATATTGATCCACTAAACTTACCATTTGACAGCCAGTAGTTTGTCAGAGTACTCGTTCGCTCGGGAACAGAGATGTCATCACCGGCAGCAATAACGATTAGCCGTCCCGTGGAGGCTGCCATCACGTTGTTAATATGATCAGCTAAACCGAGATTTTTGCAGTTGCGTCTAAGAATAACTTTGTGGCGGCCGAAGTATTTATTCGCTAATTCTTTCATGTGCGCATAGGTTTTGTCGCTTGAGAAGTCGTCAGAGAGGATAATTTCCAGCGGCTCGTAGGTTTGTGAGAACGCGCTCTCCACCGCCTCGCCAATGTATTTCTCCTGATTGAAGGCAATAAGCGCAAACGTGACTAGCGGCCGATGATCGGTGGGGTCTGTCATGGTGTCTCCGGAATGGGCCAGCCGAGTGTGGCGTAAAGGCGGGCGAAGCGCGAGGTGAGGCGGCCGCCGGGACCGATCTTGATGAGCACCACGCGGAGCCCTAAGAGTCCTGTCGCCGAGGCTAACAGAGGCGAGGCCACCGCCGCCGCGACCGGGGTCATCAGCGCCAAGAGCAATAGTCCGACCGCCAGCCCAGAATGCACGCCCAGCAGACCGAGCGAGAGCGGCTGGAATCGAAATCCGTTTATGTGGCGGGCGAGCATGTATACGGTGACAAGATAGACAGCATATCCCGCTACAAATGCATAGGCTGTCACATTTAGGCCGACCCTCGGCAGCAGGATCATCACCATGCTGAGAAAAACGATGTTAAAGGTAATCTCCATAAAAAAATACGTCTTGGCGCGGGCAGCAGCCACGATGGAAAAGCTCATAGCCCAACTTGCCAGTTTGAACACGTTGCCCACCGTCTGCCATTGCAGCAGCGTAACTGCAGGCCTGAATTCTTCCGAATAAAGCAGGGTGATCACCCAAGGTGCCAGTCCGATGAGCAGCAGAAGTACCGGTCCACCGATAGCGAGGCCCAGCTGCGCTTGGTCGTTCATTAAGCGAACCGCCGCTACCCGGTCGTGGATCACCTCACTCAGCCGAGGATAATAATCGGCCCCCATCGCCCCGAGGAGGAAGCCTACATAGGTCATGGTAATTCCCCACGCGGCGGCAAAATGTCCAGCCGCTTCCAGGCCCAGCTCTTGGGAAATCCGCCCGCGCACCAACAGCAGTGTCGCTGTTGTGGCCAGCCCTCCCAGCATGAAGGCGGCACCGAGCTTCGCCATTGGTCTCCAGATATTCCAGATCTCGACAACCGATAGGTTGGAAGCCGTAGGTTTGGGTAGGCGACGCGTGTAGTGCAGGGCAATCAGAACTGTGGCCAGCGGCTGAACGAGGATGAACCAGATCAGTCCGCTTTCGCCCCACAACCAGACTGCGGCAAGCCCAGCTATAGTACCGATAAAGGCTCCGAGCACGCTGATGCGGCCGAGGTCTGCAATCCGGCGCAATCCGTGCAACAGTGCTGTCTGTGCAGTACCAAGGAGCGCCAGAAAAATAGCGATCCCGATCAGCCCGACCTCTGTCGTATGGGCTGTATCCCCAAACAGCCAGGTAGCAATCGGCTCACGCAAAAGCCAGACGGCCACCATGGCGAGAGCGCCCTGCACCAGATGGGCGGCAAAGAGGACGCGGCGCACACGGCTCAGCGTGATCTCCTCCCCGCGGGATGAGGCGATTTCCCGAACACCGCTGGACCCCATGCCGAGGCCTGCAGTTTGCTTCACCATGCCTTGTAAGTTGTTGTAGATGCTAAACAGGCCCACACCACCGGGCCCCAGCAGAACGGCCAGAACCTTCATCCTGCCAATCGAAATCAGGATGTTAACGGCCTGTGCAGAGCCGATAACTAGCATCGACTTGATAAGTCCGCGTGAGCTGGAGGATCCAGCGATGCTCATTTAAAATTCTGAATCTGCATGATAGCCTCACGAACATTTTTCAGGCCCAATTGTGGCCCCATAGGCAGGCTGAGCACTTCGTCGGCTATGTTGCGGGCCAGCGGTAGAACGGTGGGCGCGATCCCAAGCTGGGCATATGCAGCCTGCATGTGAGGTGGGATAGGATAGTGGATAAGTGTACCGACACCTGCCTCGGTCAGTCTTGCCTGTAGAGCATCGCGCTCTGGCGTGCGGACCACGTAAAGGTGCCAGACTGGTTCTGCCCAGTCTGGAACATGGGGCAGGATCAAGCGGGTTTGCTTCAGACCCTCGGCATAAGCGGCCGACACGTCGCGGCGACGGTCGGTCCAAGCGTCCAGCACCCGAAGTTTCACTCGCAATACAGCGGCCTGCAACGGGTCTAGGCGGGAGTTCACGCCAGCCTCTTCGTTCACGTATTTTTGCCGAGAGCCATAGTTGCGGAGAAGCGCCACCCGCTCTGCCAGGCTGGCATCGTTTGTGGTGATGGCGCCAGCATCGCCGAGCGCGCCGAGGTTCTTGCCAGGATAGAAGCTCCAGCACACGATATCGCCATGGGCCCCTATACGCCGGCCCTTGTAGCGTGCACCATGAGCCTGCGCCGCGTCTTCGATCACATACAGACCTCGTCGGCGCGCCAAATCAAGGATCGGGTCAAGATCGGCAGGCTGTCCATACAGATGCACGGGTAACAGTGCGCGAGTTTGTTGGGTGATCGCAGCCTCGATCCGCGTCGGGTCGATATTGTAGGTTGCCTGGTCCGGTTCCACTGGTACAGGGGTGGCGCCCACAGACGATACTGCCAACCAGGTGGCGATATAGGTGTTGGATGGCACGATAACCTCATCGCCCGCTCCGATGTCGAGGGCGCGCAGAGCCAAGGTCAACGCATCAAGACCATTGGCCAGTCCGACCGCATGCTTCGCGCCACAATAGGACGCCCACTCGTTCTCAAATGCCTCGACCTCAGGCCCCAAAATGTACCATCCACTTTCAAGCACGCGAGAAACAGCGGCGTCGATCTCTGGCTTGAGCTCGCGGTAGGGGGCACCAAGGTCAAGAAAGGGAATCTTCATGTCATCCGCCTTTCCCGTTCGGAAAGGAAATCGTCATAAGTGCGAAGGTAGTCTTCTGCTTCATATGAGTGCGAAGCGAATACGAGCAAAACCGCATCACCACTATAGCGATATTGAGTGCCCCAGATCATCTCTGGCATGAACACACCCATGTCCGGGCGATCAAGCACGACCTCGCAGCGTTGATAACCATCATCCAACAGAATCCTACATGAGCCATGTAAGCAGATCAAAAATTGTTGGCACTGCTTGTGGGCGTGTTCGCCGCGCAACTCTACCGTGGGCACGTCGAAGACAGCAAAATACCGAGCTGGGGTGAATGGCACTTCGGTCGGCACTTCGCCCACAGTTAGCGCTCCCCGCGCATCGGCAACCCGTCTCATTAGGTATAGTGCGCTGCCCCCAACCTTTAGAGGTACTCGTGCTGGGCGATCCATATGCTCGAAGCCGTGAATGTCGATAAGCCTCGGATCAGGGCGCGTGCTTGGATTTGTACCATTGAGGTAGCCAACTACCTGCGCCGGATTGCCCTCGACGATGGCATTTGGAGGAACAGACCGTAGGACAACTGCACCGGCACGGACCCAAGCCCCTTGACCGACGGTCACGCCCTCACCAATCACGCAGGCTGCATCTAATCGAACATGATCTCGTAAAACGATGCCATCACCGGCTAAAATGACGCGGGGGCCGATGGTGGCGCTCTCGGAAATTTGGGCACTCTCTGGAAGAATGCTGTTTTGCCATGAATTAACCACTTGGTTTCCCCAGCGAGAGAAGCGAGAGGTAATTTGCTTTGTCAGCATGGAACTGCGCTCTCGAATAGATGAAGTAAATATCTTGATCCGTCCGGCAGGTTTCGGTCATCCCCAGCCGACGGTAGAAAGCCTCGGCGTGTGAGTTCTCCAAACGCACATCAACTTTTGCCAAATCCCGCTGCATCAAGTCAAAGCCGACCCCAAATGACAGAACTGCACTTTCGAGCGCCGCCTTATGCGGCTTGTTCTCATCGAGGATCCAGCTTCCCCAAGTAAAGCGGTCTGCTTCGATATCGTAGAGCCGCACAAGGCCGCACCGCTTGCGGTCTTTCCGTTCGATCACATAGTAAAACTCTCGCCCGGCGGCTTCACGTGTTTTGTACTGCTCAATCCACTGGCGCTGATCATCAACGCTGCCCGTCACTTTGGACAGATGACTATTGTAAAGTGGGTTGGTCCGCAGGCCATAAACATAGGCCGCATCTTCAGGGTCCATCAGCCGAAGCCGCAGATTGGGCCCCTCAATCCGGGCGAGTGACGACGAGTCCATCACAGTCTCAGATCGCTCTCATCGCGGGCAAGGACGCTTTTTAAGTCGCACAATACATGGTCAGGGCGGCCGTAGCTGCGCAGTGACATTGCACCTGCCTCGCGATAGCTGTCATGGGCCACGGCCAAGATCACACCATCATATGCGTCAGATTCCGGCGTTTCGACCAATTCCAGACCATACTCCTGTCTGGCCTCGGTCGGGTCGACCCAAGGATCATGCACGTCCACCTCAATGCCGTAGTCGCGCAATTCCGAAACCAGGTCGATGATGCGGGTATTGCGCATATCCGGGCAATTTTCTTTAAAGGTTAGGCCAAGGATAAGCACGCGGGATCCTTCGACCTGTATCCGGCGCCTCAGCATGGACTTGACCAATTGGCCCGCAACATAGGCGCCCATGCCGTCATTGATGCGCCGGCCGGCGAGGATGATCTGCGGGTGGTAGCCGAGAGCTTCGGCCTTGTGGGTGAGGTAGTAGGGGTCAACACCAATACAGTGGCCGCCGACCAAGCCTGGGCGAAAAGGGAGAAAGTTCCACTTCGTACCAGCCGCTTTGAGGACCGCCTCGGTATCAATATTCATCCGGTTGAAGATCATCGCGAGCTCATTCACAAGCGCGATATTGAGATCGCGCTGTGTGTTTTCTATAACCTTGGCTGCCTCGGCGACCTTGATGCTTTCAGCTTTGTGAGTGCCTGCGGTCACAATGCTTGCATAAAGCTCATTCACGGCATCTGCGACGTCGGGAGTAGAGCCTGCCGTGACCTTCACAATTGTAGTCAGGCGGTGAAGTTTGTCGCCTGGGTTGATCCGCTCCGGACTGTAACCGCAGAAGAAGTCCTCGTTAAAAGTCAGACCGGACACGCGTTCCAGTACGGGTACACAGTCTTCTTCAGTGGCGCCGGGATAGACTGTGCTTTCATAAATTACCGTGTCGCCCTTTTTGAGCACTTTCCCAACTGTCTCGGATGCTTTTAGAAGCGGCGTCAGGTCCGGACGTTTGTGAGCGTCTATCGGTGTGGGGACTGTTACGATGTATACTTGTGCATCCCGGATCAGCTCTAGATCGGACGTGAATTGTAGGTGCCTTGCCGAAGCGAGTTCGTCAGCTTCGACCTCTCGGGTCCGGTCCTTGCCCTGTTTTAGCTCTGAAATTCTACTTTCGGATATGTCAAAACCGATTGTTATGCGCTTCTTGCCAAACTCGACAGCGAGAGGCAGGCCGACATAACCGAGGCCGACAATGGCAAGTTTGCTTTCGGGCGTCATCATCGGTGTGTTACTTCCCGTAATAGTCGCGAAACCAATCAACAAAGCGCGCGATGCCGTCTTTGAAGTCGGTCTGCGGCTGATAACCAGTCAGAGTTCGGAGCAATTGGGTATCTGCCCAGGTCGCTGGCACGTCACCTGTCTGCATTTCCATGCCGTTGCGGATTGCCTTTATGCCAAGACATTCCTCAATCGCGTCGATGAAATCCAGAAGGCGTATTTTCTCTGAATTGCCGATGTTGACAATGCGGAACGGCGCGACCGGGGAAAGACTGTCGCCATCTGGTACTATACCGGTAGAGGGGCGCACCGGAACCGCATCAACAAGAAGGCGGATCGCCCGAACGAGATCGTCGACATAGGTGAAATCACGATACATTTCGCCATGATTGTAGATGTCGATCGGCCGCCCATCGAGCATAGCGTCGACAAACTTATAAAGGGCGAGGTCGGGCCGGCCCCAGGTTCCGTATACCGAGAAAAAACGAAACATGGTTGTCGGCAAATCATAGAGATGCGCATAGGAGTGCGCCATACTCTCATTTGCCTTCTTCGTTGCGGCATACATCGTCAGCTGAGTGTCGGCTTTTTCCATTTCGCTGAACGGCATTTCTGTATTGGCACCGTAAACCGAGGAAGTCGATGCGATAAGCAAGTGTTGAACGCCAAGACGACGAGCCGCCTCCATGACATTGAAAGTGCCGATCACATTGGAGTTTATGTAGGCTCTGGGGTTTTCAAAGCTGTAGCGTACGCCGGCTTGAGCTGCGAGATGCACAATCACATCTGGCTGGAACTGGTCCGCTAGTTCATCGAACGTCGCTTGATCTTCCAGCATGCCTTCAGTGGTAGAAAAATTCTGGTGTTCCAGAAGAATCTCATGGCGTCGGCGTTTTAGGCTGACGTCATAATAGTCCGTCATGCCATCATAGCCTTGAACCCGACACCCTTCGGAAAGTAGCAGCTTGGCGAGGTGAAAGCCGATAAAACCCGCCGTGCCGGTAACGAGGATGCGTCTATTGTTCATCGAGTTGCTCACTGGGATTTGCAATCATTCTTAAACACGCTGTCCATGCTAGTTTCCTTTGGATGCTTTTTTGATCTCGGCGAGTTCACGATCAGAAACATCCCTTCCCACCTCTTCGATTTCAGCTTTGAGAAGCTCATACTCAGCGACCTTCCGGGCCAAAAACCGCCTGGTAAGATCAGCCTTAGCGGCAACGCCCTTGGGTGTAAGGGCGTAGGTATAACGCCGCTTGTCGTTGGCTGCCCTGAAATTCCCAAGCTTGATGAGACCTTTTTCGAGAAAAGCGCTGAGGGCGTAATGGATGCCCCCTGTACTCACGCCAAGGGCTTTGGCTAGATCACGCTGGCTCATCTCCGGGCTGTCCTGAAGAAGGCGGAGGAGCCGGAAACGTATATCTTCTCGTAACTTGTCACGCTGCGTTGTCATTTGATTGGACGGAATTCTAAAGCTACCGCACAAGAACTCACCTTGCGGTGCCTTGTTAGCTCAATGCTTGCGATGTAAGGCAGACAATTCATCATCGTTCAAAGTTGAGCGATATCGAATCTGCCTGCAAAGCGCAACAAGAACCTTTTTGAAATGATAAGTTACAGATTCTTGCAACGCTTCTGCGTTTCTTGCCTCGATGCAAACTACAAGCCAAACGTCGATCTTTGGCCTGCTGCGCTGGTGCTAAGAATTTCTGCGTAAGGAACCGCTTGGCTTGTGAACGCAGCATTGATCAACATTAGGGTATTAGGTTTTTGGCTTAGCAAGGAGCTCAAAAATAGCATCGCGATAGGCTTGCACGACGATTTCTTGATCGAATTCGTTCATCATTTTTTTTCGACCGGCCCGCCCCATCTCTTTTTGAGCCTCAGCGGAAAGTTTTAGGAACGCTTTGACTGCTGATGCGAGACTTTTGCTATTGCGAACTTCGCAGAGCAGACCGGAAATTCCGTCATCGACAATGGCTCTGCAGCCGGGCACATCGGTTGTGATTACCGGACGAGCCATTGCGGCTGACTCGATCAATGTTCGCGGCGCGCCTTCGCGGTAGGATGGTAGGACGACGCAAGAAGCTGCTGTGATCACAGGGCGAACATCATCCGTGGTTCCGAGGTACTCGACAACACCTTCGGCGACCCACTCCTCAACCATCGTTGCATCGATTGCGGTGCGGTTTTCGGACCCGATTGCGCCGAGCAGTTGAAAGCGAGATTTTGGATAATCTTTTTTAACTATCCGGGCCCCTTCGACGAATTCGATCACCCCCTTATCTCGCAACAGTCTGGCGATCATCAGGAAGATGGGCGCATCGGTGGTGGAGGGCAGGGCGGTTTCAGGAAAATGATCAAGATCAATCCCCGAGCCTGGTAGCAAGCGAGCCTGTTGGGGGCTGACCATATCTTGCTGCAGGAAGAGCGTTCGATCATCCTCGTTCTGAAAAAAAACGACCGGTAGTGCGGCGAATGCGTGCCGATAGAGAAACTTCGCCACTCTTTCAAGCATCCGGCCGGAAAGGAAAGCGGTGCCCAGTCCTGTCACATTTGGAATAAATGGAATATTTTCGGCCCGAGCGCCAATCGCACCAAACAGATTATTTTTGATCGTGTAGCTCAGCGCAATGTCGGGTTGAGTTTCTCGAAAGGTCTGCTTGAAGCGATTTGTCAGTTTCAATCCGTCTATCGGGCTCAGGCCTTTTGCATCCATCTCCAGTGGAAGATACGCGCAACCCAATGACTCAAGATTCGCAACGCTACTATCTGGCGGTGCAAAAACGGTAACTGAATGTCCTTCATCCAATAGGGAAGATACGATCGGTTTCCGAAAGTTCCAAATATTCCACGCCGTGTTGGCAGTTACCAGAACGTGCATGTAAACGAACCCACTGAACCTACCTGCCTGAGACTTCGAGCCTTCTAACACCATTAATGGACACTGTAACAGTCTGAGACGGACCCGTTTCTAGACAAGAACCCTCTTTTCGGTCTCACGGGCTCAGTGCCACCGGTCGCTGGCTGGTGTTCCCCGCCCAACAAATTCCTAGGCGGTAGTCAGCGAAAGTGCTCTGTACCTGATGCGCCTCCGTCACTGCAGTGGCCACTCCTTCTCGGAAAAGGCGCTACGGCATCTGGGCATCCGTGTCGCAGGACCGCAGAGTCACTAGCTGTCGCCTGAGAGTATAGTATCGGCCTGATCGGGTGTCGTTGATATGGGCTGCGCTATCGTGAAGGCGGCCGGCTCTACTGTGGACAAACCTTTGTTGCCCAAGACTATTTTGGCGCGCAGACCGATCTCTGCGGTGGCTGAGGCAGCCTGTTCGGTAAATATCGCCACTGAGGGTTGAAGCTCTTTCGATGTACTTGCGAGCTGGACGCGTGAGCTAAACTCAGTTTCTGCCTGCGCCTCTTGGGTCACAGTTTCCTGAGCGGTCTGCTCGTGCGGGGCCGAGGCGATGAGCATCCTAGCGTCTTCGGGCGCAGCTTCAGCGCCAGCCGCCTGGCTACGAGCCTCTGCAAGCGCGAGTGCTTGAGGTGATTGACTTGCAGGCTTTAGTGCGCCGGCTTCTTCGAAGCTTGCGATTGTGGACTCTGACAGAGCGATCGCTTGTGGATTTACACCGGCCATCTCGTCGGGCAGATAACTGCCGCCTTCGTGGGTGCGGCTCCAACCATTCGCATGGGCGAGTTCATGGCAGAGGAGGCGGGCGTACCAGCCGGACGTGATCGTCTGGCATGGATTGGGCATTGTGATCATGCGCCCGTCGCCACAGCCCATGGAGCTTAGCTGCGGTACGCCGAAGATGTGGGCGCCGCGCTGGGCGCATCTTGCCCCGACCAGCATGGGCGACACGAATTCAACCGCGACTGTATTGTCACCGCGAAACTCGAGGGGGGCATTCTTTACAGGCTCAAGCGGGGCGACGGTCATGCAGCCGGCCAGCAGGGATGAGATCCAGAGAGAGCTCATCATTTTTAGGCGTGAAAACTTGTTCTTCGTCATGTCCATCATCCCGACTTCTTTGAGTTGGTAGATGTAGATGTACGAAAGCTGGGATAATGGCCGCTTGAAGCGCTCAGGGCAATTTAGCCCCGAATGGTTTGAAATCATTAAGCTTTTAGAGTATCGCCACTTAAGAGTGTCGACGCTCTTGTTAGAAAGCTCAATCATTTCAGAGTATTATGGTGCCGGGCCGCTGCGAAGAGTAAGCTTTGAAAGCTCGGATATCTAAGCAGTATTACACGAAAAAAGGCGTGCCATCTTGGCACGCCTTTTCGAGAACTGGTAACTAGATGACCAAACTATGGACTAACCGGTGTTCCATCATCATCATCGGCAGCAGCAGCGGCCGCGCCAGCTGCTGCAACGGCACCTGCAATAATACCAGCAGCACCAATAGGCGGAGCTGTCACGCCGCCCAGCGTAACGATCTGCTCAGCTGTAAGCGCCGTGGCGGGCGTATTACAGAATGCGGCGTTTACAACAATTTGCTGACCAGGTTGAAGAACCTGTTCGCAGCCGCCAATGGTTAGGGTCACTGTGCCTGGAGTCGCAGCGGACTCGGGACGAGTTTGAATGATATCACCTTCAAAGAGCGCATCCCCTTCAGACAGCGAATAGGGCTGGCCATCGCGAATAACGATAACCGAACCGACTTCGCTGGAAAGACCAGTTACAGACCCTTGTTGTGCGACCGTTTGCGTCGCAGCGGTTTGGGTCCCACTCTGTGCGTGTGAAACTTGGACTGCCCCACCCAGGGCGAGCGCCAGAATAGATACTTGTAGTGTTAGGCGCATTGGAACGCTCCTTTAAGCTCAACCACGTCATACCGCACGTTCGGCAACTTGTATACGTGTCAATAGCAAAAATTTACAAAATCTTTACAATCGCCTAGGATTGGGTCCGCGCCGCACAGTGCTCGCGCGACTGGATAAAATCGGCTTGATCGCCCTCCAAACGGACGGCGCTCAAAATTCCCGTGCGATATGCGCCCGTATCTAGCCCGATCCGATTGGAGCGCGGCATGATCTTTTCCTCGACGGAGTGACCGTGAACGATCATGCTGCCATGTTGGCGGGTGCTTTCCAAAAATTCCTTTCGGATCCACCGCATGTCGCTCGGGCTTTGGTCGTCAAGAGGGGTGCCGGGTCGGATACCCGCATGCACCAAGAGATAGTCACCAAACTGTATGCTGTCGAGAAATCCAGCCATGAAGCGAATGTGGCTTTCGGGGATCGCTGAGAGAAGTGCATGTTCCAAAGCATCATCGCCCTGGCTGCGCAGATAGGCGGCATCGACGCCATAGCTTTCAGCGGTTGTATCGCCGCCATGCTGGATCCAGCCGTCCAGAAGATGGGGTTCGCCGCGCAGGCCTCGAACAAGAACTTCCTCATGGTTGCCCATCAGAAAATGGCAGCTTGCGTTCGAAGGCGCATAGTCTATCAGGCGCTCAACGACATGGCGGGAGTGAGGCCCGCGATCAATCAGATCTCCAAGAAAAATGATGTGGGTCTGTTTGGGTCGCCGCCCGGCAATATCGTCCTCTATCTGCGCGAGAAGGTCATTCAGCAAATCCAGCCGTCCGTGTACATCACCGATTGCGTACGCACGCTTTCCGGCGGGGGCCGATGGCCGATGGGTGTCCACAGACTTATCCACAGTTTTCGATAGAAATCGAAGCATGATCGGCTTTCGCGATAGAGGTTGCTGCTCTCGTCAGCGTCTAGCGCCTAATTGAAAGCGTTTAATACATATAGAGTGAAATGCCGAAAACCTCAACGTATTCCGACGTGATGACCGTCCTAAGGTGAGCGGCACAGGACTTGCGAATCGGTGTGCACCTGATTCAATCAGTCAAGGCCGCAAGGTAAAGTTTTAATTAAAATTCTTTTGCAAATGCGGCTCGCTCGTGTTTGATCTGCATACACCTGCAATTGACCCATCGGTGAGGGGGGGGGACATGACAGCAGACGCTCAATGCACTTGGTTTGCCGCACAGACACTTTCCGGAAAAGAGGCTCTTGCAACATCTCATCTGGATCGTCAGGGGTTCAAAACTGCCTGTCCGCAGCTGTGGCGTACGGTCAGGCATGCCAGGAAGACTCGCCGCGTGCTGCGGCCGATTTTTCCGGGCTATGTCTTTGTAAGCGTTGACATGCAGCGCATGAGATGGCGCGCGATCGATAGCACGATCGGTGTGGCGAAGTTGGTGCGTTTTGGTGACCGGCCTGCAGCCTTGCCGTCTGGCATGGTCGAAAACTTCATCGCGCAGACAAGTGACGATGGCGGGATAGAATTCGAAGAGCGCCTGGCGGTTGGTGACAATATCCGCGTTATGTCCGGCGCTTTCGAGGACTGGGTCGGCGAGATTGTGTCAATGCCGGACTCCGACCGCGTCAAAGTGCTGATCGGCATGATGACCCGGCATGTCGAAGTGACACTGCCGAAGCAACAGCTCGTTCGAGCTGGATAAAGATGGAAGTGCAGGGGACATGAACACGCTTAGCCATCTCGCGGTCGGGACCGAGCAGCAGGACCGTTTCTCGAGGCGTCTCGCTGACGCTCTCTTCCGTATTCGTCATCAGCTGGTAGGGGCAATCCTGTTTGGTGTGGTGGTGCCCGTTACCTTGCGCGGTCAGTTCGAGCGCTTGCCCGACCAGATCGCCAGCTATGACAATTCCCTATTTGGCACGCTCTGCGCCGTTCTGATCGGCTATATGGTCTTCCGGAAGGTGACCGTTCTGCCAGGGTCGAACGCGTTCACGAGCATTACGCCAGCCTTCATCTCCTCGTATGCGATCATCATCGCTATCTTCTTCATCCTGCGTCTTGAATATAGCCGCGCGCAGTTTCTCGCGAGCTTTCTGCTTACGACAGGATGGTTTCTCGCGCTCTCCTACTATGTCGCACGCTTCCGCGAAGCCAATCTTGGCCTTGTCTCGTCGCAAAAGCTCCAAGAGCTTGCCTCACTGCCGGGCGTCAGCTGGGTCAAGTTTTCTACGCCTGAGGCCGCATCGAAGCAGCGCCACCTTCCTTTGGTGGTCAATCTCCGGGATCCTGAGCTAAGCCCTGAATGGGAACGCTATATCGCTGAAGAAGCCATTGCCGGTCGTGTGATCTACAATACCAAGCAGATCGTTGAATCGCTTGCGGGCCGTGTGCGGATTGAGCACCTCTCAGAGAACTCCTTTGGGCACCTCGCCCCTGACTCGATTTATGCGCCTGCAAAGCGCTATATCGATGCGATGACAGCGGCTGCCGGGCTTCTGCTTTTTTCGCCGCTTTTCGTGATTATGGCCATCTGGATCAAGCTCGATAGTCCGGGACCCGTCATCTTCCGCCAGAAGCGGATGGGATATCGCGGCCAGATGTTCACCATGTACAAGTTCCGCTCAATGACCGTGCGCGAGCTGTCTTTAGGCGATGACCGAAACATGGATATGACGAAGAACGAAGACCAGCGCATTACGCGTTCTGGCCGTTTTATCCGCAAAACCCGCATTGATGAGCTGCCCCAGCTATGGAATATCCTTATTGGAGAAATGAGCTGGATTGGCCCGCGTCCCGAGACGCTCAGCCTTTCGTCATGGTATGAAGAAGAAATCCCATTCTATCGCTACCGGCACATTGTGCGGCCCGGCATTACCGGCTGGGCGCAAGTTAAGCAGGGCCATGTTACGAGCGTTGACGATGTACGACGCAAGCTTGAATACGACTTCTATTACGTGAAGCATTTCTCGGTCTGGACAGACGTTTTCATCACAATCCAGACCGTTCGCGTAATGTTGACCGGTCTTGGTGCAAAGTAGCGCGCGAACATACGATGGTGAGGGCGATTCTCTGGTTCGCTCGTACCGGGTTTTTGGCTCTGTATGCTGCGATCATATTTCTATCGCTGGCATCGGTCGAAAGCGATGTGAATGTCGTTCACCTCATTCCGAGCGATAAGGCCGGTCATTTCCTAGGCTACTTCGCTTTAACATCGATTGCGATCCTCGCCTTTCCACGCATCCCGATTGCCGTTCTGGCCGTTATAATCATTACCCAATCAGCCGCTGTTGAAGTGGCCCAGCCATTTTTTGGTCGGACCGCAGACATATACGACTTGCTTGCCAACCTAGTTGGCGTTGCAGGAGCGGTAGCGCCAGTAATCTCCAAGAACCTCCGAGAGCGAATGCGAGCATGAGAGAAGTCACGTATTGGCGGTTACTATTCGCGGACAGTCATGTTCCGCTCTCCGACTGCGTAGTGGCATCAGAAGTCTTGTAGGACTGTGGCCGGCCGAGAAGTCTGAGCCGTGGCGCGTTATATGACGCGGTGGCGGGCTTTGTTTGCGTGGGACCCGGGTTGCTGTGTAGATCGGCGGCCTTTGCCTCGTTTGTTGGCGGGGTCCATAACGAGTAGAGCAAAGCAGGTCGCAGCCAGGCACGCGACAGCCGGCGTCCGCAGAGGATAGTCAACAAAGCTGTGCAGCAGCGCAATCAGCAGTGCTGTCGCAGCTGCTCGCTTCAAATGTCGGTGTTCATCGCCATGCTGGCTCCAGACCCGGAAGAACAGATAGCCAAAAAGCAAAAGGCCGAGACCAACAACGAGCGTGCCCGGAAGCCCGAATTCTACGATCGCCTGAAGATAATCGTTGTGGGCATGGTTGGCGAATGTACGCGTTACCGTATCAGGATCTTCATAGAGCCGATAAACTTCGTCAAAGGACCCAATACCAGTTCCGAAGAGCCAGTGGTCGGCCGCCACTTCGCCGGTTAGGCCCCAAATCTCGATCCGGGACGTCCGTGATGTATCTAGGCCCGCGAGACCGAGGCCGCCAAGTACAGGGCTGGATGCCACAACGATGGCGGACAGGACGGCAGTCGCCATGACTATGAAAGGAAGCTTGATCTGCACTTTTTTCGATGAGGCAGGCTTTCTCGCTATGATCACACCTAGAACCAAGGCCGGTACGAGTAGTAGGTAGCCAGCGCCAGACCCAGCAGCCAGAACACCAATCAGAAGGATAAGTGAGAGAACTGCGCATGCGATGGCCTTGGCATGATCCTCGTCGCCGGATCTCCAGTTTCCTCTTACTTCTCGGATTGCGGCAGCCGCGAATGGTAGGCACATAGCCAGGAAACAGGCTTGGTGATTTGTGTTCGCGAATATGCCGACGGGCGAACCAGGATTGGTATTTTCATAGAAGTATAGATGAGCACTATTTTCCGTCAAAATTTGCGCTAACCCTAGAAGCGCGCTCAGGGCGCCTAGTATCGGAACTGTCCAACTCAGCCGGGAAGCGCCTTTTCGCCAACCGAGCATTGAGACAAGTAGAAACAGTGCGAGAGGAGCTGCTGTGGCGGCTAGAGACAGCCGACCCTCAAGTGGAGAGAACGAAATCGGCATAGGTTGGTTTATCGGCAGTCCCAATAAATCCAGACCCTCTACTATCACGGAACGGTCACCAAGCCGGCTCCACAGCCAGCGGGGCAGAGGTACCAATTGAAGCGCACACCAGACTAACCATAATGCGGAGAGAAGGAGCACGAATTGGGTTGGACGGCTCCAGTCTTCCCGAGTTGCTACCGGCAGCAAAGCAATGAGCAAAATGAGAGTGGCTAAAGAAAGCCATAACCGGGGGGCCTCATCGGGAACAGATGAACCGCCCAGCGCCACGGCGATGCCCAGCAGAATTGGAAGCGCAAAACCTGCGGTCCGTCGCTTAATATGCGATAGTTTCACTGTGCTGGACCGTCGCTGACATCTGTGATCAAAACTTCATGGATGCGTGCGCGCACAGGACGCGGAAATTCACCAGCGACGCCTGAAAGCTGAAGCCACTGAAAATCGCAATCTTCGGCAGGCACCTCAAAAGCTCCACTTATGGAGCTTTTGTTTGAGGACAATTCCTGGACTTCTAGTGCCAACTGGGTGCTCTTCGAGCTGATACATTGCACTGTCCATCTAAGTTTTCCGCCGCGCTCGTATAAATTTCCGTCCATGCTGGCCTGTATATTATAGTCTCCAGGAGTAAGATGGATGACCTGCTGCGCAATGGTAGGGTTCCCTTGACCGAAAAAGCTTACGCCTAATCCGCCACCGGGCTCGAAGCTGGCTAAGTTCCGGCTGAGCCGCCAATTAAATGGCTCAGAGCCATCAAGCGCTAAAAAACGGCTGTCGAAAGGGATCGTTGGATCACTATTTCCGCCCGGGGGCAAAAAGTTAAGAAATGCCCTATAGGCTTCGTCGACTTCCCCAGCATTATAAAGAGCTCTAACAATATCGCCGTGGCTTTGTGGGTAATCAATTGCCCACCTGATCAACAGATCAGTGTCGTCGAGCTTACCGGCGAGGTTGGAAACCAGTCGAGCCCCCCATACTGGCTCGCCTTGCAATAGTTCCTCGATGGCGGGACGGGTTTCGGTCTGGGCTGCCATAGCCACCAAAGCATCAATCAGTAAGCTGTTGTTGGCGCCACCAATCGACAGGAGATTGGAGATATTCAGAGCACCGCGATCAAAGTTTCCGTCCTGAAATTCGATCTCAGCAAGCACTAGTCTCGCGTGGGCGTTCCTGGGGGCAATGCGAATAATATGTTCGGTAAGCCGGCGTCTAACTAAGCGAAGCTCGGCATCACCCGGCGCTATGGTGGCCATACGGACCGAAAAAGGACGGGACGAAAGAGGCGCTCCGAGAAACCAGGAATGGAGTGCGTTCTGAGCGTTTTGATCGTCCAATGGCGATTGAATTTCCGTCCAATCTAATCGGTTGATCCCATCATGCGCGCCGGTCACCGCACTGGGGAGCAGGTTTGGAGCAAGGCTGCCGAGGGTGTTGAGGCCCAGCCAGAGCAGAAATAGCCAACCCCCGATCACTATCAGTGAACGCATGATTATTCCGCGTCGCGATAAGGCGGCGTTTCGTTTGCGTCGGAAAATAAGTGAATCTTGCGTTTGGCACTTTCGCTATCGGACACCTTGCCTTGTTGGTAGGCGTACGCGCCCTGCCCAGAATAATCGTAATAGTAAGCTGAATCGTAACCAACTTTCTTGGCATCAAATTTTGTGAGGATGGCGCCGAGCAAATTCGTGCGGCTTTCCATAAGACGACCTATAGTCCGCAGGGCTTGCGGCGTCCGAATAGCGCCGGACTGGATGATAATCACAGAACCCTCGCAGAGCGAGCCCAGAATGGGGCCGTCCGCGAAGCTCAGTACCGGCGGAGAGTCAACAAGGACAAGATCAAAAGCTTGCTCGGCTTCGGCTATAATCGATTTAAGCCTCGGATTAGAAAGGAGCTCCGCAGGGTTCGGTGGGATAACACCTGCAGGAAGAAGAAACAGTCCATCATGCCGGGAGTTTACGATATTCTCAAGCAGGCTAGCTTCACGCGTAAGAAGTCCCGATAGCCCTATTGAAGCACCTGAATCTGCTATAAATGATGGTTTTCGCATATCTGCATCGATGATCAGGACACGCTGACCGATCTTGGCGAACGCCATGGCAAGTGCGACCGTTGAGCTTGTCTTGCCTTCACTTGGCCTTGTTGAGGTCATCAACAGGCTCCGGGGTGCACCGCTAGACGTCGTAAATTGAAGTGCCGTACGGGTGGAGAAGAATGCTTCTGATACTGGCGAGCGGGGATCTGATAGTTCGCTCGACACAATATCCTTACTATTCCTAGCCTTTGGTACCACGCCAATGGACGGAAGCCCCAGCTTACTCTTCACATCGTCAGGCGTCTTAATCGTATCGTCTATATAATTGAGGGCGAAGGCGAGGCCCCCTCCGAGCGCCAGACTCAGTAGCAGCGCCATTAGCAACGTGCGTTCTAAATTTGGCTCAAATGGGGTAGTAGGAACCTGCGCGCGATCAATGATCGAAACTTGGCTGGATCCGACGCCGCTTGCAATTGAGATCTCCTTCATTCGTTGAAGGAGTGCTTCGTATTGTGTGCGGTTGGTGTCCACTTCCCGTTGTATAATTGTGTAGTCAATGCGGCGGTCCCGAAGGTCCTGAAGCTCACCTCTCAGCTCGCTGACGCGCTCACTCAAGGATGCTTCCCTAGCTTGAGCGGCCCGATACTCCGCTCCAAGAGCTGTCAGGATGCCTTCACGTTCCTGCTCTATCTCGGCGTCCAGCGAACTGATCCGCGCTTGGAGTTGTTGCATCTCCGGGTAGCCAGGTTTGAACGTTCCAAGCTTCTCTTGATACTCAGCATTCAGTTCTGATCTGCGTGTTCGGAGCCGGCTTAGATCTTCACTCTCAAGCATCGTACGCGTAGTCGGGTTGCTTTGGGCTTCGCGGTATCGTTGCTCAGCGGCAATGCGTTCACTTTCAGCGGCAGCAAGTTCCTGATTGAGCGAAACGATGGAGGTTGCATCGAGGGAACCACCACCTTCTCCGCCGAGCTCGAGAATATTTTGACGCGACGCATATTCGACAAGTTGGCGCTCGGAATCTTCCAGGGCCTGTTTGGTGGTCTGAAGTCTTTCTTCTACGAACTCGCGGGCGTACGCTGTTGTGTTATATTTGCGCTCGAGAGTGGTCTGGATGAAATTTTCAACTACCGCATTGGATATTCGTGCAGCCTCCTGAGGGTATGCGCTCACGAATTGAACATTTACCACGCGACTGCGGCCCTCTGGGGCAACCCGAACATTGTTCACGACTTTCGACGCCGCTTGTTCAAGTCTTTCGTTGCGGGGTAGGCTTTGATTCGCGTATCTTTCGTCTGAAGGTAAATTCAGCATTTCGGCAACTCGCTCAGCAAGCGATCTGCTTTGGAGAAGCGCGTATTGCGTTTCCATGTGCTGGCTATCAGCGACAACTGCGGGGTCAACTGATGCACCTTCAATGATCTGTGTTTCCCTTTGCTGCACCTCGATTGTCGCTGTGGCGCGATACATCGGCGTTACGCGAAGTGTCATGATCGCAGCAATCGTAACACCGAGAAGTGTGATTGAGAGGATCATCCATTTGCGACGTAGGAAGACGTGCAATAATTCCCAGATGTTGATGCCGTCGTCTCCATCGCCCTGTCCACTATTGTCATGCGCTAAGGCTTCGAAACGTTCGACGGAGCGAGAACGCGGCGCACCCAGGGCGCCGTTGCGCGGGCCGGTGCTCGGGAGGTTGTCGAATCGGTCGTAGTTCATGAGGTCATACCAGCGGTGGAAATCTAAAGGATCAGGAAGAAGCTGAGGAGAGGAATTGTCCGAAGAAGTTCGCCACGGGCCCGTCGGGCCTCAGAACCGTCAACGACGATAATGTCGTTACCAAAAACTTTGGGATTTTCAGCATTTCCATTTCGGATGGCCACGAGATCGTAGCTCGCACCTACTTGCTCGCCATCCACTTGCCGAAACACGATGACATTTCTCGGATTGGCCCCTTCGGTTGGACCGCCTGCAATTGCGACGGCCTGGAGTAAGCCAAGTTGGCCGTTGACCGCAATCATTCCCGGCTTCTGGACAGACCCATCAACAGTAATCTGCTCATTCCGGCTTTCCTGCAAAGACACGGTGACGTCAGCATCCTGCAGATAATTATCTTCGAGCCGCCTCTCTAGAACGCTGGCAAACTGGAGTGCGGTATAGCCTTGTGCGGTAACTTCGCCGATCAGAGGCATTTTGATACGGCCCAAATGATCGACTTGATATGACCCGTTTAGTTCGTTTACCCCAAACACCTTTATGCCGAGCATATCACTTGGGCCGATACTCATATTGTCGTTTTGGACCATCTTGGTCGTATCCGGTGCCGGCAGCTGGCGATCGGTGAACGTTGATCCGCTGTCGCTGGCGCAAGCAGTGACGAACACAGCGGCAACAAGAAGAAAACTTGTCAAAAAGCGTCTCATGCGTGGTGTCCCTCTCAAGCGCAATCTGGTTCCTGATGTTTATACTCTGCTACTGTGACTGCAACTATGCGGTTCGTCAGGAATGCAAGTCAGTCTTAAAGTCTGCTTTACACCGACATAAGCAAAATTGGTGCCAGTTTCCTGAGATTTTAGCAGGGTAATCAACCATTTTTAAATGGCCGGAATTCGTGACCTAATTCGGGAAATATCAATTTGGCTTCCGGCGTCTGGGGTTTACGGCGCGAGTCAATGTGGCTGAAGCCGCTAAGCAACTCCAAAGTTTACTTGCACTTCTGTCCTCCTCTATACGTACGTAGTCCTACAAATTGGGGGTGCGCAGGATGCCGCGAATTATCGTCACCGGAGGGGCCGGGTTCATTGGGTCTGCTGTCGCGCGCCACTTGATCGAACATACCGATGCCGACGTGACGGTGGTCGACAAGCTGACCTATGCGGCGAACTTGGCGAACCTTGACCCCATCTCCAGTTCATCACGCTTCAAGCTGGTGCAGGCTGACATCTGCGATGCGTCTGCAATGGCAGATCTCATGTCGAGCGAGCAGCCGACACATGTGATGCACCTGGCGGCTGAAAGCCATGTGGACCGGTCGATTACAGGGCCGAGCGATTTCATTACGACGAATGTGGTGGGTACCTACACCTTGCTGGAAACAGCACGTCAGTATTGGGCCGGCCTGGACGAGGCGAGCCAATCGGCATTCCGCTTCCTGCATGTCTCGACCGATGAGGTCTACGGGTCTCTCGGAGAAGAGGGCCTGTTCCACGAAACGACGCCCTACGATCCTTCATCACCCTATTCGGCATCCAAGGCCTCATCCGACCACCTCGCCAAGGCCTGGCACCGCACCTATGGCCTGCCGGTCATTATCTCCAATTGTTCGAACAATTACGGGCCGTACCACTTTCCTGAGAAGCTGATCCCGCTGGTCATCCTGAATGCCCTCGAAGGCAAGACGCTACCCGTTTACGGGACAGGAGCCAATATCCGTGACTGGCTGTATGTTGACGACCATGCCAAGGCGCTATGGCTGATCGTCAACAAAGGCGAGCTCGGTGAAACCTATAATGTCGGCGGGCGCAATGAGCGCACTAATCTGGAGGTCGTTCAGACCATCTGCGACGAACTTGATGCGGTGCGTCCGGCGCAAAAGCCCCGCCGTGACCTGATCGAATTTGTTGCTGACCGGCCCGGCCATGACCAACGCTATGCGATCGATGCGTCCAAGCTGGAGAATGAGCTTGGCTGGAAGGCCGAAGAGAATTTTGAAAGCGGGCTGAAGAAAACCGTGCGCTGGTATATCGACAATCCTCAATGGTGGGAGCCGCTGCGCAAATCGGTATATTCCGGCGAAAGACTTGGCTTGGACAAGAGCGCCGCCAGTAAGGCTGAGCACGGCTCGACAGAAAAAGTCTGAGCATATGACTTTCAAAATCCTAGTTTGCGGCAGCCAGGGCCAGGTCGCACAAGCACTTGCGGAGAGCCATCTCCCGGACGACATCAGCCTTACTGCCCGGGGACGGCCCGACCTTGACCTGCTGGACGCAGCCTCCATTCGCCAATCGCTCACAGATATTCAGCCTGACCTTGTCGTCAACGCAGCGGCATACACGGCCGTCGATCAGGCGGAGACTGAGATAGAGGCCGCACACGCCCTGAATGCGGCGGCGCCCGGCGAGCTTGCGCGGCAGACAGCAGCACTTGGTGTCCCACTCATTCACCTGTCGACCGATTACGTCTTCGATGGATCGAAAGATGCTCCGTATACGGAAGAAGATCCGGTCAACCCTCTTGGGGTCTATGGCCGCACGAAGCGCGAGGGCGAAATTGCTGTCATAGAGGCAAACCCGAATAGTATCGTCATGCGGACCGCCTGGGTTTACAGCCCGTTCGGCAAGAATTTCTGCAAGACAATGTTACGGGTGTCCGAGCAGCGTGACGCGCTTGGCGTCGTGATGAACCAGCTCGGCAACCCCACCGCAGCCCACGATATCGCCAGCGCGATCATAGCCGTCTCGAAAACCATACTGGTCGAGCGCCAGCCTGTTCAGCACAGTATCTACCATCTGTCTGGTACGGGAGAGGCAAGTTGGGCTGATTTCGCGTCGGCAATCTTCGAGCACAGCGCCAGCATCGGCGGTCCCACCGCTAAGGTAAAAAGAATTACATCTGCAGAGTTCCCAACGCCCGTAAAGCGACCGTCTAATTCGCGTCTCGATTGCAGGAAACTCGAGCAGGCTTACGGAATAGAGATGCCACACTGGCGCGAGAGCATGCGCGCGTGCGTAAACAGACTTGTCGAGACAGGAGCTTGGAAAACATGAAGGGTATCATTCTGGCCGGGGGCAAGGGAACGCGCCTTTATCCGATCACCAAAGGCGTGTCGAAACAGCTTCTTCCCGTTTACGACAAGCCGATGATCTATCATCCGATCACGACGCTGATGCTGGCCGGTATCCGCGACATCCTTGTCATCTCGATGCCGGAATCGCTTCCAGTGTTTCAAAGAATGCTAGGTGACGGGTCTGATTGGGGCATGAATTTCGCTTATGCACCGCAGGCTGAAGCCAGAGGACTTGCGGAAGCGTTTCTCATTGGCGCTGAATGGATCGGCCAGGACAAAAGCGCCCTCGCGCTCGGCGACAACATGTTTTACGGGTCCGGCCTTGGCAGCATTTTGAAGGACGCTGGTGAGCTGGAAACAGGGGCACAGGTCTTCGCTTGCCAGGTCAACGATCCATCCTCATTTGGTGTCGTCGAGATGGACGAGAACGGCCGGGCCATCTCGATTGAAGAGAAACCGGACAAGCCAAAGAGCAATCTCGCTGTGACGGGGCTCTACTTTTACGACAATCAGGTTGTTGATATCGCCAAGGACGTCAAACCGTCCGAGCGTGGCGAACTTGAGATCACGAGTGTGAACGAAGCCTATCTCAACAAGGGGGAGCTGACCGTAAACAGCCTTCCACGTGGGACAGCCTGGCTGGATGCAGGCACGTTCGATGGGCTGATCCAGGCCTCGCAATTCGTGCAGACCATCGAGAAGCGGCAAGGTATCAAGATCGCCTGCCCCGAAGAAGTCGCCTGGCGCGCTGGCTTCATCGGAGATGAGCAGCTGCTCAAACTCTCAGAGACCTACAAGAACGAATATGGCGAGTATCTTTCGGGGCTTCTCGATTGAATTGCTGCTACTGGATCAATTCTTCACTAAGCAAAAAGCTGAGAGTTTAGATCCTTGTAGGTGGTAGTTTTAGAGTCGGCATGGCGCTCCAGCAGCGTGCGTTGATATACGGGTTGAGGGCGGCGCCAACATGAAACGGCTTCGTAATCTGAAAGGCTGGTCGCAGGAACATGCCGATCGTTCCAGCCTTAATCGCACTTATATCTCGGGTGTTGAGCACGGGGTCAAAAGTCCGACCGTGATTGTCATCGATCAACTGGCAATAGCGCTCGAGGCCTTGCCGGCGGAATTTTTTAAAAGGGACCCTGACTGACTTAATGTGATCAGCCCCTGCCGATCAGATTAATTCGTGGCGCGCCCAATCATCCCTTGAGACGGGGTAGCTTTGCCAATCCGCCTTTAGCCACTGCAGTAGTTGAGAAAGCGCATCGACCTGGTCATCATGTTTCCCATTGGGAAAGGCGGCGATTTCGTGGATGAAGGCGTCGAGCCACGAGGCGTCGCGAGGTAAATATACATCGCCAGCTTCGATACGGCTGCTATAGATCGATAGGCGCTCCACCTTACTTCCCGATGGCTTGACGCCAATTGGCGAAACTACCCCCGGCACGGGCCTGGCGCGGAGGTCGTCCAAGAGCGGTTGACCATTTGCGGCCTTCTCAACCAGGATTGAGCGAGGAAGCCATTTTTGGCCAAGCTCGGCGTACTTTTTCTTCTGCGCGGGGTAATTAAGCCTGTCACGGAAGATATCGAAAATGAAGATCTGGTTCTTCTGAACGAGCGCTGTCAGGCAAACGGTGTAATCACTCCCTGCGCTGTCTGTGACGGCAAAATCCCAGGATTGGATTGTCCGCACGCCGGGCTTGATTTCCGGAGCTTCCTCATAACGCTTGAACCAAGCCGGCCGGATGAGGTTGCCCGTCTCAGGCACCGGGCGCTGCTGATACTGTGCGGAGAAGGCGTAACTTCCCATTTCCTGTCGCTGGCGCTCCAGCGCTGCGAAACTTTCACGTTCCGGATGGAGTGCCTCGCCTTCCTTTCGCGAATGGAATTCAGCGTGCCCTGTCTGGATTTCCTCATCGCGCTCGGCAATGGCCGGAAGGTCGAGATGATCCCAGCCGCCTCTGGCGAGAAGATGCCCGGCGAGGTCTTCCTCGTGCAGACGTTGTTGGATCAGGATGATCGCCCCGTTCTCCTTATCGTTGAGGCGTGTGCTGAGTGTGTTTTCGAACCATTTAATGGTGTTGCGTCGTCTGGTTTCCGATTGAGCTTCGTCAGGTTTTTGTGGGTCGTCAATAATAATGATGTGGCCGCCACGGCCGGTCAGTACGCCGCCATTAGTCGCAGAGATCCGCCGCCCGCCTTTCGTGGTCTCAAGGTCATTGACTGCTGCGCGCGCCAGACGGGTTTTCGGAAAAATATGGCGATAGTCCGTCTCCTCAATGAGACGACGGCACTGGCGAGCCAGATCGATGGAAAGCTCTTCACCGTAAGACACGGTCATGATGTTCGTCGTCGGGTCTTGGCCCAGCAGGTAGGCTGGCCAAGCTACCGACACGGTGAAGGATTTGAGCGAGCGCGGCGGGACGGTAATGATGAGCCGCTTGCACTCGCCCCGCCTGATTTGATCAAGCTTCCAGCTAATCGCCTCAATATGCCAATTTGGTAAATAGGGCGTGCCAGGATGAAGTTGCTCGAAGGCGTGCGCGACAAAGAGGTCGAACGCTTGCCGGAGGGTTTGTTGATACAGAGCGCGCTTCATCCCGCATCCTTAAGTTTCTTCGCCTCCCGCAAGACATAATTCTCCAACCGCTTTGCCTCCGTCTCGGTGAGATCGTCGGCATCCCTATCGGATGGCCTTGAATGACCGGCGTCTAAGTCGTATTTCAGAATCAGGGCCGCTGAGCGCACATCGCCTTTCGCAGCCTTTGCAGTGAGCTGCTTGATGATTGCTCGTCGCTTTGAACAGGATTTGCGTTGACCGCGTTCGGTAAACTCGATCATCTCACTCAATTCTTCTTCGAGGTCAGTTTTCAAATTCTTGCTCCCTTTAGGTCGGCCCTTTTCGTTGCCAGACTTTCCAGGCTTCCAGCGCGTGTCCTTGGGTGTTTTGCCAAAGCCGACATCATAGGGGGCCTTCTCCGGATCAAATCCTTTTTTCTTTCCGCTCATGCGCCGTTCTCCTTTGGCTGGTGGGTTGAAAAGATGCGTTCAGCATCGCCCTTTGCGTAAGTCTCCCAGCGCTGCAGGATGACATCGCAATAGAGCGGGTCGATCTCGGCGAGGTACGCCCGCCGGCCTGTTTTCTCGGCAGCCAGCAAGGCGCTGCCCGATCCCCCGAAAAGGTCCAGAACAATGCCGTTGCGCTTAGAGACATCACGGATGGCGTCAGCGATCATGGCGACGGGTTTGACCGTGGGATGCATGGCAAGCTCGTCAGCGCGGTTCGCGCCGGCCGAGTTCATACCGCGATAGTGCCAGACATTGGTGCGGTAGCGCCCATGCTGGCCGAGCTCGAAATTGTTGGTGTGTGGGGCGGTGCCCTTCTTGAAGGCGAAGATCAGCTCGTGTTGGGAGCGGTAGAACGTCCCCATGCCGCCATTATCCTTCACCCAGGTGATCAAGTTCTTGAGCTCGGAATAGACGCCTTCACCCGCGCTGAGGATCTCGGCCATGTGCCGCCAGTCCATGCAGACAAAGTGGATAGACCCATCGATCGAGTAGCGCGCCTGGATCTTGAACGTGTCCTTGAGAAAGGCCGTGAACTCCGCCTTGCTCATCTCGCCTGAAGCCATCGCAAACTCCCGGTGCTTCACCGAGCCCGAGCCGCAGACATTGCCATCGATCGCCACGTTGTAGGGCGGATCCGTGAAGATCATGTCCGCCTTCGCACCTGCCATGAGGAGACGAATGGTCATAGGGTTGCGGGCATCCGTGCACATCAGCCGGTGCCGGCCAAGTTGCCAGATATCGCCTGGCTCACAGCGCCTCGGCACAGAATTCTTAGGCGGAACAACTTCCTCTTTTGGATCGGCTGCCGGCGCCTGGTCGGCCCCGTCGATGATAAGATCAATCTCCGCTGTATCGAAGCCAGTGATCTCAAGATCGAAGTCGAGATCCATCTCGCTTAGGGCGCCGAGTTCGATTGCGAGGAGGTCTTCGTCCCAGCCGGCCTTCAAAGCCAGCTGGTTGTCCGCGATGACGTAAGCGCGCATCTCATGCTCGGTCATATGATCGAAGCGAATGCACGGGATCGATTTCAACCCAAGTAGTATTGCCGCTTCACGTCGGCCATGTCCCGCGAGCAATTGCCCTCGTCCATCCACCAAAACAGGATTGATAAAGCCAAATCGCTCGATGCTGTTCGCGATCTGGCGAACCTGTTTCTTGCTGTGCGTGCGGGCGTTGTTCTTGCGAGCCGTTAGCTCTTGGGGATCGACATGGATGATCGTAGCTTGTTGAGGCATTGTTTTTTATCGAACGTCTTTAGTTCCATAAAGTGGGCCTCGTTGCCCTAGCGGATCTATGTTTTTTCGATCTCCTTTTTATTGGTCTGATGTAACTAGAGTTTGCAAAAAAGGCGAGGCTGTCAAGTCTCTGATTTATTTCGATTTATTTCGCAAAACTTTAAGAAATGGAGCTTTCGTCGGAATCGAAAAGCTGATTCTTATCAGACCACTAAGTGCCTCGTTCGGTTCCTGTAGTGACCAGCTACAGGAACAGGTCGAGCCCAACCGGCTCTCGCTTGCCACGGCCTCTTGACCTTTGATTCGGTTTTGGCGCGGGAAGAAAAGCGTTCATTTATGGACGCGGTCCAGACCAAGGAACGCTTGTCGGAAATTTGACGAAGCAGGAATCCAAACCAGAAGAAGCCCCACGCCTCCGGAAAGGCGCAGGGCGACAAATGCTAATTTATGGGCAGCTAATCAGGCGCGAACGTGACCGAATGCGCCCTGATAATCACCGGTAGGCTGCGTGCCTGGAATAGTGATCGCTTCGAGGCGCATGGCGCGGCGGTAGATTTGCAGGGTGCGGGCGCCGAGTTCTTCTCGGGTCCACGACTTTGCCGCTTCCAGACCGGCTTTTCGCATGTCGAGCATGGCCTGGCGGTCATTGAAGAGGTTGGTGATGGTCTCGGCGATCGCGTCCGGCGTGCAGCCGTCGGTAAGGACACCGCACTCATGTTTGCGAACATGCTCAACGGCTGTTGGGTCTTCAGAGCAGGCGATCAGCGGGCGGCCGAAGGCGGCGGCTTCGTGATAGACTGAGCCGAAGGACTGATAGCGTGATGGGGCCAGAACCGCATGGCAGCGCGTCAGGATGTGCGCCATCGACTCGTCGGTGACGCGTCCATAGTCGAAGACTTGTTCAAGCAGGCTCTCTGAGAGGCCCAGCTGCTCGGCGCGGGCATCCAGCGCGCCGGTTTCAAGACCCATCAAGTGGAGCTCGGGCAGGGGCTCGCCTTCGTCGCGGAACTGCTGAGCGACCTTCTGGAAGCCAAGCAGCATCTCATCGAAGCCTTTGCGCATGCTGTCGTCACCAATGTAAGCGAGGCGAAGGCGTGCATGGGCGGGCGGGAAGGCGGCGTTTGCACCGGCTTTGCGGATCACTGGGTCAACCGACAGCGGCGTGACCATATGGATAAGGCCGGGCGTCAGGTCATACCAGTCGCGGATGGCGTTGGCGTGGCTGCGGCTGTTTGAAATAATCGCATCGGCGCGATGATTGCAGCGCGCTTCCATCCCACTGACGATGCGGTTGGAGAAGCGCTCGCCGATCGAATTGTTGTCAGCTTCGTCGAGGCTATGCGGCGCCGAGTTGCGGATGACGACCGGAAGACCGGTATCCATAAGCATGGCAGCAGGGGCGCCCCAATTGGCGGCTTCGATAATGTCGAACGGGCGGCGATCATGTTCTTCGTGCAAGCATTCGCGAAAGGCGGCGGCGGCGGCAACGTGCTCTAACCCCGGCACCTTACGCATGAGGCGACGCAGACCGGTGATGCGGTTTGCGCACCCGATAACCTCGAGACGTTCGTGATCGGTACGCACGACGTCGTCGCGGTCCATCGTAAAGACGCGGACGTTGGCGCCGTGGCGCGCAAGACCGTGTGCGACCTCACAGGCAACGCGGCCCTTCGCTGATGGGATCGGCGGATATTCCCAGGTCAGGATGGCGACCTCAAGCGGAGGGCTCTCTTCCAGCCCCTCAACCGGCGCGATCGGATTGGTGTACTGCATCTGTCTCATGACAACCCAAACGCCAGATGCTGTTAACGGTTGCATTGGTGTTCGCAGGTGGTATCCATCACTGTTGCATTCCAGTCACAATCAGATTGACCGCCGAGGCTTGTTTTGTCCGGGCATCGCTACGTGAAGAGTTCTCCATAAACTCTTGGTTTTGCTGACTGGTTTTTATGCAGCGGTGCGCTAACTCCCAATAAGTCGGCGCCGCGCCATTGCCTCAGCCAATAGCGCTCGGTAGGTGTTAAACATAGCTGTGGAAAGATGCTGACGGAGCTGTATGTCGAAGGACAACCCGCCTTTTGATGAGATGTTTGGCACCGGCGAGACGCCGCGCGGCCCCTATCAGACCTACAATGAATGGTACCAAGGCGAGAAGAGTGGTCGCCTACGTCGTAAGGCAGATGAAGCCGAACAGGCCTTCAGGCGTACAGGGATCACATTCAATGTCTATGGGCGCGAGGAAGCCAATGAGCGGCTGATCCCTTTTGATATCGTGCCGCATATCCTGTCGAACAGGGAATGGACCAAGCTTTCAGAAGGCATTGAGCAGCGGGTTCGTGCATTGAACGCCTTTTTGCATGACATCTATCACCGCCAGGAGATCATCAAGGCAGGGCGGATTCCGGCTCACATGATCAGCAACAATGAGGCGTACCTGCCGAAGATGATCGGCGTTGAGCCTCCTGGCAGCATTTACACGCATATTGTCGGCACGGACATCGTCCGGACCGGCGAAGACGAGTTCTTCGTGCTCGAAGACAATGCCCGCACGCCGTCTGGTGTCTCCTATATGCTGGAGAACCGGGAAACGATGTTCGAGATGTTTCCTGAGCTCTTCATCCAGAACCGCGTTCGCTCGGTGTCGACCTATCCCAAGCGCCTGCGCCGCTCGCTTGCGGCTTGCGCGCCGCCAGCCTGCAAGGACAACCCGGTGATCGCCGTTCTGACGCCCGGCATTCACAATTCAGCGTATTTTGAGCACGCTTTTCTGGCTGACGAAATGGGCGCTGAGCTGGTCGAAGGCCATGATCTGCGGGTCATCAATGGCCGCGTCGCGATGCGCACGACACAAGGGTATATGCCGGTCGATGTTCTCTATCGCCGCGTCGATGACGACTTTCTCGACCCGCTAAATTTCAATCCGAACTCGATGCTGGGTGTGCCAGGTATCCTTGATGTCTACAGGGCAGGGGGCATTACGATCGCCAATGCGCCCGGCACGGGTATCTCCGACGACAAGGCAATCTATTCGTACATGCCGGAAATCGTCGAGTTCTATACGGGCGAGAAGGCGAAGCTCCCGAACGTGCCGACCTGGCGTTGCTCCGAGCCGGATTCGCTCGCTTACGTGCTCGATAATCTCGAAGAACTCGTTGTGAAGGAAGTTCACGGGTCTGGCGGGTATGGCATGCTCGTTGGCCCGGCTGCTAACCGCAGGGAGATCGCAGATTTTCGCTCCAAGCTGAAAGCCAAGCCGGACGGCTATATCGCGCAGCCCACGCTTGCGCTTTCCACGGTGCCAATCTTCACCAATAAGGGCCTCGCCCCGCGGCATGTTGATCTTCGACCATTCGTACTGGTCTCGCCGGACGGCATCGACATCACGCCGGGCGGCCTGACGCGCGTCGCGCTGAAAAAAGGCTCACTGGTCGTGAATTCCAGTCAGGGCGGCGGCACCAAGGATACATGGGTCCTTGAGTCATGATGCTTGGTAAGACAGCCGGCGGCCTGTTCTGGATGTGCCGCTACCTTGAACGCAGCGCCAACAACGCACGCCTGATCGAGGCCGGTTCGCGCATGACGATGACGCGCTCGGCTGCCGACGATTCTGAATGGGAGTCAGTGCTCTCAACCGCTAATGTGAAGGAAATATTCCTTCAAAAGCATGACACGGTGAAACGCGCCGACGTTATCGATTTTTTGCTTCGCGATCACTCCAACCCGTCCAGCGTCATGTCTGTTGTAGAGGCGGCGCGGAACAACGCTCGCATGGTGCGTGTCGCCCTGACCCGCGAGGTGTGGGAAGCGGTCAACGATACGTGGATGAGATTGAAGGACGCACTCGCCCGTCCGGTGTCTGATGCCGACCTTCCCAATGTGCTGGAACTTATACGCCAGCAGAGCGCGCAGGTCCGCGGTGCCCTCCAAGGCACGATGTTGCGTAACGACATTTTCAATTTCTGTGGGATCGGCACGTTCATCGAGCGGGCCGACAATGTCGCCCGTATCCTCGACGTCAAATATTACGTACTCCTTCCATCTGTTTCCATGGTTGGCTCGACGATCGACAATTTTCAATGGGAAGCCATCCTGCGCTCGGCCGCCGCAGAGCGGAGCTTTGCCTGGCTGAACAAGGAAAGCGGCCCGCGGCCAATAGCGGACTTCCTGATCCTTGATCAGCGACTGCCTCGGTCAATCGCTTTCTGCTACACCAATCTGGCACGCAATCTTGGCTATCTCGAAGAGGAATATGGCGAGACACGGCCCAGCCGTGCGCTTTGCGAAGAAACACTGACGCGTCTCACCCATACCGATGTCGAAACCATCTTCGACGGCGGCCTGCACCAGTTCATCCAATCCATTATCAAATCTAATGGCTCTCTCGGTTTGCAGATCGAGACAGATTACCGGTTTTACACCTGAAGGAGACCCGTGCGCCTCAAGATCGCTCATCTGACCCGGTATGAATTTGCCGAACCTGCCGTCTACGGACTCCAGCAGATCCGCCTCGTTCCGAAAACACGGCGTGGCCAAGATGTCGAGGACTGGTCCGTCAGCGTCGAAGGCGGGCGCGAGCAAGTCCATTTCGTTGACCAGTTCAACAATCAGACATTGCTGATCGGTCTGGAAGAGGGCGCCAACGAACTGGTGATCCGCGCAGAGGGCACCGTCATTACGCAGGACGAAAGCGGTGTCGTCGGCGAGCATGGCGGCTGGACCCCGCTTTGGCTTTATCGCCGCAGGACCCCCCTTACGACACCGGGCGAAGCGATCCGCGCGATCAACGCTCGCCTTGACGGGACCTACGAGAACGACGTCGCGCGGCTTCACGCGCTCATGATGAAGATCTCTGAGATGGTTCGTTATGAGGCGGGAACGACCGGTGTTGCGACATCCGCCGAGAAAGCCGCAGCCACAGGAAGCGGCGTCTGCCAGGACCATACCCAGATATTCATCACATGCGCCCGGCTCCTTGGATATCCGGCCCGCTATGTGAGCGGCTATCTGATGATGAATGACCGTGTGCAACAGGATGCTTCCCATGCATGGGCAGAGGCGTATGTTGAAGGCTTGGGATGGGTGGGATTCGATGTCTCCAATGCCATTTCGCCGGACGCGAGATATGTCGCCGTGGCGACGGGGCTGGATTACATTGATGCCGCACCGATTTCGGGGCTGAGTTTCGGAAGTGCTCAGCAGGGGTTGGAAGTGTCGGTTCAGGTGCAGCAACAGCAGCAATAATTATGACATACTGCGTGGGTCTTTGCCTCAATAAGGGGCTTGTCTTCATGTCAGACACCCGCACCAATGCGGGCGTCGACAATATTTCGAAATATCGGAAGATGTTCACCTGGAATGTTCCAGGCGACCGCACCTTCGTTCTGATGACGGCAGGCAACCTTGCGACGACTCAAACCGTGGTCAGCATGCTTGAAGAGCGCACCAAGGCGCCCGAAGAGCGCCATCCCTCGATTCTCGAAGTGCCGTCCATGTTCGAAGCCGCGCGCCTTGTCGGCAAGACGTTGCGCGATGTCATCAAGGAAAGTGCGCCGGCAACAGGCCCAGATGCTGAATCGCAGTTTCGAGCGACGCTTATCCTCGGCGGTCAGATCGCCGGCAGCGAACCGCGCCTCTTCATGATCTACCCGGAAGGCAATTTCGTCGAGGCGAGCGATGAAACCCCATACTTCCAGATCGGCGAGACGAAATACGGCCGCCCCATCCTGGTGCGGGCCCATGACCCTGACATGTCATTCGCTGAAGCAGTCAAGCTCCTCATGGTGTCGTTCGACTCCACAGTGAAAGCCAACCTTTCGGTCGGCTTGCCGCTCGATCTGCTGCTTTATGAGAAGGACAGCATCGACATCCTCAAGCAGACCCGGATCGAAGAAGACGACCCCTACTACTCAGAAATTTCCGCAAACTGGGGCGAAGCCCTGAAAGCGGCGTTCGCCTCGCTGCCAAAATACGAAGTCTAATATTTGCAATCCAGTGGCGGCGTATTACATGCCGGAACTGTACTAAAAGTGCGCCTATAGCTCAGTTGGTAGAGCAGCTGACTCTTAATCAGCGGGTCTGAGGTTCGAATCCTCATGGGCGCACCACTTCCCCAATTATTCGGACATCTCAGGCGGCGGCTCAGGTAGCCTGCGCGCTTCCGAGATGACCAGCGGAAGCGAAAGCAAGCCGTACAATAGCGGGATACATCCGAAAATCAGCGATGCCGCTACTGTGTCAGACGGAGCAACGCCAACGAGGGTTAGCGCTGCGGCAAGAACGGATTCGCGGATCCCCCAACCAGCAATCGAAATCGGGACCATCGTAAAAATGAACGCGACGGGAAGGATGAAAAGAATGAAAAGAACATCCACTTCAATTCCAACGCCGCGCGCCAGGACAAAGAACATCAGGGAATAGAGCGTGCACTGAAGGCAGCCGATGGCAATAATCGCTGCGGCGATCGGTGGGCGTTTCAGGAGGGTACGGATCCCTGTCCATATCATCTGAACCACATCCAGTAGTTTCGAGATCAGCCCTGAGCGAAGGGCCTGCGGACGCCTGGAAATGATGAAAGTCACGCCAACCCCGGCGACCACGCCCGCAATGAGCAAGCCTACCGCGAGAAGGATCGGCCCGACGGGGAGATCTTCTGGCAAGGACCCAAGCGCAAAAGGGAATGTCAGCAACACTGTACCGGCGAGTGAAATGAGACCGGCTATCCTGTCGATAGCGACCTTCTGCGCCGCAACTCTGACGGCGACGCCGAGCCGTGAAAGTGCCAACAGCTTGATGGCATCTCCTCCCACCGCTGAGGGCATGACCTGATTGGCGGCGTTCCCGATAAGCGTGATATACGCCGCCCTCATCAGGCCGATGCCATTTCCATCAAAGTTGGTCACCAGCGACAGGCGCAGCGACAGGAGGGATAGCTGAGCAAGGAAGAGCGACAGGGCGATCACCAATGCCGACATGCTGATGGAGGTAATAGCCGCCATCAGTCCGCGAACATCAATCAGGTTCAGCAGAAGGTACAGCGCTATGAGGCTGATGAACACCTTTACGAGGACTGACAGGGTTTTGTTCATTCAATTTACGCTCTTGTTTCAGACGTGCGGCCTTGCCGATGTTTCCGGCCGCATTGAAAATCATGTGTGGCGCCTAGGGGTGCTCTATTTCCAAAATGATCATGTTTAAGCTGCCGTCTGGACCGGTGTCGAATGAGTGGGTCTCAATCAAGTTGAAAGAGACGGGCGGGGAGCGTTCTCCAGCGGCGGCTATGATCTTCCGCAGACTTTCAATGATGACTTCATTTCTTGCCAGAAGCACAAAGCGATTCACGTCTCTGTTCCAGAGAAGATCGAAGTCGATCTCGCTCGGACTGGCCGTTGTTATTGCGGGATAGACACTGGCGGCCCCAGTATGTCCCAGGCTGTTGGTGAGACGGTAATTTGGTGCCACCGAGCAGCTCGGGCGCGGTGATATCAGCGCCGGCTCTACCGGGGACCAGACGAGACTAACGCTGCTAACATCAAGCTTCAGGAGTGGAATCGACATTTCGGCGATCGCGACGAATTCTTCCTTGGAGTTGTTACAGGCCATGGTGGAACGGCTGTACTGGTAGCTACCCGGGTAGCCAGCGAGCGCCGCGAACATGACCCCGCCCGTGACGAGCAGTCCCGCCAATGCCCGCTGGCGTATTGCTCCGGCCAGAAGCAGTAGAGCGGTTGTAATAACGGCGATAGTTACAGCCAGTTTGAAAACGGCAGGAAAGGGCGAGAAGTCTCTGATAACGCCTTGAAGTTCATACCTGTCGTGGACCGACACCAGGTACATGGTAACCAGGAATACAAGCTGCAGCGCTATCGCCAGTAAAGATACCAGGCGATCGCTGAGACGATGCTCGACCTGGAACATGGGCAGTCCCGCAACTATAAAGGCGGGCCATATCAAATGGTAGCTGATGTAATCGACCTGAAGGACATTCTGGCCAGTACTTTCAAAATAGACGAAGCCAGCTAGCGAAATCAGGTACCAGGCCGAGACCAGGACAGTCTTTCTGTTAGTCTCCGAAAATTGCCGGCCACTGGTCAGTCCCCAGACCACGACCACAATCAACATGATCATTGCAATCGCGGTTGCCGCAAGAACGAAGCCGATCCAGCCGGCGATAGAGAACCAGTCGTCGAACGCAACCGTCCATGGATTATCGTCCAGCGCCCTCATGACGAAGTTGAGCTGCGGCTCCATGAAGTTCAGGGGCCCGCCAAAAGCCACGCTCAGAAGCGCAAGCACCGCCAATCCAGCTGCAGCTCCGGCAAGGCCGAAAATCGCCAGACGCAATATGGGGATCTGCCGGTTGGTAAAGAACGCGTAGGCAAGCACGATCAGACTGGCCGGAAGCAGAGCGGCAAGCGCGAAGGTGGTGCTCAATGCGACCACTGCGGCCGCGCCGCCGACAAATGCCCAAACCCAATGAAACTGTTTCCCGATGCGCAGCAGGCAGAGCGTGCTCAGAAGAAAAAACGCGTTGGCAAAGCCCGCGTGATAATTCCAGAAAGTCGCAGCAAGATTGTTGCCATGTAGACCCGGGTAGCACGCGGCCAAAGCCAGCAAAATAAGCGCAATTCTGCGCGTCAACAGCTGTTTGGCGATGAGGTAGAAAACAACAAGGTTTGCAATGAGTATCGTGCTGGTCAGCACAATCTGACCGTACTCATAGGAAAATAGCTTGAAGCACAGCCACCCCAGGGAATGCCAACCGATCCGTGACCCTTTGTAATCCGAGGATAGATACTGCAGCCGTCCATCGTCGGCGACGTCAAACCCGAGAAAATATCTGAGCGACTGCCAGTTGTCGGCGCCCCCCTGATCGAAAAACCAGTTGCCGTTGGACGCGATTCCGAACCACACCAGTGGTAAACAGATCAGGAAGAAAGGCGCGACAAGGGTGGTATGTTTAGACCCGTGCCAGGCACCCAAAATCTCGCGACGCCCATTTCTCGACCGGAGATTGGAAGCAAATTCATTTACACGGCTTGATGGCCGGGTTGACGTATTCATCTTTGTTTCCCGAGATTTAGATAGGTCCGTCACCAAAGTGGGCTCAGCCCATTCATAGCTGGTTTCTATCGCGCTCTAGCGCGGTTTACGGAAAACGCCAATCATCAGGCCTATGGGGAGAGGAAGCACTGTAGACCCCTTATTGGGCTTTGCCGGTGCTGGCATCTGAAGCGTCTGCCGGATGCGGCGTGCAACGAGATTGAGATCTGCCGGAAAAGGTATTCCCTTGATCGATTCCTTGACGAAGCCTCTTCGGGTCAGGATGCGATCGATCGTATCGGGCCGGAAATACCAGATGTGCTCGAGCAGATAAGAGTTCCAGAAACGCCCCGTAAGTTTGGCGGCCGCACTTCCAACATTTGGAACGGTGAAGACAAACAGGCCGCCTGGCTTCAGCAGCGCGTAGATCTGATCGAGTGACTGATCGAGCTTTGGAAGGTGTTCGAGCACGTCCCAGGCCGTAATGATATCGAATGATCCGTCGGCAAATTCAGATGACTGCTCGCGGGCATCGTCCACCGCACCCCGGAACACTTTGCCGTCCCAGGCTGACTTTTCAGAGTCGACCTCAAAACCGATGGCATCAAATTCGGGGATCTGTTCGAGGAACGCGCCAGACCCGCAGCCAAAATCCAGAAGGCGGCCGCCGCTCGCATGCCGTCGCAGCGCCTTTGCAAGGCCTGCAAAACGGGCATGTTCCGAGGTTGTCTGACTTTCGTCCTTGGACCACGAGCTCGCGACCTGGCTGTAGATGAAATCGTATTCCTCAGATGTGAATTGCGGAGAGGTGAAAATGAACCCGCAATCCTTGCATTCTGCGATCCGGCCTCGGACGGCTCGTTCACGATTGGTCAGAAAAAACGGCACGGCGTCAGATGGCGTTCCCGAGAATGTCGCGGGGTATTTTTCGACGATGTCCCGACCCTGACAAACCGGGCACTGCTTGATCTCAATCATTGTGCCATTTCGCTTTGCTGTCTTTCTTGCTGAGATTTTGCTGGTAGGGCTGGCCGAGACGTTTCAGCAGCGAGAAGCGCAATATGTAGACGTACCATTTCAGGTAATTCCCCATCCAGGAAAGCATCTTGAACTTTGAATTACCTGCGGCCCGATCGCGGTTGATGGTGGGAACTTCTGAAATATTATAGCCGAGGATGTAGGCCTTCGCGATCAGCTCCAGCGTGATCTCGAACCCGCCGGTCGACTCGATATGAATGTCATCCAGCACTTCGCGTTTGTAGATGATGAACGCGTTCGTCATGTCGTGCGTGGGGATGCCGGAGAGCCGATGCAAAGACCCGTTCGCAAGACGCGACAGGGCGAGCTTGATTTTCGGCCCCCCGATCTTTGCCCCGCCTGGCGCATAACGCGACGCGACGACGAGGTCATAGCCTTCCTGAATCTTTGAATAGAGCGCATTGACCGTTTCGGGCATGTCCGAGAGATCGCACATGATTGGCACGATATAGTCGGTTCTCGCGACCTCGAATCCCGTCTTGAAGGCCGAAACCACGCCGGTGCCGGTGTTCTTTACGAACTTGATGGAGGAATGTTGGGCTTCCAGGAATTCGCGGTGGACAAGGGTCGTATCATCGTCCGAGTCGTAGATGATGTAAGCGAAATAGGGCTCTGTAATCGTTCGCTTAATTTCGTTGAACAGATTAATAATATTGTCCTGCTCATTATACACAGGAACAATGAGCGAAATCTTCGGGTCGGTTTTCAGCTCGCTATCGTAAGATTGATCAGCCTGCATAGCCGCAACTCTCTCGCCCATTCATGTGAACCGCCAGTTGTTATGCGGCTTTGGCATGATTGAAAAGGCACCTCTCCTAGGAATTACAGCTTCGAAAGGTTTGGTGAGGCCGGTGCAATCAATTGATTCCAACTGGCTCGAGGGACCCGTCGGAGCTCTGATCGATATCCGAAGAAAACAGCAGCCTTGGCCGACGGATTGCGCCGGGCGGGGCGTCTAAGCTTTCAGGTAACGCCAATAGAAAGCCTGCAAGCTCATGATATCACGCCTCTTAAAGTCGCGCTTGGTGCTCGTTCTCGCGATATTCGTTCTGGCCGCGGCGGGGTGGTTCGGCCTCAAGGCCACTGTGCTGTCGGGCGCCGAAACGCCGGACTATCAGACCGCGCAGGCGACCCGCGGCGATATCGAGGTGACCATATCTGCGGCGGGCAAGATCACGCCGAAAGTGTCCGTCGATGTTGGCGCGCAGGTGTCCGGCCAGCTTCAGGAACTTCTCGTCGAGATCGGGGATGAGGTCGAGAAGGGCGATCTTCTTGCCCGGATCGATCCGACACTTGCCCAGACCAGTGTCGAGGCCAATCGCGCGCAGCTATCCGAACTTCAGGCGAGCCGTAAACAGCAGCAGGCAACCCTTGAACTTGCGCGCGCCGACGCAGACCGCGCCGAGATGCTCTACAAGGCTGATGCCATAGCCCGCGCCGAGTTTGAAAGCGCTCAGGCTGAGCTGACAATTGCGCAGGGCCGCCTTGAGGCAATCGAGGCCCAGATCCAGCGTCAGTCATCATCCCTGCAGTCAGAACTCGCCAATCTCGAATTCACCCGCATCTATGCGCCGATTTCCGGCACGGTCGTGTCGTCGGCCGCTGTTGAGGGCCAGACGCTCAACGCCAATCAGACCGCGCCGATCATCCTGACCATCGCGGACCTTGGCGTCATGACGGTCGAGACCGATGTGTCCGAGGCAGACGTGCTGCGGATCGATGAAGGCCAGGAGGCTTACTTCACGACGCTTGGCGATGCGACCCGGCGCTGGGACACGACCGTGCGGCAGGTCTTGCCGACCCCTGAGGTTCTCAATGATGTCGTGCTCTACAAGGCGCTGGTCGACGTTGAAAATCCGCAAGGCCGGCTTAAGCCCCAGATGACGGCGCAGGTTTTCTTCGTCACGGGTCGCGCATCCAATGCGGTTCTCGTCCCCGTGACGGCCCTCCAGTCGCGCCCTGCGCGCACAGAGCGCCCGCAAGGACAGGGCGGCGGCCAGCCTGTCGCGAGCAATGATGGCCGACGCCGCGGCTTCATGCAGGCCGATGCAGCATCGCCTGATGGTGAAGCTGGACCCGGTTCGCAGCACCGGGAAGACTTTCGGCGCGCGCGTGACGCAAATCCGGAAGCTGAAACAGCCACGGTTCTCGTCATTGCGGGCGATGGCACGCCGCAGCCGCGGCGGGTTATTGTCGGGTTGAAGACGCGCACTATGGCTGAAATCATTTATGGCATCGACCCGGGCGAGACCGTTATTACGGGCGGTGTCTCCATACAGCGGCCGGCCGGGAATGAGCGTGGCGGCCGGCGTGGCGGCGGTCCCCGCTTCATGCGCGGATAGGGGCAGGCCAGATGTCAAATTCCTTGATTCAGCTCGAAAATGTTCGCCGATATTATGGTGCGGGCGATACGGAAGTCCGTGCGCTTGACGGTGTTTCCCTGACGATCAATCAGGGCGAGTTCGTTGCCATTGTCGGTCAATCGGGCTCCGGCAAGTCGACATTGATGAACATTCTGGGCTGTCTGGACCGGCCCACGGACGGTACATACACGGTGCGTGGAGAGTCCATTTTACGGCTCGATGCGGACGAGCTCGCGGCGCTGAGGCGCGAGACGTTCGGCTTCATCTTCCAGCGATATAATCTGCTCGCCAGTGTGACGGCCTCCGAGAATGTCGAGATCCCGGCTGTCTATGCCGGCCTCGGCCAGGAAGAGCGCCGGACCAGGGCAAAGGAGCTGCTTGCCCGCCTCGGTCTCGGTGACCGGACAGGCCACAAGCCCGGCGAGCTGTCCGGGGGCCAGCAACAGCGCGTTGCGGTTGCCCGCGCCCTTGTGAACGATGCCGAGGTCATTCTCGCCGATGAGCCGACCGGCGCGCTCGATTCAGGGTCGAGTGCAGAGCTGCTGACGTTGCTGGAAGGCCTGCATGAGAGCGGGCGGACCATCATTCTCATTACCCACGATGAAAAGGTCGCAGCACGTGCGAAACGGGTCGTGACGATCGAGGATGGGCGTATTGTTTCAGATAGCGGGGATCAGCAGGGCCATCAGGAGACCCGTGAGCCTTATCGCTATACGCGCAAGGGCCCGTCGCCGATTGGGCAGGTCTTCGAAGCAGTAAAAATGGCATTCCGGTCGCTACGCGCGAATTTGTTTCGCACGGCGCTGACCTTGTTGGGGGTCGTCATCGGTGTCTCTGCCGTGGTGGCCATGCTGGCGATCGGGCAGGGGAGCCAGCAGGACGTCATGGCCCGATTTGAATCGCTTGGCCCGAACCTTCTCTTCGCTCGGCCAGGCGCGCCGGACCAGCGCCAGCGCGGCGACGCCATCGCAACCCTGACCCTTCAGGATGCCGATGCATTAGGAGAGCTGGATAATATCATCGCCGCCGTCCCTTCGCGGTCCAGCAATGCCACGCTGCGCGTTGGATCGAATGACGCGCGCAGCCAGATCGAGGGCGTGTCGGAGGATTGGCCCATCGTCCAGAACAGAGGCATGAAGTACGGCACGTTCTTCACAGAGGATGATATGGACCGGCGCATTGGCGTTGTCGTTCTTGGCACGACGACCGCCGGCAACCTCTTTGAGGACGTTCAAAGCGCGGTTGGCCAGTATGTTTTTCTGGGCGGTGCACCGTTTGAGGTCTCAGGTGTGCTTGAAGAGAGGGGCGCGACCGCATGGGGACAGGATCAGGACGATGTCGCGCTTGTGCCGATTACTACCGGCATGATGCGCCTCTTTGGCCAGTCCTACCTTTCTTCGATCACTCTGGCCGTCGACGATACCGACCGGATCGCCGGGACCGAAGAGGCGGCACGCGCACTGCTACTCGCGCGGCACGGCACTGAAGATTTCCAGCTGCGCAACACTGCCTCGTTTCTGGAATCCATGCAGGAAGCGCAAAGCTCTTTCTCGATCCTGCTGGGATCTGTCGCCTCCATCTCTCTCCTCGTTGGCGGGATTGGCGTCATGAACATCATGCTGGTCAGCGTCTCGGAACGGACGCGAGAGATCGGTGTGCGCATGGCGACCGGCGCACGGCGATCCGACATCATGATCCAGTTTGTCGTCGAGGCACTTGTCGTTGGGGGCCTCGGCGGGATCGCCGGCGTCCTCTTCGGCCTTGGCATCTGTTTCATCCTGGCAAAGAGCGGCATGACCATCGCGGTCACTGCTATGCCCGCCATCCTCGCTTTCACCTCGGCGCTCGGCACCGGCCTTGTTTTTGGTCTCCTGCCGGCCCGCAAGGCTGCGCGTCTCGACCCTGTCACCGCGCTTGCTTCGGAGTAACCCAATGCTGCGTTCATTCCTCATCTCGGCCAGCCTGATCGCGCTCTCTGCGTGCCAAACGAGCTTTGCTCCACAACCGCCCGTCAGCGATGCTGCGATCGCGATGCCCGCCGCCTATGATTACGCGGCAGAGGTCGAGACGCTGGCGAAGACCGATGAGGCCTGGTGGGAAAGTTTCGAAACCGCAGAGCTTGAAGCCCTGATGGCTGACGCGCTTGCCGCAAACCAGACCCTGGCGCAGGGGATCGCCAATATCCGCGCCTCACGCGCCGCGGTGCAGGTCGCCGATGCGGCCTTCCTGCCGCAGGCAAGCGCTGGGTTGTCGGCCTCCAGCAGCACCGCAGGGCAGGGTCTGGACGACTTAGACGCCAGCGGGCGCCTTTCGGCCTCCTATCAGCTTGATCTCTTTGGCGCGAACGCAGCAAATCGCGCAGCAGCCCTCGCAAATCTGGACGCGGCCATGTTCAACCAGCGGGCACTGGAACTTACCGTACAGGCCGATGTGGCGAGCAACTACTTCTCCTTGCTTGCTGCGCGGGACCAGCTGGCGGTCGCGCGCCAGAACCTCGATATTTCCGAACGCATTTTCGAGATCGTCGAGGTGCGCTATGAGGCTGGCGCGATCTCCGGCTTCGATGTGTCGGCCCAGCGCGCCCAGCTTGCAAATGCACGGGCCCGCATCCCACAAATCGAGGCACAGATCACGGGTTTTGAAACCGCACTTGCGATCCTGACCGGCCGCGTGCCGCAAGGCTTTGAGGTGCCCGGAGAGGATATTCTGGACGTTGCCCTGCCGCAGATACCAGCTGGGCTCCCCTCTGATCTTCTCCTTCGGCGGCCCGACCTTCTACAGTCTGAAGCCAGCCTTCGCGGCGCTAATGCCAATATTGTGGTGGCGCGAGCAGCTTTCTTCCCGACCGTCGACCTTGGCGCAGGTCTCAGCGCGCTGCTAACCGGCGGGTCCAGCTTGACGGGATCGCTTTCGGCTGGTCTCGCGCAGACCGTTTTCTCGGGCGGGCGTCTTGATGGTCAGCTTGAAGCTTCGCTCGCACGGCGCGACGCGCAGCTTGCCGCCTATCGCCAGTCCATACTAAGCGCGCTTCGCGATGTTGATGTGAGCCTACAGGCCTCAGACACCAATGCCACGCGCGAGGCCCAGCTGGAGATTGCCGAAGCGGCGGCAGCCGATGCGCTTGAGGCGGCGGAGCTGCGCTACCGGGCAGGTTCAGATGACCTTTCCAGCCTGCTCAATGCGCAGCAGACTTACTTCGACGCATCGAGCAATCTGGTTCAGGTCCGCCTCGACCGGCTGACGTCTGCGATCAATGTCTATGTCTCGCTAGGGGGTCGGTATTAGGCGCACTTGCGCGATTGGAGCTCGAGGCCTGCGCTCTACATCGGTGTCATGAGAATTTTGCCAGCGATAACCATCGTCATCTTCGCAGGGTGCGGCGCACCGTCAGAGCCGTCGACATCAAACGCACAGCCAGCGTCTGTTTCCGAGCGGTCAGCCTTGGTGGCGCCAGACACCTCTGGTCTCAACGAACAGACCATCGAGGCGACGCTGGAGGCAGCCGAGGGGCTGCCGCAATTGCGGTCTTTGATTGTCATGCGTGATGGCGAGGTTCTGGTTGAGGAGCGGTTCAATGGCGGCCCGCCTCTGGACCGCGGCGTAAACATCAAGTCGGCCTCCAAATCGGTCATGTCTGCGCTGGTCGGGATCGCAATCCATAAAGGCGTACTGACCGGTGTCGATCAAACGGTACTCTCCGTTCTCGAGGCTGATGCGCCCGCCGACCCGGACCCGATGCTGTCAGAGGTCACCGTTGGTCACCTCCTGTCGATGCAATCCGGTCTGGAGCGAACCTCCGGCGCAAACTATGGCCGCTGGGTCGTCAGCGATAATTGGGTGCGCCACGCCCTGTCGCGGCCTTTCGTCGATGAACCGGGCGGACGCATGCTCTATTCGACGGGCAATACGCACCTGCTATCTGCCATGCTGACCAGCGCTTCGGGCAGAGATACCTATCAACTCGCCGAGGATTGGCTCACTGAACCGCTCGGCATCAGCATCCCGAGCTGGCAAACCGATCCGCAGGGCATCTATTTCGGCGGCAACAACATGTCGATGAGCCCGCGGGATATGGCCGCCTTTGGAGAGCTCTATCGGCTCGGCGGCGTCGTTGACGGTCAGCGTGTCCTCTCGGAAGACTGGATCGAGGAAAGCTGGACGCCGCGGACCGTTTCGCCATGGAGCGGTGAGCAATATGGTTATGGCTGGTTCATCAGCGACGCGGGCGGTTTCCCAGTACGCTATGCCTGGGGGTATGGCGGCCAGATGATCTATGTGCTGCCAGACCTTGGCCTTACGGTCGTCATAACGTCCGACACAGGCAGCGAGCGGGGCAGCAGCCATATCCGCGAACTTCACGAGCTTCTCGAGGAAGGGATCGTCCCGGCCGCTGTCGATGGCGGCTGAGCCAGCGCTTCGGTCAGATCATGTGGCGGCTCCAGTCACCGAATTTGTGGCGGATCTTCCCGCGTGGAATGGCGAGGGCTGCGATGGCGAGGCCGACGACGACATCAACGGCCATCTGAAGCAGTGTCGCCTCAACGATGAAGGGCATCAGCGCGACCGCGACGCCGAGGCAGAGATTGAGAAGACGCACGGGGCGGATCGGTTCGGCGAGAGCTGCGACACTGACGGTAATGACAAGCGCGCCGAGAAGGTGGTCAGCATCGGCGAGCGCGCCTTCTGTCCCTAGCGACAACCGTGTGAACATGAGCCAGACGCCGAGAGCAGCGCTGATCAGCAGCGTGTAGGAGAACGTCATGCCGCCAGTGACCATTTCACGGATCACCGTGCCAGGCGGTTGCATGAAGTCGTCCTCGACGCGCTCATCAGGGCCGTCATCGGTATCGCCGCGGAACAGGACCCATAGAACCGGGCGCCCCTTCTTCTTGCGGCGGATGAGGAACTGGAAGGTCGCAATCAACTCGTCGACGGCGTAAGGGATCTGAAGCAGCATCATCAACGCCGCGATAAGGCAGACCGTGCACCAGGTGCCGATCACGATGGGCTGGATAATGATGAAGGTGATGGAAACCACGCCAAGCGGCACGATCATGATGCCGAAGATCAGCACAAGCCACGGCATGGTCCGCCAGCGCCGCGACGAGCCGACAATGCCCGTCAGGATTTCCAGCATGTAAGTAAGGGCACCGACGCCAGCATCAGGCACAGGCCAAGCTTCGGAGATACTGGAGGTGATGATTTCCTCTGTCCCGTTTTTGCCGTTTCCGGGCGTGCCTGAGAAAAACGGCTCCCAGACGGCGTCGATATGCCCAAGCTGGTAGGCGGTCATATGGCGCGAGATGAGGAAGCCGATAACGGCGAGTGCGATGATCGGCACGCGCTGGAACCAGCTGGATGGCGACTGGTCCCATCCGGGGGGGATTGTCGGGCCGGTGGCGGCGGCGGCTGGCTGCACGCCCGGTGTCGGCCTGGCCAGAACGGCGAGACCAAAGATCAGAGCGCCAGCTAGGGTCTGGTTGAGATAGACCGCCCCCGTGGGCGCCCAGAAGACCAGCGGCGCGAACATGATCCACGTTGCAACACCGGCGGTTGCCCAGCGCGCGAGGCGAAGCTTCCAGCTGAGCGACAGGAAGCCGAGGACCATCACGGCGAGACCCGAGAAAACATCACTCCAGATGAGCGGCGCGGAATCGTAGACAATCATCGCCGGACTGCTCGCGAGCCATGCCCCCATGGCGATCGTCAGGAAGGGGGTCCAGATAAATTTGCGGTGCAGGCTGAGCGTTTCGTTCTCGTCCTCGATGCGTACCTGTTCGGGGTCGTGATCCTCTTCGTCCGCGGCCGTCAGCCATGGCGGGGGCGTGATGCCATTACGCTCATACCAGGCAAGTGGATCGGATTTCAGGTCCTCGATCATGGCCGGCAGCGTTTCGCGCAGGCTGTGTTTCGGCTCCCAGCCGAGCAGACGCTTTGCGCGCTCGATACTGAGTTCGTAATGGTCGTCAGCCATGTCGACCATAAAGGGCCGGATAAAGGGCTTTTCCCCCTGGTCGATATCATCCGGAACGACAGGTTCTGTTACGGATTCCGTCCAGGCCCCTGCAGATGCGACGGGTTTTGGAAGCGAAAAGGTCCGCCAGTCCTCTTCGCCATGGATGAGGCGGGCGATCTCCTGCTGCAGCTCCTGATAGCTCATCGTGTCGGTCTCGCCGATCAGGATAACGTTTTCAGCTGGCAGCTCCTTGCGCCGCTCTACCGTGCGGCGGAAGGCCTCGACCATGTCCTCCTGATGCAGGAAAGCCTGACCCACCTGGAGTGAGCCGGCATAGGCATGGCCATGCGGATTGCGCTCATAGATCCTGCGGATTTGCTCAGACAGCGTCGGGACAGCGAATGTCTCATCATAGACGCCAGCCAGATGGAGCAGCGTATAGGGAATGGCGCCATGGGCCTCGCGAATGACGCCTTCGGCGGCGGCCTTCGATTGCGGGTAGGCCCATTTCGGATTGAGCTCGGTTTCTTCGGTAATCGGCTGGCCCGGGTCACCGGCCTGATGAACCAGCATGGTGCCGGAATAGATGAAGCGGTCGACGGTGAAGTCCTGAAGCGCTTCCAGGAGGCGGCGCGTACCCTCGACATTCAGCTTGTCGTAGAGTGGGTGCGGCTGGCCCGTGAAATCGAAATAGGCGGCGAGGTGAATGACGGCCGCAAGGGATTGCCCATGCTCCATTGCGAGCTTGTCGAGGGCTTCGCGGACGGACTGATCGGAGGTTAGGTCGCACCCGATCAACTCGCAATCGGCCTCCTTTCCGGGTCTGTCCAACCCGACGATCTCGTATTTGTCCTTGAGGACAGAGACCAGCGCGCTTCCGAGATTGCCCGCGGCGCCAGTAATCAAGATGAGGGGTTTGCTGTCTGTGGTCCGGGACGCCGATGCCGCGTCCGTACCGCGCTCGGCCTGATTTTTATCTGCCAATGATTGTCACCCCCGTGTCGAATTATTCCTCATTCAGGCGTTTGGCCCATGGCTCTTGGCCAACGCATCGGTATGGGGACTGTTCCGGCGGAAGCTTCCTGGGAAGCCTGCGCCGGCGCCTGATTGATCCCGGCTAGCCCCTGCCTGTCCTATTGCCCCGGCCCTCGCGCGGAACTGATTCGCCGATGCGGCATTGATTTGCCAATGGAGGGCCAATCATGGCTATGCGTGCTTACTGGAAAGGCTATTTGCGCCTTTCCCTCGTCAATATCGGGATCGAATTATACTCTGCGACATCATCCTCGCGGACCGTGTCCTTGCGACAGATCCACAAACCCAGCGGCAAGCGTATCCGCTATCAGAAGATTGCTGAAGGTGTCGGACCCGTCGACAAGGATGAGATCGTCAAGGGGTTTGAGACCAGCAAGGATGAGTATGTCATCCTGGAGCCAGAAGAGCTTGATGAGATCAAGCTGGAAAGCAAGCGGACCATAGATCTCGTCCAGTTCGTGGAGTCGTGCGAGATCGATCCACGTTACTTCGAGAAGCCATACTATGTCGTTCCGCGCGATGATGAGGTTGCTGCCGAAGGCTTCACCGTCATCCGCGACGCGCTGCGCAAGAACAAGATGGTTGGGCTGGGACAGATGGCGGTGCGCGGGCGCGACTATGTGGTTGCGATCAAGCCTTGCGGGGATGGCCTGCTTCTCGAGACGCTCCGTTTTGCCGACGAAATCCGCGAGAGTGACAAGATTTTCGACGAGATTCCCGAGGTCAAACCCGACAAGGAGATGCTCGAGCTTGCCAGCGAGCTGATCGAGCGAAAGACCAAACCCTTCAAGCCTGAAGTCTTCAAGTCGAGCTATGCCGATGCGCTCATGGACCTCATCAAGGAGAAGCGGGAAGAGGGCGCGGTTAGCCACGATGACAGCGGCGACAGCGATACGCCCCGCGGCAAGGGCAAGGTGGTCGACCTCATGGAGGCGCTGAAGAAGAGCGTCGACAAGGACAAGAGCGGCGCCAAGAAAAAGACCGCCTCGAAAACCTCGTCCAGGTCCTCGAAGTCAAAGTCTGGAAAGGCGGCGTAATCAGGCATGGCGAAATCCAGCTCCGACTCCCTCAAGACCTATCGTGAGAAACGCGACTTCTCACGAACGCCGGAACCTGACGGCTCTTCAAGGCGCAAGTCGAAATCCAGGGGTAAGCTCAGCTTTGTGGTTCAGAAGCATGATGCAAGCCGCCTGCATTATGACTTCCGGCTGGAGCTGGACGGCGTTCTGAAAAGCTGGGCGGTCACGAAGGGGCCGAGCCTCGACCCCGCCGACAAGCGCCTCGCCGTGCGTACTGAAGATCACCCTCTCGACTATGGCGACTTCGAAGGGGTCATCCCGGATGGCTATGGCGCCGGGACGGTCATGCTCTGGGACCAGGGAGAATGGATCCCGCGCGAAGACCCTGAAGAGGGGTTGAAGAAAGGGTCCCTGAAGTTCGACCTCAAAGGTCAGCGCATGAAAGGCGGCTGGGCGCTGGTCCTGATGAAGAACAACTCGAAAAAGGGCAGAGAGAACTGGCTTCTCATCAAGGAAAAGGATGACGAAGCCGACCGCGACTCCGACCCGCGTGAGACCTGGCAGACCAGCGTTACAACCAATCGGGATTTCGATGAGATTGCCGTGGCCGCGGCAAGTGGGGACGCCAACATTCTGGGCGAGGATGAGGCGCCCGATTTCCCGGACTTTGTTGAGCCACAACTTGCAAAACTGCGCGATGATCCGCCGTCCGGCGAAGAATGGCTGCATGAACTGAAATTCGATGGCTACCGCATTCAGGCACTGATCGCAGGACATCAGGTCCGCCTGATCACGCGCAATGGCAAGGACTGGACGGATCGCTATCCGGATGTCGCCAAAGCGCTTGCGGAGCTGGATGTGAAGAGCGCGGCGATAGATGGAGAACTCGTTGCGCTGGATGATCGTGGCCACAGCCATTTTGCGTCATTGCAGGCGGCCACAAAAGGTGAAGGGGATGCAGCGCTCGCCTATTACGCCTTCGATCTCCTGTCGCTCGGCGGCAAGGATTTCCGCAAGAAACCGCTGACCGAGCGCAAGGCCGCGCTCAAGGACATCATGCCGAAAGATGAGGAGATCATCCGGTTCTCCGATCACATTGCGGGCAAGGGCGAGGACGTCATCGGCAAGGCCTGCGGCATGGGCCTCGAAGGAATTATCTCCAAGAAGGCCGCCGCCAAATATGTGTCGGGACGTGGCTCCGGCTGGATCAAGTCGAAATGCGTGGGGCGCGATGAATTCGTGATCGGCGGGTATCGCAAGTCCGACAAGCGCGGTCGGCCTTTTGCTTCGCTGCTCCTGGGGGAGTTCGAAAATGGCAAGCTGCTTTACCGAGGGCGCGTCGGCACGGGCTTCAATGAGGCGCTCATGGATGAGCTGGCGGGCGCGATGGCAAAGCTTGAGCGCAAGACGCCGGCTTTCGAGGATATTCCATCGGACGCGAAACGCGGCGCGGTCTGGCTGACGCCGAAACTTGTCGGTGAGATTGCTTACACAGAGCGCACGTCCGACGGCTTGCTGCGTCATCCAAGCTTTCAGGGGCTGCGAGAGGACAAGGCACCAAGGGACGTCAAGACGACAGCAGCCAAGCAGGAAGAGGCTGGCGACGAAGACAATGGCAAGGTGCTCGGTATCCGCATTAGCCACCCCGACCGCGTGGTCTATGAAGAGCAGGGCGCCACCAAGCGCGAAATCGCCGAATACCTGGCAGAGATTGCGCCGCGCATGATCCCACATATCAAGGACCATCCGGTAAGTCTTGTCCGGTGCCCGTCAGGGGCAGGGGGCAAGTGCTTCTACCAGAAACACCACACTGACTCCGTTCCAGCCGCGATCGGCGAAACGAAAATCAAGGAAAAGGATGGCGAGACATCGAGTTATCTCGTTCTGAACACGGCTGAGGCGCTTGTCTCTTCGGCGCAAATTGGCGCGCTTGAACTGCACGTCTGGGGCTCGCGAACCGACAAGCTTGAGAAGCCGGACCGGCTTGTGCTGGATCTCGACCCTGATGAGGGGCTTGATTTCGAGGATGTGAGGTCAGCTGCCTACGAGGTACGCGACGTGCTCGGCGCAGCGGGTCTGACGACTTTTGTGCTGCTGACTGGCGGCAAGGGATTGCATGTCATAGCGCCACTTGAGCGCCGGCAGGGCTGGGATGAGGTCAAGGCCGCCTCACGGGGCCTCGCAAAAAAGCTATCGGAGGCAGCCCCGGATATCTATGTCGCCGAGGCGTCGAAAGCCAAGCGCAAGGGGCGTATCTTCATCGACTGGCTGCGCAATGAGCGCGGGGCGACAGCGGTCTGTCCATACTCGCTGCGCGCAAGGCCCGGTGCACCGGTCGCAACGCCTGTCCGCTGGGACGAGCTCGCTGGCATATCATCCGGTCATGATTACACGCTGTCCAATATCAGACGGCGTCTAAGCTCTCTCAAATCGGACCCGTGGGAGGGCTATGATGATGTCAGGCAGTCAATTTCGAAGAGTGTACTAAGCGTACTTTCAGACGCTTAAGCCTCAAGCGTCTGCGCGCCCTTCAAAAGATCCTCAATCTTGATCGGATAGCGCGCTGTGCGAACGCCCGTTGCATGCCAGACCGCATTGGCAATCGCGCCAACCGTGCCAGTAATGCCCAGCTCGCCGACACCTTTCACACCAAGGTCATTTACGTGCGGGTCCTCTTCATCGACCAGTAGCGCTTTGAGGTGCGGCACGTCAGCCAGCACCGGAATGTGATAGCCGGCAAAGTCATTATTGAGCGGTCTGCCGCTACGCTTGTCGTGAATGCCTTCTTCGTGGAGGGCAAAACCGACGCCCCAAATCATACCGCCGGTGAGCTGACTTTGGGCGAGGCGCGGATTGATGATCCGTCCGGCGGCGAATGCCCCGACCAGCCGGGTAACGCGAACCTGGAAGAGGTCAGGATCGACCTTCACTTCAGCGAAGACTGCCCCGTGCGAGAACATGGCATAGGTTTCGGTGCTGGCCTTGTCGCGGTTGCCGCGGCCTTTGCCTTCGATTTCTTCGATACCGGCCCTTTGAAGAATGTCGGTATAGCTTTCACCGACGTTCGGATCCTCGGCCTTGAAGAGGCGGCCATTTTCACCCAGCACGCGTTCATTGCCCGCGCCGAAGAGTGGCGAGTCCTTGTCCTGCGTTGCGATTTCGGCGAGCTGGCGGATGACATCATTGCCGGCCGCAAAGAGCGCGCCGCCTGCCGACGCCGTATGCGCCGAGCCGCCGGCGACACTGCCATCGGGGAGATCAGAATGGCCGATGTCGAACTCGATATCGTCGGCTGCCATGCCAAGCCCGTCCGCCGCCATCTGCCAGAGAACCGTCCAGGCACCTTGGCCCATATCGGCGCCAGAGGTTTCTGCGCGCGCGCTGCCATCCTGGCGAAGGACCGCCCGTGCCTTTGCGGGGAAGAAGGGCGCGTGGAAGATACTGGTGCCCATGCCCCAGCCTGTCAGGAGGCCGTTCTCATCGCGCATCTGGCGAGGTTTCAGCGGTCGGTCCTCCCAGCCAAAACTGTCAGCAGCCGCTTTATAACATTCCCGTAAAGCCTTGGCAGAATAGGGCTTTCCGTTGGACGGGTCCTTTTCGGCATAGTTCAGCAGGCGAAACTCCAGCGGGTCCATGCCTGCCTTCTCTGCGGCCACATCGATCGCGCATTCGATTACCGCAGATCCGGTTGCGATGCCCGGGGCGCGCATCGCGCCCGGCGTGCCGGTGTCGAAGCGTGTGCCGGAATGGCTGACGCTGATAGACGGAGTCGCATAAAGGCTGAGGCCCGCATTCGCCGCGCCGTCCAGCCAGTTATCGAAGCTGCTCGTCGAGACGTTCGCCGTGTGCTCAAAGGCGAGAAACCTGTTCTTGGCATCCATGTCATAGCGGACGCTCTGGCGCGTCGCGCTCCGGTGCTGGACCGGTCCGAACATCTGGTCGCGTTTGAGTGCCAGCTTCACCGGCCGCTTCATTTCACGTGCCGCGAGGATCCCCAGCATCTGCGGCCCGAACAGGACGGCTTTTGAGCCGAATCCGCCGCCCAGATAGGGCGAGCGAAGCTTCACATTTTCAGGCGGAATGCCGAAATAGTTGGCGATACCGGGCTTGGCGAGGCCAATGGCCTGGTTCGGCATGTCGACGGTGACATGGTCGCCATCCCATTCGGCGACGACGGCATGGGTCTCCATGGCGTTGTGATACTGAAGGGGCGTATCCATTTCGACGCTGGCCGATTGGGTCGCCTTCTTGCGGTTGCCCTCAAAATCACCCGTTGAGAATTTTGGCGGCGTGGAGATGCCGACCGCTTCCGGGGCGAACGCTTCGCCATCATCAAAGCCGATGCGCGCCTGGTCAGTTTCGTAGGTCGCCTTAACCAGCCGGGCGCCTTCGACGGCGGCTTCGAGCGTCTCGGCGAGCACAACCGCGATTGGCTGGCCGGCATAACGGACCTTGTCATTCTGCAGCACGTCGATCCGGGCAGTAAAGGGCGTGGTCTTATGATCGGGATCCTGCGACAGGGCAGGGGTATTGGCGGGCGTCATCACATGAACGACGCCCGGATGGGCGAGTGCAGCCTCTATATCGAGGGACGTCACGCGTCCGCGTGCGATACTTGCCCCCGCAAAGACGGCGTGGAGCAGGTCTTCTGGGTGGTTGTCCGCAGCGTAGGTCGCCGTGCCGGTGACTTTCGCGATGCCGTCGCGGCGCGTCATCGGCTGGCCCGAGTTTGAGCCCAGCCGGACATGGTGGGCCGCGACCATAGGTGTGTCAGCCATTAGCGGGCCTCCTTTCCAACCGCAAAGACAGACCCGGGAAGGTCCGGCATCTTCGGCGGCGTCCCATCTGCGGCAGCTTTGAGCGCGCGCACCAGGATGCGTCTTGCCAGTTCGATCTTGTGGGCATTGTCGCCCGAGGGTCTGGCATCTGCCAGCGCCGCATCGGCAGCTTTCCTGAAGGAGGCCTCGTTCGCTTCGGCGCCATTGAGAGCGTCTTCTGCTTCGCGTGCCCGCCAGGGCTTTGCGGCGACACCGCCGAGCGCAATCCGCGCGTCCTTGATGCGGCCATCTCCGATGTGGAGCATTGCGGCCGCCGAGACGATGGCGAACGCATAGGATGTCCGGTCACGCAGCTTGATATAGCGAGCCCGCGGCGCAAACCGCTTGGCGTCCGAGGGAAGGATGATCGCGGTGATGATCTCGCCCTGTTTGAGTGCGCTTCCGGGCGGCTGCGTGCTGCTTGGCAGCGTATAGAACTCATCGATCGAAATCTCACGCGACCCATCCGGGCCATCGACCACGACACGCGCGCCGATCGCGGCCAGTGGCACGCAGAAATCAGACGGGTGGACGGCGATGCACGTCTTCGTCCAGCCAAGCACGGCGTGCTTGCCGGTCTCGCCTTCGAGCGCATCACAGCCCTCACCAACCTCATGCAGATTACAGGCGCTATGGGGGTCGTAGAAATAGGCGCAGCGGGGCTGCTGCATCAGATTGCCGCCAACCGTCGCCGAATTGCGAAGCTGGCCGGACGCCGCTGAGAGCAGGGCTTCGACAATCGCCGGATAGTCACTTAGAATATCGGCGTTGCGCGCAAGGTCTGAATTGCGCACCAGCGCACCGATGCGCAGCGACCCGTCTTTCTGTGGCTCAATCCGCTTGAGGTCATCAAGGCGTGTAATATCGACAAGGCTATCGGGCGTGCGGACGCCAGCCTTCATCAGGTCTAGAAGATTGGTGCCACCGGCATAATAAGAAGCGCCGGGCTTGTTCGCGGCCTTGATCGCCTCTTCGATGGTTTCGGGTCGCTGATAATCAAACGACTTCATGACTTGGCTCCCCTCGCGATGCGCGCCTGAGCGTCCATGACAGCGTCCTGAATGCCGGCATAGGCGCCGCACCGGCAGAGATTGCCGCTCATGCCCTCGCGCACGGCTTCGGCAGAAGCGTCGCCGTCCGTTTCGCCCAGAAAGCCGACCGCGCTCATGATCTGTCCCGGTGTGCAGTAGCCGCACTGGAAGCCGTCATTCTCGATGAAGGCGGCCTGCACCGGATGCAATGTGTCGCCATCGGCGAGGCCTTCAACAGTGGTGATGTCTGCCCCGTCGAGACTGACAGCCAGCGAAAGGCAGCTATTCACACGTCGGCCATCGATCAGAACCGTACAGGCGCCGCACTGGCCGCGGTCGCAGCCTTTCTTGGTGCCGGTCAGGCCAATGCGTTCGCGCAGGACATCGAGCAGCGTCGGCCGGGCATCCTCCAGCTCTACATCGTGTCCATTGCCATTTATTTTCAGAGATATCTGAAACGCCATGCTCTCTCCCGCGCGCTGCCGTCCTGATCATGATGCTAGTGCGCGGGTGATCGGAAGGCGAGGCGTCCAGCCCGATTTAATTGGTTGACCCAACGAAAAAGCGCCCCGGCCGGGACCGGGGCGCTATCTGGTTTCCATCGCTGAAAAGGCGACTAGTTGACGTCGAAACGGTCGAGCATCATCACCTTGTTCCAGGCCTTCACGAAGTCCTTCACGAACTTCGTCTCATGCCCGTTCTCGGCATAGACTTCGGCGATTGCGCGAAGCTGCGAGTTGGAACCGAAGACCAGGTCAGCCCGGCTTGCCGTCCATTTCAGGTCGCCGCTGGCGCGGTCATGACCTTCATAGAGGTGCTCGTTCTCTTCCGATGCTTTCCAGGCCGTTTCCATCTCGAGCAGGTTGACGAAGAAGTCGTTCGTCAGCTGGCCGACACGCTTGGTCAGCACGCCATGCGGCTTGCCATCGGAATTGGTGCCGAGGACACGCATGCCACCGACGAGAACCGTCATTTCCGGCGCGCTGAGCGTCAGAAGCTGGGCACGGTCGACGAGCAGTTCTTCAGCCGGGACCATATAATCCGGCTTCACAAAGTTGCGGAAACCATCAGCCATCGGCTCAAGGTAGGCATAGGATTCAGCATCCGTCATTTCCTGGGTTGCGTCGGTACGGCCCGGTGTGAACGGAACGTCCACATCATGGCCTGCATCCTTCGCAGCCTTCTCGACAGCGGCGCAGCCACCAAGGACGATAAGGTCGGCCATGGAGACTTTCTTGTTGCCACTATCAAACCCGTTCTTGATGCCTTCCAGGGTGGAAAGAACCTTGGCGAGTTGGGCCGGGTTGTTGGCCTCCCAGTTCTTGGCTGGCTCAAGACGCACGCGCGCCCCATTGGCACCGCCGCGCATGTCGGACCCGCGGAACGAGGCTGCCGATGCCCAGGCTGCCGAAACCAGTTCTGAAACCGAAAGACCCGAAGACAGGATCTTCTCTTTCAGCGAACTGATGTCCGACGCATCGATCAGATCGTGATCGACCGGCGGGATCGGATCCTGCCAGAGCAGGTCTTCCTGAGGCGCTTCATCGCCGAGATAGCGGGACTTTGGCCCCATATCGCGGTGGGTCAGCTTGAACCATGCACGGGCGAAGGCATCCTCGAACTCCTTCGGGTTCTCATAGAACCGGCGGGAGATTTTCTCGTAGGAGGGGTCCATCTTCAGCGCGAGGTCGGTCGTCAGCATGATGGTGCTGACTTTCTTCGAGTCATCATCAGCTGCCGGTGCGAGGTCGCTTTCCTTCACATTTTTCGGCTCCCACTGATAGGCGCCAGCCGGGCTCTTGGTAAGCTCATAGTCATACTCGAAGAGCATGCGGAAATAATTCATGCTCCACTCGGTCGGGGTTGGCGTCCACGCGCCTTCCAGGCCCGATGTAATGGCATGACCGCCAACACCGCTCTCATGTTCGCTGGTCCAGCCAAAACCCTGCGCCGCGATATCGGAGCCCTCTGGTTCTGCGCCGACCAGGCTTGCATCGCCAGCACCGTGACACTTACCAAATGTGTGACCACCAGCGATCAGGGCGACGGTTTCTTCGTCATTCATCGCCATGCGCGCAAAGGTATCGCGGATATCGAAGGCCGACTTCATCGGGTCAGGCTCGCCGTCAGGACCTTCAGGGTTCACATAGATGAGGCCCATCTGGACGGCTGCGAGCGGGTTTTCGAGCGCGCGGCCTTCAGCGTAGCGGCTGTTCGGGTTGTCCGAGGGGGCAAGCCACTCTTCTTCAGTGCCCCAGTAGACATCTTTCTCTGGCTCGAAAACGTCCTTGCGGCCGCCAGCAAAACCAAATGTCTTGAAGCCCATATCCTCAAGCGCGACATTGCCGGCGAGGATCATCAGGTCAGCCCAGGAAAGGCTGGCGCCATACTTCTTCTTGATTGGCCAGAGAAGGCGGCGTGCCTTGTCGAGGTTGCCATTGTCTGGCCAGGAATTGAGCGGCGCAAAGCGCTGCTGACCTGTGCCTGAACCGCCGCGACCGTCGCCGACGCGATAGGTACCTGCAGAGTGCCACGCCATGCGGATCATGAACGGGCCATAATGACCATAGTCAGCCGGCCACCAATCCTTGGAGTCCGTCAGGACGTTTGCGATGTCCTGCTTGACCGTTTTTAGATCGAGTTTCTTGAAGGCCTCTGCATAATCGAAGTCCTCGCCCATCGGGTCACCGGCAGGGTGCCTTTGGTGCAGGATTTCGAGGTTGAGCAGCTTTGGCCACCACTCCTTGTTACCACGGCCCTTGAAGAGCCAGTGGCGTTCCTCGCCATGAATTACGGGGCATTTGGCGTCGTCAGCCATGATAGAATCCTTCCTTCTAGCTTGCGCTTTGATCTGAACCTGTAACCTACCTGATCAAGCCGCATCGAACAAATCAAAACGCCGCCGATAAGCTATAGGCATAGTCTATATGTAGGACAAAAGCATGGCAGGCCGGGCGAACCGGCCTGCCTGCGCGTGCTGTTGTTATCTGGGGATCCTTCAGATTTCGACGACAATCTTGCCGAAATGCTTCTGACTCGCCTGATGGGCGAATGCGTCCGCCAGTTTTTCTAGCGGGAAGCGATCGCTGATGACGGGCTTGATGCCGCTTGATTCGATCGCGGAGATCATGTCTTCCTGCGATTGGCGCGACCCGACCGTGATACCGGAGACGGTGATATTCGAGCTGAAGAGCGCTGCCGTTGGCACCTCACCAGAGATACCGGTCAGGACACCGATCAGCGAGATGTGTCCGCCGATACGGCAGGCCGCAATCGACTGGCCCATCGTGCCGGGCCCGCCGATTTCGATGACTTCATCGACGCCGCGCCCGCCAGTCAGTTCTTTCGCCTTGGCACCCCATTCGGGCGTTTCCTTGTAATTGATGACGTGATCGGCGCCGAGCTCTTTCAGCTTTTCGAGCTTCTCATTCGAGGAGGACGTGGAGATCACCCGTGCGCCAGCCGCCTTGGCAAACTGAAGCGCGAAGATCGACACCCCGCCTGTGCCTTGCGTGAGCACCCAGTCGCCCGGCTGGATGGAGTTCTCGACCATCAGGCCGCGCCATGCCGTCAGCGCGGCGCAGGGCAGGGTGGCTGCTTCGGCAAAGCTCCAGCCGTCTGGCATGCGGGTGAGGCCTTCTGCCGGCGCGGCAACGAGCTCGGCCGAGAACCCGTCAATCCGGTCGCCCGGAACCGCGAGCATCTTGTCGAGCTCCGGCGGGCCATCGCGCCAGCCTGGGAAGAAGGTCGAGAGTACCTTGTCGCCCTTCTTGAAGCGGGTGACACCCTCGCCAACTTCGACAACTTCGCCGGCGCCATCCGACATCAGGATCCGGCCATCCGGGCAGGGGATGCCGCCCTGGGCCACCACGAAGTCGTGATAGTTGAGCGAGGTTGCCTTCACACGGACAAGGACCTGTCCTGCCTTTGGCTTGGGATCATCGCGGGTCTCGATCTGGATATTCTGCAGACCACCGGGCTTTTTCAGACTGGCGACTTTCATTTAGGCACTCCCTTTGGGTTTTGGATTTGTGCAACCGCAAAGCATCACTGCCCCTGCGAAAGCCAAGTGATTTCGAAAGATCACACGGGGGTAAGAACCGGTCGCAGGCAACCTACGGGGGGTCGGACGCGTTTTTACGTCTCATTGATAAGAGATCTGGAGGCGGGTTTGGCTGAAGAAAATGAGAAGCTGGTCAGTTCTGATCCGAAAAAGGAATTACATCCGACAGAGAAAGCCGAAGGCAAGGTCGAGCACTACAGACAGCTTGCCGAAACGATCGCTGCTGGCGGGCAAGTCGTTCCGCCGCGTTTCCTGACGGGCCATGCCCGGCGCATGCATGTGCGCTCTACATTGAGAGAAGACCACGCCGCGCGCATCGAGAACCGGTCGTCCGGGGCGGCCAACAAGTTTGACATCCTATCCCAAGACTATTTCAAATTCTTTCGCGGAACGGCGCTTCTGTTCTATCGCGACATGGTCGGTGAAGACAGCCAGATGCCAACCGTGATTGCGCTCGGCGATGTGCATCCGCAGAATTTCGGGATCATGCCAGACGAGAATGGCGCGCCGATCTTCGGCGTCAACGATTTCGACGAAACCATTTACGCGCCTTTCACCTGGGATATCAAACGCGGCGCCGTCGGTTTCTGGGTCGCGACCGAGATGGTTGCCGGCATGAAGCGCAGAAAGCGGCGCAACGTCGTGGCGAAATTCGTCAAAGGCTATCTCAACGCCATGCAGACCTATGCCAAATATGAGAATGAACAGCAGGACGCCTTCCGGCTCGACAATTCGCCGAAGGTCATCCAGCGGCTCTTCGAAGAGGCGTGGGAAGATCGCCGCGACTGGCTGCGTGAGGATTATCTGAAGCCCAGTGGGCGCGGCTTCAAGGCATCCGATGAACTGCAGCCCATGTCCAAGGAGAAAGACAAGTTCCAGAAAGCCATCAATGACCTTGCCAGATCCAAGGGTATCGACGTGCCGGATCGGGCCGGCGAACTCAAGGTCAAGGATGTGTGCGTCCGTCACGGTCAGGGTACCGCATCGCTGGGACTGCCGCGCTATTATGTGCTGATCGAGGGCCCCTCAAAGGACGCGAGCGACGACATCATCATCGAGTTCAAGCGCGCCCGCCAGTCTGCGCTTGAAGGTCTGACCCCGCCCGTGGATTTCAATGCCGGCGACAAGGCAGACCGCATCGCGCACGGGCAGCAGGTCCAGCTTGCGCATGGCGACATTTTCTACGGCGCTGTGGAGATCGATGGGGACAGCTTCATGAGCCGGGAACGGGCGCCGTTCCGCGATGATATCGACATGAATGACCTATCGACCAAGACCTGGAAGAAATACGCCAAGGTCTGCGGGGCAGCACTCGCGCAGGCTCATGCACGCTCAGATGATATCGGTCAGCTCGACTATGACGTCGAACCGGCCATCCTGCAGGCAGCACATCCGCGCAAGCTCTTCATTGATGACATGGTCGGTTACACCGAAGAGGCAGCCGACCGCCTGAAGCGCGATCACAAATTATTTGCCAAAGACCATGCTCGAGGCGCCTTCGAGAATATCGAACTGGTCTTCCGCTAGGACGCATGAAGCCCTTGCAAACAAAAAGGGCGGCAAGCTTTCGCTGCCGCCCTCTTCATTGAGCTTAGATGGATGTCACACGAGGCCTAGCGGCGCAGCGTGAACTCGACACCGACCAGACGGCCCTTCTTGAGCGGCGAGAATGTGCCGCCACCTGGAAGGGGCTGGTAAGGCGTCTGGACACCGTTCGACAGCGGACCTGGGAAAGGCAGCTGCGTGTCGTTACCGGCCTGGACATTGTCCAGGAGGTTGTCACCGAACACCGAGACAGTGAAGCCGTCATAAGGCGTTTCCCAGCTGATGTTGGCAGACAGCTGATGCGCATCCTGGATCCAGCCGAAGTTGCTGTCGGTGTAGGCAATGCGATCACGGAACTGGTAATTCGCGGTGGTGATAATGGCACCCGAGTCACCAAGGTCGATGTCATAGATTGCGCCAACGCCATAGGTGAGCGGTGGAACGCGCGGCAGGTCGAGCCGCTCGTCTAGACCGTTCACAACCGTATCGCCGGAGATGTCGAAACGGACATCGTCATACTCGGCATCGATCATGCCTGCATTGAAGTTCAGCAGGAAGTTGTCGGTGACCGCGACACGGCCTTCGATTTCGATGCCGGTGATGGTCGCATCGGCCGTGTTGAGGATGTTCTGAACGACGCCGGAAGGTCCAGCGGTGTTCACTTCACGCTGCATGTCGGAGATCTTGGTCAGGAAGGCTGCACCATTGAGCTGGATACGGCCGTCTTCGCTGCCTGACTTGAAGCCGATTTCGAAGGCGTCGACTTCTTCCTCGTCAAAGCCGGGCTCGCCGCCTGTTGCAGGCAGGATCTGACCGAGGAACACAGCAACGTCCGTGATGCGGAAGTTGTAGCCACCCGAACGGAAGCCTTTGGTGTAATAGCCATAGGTCTGGAAGTTGTCCGACCAGAAGTATTGCAGGCCAAGCTTCGGTGTCCAGTTGGACCACTCATCGCCGTCGGAGAAGCCGTTTGGCTCTTGCGCACCAATGGCACCCAGCAGCTGGTTGAAGCCGGTGGTTGGGCATGTACCTTCAGCGACCGAACACTCAAAGCGCGGACGGATAAAGGTGATGTCCGCGTCTTTTTCTTCTTTCGAATAACGCAGGCCGACGGTCGCGATCAGGTCAGGCGTGATCGAATAGTCGACGTTTGCGAAGGCGCCATAGACCGTGTGGTCCTGCGAACCGCCGCCGTAGAAGATCCACGGAATGCTCGCTGGAAGCGGGGCCGGACGCGTCGTTGGCAGGTTGCGGACCTCGGTGTAGTCGAGCGTCTGGTTGAAGTAGTAGAGGCCGGTCGTGAGATCCGTTTTGCCGAATGTGCCAGCATAGCGAAGCTCGTTGGAAACCTGCTCCTGAACGAACTCTGCTTCCGAATGGAACAGGGTGAACGGGGTTGCGTCAATGTCGCTGCCTGTGCTGAGCGAATCATACTCGCGATAGCCGAGGATATTGGTGATCCGGCCATTACCAAAGTCGACATCATAGTCGGCACGAATTGAACCGAAGATGGTTTCGGCATCGCCCGTGCCCGGGCTGTTGATGGAGAAATCAAAGCTGTCGCGGTCGAAGTAGGACCGGTTCTGGCCAGATGGGCCATCGACGCGGCTGTCGGTAAACTCACCCTTCGCAAGAACGGTCAGGCGGTCAGTTGCAAACCACTCGAGTGCGGCGCGATAGATCGCGACCTGGGCTTCGCCGTGATTGTCGCCATCGTTCAGATTTTTGAAATAGCCGGCATCGGTGTTGTAATAAGCGCCGAGCTTGCCGTTGAGAACGCCATCGATGAGCGGACCGGAAACGGTGCCCTGGACGGTGGAGTTGAGGCCGCCGCGATCATCGTCGATCGGGCCGTCAAAGGTTGCCTGTGCCTTGTAGCTGAACTCGTCAGTCGGGTTGCCGGTGTTGACCACCAGGGCGCCGCCGGTCGTGTTGCGACCGAAAAGCAGGCCTTGCGGGCCGCGAAGGACTTCAACGCTTTCGAGATCGAACAGGTCGACCACAACGCCACTGTTCACGCCGAGATAAACCCCGTCAATGAACACGCCGACTGCAGGGTCGATCGACGGAATGGAGGAGTTCACGCCAAGACCGCGGATGGCGAAGTTTGCCGTGCCGCGCGCAGTGCCAACGTCGTCGAGCGAAACGTTAGGTGTGGTGTAGGACAGGCTTTCCAGCGTCGTCACGTTGAGCGCGTCGAGCGTGTCAGCGTTAAAAGCCGTCACAGATACCGGCACGTCCTGGACGTCCTCGACATTCTGTTTTTTGGTCGCAGAAACGGTTACTTTCTGAAGAACGCGGTCAACGGCGGACTCGCGGTCGCTGTCGGATGCGTCCTGCGCCAGCGCAGGAAGTTGAGCGAAAATGGCTGCAGAAGCCACGCCAGCGAGGAGGAATTTGCTGCAATGCATTACGATGGGTCTCCCAAAAGACTTATTGTTCTTTCCAGATCGCCGAAATCCCAATAATTATTAGAGATCGCAGCGCAGCACCGCTTAGAATGAGCCGTGGCATAAGCTCAATGGGGCAACTCAGCGCTATGCAGAAATAGTTGGAAAGTGAGGATTTTGTGCATCACGCCCCATTTGGGCGAGGACCAGCGTTTGCATTGCAGCAATTCGGCTGCCGGTCACGCAATTGGTCGACCGCGTGGTTGGCTAACCTGACGGGAAGCTGGCTTTGCGCTTTTCGAGAAAGGCTGAATAGCCCTCCCGGAAATCTTCTCCGGCAGCGCCTTCAACCATGTGATGGAGCAGGTCTCCGTCCGGCACACCGGATCCGATTTCGCCAATCATCTTTTTCAGCGTGCGCACCGACCATCTTGAGTTGCCGGATATTTCATCCGCCATGGTCCGGGCAGCTGCCAGAGTCAGGCCTTCCTCGGCGATCTCGTCAACAAGGCCCATCTGTGCGGCCTCACCGCCTGTGAACCGGCGGGCGGTAAACAGCATACGCTTGGCCGCGGGTGCGCCGATTGTCTCTAACAGCCGCCTGAGGTCGGCGGGCGGATAGACGATACCAAGCTTGGCAGGCGGCAATCCAAACCGGGCTGAGGTAGACGCGATGCGCACGTCGCAGGCCACAGCCAGGGAGATTCCCGCGCCAAAACAGCTGCCCTCAATGGCAGCAATTACGGGCTTCCTGCATTTTATGATCGCATCCAGGGCTTCGGAGATAATCGCTGTCGTCTGCCGTGTCTTTTCTTCGCCGTCATAGATCGTCTCGAATTCCGAGATATCGACGCCGGCCGCGAAATGACCGCCTTCGCCTCCATGGATGATGAGGGCTTTCGCAGCCGTGTCCGCATCTACGGTGCGCACCAGAACCGGAAGCGCAGACCACATGGACATGCTGAGGGCGTTTCGCCTCTGAGGCGCGTTGATAACGATTTCTGCGCTACTGCCGGAGCCTGCCAGATATACGGGGCGTTTTTCTTTTGCGGACATTGGCCACGGGTTTCAGCTTCCACTGGTCCCGTCAAGCAGAGATCAGCGGCGGGCGTCTCGAGATCCACGGCCTTGCCTCTTCCAGCTCGTAGGCGAGCGCCAGAAGCAATCCGTCATCGCCGCGGCGGCCTGAGAACATGGACCCGATAGGCAGACCGCCCTCGGACCAGAAAAGCGGCACGCTCATGGAGGCTGCCCCGGACACGTTCATGTAGGGTGTGAAGGCAACATAATCGGTCACCGATTTCATCGTTTCCTCGAAGTCGCCGTCTGGAGCCTGCGCGCCAATTTTTGGCGGAAGTGTCGAGACGGTCGGTGTCAGCAGGACATCGAAATTTTCAAACCAGCCGTCATAGGTGGATGAAAAGGCCTGAAGGTCGGCAACAGTCTCCGCGAACTCACCCTCTCGCGCCGCAAAATAGGATGCGAGCCCCAGCGTCCAGGGCTCGACCAGCTCGCCGGAAGGCGGCTTGCCGGTATGGGCGGCTGCGTCCTGCATGAATTGGGCAGCGCCTGCCGCCCAGAACAGGATGAACTGGTCCTGGAATTTCTTGCCATCGATTGGCAGTTTCCAGTCGACCACCTCGTGGCCAAGCTCGCGGCAGAGCGTCGCTGTCTGCTCGATTGCGCTTCTTGTTTCCGCATCAAGTGCCGCCCCATTCTCTGGCTCCGGCGCAAAAGCGATCTTGAGCCGGCGCGTCGAGGGGCCAGTAATACGGCCGATGCGGGGCAGGTCGCTTTCTGCTTCGGCCATCGCAAACAGCGCGGCGCTGTCTCGGACGGTGCGCGTGACAGCATGATCGACACTCAGTTCAACCGGCGCGCCGCTGGACGCCGAGACAAGCGCCCCCCGTGAAGGTTTCAATCCAAAAAGACCGCAGCAGGCGGCAGGAATACGGATCGAGCCCCCGCCATCGCTTGCATGTGCGAAGGGAACGACGCGCGCTGAGGTAAGAGCCGCAGCCCCGCCTGATGATCCGCCCGGGGACCTCGAAAGGTCCCAGGGATTGCGTGTCGCGCCGGTGACAAGTGGCTCTGTCGATGAAGTGAGGCCCATCTCAGGCGTCGTGGATTTACCGATGGCCACCACACCAGCCTCGCGCCAACGGCCCGGCAGGACCGAATCGGACTCGGCGAGATTGCCGCGGAATGCGCGGCTGCCATACATGGTCGGCGCGCCTTTCCAGTTATCGAGATCCTTGATGGCAGTTGGAACGCCGCCAAACTCGCCTGCAGGGCTGGCCGCGGCGCGCGTGCGCGCAAGATCATAGGTCTTGGTCGCCAGGGCATTTATCTGCGGGTTTACCGCCTCCGCCCGTGCGATCGCAGCTTCGGTCAGCTGGATCGACGTTGTCTCGCCGCTCGCGATCTTCTGCGCCATTGCAACGCCGTCCAGATTATCAGATCCGGCTCCGGCGCGCATGACGGCTGCGGGGGCGCACGCATTGGCAAAGGGCAGCAGCGCCGCAAGCGAGGTCCCGGTCGCCAGAAGGCGCCGTCTGGTCATCATGGTCATCGATTTCCTCCCGTATCGGCCTCTGGCGGGCCATATGCATCCAAAGGTGCGACGGACTTGCTGAGAAGGCAAGCAGGGGATAGCCCGAAAGAGCGTTTCTATTCCTTATGCGTCAGGCCATGTCTCCATGCTCTCTGTCCTCGACCTTTTTCGTATCGGCCTCGGCCCCTCCAGCTCACACACGGTGGGCCCGATGCGGATCGCGCGGCGCTTTCTTCAGGAAGCTGACCGGGCAGGCAGGCTGGATGGCGCAACGCGTATAGAGGTCGCGCTTCAGGGCTCGCTTGCTCTGACAGGGGTGGGGCACGGCACAGACAAGGCGGTTATACTGGGCCTTGTGGGGATGCAGCCAGAGACGGCCGACCCGGTAGAGGCCGAAACCCGCTTCAGGCAGATCGTGCAGACAAAGACGATACAGCTCGACGGCGGTCCCGAGATTGCGCTCAATCCGCTCAAGGACCTCCAGTTCTGCACAGACATCGTCCCGGACCTGCATCCCAATGGCATGGTCCTGACGCTCCATGACGGGTCAGGTAAAGAGCCCTACAGCCGGGAGTATTACTCGACAGGCGGCGGCTTCATTGCCTCGCGAAAGCAACTTGAAAAGCCAGCTCAGGGTGACCTCGTCGAAAGCGCCCGCGGCGCACCGCACCCGTTCAGTTCAGCAGCCGAAATGATCGCGCTCTGCAAGGCGCATGGCTGGCGGGTCGATGAGCTCGTACTTCACAACGAAGATGCACGAAGAACGCGTGAGAAGACACAGAAACGACTGGATAAAATCGCCCAGACAATGATGGAGTGCATTCGCGCCGGACTGGGCACTGAAGGCACGCTTCCCGGCGGGCTTGACGTGAAACGCCGCGCGCCAGATCTCTATCGCCGTCTTGTCGATAATCCAGGCTCGAATGAGCGCGAGCAGCTGTTCGACTGGCTCAATGTCTATGCCATGGCCGTGAATGAAGAGAATGCCGCGGGCGGGCGTGTCGTCACATCGCCGACAAATGGCGCGGCCGGCGTCCTTCCGTCCGTCATGCGCCATTATTGCTGCGATGATGACAAGCTGAACCCCGACAAGGCGCGCCGTTTCCTGCTGACGGCCGGTGGCATCGGTCTTCTCTACAAGCAGCGCGCATCGATTTCCGGGGCCGAGATGGGCTGTCAGGGCGAGGTGGGCGTCGCCTGCTCGATGGCCGCTGGCGGGCTTGCTGCCGTATGGGGCGCCGACGCCGATACTGTCTGTGTCGCCGCCGAGATCGGCATGGAGCACAATCTTGGCCTCACCTGCGACCCTGTCGGCGGCCTCGTTCAGATCCCATGTATTGAGCGCAACGCCTTCGGGGCTGTAAAAGCGGCAAATGCGGCGCGGCTCGCCCTTCAGGGCACGGGCCAGCACAAGGTCAGCTTGGACCAGGTCATCGAGACGATGCGTCAGACCGGCAACGACATGTCGAACAAATACAAGGAAACCAGCACGGGCGGCCTCGCCGTCAATGTCATTGCGTGCTGACTTCCCCGCCGTCACCGATTGGTCGCGCTCCCCAATCATGGCAGGCTGACGCCATGGATGGATTACAGACAAAGACCCCGGCAAAGCCCGGCCTGATTTACCCCTTCGATGAGCAGACCCCGGAGCAGGGCGAGACCACGGAAATCATACGGGGGCTGCACTGGCTTCGAATGCGCCTGCCATTCGCGCTCGAATGGATCAATCTCTGGCTGATCGATGACGGCGAAAAAGGCTGGACGATCGTTGATACCGGTATGCCACTGCCAGAAACGAAAGACGCCTGGCGCAAGATTTTCGAGGAAAAGCTGGGCGGCCGACCCGTCTGGCGCGTGATCGTCACGCACATGCATCCAGATCATGTAGGCAATGCTGGCTGGCTGACGCGTAAATTCCCAGGCGCAGAGCTATGGATGAGCCAGCTGGAGTATATTTCCTGCCGCATGCTGGTCGCAGATACAGGCCGCGAGGCCCCCGCCGCGGGCATCGACTTTTATATCGCTGCAGGCTGGACCGCTGAACAGATCGACACCTATCGCAGCCGCTTCGGGCGTTTCGGTAAGGGCGTCAGCCAGATGCCGGATGCCTATCGCAGGCTCGGCAGCGGAGAGACGATCAGGCTGGGCGGACGCGACTGGCAGATCGTCATGGGCAATGGGCACTCCCCCGAGCATGCCTGCCTCTATTGTGAAGCCGAGAATGTCATGATTTCCGGCGACCAGCTTCTGCCGCGTATCTCCTCCAACGTGTCGGTCCATCCAACCGAGCCGAAGGCAAATCCGCTGAAGGACTGGCTGGATAGCTGCGCGCGGCTGAAGGAAGCCGTCGCTGACGATGTTCTGGTGCTTCCAGCGCACAATACGCCGTTTCGCGGGGCGCATAAGCGTCTCGATCATCTGGTGCGCGGCCATGATGTTGGGCTGCGGCGTCTCGCTCAGCGTCTGGGAGAAGGACCACGCCGTGTCGTTGACACGTTTCCAGCTCTGTTCGGCCGGAAGATCGGCGACGACTCTCTCTCCCTCGCAACAGGTGAGGCAATTGCGCATCTCAACTATCTGATTGCCGAAGGCCACGCCGTGGTTGAGCGAGATAGCGATGGTGTGGACTGGTATCGAGGCGTTTGAGCCTGCACGCGGCGGTGTCGCAACAGCCGCGAATGAATCGCAGGCGCGGGCCATCATCTACTTGACCAGAGCGGCGCGGACGCTCAAAGCCTTGGCTGACCGCATCCCTTAAGGGTCCGGCCAAACAGTGTTTTACAGCTGGACGCCCTGCGCCCGCTGCAAGGAATCAGTATCGGCCTGACATGAGCAACTCGTCGGAAATCGCTGAATCTTCGCCCGAGGAAAATCGGACGTTGAAGGAGAAAGTGCTCCACGAGCTCAGGGAATGGGCCGTTACGCTGCTCATCTTCATCCCGGCTTTCTATATCTTCTCATTCCTTATCTACGAACAGCGCGTTATCCCGTCCGAAAGCATGGTGCCAAACCTTCAGGTTGGCGACCGTGTGGCGGTCAACAAGTTCGCATATGGCTATAGCCGCTACAGCCTGCCCTGGGGTGCCTGGCGCCTCATCCCCGATGGCGAGGGACGGGTGTTTGGCAGCAAGCCAGAGCGCGGCGATGTCGCTGTCTTCATGCATCCCCACACCGACCGGGTGATGATCAAAAGGATCATCGGTCTACCGGGTGACCTCGTGCAGATGATCAATGAGCAGCTGTTCCTGAATGGAGAGCCGATCGAGCGCGACTTCATCAGGCGGATCTCCTACACCCCGCACGACTTCCGGGGCCGGGAGACGGCCCGCGAATATCGCGAGACCATCGGGGATAAGTCCTGGCTGACCCATCAGTGGCAGCAGGGCCCAAGCCAGATCCGAAGCCTCGACAGCACGCCCGTCTTTGAAGTGCCCGAAGGCCACTACCTCTTCATTGGCGACAACCGGGACAATTCAGAAGACGGCCGTTCCGTGACGGGTCACTGCCCGACAGACTCCGAGGGCGTCATCGATGAGACAGGCTGCGAATTGCCGCCGGGAGTCTCCTCGGTGCGGGCATCCGTCGGCTACGTTCCGGCTGAAAATCTCATCGGGCGTGCGGACACGGTTCTGCTCTCCACCTATTCCTGTTCGAGCGCAAATGCAGACCCGTGCATGAAGAAACGCCTCTGGAGAGGTCTCTAGACCCTTTCCCCAGAGGCGCGAATTCTGACGTGATATTTGCAAAATCCTAATCCAGTCCTGCGTAAGAGACTGGGATGGAAAAGTTGAAATTTCGCCTCCTTCGCATTGAAAACGTTCCAGAAGATATCTGGGCCGAATTCCATGCGTTGCGTGATGCGAGAGCGATCTACGACGACCCCTTCTTTGATCCGGAATATGCAAGGCTCGTTGCCGGGGTGCGCCCCGATGCACGTCTTGGACTGGCGTTTCAGGGGGACGCGCTTGTCGGGGCCTGGCCGCTCCATCGACGGCCGGGGGCCTGGGCGCGTCCGATCGGCGGGCCCTTCTCGGACTGGCACGGGCCGGTGCTTTCAGGCGACACAGATCTGGCCGCCTGCGATTTCCTGCGCGGCCTCGGCCTCCTCGGGATGTCCAGCTTTGGCTGGTTGCCCCAGGATGCCGAAAGCCTGACCCGGCTGACCATGGCGGGTGCGAACATGTCAGATGTGAGCGCCGGGTGGGACACCTTCCTGGAGAATCAGGGGAGCCGCTGGCCGAAACATTTCAAGAAAATGCGCAGGCTCGCTCGCAATATGGAGCGCGATTTTTCCGAAGTCGAATTCTGCTTCGATGACCCGAGCGACGACACGTTCAGCAGGCTGATCCACCTGAAACGGGAGCAATTCCACCGGACCGGCCGCCACGATGTGCTGGCTTCCGAATGGGCGCACCAGCTTCTTGATGGGCTTCGCCACCAGAAAAGCGACAGATTCCGCTTGCGGCTCGTCAGTCTTCACCTTGATGGCAAGCACGCCGCAAGCGAACTCGTTCTGCTGTCTGACAAGGTCTTTCACGGCTGGATCACAGCCTATGAGGCTGAGTTCAATCAGTACTCGCCTGGCAATTTCGTTGTGCAATTCATGCTGGAAGCCATGGCCGGCAGGGACGGCGCGAAGGTCTATGATGCCGGTCCCGGGCTCGATCATTACAAGCGGCATTATTCGAACTTCCAGCTCCCGATCGGGTCTGGTGTGGTACGCAGCAAGCCGTTCGCCATGCGGCCAGATCGCCTGCTGGGGCAGGCATGGCGCACGGGCGAGCAAAACTTGAATACCCGCTTGGCCGACGTCATGAAGTCGTCCAGGCGAAGGCTCGACCAGGTCTGCATCAGCGAGATCAGACCGATGGGCCGATTGGTCGGTATCGGGAAATCCTTCCGGAAGGCGGCAGCAGCACTGGAGCTTGCCGATAGCGACGCGTCCAGCTAAGCGCTTCAGCGGTTGAGGGAGCGCCGCGAGTCGTGAAAGGCTTGTGCGTGCTCGAAGTTGCTAGGGCGGAAGATCAATGCAGACCGGCAAACCCGAAACGGGAAAATCGGTGCGCGGCCCGATTGTAGTCTCGCGTCATGGACGCCCCGCGCTCGACAGGGCGGCAGGGCCGCGGCTCGACTGGAAAGAATACCGCGACTGGTGGGACCGCTATGAGGCAGGCAGCCTCGCGCCAGACCAGCCCGTGCCTGAAAACCTCAAAGCTGCGGTCGCCGACGCCGACATCGTGCTCAGCTCGACAGCGCCGCGTGCCATTGAGACCGCCCGCCTAGCCACCGGCAAGGAGCCGGACACCTATCCTGTCTTTGTCGAAGCGCCGCTGCCGCCGCCGCGGTTTCGCAACCGCAAATACCTGCCGAAGACCTGGAATGTCATTGCGCGGACCGTCTGGCTCTATGGCCATAGCCTTGATGGCGAGAGCAACCGGCAGGCACGCGAACGTGCGCAGCAAGCTGCACAGCATCTTCATGAGGCCTCAGCAGATGGCAAAGTCTACCTGGCCGCACATGGCTGGTTCAACCGGATGCTACGCCCTGCCATGGCGCGGATTGGCTGGGTCTGCGTGCGTGATGGGGGCGACAAGTACTGGAGCTACCGCATTTATGAATATCGCGGGAAATCTTGAAAACGGCCCATTGTGATGCAGCGGTGAGCTGCTTAGGGTACCCACTTTACCTCTGACGCGGAGCAACTCTGATGGTCGATCAGACAGCCCAGGATATTGAGAAAATGAGCTTTGAGCAGTCGCTCAAGGAGCTGGAGGACATTGTCCGCCGGCTTGAGGGCGGCGAGGTCGAGCTTGAAAAGTCCATCGAAATCTATGAGCGTGGGGCGAAGCTCAAATCGCATTGCGAAGCGCGCCTGAAAGCGGCTGAACTCAAGATCGAGCAGATCGTCCAGGGCCCGGACGGCAAACCTGCAACCGAGAGCGCCAGCTTCGAGTAAGGATCCTGCCATGGAGTTTGAGACGCGTCTGACCGAGGTCGCAGACAAGGTAACGGTCGCGCTGGATCAACTCATTCCGCCGGCGCAGGGTCCTGAGGCGGACCTCATGCGCGCCATGCGACACGCCGCGCTCGCCAATGGCAAGCGGATGCGGCCTTTCTACGTCATCGAGACCGGCCAGCTGTTCGATGCCGATCAGAAAGCACTGCTTCGCACAGCAGCGGCACTCGAATGTGTGCACACCTATTCGCTCGTTCATGACGACCTGCCATGCATGGATGACGATGATCTTCGCCGGGGCCAGCCAACGGTTCACAAGGCTTTCAATGAAGCCACGGCGGTGCTGGCCGGGGACGCGCTCCTCACACTTGCCTTCAAGATCCTCGCCAGCGACGAGACCCATCGAGATCCTGCAGTCCGGCTCCGCCTGATCGAGCGACTTGCAGACGCATCCGGCGCCAATGGAATGGTCGGCGGACAGATGATCGATATGCTTCAGGAAGTAAGCCCGCGCGATCTCAACACGATTACCCGCATGCAACGGCTGAAAACCGGCGCGCTCATCTCGTACTCGGTCGAAGCGGGGGCCATCATAGGCGGTGCAAGCAATAATGCCCGCCACGCGCTCGCAGGATTTGCGCAGGACCTGGGCCTTGCCTACCAGATCGCTGACGATCTCCTCGATGCGACAGGCGATCAGACGGTCGTCGGAAAAACGCTACGCAGCGATGCCAATGCTGGAAAAGCGAATTTCGTAACCATTCTTGGCATAGAAGGGGCGCGGGAACGCATCCAGCTTCTTGCAGCTCAGGCCCGGCAGCATCTCGATTTTTTTCACGAACGCGCCAATATCCTGCTGCAATCGGTTGATTATGTTCTTGATAGGACACGTTAGGGTTTATACCGACCCTGAGAAAAGATGTCCGCAGAAAGGACCGGCAGAATGACTTTGCCAGCGAAGACACGACTTCTTGATGCGATCAATTCGCCTGCTGATCTGAAATCGCATTCACGCGAGGAATTGAGGCAGATTGCGGATGAAGTCCGCACGGAAGTTATCGACGCCGTTTCGGTTACCGGCGGCCATCTCGGGGCAGGTCTCGGCGTCGTCGAACTGACTGTCGCCATTCATGCGGTTTTCGATACACCAGACGACAAGCTGATCTTCGACGTCGGCCACCAGTGCTATCCCCACAAGATCCTGACAGGCCGCAAGGACCGCATTCGCACGCTGCGCCAGGGCGGGGGGCTTTCCGGTTTCACCAAGCGCGACGAAAGCGAGTACGATCCGTTTGGCGCTGCCCATGCCTCAACCTCGATCTCCGCGGGCCTCGGTTTCGCCAAGGCGCGGGACCTCATGCAGAAAGACAACAAGGTCGTCTGCGTCATCGGTGACGGCGCCATGTCCGCCGGCATGGCCTATGAGGCGATGAACAATGCCGGGTCCGACCTCAGCAATATGCTGGTCATCCTGAACGACAACGACATGTCCATCGCCCCGCCGGTTGGCGCGATGAGCCATTATCTTTCCAAACTGGTGTCCTCGCGCTCCTATCGGGGCCTGCGCAAATTCGCCAAATCCATCGCCAAGCCCATCGGCCTCGAAAGCCAGGCCCGCAAGGCTGAAGAATACCTTCGCGGGTTCGCCATGGGTGGCACGCTGTTCGAGGAGCTGGGCTTCTATTATGTCGGCCCGATCGATGGCCATGACCTCGAAGTCCTTCTGCCAGTGCTCGAGAACTGCAAGGCCATGCAGACCGGCCCCGTCCTGCTCCATGTCGTGACGCAGAAGGGCAAGGGCTACGATCCTGCGGAAAACTCCGCCGACAAGTATCACGGCGTTGCCAAGTTCAACGTCGTCACAGGTGAACAGCAAAAATCCGCTGCTGGCCCGCCAGCCTTCACCAAGGTTTTTGCCAAGGCGCTGATCGAAGAGGCGCGCAATGATGAGCGTATCGTCGGCATCACTGCGGCCATGCCGGGTGGCACAGGCATGGACCTCTTTGAACAGGAATTTCCTGAGCGCATGTTCGATGTCGGCATCGCCGAACAGCATGCGGTGACGTTCGCTGCCGGTATGGCCGCCGACGGCATGAAGCCTTTCGCGGCGATCTATTCGACCTTCCTTCAGCGCGGCTACGATCAGGTCGTCCACGATGTCGCGATCCAGCGCCTGCCTGTCCGTTTCGCGATCGATCGTGCAGGTCTCGTTGGCGCAGACGGCCCGACCCATGCCGGTAGTTTTGACATTGGCTATCTCGGCGCTTTGCCGGGCTTTGTCTGCATGGCCGCTGCCGATGAGGCAGAGCTGGTGAACATGGTGCGCACAGCTGTCGAGATTGATGACCGTCCGAGCGCGTTCCGCTATCCGCGCGGATCAGGCATTGGTCTCGAACTCCCGAAGACACCGACCGCGCTGGAGATCGGCAAGGGCCGGGTCATGCGCGAGGGCTCCACCATCGCCATCCTTTCCTACGGTGCACGCCTGCAGGAGGCTATGAAGGCCGCGGAGATGCTTGCCGCTCAGGGTCTTTCCTGCACCGTCGCCGACGCGCGGTTCGCCAAGCCTCTGGACGAAGACCTCGTCAATCGGCTTGCGCGCGATCATGAGGTGTTGCTGACCGTGGAAGAGGGCGCGCGCGGCGGGTTTGGATCTTTCGTGCTTCAACATCTTGCTGAAACGAATGCTTTCGACCGCGGCCTCAAGGTTCGTACGCTCCACCTGCCAGACACATTTCAGGATCAGGACAAGCCTGACCTCATGTACGCCGCAGCCGGCCTTGATGCGCGCAGCATCGCATCCCGCGCAATCGATGCGCTGGGGCGTGGTGACATGCGCGAAATCGACCGCCTTGCGCGCGCCTGACCGACACAAGTTTGCCTAAGTTTTCTGTAAGTGCGTATCGCGTAGCATTCGGTGCGGGTTAGGCTTTCACCGACCCTTCTGTTCATGAGGAAGACAATGAGATCATTACTGATTGCCGCGATTGGCGCTGCTGCCCTGCTGACGGCCTGCGAAACCGTGCCTGAACAGGTGAATATGGACCCGGCCTCGTTTCAGTCTGCCGTCTCCGACGCGAATTCCGCCTGGCACCCTTATGCGTCGGTCCAGAAACTGACGCAGATCCTCAATACTCAAACTCTGTCTCCGGCGCAGCGCGCACGGGTACAATATGAGCGCGGACGCATCCGCACGGAAAGCGCTATTGAGCTTCCTGATGCAATTCAGGATTTGCGTGCGGCGAGTTCGATCAATGCCACGCCAGCCGATGGCGACGCGGCTCCGGTGGCCGCGAGCATACCTGATACGGCCCCCCTTATACGCATCGCAGAGGCAAAGCTGAACGCAGCGCGAGGCCGCCTGAACGGTCTTCAGACCCTGCCGGAATGGTTCGACGACAAAGTCGCGACCTCGGCCGTTGCGGAGGCCGCTGAACGGTTCCGCAAATCAGGTCTTGCCCCCGACCCGTTCGATGCGGGCCTGCTTGAGGCGGGCGGTTATCTCTGCCGCAGCTCTTCAGCCGGTCGCGGCGAATGGAACTATGGAGAGAATATCAGTCATCTCTCCGATCTCGACTGGTGCACGACCACGGAAACTTCGTAATTCGATTCCGTTTTCCGCGCAGGGTCTGCTAGATCTGGATTCGAACCTCGTATCCCTAGCAGCTCTCCCGGAGTCCCCGTTATGCGCAACCTGATTATCAGCCTCGCGGGCCTTGGCCTGATTGGTGCCTGCACGTCGACCGGAGGATCCGGGACCAGCGCGAGCAGAGCGACCGCAGAACAGAATAATTATGAGCTTGCGATGGGGACCGTTTCTGCCCTGGAGCGGGCTGGCAATGAACAGACCGCCATCGATCGCCTGACCCAGCTTCTTGGCGATCCAGCGCTCACAGATGCGCAAAAGGCTGAGATACTCTATTCGCGCGCAATGCTTCGCTATGGTGTCGGAAATGATCTCGAAGGGGCCATTGACGACGCTGAGGAAATCGCCGCCAGCCATCCAGGCAGCGAAGTCGCTGCTGATGCTGCAGCGCTTCTCGCGAACGCCGAAACCGAACGCAACGCCATGGTCGTGCGTCTTGAAGAAAGCGGTCTCAGCCCGATGGAGCGGTTCGAGATTCTGTTTGAGCTTGGCCGCCATGAAGAAGCAGGCGACATCATGATGGCAAGCGCCCTTCAGCCCGGCAATGAGTATGTCCTCGACATGTTCCAGATCGGCTATCTCTGTAGCGCGGAAGACCTGTCCGGGCCGACCTATTCGCTTGTTGAACCAGACGGCACCCAGCGGCAGGTTCGCTTCTGCAACGTCGCCGGTTAGGCAGAAACGCGCTTTTCGTTAAACCACACTCTTTCAAGAGTGTTGCGCTCATGATTGAGTGCGAAAAACCTAATATGTGACAGGGAGAAACGTCATGGCAGCAGATGACGCAACAGCATGGCCGGCACTATCCATCGAGCAAGCCAACGAGATGCTCGCTCAGCCAGGGACCCCGCTCGCCGTTGCCGAGGGTGAGATCAACGGCATTCACATGCGCTATTATCCCGAAGCTCCGGCGACGCTCCGCATCCTTGTCGAGGCTTCCCAGCTACATGGCGACCGCACATTCCTCGTCTTTGAGAATGAGCGCGTTACTTTCGCTGCGCACTGGCGCGCCGTCAGTCACTTTGCCCACGTTCTGAAAGATGAATTCGGCGTCCAGAAGGGCGACCGGGTCGCCATCGTCATGCGCAACTATCCGCAATGGTCGGTGGCCTTCTTTGCGGCCCTCAGCATCGGCGCGATCGCAACGCCGATGAATTCCTGGTGGACCGGCGAAGAGCTTGAATACGGCCTGCAGAATTCCGGCGTGAAGGTCGCGATTGTCGACCCGCAAATCTATGAGCGCGTCCGCGAGCACCTTGGCGGACTTGCTGACCTCGAAGCCGTCATCATCGCGCGCGAAACCGAAGAAGAGCGCAACAATCCGCGCGTCCATAATTTCGAGAGCTTCATCGGCGAACCGGGCGACTGGGCCGCGCTTGAGAATAAGGGCCTGCCGGACATCGAGCTTGGCCCCGAAGACGATGCGACAATCATGTATACGTCGGGCACCACAGGCAAGCCGAAGGGCGCGCTCGCAACGCACCGCGCTGTCATCTCGAACTTCCTCAATTCCATGACGTGCCAGGCGCGGATGTTCCTGCGCCGCGGCGAGCAACCACCAGAGCCGGACCCGGAAGAGCAGCGCGCGACGCTCCTGTCCATTCCGTTCTTCCACGCGACAGGGTCGTTCGCCGTGCTCATCCCGACGCTGCTGCGCGGGGACAAGATTGTCAGCATGTACAAATGGGATGCCGGCAAGGCACTTCCGATCATCGAGGCGGAGAAGATCTCTGCCATCGGCGGGGTACCTGCCATTGCCTGGCAGGTCCTCGAACACCCCGACCGCGACAAGTATGATCTCTCATCCATCCTCGCCGTCTCCTATGGCGGCGCGCCATCAGCGCCAGAGCTCGTCGCGACAATCAAGAAGCGCTTTCCAGAGGCGCAGCCCGGCAATGGCTGGGGCATGACCGAAACCTGCGCGACGGCGACGCTCAATATTGGCGAGGACTATGTGCACCGCCCGAAAAGCGCCGGTGCGCCGCCAAAAGCGGTTGAGCTGAAAATCGTCAATCCGGAAGGCGAAATCCTCCCGGCTGGCGAGGTCGGTGAGCTCTGGTGCAAGAGCCCGTCAAACTGCAAGGGCTACTGGAACCGGCCGGACGCGACGGCTGAGACATTCAAGGATGGCTGGGTCGTCACCGGTGACCTTGCCCGTATCGACGAAGAAGGCTTCCTCTTCCTCGTTGACCGCGCCAAGGACATGCTGATCCGCGGCGGCGAGAACATCTACTGTATCGAGGTTGAGAACGCCCTCTACGATCATCCAGCGGTCATGGACGCGTCGGTCGTTGGCATCCCGCACAAGGTGCTCGGTGAGGAAGTTGGCGCTGTCGTCCAGTTGAAGCCAGGCAAGTCGGTCACGCAGGATGAGCTCCGCGCCCACGTCGCCAGCCAGATCGCTGCATTCAAGGTGCCGGTCGAAATCCGCTTCCAGGATGAGCCGCTGCCGCGCAACGCCAATGGCAAAATCCTGAAACCGGCCCTGCGTGAGCAGTTCAAGCCGCGCAGCTAGGACAAGGAGCCTTCCATGACGACACGCAGGATCGGGGATGCAGACGTATACCCCATCGGGCTCGGCTGCATGAACCTCAGCCATGCCTACGGCCCGCCGACACCCCCTGATGAGGCAGCCAAGCTGCTTAACAGCGCGCTCGATCAGGGCTGCAACTTTCTCGATACCGCCACCATTTATGGGGCCGGCGAGAATGAGAAGCTGATCGCCAGCAGCATCGGTGAGCGGCGCAGCGAGTATTTCCTCGCCAGCAAATGCGTTCTCGCGGTCAAGGACGGCAAGCGCGTTCTGGACGCCCGTCCGGAGGCGATCAAGGCAGCGTGTGATGCCAGCCTCCAGCGGCTGAACACCGACGTCATCGATCTCTATTACATGCACCGGCCGGACCCGAACGTGCCCATCGAAGACTCTGTCGGCGCGCTGTCTGATCTGGTGGATGCGGGCAAGATCCGCTTTATCGGCCTCAGCGAGATGGGCGCTGGGCTCATCAAGCGCGCGCAGGCGGTTCACCCGATCGCTGCGCTCCAGACCGAGTATTCGCTCTGGGTGCGCAATCCTGAGATCGCGGTGCTCGATCTCTGCCGCGAGCTCGATATTGCTTTCGTCGCCTTCTCGCCTGTCGGGCGCGGCTTTCTTGCTGACCCCCCTTACGATCCGACGGATATGAAGGAAGGCGACATGCGGCGCCTCTTTCCGCGCTTCTCGCAAGAGCACTATCCAGGTAATCTGAAACTGCTCGAAGGCGCCCGCAACATCGCGAACGAGGCTGGCTGCACCGTTGCCCAACTTGCGCTCGCCTGGCTGCTCGCCAAGGGCGATCATGTGATCCCCATTCCGGGCACGACGAGCATGTCCCATCTGAAGGACGACATCGAGGCCGGAAAGATTGAGCTATCCAGTGCCCTCGTGGAGCGGCTGGACGCACATTTTACGCCAGAAGCGGCGGTCGGCCCGCGTTACGCCCGCATGATGCAGGCCACCGTTGATACCGAACAGTTCGACTTCGAACAGGGTGAGACGTAAGCTACATGGCCGAAGACCAGGACGATATCGGCGCGAGCGGAAAATCGGTCGCCTTGGAAAACCGCAATACCGGGGAAGACGGTCGGCGCTACTCTCCTTCGGCGGCGAGAAACCGCGATGCGATTGCTGACGTTCTCGCCGCGCATATGCCGGTGGACGGACACATTCTGGAGATCGCCTCGGGCACCGGCGAGCATGGCGCCGCCTTTACAGACCGGTTTGAAAGTCTGCACTGGACCTATTCCGATCTCGACGAGATCAGTCTGTCGAGCCAGACCGCATGGGTCGATCATACTGACCGCGGCGGGCGGCTCGGCGGCCCGCTTCGTCTGGATGCATCAAAGTCCCATTGGGGCGAGGCAGAGTCTCTTGCAGACCTCAACGGCATCTTCTGCGCGAACATGATTCACATTGCGCCTTTCGAGGCGGCGGAGGGACTGATAGCCGGGGCAGGGCGTCTTTTGCCGCCGGGTGGCAAGCTCTTCATCTATGGCCCGTTCGCCCGGGATGGCGCGATCGCAGACTCGAATGCGCGTTTTGACAGCGACTTGAAGCGCCGCGATGAAAGCTGGGGTGTGCGCGATCTTGATCGAGAGGTCGTCCCGTTGGCGCAGTCGGCAGGGCTGACGCTTCACAAGGTCATCGAGATGCCAGCCAACAATCTGAGCGTCATCTTTCAGAAGGCATGAGGATCTAGAGCCAGCGCACCCGTCTGAACAGGACGAGCAGCGCCCCGACGAGCACCGTCATGCCAACACAGAGCGCCGCAAAGCCGATCGGACTTTGCGCCCCCGGCATGCCGCCAAGATTGACGCCAAACAGCCCTGTCACGAAACCAAGCGGCAGGAACACCGCCGATATGATGGCAAGCACGAAGAGGCGCTGGTTCATCCGCTCCGCACGCTCCTCAAGAACCTGTTCCTGCAGGACGAGTGAGCGTTCACGAATCGAATCGAGCTCTTCGCCGATCCGTGTCACCCGGTCTCCGACTTCACGAAGGTGCAGGATATCGCTCTGCGACAGCAGGTCCGCGCCGTCCCGGCCGAGATGGCTGAGCGCTTCTCGCTGCGGGATGATGTAGCGCCGCAGGGCGAGAACTTTCCGCCTGAAATTGGCGAGCGCCGACTTTGGCAAGCTCACACCGGGCTGAAGCAATTGATCCTCGAAATCATCAGCCTGCCCATCGAGGTCTGACACAACCGGCTCAATTCCTTCGGTCAGTTTCGCGGCGATATAGGTAATGATCGCCCCGGTAGACGTCGGCACATCGCCTGCCATGATCTGGTCGCGCAGGTCCTGCGCCGCGCGGATGTGAAACGCCCGAAGCGACACAACCACGCCCGTGGTCATCCACATCCGGATGGCGATCATGTCTTCGGGCTCTGACCCCTCATTGAGGTTCACGCCGCGCAAATTGATCAGCAAGCCGGTGCCATGGCGGATGCAGCGTGGGCGCGTATCTTCCTGCAGCAGGGCAGTGTCGATGACCGTGCTGATGCCGCTTTTTTCGGTCAGCCATGTTCTGACCTCTGCGGACAAGCGGTTAAGATGCAACCAGCGATAAACCTCCGGCCGCTCGGCCTCACCGGACTTTACATCGTCCCAGCTAAGGCGCCTGACATTACCATCTGTGTCGAACTCAAAACCAAAGATCAGGGGGGTGGCGTGCGCCTCACTCATCGCCTCTGCGATCCCATTGCCACATAGCCAAGCGCCTCGATCCAGACGATGGCATCCTCGCCGACGCCTTCATCGCGCAGAAAACTCGAAAACGCCGGCATAAAGTCCTGCGACCGGCTGCACTGGGCGACCGCATCATTGAGTTCCGGCAGGACGATCCGGTCGAAGTCCCGGGCGAGATCGGTGAAATCATCCGCAAGCGTCGCCAGCTGGATCATCAAGAGAGGCCCAGGGTTTTCAATGTCGCCCGATACCCGCCGCAAGGCCTGGATCGTGTCCATGTTCGAAGAGGCGAACCTCTCCAGAACCTGGTCGGTTTTCCACTCCACCCATTCGGGCGTGCAGGGTTCAGGTTGCGTGACACAAGCTGACAGAGCGGCGGCTGCGACAGCGAAACCGGCGATACGGGCGAATAACGTGTTGATTTCATATGCCAGACATACCGCATAGGCAGGTCACGCAAAGCTGAAATGTGTGACCTCGCCCTCGGTTCGCGTGGTCACCTTGGCGCCCACGGGGCTTTCGTCCTGACGAAGCCTGTCGAGCGCGGCGGGGTCCGCAATCGCGAGAAAGCGCTTGCCCTCATTGGTTCGCCCAAGGATGACGCCATGCTGTGGGCCTTCGCGTCCGTGCACGACCGTATACGTCTCGACCGTGCCGCCACTTGGCTCTGGATCAAGCTCGACCTGCTCGGTGGGTTTCGCTGACGGTTCGACCGGCTTGAACGCATCAGGCCGCGTGGTCGACCAGACGCCCACCGCCTCCTTGGTCATCCATCCGCCATTCGCGAGAACAAGGCCGAAGGACCCGGCCTCTTCGCGCAGCTTGTGCGCCATTTCGGCAAGTCCGTGCATGGAGTAATTATTTCCCGGTCCACCAAAGAAGGGTAGCCCGCCTGTCAGCGTCAGAGGTCGTTCATCCGTAAACGGATCGATGTTCATCGCCGCCGTGGATGAGAATACTGCGCACGGAAAACAGGAATAGAGATCAAAATGCGCGATACCGCCGGATGTGCGTCCGGCCTGATCAAGCGCCCGTGAAATCGCCGTCTCCATCGCCCATGACCCATCGAGTTTTGGGCGCAGCGTGAGGAGGTCGTCGCTCGCTTCCCCGGCCCCGTGCAGATAAACGCGCTTTTCCCTGGCAACACCGAGTTCCTCTGCCTTCTCCTCCGACATCATCAGGACGGCGGCGCCCTGGTTCACCGCATCCTGCGCGATATGCCACTTGAGGAAAGGGTCGGCGAACTCATAGTTCTCCGGCGACGGTGTGGACAGAAATTCCTCCGAGCGCTCGACAGGAAACTGCGAGTACTCATTGTTGGCGGCGACGTCTGAGAAAGGGTGAAACAGCTTCGCCATGGCTTCGCGCTGGCCCGACCGGCTGCGCCCTTCGCGGGCCGCAATGGCGTTCTCGAACAGGGCGTAAAAGAAAGCCGGCGCCACAAGGCCATGTTTGATCTCGGCGCGTGACAGCATTTCGCCGCCAAGGCCGCGATCCTCATAATCGGCATCGCTGCTGTCTGCCCAGTTGATCTCGACCTTGTTCTTCAGCGCCCCCTTGGAGGCGCGATTGGCTTCAGAACCAGTGATCAGCGCGACGTCGATCTCGCCTGCATGGATACGGTTCGCCATTTCCCCTGCGAGTGCCTGCGGGCTCTGTCCGCCAACGTCCGAATAAATCAGCCGCTCTGGCGACGCGCCGATATCGCGCGCCAGCGTGCCCGGCAGGTTGGTATTGTGACCATGTGGGTGTTTCGCCCCGCGCACCGAGTCTTCGAAGATGCGGACAAAGGTCAATGTGTCGATGGCGGACGCCTCGATCCCCGCGTCATTGATGGCGGTCTTCGAGGCCGTCACTGCGAGGCTGAGCGGTGATGGTGCGCCGTCAGGGCCCGAGGTCCCGTCCCATTCGCTCATCGATTGCCCGACGCCGACCAGAACCGGCATTGACCCTTTAGCCATCACTTCATCTCCTCAAAACTTGAGACCGCACTGTCTGGTGTCTCCCGGTCGCTTGCAAGCCATGACGTTGCGCCAAAATGCGCAGGAACCAGCAGCGCGTTCGCAGGTTTTCACCTTCATGCCATTTACACTCTCACGCGAAGATATGGACCCGGCCGATGCCGGGCTTATTTATGTCTGCAGCTCCGAGCCGGGCTGGACCCGCCGGTCCCATGGCAAGGGCTTCACCTATCTGGATGAAGACGGCGAGACGCTGACGGGTGAGAGGAGAGCGCGCGCAGAGGCGCTCGTCCTGCCGCCTGCCTGGACCGATGTCTGGATATGCAAGCTCCCCAAGGGCCATCTTCAGGCGACCGGCAAAGATGAGGCGGGCCGCACCCAGTATCGCTATCACGAGACGTGGAGGACCCACTGCGAGCAGGTGAAGTTCTCCGACATGCTGTCCTTTGGCAGGGCCCTGCCGCGCATCAGGAAGTGCGTGAAAGCGGTTCTGGATGATCCAGAAGACCATGTCGAACTTGCCACGGCTGCCATTGTCCGCCTGCTCGACAAGGGCGCAATCCGCATCGGGTCAGAGCGCCATGCAAAGAACGGAACGTTCGGCGCTGCGACCCTCTACAAGCGACACGTTCGCCAAACCGACGAGGACACGTTGCGCCTGAGGTTCAAGGGCAAGGGCGGCAAGGAACAGGAGGTGTCCATCTGCGACGAAAGCCTCGCCCACGCCGTTGGTGAGCTCCAGTGCCTGCCCGGCCAATCATTGTTCGACACACCCGACGGGCATGTCGGCTCAAGGCAGGTGAACCGGTTCATCCGCTGGGCAGGGGACGGAGCGTTTACCGCCAAGGATTTCCGGACATGGGGCGGCTCAGTTGCGGCCGTCGAAGCGCTTCACAAAGGCGCCGATAGCATCAAGGCCATCTCCGAAGCGGCAGCCGAACGCCTCGGTAACACGCCGACCATCGCGCGCAATTCCTACATCCATCCCAGACTGGTCGAGATGGCACGCAATGGCGAGAAGCCTGAGCGCGAGGCCGGCCCTGTCCGCCTGCGCAAGAATGAGCGGCGGCTATTTGCCGTGCTTGAGGACGCCGTCATCGACTAGCGATCAGGCCTTTTTCACGAAATCCGTCTTGAGGCCCATCTGGCCAACGCCGTCGATCTTGCAGTCGATGTCGTGGTCGCCGTCGACGAGGCGGATATTCTTCACCTTCGTGCCGACCTTCACCACGGAGGATGAGCCCTTCACCTTCAGATCCTTGATGACGGTGACCGTATCGCCATCGTGCAGCTCTACGCCATTGGCATCGCGCCAGACCTTCAGGTCCGGATCAAGTGACGGGTCTGCTGGCCATTCATGCGCGCACTCGGGACAGATCAGCAGCGCGCCGTCTTCATATGTGAAAGCCGAATTGCATTGCGGACAGGCTGGAAGCTCGCTCAATTGACGAGCTTTGCGGCTGTCTTCTCATACACCTCATCACGCTCGACGCCCGGCGCCAGCTCGATAATCTCGAGGCCGCCATCGACGACATCGAAGACACCAAGATCGGTGATGATGCGGTCCACCACGGCCTTGCCAGTCAGCGGCAGCGTGCATTCCTTGATCAGTTTGGGATCGCCGGACTTTGACGTGTGATCGGTGATGACGACGATGCGCTTTACGCCGGCGACAAGGTCCATCGCCCCGCCCATGCCTTTGACCAGCTTGCCAGGGATCATCCAGTTGGCAAGGTCGCCAGTCTCTGCGACTTCCATTGCGCCGAGGATTGCCATGTTGATCTTGCCGCCGCGGATCATCGCAAAGCTCATCGAGCTATCGAAGAAAGCGGTATGCGGCAGCTCGGTAATGGTCTGTTTGCCAGCATTGATCAGGTCGGCGTCTTCTTCGCCTTCGTAAGGGAAGGGGCCCATGCCCAGCATGCCGTTTTCAGACTGAAGGGTCACCGAAACACCGTCCGGAATATAGTTTGCGACCAGCGTCGGAATGCCGATGCCGAGATTGACATACATCCCGTCTTCCAGCTCCTGCGCGGCGCGCTTGGCCATGTCATCACGTGTCCAGGGCATCAGACTTCCTCCCCTGTCGCCGCAGTGTTCGTCTCAGTACGCTGCCGGACCGTGCGTTGCTCGATGCGTTTTTCGAACTCGCCCTGTACCAGCCGGTGCACGAAGACACCCGGCAAGTGAATATGGTTGGGATCAAGCTCACCGGGCTCAACGATCTCCTCGACTTCCATGACGCAGATCTTGCCGCACATGGCGGCTGGCTCATTGAAGTTGCGGGCCGTCTTGCGGAAGATGGCGTTGCCCGTCGTGTCGGCTTTCCAGGCTTTCACGATGGCGAGATCCGCGAAGATGCCTTCTTCGAGAATGTAGTTCTCGCCGTGGAATTCCTTCACTTCCTTGCCGTCGCCGATCTGCGTGCCATAGCCGGTCTTGGTATAGAAGCCGGCAATCCCGGCGCCGCCAGCGCGCATCCGTTCAGCCAGCGTGCCTTGCGGGTTGAACTCCAGCTCCAGCTCTCCGCCGAGATACTGGCGCATGAATTCCTTGTTCTCGCCGACATAGGACGAGCCCATTTTCTTCACCTGCTTGCTCTCCAGCAAAACACCGAGACCGAAGCCGTCGACGCCTGCATTGTTGGAGTAGATGGTGAGGCCCTTCGTGCCCGCATCGCGAATGGCGGCGATGGAAAGCTCCGGAATCCCGCAGAGGCCAAAGCCCCCCGCAGCGATCGTCATGCCGTCGAATAGCACGCCATCAAGGGCGGCTGCGGCGCTGTCGTAAATCTTGCTCATGGGTCAGATGCTTACGCCCGGGACAGGGGGCTTTCAAGGGACAGTTCACGTCACGAAAGGTGAACAGTTTCGCTCACGCTTCTGGGGGACGAAAACTGGTTTTTCTGTTGCGGATAGGCGGCGCTCAATTCAGGGTAGCGTGACACTCTGACCCTTGGAGGTGCCGTATGATACGCGGACTCATTCTTTCGACAGTCCTTTTGGCCGGCCCGGCGGGCCTTTTTAATGAGGCTTCGGCGCAGGAGGCAAACAATCGTTCACTCTTGCTTGCAGAGCGGAACTTCCTCTGCACCAAGACCGGTTCGGTCACGATCGACACGGGCTTCACCACCGAAGTTACGGTCGATAATACGACCAACATCTATCATGGCGGAAATGCCAAGGAGATATTTGTCGTGGATGAGCCGGGAGGCCCGGGATCCGTTCCAGAGGTCGCAGAGGCTGGCGACCTTCGGTCATATCTCGCAAAGACGCGCCGTCTCTCAAAGACGCTTCCGCTCATCAGTGCAGGTGGCGGGTCTGTGCTCGCCTACAAAGCTTGGGGCCCAGGCCCTGGCGGCAGCGTCACCGTGGTGCATACTCATGAAGACGGGAGCGTAACCTACCGCGACAGGATGGACTTCGGCGGCGGTTCTGGACGCTTCGTCGCCTCCGACCACTATGGCGAGTGTGTTCCCATCAGATCGGAAAGTGAGTTGCCGGAAACGATGGCTATGAAAGAGGGGCTCTCGGGAGACGCAGCAGAGAAATTTATCGACGAATTTGAAGCCGAGATAGACGCGCTGGCAAAACAACAGCAGCGCGAAGAAAGCGATAACGCAGACATGCAGCAATAATAGCCGCGTCCCGAATGTGACCCATAAAAAAGCCCGGCGCTTTGGCACCGGGCTTTCCATTATTGCGTCTGGTGAGACGTGGGGTGAGCCTAGAAGCCCATACCGCCCATGCCACCCATACCGCCCATGCCACCCATGTCGGGCATGCCGCCGCCGTCACCGTCTTTTTTCGGTGCTTCGGCGATGCCAGCCTCGGTGGTGATCAGAAGGGCTGCGACAGAAGCAGCGTTCTGCAGGGCAGAGCGCACGACCTTTGCCGGGTCGATGATGCCCATCTTGTACATGTCGCCATACTCTTCGGTCTGGGCGTTGAAGCCATAGGCCTGATCGTCGTTGGCGACAATGTTCGCCACGATGACTGAGCCTTCAAGACCGGCATTGTTGACGATCTGACGGATCGGAGCTTCCAGCGCCTTGCAGACGATGTCGATGCCAGCTTGCTCGTCAGCATTAAGGCTATCAACCTTGATGTTGCGAGCTGCGCGGAGCAGGGCAATGCCGCCGCCCGGGATCACGCCTTCTTCGACAGCTGCACGCGTTGCGTTCAGCGCGTCGTCAACGCGGTCCTTGCGCTCTTTCACTTCGACTTCAGTTGCACCGCCGACCTTGATCACGGCAACGCCGCCAGCAAGCTTGGCGAGACGCTCCTGGAGCTTCTCCTTGTCATAGTCGGACGAGGTGTCGTCGATCTGCTTCTTGATCTGGCCAACGCGGGCTTCGATCTCGTCCTTGGAACCGGCACCATCGACAATCGTGGTGTTGTCCTTGTCGATCTCGACCTTCTTGGCGGTACCAAGCATGTCGAGCGAGATGTTCTCAAGCTTGATGCCGAGGTCTTCGGAAACGACCTGGCCGCCGGTCAGGACAGCGATGTCCTGCAGCATGGCCTTGCGGCGATCGCCGAAGCCAGGTGCCTTGACCGCAGCAACCTTGAGGCCGCCGCGCAGCTTGTTGACGACCAGCGTCGCAAGCGCTTCGCCGTCGACATCTTCGCTGATGATCAGAAGCGGGCGCTGGGACTGAACGACCTGCTCGAGGATTGGCAGCATTGGCTGGAGCGAAGACAGCTTCTTCTCGTGAAGAAGAATGTATGGGTCTTCGAGTTCGACCGACATTTTGTCAGGGTTCGTTACGAAGTACGGGCTGAGATAGCCACGGTCGAACTGCATGCCTTCGACGACTTCCAGCTCGGTTTCGAGGGATTTGGCTTCCTCGACCGTGATGACGCCTTCATTGCCGACTTTTTCCATCGCATGCGCGATCATGTCGCCGATTTCCTTGTCGCCATTGGCGGAAATCGAGCCGACTTGCGAAATCTCGGAGTTCTCTTTCACCTTGCGCGACTGATGCGCGAGGTCCTTGGTCACTTCGAGAACGGCTTTGTCGATGCCGCGCTTCAGGTCCATCGGGTTCATGCCGGCGGCAACGCGCTTCATGCCTTCGCGAACGATGGACTGAGCGAGAACCGTCGCAGTCGTCGTGCCGTCACCGGCAACATCGTTTGCCTTGGAGGCAACTTCGCGCAGCATTTGTGCGCCCATATTCTCGAACTTGTCTTCGAGCTCGATCTCTTTTGCGACGGTGACACCGTCCTTCGTGGTGCGTGGGGCACCGAAGGATTTCTCGATGACGACGTTACGGCCTTTAGGGCCGAGGGTCACTTTTACCGCGTTTGCAAGCGTGTCGACGCCTTTGAGCATACGCTCGCGCGCATCAGCGCCGAATTTTACGTGTTTGGCAGCCATAGCTGTCTTCCTTCCTGAAATTCAGTTCGAAATTGTGTGTTGGAAAAGGGAAGCGGGGTTACTCGACGATACCGAGAATGTCGCTTTCCTTCATGATCAGAAGATCCTGGCCGTCGACTTTCACTTCCGTGCCCGACCACTTGCCGAACAGGACGCGGTCGCCAGCTTTGACTTCCATTGGAACGATCTCATTGTCGTCACCGCGAGCGCCGGAACCAACGGCGACGATTTCGCCTTCCTGCGGCTTTTCTTTCGCGGTGTCTGGAATGATGATCCCGCCAGCGGTTTTGGCTTCTTCTTCAACGCGCTTCACGAGAACGCGGTCATGTAGAGGACGGAATTTCATTTGCTCTCTTACCTTTGCTTTCGCCCGAGCGGGCAATATGTTCGTAGTGTTAGCACTCACAAGAGGCGACTGCTAACGGCGCTCAATTAGGTATGCTGGCGAGCAACGTCAACTGGTTGAATTGCGAAATTTCGCTGACAATGAGCTATCACTGCTGAGCGGTCACGATGGCGGCTGAGGCTGGCCAGCTTCACCGTCATTGACAGCCATCGCCGGGCGTCCTTACCCAGCAGGCCATGCATCGCCTTTCAGCCCATTTCCGGCAGGTCCCCAGAAACCTTGTCATTGCAGGTGTGGCGCTGCTCGCAGGCTGTGCAACGAATGTCTTTGAAAAAGCCTCGCTCGATGTCCCGGATCTGCCCGTAGAGCCTCCCATCCTGGCACTGCCTGTCAGCGGCGAGAGCGTGACAAATGTGGACGACTGGACGGCGCGCGCAGTCCCTTCCCTGAAACAGGCTTTTCAGTATTCGGTCTATGGCTTCTTTCCGGACGCCTCGAAGACCAAAATCCTCTCGCGGTCTGTGATAGATGATGAGGCAATGGACGGGCGCGCCGTTCGCGAACTCATCGAAATCAGGGTCTCAGCCAGCTTTGACGGAGAGGATGTTGATCGCGAAGCGTTCCAGATCGATCTTCTGCGTCCGACAGGCGGTGAGACGCCCTATGGCGTCATCCTGCTGCAGAGCTTCTGCCCGCTCGATCACAATCACCGCGAGCCTGCCGTGACCCATGGCGGGCCGGGCGTTTCCTGCAATGGCGGTCCGCTCTCCTTCATTATGGGCCAGGTCTTCAAGCGCCGGATTTCCCATCCGCCGGTGGACGCCTTCCTGGACCGCGGCTTCGCGATCGCCTCGATCCATTCGCGCGAAATCATCCCGGATAATCCGACAGCCGGCCTTGATGCCTTGAACGAGCTCGCCCCGGCCCGCGCCGAGAGCGATGACCGCTGGGGCGCGATTGCGGCCTGGGCCTGGATCTATTCGCGCATGATCGACGCGCTGGAAGCAGACCAGAACTTTGATAGTGACCGGATCGTGGCCCTGGGACATTCCCGGTTCGGCAAGTCCGCCTTGCTGGCCGCAGCCTTCGATAGCCGCATCGATGCCGTCATCGCCAACCAGTCAGGGACAGGCGGGGCAGCCCTGACCCGCGACAAGCAAGGCGAGTCCGTCGCCGAAATAACGATGCGTTATCCGCACTGGTTCGCGACCGTATACGACAACTATGTGGGCTATGAGCATGAGCTATCTGTCGATCAGCATCAGCTCCTCGCCCTGATCGCACCCCGCCCGATCTTCCTTGGAAACGCGCGCCGCGATGTCTGGTCTGACCCGGCCGGCACATTCCGGTCTGCACGCGCGGCCAGCGAGGTGTACGACCTGTTCGGTGTCCCGGGCCTCGAACAGGGGTCGATGAAAGACTTCAATCCGTCGGGAAACATCGCCTTCTGGCTGCGCGGCGGCTTTCACGGCCTCGAAGAAGAGGACTGGCCCCCGATCCTGGATTTCCTGGATATCCATCTTCCGTCGCCACCTTCCCCTCTCCCAAGGGAGAGGGGTTAGGGGTGAGGGGGAGCTCCCTTTCGTTACACGATTTCGTTCCAGCGATGCGATGCTGGCTGTCATCATTGCCAGTCGCAGCGCTCGTTTACCTGTTGTCCCCCCTCATCCGCGGCGCTTCTCCCAATGGGAGAAGGGACGAATAGGGAATTCATCCCCACCCCTCTCAGGCTCAGCCATACTACTGCCATCCCATCCCCAGACAGGGCGGTCCGGACCGACCGGTGGGGATGGTTCTCGCGGCGCTGGAGCCTCGCCGGAAAGACCCCGCCAGGGCTTTCAGCAAAGCGGGAGGGCCTGCGGGCGGCAGAGATGCCAACCGCAGGTGGAGTGCGAAGGTGACCGATGCTGCCGGCAGGGCGTAACGCCCCTGCCAATGGCGGTGCGGCGTCATGTGGGCTCAGGAGCGCGGCTGGCAGGCCAGTCGCGTAACCATACCGAGACGGGCCGGGAGTGGGACACCCGAACGGCCAGATCTTCGCAGGGCGCGTCCTGAACGGTCGCTCTACAGCCACGCCGAAAGGCTGGCATTACTAATCAGCGTCCGCTCCGGGCGCGCCCGGCCCTGTCACTGACTGGGCAGACGACACGTACCGCCAGCGGGAGAACCCTGCATGGCGCTTTTGGTACAGGGGGCGGTTAAGAGGCGCTCATCCTGAGCGAAGTCGAAGGACGATCGCCGGGAGTGACCGAGATGGGTATCAAAAAACATTCCCCTCTCCCCAGGGAGAAGCGGGGGATCACACTGAAATAGCACCAGGCCTCAGCGCGCGCCGTGGATTGCCTCAACTGTGCGGATGGCCTTCCAGGCAATGACTTTCACCAGCAGCTTGCCCTCTTCATTGCGCCATTCGGCCTCAATGTATCCTGTCGACCTTGAGCGGTTCACGACCTCAGCCTTGATCGTGATGTCGCCGTGGCCGACCGGCCGGAAGAGCTTGATCTGCAAATCCTGCGTCGTGAACGCCTCGCCATCGGTCAGCGCCGAGAACATGCAGATGGAGACGACATGATCTGAAAGCGCGCCGACCCAGCCGCCAAAGGCGCGGCCGGGCTGAATGTCATGGCTGCCATCATTGGGCCAGACATAATGGACCTTGCCGGGGGTGATTTCCTTCAGCCAGTCTTCCGGCATGATGCCAAGCTTGGCGATGCCCTTGGGCTTGCTTGGCCAGTCGCCAGAGCTGATGCCTTTCAGGAAGCCCTGAAACATCGGCGAATAGTCTTCCGGATTGTATGTGAGGCTCATGCGAGGCGGGCTCCATTGGGGACTGGCGTATCCGGCGCGGCAAGCACGATCGCCCCGCCATCATCGGGAAAACCGAGCGTCAGGACTTCGGACATGAACTTGCCGATCTGGCGCGGCGGGAAGTTGACCACGGCCATCACCTGCCGGCCGAGAAGCTGTTCGGGGGCATAATGTTCGGTGATTTGCGCAGAGGATTTCTTATGCCCGACGCCGGGACCAAAATCGATCACGAGACGGATGGCGGGCTTGCGCGCGCCCTCCAGCGGCGCTGCCTCAAGGACGGTGCCGATCCGGACATCAATCTGCCGGAAGGTGTCGAAATCAATCGGGTCTGCCGGACCATCGCCCGGCAGGTCGACCTTGTGCATAGCGGGGCCTTTCTAGACGATGACGGAGCCGCCATCGACGACGATCATCTGGCCGGCCATGTACTTGCCAGCGTCAGACGCGAGGAAGATGGCTGCGCCTGCAATGTCGACCGGGTCACCGATGCGGCGCATAGGCGTGCCTTTTTCGATGCGGGCGGCGTTCTCCGGATTTTCCCAGAGCGCCTTGGCAAAGTCGGTCTTGATGAGGCCGGGCGCGACGCAGTTGACGCGGATATTGTGCGGTCCAAGCTCGATCGCATAGTTGCGGGCAAGCTGGAAATCGGCCGCCTTCGAAATGTTGTAGGCGCCGATGACAGGGGAGCCCTTGAGGCCGCCAATAGACGAGATGATCACGATGGCGCCGTCCTTGCGCTCTTTCATCTCTGGCGCGACCATCTGGATCAGCCAGTGATTGGAGATGATGTTGTTCGAGAGGATCTTCTCGAACTGCTCGTCGCCAATCTCTTCCATCGGACCGTAATACGGGTTGGACGCGGCATTACAGACGAGAATGTCGATCTTGCCGAAGGAGGCGCGCGTTTCTTCAACGAGGTGCTGAAGTTCGTCCTTGGACGAGATGTTTGCGGGAACAGAAATCGCCGTTCCTGCGCCATGCTTCTCATTCAGCGCCTCGGCAACTTCCTGGCAGGGGCCAGGCTTGCGGGAGGAGATGACAACTTTCGCGCCTTGCTCTGCCATCTCTTCGGCGATGGACTTGCCGATGCCGCGGGACGAGCCGGTGATAAGTGCGACTTTGCCGGAAAGATCGAAAAGACTGGCCATGGTTTCCTCCATTTACTTCACATGTGCAGTATCTGGCGCCGCACCATATTCAAATCGCGCGCGCTGCCAATCCCCTGGCGAAGACGATGTCAGGACCGAAGCGCTGCCACTGCGAAAAGCGCCCAGCCGATGAGAAGCCCGACACCGCCGATCGGCGTGATGGCGCCGAACCAGCGCGGGGCGCCGAGAGCCATGGCGTACAGCGTACCTGAAAAGATGACGGCGCCGATCAGCATGATCCATCCACCGGTCTGGAAGAGACCTGTGCGGCCCGAAAGGCTGGCAGCGAAGACGGCAACCGCATGAACCAGCAGATAAAGCGTCGCCGTTTCCCACCAGCCGCGGCTTTCGGGTGTGAAGCGAGAGGCCATCCCATGCGCGCCGAATGCGCCGAGCGCGACACCCGCAAAACCAAGCAGAGATGCGATAATGGTCAGTGGCATGGTTCAGCCTCCCGTCAACGGCCCATATCAGGCGGCGTTCGCCGTCCTCTTCGAAAGAGCTTGGCCAGCCTCGTCCTCATAGACAAGCGAGGCTTCATCGAGATCGACCTTCGGCAAGGCGTCCTTTTCGTGCCAATAGTCCTGCGTGTGCTGCCATTCGGGATGTTCGGCGCGTTTTGGCATCAGATGCTCACCGCGCTGAAGATAGCCCGGATTGAAATCGGCCGCGTCCATCCAGCTCATCCGCTCGAGCGTGCGCTCACCTGCGGGGACTTCAGGGCGCACTTCGGCAGCGCCCATTTCGTCCATATGCGCCAGCAGGCGGACCATGAAGTCACCCAGAATATCGACGCGCAAGGTCCAGCTGGCGCGGAAATAGCCGAAAACGAAGAGCATGTTTGGCACATCCTCCACCATCATGCCGCGCCAGGTGAGGCGTTCATTGAAGTCCACTGTCTCGCCATCGACGACAAAGGGAATACTGCCGAGGAATTTCAGATTGAAGCCCGTCGCCGTGATAATGATGTCGGCGTCCAGGGTCTCGCCAGACTTCAGCTGGATGCCTTCCGGCACGAAGCGGTCAATATGATCGGTCACGATGCTCGCATCGCCGTCACGTACCACCTGGAAGAAATCCCCGTCAGGCACGAAGGCGATACGCTGGCGCCAGGGCCGATAGTCCGGCGTGAAGGGCGTCATATCGAAATCCTCGCCCATAATTGCCTTGATGTTATTGAAGAGGAGCGTCTTTACCTCTTCGGGCTCCTTGTTCGCAGCCGCCGTGAAATCGCGCTGATCGGTCAGCACTTTCTTGCGGATGATGGTATGGATCCACTCTTCATCGATCTCGAGACGGCGAAGCTCATCGGCAAGCTCGTTCGCATTGCGTCCGGTCGAGAAATAGGTGGGCGACCTTTGGAGCATGGTGACGTGTTCGCATGACTTCGCGATGTTCGGCACCAGCGTCGCGGCGGTCGCGCCAGACCCGATGACGACGACCTTCTTTCCGGAAAGGTCGATGTCGTCCGGCCAGTCCTGCGGGTGGACGATCTTGCCCTTGAAGCTCTCCATCCCGTCCCAGTCGGGCGTGTAGCCCTTGTCGAGATCGTAATAGCCCTGGCACATCCAGAGGAAGCGGGCTTTCACCTGATGGTCGCCGTCGGGGGTCTCATAGGTGACGGTGTAGAGCTTCTCAGCCGAGGACCATTCGGTCTTCGTGATCTTGTGATTGTAGTGGATGAGCGGGGCAAGATCATTCTCTTCGATGAACTCGCCCATATAGGTGAGGATTTCCTCAGCCGCGGCGATGGGCGGTCCGGTCCACGGCTTGTCGCGATAGCCGAAGGTGTAGAGGTCGCTGTCGGAGCGGATGCCGGGATAGGTGTGGACCTTCCAGGTGCCGCCAAAGCCGTCGAGCGCCTCGAAGACGGCGACCTTCTTGCCCGGGCAGCGATCTTTCAGATGGCGAACTGCGCCCACACCGGAAATGCCTGCGCCGACGATGAGTACATCGAGAATCCTGTCGCCCATACTGATCTCCCTTGGACTTGTCTTTTGGCTGAAACTAGCACCTTGCAGGCCCCGTCGAATAGGGAGGAGCCCGTATGCCGCAGGGGCAAGCGGCGGGTTCGCTCAGGCAGCCGGGATCGAGTAGGTGACGATCACATGGCTCGAAACCTTGTCAGAGCCTTCAGCGCGAATTTCCACCTCGGCAACGGCCAGCGTCTTGCCGAGCTTCATCAGCTTGGCCTCCGCGATAACCGCATCGCCGATACAGGGGCGCAGGAAGTTGATGTTGAGATTGCTCGTCACCGTCATCGGCGTGATGCCGAGGCGGGTGAAGATCGCCATGTACGTCACGCTGTCAGCCATGGTCATCTGCGTCGGGCCGGAAATATATCCGCCAGGTCGAAGATGCTCAGGTCCGGCCTTCAGACGCATGATCGCATGGCCGTCTTCCATGAGGATGACTTCAGAGCGGTTCTGCGCATTGTTGAATGCCTTTCCGAGAAAGGCGTTGGCTTCCTCGACGCTAACTTTCGATGTCATGACTATCCCCGCGTCAGTGATTGATCCGGCTCACCGGTTTCGTCACTGTAGGGACAAGATCGGACCCGCCAAGAGGTCACGACAGGGAAGGAAACTGGATGCAAGATCCGCTGGAGCGGTCTCATACGTCGCCAAGATTCGCAGTGCCACATCCGGGGGAAGCGGCAGACTGGTACGAGAAACATCTCGGCTTTCGTACGGCTATCTTTGAGGATGGAGCATATGCGATTGTACGGCGCGGCAAGCTGTCCCTCCATCTTTGGGAATGCGCTGACCCGGCCATTGGCGAGAATACGGCCTGCTACACGATCATCGATGGTGTTGATGAGCTCGACACCCTGCACGCAGAGTGGCTCGAAGCCTCCAGTTACAGCGATTTTGCACCCGGTCGTATCGAGTCAGAGCCGACAGACAGGCCGGGCCACGGCATGCGAGAATTTTATCTATGGGACCCCGCCGGAAACGTCATCAGCTGCGGCGCAAATATTAAACAGAAAGGCTAGTCATCATGCTCACATGGGGCGACGAATACCCGATCCACCAGACACCGGAGCCCGTCTGGGTCGCCGGGTCTGACCGTAATTTCTACGACCGCTACTTCTTCAATGGCTATTCCAGGGATGGCTCTGTCTTCTTTGGCGCCGCCTTCGGCGTTTATCCGCATCTCAACGTGATGGATGGCGCATTCTCTGTCCTGAAGGACGGGGTGCAGCGTTCAGTTCATGTCTCCCGCATCATGAACCATGAGCGTATGGATACCCGCGTCGGTCCGATGAGGATCGACGTTCTCCAGCCGCTTCAATCTGTGAAAATCACGCTGGACAATGCTGAGGGCATCTCCGGGGAGTTGACCTTTACGGGCCGGCACTTCCCGGTTGAGGAACCGCGCTTCCAGCGCCGCAATGGCTCGCGCACGGTGATGGATGTCACCCGGATGACCCAGAATGGTCACTGGTCCGGCTGGATCGAGATCGACGGCGAACGGATCGAGGTCGATGAGTTCTATGGCACACGCGACAGAAGCTGGGGCGTGCGCCCGATCGGCTCGCAGGACCCTCAGCCGGTCGTTCCGGAAAAGCCTTACCAGTTCTACTGGGTCTGGACGCCGCTCAACTTCGAGAACCTCGCGCTTTATTTTCACGTCAACGAAGACGAGCACGGCAAGAGCTGGAATACGCGCTCGGTCCTGGGAATGGACGGCGCGGATGCGCAAGGCCTGCAGCATCTTGAGGAGCCGAAGTTCACCTGCGAATACGAGGCCGGGACGCGCCGCATCAGCAAGGGCCTGCTGGAAGTGAAGGATACGCAGGACAGACTTCACAAGGTCCATTACGAGCCTATCGCCACCTTCCAGATGAAGGGCCTCGGTTATGGACATCCAGACTGGGCCCATGGCGTCTACAAGGGTGCGTTTGCGATTGAGCGCGAGGACTTCAAGCCGGGTGTCCTGGCGTGGAACGAGCCGACTAATCTGCACATCCAGGCGATCTCAAAGGTGACCCATGAGGGCCCGGACGGAAAGTCATCGGAAGGCATCGGCGCGCTGGAGCAGCTCTTTATCGGGCCGCACGCACCGTCTGGTTGGTCGGGCCTGCTCGATGCCTGAGCAGCCCATTAGTGAGCCCGCGCTAGCCAGAAAATTCGCCCGCTATGCCGAAAGGCATATGCCAGGCGCGAGCAACCTTTCAATCACGGCGATGCACCGCATTCATGGCGGGGCCAGCCGGGAAACCTATTCCGTCGACCTTGCCTATGAGGATGCGGGTGTGCCGAAGACCAAGGGGGTGATCCTGCGCAAGGATCCCCCTGACAGCCTCATCGAGACAGAAAGACGTGTTGAGTTCGCTGCCATCCGCAGCGCCTACGGCAAGGGCGCGATACCGGCGCCAGAGGCTCTATTTCTCGAAACCGGAAATGAGGCGCTGGGCTCTCCTTTTTTTGTCATGGGGCGGATAGAAGGCGGCGAACCGCTCAACCCTTTCAGCCTTGATGGGCTGGGTGAGAACCGCGCACCGCTTGGACGCGATTTCTTCAGATATCTGGGCGAGATTGCCGCGATCGACATCCAGGACGCCCCGATCAAGAATGAGATTGACACGCCGGCGCCGGACACATGCTGGAAGCGTGAGCTTGATCACTGGGCCGGTGAGATTCGGGCAAATGCGCGCGAGCCGCAACCGGTCGCCGAAGCCGCTATCCGCTACCTTGCGTCCAACCCGCCGCCACCGGCGCAGCGCATGTCTCTGGTCCATGGAGACTACAGGACCGGTAACTACCTTCACGATGGGCAGGGAGGCATAAATGCCATCCTTGATTGGGAAATGGCCCATATTGGTGACCCCTATGAGGACCTTGGCTGGGCGACCGACCCGCTTTGGGGCGGCAATGACGACGCGCTCGCGGCGGGCCTCCTGCCTTGGGACGAGGCGATTGCAATCTGGCAGCAAAATTCGGGCTGCAGCTTTGATCCGCAAGCTTTTGAATGGTGGAGCCTTTTCTCGCACCTGAAAGGTCTCGGTATCTGGATCTCTTCGGCTCGCGCCTATGCGGACGGAAAGAATGACGACCCGATCCTCGCCTTTTCAGGCTGGTTTACGCATTGCGCGCACGAAACCATGCTTGCCCATCGGCTGGCTGTAAAACACGGAGTTCCTGCATGAGCGATATCACGATGATCCTTGGACGGATCGGTGCCACGCTGGGCAGGGATGTCGTACCGCATCTGGAAGGTCATTATGCGGCCGGTCATGCCCGGATGTCCGGATTGCTTGCCGTCATGGCAGGAGAGCTTCTTGAGAAAGAAGCAGATCTGCTGGTCACGGAGATTACCGGTATCCGCAGCCTGCTGCAGGCTGGGGGCATGGAGGACGATGTGCCTAAGGCTCCATCGCTACGGCTTTCGGACCTTCGAAAGACCCGCAATGCGCTGGCTGAGAAGCTGATCGAGCTGCAGACGCAGCTCGAAGCGAGGGATGATGAGGAGGCGACGGCGCTGAATACGCAGATCTGGGGTCATCTTCTCTCGACGAGCGTCGCCAGAATGCCAAGCCCGCCGTTATTCCACGGGGGCTGAAGAGGCCTAGCCCCACAACTCTCTTGAGGGCGGGAAGACGGTGCCGCCCTCATATTTCAGGCCGTAATCTACATCCTTCGAAAGCCAGAGCGGCCCGTCGAGATCGACAGCGTCGGCAAGGGCGCCAAGCAATGCAGCAGGTGCCATGCTGATCGAACCCGCAACCATGCAGCCGACCATGACGCCCAGTCCGCAGGCCTTTGCCTCGCGGACCATTGCCAGCGCTTCGGTGAGGCCGCCTGTCTTGTCGAGCTTCACATTGATGACATCATACATGCGCGCGAGATCCTGAACCTGCGCCCGCGTGTGTGCGCTTTCGTCCGCGCAGATGGCGACTTCCGGCGGGCGTTTCAGAAGTGCACCGTCCTCGCCGGCTGGAAAGGGCTGCTCGATCAGGACAACGCCCAGCTTTGCTGCCTCTCGCGCAAGGCCGGGCAGGGCGCCTGCCTCCAATTGTTCATTCGCATCGAGGATCAGCCGCGCATCGGGACGCGCCTCGTGCACCGCGCGAACCCTCTCCATGTCGCCACCACCCCCTAGTTTTACCTTGAGCAGTTTGCCAGGCGCATCCGCTGCGGCGCGCGCCATATCGGCGGCTTCGCCAAGCACTACGGTTACGCAGGTTTCGAGCGGCTGGGGTTCCGGCAGGCCTGCGAGTTGCCAGACCGGTTTGCCGCTTTCCTTGGCTTCGAGATCCCACATCGCGCAATCGAGGGCGCAGCGGGCCGCGCCGGCTGGCATCAGGCCCTGAAGCTCCTGCCGGCCGAGCCCCGCTTCGATCGCGCCGCGCTGGGCCTCGATGGCCGACACCACCGATTCGATGGTTTCGCCATACCGACCGTAAGGAACGCTTTCACCGCGACCGCGTTTCTCGCCGCGCGTCAGTGTCACGAGAACCGATTCGGCCGACGTCTTCGCACCACGCGAGATGGAAAAGGCCTGTGCCAGCGGTGAGGAAACATGTTCGATTGAAAGCGTTGTCATATGCAATAAGCTCTGGGGTTACAGCCGGACGTTGTAAGACGGTTCCCGTCATGCTCAAGGTCTGAGCGCGCAGACATTAACCAGCAAGGTATCAGGCGGCGAATGCCAGACGGGCCCGACTTCCAGTTTGAAAGCGACGCCTCGCGCGGACGGCTGACCCTGTCGGGTGCGTGGACCATCCATTCAATCGGCAAGGTCTCCGATAAGCTCGCTGAGATATCGGTGTCCGGCATCGATGTACTTGAAGCTGATTGCTCGGATCTGGAGCGTCTGGACACGGCGGGTGCCTTCATTATTGACCGGTTCGCCTGCAGGGCGGGCGCCTCCGAAGTCAAACCTGTCGAGGCAAGCGACAAGGTTGCCGCCCTCCTGAAGCAGGCCACTGAGCTTCGCCCGGAAGGTGGTGACGAGACGACAAAGCGCGAATTCGGCGTTGTCGACCTACTGGAGCGGACGGGCCGCGCAGCGACGCATTTCATCGAAGAGACCGTGGAAACCCTCGCCTTCCTCGGCGAGACGATACTTGCGATGATGCACATCGTGACCCGGCCATCGAAGATGCGCTGGACGGCGCTTGTCTCTGTCATGGAAGATTCTGGCCTCGATGCTGTGCCGATCGTCGCCTTTCTATCCTTCTTCGTCGGCATGGTCGTGGCCTTTATCGGGGCAACCACGCTTGAAGCTTTCGGCGCGACCATATTCACCGTCGAACTCGTCGGGATCGCCGTTCTGCGGGAGTTTGGCGTCATCCTGACGGCGATCATCCTTGCGGGCCGCACCAACTCAGCCTTTACCGCCCAGATCGGGGCCATGCGCATGCGCCAGGAAGTTGATGCAATGGTCACGCTTGGGCTGAACCCGATGGACGTGCTTGTGGTGCCGCGCGCCTTTGCGATGCTGATCATGACCCCGGTGCTGACCCTTATCGCCGTCCTCTTTGGTATTGGCGGCGGCGCATTTGTCAGCTGGCTTGCGCTCGACATCAACCCAACGGTCTTCATGAACCGGATGCAGAGTTATGTGCCGATCCAGAATTTCTGGGTGGGCATGTCAAAGGCACCCGTTTTCGGTCTGGTTGTCGCGTTGATCGGCTGCCGTCAGGGTCTTCTTGTCGGTGGCAGCGTTCAGTCGCTCGGCCAGTCGACGACCAAGTCAGTGGTGCAGGCGCTCTTCTCCATAATCGTTATCGATGCGTTGTTTGCCGTCTTCTATCTGGAGCTTGGCATATGAGCGAGGAGATCGCGATCAAGGTCCGCGGACTGACCACGGCCTACGGCACGCATGTTGTGCATGAAGAACTCGACCTGGACGTAAAACGGGGAGAGATCCTCGGTGTGATCGGCCCTTCGGGAACTGGCAAGTCCGTGCTGTTGCGGGCGATTGTCGGGCTGAAGCGGCCAGAGACCGGTACGGTCGAGGTCTTCGACAAGAACGTCACTGATCTTGAAGGCGATGATCTGCGGGAGGTGCAGAACCTCTGGGGTATCATGTTCCAGGACGGTGCGCTCTTTTCGAACCTTACTGTCCGCGAGAACGTTATGGTCCCTATGCGCGAACATACAGACTTGCCCGAGCCGCTGATGAAGCAGCTTGCTGACCAGAAGCTGCGCATGTCCGGCCTTGATGATAGCGCCGGCCCTAAATTTCCATCGGACCTCTCAGGCGGGATGCGCAAACGCGCCGCGCTGGCTCGCGCGCTGGCGCTCGATCCGCCAATCCTGTTTCTCGATGAACCGACAGCCGGACTCGACCCGATCACGGCTGCCGGGTTCGACACACTTGTGCGGGATCTGCAGAGCGCCTTGTCTCTCACCGTCTTTCTGGTCACACATGACGTTGATACGCTTGTCGCAACGTGCGACCGGATCGCGGTGCTCGGCCGCAAGAAGGTTCTGGCAGCCGGAACGATCGAAGAGCTTCGCCAGGACGACGATCCCTGGATACAGGACTATTTCTGCGGCCCGCGTGGCCGCGCCGCCCAAGCGGGAGCGAGCTGATGGAAACACGTGCAAATTACGCGCTGATTGGCGCCTTCGTTATTGTCGCCGCGCTGGCGGCGCTCGGCTTTGTCCTCTGGCTAGGTCAGTCACAGTTCAACCGCGACTATGATGTCTATGACGCCGTCTTCGAAGGCCCTGTTACGCTCGAGGAGGGTGCGTCGGTCCGCTATATCGGCATCAAGGTCGGCGAAGTAACCTCCATCGGTATCGACCGTGACGACGCCTCCAAGGTGCGGGCACGCTTTCGCGTCGACAATGAAACGCCGGTGAAGACTGACTCCACCGCCACGATTGAATTTGCGGGCATTACCGGCGTTACGTTCATCCAGATCAATGCGGGCTCACCGAATGCGCAGTGGCTGAAGCGTGCCTCCGATGCGAATGTGCCGGAAATCGAGACCATCTCGAACCCTCTGAGCGCGCTTGTATCGAGCGGTGCGGAGGTCATGGGCCGGGCGACGCTGGCGCTTGAACGTATCGATGAGCTGCTCAGCCAGGAAAACATCGATGCGGTCTCCAGCAGCGTGCAGAATGTCGAAGCCATTACCGCCGCCCTTAGCGGCAATGGTGAGCTTTTCACCGATGTGAACGACCTGCTGGCCAGCGCTAATTCCGCCGCGCTGAGTTTCAATCAGGCGTCGCAGGACCTTGGCCAGCTCGGCCGAGATGCGAGCGTTGAGGTCAAACGCATCGGGGATGAGATATCTGAAATCACGACCGGCCTTGAAGACGTGACCGCCTCTGCCCGTTCGGCCATCGAACGTGTCGAAAGCGCCGTTGATTCCGCAGCATCAGTGATCGAAGGGCCGGGTACCGACGCGGTTGTCGATTTTCGTCTGATCGCACAGGATATGCGGACATTGATTTCGCGGCTCGACAGACTGACACGTGAAATCGAGCAAAACCCGCAGGGCCTGCTTCGCAACGAACCGCTTCCATATGAAAGAGACGGCGAATGACCACCATACACAAACTCTGTGCAGGCGCTGGTCTGGCCGCTGTGATTGCGGCGGGCGGTTGCGTGTCAGTGCTGCCGGAACAGCCAGAACCTCGCGCAGTCTATCAGCTGCCCGACCCCGAGGCATTGGCCGAGCTTCAGACCAATGTCGTGATCCGCGAGCCAGATGCCTCGCGCCTGTTCGCATCACGCAAGATCATTTCACAGAGCGAGGATGACGGTTTCAAGGTTGTGCCCGAAGTCGCCTGGGCCGAACGGTCAACGCGCATGTTTCAGATCAATCTTCTGGATGCATTCAGCACCTCGTCTGCCGGCCTTGCAGTCGATGATGTGACGGGCGTCAGCGGCGCGTACGAGCTCTACTGGCGGGTCACGCAATTCTATCTGCGTGGCACCGAAGGTGTCTGTCAGCTGCAGCTGACCCTGCTGGATGGGCGCAGCCGCGAACCGGTCGCTCAGCATACGCTTTTGGCTAGCTCTCACGTACCCGGACAGGGCGATCTTGTCCGCGCACGAGCGCTGGCTGATGCCGGGCGTCAGTGCGTCGAGAAAGCAGCCGCGTTCATCGCCGAGAAAGCGGTCGACCGCGAAGAAACCGTCGAAGACTGAACGTGGCCGTCTAAGCGACGCTGACCTTTGGGCGCGCCGTATCCTTGCTGACCGGCAGGTAGAAGCTCACCATCGTGCCGCGGCCGACTTCGCTTGCGATGGAGAAGCGGCCACCATGCATTTCCGCAAAGGATTTCGTGAGCGCGAGACCCAGACCCGTACCGTCATAATTGCGTTCGCGCGTTTCCTGAACCTGTTCAAACGGCTGGGCGAGGCGCGGCAGGTGTTCCTTAGGAATACCAACGCCAGTATCGCGCACGGCCACACGGACAAAATCGTTCTTCTGCTGAACGACGACCAGAATGCGGCCGCCCGGATCGGTAAACTTGATCGCGTTGGAGAGCAGGTTCAGCATCATCTGACGCACAGCGCGGTGGTCTGCGTCCACCTCTGGCAATGGCTCTTGAGCCTGTAGTGAAAGCTCGATGCTTTTATCCTCTGCCTTACGGCGGATCATCCGCACGGCTGCGTCGACAGGATCGACGAGATCGATCGGTTTCGGATCAATTGTCATCTTGCCCGCTTCGATCTTGGCGATGTCGAGGATGTCGTTGATCATGTCCAGCAAGTGCTGGCCGGAGGTCAGGATATCGTGCGCATACTCGCTGTAGCGCTTGTCACCAAGTGGGCCGTACATCTGATTGACGAGGATTTCAGAGAACCCGTTGATCGCGTTGAGCGGGGTGCGCAGCTCATGGCTCATATTGGCGAGGAAGGCGCTTTTGGAGTCGGCCGAACGCTCTGCTTTGGCCTTCTCCTCGTTGTACTTGCGGGCAAGCTCTGCATTGTGACCTTCGGAGCGTGCAAGCTCTTCGACGGTGGCGCGAAGCTTCTTCTTTTGCTGCGTAAGTTCGTCCTCACTCTTTACGTCGCGGGTGACATCGAGGCCAAAAGTGATGAGGCCACCAGCCGGTGAGCGACGCTCCACCACTTTCAGCCATTGACCGTTTCGAAGACCGACGACGGTCACATTTGAATCGTCATGGGAGCCACGTTCGCTGATCACATTGGCACTGCGGGCCAACATGACAGTTTCATAGCCGACCCCGACCCGCACCACATCTTCCAGACCAAAAAGTTCGCTGAACGCGTCGTTCCAGAAGGTAAGGCGCTGCTTGTTATCCCAAAGGGCAAAGGGAGCAGGGAAGTGCTCTATGGCCTGTCTCAACCGTGCCTCGGATGATTTGTGGCGCTCGCGTTGGCGCATCGTTTCGGTCACGTCCAGAACGATCCCGCTAACAGACTGGGTCTGGCCAGCACCGGTGTCGTCGAGGCCGCCCCGAAGCTCGATCCAGGTTTCTCCGCGCGACATCGCGGTTGCGATCGTCGTCGTGAAAGGCTGACCTGCGCGGCACCCATCGATGAGGTTGCGCAAATGGTTGCGATGGTCGGGAAAGACCTGCTCGAGCAATTGCGGCACTGTCAGCTCGCCGCTGAACTGAAGTCCGAAAAGGCGGGCTGCATCATCATTGATCCAGGCATCGCCTGACTGAAGCGCGACCTGCCAGGCGCCGACCCGGCCGTTGAATGCAGCCTGGTCCATCCGTGTCGATCTGGGGGCGTCTTCGCTTGACGGGGCGACGGTGTCTGCGCGCGAAGACAGGCTTGAGTAGAGACCGCACACCGCGAGGGCCGGAGCCGTCAGAAGGATCAGGTAGAGCAGTAACTGAATGCCATTGTCGGCGGTGAGCAAAGGACTTGACCGGTTGAGGCAGAGAGAGAATGCCGCCCCATCCACAGGCGCGCATGCGGTCAGCGACCGGTCGAAAAGGCCGGAATAGCGATAGCCGTGTCCCTGGCTGAGAATGGTCGTTGTCGGGGGAGCGACGCCCTGGCCGCCGATAGACACGGTTCGATCACCATCCAGAATGATGCGCTGGGCCTGATTGGCGCCCTTGAGCCACTGATTGAGCGAAACGCGCGAGATGATGCCAGATTGCTCATCGAGCGGGTGAACCAGCATGAGTTCATTTGAGGGCGTCAGGCGCAGGCGCCGGCCGGCCTCGATCATCGATGCCGCCATTTCTGCCAATTGGCGATTGCGTTCATCATTCGACGATTTCGCCGCCTGAAGCGAGATGAGGCTGTCGACGCCAATTTCCTCTGCCTCAATACCTGAAAGTCTCCGACCAGACTGAAGCAGCCTGCCGAGGTTCGCGGCCGCCTCATCAGCCGAGGCATTCAGGGCCTGGCTGGTGAGAAGGGCATCGCGCTGTGCAAGATGGAGCGCGTCCCGGTCTCTGGAGTTCTGAACATTCCAGGCGACCATGGCGATCGAGGCGACGAGAATGAGAAAGGTAACGATAAGAACGGTTGCGGGCATGCGCCCCGTGACAGCTGCCGCTTCAGGACGGCGGTCCCGACCAACACTGTCTCGTACTTTCGCCAAGGACTAGCCCCTCATCAACGCCCGGAGGTCCAGCCAGAGTATGGCCAGAAAACCTTTGCGTTAGAGTTAATGTGGGGCCAGTACCTCTAGTCCAGCGCGCGCGCCAGAATATCCATCGTATTTTTGGAGAGGGACGCTGCCTGAAGTGACTTCAACGTCCTTTCCGCGCTCGCCTTGGCAACTGGTTCCAGTTTGCGCCACTGCTCGAAGCTGGTGAGCAATCTGGCGGCGAGCGCCGGATTGCGGGGATCAGTGTCGAGCGCGATATCGGCGATGACCTTGTGACCTTCGCCGTCGCGAGCATGGAAGGCGGCCAGATTGGTCATGGCGAAGGCGGCCGCAACAGAGCGTACCCGGTTCGGATTCGACAGGTCGAAGTCCTGATGCTCGGACAGCCTGCGCGCGTCTTCAGCCGTGCCCTGACCGGCCTGAACGGCAAACCATTTGTCGATGACAAGCGGGTTGTCCTTCCAGCGCTCATAGAAGGTGCTGATCGCATCTTCGCGCTCGCTGGTCTTGAACGGGACGAGCGTGCGAAGGCATGCGAGGCTTTCAGTCATGTTGGGCGCGGCATCGAACAGCGCTTTCAGCTTACGGGCAGCGTCGGGCGTATCAAGCGCGCCGGTCAGGCCAATCATCGCGGTCCGCAGCGAACGAATACCCGCCTGCTCGGCGTTTGGTTCGAAGGGGGCAGGCGATGGCTCTGCCAGAATTCGTTCGGCGTCGGATTTCAGGTTTTCGCCGAGTGCCTTGCGAAGCCGCTTGCGCGCATCGCTGAGACCGGCCGGGTCGACGGGGTCGCGGTGCTGGAAGAGTTCGCCGATATCCGGCAGGACCGTCAGGAGCGCGGCGAAAGCCGGATCGCTCTCATTTGAGCGAACGGCGTCAGCGAGCGCGCTAATGAGTGCCTCGTCAGGCGGTGATTGTGGATTGTCCAGGAGACGGAAGATTTCGCTGCGTGCAAGCGTCTGGAAATTGTCCCAGATGTTGAACGGATCTGTCTCGCTTGCGGCCAGCTCGAGCAGCTGCTCATTCGAGAGGTCACGGTCGATGTGGACCGGCGCACTGAACTGACGGTTGACCGACAGAAGTGGTTTGTCGCTGCCCTGCGGCAGTTTCAGCTCAACCGTCTTCGTCTCAGTGTCGAGGACGATAACGCCTTCACCGTTCTGCCAGCCGTCGGCATCGATATGGCCGCCCTTGCCATCAAGGAGGGCCGCACGGAGCGGGATAGGGACGGGTTGCTTGTCGGTCTCACCAGGAGTTGCTGGTGTGGACTGGCGAAGTGACAGGGTCAGCGTGGAGGTGTCGCCATTCCAGTCCTCGTCGATGCGGACAGACGGCGTGCCAGCCTGTGCATACCAGCGGCGGAACTGGCTGAGGTCCTTGCCGGACGCTTTTTCGAAGCAGCCATAGAAGTCTTCGATCGTCGAGGCGGTCCCGTCGAATTCGTCGAAATAGATCTGCATGCCTTTGTCGAACGCATCCATCCCGATAAGGACGGTCAATGCACGGATAAGTTCGGCGCCCTTTGAGTAAACGGTGGCAGTGTAAAGATTTTCGATTGATCCGTATTTGTCTGGTCGCACGGGGTGAGCGAGCGGCCCGGCATCTTCTGCGAACTGACGGGCGCGCAGCCCCATGACGTCCTTGATCCGCTGGACAGGGCGCGACCGAAGGTCAGACGAGAACTCCTGATCGCGGAAGACCGTCAGGCCTTCCTTTAGGCAGAGCTGGAACCAGTCGCGGCAGGTGATGCGGTTGCCGGTCCAGTTGTGGAAGTATTCGTGGCCGACAATGCTTTCGATGGCTTCGAAGTCGGCATCGGTCGCGCTTTCCTGGCTGGCAAGAACATAGGCCGAGTTGAAGATGTTGAGGCCTTTGTTTTCCATCGCGCCAAAATTGAAGTCGCGAACGGCCACGATGTTGAAAACGCCAAGGTCATAGGCGCGGGCAAATCGCTCCTCATCCCACTTCATGGACGCCTTGAGGCTTTCCATCGCCCATTCGGCGCTCGTCGCCTGTCCCTTGTCGACGTAGACGCCGAGGTCGACATGGTCGCCGTTCATCGTGGTGAAGGTGTCGCGCCAGACATCATAGTCGCCCGCGCAGAGCGCAAAGAGGTAAGACGGCTTGGGGTGCGGATCGTCCCACTCGGCATAATGACGGCCATCGGAATGATCGCCGCTGTCGCCAGGCGTGCCGTTCGACAAGAGAATTGGATACTTCGATTTGTCGGCGTCCATGCGGACATGGAAGCGGCTCATCACGTCGGGCCGGTCAGGCCAGTAGGTGATGTAGCGAAAGCCGGTCGCCTCGCACTGGCTGCAGAAACGGCCGCCGGATATATAGAGCCCCGAAAGCGCGGTATTGCTCGAGGGGTCAATCGTGACATCCGTTTCCAGCGTAAACTCGTCCGGCACGGTCTTGATCGTCAGCTTTTCGTCGTCGCGCGTATAGTCGCTGTCGCGCAAGGCCTTGCCGTTGAGGCGGATCTCGTTGAGCGTCAGCTTTACGCCGTCCAGAACAAAGGCGCCATCTGCTGTCCGGCGCACTTTCATCTTGGTCTTCACGCGTGTCGCCTTCGGGTCGAGCGAGAAGTCGAGCGCGACTTCATCGATCTCAAACGGGTAAGGCGTATATTCTTCGAGCTTGATCGAAACGGGCGTATCGGTGCGCAGCATGACATTTCCTCTGTCGTTCTGAACAACAGATAGGATGCCTGCGACGCACCCTCAATCGCTATGAGCGCCTATGGCTGATATTACTCCGCGGCCATTTTCGGCGCGCTCGCGACGTCATAGACATGCCGCAACACATCCTTGGCCGGCTTCAGGATGACTTTCATCTCTTCAGAGGCCTTGTCGGGGTTGCGGGCGGTGAACTCAGCCATCTTGCGGACCATTTGCAAAAGCTGCGGCGAGTTCACGATGAGACGGGCCTGATACTCGATCTTGTGGGGGTCCCGGTCGTATTCAGCGCCCGGCACCCGCCAGCCGCCCCAATCATTTTCGTCCGTCATGACGACCGGAAAAGTCCCGGGAAAAGGGTGCGCTGCAATCTCATCGCTGTCCTGCCAGCGATTCTTTGCCCGCTGGATACGCCATTCTTCGGCCGTTGGGTCGTCGTCCAGCCGTGAGCGTGAACGTCCGTGCATGACATCCTCGGAGACGAGTTCTGTTGCGGCAAACTCGCGGCCCAGACCGACATCATAGGTAACCCGCAGCGGCTCCTCGACATCCTTCACCCAGTGCGGAATGACCTTCTCGATGAGCGCCCACGTGCCGACAGGCTTGACGAAAACCCGTTGGGATTTGTGAAAAAGGGCCTTGGCCATCTGCGTCCTCCAATTCTGTGGAGAGCTTTGTCACAGTATGTTTTCGTACCGGTAAATGGACGGCTTTGAATTTGCCGTGTTTGCCATCGCACAGGCCTTACCTTGCGGGACGGCTTCACGGGGCCCGGCGGCGCGCTATTCTCCTGCTCTGATATCAGGATTTAGGGAGACGGAGCCGAATGAACTTCGACTTTTCGGAAGACCAGAAATTTCTTGCGGGTGAAGCCAGAAAATTTCTCAACGCACAGTGCACGACCGCGCATGTCCGCGAAGTGCTGAATGATGACAGCAAGACCCACCATGACGGTGTGTGGAAGAAAGTCGTGGAGATGGGCTGGATTGGCGCGGCCATACCCGAAGAATATGGCGGGCTTGGCCTCGGCATGCTCGAGCTCTGTGTGATCGCAGAGGAAATGGGCCGCGCGCTGGCGCCTGTACCGTTCGCATCGACCACCTATTTCTTTGCCGAAGCGCTGAAGATCGCTGGCTCGGAAGAGCAGAAAAAGGACCTCCTCGAAAAGGTCGTCAGCGGTGAAGTCATCGGCTGTTACGCGGCGAGCGAAGGTCCTGGCAATCCTGATCCTTCGAAGATGAAAACGACGTTTGACGGCTCGAAGCTTACAGGCATGAAAGTGCCCGTGACCGACGGCGATATTGCTACCCATGCCGTCGTTCTGGCCAAGGAAGGCTCCGGATCGAGCCTCGTTCTGGTCGACCTGACTGGTGAAGGCGTCTCGCGCAAATCCGTCAGCACGCTGGAGCCGACACGTAGCCATGCCGAAATTACGTTCGATGGCGCGCCAGCTCAGCGGCTTGGCACGGCAGGCGAGGGCGGCGACTACAATGACGCGGTTCTCGATCGCGCAGCTGTGCTTCTCGCATTCGAGCAGCTCGGCGGCGCCGATCGCTGCCTCGAAATGGCGACTGAATTTGCCAAGGAACGCTATGCGTTTGGCCGTCCGATTGGCGGCAACCAGGCGATCAAGCACAAGCTCGCTGACATGTATGTGAAGAACCAGATCGCGCGGTCTAACTGCTATTATGGCGCCTGGGCGCTGTCGACGGATGCGGCAGAACTTCCAGAGGCTGCGGCGGCATCACGCCTTGCCGCCAGCGAAGCCTACTGGTTTGCTTCCAAAGAGAATATCCAGACCCATGGCGGCATGGGCTTTACCTGGGAGGTGGACTGCCACCTCTTCTACCGCCGGGCCAAGCTCCTTGCCGTGCAGGCCGGGTCACCTAAAGTCTGGAAAGAGAAACTCGTTTCCGCGCTTGAGCGCAAGAACGCTGCCTGAGGAGGACCACCAATGGACTTCAACGACACCAAGGAAGAAGCAGAATTCCGCGCCGAAGCGCGAGGCTTTCTGGAGAAGCACCTCAAACTTAAAGACGCCAACTCTCCGCGCCGGCCAACGGGCGAAGACTATCTGAAGCGTGCGAAAGACTGGCAGAAGATAAAAGCTGAAGGCGGCTTTGCGCAGATCACCTGGCCCAAGGAATGGGGCGGGCGTGGTGGTTCATCCATGCAGCAGGTCATCTGGAACCAGGAAGAAGGCAAGTTCGACGCGCCTGTCGGTCCGTTCGCGATCGGTCTTGGCATGTGCGTGCCTACGGTGATTGCCTTTGGGTCCGATGATCACAAGAAGCGCTATGTCGAAAAAGCCCTGCGCGGCGAAGAAGTCTGGTGCCAGCTCTTCTCCGAGCCTGCTGCCGGGTCCGACGTCGCTGGCGTCAAGACACGCGCCATCAAGGATGGCGATGAGTGGGTGATCAATGGCCAGAAAGTCTGGACCACGGGCGCGCACTTCTCCGACTATGGTATCGTGCTGACCCGTACCGACCCGAAAGCGCCAAAGCATAAGGGCCTCACCATGTTCATTGTGGACATGCACCAGAAGGGCGTTGAGGCGAAACCGATCCACCAGGCATCGGGCGGCCGCGAATTCAACGAGGTGTACTTCACCGATGTTCGTATTCCGGACTCCGATCGTCTGGGCGAAGTTGGCGATGGCTGGAAAGTCGCGCTGGTCACCCTGATGAACGAGCGTCTGGCTGTAGGTGGCTCACCTGGCCCCGACTGGAAAGAGATCATGGACTATGCCCGTGGCACAGGCTCGCTCACCGATCAGGCTTTCCGCGAGAAACTGGCGGACTGGTATGTTGCGGCTCAAGGCTACAGCCTCACCAAATTCCGCACGCAGACCGCGCTTTCGCGCGGCGGTACACCAGGGCCTGAAAACTCGATCGGCAAGATCATCACGGCGAACCAGCTGCAGGATATCTGCAACTCGGCGATCGAGATGCAGGACCATTACGGCATCATGAACGATAGCGACACGATGCCGGCTAATGCCCTGTTCCAGCAAAGCTTCATGTGGGCGCCGGGTCTTCGGATCGCAGGTGGTACAGATGAGATCCTGAAGAACATTATTGCCGAACGCGTGCTGGGCCTGCCCCAGGATGTCCGCGTCGACAAGAAGGTGCCCTTCGAGGAACTCAAACAAGGCTGATAGGCAATCCTTGTGCTGCCGGGCGTGTGTGAATAGCTTGCGCCCGGCATGCCATTGCAAGGAGAGCTTCCATGAAATCAGTATTTGCGTTGGCAGGGGCTGTATTCGCCCTCATGCCCCCGGTATCTTTTGCGCAGTCGCCTGAGGCCGCTGAGCAAGCACCGCCTCCAACTGAGGCCGATGCGCTCGAGCAGGCACAGGAAGAACCGATCAATCCGATGATCGCAGCCCTTCAGGGGCTCTATGTTGCCATCTTGCAGAATGACGAGGGCGGAATCGCCTCGATTCAGCCGGAAAACGGCGATCCAGCTATTATCGCTTTCATGACGCCTCAAACCGCAGAGACGCAGCGCGCAAAGCCGGAATACGCTGATCTTCAAGTGAGGGTCGTCGACCTTGCCGCGATCCTTCGTGGTCAGAACGGGGCGGTCACCTTCCAGGCCTCAGCGCAGGAAATTGCAAATGCGCATGCGCTCGACCCTGAAGCCGTGGACTTCATGGCGCCGGTCTTCTTCGTGACCAGCGACAATATGGAAGTGCAACTGGAAACACCAAACGGCCCGATCACGCCGGTTCTGACGAGCTATTCCGACGCAGAGACCCTGGCGCAAAAGCTGATCGATAGCGGCGATGCGAGCGAAGCAGTCAAAATCATTCCGGTCGAGTTTGCCAGCATGTTACAGGGGATTGGTGAGCTTGAGGGCGATGCCGGCTATCGTTTCTTCACCCATCCGCAAATGGTCGCGGCAATCAATTCGCAAATTCAACCGCCGGCTCAGCCTGAAACGCCGGAAGAGTAGCTGGCGGCACCTGTCTAATGTCCACAACCGCCCGCGGCTTCATCGAAGCTGCGGGCATTGTTATGTGTGCGCTCCATTTCCCCAACGCGACGATTGCAGGCGCAATCCAACAGTGAAACAGTCGCGCCTGACGATCCAGATCGCCGGGCTGGCTTGGGCCGTTCGGCGCGCCAATTCAGGGAGGGCACCATGCCAGACTTCAGCATGATTGAAACCAATGGGATCAAATTGCGCGTTGCGCAGGATGGACCGGACGGCGGCCCGCTCGTCCTGTTTGTGCATGGCTTTCCAGAAAGCTGGTATTCCTGGCGTCATCAGCTGAGCGCGCTGGCAGAAGCTGGCTACAGAACAGCCGCTGTGGATGTGCGCGGCTATGGCGGGTCGGACAAACCAGACCCGGTCGAAGCCTATGATATGGAAACGATTACGGCAGACATCGCCGGTGTCGCAAAAGCGCTTCAGCCGGAGGGGCCGGCTGTCGTTGTCGGCCACGACTGGGGCGCGCCGATTGCGTGGAATTCGGCGCTTCTCTATCCAGATCAGTTCCGGGCCGTGGCTGGCCTATCGGTCCCGTATCTTCCGCTTGGGGACAAACCGGCCATCCAGGTCTTCCGCGAGTTCTTCACCGCGCGCGGCATGTTCTTCTACCAGGTTTATTTCCAGGATCAGGGGCCGCCCGAGGCAGAATTAGAGGCCGATCCGGCCGCGACCATACGCAAATTCTACTACGCCATCTCAGGCGATGCACCCGACGGCACCTGGCCGACCGACAAGAAGCATGGCGACACGCTTCTCCACCGCCTGCCAGAACCGGACATGCCGCTCGCGTGGCTGAGCGAGGAAGATGTCGCCTATTACGACTCCCAGTTCAGACAGTCAGGCTTTCGCGGCCCGCTCAACCGTTACAGGAATCATGAGCGCGATCATGAATTTCTAACGGCGCTGGATGACAGCAAGATCTACCAGCCCAGCCTGTTCATCGGCGGCACGCGCGACCTCGTCCTGAAAATGTTTCCCGGCGACCCGGTCGAGGCGATGAAGCCCAATCTGCCAAATTTGAAAGCCGCGCACCTGCTTGAGGGGTGCGGCCACTGGACCCAGCAGGAGCGTCCAGAAGAGGTGAACTCGATCCTGCTGGACTGGCTCAAATCACTCTGAGCCGGACTGGTTGAACAATGACATCGCGGCTGCGGTCATGGAACTCACACCGGTCTTGATTGTGGGTTCATAATCGGGCGCGAAGAATGGCGAGTGGAGCGACGGCAGACCGGGGCCGCCATCCTGCGCGGCGTCGTAGGTGTCCTGATTGATGGCGCCCAGCCAGAAAATCAGACCCGGCACGCTTTCCTCGGTGCGACCGTATTGGGAGAAGTCCTCGCCGCCCATGACCGGGGTCATCTCCTTGACGTTCTCCTCGCCAATGGCCGCGCTAATGGCCGACATGGCCGTCGTCGCCAGGTCCGGGTCGTTATAAGTCGATGGGGTATAGTCGGAATCGACCGTGATCTCTGGCTCCGGTGCGCCATAGGCTTCAGCCTGCGCCATGGCGATGCGCTTGATGCCGTCGATCAATAGCTGGCGTGTCGCATCATCATAGGAACGGACGGTCAGCAGAAGCTCGGCGCCGTCAGAAATGATGTTGTGCTTGGCGCCAGCGGTGAAGGCGCCCACCGTGACAACCGCGGGTGTCTGCGGGTCGACATTGCGCGAGACGAGGGTCTGAAGCGCCATCACAATGGCAGAGCCGACGACGATCGGGTCCTTGGTTGTGTGCGGATAAGCGCCATGCCCGCCAACGCCTTTGACATGAATATCGACACTGTCGACATTGGCCAGCGCATAGCCGGAAGAATAGGCGACTGTGCCAGCCGGGGCCGCAGCCGACACATGCAGCGCGAGATTATAGTCCGGCAGCGGAAATTCACTATACAGACCATCCTCGATCAACGCTTTGGCGCCGAGCCCGATTTCCTCTGCCGGCTGTGCGAGCATGATCAGCGTGCCAGACCAGTCATCCTTGTTCTCTATAAGCTCGCGGGCAGCGCCGACCCAGCTCGTCATATGGATATCGTGACCGCAGGCATGCATCACGGGGCTCTCGACCCCGGTCCAGGTCGTGCTGATCACCTCAGAGGCGTAATCGAGACCTGTCTGTTCTGGGACGGGCAGAGCGTCCATGTCGGCGCGGATCAGCACGGTCGGACCATCGCCATTTTCATAGACGCCGACGACGCCATGTCCGCCCACGCCGTCGCGCACGGTGCCTTCGTCGCGCTCAGACTTCGCGCGTGTCCAGTCGTCGCCAAGGCCGGTCGTGACGGAGAAGCCCAGCGCTTCAAGCTCAGCTGCCAGGATGGAGGCCGACGTCGATTCCTTGAAGGAGAGTTCAGGATTGGCATGGAGCCAGGTGTAAAGCTCGTTGAGGTCCGTACCGGGTTCCGGGACCGCGCCCTGCGCTAACGCTGGAATGGCGGGCATGAGGGCAAAGGCGGCGGCGCAGGCGGTGAGTTTCAATCTCGAAAGCATGTCGGGTCCTCTCAGGTTTCTGAGAAGCAGCCTAGCAGACTTTGCCTTCGCTGCCAGTCATGACGGCAAGGATGAGGGAGTCAGGTCTTGTCAGTCATGCTCTCATGCAATTGAGGCGCGTAACCGTTCTGCAGCGCTTTCAGGCCTGCTGCGGGCGTGAGCGCGGTCACATCGCCGTGCGGGAGCGGCTGCGGCTTGCCATCGCCCTGAAACGACCACTTACGGCAATGGCCATCTGTGGTCACAAACACGCTGCTATCGTGCGCGAACATCGCGCCATCTGGCAGATGCGCGGCCTTCATATCTGGTGCCATGGCCTTTCCTTTCAGGCGCGCCTGCACCTCTCCAGCAATGGCCTTATCGATATCCGCCGCCCGGCCGGATGCGTCGATCGCACCAGCAGCGACCAGTGCAACGCGAAAAGCTTCTGCGCGTGGCCGCCTGCATTCGAAACAGGGCCGGTGGCCTGCTGCGAGCGCCGTTGCTTCATCCAGGAAGAAAAGCTCCGTGTAGCGCCCCGGCGCCATCAGCTCGCGGCGACGTCCCTTGAAGTCGAGCGCGCAGATAATCCACTGCCGGCTTTTCCAGCGTGTGGGTTTCAGTTGCCGGCTCGCGTCATGGAAACAACCGCCTCGATTGCCCATGAAGGTACCGCGGGCAGAAACAGCGTGGATCTCGCCAAACGGATCAACGCGGTTCTGCAGGGGCATGTCAGTCGTCGCCGCCGCCGAAGCGGTCAGTCCATTCGGCGACCTGCTCGTCCTCAATCTTGCGGAAAAGCACGTCGGGTGGCGTAATCTCGTGGCCGCGTGGCAGGGCATCGAGCAGCGCTGGCACGTCGCTGAAAGCGTCTGCGCTCATGCTGCGGCGATCTTCCGGCACGCCCAGCGCGCTGAGGATCATGGCTGCTGCTTCTGGAATGATCGGCTGGGCGATAATGCCGAAGAGCGCGGCAAGGTTGAGGCCAGAGCGCACGCCGATCGCGGCCGCATCGACATCGTTCTTGTACTTCACCCATGGCTCTGCCTTGGTGAGGTATTCATTGCCAGCCGCCCAGATCGCGCGCGTCTCAGCCGCTGCCTTTCGGAAATCCATATTCTCATAGTGCTCGACCAGGGCTGGCAGGCGCGTTTGCAGTTCGCTGACCATCCAGGCCTCTGCGTCACCCGGCTCGCCGCCATCCGGTACCTTGCCGTCGAACTTCGACGCGCAATACTTGGTGATCCGGTTGACGAAGTTGCCAAGCACATTGGCGAGGTCGGAATTGACTGCTGACTGAAAGCCCTCCCACGTGAAGGCCGCGTCAGACCCTTCAGGCGCATTCGACGTCAGATACCAGCGCCAATAATCGGCTGGAAGCAGCTCCAGCGCCTGATCCATGAAGACGCCGCGCTTGTTGGAGGTCGAGAACTTCCCGCCATACCAGGTGACCCAGTTGAACGCCTTGAGCCGGTCAACCAGCTTCCATGGCTCCTGCGAGCCGAGGATGGTGACGGGGAAGCCCACCGTGTGGAAGGCGACATTGTCCTTGCCCATGAACTGGACATAATCGACGTCGTCAGCGCCCTCATCGGTTCGCCACCAGGATCGCCAGGCATCAGGCTCGCCCTTGGCTTTGGCCCATTCTTCCGTTGCGGCAATGTACTCGATCGGTGCATCGAACCAGACATAGAACACCTTGGTCTCAAAGCCTTCGCGAATGGAGCCGTCAGGATTGGTGACCGGCACGCCCCATGAAAGATCGCGTGTAATCGCACGGTCGCGCAGGCCCTCATCAAGCCATTTCAGAGCAATGGAGCGCGCAAGCGGTGGCCAGTCGGTCGCCGCTTCGATCCAGTCACGGATGCGGTCCTGCATTTGCGACTGGAGCAAGAAGAGATGGCGCGTCTCGCGCACCTCGACATTCTTTGAGCCTGAGACAGCCGAATAGGGATCGATCAGGTCCACCGGGTCCAGCAGACGCCCGCAATTGTCACACTGGTCGCCGCGCGCTTTCTCAAAGTCGCAATGCGGGCAAGTGCCTTCCACATACCGATCGGGCAGGAAGCGGGCATCATCAACTGAATAGACCTGGCGCATTGTGCGCTCTTCGATCAGACCATTGGCTTCAAGCACGTGCGCGAAATGCTGGGTGAGGGCCGCATTCTCAGCGCTGCACGAGCGTCCGAAATGGTCATAGGAAAGGAGGAAATCCTCGCCGGCCTTCTTCTGGATCTCGTGCTGCTCATCGACATAGGCGCGAACCGGCACATCTGCGGCCTGCGCGGCAAGCTCGGCTGGCGTGCCATGTTCGTCTGTGGCGCAGATATAGAGCACGTCATGTCCGCGAAGACGCTGGAAGCGCGCATAGATATCGGCCGGCAGCATGGAGCCTGCCAGATTGCCGAGATGCTTGACCCCATTGATATAGGGCAGGGCGGAGGTCACCAGGATGCGGCGCGGGGCGGAATTCGACATGATAGCTTCCGTCATTCTTGTTTTCGGCGTATTGTTTCAGGCGCCGGGGCTGTGAAGGGGCACTCTTAGGCGCGGCCGCAGAAAAATGAAACGGGCAGGGAGGAAACAATGCCACGTCTCGCAGGAGTAAATCTGGTGGGCGTTCTGCTCGCCGCTATCGTCATCTATCTTGTTGGGTTCGTCTGGTACGGGCTTCTCTTTTCAGAGCCCTACATGAATGCCGTCGGCATCTATTTCAATGAAGCTGGCGACGCGATCACTTACGCAACCTCTGAAGGCATGCAGACCCGCACGATGGAAGACGTCGAGCTGTTCTGGCTGCTGGGCGGGTTCGTCGTTCCGCTCTTTCTCGCCTTCGGGCTTGGCTGGCATCTGCGCCGCAAGAGCATCACCTCGGCGTCTCGCGCCGCAGGCTCCGCGTTCGCGCTTTCCCTTCTGATTGGCGTGCCGCTCATCGCCTATCCACTTATCTACACGCCGTGGCATGACTGGACAGGGTTCTTGGTGAACGCCTCTCATACTGTCGCGTGCTTTGTAGCGGGCGCGGTTGTTCTGTCATTTTTTGACTGATCAGAAAGCCCCCGGGCTGCGAAGGTCGGGGATTTCGGGGGTGGGGGACTTCGACGGTCTTATCCGACTGTAGCGGGGACAGTCTGAAACTCGATGTCGACATTACGCGCCATGACAGAATTGCCGAGATCAATCTCCATGGCAGTTCTGGACGCGCGAATACCATGCGCGACGAGCTCGTTCATGACAGTCGTCCGGCGGCGCTCGGCCAGCCCTGCAACCGGGGTCTCATAAATATCGCCTGCAAATGCTGTCGCATTCAGACGCTGAATGGAACAGCCGGAGAGCTGATCGCCTGCTTCACGAATCGCATCGCGCGCAAAAGGGGTCAGCTCGGCTGTGCCAGGTTTGAAGTAGATCTTGAGTTGCACCAGATCGCAGGTCGCGACCTGCGGAGCATAGTAAGGCTCTGTTGGCGGCGGTATGCGCGCCTCATCCGCGAGAGCCGGAACGCCGGCAATCGAACAGACAGTGGCAAGGGCCAGAAAATATCGTCTCATAATCAGTGCTCCTTGTTGCAACACTGATCTCATAACGCGTCCATGGCCAAAAGGTGCCCGCAAAAGGTTAAAATGCGGCGCTGCAGTGATCTTGCAAAGGAATCTTGCCCTGCGGCGAAGCTCGGCTTAAAGGGCGGGTGTCGCCGGTATAGCTCAGCTGGTAGAGCACCTGATTTGTAATCAGGGGGTCCCGGGTTCAAGTCCTGGTGCCGGCACCATTTGCGCCCTTGCGCATTTCTTCCTGCAGTTGTTGTTGTTGCGAAACCGTCATGCGTCTCCTTTCGGAAGCGCCGACGGTCGTCGCCGACTTTGTGAGGAAAAAATTATGCGGACTGCGATGATCCTTGGGCTTGCGGCCCTTGCTGGCTGCGGCGCTAAAATTCCGGAAATCGATACGCCGACACCTGTGCTGCCCAACGCCGAGGCGCCGACAGTCTTTACGCGCTCATACGGTCTTACAGAATCGCCCGATGGCAATATCAGGGTCTTCGCCAAGGAGGCGCGCGATTCGACCTTTCTTTATGAGATGCGCAGACAGGATGATGGGGCCTGGTCGGACCCCGCAAAGCTCGACTTCCCGACGATGGTGACGCTGACGACGCCATCCTTCAGTCATTCAGATGGTATGCTCTACTACGCGTCGGACGCCGACATCATGGAGCGGGGCCAGAGCGACGCGAACATCTGGCGCGTGGCACCGACTGTGGAGGGCTGGGCTGAGCCAGAACCGCTGCCGGCGTCGGTGAATACCGACGCTGCCCAGATCAGCCCGGCCATGGACCGCTACGGCAGGCTCTATTTTACTGATAATGGCCATGAGAGCGTCGGCGGTCACGATATCTTTGAAGCGACGGTTGATGAGCAGAGCGGTGAATGGACCGTCTCGGCCATGCCCGATGGCTTCAACACGTTTCGTTCAGAGGCCCATATCGCTGTCACACCTGATGGCAACCGGATTTTCTTCTATAGCCCGCGCACACCAAAAATTGGCAGTGTTGATATCTGGACCGCGGAACGGGGCGCCGACGGTGCCTGGCAGGCCCCGCAGAACCTTGGCGAACCCGTTAATACTCCGGGCATAGACTTCGGTGCAGGGATGTCAGGGGACGGATCAATTCTGTTCTTCTCCCGTGACGGCGAGCTTATGATGATATCGCTGAATGCGGCGCTTGCGGGTGCCGGTAGCGTTGAAGACAAAACGGTGTCGAATACCGACGCCGGGTAAGCCTTTGGTGCCAGCGAACGCCGCCACCAGAATTGTCTGTGGATAGAGAAACGGGGTCGCCGCGCGCGACCCTGTTTCGGATTCACCCGGTCGGGGCGCCCGTGTTCGCTCGAAAATGATTGCTTTCATATTCCATCAGTGCAGAAACGAACTAGAGACAAAGAATATCTTTATGCGCGCTATACTTATGCCGTTGAGCTCAGATCTTGGGTCGGCATGTCGTATTCTTGTCATAAAACAATTGGCTCGATTTGGTCGAGCAATGTGAAGGTTTTGTGATGTCGTATTAGTGTCGTTGAGCTGTGTCATAGCGCCCCCCGAGAGCGGGAGTTGGCAAAGGTTAGCCCCCGTTCTGCGTGATGGAACTCAGTTAACCCTGAAGGGGGCTTCCCATGAAAAAGGCGACTACTCTGCGTCTGGCATTCACGACGAGCGTACTGGCGCTTGCTGTAGCGGCATGTACGCAAGGGTCAGACATCTCTTCGCCAGGTGCATCTAATCCCGGTACGCCTCCGGACGGCGGCGGCGGTGGCGGCGGTGATGGCGGCGACGGCGGCGGAACTGTTTCCTGCCCCAGCGGCTTCACGCAAGGCGCCGCAGTGGGCGGTTTGACAACGTGTTCTCTGTCCGGCGTGATCCTGTCTGATCTGACGCTGGAAAACGTCAATGGCGTCGCCTACCGGATTGAGGGCCGCGTGGACGTGGGTGAGGATATTGGCGCCGACGGAAGCGCGGGCGGCACGTCTGCCTCGCTGACGATTGAGCCGGGCGTGACAATATTTGGCGCGTCTGGCGCCGATTATCTTGTGGTGAACCGCGGCTCGCGTCTGCTTGCTGATGGTCAGGCTTCTGCACCGATTGTCTTCACCTCTGCGAACGACCTTGAGCGCCAGGCAGACAGCGACCCATCGAACGATGATGGTGGCAGCAATATTTCTGAGTGGGGCGGTCTTGTCCTTCTTGGCCGTGCGCCAATCAATAACTGCCTCAGCCCGACGGCGACCACTGGCACGGACGCCTGTGAGAACATCATTGAGGGCGTGACCAGCCCTGAAGCTGTGTACGGCGGTGGCCGCGCAAATGACGATAGCGGCATCATGCGGTACATGCAGGTTCGCTTTGCCGGTTTTGCGATCAACACGCAGGGCAATGAGCTCAACGGCATCACGCTTGGCGGTATCGGTAACGGCACCACGTTCGAGTACATCCAGGTTCACAACAACTCTGACGATGGCGTCGAATATTTCGGCGGCACGGTGAACACGCGCTACCTGGTGCTGACCGGCAACGACGATGACTCCATCGACACCGACAATGGCTTCAGCGGCAACATCCAGTATGCCTTGGTTGTTCAGCGCGAAGATGGCGGCGACAATATCGTCGAAGCTTCCAGCGCAGGCGGAACAGCTTTGCCGCGATCGAATGCCACTATCTCGAACTTCACTTTCATCGGTAATCGCTCGAACGCTTTCCGCCTGAACACCAACACAATCGGCCGCTACGTCAACGGCATCGTTGATTATGGTGCTGAATGCTTCCGCTTCGAAAGCTCCGCCGGTGACGGTGCTGCAGGATATGGCGGCATTGACGTCGATCCGAGTTTCGATTCAGTTCTGTTCGATTGCGATGGCGGTCTTGCCCGCTCCGGCAGCGACGAAGCCACTGCAGCGGCAGCGGTTGCCGGTGGGAGCAACAACACGACTGGCGTTTCCAGCTCGCTCGCAGGGACCTACTTTCCGGGACCCGCAGAAAACGGCGTCACACCCTTCAACGCCGCCACGCTCGACGGTTTCTTCGACACCACAAACTATATTGGTGCGTTCGGCCCGACCGAGACACAAGACGCCAACTGGGCGTCGGGGTGGACCTTCGCGCTCTTTTCGGACCCAGCTTGTCCGAGCGGTACATCCGACTCTGGTCTCGATCTCGACGGTCAGAATGTCTGCCGGATCTCGGGTGTCCAGACCTCCAGTGTCCGCCTCACCCGCGGCAATGTATATGAGCTTGATGGACGCGTGGATGTTGGTGTCGATATCGGTGCCGACGGAAATGCTGCCGACGGTTCTGCTGCGACATTGACCATTGAGTCCGGCGTGACCGTCTTCGGTGACAGCGGCGAAGACTATCTTGTCGTGAACCGCGGCTCGCAGATCTTCTCAAACGGCACGGCTGCCGACCCAGTCGTCTTCACCTCCGAAGACGATCTGACGAACAGCCAGATCGATCCTGCCAACGCCATCGGTGAGTGGGGCGGTCTTGTCCTTCTTGGTCGCGCGCCAATCAACAACTGCCTCAGCCCAACGGCAGCTTCGGGTACGGTGGACTGCGAGAACATCATTGAGGGCGTAACCAGCCCTGAAGCGGTGTATGGCGGCGGTGTTGCAAACGACAACTCCGGTTCCATGACCTTCACCCAGGTGAAATATGCCGGTTTTGCGATCAACACGCAGGGCAATGAGCTGAACGGCATCACTTTTGGCGGCATTGGCAACGGCACCACCGTTGAGCATGTCCAGGTTCACAACAACTCTGATGATGGCGTCGAATTCTTCGGCGGTAACGTCAACGTTCGTTATCTGGTCCTGACCGGCAATGATGATGACTCGATCGACACCGACAATGGCTATAACGGTAACATCCAGTATGCGATCGTTGTCCAGCGCGAAGATGGCGGTGACAATATCGTCGAAGCCTCTAGTGCCGGGGGCACGGCGACGCCGCGCTCAAACGCAACCATCGCCAATTTTACTTTTGTCGGTAACCGGTCGAATGCGCTGCGCCTGAATACCAATACGATCGGTCGCTACGTCAACGGCGTTGTCGACTACGGTAAGGAGTGCTTCCGCTGGGAGGACTCGGCTGGTGACGGTGTTGCCGGATACGGCGGAGTTGGTGTCGACCCTAGCTTCGACTCGGTTCTGTTCGACTGCGATGGCGGTCTTGCCCGCTCCGGTGGTGACACGGCTGCAGCCCAGGGGGCGGTTACCGGTGGTTCGAACAATACCACGAGTGTTGCGTCAACTCTGAGCTCAACCTTTGTCAATGGTTCGGCCGAAGCGGCTGCGACGCCTTTCGATGCAACCACGCTCAATGCGTTTTTCGAAACAGCCCCATACATCGGCGCTGTCGAGAATGCGCAGGATACCTGGTGGCAGGGCTGGAGCTGCGGCCTTGAGGCCTCGGACCCCTGCTGATGAACGGGCCCGGACCGGTTAAACCTGCCGGTCCGGGCCTATCCATCTGGTCTCAATGACAACGCTCCAAACTTTACATGTCCGGCCGGAAAGGACACCTGAAATGTCTCAACGATCACTCCAGATTTACCTTATGCTCTCAACCGCGCTCTGCGCGATTTCGCTTCAGTCTGCATCGGCTCAGGAAGCTGAAGCGACCGCACCAGCCGAAGTGGAAGAAGACGCTGACCGCGCGCTTGAAACAGTTGTGATTCGCGGTGAGTACATTCCAGCGCCCCAACGTGAGACGTCGCAGGTCGCTTCTTTCCTCTCCGCCCAGGATCTCGCCCGACAAGGCGATGCCAACGTTGCTCTCGCCTTGACCCGTTTGAGCGGTCTTAGCGTGGTAGACGACAAGTTTGCTTATGTTCGCGGCCTAGGGGACCGGTATTCTTCCGCGCTTCTTAATGGCTCTCCGCTGCCAAGTCCGGAGCCGCTTCGCCGGACCGTTCCACTCGACCTCTTCCCGTCTGCAGTGCTCGAAGGCGCTGCGGTTCAGAAGACATATTCCGCTTCTTATCCGGGGGAGTTCGGCGGCGGTGTGATTGACCTGAAAACGGTCCGGATGCCGCGCGAAACCTACGCCAATGTCGAACTTGGTGCCGGGCTCAACACAGTCACGTCTTTGAATGAGGGCATCTTCTACCGGGGCAGCGATACCGACTGGACTGGCTTTGACGACGGCCTGCGTGACCTGCCAGGCCCGCTCTCGCGGCTCATTTCCAGCGGAACACCTTTGAGCTCGCTGAGCAATGCGGAAATCGAAACCGCTGGCGAAAGTCTGGTCAATTCGCCACTGACTGTCATCCAGAACGGCAAGCTCGGTCCGGATTTCAACGCCTCAATGGATGGCGGTTGGGTCGGCAATTTTGGCGAATTCGATATCGGTGCCGTAGGTGTTGTCGGCTACGACCAGAGTTGGGAAACCCAGGAATCCACGAGGCAGTTCGTTCAAAGTGGAACGATAGGCACCGAGTTGGAGTCGTTCGAGACGACGATGGACGTCACGACCAATGCGCTGGGCTCTGCCACGATTGGATGGGATCTCCACGAAGTGCAGGCGACCGCCTTCTACGTGCACTCGACCTCCAAGGAAGCCCAGATTGATACGGGCCGCGACTTCAACGCGCCGGGTTCAACGGGTGAAATATACGACGAGTCTACGGGCTGGTTCGAACGCGAACTCGCCTTCTTCCAGCTACGAGGCCTTCACGAGTTCGGTGACCTGGCCTTCAACTGGCGTGGGTCGGTAGCCGAATCCTCCCGGGATGCGCCATATGAGCGGTCGCTTCGTCGGCTTGTCGATGATCAGGGCCGGGTCCGTTACTCCGTCGCGAACAGCTACAATGTTCGCTTCTCTGAGCTGACAGACGAGAATGGCAGCTTTGGTGGCGACCTCTCATACACTCTGCCGATCGGACCGTACCGCGACGCCGTCTTCAAGGCAGGCTATGATTATTCCAAGACGGAACGTGAGTATGGGTTCCAGACTTTCAGGTTTGCGGGCGGTAACTCTCTCCCGCTGGACGTGCAGCTCGCTCGGCCAGACTATCTCTTCTCACCTGACAATATCAGCCCGTCGCGTTTTGAGCTCGTTGAAAGCACGTCGACCAACGACTCTTACCGGGCAGATCTTGAGGTTGCAGCAGGCTTCCTCGAGGCGGACGTTGAGCTTCTCGACTATGTGCGCACCACGATTGGTCTTCGGTATGAAGAAGGCGAAGAAAACGTCGAAACCTTCGATCGCTTCGGAAATGTCGGGACCGGCAACGCGACCATCATAAATGAGTACTGGCTCCCGTCGGCTACGCTGACGTGGAATTTCGCCGACGACCTGCAGCTTCGGCTCGGCTATTCGGAAACGGTGGCGCGTCCTCAATTCCGCGAACTGGCGCTATCGAGCTATTTCGATCCCGAGACCGAACGCACCTATCGCGGCAACAACCAGCTGCTCGATAGTGAGCTGACGAACTATGACGCCCGGCTGGAATACTATCTCGGCCGTGACGAGTTCATAACCGTTGCGGGCTTCTTCAAGGAAATCGAGAACCCGATCGAAGAAGTTCAATTCTCGACTTCGACCTTCGTCTTTGAGACAACCTTCATCAACTCTCCAAAAGCGGAGCTGTTTGGCGGTGAATTCGAGTATCGGCGCACATTTGACAGTCCTATCTTCACCGATGTCGACTGGGTAGCGAACCGCGACTGGCTGTTCTCCCTGAACTATACGTACACGGCCTCGGAAATCTCGGCGGGATCTGGCACACAGATATTCGACCCGATTACCCGTACTCTGCGCGATGCTTCGACTTTTGGTATCGACGGCTCAGAACTTCAGGGCACACCTGAAAACATCCTGAACATGCAGTTTGGCTGGCAGAGCGATGTGGAGCAATTCACCTTGCTTCTGAACTGGGTCGATGAACGTATCCTCCAGCGGGGTATCGACTCTGCGACTGCGGAACTGCCGGACATCATTGAAGATCCAGGCATCCAGCTTGATGCCGTTTATAACCGGGATTTTGTTATCGGTGGTCATGACGTCACGCTTGGTTTGCGCGCTCGTAACCTCCTCGGTGAGGCACATGAAGAATATCAATTTAGTGAAGGCGGCCTTGGTAGGACCGAATTCAACACTTACGATCGGGGCACAAGCTTTTCCGCAACGTTGAAGCTGCAGTTCTAATTGGGCAGTTAAGCAAACAGCCTCGGGATGTTGACCGGCTTCGGTCTCAAGCGCCGCTTCTAAAAGGACTGATTCAGTCTCTGTGGCACCCGGGCAGGCTTTCAACACGTACCAGTTAAGTTATACCGGCTCGGGGGCAGGGTGATCCTGCCCCCGGACCATTGAGGGATGGTATGGGATTCGAAGGACGCTTATCGCTGCCCGTCAATACCGGGCGCCTTATAGAGGCCGCCCGCCTGGCGCTGCAGTTCGTGCTCGTCATTCTGTTTGCCATGCTTCTGGCGCGTGTGATCTGGTTGCTGATCGCGCCTGCCGATGCGGTTTCGACCCTGACGCTGCGCCCTCTGCCGACACCGATCCAGCAGACCACGCGAGCAAATGCCCGCGGCGATCTCAGCCTTCTGCTGACAACAAATCCGTTCGTTTCATCCGGCCGCACTGCGGAGATCGTGCCCGATGCGCCTGAAACCACGCTGAACCTCAAACTCGTTGCCATCTTCATGTCGACCGACCCGACAGCCGACTCAGCGACAATCGTGACCCCGGATAATCAGACCGCCCGTTTTCAGCCCGGCGAAGAAATCATCCCCGGTACGCGCCTTGAGCGGGTCCTCAGCGACCGCGTGATCATTTCGCGCAATGGCACTGAAGAAACCTTGATGCGCGGTGGCCGCGAAGCGGGCTTGTCAGTGATTGGAAGCCCCAGCGATGCACGCCAGCAGACCTCGACCGTACAGCAGCCGCGTACAGCCACCTTCTCGCCAGGCGTGACGGCCCGCACGCTGCTCGCCAGCATGAACCCGATTGCCGAGACAGATAATGGTGCAGTCGAGGCTTTTGTGCTCCAGCCGCGAAGCAATCCCGGGCTTATGCAGGATGCCGGGCTCGAGCCTGGCGACCGGCTGATCCGTATCAACAACAGACCCGTCTTTGAGCTCGATACAGCGGCGCTCGCTGCTGAATTGGGTTCGGCGCAGACTGTCAGTGTGACAGTATTGCGGGGCGGGGAAGCACGTAATCTCGATATCCGTTTCGAGGAGGGATGAGACCATGAAGAAACTCCTCGCCGCCATGGCGATCCTCACGGTCGGAGCGCTGGCGCCAACCGCCAATGCGCAGACCGACCGCCATGTTCTCAGTCTCGACGATGTCGAGATCACGGCCCTGATCGACGATGTTTCGACGATCACCGGGTATACATTCATCCTGCATCCGGATGTTGGCCGCACACGGGTCACGGTCCTCTCGCAGACGCCAATGACGACCAATGAAGTCTTTGAAGTCTTCCTCTCCACCCTGCGCGTAAACGGCTTCGCCGCGATCCCGGCGGGCAGGGGCGTCTACCGCATTGTACCCGAGGCGCTCGCTGTCGGTGAAGCAGGCGGGGCCGCTAGCGGTCCGAACGCCTTTGTTACCCAGGTCTTCACCCTCGACAGTTTCGGCGCGGTCGAAGCCGCCCAGATGCTGAAACCCATCATTGATGCGCAGGGACAGGTCGTGGCGAATGCACGTTCCAACTCTGTCGTCGTCGTGGACTACGCCTCAAACATGCCGCGCATCCGCGAAGTCATTCAGTCGCTCGACACGTCTGACCGGACCGAAGTTCGCACCATCGCCCTGAAAAGCGTGCCAGCCCGTGAAATGGAGGGGATTCTCGTGAACCTCCTCGGCACGCAGGATGGAAATGCCCGCGCCAACTTTGAAGTCACCGCCTCACAGACCAGTAATTCGGTGATCATTCGCGGCGATAGCCCGACCGTGGCGCGTGCCGTTGAGGTCGCGACTGAACTCGACGCCGCCGAGCCGACCCGGGACAATATCCGGGTTATCCAGCTGAACAATGCGACCGCCGAAGAGCTGGCGCCCGTGCTCGAGTCGCTGGCGCTCGCAATGGCCGACCAGCGCGGCCCAGCAGAAAGCACTGCGCCGCCGGCCACGATCGCGGCCCATGTGGAATCAAACTCTCTCGTCATCAGCGCGGCGCCTGACGCACTGCTTGCAATGGAGCGGGTCGTTGATGCGCTCGACCAGCGCCGGGCACAGGTTCTGGTCGAAGCGATCATCGTGGAGATGTCGGATGACACCGCCCGTGAGCTTGGCGTTCAGTTCCTGCTCTCAGGCACTGGCGACTCCACCACGCCCTTCGCGTCCACAAACTTCTCGCGTTCCGCGCCGAATCTCCTCGCGCTTGCGGGCGCTATCATTGATCCCGACATTGGAGACGGCGGCGAGGGCGGCGGATCAAACCAGTTCACCAATGCAGCCATCAATTCGCTCCTCGGCGTCAATGGCTCGGTGCTCGGCATTGGCGGCCAGGACGGCGACACGCTGTTCGGCGCGATCATCAACGCGGTAGAGCAGGACACGAACTCCCGCGTCCTCTCCAAGCCTTTCAACATGACGCTCGACAATGGCACGTCTTCGCTGCTTGTCGGTCAGGATGTGCCGCTGACGTCTGGCGAAGTGCTTGGCAATGACAATTCCAACCCGTTCCGCACGGTCCAGCGCGAACAGGTCGGCGTGAAGCTTGAAGTGACGCCGCGCATTTCCTCTGACAGCACGATCCGCCTCGATATCTATCAGGAAGTTTCCAGCGTCGATGATTTCATTGGCGGCGGCTTCTCGCCCGACATCATACTGAATACGCGAGAGTTTCGCACCAGCCTGCTTGCTGATGATGGCGAGATCATTGTGCTCGGCGGCCTCATTGAGCAGACCGACTCGACCGTCAATTCCAAGGTGCCGTTCCTTGGCGATATCCCCATTGCCGGAAACCTCTTCAAATCCGAGGGCCGCTCGAACACCCGCACAAATCTGATGATCTTCATCAAGCCGACCATCGTGCGTAGCCGCGGCGATGCACAGGCGGTGACGGGGCGCAATTACAATTATATCCGCGCGCAGGAGCTACTTCGCACGAAGGATATTGGTGTCAGCCTCGACACCTTTCTGAGCGAAGTCCTCGGCCCAGAGGCGCCGACAGAATAAGATTGCAGGCGGCCAGCCTGCAGACTGAGTAGAGATGAGCGATACATCGACTGAAATCCGGACACTCACTTACGCCTTTGCACGCGACAAGGGCCTTGTCGTTATGGGCGAAGAAGATGGCGCAATCAGCCTCGGTGTGCGCGCTGGCGCAGACCCGATGGCGATCGTCGAAGCGCGCCGCGCTTTGGGGCGGACCTTACGCTTCACCCCCCTGGATGCGGGCCGGTTTGAGCGCGAGCTCTCTGAAACCTATGCCCGCAGCGCCATAGAGAATGAAGAAGCCGACGCGGCGATGGTTGGCCATGGTGACCTTCACTCCCTGATCGACGACATTCCGCAAACGGCAGATCTCTTGGACGGCGATGATGACGCACCTGTGGTGCGCCTGATCAATGGCCTTATCTATGAAGCAGTCAAACGCCGCGCCTCGGACGTTCACATCGAACCGCATGAGGACAATCTTTCGGTCCGCTACCGCATCGACGGCGTCTTGCAGGAAGTGCTGACGCCGTCCCGCAAGTTGGCCTCACCCCTGACCAGCCGGGTCAAAGTGATGGCGAGGCTCGATATTGCCGAAAAGCGCATCCCGCAGGATGGCCGGATCTCGCTCTCGATCGGTGGACGCTCCATCGACGTGCGTGTCTCGACCCTGCCGTCGCGCTATGGCGAGCGGGTCACCATGCGTCTCCTTGATACGCGCAACGCGCTGCTCGGTCTCGATGAGCTTGGCATGGACCCGGAAACGCTTGCCCGCTTCCGCACCGTTCTTGCCCAGCCAAATGGCATTACCCTCGTCACCGGGCCGACCGGGTCCGGCAAGACAAGCACGCTCTATTCGGCGCTATCTGTTCTGAACAATGGTCAGCGCAACGTCATGACGCTGGAGGACCCGATTGAGTATGGCCTCGACGGGATCAGCCAGACCCAGATGCACCACAAGGTCGGCCTCACTTTCGCGGCGACGCTGCGCGCGATCCTTCGCCACGATCCGGACGTCGTCATGGTTGGTGAGGTGCGTGACCTTGAGACGGCAAAAGTCGCCTTCGAATTCTCCTCCACAGGCCGCCCGGTGCTGTCCACCGTTCATACCAATTCATCCGTCGGCGCGATCCAGCGCCTGCGCGATATGGGGATCGAGCCTTATGTGATCGCCGCCACGATGCGCGCGGTTCTCGCCCAGCGGCTGGTCCGAAAGCTTTGCGATAGCTGCAAGGCCCCGCATGAGGCGACCTCAGACGAGAAAGCTATGTTCGGTCTACCAGCGGCAGACGCGCTAGACTTCTATCGTCCTGTCGGCTGCATGGCTTGCGCGCAGACAGGCTATCAGGGCCGCCTTGGTGTTTATGAGCTGCTCCTCGTCGATCAGGAGATGCGCCGTCTCATCCGCGAAGACGTCTCCGAGGATGATCTGGAGGCCCACGCTTTTGCAGGCCAGGACACGCTCTTCCGCAACGCCGCTCGCTATGTCACCACAGGCCAGACAAGCGTCGAGGAAGTCCTGCGCGTCTGCCGCAGGGAAGAGGACGCCTGAGCATGGCCGTCTTCGACTATCAGGCGATCGGGACGGACGGGAAGAAAACCCGCGGGGTCATCACGGCCGATTCCGCGCGCGCCGCCCGCAAGGAATTGCGCCTGCGCCAGCTTTCCCCGCTCAACATTGCCGAAAGCCGCAAGGCAAAGGCCGGAGCCTCGCTCAACGGACACGACCAGAAACTCGCAGGCGGCGACCTCGTCGTTGCGACGCGCCAGCTTGCCTTGCTGGTCAAGGCGGGCACCCCTGTCGAAGAGGCCATCGGCTCTGTGGCCGCCGAAGCTGAAAAGCCGGCAACCCGCAAGGTCTTCCTCGGTGTTCGGTCGTCAATCACTGACGGCCACTCTGTGTCTGAGGCCCTGAACAGCGCCCCGAGGGCCTTCCCGCCTTTTTACCGGGCCGTTGTCTCATCCGGGCAGGCCTCAGGCCGTCTCGACGAAGTTCTGGAACGCCTCGCAACCCATCTCGAAAAGTCGCGCAAGATGCGCAACAAGATCATGTCGGCGCTGATCTATCCCATCGTGCTGACGGTCATCGCACTCCTCGTCGTGACCCTTCTCATGGTGTTCGTTGTCCCGGCCATCGTTGAGCAGTTCGACACGCTCGGGCAGGATCTGCCGTGGCTGACGGATGCCGTGATCAGCATCTCCAGCTTCTTGAGGCAGTGGGGCATTGTCGTCCTGATATTGCTCGTCGCGGGCGTGTGGGGCCTTCGCCGCCTCTTTCGCCAACCACGCATCGCCGAAGCGCGCGACCGGTTTATCCTGTCGCTGCCCGTCGTCGGACGACTCGCGCGCGGTATCTCGTCGGCGGCCTTCGCGCGCACCTTCGCAACCCTCTCTGCATCAGGCTCTCCGGTGCCGGATTGTCTCGGCGCGGCGCGCGGGGCCATGTCGAACGCCGTCTTCCGCAAAGCGACGCTCTCTGTTCGCCGGCGCGTCGAAGAGGGCACCGGCCTTGCCCGCGCCATGCGCGCCGAACTCGTTTTCCCCCCCATCCTCCTTCACATGGTCGCCAGTGGTGAGCGGGGCGGCGACCTAGCAGGCATGATGGAGCGCGCCGCCGACTACCTCGAGGATGAGTTCGACAATGCGTCGACCATCGCGCTCGGTCTGCTTGAGCCGATCATGATCGTGGTCCTCGCCGGCATTGTCGCGCTGATCGTCCTCGCGATCATGCTGCCCATTCTTCAGATCAACCAGCTGGCCATCGGCTAGCGCCTAACGGAGACGCCTTCATGTTCGCAAGAAAACACCGTCCGGCAACAAAGAAACTGCGCTCGAAACAGGCAGGCTTCACGCTGACCGAGATCATGGTCGTCGTCTTCATCATCGGCCTCCTTTCCACGGTCGTTCTGGTCAATGTGCTTGGCGCGCGAACGAGTGCGCAGGTTCAGGCCGCACGCGCCAATGTGACGGCACTCACCAATGCGCTCGAGCAATACAGTCTCGACATGTACGACTATCCGACCGAGCAGCAGGGCCTCGACGCGCTGGTGGATCAGCCGACAGATACGACCGCTGCGGGCAGCTACCGGCGCGGCGGCTATATCAATTCTGTCCCGCTTGATCCGTGGGGCCGTCCCTTCGTCTATGAGCGCCCGGGCGAGAAATCCGGCAAGGCCTACGACCTCTATTCGCTTGGCGCTGATGGCCAGGAAGGCGGCGAAGACGAGAACGCAGATATCGGTAACTGGAGCTAGGGTCTGATGCGGCCCCGCCACCTGCCAGCCCGGCGCGATGCGGGCATGACGCTGGTCGAGGTGATGCTCGTGATCTTCATCATGGGTCTCGTCACCTCGGTCGCGGTCATGACGCTGCCGCCGCGCGAGACCCAGCAGGAGCGGGCGGTCCGCAAGGTCGAGACCGTGCTGCGTGATGCACAGGACAGGTCAGTTTTGACCGGAGAGATCATTGGCATCCAGCCGACAGATACAAGAATTGAGCTGGTCAGCTGGACGGGTGAGGAGTGGCTTGCCATCCAGCGCGGGGCGCTTGAACTCCCAGATGGCGTCAGGCTCGAAGTCCTCCCGCCCGATGGCGCCCTGCAGTCGCGTGAGGACACGCCCCAGCGCATCATCTTCAATCCACTCGGACGCGCCGAGCCCATCAATGTCGCGGTCAACTGGCGAAGCTGGTCGCAGCGCCTGACGCTCACCCCTGACGGGGAGGTGATCCATGACAGGGAAGGGTAGGCGATCCTCTCAGCGCGGCTTCAGCCTGGTGGAAACAATCGCGGCGCTCGGCATCCTGTCGCTGGCGGCTATCCCCCTGATGGAGGTCGCCACAGGCGCCGTCCAGAATACGGCTCGCCTTGAATCGCGCCTGCTCGCGCGCACCACGGCCGAGAACATTCTCGCCCGCGCGATATCTGATCCTGACCCAATTGAGCTCGGCGTTACTGAAGGCACAGAGATCCAGATGGGGCGTCCCTATCACTGGGAACTGACCGTCTTCCCAACCGAGCGCGACGCGCTTCTTCGCCTTGAGGTCCGCGTCAATGAAGAGAGCCGCGAACAGATCCTCGCTCGGCTGATGACGCTGAAAACGCTGCCCGCCAGAACCACTGAGCAGGCTGCCGAATGAGACAGGTTCAACCTTCCTCTCAGTCCGGTTTCACGCTGGTCGAAACGCTGGTTGCCTTGCTCATCCTCTCGGTGATGGCGATCGCGGGAGGCAGCCTTCTGATGCGGGCCACTGATGCAGGCAAACAGGTGCGCGACCGCGATATCGATATCCGCCAGCTCGACATCGCGCAGGCCTATATTCGCGACGATCTGGAAGCGGCGACCTTGCGCGCCGTAGAGACCGCGAACGGGCGCGGCGGCCTTCGGTTTCTGACCGGCGGTGAGACCCGGACGACAGGTGCCTTGATCAGCTTTGTGCGCAATGGTTGGATCAATCCCGAAGACGCCGCAGAGCGCTCCGGTCTCCAATATGTCAGCTATACACTGACCCAGGATGGCGAGCTCGTTCGCGAAGCGGCCCTCCGGCCGGACCCGACCCCATCAACCCCTGTGACACGGCGCGTCCTGCTGACCGGGGTCGAAGCGATAGATCTCGCCTTCTGGCGCGGGGACGAGCTGTCTCTCTATTGGGAGGGCGTGCCCGGAACCGCAACAAATCTGCTGCCAGATCGCGTCGATTTTGCCGTCCGCTTCGACGATGAACGCATACTGACGATTACTAGCCTTGTCGGCGGGGTGCCATCATGAGGGGGGCGGCACGTAAATCTGAAAGAGGCGTCGCGCTCGTCACGGTACTGATGATAGTCGCGGCCATGTCTGCCGTCGCTGTGACCCTGTCCTCAACGGTCCTCTCAATGACCAGCCGCGCACGGGCCGTCGATGCCGCCAGCCAGGCCGACTGGCTTGCGCTGTCGTCTGAGGAGTTCGGCCGTGTCCTGATCGAGGAGATGTTCACTGCAACCGAAGGCAAGCTCTTTGCCGGTATGCCGGGCCTCGGTCAGCCGGTGAGGTTTGAGATTGATGGCGGGCTCATCACGCTCACAGGCAGCGACGGGGGCAATTGTTTCAACGTGAACCGGCTTGCTGCGCCCAGTGCTGTGGCGGACGCATCAGGCGGCAATTCCACAACGCCGACAACCGCCGAAGACTATGAAAGCCTGCTCGACCTTGCGGGGCTTGATGATGGCAATCTGACAGGCCTTGTTGCGAGCCTAGTCGACTGGGTGGACGCCGACCAGTCACCGGGCATGAGCGGCGCGGAAAATGCCTTCTACGCCTCCCCGGGCCTGCAATACCGCACGCCAGGCATTCCTATGATCGACATCTCAGAGCTTCGGGCCGTTCGGTACTATACGCCAGACATCGTCGAAGCGCTGTCACCGCTTGTCTGTGCATTGCCCGGCGGAGACGAGGTGCCTCTAAACATCAACACGCTTAGCCAGGCAGAAGCGCCGCTCCTCTCGCTCGCCTTTTCCGGCGCGCTGACGGTAGAGACCGCCCGCGACCTCATCTTTCAGCGGCCTATTGGCGGTTGGCCCGATGTCGCCTCATTCCTGGCCGAACCAGCCGTGCGAGAAATCTCCCCAGAGCTTCGCCGCAACGACATGTTATCTGTCCAGTCAGCCTATATAGAAATCGAGGCAGCGATAGACTTCATGGGGACACGCCGCCTTGTGGACATCATGTACCGTCTGGATGGCCCGCAGCGCGCGAAAACTGTATGGCGAGAGCGGAAAGGGTAGGACATGGCCAGTCTCTTTGTTCTTCTTCCCGCGCACGCCGCCGACACGCCCCTTTTTGGTTGGCGCGAGGCAGGCGCGTGGCGTTTTGGCGACACGATGCCGGTAGACCGGGCTGGTGACACCGCTGTTGCGCTCGTGCCCGGCACGGCGGTCACGCGCCATCAGGTTCAGTTCACCGCGAAAAAGCCCTCCGAAGCTCGGCAGGCCGCTCTCTTTGCTGTCGAGGATGATGTCGCAGAGCCCGTGGACCAGCTTCACATCGCCCTTGGGCGTCCGGACGAAGAGGGCACACGCGATGTCCTGGTTGTAGCTGCGGTCGACATGGCAGAGTGGATGGCCTGGCTTGCCGCGAACGGACTGGCGGCAGCTGACCTTGTAGCGACGCATAGCCTGATGCCGGACGGCGTCTCAGCCTATCAAGCGCCCGGCGAAATCCTCCTCAGGAAGAACGGCCTCGCTTTCGCGCTCGATGACGAGACGCCAGACGATGTGCTTCGCCTGATTGCCGCCGATCCTGTCGGACCCGTGCATGGCGCGGCGCTGGCCCGCCGCCTTCGAACCACACTGACGGGAGAGGGCGCGCTCAACCCCGAAGCCTATATCGAGATGCTCGCCAACGAATATGAGCAGGCCGAACAGGGCAGCGTCATATCCTTGCGCCAGGGCATCTACACACGCCGCCGGCAGATGGGTTTTGACGGCGCGCGGCGCTGGCGCTTCGTTGCCGCGCTGGCGGCTGGCCTTGTGCTCCTCTGGCTTGCAAGCGTCGGTCTCGAAACCTCCGCCTACCGCAATCAGGCGGACGCTTTGCGCACAGAAACGACGGCCCTGATCAATGCCACGGTGCCGACCGCAAATGGCGACGTCGATACAGCCATTGCCAGCCTGCGTGAGCTTCAGCGGGTTGGCGCAAGCTCTGTCCGCCCGACAATCGCGTCCGCAGCGCTCTATGAAGCCCTGGAGGAGGCATCGAACGCCGAAATCCGGTCGCTTCGCTATGATGCTGCCGGTGGACAGCTTACGGCGCTTGTCCTCATCGATGATTACGCCGAAGCCGACGCCATCGCAGGCCGTCTCGAAATAAATGGTTTCGGTGTCTCGCTTGGCCAGGCGCGACAGACAGGCGCGCAGGTGCTTGCCGAGTTCGTAATTGAGGGAGCCGCCTCATGAGAGACTGGTGGACCGGACTATCGCTACGCGAGCAGGGCCTGATCGGGCTCGCCTGTGCGATCCTCGTCATACTTATCGGATGGTACGGCATTGTCTCGCCGCTTTTGACGGCGCGTAGCGATGCGCGTGTCGAGAGGCAGGCGGCCGCCAGTGACCTTGCGCAGGTCGAACGGCTGCTCGCCGTCCGGCGCGCCCAGATGCCACTGTCAGCCGGTGTGACCTCTGCCGGGCGCGCCCCCTATAGCGGCGATGCGTTCAAGACCGAAGTCACGCGCGCTGCCCAGTCTGCGGGCCTCTCCATCTCGCGCCTGCAGGGCGGCGAAGCGGGGCGGTTTTCAATGGTTTTCGAGCAAGCCGACGCACGGCAGCTATATTACTGGATGAACGAGGTCGAAAATCGCCTCGGTGGACGGATCGAGCGTATGAGCATCGACCAGTCCTCAGACAACCGAGTAAGGGCCACGATCGACGTTGTGGCCGGAGGAGGCTGAAGCCATGCGTATCCTGCTGATTCTAGCCGCTCTCATTGCGCTTGTCTGGGCTGGCGCCTCTCAGGTGCCGCTCGGCTTTGCGCTGCGCCAGCTTCCCTTGAATGCGATGGGCGTGCAGTGGACCCAATCTGAAGGGACGGTCTGGAATGGTCGCATCATGGGCGTCTACTTCAACGGACAGCCAGTGGGCGATATCGATGTGGCGCTGAAGCCGCTCTCCTTGATCACGATGCGACCTCAAGTGGCCTTTCAGTGGGGTGGGGCAGGCGGGCGCGGTGCCGGAACGCTGGCCATGAGCGGCGATATCATCGAAGCCGATGATCTACGCATCGAGCAGCGTATCTCCGCGCTCGAAAGCCTGTCTCCTGAGGTTCGCGCAATCGGCGGCATCTTTCGCCTCTCACAGGGCGCTGTACGCATCGAGGGCCAGCGGTGCACGTCTGCGACGGGGCGTCTGAACTCGAACACAGTTTCCATCGCCGCTGACCGGTTTGGGCGGGAGTTCTCTGAGCTCTCAGGATCCCTCGATTGCCGGGATGGTGCCTTCAACATCCAGATGAACGGCTCAGGGCCAGCGGGTGATACGATTGCCATAGACGCGGAAGCGACCCTCTATGGCCGCTCGGAGATCGAGGTTGTGGCCAACACAAATGATAATGAGATCGAGGCGCTGCTTGCCAATGCGGGTTTCTCCCGCCGGAACGGCGTCTGGACATATACGCGCGAAACCAGCGCGATAGGGCAGGGCGCACAATGAGACCGATCCAGACCAGCCTTTCACTTGTCGCCGCAATCGCGCTTCTTACGGCCTGTGAGAGCCTGCCTGGGGCGAATGAGGCGGCGCCACAGGAAGGGGCTGAGGCCGCTGCCACACAGGTCTCTGCGGCAGACGCAGCGCTCGCCGCGCAGGGCCTCGCGCCGGCTGTCAGTGTCATCCCGCAATCGGGCCTCGGCGCGCAGACGCTTGCCGCCAATGAGTGTGGCCTCTTCCTATGGAGCAAGACGCAGCCAGATCGCCTGATCTTTTTCCAGCGGGCTGCAAGCGGTCAGGCGCGAATCAAGATCGCCGACCAGACGGTCGACGCAGTCCAGAGCGCGAATCGCGGAAACATCTTCGGCCAGTTCATGACCGAGCAGACTTTCCTCGCGCCCAGCGGCCAGCAGGTCATGATCAGCTTTACTGCTGGAGAAGAGCTACAGGGCGGCCAGCGCATCGCTGATGGCCGCATGACCATCACCGCCGAAGAAGGCTGGCGTACCGTCATACCGGTGCTCGGCGTGCGCGCCTGCAAGCCCTGAGGGCCCCGGGCGTCGAGCAAGTATCGATGTTGGGGAAAGTGGCTCCGCGAGTAGGACTCGAACCTACGACCGGGCGATTAACAGTCGCCTGCTCTACCAACTGAGCTATCGCGGATCACTTGCGAGACGGCTCCAATACCAAAGCAAGCGGCCGTGTCAAACAGGGTCTTGCAGCCCCGGGCAAAAAAAGGGCGGGAGAAATGAATCTCCCGCCGAGGCGTTGGGTGATGGTGGGTGTCTCCAAAGAAGACAGGATCAGGTATGAGTCGGAATGGTTAATGCGCCGTAAAGGGATTAACGAAAATGCCGCTGGGATTCACAATAGTCCAGTGACCATCGCCAAACCCTGTCTGCAGCGACTTTTCACTAGGCGTCCTTGTAGACAGGCTTCCGCTTCTCGATGAAGGCCTGCATGCCCTCCTTAACGTCTTCAGTGCCTGCGCAGAGCACCTGATTCCGGTTCTCGATGGCCATGGCTGCTTCAAGGCTGGCAGCGTCAACCGCCATATTGAGACCTTCCTTGGTGAGGCGAAGGCCCATGGGGGAGGTCGCCAGCATCTCTTCGACGAAAACTTCGCCAGCCGAATCAAGCTCGGCGTCCGGCACGATCTGGTTGACGAGGCCAACAGCGAGCGCGCGGTCTGCATGGATGAACCGGCCGGTCATCATCAGTTCAGACGCGATCGACACGCCGACAAGGCGCGGCAGGAAATAGCTGACCCCCATATCGCAGGCCGAGAGGCCAAGCTTGATGAAAGCAGCGTTCATTTTCATGCTTTCGCCGCCAATGCGGATGTCGGAGGCGAGCGCAAACGCAAACCCACCGCCGCAGGCTGCGCCCTGGACCAGCGAAATGATCGGCTGCGGACAGCGGCGCATCTTGATGTAGACGTCCGCGAGATACCCCTGGAAGCCGAACCCGCCGCCAAAGGGCGTTTCATTCTCGCCGCGCGCCTTGATGTCGAGACCGGCACAGAATGCGCGCCCGGCCCCTTTCATCACGACGATGCGGCAGTCGCGATTGTGAAACAGGCCGCCAAAATAGTCAGAGAGCTCACCTACCATCTCGGTGTTGATGGCGTTCAGCATGTCCGGTCGGTTGAGCGTCAGATAGTGCACGCCCCCGCGAACCTCGACGCTGATCGTCTTGTAATCGTACATGGACTTTCTCCCTTTGGCCCTAGCGTGAGCCCTGGCCGTCATCGACGCGGATACAGGTGCCTGTGACAGCATCCGAGGACGGGCCGACCAGGAAAAGCAGCGCTGCATCGAGCTGGGCCGGGTTGCCAATCCGCTTGCGCGGGAAGTGCTGGGCGATATCGCCCATACGCTCCAGCATGCCGTCCATCATCTCGGATTCGAATGCGCCCGGGGCGATGGCGTTGACGTTAATGTGATTGCGGCTCCACTCCACCGACAGCGTCTCTGTGATCCGCACGACAGCAGATTTCGAGACCGAATAGAGCGCGGCGCCGTTGCCCGCATAATGATAGGCTGCAGCTGACGCGATATTGACGATCCGCCCCGGCTGGTCCGCAGCCATGAGGCGGCGCGCCACCTCACAGCTGAGAACGAAGGGGGCGCGGACATTGATGTCCAGCACGCGGTCGATCAGCTCGATATCCATCTTGTGGGCGCGCTGGGCGTCCGGAATGCCGGCATTGTTGACGAGGATGGTGACCGTGCCGAGCGCCTCTTCAGCCTTGGCGACAGCGGCAACCATCTGGTCGGCATCGGTCGCGTCCATCTGGACGGGCAGGGCGGTGCCGCCTGCCTCCTCAATCTCCTTTGCCAGCGATTCCAGCCGGTCCAGCCGCCGGGCCGCGATCGCGACCTTCGCACCCTGACTGGCGAGAACCTTGGCAAAGCGAAGACCAAGGCCGGAGGATGCGCCGGTGACCAGCGCGACCTGTCCGGAAAGGTCGGTCGAGTTGTTTGGCAGGGGATAGCTCATGCTTTCGCCTTTCCACTGGTCGGGATTTCCTTGAACGGCACATCCTTGTCGACGCGGATATCGCCCGGCAGGCCAAGCACGCGTTCGCCAATGATGTTGCGCAGGATCTCGTCAGAGCCGCCCTCGATCCGGGTCGCCGGTGAGCGCATCAGCATGGCTTGGAAGCGGCCATTCTGCGGGCTGTCCTCATCCCAGACGACGCCGGCTTCACCCTGCAGGTCGAGCGCATACATGGCGAGTTCCTGCATCGTGGCACCAGCGACCAGCTTGCCGATGGAGTTCTCAGGTCCGGGCGTCTCGCCCTTTGAAAGTGCCGAGATCGCTCGCATGCCGGTATATTTCAGGCCGCTCTGCTTGACAGCGAACTGGGCGAGCTTGGAGCGTACGCCAGAATCAGCGGTCGCCGCTTCGCCGTCGATCTCCATATCCATGCAGAACTTGAACAGCTCCGGAAAGCCGGTCGACATGCCAGAGCCAATGGACAGACGCTCATTCATCAGCGTGGTAAGCGACACTTTCCAGCCATTCCCGACATCGCCAAGGCGCTGGTCATCAGGGATGCGGACATCATCGAAATAAACCTCATTGAAGCCCGATGCGCCGTTCGCCTGTTTGATCGGCACGACTTTCACGCCGGGGCTGTCCATGCGCAGGAAGAACATGGTGAGGCCCTTATGCTTCGGCACGTCCGGGTCGGTACGCGTGATGAGAAGACCCCAGTCGGAGTTCTGCGCGCCGCTGGTCCAGATCTTCTGGCCATTGATGATCCAGTCACCGGAGCCATCATCGGCTTTCACCGCCCTGGTGCGCAGGCCTGCAAGGTCAGAGCCGCTGGCAGGCTCGGAGAAGAGCTGGCACCAGACTTCCTCGCCGCTTGCGAGTGGTGGCAGCAGGCGTTCCTTCCATTCTTCGTTTGCCCACTCCATCACGGTCGGGCCGCACATGCCGTGGCCGATTGTGAACAGGCCGGAGAGGACGGCATAGGGGCCTTCTTCCTGGCTCCAGATCACGCGCTCCATGGCAGAGCGGGCGCCCCCGCCATATTCCTTTGGCCAGTGCAGACAGGCCCAGCCGGCTTCGGCTTTCTTCTTCTGCCACGCCTTGGACGCCTTGATCGGGTCTTCGCTTTCAAGGCCGTTGGAGCCAAAGCTTGCGCGCTTCAGTTCATCTTCAAGGTGCTTGGGCGCATTGGCGTCAAGCCAGGTGCGGACTTCCTTGCGGAATTCGGCTTCTTGCGGTGTATCGTTGAAATCCATGATGTTTTCCCTTCCCTTCTAGGCGGCCGCTTCGACATTTCCGGCGCTCATCCGTTCGATGAGCAGGCTCTCCCAGGTAGAGAGCGAGCCGATGGTCAGGGCCAGTGCATTGGAGCGGCGGTAATAGAGGTGGCAATCGAACGCCCAGGTGAAGCCCATGCCGCCATGGACCTGGATGTTGTTCTTGGCGCAGTGCTGGAACGCATTCGTTGCCGAAACGCGAGCTGTGGCTGCCGCAATCGGCAGTTCAGCCGCGCTGGAGGACAGCGCCCATGCACCGTAGTAGCAGTTGGACCGGGCCAGCGTGGCAGAGACATACATGTCCGCGAGGATGTGTTTCACTGCCTGGAATGAGCCGATCTGCCGGCCGAACGCCATACGTTCCAGCGCATAGTCACGTCCCATCTCCAGCGCGCGGTCTGCGCCGCCTAGCTGTTCAAAGCCGATCAGGATCGCGGCCCGGTCCATAATCTGCGTCGCGATATGCCAGCCATCCCCAGCGCTGCCGATACGGGTCGCAGGCGTGCCTTCGAAAGTGAGCTTCACCTGTCCACGCGTCGGGTCAATCGAATCGAGCGTTTCGCGGCTGACACCGCTGCCGGACAGGTCGACCAGGCAAAGCGACAGGTCGCTGCCTTCCTTGGCCAGAACAATGGCGAAGTCCGCGATCCCGCCATCGGTAATCGGCGCCTTGGAGCCAGACACTGTCTTGCCATCGAAGGTCAGGGCGACTTTCGCAGGCTTCATCCTGCCAGTGCCTTCATTGATGGCCCAGCAGCCAATCGCCTCGCCGGCAGAGATTTGTGGCAGCCATGCCTGCTTCTGCTCTTCGCTGCCGGCCTGCATCAGGCATTCAGCGCCAAGATAGACTGTCGATGCGACAGGCACCGGCGCGAGGACGCGGCCAAGCTCTTCTGCAACGACACAAAGCTCCAGATGGCCTAGGCCGACGCCGCCATATTCCTCCGGGATCGCCGCGCCGAGTACGCCAAGGTCGGCCAGCCCCTGATACAGCTTGGCGTCATACTGGTCATCGCCTTCCAGTATCGCGCGAACCGCTGCTGGTGGGCAATTCTCCTTCAGGAAGCGGCGAACCTGGTCGCGCAGCTGTTTCTGTTCATCTGAAAAATCGAGATTCATCGGTGTCTTCCGTCCCTTTCTGGCCGCGGCTTTGGCGCACGCTGATTTGCTTATGGACAGAAATGAGAGCCATGCGGCCGGGTCAGTCAATCATGCCGCCACGTTACGGGGCCGGGACAGAGAGAGGACGGCTGCCGGTCTCACAGCTACCGTACCATGGGGAAGGCTTGTCATTCGTATTTCTGACCATCAGCGCTAAGAGGTAAACGGCTGAAGGAGAGGCAACATGGACACAGGCGTAGACCTTGAACGGCTGAGATCATGGATGGATGAGCAGTCACTTGGAACTGGCCCCATAGAGAATGCCACACGTCTCACCGGTGGCACCCAGAACATTCTTCTGAAGTTCGACAGGGCAGGGCGCACATATGTCCTTCGCCGTCCGCCGCTTTCGCTGCGTGGTAACTCAAATGAGACAATGCGGCGTGAGGCGCGCGTCCTCGCGGCAATTGCTGATTCTGATGTTCCACACCCCGGGCTGATCGCCGCCTGCGGAGACGAAGATGTGCTGGGCGCTGCTTTCTATCTCATGGAGCCCGTCGATGGTTACGCGCCGTCTCAAGGCCTGCCGGAGCCATTCTTCAGCTCCCCAAACCTTCGCCACCAGATGGGGCTCTCTCTTGTAGATGGCATCGCGGCGCTCGGCGCCATTGATTACAAAGCGGCCGGCCTTGCTGGCCTCGGTAAACCGGATAATTATCTTGAGCGTCAGGTCAGTCGCTGGAAGTCTCAACTTGAGAGCTATGCTGAGATCCCCGAATGGGATGGTCGCAAGGATATAGAAGGCGTCAACCGCGTCGGCGACTGGCTGGAGGCGAACCGGCCCAGCACATTCCGGCCCGGCATTATCCACGGCGACTACCACCTCAACAATGTCATGTACCGCCATGACCGTCCTGAACTCGCCGCCATCGTCGACTGGGAACTGACCACGATTGGCGACCCGCTCCTCGACCTCGGCTGGTTGATGGCGACCTGGCCGGACGAGGCGGACCTCGCAGATGGAGGCACCGTGACAGTGCAGCCATGGGAAGGCTTCCCGACAGCCGACGAACTCATCGCCCATTACGCAGCGCAATCAGACCGCGACCTCTCCCATATCCATTGGTACGGCGTGCTGGCCTGCTACAAGCTCGGCATCATCCTCGAAGGCACGTATGCACGGGCACGTGCCGGTAAGGCACCGAAGGAAATTGGCGACACGCTGCATGCCAGCACAATCCGGCTGCTGCGGCGGGCGCTGCGCTGGATCAATTGAAGCGGGAAATTCCCTGGAGGCCCCGGCCGGAATCGAACCGGCGTACACGGATTTGCAATCCGCTGCGTCACCACTCCGCCACAGGGCCGTGCCGAGAGAAGGAGCGTCGAATAGCAGCGCTCCGGGTTGCTTGCAATGTGCGATTGCGGCGTTTCGCACATCGGCCCGCCGTTGCACCTTCAAGCGGGCTAAGATAAGGCGACTGCAAGCAGCACTTATTGCCTGAAAGGTTGCGCCAATGGACTTTGCGAAGATGCGCCGGATCATGGTGGATTCACAGATCCGCCCGAATGATGTGACCGACCCCGAGGTCGTCTCTGCCTTTCTGCAGACCCCGCGCGAAGCCTTTGTCCCAAAGAGCGCGCAGTCCATTGCCTACGCCGAATATGAAATCGAGACGAGCGATGGCCGGGCGCTCTGGACGCCGCGCGATATCGGCAAGATGATCAAGGCACTGCAGCCAGAGCCGTCCGACATTGCGCTCGTGATCGGGGCAGGGGCAGGCTATGAGACAGCCATCCTTTCCAATCTTGTTGAAACCGTCATCGCGCTGGAAGACAGCGATGAACTGGTCGACGAACTTACAGCCCGATTTGCAAACCTCGGCCTCGACCGCGCAGTAGCTGTCCAGGGCGACCTTCATGAAGGCCTCGCCGATCAGGGCCCGTTCGACATCATTCTCGTCTGCGGATTGATCGAGCAGGCCCCGGAGACCTGGTTCAACCAGCTTGCCGACGGCGGACGCCTGGGGGCGGCGGTCCCGGCCGGCCGGGACCTCGCACGGGCGCGGATCTGGACCAAGGCTGGCGAAACCGTTTCCTACCGTGAGGTCTTCGATTGCTGCCCGCCGCGGCTGCCGGGCTTCGAAAAGCCGAAAACCTTCGTTTTCTAGCGACGCGCAGGGGCATCTGTCGCGGCGCCGGCCCAGGCCACCGAAGCGAACGCTACTCAGGAAGTGAACAGTGTTCACTTTTCGAAAAAACCTGTGTAGGGTCGTCCTTGCCGAGGGAGGGCACGGCGAATGCTTCGGATAAGAAGAGCCGCGACATTACTGGCAACGAGCCTTGCCATGACGGCGCTGCCCGTCAGCGCTGAAACACTTCAGGACGCGCTCTCTGCCGCCTGGCTGAACAATCCAGCGCTTGAGGCAGAGCGCGACAATACAGCCATAGCGAGCGAGCGAATTGAACAGGCCCGTGCCCAGCGCAAACCAAGCGTGACCCTCTTCGGTAGCTATGTCTACGAATCAATCGATTCGAACCGGCCCTTCGCGTTCAATCTTGGCGACCGCCCCGTTGCGTCAGCGCAGCTTGAGGCCCGCTTGCCCGTGTATACCGGGGGGCGTCTGATCGCCGGGATCCAGCAGGCCGAAGCAGGCGCTCTCGCCGCAGGCGCGCAGCTGGAAGCGGCCGGCCAGTCCATTCTGCTCGATACGGTGATTGCCTATGTTGATATCATCCGGGCCCGCGAAGTCATCTCGATCCGGCTGAACAGTATCCGCCTTCTCGAAGGACAGTTCACCGCGGCATCAGACCGGTTTGAGGTCGGCGACACCACCCGAACCGACGTCTCTCTTGCAAGGGCGAGGGTAGAAGGTGGCCGCGCCGCGCTTGCATCCGCGCAGGCCGATCTTGAAAACGCGCTCGCCCAATATGCGCTGCTTACCGGTCTGGAAGCATCAGATCCGCTGGCACCTGTACCGCCGCTCCCTGAATTGCCGAAAACCTTCGAAGCAGCGCTCGCCACCGCGCTCGACCTTAATCCGGATATCGAAGCTGCCCGTTTCGCAGAGCAGGCGGCCCGCCGGTCGGTAGAGGTCGCCCGCGGCGCGCTGAAGCCGGAAGTCTCGGTCATCGCGCAGGCTGGCGTCCAGGAATACCACACCGATGGCTTTACCGATTCCAGCGTGGTTGCGGGCGCGCAGGCGAGTGTCCCGCTATTCACTGGCGGATTGAACACGTCGCTCGTTCGAGAAGCCCAGCTGTCGCGCCGTCAGGCCGCCACACGGATCGCACTTAGCGAACGTATCGTACGTACCAATGTTGCGCGCGCCTGGTACGGTTTCGAGGCCGCCGACCGCGCGGTCGATGCCTCGGCCCGCCAGGTTGAAGCCGCCGAGCTTGCCTATGAAGGCGCGCAGGAAGAACTGAGCGTCGGTGTCCGCACGACGCTCGATGTCCTCGATCAGGAACAGCAGCTTCTTGAGGCGCGCCTCTCAAGGGTCAGTGCAGAACGCGACCGCTATGTGGCCGCTCATGCCTTGCTGGCCGCGATGGGGCAGCTGACGCCCTCGCGCCTGGACCTTGGCGTTCGCTAGCAAGTCTGGTTTAGTTAATCTCGGTGCCGCGGGTGTATCCTGGCCCGAATCCGTCATAACATCATGTTAACTGGCGCAGTATAGCCGGATAGAGGCACAATTGTTTTTCTGCGGGAGCTGAAAATGGCGGACAAAGCGCAATCGGAACCGACTATGGAGGAAATTCTTGCCTCCATCCGCAAGATCATTGCGGACGATGGCGAGAGCTCGCGTCCCGCTACCAAGGCAGACAGTCAGGAGACACGCTCAGTCGATGTGAACGTCTCGGACGATGATGATTTCGACGACCTGTCGCTGGAAGACGTCATGGCTGAAACCGAGTCCGATGACGTGAACGACCCGGCCGACAATTACTTCTCCAATAATCAGGAAGAAACAGGCCGCCATGCCGATTTCGACCTGATGGAAAAGGAAGACACGTCCGGCAGCCTTCTCGCCGACGTCGATGACGACATGTTCGATGATCTGACCTCCGATGAAGTCACGTCGAACGAGAACGATTTCGCACCTGAAGCCCCGCAACCGTTTGAGGCGCAGGAAGACGAGCTTGAAGACTTCGACCTTGCATCCGGCAATGACGAAGACGACAGCTACGTCGTTGACAGGCCTGTCTTCGGGCGCGGCGCCTCCGGTGCCACCTGGACACCTGAAGAGCTGGCGGCCCCGCAGACCGAGGCCGACCCGCAGGAGTCCGAACAGGCTTTCACCGCCTCGGATGACGAGCCGGACTTCGAGCCCGCGCCAGCTTTCCAGACCGAGCCTGACTATGGCACGGAGCCTGACACCAACACCGATCCGCTCGCTGGCGTCGCGCCGCAGCCGGAGCCCGTTTCCCAGACTGAAGCTGACGATGACAGCTTCATGTCCAGTTTCGATCCAGCGCCACCTGTCGAGGTGGAACCGGAAACAGAGCCGCTCGTTGCGGACATGAGCCAGGAAGAGCCGGAGCCAGAGCCCACGATGACTGATACATATACGTCCCAAGGGTCAGAGGGCGGCGACGCCCTGACTGACGAGCGCATCGCAGGCGCCGCCGCAACCGCGCTCGGTAAGCTGATGGTGAAGCGCACTACACCCGAAGACGAGGCCAATCCGAACACGCTGGACGGCCTCATGCGAGAGCTGCTGCGCCCGATGATCAAGGAATGGCTCGATGCCAACCTGCCAACGATTGTTGAGCGCAAGGTCGAGGAAGAAGTACAGCGCATCGCCCGCATGGCGCGCTAGACCCTCGTTCACACCCTGATATAGAGACGAGGCGCGCCCCAACAGGCGCGCCTTTTCTTTTGTAAACCGACTGATGATGGACCGACGACATGCTTGACCAACGCTTCGATCCCAAGAGCGCCGAAGGGCGCATCTATGAGCGCTGGGAAGAGGCGGGCTGCTTCCGCCCCTCCGGCGATACGAGTGCGCAGGCCTATTCGGTCGTCATCCCGCCGCCCAACGTCACCGGCGTCCTTCATATGGGCCACGCGCTCAATAATACGCTTCAGGACATCCTCGTCCGGTTTGAGCGGATGCGCGGCAAGAATGTCCGCTGGCAGCCGGGGACGGACCATGCCGGTATCGCGACCCAGATGGTGGTTGAGCGCCAGCTTGCCGCAGATGGCAATGAGAGCCGCGCCAGCCTCGGCCGCGAAGCCTTCATCGACCGCGTCTGGGAATGGAAAGAAAAGTCCGGCGGCCAGATCATCCAGCAGCTAAAACGCCTCGGCGCATCCTGCGACTGGGACAATGAGCGCTTCACCATGGGTGACCGCGCCAATCCCGACGACCAGATGCAGGAAGCGGTCCGCAAGGTCTTCGTCGACCTCTACGATCAGGGCCTGATCTACCGCGACAAGCGTCTGGTGAACTGGGACCCGCACTTCCAGACCGCCATTTCTGACCTAGAAGTCGAGCAGAAAGAAGTCCAGGGCGCTTTCTGGCACCTTCGCTATCCGCTCGCTGACGGCGTCACCTATGAGCACCCCGTGACCGATGAAGACGGCAATCCGGCCGGCACCGAAACGCGCAACTATATCGTGGTCGCCACGACCCGGCCTGAGACCATGCTCGGCGATACCGGCGTTGCCGTGCACCCGGATGATGAGCGCTATGCCTCGCTCGTCGGCAAGTTCGTCGACCTGCCGATCGTGAATCGCCGCATCCCGATTGTCGCCGATGAACATGCCGACCCTGAAAAAGGCTCAGGCGCGGTAAAGATTACCCCCGCGCATGACTTCAACGACTTTCAGGTTGGCGAGCGCGCTGGCCTGCCACGTCTCAATATCCTGACGGCGACTGCCGCCATCGTTGACGGCGCGGAGGCGGATGCTGCCGGTATTCCGCGTGACTATCGCGGCAAGGACCGGTTCGACGCTCGCAAGAAAATCGAGGCGGAGTTCGAAGAACTGGGCCTTCTGGTCGAGGTCGAAAAGAAAAAGGTCGAACAGCCCTTCGGCGATCGCTCCGGCGTCGTCATCGAACCTTGGCTGACAGACCAGTGGTATGTGAACGCTGAGGAGCTGGCCAAGCCGGCCATCGACGCGGTGCGTTCCGGCAAGACGAAATTCGTGCCCGGGAACTGGACCAAGACCTATTACAACTGGATGGACAACATCCAGCCATGGTGCATCTCCCGCCAGCTCTGGTGGGGACATCGGATTCCGGCGTGGTTCGGTCCAGGTATTGATAGCGATGGAAACGCGCTCGACACTCCATCGAAGTGCTTCGTCGCGGAAACTGAGCAAGAAGCAGTTAAGGCAGCTCAAGAGTGGTATGGCCCAAACGTCAAAATCGATGTCTTGGACGCCGGTTTCACTCACCAAGGTTGGGAAGCTGGCGAGAAACCCTCACGCATCGGCATATCGCAGGACGAAGACGTCCTCGACACCTGGTTCTCATCCGCCCTCTGGCCGTTCTCGACGCAGGGCTGGCCGGAAAACACCGAGGCGCTGAAGGCCTATTACCCCACCAGCGTGCTCGTCACCGCGCATGACATCATCTTCTTCTGGGTCGCCCGGATGATGATGATGGGCATTCATTTCATGGACGAAATCCCCTTCCACGACGTCTACATCCACGCGCTCGTTCTCGATGAGAAGGGCCAGAAGATGAGCAAGTCCAAGGGCAATGCCATGGACCCGCTCGAACTCGTCGACCAGTTCGGCGCCGACGCGTTGCGCTTTACTTTCGCCCGTCAGGCAGCCCAGGGACGCAACATCCGCCTCTCGCCGCAGGCCGTCGAAGGCTATCGCAACTTCACGACCAAGCTCTGGAATGCCGCGCGCTTCGCTGAGATGAACCAGTGCGAGTTCGGCCACGATCTCAAACCCGGCGACCTCAAACTCCCGCTCAATCGCTGGATCGCGGCAGAGCTTGGCAAGGCCGCGTCTGAAGTCACCAAGGCGCTGGAAGCTTACAAGTTCAACGAAGCCTCCGACGCGCTCTACCAGTTCATCTGGAACGTCTTCTGCGACTGGTACATTGAGCTGATCAAACCGGTGATGAACGGAGACGACGAGACCGCGAAGGACGAGACCCGAAAGACGTGTGGCTGGGTCCTCGACCAGACGCTGAAGCTACTCCATCCCTTCGCGCCATTCGTCACCGAAGCGCTTTGGGAGCAGACCGAGCAGGATACCCGCATACGTACTGGCTTCCTGATGGTTCAGGACTGGCCGGCCTTCGCTGATGCCTGGGCCGACGATGACGCCGAAGCAGAGCTTCAATGGGTCCTCGATACCGTGTCCGAAATCCGGTCCACCCGGTCGGTCCTCAACGTGCCGGCTGGCGCGCAGGTGCCCGCGTCGCTGATCGGCGCGTCTGATCAGGTCCAGGCCTGGGCCAGGCAGAACGAGACGCCAATCAAACAGCTCGCACGCCTCTCCGTTTTCGACATTGCTACCGAAAAACCCGCTGGCGCCGTGACCATCGCGTCCGGCGACGAGACAATCGCGCTTGAGGTGCAGGAGTTCATCACCCTCTCTGATGAGGTTAGCCGCCTCGACAAGGAAATGGCGAAACTCGACAAGGACATCGTCGGTACCGAAAAGAAACTGTCCAATGAGAACTTCGTCGCCAAGGCGCCGCCGGAAATCGTCGAGGAAAACCGCGAGCGCGTGACAGAATGGACCGCCACCCTTGCAAAGCTGCGCTCGGCGCGTGAACAATTGGCCGCGCTAGGCTGACAGGAACGAGAGACTCATGAAGCACCTCATTGCCGGATTAATCCTCAGTGCCGCACTCGCTGCCTGTACACCGGATGCGCCAGAGCAATCCGAGCTTGGCGCCGCGAGCGACACCAGCGCTGATGCATCAGCTGACATGAGCGAAGCGCCGCAAGCAACCGACGAGACGGAGACCGACATGGCCACAGCGCAGCGGCCGGACTGGCGGATCGTCATTCATGGCGGGGCAGGTGTCATCCTGCGCGAGAACCTCTCCGATGAGCAGGAAGCGGCCTACACAGCCGCGCTCGAAGCCGCGCTTCAGGCAGGTGCTGGCATTCTCTCAAATGGCGGGTCATCGCTCGATGCCGTGCAGGCCGCCGTTCTCACAATGGAAGACGACCTGCTCTTTAATGCAGGCTACGGCGCCGTCATGACCGCCGACCGCATGCATGAGCTTGATGCCTCCATCATGGAAGGCAACCAGCGCGATGCGGGCTCCGTCGCTGGCGTCACACGCGTCAAGAACCCCATCCTCGCCGCCCGCGCCGTCATGGACCAGTCCGAACACGTGATGTTTGCAGGCGAGGGCGCCGATAGTTTTGCCGGATCTGTCGGTCTGGAGCTTGTCGAGAATGACTACTTCACAACCGATCGGCGCGTAGAGGCGCTCGACCGCGTTCTGGAAACGCGTGAGCGCACGGATGCTGACCGACACGGCACTGTTGGCGCCGTTGCCATCGACCAGAACGGTAATCTGGCCGCCGCGACCACAACGGGCGGCATGACCGCCAAGATGCACGGCCGCATTGGCGACGCACCGCTCATCGGCGCGGCTACCTATGCCCAGAACGGTGTCTGCGCAGTCTCCGCCACCGGCCACGGCGAGTACTTCATCCGCGTTGGCGTCGCCAAGACGATCTGTTCACGCGTCGAACTCGCCGGTGAAGGCATCCAAACGGCCGCTGAGAACGCGCTGGCCCAGGTCGCAGACCTCGGCGGCGACGGCGGCGTCATCGTCATGGGCGGCGAGGGCGAGTTCGCCTATGTCTTCAACTCCAAGGGCATGTATCGCGGCATGATGGACGCGGACGGCACGCTGGAAACGGCCATCTTTGAGGCTGGCAAGTAATCACGCTGCCGGGATGAGCCGTCCATCAGGCAGACGCCGCATCTTTTGAGCACAGCCCGTAACAAAGAGGCCGTTGATATGTCAGCTGATCTCACAGGTGTTACTATCCGCGCTGCTGTTCCCGGCGACGCGGCTGCGCTCGAAGAACTCGGCCAGCGGACCTTTCTTGAGAAGTTCGGTCATCTTTATGCCAAGGCCGATCTCGACGCCTATCTTGAAGAGGCTCACGCACAGACGTTCTACGCTCATATGATCGACAGCCCGGACTACCTGGTCCGGGTGGCCGCGCTGCCAGACGGCGCGCTCGGTGCCTATCTCGTCTGCTCGCCGCTGGAGCTGCCGGCCGACGACGCCGAAGACGGCGCAGTGGAGCTGATGCGGGTCTATGTCGACACCCCGCTTCAGGGCAGGGGGCTCGGCTCCCATTTCATCGGTGAAGCCGTGGAGTGGGCGAGGATCTCTCAAGCGCCAGAACTCTATCTGAGTGTATTTTCCGGAAACGAAGATGCGCGCAGGCTTTATGAGCGACATGGCTTTGAGAAAGTGGGAGAGTTTGACTTCCCGGTCGGAAAACACCTCGATCTCGAATTCCTTATGCGGCTGAAATTGGAATAAATTTGCGCGGAGTTTGCGCGGCACCGGCAAAAACACCGCTAGTACACCGTCACTGCACCGTGATTTAAGGACAAAAGGGCAGAATTTTTCGCACACTTTCCGGCGGAAATTCGCTGCCGACCCCTAGCCTCAACCGGGACGGGCTTCTATCAGATCATCCAAGATCAAGCTTTAGGAGCCCGCGAAATGAGCAAGACCTGGGACAAGTCACGCCTGCCGTCGCGCCACGTCACCGAAGGCCCGGCCCGCGCCCCGCATCGCAGCTATTATTACGCGATGGGCCTGTCGACCAAGGACATCAAGAAGCCCTTCGTCGGCGTCGCGTCCTGTTGGAATGAGGCCGCCCCCTGTAACACCGCCCTGATGCGTCAGGCCCATGCGGTGTCCGAAGGCGTAAAGGCCGGTGATGGCACCCCGCGTGAATTCTGTACCATCACGGTTACAGACGGCATCGCCATGGGCCATGAAGGCATGCGCTCATCGCTCGTTTCGCGCGAAGTCATTGCAGATTCCGTCGAGCTCACCATGCGCGGCCACGGCTATGATGCGCTCGTCGGCGTTGCAGGGTGTGACAAGTCGCTGCCGGGCATGATGATGGCGATGCTGCGCCTCAACGTACCGTCGGTCTTCCTCTATGGCGGCTCCATCCTGCCGGGCCGTTTTGAAGGAAAAGACGTCACCGTTCTCGACGTTTTCGAAGCTGTTGGCGCCCATGCAGCCGGCAATAATGACATGACCGAGGAGAAGCTCCACGCGCTGGAGAAAATCGCTTGTCCGGGCGACGGGGCCTGCGGCGGTCAATTTACTGCAAATACAATGGCTTGCGTCTCCGAAGCGATCGGTCTCGCGCTCCCACTGTCCTCGGCTCTGCCGGCGCCTTATGCGAACCGCGATGAGTATGCCGTTGCCTCCGGTGAAGCCGTGATGCGCCTGATCGAGAGCAATCTGCGTCCGCGCGACATCTGTACCCGCGAAGCCTTTGAAAATGCAGCCATTGTTGTCGCCGCGACGGGCGGCTCGACGAATGCCGCGCTGCACCTGCCAGCCATGGCAAATGAGTGTGGTGTCGATTTTGAATTGAAAGACGTCGCCCGCATCTTCGAGAAGACCCCCTATATCGCGTCCCTCAAGCCCGGCGGCGAATATGTCGCCAAGGATTTCGGCGAAGCAGGCGGCGTGCCGATGCTCATGAAAACCCTTCACGAAGAAGGGCTTATCCATGGCGACTGCATGACCGTAACCGGCAAGACCTGGGCCGAAAACCTTGAAGAGGTCACCTGGAACCCCGAACAGAAAGTCATCTACCCGGCCGGCAAGCCCATCACCAAGTCAGGCGGCGTGGTGGGGCTCTGGGGCTCGCTCGCTCCTGATGGTGCCATCGTTAAGGTGGCCGGGCTTCATTCCCTGAAGTTCCGCGGTCCAGCGCGTGTGTTCGATGGCGAAGAAGCCTGCTTCAAAGCTGTAGAAACAAGGGATTACAACGAGGGCGACGTTCTGATTATCCGTTATGAAGGGGCAAAAGGCGGCCCTGGCATGCGCGAGATGTTGTCGACCACGGCCGCGATTTACGGACAGGGCATGGGCGACAAGGTGGCGCTCATCACGGATGGTCGGTTCTCCGGGGCCACGCGCGGGTTCTGTATCGGCCATGTCGGCCCGGAAGCCCAGGAAGGCGGCCCGATCGGGCTTATCAAGGATGGCGACATGATCTCGATCGACGCCGAAGCCGGTACGATCGACCTGGAGGTCAGCGACGCCGAGCTTGAAACGCGCCGCAAGGACTGGGCGCCTCGTATTACCCGCTATGGCTCAGGCGCGCTTGCGAAGTTCTCCAAGCTCGTAGGCCCTGCGCATAAAGGCGCCGTCACGCATGAAGGCTTCGAGGGCGAGCGGCACGTCTACGCAGATCTCTGATCTGTCGTCGAATCTGCAGATTGCGGCCATGAAATGGTCAATCCGTTCAGCGAGAATTCAGCCTTGTCCGGCTAGTCTGAGAGGATGATCAAGTTGAAATACTTACTGCCCATGGTCGCCGCTTTGGCTGTTGTTTCCACGGCAGCAGCCGCGCCGAACGCCTTTGCGTATGAAAGCTGCTCAAAGCAGGCCGCCTCGATTGAGACGGCGCGGCAGGCAGCACTGGAACTCAAAGCCGAACGCAACGCGGTTGTTCCAGAGCTCGAAGCGGCGGGTGATGCCTGGGAGGACGCCCAGACAGTTCGCAATTTCAGCGCAGACCATGCAATGCGCGCTGACCAGGCGAAGGTCGCCTATGATGCGTCCAAGTCAAAGCTGAGGTCGATTGAAGCGGAGCTTCAGGAGGCTGTTGCGAACGTGAATGAGAGAGTGAGCGTCTATAATAGGCATTGCGCGAGCGACTGACCCTGACTGTCAGTCTGCGAGCTCTGCGATCACGGGCACATGATCTGACGGTTTTTCCAGCTCCCGGGCTTTCTTGTAGATCTCGACGCCCTGCAGCCGGTCAGCCGCCTGCGGTGAGAGCAGAAGATGGTCGATCCGGATGCCATGGTCTTTCTGCCAGGCGCCCCCCTGATAGTCCCAGAAACTATATTGATGCGCGCGTCCGTCGGCAGCTTCATACGCTTCAGTCAGGCCCAGCCATTTGAGCTCTCTAAAGGCGTCTCGTGTGTTTTGGAGTGCCAGCGCATCGTCGCGCCAAACCGCGATATCCCAGCAGTCTTCATCGCGCGGAATGACGTTATAGTCGCCTGCCAGCACGAAGGACTCTTCAAGCTTTAACTGGGCCTCGGCATGCGCCTTGAGATGCTTCATCCAGTTCAGCTTGTAGTCGTATTTGTCGCCCGGCGCAGGGTTGCCATTGGGCAGGTACAAACCGCCCACGCGAACGGGCCGGTCCGCGAGAATGAGGGCTTCTATATACCGGGCCTGGTCGTCATTTTCATTGCCCGGCAGGCCGGTGATGACATCCTCAAGCGGATACCGGGACAGGAGGGCGACGCCATTATAGCTCTTCTGGCCATGAACCGCACAATTATAGCCAAGCTCCTCGATCTCCAGATACGGGAAATTATCGGTCTCGCATTTGATTTCCTGCAGGCACACGACATCTGCGTCGATAGCCTTCAGGACCTCGATCACGGTGGCCATGCGGGCCTTGATTGAATTGACGTTCCAGGTCGCGATTTTCATGCGCGCCTTATAGGACCGATTCAGGCTGGGCGCCATGCGTGGGCAGGCAAAATAGGCGTGGGTAATCGCAGTGCTGAGGGTCTTTTCCGGGTGACGCAAGCGGTCCGGCGCTCTTATGGCTTAGAGAAGGTCATTAGGGTTTCTTCATGAAGCGTCTCTCTTTTCTTTGCTTCGCACTCGTTCTTGGCGTTGCCGCTTGCGGCCCGACGCCCCGCCAGAAGCAACCTGAACTCGCCGACCTCTATGAACGTGCTCCCCGGGGGCCGCTTCCCGGCGGTGTTCGCCCCACCGGCTATGATATCGACCTGACCATCGACCCTTCGAAAGCGCGCTTTGGCGGGACGGTCACGATCGACGTGGAATTTGACCAGCCTGCTGACGGCTTCTGGCTGCATGGTCAGGGCTTGGAAATACGAAGCCTTCGCGTATCGGGTGGCCTGCTGAGCGACGAAAAGGCGACATGGCGGGATGTCCTGAATTCGGGTGTTGCGTGGATCAATTTTCCGCGCCGAGTAAACCCGGGCAGCGTCCGGGTCGCTATCGACTACACCGCGCCTTTCGACGCCAATCTTGCGGGCCTTTTCAAAGTCGAGGAGCAGGGCGAATCCTACGCGCTGGCCAAATCAGAGAGCATTCAGGCCCGCCGGTTCATGCCCGGATTTGATGAGCCGAAATTCAAGGCGCCGTTCGACACGACACTGACCGTTCGTGTGGATGACCTCGCCATTGCGAACACACCGGTTGAGCGCGAAGAAATACTGGAAGATGAGGGGCTTAAACGGATCACGTTCAAGCAGACGCGGCCTTTGCCGACCTATCTTCTTTCGTTCGCTGTCGGTCCATTCGACGAGGTTGATGGACCGCCGCTTGCACCCAATGCCGTTCGTGACGTCTCAATTCCGCTGACCGGGTATACGCGGGCCGGCAAGGGGAATGAAATCTCCTACGCGCTGATGATGACAGAGCCGATGATCGCCTTCTTTGAAAGGGAACTCGGCGTACCATACCCATATGAGAAGCTCGATATCATTGCCGCGCCGCAATGGCTGAGCGGGGCCACGGAGCTTGCGGCGGCGATTACCTATCGTGAAAGCCGGATACTCTATGGTCCGTCCAGCGGCCCGGCCGCGCGCCGCGCGCTTCTCAACATCCACAGCCACGAGATCGCTCATATGTGGTTCGGCGATCTCGTCACGCCGCCCTGGTGGGATGATCTCTGGCTGAAAGAGGCGTTTTCGAGCTGGGCCACCGGTATCGTATTGTCCGATCTGGAGCCTGATGGTGGATACGAGCTGGATTCGGTGGCCGACAGCGTCGATGCGATGAGCCTCGATAGCTTGGCGAGTGCCCGCGCGGTTCGTGAACCGATCACGTTGAATGAAGATATCCGCAACGCCTACGACTCCATCACATATGACAAGGGCCTTGCGGTTATCGCGATGGTCGATTCCTATTTCGGCGCTGAGACATTCCGGCCTGCACTCGGCCGCTATATTGAGCGGTTCGAGGATGGCGTGGCCGACAGCCCGGATTTCTTCGAGATCATAGCACAGGAAACCAATGAGCCAGACCTGACCACGGCGTTTCGCAGCTTTGTCGAACAGTCCGGTCTGCCGGTCATTGATACGCGTCTGCAATGCCGCGAAGACCAGACCCCAGAGGTGTCCCTGTCGCAGAGCCGCTATCAGCCGCTCGGCAGCCCAATTGAGGAAAGCCGGCGCTGGACCGTGCCTTTCTGCATGATCGCGGCAAGTGGTGAGACGCGCGAGCGTGTCTGCACAATGATGAGCGATCAGCAGACCACGCTTTCGTTTGATGGGTTTGAGACCTGCCCAGACTGGATCATGCCAAATGCGGCGGGGGCCGGCTATTGGCGCTTTACCTTGCCAGAGGCCCAGTGGGCACTGCTGGCGGTTAATTTCGCGTCGCTTGAGCCCGGTGAAGCCATGGTTGCCATCGATAGTGCGCGGGCAAGTTTCCAGGCTGGAGGTCTTTCCTTGCCGACACTGATGGCGATTACGAATGCGGGTGCCCTGCATGCCGAACGCCAGGTCGTCGAAGAGGCGGTTCGCACCTATTCTGATCTCTACAGGGCGGCATCAGGCGACGAGGCAGCCCGCACCGGCATCGCGGCAGAAATTACTCGCGTTTTCCGCCCCCGTCTTGCAGCGATTGGGGACTCCGAACTGGAGCGCGACCAGATTATCGCCTCCCGTCTGGAGGCCTTTCTAGCTCGAAGCGGCAATGATGAAGAGCTAAGGTCCGAATTCGCCCGCGCGGCGAATGCCTATGTCGGGCTTCCCGTTCGCGGCGAGGTGCGCCCTCTGACGAGTGATGACTTTTCCACAGCGCTCGCAATCGGCCTGCAGGAAGGCGGAGAACCCTTCCTTGAGGCGATGATCGTCTCGCTTTCGGAGATTGACGACCCGACCTTTGAACAATCGGTCGCCTATGCGATTGGCCAGAACAATGATCCGGCGCTTCTACCGGTCATCCTGGATCTCTCCATGTCTGGAAAGCTTGGAACGCGAGAAACCTACTCGGTTATGTATGGACAGATGCGCCAGACCGAGACGCAGGTGGGTGCATGGCGATGGTTGCAGTCGAACTATCCTGAATTCGTCACCCGCATCCCAGGTCAAAGGCCGCGGTCAACACCCCGCATGGCGGCGGAGCTCTGCACGCCAGCCGCGATCAGTGAGCTTGATGCCCTCTTCGAGGAATATGGCGACCTCGCCCCCGGCTATGAGCGCGCGCTGGCCGAGGCGCGAGAGAGCATTCAGCTCTGCATCGCACTGGAGGCCGAACGGGGCGACGAGGTCCGCCGCTATTTTGCCGGGCTAGCCCCGTCGGAGACCGCCCCGGCTTCCAGCAACTGAGTGATCTCTGCTTCGGTCCGTCCGATCGAAGAGAGGATTTCGCGGCTGTGCTGCCCGAACTTTGGCGACGGCCCCTTAGGCCCATCATCGGCGCCCGGAAAGCGGACCGGTGAGGCGGGAGACTGAAAGGTCGAGCCGTCTCCGGCAGACGATGGCAGGTCGACAATGCCGCCCGCTGCATGCACCTGCGGGTCTTTTGCCGCTTCCGCCAGCGTCTGCACCGGCGCCCAGGCAATAGAGTGCTCATCAAGGCGTTTGGCTGCCTCATCGCGCGTCAGCGCGCCAAAGCCTTCATCCAGAATGCCGACGCATTCGGCATTGTTCTTCCGTCTGGCCTTGGCCGTTGAAAAGCGCTCATCCTCAATCAGGTCTTCGCGGCCGATGACACGGCAGATCGGGGCCCAGTCGGAATTACCCTGACGCGCCACAATGCAGAGCCAGTGTTCGTCGCTGGTGCGGAAGAAGTTCATGATCGGAACGATCTGCTCATGGCGCTGTTTGGTGGAGCCAAGCCGTCCGAAGAAGAGCTGGATCGCAAAATCAGAGCCGAGCGTGAAGAGCGCCGTGCGCAGGAGAGACGCTTCAACGAGCCTGCCCTTGCCGGTCTTGCCCGCTTCGACGAGCGCCGCGCAGATGCCAGCAGCCGCCGCGATACTGGTCGTATGATCGCCGAAAGCGGTGCGGCAGGGGAAGGGTTCCCCGCCCTTTGGAATGGTAGAGCGGGCAACGCCTGAGCGCGCCCAGAAGCTGGCGACATCAAAGCCCGGCTTGTCCGCATCAGGACCGTCGAGGCCATAGCCGGTCAGGCTGCAATAGACGAGCTTTGGATTGACGGCCTTCAGGCCCTCATAATCCAGACCGGAGCGAGACAGGCCGCCGGGGCGCACATTGGTCAGGAAAACGTCTGCAGTCTCTGCCAGCTCGCGCAGGATCTTGCGACCCTCTTCGGTTGTCGTGTCCAGCGCGATGGATTTCTTGCCGCGATTGTCGAAATCGAAGACCGGATTGTCCTGAATGTCGGTACCAATCGTTCGGAAGAAGTTGCGGATCGGGTCGCCGCCTGGGGGCTCGACCTTGATTACATCAGCGCCCCAGTCGCTGAGGATACTGCCTGCGCCAGGGGCTGCCATATAGGTGGCGTATTCGATAACGCGAATTCCTTCGAGCATGTCTTCTCCCAGATTTTCTCAGGTCTGCTGCCGGACCCATTGGTAAACCGGACATTAACCGGCATGATAGGATTGTCAGCAGATTGATTCCTTGGGTAAGGGAAGGCGCTATCAATGGGTATTGCAAGCATGCGGCCGCAATTGTCCGAACAGGACATTGAGCGGCTCATGAAGGGCGAGACACCGGACGAGCGGGCTGGCATTGCGCACAAGCTCTGCCGCCGGATTGCGACCGACCCTCTCACCGATATTGAGCGCACACACGCTGAGGAGATCATCGCGATCCTGGCTGAAGATGCGGCTGAACTTGTCCGCAAGACGCTTGCGGTTGCGCTTCGCAATTCGCCGAGGCTGCCGCGCAATGTTGCGCTTAAGCTTGCCCGCGACGTCGAGAGTGTGGCGCTGCCGGTCCTTCAGTATTCGCCGTCCCTCACTGACCAGGATCTCATTGAGCTCGTGCGCGCGGTGCAGGGGGCCAAACAGATTGCCATCGCCTCACGCGAACGCGTTGATTCAGAGCTCTGTGAGACGATTGCCGGCGAGGGCATAGCAGACGCAGTCTCGGCGCTCGCCCGCAATCGCGGCGCAAGCTGGAGCAACAAGGCGTTCGATCGCTCCATTGGCCGGTTTGGCGATGATGAGGGGGTGAAGACGGCCCTTATCGCGCGGGAGCATATTCCGGTACACATTGCTGAAAAGCTGGTCTCGCTGGTCTCAGGTCAGGCCTTCGACATGCTGGTCAACCGGCATGAACTTCCAGCTCAGCTTGCTATCGACCTAGCCTCCGGGGCGCGTGAACGCGCGACTGTGGACTTGGTGGAGCAGGCCGACCGCAGTCAGGATATGGGCTATTTCGTACATCAGCTGGACCTTAATGGCCGGCTTACAAACTCGCTGATCATGCGCGCGCTTTGCCTTGGGCAGATGAAGTTTGTCGAGCATGCCATGGCAGAGCTTGCTGGCGTGACGCATGGCAAGGCGTGGCTGATGATCCATGACGCTGGCCCACGCGGACTGGCGGCCATTTTCGACAGGGCGGGTCTGCCCCGCAAGCTGCTGCCAGCCTTCAAGGCTGCGGTGAATGTCTTTCACGAGACAGAGGTCGACGGCGGCCCGAACGACAAGGCGCGATTCCGCATGCGCATGATCGAACGCGTGCTGACGCAGTTCCAGGCCATCCCGAAGGGGGACCTCGACTATCTGCTCGAGAAGCTCGATTTCTATTCGGACCAGGCCAAGGCAATGGATGCCGCCCCGTCCGAGGCAGCGGCCCGCCGGGTCAGCTAGCCGTCGACACGCGGGGCACGCGCAAGCTCGATCCCGACGCTCGCCAGTTTTTCACCGTCGCGGTAGCGGGCGTTCTCTGCGATCACAGCCATGCCGCAGGCGCTGGCCGCTTCGATACGGTTGAGAAGATCGGCCTCGTTCCAGACTTTCAGCGCATCGATGCGGACGGAATCCAGAAGCAGGCGAAGGTGGGTGTCGAGCGGCGTGCACCATGAGCGGGTCGCATTCACGCCAACGCGGAAGCCCCGGCGGCGGAGCGCTTCAATGCTTTTCAGAATGTCGGATTTGGACTGGAACAGAGTTGCGTCCTCGACCTCGATACAGATTTCCTGTGGGCAGAGCTTGCTGCGCGCGGCGGCCGCTTCGCAGGCGATTGGCGTGTCAGGGTGCATCAGGGCGGCGATTGGCGCTTCGATGATGATCGGGCGGGCGGTGGCCTGCGGATTCTCGTTAGCCAGTCGTGCAACAGCTTCGACATGATGCGCAAGCCAGAGGGCCGGGCTGATCCTGTTGACGAAAAGGCTGTTGCCGCTGAATGAGACCCGGTCGTCGAACGAGAACTGCGTTTCGGCCACGAGGTTCACAATGTCACCGCTGGTCAGGTGAACAACCGGCGACAGCCTCAGCTCGTCTGAACCTGGAACGATCGATGGTTGAGCCGTTGAGCGTGTCCGAACCTGTTGCATGCAGCATCCCTGTCTGTGATTGTGTCTGAAAGAAACAATGACAGACGCTGGTTGAGATCACGCGGATCGAGATGAGTGGATTTTCAGCAAATTTGCTGGATTTGAGGGAGGACTTGTTATGACTGAGGCCGCGCCGAGACTTTCTGCAACTGTCCTTCTCGTGCGCGATGCGCCCGATCTCCAGGTCCTGATGGTAAAGCGCCACTATCAGATCGATTTTGCCGCTGGCGCGCTCGTCTTTCCAGGCGGCAAGACGAATGAAGAAGATGCTTCTGATGAATGGGACGCGCTCAGCGACGGGAGCTATGATGGCAAAGCCCGGACGGCCCGCGTCGCCGCGCTTCGCGAAGCCTTTGAAGAATCAGGAATAATCCTTGCCCGTCCGGCCAGTGCCCGAGGAAAAGACGCCCCTCTGGTCGGCGTTGATGTGGCCGATAAGATCGCGCCATTCAGGGAAGCGGTTGATCGGCGCGAGAAGAGCTTTGTTGAGCTGATCAAGGAAAATGATCTGATCCTGGCGCTCGATACGCTGGTTCATTTCGCCCACTGGATCACGCCGGACATGATGCCAAAGCGGTTCGACACGCATTTTTACCTTGCGCCGACCCCGCCGCAGCAGCTTGCAACGCATGATGGGCGCGAGACGACCGATGCAGTCTGGCTGTCGCCACAGCTGGCGCTCGACATGGAAGCGGCAGGCAAAGCGACCATTATCTTTCCGACCAAGATGAACCTCGCCAAGCTCGCCGAAGAACAGAGCGTGCCAACAGCGATGAACCGCTTTCAGGATGGCGGGGTTGTCACCGTGCTACCTGTCGTGGGGAAGGATGAAAACGGCAAACCATGCCTGCACATCCCGGCCGAAGCTGGTTATGTGCAGACAATAGAGCCGCTCGAAAAAATCGAGAATGTCGCCAAGCGCTGATCAGCGCCGATAGGCCAGGGGCCGCTCGCTTTCATCAAGATTGATATAGCGATCGCGGAGCTTGGTCTGACGGCTTTCCATCGATTGTTCTTCGCCATCGATGTAGACGCGTACAGGTGCGCTTCTGACGTCCAGGGGGTCGCCGTCCCAGATAACGATGTCACCGGCGCTGCCGGTTGTCAGGCGTCCGGCGCCCTCAATCCCGAAGATATCGGCTGGCACTGATGTGACAGCCCGCAGCGCATCCGTGTGATCGACACCGCTGCCAACGGCATTGCCTGCGCTTTGCAGAACGAGACGGGTTTGATGGCTGTTGTCATCGAAGTACGCAAAAGCCGTCGTGACACCAGCATCGATGAGCCGAGCGGCGTTCTGCTGTGTCGCCCCAAGCTGGGCAAAACTGCTCGGCAGGTTGTCATAAGGGTCGATGATGACGGGAATGTCCGCATCTGCGAGCGCGTCGGCGGCCATCCAGCCTTCCTGCGCACCGACGATCACGATCTCAAGGTTCGGATTATCCTGCTTCAGCGCAATGATCTGGCGAAGATCGCTCTCACGGCTGGCCGAGATCAACAGCAGCTGCTCGCCCCGTGCGGCCCGGGCGAGGGCTTGAGCATCAAGACGGCTCAAGACATCGCCTTCCTGGCTTGCGATATAGCGCGCCGGGAACGCGCGTGCATCGCCGAGCGCTGCGCGGAAGGTCGCCCATGCCGCCGGGCGAGACCCGCCTGCCAGACCCGCGCCGCCTTCACCAAGATTTACGAAGGTGAATGCGCGTTCCTTGACGATGGAGCCTGGCTCACCTGTCGTGGTCGCGATGAAGCCTTGCCCGCCGAAAAGGGAGGAACCGAGGCTGGGCGCCACGGCCATGTGGGTCACCCCTTCAATGCGCGTGACATCGATGACGGTGGATGCCGGATTGAACGCATCGCTCATGTCGAGAGATGCGCTGAACCCAGACTGCGCCGCCGCCGTGTCGTTTGTGGAGTCCTCTGCACCGACTTCGACGATACCCGTTCGGGTAAACGAGCTGAAGATGCCAGGGGTCACCCAGGCGCCATCGGCATCGACCGTATCGAGGCCGGACGGCACATTATCCTCATCGGCCCAGGCGACAACCAGCCCATCGCGGATGACGAGCGTGGCATTTTCACGAACCGTTTCGCCGTCAAAGAGGTTGGCATTCTGGATGACGAGGTTCTGCGCGGCCGCAGAAAGGGCGAGAACCGACGTGGAGGCGGCGATGGCTGCAATCTTGCGGATCATTTCACGTCTCCTTCACCGGGCTGGCCGAGTTCGAAATCAGTAACGGGCGTAAAGTCGGGACGGTCGAGGTCAAACATGAGCGCGCCATCGACATAGACCTTTTCGGCATTCGTAAAGGTGCTGAATGGGTCGCCATTCCACACAACCACGTCGGCATCCTTGCCAACCTCAAGCGAGCCCGTCTCGTCGAAAATGCCGAGCGAGCGGGCTGGATTGGCCGACAGCCAGGTCCAGGCATCGGCGTCGGAGATCTCGATCCCCGCGCGGCGGCCATCGGCAAGTGCCTTCGCGGCCTCCTGATTGAGCCGCTGGATGCCGATATCGCTGTCGGAATGAACGATGGCGCAGGCACCTGCCTGATGCACCAGCGGAATATTCTCACGAATGCCGTCATAGGCTTCCATCTTGAAGCCCCACCAGTCGGCCCACATGGACGAGCAGATATTCTCCTCGGCCAGACGGTCGGCAATCTTGTAGCTCTCGACCGCGTGGTGGAAGGAGGTGACCTTATAGCCAAATTCCTTCGACATATCGATCACCTGCGCCATTTCGTCGGCGCGGTAGCAGTGCATGTGGACGAGGATGTCGCCGTCGAGCACGCCGCTCAGCGTATCGAGCTCCAGATTGCGGGTCGGCATCTCGCCGCCATCTTCTTCCCAGGCCTGCCACTTCTTTTGATAGGCCTGCGCTTCGATCCATGAGCCGCGATAGCCCGCGACATTGCCCATACGTGAATAAGGCGCGCCGCCGGGAAAGCGGCCGCCGCCATAGCCGTAGACGCGTTTTGGGTTCTCACCGCACGCCATTTTTAGCGTGTAAGGCGCATCCGGAAACTTCATGCCCTGCACCGTGCGCGAAAGCACGTTTTTGATGGTGACCCCGCGCCCGCCAAAGAGGTTCGCAGACCCTGGAAGGATCTGCATCGAGGTGACACCGCCTGCCAGGGCGCGCGTAAAGCCGGGGTCCTGTGGCCAGATGCCGTGCTCAGCCCAGACCTCCGCCGTGACCGGACCGGAAATCTCGTTACCGTCGCTGTGGGCGGTGACACCCGGTGAGGCATAGACCCCAAGGTGGGAGTGGTTGTCGATAATGCCGGGAGTTACAAACTTGCCAGTTGCATCGATAATTTCGACATCGTCGCCAGCCTCAATATCTTCACCGATGCTGGCGATGTCGCCGTCCTGAAGCAGGACGTCGTAATTCTGGTGAATATTGCCAACACCGTCATAGACGGTGGCATTCTGCAGAAGGACAGGCCGCGATGGGTAAGGGGCGTATGTCGACGGATAAGGATTGCGATTGAACGCAGCTTCCTGTTCTTCGCCGGCCGCAGCCTTTTCCTCGTCAGTATCGGTATCACTATTGCCGCAAGCGGAAAGCAGTGCGGCGACGGACAGCGTTGCTGCCAGACGCATGGCAAACTTCATGTCAGCCCCTCAGCCAGATTTCAGTTGAGGTCATTGTGGACCGTTTGATCGGTCTTGCAATGGGTGACCCTACAGGGATTTGAAAAAATCTGCTCTGACTTGCAGCTATCGTGCGCCGGTCAGTATCAGGCGGATAAAGGCCGTGTGCAGGTGGGTCTTGAAAGGTCGAGAACGAAGCTCGCCGGGGTTGGCGATGTGTCTTCGCTGCGGTGCAGTTTCTTGAAGACACGGGCGAGCGCCGCCTTGCCTAACGTTGCAGGGACCACTCCGCCTGGTCGGCCGGGCCGCGCGCCAAATGATCGTCGAAGACGGCCGTTCGCATAGAGCGCATTGGCGCGAAGAAGGGCAGGCCAGGTCATGAACTCGCAGGAAAGAGAGACATTCATCATGTCGCCATTCTGGACCCTGTGTGGTGCATTCTGCGGCCATGAAAGGCCCATGCCCGGGGAGAGCTCGAACGTTGTTGCGCTGGCCTCAAACGTCTCCTGAAAGACCAGGCTTTCGTCACCTTCGCTGAGCGCAATGGCTTCAAGACGTTCTGTCGGCGCAAAGGGATCGGCCGCCGGATAGACGTGCAAGGTCTTGGTGCCTCGTATCTGCAGCAGAGCCACAAGCGGTATGTCGAGGTGATAGTGAACGTGAATGCCCGGCGAGGAGATCAGAACGCTCATATCGCGTTTGATCGCGCGTTGACCAATGCGGGCCTGCAAGCTGTCGTAAATGGAATTCGCCAGGCCGGAATAGTCAGCGACGAGATCGTTTGTGGCGCGAAGGTTCAGCCAGATGCGGCCATTTCGAACCGCCGCCAGGATATCTTCCCCAGACAGGCCGTCGGCTGTGCCCCGAACCGGTCTGTCTTCGCCTTCGCCATGATCACCAAACGTCCAGACGCCAAGCCGCTCGCGTGGATAGGCGTCAAGGAGGGCGGCCAGTGACGCGTCACAGAAGAGCGGCGAATGATCCAGGCTGTGATCTGCGCGCAGAAGATCTGCGCCAGCGTGCTGATCCAATACCTGCCAGTCTACACTCATGGTATGAAACCCGTTCCCGTCTGCGCTTCAGGCCGTAATATACTGTAACGGCGTGAAGAATCTGTTGTCGGGCGAGCAAGATTTGCGCCAGACGGGCGCGGGTAAGGTCAGACGTCCAGATCGGACGCGAACTTGGCATTGTCCTGGATGAACTTGAAACGATGCTCGGCCTTGCGGCCCATGAGTGTGTCGATGAGTTCAGCAGGCTTCAGCTCCGTCAGCTCATCGAGCGAATCCGGCAGCGTGATACGGGCCAGCGTGCGGGACGCCGGATCCATCGTCGTTTCTTTCAGCTGCGGTGCGTTCATCTCACCGAGACCCTTGAACCGGCCGATCTCGACTTTCTCGCTGTTCTTGAATTCCGAGGCGATCAGCTGCGCTTTCTGCTCATCATCCATCGCATAGACAGACTTGCCCTTGTGGCTCAGCCTGTAAAGGGGCGGCATGGCCATATAGAGCCGTCCAGCTTCGATAAGGCCCGGCGTCATCTGATAGAAGAAGGTGATGAGAAGCGACGCGATATGCGCACCGTCGACGTCAGCATCGGTCATGATGATCACGCGCTCATAGCGAAGGTCGTCGAGGGTGAATCGCGACTTCAGCCCCGTGCCAAGCGCCAGCATCAGGTCCGACAGTTCCTGGTTTTTCTCCAGCTTGTCCATGGACGCCGAGGCGACGTTCAGGATCTTGCCGCGCAGGGGCAGGATGGCCTGCGTCTTCCGGTTGCGAGCTGTCTTTGCGGTACCGCCAGCAGAGTCGCCTTCGACGATGAAGAGTTCTGTGTCGCCGGTATTGGCCGAGCAATCGGCCAGCTTGCCCGGCAGGCGCAGGCGGCGGGTCGCAGATTTGCGCGCAACTTCCTTGTCCTTGCGCCGCTTGGCCCGCTCATCGGCGCGTTCCATGGCCCAGTTGAGAAGCTTGTCGGCCTCTTTCGGGCTACCGGCCAGCCAGTGATCGAACCGGTCGCGCACCGCATTCTCGACCAGGCGAAACGCTGCCGCGGTCGAGAGCTTGTCCTTGGTCTGGCCGACGAATTCTGGTCCGCGGATGAACACAGACAGAAGGATGCCAGCATAGGACATGACATCATCGGCGGTGATCGCGGTCGCCTTTTTCTGGCCGGTCAGCTCGCCATAATTGCGAAGACCCTTGGTGATCGCAGAACGAAGGCCAGCTTCATGGGTGCCGCCATCCGGTGTCGGGATGGTGTTGCAGTAGGACCGCGAAAAGCCATCGGCCTCGCCAAACCCTGCCGCTGTCCAGGCGATCGCCCATTCGACTTTCCCTTCGTCGTTCTCGACGAGACCGGAAAAAGCTTCATTGGTGATCGTCGCCTTGCCCTTGAAGACCTCTTCCAGCTGGTCGGCGAGACCATTGGGATAGGAGAGGGTGGCTTCTGCGGGAATCTTGGAGTCCTCTGGCAGCAGCGACGGGTCGCAGCTCCAGCGCAATTCAACGCCGCGATAGAGATAGGCTTTCGAGCGCGCCATCTGGAACAGGCGCGAGGGCCGGAACTGAAGCTTGTCGCCGAAGATTTGGGTATCCGGGCGAAAGCGCACGCTGGTGCCGCGTCTGTTGGGCGCCGCGCCTTTCAGCTCAACGGGTGAAACGACCTGACCGCGTTCGAAGACCTGGACATAAAGTTTGCGGTCACGGGCAACTTCCACTTCGACGCGCTCGGAAAGCGCATTGACCACCGAGATACCAACGCCGTGCAGACCGCCCGCGGTCGCATACGCCTTGTCGGAGAACTTGCCGCCCGCATGGAGCGTGCACATGATCACTTCGAGGGCGGACTTGTCAGGGAACTTAGGGTGGGGATCGACCGGGATACCGCGGCCATTATCTGTAACAGTCAGAAAGCCATCGGCCGCGAGCGAAACTTCGATACGGCTGGCATGGCCGGCCACGGCTTCATCCATGGCGTTATCGAGCACCTCGGCGAAGAGGTGGTGGTAAGACCGTTCATCGGTGCCACCAATATACATGCCGGGCCGTTTGCGAACGGGCTCCAGACCTTCGAGAACCTCGATGTCCTTTGCCGAATAGCCGGATGTATCTGGAGTCATGTCGTCGAACAGTTGCGCCTGATTTGAAGCTGCCATGACCACCTCGTCTAGAACGAATCAGACCGATCATACGAGGGCGAACCTCAGCTCTCCTAGCCCTCATGCATGATTAGCTGTTGAAGGATCGCAATCTGCTGCCGCGGCGTCAGATGAGTTTAGCGGCCGAGGAGCTCATTGGCGCGGCTGAAGACATCCTCGAACATCGCCGCCGTCAGGCGCCCCGTATTCGTATTATAACGGGAGCAATGATAGCTTGAGAGAAGGATCCGGTCGCCCGGCAGGGCATATTCGGTACCGTGACCAAAAGGATGGTCCTTCACCTTGAGGTCAAAGGCGCGCAGCGTTGAATCGTGCGCAATCTTGCCCAGGCAGAGTAGGACGCGTGCGTCTGGCAGGGCGTCGATACGGGCCATGAGGTAATTGCGGCAGGTGTTCACTTCGGTGCCGACAGGCTTGTTCTTGGGGGGCACGCAGCGCACCGCATTGGTGATCATCGCCTCTTTCAGCTCAAGCCCATCATCAGCGCGCGCCTGATATTCGCCCTCAGTATATCCGAACTTGCCGAGCGTCGCGTAGAGCAGGTCGCCAGCCCAGTCGCCCGTGAACGGCCTGCCAGTCTTGTTCGCTCCGGTCACGCCAGGCGCCAGTCCGATGACCAGCAGTTTTGCGGATTTGTCGCCAAAGGAAGGGACCGGTGCATTGAACCAGCCAGGATGCTCCAGACGATTTTTTGAGCGATAGGCGACCAGCCGGGGGCAAAGGTCGCAATTGGTCGGGGCCTCGGGCGGATAGATGGTCTGATGCTCAGTCATCGTCATGCGTCGCATAGGCGCTGGTCTTCTCGGAATTGCCACTGCGCGGACGCGCGATCAGGTCCGACAGTTCTTCCAGGTCGATAAAGACGTCGGCCTCGCGGCGCAGCTCGTCGCCGACCGTCTGGGGCTGGGACTTTACTGAGGACACAAGCGTGACCCGGCAGCCTTTGGCTTTCACGGTCTCAACCAGGCGCCGGAAGTCGGCATCGCCTGCAAAGAAAACGACGTGTTCGACGGTGCCGGCGGCCTCCATCATGTCGACTGCAATTTCAACGTTCATGTTCCCGCGTGCGCGGCGCCGGCCTTCACGGTCGGTGAATTCGCGCGCAGGCTTGTGGATGACATTGTAGCCATTGTAGCTCAGCCAGTCGACGAGCGGGCGAACAGGGCTGTATTCGTCGCCCTCAAGGATCGTCGTGTAATAGTTCGCCCGCAGGAGACGCCCGCGATTGCGGAACTCGATCAACAGTTTTCGGAAGTCGATTTCGACATCAAGAGCGCGCGTTGTGGAATAGAGGCTTGCTCCGTCAATGAACAGCATCAGCCGTTCGTCTTTATAAAAGGCCATTTATCTGCCAGTATTCAGGATCTTAATTAAATGCCGACAGGCTAGCTGGCCACTGCACTCTGCGCAAGGGACGGGTTGTAACGACCTGCTGCAGCGCATATAAAGACCGGCTATCAGGAGATTTCCCATATGGCACGAGTAACAGTCGAAGACTGCATTGAGCAGGTCCCGAACCGTTTTGACCTGATCCTTCTGGCGGCGCAGCGCGCGCGCATGATCCGCGAAGGCTCACCTATCACGGTTGACCGCGACAATGACAAGGATCCTGTGATCTCCCTGCGCGAGATTGCTGATCGCTCCGTCAGTCTCGATGTGGTTCGCGAAGGTCTGATTGCTGGCCTCCAGGAAGTTCGTCCGGGCGAAGAAGAAGAGCGCGAAGCCGATCGCGCCGCTCTGGAAACGGCACCTGCTGCGACCGAAGAAGACGTGATGCGCGCCTACCAGGCCGAACTGGAGTCGGGCCGCGACGACCGGTTCTAGTCTGCCGATGGAGAGTGCGACCGTACCTCAAACTGACCGGTCGCCCGCGAATATGGAGCGGCGCGAGGCGGGAGCCCGCGTCTCCATTCCAGCACGCGAAGACCTGATTGAGGCGGTTCGCGCCTATTATCCTGAAGTGGATTCTGCAAGGCTTGGGCAAGCCTATGATTTTGCTAAGGAAAAGCACGGCGAACAACTTCGAAAATCCGGCGACCCCTACTATTCGCACCCGGTTCAGGTTGCGATGCTTCTGGCTTATCTGCAGCTCGACCAGTGCACGATCATGGCGGGTCTGCTGCACGACACGGTCGAGGATTGCGAAGTTTCCCTGGATGAGATCGAAGCGAGGTTTGGCGATGACGTCGCCGAGCTGGTCGATGGCGTCACGAAGCTCGGCAAGCTTGATTACAAGTCGGAGAAATCCAAACAGGCCGAGAACTTCCAGAAGTTCATACTGGCGACCGTTCAAGATATCCGGGTCCTGCTCGTAAAACTCGCCGACCGGCTGCACAATATGCGCACCTTGCACTTTGTGCCGAAGGAAGAGTCCCGCCGCAGGATCGCTGGGGAAACGCTAGAGATCTATGCGCCGCTCGCGCGTCGTGTGGGGCTTTACCACGTGGCTTCCGAACTCGAAGATCTTGGCTTCCATCATATCAATCCGGCCGCGCGCGATAGCATCGTCGACAAGCTCGAAGAGCTTATGTCCGTAAATGCTGATGATCTTGAGCGCATCCGTTTTGCAATCAAGCAGATCGTTGCCGAACATGGCATTACCGCTCGCATAAAAGGGCGCCGCAAGCAGCCTTACTCAATCTGGCGTAAGCTCGAGCGCAAATCGATTTCCTTCAGGGGCGTCGCCGATATCTTTGGCTTCCGCGTGATCGTGAGCGACGTCAGCGAGTGTTACCGCTTGCTCGGGGCGTTCCATACGGTCTGGGCCTGCCTTCCCGACAGGTTCAGGGACTTTATTTCCGTGCCCAAGCCAAACGGCTATGCGTCGCTCCACACAACGGTTCGCGCATCGGGTAACCGCCTCGTCGAGTTGCAGATCCGCACCGAAGAAATGGACCGCACCGCCGAGCACGGGGTTGCGGCACACTGGACTTACAAGAACAGCGAATACGGGTTCGACCTTGAGTCCTCGAAGGCTGCAGGTCTAGACCCGAGCATGAACCTTCGCGCCTTCGGTGAATTGCTCGCCGACGGCGCAGAGCCCGATGAATTCCTCGAGCACGCCAAGCTCGAAATGTACCGCGAGCATGTTTTCGTGTTCACGCCGAAAGGACGTCTCATCATTTTGCCGAGCGGGGCAATGCCGCTCGATTTCGCTTATGCCGTTCACACGGCTGTGGGTGACACATGTGACGGTGTGAAGGTCAATGGTGTTGATCGTACGCTTCGTACACCACTCAAGAATGGTGATGTCGTGGAAATCCTGAGGCGACCTGAATCGCGCCCCGTCGTCGGCTGGGAAGCACTGACGGTGACGGGTAGGGCACGGTCTGCGATCCGCCGCCTCATCCGCGGACGAGAACAGATCGAGTTTGTTAAGCTTGGCCGCGCGCTGATGGACCGTGATTTGAGGCGGGCAGGGATCGACCCGATCGAGATCGACATGCCCCGCATTGCGCGCCGCGCATCGTATGAGACCGCAGAAGACCTCGCAGAGGCGATCGGCCGTGGACGTTATGAGACGGCCGAGTTCATCCGAACCGCTTTTCCAGGCCACGAGCCGTCGCAGGCGGTGCTGACAGATCGCACGCTCATAGATGACATGCATGCCAGCCAGATGATTGCGGGCGAGGACCTGACACCAGGCGTGACCCTTCATCTTGGTGAATGCTGCCACCCCATTCCGGGTGACCGCATCATTGGTCTGAGAGAGCCCGAAAAAGGTCTCGTCATCCACACGATCTTCTGCCGTCAGGTCGCCGCCTATGAAGACCGGCCCGATCTCTGGGTCGACCTTCGCTGGAATGAAGTTGCCAAGCAGGGCGTGGTGGCTGTGGGCCGGATCGGTGTGCTTGCGGTGAACAAGCCGGGCGTCATGGCGCTGCAGTGTTCGGCGGTCGCGCAGGCAGGGGGCAATATCACACGCGTCGAGACAGGTGAACGGGCCGCTGATTTTCTTCAGCTGATCTTCGATATCGAGGTTGAGGACTTGCGTCATCTCGAGCACATAAGGGCCGCATTGCGCGCGCTCGCCGTCGTGGAGAGCGTCGAGCGGATTGAGGAGACGACCAATTGACCAATGATGATGTGCTCGACTGTTTCCGCGAAGCTGGCGCATTGCTCGAAGGTCATTTCATTCTCTCATCGGGGCGCCGCAGTCCCGTTTTTCTCCAGAAGGCGCTTGTCTTCTCACAGCCAGAGCTCGCCGAGCGACTGTGCAACGCGCTGGCAGACAAGGTCACCGAAAAGTTCGGCAGGATAGACGTAGTGGCCGGACCTGCCGTTGGCGGGATCATTCCCGGGTACGAGCTTGCCCGCCAACTTGGCTGCCGCTCCATCTTTGCAGAGCGCGTCGATGGGGAGCTGCAGTTCCGGCGGGGTTTTTCCATTGCTGAGGGCGAGCGTATCCTGATTGCCGAAGATATTGTCACAACGGGCCTCTCTTTCCGTGAGACCGTTGTCGCGCTCGGCAAACTTCCGGGAGAGATTGTCGGCGGCTCCTGCGTCATCGACCGCTCCAATGGCCGCGCCGATGTCGGCTGCGAGCTTGTCTCACTCGCCCGTGTTGATTTTCCAGACTACGATCCGGAAGACCTGCCTGACGACCTCAAGGCTATCCCTGCCGTGAAGCCCGGCAGCCGCGGCCTCGTCTGAAGGAGCGCTCGGTCATGATCATCGGAATGGGCAATGATCTCTGCAATATCGAGCGGATCGAGAAGTCGATCGCCCGGTTCGGGGACCGGTTCAAGCAACGCTGCTTTACCGAGACCGAGATCGCCCTCGCTGAGCGCCGACGCCGCTCGGCCGAAACCTATGCAAAGCGTTTCGCCGCAAAGGAAGCCTGCGCGAAGGCACTTGGCACCGGCGTGCCCCGTCGCGGCGTCCACTGGAAACATATGGGCGTGGTGAACCTGAGGACGGGCAAGCCGACCATGGCCCTTACGGGCGGGGCCGCCGTGCGGCTTGCTGAAATGATGCCGGACGGACACGAGGCGCTCATTCATCTGACCATTACAGATGATCATCCATGGGCGTCGGCTGTTGTCATTATTGAGGCGCTGCCTGTACAAGCGCGCTCATGAAACCGGCCCGCCCGAAACGTACGCGCCTCCGCGCATCCGGCAAGACGCTGAAACGCAAGCGTCCAGAGCTATCGCCGGAAGATCGAACAGCGCTCGAAGGCCGGCTCGGCTATACGTTCAAGACGGTTGAATGGCTGCACCGCGCGCTGACGCATCCAAGCCTCATCGACAATTACGACGGCGATGCGCAGTTCTCGAACCAGCGCCTGGAATTCCTTGGTGACCGCGTTCTTGGCCTGATCATGGCCGAGATGCTGATCGCAAAATTCCCGTCCGAGCGCGAGGGCTATCTCACCCGTCTTTTCCACCAGCTCGTCAGCGGTGAAGCCTGCGCCGAAGTCGGTGAAGCGATTGGCCTCCGTCCCTTCATCTTTCTCGATGCGTCGATGGAGAACAATAAGCGTGGCAGTTACGACAAGAGTGTTGCCGACGCGATTGAGGCGATCGTCGCGGCCATCTACCGCGACGGCGGACTGGAAGCGGCGCGAACCTTTATCAGCCGTCACTGGATGATGGAGCTTGTGGACCGTGAGCTCTCGCAGCAGAACCCGAAAACAAGACTGAGTGACTGGTGTGGCGCAAACCGCGCACCTTATGCGACTTATGATATCATAGAGCGATCTGGCCCGGACCACGAGCCGGTGTTTCTGGTCCAGGCGAAGGTCGAAGGTCATGGGCAGGCCACCGACAAGGGCCGATCGAGGCAGGAAGCTGAAATGGCTGCGGCCGACCGTTTATTGAAGGATCTTATCCGCAATGCAGGCTGAGGATATCAAGCGCGCTGGCTTTGTTGCCATCATTGGCGCACCGAATGCGGGCAAGTCCACGTTGACCAATGCCATGGTCGGCACCAAGGTCGCGATCGTGACCCACAAGGTTCAGACGACCCGGTTTCCGGTGCGCGGCGTAGCCCATCAGGATGACGCCCAGATCGTGATCGTCGATACGCCCGGTATCTTCGGAGCAAAGAAACGGCTTGACCGCGCCATGGTAAAGTCTGCCTGGACAGGCGCCGAGGATGCCGATGCCGTCGTGCACCTGATTGATGCGGCTGCATGGATCGCAGAACGAAAAGGCAAGGCGGCGCCAGCTCAGATCAAATCTGTCGAAGACGACCGCGATGTCATCCGCACGCTGAAGCGCAATGAGCGCAAGGTCATCCTCGCGCTCAACAAGATCGATCTCTTCCCTCACGATGAGGTCCTTCCGCTGATCTCTACATTCAACGAAGAGGGCGCCTATAACGACGTCTTCATGATCTCCGCAGAAAACGGCGATGGTCTCGACACGCTGATGGCGCATCTCGCCTCGAAGATGCCGGAAGGCCCGGCCATGTTCCCGCCAGAACAGTCTGCCGATATTCCGATGCGCCTGCTTGCCGCCGAGATCACGCGCGAGAAGCTGATGCTGCGCCTGCACGAAGAGCTGCCCTATCAGCTCACCGTGGAGACCGAGACCTGGGAAGATTTCCAGAACGGCGACATCCGGATCGAGCAGAAAGTGATCGTTGGCCGCGACAATCACAAATCCATGGTGCTCGGCAAGAATGGCCAGACCATCAAATGGGTCAGCAGGGCCGCACGCGAAGAGCTGGGTGCGCTGCTGGGCACACGCGTGCATCTCTTCCTTTTCGTGAAGGTCGACGAGAAGTGGCAGGAACGGCGCGAAAGCTACGCGCATCTCGGACTGGAGTTCGATAGCTGATGCAATGGCGCGATGAGGGCCTTGTCCTCGGCGGCCGTAAATTCGGCGAAAGCGGCTTGATCCTTGATGTCCTGACGCGCGAACGTGGACGCCGCTCTGGCCTTGTGTATGGCGGCGCGTCCAGAAAGAAGCGGGCCCAGTATGAGCCCGGCAATACGGTCGATCTTTCCTGGTCTGGCCGTCTCGAAGAACAACTTGGCCGGTTCGATGTCGCTGAAAGTACGCGCCAGCGCGCCTCGCGCCTCATAGATCTGCCGCTCGCCCTCAATGCTGTTGCCTCTGTCTGCGCATTGCTTCGCGGCGCGCTCAATGAGGGCGATCATGCAGGCTCGGCGCTCTTTGATGCGAGTGAACTTCTGCTCGACCAGCTGGATCAGCCCGATGTCTGGCCCGCGCTCTATGTGCGGTGGGAGCTGGGATTGCTGGCGGCGCTCGGCTTCGGCCTCGACCTCGATGCCTGCGCGGTAAGCGGGGCCAATGATGGCCTCACCCATGTATCTCCAAGGACAGGCCGCGCGGTGAAGGGCTCTGAAGCCGAAGACTATGTCGACAGGCTATTCGTCCTGCCCAACTTCCTCACCGATACGCAAGCGCCGGCCGGCCCAGTCGATATCTCACAAGGTCTTGAGTTGACGGGACATTTCATTGAGCGGCGCCTGTTTTACGCCATGAACCGCGACCTGCCTGAAGCGCGGCGACGCCTGGCCGCCAAGCTTGCCCCGCGCGGCCCCGCCTAGCGACAGATGCTCGACCCGCCCATGTCGAAGTGAAAGTGATCGGCGTGCGCGGCGTTATAGTCCGGCCCCAGGACGACCGAGAAAAGCTGGCAGGCGCCGCCATGGACCTCATCCAGAAACTCACCGAATTCTCCGTCCTCACGCCAATGCTGGCGTACATCGATGACGCGGCCGTCCGCCAGACGAAAGCCTTGGATATCGATGGCATTGGCTTTCCCGTGTTCGCTGAGATTGCTGGAGCCGGCGATATTGCGGCACGAAAATGAACCATAGGAGAGGATGCGGTCGACCTCTTCGCCGAGAATAGCCTCTGCGGCTGGCGCGACCACTTCCTGCTCCCACACGAAGAGAGAGGCCGTCGTTGCGCATGTCATTTTCAGCGGTGCCACGGAATAGGGGTAGTTCGACTGGTCGAGGGTGAGCGGGCGTTCAAGCGGACAGCGCTCCGTGCCGCTGTCATCGGACAGGGCAGTATATTCCACCGAGGCCCGGTCGAGCAGGCTGTAGCACTGATCGAAATCGCTCTTCAGCCGGGAGAGTTTCAGCGGGGTCGCCAAGCCGATCGGGTCCGTCAGACTTAGCGGGCGAAGCGGGTTGTGCTGCACAGGCACGTATGCATTGAAGGCAATCGCAGCCAGAAGCAGTGCCGCAACGACACCAACCTGTTTAATACCCCGCTCAAGCGTGCTGATCATTTCTTATAATCGTCCGTCATTCTGATAGACTCGTGGCTTGAGCCTGATTCCTCCACAGGCTGAGCCCGAAGGAGCAAATATGTCCGACCTTCTGGACCCCGAAGATGGCAAGATCATCAATGAGCCGCTGAGTGAAGCCCTCACCAAGCGCTACCTTGCCTATGCTTTGTCGACCATTACCTCGCGCGCGCTTCCTGATGTGCGCGATGGCCTGAAACCTGTCCAGCGCCGCATCCTTTACGGCATGCGCGAACTTAAGCTCGATCCAGACTCCGGCTACCGCAAATGTGCGAAAATCGTCGGTGACGTGATGGGTAACTTCCACCCGCACGGCGACAGCGCGATTTACGATACGCTTGTCAGGCTCGCCCAGAATTTCTCTGTTCGCTATCCGCTTGTCGATGGTCAGGGCAATTTCGGCAACATCGACGGCGATAATGCGGCCGCCTACCGTTACACCGAAGCCCGGATGACCGAAGCGGCCAAGCTCCTCCTGGAGGGGCTGAATGAGGACGCAGTCGACTTCAAGGACAACTATTCGGAAACCGAGCGCGAGCCAGTTGTGCTCCCGGCCGGCTATCCGAACCTGCTGGCCAATGGCGCAACAGGCATCGCTGTCGGCATGGCGACGTCCATCCCACCGCACAACGTCGCCGAAGTCATCGACGCCGCGCTCCTGCTCATCGACGACCGCGACACGCCGCTCACTGAACTGATGAATGTCATGCCGGGGCCGGACTTTCCGACGGGCGGCGTCATCGTCGAACCGCGCAGTGCCATTCGCGAAGCCTATGAGACGGGCCGGGGCGGTTTCCGCATGCGCGCGCGCTGGTCGGTCGAGGATCTTGGTCGGGGCACCTGGCAGATCGTCGTCACCGAAATACCCTATCAGGTCCAGAAATCACGTCTGATCGAAAAGCTCGCTGAGTTGCTCGACACCAAGAAGGTGCCGCTTCTCAGCGATGTTCGCGACGAAAGCGCCGAGGACATCCGCGTCGTTCTCGAACCACGCGCCAAGACGGTCGACCCGGACGTTCTGATGGAGAGCCTGTTCAAGCTCTGCGATCTGGAGTCGCGCTTCTCCATGAACATGAACGTGCTCGACCGGGGCGCGCCGAAGGTGATGAGCCTTCGCGAGGTCATCATTGCCTATCTCGACCACCGCCGCGAAGTCGTGGTTCGCCGGGCAAAGTTCCGTCTCGACAAGATCGAGAAGCGTCTGCACCTGCTTGAAGGCTATCTGATTGCCTACCTCAATATCGATGAGGTGATCCGCATCATCCGCGAGGAGGATGAGCCCAAGAAGGAGCTGATGCAGCGCTTCAAGCTTACGGATACGCAGGCAGAAGCGGTTCTGAACCTTCGCCTGCGGGCCCTCCGCAAGCTCGAAGAGATGCAGATCAAGACCGAGCATGATGAACTCCTGGCAGAGCAAGCCGATATCGAATCGCTGATAGGCTCGCCCCGCCGCCAGTGGACCAAGGTCGGCAAGGAGCTGAAAGACGCGCGCAAGATCTTCGGGCCCGAAACAGAAATCGGTCGCCGCCGCTCAACCTTTGAAGATGCGCCGGAGATCGATCTCTCCGCCGCGCTCGAAGCTTCGACGCCGAAGGAGCCGGTGACGGTCGTCCTTTCATCGATGGGCTGGATCCGCGGCATGAAGGGGCATGGCCTCGACCTTGAAACGACCAAGTTCAAGGAAGGCGACAGCCTCTATCTCAGCGAAGAGGTCCAGACGACGGACAAGATCGTGCTACTGGCGAGCGATGGCCGGGCGTTCACGCTCACCTGCGACAAGCTCCCGGGTGGACGCGGCCATGGAGAGCCAATTCGCCTGTCCATCGATCTGGAAGACAATATCGAGATCATCTCCATGTTCCGGCTGGACGGTAACCGAAAACGCCTGATGGCGTCCGATATCGGCTATGGCTTCATCGTGCCTGAGAGCGAGCTGGAGTCGAACCGCAAGGCCGGCAAATCGGTCGTGAACACGGGCGGCGGCAACCTCCTGATCAGTCATGTGGTTGATGGCGACCAGATCGCTGTCATCGGTAGCAACAAGAAGCTTCTCATCTTCCCGATTGAAGAGCTGCCGGAAATGCCGCGCGGCAAGGGCGTGAAGCTGCAGGCCTATCGCGGCAAGGACAAACTGGCGGATGCCATGACGTTCAAGGCCGAGGAGGGGTTTGCGGTCAAAGATGCAGCCGGCCGTTCGCGCACCTTCCCGGAATGGGAAGAATGGATCGGCAAACGGGCACAGGCCGGCAAGGCGGCGCCGCGCGGCTTTCCGAAGTCAGGCACGTTTACGGGTTAGCTTGTCATGCTGAACAGGCAGGACTACTGATCTGTTCGGAACTTAATTGGAGGTGAGGGACCGCCATGACATTTCTATATATTCTCATAGGCGCGATGGCGATCCTGGTCGTCTTCCTGATCGGCATCTACAACTCGCTCGTCGCCAAGCGGCAGCGCTGCAATCAGGCCTTCGCTGACATCGATGTGCAGCTGAAGCAGCGCCAGAACCTGATCCCCAATCTGGTGGAGACGGTCAAAGGCTATGCCAGCCATGAGCGGGAAACGCTCGATGCCGTTGTGCAGGCAAGAAATTCAGCCGTTGCCGCCCAGTCGCCGGGTGAAATGGCGCAGGCCGAAGGCATGCTTACCGGTGCCCTCGGACGGCTCTTCGCCCTGTCCGAAGCCTATCCCGATCTGAAGGCGAATGAGAATTTCAAGGACCTGCAGGACGAGCTTTCGGTCATCGAAGACAAGCTTGCTGCCGCTCGCCGTTTCTACAACGCTGCCGTGCAGGACTATAACACGTCGCGCGAACAGTTTCCGAACTCCATCGTGGCCGGTATGTTCAACTTCGAGGAACGCGAATTCTTCGACCTGGGCGGCGACCGCACGGCGCTTTCAAACGTTCCGGAAGTTAAATTCTAGCGTTTTAGCGCTTCAGATCTGAATCTAAGTCCCGGTCTTTCGTCACTGAAAGATCGGGACTTTTTCGTTTCGGATCAGTTTTAGTCAGACTGAAGCGACGGGAGCCAGGTCGCAAGCTCCGGCAGGAAGGCGACAGCCAGGATCATCATGATCTGAAGCCCGATAAAGGGCAGGGCGCCTTGCCAGATTTCGATCGTCTTGACGTTGTCCGGTGCCGCGCCTCGAAGATAGAAGAGCGCAAAGCCGAAGGGCGGCGTCAGGAAACTGGTCTGCAGGTTCAGCGCCATCAGAATGGCGAGCCAGACAGGGTCAAACCCCATAATAATCAGCGGCGGCGTCACCAGCGGCACGACCACGAAGACGATCTCGATGAAGTCGAGGAAGAAGCCGAGCACGAACATGACCAGCATGGCGCCGATCAGCGCGCCCCAACGACCGCCGGGTATGGCCTGAAGCAGGTCGGCAACCATGTCGTCGCCGCCGAATCCCCGGAAGACGAGCGAGAAAAGCGATGCCCCAATAAGGATCAGAAAGACCATCGCCGTGATGTGGACGCCGCTTTTCAGGGCAAGTGACAGAAATCCCCGCCGATGAAGAATGACCATGCCTGCGGCGATACCGGCAAGAAACACAGCTGCCGCCGCCACGATAAGACCGATGCCGACAAGGGTGATCCCGTCTGTCGATGCGACCCCAAGGCGGAGGTCCATGATGTTTCGGATAAAGAGTATGACCAGAAGGGCCGCAAAGGCGGCAGCAATGATCCGCACAAGCATCCGGTCGGAAGGTTCGGCGAGGCGCAGGCCCGCCAGCAACAGGGCGCCGCCAACGCCAATGGAGGCAGCTTCTGTCGGAGTTGCGATACCGGACAGGATGGCACCAAGCACGGCGATGATCAGGAAGAGCGGTGCCCCAAGCCCGAACGCGATTTCCTTCGCGGTCAATGGCGGGCTGGTATCGTCGACAACAGGCGGGCAGCTATCGGGTTTGAACATGGCCATGATCGTGATCCAGCCGAGATAGAGCCCAACCAGTATCAGGCCCGGTATCAACGCACCGGCGAAGAGGTCGCCGACGGAGACCACAAAGCTGCCGACGCCCATCTCGTTGGCGGCCTGGCTGGCAGCGTTCGAGACCGCATCTGCGAGCAGGATAAGGACAATGCTCGGCGGAATGATCTGGCCGAGCGTGCCTGACGCGGCGATTGTGCCCGTGGCGAGTTTCGGGTCGTATTTCTGCGCCAGCATGGTCGGCAGTGCGATCAGCGTCATCGTGATGACCGTCGCCCCGACAATGCCGGTTGAGGCCGCCAGCAAGGCGCCGACAAGCACGACGGCATAGCCAAGCCCGCCGCGAACGCGTCCGAGCAGGCGGCCGGCAATATGAAGCAGATCCTCAGCCACGCGCGAGCGCTCCAGGATGACGCCCATAAGTACAAAGAGCGGAACGGCGACCAGCGTTTCGTTCTGCATGATGGAGCCGCCCTGGATACGGCTTGGCAGGGAAAGCAGCAGCGGCTCTGGGAATACCCCGAAGGCGATCCCGATGAGGGCAAAGAGAAGTGCGACGCCGCCAAGGGTGAGCGCAACTGGATAGCCGGCAAGCAGCGCGCCAATCGCCGTCAGGAACATCGCAAGCGCAAGCAGGAGTTCAAGCTCCATAATGGCGCTCCTGAGGTGTCATCTCGTCTTTCGCGCTGCCGAAGCCGGTAAGGCCAAGCGCTGCTTTCAGCGCGACCGAGAGGCCAGCGACGATCATCAAAACCGCGAAAATCGGCACCAGCGTCTTGAACAGGAATAGAAGTGGCAGTCCGTCGCTTTCGCGTGAGCCCTCGAGCAATGACCAGGTACGCGTTAGACCCTGCTCGCCTGTGGTAAGCAGACGAATACAGATCGGGAAGAGGAAGAGATATGTCCCGGCAAGCTCGACCCAGTGGCGGCCCGCTTCGCCAAACCGTGGGCGCAGAATGTCGACGCGGACGTGGGTGTCATCGCGCAAAGCGCTGGCCGCGCCGAGCATGAACATGGCCGCAAAGGCATAGATGACCGTCTCAGACAGCCATGTTGCGGTTAGAGCGAGCGCATAACTGCCGATCACCACGATGAGCTGCAGCATGAAAAGCAGAATTGCGGCCAGCATGGCGGCGCGCAGCGACCAGTCCAGTGACCTGTCGAGCCCATTCGCCAGCGTCTGGCCCGCCCCGTGTAGAGGGCGGGGAATGATCAGGATCAGAAGTGGCAACAGTAGAAGCGGCGAGGCCACCAGACCGATCCACTTCAGGAAGCTACCGATCGTCAGGAAGACTTGCGGGTCCATGATGGGGGCCTAGTCTCGGCTCTTACGGCCAAGGGCCCGGGCAGCATAATAAGGCCCGTCGGACACGGCGGCCCAGCCTGCCATTGTTTTTAGGCCCGCCTCAAAGCTCTCATAGATGCGTTTCTCGATGCCATCGCGGCCTGAGGCGTAACGTACGTCGCGCGCGGCCTCTGACATGGCGGTGACGACCTCATCCGGGAATGACCGAAGCTGGACGCCATGCTCCCGGACGAGCAGGTCGAGATAGACAGAGTTCTGATAGGTGAACTCACCGAGCGATGTGTGATTGACGGACTCGCACGCCGCCTTGATCAGCGCCTGCTCACCTTCGCTCATGCCTTCCCAGAGCTTCAGATTGATGCCGACGGCAAGGCTCGCCCCAGGCTCATGGAAGCCAGGCCCGTAGTAATAAGGGGCCTCGCGATAGAAGCCGAGCGAATAGTCATTCCAGGGCCCGACCCATTCGGTCGCATCGATATTGCCCGTCTGGAGCGCCTGATAGATCTCGCCGCCGGGCAGTGATTTGGCCGACCCGCCAAGCGCGCGCAGCACGTCGCCGCCCTGGCCAGGGATACGCATCTGAAGCCCGACAAGGTCATCGAGGCTGGTGATCTCACGCCGGAACCAGCCGCCCATCTGGTGGCCCGTATTGGCCCCCTGAAGCGGTTTGATGCCGAAGCCAGCCGACAGCTCATCCCAGAGGGCCTGACCGCCGCCGAAATCAATCCAGCCCATGATCTCCTGTGCCGTCATGCCGAATGGCACGGCGGTAAAGAACGGATAGGCGGTCGACTTGGCGGTCCAGTAATATTCTGCGCCGTGATACATGTCGGCAGAGCCGTTCGCGACAGCGTCGAAGCTCTCGAAGGGTGGAACAAGCTCTCCGGCGGCGTAAACTTTAACTTCGATCAAGCCTTCGGACATAGAGAAAATACGTTCCGCCACACGCTCTGCAGCACGCCCGAGACCGGGCAGGCCCTTGGGCCATGTCGTCACCATGTTGAGGCGCCGGCGGTTACGGCTGATTGATGGCGCGGCGAGATTTGCCGCACCTTCCGGATTGCCGAACGAAGCGGCAGCGCCGCCTATGCCAAGAAGACCTGCGCCAAGCAGGTTGCGTCTGCGTATCATATCCTCCCCCGGATCCCGCGGATCGCCCGGCCTCCCCCTCAGAAGGGCCGGGTTCTATTCAGTCTCTTGAAGCGGACGCCAGACCGGGCCGTCAAGCACTTCCAGCGGCTGGAAGCGGCGTTTGTAGTCCATCTTCGGGCTCTGCTTGATCCAGTAGCCAAGATAGACATGCGGCAGGCCATAGTCTTCCGCGCTCCGGATATGATCGAGGATCAGATAGGTTCCGAGGCTGCGTTTTGGCTGGCGGGTATCAAAGAAGGTGTAGACCATCGAGAAGCCATCGCGCAGTACATCGGTCAGAGACACAGCAATCAGCGGCGCGTCTTCCTCGGGTCCTTCGCGATATTCGAACATCAGCGTCTGGACGGGGGTCTCGTTCACCATGCCGGCAAATTCACGGAAGCCCATATCGGACATGCCGCCGCCTTCATGGCGGGTCACCAGATAGCGTTTGAGAAGCCGGTATTGCTCCCGCGTGGCTTTCGGCGCGACGGGACGGCGCACAAGATCACTATTCTTGCGCAGGATACGCGACTGGTTGCGGCTGGGTAAGAATTTCGACGCGTCGACGCGCACACTCCGGCAGGCATTGCAGGACGGGCAGGCCGGACGATAGGCGACAGACTGGCTGCGCCGGAAGCCGGACTCGCTCAGCTGGTTGTGAAGCGCGTCTGGGGACGCCTGATTGAGATGTGTGAAAGCCTTCCGCTCCATCTGGCCATCCAGATAGGGGCAGGGTGTGGCGCCCGTGACATAGAAACGAAGTCCGCGTCCGACGCCCGGTACGGTAAATAGCGACTCATCAAGTTTCATCGTCATCGATTAACGCACTCATAGATCAAAACGCCAAGGGGCCATTATGGTAAAAGCGACCCACATCACAACCAACAGTGGCCCACCGAACTTTAGGAAGTCTGAAAATCGGTAGTGGCCTGGCGCCATTATCAACATGTTTGTCTGATAGGCGATAGGCGAGGCGAAACTGCAGTTCGACGCATAGATGACTGCAAGTATATAGGGGAGCGGATCACTTCCGGTTGTTTGCGCCGCCTCCAGCGCGACCGGCGCGAAGAGGACGGCGGTTGCAGCATTGCTGAGGATATTGGTCAGGATCGCCACGCAGATGAAGATGGTCGACAGGATAACCACCGGGCCATGGGGCGCGGCGAAGCCGACGACCCCATTGGCGATCAGCGTGGCGGCCCCTGTCTTCTCGAGGGCCGTCCCCATCGCCAGCGCAGCGGCAATGACCAGGAAAATACGCAGGTCGAGCGCCCGGCTCGCCTGACGCGTGTTGAGGCACTGGGTGATGATCATGGCGAAGGCGGCAGCGACAGACGCGATCAGGATGCTTGTGAGGCCTGTTGCCGCCAGCACCACCATACCGAGCGCAATCAGCCGCGCCGCAAGGCTGTGCGCCGTGATCGGGATTTCCTTCTGCGACCATTCAAGCAGAATGATGTCGCGGCTTGTGCGCAGCTCCTGAAAGACATCCTGGGGCGCGCAGAGAAGGAGCGTGTCGCCAGATTCCAGCCGTATCTGCCCGAGCTTTGAGCGGATCATGCGAGAGCGTCGCTGAATGCCCAGAACCACGGCAGATGTCAGCCGACGGAACCCCAGCATTTCAACCGTACGCCCGGCCATTCTGGAGCCCGGCGCGATCACCGCTTCGATCAGGCTGAGCTGAGGAACAGATGTCTCGACCTTTTGCGCATCGTCGCCCTGCCAGATCTGCTGGAGTAGTCCTGGCTTGGAGGCGAGAAGATCGCTGATGGCCTTGCGCGTGGCGGCGACGATAACAAGATCGCCCGCGCGAAGCTCAATGTCTTCAAAAGGTGGAAGCAGCGCGCGCTCCCCCCGCTGAATGAGGCGCACGGTCATGTCTTTCAGGTCCGGGAACATGCCTGCCACAGGCGCCTGGCCGATCAGGAAATGGTCATGCGTCACTTCGATCTGCGCCACGAACTGCTTGCCGCTCGGCACGATTTCCTGCGCAAACGTATCGCGGTCGGGCAGCAGGAAGCGCGAGAAGATCGCGATATAGACCAGTCCTACCGCCGCCAGCATGAGCCCCATGGGCGACTGCTCGAAGAATCCGAGCGAGATACCTTCGGTCCGCCGATAGGCATCGGCGGCCAGAAGGTTGGTCGACGTGCCGATCAGCGTTGTCATGCCGGCCAGGATGGACACGAAACTAAGCGGCATCATGAGACGCGAGGGCGATGCGTTCATCCGCATGGCAATCGCGCTCATGATCGGCAGAAACATGATGACGACGGGTGTATTGTTCGTGAAGGCGCTGATCGCGAAGACGGCGAGGAAGGTCACGAACAGCGTATAGATGGGCCGTTTGCCATATGAGCGGACCAGTGATTTGGTCGGCCCATCAATTGCGCCCGTTTGAAAAAGGCCCTGGCCGACAACAAGCAGGGCCATGATCGTGATGAGGGCAGGGTTTCCGAAACCAGCGAGTAGGTCTGCGGATCCGATTGGTGTGCCGCCAACCCCGGTTGCTCCCGGCAGGGCAAAGACGACCAACAGGGCTGTCACGACGCCAATAGAGACAAGCTCCATCGACCAGCGGTCCAGCACATAGAAGACTATCGCGCAGACAATGACGCCCAGGCTGACCCACATGGGCCAGTTTTCAATCAGCTCAGATGCCATCCAGTCTCCCGGCCGCGCCCGGGACTTTGCCAGGGCGAGAAATCAATCGATATGGACGACTATGCTCAAGCGGCGGTTCTGAGGCAAGCTGGTTGAAGTGGCATCGAGGGGCCGGGTGTCGGCAAGGCCTGCAACGCTGCGGATGCGGTTCGGCGTAAGTCCATGGGCGAGGAGCGCGCGGCGGGCAGCGTTGGCCCGGTCTGCCGAGAGGTCCCAGTTGGAATAGTTGGCGCGGTGGACCGGGTCGCTATCTGTATGGCCTTCGACCGATACCGAATAATCAACAAGCGAGAGCGCAGCTGCGGTCAGATCTATAAGCGCTTCGCCGCGAGTGTTCAGCGTTGCGGCGCCTTTTTCGAACAGGGGCGCGCGGTCAGGGTCGAGAAGTTCGATACGCACACCATTTTCGAGGGTCTCCAGGGAAACGAAACTTCCGTAATCATTGAAAAGGGGCGACGAACCAAGCGTTGTGGCCAGCGCATCGGCTTCACTCTGAGCCGGGTAAAACGAAACAGGCTGCAGTGATTGTGTGGTGAGCAAAGAGGCTGCGCTAAACTGTTCAGCGACGCTTTCCTTCTGCTCCGGTGTTGCACCATGAACCAGCCATAGCACAAGGAACAGCGCGCAAAGCGCAGTCAGGAAGTCTGCATAAGCAAGTTTCCATCCACCAGTCTGGCGGATCGGCGCCAGGGGCATTCTGCCCCGGGCACGCGACAAGGCGTGTACATCAGCCATAACGTCCGATCTTTCTGATCTTCATGGACGGGTCTAAACGAAGGTGTTTTAGGTGAGGTTTGGCTGGATCGTTGAATTTTAAACAAATCTGGTCGTGTTGCGCCTGAAGCCCTAAGTCGGCACGAGGCAATCGGCAGGCATATGATCAGAAATGAGAGGTCTAGATGAGTAAGTGCGCATTTCTTGGACTTGGCGTCATGGGGTTCCCAATGGCCGGACATCTTGTGGCCAAAGGTTATGAGGTCTCGGTCTGGAACCGGACATCGTCCAAGGCAGACGACTGGGCCGCAAAATATGACGGCACCGCCGCGAGCTCGCCCGCCGATGCGGTAAGGGGCGCTGAGATCGTCTGTCTTTGCCTTGGCGATGATCCTGATGTCGAAGCCGTCTTCGATCAAATCGAAGACGCGCTGGCCGAAGGCACGATCGTCATCGATCATACGACAGCGAGCGCTGACCTCGCGCGCGCTCTACATGAGCGGTGCGCGTCTCGCGGGGCCAGTTTCATCGACGCCCCCATCTCTGGTGGTCAGGCCGGGGCTGAAGCTGGCAAGCTGACAATTATGTGCGGCGGCGATGACAGCGCAATGGATAAAGCGCGCCCGGTGATGGAGGCTTACGGCGCCCGCATTACCCATATCGGTGAGAGCGGCGCGGGCCAGCTGGCCAAATCAGTGAACCAGATCTGCATTGCGGGGATCGTACAGGGGCTTTCAGAAGGCATCCATTTCGCAGAGGCGAACGGGCTCGACGTCTCAAAGGTCATGGAGGCGATCTCTGGCGGGGCCGCACAAAGCTGGCAGATGGAGAACCGCTGGAAAACCATGGCCGCAAGAGAGTTCGAACACGGCTTCGCGGTCGACTGGATGCGTAAGGATCTGCGTATCGCGCTTAGGGCGGCCCGCGAGAGCGGTGCGCGCTTGCCAGTGACATCGCTGGTCGATCAGTTCTATGGCGACGTTCAGGCCGATGGTGGTGAGCGCTGGGACACGTCCAGCCTGATCACGCGTTTCGGCAAGTCGCGAAAGCAGTGATTTGAAACAGGTTGAAATCCATCTGAAGAAGCGCGACAGCGACACGATCGTCCGCGCGATCAAGGCGTTTGAGCCGGTCGACTGGATCCAATTCGATATCGAGCAGCAGGATCGCAAGATGATCCGCGTTCTGATGCATGACGGGCGCTGCCAGGTTCTTATCGACGCAGTGTCCGAAGCGCTGGAAAATTGCCAGGACTGGCGGGTTACAATGATCCCGGTCGAAGCGAGCCTGCCAGAACCGCGAGAACTTGAGCAGGATGAAGCTGCCAGCGAACTTCGCGTCCTGCGGGAAGAGTTGCTGGACGACGTCGTCAAGGACGCGACCCTGACGCGCGACTTTCTTATTCTGTCCGCGCTTTCAACAGTCGTCGCCGCCATCGGTTTGAACTCCAATGGTGTGGCCGCAGTTATCGGTGCCATGGTGATTGCGCCGCTGCTGGGGCCCATTCTCGGTTTCGCTCTTGGCGCTGGTCTGGGAAATATGGCCCTTCTTCGCCAGTCTGGCGTCACACTGGCCGGTGGTCTTGGGATCTCGCTTTTTGTCGCGTTCCTGATCTCTTTCGTGTTGCCGCTCAACACCGACAGCTATGAGCTCATGTCGCGCACGCAGGTCCGGCTGGATAGTATTGCGCTGGCTCTCGCCGCAGGTGGTGCGGCGGCGCTCTCAATGGCGCAGGGTAAGTCAGCTGTGCTGGTCGGCGTCATGGTGGCGGCAGCGCTCCTGCCGCCCGGCGCGGCATTCGGCCTGTTCGTTGGATCGCAGGAATGGTCATATGCTGGTCGCTCCGGCCTGCTGCTTCTCCTGAACATTATCTGCCTCCTCGTTTCAGCGTTGGCTGTTTTCCGTCTCAAGAACATCAAGCCGCGCGGCTGGATAGATCAGCAGAATGCAACGCGCGCTTTCTGGGTGAACATTTCGCTTTCGGCCATCCTTCTGATTGGGCTCGTGGTGCTTATTATCGTACTCGATCTCGGCGATGAGGTTGCCATCGGCGACTGATCTCGAGGTGCGTTTGCAGCCTCACGCCTCGACACGCTAGGTTTGCGCTCCTGAAGGGGAAAGAAGATGGCAAAAGCAGAGAACAAGACGCAACCGACCGCGCAAACGCCAGCGGAGTTCATTGATCAGATTGATCATCCCGTCCGTAAGGCGGACGCAAAACGCTTGCTGGAAATCTTTGGGGAGACAACAAGTCTCGCCCCGCGCATGTGGGGGCCGGCCATTATCGGCTATGGGCGCTATGCCTATAAGTATGAAAGCGGCCGGGAAGGTGACTTCCTGATGACTGGGTTTTCGCCGCGCAAGGCGAACCTCTCAATCTATATCCTGCCGGGCTATCTCGATCTCGAAGACAAGCTCGCCCGGCTAGGCAAGCACAAGGTCGGAAAGTCGTGTCTCTACATCAACAAGCTGGCGGATATTGACGAGGATGTGCTCGCCGAAATCATTGATCATGGCGTCCAGTATATGCGGGCGCGCTATGAGACGTGGGAAGAGTAGGGCGCGGTCGGCCTACTCCAGAAGCTCTACGACGTCATAGAGGATTTCATCTATACGCCGGCGCGTCGCCGATGATCTCAACGAGGAGTCATTGGCGAAGATGGCGAACGCGTACTTCGTCCCGTCTCGCGTCTCGAAATAGCCTGCAAGCGCACCGGTGCCGGTCAGGCTTCCGGTCTTCGCGCGTACCTTGTTAGGTGCGCCGAGGTCCGTGAACCTGTAACGGAGCGTGCCTGTCTCCCCCGCCTTGGAGATGTTCGCCGACCACGTATTGAACCAGCTCTGGCGGCTCGCCCAGACCAGAAGATCTGTCATCGCCGAGGGGGTAAGACGGTTGTAGACCGATAGGCCGGACCCGTCAGAGAAATTGTATTCGCTTGGGTCGGCACCCGCGGCGACCATCATGTCGCCCATCAGTTTGAGGCCAGATTCCTGGGACCTGTCCCGCGCGGTCAGCGAGATGTGGTGCAGCAGCACTTCGGTATAAAAATTATTGCTCTCATGAAGAATTTCTTCGAGCAGGTCGTCCGGATCCGGGTCAGGCAATGAAAAGTCTGCCACAGGCGGGAGCGCGTCTGGATCGACTTCCGGCTCATGGGTCAGCTCTGCGCGGTAGACGGGGCCGTGAACGGTGACGCCGCGCGCCTCCAGCATGGCCTTCAGCACTTCGCCCGCATAGAGCGCCGGGTCATCGAGACCAAACTGAAGGTGCACGGGCGGAGAGGCCAGCGGAAGCCTGCCCAGCAGAAAGGCCTGCCTGGCGCCTGGGCGTCTGATCAGGTCCACATTGAACTGCCGCGTGGTAACGGTTTCGGCTTCGGCGGTATTGATCGTGAAGAACGGCGTCCATTCCCAAGAGACTTCAGGCGGCTGCCCTCGGCGGCTGCCGGGCGTCAGCCTCGCCCGGGCAACCCCGCTATCGATGCTGAGAGAGGAAATCGCCGTGGCATAGCCAAAGCGGAAATCCTCGTGCGTCCAGCCGGAAGGCCAGTGCGGTGGCTGAAACAGGCTGTCATCGACATCGATCGAGGCGATGTCGGTCACGCCGCTGGCGGAGACAGCATCGGCGATCTGCTGGAGGCAATTGGTCTGGCAGTTACCTGTCGCAGAAAGGCTGGGATCGCCAGACCCCGTCAGGACGAGGTCCGGATAGTCTGAAATCTCGGTTGTCTCAAACCGAATACTGGTGCCCGCAGGCCAGCGGCCGGAATCATAGTCTCCCAGCATGCGAAAGGCCGCCGCCGTGGTCACAAGCTTGAGCGTGGACGCAGGCGCAAACCTCTGGCTCTCGGAGACAGCAAAGACCTGCTCACCGTCTAGCGACACGACGGAAATGCCCCAGCGGCCGCCTTCAAGGTCTGGCAGCGGCACGGTTTCTTCTGAAGTCTGCGCCTGAGCGCCGAGCGTGAAAACAGCAAGGCACGCAAACAGAGCGGGCAGATGACGGGTTGTGTTGAAGATGTTTGGCAATCGGGAGGTTTTAATCATGCATCAGCTTCGCAGCCGCTTCGGCGAAATAGGTGATGATGCCGGAGGCTCCAGCCCGCTTGAAACAGAGCAGCGTCTCCATCATGACGCGTTCCTCGTCGATCCAGCCCTGCTGGCCAGCGGCCTTGATCTGCGCATATTCGCCCGACACCTGGAAGGCGATGGTCGGCACGGCGAACGTCTCCGACACCCGTCGAATGATGTCGAGATAAGGCAGACCCGGCTTCACCATGACGAGGTCGGCGCCTTCCTGAATGTCCATGGCGACCTCGCGCAGGGCTTCGTCGCTATTGGCCGGGTTCTGCTGATAGGTTTTCTTGTCGCCCTTCAGCGCAGAGGCGGACCCGATCGCATCCCGGTAGGGACCATAGAAGCCGCTCGCATATTTGGCGGCGTAAGACATGATCATCGTGTTGACGTGACCGGCCTCTTCGAGCGCCGCCCGGATTGCGCCGACGCGCCCGTCCATCATGTCAGAGGGAGCGACGATATCTGCGCCGGCTTCGGCCTGAAGGACCGCCTGTTGTCTCAACAGATCCACCGTCGCATCGTTCAGCACATAGCCGTCACCGTCGATGAGCCCGTCATGGCCGTGAACCGTGAATGGATCGAGCGCGACATCGCAGATGATGCCTACATCAGGCGCGGCGGCCTTCATTGCCTTGATGGCCTCGGGGATCAGACCATCAGGGTTCAGCGCTTCGGACCCGGTTTCATCCTTCCGGGCAGGATTGATATGCGGGAAAATGGCAATTGCCGGGATACCCAGATCGCTGGCGCGCCTGGCCGCATTCGCAGCTTCTTCGACGTTCAGCCGATAGAGCCCCGGCATCGAGCCAACTGGAATGCTCGGCTCCTCGCCGTCATGGACGACCATGGACCAGATGAGGTCGCTTGGAGAAACGCTGTTCTCTGCGGAGAGGTTTCGAACCCAGCCTGCCTGACGAAGCCTGCGGAGCCGGGTGGACGGATAGCTTTGCGGAAATGGCGATGTCATGAGGCGCTACTTAGCGTGCTTTGATTAATTGCGAACGGTTTTTATCATGAAAAAACGTTTGGAAACATCCATAAGCGGTGCCTGTGCTGCCTCTATCCGAAACATGTAGTCCAGCATGTCGCCGCGCGGGATTTCTTCAAACCCGAGCGAGGCATAGAATGGACCGTTCCAGGCAAGGTCGCGAAAGGTGGATAGCGTGACCCGAGGAGCGCCGAGGTCAATCGCGCGCTGGTCGAGCCATGACATCAGCTGTCGCCCAATACCCTGCCGGCCATATGCCGGATCGACGCTGACCTGTTCGAGGTAGAGATCGCCTTCGATCAGCCCATACTGAATGAAGCCGGCCACGCGATTATTGGCGACAACTTCCGCAACATCGATGACGCCTGCATCAACAGCCGTCTCAACATCTGAAGCCTCGACATGGTCGTTGAGAGCGTCGTCGGACAGCAGGCCTGTCGGTTTGAACAGAGCAGACGCAGCTATGTCGGCCGCAATAATGGCGCTCACATCCTGCAGACACGCAGGCCTTATCAGGACGCTCTGTTCCATATTTCCGATGTTAGCCGGGTTTACAGCCGTGCCAATGCCGAAACGATCAGAGGGTGATGGTTTTCGCGCTTAGTAGCCTGATGCCGACAAGCGGGCCTCGCTGCCATTGGCGGCGCGCGGAACAGCGTTTCAGCTTTGAACGGTCAGGGCTGACAATCTCGACCGTGAAGGTGTCTGGCAGGATGGACGTCTTGTTTAGCAGGATCTTTGCGCCGCGCTGGGACATATCCTTCACAACGAAGGAGAGCTTGAACCCTGTGTCCAGGATAAGCGTACCGGACGTGTTTACGTCGAAACGCGGGAAGTCGCGTTTGTCGACATTGTCAGACAAGGGCATTTCGATCTTCGAGTGCATCATCGTGTCTTCTACAGTCTTCTTTACTCTCGGATATTCGAGCATTCACCTTCGGCTAGTCAGTGATTTCAAACAAAAAGGGTGCATGAGAAGAGTTTATCAAACGTTTATGTTGGACGTCAGGTTTCTGCGAGCAGCCAATATTAACCAGTAGGCCGCCATTTGTTAACGAACAGGCCGGCTCAGAAGGTCATGATTAACGAAATATCAGGATGAAGGGCGTAACTCTGTTCAAACTACAACAAAAGTTGAGTGATGATGGTGATTACAATGAACAACGCTGCACAAGCAGTGACCGAGGAAGATACGGTTGCTGAATCTTTCCTGAAATCCCTTTCTCTTCTCGAGCAGGCGCATCGCAGGCTGCATGATGTCGTGAAGGACGATCTCGAACGTGGCGGTGAACGTCACCTGACGGGTGTCCAGGCACTGCTCCTTTACGAGATCGGCGAGAATGAGACCCCGGCTTCTGTTCTGCGCGCACGCGGTGCGTTTGCTGGCACGAGCCTCTCCTATAATATCAAGAAGCTTCAGGAAGGTGGCTACCTTCTCCAGTCTCGTTCTGAAGCTGATAAACGCACGGTGCACCTTCGCCTGACCGATCGTGGTCACAAGGTCCGCCAGCGCGTCGAAGGGCTCTTTGCCAAGCAGGCAGACGCACTGGAACCAACAGCCAGCGTTCGTCCGATGGATCTGACCCAGCTCAACAAGACCGTCTCGCGTCTTGAGCGTTTCTGGTCCGACCAGATCCGCTTCCGTCTCTAGATTTGACTTCAACCATTGGCGGAGAGCGTTATAGCTCTCCGTGAATGGTTCGGTCATTGAAGTTCATACCTGCTGGCATCCTGCTGTCAGTTTTTGGTCTCCCCGCAGGGGCGGGGCCCTGGGGGCAGCCGGATGAGGCTGCCTATGGGCGTTTTGCAATCAATCGAACCGAAGTCGAAGGCCTTCCTGGCCTGCGAACTGATATCTATGGCGAGTACGGCATCTCCGATCATTGGACGCTGACCGCCAAGTATGAGCGCGTCACCTTCGATGAGTTCTCCGAATTCACAGCCAGCGGATGGCGGAGTACGCTGAGACGCAGCATCAGTTTGGCCGACGCCTGGACGGCCTCACTCGAGGCGGGCGTTCTTGAGGGCGAGGCGATCGGAGGTGCGGCAGGGTGCCAGTCTATTGGCGCCGAAGGCCGCAGTGGCATTGGGCGATCGTTCGCAAGGGGCAAGGGCACGAAGCGAAGAAACGGTTTCTGGTTTGCTGAAGCCGCAATTCGCGCCCACTCTGATGGATGCCAGAGATACCGCCTCGAGGCAGGCTATGGCCGCGAAATGACCCGCAACATCTGGCTGGTGAACCAGGTCTGGCTCGATCAGGGGTCTGAGAACGCGCGGTCGATAAAGTATCAGTTCGAATATGTCTGGCGCAGAGAGGTGTTCGATATCTCTGCTGGCTCACTCCTGGAGCTTGGCGGCGAGTTTGAAGAGGCAGGCCTATTCCTCGCCCTCGCGCGGCGTTTCTAGACGCGCATCCGTTCCAGTTGCGTCCGGCGTCGCCAGTACGAAGCCGCTCTCGACCATAAGATAGGCGATCACAGCGTGCCGGGCTTCGGGCTTGCGGACGCCCGAAAAACTCATGCGGTTCCCCGGCAGGTAGCCACGCGGATTTGCAAGCCACTCCTCGAGCCTCTCTGGAGACCAGACGAAATCCGCCTCCTGCAAGGCACGCGAGTACTGAAACCCATCTACTGACCCGACCGTGCGGCCGAAGACACCATGAAGGTTCGGACCAACCAGGTCCCGTGCCCCCTCGGCAACGGTATGGCAGGACTGACATAGCTTGAACGTGCGACGCCCCAGATTGTAGTCGGCTTGCGAATAGGGGGCAGGCAGAGCCTCAAACGACGCTTGTGAACGTGTTGAGGTGGCAGAAACTTCCGATGTAGTCTCGATCTCACTGGGCGGAGATGGAGCATCCGCCTGATCAGTCGTGCGATCACACGACATCAATACGGCGCCGGCAAAAGCTATAAAAAGTACATGAGAGTTCATGAGAGTATCTGAATATCCTTATGCGCTAAATCAGAGCCGTATTAACGCACGAGCTTCGATAGGACCGCTGGTTCTCGGTTCGAACTTGCTTGATCAGCCCAATTTTCCGGATTCGTGAAGCGCTCGCTTAATCCTGATCAGTTACGCACACTCGTAGCAGGCAGCGGTCCCTTCTTGCAGTGAGACAGATTGAGGCAGTGCGTGCCTTCATCCCTGTTTGTTTGAACATCGCCTCCACTAAAGAGCAGGTTCCAATTGCGGACATCTCACCTACTTCTGGCTATTTTCGCGTTTCAGCTTCTCGCCGCCCCGGCGTGGGGACGACCTGCTGAGCCAGGTACGTGGGACCGAATACTCTCACCGCAGTCGACTGACATAAGCGCGCAGATCCGCTCAGAGCCGATTGGCTCTAGAGACTTTGCAGCGCCACCGGGCGCAAGCGTCCGGCGCGCCAAGCTAACTAACGTCAATATCAATGCCATTGATGCGGCAATGGCGAACTTGTTCGCCGGAGAGCTGGCGCCGACTGCGCAGCCGGTCCGGCGGCTCAACGTTGGTAGCCGATCCGCCCAAGCGGTTCCGCGCAGTGCCGACTGGCGCAGTCAAGAGGCATGGGGTGCCTTTCTCGTTGAGGCCCAGCTGCGGGTGACAGCGAAATCACTCCCAGACGGCGTAGAGACAATCACGCTTCAAGACGTGTCCGCGTCGTACACAAAACAGATAAAAACCAGGGCAGGGCGGGCCCTGTCCCATCAGGCTACCTCAACCGCGTCTGACGATGCCGCTAAGGCCATTATGCGCGAAGCCTTCGAGCTGGGGGGTAATAGCCCCATCAATACCGGCCGCCATCCACGCCCGGAATTGCGGGTCAGTGCGTCTGCGACCGAGCTTACGCCACTAGAGACGTTGAACCGGCGTGAACCCTTAGGGGAGGCTTCTGGTCGCAGCGGGCAGCTTCGTGGCAGCGTCTTCATTGATCATGACGGCAACGGTGTGCCGAGCCGCGGCGATGTGCGCCTGGAGGGCCATCCAGTCCTTCTGACAAGCCTTGAGACGGGCGAGGACGCCGCCGAGCACCCGTCGGCGTCGTTCGGTCAGTATGCTTTTGAGGGACTGACGTCAGGCAGGTACGCGCTGTCTGTCAGTATCGGCTGGGACAGGGTGGAGGTACCAGCGCTCCTGAACCCTGACGATATGATGCAGATTGTCGAGATCGCTGTGCCACCAGATCTATTGTCGGTAGACGACGCCCGTCTACAGCGACCGCCTTCACGTCTCCGAACGAGCTGATATTTGGCAAAGAAAAAGCCCGACCAATTGGGGCCGGGCTTTTATGAAAAATCGAAGAGGCGTCGGGCCTATTCTTCGTCTTCGCTCATAAGCTCTTCGCGAGAGACTTTTTCTTCCTCGACCGTCACGGTCTCAAGAAGGTGGTCGACGACTTTGTCTTCGTAGATCGGGGCACGAAGCTGGGCCATGGCGCCTTCATTCTTCTGGAAGAATTCGAGCACCTGACGCTCCTGGCCTGGATAGCGCTGGGCTTCGCGAACGAGGGCCTGCTGGACTTCCTGCTCTGAGATCTTGATCTCTTGAAGGCGGCCGATTTCGGCGAGGACCAGACCAAGGCGCACGCGGCGCTCAGCAATCTTGCGGTACTCTTCCTTCAGCTCGTCCTCGGACTTGTCCTTGTCCTCGTCACTGACGCGGCCGGCATCCATTTCAGACTGCAGCTGCTGCCAGATCTGGTCGAACTCCATGTCGACCATCTTTGGCGGCAGGTCGAAGTCATGCTTTTCGTCGAGGGCATCAAGCAGGTGACGCTTGGCCTTGGCGCGTGAGGCGTTGTCCAGCTCCTGCTGGAGCTGCGTTTTGAGCATCGTTTTCAGCTCTTCGAGCGAATCGATGCCCAGGCCCTGGGCGAACTCTTCGTCGATGTCAGGCTTCTTCGGGGCGCGAACCTCATTGACCTTCACTTCAAAGACAGCGGCCTTACCGGCAAGATGCTCGGCCTGGTACTGCTCGGGGAAGGTGACTTCGACGTCTTTTTCTTCGCCGGTTTTGAGACCAACAAGCTGCTCTTCGAAGCCGGGAATGAAGCTGCCGGAGCCGAGAACCAGCGTATGGCCTTCAGCGGCGCCGCCTTCAAACGGTTCGCCATCGACCTTGCCGAGGAAGTCGATCACGACAGCGTCGCCGTCTTTGGCCTTCGCGGTCTTGCCGCGCGGCTCGTACTTCATGTTGTTCTCGGCGACCTGATCCAGCGTTTCGTCAAGCTGGGCATCGTCGACTTCAGCGACAGGTTTCTTGATCTTGATGTCAGACATGTCGGCGGGTTCGAAGTCCGGCATGATGTCGACGTGCATGTGATAGGACAGGTCTTCCTCGCCTTCGAGGACCTTCTCCATATCGCTTTCCATGTGCATGTCAGGCTGCGAGGCAGGGCGGACGTCTGCGTCCTTGATCGCCTTCTCGCTTGTTTCCTTCATTGCTGCTTCGATGACTTCGCCCATGAGCGACTTGCCGAACATCTTGCGCACGTGTGAGGCAGGCACTTTGCCAGGCCGAAAGCCTTTCAGGCGCATTTGCGGGCGGATCTCTTCGATCCGCTCATCAAGGCGCGTCTTGAGGTCACTTGCAGGCACCTTGACCTTGTAAGTGCGGCTCAGGCCATCAGTCGTTTCGGTGCATTCCATCTTGTCATTCCTTGTGCCGTCTAAGCCCCGAGGCATCTGGCTTTGGCGTTGATTTTTCCTAGAAGCGGCGGTGTATGTCACAGCGTGTCTGCACTGTCCATGCGTGCCGCTGATGCAATCTCATATGGCGCTGGGACCCCGTAGAAGGGGCCTTTAACGCTGGTGCGGATGGAGGGACTTGAACCCCCACGCCTCGCGGCGCCAGAACCTAAATCTGGTGCGTCTACCAATTCCGCCACATCCGCTTGTGGGCCAACGCCAGAGCTGGTCTCCTACTTGCGTGGCCCGGACCTATCAAGCGCGTCTTGCATAAAACTCTTTGAGGAGGCCGGGCAGGGCATCTGGGAGGTCTTCTGAAATGAGGCCAGGACCGAGACGCCGGGCGACCTCGCCATGGCACCATGCGGCAGCGCAGGCGGCTTTGAAGGCAGGCATCCCCTGCGCCATCAGGCCGCCAATCATGCCGGCCAGGACATCTCCGCTGCCTGCCGTTGCCAGAAATGGAGAGGCGTGGCGATTGGCGATCAGCTGGCCATCGGGGGCGGCGATGAGTGTCTCATTGCCTTTAAGCAGCACGATAGATCCGGACCGGGCAGCAGCGATCGCGGTGGCTTCGGGCCGTGAGTAATCGTCCAGAAGGCCGGGAAAGATGCGCCCAAACTCCCCGTCATGCGGGGTCATGACTGTAGGATGTTCGATCGCATCAAAGAGAGCCTCGGGCGCGTCCTTGAAGACGGTCAGGGCGTCTGCATCCAGAACGGCAGAGCCTGCTCTTGCCAATATGGTCAGCGTGTTCTCGCGCGTTGCATCGGTGACCCCAGCGGCCGGCCCGATCAGTGCGCAGGCGGCACTTGTTGCAAGCGTTGAGAGGGCGTCGCCCGAGTTGAAGGCCTTGACCATGACGGAGGTCTCATGGGCGGCGTTGACCAGTGTTGCCGATGGCGGTGAGAAGAGCGTGACGAGGCCGGCACCAATGCGAAGCCCGGCGCGGGCAGCCAGCCTTGCAGCGCCTGTCGAGGCGGCCGGTCCGGTGACAACGCCCAGCGCGCCGCGCTTGTGCTTGTGACTGTCATCAGACGGCCAGGGCCAGTCATTGAGCCAGTGATCAGGATGATTGATTTCGGGCGCTGAGGAGGTCATCGGGCTTGCGGAGTTTCCGTGGGAAAGTTCGGTCTTTACTGGCCGTCGGGACGGTGTCGTCACGGTGTCTGGGCGGTGTTTCGGCGGTGTCTCAAAATAGCCGCTGGTGTCACAGCACTTTGGTTGCCGCCTCGCTGCCGGTTTCGACCACGCGAAGAACGTCGTTCTCACGCTCCAGTTTCGTGACCGAGCAATGGCCCGGTGTGAAGCTGGTGACCAGATCGCTGCCGGTCAGGTGACCAACGATCGTGTTGATGGCGATGAAGTGGCTGAACACCACCGTTTGGTCTTCAATTGAAGCCAGCTTGCCGATCAGCGTGTCCCGCCAGTCGGCGACCACGGCTGGGGCAGCGTCCCAGGTGCCTGCCATGAAGCCGCGCAGCCAGACGACGCGGTCATCAAGACCTTCCGGCGTCGGGATTTCGCTCACGGCAGGTTCGGTTGCGACCTTGAGGCCCGACTCAGTGGCAAACGGCCTTGAGGTCTCCTGGCACCGGCGCATGGGGCTGACGAGGATCTGGTTTACAGGTTGCTGGCCTAGCTGCTGAGCAACGGCCTCAGCCTGCCGGAGGCCAAGCGCGGAAAGGCCGGGGTCCGGTGCGGTGCCCCAGCCAGCTTCAGCTTCGCCGTGTCTGACAAAATAGATCATTGGATGTCCCGGATCGTTCGATTGATGTGGCTGGCCACGAAAGAGGTCAGCATCCATCGAATTTCATGTCGGGACAACCGGCTAAGGTGTCGCTTGTCGCTAGAGCTCGCCCGCATAGGGGTCGATGCCCTGGGCGCGCATGACCTCGTGGGCATGATAATAGGCGACCGGCAGATTGATGTTCAGCTCTTCGCGAACCTCATCGAGGGGGCGCGGAAGCAGGGTTTCGATGTCCTGCTCGATTAGGCGTTTGGCGAGTTTGCCGTTGCGCCGGCCTTCCTTCATGACAGCCTTGATGTTCGCTTCGCGCGGCACGCGCTTGGCGACCTGGCGACCGCCCATGTAACTGATGAAGCTGACACCGGCGCCGCCATGCTGGCTGTGTGTAAAGCCGAGCAGGGTCGCTTCGCCGAGCGCATCGCGACCATAGCCAGTCAGGATATGATACATGTCGTGGGTGTCGCGCAGGCGATTGCCGTACCAGAGCAGGTCGTCTTCGTGTGCGCGCAATTTGCCGGGCCGCTTTTCGCTTTCGGCGACGAGGCCCGCAGCTGAAAGCCCTTCACGCTCCATGAACTCAACATAGGTCCGGCCAACGCTACCCTCGGGCAGGTCGTGCAGCGGGTCGTGATTGTCGAGGATCGGGGGGAGGAAAGTCCGCTTGCGAAATTGCGCCTGTCCTGCGGGCGTTGCCATGAACCGCTCAAAATCCTTAAGCGCGGACTTTCCGTTCAGCGCCTCGATGATCTCGAAGACCTGTTCGGTGTCTTCCTTGTCGGCGATGAGCTTTTTCATGTGCCGCCAGGCCTTCAAAGGCTGGAGCTTTGGTGCTTGTCGGGCAGGATCAAGGTAGAATGTGGTCGTACTCATGGGATGCCATAGGTGCCAATTGTAACTGTCACGAATATAACACCTCGAGCGACAAAAACAATGACGCATGCGTCACCTTTTTTTTGCTGACTTTCGAACGATTTCTGGGCAGTGGCGCTGAAAATATAGGCAGGGTGAATTGGCTTCACTGATTTGAGCTGCCGAAAAGATCGACCGCAGCGTGCAGCCTGATAGGGGTGACGCAACTGCCTACAGAGAAGGGATATGGGAAGGCGATGAAAAAAATTGAGGCGATTATCAAGCCGTTCAAACTCGATGACGTAAAAGAGGCGCTTCACGGCGTCGGCATGCAGGGGATGACTGTCACTGAGGCGAAGGGTTTCGGGCGCCAGCGCGGTCATACCGAGCTCTATCGCGGCGCAGAGTACGTCGTCGACTTCCTGCCCAAGCTGAAGCTGGAACTCGTCGTTTCTGATTCGAGCGTTGCCAATGCGATTGATGCAATCACCAAAGCTGCCCAGACCGGAAAGATCGGCGACGGCAAGATTTTTGTTTCGGACGTGACAGAAGCCGTGCGCATTCGTACGGGTGAGACCGGCGACGGCGCACTCTGAACAATTGCCCGTCCAGATATAACGGGCACGCAAGTACAAATCTAACAGGAGGGCTTAATGGCCGAAAATCTCGTAAAAATGATGAAGGAGAAAGACGTCGAGTTCGTCGATCTCCGCTTTACCGATCCACGTGGCAAGATGCAGCACGTGACCTTCGACAAGGGTATGGTCGGTGAAGATTTCTTTGAAGAAGGCCAGATGTTTGATGGCTCGTCCGTCGCAGGCTGGAAGACGATCAACGAGTCCGACATGCTGCTTATGCCGGACCAGGGCGCAGCGATCATCGACCCGTTCTTTCAGCAGACCACAATGGCAGTCTTCTGCGATGTTCTCGACCCGACGACGATGCAGCCATACAGCCGCGACCCGCGCACCACGGCGAAGAAAGCGGAAGCCTATGTGAAGCAGGCTGGCGTTGGCACCACTGTGTATTTTGGTCCGGAAGCTGAATTCTTCGTCTTTGATGACGTTCGCTGGAGCACCGACCCGCACAATACAGGGTATTCGTTCGACTCCACTGAACTTCCGTTCAATACGGGCAAGGAATACGCCACCGGCAATATGGGGCACCGCCCACATACCAAAGGCGGCTATTTCCCCGTCCCGCCAATCGACTCCGAGCAGGACATGCGGTCCGAAATGCTCGCTGTCATGGGCGAGCTTGGCATGGAGCCTGAAAAGCACCACCACGAGGTTGCGCCAGCCCAGCATGAGCTTGGTCTGAAATTCTCCACGCTCACCGTGATGGCTGACCGGCTACAGCTCTACAAATATGTGATCCACAATGTGGCGGCGCAGTATGGCAAGACGGCGACTTTCATGCCGAAGCCATACTTCAACGACAATGGCTCTGGCATGCACGTTCACCAGTCCATCTGGGACGGCGACAAGCCGACCTTTGCAGGCGACGAATATGCCGGTCTTTCCGAGAACTGCCTGTTCTACATCGGCGGCATCATCAAGCACGCCAAGGCGCTGAACGCGCTTACCAACGCGTCGACCAATTCCTACAAGCGTCTGGTGCCAGGCTTTGAAGCCCCAGTCATGCTGGCCTATTCGGCCCGCAACCGCTCTGCCTCCATCCGGATCCCGTTCGGCTCCAGCCCGAAGGCAAAGCGTATCGAGACCCGTTTCCCGGATCCGACCGCCAACCCATACCTTGCCTTCTCGGCGCTGCTTATGGCTGGCCTCGACGGGATCGAAAACAAGATCCATCCGGGCGAAGCCATGGACAAGGATCTCTACGACCTGCCGCCAGAAGAAGCCAAATCGATCCCGCAGGTTTGCGGCTCGCTGCGTGAAGCGCTTGAGAACCTCGATGCTGATCGTGACTTCCTCAAGAAAGGCAATGTGTTCGATGATGACCAGATTGACGCCTATATCGGCCTCAAGATGGAAGAGGTGGAGCGTCTTCAGCTTCATCCGCATCCGGTCGAATTCGACATGTATTACAAGGTCTAAGCTGGCCGCGTAGCGCATTCATGATGCCGGGGCAGCGATGTCCCGGCATCTTCTTTTTCAAACCTCACCACTGTTTACAGTTTCGCAGGGGGCTTGCGTGCAGAGTGCAGTAGACAAATATGGAAGTGTCTGCGACCACAAGGTCCAGATTTCACGAACGACTACAGGCAGGCTGGACCGCGTTATATGAACACCGACCCATTCAACACCGCTCTCAATCTCGTCCCCATGGTTGTCGAACAGACAAGCCGCGGCGAACGGGCCTTCGATATCTTCTCGAGGCTTCTGAAGGAGCGGATCATCTTCGTGACGGGCGGGATCGACGATGGCATGGCCGCGCTGATCACCTCGCAGCTTCTCTTCCTTGAGTCCGAGAGCCCGAAAAAAGACATCTCGATGTATATCAACAGCCCCGGAGGATACGTCTCCTCCGGTCTTGCGATCTATGACACGATGCAATACGTCCGCTGCCCGATCTCGACCATGTGTATTGGTCAGGCCGCGAGCATGGGCTCGCTCCTGCTTGCTGCAGGTGAAAAGGGCATGCGTTTCGCGCTGCCGAATGCGCGCGTCATGGTGCACCAGCCATCCGGCGGCTATCGCGGCGTGGCAACCGACATTGAGCGCCATGCCGAGGAAATCCTCGAGCTGAAGCGCCGCCTCAACAACATCTATGTTCGCCACACCGGCCAGGACTATGAGACGATCGAGCGCAAGCTGGATCGCGATACGTTCATGACGGCTGAAGAGGCGTGCGAATTTGGCCTTGTCGATCAGGTCTATGAGCGCCGCAAGGACGAAGACAAAAAGTAGTAGGCACCTCATGTGCTTGAGGCTTGCGCTGCACGGCCCACGAAATAAGATCATTGTCTAGAGGGATTTTCGCGCGGAATAAATCGTGCGTTAAAGGCTCCCAAGCTAAGAGGAAGCCATGACCAAGCAAACCGGCTCCGGCGATTCCAAGAATACGCTCTATTGCTCCTTCTGCGGAAAGAGCCAGCATGAAGTTAAAAAACTGATTGCCGGCCCGACCGTCTTCATTTGCGACGAATGCGTCGAGCTCTGCATGGATATCATCCGTGAGGAGAGCAAGGCGGCAGGCTTCAAGTCGAAGGAAGGCGTGCCGAGCCCGCGGGATATCTGCGATGTGCTCGACGATTATGTGATTGGCCAGAAATACGCCAAGCGCATCCTGTCGGTCGCGGTTCACAATCATTACAAACGCCTCTCGCATGCCTCGTCTTCTGACGGCGTCGAGCTGTCGAAATCGAACATCCTGCTGGTTGGCCCGACCGGTTGCGGCAAGACGCTGCTAGCGCAGACGCTTGCGCGTATCCTGGACGTGCCATTTACCATGGCAGACGCCACGACACTGACCGAAGCCGGTTATGTCGGCGAAGATGTCGAGAATATCGTGCTTAAGCTGTTGCAGTCTGCCGACTATAACGTCGAGCGGGCGCAGCGCGGCATTGTCTATATTGATGAGATCGACAAGATTTCGCGCAAGTCGGACAATCCGTCCATAACCCGCGATGTGTCGGGTGAGGGTGTCCAGCAAGCGCTTCTGAAGATCATGGAAGGCACGGTCGCGGCTGTGCCACCGCAAGGCGGGCGCAAGCATCCGCAGCAGGAATTCCTGCAGGTCGACACGACGAACATCCTGTTCATCGTTGGCGGCGCGTTTGCCGGCCTCGACAAGATCATTACCTCGCGCGGCGACGGTACCCGCATGGGCTTCGGCGCCGATGTGAAGGATCCTGACGCGCGCGGTGTTGGCGAAGTGCTTCGCGACACAGAGCCAGAAGACCTTCAGCGTTATGGCCTGATCCCGGAATTCATCGGCCGTCTTCCTGTCATTGCGACGCTGGAAGACCTCGATGAGCCAGCCCTGATTGAGATCCTGACCCAGCCGAAGAACGCGCTGCTGAAGCAGTATCAGCGTCTCTTCGACATGGAAGATGTCGAGCTGACCTTTACCGAGGAAGCCCTGACAGCGGTGGCCCGCAAGGCAATTGCCCGCAAGACGGGTGCACGTGGCCTGCGCTCCATTATGGAAGGGATCCTGCTCGACACGATGTTCGAGCTGCCCACGCTTCGCGGCGTCGAAGAGGTCGTTGTGAACGGTGAAGTGGTCGAAGGCCATGCCGCGCCGCTCTATGTTCACGCCAAACAGGCCAAGCCAAACGAAGCCTCGTAAGGCTACCCACAGGAAATGCGTCAGATCGGCCTGTTCGAGACAGCTTGAACAGGCCGCTTTTGTCTCCACATCTTCCTCAGGAAGCCGGAATCGTCGAACAGTAAACGAGGTCCGGCCGGATTGCTGCTGAGCAGGATCCAGATAATCTAGAGGAGGCTTGAATGCCCAAAAAAACCCTCCCAGTACTGCCGCTCCGCGATATCGTGGTTTTTCCCGATATGGTGGCGCCGCTTTTCGTTGGCCGTGACAAGTCCGTTGCTGCCCTCGAAATGGTGGATGAAGGCGAGAACGAGATCATGCTCGTTGCCCAGAAGGACCCGTCGACCGACGAGCCTACGGGCGATGATGTACATGCGCTCGGGACCGTTGCGACGATCCTTCAGCTCCTGAAGCTGCCAGACGGCACGGTGAAAGTGCTTGTCGAAGGCTCTTCGCGCGCCCGCATCACGGCCTTCAACGACCGTGACTCCTATTTCGATGCCGAGGTCGAACTCGTCGAGCCGGAAGAGGGCGACACGGGTGAGGTGCAGGCTCTGGCCCGCGCTGTGATCGACCAGTTCGAGAACTATGCCAAACTCAACCGCAAGATCCCGCCGGAATCGGTGGCGACGGTGTCGCAGATCACGGAGTCCGGAAAGCTGGCCGATGCGGTCGCCTCGCAGCTGCAGGTCAAACTCTCCGACAAGCAGGAACTGCTCGAACTGACGAACGCTCGCGAGCGTCTCGAAAAGGTCTTCGCTCTCATGGAGGGCGAGATGGGCATGATGCAGATGGAGCGGAAGATCAAAAACCGCGTCAAGCGTCAGATGGAGAAGACCCAGCGTGAGTATTATCTGAATGAGCAGATGAAAGCCATTCAGCGCGAACTTGGCGATTCCCCCGAAGGCGAGCGCGACGAGGTCTCCGAGCTTGAAGACAAGCTGCGCGAAACACCGCTTTCCGAAGAGGCCCGCACCAAGGCCGACCAGGAGATGAAGAAGCTGCGCCAGATGAGCCCGATGTCAGCAGAGTCGACGGTCGTGCGCAATTATCTGGACTGGCTGGTCGCCCTGCCATGGGGCAAGCGTACCGATATTTCGACCGATCTCACCAAGGCTGAAGAGCAGCTTGATGAGGACCATTACGGCCTTGAAAAGGTCAAGGAACGGATCATCGAGTATCTGGCCGTGCAGAAGCGGACCAAGAAGCTCAAAGGCCCGATCCTCTGCCTCGTCGGCCCTCCAGGCGTCGGCAAGACATCGCTCGGCCGCTCGATTGCCGAAGCCACGGGCCGCGAATTTGTTCGCGTCTCACTGGGCGGCGTGCGTGACGAGAGCGAGATCCGCGGTCACCGCCGGACCTATATCGGCTCCATGCCGGGCCGGATCATCCAGTCGATGAAGAAGGCCAAGACCGGCAATCCGCTCTTCCTGCTGGACGAGATCGACAAGATGGGCATGGACCATCGCGGCGATCCGGCGTCTGCGCTTCTCGAAGTGCTCGACCCGGCGCAGAACTCGACCTTCAACGACCATTATCTGGAAGTCGACTATGACCTGTCTGATGTGATGTTCGTCACCACGGCGAACTCGCTCAACATGCCACAGCCGCTTCTCGACCGTATGGAAGTGATCCGCATTGCGGGTTACACCGAGGAAGAGAAGATCGAGATCGCCAAGCGTCACCTCTTCCCGAAGATCCTCAAGGATCACGGGCTCGCAGAGAGCGAGTGGCAGGTCGAAGATGAGGCGATCCGCGATCTGGTCCGCTATTACACGCGCGAGGCCGGTGTCCGGAACCTCGAGCGTGAGCTGGCAAAGCTTGCCCGCAAGGCGGTGCGCCAGATCTCGCAGAGCGACAAGACAGTCATCACGGTGACCAGCGAGAACCTCTCTGAGTTTTCCGGTGTGCGGAAAGTCCGCTATGGGCTTGCCGACGAGGAAGACCAGATCGGTGCGGTCACAGGACTTGCCTGGACGGAAACAGGCGGCGACCTTTTGACCATCGAAGCGGTCAAGATGCCGGGTCGCGGCATGATGAAGGTCACGGGTAACCTCCGCGATGTCATGAAGGAATCGATCCAGGCGGCAAGCTCGCTTGTCCGGTCCCGTGCGGTCATGGTCGGCATCAAGCCGAGCCAGTTCAACACGACCGACATTCACGTCCACGTGCCGGATGGGGCGACGCCAAAGGATGGCCCGTCAGCGGGTGCCGCAATGACCACAGCCATCGTGTCGTTGCTGACCGGTAACCCGGTGCGCCGCGATGTGGCGATGACAGGTGAGATCTCGCTGCGCGGCCGCGTGCTGCCGATCGGCGGCCTGAAGGAAAAGCTCCTTGCTGCACTTCGTGGCGGCATCAAGACGGTGCTTATCCCGCAGGAGAACGAGAAGGATCTCGCTGAGATCCCGGATATCGTGAAGGAAGGCCTGAAAGTCATTCCGGTCACCGATATCAATGAGGTGTTCTCTCATGCGCTGGTGCGGCCAGTGTCGGAGATCGAATGGTCTGACGCCGACGAAGCTGCGCTGCAGGCAACGCTAGCCGGCAAGTCGTCGGAAGGTGATGGCGACGCTGCCGTTCGCCACTAAACCGGCCAACACGACCTTTTGAGAGACGGCCCCTGTACTTAGGCGCAGGGGCCGTCTTGCATTTCGGGGCAGGCTGAAGCAAATGTCTGGCGGGGGCGGTTAGCTCAGTTGGTAGAGCATCTCGTTTACACCGAGAGGGTCAGCGGTTCGAGCCCGTTACCGCCCACCATCCATACATCAGCGGCGACGACGCCAGGCCCGGTAGGCTGCGATCATGCAGCCAATGGCGAGACCGAGTGCGGCGAGGGCCAGTATGTGCATGGTCTTCTCCTTACAAGTCCAGATCTGGTCTCACCCATATAGCTGAGCGCGACCTGCCACCAACGCTGATCATAGTCTGCGCGGACTGGTCACGCAGACCCTATTCGGTGCGCAGGCTCCGCACGGCCTCGACATCTGCGATCATTGCCTGAAAAGCGTCGGGCAGGGGCGGGGACGTTCGTTCGACGCCGAGATAGGTTACCACATCCTGCATCGTGACACGCTCGCGCTTGCGGCTGGCAAAGCGGGAGATGATCCGCACCGTCGCGGTCGGCTTGCCCTTGTGAATGAAGTCATGCTGGAGGCACATATAGGTGTCGGTCCAGCCGACCAGATGTGTCTTTATCTCAAACCGCTCTCGCCAGCTGAGCGGGCGCGAGAACGCAACTGACTCAGCGCAGACGACCGGAAACCATCCGCGCTTTCTGAGTTTTGTCCACGTGCCTGTGCGCACGATATAGTTGATGACGCCAAGATCGCTGAACGAGAAATAGCGGCTATTGGTCATGTGCGCGAACATGTCCTGATCGGTGAGCATGACGCGGGACTGGATGCGGGTCGTATCGAAAAGGCTGAGGTGCGGTTTCGCCAGGGAGGCCCTGATGAAAACCATGAATAGCCGGAAGAAAAGGTTCATTAGGTGTGCCGATTAAACAGGATTACATCGCTGCTTGCATCTTGCGCGCCAGACCGGCGTTGAAATTCACGATATTGGACACCGCCTCGTGGGAAAAAGCCGAACCTGTGTACCAGGTTGCTCGCTGTCCCTGCATCTCTTCCAGCCGTGTCAGCAGCCCTTCCCGCACCGCCTCTGACTTGTAGCGCGCAAAATACTTCCACGTGCGCTGCAGGATGATGTTGGTGACCTCGCCGCCCTCGCGGGTGATCTCCTCGCGCAACAGCTCTTCCAGCTCGTCATCGCTATAGGCGCCGCTGAGCTGGCCCGTGAGGTAGAGATGCCCGCCAAGGTCTGGCTCATACCCATCATAGCGCGCCGACATCATCTGGCCTGTCCGGGCTCCGGGAACGAGGGCGCGGCTCCAGGCGGTGACATCCATGTCGGTGAACTTTTCAGGCGTCGCAACAAGCGTTGTGGTGTAGCCGTTCCAGTCCATGGCGCTGGCGGCAAATTCCTCTTCGGGGAGGGGCACATCCAGCAGTTTCGCGAAATCATCGATCGCGATCGCACAGACAAGCTGGTCGGCTTCGAAGACGTCTCCGCTGGCTGTTGTCAGCCTGGCCCCGCTTTCATTTCGTTCAATGTGCGCAATGGGTGTGTTGGTGCGCACATCCAGCGCCTTCGCGATCCGTTCCCAGAATGCCGTCCAGCCTTCCACGGGCATTTTGAGCTGTTTCAACAAGCCCGTCAGGATGAGGTCGAAATCGTTCCAGCGCATGGCCTGAACGATGGGTGTTTCATCGACGAAGCCGTAGCCGAGATTGGTCATGGATCGATACATGAAGCGCTCGATCTTGTGCAGATTGCGCGCGCGCAGCCAGTCTGCGGTAGTCTGGGCGGCTTCCTGTCTGGTGGCCTTCGACACCGGCGTCCGGCTGAGCCGGGCCATGAGACTGCGCCGGGCGGCAAGAAAGCTGAGAATCTGGAAAGGCAGGGCCGAGCCATCGCCGCGTTTGACATAGTCGAGAAAGTCTTCGCCATCGAAGCTCTGTTCGCGCAGAGGTTTAAGGTTAATGCCTGTCTCTTTCATCCACGCCAATACGATCCTGTGCGCGCGGGTCGTGTAGCACGTTCCCATTTCAACAACGGCGTCGCCCTGGAGAAATGAGAAGGACTTGCCGCCCGGGCGCGGCGCAGCCTCGAATACTGTAATCGTTGCATTCGTCTGCTCACGCAGAAGCCGGGCAAGGCTCAATCCGGCCGGTCCACCGCCGACTATCGCTATTCGCTGCGCCATAATGGCTCCCATCGGCTGGGCTTGGCTACGGTACAGCCGCGCCATTCGTGTTGATCTTGCAATTATTTCGGCGATTCTCCACACACAATTACATGGCGGGCGATGTGTTTCATTGATCACAGCAAGTTTGCCGATGGTTAAGACACTTCTGCTAGTTCGGTGTTCTGATGGATCAGTCGCCGAAGGCCTCAAGCTGGGCCAAAACCCTGTTCAAGAAACTGCCTGCGCCCAGCTCGGCGTCGGAAGAACGCGTTTATGCGGAGATGCAGCGGCTGATGATCCGCCTGCTGATCCCAATGGCTGTCATCAATTTCGTGAATGGCCTGATCTATTCGATCGCCTTCCTGCAATACGTCGAGCCCTGGCGGGTCGCCCTCTGGTTTACACCCGTGGTCCTTTTTTCGTCGATGCAGGCGCTTAGCGCTCATAGCATCAAGAAGCGGGGCGGGCTCAATCGTGTTTCGGTAAAACTGCTTCGCAAGGCAGAAGCTACATCTCTTGTGCTTGGCGTATTCTGGGGGGCTTCTGCGGTTGCCTTCTACTCAGACAACGACCTCGCAAACCTGTTCATCTGCGTTGTTATAGCGGGCATGAGCGCAGGCACTGTCTCCATCCTGGGGCCCGTGGCGCGCGTCGGCAGCCGCTTCCTGCTCGGCAGCGTGCCGGTGATGCTGTGCGCCAATATTGTTCTTGGCTCTCCCTTCGCGCTGGAAGTCACCCTGCTGGCGCTGTCATTCACGGCCGCGCTCATAATAGGCGGTCTGCGAAACTACAAGCACGTCTTCGAAATGGTCGATCAGAGCATCGAAAGCGAGCGCGCACGCCAGCGCCTTGCCGATGCGATCGAGTCGTCCAACGACGCTTTTGCGTTCTATGATGACAGGAACGAACTGTTGATTGCCAATGCCCGGCACCGCGACTGGTTCGACGGTGAACGGCCAACGTTTTCGCCCGGTGAAGACAGCATGCCTGTTCTGCTCGACAGCGGCCGCTGGCTGATGCGGTCTAGCCGGAGCACGGGCAAGGGCGGCGCCGTCGTTGTGCACACTGATATTACGGCCCTCAAGACCCGTGAGCGAGAGCTGATTGAAGCACAGCGCGAAGCGGTTGAGGCTGACGAGTCCAAGAGCCGTTTCCTCTCAACGATGAGCCATGAGCTTCGCACGCCGATGAATATCATTCTCGGCTTTTCAAAGCTTATGACGGGCGAGTCGAAGATTGCGCTGTCGCCTGATGATGTGCGTGAATACGCCGACAATATTCACGCAAGCGGTACCCATCTCCTGAAGCTCATCAATGATATTATTGATTATTCGAAAGTCGGTCTTGAGCGGATGCCGGTGCACGCGGTCGACCTGGATACGAGCGCTCTGCTGAGTGAAACGATCACCCTGGCGGCAGGGTTTGAAGACCAGGCGTCGGTCGATGACTTCGACGTCAGCGTCTCGGCCAAGCTGCGTACGCTTCACGCAGATGAAACAGCCATGAAGCGGATTCTCATAAATCTGGTCAGCAATGCAATCCGGTTCAATGAGCCCGGCAAGAAAGTGGTTATTCGCGCAGGTCTCGATGCACAGGGGGCGCCTTTTATAGCCGTTCGCGATTTCGGGCCCGGTATTCCTGAAAGCAAGCTTGAGAAGGTTTTCGAAGCTTTCTATCAGGCGGACGGCAGCTTTGACCGGGAACATGGTGGAACGGGCCTTGGCCTGACACTTTGCCGGCACCTCGCCAGGCTGATGTCCGGGGATGTCGTCCTGAAGTCTCGGGTGGGTGTTGGCACGACCGCGATACTGAGCCTGCCGCCTTCTGCTGTCGGTCGGCCGTCTGACCGCCCTATGGCCAGTGATGACGAGGAAGAATGGATCGGCCCTGCGGACCGTGACGTCGCCTGAGGCGGCAACTACTACCAGTAGCTATCCAGCGTTTCAGCGATTTCATAGGCAGGACGCGCCATGGCCGGCGTGGTACGCAGACCAATGATGGCAGACCCCTCCAGCGCTGAATCCTTGCCGCTCGTGTCCTGCCAGCGCGTGCCGGCAACGAAGCCATAATCCAGGCTGGAGATGAACTGGCCGAATTCCAGTTCGCGCTCGTCCAGGAAAAGCGGCATCCAGACCAGAAAGGCCGCCTTTGGCCAGCGTTTCATCGCGCGTGGCAGCCAGCTTGCGAGCTGGTCCATGTCGCGTTCGGTTTCGTAGCTTGGATCAAGGAAGACCAGCAGGCGTTCGCCGCGGCGGGGCTGAAGCTTCAGCGCGCCATTATAGCCGTCTTCCTTGAGGGCGCGGGCGCGGTCATCTCCGCCAATCGCCGTCTTCAGCTTCTCGATTTCGGCTGGGTGCTTCTCAAAGAAGATCATGCGATCGCGCTCACGCAGACATTGCAGGGCGATCTTCGGCGATCCCGGATAGGCCTGCGGCCCGGCGGCGCCCGTAAACTCCAGCCAGGCCTTGAGCGCGTCGGAGCCTGATGGAGGAGACTTCAGAAGACGAAGCACGCCTTCATCTGCCTCCGCCGTCTTGCGGGCAAGCTTGTCATTCAGATCATAAGTGCCGGCAGCCGAATGGGTCTCCAGATAGAGCCAGTCATGCTGGGCCTGAGCAGCGATCTGGAGAATTGAAAACAGGACTGCGTGCTTGAACACGTCAGCCCTGTTTCCGGCATGATAGCCATGCTGGTAGGAAAGCAAGGTCTACTCGCCGTCAGCTTCTGCGAGCGAGGCCTCGCGGGCGGCCTCGAACTCATTGCCTTCATACCAGGTCGGCCACTGGTCGGAATTGATGATTTCAAGTCCGACCTCGTAGAGCGCGGTGACATCTTCCACCATGCCTTCAAGGTTCCAGTCTTCGGAGTACTCATCCATCGGCTTGTGGTAGCGCTGCGCGGTGTAGGTGTCGGCAGCTGCACGGCCTGCAGCCACGCCGCCATCGCGCTTGTCGATGCCGCCATCAGCGTAAAGCATCGGCACGCCCTTCTTGGCGAAGGAAATGTGGTCAGAGCGGTAGAAAGAACCGGCTTCCGGACGCGGATCCGGCTCTACGACGCGGTCCTGGGCTTCGAGCTTGGCTTCGAGGATGTCTTCCAGTTCAGAAGCCCCATAGCCAACGACGACCATTTCCTTGGTGCGTCCCACAGGTAGCATACCGTCCATATTGATCCCGGCGACGATCTGGTTGAGCGGCACGGTTGGATTGTCGGCATAATAGGCAGAGCCGAGAAGGCCGGATTCCTCGAGTGTCACGGAGACAAAGAGACCAGAGCGCGGATGCTCACCTGCGGCCATGGCTTCGGCGATATCCAGAAGCGCTGCGGAGCCGGTCGCATTGTCCACGGCACCGTTGAAGATTTCGTCCTGGTAGAAATCTTCGGTTGGCGCGCCAGTGCGTTCTTCGGTTTTCTTGCCGAGGTGATCCCAGTGTGCGGTGTAGAGAACATATTCCTCAGGGCGTTCGGTGCCCGGAAGCATGCCGATCACATTGCGCGACTCCATGGTATCGACGGTCTGAACGATGTTGCCGGACACTGTGAGGTCCCCCATGTCGACCGGCTCGAAGCCTGGCTCCATGGCGGCGGACTTCATTTCCTCCAGGTCCATGCCAGCATCAGCGAAGAGGGTTTCAGCGACATCGCGGCTGATCCAGGACTCGAATGTGGTGCGGCTGGAACCGCCATCGCCGCGGACGAGATCGGCTTGCGCGCCAGACCAGGAATTGCGCACGACTTCCCACGGATAGGAGGCCGGCTCGGTCTCGTGAATGATGATCGCGCCGGTTGCGCCCTGACGGGCGGCTTCTTCGAACTTGTAGGTCCAGCGGCCATAATAGGTCATGGCCTTGCCATTGAAGAGGTCATCTGTGCCGCGCGCAAACCCCGGATCATTGACCAGCATGACGACCGTCTTGCCGTCGACATCGAGGCCCTCATAGTCGTTCCAGTCATATTCGGGGGCAACGACGCCATAGCCGACGAACACCAGTTCGGAATCGTCGAAGGCGAGTTCTGTTTCGTCCTGATGCTTGGTCCAGAGAACAGCGTCTTCCTTCAGCGTAAGCTCCATAGGCTCACCGGAGGAGAGACCGTTGACGCGGATCCCCGATACGCTCTCGTCCAGGGTCTGTTCGACCATGCCAACGGACTGGAACCAGCCGCCATTGTCGCCGCCCGGCTCAAGTCCGATGCGCTCCATCTCGCGGGCAATCCAGAGCGCAGCGTTCTCGCCTGCTTCGCTGCCCGGGCCGCGGCCCTCATAGGCGTCGTCTGCAAGGGTCGAGATACGAACGGCGAGATCTTCGGCGGTGATCTCTGCCGACGAGTTGTCCGGAAGCGGCAGGATCAGGTCTGCGCTTTCGAATGAAGCATCTGCGTCCATGTCTTCAGTTGCAGCGGCTTCGTCTGCGGGCGCTGTGTCGACTGTGTCTTCATTCGTCGCGGCGGGGTCAGAGCAGGCAGCCAGGGCGAGCAGCGAAATGGCTGGCCAGAAAGTGCGCTTCATAAAAAGTCTCCTGAATCGGTCTGTTGCTGCATGTTGTGACACAGCGGCGCAAGCCTCACAAGAAACCCCGCAGCGCCGATGCGCGCGGCGTCAGCCAGGACCGGGCAGAGCGATATAGTCTTCTTCACCATCGGGGAGGCCAAACCGGGTGCCAATCCAGTTTTCTTCGATGGAGCGCGTCCAGTCGGCACGTGCCTCATCGATAAGCTCGCGGCGGCTGGCGACGAAATTCCAGTCGATCAGGCGTGGTCCATCCATGGTCTGACCTCCGGCCAGCATCAGATGGCTGTGCGCTGAGGCAGTGATCTCAGCGCGTTCGCCGGGTTTAAGAATGATCATGCAGCCATCGCCATAGGTCTTTCCCGCGATCTCGACCGTTCCTCCGGCGACATAGATGGCGCGCTCATCTGCGGCGTCGCCTGGAACGTCGAAAGCGGCGCCGTCGGGCGCAGAAATGCCGAGGTACCAGATCCCCCATGGAAACTCGACAGGGGAGCGGTGGCCCCAGGCTTTACCGGCAAGAAGCCGGGCGCGCGCGCCGCCGAGGTCAAACTCCGGTAGCGTATCTGCCGGGTGGTGCGTAAAGTAGGGGTCGCAGGCCTCATGTGTCTTTGGCAGAGCGACCCAGGTCTGGATGCCGTGCATGCGCATGCCGGTTTGGCGTTCGGCGTCAGGGGTTCGTTCCGAATGCACGATGCCCTTGCCAGCGACCATCCAGTTGACCGCGCCCGGCCTGATCGTGATGTCAGAGCCGACGGTGTCCTTGTGATGGATCGCGCCATCGAAAAGATAGGTGACGGTTGCCAGACCGATATGGGGATGGGCGCGCACATCGAAGCCCTTGCCGGGCGGATAGTCGACAGGTCCGAAATGATCGAAGAAGATAAACGGCCCGACCAGTTTGCGCTTATGGAAGGGAAGCACCCGGCGAACCTTGAAGCCGCCGCCAAGGTCTCTGGGCCTCGCATCGATGACAAGGTCTACAGGGTCTGACATGCGCGTTCGTCCTTGCTTTGGGCTATTGCCTATCCATCTTGGCGCAAGTGAACGATGAGCTGAACACCTATCTTGAACAATTACGCGCCTGCACGATCTGCGCAGGCCAGATGCAGCGTTCGCCAAACCCCATTGTCAGAGCCGCAAAGGGGGCGCGCATCCTGATTGCGAGCCAGGCGCCGGGAAACCTCGCCGACCGTTCATCCAGGCCATTTGCAGACCCGTCCGGCGTGCGCCTGCGCGAATGGATGGGTGTCAGCGAAGAAGAATTTTATGACGAGTCCCGGGTCGTGATTGCGCCCATGGGCTTCTGCTTTCCAGGCTATGACAAAAATGGCGGCGACCTGCCGCCCATGAAAGTCTGCGCGCCCACCTGGCGGCCGGGACTTCTGGAGCGCTTGCCAGATATCAAACTGGTTCTGGCCATCGGCGGCTATGCTCAGAAATGGCACCTTGGACCTGACGCCTCGCGAACGCTAACCGAAACAGTTCGTAGCTGGCGTACCCATCTGGAGGCCGGTATCCTGCCGACACCCCATCCAAGCTGGCGCAACAATGCCTGGCTGAAGAGGAACCCGTGGTTTGCGGCAGATGTCCTGCCTGTGCTGCGCCAGAAAGTGAGAGACCTGCTTTGAGATGGCTGATCCTCGTTCTCCTGCTTACCGTTTCAGCCTGCGCCACACCGCGCATGCAGGAGGCGCTCATGACTGATGGGCAGGTCCAGCCGGACCTCGCGCCGGAGCTTTCGACCTTTGTCAGTTTCGATGGGGCGGAGCTTGGCCTGACAGTCTGGGACGCTGAGCCCGCGCCAGCCGAACGCGAGCACGTCATTCTTGGCGTTCATGGCATGAATGACTACGCCAACGCCTTTCACATGGCCGCGCCATGGTTCGCCGCGCGCGGTGTGAAGACCTATGCCTATGACCAGCGAGGGTTTGGCCGGTCCATCGGGCGGGGCATCTGGCCTGACCCGGAGCTGATGCGGAAGGATTTGCGCGTTGCGGTAGATCTGGTGCGCGCGCGTCATCCAGATGCGACGCTAACGCTGGTCGGGATATCGATGGGCGGGTCGGTCACGATGACCGCGTTCGGGTCGGATAATCCGCCTGAAGGCGTGGACAGGTTGATCCTGTCCGGGCCGGGTCTGCGCGGCTGGGGCGCCATGAACTGGCTCTATCGCGGGGCCCTCTGGCTTTCTGCACATTCGCGGCCAGGATGGGTTGTCCGGCCTCCGCGCGGGGTCAAGATCGAGCCTTCGGACAATATCGAGATGCTGCGCCGGATGATGGCAGACCCACTGCGCATGACGGACAACCGGATTGATCAGGTCTACGGCGTCGTCGCCCTCATGGAGGAAGCGCATGCCGCCGCACCAAAGCTGCCCGCATCGATGCCCACGCTTCTGACCTATGGTGCCAAGGACATTGTCATCCCGCCAGCAGGCATGAAACGGACCATCCGGAGCCTGCCCGAACATGTGCGTACCGCCTACTATCCCAAGGGGTATCATATGCTGCTGAGAGACCTTCAGGCTGAAATCGTCTACGCCGATATGTGGGCTTTCATGCAAGATCCTTCTGCAAGCTTGCCGTCGGGCGTATCTGCCATTCCAGACAGGTGAGCGAAGCGGTTGACCGCCAATTCCAGCGCGCTAAGGCCGTGGCGAGACATTCAGGAGATCAGCCATGTTCGACCATCCTTCCTTCGACGGTCATGAAGGCGTCCATATGTTCGAAGACAAGGCGAGTGGCCTGAAAGCCATTATCGCGGTGCATTCGACGGCGCTTGGGCCAGCGGCGGGCGGATGCCGGATGTGGAATTATGATACCGGGGAAGAAGCGCTTCGCGATGCCCTGCGCCTCTCCAAGGGGATGAGTTTCAAGAATGCCATGGCGGGCCTGCCGCTCGGCGGCGGCAAGGCCGTTATCTGGGGCAATTCGAAAACCGACAAGTCACCGGCCCTGTTCGAGGCGTTCGGTCGTGCGATCAATTCACTGAACGGTTCGTACTATACCGCCGAAGACGTGGGGATCAGCCCGAAAGACATGGAAATCGTGGCGACGCAGACGAAATACGTCGCCGGACTGGACCAGGGCGATGCGGCGAGCGGCGACCCATCGCCGATCACCGCGCTTGGCGTCTATCGCGGCATCAAGGCCAGTGCAAAGCGCGTTTTTGGTACAGATGACCTCTCGGGGCGCACCATTGCGGTCCAGGGCGTCGGTCATGTTGGCGGTTATCTCTGCGATCATCTCGCGGAAGAGGGCGCGACCCTCATCATTGCGGACATTGATGAGGCATTGCTGAAAGATGTCAGCGCGCGTACCGGGGCCACGGTCGTCGCGACAGACGAGATCTATGATCAGTATGTCGACATCTTCTCGCCGAACGCGCTTGGCGCGGTCATCAATCCGCAGACGCTGCCGCGTCTGAAAGCCAAAGTCGTTGCAGGCGGCGCGAACAATCAGCTTTCCATCGCCGAAATGGACGCCGCTCTCCGTGACCGGGGCATCCTCTATGCACCAGATTACGTCATCAATGGCGGCGGCATCATCAATGTGGCTGCGGAGATTTCCGGTGCCTATTCGAGAAACTGGGTCATGGGCAAGCTGAACGTCCTCATCGAGACGCTGGGCGAAGTGCTCGACGAAGCACTGAGCCGGAACGCGCCGACAAATGAGGTGGCCGAGCAGATTGCACGCACACGCATTGCGGCGGCGCAATCTGCCTGATCAGTCTGAAGCGTAAGTCGCCTTAGCGACGGCGGGCCCACCAGCCACGCCGTTTCGGCTTCTCTTCTTTTTTCTCTTCCTTGGCCGGAGCCTGTTTTTCGTCGGCGACGAGAACGGGTTCGCTGGCGACAGGTTTTCCGGGCTCGGAAACGGCGGCGGCAGAAGGCTCCTCCGGTGTTTCAGTTTCCTTAGCCGTATCAGCTGCTGCCGCGACAGGTTCGGGCTCCTTCGGCGCCGGCGTTGGCGCTGCGACCTCTTCGGCAGGGGCCTTGTCCTGCGTCGGCTGTTCGGAAGCGGTCTGGTCGCTCGATGGCGCCTCTTGCTCTGGCGAGCTTACCGCATCGTCTGCTTTGGCGTCCGTTCCTTCAGCCTCGGCGTTCGCCTTCTGCGACGGGCGACGTCCACCACGACTGCGGCGTGAGCGCGACCGGCGCGGCTTTGGTTTGTCTTCCTTCTCTGCGCCATCGTCTTCGCTCGAATTGCTTTCGCCCTTCGAGTCGCCATCATCCTGTTTGATGGCATCAAGCGCGACAGCCTTGGCAAGTTGCGGCTGGGCCGAATTCGACCGGTTGGCTTCATCTGGATCGGGGAGGGCAGGTGGCTCCTCATCGATCATCATGGCGACGCTGTGCGCGATGCCATCAAGAAGCGCGCCGCCATCCAGTGGCACGACAGGGTTTGGCTCGCGCCGTCTGCGGCGACCGCCGCGGCGACCGCGGCGCCTGCGCTTGCGTGAGCTGCCTGACGAGTCGTCATTGTCGGAGCCATCATCCGATGACTGCTGATTGTCGCCATCATCGTCCGTGTCGGCTTCGGACCCGGCATCAGCCTCAGTCTCGGAATCATCTTCCTCGACATCGTCCTCTGCCATTTCGTCGCCCTCATCGGGCAGCTGATCGTCATCGGCGTCGCCGCTGATATGACGATTACGGTCCGATTTGCGGCCACGGCGGGATTTGTAATTCGGGTCCTTCTCGGCATCGATCCGGAAATCGCCGGGAAGGAGTTCTTCTGACGACTGGATGGAGATCGCAAAGCCGGCGACGTCCTCAATCTCGGTAACCGCTTCGCGCTTATTGTTGAGAAGGTAGAGCGCCACGTCGGTGGGGGCGTGGACAGTGATGGAGGCGAGTCCGCCACCTGCGGCGCGCGCTTCCAGCGCGCGAAGGAGCTGGAGCGCTGCAGACGGAACCGACCGGCGCCGGCCTGTCCCATCACATGCATCGCACGGATCAGATGTTGCCTGAAGCACACCGGCGCGGCGGCGCTGACGTGAAATTTCCATCAGACCAAACTGAGAGATCTTGCCGCTCTGCACGCGGGCCCGGTCGAATTTGAGGCAGTCTTTCAGCTTCTTTTCAACCGCGCGATTGTTCTTGTTCTCATCCATGTCGATGAAATCGATCACGATGAGGCCGGCGAGATCGCGAAGGCGCATCTGGCGGCAGACTTCTTCGGCTGCTTCCAGATTGGTGCGCAGGGCGGTCTGCTCGATATTGCGTTCTTTCGTCGCCTTGCCAGAGTTCACGTCGACGGCAACCAGGGCTTCTGTCTGGTTGATGACCAGATAGCCGCCCGACTTCATCTGCACGGTCGGCGAGAAGATGGAGTCCAGCTGTTCTTCAACTGCCTCAGAGACAAAGAGCGGCGCAGCGGATTTCCACTGTTTCACCTTCTTTGCCTGCGTCGGCATGATCATCTTGGAGAGGTCTTTTGCCTCTCTATAGGCCGCCTGACCCTGGATGATGACTTCCTCGATATCCTTGTCGAACATGTCGCGCATGGCGCGGTGAACGAGGCCGCCTTCTTCATGAATGATGCAGGGCGCGATCGATTCCATGGTCCGGCCACGGATATTGTCCCAGAGCTTCTGGAGGTATTCATAGTCGCGGCGGATGTCGGTCTTGGTGCGTTTGGCACCGGCCGTGCGCACGATCAGCCCCATGCCGGTCGGCACGTCGAGGCTGGACATGATTTCCTTCAACCGTTTGCGGTCAGCACCGTTCGCAATCTTGCGGGAAATGCCGCCGCCGCGCGGCGTATTCGGCATAAGAACGCTGTAGCGGCCGGCCAGCGACAGGAAAGTGGTAAGCGCTGCGCCTTTGTTGCCGCGCTCTTCCTTGACCACCTGGACCAGCATCACCTGCCGGCGGCGAATGACTTCCTGGATCTTGTAGCGTTTGGAGCTTGCCTGCGGCCGCGGCTTGGCGGCAGCCGCTTCAGAGGCAGCTTCATCAGCATCGGACTCATTTTCGCTATCGTCGCCGTCACCATCATCGCTGCTGGCGTCGTCGTCATCATCATGAGGATCGTCAGCTGCAAAACCGTCATCGTCATCATCGACGGCGGCGCGGGCGGCATCCTGAAGCAGCGCTTCGCGGTCTGCCTGGGGAAGCTGGTAATAGTCTGGATGGATTTCGTTGAAAGCGAGAAAGCCGTGGCGGTTGCCGCCATACTCAACAAAACAGGCCTGGAGCGAGGGTTCGACCCGCGTCACCTTGGCGAGGTAGATATTGCCTCTTAGCTGTTCCTTGCCTGTGGTTTCGAAATCGAAGTCATCTACGCGTCCATCCGATACGAGCGCGACCCGGGTTTCCTCCGGGTGGACCGCATCGATCAGCATCAATTTGCTCATAGGTTATCGCCTTGTGATCTGGCGGCGCGGCGCGGGAAGTTGTCATCCCTGTGCTGCGGCGAACGCCAGTTAAGTTGTAACGGGATACCTTGCGTCCGCACGTCTGCGCGCCTTTAGGCGCTAGTCTCGACGGTGCTTGCTGGGACATAAGATACATTGCTGGTTGTTCCGTGTCCGAAAATGTCATGCGCGGGGAAGTACGCCCGTCTACACGCCATCCGGAAATGGCTCTGCCCCTTTATAGAGGTCTGTAGAAGCATGCCGAAAGCTGGACCTAATGAAAAGCTCAAAAATCAGAGAAGTACGAAATAAGCAGTGGCTTCTCTGACGGTAAACGCTGGATTAACGAAGCCGATGCATTCTTCAAACTCAATGACTCAGCGACTTTCGACAGGGCCATGACCATTTCAGTTCGGTATTTTATTCTAGTTGTCTGCGCTTCCGTCTGGCTGTGTGTCAGCGCGTGGGCGGGCGAAATCAGCGAAATTCGCGTCGAGGGTGAGGGCGAGTACACCCGAATCACACTTGCCTCGAATGGAGAGATCCACCACGGGATCTTCTCTCTGTCTGAAGCGGGTGACCTTTTCGTTACTGTCGACTTTCCGGGTTCGCGCGTTGCTGACCGGGCCGTAACGCCGCCCCCAACAGGCGCGGTATCATCCTATGAAATCCTCGGGGGCGGGATCGCCTTCAGATTGAAAAAACCCGTGACCGTCTCCCGCGCGCTTAGCGTTGGCCCGACAAGCAGCGATCCGCGCCATCGTCTGGTCGTTGACCTTGTCCGCGTTGCGCCCAACCGGTTCGACAGGGACGCTTCCATCGATGTCGACCGGCGCGCGGCCTTCTTCGCGGGCGGCGGCGTCAGCGAAACTCTCGAGGTTGCAGAAACGCAAGCGCCGCCACGCAAACGCGTCATTGTCATCGATCCGGGCCACGGCGGGCGCGACCCCGGGGCGTCTGCGCAAGATGCAACGCGCGAAAAAGTGGTTGTGCTGAAAACGGCGCAGGCCCTGAAAACCTATCTCGACGCAACGGGGCGTTATTCGGTTTTCCTCACCCGCGACGACGACACCTATATCGAGCATGAAGACCGCGTCTCCATGGCGCGTAACTGGGGCGCCGATCTCTTTATCTCTATCCATGCCGATGCAGCTGGGAACCGCTCTGTGTCCGGGGCGACCGTCTATACCCTCAATACACGCGGCGAGGGCAGGGTGGACCCGACGGCAAACAAGCATGGCTGGCATTTGCCGATCGAGGATGGCACCTCGCGCGAAGTGGCGAGCATCCTGACCGACCTCACCAAGCGGGAAACCAAAACGAATTCATCGATCTTCGCAGAGTTGCTGATCCCGGAACTCAGCCGGGCAGGGCCGGTCGTCCGCAACAGTCACCGCCAGGAGAACTTCTTCGTTCTTCTGGCGCCAGATGTTCCGGCTGTTCTGGTCGAGGTCGGCTTTCTGACGAATCGCGCAGATGCTGCGCGTCTGGCCTCTGCCGACGGGCGAAACCGCGCCGCGCGGGCCATTGCAAACGCGATTGATAGCTATTTTGACCGTCCAGCAGGCCATACTGCAGTAAATTAGGTGCTCGCGGCTTCCGTCTGCCGCCAGCGCGCCTTACTCTCGTCACCTAGTTCTGCGAGGCGCTGTTCTCGTGTCGAATAGAGTTGCCTAATAGACTGGCCCAATAGACGAGAACGGACATCGCATGAGTGAACAGTCGGTCTGGAAGCGTTATCTGACGTGGAAGCTTGCCCGCCGCGTGGCGATCGGGATCTTTATCATCGGTGCGCTCTGCTTCGTCGCGCTGGTTCTCTGGGTCGCCGCTCTGTCGCGGGACCTGCCATCGCATGAGCGTCTTGCCGACTATGAGCCACCGATTACCTCGCGGGTTCATGCCGGCGACGGGACGCTGATTGCCGAGTTTGCCGAAGAGCACCGGGTCTTCGTGCCGATCGAATCCATGCCCGACCACGTAACCCAGGCCTTCGTCGCCGCCGAAGACAAGAAGTTCTTCGAGCATGATGGTCTCGACTATGTCGGCATCCTGCGCGGGGCGATCAATTCGGCCCAGATCAAGCTTTCGGGCAGCGATGGCAACCTGCAGGGCGGGTCCACGATCACCCAGCAGGTCGCCAAGAACATGTTGCTGACGCGCGACCAGCGCATCGAGCGCAAGGTCAAGGAAGCGATCATTGCACGCCGCATGGAAAACACCTTCACCAAGGACCAGATTCTCGAGCTTTATCTCAATGAGATCTATCTTGGCGTGCGGGCTTACGGCGTCGGCTCTGCCGCTCTGATCTATTTCAACAAGTCGCTTCCAGAGCTTAGCCTGTCGGAAGCGGCCGTTCTGGCATCGCTTGCCAAGGCGCCATCGACGGTAAACCCCTATCGCCGCCCGCAACGTCTTCTGGCCCGCCGCAACTATGTCCTCAACCGTATGCTGGAAGACGGCTACATAACTGAGGAAGAGGCTGAAGAGGCAAAGTCCCAGCCGCTTGAAGTCGTGGACCGCCTGCGTGGCCCCGAATACGCCGCGGCGACCTATTTCGTTCAGGAGCTTCGCCGCGACCTTATCGAGGAGTATGGCGAAGAAGCGCTTGAGCGCGGCGGGCTTTCGATCCGCACCACGCTGGATACACAGATGCAGCTTGCCGCCCAGAATGCGCTTCAGTCAGGCCTTGAGACCTATGACCGCCGCCATGGCTATCGCGGCCCCTTCACTTCGGTGGATGCGTCCGGCGATGTTGCGGGCCAACTCCAGGAAGTTGAACGCCCCGCCGGCTTTGGTGACTGGGAAGCCGGCATGGTCCGGGACATCTCCGGCGAGGGCGCGGTAATTGTGCTCAATGATGGCCGCACGACCAGCATTCCGGATGAAGATGTCCGCTGGGCAAATAGCTGGGACCGCCCGGATGGCGGCGAAGGTCTTGCGCGCGGCGATGTCATTCTCGTCGATGTCGAGCGTACCGAAGAGCTGAAGCCGGGCGCTGAAGCCCCGGCCGAGGGCGAGCTTCGCAATGAAGAAGACTGGATTGCGGTGCCTTCCGAAACGGCGACCTTGAAACAGGTGCCTGCGGTCGAGGGCGCCATCGTGGCGCTTGATCCGCATACCGGGCGCGTGCTGGCAATGGTCGGCGGCTATTCCTTCTTCAAGAGCCCGTTCAACCGGGTCACGCAAGGCATGCGTCAACCAGGGTCCGCCTTCAAACCGTTCGTCTATGCGGCCGCGCTCGAAAATGGCTATACGCCTTCGACGCAAATCCTCGACTCCCCGTTTGTCTATTTTGATCAGGTAACGGGCCAGACCTGGAAGCCTCAGAACTATTCTGCGGGGCGCAGCTATGGCGAAGTGACCATGCGCACCGCGCTGGAGCGCTCCTTCAACCAGGTGACCGCGCGTGTGGCCGTCGATATCGGCATGGAAGATGTGTCCGAGCTTGCCGAGCGGTTCGGTCTCTATGACGATCTGCCAGCCTATCCGGCGATGGCGCTGGGCTCTGGTGACACCACGCCCTGGCGGATGGCGCGCGGCTATGCTGCTTTCGTCAATGGCGGCAAGGAAGTGACGCCAACGCTGCTGGACCGTGTTCAGGACCGGCACGGCCAGACGCTCTATCGCCATGACAAGCGCGCCTGCGAAGGCTGCGTCTCGGAAAGCTGGGACGGCGAAACGCCGCCAGAGCTTGCCGACGACCGCGAACAGCTGATCGACCCGGTGATCGCCTATCAGGTCGTGCACATGCTTGAAGGCGTGGTGGAGCGCGGGACGGCCCGGCGCGCAGCCAGCCTCAACAAGCCTCTGGCCGGCAAGACCGGGACGACGAACGATTATTTCGATGCGCTCTTCTATGGCTTCTCGCCGGACCTCGTCGTTGGTGTCTGGGTCGGGTTTGACCAGCCGCGAACGCTTGGAAATGGTGAGGCGGGCGGCTCGGTCGCCCTGCCGGTCTTCGTTAATTTCATGAAAGAAGCGCTCGAGGATGCGCCCGCCATGCCGTTCCGTATCCCGCCCGGTGTGCGGCTTGTTTCGGTCGATCATGATACCGGCGGTCTGCCGACATCGAGATCGGGTGAGGTCATTGTCGAAGCCTTCCGGCCGGGCACAGAGCCGGGTGCGGTCTTTGACGAGGATGATGGGTTCTCCATCTCGGGCAATCAGGGCGCCAGCATGTTTGGCGGCAATGATACGGCCGATCCTTCCGCAGAAGGCTTCGGTGACAATCCGCCTGAGGAAGATGATGTCGCGGACGAGAATTTGGGCGGGATTTATTGACCCTGCGACCCAATATGTGCATGCCGTCCAGCCTCACGATCAAGTAGAGACACGAGACTTATGTCCACTGAGATTACGACCCTTATTAATGAAATCGAGCAGTCTGCAGAGCTGCTGAGGAGGCGTCTTTGACTGGGACGTCGCCCAAAAACGTCTTGAAGAGCTGAACGCGCTCTCCGAACATCCTGAATTCTGGAATGATCCAGACAATGCCCGCAAGCAGATGGCCGAGCGCCAGCAGCTTGAGACGAGTATTCAGACCGTGCTCGACCTCCAGCAGGAGACCGCCGATGGGCGGGAGCTCCTGGAACTTGCTGATGGCGACGCCGAAATGATCGAGGATATCGCCGCCAGCATGAAGCGCCTGAGAGAGCGCGCGGCGAAGGCCGAGCTTCAGGCGCTTCTGTCAGGCGAGGCCGATGGCAATGATTGCTATATGCAGATCAATGCCGGGGCAGGGGGCACGGAAAGCCAGGACTGGGCTGCCATGCTGCGGCGAATGTATGTCCGCTGGTCAGAGAGCAGTGGCTACAAGGTCGAGGAAGTCGATGCCCATGACGGCGAAGAGGCCGGAATCAAGTCGGCGACGCTGCTGATTTCGGGCCAGAACGCCTATGGCTGGCTGAAGTCGGAGTCCGGTGTCCACCGGCTCGTCCGGATATCACCTTACGACTCGTCGGCCCGGCGGCACACCTCCTTTGCCTCGGTCACGGTGTCTCCCGTAATTGACGAGTCCATCGAAGTGGAAATTGATCCGTCAGATGTGCGCACCGATACCTACCGCGCATCCGGTGCGGGGGGGCAGCACGTCAACAAGACTGACTCCGCGGTTCGCCTGACGCATGAGCCGACCGGTATCGTGGTTGCCTGCCAGGCGGGTCGGTCGCAGCACCAGAACCGGGCGAAAGCCTGGGAGATGCTGCGGTCAAAGCTTTATGAGGTCGAGCTTCAAAGGCGCCGGGACGCAGTGAAGGACAGCCACGACTCCAAGTCCGATATTGGTTGGGGCCATCAGATCCGCTCCTATGTCCTTCAGCCTTATCAGCTCGTGAAGGATGTCCGCACCAATCACGAGACGTCAGACACGTCGGGCGTTCTGGACGGCGATATCGATGCTTTCCTAAGCGCGTCGCTCGCCCATCAGGTCGGCGCGTCGGAGGAAGAGGACGCATAGAAAAACGGCCACCCGTGAAGAGTGGCCGTTATCTGAAACTGATTTGTCGTCTCTGACCGATCAGGACAGCGCGGTGCTGTGCGCCGTGCTGGCGCTCGATGAAGAGGTCTTTGGGTCGGACGTGCTGGTCGCCTTGCTGGACATGTCGCTGCTCGATGGCTTCGCAGGCTTTGGACCAGACGTCTTGAGCGGGTCATCTGAATGTTTGACCTGGCCTTCGAAGATCGCGTTTGGCTGGATGCTGAGCGAGGCATGAAGAATATCGCCTTCGACGCGGGCGCCGGTTTCAAGCTCAACGCGGCGAGCCCGGATGGAGCCGAGCACTTCGCCCTTTACCTTCACGGCGTCGGCTTTCACTTCGCCGATCACCTTGCCGGTTGCGCCGATCGTGATGTCGCCCGCAGTCACGTCACCTTCAACGACCCCGTCAATATGCAGGGCGCCTTCAGAATTGATCGACCCTTTGATTTCCATGTCGTTGCAGATGATGGAGGCTGCCGAGGAACGGGCACCGCTCGTGCGGCTTGCGGCCGCGCGGCTCGTATCTGCGGGCGGCGTGTAGCTGGACGCGCTCGAGGTCTCTTTACTCTTGGTGAACATGTTTACCTGCCCTCAGAAACTCAACTGGATCATATGGCTTATTGTTGAACCATACTTCGTAATGGAGGTGAGGCCCGGTGCTGCGGCCCGTGGACCCCATTGCGCCGATAACATCACCGATGGCGACCGTATCACCTTTGTCGACGTTGATACGTCTTAAATGTGCGTAACGCGACTTGAAGCCATGGCCGTGATCGACCTCGACCAGACGGCCATAACCGGACTTTGTGCCGGCAAAGCTGATCGTGCCGGGGCCCGTCGCCGTGATTGGCGCGTTCCAGTAAGCGCCGACGTCGACACCATTGTGCCAGCCAGGGCGCTGATTGAAAGGATCGACGCGAAGGCCGTAATCAGAGGTCAGACGCGAAGGCACACCCACCGGATCAGCCAGTGGAAGGTTAGAAATGACCGTCTCATAGTAACGGGCTTCTTCCATCCGCGCGGCGACCTGTGCGACGCGCTCGGCGAACATTGCTTCTTCCGGCGTGTTGAAATTGCCTGAGGCGAGGCTTGCAAATGGGACAAGAGGGCCGCCCATTTCGCGGTTCTCAGCAATCCGGTTCGTGCCAACGGCTGTCAGACGCAGAACGCCGCGGGCAGCTTCTGCGCGTTCGATGGCAATGTCCTCGACTTCATCGAGAAAGGCCTGCTGTTCGCGCTGGATATCAGCAATCTGGCCGCGAACACCGACATTCGTCGCATTCGCTTCTTCAACCTGCTCGGATGCGCGCGACTGTCTGCGGTCGGCTTCGTCGATGGAAGCATTTACGAGAAGGGCGGTGCCATTGCCGCGAAGGGCGGAGGCTTCAAGCTCCCCCCCGTTGCGGAGCGACTCCAGCATGACTTCAAGCGTGCGGTGGCGCTGTTCGAAATTGACGGTCGCTTCCTGGAAAGCTTCGGTGCGCTCTACGAGTTGGGAGCGCGACAGCGCATCACGGGCGCGCAGCTCCTGTACCCAGCGTTCGTATTTGTCGATCTGTTGCTGGCCCTGGGCCGACAGCGTGCTGCCGGGGATAAAGACGAGACTTGCGGTGGCGTAGAGTGTCCAGCCGACGACGGCGGCGATGGCGATGGACAGTACGGCTTGTTGCGGAGGCGATATAGTAAAGTAACGGACGGTACCGCCACTGCGGTGGTAAATCTGACGCTCCGGGAAAAGGCGACTGAAAAGTTCACTGACCTTCATCGTCTTCTTCGTCATCGACGCGCCAACCTCTCTAAAAACTCTTACACTTGCCGTGGATTCTTCCTCGGCGACACCCTCACGAGCTTGTGTAACGCAGTTTGAGCCTATGCGAAAAGGGTAAATGGCTCGTTTGGACGCATTTTTTTCAGAATTGATAAAATTTTGTACCAAATCTTCCCCCGCCCCGGGCACAACAGGTGCAGAATAGATCAAAGTATAGACAGAACTTCCTCTGCATGTCCTTTGACCCGCACCTTCTGCCAACATTCAATAATCGTGCCATCGGGGCCGATGGCAAATGTAGACCGTTCAATGCCCATGAATTTGCGACCATACATGTTCTTTTCCTTCCAGACGCCGAAGGCTTCGCAGGCCGACCCGTCATCGTCGGCCGCGAGCGGTATTCCAAGCGCCTGTTTTTCAATGAACTTCTCATGAGAGGCGAGGTCTTCGCGGGAGATGCCGACGATGTCGAACCCTTTCTGCGCAAACGCCTCCCTGAGTTCGGTGAAGGCCTTCGCCTCGGTCGTGCAGCCAGGCGTATTGTCCCGCGGGTAAAAGAAGAGAATGAGACCGCGGCCGTTCTCGGGAGGGACCTCAACCGGGCCATCAGTGGTGATGAGTTGGAGTCTTGGGGCGGTGTCGCCTGCGCAAAGAGCTGCTGACATCGTGGTTTCGTCCTATTTCTGCTTTATTGAGAAGCTAGTAGGGGTCTACAGCCAGAACTGAAGGAGGCAAACCGGCCTTGGTGCGACAGACCGCAGCCGTCATTACATTCGAGATTGTCGGCGGGATACTTCTTCTGGCGATTGCGGGGGCTATTGGACTTGCGTTCCTTCTCTCGCGCGGGCCGGTAGAGCTCAATGTTTTCAAGGGCGAAGTTGAAAATGCCCTGATATCTGCGCGAAACGGCCGCGACGTCGACATCGGACGGCTGACGCTGCAATGGTCGCCGACGGACCGCCGCATGATCGTCGCGGCAAATGGCCTGAAGCTCGCAGACAATGACGGGCAGCTTGCCGGAGAGGCCGAACAGGCCGTGATCACGCTTGATGCCGGATCGCTGCTCTTTGGCCGGGCCGAAGTTATCGGCACAGAGCTGCGTAATGGCTGGGCAGATGTGCGCAACATTTCGCCGACCGAGTGGACATTTGCAGGCGAGCCTCTGCCGGAGTTCGAAGCCCGCGACCTGCCAACCACGCCCGAAGGCTGGTTGAAACTGACAAACTCATCCCTTGGAAGCGTCTTGAGAGGTCTTCAGGCCAACAGGACGGTAAACCCGCTCGAGACGGCCGCGTTTCGCAATATGGAGCTTCGCTTCTTCGATGCCTCCGGCGACCTTCTTGCCCAGATGGAGGAGGCCAATGGCCGGTTTGAGGAGTCCGAGCGCGGTATAGAAGTAGAGCTTGCAGGAAGCGGGGAGGGGATAGGTCTTCCCGGCGACGTCTCTTCCGAGCTGACCGTGCCGCCCACTTATGACGCGCTGAATTTCAGCATTGGCATCACAAACTGGAGTGTGGGGGACCTCGCCGCACGTTTCGGTGTTGGAGACAAGATCATCAGCGGCTTTCCGGCCGATATCATCATAGGCCTCGAATATCAGGACGGCGAAGGCGTTACAGCGCTCAACCTTGCCGCCGATGCCGAAGATGGCCGCGTGACACTTGCAGGCCGAGAGATCGACATAGAGACGCTGATCTTCGATGCGGCGTACGACCCCGTCGCAGACCTGCTTCAGCTGAATGACCTTGCGGTCGTCACCGAACGCGCCAGCGGGGATATCGCTGGCAGCATCACGGGCATTGTGAAACGCGAAGATACGATCGCGTTCGATCTGACGTCCGACGCGTTTGAAATCGACGTCACGCCATACTTCCCGGAAGTCTGGGAGCTCGATGCCGTCCGCGTGACCGGCTCCCTGGATGAAGAGACGACCGCGCTTGTACTGGACAATTATGAAGTCTCGACACGTGGCATCGATTTCAAAGGGACGGCAGACCTTGCTCCGATAGGTGATGTCGCAGAAGGGGAGCTACCCTTCCGCATTCTCTCTGAAGGAGAGGCCGAAGGCACCATTACCAAGGAACAGGTGCTGGCATTCTGGCCGGAAACGCTTGGTGCCGGCGCGCGGAATTTCACAGAGAACCGCGTCCTCAGCGCGCGCGTTACAGCGGCGAACTACCGGCTGGACCTGAAACCCGACAGTTTTGCCGAGGGGTTTCTGCGTGACGAGGATCTGATGGTTCGCTTCTTCATTGAAGATGGCGCGGTCAAATTCCTTGATGACCTGCCGCCTGTAACAGATGGCGTCGGCAGCGGCCGGCTGACGGGTAACGGTTTCCAGGTCCAGCTGAGTGAAGGCGATTATGACGGCTGGACCCTGACAGAGGGCAGCGTCCAGTTTCCAAAGCTCAACCCGAAGGGCGAGATGTCCCGCATCTTCGCAAGAGGCGAGGGGCCGCTGGTCAATGTGATGCGCAATATCGCGAACTCACGGCTCATGGAGGGGAATGACGGCGCGCTGGATCCGGAACGGTTCTCTGGCAACGCAACGGCGACCTTTGAGATGCTTCGCCCAGCCCTCGACGATGTTCCGATGGAGGATATGGACATCAAGGTTTCCGCCAAGGTGACAGATGCCGCCTTGTCCGATGTTCTACCGGGGCTCGATCTCACAGGCGCCGATGTCGATGTCGCATTGGAGAATATGCGCCTCGTCATGACCGGCTTTGGGGACCTCGGCCCGGCGCCGGTCCAGTTCACCTGGCGCGATGAATTTGGCGATGACGTCGATACGGCCGACCTCTCAGCAAGTGCCTTCATCTCTCCCGATTTCCTCAACCGGTTCGGCATTGTTGGCCGCGCCTATGTTTCTGAAGACATCCCCGTAGAGCTTCAGGCGCAGGTGGCAGCAGACGACCTGGCGGCAATCGAAGTTGGGTTTGAGCTCCAGCAATCGCGCGTCGACATATCCGAAATCGGATACATCAAACCGGTCGGTGAAGCGGCGCGAGCGACACTCTCCTATGACGCGAAATCTGACACAAATGCCTCCACTTTTCGCTATGTAAGCGAAGAAGCCCGCTTTGACGGGGATGTTGTGCTCTCGAAGATAGGGCGACTCCAGACCCTGAGCGTTCGTGAGGCGTTTCTTGACGGGTTTATGGACGTCAGCGGCAATATCCGGCGCGAGCCCAACGGCAAACTTGTCAGCGAGCTAAACGGGGCCTTTCTCGATGCCAGCGCATTCTTTGGCGATTTCGGCGCCATGGGCAGCAACGCGTCCGGTGTCAGCCTGCCCATCACGCTCAGCGCCGAGCTGGATACGCTGCGCCTGCGAAGTGGCCTCGACCTGGAAGATGCGAGCCTGACCTTTGTGAGCTCCGAAAATGGCGTGCGCGAAGTGCGCGCCGACGGCACGATTGAGACCGGTGGCCAGATGAGCGCGCTGTATACGGGCCCGACGGCAGACGACCCGGCAAAGATCAGTCTCGACAGCGATGATGCAGGCTTCTTCATGCGGGCCTTGCTGCGCCAGGACTTTCTGACGGGCGGCTCGCTTCGGCTCACTGGCGACCTTGCGCGGGGGACTGATCCAGCGCGACTGTCGCTCAGACTGAACGATGTGCGCATGCGTGACGCGCCATTCCTGACGCAGGTGTTGTCCTTGGCATCCCTCAGAGGGCTCGCCGACACGCTTAGCGGGGAAGGGGTGCTTTTCAGCGATATCGACGTGCCCGTCGCCATGCAATCGGGCCGTTTCGTGATCGAAGGCGCACGTGCCAATGGCCCTGCGCTGGGTCTTACCTTGAATGGCTGGTACGAGCAGGAGAGCGATGAAATCCGTCTCAGCGGTGTGCTGGTTCCAAGTTTCGGAATGAATTCCATGCTCGGCGGCGTGCCGGTGATCGGCGATCTTTTCGTTGGCCGCGAGGGCGAGGGCATCTTCTCGCTGACCTATTCGGTTCGCGGAACGCTCAACCGGGCGCAGGTCGCGGTCAATCCGCTATCGGCGGTGACGCCTGGCGTCCTGAGGCGGATATTCGAGAACCCGGCCGACACGTCCATTCCCGACAGCATTCCGGTTGACCCGGGAAAGACACCGCCAGCGCCGCCCATGCCGGATGCAGAGTTTATTCCTTCAGCACCAGGGGTTGAACCGAACTAGCATCGCTTGCTTGCCGCTCGGAAGGCCGTTTATTCCTGGGTCTTTACCTCATCCCAGAGCGCGCCTTGCTGATCCAGCGACAGATCGCTGAAAACCTGCCCGCGCCCCGCCGCTAGGGCTTCCATGGCACGAAAGCGGCGTTCGAACTTCGCATTTGCTTTCCTGAGCGCAATTTCGGGATCCAGCTTGAAGCGTCGCGCAAGATTAGCTGAGACGAAGAGCAGGTCGCCGATCTCGTCCTCAATGTCATCGATATCGCCGCTATCTATCGCCTCGCGAACCTCGCCGGATTCCTCTTCTAGCTTCAGAAGAATATCCTTGGCGTCAGTCCAGTCGAAGCCCGTTCGCGCGGCGCGCTTCTGGATCTTTTCGGCGCGCATGAGCGCAGGGAGGGCGTTCGCCACACCGGCTAGTGCAGATGTGTCCTCATCGGACTTGCCTTTCTCGGCGCGTTCGCGCGCCTTGATTGCCTCCCAGGCTTCGGTCTGTGTGTCGGCGTCGCGTTCGTCTGCGTCTCCGAAGACGTGCGGATGCCGGCGCACCATCTTGTCATTTATACTCCGGGCCACATCCTCGACGCTGAAGAGCCCGGTCTCCGACGCAATCTGGCTGTGGAAAACCACCTGCAGCAACAGATCGCCGAGTTCTTCCTTGAGATCGCTGTAGTCGCGCCGCTCGATCGCATCGGCGACCTCATAGGCTTCCTCGATCGTGTAGGGGGCAATCGTCTCGAAACTCTGCTCAAGATCCCATGGGCAACCACCATCGGGATTGCGCAGCTGCGCCATGATCGATTTCAAGCGGTCGAATTGGGAAGTGTTGGAGGTCGTCAAAACGGGGAAGCTCCATTCAGCGTGTGATTTGTCGTACGGATATCCGGTTAACCTTCTGGCGTGCTTGCGGCCTCGCGCACAATAGGGGAGTGCCAGGTTTTTCAGCTTGGCTCGCCAAACGTGTTCTGGACAGCCAGCGGAATTGCCTGAGACAGGCAGCGATCGCGATATACTAAAATCCCGCGCACGGCAGCGTCAGGGAGTGGCTTCGTCCAAACTAACAAAGATCGCATAATCTATATTATGGGAAATTACGACATACGGTTCAGAGCGTGAAATCGATGGAGAGGCCATCATAGGCCGGCCGGATATGCGTCGGAAGCTCTTTGCAGAGCGTCTGATAGTCCATGTCGATGTGAAGATTCGTCAGCCATGCTTCGCGCGGTGCGATCTCCTCGATCCAACCCAGCGCACGGTCCAGATGGGCATGGCTTGGATGTTCTGTATAGCGCAGCGCGTCCAGAACAATGATGTCGACCCCTGCTATAGCCTTGAGGCTCTCTGGCGGGAAATCATGGAGGTCATTGCAATAGGCAAGATTGCCCATTCGAAATCCGAGGCTCATGATCCTGCCGTGCATCTGTTCGACAGGCAAAAAGGTCACCGGACCGCCCTCTCCGCTGATCGTGAACGGCTCCAGCGGCACGATGTCGGCCTGCCTGTCCAGGATGGGCGGGTAGCCGCCATGGCCTTCAAAACAGTAGCCGAACCGCTCTGTCAGCGTGCTGGCTGTCCGTGCATCGAGATAGGTCGGCACACGTCGCCGCATGCGAAGCGCCAGCGCGCGAACATCATCGATCCCGTGCGACTGGTCTGCATGGTCATGTGTATAGACCAGCGCGTCGAGATGCTTGACCTCTGCGTCAAGCAACTGGTCGCGCAGCTCAGGCGAGGAATCGATGAGAATGCGTGTGCACTCGTCTGGTGTCTCAACTGGCCCGGCATCGACGAGCGCGCAACACCGGCGCCGCCTGTTGCGCGGCTCAGCCGGGTCGCAGTCGCCCCAGTCATTCCCGACACGTGGTACGCCGCCGGATGACCCCGTCCCAAGAAATGTAAAGCGGCCCTGACCTGTCATGATGGTATTTTATTGAATAATTGCAGAGCATTATGTTCACAAATAGATGCTATTTCTTCGCGAGACATATTGTGCAACTCTGCCAGAGCATCCGCGACATGTGGCAGATAGGCCGGCTCATTACGGCGACCCCGGTAAGGTACTGGCGCGAGATAAGGACAATCGGTTTCCAGGATGACCCGGTCGAGCGGCACCGTCGATACAACTGAGCGGACATCCTTGGCGCTCTTGAAAGAGAGAATGCCTGAGACCGAGAAATAGGCGCCGAGCGCGACGCCGCGGTCTGCAAGGTCCTGCCCACCCGTATAACAGTGCAAAAGAATACGGAACGAACCGTTCTTGTATTCGCTTTCGAGCAGATCGGCCGTCATTTCGTCTGCTTCCCGTGTGTGAACGACAAGCGGCAAGCCTGACCGGCGCGCCGCATCTATATGACGGCGAAAATTTGCGACCTGGTCCTGTTCTGCGGAATACCCGTAATGGAAGTCGAGGCCCGTCTCCCCTATCGCAACGGTTTTGGGGTCGGCAGCAGCGGTCAGAAGTGCCTCGACCGTCAGGTCCGGGAAATCCTTGGCATGGTGCGGATGAACGCCGGCCGTGTTCCAGATGTCCTCATTGGCGTCCGCGATTGCCTTCACCGTCTCGTAATTGTCGAAACGGTCACAGATCGCGAGGAAGCGCTTTACGCCGGCTTGGCGCGCTCGGGCCAGAACCTCCTCGCGGTCGTCTTCGAAGGCCTCTGCGTGGAGATTTACGTGCGTGTCGAACATGAGGTAGCGACTAGCCCTTTGCGGCGCCGGATTGAAGGCCTGTCACCAGTTTTGACGCCGCCTGAACCGGTGTCATGTGCAGGTTTCGCTGCGCGGCGACAGTGCGCTGAAGTTCAAACCAGACCGTGGCCCAGTGCGGCGCGTCATTCGCCTTCTCGCCAACCCAGCTCATGATTTCATCTGCGAAGACAGCAAAGGATGTCTCGTCTTCAGCTGCGGCCTGAATGGCTGTGGCGAGCGTTGCATCATTCGGTTTGGGAAAGGCTTTGAGCAGACTGCGCGCCGCATGGGCCGCAGCAAGGACTTTGGTCCCGGTCAGCTCCTCGGCACGTCCTGGCCGGCCCTTGACCAGCGTTGCGGTCTGTTCAGGCGTTTCGGAATTCTGGGCCTTCAGCGCCCGGAGCGTATCCTCATCCGAGAGCGTGTTTAGTCTGAGGGTCTGACAGCGTGACCGGATCGTCGCGAGCACGGGAACTGTGCCATGAGAGATCAGGAACAGGATCGCCCGCGCCGGTGGCTCTTCCAGTGTCTTCAACAATGCGTTTCGGCCGTTTGCGTTCATCTCATCAAGTGCGTCGAGGATCCCGACCCGCCAGCCGCCGAGGGCCGGCTTCAGCGAGAAAAAGCCGTTGAGTTCGCGGATCTGCTCGACCGAGATGTCCTGTTTCAGGTTTCCCTTGTCATTGAGGCCGCGTTGAACGTGTTTGAGGTCGGGGTGGCCCGAGGACGTGATCTTCTGCATCACCGGGTCGTCTATTGATGCTGCCGCAACATCAGGTCCGGCAGGTTTCGCCCCAAGCAGCATCGCGGCAAGACGAATAGCGAAGCGCGATTTTCCGATGCCGGACGGGCCTTCTATGATCCAGGCATGATGAAGACGCCCGCCATCGCGGGCTTTGAGGAATTTCTTCTGGGCGGTCTCATGCCCGAAAAGCGGAAGGGCAATCTCGCTCATCATCAATCCTCGTGCAGTTTGGAGAGCGCCGCCTTCAGGACATCATCAGGCGCCTGCATGGCATCGATGACCCTGCAGCGCTCTGGATCACGGGAGGCGATATCCAGAAATGCTTCGCGGACCTTTTCATGGAAGTCGATCGGCATGGACTCGAAGACGTCCGACATCCCCCTGTCGCGGCGCCGAGAGAGCAGATCCTGAACAGGCCCGTCGAGAATAAGCGTCCGGTCGGGCTGGGAGGTGCCGACGACGAGTTTGTCCAGCGTATCGATGCTGTCTTGATCGAGGCCACCTAGCCCCTGGTATACCCGGGTCGAATCCGCAAACCGGTCACAGATGACCCATGCGCCCGCCTCAAGCGCGGGAATGATGATGTTCTCCAGGTGGTCACGGCGCGCGGCATATACCAGAAGCGCTTCGCTGAGTGCGCTCCAGCGATGTCCGCCCGGTGGTGAGAGTACAAGCGCACGGACAGCCTCGGCAAGCTGGGTGCCGCCGGGTTCTCTCGTTACCGTGACCGCGATGCCGTCGTCCAGGAGGTGAGTTTCAAGGCCGGCAATCAGCGTTGACTTGCCAGTGCCTTCCCCGCCTTCAACCGTTATGAAACGCCCGCGGCGGGTCATTCTGCCGTGCCGCCACCCATTTTCAGGCTGAGCCCTTCGATCGCGCGGCCCATGAAGCCAAGCTCGCCGACCGATTCAGTCGCGACGAGCGGCGCGGTCACCGGGACGTCCTTGCCTTCCATCGTGACGACGAGCGTGGCGATCTCATCGCCAGCGGCGATCGGCGCTCTGAGAGGGCCGTCGAAGACGATTTCGGCATTGGCTTCGTCGAAAGCCCGCTTGTGGCCTGCTACGCGAAACTCGGACGCAAGACGAACGCCAACGGACCGTGCCTCTCCATTCCAAACCGGAAGCTCTGCAATCGGTTCTTCGGTTGGTTCGACGGTGCGTGTATCGAAGGCCGTGAACGCCAGACGCATCAGGCGCTGGGATTCGTCATAGCGTGCCTGCGAGCTTGGAAGTCCGTTCAGGACCATGATCATGCGCTGGCCATCGCGCTCAGCAGATGCGGTCAGGCCGTAGCCGGAGGCTTCGAGGTGACCTGTCTTCAGGCCGTCTGCGCCTTCCATCGTGTAGAGCAGCGGGTTGCGATTGCCCTGCGTGATGCCATTCCAGGTCATCTCGAGCTCTGAATAGTATTTGTAATATTGCGGATAATTGCGGATCTCAGCGGCCGCCAGCTTGGCAAGATCGATCGCCGAAATGACGTGCCCCTCAGCTGGGAGGCCGCTGGCATTCTCGAAATTTGCGGACGACAGGCCCATTTCCCGGGCAACGTCTGTCATCCGGTCGGCAAAAGCTTCCTCTGAGCCCGACAGGCCTTCTGCGAGCACGATGCAGGCATCATTCCCGGAGAGCACGATAACGCCGCGGAGGAGCTCCTCGACTGTCGGCGTTTCGCCGATCTCGAGGCCCATCGTGGAGCCGCCAGTTGCCCAGCCGCCTTCACGCCAGGCACGTTCGCTGACGACCAGCGTGTCGTCCAGCGAGAGCTCACCCTTTTCGATGGCGTCATAGATGACGTGAGCGGTCATGATCTTCGTCATCGAGGCAGGGATCATCTCCTCGTTGCCGCGCTTTGAATAAAGAACATCGCCGGTCTCATAATCCATGATGACCGCAAATTCCGCTTCTGTATCGATATACTGCGCGCTGGCAGGCAGGCCGGCCCCAAACATGACGAGGATAGCAGCAAACAAGTTCAGGCGGGGCATTTCATGGTCTCCGGAGGCTGGCAGGATCTTCTGATCTGCAACCTAAACCAGTGACGGCGTTTTGGAACCCGGGTCAATGCACCCGGCTGTATCAGCCCTGCGTGACGAACCCGTCGCGAAACCCTTGCGACTGCAGGCTGCTCCGGGCCCGGTTGGCCGCGGCGCGGTCGCGAAATGGACCGACCATGACACGGTGATAAGTTGTGCCATTGACGTCGACCGTCCTTACATCGTTCGGCAGGCCTGAGGTCACGCGGTTCGCGACCGAGCTGGCTGACCCGGGCTTTGTGAAAGACCCGATCTGGACAAACAGACCAGAGGACTCGGCTGTCTGCACCGGCTTCTGCGGAACGGGCGCTGGTGCCACCGGTTGCGGGCGCGGCGCCGGCGTCATGGGCTGCTCTTGCGGCGCAGTGCGGGCCTCCAGTGGCGCAGGGCCAAGATAACTAACCTCAACCTCATTGCGGTTTGCCGCCGACACGCCAAGCATTTCTGCGGCGTGGGTAGACAAGGCGAGTGTATCTGCCCGCTCCGCCGATGTGCGCGATGAAATGCGCACGACAATCTCACGGCCTGTCGCCGGGTTTAGGACGTGAGCCAGACTGTTGAGTGGCAGGCTCGCATGTCCGGCGGTCATAGTACCACCAGAAACAAGGGATGGGGAAACCGACACCATGTTCGTAAAGCTGCCAGATGGAGCAGCGGCGCGCATGGTGGGCGACCGGGGAGACGTCAGGTTGGCGGGGGGGACGCTTCCCGGATAGGCAAAGCGGATCTTCTGCCTGACAGATGGAAGCGTGCCGGAGCCTGTCCGGGTCACCGGCCCCCGCCAGGTGTCATGCGCTGCAGACGGGTTCGGCCTTGGCATGGCGCCAGAGACTGACCGCGATGCTAGCGTTCGATGGCTTTGCTGGGCCGCTGTCTTGCGCACGAAATCAATAGGTGCGCCGACACGCGGATCAGCGGTTGCAAATACCTGACAAGATGAAACGAGAAATGTCGTTGCGACGAGCGCACGTATCCCGGTACTGGCGTTCAAAGCCATAGGAACCTCATTCTGAAGTCTATTTTCGTGTCCGACATTCTGCCGGGGCACGGACCGATTTATTCGGTCAACTTGAACAGTAGAGTAAGAAGGTAGAGGTCAATTGAAGCTGAAGTGAAAGTTTGCAGGGGTTCAGGTAGGAATTTGCTTACAGGTTGCGCCGGGCCCGCCAGTAGCGGGATCTAGCGCAGAACCAGAAAACCCTCACCAAGTCCCAGAGTGCTTAGGGTCTGGCGCGCTGTCTCTCCAGCATCGCGCGTTGCGAACGGGCCGGCAAAGACGCGGAAATAGTCTGCGTTTTCAATCCGGATCGCTTCGATATCGGTCTCAAACTGGCCGCGCAGACGCTCTGACACCGCCTCGGCATTGTCGATACGCGTGAAAGCGCCGATCTGGATGAAGACTTGCGGACCGAGCGGCATTGCTGAATTTTCCGTCGGGTCAGACGCGACGTTGTAAGGGCGAATGCTGGCCTGCCCCCGTTCTATCGGTGGCTCTGGCTGTTGCTGGGCTGTCTGCGTCTCGACCTCAGGCTTCAGCGGCCGCGGCTCTTGCAGCTTTGCAGGTGTCGCGATGCGTTTGCCAGGGTCCGGCACGCCGAGAGACGGCTCTACGCCGCCAAGCAAGGTGTCGTTGTAAAGGGTTGGCTTGGCTTTCTGTTGTTCGAGCGCGCTCGCCGCGTTTGGGCCCACACTCGGCTGGAATGAGGCACTATCGTCGAATTGAACTGTCTGTTTGCGCGGCGCAGGGCCGATATAATCGAGCGTGACGGTTGCCGTCCCCTGCTCCAGCATGCCGAGCGTTTCGGCGGCGCGGCGCGAAAGATCGATGATCCGGCCGCCTGTGAACGGGCCGCGATCGTTTACGCGCACGACGATTTCACGGCCATTGGCCTGATTTGTCACTTTCACCAGGCTGGGCAAAGGAAGGTTCGGGTGAGCTGCTGTCAGTGCATCTGCGTTGAAGATTTCGCCGCTCGCTGTGGGCCGGCCGTTGAAGGCCCGGCCATACCACGAGGCAATGCCGCTCTCTTTGGCGGCGACGAAGGATGACGTGGCAGATGACGTCCGAAGCAGCTGCCCGGTATATATGGGCGCAATGTCTATATGGGCGCGGGAAAGGTCCCGGTCCATATCATCCGCCCGGGCTGGCAGTGCCACAAGCCCAATGACCAGCAGGCTCGCCAGGGTTTTCTTGGATGCTCGATGCGATGTCGCCATGGGACCTCGTCTTCTGTTCAGGTTTTCACCGGCTGCCAGCGTGCAGCCGATGTGCTGGATCGAAACCAGCCTGGGCCCCTGCCCCAACTGGTTTCATTACGACGGAAATTACAAACAAAGGGTTTCTTCGCCTAACCCTCTGACGCGACAGGTCGCGCTGGAATAAGGCAGAATTGAGGTTCAGCACTGCTCTTGCATTTGCTCGCATAATGTCAGAAAGAGCGCCCCACGCGGAGGGATGGCAGAGTGGTTGAATGCACTAGTCTTGAAAACTAGCGAGCGTGCAAGCGTTCCCGGGGTTCGAATCCCCGTCCCTCCGCCATTCTTCAGTATCCCAAACATGAAGCAGCACCTGCGGCCGCGGGCCCGGTGGCTGCGGCGGATGGTTTGTCTATAGCGGCATGGATACCTGCATCCGCATGTATCTGCGGACATTCGGCCTGTGGGTCAGGGCGGCTGCAGAAGCAGGCCGTTATGCTGCATCAGCCTTGGCAGGACTGAGCGTGTGGTCTGGTGAGCATCTGGAATCAGGTTGATGCAGCCGTGTGCATTAGCTGCCGTTCCGAGCAGTCGCTGAACCACACTTCCCGGCGCGAGCCGTTGCCATGGGGCGCGTGGGGCGAAGTCTGTCCAGTCAGCTTGTTGTGACGGTTCATCCCCGAAAGCCTGCAGCGTGATATAGACGCGGCCCTTCTTGCAGACTGCAAAGCCGATGAGGCCTGAGCTGTGTTCGGCACGGCGGGCGTCCAGGTAGCGATCGAGCCAGTAAAGCTCCCACAGGAAGATGGGCCAGTACCTGAGGTCCAGCATGCCGAGGGTTTCGAAGATCCAGTCACGGGCGATCATGGCAGAGAGCCTAGACGGGAGATGTCAGGGGGCGGAAACTCTGGTGCGAGGAGAGTGCGCTGAGGGTGTTCCGGCGGTGTCTGGGCGGTGTTTCGCGCCGCGCCGGTTTCGCCAGCTGACTAAGCAGCTTTTTCCGCCGCCTGCGTCCCCGATCGCTCTGCAGATTCTTCGAGGATACCCTTTCGGTCCCAGTCGCCTTCGGGACGGATAAGAATGAAGGGGTCGCTATCGGGGCCGAGCGCGTCTGGATGAGACGGAACCGGAATGTCGATTTCAGTATACTCATAGTCGGAGAAGCTGAAGCCCTGCCGGCCTTCCTGAAGCTCGCAATGCAGTACCCTCGACCAGAGCGGCCAGAGGCGCGCCTGGATCTGGCCGATCATGAGCGTGTAACCTTTGCGCGCCGCGATTTCGAGGGCGTGGGCAAGCAGGATGCGCTCAATATGCCGGCCACGCATGGACGGCAGGATGCAGACTCGTTCGATCTTACCGAAGCTGGCGAACCAGCGAAGTCGCAGTGTTCCGACGGGTTCGCGCCCGATGGATGCAATCAGGTGGAGGGCGGCCAGATCATTGCCGTCATATTCTTCGTCATAGGGACAGCTCTGCTCTGCCATGAAGATGGCTGCCCTTATGGCAAATATGCGCTGCAGATCATCGAGGGACTGAACGGGCCGGACGTTCACAGCACGAAACTTGTCGATGGTCGGCGGTCGCCGGAGGGCTTTTGCGCCCGTTATTGGATAGGGAAGCGGAGCCTGCATGACTATTCGCTCACCGGGTCTGAGATGAAGAGGTCTTTCAGCCCGCCTTCGAACGGGCGATAGCCAAGCGCGAGCATGGACCGCGCGCCATCTTCGGTGGCCCCGCGCGCATAGGTAGGCACGGCAGCAAATGCATTCAGGCGGAGATCGCCCGCCGACATGAGGACCGATTTTCGCGCCTCGCGTGTGGCGCCAGCATAGATGCCGCAATAGACGCCAAATACAGGGGTGTTTGCCGGTGCAATGTGACGAACGGCAGGATCGCCCGGATTGAATGAGCCGTCCTCGACCGCCTCTCTGCCCGCTTCGGTAACGGGGACGACGAGGAAGATGCCGGATATCGGATCACCGGTGTTCCAGATCGTCATCTGCGTGATGGCGTCGACGGTCGCGACGACTTCCGGGCTGGCGAGTTCGCCGTCGATGAGACGCTCACCAAGACGGAGGGTTTCCGCCAACTCTGCTGCGCCTGCCCGGCGCAGATCGTATTTTCCCATGATGTCAGCCACTTTTTGCGGCGAAGCGATACAGTACGGACTGGCGGTTTGTGATACAACTGATCGGTGAACGGTCATCGAAAAACTCCCTTTGCGCGAGATTTCTCGGTTTTCGCTCATGGGTTGTCAAGTATTACGATTTACAATTGGGCGGTTTGAAGTCAGGGCGAAGCCTCTAAGCCTTTGCTCCGGGACCAAATTTTCATGAAGAAAAACCAACTCGACTGGGACAAGCTTCGCGTGTTCGGTGTGGTGGCAGAGCTCAAGAGTTTTACTGCGGCCGCAAAGCGGCTCGGTGAATCGACCCCGACGGTCAGCCGGAAAATCGATGAGCTTGAGAAAATGCTGCGATGTGATCTCTTCACCCGCACCACAAAAGGCGTCGAGCTGACAGAGGCTGGCTGGCAGGTCGTGAAGCGAACGCATTCGATGGGTGATCAAGCAAATGAGATCATCAACACGCTAAGCGGTATCGATAAGGATGGCGGGGGAAGCCTGCGCCTGGCTGGTCAGGACGGCGTCGCCTCGCACTGGATCACAAAATTCATACCGGAGTTTCAGGCCGAGAATGAGCTGATCGATCTGGATATCCAGATTCTGGACCATGAAATTGACCTGATTGCGAGCGAGTCCGATCTCAGCATTACATTCACCGAGCCTCGCCACAGGGACATCATGGCAATCCGGCTTGGCGTGCTTCATTACATGTTTTTCTCGACCGAGACCTATCTCAAGGGACGCGCGGTGCCGGAGAGCCTCTATGACCTTCGTGGTCACGACGTCCTCATTCATGACGCTTATTCTCACCAGATAGAACGCTGGTCGACGCGGGCGGTCGACCTGAAGAAGGCACTGCGCTTCAAGCTGCACACCAATTCCGGCACTGTACTGAAAGAGATCTGCGCCTCGGGAGGCGGCATCGCGGTCATGCCATCCTATGTCATTGATATCGACGACCGGCTGGTGGCGCTCGACCTGCCTGAAGTCGCACCGATCCAGTTCTGGTTGACCTACTCGCCGCGCATCCAGAGGCTCTCACGCGGGCGCGCGCTCATCGACTGGTTGCGCAAGCAGTTCTCAAGCGATCGCTCGCCCTGGTTTCAGGAGACGTTCGTGAACCCGAACAGGTTCGAGACCTATGAGAGACGTTTAAGGCCGGAGGCCTCGCCTGGAGCTAAACCGTCTTCAGGATCGTAACGATCGCTTCCAGTTTCTTTGGATCGTCGATTGTGCGGGCAATGCGTCCAACTTCGGCGCGCATGCGGTCAATCTCTGAGTCTTCGCTATCGGACCCACCCAGAAGAACTTCTTCGGGAAACAGGTGATCGATCGGAACGGTCAGGATGTTGGCGATGGCCGCGAGCGTCCCTGCACTAATCCGGTTCGTGCCGTTCTCATACTTGTGGACCTGTTGATAAGACAGGCCGAGTTGCTTGGCGAGATCATCGAGCGTCATGCCTATACGGCGTCGGGCCTGGCGAACGAGTTGGCCAATACCGCGATCTGCGTCGCTCACCTTACGCGGTGATGCCGTTAGAACTGTGCTCATTTAAATCCTCGAACAACCATAATTAGTGATTTGCTCTCATTACTATCGTCTAGCTTTACGCGTTACAGCAATAAGCAGCTTCACAAAATATATGAAACACAAGACTTACTGAAAGTCATCATCAAGTGATCATGACAATAGATAAAAAAAGGGCCGCCTATTGGCGGCCCAGTTCAAGCAAGAAGGACGTCGATCGCAAATCAAGCGGGCAAAAAACGCCCATAAGCACGACCGACCCTGATTTTATAGCAATCGGCGTCTGAACGGGGTGGCAGGCTTATCGTTGTCTCCCGTTCAGGTGTCGCGGCTGCACCTTTAGCTGATCTGCCAGTCATTCAGCACTTCATCGGTATGGGCGCCAGGGCTGGCTGGCGGGCGCTGGATCTCGCCGGGAGTCCTGGAGAAACGGGGGGCTGGGGCCGGCTGGGTGACGCCCTCATAGTTGACGAAGGTCTGGCGTGCCTTGTTGTGCGGATGATCGGGCGCTTCCTGCATGGAAAGGACTGGCGCGAAACAGACGTCCGTGCCTTCCATGATGTCGCACCATTCATCGCGGGTCTTCGTCTTGAAGACGTCAATGACCTTTGCCTTGAGATCTGGCCATTTCGCCCGGTCCATCTGGTGCTGGAAGTCCGGGTCTGTGAGGCCCGCCTTTTCCAAGAGAAGCGCGTAGAACTGTGGCTCGATAGAGCCGATGGCGACGTAGCCGCCATCCCTGGTCTCGTAGGTGTCGTAGAAATGGGCGCCGCCATCGAGCAGGTTGTTCTCGCGCTCATCATTCCAGACGCCCATGGCGCGCATGCCATAGAACATGGAGGTGAGAGAGGCCGCGCCATCGGTCATGGCAACATCGATGACCTGGCCTTCGCCGCCGCCCTTGGCGTTGATGACCGCAGCCAGCAGGCCGAAGGCGAGATAGAGCGCGCCGCCGCCATAATCACCGATCAGGTTGAGTGGCGGCGCAGGACGCTCGCCCTTGCGGCCCATGGCGCCGAGCGCGCCGGTGAGCGCGATATAGTTGAGGTCGTGGCCGGCTGCCTGTGAGAGTGGACCTGTCTGGCCCCAGCCGGTCATCCGGCCATAGGCGAGCTTTGGATTGCGCTTCAGCGCGACGTCAGGGCCAAGGCCGAGGCGCTCCATGACGCCGGGACGGAAGCCTTCGATCAGGCCGTCGGCCTTCTCGATCAGCTTCAGCGCTGTTTCAACATCGTCAGGGTTTTTCAGGTCGAGGGCGATCGAGCGCCGGCCGCGCGATTCGACATTGGCTGGCGTGGCGGCCCGCCCGCCCTTGCCTGCCCGGTCGATCCGGACAACGTCAGCGCCGAGATCGGACAGCAGCATGCCGCAGAACGGCCCTGGTCCAATTCCCTGAAATTCAACGATCTTGATGCCTGTTAGTGGTCCGCTGGCCATAGCCTGGCTCCTCCCTGATTTCGCAATTCGCGAGACCATATAAGAGCCGGACCCGCTGCCAAGACTTGCCGTCGCGTCGCAGTCCGCCGCCAGCGCAGCGCCAGTGCCAGGTCAGTGCGGAACGAGGCCGCTCAACTCACGCAGCAGGTTGCGGATAAGCTGGATGCGCTTTTGCTTGTCATCAGGGGCGCGCGTCACGACGAGTTTCGAGTCTGGGCGCAACTTCATGGAGTTGGGCCGTGACTGAACGATGGTCATCAGCTCACGCGGTTCAACCGACGTGTCTTCGCGGAACGCCATGACGATGCCCTTGGGCCCGGAATCGAGTTTCGAGATGCCGAGCGCCTTGCAGGCGGCCTTGATGGCGGTGACATCGAGAAGCTGCTTGGTCTCCTCAGGCAGCGGGCCGAACCGGTCGATAAGCTCGGCGGCGAAGCGCTCGCGGCCTTCTTCCGTGTCGATCTCCGCAAGGCGGCGATAGAGGGCGAGGCGAACGCCAAGGTCCTCGACATAGTCTTCCGGTATGAGCACGGCGACGCCGAGATTGATCAGCGGCGACCAGTCATCAGCGACTTCTTCTTCAAGGTCATTGCCGGATTTGAGGGCCGCGACGGCGTCTTCCAGCATGGACTGGTAGAGCTCCACGCCGACCTCTTTGACATGGCCTGACTGCTGGTCACCGAGGAGGTTGCCGGAGCCACGCATGTCGAGGTCGTGGCTGGCGAGCTGGAAGCCAGCGCCGAGGCTGTCGAGCGACTGAAGGATACGCAGGCGGCGTTCGGCGCCCGGGGTCATGACCTGTTGGCGCGGCGTGGTGAGGTAGGCGTAAGCGCGCAGTTTCGACCGGCCGACGCGGCCGCGAAGCTGGTAAAGCTGCGCCAGGCCGAACATGTCGGAGCGATAGATGACGAGCGTATTGGCGCGCGGGATATCGAGGCCGCTTTCAACGATGGTGGTCGACAGGAGCACGTCGAACTCGCCCTCATAGAAGGCGGTCATGATGTCTTCCAGTTCGGTTGGCGGCATCTGTCCGTGCGCGACCACAAAGCTCACTTCAGGGACATTGTCGCGCATGAAGGTTTCGAGGAAATCGAGGTCGGTGATTCTCGGCGCGACGAAGAAGGCCTGGCCGCCGCGATACTTCTCGCGCAGCAGGGCTTCGCGGATGGTGACGGTGTCGAATTCAGCGACATAGGTGCGCACCGACAGGCGGTCGACGGGCGGGGTCGCGATGATCGAGAGGTCGCGAATGCCGGTCAGCGCCATTTGAAGCGTGCGCGGAATGGGCGTTGCCGAGAGCGTCAGGACATGGACGTCGGATTTCAGCTCTTTCAGGCGTTCCTTGTGCTTCACGCCAAAGCGCTGCTCTTCGTCGACGATGAGCAGGCCGAGCCGTTTGAACTCGATCGACTGCGAGAGAAGCGCATGCGTGCCGACGATGATATCGACGTCGCCATTGGTGAGCCCTTCGCGGGCCTCATTGGCTTCCTTCTGGGTGACCATCCGCGAGAGATGGCGCACTTTGACGGGCCAATTGGCAAAGCGTTCCGAAAAGGAATTGAAGTGCTGGCGGGCGAGCAGCGTGGTCGGCGCGATCACCGCCACCTGCATGCCGCTCATCGCCGCGACGAAAGCGGCACGGAGGGCCACTTCGGTCTTGCCGAAGCCAACATCGCCGCAGACCAGGCGGTCCATGGGCCTGCCGCTGGAGAGATCGGTCAGCGTGTCTTCGATGGCGTTGAGCTGGTCGTCGGTTTCCTCATAAGGGAAGCGGGCGGCGAATTCCTCATAGAGTCCCTGCCCTGTCGTGGTTGGCTCGGCTCGTTTCAGCTCACGCGCGGCGGCGATGTCGAGCAGTTCGGCGGCCATTTCGAGGATGCGTTTCTTGGCCTTGGCCTTGCGGGTCTGCCAGCCGACTCCGCCCAGTTTGTCCACGGCGCTTTCAGCATCATCGCTGCCATAGCGGCTGATAAGGTCCACGTTCTCGACGGGCAGATAGATCTTGTCGCCGCCGGCATATTCCAGCTCGAGGCAGTCATGCGGGGCGCCGGTCAGCTCCAGCGTTTTCAGCCCTTCATAGCGCCCGACGCCATGATCGACATGGACCACGAGGTCGCCTGTATTCAGCGAGGCAGCTTCGGAGATGAAATTGGCGGCCTTGCGCTTGCGGCGCGGTGCGGCGAGCCGATCGCCGAGGACGTCCGGTTCAGAAATGATGGCGAGGGCATCGGTTTCGATCCCCTGTTCCAGAGGTAGCTCGCAGATGCTGAGACCCGCGCTCTTTGCCGCCTGCATCGAATAGGTCCGCGGAAGCGCGCCGAGGCCATGGTCTTCCATGACGTTGACCAGCCTGTCGGCCGAGCCGGACGTCCACGCACCGAAAACAACTGTAAGGCCTTTCTCGCGGAGTGCTAGCGCATGAGCGGCGGCGGCCTTGAAGACATTGAGTTCGGGCTGTGCGCGCTCAGGGGCGAAATCGCGGCCATATTTGCCGCCAAGGTCTATGCCGCCCGCTGCGGCGGATGCGGTGAACCGGGCGATGCCGCGCGACGAAAGCGCTTCATCAAGCTCGCTATTGGCAAGATAGAGCGCGTCCGGTGGCAGAACGCGGGACGGCCGGTCGTCGGTTGCCGCGTCCAGCCGGGCTGCGTGATAATCTTCTGCCTGTGACCGGCGTTCGGCTGCTGCCTCGCCCGACAGGTAGCTGAAGCCGACAATCGCATCATCGCCGATATAGTCGAAGATCGTATCGAGATGGTCGTGGAAGAGCGGCAGCCAGTTTTCCAGCCCCTGTCGGCGGATCTGGGCGCGCGCTGCCTCATACATCGTGTCGCCGCCCGGTGCGCCAAACGCACTAAGGTATTTCTCACGGAAGAGGCTGAGTGTGTCGGTGGAGAAGAGGATTTCAGAGACAGGAGCGAGCGTGACCGAGGTCAGCTCCCGCGTCGAAATCTGTGTCTCTGGATTGAAGGCTTTGAGCTGGTCCAGCGTGTCACCGAAGAGGTCGATCCGGATCGGCTCCTCGCTGGTCGGCGGAAAGATGTCGATAATGCCGCCGCGAATGGCGTACTCGCCGCGCTCGCTGACGGTGGAGGCGCGGATATAGCCGTTCACTGAGAGGTAGTCGGTGAGCGCGTTTTCAGCGAGCTCTTCGCCAACGCTCATCGAGAAGCTCGCCGCGCGCATGGTCTCGCGCGGCGGCATGCGCTGCACGAGGCCAGAGCCCGTGGTGATGACGAGCAGAGGCTGACTGTCTTCGCGCTGCTGGGCGATACGGGCAAGCGCGGCGCATCTTTGCGAGGACACAGCCGCGCTTGGGCTGACGCGGTCATATGGAAGAATGTCCCAACCCGGCAGGAGGACACGGTCCATAGAGGGGTGGAAGAACTCTGCGAGCTTTAGCGCGGTTGCGGCGGTCTTGTCGTCGCGGGCCACATAGAGGGCGATGCCGCCTGCATCCAGAAGCGCATCCTGAAAGGCTTTGATGTCCAGCCCGAAGGGCGCACCGGAGACATTCGTCGGCGCAGAAAGACTGGCAAGACGCGAAGGGCTAGGCATGGTCGATCACCTGACGGGATAGACAGGAGCGCGCCTTCAGCGCGTTCGCCGTAATTTACTGAGCGCGCGCGTCGTATCTAAAGCCGAGCAGCTGGTCCAGCACCGGGCCTGCATAATTTGGCGGAACAGGCTTGTTGCCGATGATCCACGCGAAGACTTCCCAGTCAGGCGTCGCCAGGAGACGCTCGAACTCATCGAGCTCTGCGTCCGACATATCGGCGATCCGCTCATTTGCGAACTGGCCCATCAGGAGGTCCATTTCTCGGAAGCCGCGGCGCCATGCCCGGAATTTCAATTTACGTTTGCGTTCTTGCACGATCGAGACCTCTATTGAGCTTGAAACCGTCACATAGGTGCGCGTGCGCCGCTTGCCCAGCTACCTCTTCAATTGAAGCCTGCGACGCTTTCGATATGGTCCCTACGCTTATGCGCGATGAACGACTCTTTCCCTTGTTCCAGCCGGTCGACAAATTGCCGGGGATCGGACCCAAGCTGAAGCCTGTCTTCGAGCGGCTGATCGGCGGCGACACCGTATGGGATCTGCTGTTGCACCTGCCTGAGAAATGGCTCGACCGGCGCGTGCGCGACAGCTTCCAGGACCTTGTCGCCGGTGAGGTCGCGACCGTGCGCGGCGAGGTGCAGTCCTGCAAGGCGCCCTATTCCGACCGTGCGCCGCACCGCATCCAGCTGTTTGACGGGTCGGGCTTTCTGACGCTGACTTATTTCCGGGCTGACCCGAGATGGCTGCAGGGACAGTTTCCGATCGGCAAGGAGCGGATCGTGTCAGGCGTTGTCGGTGAGTTCCAGGGCGAGCGGCAGATGTCGCACCCGGACTATGTGCTGGACCCGGCCCGCGGCGAAGCGCCGCCGCCTGTCGAACCGATCTACAGGCTGACGGCCGGGCTGACCAATCGGCGGGTTCATTCGGCCGCCGTTGCGGCGCTGGAGCTTGTGCCAGATGACCTTCCGGAATGGCTGGGGGCTGACCTTCTTGAAGCGAATCACTGGCCCGCGTTCAAGGCGGCGCTGTCGGGGCTGCATGCGCCAGAAAACTACAATGAAGACGCGTTCGAGATCGCACGGCGGCGGCTCTCCTATGATGAGGCTTTGGCGCGCGAGACCGTGTTTGCGTTCGCAAGGGATAGCCGGGCGCGAAAATCTGCTCCGGCGCTAGAGGCGGCGAATGATGCGCTGAATGAGCTTGTTGGCCGCCTGCCCTACAAGCTGACATCGGCGCAGCGAAAGGCCGTCCGGGAGATTACAGATGATGTGGCGCGGCCTCATCCGATGCGGCGGATGCTGCAAGGCGATGTCGGGGCCGGCAAGACGCTGGTTGCGGTGCTGGCGGCGCTGAAGGCTGTGGCCTCTGGTTATCAGGCGGTCTTCATGGCGCCGACCGAAGTGCTGGCCCGCCAGCAATATGAAACGGTTGCCGGATTTCTCGGCCCCCTCGGTCATGAGGTTGCGGTGCTGACGGGGCGGGAAAAAGGGCCAAAGCGCGAAGCGACGCTGATGGGGCTCGCCGATGGCAGCATTCATGTCGCTGTCGGGACGCAGGCGCTCTTTCAGGAAAGCGTGGCGTTCAAGAAGCTCGGCCTGATCGTGGTGGATGAGCAGCACCGGTTTGGGGTGGCAGACCGGATGCGCCTGGTCGAGAAGGCATCGGCGCCGCACATGCTGGTGATGAGCGCGACACCTATTCCGCGAACGCTGGCGCAGGCGGTTCACGGCGATCTCGATGTCTCAATCCTTGATGAGAAGCCAGCGGGGCGTCAGCCCATCGAGACACGGGCCATTCCGGACACGCGGATCGAAGATGTCGTCGAGGCCATCGGGCGAGCCGTCGAGCGCGATGAACGCGTCTTCTGGGTCTGTCCCCGCGTCGATGCAGATGAGGATGACAGCTCGGCTGTCGCGCGCGCGGCGGCGCTAGAGGACTGGCTGGGCCAGAAGGTCGGCCTTGTGCATGGGCGGCTTCGCGGCGACCAGAAGGATGAAGCGCTGGAAGCGTTCAGACGCGGCGAGACGCGCGTCCTGGTGGCCACGACGGTGATCGAGGTCGGCGTTGATGTGCCCGATGCCACGGTGATGGTCATTGAGCGGGCCGAGGGGTTCGGGCTTGCCCAGCTTCACCAGCTGCGCGGGCGCGTCGGGCGCGGCTCTCGCAAGTCCTATTGCATCCTGCTCTATCGCCCGCCGCTGGGCGAGGTGGCGCGCAAACGTCTTGAAACGTTGCGCGAGACCGATGACGGCTTCGCTATCGCCGAGGCCGACTTCAAGCTCCGCGGGCCCGGTGACCTGCTTGGTGTTCGCCAGTCCGGCGCTGTCGATTACCGGATTGTCGACCTGCAGCTGGATGCCGACCTTATCGAGATCGCGCGCAAGGATGCCCGCTATGCCATTGAGGGCGATCCGGGACTGACGAGCGAGCGCGGGCGGGCACTTAGCCTCCTGCGCGAACTTCTAAGCCCGCTCGTCAGACAGCGGGAGTGAACGCTGCTCAGGCTCGCCCTTGCCGAAGTGAGGTACAACAAGACCAGCGGACAGAATCATCTTGGCGCCGTCCTCGATAGACATGTCCATTTCGATGCACTCGGTTTCCTTCACATAGATGAGGAAGCCCGATGTCGGGTTTGGGGTTGTCGGTACAAAGACGCCGACGAATTCAGGGCTGAGGCGATGGGCGATCTCCCCCTTGGCATTCGAGGAGACGAATCCGATGCACCAGGAGCCAGTCTTCGGGTACTCGACCATGACGACGCGGTCGTAAGAGGCCTGTTGATTGTTGGTCAGCACCTCGACCAGCTGTTTGAAGGCGGCGTAGACATTCCGGACGATGGGGACGCTCGACAAGAGCCGGTCGGCCCCGCGCACCACTGAACGTCCGAGAAGGTTGGTGGTGATCGCGCCGAGGATGGTCAGGGCGACGATCATCACGATCACGCCGAAACCCGGTATCGCGATATTGGTATAGGTTTCCGGCTGGATGACCGGCGGCAGCAGGGGTTTGACGCGGTTGTCGATGAAGTTGATCAGAAATTGCAGGACGAAGAACGTAATGGCGATCGGCGCCGCGATCACCATGCCGGCAAGGAACCGGCCACGAAGCCACGCCCCCAGGCTCGGCCGTTTCGGGGCCGGGGTCATCAATCCGTTGTCTGATTGACCGGACTTTTTCGCCATTAAAGCGCTCCTGAATCTCGCATGGGTTTACGTTGAGTATGGCTTGGAGAAGATATGATTTCGGTTAATTGTGGCCGAGATGAGTGACAAACAAGAATTCGATAACAGGCTGCAGGCGGTCCTTAGACGCGTGTATGGTGAGCAGACCAGACTCACCGCTGCCAATAGACTGTCCGGCGGCGCGAGCCAGGAGACATGGCTGCTTGAATTAAGTGGTGAGGGCGCTCCTGGTTCCCTCATCTTGCGCCGGGCCCCTGAAGGTATGGAGGCGACCGAAGACTCGCGCGCCCTGGGCCTTCCAAATGAAGCGGCGCTGATTCGCAAGGCCGCAGAGACCGGTGTGGTCGTGCCCGAGGTCGTGCATGTCCTCACCCCTGGTGAAGGACTTGGCGAAGGCTTCATCATGTCGAAGATCGAGGGCGAAACGATCGCCCGGCGCATCCTTCGCGATGATGAGTATGCAGAGGCGCGCAAGAATTTGCCCGCCCAGTGCGGCAAGTCGCTTGCGGGTATTCATGCCATCGACGGATCGGATGTCTCGCGCCTGCGGCTCAACAGCGGGCTTGAGCAGATCGATCATTATGAGGCGACCTATCAGGAGATGGGCGAGTGCCGGCCCATCTTCGACCTGGCGATTGTCTGGCTTCGCGAGAATGCGCCGACGCAACTAGATCCAGTGCTTGTTCATGGCGACTTTCGTCTCGGCAACATCATGGTCGACGAAAAGGGCCTCGCCGCCGTGCTCGACTGGGAGCTCGCCCATTATGGCGACCCGCGCGAAGACATTGGCTGGATGTGTACCAATTCCTGGCGCTTCGGGCATTCCGACAAGCGGCTCGGCGGGTTCGGCCATGTCGAAGCCCTGCTTGAGGCCTATGCTGAGGCTGGCGGGGCTGAGTTCACGCCTCGCGACATCGACTGGTGGGACATGCTCGGCAGTATGAAATGGGGCATCATGTGTATGGGGATGTACGAGACGTTCCGTTCTGGCGCCGATGCCAGCGTAGAGCGCGCGGCCATTGGGCGGCGCGTTTCGGAGACAGAGATGGACCTCATCAACCTGCTGGAGGGTCAGCGTCATGCATAATCAGCCAAGCGTCAGTGAACTGGTCCAGGCGGTGAAGAATTTCGTCGATCACTCGGCCATGCCTGAGCTGACAGGGCGCGCGGCCTTTCACGCCCGCGTCGCCTCCAACGTGCTCGCGACAATCCTCCGCGATCTCGACAGCCGGGAAGAAAACGACGCCGAGGAGTATGCGCGTCTGCAGGCGCTGATTGCCGACAGCGACGGCAAGACGCGCGCTGAGCTGAACGCAGAATTGCGCGGCAAGATCAGGTCGGGCGAGCTGACGGTTCAGTCAGCTGAGCTGATGGACCACCTCAAAAAGACCGCAATTGCGCAGTTGAAAGTCGATCAACCGAAATATTCGGGACTGGCAACTGCTCTAGAGGACTAAAATGCGCCCTATCCTGATTGCGCTTGGCATTGTGGCTGCGCTCGCTGTCGGCTGGGTCGTGTTCAAGGATAGCCTTTATGCGTCCTGGCTCGGCCAAGGTGAGCGGGTTGCCGAAGAGCCTGACTATTCCATGGAAGAGGACTGGCTTGATCGCCCTGCCGAGCTGCCCGCCGGTGGATGGGCGAGCCCTTGGGGCGTTGATGTCTTCCTGATTGCGCCCATGCCGACGAGCCCGGCACCCGCTGGTCTGATGGATGCGTCTTCCGAGGCCCTGAAATCCGATTATGCGCGTTTTGTTGAACAGACCGAATTGGTATCCGAGACGGCTGTTCTTTATGCGCCGTCCTATCGCGCGCCGTCTCCGGCTGCGGGCAAGAAGCTGAGAAGTGAGGGCACAGATCTCGCGGCCGCTGACGTCCGGCAGGCCATGACCCGTTACCTGAATGCAGACAATCGCAAACGCGCGCTGATCCTTGTTGCCGCGCCGGGCAGCGAGACCATGCTTGAGCCAGTGATTGAGGCGCTGCCGCAGGACGAGGAATTTCGTCAGCGCTTTGGCGGTGTGATGCTGCCAGCGGGCATGGCGACCCATGAATGGTCTGAAAAGGTCGGGCCTTGCAGCGATGCCGTGGAGGCCTGCGTGGTGGAGACGGGCCTTGCCACAAGCAAGCCGTTCCGGCGCTTCCTGATGCCGAGTCTGCCGCGGCCACAGCTCGTCTATTCCGACACCGGCTCTATTGGCGCGGAGATAGACAGCCGCGCCGAGGCGCTGTCTAGCTGGCTTGAAGAGAATGCGACGAAACCTGCTGAGCCTTTTGACACATGGGCCGCTGAAGAAGTTGTCGACGTCGCGCCAATCCGCCGCCCGAACTCCGAGCGTGATATCTCAGGTGAGCGCGGAAACTAGCTGCGCGAGCGCTCGATGATGCCCGTGGTCGAGCGGCCCTCCATCAGCGGCACGATGATGACCTCACCGCCGCGCGCGGTGACGGTCTCTGCGCCGACGATCTCGTCAGGCTTGTAGTCCCCGCCCTTGACCAGAACGTCCGGCTGGATCGCCTCGATCAGGGCGGCTGGTGTGTCGTCGTCAAAGCTGGTTACGGCATCGACGCCAGCGATTCCAGCGAGCAGGATTGCCCGGTCACCTTCGGTATTCACAGGGCGGCTGTCGCCCTTCAGACGCTTGACGGAGGCGTCTGTATTGATCGCGACGATGAGACGGTCACAGTGCGCCCGCGCCTGCTGAAGGACTTTGAGATGGCCCGGGTGCAGGATGTCGAAACAGCCATTGGTGACGCCGACACGGAGGCCTGCTGCCCGCCAGCGCTGGGTCATCTCCACGAGGTCCTGCCGGTTGAGTACCGGGGCTGATGGCGGCGCATCATCCTGCGATAGCGCGCGGTGAAGCTCCTCGGCGCTGACCGTTGCGGTACCGACCTTGCCGACAACAATGCCGGATGCGGCGATGGCCAGTGAAACAGCGTCGCGAAGATCTGCGCCGGTGGCGATCGCGGCGGCGAGAGCTGCCATGCTGGTGTCCCCTGCCCCGGACACGTCGAAGACTTGCCGCGCTTCGCCGCGAAGGTGAAAGGTTTCCTGTCCGGCCAGCCATGACATGCCCTTGCCGGCACGTGTCACAACGATCTGGCAGCCCGGCATGTGTTTGGAGGCGTCCAAAAGTGCCGCTTCGACCTCCCTGTCCGATGAGGTTGGCAGGCCTGTGGCCCCGCTCAGCTCGCTCGCATTGGGCTTGATGAGGTCGGCGCCGGCATAGAGCGAGAAGTCTTTCGACTTCGGGTCAACCAGAAGCGGGATACCTGCCGATCTGGCCGCGTCTACGCAGGCCGTGAACACGGCTGGCGTGATCGTGCCCTTGGCATAGTCTGAGACGATGATCGCAGACGCGCCCGTTGCCGCCTTGGCGATCGCTGAAGCGAGCACAGCGCCGGCTGGCCCCATGTCAGGCCGGTCATCTTCGGTATCGACGCGAAGCAGCTGCTGTGTGCTGGCAATGAAGCGCGATTTGACGACGGTCTTTATGGCGCTCGTTTTCGCGAGCTGGCACTCGATCAGAGGGTCGGACCCTAGAAGCGCTGCAAGCTGTTCGCCTGCCTCATCGTCGCCGACACAGCCCAGCATGATCGTGTGGATGCCAAGCGCGCTGAGATTGCGGGCGACGTTTCCGGCCCCGCCTGGCACCTCGAGAGAGTGGGTCTTGCGCAAGACCGGCACGGGGGCCTCAGGTGAGACACGGCCGACATCGCCGTACACATAGCGGTCCAGCATCAGGTCGCCGATGCAGAGAACGCGTTTGCCTGAAGCTTTCTCAAGGATTTCAGATATTTGCTGTCTCAAGCTAGATATTCCTTGTGCCAGCAGGCCGATAGGAGCGCGCGCTCTTCTGCGTAATCAATCTTTTCCCTGAGCACCAGACTGGAGGCTGCTGGACAAGGCTGATCTGCGTCACAGTTTAGCGCGTACTCGTTTTAGGAATGTTCACAGGAGGCATGTGCTGGCGCAAGATAATCCCAATTCCGTAATCGTATGGTTTCGCAATGATCTTCGGATTTCGGACCATGCAGCGCTTGCTGCCGCCGCCGATGCGGGGGCGAAGATCTATCCGGTCTATATTCTTGAAAATGACGCCGACGGCAGCAGGCCGCTTGGCGGCGCATCGAAATGGTGGCTCGACAAGTCCCTGAAGTCGCTTCGGTCTGATATCTCTGAGCGCGGCGGGAAACTGATCTGCCGCAAGGGTGACGCGAGCAAAGTGATTCGCGATCTCATTCAGGAGACGGGTGCAGACGCCGTATTCTGGGGGCGGCGGTACACGCAGCCGGAGATCGACCGCGATGCCGAGATCAAGCAGCAACTAAAGGACGACGGCCTCGAGTCGCGCAGTTTCAACACGACGCTTCTGACAGAGCCCTGGGCGTATCAGACGACGACCGGCGGCTACTACAAGGTTTTCACCCCTTATTGGCGCTCGGTGCGCGATAGCTATGAGGCGCCGGATCCAATGGGCGCGCCCGATAGCTTTGCAGGCGTTGGGATTGATGGTGACGAGATCGAGGATTGGGGACTTCATCCAACCAAGCCTGACTGGTCAACCGGCTTCGATAGCCTATGGACGCCTGGTGAAGCGGGCGCGCAGGAGCGGCTGAGCGATTTCCTCGACGGGCCGGTGCGGGACTATGAAGAAATGCGCAATCGGCCGGATGTAGAGGATGGTACGTCCGGACTTTCTCCCCATCTCCATCATGGTGAAATCAGCCCGGCAACGGTCTGGCGCGCCGTCATGGGGCGTATCAATCGCGGTCTGAAGCAGGAAGAGAGCGCCTTGTCCTTCTTGTCGGAAATCGTCTGGCGTGAATTTTCCTACGTTCTGCTCTATCATAATCCGGCTATGGGGCGGGAAAACTACAACGATAAATTCGATGCCATGTCGTGGAGGTCCAGCAAGAGCGACCTTGAGCGATGGCAGAAGGGTCAGACCGGGTATCCGATTGTCGATGCCGGTATGCGCCAGCTCTGGGAGACAGGCTGGATGCACAACCGGGTCAGGATGATCGTCGCCTCGCTCCTGACAAAACACTTGCTCATACACTGGGCCGACGGCGAGGACTGGTTCTGGGATACTCTGGTCGATGCAGATCCCGCGTCCAATGCTGCGGGATGGCAGTGGACGGCAGGGTCTGGTGCCGATGCCTCGCCCTATTTCCGTGTCTTCAACCCAATCACGCAGGGCCAGAAGTTCGACAAGACGGGCGAATACGTCCGCAAGTGGTGCCCAGAACTCGCAAAGCTGCCGCAAAAGCATCTTCATGCACCCTGGGAAGCGGGCAAGGACGTACTGGAAAAGGCAGGTATCGAATTGGGAGCGACTTATCCCAAGCCGATCATTGAGCATAAGGCCGGGCGACAACGCGCACTCGATGCGTGGGAGTCGCTCAAGGAAAAGCAGGACTGAGAATGAAAAAAATCGCTGTCATCGGGTCAGGCATCAGTGGGCTCGGCGCTGCTTTCGCACTGAAGGACACGGCAGAAGTAACCGTGTTCGAGGCGCGTGATCGCGCCGGCGGACATGCCCATACGAAGACGATCGACTATGATGGCACCGAACTCAGCGTCGATGTTGGCTTCATTGTCTATAATGGTCGGAATTATCCAAACCTGACGGGGTTCTTTGAGGCTCTGAATGTAGAGACCGAACCGAGCGATATGAGCTTTGCGGTGTCGAATGAAGACGGCTTTGAATGGGCCTCGACCATCAAGGGAATGTTCGCCCGCAAGCGGAACCTGCTGCGTCCGCGTTTTCATCGTTTCTGGCGGTCGATCCTGAAGTTCAACGATATGGCCCGCGAGGAACTTGCGGGCGGACTTATCGGAAGTGAGACGCTCGGCGTATGGCTGGGCCAGAAAGGGTTCAGCGAGGACTTCAAGCAGAACTATATTCTGCCTATGGGCGGGGCGATCTGGTCGACGCCGCCGGCCGAAATGATGGACTATCCGGCGCTAAGCTTTTTCCGTTTCTTCGATAATCACCGGCTGATGCATGCCGAGCGGCCCACATGGCGGACAGTCACTGGCGGCTCGAAGCAGTATGTCGATGCGGCCAGCAGCGTGCTTGGTGAGCGTCTTCGGCTCAATTCGCCGGTTGAGCAGGTCAGTCCGTTTGGGGACCATGTGAAGGTGACAACCGCTGACGGGCACGATCACCTTTTCGATGATGTGATCGTCGCTACCCACTCTGATACAGCGAGATCACTGCTGGCACCCGCCTATGAAGATCAGCGCTTTCTTCTGAAGTCGGTCGGCTACAGGCCGAACCGCATCTATCTTCACAAGAACCCGGACTATATGCCGGAGCGCAAGCGGGCATGGGCGAGCTGGAACGTTATTGACCGACAGTCGGACGGCGAGAATATCTGCCTAACCTACTGGATGAACCGATTGCAGAATTTGCCGGACAAGCATCCGCTCTTCGTGACGCTGAACCCGGTCGAACCGCCGCCCGCTTCGGATGTGTTCTATGAGCTGACTTTTGATCACCCGCAGTTCGATGCAGCGGCAGCGGCGGCCTGCCGGTCACTGGAGCGTATTCAGAGCGACCGGGGGCTCTGGCTCGCAGGCGCCTGGCTCGGCTCTGGTTTTCATGAGGATGGCCTGAAAAGTGGTCTGCGCGCAGCGCTGTCTCTTGGTGGCCGCGTGCCATGGGAGGCAGAGAACGTGACCCTTGTTGAGCGGCTGGGAGCCAAAGCGGCCAAGGCCGACCTCAGAGCCGCCGGGACTGCAGCTCAGTGACCTACCCTTCCCCCGCCTTGCGGCTCCATCATGGCGAAACGGTCCACAGGCGGTTCACACCGTTTGTGTCGGATTTCAGCTACAAGGTCTTCATGATCGAGCTGGATATCGACCGGCTTGATGAGGCTGACCGGCAGTGCCGTCTGTTTGGTGTGGACCGCAGTGCGCTCTTCTCATTTCGGCCCAAGGATCATGGCGAAGGCGGGGCGCAAAGCCTGCGAAGCTGGGCAGAGGACCGTTTCAAGACGGCAGGCGTTGACGCGTCTTCGCTGCGGTTGCGGCTGATGACATTTCCACGGCACCTCTTTCACAAGTTCGCGCCAATTTCGCTCTGGCTTGCAGAGACAGAACACGGCGCGCCTGCAGGTGTCCTCTACGAGGTCCGAAACACGTTCGGCGAGCGGCATACGTACGTCTCAGTGATTGAGGGTAAGTGGACGCGGCACGTGTCGAAGAAAGATTTCCACGTGTCGCCCTTTTTCGATCTTTCGGGACATTACGAGTTTTCGCTGCAACGCTCAGAAGACCGCCTGAAACTTGGCGTGACGACGATGAAAGACGGCGCTGCCAAACATATGGCGACGCTATCGACGGCCTTTGAACCGGCGACCGATCAGGCGCTGTTGCGCGCGGCGGTCTTGATGCCTGCGTCGACGATCGGCGTGACGCTTGGTATTCATTGGGAAGCGTTGAAGCTTTGGCTGAAAGGCGCAGATTATCACCCCAAGCCGCATCAGAATGAACAAACCGTATCAATAGCAGCGCCATCGGGCCGCACGATCAAGGAGACCCAGGGATGAGCGAACAATTGGATGAAACGAGAGCGACGATGACGTCCCTGAGGCAGTTGTCCGGGGTTCCGGCCGGGTTCCGCTTGGCAGGCCTGTTCTTGCTGCGCACTGAGAACGGATCGCTCCGGTTCAATCTGCCGGATGGACGGACAGTGCTGTTCGATCATGGCAATCCCGGCCCGCATGCGGTGGTCGATGTGCATGAATTCGGTTTCGCCAAACGGGCGCTTGCGGGCGGTGATATCGGTTTTGCCGAAAGCTATATGGACGGCGAATGGTCGACGCCGGATCTGACGGCCGTGCTGGAGTTTTTCTCGGAGAATTTCGAGGCCGCTGGGAAACTCGCTGTTGGCGGGTCGCTGGTGAAGGGCATCAACAAGCTTCGCCATATCTTCAACCGCAACAGCCGGGCAGGCGCGCGCCGCAATATCATGGCGCACTATGACCTTGGCAATGATTTCTATTCGGCCTGGCTGGACGAGACGATGACCTATTCTTCGGCGCTGTTCGACCGGCCGAACATGTCGCTCGAACAGGCGCAGACCGCGAAATATAATGGCATCGCAGACCAGCTCATGGCGGGTCCGGACAGTAACATCCTGGAGATCGGATGCGGCTGGGGCGGTTTTGCAGAATATGCTGCAAAGGTTCGCGGCTCGAAGGTGACCTGCCTGACGATCTCGGAAGCCCAGCGCGACTATGCTGCGGCGCGGATGCAGAAAGAAGGTCTGTCGGACCGGGTTGAGATCCGCCTCGAAGACTACCGCGACCATCAGGGGGCGTATGACGGCGTTGCCTCGATCGAGATGTTCGAAGCGGTCGGTGAGGCCTACTGGCCAAGCTACTTCCAGAAGGTTCGCGAAAGTCTCGCTGGGCCAGATGCGAAGGCTGCGCTGCAGATCATCACCATCGAGGACAAGCTTTTCAGACGCTACAGGAAGCGAACCGATTTCATCCAGCGCTATATATTTCCGGGCGGAATGTTGCCGAGCGAAAAAGCGCTGCGGGAATCGCTATCGGAGTCCGGGCTTCGCTTCGATGCCGTTCACTATTTCGGTCAGGACTATGCGAAGACGCTGAAGATCTGGGCGGAGCGTTTCGAAGAAGCCTGGGACAAGGTGCAGACGTTCGGGTTCGATGAGCGGTTTCGCCGTCTCTGGCGGTTTTACCTGAGCTATTGCGAGGCCGGGTTCGGGAATGGCCGGATTAATGTCGGTCAGTTCCAGCTGTCGCGGGCCTAAAAGAAAAGGCGGGCTTTAGAGCCCGCCTTTTTCAGGTCGTCCTAGTAAAGTTCGGTCAGCACGTAATCGATCTGTTGGCCGCGTGCCTCAAAACCGAGTTTCACCCAGCGCGATTCGTCATCGTACCAGAGGTCTACGGTCAGGTCAGAGACGAGACGATAGTGGGTTGTCTCAACATCTTCGCCGCCGATCGTAATGGTTTCGCGTCCGATTTTCTCGACGCTGGTGTCGAGAAGTTCACCCGATTCGGTCGATAGGATCTGGTCGCTGAAGGCCTGCTGGATATTCCAGTGGCTAGACGGGATGATTCCAATGGGAGCATCGCCGGTATAGGCCGACCCTTCGATTGCGAGACTGTCGCCGCTCATATTGGCTTCGACATATTCATCATCGCCATCATCATTGGTCCTGCCTGACAGTCCAACGAGGTTTCCGTCCTTCCAGGCTTCCGTCGCATCCAGAGAATACCGAAAGACGGTGATCGGTCCGAGGCCCGCCTTCAGATCTACATCGGACGTAGCAGTGAATCTGTCTTCGGACTCGACATCGAACGAGATGGTATGGGTACCAAACTCCTTGCCCTTGCGAAGAACATTAAAGGCGATGCGGTCGCCATCTTCTGGCTGCCATGCCGCCGGCGCGTCTGCTTCGACCGGAGACTTGATGCTGTCGGTCTCAGCTGTGTCAGCGAAGGCGGGCGCCGCCAGAAAGACGACTGCAATAGAGGCGATACAGGGTCGATTGTTCACGTAAATCTCCAGAATGGCGTATCTGCACGAGCAACGAAGCAGGTACATGCCTTGTTCCCGGCCGCTTCGGGCCGGTGGCGGACGCCGGAGGTGGCCAGAACCAGATCGCCGGCCTCAAATGTGCCGCGGCCATCCTTGAGGCTGCCCTCAAGGACGATCATCGCCTCGAGCGTGCTGTGACCGTGTTCGAAGACGCGGTCTCGAGGATCAAGTCGCATGAGAGAGCCGCTTTCCTCGGGAAGCTTCGCCGTCCGGGCCCCAGAGAGGCCGCGCCGCCAGTTCACAGCATCATAATCGGTCTGGATGATATCGGTTGCGACATCCTCCATCCGGTCGAGCGCCTGGCGGTAATCCGCCCCGGCTTTGCCCAGAGACGTGCGGACTGTTTCCCAGACGCGCGCGGTCTCATCGCCCTCGCTGGACATCAGACGGTGGATCGTGGCCGCGATACTCATGCTGAGCGACAGATTGCCGGTCGCATAGTCGAGCATGAAGGTCTGATATGTATCCGGGTCGTTCATAGCGTGTTCCAGAAGTTGCAACTCGCTCTGAACTACGCGTGCGGTCGCCATCTGGATCAATTGGGCGAGTGTTGTAACTGACAGTGTGCCCAGCTAAACCAGATCAATAAATGGAGTGCCTTGAATGATCCTCAATTCTGTCCTGGATGCGATCGGGAATACACCGCTCATAAAGCTGCAGCGCGTCTCAGAAGAAACCGGCTGCACAATTCTCGGAAAGGCCGAATTCCTCAATCCCGGCCAATCGGTGAAGGATCGCGCGGCGCTTGGCATTGTGCGTGACGCCGAACGCTCTGGCACCCTGAAACCGGGCGGCACCATCGTCGAGGGCACAGCCGGCAATACAGGTATCGGGCTTGCGCTCGTGGGCAGCGCGCTCGGCTACCGCGTGGTGATCGTCATGCCGCGGACCCAGAGCCAGGAAAAGAAGCTGGCGGTGAAACTCCTGGGGGCCGAGCTGATCGAGGTGGACGCCGTCCCCTATTCCAACCCGAACCATTATGCGCGCTATTCCGGCAAGCTTGCAGAAGAGCTCGCCAAGACCGAACCCAATGGCGCAATCTGGGCGAACCAGTTCGACAACATTGCCAATCTGGAGGCCCATTACGAAACGACGGGCCCGGAAATCTGGGCGCAGACCGAAGGGAAGGTCGATGGCTTTATCTGTGCGGTCGGCTCCGGCGGCACGTTGGCCGGCGTTGCGAAATACCTTCAAGAGCAGAGCAAGGACGTGAAGATAGGTATCGCCGATCCCGGCGGCGCGGCGCTTTACGAGTATTTCAAGAATGGCGAGCTGAAATCAGAGGGCACCTCGATTACCGAAGGCATCGGTCAGGGCCGGATCACCAAGAATATCGAGGACCTGAGGGTCGATTATGCCTATCGCTGCCAGGATGAAGAGGCGCTCAACATCCTCTATGATCTCATCCAGAACGAAGGGCTTTGTCTTGGCGGGTCTGCCGGGATCAATATTGCGGGAGCTGTGCGGCTCGCCAAGGACCTTGGGCCGGGCCACACGATCGTGACGATCCTCTGTGATTACGGCAATCGCTACCAGTCCAAGCTCTTCAATCCGGAATTCCTGCGAAGCAAGGACCTGCCCGTACCGCCATGGATGGAGGAAGCCTGATGGCAACAACATCCCCCCTCGTTTCAGCCCGCTGGCTGATGGACAATATGCACGCGCCCGATCTTCGGGTTGTGGATGCGAGCTGGTTTCCAGGCTGGAGTGCCGCGCCCGGCGCAGGCCGCCAGTCCTATGATCGCGGACACATACCGGGCGCTGTCTATTTCGACATCGATGATGTTTGCGATCAGGAGGCCGAGCTGCCGCACATGATGCCGGATTCGGTGAAGTTTTCGTCCCGCGTGCGAAAACTCGGCATTGGCGATGGCAACCGCGTCATCGTCTATGACGCGAATGACTTCTTTGCCTCTGCGCGTGTCTGGTGGATGTTCCGGGCGATGGGGCACAAAGATGTCTATGTCCTGAACGGCGGCCTGCGCGCCTGGCAGGCCGAAGGCGGAGAGCTGGAAGACCTGCCGCCGGTCATTACGGGTGGGCGCCACTTTACCCCGCGCGTGCGCTCAGACCTCATCCGGTCGCATGCACAGGTCATAGCCGCGTCACGGGCCGCAAAGCCTCCTATACTTGATGCCCGGCCTGCCGGAAGGTTTTCCGGGACAGAGAAAGAGCCCCGCGAAGGCCTTCCTTCCGGCCATATTCCAGGAAGCCTCAACGTGCCGGCTTCCAGGCTGGTTGAGCCGGATGGCAAGCTCGCGCCGACCGACAAGTTGCAGGACCTTCTGGGTGGTCATGCGAGCGGACCGGTCATCGCCAGCTGCGGTTCGGGCGTGTCAGCTGCGGTCATAGCCCTGGCGCTCGCAGAGCTCGGCAATTGGGACGTCGCCATTTATGATGGGTCGTGGTCTGAATGGGCCGCGCACCCTGAAAGCGAGATTGCGACGACGTCGGCATGAAACTTCCGACCCGGCTGATCCATAACCGCAAGGGCAATCCGGAACGGCGAACGGTGAACCCGCCGGTCGAGCGCGCGTCAACTGTTCTTCTGCCAGACCGCGGCGCCCTTTACGGCAGCGGGACAGGCTATGGGCGTATGGGGCTCTCTGTTCATCGTGAACTGGAAGCCGCCCTCTGCGAGATCGAAGGTGCGGCGCATGCGCGGCTCACCCCGTCGGGCCTGAGTGCCTGTGCGGTCGGCATCGCCTCGGCTGTAAGGGCCGGAGACCACGTTCTGCTATCAGACTCGGTTTACGGGCCGACACGACGCTTCTGTGAGAAGCGGCTGCCGAAGATGGGGGTATCGTCTGCAAGGTTCAATCCGCGCGACCTGGCGGCGCTCGAAAGAGCCATCACGCCGCAAACGAAACTCATCGTCCTGGAGGCGCCCGGTTCACTTACGTTTGAAATCTCCGACACGCCTGCCATCGTGAAAATGGCGCGGCAGGCCGGTGTTCTGACCATGATGGACAATACCTGGTCGGCTGGCGTCTATCACCGGCCGCTCGACCTTGGTGTCGACATATCCGTGCAGGCACTGACGAAATACATGGTCGGTCATGCCGATGCGTTTGGCGGTGCCGTGATGACGACCAAGCCAGCTCACGGCGCAGCGGTGGAGGCGCTCACGGAGGATTGGGGCATCTCTCTTGGGCCGGACGATGCCTATGCCGCTCTGCGAGGCACACGCACCCTCTTCACGCGGCTGAGCGCTCATCAGGAAAGTGCGCTGGGGCTGGCCAGGTGGCTTCAGACGCAGCCGGATGTAGCGCTGGTCATCCACCCTACCCTTCCCAGCCATCCCGATCATGAGATCTGGCGCCGCGATTTTTCCGGCAGTTCAGGTCTTTTTGGCTTCCTGCTGGATGCGCCGGATGACGCACACATTGATGCCTTTCTGTCAGCGCTGAACCTCTTCAAGATGGGCTTCTCCTGGGGCGGGTTCGAGAGCCTTGTTATCCCTTGCGATGAGCAACTGACGCGCCTTCCAGATGACTGGACAGCGCATCGGCAGGGGCGTCTCGTCCGGCTCCATGCGGGGCTCGAAGACCCTGGTGATCTCAAGGCAGATCTGGAGCGCGGACTGCGCGCGCTTCATGACGTAAAAAACACTTGATCTTTGAATACGGTTTCAATATTCGAACCGCCGACACGCAAGCGAGCTACGACGGTCCCGAAAGGGCGTCAGTACGGGTGAGCCCAGATGTCTTCACTTTCATCACCGGACCAAACCCCCGGTAATGCTTGACGAGGATACTTGGATGGCCCCTAATATGATCGCTTTCGCGGCAGCTTACAGCCGTATGGATGCAGCCTGGGATACCGGGCTCTATAACTATTACGACAAAAAATTCGGAGATTATGCGGCTGCGGTCGCTGAACTTATAAGGCCGTAGCGGGTTCGCCCGCCGAACTGTCGAGCGCGTCAGGCGTTGTGTTCTGGTGCAGTCTGTAAGTTCACTGGCGTCATGCCAGCAAATTCCGAATCATTGCCATGTTTAAAACTGGATATGCGCCTCTGGCGCGCCCTGCTATTCTTCCCGATACTTCCACGCGTACTGGCCTTCCGGCCTTTGCAAGCGTTGGAGATGTCCTGCGCGCCTATGAAGGCGATGACGCGATCTTTGTGCTTTACCCAAAGAAGATCGCGGCGGCTGCGCGCACCTTCCTCAACGGTTTTCCGGGCAAGGTTCTCTATGCCGTCAAAGCCAACCCGCATCCAGCCGTCATCAAGACGCTCTGGACCAGCGGTGTGCGCAATTTCGACGTCGCATCGACGCGCGAAGTCGACCTGATCCAGGGCCTCGTGCCTGGCGCGAAGCTCTTCTTCATGCATCCTGTGAAATCACGCACTGCGATCCGCCATGCCTATGAGTGCGGAGTACGCGACTTTTCGTTCGATTCGTTCGACGAGCTTCAGAAGATGCTCGAAGTCACCGGCTATGCCAGCGACCTGATCCTCCACCTTCGCGTGGCGCTGCCGAAGGGCGGCGCGGCGATGCCGCTATCCGGCAAGTTCGGCGCGGACCGTGATCTTGCGATCGAGCTTCTCGGCGAAGCCCGTCGGCATGCCTCCAAACTCGGCGTAACCTTCCATGTCGGGTCGCAGTGTCTTGAGATCAGCGACTATGACACCGCACTGTCCTATGTGCGCTCCATCGTCGATGCGTCCGGCGTCGAGATCGACTCGATTGACTGCGGCGGCGGGTTTCCTGTTCCCTACCCCGGCATGTCGCCAAAACCGATGGGCGACTATTTCAGCGCTATTCGCGCCTCGCTTGCCGCGCATGGTTTTGATGGCCTTCAGGTTCTGGGTGAGCCTGGCCGGGCGCTCTGCGCGCAAGGTGGCTCGACGCTGGCCCGCGTTGAGCTTCGCAAGGATGGCGACCTCTATCTTAATGATGGCAGCTATGGCTCGCTGTTCGATGCGGCCCAGTGCGCATGGAAATTCCCGGTCAAGCTCCACACCGTCGAGCCACGCGCGGCCGCAGAAACAGAAGCGTTCCGCTTTTTCGGACCGACCTGCGACAGTCTCGATGTGATGGAAGGCCCGTTTGAGCTTCCATCCGATGTTGCTGAAGGCGACTGGATCGAGATCTGCCACCTTGGCGCCTATGGCCAGGCCCTGTCTTCGCGCTTCAATGGCTTCTATAGCGAGACCACTGTCGCCGTTATGGCGTAACCCGCCCCCTCGTACCAGACCCTGAAACCTCCGCTCTGACGGGCGGAGGTTCTGTCTGTCTGGACCCTGTCACATCACACCGTTACAACGCCTCCCACGCAATCGGAGTTATCCATGGCTGACAATTCAAACCGCAAGGCCGAGCTTCTCAGCAAGCCGGTCGAGCATATCGACATCACCACGTTCGATGCTCGCCCTATCGTCGAATCGATGGGCAAGATGTCCTTCACGTCCCGCGACCTTGCCCGGGCGACAGACATCTTCAACATGGCGCTGGAAGATCAGGACTGCTCCACCATTCTGACACTCGCTGGCTCCACCTCTGCCGGCGGCTGCATGCACGTCTACCGCGACCTCGTGAAATACGGACTGGTTGATTGTATCGTTGCGACCGGCGCATCCATCGTCGACATGGATTTCTTTGAAGCGCTTGGATACCAGCACTATCAGGCACCAGAATCCGTAGACGATAACATCCTGCGCGACCTCTATATCGACCGGATCTATGACACGTTCATTGATGAGGAAGAGCTTCAGGCCTGCGACGACGTAATCTACCAGATTGCGAACAAGCTGGAAGCGCGCCCCTATTCCTCGCGTGAGTTCATCTGGGAGATGGGCAAGTGGCTGAAGGACAATGCGGTCAAGAAAGGCTCGCTCATCGAGACCTGCTATGATCACAATGTCCCGATCTTCGTGCCGGCCTTCTCTGACTGTTCTGCTGGCTTCGGCCTCGTGAAGCATCAGGTCGAGAACCCAGGCAATTACATGTCGATCGACAGCGTCGCCGATTTCCGTGAGCTGACCGACGTCAAGATCGCGGCAGGGACAACCGGCCTGCTGATGGTTGGCGGCGGCGTGCCGAAGAACTTCGTGCAGGACACTGTGGTCTGCGCGGAAATCCTCGGCAAGGAATGCGAGATGCACAAATATGCCGTGCAGATCACTGTCGCCGATACCCGCGATGGGGCCTGTTCTTCTTCGACGCTGAAAGAGGCGGCGAGCTGGGGCAAGGTTCAGACCGTCTATGAGCAGATGGTCTTCGCTGAAGCCGGTTCCGTCGTGCCACTTCTCGCATCGGCCGCCTGGCACAAGGGCGCCTGGAAGAACCGCAAGCCGCGCGAGTTTGCGAAGCTCTTCCTCTAGCGCCGAGTGCGGCGAATAGAGCCACCAAAACTGTATGACGCCGGGACATAACTTGTCCCGGCGTTTTTCGTTCGGCAGATTGGCCGGCGGATCACAGGATTTATGAGGAGACGACGATGTCGGAACGCATTCAGGTTACCAAGAAAGATGGCGTCGCTGACGTCAAACTTGTTCGCACGGACAAGATGAATGCGCTCGACGACGCCATGTTCGAAGCGCTGCTTTCGACGACCGATGAGCTTTCCAAGGACAAGTCGGTTCGCTGTGTCGTTCTCTCCGGCGAGGGCCGCGCGTTCTGTGCCGGGCTGGACATGGGCAATTTCGGCAAGATGGCTGAAGGGTCTGGTGGCGGCGGAACGCCTGCTGGGCGCTCAAAGCTTGAGCCGCGCACGCATGGCATCACGAACCGCGCGCAGCAGGCCGTGTGGGGCTGGCGAGCGCTGCCAATGCCGGTCATTGCGGCCGTGCACGGCGTCGCCCTTGGCGGCGGCTTTCAAGTGATGCTGGGCGCCGATATGCGCATCATCCATCCGGCGACAAAGCTCTCCATCATGGAGATCAAATGGGGGCTGGTGCCGGACATGGCGGGCACGGCGATCATGGGCACGCTCTGCCGCGACGATCGCCTCCGCGAGCTGACATATACCGGCCGCATCTTCTCGGGCACGGACGCCGCCGAATACGGCTTTGCGACCGAGGTCAGCGAAACGCCATATGAGCGGGCAATGGAGCTTGCCGGTCTGATTGCGTCAAAGAATCCTGACGCTATTCGCGCCAACAAGGAGATCTACAACAATCTGCCGAACATGAATGATGCCGAAGCCCTGCTTCAGGAATCGGTGCTGCAGGACAAGTTGATCGGCAGCAAGAACCAGGTCGAGGCGATCATGGCCGAGCTTCAGAAGCGTCCAGCCAACTTCGTCGATAGCTGATACAGGTCTCTATTGTAGGTAAAAAAGAAAGGCGACCGTCTGGAACGGTCGCCTTTTTCTTGATCTGCTTTCACCATTTCGTTCGAAATGGCGCGAGTGACGGGGCTCGAACCCGCGACCTCCGGCGTGACAGGCCGGCACTCTAACCAACTGAGCTACACCCGCGCAGATCGTCCACCGCATTTGGCGGTGAGGCGCCTGATTAGACAAGGCAGGCGGGCCGGTCAAGCATGAACTGCGCCCGTGTGCAGACGAGTTACAGCTAGAGATGCTGCCACCCCCTGCCCGTCTGAAATACGGTCTAGCCGGTGGCCTTTTGCTTGTCGCGCGGCTTGGCATCGAGCTTGATAACATCGCCCGTCATACGGATCTCGGAGTCGGATGCCGCCAGTAAAAGATCGGCCTCTGCCTGCGTGCGTATCGGTATCAGATGGCCGAGGAGGTCCAATGGCTGCGGCCTGCTGATGAGATAGCCCTGAAGCTCATCGCACCCGATGTCGGTCAGATACTGCTTCTGGGTCTCGGTCTCCACGCCCTCGGCGGTGCAGCTCATGTTCAAGGCCTTGGCGATCTGAAGCGTGGCTTTGGTGATCGCGCGGCTTTCGTGGTTGTGGTCAATGTCTTCCACGAAGCTCTTGTCGATCTTCAGCTTGTCGAATGGGAAACGGCGAAGATAGCTGAGCGAGGAGAAGCCCGTGCCAAAGTCATCCAGCGAGATGCGAAGGCCGATATCCTTGAGCTGTTTCAGGCGCTGCAGCGTGAACTCGGTATCGTTCATCAGCACTGATTCGGTGATCTCCAGCTCCAAGCGGGCCGGATCGATCTGATTGACCGCGATCGCATTGATGATCGTCGTCACAAGGCTTGAGCTGTGGATCTGGAGAGGCGAGATATTTACCGCGACCCGCATATTGTCCGGCATGCGGCGAGCGGCCTTTAGCGCTTCGCGTAGTGCCCAGTCGCCGAGACGCGTAATGATGCCGCTGTCTTCTGCATGCTGGATGAAATGGTCTGGCCCGATCAGGCCGCGGGTTGGATGCTCCCAGCGGATAAGGGTTTCGCAGCCGATGATCTCATTTGTCTTGGCGTTAAGTTGCGGTTGAAAGAAGAGCCGCAACTCATTGTTTTCAAGTGCCTTGTTGAGGTCGAGCTCAATGCTCTGACGAGCGCGTGCCTTGTCTGCGAGGTTCTGGCTGAAGACGCACCAGGTGCGTTTGCCCACTTCCTTGGCCTGGTAGAGCGCAAGGTCAGCATGTTTCAGCAGCGTCTGGATTTCCATATTATGCTGCTCGATGATCCGCACGCCGATACTGGCGCCGCAATGCACGATCGAGCTCCAGATGTCGTAGGGACGGTTGAGCGTCTCGCTCATTGCCTTCACGGTCTCCAGAAGGGCGTCCTGATCTTCGCTCTCTAGCAGGACTGCGAACTCATCGCCGCCAAGCCGGGCTGTAACCTCGGCATCGGGCGCTGCATCCCGCAGACGTTTGGCCACCTGACAAAGAAGCTCATCACCGGCTGGATGGCCGAGCGTATCATTGACCCATTTGAAATTGTCCAGATCGAGCCAGAGAAGCGCGCGGCAGCGCCCTTCCGGTACGGGTCGCAGCGAAGCCTTTTCGAGAGATTCGTGAAGATTGGCGCGGTTCGGCAGCGAGGTAAGCGGGTCGTAATGCGCCATGAAGGCAATGCGGTCTTCGATGGCCTTCGACTGGGTAATATCCGAGGCGACGCCTCGAAAACCCTGAAACCGCCCAGTTGCGTTGAAGATCGGTTTGCCGGTGAGAGACCACCATGTCTCTTCCGCGTTCTCAACCTGCAGGACGAGATCCCGGAAACTCTGTTGACGCTCAAGGCAACGCGCCAAGGTATTTGCTTCATCACTCGATTTGAAGAGGGTTAGCAGGTCATCCCCCTGCGACATGGCTTCAAAATGATTCTGCTCTGTCATGGAGGGCAGCGGTATCTCGATCAGACAATTCTTCTCGTCGGTCTGCCACAGCCAGTCGGAGGTGCTTTCCTCAAAGTCTCGGAGAAGCAGGCCGATCAGCTGGGCCTGCTGCTTAACCGCGGTACCGCTGAGATGCTGCTCGACAAACTGGTTGAAAGACCATTTCGAGGACGTCCAGAGAACGACTGCGTAGACAAAGGCTAGTACCGACAGGAAGTCATTGCGTGGATCCTGGCCCAGCTGAAGGCCGACAATATAGCCAAGGGCGGTTGGCACAAGAAAGCCGATCGCCGCTTCTGGTATACGTCCGACAAGCAGGACCCCTGCGAACATGACGCCTGCGACAATGGAGCTGACGGCCAGCTGATTGGTATGGTCCGTCAGCGGCAGGATCAGCAACGGCAGGATACCCCAAAGAATACCAAGCACTGAAGCAAAACGTCCGAACCGGTCGATGCTGGCCTTGGACCGCTCATCCGCCGAGCCGAGGTCAGCGTGCTGCCTGTTGCGGCGCATCATAAAATAGCCGACGAGCATGATCGAGGTCGCGATCACCATTGTGAGCGACCAGACGCCAAGAAGTCTGTTCGCGGGCGTGTTCGCGAAGGACATCATGACAACGGCAGCATTTACGAGGTTGGCAAGGCCAATGACGGGCAGGAGCGAGCCAACTGCGAGCAGCTGTTTTTCACGGATCGAACCAAGCTGTTCTTCCGGAATATCCAATGTACCCACAATGCCCGCGCTCTTCAGCGCGAGTGTATTCGCTGGCTTAGGTTCGTCGCCCATTACCATTCCTCTTTGCGGACCTTCGCTCACGGTCTTAGACAGGAGAGGTGAACATCCCCTCAAGACGGGTCCTTGAAATTTCAACGACCTTTCGCGTGGGGCACTGAAAATACGGAGCTTTTCCTATGTCGCCTCAACCGCTCATTCTCACCCTGGATCAGGGCACAACGTCCAGCCGCGCTATGGTCTTCGACGCGGCCGGTACTGTTGTCGCGACCGCTCAGGAGGAGTTTGCGCAACACTTCCCGAAGCCCGGCTGGGTTGAGCATGACCCGGAAGATATCTGGCGGACAACCTTGGACACCGCCCGCCAGGCCATGAGCGAGGGTGAAGCGCAGACGGACGGGCAAGTCGTCTCTATCGGTATCGCCAATCAAAGAGAGACAGTTATTGTCTGGGACAGGCGAACAGGAAAGCCGGTCGGGCGGGCGATCGTCTGGCAGGACCGTCGCACGGCAGCCATGTGCGAAACGCTTCGCGCTGCCGGCCATGAGACCCTCGTCAATCGCCGGAGTGGCCTGACCATCGACCCCTATTTCTCGGGCACCAAGCTTCGCTGGATCCTTGAGAACAGGCCCGAGGCCGAAAAGCTCGCCGCGGAGGGTAATCTGGCGTTTGGCACGGTGGACAGTTTTCTGATGTTTCGCCTAAGCGGCGGCAAGACGCATGTCACAGACGAAACCAATGCCAGCCGGACGCTGCTCTACAACATCCAAGACGGCCGCTGGGACGATGAGTTGCTGCGCCTGCTGGATATCCCGAAATCGGTTCTGCCCGAGGTGAAGCCGAGCGCGGCGGCCTTCTGCGAGACGGACCGGCAATGGTTTGGCCGGTCCCTGCCGGTGACGGGTGTCGCAGGTGATCAGCAGGCAGCCGCTTTCGGACAGGCTTGTTTTCATCCGGGCATGGTCAAGAGCACCTATGGAACGGGCTGTTTCCTGCTCGCGAATACGGGTGACCAGTGCCTGCAGTCGACGAACCGCCTCCTGTCGACAGTAGCCTGCCGGACTGGATCGAGACCGCAATTTGCGATCGAAGGGTCTATCTTCATTGCGGGCGCTGTTTCTCAATGGCTGCGCGACAGCCTGCAGATCATCGAGAGCGCGAGCGAAACAGAAGCGTTGGCCAAGCAGGCTGGCGGCAATGAGGGCGTCTATTTCGTCCCAGCTTTCACCGGTCTAGGCGCACCGCACTGGGATCCGGAGGCGCGCGGAAGCATGTTCGGCCTCACACGCGGGACAGACAAGGCGGACATTGCCCGCGCTGCGCTTGAGTCGGTGGCCTATCAAACGCTTGATCTTCTCAACGCGCTTAATGCCGATGGGTTTGATACCAGCCGCATTCGCGTCGATGGCGGCATGGTCGCCAATAGCTGGTTCCTGCAATTCCTGGCGGATGTGTCAGAGACTACTATTGACCGCCCGGACATGATCGAGAGCACGGCGCGGGGCGCGGCATTCCTCTCGGGGCTTCAAGCTGGCGTCTTCGAAAGCGTGGATGTGCTCGAGAAGCTCTGGCAGAGCGAAACGGTGTTCTCGCCGTCAATGGCAGATAGTGAGCGAAAATCGCTCGTTTCGGGCTGGGAAAAAGCCGTAAAGGCAACGCTTTACAGGGCCCAGCTGGACCGGGAATAGAATGGTCGGAGCGGCGGGATTCGAACCCACGACCCCTTGTCCCCCAGACAAGTGCGCTACCGGGCTGCGCTACGCTCCGACTAGGCGCCTGCTTAATCGCGGCGCCTGATTATTGCAATCGCTGTTGCTGCTGGTTTCAGGCCGCCTTGCTGAGACGCGCGGCGTCGAGCCGGGCCTTTATGTCTTCAAGATCAGACAGCATCGTCTCCAGGCGTGACCGGCTGGCACCTAGCGGTTTGGGTCCGGGTTGTTCATAGGAAAACGCGGCGCGAACCGATTCCTGCAATCTGCGAGCCGGGCCTTCCGGTTCGGTCTTTGCTGAAATTGGGTCTGCCCTTTTCGCATTCAGCGTAGCATCACCGCCAAGAACGGCATCGAGCCCCTGTTCGTTGAGGAGCTGGCCTGCCCCCTTCAGCGTGAACCCCTTTTCATGGACGAGCAGCTGAATGGCCTTGAGCGCCTTCATATCCTCTGGTCGGAACATGCGGCGCCCGTCTGGGCGCTTCATGGGTTTCAAGTGCCGCGTGAACTTGCCTTCCCAGTAGCGCAGGACGTGGGGCTGAAGGCCCAGTTCGTCTGCGGCTTCCCCGATCGACCGGTAGGCATCTGCGGATTTCTTGACCCGCTTTGCGGCATTTCCCATGGATTTCCCTCTTATCTATTCTTCTGATTCGACTGCCGATTTGAGGAGCGGTGACGGTTTGAACGTGACGACTCGGCGGGCAGAGATCTTTGCCTCGACGCCTGTTTTTGGATTGCGTCCAGCACGCGCTGATTTCTTGCGAACGACAAAGTTTCCGAACCGGGAGAGTTTGACCTCATTCTCGTGTTCGAGGCTTTTCCCGATAAGGTCGAGCACACGGTCGAGAATGTCGCCAGATTCCTGACGAGTCAGGCCAACTTCACGGACGATAGCGTCCGACAGCTCTACGCGGGTGACGGTTTGATTGCTCACGAATTCAGCTCCTCTGGTTAACAGATATGGCCGATTTCTTAATGAAAAGATTACAGCCTGAAGAGGGAGGCGCCCCAGGAAAAACCGCCGCCCATCGCTTCACTTAACACAAGATCACCCTTTTTGATGCGTCCATCCTTAATCGCTGTGTGAAGGGCCAGCGGAATGGAGGCAGCGGATGTATTTCCGTGCAGGGCAACGGTCGAAATGACCTTGTCTTCATCGAGACCGAGCTTGCGGGCGACACCGTCCAGAATCCGCTGATTGGCCTGATGAGGCACGAACCAGTCAATGTCGTTTATGTCGTGGCCAGTGTCTGCGAGGACGGCCCGAACGGCGCTGGATATGTTGGTGATCGCATGGCGAAACACCTGATTGCCCTGCATCCGGACGTGGCCAATTGTGCCTGTGGATGAGACGCCGCCATCGACATAGAGCAGGTCTTTCTTGGAGCCGTCGGTACGCACGTGATGGGCGATGACGCCCTCATCCGCTTCGCCAGTCCCCGTCTGAAGCACAACAGCCCCTGCCCCATCGCCAAAGAGCACGCAGGTCGACCGGTCGGACCAGTCAAGGATTCGGGTAAATGTCTCCGCGCCTATGACCAGCGCAGTGGTAAAGAGGTTCTGGCGCAGCATCGAATCAGCGGTCGCGAGCGCGAACAAAAATCCTGAGCACACCGCCTGGACGTCAAAAGCTGCGCCCTGTTTCATGCCGAGCTTGTGCTGGACCGTGGTGGCGGTAGCCGGAAATGTCTGATCCGGCGTGGTCGTCGCGACCACGATGAGATCGATGTCGCCTACGGTGAGACCTGCATTTTCAATGGCTTCGCGCGCGGCGGCCGTTGCGAGGTCTGATGTGAATTCACCATCTGCAGCGATGTGGCGCTCTTCGATGCCGGTCCGCTCCCGGATCCACTCGTCAGACGTATCGACCATGGCTGCAAGGTCGTTATTGGTGAGGGTCCGGGCCGGAAGGTAGGCGCCAGTCCCCAAGATCAAGCTACGCTGCATACTCATCCGTCGACTGTTTCCGTGTCGGTAACCTGTTTGGACACTCGCGAGAGGGCCGAGGCTACTTCCTGCATATAGTTGCTGTGCGCAAGGTTTGCCGCCAGGCTAATTGCGGTTGCGTAGCCTTCAGGATCTGTGCCGCCATGGCTTTTGACGACCACGCCATTCAAACCGAGCAGGACGCCGCCATTAACGCTGGACGGGTTCATCTTCCGTTTGAGTTCCTTGAGGCCGGACCCTGCGAGCACCGCGCCGAGTTTGCTGACCGCGCTCGCTGTGAGGGCCTGACGTACATAGGTGGAGACGAGACGGGCGGTGCCCTCTGCTGTCTTCAGCGCGACATTGCCTGTAAACCCGTCAGTGACGACGACATCGACCACGCCCATTGAGATATCATTGCCCTCAACGAAGCCTCTGAAGTCGATGCCGAGATCTCGGTTGCGCAGGATCTCGCCGGCAAGCTTGATGGCGTCGGTGCCTTTTTCCTCTTCGGACCCGATGTTCAGAAGACCGACAGTGGGCCGTTCCTTGCCGAAGACGGCGCGGGCATAGGATTCGCCCATCACGGCGAACTCGACAAGCTGTTCGGCATCGGCGTCGAGATTTGCGCCCACATCCAGAACGACGCAGCGGCCTTCCAGAGTAGGCCAGACGGCAGTCATGGCGGGCCGGTGCACGCCTTCCATCTTGCGGAGTGCCAGCATCGACATAGCCATCAGAGCGCCGGTATTGCCTGCAGAGACGCCCGCGGTAGCCCGGCCATCCTTTACCGCCTCGATCATGCTCCACATGCTGGTGCCTTTTGCCTTGCGCAGCGCGCTTGATGGCTTGGCATTCATGCTGACGATATCAGGCTGGTCACAGATATCGCAGATCGCTGCGAGGTTGCGCGCTGCAATGCCGGCTTCAAGCTCAGCCTGACGCCCGTGGAGGAGAAAGCGCGTCTTTTCGCTGGTCTTACTGAACAGCTTTATGCCGTCCAGAACAACTTCAGGGGCTGCATCGCCGCCCATGGCGTCAATTGAAAGGGTGAGTTCGCTCATCTGGGAGACAGTACCAATCATTTATTGGCCAGACAGTAGGCACCCGGCCAGAGCAGTGCAACTGACTGACCGCAACGCGGAACGTATTTCATGATTGGTCCCAGCCTGTCTGTCCCGCCAGCAGCGCGTCGTCGGCCTGGGAAGCCAGCGACGCGTGCGCGCGCATCATGCTCGTGCGCAAAACGAAAGTGCCATCGCCGGACGCAAGGCCATTGCGCTCGATCATGGATGCAAGGTCGCTCTCGATATTGTTGCCAGCAAAAGCTTCGTTGACGGCGATGCCCAGCCCGACGAATCTTTCCCCGATTTTTCGGACCTTGCGGGCGATTGACGCGTCCCCGACCCCTGTTTCCCGGAGGCCTGCATCTATTTCGTCGAAGATGCTGTCTGTCAGGCGGCTCGATAGTGCCTGCCCTTCCGGGCCAATGGCCGCGAGACGTCCCGTCACCAGTCCGGCGAACAAGGCTATACAATTTGTGCGGCCTTCAATCGTGTCCTCAAGCGCGTTGCCGCCATAGAGGCGCGGAGCCCGGGAGCGGGCCGTCACATCCTTATGAAGGCGCTTTGCAGCTTCGCTGCGATCTCGCGATTTCTGGCTTGTGAAAAGGTTTCGGAGCCGTTGCATATCTGCGCTCTGTAACTTGCCAATTGCCTGCAGTGCCCTGTAAGCGAATTGGGAGTGAAAGGAACTGTTTATGGCACATCGTACCATTCTTGCGAGCGTGGCACTGGCCTGCATAACAGCGGGCTGCATTTCCCCGGTCAAAGCCTATCATGGCTATGCCCCTGACGAAGTTGCTCCCAACCAGATCACGCCTGGCATTGATACGCGCTCGACCGTATTGGCCCAGCTTGGTTCACCTTCGACAAGCAGCGTCTTCGACGAGAACACCTGGATGTACATCACGACGGTCCAGGAGCGTTTTGCTTTCTATCGTCCGGAAATCTCGACACGTACCGTCACAGCGATCCGGTTCAGCGACGAGGATGTCGTTGAAGAGGTGCTTGAATACGATCAGAATGATGGCCGCGTCATCAACTATGCGTCGCGCGAAACGCCTACCCGTGGCCGTGAACTTGGCCTCTGGGAGCAGATATTCGGCAATGTCGGTCGTTCTGTGCTGCCGCAGACAAACGAAGCGACGCCTGGCAACCCGACAGGTCGTCGTCCCCAATAGTCTGTGATGTGGGCGCGTCTGATCGCCAGTTTCATTTATCCCGAACAAAAAAGCCCCGGCCAGATTGGCCGGGGCTTTTCTTTGTCTTGAGTGGCCGAAGCCCTAGTGCGCCAGCATGGCCAGCATGAGCAAGGCCACGATGTTCGTGATCTTGATCATCGGGTTCACGGCCGGGCCAGCAGTATCCTTGTACGGGTCACCAACGGTGTCGCCAGTCACAGCGGCCTTGTGAGCCTCTGAGCCTTTGCCGCCATGGTTGCCATCTTCTATATACTTCTTCGCATTGTCCCATGCGCCGCCCCCTGATGTCATGGAAATCGCGACGAAGAGACCCGTCACAATGACACCGAGCAACATGGCGCCGACAGCTGCGAGCGCAGATGCTGGGCCTGCAATTGGCCAGATCACAAGGAACAGAACGATCGGCGAGAGCACTGGCAGCAGTGATGGGACAATCATTTCCTTGATCGCTGCGGTGGTAAGGATATCGACAGCACGCCCATAGTCAGGGCGAACCTCGCCTTTCATGATGCCTGGCATCTCACGGAACTGGCGACGGACTTCCTCGACCACAGCCTGCGCCGCACGTCCAACCGCCATCATCGACATGCCACCGAACAGGAATGGCAGCAGGCCACCAAACAGCAGACCTACGACGACGTAAGGGTTGGCGATCGAGAAGTTCACCGCGCCGACATTGGCAAAGAAGCTGCCTTCGACGGCGTTTTCGGTGAAGTACTGCAAGTCGGCATTGTAGGCCGCAAACAGAACAAGCGCACCGAGGCCGGCAGAACCGATGGCATAGCCCTTGGTCACCGCTTTGGTGGTGTTGCCAACGGCGTCCAGCGCGTCCGTCGTTTCCCGGACTTCCGGTGGAAGCTCTGCCATTTCAGCAATACCGCCAGCATTGTCGGTCACCGGACCGAATGCATCGAGCGCGATGATCATGCCGGCAAGCGCCAGCATTGTGGTCGTCGCGATCGCGATGCCGTAAAGACCCGCGAAGTTGTAGGTGACGATGATACCTGCGATGATCGTGATGGCAGGCAGCGCGGTGGACTCCAGCGAGACCGCCAGACCCTGGATCACATTCGTGCCGTGTCCCGACTCCGATGATTTGGCGACCGAACGAACCGGGCGGTAGGCGGTGCCGGTATAGTATTCGGTGATCACGACAATAAGGGCCGTGACGACCAGACCTGCTGCACCGCAGACGAAAAGGTCCATACCGGTCAGCGCGCCGACAGCGACACCGATGGATGCGCCACCCGCACCCTCGAGCACGCCGAAGCCTGCTGGCAGCACGAAATAGATCGCGGCAGCAAGACCGATCAGTGAAAAGATGCCGGTTACGATGAGACCCTTATAGAGCGCCCCCATGATGTTCGTGGAGCCCTTGCCGAGCCTCACGAAGAAGGTGCCGATAATCGAGGCCACGATGCAGACCGCACAGATGGCGAGCGGCAGCAGCATGATGGAACCGATATATGGCAAGGCGCCAAAGTAGATCGCACTGAGAACCATGGTCGCGACGATCGTCACGGCATAGGTTTCGAAAAGGTCAGCCGCCATGCCTGCGCAGTCGCCGACATTATCACCGACATTATCAGCAATCGTTGCAGCATTGCGCGGGTCATCTTCCGGAATGCCGGCTTCGACCTTACCGACCATGTCGCCACCGACGTCCGCACCCTTGGTGAAGATACCGCCGCCGAGACGGGCGAAGATCGAAATCAGGGAAGCCCCGAAGCCGAGCGCAACGAGACCGTCAACGACCGTCCGCTCACCGTCCACATAGCCTTCAAAGCCTGTCAGAAGGCCGTAATAGGCAACGACACCAATCAGGGCGAGACCGACGACCAGAAGTCCGGTGACCGCACCGGACTTGAAGGCCATATCGAGCCCCTTGGCGAGGCTGATGCTGGAGGCCTGCGTCGTGCGGACGTTCGCCTGAACCGAGACTTTCATCCCGATGAAGCCCGCAGCGCCTGACAGGACTGCGCCGATGACAAAGCCAAGAGGCACTTCCCAGCCACGGAATGCGATGGCGAGGCCAATCGTGACGACGACGCCGACCATCGCAATTGTCGTATACTGGCGTTTGAGATAGGCGTTTGCGCCTTCCTGGATCGCCGACGCGATTTCTTTCATGCGGTCCGAGCCAGCATCAGCGCTCATGATCGAGCGCGACTGAAGCCAGCCATAGAGCACTGCGACGATGCCCGCCGCGAGTGCGATATAATACCATAGGGTCATGTTTTGCCCTTCCTCCCTTATATTTTCGGAGCTTGATTCGCGCGGAATCAAACCTCCCCATTTGTGGATTCAGGAGTGCCAAACCCTGCCGCGATTAGCAAGAAACTTCGAGTGGAAGCGGGAGGCGCTTAACGTCGGTTTAGTGTGAATAGCCTGAGCGCGTCGGCGTCTCGAAGATCTCGTCCTGAAAACGAAGCTCAACCTCGCTGCCGGTACGCACTTGTCCGATTACGGTGACAGAGAGGCCGCTTTCATCCGCCCGCTCCAAGCACGCCTCTAAATCAGAAGGCGGCACCGTGAAAAGCGTCTGATAGTCGTCGCCGGAGGTTGCCAGATTGATCGCGTCTTCTGCAGTTGAAACGGGGGCTGCATAAGGCACATCGCTGAGTTGGAGCGAAACAGCCACCCTGCTCTGTTCAGCAATAAGGGCAGTATCGGATAGAAGCCCATCGGAGACGTCGATCGAGGCGCTGGCAAAGCAGGCTACGAGGTCAGCGACCTCTACGCCCGGCAGCCGGGGTACCCTGTAATGATCCGCATGGGTCGATGGGCGCCCGGCCTTCGCATCGGTAAGCCCCAGGCCTCCATGACCGATTTCGCCGGTCACGCAAAGAACATCGCCTGGCTGGGCGCCGCTTCTCTCGACGGGCCCGGCAGCGAGGCACGTGCCCGTCAATGTGATGGTCAGCGTGAGGGGACCTGGCGTTCGCACAGTGTCACCGCCCAGGAGGGTAACGCCCCATTCTACGAGGTCGGCGCCGAGTCCCCTGCAGAAAGTCGCAAAACTTTCTTCGGTGAAATCATTGGGCAAAGCGACGGACAGCAACGCATCTTTGGGCAAAGCGCCTTTGCAGAGAATATCCGAGACGTTCACGCGCAGGAGTTTCTTGCCGACCGTCTCTATGGGGTCGCTGGAAAGAAAGTGTACGCCTTCGACAATCGTATCCATTGTCGCGATCGTCGCGCCCACACTGTCGCTCAGCGTCGCGACATCATTCTTGAGATTGTGCGCGCCGGGAGCAGTGGCGAGCGGGCGAAGATAGCGGTCGATCCAGTCGAACTCGCTCATTGCGCCCTACTCCTCTGGCCTGACGTCCCGGCCGATATTGTCCAGAACCGCGTTCACGAAATTTGCTTCGGATGATTCGAAAAAGTCATGCGCGAGCGATACGTACTCGTCGATCACCACGGCGCGCGAAAGTTCGCGGTGCGCAATGAACTCTGCCGTCGCTGCGCGAAGAATAGCGCGCGTGGTGGAGTCGAGGCGGGCAAGCTTCCAGCCCTTGTTGAGCCGCTTCAGGATCGCGCTGTCGATGGCACTCTGGTGCTCGACGGTCGCTTTCAGGATTTCCTTGAAGAGATCGGGGTCGGCTTCCTCGACAGGCTCCTCATCCGGGCCGAAGCCCAGACGGTCTTCCATGAACTCACGGATGACGGCGCTGGCACCGCGGCCTGTCTGTTCCATCTGATAGAGCGCCTGCACAGCCGCCAGGCGGGCGCCAGCCCGGCGCGCGCGAATAACTTCAAAGGGGAGTTTCTGAGCGTCGCTCATCCCACAAACTTCTTGCGGAGCTTCAACATTTCAAGGCAGGCGATTGCAGCATCGCGGCCCTTGTTCTTGCGTTTGCGGTCCGCGCGTTCCAGCGCCTGCGCTTCGTTTTCGACCGTCAGGATACCGTAGCCGATGGCGAGGCGCCGCTCGACAGCGAGGGTCATCAGACCGCGGGCACTCTCACCGCAGACATAGTCATAATGGCTGGTCTCACCGCGAATGACGCAGCCAAGCGCAATATAGCCATCAAACCGGCCACTGTCGGCCGCCATGGCGATGATGCCTGGGACTTCAAATGCACCAGGCACTTCGATGGTTTCCAGGGAGACGTCCTCATCGGCGAGTGTTTCGGCAACGCCCGCTTCCATTTCGCGAGAGATGTGATCGTAATAGCGCGAGGTCGCGACGAGAATGCGGTGGGGCATCAGGAGTTTCCGTCCGTAAGGGTTCGCCAGCCTTCGATTTGCATGCCATAGCCTTCAAGGCCAGCCACGCGTGTCGGCTTGGTGTCTGAGAGAAAGGTCATTTTCCGGACGCCGAGCTCACGCAGGATCTGCGCGCCGACACCGTACTCGCGAAGCGGCATGTGACCATCATCGTCCTCGGAGGTTTTAAGGCCGAGACGCGACGCGATCGAGTTGGGGCGCATCGTGTTGACGAAGACAACCACGCCTGGCTCATCGGACTCAGCAATGATCTTCATTGCCTTTTCGACAAGGTTTGCGCGGGGGCCTTTCTGGCCTAGAATGTCCGACAGAACATCGGTCCGATGGACGCGCACAAGAACCGTCTCGTCAGGGCTGATCGTGCCGTGGACTACGGCGATGTGCTCGGAATTGTCCAGCGAGTTACGGAAGACGACCGTCTTGAAGCCATCGCCATACTCACTGTCGAGCGGGGCTTCTACGCGCCGCTCCAGATAGCGGTCATTCTTGCGGCGCCAGGCGATAAGATCTGCGATCGTGCCGATCTTGAGACCATGAAGCTGGGCAAAGGAAACCAGTTCAGGAAGTCGGGCCATCGTCCCGTCATCATTCATGATTTCGCAGATCACGCCAGCTGGATAGAGGCCCGCCATGCGAGAGAGATCGACAGCCGCTTCAGTATGCCCTGCCCTGACGAGCGTGCCGCCATCGCGCGCGATCAGTGGAAAGACATGGCCCGGTGAGACGATATCGTGGTGATCCTTGGTCGGGTCGATTGCAACAGCGACGGTCCGGGCGCGATCTGCCGCAGAAATACCGGTCGTGACGCCGTCTTTTGCTTCGATCGAGACGGTGAAGGCCGTCTGCATGCTTTCGCGGTTGTCACGCGCCATCATGTCGAGGTTTAGCGTGCGAGCCCGCTCCTTCGTCATGGAGAGGCAGATCAGGCCGCGGCCGAACTTCGCCATGAAGTTGACCGCTTCAGGGGTCGCAAAGCTTGCCGGGATGACAAGGTCGCCCTCATTCTCGCGGTCTTCCGCATCAACGAGAATAAACATGCGCCCATTGCGAGCGTCCTCGATGATTTCATCGATGGAAGAAATTGCGTGGTGGAGGTCGCCGCTCATGCCTTACCCTTGGTCTCCGGTGCGTCTGCACCGATCATCCGGGCGACGTACCGCGCGAGCATGTCGACCTCAAGATTTACTTTGCTGCCCGGCTGTAATGCGCTCAGCGTCGTGACTTGCCAGGTATGGGGAATAATCGCGACATCGAAGTCGCCATCTTCATGAGCCTTTGCGACGGTGAGAGACACGCCGCTAACTGTTACCGAACCTTTGGTCGCGAAGTAGCGGGCGATGCTGGTTGGCGGGCGGATGCGCACACGGTAGCTGTCACCCTCTTCCGAAATCGAGACGATCTCACCGAGGCCGTCGACATGACCATAGACGAGATGGCCGCCGAGCTCGTCGCCAAGTCTGAGTGACAGTTCAAGGTTTACAGGTGAACCGGTCTCAAGCTCGCCGAGCGTCGTCAGAGACAGCGTTTCTGGGACGGCCTCAACCTCGAACCAGCTACCATCCTCGGCCGGGCCAAACTCGACAACCGTCAGGCAGACCCCTGCATGCATGATGGAAGCGCCCAACGTAATGTCGTCTGCTGGAAAGTGTGAGCGCACACGGAGGCGTCTCAGCCCGTTCGTGTCCTCGACGCTCTCAACGCGTCCAATGTCGGTAACCAGACCGGTAAACATGTCTATTCCTCTTCCTCAACGGCCATATAGGGATGGGTTGCAGGTGCACCAATCACTTTCGCTGGGTCAATTTGACTTGGGGGCAGTCGTCAGATCGGGGTCCAGAGCTCAAGGCAGTCGTCATCGAATGCCTCCCGTGCGGTGAGCGACCAGCGGCGGGTTTGCTCCATGCGGTCCAGCCCAAGCAGACCGATGGCTGGAATGCCGTCCCCGCCGATCAGAATGGGCGCGCGAAACCAGGCGAGGACGTCGACCAGACCAGCAGCGAGGAAGCTGGCTGCCAGCGTGCCGCCGCCCTCGAGGAAAATGCGATTGAAGCCTTCAGCTTCGCAGCGGCGGAGCAAACCATTAAGATCGATTTGACTTCCATCGCTGCCTACGGCCCAGGTTTCAGCGCCGGTCGCTCCAAACGGTGACGGGTCGGCGTGGTCATCATGGGCCAGAATAACCCTGCCGAGACCAGTTGATTCCACCAGCCTCGACTGACGCGGCGTGCGTAGTTTGCTGTCAGCAACAATACGGGCCGGTTGCGTGTCTGGCGCAGGAACAGTGCGCGCGGTCAGAAGCGGATCATCTGCCAGCACCGTGCCGACACCGACCAGGACTGCGTCATGCTCGGCGCGCATCTGGTGAACGCGGGCGCGTGATTTGCTGTTTGTGATCCACTGGCTGACACCGTTCGACAGCGCGATGCGGCCATCGAGCGAGGTTGCGAGCTTCAGTGTGACGGTGACGTTCCGGCTCACTCTTCGTTGCCGGGGTCGTCTAGCGCTGAGGAATCGATGAACTTCGCAAAGTCGGTCGGATCGCGAAAATCCTTGTAGACGCTGGCGTAGCGGACATAGCCGACCGGATCGACGTTCTTCAACGCATCCATGACGAGCTCACCGATGTCAGCCGACGTCACTTCGGTCTCGCCACTGCTTTCAAGCTTGCGGACGATGCCGGACACCAGCTGCTCGACGCTCTCATCGCCGACGGCGCGTTTGCGAAGCGCTATGGTGACGGATTTCGCGACTTTCTCGCGGTCGAAGAGGGCTTTCTTGCCGTCCCGCTTGGCGACGATGATCTCTCGTAGCTGTACGCGCTCAAATGTCGTGAACCGGCCACCGCAAACCTCGCAGGAGCGGCGCCGACGCACAGCCGTATTATCCTCGGCGGGACGCGAGTCCTTCACGGCAGTATTTTCAGCGGTACAGAAGGGGCACTTCACGGGCGGTCTATCCCAGCGTGTGGTAGATCGGGAAACGGGCGGTGAGCGCCTTCACCTCTTCGGCGACGCGCGCCTCGGTTGCAGATGGGTCTCCGGCGGCTACGGCATCCACGATCTCACCGATCCATGCGCCGATCTGGCGGAATTCTCCTTCCCCGAAACCACGTGTTGTCCCAGCAGGTGAGCCGACACGAATACCGCTGGTGATGGCAGGCTTCTCAGGGTCGAACGGGACGCCGTTCTTGTTGCAGGTAATATAAGCGCGGCCGAGCGCGGCCTCGGCGTCCTTGCCGGTCACTTTCTTGGGGCGAAGGTCGATCAGCGCGACATGCGTGTCAGTGCCACCTGAGACCAGATCCAGCCCGGACTCCTTGGCCGCAGAGGCCATTGCGCGTGCGTTCTTTACCACATTGTCAGCGTAGACGTGGAAATCGTCGGTAAGGGCCTCGCCGAAGGCGACCGCCTTCGCGGCGATAACATGCATGAGCGGACCACCCTGAATGCCCGGGAAGACGGCCGAGTTCACTTTCTTCGCAATCGTCTCGTCATTGGTCAGAACCATGCCGCCGCGCGGACCGCGAAGTGTCTTGTGGGTTGTCGTGGTCGCGACGTGGCAATGATCCAGCGGGTTTGGATGCGCGCCGCCGGCCACGAGACCCGCAAAGTGCGCCATGTCGACAAGGAACCAGGCGCCAACTTCGTCGGCGATTTCGCGGAACCTGGCAAAGTCGATCTGGCGGGGATAGGCCGAGCCGCCCGCGATGATGAGCTTGGGCTGATGTTCCTTGGCGAGCGAGCGCACCTGATCAAAGTCGATGAGGTCGTCTTCTTTGCGCACGCCGTACTGGATGGCATTGAACCATTTGCCAGACTGGTTGGGTTTTGCCCCATGAGTGAGGTGGCCGCCGGCATCGAGGCTCATGCCGAGAATGGTGTCGCCCGGTTTGATGAGGGCCTGAAAAACGGCCTGATTGGCCTGGCTGCCGGAGTTTGGCTGGACGTTCGCAAAGTCGCAATTGAAGAGCTTCTTCGCCCGATCCATTGCGAGGTTTTCAGCTAGATCGACGAATTCACAGCCGCCATAATAGCGACGTCCCGGATACCCTTCGGCATATTTGTTCGTGAGGACGGACCCCTGCGCATCGAGCACGGCTTTGGAGACGATGTTCTCTGATGCGATCAGCTCGATCTCGTGCCGCTGGCGATCAAGTTCCTTGGCCAACGCGTCTGCGAGTTCCGCATCGGTGTCCTTGACCCCTGCCGAAAAGAAGCGGTTCAGGTCGAATGTCGCCGCGGGAGACGTGTCAGGCATAGGGGCTATCCTCTTTGTGGTGCTTGGTTCTCATTTACGAGGCATTGCGCCCTCTAGCAAGGCGCAGGACCGCACACCCTGCCGCTCGTTTTCGCGCTTCAAGTGGGCGGGGCCGAAGACAAAAAAAAGACCTGAAGCGCGGACACTCCAGGTCTTGTCTGTTTGCGCTATGCGGCTTCTTCGAGACCGAGCTGTTTCCAGACCGCCAGAATAGCGGCGACAAGCTCATCCATCATGACTTCATCATGGACAGGGCCAGGCGTGAAGCGGAGCCGTTCGGTGCCACGTGGAACGGTCGGATAGTTGATCGGCTGAACGTAGATGCCGAAATCAAAGAGCAGCGTGTCGGACAGCGCCTTGCACTTTTCTGGATCGCCAACCAGCAGAGGCACGATATGGGTTACGCTGTCCATGACGGGCAGTCCTGCCTGACGGAACTTCTCCTTGAGCAGGGCGGCCTTGGCCTGATGATCGGCGCGAAGTCGGCGGCCATCATCGGACCGCAGCTTGCGCACGCTGGCAAGCGCGCCAGCGGCCATTACGGGACAGGTGGAGGTGGTGAAGATGAAACCCGAGGCCATCGAACGGATGGCGTCAATCATCGTGTCGTGACCGGCGATATAACCGCCCATGACACCATACGCCTTGCCGAGGGTGCCTTCGATAATATCGACGCGGTTCATGACACCGTCGCGCTGGGCGACCCCTGCCCCGTCATCGCCATACATGCCAACGGCGTGGACTTCGTCGAGATAGGTGAGCGCATCAAACTCATCTGCGAGGTCGCAGAACTCTTCGATCGGGCCGACATCGCCGTCCATTGAATAGACGCTTTCGAAAGCGATCAGTTTTGGACGCGAGGGATCGTCATTCTCGATCAGTGCGCGCAGATGTTCGATATCATTATGGCGGAAGATGCGGCGGTCGGCGCCGGACCGGCGGATCCCCTCGATCATCGATGCGTGATTGAGCTCATCGGAATAGATAATCAGCCCCGGCAGGATCTTGCCCAGCGTCGAGAGCGTCGCTTCATTGGCGACATATCCCGATGTGAAGAGCAAAGCGCCCGACTTGCCGTGAAGATCGGCAAGCTCTTTCTCAAGCTCGACGTGATAGCGGGTCGTGCCGGAAATATTGCGTGTTCCGCCGGAGCCTGCGCCAAAGCTGTCGATCGCTTCGTGCATGGAGGCCAGAACGTCTTCATCCTGGCCCATGCCGAGATAATCGTTCGAGCACCATACGGTGATCTCCCGCTCGCCGGATTCAAACCGGGCGGTTGCCTTGGGGAACTGGCCACGATGACGCTGAAGATCGACAAAGACGCGGTAGCGGCCTTCGTCACGAATATTCGTCAGCGCATCTTCGAATGCTTTGATATGTTTCATATCATTTGCCTTCCTGAACGCAGGATTGCTGTTGTTACGGAGCTATATGGCAAACTCACACAGCGCATTCTATAGGTGTTTTCCGCTATACCGTTTTTGTCGCAGACACAGGGTTAAGCGTCATATCCAGGCGACTGGCGATCGAGTTTGCGTTTGAGCCCAGGCCAGACGAGCTTTTCGGTCAGGGTTTCCATGCCGCGAGACCCTTGCCCAGCAACCTTTTCCTGAATGTCGCGGTCGCATTCCAGAACGCCGTCACGCCCGGCAGAAAGGGCCTGAACCTGCATGCTACAGGCGCGCTCAAGGAAGAACATCTTCGTGAACGCAATCGATGCGGTCTTGCCGCATGTCAGCGTGCCGTGATTACGAAGCATCATGGTCGACTTTTCAGGGCCGAGGTCGCGCACCAGTCTTTCGCGCTCATCAAGGTCGAGCGCGACGCCCTCATAGTCGTGATAGGCAAGATCATCGCGCACAATCATCGCTGTCTGCGAGATCGGCATTAGCCCTTCCTTTTGAGCGGAAACAGCAACGCCCTGATCGGTATGAAGGTGCATGACGACATTTGCGTCCTCGCGATTCGCGTGGATGGCCGAATGGATCGTGAAACCTGCCGGATTGATGAAGTATGGCGTGTCCATCACGATATTACCTTCCAGATCGACCTTGACGAGGGAGGATGCGGTGATCTCGTCAAAGAACTGCCCGTAAGGGTTGATGAGGAAGTGATGTTCCGGACCCGGCACACGATGTGAGATATGCGTGAAGATCATGTCGTCCCAGCCATGCAGAGCCACGAGGCGGTAAAGCATCGCGCAATCGACCCGTGCCTGCCACTCCTCTGCGGATACGGCATTCTTCACATCAACTGATTTCATATCGTCCGGCATGTCTTCCTCCTGATCTTTGACGGCATCATACAGGAATTATGGCGATTTGCACCATCCCCCTGCCCACGCTTGACCTGAGCGGCGCAGCCAGCGAGATGGGCCTATGAAGATAAAGATCGCTTTCACAGCCTCCCGGCGGCCCGAAGCCCAGGAAGCCTTGCAACGCCTGACCAAGCAGTATGGCCAGTGTGATGAAGACGACGCCGAAGTTATCGTGGCGCTCGGCGGCGATGGCTCAATGCTGAACGCAATGCGCCGCCGGTTCGACGATCGAAAGCCGGTCTATGGCATGAACCGCGGCACGGTCGGCTTTCTGATGAACGATTTCGTCGAAGAAAATCTCTATGAGCGAATCAACAAGGCCTCGAAGGCCTCGCTGATTCCGCTCCGGATGACGGCCACGGATGTGCATGGCGAGCATTTCGAGCGTCTGGCGATCAACGAGGTCTCATTGCTGCGAGAGACGGCGCAGAGCGCGAAGCTGCGGATTCGTGTCGACGGAAACGAGCGGATGAGTGAGCTGACCTGCGACGGCATCATGGTGGCAACGCCTGCAGGCTCTACTGCGTATAACCTTTCAGCGCATGGCCCGATCCTGCCGATCGGTGCCAATCTTCTTGCACTGACGCCTGTAAGTGCTTTCAGGCCCAGACGCTGGCGCGGCGCGCTGCTGCGTCATGATGCGAAGGTAGAATTCGAAATCGTTGAACCGAACCGGCGCCCGGTGTCTGCATCGGCCGACAATCAGGAAGTCCGCGACATCGCCAAGGTCACGGTGACCGAAGACCGTAGCAAACCGCTGACAATGCTGTTCGACCCAGGCCACGCGCTCGATGAGCGCATCCTTCGCGAGCAGTTCTCATTCTGAGCTGGAATTAAGAGACGCCCTGAAAGCCTTCGACTTCGCGGCGCTGTTTCTCGCCCTGATCGAGCCCCAGCAAGAGCAGCACCGACGAGGCAACGAACACTGATGAGTAAGTGCCGATAATCACGCCGAAGATGAGCGCAAAGCTCATGCCGCTCAGCACAGTTCCGCCGAACAGGTAGATGCTGAAGAGAGCAAGCAGCGTGGTGCCGGAAGTCAGCAAGGTTCGCGACAGTGTCTGGTTCACAGCAAGATCGATGACCTTGTCGGACTCCATCTTCTTGTATTTGCGCGCTTCCTCTCGCACGCGGTCAAAGACGATCACGGTGTCGTTCATCGAATAACCGACGATGGTCAGAAGCGCGGCGATGGTCGACAGGTTGAACTCAAACTGGGTCAGCGAGAACATACCCATCGTTATGATTACATCATGGAAGAGCGCGGCCACGGCGCCGAGTGCATACTTCCATTGGAAGCGAACCGAGATGTAGGCCATCATCAGAGCCAGGGCGACACCAAGCGCCAGAAGACCACTTCTCAGCAATTCACCGGAAACTTTGGGGCCGACCGCGGCGCTGCTTCGGACATTGACGTCTGTAAAGGCTTCGTTGAGGGCAGCGCGGACGCGGTCATTCGCCTGTTGCTGGGCTGTGTCCTGGTCCATTCCCTCTTCGGCCTGCTGGGTTGCAAACCGGATCACGATTACTTCGATACCTTCGACGCCAGTACCGCGAGCCGCGTTAACGCCAACCTCACCGAGGTCGAGGCCAGCCATGACTTCGCGCACATCTTCTTCCTGCACGCCTTCTGGCTGTTCGATCTCGATGACGGAGCCGCCCGCGAAGTCGATGCCGAAATTCATGCCCTTGGTGAAGATGAGCGCAAAAGACGCCGCAATCAGCACTGCCGAGAACAGCAGAGCCGGCAGGCGATACGACATGAAACGAACGTTCGTGCTCTTGGGCCAATACTGAAGCAGCATAACGTTTCCTCTAGATCGACAGCTTGCGGGGACGTGCAGCGCGAAGCCACATGGCCGTGAACCAGCGCGTGACAACGAAAGCTGTGAACACCGACGTCACGATCCCGATGGCGAGCGTTACTGCAAACCCCTTAACCGGCCCGGACCCGAGCAGATAAAGGATGGAAGCTGCAATGAAAGTGGTGATGTTGGCATCGAGAATGGTGGAGAGGGCGCGTTCGTAGCCGGCAATCACCGCCGTGGTCGGCGATCTGCCATTCCGCTGCTCTTCCCTGATCCGCTCAAACACGATCACGTTCGCATCGACCGCCATACCGATGGTCAGGACGATGCCCGCAATGCCCGGAAGCGTCAGCGTTGCGCCAAGCCCTGACAGAGCGCCGAGGATGAGAACGATGTTGGCAATCAGCGACCCGACAGCAAACCCGCCAATGAGACCGTAAGCAAGGATCATGAAGACGCCGACGAGCACCATGCCTATCATGCTGGCATTCGTCCCGGCTTCAATCGAATCGGCGCCAAGGCCCGGACCCACAGTCCGTTCCTCGATGAAGTTCAGTTTTGCCGGCAACTCACCAGCTTCGATAATGTCGGCTAGGTCCTGAGCCTCTTCGAGCGTGAAGTCGCCTGTGATCTGAACATTGCCGCCCCAGATCGGCTCATTGATGCGCGGGGCAGACATGACGGTCCCGTCCAGCACGATCGCGAAGATCTGCCCGCGATTATTGGCTGTTGTCTGGCCAAAGCGCTCAGCGCCTGTGCCATTCAGCCGGAAATCGACCGCGGGCGAATTGTCATCGGGGTTGCGGCCCTGGCTGGCGGTGGCGATGTCGCTGCCCGTCACAACCGGTGTCCGATTGACAAGAATCGGGCGACCGAACTCGTCTTCAAGCAGCTCGAACCCCGGCGCAGGGCGCGTGGCTTGAGCCGCATTGACCGACGATGGGTCGGTATTCGCCATATTGAAGGTGAGCCGACCGGCCTGGCCGAGGATGTTCTTGATCCGGCGCGGATCGGCCTCACCCGGAGCCTCGATGACGATTCGTGTATCGCCCTGTGGCGTGATTGCCACCTCGCTGACGCCATCGGGGTCGAGCCTGCGACGGATGATGGTGATCATCGTGCTTTGGGCATCCGCAGCTAGTGCTTGCTGGGCGTCGTCGCTGACGCGAACCATGATCGTGTCCTGGCCGGTCTGGTCAATCGACAGAACACGCTGGTTGCCTGTCGCCCCGATTGTCGGATTGATGCGGCGGAGCCGGCGAAGGGCGTCTTCCATATCTTCAGCATTGCGAAGCTGGATCGGCAGGGTGACGCCCTGCTGCTCAGGCACGTTGCGTTCAATCAGCGGGTCGCGGTTCAGCGCCTGAACGATGTCCGTCTGAAGTGTTTCAAGCCGGTTGGCGGCCACTTCTTCCGGTTCAATCTGTGTCAGGAGGTAGACGCCGCCCTGAAGGTCGAGGCCCAGATTGACCTTGCTGGTCGGAAGAAAGCTCGGCCACCACGACTGTTCTGCCGCCTCGACCTGCTGCTGATAGGCCGCGATATCCTGCGGGGCGTCAGATTCAGGCTCGCGCGGTTCTACACCGAGGAACCCATTGGAGAAGGCATTCGGCATAGCCATGAGCGTGCCCCAGATGAGCACGATCAGGATCAGAATGACTTTCCAGGCCGGAAAATTCAGCATGGCCCACTCCCCTCAGAGTGATCAGGACGATTTGGTATCGTTAGCGGCAGGCACCGGTTCATTCTTGCCGCGAACATCGGCAATCATTGCGCGGACGATTCGCACGCGGACGCCGTCGGCGACTTCGATGCTGAGTTCCTGCTCGGTCACCCTGATGACCTTGCCGATCAGACCGCCCGACGTGATGACGGTATCGCCCTTCCCGACGGCCTCGATCATCTGCTTGTGCTTCTTCTGGCGCTGGTTGGCCGGCCGGATAAGCAGAAAGTAGAAAATGAGGATCAGCGGAACGAAGAAGATCAACTGTCCGACGATGCCGCCCATGCCGCCAGTTGCTTCCTGCGCAGAAGCCATGGGGGCGAGGCTTGCTGCCGTCAGGCCTGCCAGCGTTAGTCTTGAATACATACTCTTATCTCCGCGGAATTTCAGGCTCGTCGCTATATCTGTGGAGGGCTTACATTGCAAACAAGACCAATCAATACGCGATTACAGTACGGCCCGGAGTTCAACTCGCGTCTCTTGCGTCCCGATCGAAAAAACATTTGCGTCTCTTATCCAATATGTTGGTGAGCGCATATTCTCCACGGCTTGGATAATCCCATGAATGCCGGACAATAATCAGTAGCTGAAGCAGTTGACCGCAACTGAAAACTTGGCCCTTTATGCATGTGCGGCGGAGGGAGCATTCATCATGAGATTCTGTTTGCTGGCGACAGCCATCGCAATTGCGTGCGGTAGTGGTTTCGCAAATGCGGAGGACGCTGGACCTGCCCCAGATGCGTGGGAAATCCGTTCGTGGGACCGCACGATCACATGGCGCGGATCAGCAGACGATGACATCAATTACCTGATGTACACTCTCCATACGACAGCGACAGACAAGCCGGGGGTTATGTTCTCTTGCAGTGATAAATACGGCCTCAACGTCCTCTACAGCTTCGACGACGTAGATTTGATGGAGCTTTTCTATAGCAGGCGCCAAAGCAGATTGCGGTCTGTCCCGATCCACATGTGGGTGGGGGACTACGCGTTCGATCTCGCCTATTATAACGTCCGCAGGCACGACAAGGTCATCGCCAATCAGAAAGCGTCACAAGCCTCCATCGCTATGGGCGCTTTTCTGCAGAATCTGCCGATAAGACTGAAGGCTCACAACTATTTCGATGTAACCTTGGACCTGCCGCCGGCGGACCAATCCGTTCACCGATTCATCGAAGTTTGCGACAAAGCTTCCGAACTGGCTGAAAGAGTACGGGCAGCAGAAGCTGAAAAAGAGTAGTCTGGCCTATCCGGCCACTGCCGGAGTGATCGTCACGCTCTCGCCGCAGCCACAGGCATCTGTCTGGTTCGGGTTACCGAAAACGAACTTCTCGTGAAGCATCGTCGTTTCATAATCGACGGTGCAGCCCAGCAGGAAGAGGACAGCTTTCGCGTCGACAACGATCTTTACGCCCTTGTCCTCGACAATCTCATCGAGATCTGCGGGCGCTTCGACGTAGTCCATCACGTATTCCATACCTGCACAGCCGCCATTCTTGACGCCGACACGCAGATAGCCGGCGCCCTTTTCAGCCATGATCTCTTCAACGCGCTCTGCAGCGGCGTCTGTCAGGGTAACAAGTTGTGGGCGTGGTCTTCTGGCCATGAGGATTAGATGTGACCTGTCAGTTCGTGTTTCAACTACAGCATGTTCAACGCAAGGCGCGCTTCATCAGACATGCGCGACGGATCCCAGGGCGGATCGAAGGTCAGCCGGACCTCAACATCCTGAACACCTTCGACGGTGCGGGCGGCATTTTCCACCCAACCAGGCATATCTCCGGCAACCGGGCACCCAGGCGCGGTCAGCGTCATATCGATATCGACCTTGCGATCATCATCGATGTCGACCTTGTAGATCAGACCGAGTTCGTAGATGTCGACCGGAATTTCCGGGTCAAACACCGACTTGAACGCCATGATCAGCTCGTCCGTCAGGCGGTCGAGTTCTTCCTGTGGAATCTTCGTGTCGCCGGCGCCGCTGTTTTCGGCGTCGAGCGTCTGATCAGTGTTCGAAAGGCTCATATCGTCTGGCATCACAGGCCCTTATAACAACATTCCGCGCGCTTTGTTGAGCGCACCGATAAAGGCGTCAACTTCATCGAGTGTATTGTATAGCGCAAAACTCGCGCGTGCGGTTGCACTAACCCCTAGGTGGGTCATCAATGGCTGAGCGCAATGGTGACCTGCACGTATGGCAACACCATAACGGTCCAGTAGTTGCGCAATGTCGTGTGGATGCACGCCTTCAAGGCTGAAGGAAAGGACGGGGCCCTTGCCTTCGGATGTCCCGTGAATACGGACGCCATTGATCGCAGTAAGCTCCTCTGTCGCCTTTTTCAGCAAGGAGGTCTCATGCGTGCGCACCTCATCCATATCGAAAGCTGAAAGCCAGTCGATTGCAGCCCCGAAGCCGATAGCCTGCAGGATGGGCGGTGTGCCTGCTTCGAATTTGTGCGGTGGTGAATTATACGTAACGCGGTCCTGTTCGACGATTTCGATCATTTCGCCGCCGCCCTGATAAGGACGCAGCGCTTCGAGCGCCTCCATGCGGCCGTAGAGCGCGCCGATACCGCTTGGCCCGTAAATCTTGTGTCCGGTCAGGACATAGAAATCACAGCCGATGTCCTGCACGTCGATATCGAGATGGACCCCCGACTGGCAACCATCAATCAGGATATAGGCGCCAGCAGCATGCGCGATCTCGGTTGCCCGGCGCGCATCGGTTTTTGTGCCCAGAATATTCGACATATGGGTCAGCGTAACGAGCTTGGTTTTGGGACCAACCGCCTTCTCAAGCGCGTCCATGTCCAGTGAGCCATCTTCGAGAACCGGCACCCATTTGAGGACAGCGCCATGGCGCTCTCTCAGAAAGTGCCATGGCACGATGTTGGAGTGGTGCTCCATGATCGAAAGGACGATCTCGTCACCCGGCTCGATCATGTCGGTGATGCCGGACGCGACGAGGTTCATGGCCTCCGTGCCACCCTTGGTGAAGATGATGTTCTCATCGCCTTCAGCGTTCAGGAAATGGCGGACCTTGCCGCGCGCAGCCTCATAGGCCTCCGTTGTCTCATTCGCGAGCGTGTGAAGGCCGCGATGGACGTTGGCGTATGCTGTTCGCGCCTGGTTCGACATGCAGTCCAGCACGGCGTCAGGCGTCTGCGCACTGGCAGCATTGTCGAGATAGACGAGCGGCTTGCCGTTCACATCGCGGCTGAGAATCGGGAAGTCAGCGCGAATGGCTTGAAGGTCCAGGGCACGCGCCATCATGCGCTCCGTTGCTGGCGGAGAAACCGGCTTGTCGCATTGATGAGCTGCTGGCGAACGCCATCATGCGCGTCTTCAAGCGCTTCTGCGATGAAAGCCTCAGTCAGAAGCGCTCGGGCTTCGGGTTTCGGGATACCGCGCTGCTGCATGTAAAAGAGCGCCTCGTCATCAAGCTGGCCCGACGTGTTGCCGTGTTCGCATTCGACGTCATCGGCATAGATTTCAAGCTCGGGCTTGGCGAAGACTTCCGCGCCGTTGTCGAGCAGCAATGCCTGATGCTGCATGTTGGCATCGGTGTACTGGCCGACCGTTCGAGGCACGAGGAACTTGCCCTGGAAGATGCCGCGGCCGCCATTTGCCACGGCGCCCTTGGTAAGCTGCGTTGTGACGCAGGATTCCGCGCCATGGGTTACGTGCGTCGTGTAGTCGATGTGATAGCCAGAGGCAGCGAGGTAAGCGCCGTTGATTGCCGCCTTGGCCTCCGCGCCCTTATGCTCAAGATGCGTCTCGATGCGGCAAAGCTTCCCGCCGAATGAAAGCGCGGTTTGTTCGAACTCTGCTTTGGTATCGAGATGAACGGTCGTCGTGATGGCCGTCACATCGTCCAAACTCCCTTCCTGCAGAAGTGTGCGGCTAATGCTCCCGCCTTCTCCAATACCGAACTCGATAAGGAAGGAGGAAAACCCCGATCCGCCGGAATAGTGCTCGAAGAGGTCGAGGTGCGCATTTTCGCGAACAACGAATACAAGCCTGGAGAAAGCCGTTTCGCGATTGTCGCCCATTATCGAAACGACGAGGGGGCGCTCAATCTTTCCGTCGACTTCCACCATCAAAATGTCATCAGCGGCATGGCCGGTCATAGCTGCGGCCAACGCGCCCATGGGCAACAGGTCGGCCTGCGCAAAGTCATGTTCGCCCGTCTTTGGAAAGATACGAAGACCTTCTGGAAGGTCCTTCGGGAAGGTCCAGGACCGGCCGTCGAAAGTCAGCTCTACAGAGTTGGCTGGCGCATCGACAAGGGTGTCGGCGGCGCCGCTAGAGGACTGGAGCGCGGGGAGCGCCTGACGCACGTCGCTCCATTTCCATTGCTCAAGCCTTCGATTGGGCAGGCCGCGCTCAGCAAACACATTAAAGGCCGACCGATGGGCATCATCGCTATCGAAACCTTCAAACAGCCTAGCGAGCTGCTGTTCTGCTTCGGTTGGATTTTTCAGGGCTGGCAAAAGCTCGGTTGAAGTCAAGCGACCTCCCCGAGGATGCCGTCATAGCCTTCTCTCTCAAGCTGATGGGCAAGCTCTGGGCCGCCAGACTTGATGATCCGTCCTTTGGCCAGCACATGCACCTTGTCTGGACGGATATGGTCCAGCAAGCGCTGATAGTGCGTGATGACAAGCATGCCGCGCTCTTCGCTGCGCAGCGCGTTCACGCCATCTGCAACGGTCTTGAGCGCGTCGATATCAAGTCCGGAATCCGTTTCATCCAGGATCGCGAAGCGTGGCTCGATCATCATCATCTGAAAGATTTCCAGACGCTTCTTCTCGCCGCCGGAAAACCCGACATTGACCGGGCGCTTAAGCATTTCAGCATCCAGATTGAGTTGCTTGCCGATCTCGCGGGCCTTCTTGATGAAGTCGGGCGCGGAAAACTCGTCTTCGCCGCGCGCCTTACGCTGGGCGTTGATCGCCGCGCGCACGAACGTCATGACGGGCACGCCGGGGATCTCGACCGGATACTGGAAGGACAGGAAAAGACCTGCCGCCGCACGCTCATCAGGCTCCATGGAGAGGAGATCTTCGCCCTCCAGCGTCGCGGTGCCGCCGGTTGCTTCGTAGCCTTCGCGGCCGGTCAGCACGTAGGACAGGGTCGACTTGCCGGCACCATTGGGCCCCATGATCGCATGGACTTCGCCAGCGGGCACGTCGAGCGACAGGCCGTTCAGGATCGTTTTGCGGCTATCGCCTTCGCCAATATCGGCGGTAAGATTATCAAGCTTCAACATGCAGCCGATGTAGAGATGCTGGGCCCGAATTCAAAGCCCGTATCGCCGCACCCGCAAGCAAATGTCAGCGAATATCGGTCAGACCGTAAAAATCCTGGCCCGAAACAGCCGCATCGAGATCAATCGGGTTCAGTAGAAGCGTCCCGATATAGTGGACGCTTTCTTCCTGACCGTTCAGGATACGCTTAAGCGCCGTGTTGATCGGCGTTGCGACACCCTGAGGACCGACAAGGACAAAGCTGTCGAGGCCTGGGTCAAAGCCGTAATGCTCAGTGAAGTACGGATTTGCCGCCATGAAGCGGTCAAACCGTTCCCATTGCCAGTTGAGCGGCGAGTTCGCCCGGATCACTTCGCCAAGATAGAGGCCTGCGAACGAGACGGTGTTATCGCCGCGCCCGTCCGCAATCAGCGATTCGCCAGCGCGGCCTTCCGCAGCTTGAAGCCTGTTGACGGTGTGAACATCCTTCAGCCAGTCATCGATGGTCTTGAGACTCTCGATTGAGAAATCGAGTTGTGACCGGTCGAGGCGGTTGGGGAGCAGGATGAGCTGGTCACCTTCAGGCGACATGAAACGGTTGAGCGCTGGCCCGATGTCGGAAACTGACAGGCTGGCTGCATAGCGTCCATCGTCGCGGCCGATAACCTCCCCGCGCGCAAACCCGGCATGTGACGCCGTGGCGCCATAGCCGTCATAGGGAATATAATAAGGGGTCGGCTTTGCCGGTGTCGCGCACGATACCAGCGCGAACAGTCCCAAAATGATACAAAGACGGGCCATCAAGGTCCAATCGGATAAACGTATACACACTCAGGTCTGCTTACCAGCAATCCGTGTGCCGAGCGTTAATCGACTGGATTCGCGGCGAAATTACAACTTCAAGCGTCAAAGTCCCGCATCAGGTCGCCCTGCCCCGGTTCGAGGCGCTCTTGCCACTGGTTGAGTTCGATGCACGAAGCCGAGCGGAACCTGGCCTGTAGAATGCCATCAATCCGGACCGGATCATCGGTGCCCTGCCGCGTGAACTGTAGCTCAAAATGGGCCCAGCCCCCATCGCCGGAAACCGAGATGACTTCATAGCCAAATGCCACATCTTCACGAAGCGGCATGACCTTTTGCATCGCTTCCCGCAGGGCAAGCTTGTCTTTCAACGGTGCCGAGAACGGGCTTTCGCGGTAGAGAAGTTCATCTGCGAACAGGTCAAGGAACGCATCCACGTCGCAACCCTCAATCGAGGTTTTGAGCGAGACCAGCCATGCGTCGAATTCCTGCATTTCCATGTGACGGTCTCTGTCTAACCCACTGATCCTTCGAGACTTACCTTGAGCAAGCTCTGGGCCTCGACAGCGAACTCCATCGGAAGATGCTGCATCACTTCGCGCACGAACCCGTTGACGAGAAGCGCAACCGCTTCTTCCTCGCCGAGCCCGCGTTGACGCGCATAGAAGAGCTGGTCTTCTGACAGTTTAGTGGTCGTTGCCTCGTGCTCAAGCTGGGCATCGGCGCGGCGGTTTTCGACATAGGGCACCGTGTGTGCCCCGCAGTCGCCGCCGATCAGTAGCGAATCACACTGGGTGAAATTGCGCGCCTTCTCAGCCTTCTTGTGGATCGAGACGAGCCCGCGATAAGTGTTGTCGGACCGGCCAGCAGAGATCCCCTTGGAGATGATGCGCGAGCGCGTATTCTTGCCTAGGTGGATCATCTTGGTGCCCGTATCGGCCATCTGGCGGCCATTGGTCACTGCGATCGAATAGAACTCGCCCTGGCTATCATCACCGCGCAGGATGCAGGACGGATATTTCCACGTCACCGCAGAACCTGTCTCAACCTGCGTCCAGCTGATCTTGGACCGCGCGCCGCGGCAATCGCCGCGCTTGGTCACGAAGTTGAAGATACCGCCTTTGCCATTCTCATCGCCCGGCCACCAGTTCTGTACGGTCGAGTATTTGATCTCGGCATCATCCAGCGCAACCAGTTCGACGACAGCAGCGTGTAGCTGGTTTTCGTCTCGCATCGGGGCCGTACAGCCTTCGAGATAGGACACGTAAGAGCCCTTGTCGGCAACGATGAGCGTGCGCTCGAACTGGCCCGTATTTTCGGCATTCATCCGGAAATAGGTGCTGAGCTCCATTGGGCAGCGAACGCCCTCGGGGATGTAGACGAAAGTGCCGTCCGAAAAGACCGCGCTGTTCAATGTCGCAAAGAAGTTATCGGACTGAGGCACGACAGAGCCGAGATATTTGCGGACCAGCTCCGGATGCTCACGCAGGGCCTCGGAGATCGACATGAAGATCACGCCAGCTTTCTCAAGCTCTTTGCGGAACGTGGTTGCGACGGAAACAGAGTCGAACACGGCATCGACAGCAACGCGAGGCTTCTGCGGATCACCGCGCGCCTCTGCGGCCGTCTCAGCAGCGCCCTCTACGCCAAGCAGCACCTCTGCTTCGCGAAGTGGAATGCCGAGCTTCTCATAGGTTTCGAGAATTTCCTTGGGCACGTCATCAATCGACTCATATTTCGCGCCCTGTTTTGGCGCGGCATAATAGTAGATGTCGTTATAGACGATTTTCTCATAGTCGACCTTGGCCCAATCGGGCTCATCCATGGTTTGCCAGCGCTCATAGGCCTGAAGGCGCCAGTCCAGCATCCAGCTAGGCTCACCCTTCTTCTCGGAGATAAAGCGAATGACTTCCTCATTGAGACCCTTCGGAGCGTACTCGGTCTCGATGTCAGTCTTGAAGCCTGCTGAATAATTCTCGGACTCGAGCGCCTTCGCTGCCGCGACAGTGCCTTTGTCGATACTATCCTTGATCCTGATGTCATCGGGCATTCAAGCCGTCTCCTTCGTCTTGCGCCGGTGCAAAGCCTGCAACCAGGCATCAGCCGTCCGGTCAAAATCTTCGGGCGTGCTGTTCCATCCAAAGCTGGTGCGGATTGCGCTTTCTGCAAGAGCGTCATCTGCGCCCATCGCTGAGAGAACAAGCGATCTTTTCACTTTGCCGCTCGAACACGCCGATCCCGATGACACGGCTATTCCAGCAAGATCCATCGCCATGACCTGCGTTTCCGCCCGAAACCCAGAATACGCAAAATTCGACGTGTTTGGAAGGCGTTCAGCCGTTTCGCCAAAGACGGTGACGCCCGCTTCGGCTTTCAGCCTGGCTTCCATCCTGTCGCGATGGCCTGCGAGATTCGTGTAGGTCGAAAGATCTTCAGTGGCTGCCTGGGCGGCAGCGCCAAAGCCTGCAATACCGGCAAGGTTCTCTGTCCCAGAGCGCAGCGAGCGTTCCTGCCCGCCACCGAACAAGCTGGCGCGCAATGGTGCCCCGCTTTTCAGCCAGAGCGCGCCCGCACCCTGGGGGCCGCCTGCCTTGTGCGCAGAGAGCGCGAGATAATCGACGCCCAGTAGTGACACGTTGAGCGGGATCTTGCCGAGGCCCTGCACGCCGTCGCAGATCGTCAGACCACCTGCCTCCCGCACCAGCGCGGCCGCTTCAGCGACCGGCTGGATGACGCCCGTTTCGTTGTTTGCAAGCATCAGAACGAGGACCGGACGACCATTTGCTTCGCGGTCCCACGCTGTCAGCCGCTCCGAGAGATCAGCAAGATCGGCCTTGCCCGATGGTGTCGCATAAACAGTCTGGACCCGCGCGCCGGAGTAGCCGGCATTCTTGGCAGCCGCTTCATGCTCGATCGCCGATACCAGGAGCGTGCAGGCGCCCTCAAGCTGGCGCACGACCCCATTTATCGCCATTCCGATCGCTTCAGTGCCGCCTGAGGTGAAGACGACACCCTGCGGCAAACCGGAAATGGCGCCCGCGACCTGGCGCCTCGCCGTTTCCAGCACCTTGCGCGCCTGCCGGCCCGGACCGTGGACGCTGGACGGGTTTGCACCCACCTCAAGCGCCGCGAGCATCGCATCGCGTGCTTCGGGCCTGAGAGGCGCTGTTGCATTGTAGTCTGCATAGATCATGGGCTGGCCGATAAGCTAACACGGTTCATCCTTACACAAAAACTTGCATTCAGTTGCCGCTTTCGCCTAAAGCGCCCTCTTCACTCCCCAGCTCAAAGCGACATAGAGAAGAGGCGCCCAGCATGGCAGAACTCATTATTCCTGGTCCGGCAGGCCGTATCGAAGCCCGCTACACTGAACCGGCACAGGAAGACGCGCCGATTGCGCTGGTTCTTCATCCCCATCCGCGGGCAGGCGGATCGATGCAGGATCCGATTACGATCCGCCTCTATCAGATGTTTGAAAAGCGCGGTTTTGGCGTTCTTCGCTTCAACACGCGCGGCGTTGGCCGTTCCCAAGGCGTTTATGATCAGGGTGTCGGTGAGCTGGAAGACGCCGCCTATGTTCTCGACTACATGGAAAACATGACGGAAAATCCGCGCTTTGTCTGGTGCGCTGGATATTCGTTCGGCGCGTGGATCACGCTCCAGCTACTGATGCGCCGGCCTGAAATCGATGGCTTTCTCGCCATCGCGCCGCCCTGCAACCACTATGACCTTTCTTTCCTCGCCCCCTGCCCTGCATCGGGCCTGATCATCTCTGGTGAGAATGACAAGATCTCCGGCCCAAAAGATGTCGAGCGCGCTCTGACCAAAGTCCGTGTGCAAAAAGGCGAAGTGATCGAACGCGATACGATCATGGGTGCCAATCACTTCTTCGTCGACAAGCATGATGAGCTGCTGGACAAGTGCGAAACCTATGTCGATCGCCGTCTTATCGAGGACGAGCAGAAGATGCGGCTGGCATCAGACACCTCGAAAAAGCGCGGCGCCGCCGCGATTACCGATCAGAGCGATGAGGACGTCGAAGGCGACGACGACTAGTCGGCAATCAGGCCGCCTGTCATCGCTTTCGGGACATTTGTGGTGCCGGGCCAGCTGACGGGCAGCCCGCGCATTGTTCTGACCGCCAGATAGGCAAAGGCCTGCGCCTCGATAGAATCGCCCAGCCAGCCGACAGCTTCGGCTGACCGCACTGTGCATGGGACACGGGATTTGAGCTCTGCCATCAGCTGCGGATTTCGGCGCCCGCCGCCGCAGACGATGAGCTGATCAGGTGTGTCATCGAACTGTCTGATGGCGTGGGCCACCGCTTCGGCTGAGAACGCCGTCAGGGTCGCCGCGCCGTCCTCCAGCGTCATGCCTCGCGCGAGATTTGCGTCGAAATCGAACCGGTCGAGGCTTTTTGGACCGGTCAGATCAAACCAGGGCTTGTCCATCCAGAGATCGATCGACATCTCATCGACCCTGCCGGCAGCCGCGATCTTGCCGTCTGTGTCCTGCGTCCCCGCGCCGTGCAGCTCGATCCATTCGTCGATCGGCCCATTTGCGGGACCTGTATCGAACGCGAGCAAATCGCCGTTCGCGGACCGGTAAGTGATATTCGCCACACCGCCGAGATTGAGGACAGCGTTTGACTGGCTATCGCCGAGATTGCGCAGGAGCGCGGCATGGAAGGCAGGCGCGAGCGGTGCCCCCTGCCCGCCAGCCGCAACGTCGGCGCTCCGGAAGTCATATGCGAGCGGGACACCGAGAGCGTCTCGCAGGCTCACGCTGTCGATCAACTGAAGCGTGCGGCCGGTTACATCGGTTGTAGGAGGCCTGTGGAGCACCGTCTGGCCATGAACGCCTGCGATGGCCGGTGGATCGCCGCGCCAGTCCGCCATGAGCTGCTGCCAGGCATCTGCATGGGTGCGCGTCAGGACATTTTCCGCAGCTCTGAACGGCGCTTGGGGCTGTGGACCAGTCCAGTTCCATTTGCGTGCCGCATCCACCGCTGCCTTCAGCGCAGCCCGCTCAGCGTCATCATATTTGCGCTCCGCAACCGGCCCGATGTCATAGACACGCTCCCCATCTGTCAGGATGAGGGCGCCATCGACGGCATCGATAGAGGTGCCGGACATGAAACCAGCCGCCCATACGGGCTCAAAATGATCTGTCGCCTGTTCCAATTGTCGTATGACCCGTGCTAGCAGCGCCCTTCGATAATGGAGAAACCGGCATGAGCCAATACAGGTCCGACTTCCTGACGACGCTGGAGACACGCGGCTTCATCAAGCAGGTCACCCATCCGACAGAGCTGGATGCGTACTGTGCGAACGGTGTACCTGTCGCCTATATCGGTTTCGATGCAACGGCCGACAGCCTGCATGTCGGATCGCTTCTCCAGATCATGATGCTGCGCCACCTCCAGAAGGCAGGCGGCAAGCCGATCGTTCTCATGGGCGGCGGAACGACCAAGGTTGGTGACCCGACGGACAAGGAGAAGTCGCGACCTTTGCTGACCAATGAGCAGATCGAGGAGAACATTGCCGGCATCAAGAAAGCATTCGAGCCCTTCCTGACCTTTGGCGACGGCCCGACCGACGCAGTCATGGTGAATAATGACGATTGGCTGAGCAAGCTTGGCTATATCAACCTGCTGCGCGAAGTGGGAGTCCACTTCACGATCAACACGATGACCAAGCAGGAGACGGTGGCTCGGCGCCTCAACAATGAGCAGCCTTACACCTTCCTCGAGTTTAACTACCTCATCATGCAGTCCTACGACTTCCTTGAGCTTTATCGCCAGCATGGCTGCCAGCTGCAGATCGGCGGGTCGGACCAATGGGGCAATATCGTTGGCGGCGTCGATCTCGTTCACAAGGCGGATGGCGGTGATGCCTATGGGCTGACCGCGCACCTCATTACGACCGCGTCAGGCGGCAAGATGGGCAAGACGGCTGACGGCGCGGTCTGGCTGAATGCAGACCGCAAGTCGCCTTACGAATACTGGCAGTTCTGGCGCAATACTGAAGACGCCGATGTTGGCCGCTTTTTAAGACTGTTTACCGAGCTTTCGATCGGAGAGATCGAGAAACTGGAAGCGCTTAAGGGCGCTGACATCAATCAGGCAAAGATTGCGCTTGCGAATGCGGCGACCACCATGCTGCATGGCGAAGATGCAGCAAAAGACGCTGAACGTGCCGCGTCGGCTGTCTTCGGCTCGGGTAGCACGGACGATGCGCTGCCGACGGCGGATATCGCGCGCGCCGATCTTGAAGCCGAGCTGCTGGTAGCAGCCGCTTTCACAATGGCCGGCCTCAGCAAATCGAACGGAGAGGCTCGCCGTCTGATCAAGCAGGGCGCTGCGCGTGTGAATGACGCGCTTGTTTCTGATGAGAACGCGTCATTGACGCTCGCCGATCTTGGCGATGGGGATGCCGTTAAACTGTCGGCCGGCAAGAAACGGCACGCGCTTCTGAAGGCGGTCTAGGCCTCGGGAGCGACCGTCACATCAAAGTCGATATCGGGAAACTGTGAGGCAAAACGACCCTCATGTTTCTCGCTCAGGCCAACGATGAGCTCAGTGCTGCCCTCCGGCTGAACGCGCTCGTCGTGAACGGCGCCGTATTCGAACAGCCAGGCCCTGGCTGCGCCCTGGCTTGGATCGAGCCGGATCTTGAAGGTCTTGAGCTCATCCTGGATCGAGTCCTGTACCAGCGCGAGAAGTTCAGTGATCCCCTCCCCCGTTAGCGCCGACGTGATAACGGCGGGCGTTTCCTGAACGCCTGTGCGAACAGAGATACGAAGCGTCTCCTGCACATCCTCTGGCAGGAGGTCAATTTTGTTCCAGGCCTCGATGATGGGTGGAAGCGGGTGGCCGCTTTCCTCTTCCAGGCGTTTCAGGACCCGCAGAACGTCCTGCTTGCGTTCTTCGTCAGAGTCTTCTGACCGGTCGCGAACATGTATCAAAAGATCAGCTTCCAGCGTCTCTTCAAGCGTCGCCCTGAAACTGTCGATGAGGTGGGTGGGCAGGTCAGTGATGAAGCCCACTGTGTCGACGAGGGCCGCGTCACCCAGTCCGGGCAGTTCCAGCCGCCTTATGGTCGGGTCCAGAGTTGCGAAAGGCATATCGCGGGCGAACACATTCGCTCCGGTCATCCGGTTGAAGAGGGTCGATTTGCCAGCATTCGTGTAGCCGACAAGCGCTATGACCGGGAAGCCCGCCTCGCGCCGCCCTGAGCGCTGTAGCCCGCGGGTGCGCCGTACATCTTCGAGGTCTGACTTCAACGACGCCAGCGTCCGGTCCAACATGCGGCGGTCTGCCTCAAGCTGGGTCTCGCCGGGGCCGCTGAGGAAGCCCTGACCACCCCGTTGGCGCTCAAGGTGTGTCCACGTCCGCACGAGCCGCGAGCGCTCATAGGATAGCCGCGCCAGCTCGACCTGGAGCTTGCCTTCCTTGGTGCGGGCACGAAGGCCAAAGATTTCGAGAATGAGGCCTGTCCGGTCGATAACTTTCGACCCGAGCGCGCGTTCGAGGTTTCGCTGTTGCACGGGTGTGAGGGCCGCATCTACGACGCAGAGGGTGCAGCCTGATGCTTCGATATCCTCTTTCAGTCGCTCCAGGATGCCGCCTGACAGAAGATGTGATGCGCTCGGTTTGCGGATCTGCTCGGGGCGCAGGAATGCAAGGTTGCAGCCCAAAGCCTCAACCAGACCCGATGTCTCGGAAAGTCTTTCCCTGTCCGGCCGGTCGGACGGCTGCGTCCACGGAATGATCACACCCGCCCTGTCAGGGACAGGCGTACGGTCAATCAGCTCCGTGTTCAATCCTTGTCCGCGCTGGTTTCTTCGTCGAACAGCTGAACGGGTGCCCCCGGCGCGATCGTCGAAATTGCATGCTTGTAGACAAGTTGCGGCGGGCGTCCGTCGCCGCGAAGCAGGACGCAGAAATTATCAAACCAGGTGACAACCCCCTGTAATTTAACACCGTTCACAAGGAAGATCGTCAGCGGAGTGCGCGACTTCCTGACAGCATTTAGGAACGTATCCTGCAGGTTCTGTTTTTTATCCGACGACATGGTCTTTATCCGTATGCTGGCGCTGTTCGCTATGCGTTTTCGCAGGCGCTATCCGGATTGCTAAAGCTTTGCAAGTCCCGGCTGCTTAGCGACGCCAAAATGACACCGTAAGCAATGGTATCAGAGCAAGTATCTCAAGTCGGCCCAATATCATACCAAAGATTGCAAGCACCTGATAGAGCGGCGCATCGGAGATTTCTGCCCGAGGAATGAGATGTCCTGAATTTGTCAGACTACCGAGCGTTGTCGCCAGGGCATCGTCGAAGCCTAGTCCCAGAAAGGAAAACAGGAGCAGGCCGATGACGGAGGCCATGATGTAGGCGACGAGATAGACCCAGATCCCCATCAGCGTCCTGTCCGACTGAATACGCCCTCTGAACTGAAAGTGCACCAGGGACTGGCGAAAGCCCATCCGCTTGAATTCCTGACCGACCCGTCGCCCGAGCACATAGAGACGCCCCAGCTTCAGACCGCCTGCGGCTGAAAGAGCCGCGCCGCCGACAAGGCACGGCGCCAGTTGCAGTGGAAGCGGCAGATTTCCGGTCGTTTCCTCAGCAACAAGAGCAATGCCGCTCGTAGACAGGCTCGAAAGCGTCCAGCCGATCGCATTGAGACCTGTCAGGCCGAGTAGAACACCGGCGACGGAGAAAAGAATGAGGGCGAGTCCAAATGACAGCGTTTCCGCATCAATGAACGCCTTTTTCCACTGACGGTTCGCGATCTGAATCATGAAGAAAATCCCGAGCGACCCCAGAATAAGTCCCAGCGAAAGACCCAGCACCCGCGCGATTCGGACGACATCGCTGGACACGCTGAGAGGATCAACCAGCCCTGTGGTAATGGCACTCACGGCATCGAGAAACGCCATGTCGACCGGTATTCCGCCGACCACTTCGATGGTAAAAATGGCGAGGATGCAGATGCTCCCGAACAATCCAGTTACCTTCAGGACCCTGGGCATTGTGTCGAAAAAGCTCTCATCGGAGATGCTGAACAGAGGCGTACGGTGAATGCCCGGCCCATCAAGGCTAAGCGCCGCGAGCACTGTCGCAGCGAATGTTACCGTCGCAGCGGCGCCGGCTAGATGAAGGAGGGCGCGCCACAAGAGGATTGACCCTGGTAGCGGAGGTCCTGCCGGATCGAAAACCGAATGGCCCGTCGTGGTCAGGCAGGAAATGGCTTCATGGATAGCCGCAGCCGCGCTGGCGTTCGGCAGGCCCAGCAGAAAAGGCGGCGCACAGGCAAGGCCCGCAAACACCCAGAAGAAAACCATGAAAGCCAGACCGTCAGATGGCTGGGCGCGCCTGGTGGGGCGACCGACCATAACGAGTGTCGCCGAACTCACCGTCGCCAGCAGAACAGCCGTGGTAAGAAAAACCCTGAACTGCAGGCCCTCGCCGAGCAACAGTGCGACGAGCGATGCGAAGCCCATGGCAATCACGAAGCCAAAACCAGTGAAGGCGAGCATTCTGATGATCGCAGGATAGTTCATGGGATCCGCCTGAAGGAGGAAGGTTACCCGGAAACGCTAAAAGAAATCAGCGCTGACCCGGAAGAATTGCTCGACCTTGCTCGTCATCGCGCCTTCATAAAAGAGCAGAACGTGATCATTCGCCTTCACGGTTACGTCGCTGGACGCAAAGACAACCTCGCCATCGCGTAGGACGGCCGCAGCGGTCACGCCCTTTGGCAGATCATCATAGCCAAGCGTCTTGCCGATCAGCGGGGATGTATCGAGTGTGACGCCTTCTGCAATCTCTGCGGCTCCATCTTCCAGCGACTGCAGCGCGAGAATGCGGCCACGGCGCATCTTCATAAGAATGCGCGAAACGGTGAGCGCCCTAGGGTCGAGCACCGCGTCGAGTTTCATTTCGCGGGCGAGAGACGCAAGCTCAGGCGCGTTGACGAGCGCAAGCGCACGTTTGGCCCCCATCTGTTTGGCGAGCTTTGAAATAAGGATGTTGGTCTTGTCGTCATGGGTCGTTGCAATGACGAGATCGGCGGTCGGGGCGTCGGATTCTTCCAGGATATAGCGTGTCAGGCCATCCCCATGGATGACAATGGTGCGTGAAAGCTCAGCGGCGGCCCGCTCGGCACGCCCCACATCTGCTTCGATGACCCGAACGCGAATACCCGATTGCTTCTCGAGCCCCTTTGCGACGTACAGGCCGACATTACCGCCGCCGACAACCACGACGCGGCGCATCTCCGGCTCCGGCCGATTGAAAATGCTGTTCAGCCTGTGACTGTGAGATTTCAGGACAGCGACATAGGCGGTGTCGCCAATCTTGAGGTGGTCGTTTCCGCGGGGTGCAAAAACATGGCCCGCCCTGTTAATGCCGACAACCCGTGCACTCAGGCTTGGAAACAGCCCCTGTATCTGATCCAGCGCCGTATCAAGGACGGGGCTGTCTGCAAGCACCTCGATCGCGACAAGTTGAACATCACCGCGTCCGAAGTTCACGCTCATCAGCGCACCGGGCGTGCTGAACCGCTGAAGGATGGCATCACCAACTTCAATCTCTGGCGAGATGACGAGATCAATGCCGAGACCTTCTCGCGAAAAGAGCTGCCGGTAACCGACCTGGAGATATTGCTGGGCCCGGATGCGCGCAATCTTGTTGGGAATGTTGAACAGCGTATCCGCGACCTGGCAGATCACCATGTTCACTTCGTCGGAATAAGTGACCGCGATGATCATGTCGCAATCGGCGCCGCCTGCTGATGCCAGGACTTCGGGATGGCCCGCGTGCCCCTCAATGCCCCGGACATCCAGTTCGGTCTGCACAATATCAATCAGCTTGGTGTCCTGATCGATCATCACGATGTCATGGTTTTCCCTGGCTAGCCGCCGTGCAATGCCCTGCCCGACGCGCCCAGCTCCACAGATAATAACCCGCATGGCTAGACTTCCGACCGCGATGCCGACGCATTGACGCCAAGCGCTTTCAGCTTCCTGTGCAGCGCCGACCGTTCCATGCCAATAAACTCGGCTGTGCGGGAGATATTGCCGTCGAACCGGGTAATCTGAAGAGTCAGATACTCGCGCTCGAACTGCTCGCGGGCATCTCGAAGAGAAAGACCGACGAGATCAGCAGAGGCCGACGGATGGGCGCTGCCGCCGAGACCGCTTCTCTCCTGTGGCAGCTCATCCACGGACACCGGACGCTTTGCATCATGGGGCGACAGGATCAGAATACGCTCAACCAGGTTCTTTAGCTGACGGACATTGCCTGGCCACTCCATGGACTGAAGGACAGCAACGGCCTCGGACGAAAACGAGCGGGCATTCAGTCCGGAACTGTCAGATATCTTGCCTGTAAAGTGATCGACCAGCGCCGGGATATCATCTCGGCGCTCTGCCAGAGATGGCACACGAATAGGTACGACGCTCAGCCGATAATAGAGGTCTTCCCGGAAACGCTTTGCAGCGATCTCTTCCTTGAGATCCTTGGTCGATGCGGACATGACGCGCACATCCACGTGCACGTCTGATTTGCCGCCGACACGCTGGAAGCGCTGCTCTGTCAGCACACGCAGTATCTTGTTCTGTGTGCCGAGGGGCATATCGGCCACCTCATCCAGCAGAAGCGTGCCGGTATGGGCCTTTTCAAAGAGACCGATCCGCTTCGGTCGGCCCTCATGGTCTTCCTCACCGAAGAGCTCCTGCTCCATAAGGTCCGGAGAAATATTTGCCGCGTTCACAACGACAAAAGGGCCATCATGACGATTGGACTGCGCATGAATAAGGCGTCCGGCAAGCTCCTTGCCAGCGCCAGCTGGTCCTGTGACCAGAACACGAGAATTGGTCGGGCCGACCTTGTCGATAGCCGTTCGCAACGTCGCGGCCGCATGGCTGGTACCGATCCAGTCATCACTGCTGATGACCATATTGCGGAGCGATGCATTCTCACGCTTCAGCGCCGTAGATTCCAGCGCTCTGCCGACAAGGTGCAACAGGCGGTCTGACTTGAAGGGCTTTTCGATAAAGTCATAGGCGCCGCGCCGGATGGCAGCGACGGCTGTCTCGATGTTGCCATGCCCACTGATGACGATGACCGGGATAAGCGGGTCGATCGACTTCATGAATTTGAGAACCGACAGGCCATCCATGTCGCTGCCCTGCAGCCAGACATCAAGGATGACCAGACCCGGCGCACGCATCCTGACTTCCTCAAGGGCCTTCTCTGCTGTCGCCGCGGTGCGGACAGCATAGCTTTCATCCTCAAGCACCCCCGCGATCAGGTCGCGGATGTCTGGCTCGTCGTCTACGACAAGAATATCGGCACTCATGAGAGAACCTCCGTGGTCTCAACTTCGGCAAGCTCGTCCAGTTCGGCATGTTTTGGCAACATGATCCGGACACGCGCGCCGCTACGCGATCCCTCGCGCTCCTGTAATTGTATCGCCCCACCATGATCGACGATGATCCTGTTGACGATGGCGAGCCCCAGACCGGTGCCCTTTTCGCGCGTTGTGACATAGGGTTCCAGAAGGCGTTCGCGCGCCTCTTCAGGAAATCCCGGCCCATTGTCCTCAATGATGATTGCGATCGAATCATCACTCTCTTCGATCTTGATTTCTATCAGCCCCTGTTTCTCTTCCGTTTCAGGCAGGCGCTCGATTGCTTCGGCAGCATTCTTTACAATATTTCCAACGGCTTGTCCCAACAGGCGCTCATCCGCTGATATCATCAGAGGCTTTCGTGCATGCACGATGTCCACGTCGATTTCAGGGCTGACAACCTGTTGCGAAAAGCCGATTTCATCAATGAGCTTGGCGAGGTCGAACGTGTCCAGGGTCGGTTTTGGCATGCGCGCGAAGCCGGAGAACTCCTCGACCATACGGCCAATGTCGCTGACCTGCCGCAATATCGTATCAGTGCACTTCTCAAAGATCGTATCGTCTTCGGGAATGTACTGTGTATAGCGACGCCTTAGACGCTCGGCCGAGAGCTGAATCGGGGTCAGCGGATTGCGGATTTCGTGCGCGATGCGACGTGCGACGTCACGCCAGGCAAGCTGTCGCTGCGCCGTTACAAGACGTGTCGCGTCATCGAAGGTGAGAACCAGCCCTCCGGTTGAATCGCGGGCCGCTTTTAATCGGAAATGGCGCGGGCCGCCGACAGTGCGAAGATCAAGCGAGGCATCAATCGGCAGCCCGGATGCCATTGCCTCCTCGGTATGAGGCATGAAAGCGGGCGCGATCTCCGAAAGGAGGCGCCCCTCAACCGGTGCTTCAGCGTCGAGGAGCTTCTGCGCCGACGGGTTCGCCAAAGTGACGACAAAGCCTTCGTCGATACGGATGACGCCGGCGCTTACCTCTTCAAGCAGGGTTTCCAGGAAGAGCCGCCTGTCTTCGGCCTCTTCGCGCGCGAAGATGAGCGCAGATCGCTGCGCGCCCAACTGTTCTGTCATGACGTTGAAAGACCGCGTCAGGGCGCGAACCTCATCCTTGCCTCGCGGAAGCGGGACGCGGATATCGAGATCTCCATCACGCACAGACTGGGCCGCATTTGCCAGCCGGCCAATCGGCCCGGTGATCCTGCTTGCCGCCTCAAGCGCCAGCCTGATCGCCATTAGGAGGACGAGCGCAACGATCTGGCCATAGGCAACAATGAAGAGCGCCTGCGAACGCGTACTCAGCTCGCCAGCAATCCGGTATTCCTCCAGCGCCTGCTCTGCACGTCTGAGGCGAGCAAATGCATCGCGGTCTAGGGGCTTGGCGAGATAGAGATAGGCCTCTGTCATCCCGTTCAGCTTGATAAGCGACGTCGTGAACCCTTCATTTTCGAAGAGAGACAAGACCACTTCACCGTCGTCGGCTTCATCGAACATGTCAGGTGTCGGCCGACGGTAGTAGGCTTCACTACTCGCATTCTGGCCAATGGAAAGCGGATCCCCCTCGCGGTCGATGACATAACCCACGCGCATGTTCCGCAGCAGGGCCTGCATGCCGAGATATGAGGAAAAGGCTTCCGGCTCATCGGTGAGGCCTTCCAGCGCATTGTTTATATCGGTGGCCGCAAGGCGCGTGTCCTCCTCGAGGGAGTCGCTATACTCATCGACGTTTTCACGCGCGACTGTCGCAGTCTGCTCAACGAGAGTGAAGACACGCTCGCCAAACCAGGTGTCGAACCCACGCGAGATGGCCGCCCACAGAAAGACTGAGACGACGAGAGCCGGAATGACGGCGGAAAGGCTGAACAATAGCAGGAAACGGCGCGCCAGCCGGTTGCCCTCGGCGCCCTTCTCCAGCGTTCTGGAGGCCCGGTAGCGCTGCACAATAATCAGGGCGAGGATGCTAATGATAACCGTATTGGCAATGATCATTGCCTGGACGTCGCGGCTCATTGGCGCGATCGGGTCCATCTCTGATACGGCGACAAATGTCACCATGGCCGCCAGAAAGGCAGCTACGAGAAACAGCCACTGAAACAGGGTCCAGCCGGTCTGGGATTTTCCAGGCTTCAGGAAGCCGCGCAAACTCTACCTCGTCGGTGTCGCTGTTGTCGAAGCGCAACACTGAGACTTTAGAGCAACAGACCGGGAGGCGTCAATCAGTCGTCTGCGAGGCCGAGTGAGTTGATCCTGGAGCGAAGCGTGTTTCGGTTGACCCCTAGAAGGGCAGCTGTCCGAAGCTTGTTGCCGGATGTAACTGACAAGGCAAGCTTGATCAGCGGGCGCTCAACCTGCTCCATGATGGTGCGGTGAATGTCGCTATCGTCCGGGTCTGCCTGCAGCAAATCGGCCATTACGTATTTGTGCAACAGCGTCTCGACTTCCTTCTCGAAGCTGCCGGACGACGAGATGTCCTTCAGCGCTTCGGCCCGCAGTTCGCGCTCGACGTCGCGCTGAGAAATCACGGCATCAGGGCTGAGCGCCGCAAGACGCATGATGAGATTTTCGAGCTCGCGAACATTGCCCGGCCAGTCATAGGCCATGATGAGGTCCATCGCCGCTGGCTCCAGCTGCTTGCTTGGCAGCCCTTTGCGTTGAGCGCGGATGAGGAAAGCGCGAACCAGTTCGGGAATGTCTTCCTTGCGCTGTCGCAGTGGCGGCATAAAAATCCGCACCACATTGATGCGATAGAACAGATCTTCTCTGAAGCGGCCTTCCTCAACGAGGGCGCCTAGCGGTTTGCGCGTCGATGCGATAATGCGCGCCCCACCTGCTTCCCGCATCAGCTTGACAAGCTGGGTCTGTGCCTCGGCGGGCAAGTCACCGATCTCATCGAGATAGAGCGTTGCACCCTTGTCGAAGGCGAGGCCCGGTTCTTCAGCTGTCCCGAAGAGGTCCTTGCTGATCCGATCGGTCGGCATTGCGGCCAGGTCCAGCGCCTTGAACGGCCCGGTCATCTCGCTGCCGAGCTCATGGATGGCCTGGGCGGCAAGCTCCTTTCCGGTGCCGGATTCGCCCTCGATCAGGACGGTCAAGTCTGTACTCATCACTCGCGAAATGATGCGGTAGACTTCCTGCATAGGCTCTGAGCGGCCAATTAGAGGCAGGCTGTTCTCGCCCTGCCCTTTCAGAGCATCAGCGGCGGCGGCATCCTTGCGCAAAGGCCCTTTGAGCGCGCGCCCGACAAGGCTGGTCAGCTGGTCGATATCGAACGGCTTGGGCAGATAGTCATAAACGCCATGGCGAGCAGCTGACGCCGCCGTCAAAATCGTGTTCTGGCCGCTCATCACAATGACGGGAAGGTCAGGACGGGCCAGCTTGATGGACGGCAGCACTTCGAAGATTGCCGTGTCACCGAGATAGACGTCGGTGACGATCACGTCGCCTTCGCCATTGCGCACCCAGCGCTCAAGCGCATCCACAGAGCTGGTCGCGCGGACCTGATAGCCCGCGGTGACAAGGGTCTGGTTGACGACCAGCCGGATGCTGGCATCGTCTTCGGCGAGCAGTACAGTCTTCTGACTCATTGAACGTTTTCCCGTTTCATCGGCAGGAACACCGAAAATTTTGTCTGGCCGGGCCGGCTTTCGACCTTGATGCGGCCTTCATGTGCCGCGACGACCTCAGAGACGACACTCAAACCAAGACCGCGCCCGCCAGCTTTCGTCGATGAGAACATATCGAACATCTGGTCGCGGGTCTCCGCGCTTATGCCTTTGCCATTGTCTTCGACCGTTATCCTGATCGCGCGCTGCAGCCGGTTCACATTGCGCTTGCTGGAAAAGGCAAAGCCGGTCTCGAAGGCCGTCTGCAACGTAACCTGGCCTTTGCCGCCCGTTTCACCAGCCGCTTCGGCAGCATTGCGGACGATATTCTGGAAGGCCTCATGCAGATGGTCTTCATCGCCGAGTATTTCGGGCAATGATGGATCATAGGCACGCTTGAGCATGATGTTGCCACCATGCGCGGCTTCTTCAGCGACAAGAATCTTGTCGAGAAGCTGGTGGATGTTGAAACGGTCGCGGCGCGGGGCTGAGAACAGCTCGAAGGCCGACAGACGGCTGACGAGTCGTTCGATCCGGCTTGCCTCGCTGCGGATGATATCAAGTAGCGGTGCCTGGGTCTCATCTGCTCCGCGCAGAAGGAGCTGCGCAGCACCGGAAATTCCGGCCAGCGGGTTCTTCACTTCATGTCCGAGTATGCGGCCAAAGCCGGAGATGCCTGCCGCGCTGTCTGCGGCATCGCGAACAAGTGACTCGCAGAGCGCAACAATCGTCGTGCCCTGCGGGGCCGGACGCAACCGCACATCGTAGAGCTTACCTTTAAGAACCGATGGGCCGGACACTGTAACGCCATGGGCGCTGACATCGCCTTCTTCGCCGCTTACCCGGTCCAGAAGCTCAAACAACGGCGAGTCGTGATAGACGAACTCGCCCAGATTTCTCTGCCTCAGAATGGCCAGAGAATGGCCCAGTACAATCTGAGCTTCGGTATTGGCCGCCAGTATCGTCCGCCGCGCATCAATGTGCAGGACCGCAAAAGGCGCAAGATCAAGAAGGCTCGCTTTTTCGCTCACGCAGCGACACTCCACTTGTCGGCATAGACCCGGTTCAGGAAATCGAAGAGCGGGGCCGGCTCGACAAACTTGCACGCTGCGCTGCGGATTTCTCTGCGCTCGGTGTCAGACCAGTCATTCGCGAGCCAGTCGATGGAGGCCGAGATGTGCTTGCGCACGATCCGCAGACCAAGGCATGTCCCATAGAGCGTCATGCTATCCTCGATCTGCTCGATCAGGCTCTCATGCTTTTCGGCGGCGCTCGGTTCGCTCCAATTGGTTCTTCCAGCAAGGTGAGCCGAGATCTCACCCAGCATCCAGGGGCGCCCCACGGCTGATCGCCCGACCATGACACCGTGAGCCCCAGACTGCTGCAGGGCTTTATCCGCGTCTTCGACGGACCCTATATCGCCGTTCACCACAACAGGCAGCGCGACGGCATTCACCGTATCTGATACCCGTGCCCAGTCCGCCTGCCCCTTGTAGTACTGGCAGCGCGTGCGCCCGTGGACCGCTAACATGCAGAGGCCAACGTGTTCGGCGTATTGGGCGAGTTCAGGCGCGTTGAGCATATCGCTGTCCCAACCGAGCCGCATTTTCAAGGAAACCGGAAGGCCACCGGCCCCCTCAAGAGCGGCATCGATAATGGCCTTTGCAAGATCAGGCTCTTTCATCAAGGCCGAGCCAGACTGACCGCCCGTCACCTGCCGGGATGGACACCCCATATTGATATCGATCTGGTCGACGCCCGCCTCAGCGAGCAGTTCAGCGCCGCGCCTCATGTCTTCGGGCCGTCTTGCGGCGAGCTGGACGATCCAGCGCCCCTTGCCCTCATGACGACATGTGCGGCGTACAACATCGGGCCGGGCCATGGCCAGCGTCTCACCGGCCACCATCTCCGAGACGACAGCTTCAGCGCCAAACCGCACGGCCTGACGGCGGAATGCGGCGTCCGTCGAGCCTGACATCGGAGCAAGCCAGACTTTTTCTGCCAAAGGATGATGCATAGACTTCATATACTCAGTTTGAACATATTTTTGCTCTGCACAATAGTTGAGCATGCTGGCCGCACACGGACAGAGAATTGCTGTGGCCAATCCGCATCAGCCCCATTAATGGCCAACTTATGAGCGTGCATGCAATCATCGTAGCGGCTGGCGCTGGACAACGCGCTGGACGAAATTCGCCCAAGCAGTTCGAAATGCTTGCCGGCAAGCCGGTTTACAGATGGTCTGTCGATACGCTTCTGGCAGATGAGCGATTTAAGACGGTCTGCATCGCTCTTCCGAAATCAAGTCTGGAGGCGGTGCGCGCCACCCTTCCAGTCGACCAGAGACTTGTTTGCGTTGCGGGCGGCGCCGAGCGCGCTGACTCCGTGCGCAGCGGATTGGATGCGCTTGAGGCCGATGAGAATGATCTGGTCTTCATCCATGATGCGGCTCGGCCCGGGCTGGACGGGGTCATTATCGACCGTCTGATCGAAGCCCTCGATGCGCATGTCGCTGCAGCGCCCGCCTTGCCCATCACGGATGCTGTAAAGCGCCGTGAAGATGGAGCTCTGCGTACGATCGATCGCTCCGACTTGTACAGGATACAGACCCCTCAGGCCTTTCGTCTGAACGTCCTCAAGGATACGCTCAGCCAGACCAGTAAGGCTTATGTCGATGATCTTGAAGCTGTCGAGGCAAGCGGGGTTGCTGTCGAGCTGGTTTCTGGATCAGAGAAATTGAGCAAGATCACCTACCCCGATGATTTCGAGAAAGTTCGCTCTCTTATGTTTTCCAGCGACCTCCCCATCAGAGTTGGCACAGGGTTCGACGTCCACGGTTTTGAGCCAGGGCCCGGCGTTACACTTTGCGGCGTCTTCATTGAGCATGATGCCAAACTGAAGGGGCATTCTGATGCGGACGCTGGCTGGCACGCGCTGACGGACGCGATTCTTGGAGCCATGGCGCTCGGCGATATCGGCGATCACTTTCCGCCGTCTGATGCGCAATGGAAGGATGCCGACTCCGGTATGTTCCTGCGCCACGCAATTGACCTCACCCGCCAACAAGGCTGGGAGCTTACCAATTGCGACGTGACGCTGATCTGTGAGGCCCCAAAGATCAAACCGCATCGCGAAGCCATGCGAGAAAAAACAGCCGCTGTGACCGGACTTGCGCTAGACGCCGTCAGCATCAAGGCCACCACCACCGAGGGCCTCGGCTTCACTGGTCGAGGCGAAGGGATTGCGGCGCAGGCCGTGGCAACGCTGAGACAGCTTCGTTAGGAGTATAAAATGTTTCCAGACCGACTTCGAAATCTTTGCCTGCTGACCATGGATGAAGCGCGCGAACGCCGCATCAAGATTGCGACGGCAGAATCCTGCACGGGTGGCCTGATCGCAGCGCTGTTTACGGAATTCTCCGGCTCGTCAGACGTTTTCGAGCGCGGCTTTGTCACCTATTCCAACCGCGCAAAGGAAGAGGTGCTTGGCGTGCCAGGCGATCTAATCGCGGATAATGGCGCGGTCTCTGAAGCAGTGGCCCGGATAATGGCCGAAGGCGCGCTTGAGGCGAGCCGCGCAAATCTTGCCATTGCGGTGACCGGTGTTGCCGGCCCCGGCGGCGGCACACCGATGAAGCCGGTGGGCACAGTTCACATTGCCTGCGCCCGTGAAAACAAGGCCGTTCTCCACGAAGTCTGCTATTTCGGGGATATTGGCCGCCACGAGGTTCGCATGGCGACGATCGAGACAGCGCTCGAAATGATCCGGCAGCAAATTCCGTAAGACGCTGTTCCGGTCAGGTCCGACGCGCACCATATCGCCGGTCGGCCTCTTCGATGAAGGATTTCATGATCTTGTTGACGGCAAGAGACGTGTTCGCCTTGGCAAGGAATGACAGGACCGGGTTGCGGAACTCATAATCGATAAAGAAGTCGATGACCGTGCCAAGCTGGCCATCCGGCGTCATCTTCCAACGGTTCTGCAGCCGCTTGAACGGTCCGTACGCAAGCTTCACTTCAACCGTGTTATTCGGCTGGTCGGCGGTGATGTCGGTCGCAAAGCGCTCGGAAAAGCCTTTGAAGCCGACATCGACCTCACCGCGATATTTTCGAACGCCGTTTTCTTCGCGCTCACCGCTCACCTTCATGGAGCGGATCCATTTGATGAAATCGGGATAGCGGCGAACATCCGCGACAAGATCAAAGACCTCATCGGCGCGATGCTCGATGATCACCTGCTTGGAAAGACGCGGCAAAGGCGGCTCCTACTGATTGCCAGCGACCCGGGCCGCTTTCATCTTCGCGAAGTCTTCGTCGGCATGATAGCTCGACCGCGTTAATGGCGAGGCGGAGACCATGAGGAAACCCTTGGACCGGGCGATCTCCTCGTAGGATTTGAATTCATCTGGATGGACGAAACGGTCAACGGCCGCATGCTTGCGCGTCGGCTGAAGATACTGACCGATCGTCAGGAAATCGATGCCGGCCGTGCGCATGTCATCCATGACCTGCATGACCTCTTCCTTGCTCTCGCCGAGGCCAACCATGAGGCCGGACTTTGTGAACTGGTTGGGGTCGCGGGTCTTTACGCGCTCCAGCAGACGCAATGAGTGATAGTACCGGGCGCCTGGCCGGATGGAGAAATAGAGACGCGGCACTGTTTCAAGATTGTGATTAAACACGTCTGGCGCGGCATCGATGACGATGTTTTCCCAGCCATCCTTGCGCAGGAAGTCAGGTGTCAGGATCTCGATCGTCGTGCCCGGTGACGCAGCCCGAATGGCGTTGATCACATCAACAAAGTGCTGCGCGCCGCCATCCTCGAGGTCGTCGCGGTCCACAGAGGTAATAACGACGTGCTGCAGGCCCATCTCATAGACGGCATCGGCAACGCGGCGCGCCTCGTCGCGGTCGACGGGCTTCGGCTTGCCGGTCGAAACATTGCAGAACGAACAGGCGCGCGTACAGACCTCGCCCAGGATCATCATGGTCGCGTGCTTTTTCTCCCAGCACTCGCCAATATTCGGGCAACCGGCTTCCTGGCAGACCGTGACCAGCCCGTTTGAGCGCACAATTTCCTGCGTCTCGTGGAAACCGCGGCTGGTCGGCGCCTTCACCCGGATCCAGTCGGGCTTGCGCAGAACCGGCGTGTCGGGCCTGTTGCGCTTCTCCGGATGCCGGAATTTCTGTTTGCTCTCAATGAGTGTCACCATGGCCCCTAAATGGACTGATGGGGCCGCCTCATCAAGTTGCAATGTCGCATGACGGGTTTGACCCGGCTGACCTTGCGAGTTGCTTTCGTCACCTTCTGTGACATTTTGTTACAAAATTCAGATCAGCACGAAGCGAAGCCCGCCATGTCAAACATTCCGAGCCCGATTCCCTACAATGCCAAACGCACGCGTACGGACATCTTTTCCGCCTTTCTGAGAGCGCGCAGGGAATTCGGCCCGTCGACAACCGCTGTGATCGACGGGGATGAGCGCGAGCTGACCTATAACGATCTTGCGCGCGCCGCTTTCGCCCTCGGCTCCGCCCTGAAGCGGAAGACCTCAAAAAACGAAGTTGTTGGCATCATGCTCCCGACAGGCGCAGGAGCTGTCATCGCATTCCTGGCGGTCCTTGCCGCTGGCCGTATTCCCGCAATGCTGAACTTCACGGCTGGGTCGGCGAACATCAAGTCAGCGATGAAGGCCGCAAAGGTTGAGCGCATTCTTACGGCGCACAAATTTGTTGAACTGGGCAGCCTTGAGCCGCTGATTGAAACGCTGAGTGACGCCTCTGAAATCATCTATCTTGAAGACGTTCGCGAGAATCTGAGCGTCAAGGACAAGCTGAAAGGCGTCGTTGGCCCGATTTTTCCAACGACCGTCTTTGCAGGCCCGGACCACAAGAAGACGGGCGTCATCCTCTTCACATCCGGCACTGAAGGGGAGCCGAAAGGCGTCGTTCTCAGCCATCAGAACATTGTGTCCAATGTCGAGCAGGTCCGCGCCCATATCGGCCTCGATCCGCAAGCCGATGTGGTCTTCAATCCGTTGCCGACATTTCACTGCTTCGGCTTGACCGTCGGCGCGCTGCTGCCGCTCATGGCTGGGGTCAAAGCGATCTTCCATCCGACCCCCCTGCAGCCGCGCGAGATCGCCAGACGCATTGGCAAGACCGGTGCGACCATTCTGCTCGCGACCGACACCTTCATATCCCAATATGCCCGTGTCGGCGAAGACGGCGACCTCAACAGCGTCCGTCTCGCGGTCTGCGGCGCTGAGCGCGTGCGCGATGAGACGCGGCAACTGGTCCGCCGCAAATTCCAGATCGAAATCCTTGAAGGTTACGGCGCCACCGAAGCCTCTCCCGTCGTCGCCGCCAATTGCATCGAAGAGAACAGGCCCGGCAGTGTCGGCCAGCTTATGGCCGATATGGAATATGAGCTTATACCCGTTGAAGGCATTGAGGATGGCGGCAAGCTCCGCATCCGCGGCCCGAACGTCATGCAGGGCTATATGCGTTCGGATAATCCCGGCGTGATCGAGCCCCTGGATGAAGGCTGGCACGACACCGGCGACATCGTGGCGATCGACAAGGATCGCTTCATCCGCATTCAGGGCCGCGTCAAACGCTTTGCCAAGATAGGCGGCGAAATGGTCTCGCTTTCCGTCGTTGAAAACTGCGCGAGCGCCATCTGGCCGGACGACATGCATGCGGCCGGCGCGATCCCCGATCCGCGCAAGGGTGAGCAGGTCGTGCTACTCACGACAGCCGCTTCTGCCAATCGCAGCGACATACTTGCCTGGTCGCAATCTCACGGTGTTTCGGAACTTTCTGTCCCGCGAAAGGTCTACCATGTCGATGACATCCCGGTCCTCGGGACAGGGAAAATCGATTATGGCGCCGTCAATCAGCTCGTGAAAGATCTCACCAGCGCCTGACGGTCACGGATAGATACGAGTTTCGCCATGCGAAATTCACAATTGTCGTGTTCAAGCGCGCCGATAACACGAAGCAAGACAGGCAAATAATATTATGCTCAAACTGATTACTTCGCTGCTCGTTCTTTCAGGGGCCGCGCTCGGCGCATCTGCGGATGACGATAACGAAAAACATACGCTCGGCTGGCTGGAACATGTCCGTATTGCCGACCTCGACATCGAACTCGACGCAAAGCTCGACACTGGGGCAACGACATCCTCCATTCATGCCGAGATTATGTCCGCGCCACCTCGCAAGGAGTTTGACGATGAGGATGAGAGCCGCGACATCATCTTCAAGGTCATCAACGAAGATGGCGATGAACGGACAATCGAAACCGAGATCGTCCGCTGGGCAGCCATCAAGACCAAACAGGGCGGCGTTCTTTATCGGCCGGTTGTCGAACTTGAATTCTGTCTTGGCGGATTGCTGATCGAGGATGAAGTAACGCTCGCTGATCGCGGCAATTTCAACTATGAAACTCTCATCGGGCGCAACATGCTTGAAACTTCAAATATCATTGTTGATTCAAGCGAAATCTATACGAAGCGTGCTCGTTGCCCTAAATAGCCCAGCCAAGGTCTCAATGGGGCGAGTCGGAGTCAGTTTTTGAAACAGACACAATTGCTGATTATCGTGGGCGCACTCATTGCGGCCGCGCTCGGCATCTTTTCATATAAGGTGACCCGCCTCGGCTTTCCCGTGGTGCCCAACCTTGATTCCGATACCTGGACGATCGAAGCCAAGATTTCTTTCCGTGGCCGGGGTGACCCGGTTACGCTCCGCCTTGCCCTGCCAAACTCGGAAGGACCTTTCACGGTCGTTGATGAAAGCTTCGTCGCGTCCGGCTTTGGGGTTGAAACGGACAATAGTGAAGCTGGCCGCCAGGCTATCTTCGAACGGCGCGCACAAGATGGCAGCGCCGTCCTGTTCTACAGCGCCAAGCTGATTTCCGTTGATCAGCGTTACTCGTCACAGAACCGCCCCACACCGGATGCCGTTTCAGATTTCCGGCGGTCTGAACGACGGCGCGCGATCCAGGAGAATGCCACCCCGCTACTCGTGGCTCTCGATTCGGTTCTGACAGAAGCTCTCGAGAAATCTGCGGGCGAGCGGAGTTTCATCGCGCAACTTGCCCGGCTCAGCTCTGATGAAGGCGACGATCGCATCTCGACCATCATTGAGGGCGGTCCGCCAGAAATCTCGAACGCGTCGGACCGGCTTGTCTTTCTTCTCAACGCGGCTGGTACACCTGCGCGCCACGTCCAGGGCATCATTCTCGACACAGATACGCGCCAGGCGCCGCTCCAGACATGGATAGAGTACTGGCTCGGCGACCGCTGGGTCAGCGCGAGCGGCACCACAGCCGAGCCACTCGATGATGCGCGCGCCTTGCCGATTGTCTATGACCGTCAACCGATTGTCTCCGGTGACGGCTTCACCCGCCTCGGCGTCTCCTGGTCGGTTGCGCGCAACTTTGAGAGCCAGCTTTCGCGGGCGCTGGAGCGCGGCCAGGAATACGCCCCTTGGGTCAATGCAACCTCACTCCTCAGCCTGCCGATCGACCTGCAGCTCGTCTTCCGCGTCCTTCTGCTGATCCCACTAGGCGCGCTCATCATCGTCATCCTGAAACAGGTAATCGGCATGCCAGCCTTTGGCACGTTCATGCCCGTCCTGATCGCGCTGGCATTCCGTGAAACCCAGCTGATTACGGGGATAATGCTGTTTGTGGGTATCGTCGCCGTGGGTCTCCTGCTGCGGGCTTACTTCAATCAGCTTCAGCTCCTGCTCGTGCCACGACTGGCGGCCGTACTCATCATCGTGACCTTCGTGATGATGTTCATTGCGCTCGCTGGTGAAGCCATGGGTATCCAGACTGGTCTCTCGATCTCCCTCTTCCCACTGGTCATCATCACCATGACGATCGAGCGTATGTCGCTTACCTGGGAAGAAGACGGGGCTTCAGAGGCGCTCAAGAAAGCAGCTGGCTCGCTCGCGGGGGCCATACCGGCTTATTACATTCTGACCAGCGAATATATCGAGCACATCGCCATCGTCTTCCCGGAGCTGTTGCTGATCGTCTTGGCGGGCGTGCTGCTCCTTGGCCGCTATACAGGTTACAAGGTGACCGAGTATTTCCGGTTCAAGGTTCTGGCCAATGAGGGACGGAACTGAGAATGCTGAGGCTCGGTCCAGTTTCGCGGCTGGCAAAGGCCGGCGTGCTCGGCATCAATAGCCGTAACCTCGACTTCATCATCTCCTATAATCCGCGCCGTCTTTATCCGCTGGTCGACGACAAGGTCATCACCAAGAAACTGGCCATAGAGGCTGGCGTGACCGTGCCTGAACTCTACGGCGTCATTCGCTATGGCGGCGAGATGCACATCATTGAAGAGGTCGCCCAGAAGCACCGGTCCTTCGTTGTAAAGCCGTCAAACGGCTCTGGCGGGGGCGGGATCATGGTATTCAATGGCGTTGCCAAGACCGGTCTTCGCCGGATGAATGGCCAGATTGTCCCATGGCCGGACGTCCGGTATCATCTCAACAATATGTTGAGCGGAATGTTCTCCATGGGCGATGGCTCGGATCAGGTAATGATCGAAGAACGCCTCGTACCGCATTCGGCATTCTCGAAACTGGCATTCGGCGGCGTCCCTGATGTCCGGGTCATCGTTTTCCGGGGTATTCCGGTCATGGCCATGCTGCGTCTTCCGACAGCAGAGTCTGACGGGAAGGCAAATCTTCACCAGGGCGGCATTGGCGCAGGCATCGATCTTGTGACTGGCATCACCACGCGCGGCGTCCAGCACAATGATTCTGTCGATGTTCACCCAGACTTCGAAACCCCGGTCCGCGACTTCCAGGTGCCTTCCTGGTCAGAAATCCTCGAGCTGGCCAGCCGCCTCGGCAAGCATGTCGGGCTTGGCTATGTTGGCGTCGATATCGTGATCTGCGAGAATAAGGGCCCTACCCTGCTTGAGCTCAATGCCCGCCCCGGCATCGCCATCCAGACCGCCAACCTCAAGGGTTTGCGCCCGCTTCTCCTCCCGATCCACAAGCTGCCATCGGTACCGGATGACGTGCACGAGCGGATCGAGATCGCGCACGCCAACTGGAGAGGCGAGCCGCTGGACCGGTTCATCGCGCCGGGCGACGAACCGGTCCGTTAGCGAGCTAGACTGTTCGTTTGGCCTTGTCCTGGGCATTGGTCGCTTCGATTGCATCCCTTGCCGCCTTCCACTCTTCGTCGCCCCACTGCGTGAGCTGAGCAAAGTTGCCGCCAGACGCGTTGTACATGGCGCCGTCTATCGCGATGGTCTGCCCGTTGATGTATTCGGCGCCCGGTCCCATTAGAAGAACGGCAAGGTTCACGAGCTCATGCATCTCACCGACGCGGCCCATCGGGTTAGCTGCACCTGAATCCATGCGTTTGGCGCCTTCTGCGTCCGGAGAAAGCCGCTTGGACATGCCCTCGGTCGGGAAAGGACCCGGCGCGATGGCGTTGAAGCGAAGGCCATAGCGGCCCCATTCAACCGCGAGGCTTTGCGTCATCGTATTGACTGCGGCCTTTGACATGGCGGACGGGACAACAAAAGGCCCACCATTCCAGACCCATGTGGTCAGGATGGAGGTAACATTGCCGCGCCGTTTCTCAGCGATCCAGCGCTTGCCGATGTCGTGGGTCATGTAAAAGCTGCCGCGAAACACGATGTTCGAAATCGCATCGAAGCCGCGAATGGAGAGGTCTTCGGTTCTGGAAATAAAGTTGCCGGCGGCATTGTTCACCAGACCGGTGAGTGGCCCGTGCTTCGACCAGATCCCATCATTCATGTCGGTAATGGCTTCTGCAACGCGGATATCGCAGGCATGCGGCACCACTTTGCCGCCATGACGGTCCATCAATTCTTTCGCTGTCTCTTCGCAAACCTGACCGCGCCGGCCACAGATGTGAACCTCGGCGCCGAGTTTCAGAAAGCCCTCGGCCATTTCCTTGCCCAGCCCCGTACCACCACCGGTCACGAGAATGCGTTCTCCGGTCATGAGCCCCGGCTTGAACATCAGCTTGTCTGTATCCACGGTTCGTCTCCCTTTGATATTTTGGGCGACCTTAACTCGTGTTCCTATTTGCGAAAGGGCAAACTGAGGACCCTCCAGATAAGCCACACCGGTAGTACAATGGCTGCCCCAGCGAGAAGTGGCTTCCAGAAAGTACGCACTATCCAGAGGAAGGCGCTGAACAGCGTCTGCACGAGCTCCCAGAGCGCACCGCCAATGTTTATGCCCTCGCGTTCGGGGCTGAAATCCAGTGCGAGCAGGAACAATCCAACAATAATGCTGAGGGCCAGCAGTTGGACAAATTCCCAGACGCCGACTGAAAACAGCCTGGCGGCGAGCGGACGTGGCGGCGGAGGTGGCGGGACCGGCTGTCCGGTCTCATCATCCACTTTGGTCACGATTGGGGTTTCGACAAGGCTGCTATCTGACATCTGCACTGAGCTTCCCTGTCTTCGCCATGGCCTAGTTCGCGACCTTCTGAACAAGTGTACGATGCGGATAGGGAATGGAAATACCCTGATCATCGAACGCTGACTTGACGCGCTTGATCATGTCGAACTTCAAATTCCAGAGTTCGCTGGCGTTACACCAGAGTCGGCACGTAATATCGACCGAGCTATCGCCGAGATTCGTAACTTTCACGAACGGTTCTGGATCGCTGAAAACGCGTTCGTCCTGATCCACGATACCTTTGATGATGGCCAGTGCCTTGTCCATGTCATCATCATAATCGATGCCGAAAACAATATCGCAGCGACGCGTATCGTATCCGGAGAAGTTCTTGATGATGCCGTCAATGGCTTCCGTGTTCGGGATGATGATCTTCACATTGTCGAGCGTCGCAAGGATCGTCTGGAAGAGATTGATCTCTTTGACGGTACCTACAGCGTCCGCAATCTCCACGAAGTCACCGATCTTGTAGGGCCGGAACAGCATGATCATCACGCCCGAGGCAATATTGCCGAGCGCGCCCTGAAGCGAAAGACCAATGGCTAGCGTCAGCGCACCAAGCACGGCCACGAAGCTGGTTGCCTGCACCCCGAACACCTGTAGCGACGCGATCAAAACTGCCGCTGTGACAAACCAGCGAACCAGTGAGCCGAAGAACGCGCCCAGGGTCTCGTCCACGCCATTGCGCTTTGCCATCTGCTTGCGAACAACACTTGAGAGCCAGCCCGCGATCCGCAGACCAATGACAAGCACCAGAAGCGCGCCAATGACTTTCAGCGCGCCGCTCAGCAACGATGGCCAGTATTCCGCAAAGAGCGTGTTTAGATCGATATCCTGAAGCTGTTCCATGTAGACCTCTATTTACCAGTCCCTGACCTAGGACAAAGTCACATGATTACAAACGCCAGTGACCACCCCGCTGTGTGTTCGCGATATCATGCGTAAGCAGCCTGCGGTCGACCATGTGAACGTGGGCATCGCCCGCCGCAAACACCATCAGGCCACCCGTGAAGTGGCGGCTGACGGCGTCGTCGAGAATATTCAAACCGCCTGTAAATGTACCCATGGACGGCATGATGAGCCGATGCCCGTCGGTAACGAAGCACTTGCGGCGCAGGGAGCGGCCGCGGCCTCTGACGCGTGCCACTGGGTGAAGGTGTCCCGAAAGCTCACCCGCCTCTCCAGTCGGCTCGTGGCGGAAGACGCAAGGGCCCTTTCGTAACACTTTCACGCCCCGGCCGCCAAGATGAGCCGGGGGATCAGGATCATGGTTTCCCTCTACCCAGACCCAGTCCGTCTGCGCTGTCAGCGCACGTATCCGCACGCGCTCTGCGGGTGATAGCCGCGCTTCAGCAAGCGGGTCATGAAAGCTGTCGCCAAGGGAAATGACGCAATCTGGTGCAAACTCTGCGACAAGCGCTTCAACCAGTTTCAGCGTCGCGCTGGTATCGTATGGCGGGAGCAGCTGACCGCGCCGGGCATAGCTTGAGCCCTTCTCCAGATGGAGGTCAGACACGACTAGCGTGCGCTCGGCAGCCCACCAGAGTGCGCCTTGGGCGAGCGGTGTAAACAGCTCGCCGCGAAGGTGCAGCTGGACTGTATACCCGGTGTTTCTGAGGGGTGCCGACATGACCCGAACATGCCGGGCGCCGCGCAACAGGTCAATTTCGGGATGCGGGTCGGACTGCGCCTCTCTAGCCGATTACATGTGAATGACCCGGCCCTGCGAAGCCAGCACGCTCTCATGCATCATTTCCGAGAGGGTCGGATGCGGGAAGATGGTGTGCATCAGGGTCTCTTCCGTCAGCTCGCCTTCCCTTGCGATGACATAGCCCTGGATGAGTTCCGTCACTTCCGCGCCGATCATATGGGCGCCGAGCAATTCGCCCGTCTCAGCGTCGAAGACCGTCTTCACCAGACCTTCGCTTGCACCAAGCGCAATTGCCTTGCCGTTGCCGATAAAGGGGAACTTTCCAACCTTGACCTTGTGACCGGCCTCTTTCGCCTGCGCTTCAGTAAGACCAACCGAGGCGATCTGCGGGTGCGAATAGGTACAGCCCGGCACGTTCCAGGGATCAAAGGCGTGCGCGTCCTTCGCGCCCGCAATGCCCTCGACGCACATGACGCCTTCATGGCTTGCCTTGTGTGCGAGCCATGGGCCGCCCGTTAGGTCTCCGATCGCATACAGCCCATCAACATCGGTCCGGCCAAAGCCGTCGACCACCACATGGGTCTTCTCGACCTTCACGCCCAGCTCTTCCAGGCCGAGGCCTTCGACATTGCCGACGATACCGATGGCGAGGATGACGCGGTCAACCTCTAGCTGCTCGGTCTTGTCGCCCGAAGATATGTCAGCGGTAACTTTGCCTTTGCCCTTCTTGAGGGATTTGACCTGCGCGCCCGTATGGAACTTGATGCCCTGCTTCTCGAACTGTTTGCGTGCGAACGTCGAGATTTCCTCGTCCTCGACAGGCAGGATCCGGTCGACGGCTTCGACTACCGTCACGTCGCTGCCAAGCTCGTTATAGAAGCTCGCAAACTCAATCCCGATGGCCCCTGATCCGATGACGAGCAGCTTCTTTGGCGTTTCCTTCGGCACCATGGCTTCGCGATAAGTCCAGACCAGATCGCCGTCCGGTTCAAGGCCTGCCTGAGGGATAGCGCGCGCCCGAGCCCCTGTCGCAAGAATGACGTTCTTTGCCTTGTATTCGTTTGTCTTGCCGCCCTTGTCCTTGACCGACACGGTCGGTACAGGCTTGCCGTTCTTCAGGGTCGCCTCACCCATGATGACATCGATCTTGTTCTTCTTCATGAGGTGGCTGACGCCGGAAGAAAGCTGCTTGGCGACACCGCGAGAGCGTTTGACAACCGCGTCGAGATCAAAGCCAGCCTTGTCGATCTTCAGACCGAACTGCTCGGCGTTCTTGGCATAGTGCAGAACCTCCGCCGACCGCAGCAGCGCCTTGGTCGGGATACAGCCCCAGTTGAGGCAGATGCCCCCCAGGCTCTCGCGCTCGACAATGGCTGTCTTCAACCCAAGCTGGGTTGCGCGAATTGCAGCAACATATCCGCCAGGGCCGGAGCCGATGACGATGAGATCATAGTCAGCCATTCTTGGCCTCCAGTTCTAAAGCAGCATGCTCTGCGGGTGTTCGACATAGCGCTTGAAGGCGGCGAGCCATTTAGCCCCCTCTGCCCCGCCAATGACGCGGTGGTCGCATGACAGCGTCACAGTCATCACCGTTGCCGGCACAACCTCATCGGCCTCATTGACGACGGCACGCTTCTCCCCTGCCCCGACAGACAGGATCATGCCTTCAGGCTGGTTGATGATCGAGCCAAAGGACTTGATGCCAAACATGCCGAGGTTCGAGATTGAGAACGTCCCGCCGGAATATTCCTGAGGCTTGAGCTTGCGCTCGCGTGCCCGCGTGGCGAGGTCTTTCATCTCTCTTGAGATCGTCGCAAGACCCTTAGTCTGCGCATCGCGGATGACCGGCGTGATGAGGCCGCCATCTATCGCGACTGCCACCGAAATATGCGCCGACTTGTGGTAGGCGATGCCCTTGTCGGTGAAGCTCGCATTGCAATCTGGTTCTGACATGAGCGCCAGGGCAGATGCCTTGATCAGCATGTCATTGACCGAGATCTTCACGCCCTCTGGCGCCGCCTCATTGATGTCGGCGCGAGACGCCAGAAGCTTGTCGAGCTTGATGTCGATGTTGAGCGGGAAGTGCGGCACCTGCATGAAGCTTTGCGTCAGGCGCTTGGCGACCGTCTTGCGCATACCGTCCAGCGGTTCGAGTTCATAGCTGTCAGGGTCATAGACGCGGTCATCAAGCACTTGCGGCAGGATGAGGCCGTCCGGTGCTTGCGGCGCAGCAGATGGTGCGCCGGCGGCGGATTTTTCTGGGGCGGCCTTTTTCTTGCCGGGCTCTGCCGCTTCGACGTCGGCCTTCACGATACGCCCGTGCGGGCCGGACCCCTCAAGTGTAGAGAGATCGACGTCCCGAAGCGCGGCGATCCTGCGTGCGAGCGGGCTCGCCTTGATGCGGTCCTTGCCGGAGCCGACATCCGCCAGCTTTGGCGGCGTGCCTTCCAGCTCTTTCGAAAGGTCCTTGCTCTCGGCCTCGCGCGGCTTTTGTGCCGTCTCCGACTTGTCGGTTGTGCGTTCTGCATTCTTCTTGTGGGAGGCGCTATCATCGGCCTTCGTCTGGTCAGGCTTGGCATCTTTCTCCGGCTCAGCTTCAGCCTCAGCCTTCTTCTTATCGTCTGCCTCGCCGTTTCCAGCATCGCTCTTGGGCGCTTCGACCCTATCGGGGTCTTCGCCTTCCTCGGCGAGGACGGCGATCACGGAATTGACCTTCACGCCTTCGGTACCGGCATCGACCACGATCTGCGCAATCGTACCTTCGTCGACGGCCTCGACTTCTATCGTCGCCTTGTCGGTCTCGATTTCAGCAATGATGTCGCCGGACGAAACCGTGTCACCTGGCTTCACGAGCCAGCGGGCAAGCGTGCCTTCCTCCATGGTCGGCGAAAGCGCAGGCATGGTGATATTGATGGCCATTAGCTTTCGACCTTCCGCGTCGTTCCAGTGAGGCCCGGCGCATGCCGCAGACGCTCGCCAATGCCGCCCAGTATCTGTTCCATGATCTCTTGGGCAGGAGGGCCATCCGGATTCTGCTCGCGAAGAACCTTGGTCACATGTTTGGCAATGTCCGCCAGCATGAAGCCCCACATGGGCGGCTCCTTCTCCGGATCTCCGGACGCCCCGACTTTCAGGCTCACATGATCCTGATTATTGGAGATCCAGAACCGGATCATCTCCTGCGCGAATGCATCATGCTGGATCGTGTCCGGCTTCGACAGTTCCTTGTGATCACTTGACATAACACACCTGCTTTGCCGCCTTGATGATGTCTGCTGTGCCCGGAAGGCTCATGGCTTCCAGGTTCGCTGCGTACGGGAGAGGCACATCCTTCTGGTGTACGCGGGTTGGTGGCGCGTCGAGGTAATCGAACGCTTCGTTCACCACGGTCGCGCAGATCTCAGCGCCCACCCCCATGAACCGCCAGCCCTCTTCGCAGGTGACGATCCTGTTGGTCTTCTTCACGCTTTCGATAACCGTATCCGTATCGAGCGGGCGAAGCGAGCGAAGGTCGATAACCTCTGCGTCGATGCCCTCTTCGGCCAGCTTTTCAGCCGCCTGAAGCGCGAACCCGACCATGCGGGAATGGGCAACAAGCGTCACGTCGCTGCCCGTCCGGCGCACACGCGCCTTTCCGATCGGCAGAACGTAATCTTCAACGTCCGGAACCGGGAAGCTTTCACCATAGAGCAGCTCATGCTCCAGGAAGACCACCGGGTTCGGGTCACGGATCGCGGCCTTTAGAAGGCCCTTGGCGTCAGCCGCGTCATAAGGCGCGACGACTTTCAGGCCGGGCACATGCGCATACCAGTTGCTGTAGTCCTGGCTGTGCTGCGCGCCGACACGTGAGGCGGCGCCATTCGGGCCACGGAACACGATCGGGCACCCCATCTGACCGCCGGACATATATAGCGTCTTGGCCGCAGAGTTGATGATCTGGTCAATCGCCTGCATGGCGAAATTGAAGGTCATGAATTCAACGATGGGGCGAAGACCGCCAAAGGCCGCACCGACGCCAAGACCGGCAAAACCGTGCTCGGTGATCGGTGTATCGACAACGCGCTTGTCGCCGAACTCCTGAAGCAGCTCGCGGGTCACCTTGTAGGCGCCCTGATACTCGGCGACTTCCTCGCCCATGACGAATACGGTTTCGTCGCGGCGCATTTCCTCGGCCATCGCATCGCGCAACGCATCGCGAACGCTCGTGTCGATGAAGTTCGTGCCCTCGGGCACGTCGGGATCGGTCAGCGTATCTTCATCTGGCTGCGGCGGTGCCGACGCGCCCTCATCCTCAGATGCGTCATCGCTTTCATTACCGTCGCCTTCAGTGGCGGGGGCGTCCTTGGCTTCGGTCTGGGCCTTTGATGCCTTTGTATCGTCGTCGCCCGCTGGCGCGTCATCCACATCATCGACACTTTCGCCTTCTTCGGCGAGGCGCGCGATGACCGCGTTGACCTTCACATTCTCAGAGCCCTCGGGGACGAGGATCTTCGCGAGCGTGCCTTCATCGACCGCTTCGACTTCCATCGTCGCCTTGTCGGTTTCGATTTCGGCGATGATGTCGCCGGACGAAATCTCGTCGCCTTCCTTCTTGAGCCAGCGCGCAAGCGTGCCTTCTTCCATGGTCGGCGAAAGGGCCGGCATCAATATGTCGATGGCCATCAGGCAGACTCCACTTCGCGCAACACATCGGTCCAGAGTTCTTCCGGGTTCGGCTCGGGGCTATCGAGGGAGAAATCCGCTGCCGCCTTCACCAGTTCCTTGATCTCCTTGTCGAGTTCTTTCAGCTCTTCTTCGGTTGCGATCTCCTGCTCAAGCAGGTGGCCTTTGAGGCCGTCAATCGGGTCATGATGGGTACGGATGTCGTCCACCTCTTCGCGCTTGCGGTACTTTGCCGGATCCGACATGGAGTGGCCGCGATAACGATAGGTCTTCATCTCGAGGATGTACGGCCCTTTGCCAGACCGCGCATATTTGACGGCCTTCTCGCCTGCCGCCTTCACGGCGTAGACGTCCATGCCGTCAACTTCCTCGCCCTCGATCTCGAACGAGATACCGCGTTTGAAAAGCTCGGTTTCCGCCGATGCGCGCGCAACGCTCGTGCCCATGGCGTACTGGTTGTTCTCGATCACATAGACGACCGGCAGATCCCAGAGAGACGCCATGTTGAAGCTCTCATAGACCTGACCCTGATTGGCCGCGCCGTCGCCGAAATAGGTCACGCAGATATTGTCCGTGCAGCGATACTTGTTGGAGAAGCCTAGACCGGTCCCGATAGGCACCTGCGCGCCGACAATGCCGTGTCCACCGAAGAAATTCTTCTCCCGCGAGAACATGTGCATGGAGCCGCCCTTGCCCTTGGAATAGCCATCGGCCCGGCCGGTCAGCTCTGCCATGACACCTTTTGGGTCCATGTCGCAGGCGAGCATATGTCCGTGGTCGCGGTAGCCGGTAACGATCTGGTCACCCTCTTTCAGGCAGGCCTGCATGCCGGTCACGACAGCTTCCTGACCAATATAGAGGTGACAGAACCCGGCAATCTTGCCCATGCCATAAAGCTGACCGGCCCGTTCCTCGAAACGGCGGATCAGCAGCATGTCGCGATAGTATTTCAGCGCTTCGTCGCGCTTGAGCTTTGGCGGGGATTTGGAAGTCTTGCTTCTGGACGGCGTCTTGGCCATGAGGCCTCCCTTTATCGAGACCTACTTATGTACGTTTTAGACCGCCTTCGTCCAGTTTTAGCACCTATGTCAAAATGCAGCCCCGGAGGTATCGTTTATGACAATTATCTCATCCCGGTAGACAAGGTCGAGGTCTTCGCGGGCCATGAGCTCGACAAGATCGGCATCGATCCGGCCTGGTGTCAGCCGTGCGATGTCCCGTCGCAGCACGTCATTGGCTGCCTGGATGGCATCAAGTTCGGCCTGCTTTTCAGACAGCTCCTGTTGAAGATCGGTCCAGCTGCCAAGGCCCTGCTCGCCAGCAAATGCATGGTACGCAAAATAGGCAATCAGCGCCGTGAGACCTGCAGCTGCATATTTCGGGGCCATGAAAACTCCTCTGTCAATGAGCGAATCGGCAGAGGACTCCATTTAGGTAAATATTGTCTTACGTCTGGCGCCCGAACTTAGGCGTTGATGAGCATACGGCCTGCATAGAGCGCCGCTGCACCCAGCTCTTCCTCAATACGGATCAGCTGATTGTACTTGGCGAGGCGGTCAGAACGCGACAGAGAGCCTGTCTTGATCTGTCCACAGTTTACCGCAACGGCGAGGTCAGCAATCGTGTAATCCTCGGTCTCACCTGAGCGGTGAGACATGACAGCGGTATAGGCATGGCGGTGCGCCAGCTCGACGGCGTCAAGCGTCTCAGAGAGCGTGCCGATCTGGTTGACCTTGACCAGGATCGAGTTGGCCGCGCCGCGCTCGAGGCCCATGGCGAGACGCTCCGGGTTGGTCACGAAGAGATCGTCGCCCACCAGCTGGCACTTGTCACCAATCGCTTCTGTCAGGACGCCCCAGCCATCCCAGTCATCCTCTGCCATCCCGTCCTCGATCGAGATGATCGGATAGCGGTCGACGAGATCTTCGAGGTAGCGGGCCATGCCCTCGGCATCGAGCGTCTTGTTCTCACCTGCGAGGACGTACTTTCCGTCCTTGTAGAACTCGGTTGAGGCGGAATCGAGCGCAAGCGCCACTTCGTCGCCCGGCGTATAGCCGGCCTTCTCGATGGCCTTCATAATATACGCGATGGCTTCCTCGGTGGAGGAAAGATCAGGCGCAAAGCCGCCCTCATCGCCAACGGCGGTGTTGTGACCTTCCGAATGCAGCAGCTTCTTCAGCGACTGGAAGACCTCGGAGCCGACCTGCACCGCATGTGCGATACTTTCGGCCGCGACCGGCATGATCATGAATTCCTGAATGTCGATCGGATTGTTCGCGTGCTCACCGCCATTGATGATGTTCATCATCGGGGTCGGCAGGATGCGCGCATTCGAGCCGCCGATATAGCGGTAAAGCGGAAGGCCGCAGCTTTCGGCAGCTGCCTTTGCAACGGCCATTGAGACGCCGAGAATGGCGTTCGCGCCGAGGCGCTTCTTGTTGTCCGTGCCGTCGAGCTCGATCATCAGTCCGTCAATCAGGCGCTGCTCGGTTGCTTCGATGCCGACCAGTTCGTCATTGATCTCGCCATTCACGGCATCGACCGCCTGGCCGACGCCCTTGCCGCCATATTCCTTGCCGCCATCGCGAAGCTCGTGCGCTTCATAGGCGCCTGTCGAGGCACCGGATGGAACGGCGGCGCGGCCGGTTGCGCCGTCTTCGAGCGTTACATCGACCTCAACGGTTGGATTGCCGCGGCTATCGAGGATCTGGCGGGCATAGATATCGACGATTTCGCTCATGGGGCGCACTCTCTTCAGGTATTCGCTAGATATGACAACGCCCCCGGTCTCCCAGGGGCGTCATGTCGGTTACTTTGTGTTGTCTCGCGGCGCAAGTTTGCGCGCGAGGTTTAGTCTTGTGGTTCGATGATCTGACGACCGCGATACATACCTGTCTTTAGGTCGATGTGGTGCGGACGACGAAGCTCGCCGGAATCAGCGTCTTCGATAAAGGTCGGCGTCGACAGACGATCGTGAGCGCGGCGCATGTTGCGCTTGGACGGCGACGTTTTTCTCTTTGGGACTGCCATGATGTCGTTCCAGTTCTGCGCGATGCCGTGACACCGCATGAAAATCAAACCGCGCGTATATCCGCGCGACTCGCCGAATGCAACCCGTCAGACGAGACGGGACTGCACTTTGGCAGCTTTGATGAAGCTAGCAAAAAGCGGGTGCGGCTCAAAGGGCCGGGATTTCAGTTCGGGGTGAAACTGGACACCGATAAACCAGGGATGATCGTCCAGTTCGATGATCTCCGGCAGAAGGCCGTCCGGCGACATGCCAGAGAATCGAACGCCCTCGGCACGCATCCTGTCGATATACGCGCGGTTCACCTCATAGCGGTGACGGTGACGCTCTGAGATCTCCGTCGTGCCGTAGATTTCTGCGACCTTGCTGCCTGGCTCTAGTAGCGCTGGATAGGCGCCGAGCCGCATTGTGCCACCCTTGTCGGTGTTCTCGTCGCGAACAATTTTCTCATTGTCCTTAGTCCATTCCTCAATGAGGCCGACCACGGGTTCGTCGGTCGGGCCAAACTCGGTTGTGGACGCAGCCTTGATGTCGGCGAGCTGGCGGGCGGCCTCAACCACAGAGAGCTGCATGCCGTAGCAGATGCCGAAACAGGGGATTTTCTTCTCGCGAGCAAAACCGGCGGCGCGCATCTTTCCATGGGCGCCGCGCTCACCAAAGCCGCCCGGCAGCAGGACACCGTGAACACCCTCAAGGATGTCGAGCGGGTGATGCTCATCATCGAACTGTTCGGAATCGATCATCCGCACCTGTACGCGCACCTTGTTTGCTAGACCGCCATGCACCAGCGCTTCGGACACCGACTTATAGGCGTCCGGCACGTCGGTATACTTGCCAACAAGACCGATACAGACCTCGCCATCTGGATTGTGGATCGTGTCTGCGATTCCGTTCCAGCGCGACAGATCTGGCAGCGGCGCGTCATTTATGCGGAAATGCCAGAGCACTTCGGTGTCCAGACCCTCTGCGTGATAGGCAGACGGAACATCATAGATATGGCCAACATCGCGCGCCTCGATGACGCTGGACGGGCGCACATTACAGAAGCTTGCAATCTTGCCCTTCTCGGTCTCCGGGATTGGCCTGTCACAGCGACAGAGCAGGATCTGCGGCTGGATACCGATCGAGCGCAATTCCTTGACCGAGTGCTGGGTCGGCTTGGTCTTCATCTCGCCTGCCGCAGGAATGTAAGGCAATAGCGTCAGATGGATGAAGCAGGTCCGTTCGGGTCCAAGCTCTTGCCCAAGCTGGCGAATGGCCTCGAAGAACGGAAGCCCCTCGATGTCGCCGACCGTGCCGCCAATCTCGCAAAGGACGAAATCCACATCCTCACCCGGATCAGACAGGATGAAATCCTTGATGGCATCGGTTACATGCGGAATGACCTGTATCGTCGCGCCGAGGAAATCGCCGCGGCGTTCCTTCTCGATGATGGACTGATAGATGCGGCCGGTCGTGATGTTGTCGGACTGGCGCGCGGAGACGCCGGTAAACCGCTCATAATGACCAAGGTCGAGATCGGTTTCGGCGCCATCATCCGTAACGAAGACTTCGCCATGCTGGCGCGGCGACATCGTGCCGGGGTCGACGTTCAGATAAGGATCGAGCTTGCGCAGCCTGACCTTATAGCCGCGCGCCTGAAGAAGCGCGCCCATGGCGGCCGACGCAATGCCCTTACCCAGCGAGGAAACCACGCCGCCTGTAATGAAAATATAGCGGATCATGGAAAGTCAGTTTGCCCGATTCGCGCACATGCGCACACGCGCATGTCAGTTTATGGTGATTAAGGCTGCGGTTGCTCGTCTGCCGTATCGCTCGCGTCCTCGTCTGAGGCAGCGTCTGGCGGCACATCAGCAGCCAGTGGGTCGGACGTATCTTCCGGTGCCGTAGTGTCTGGCAGGTCCAGCGTATCGTCCATAGGGATCGCCGTCGTTGCCGGCTCTTCGTCGAGCAGAGGTGCTGTCGGATCTGTCGGGTCGAACGGCGTATTACCGGTGCTGCCGCCAAATTCTTCATCCAGCGCGCGCTCAACATCGGTGCGGTTATCGCTGAGGCTACGCGTCGTGATCGTGGTCAGGACAAGGCTCGTGATAAAGAAGATCGCCCCGAATATCATCGTGGTGCGAACCAGCGCGCCAGCGGCGCCCCGGCCCGACATCAGACCGCCGCCTCCGCCGCCACCGCCGCCGCCGCCAACGCCCAGAGCTCCGCCTTCAGAGCGCTGCATTAGCACGACGCCAACCAGCACGAGGCTGGCCAGGATGTGGATGACGAGAATTACGGTCATGGATCGTCCCTAGATATATCAATCGCGCCCGATAGGCCGTTCAGCTGCTCAGGCCAAGCCCTCAAGCTCACTTTTGGGTGACACAGGCAGCGTAGATGGCCAGAAAGTCTTCCGCTTTCAAGCTCGCGCCACCAATCAGTCCGCCATCGACATTTTCAACAGCGAGAAGCTCAGCTGCATTGCCGGGTTTCATGGAGCCGCCATAGAGGATGGGTGTCTCATCTGCCTGGCCTGGAAAACGCTCGCCCAGTATTTCGCGAATCTTGTCGTGTACTTCTTCAACCTGCCCGGTCGAAGCCACCTTCCCCGTCCCGATGGCCCAGACAGGTTCGTAGGCGACCACAAAGGACTTCCCAAAGGCACTTGCCGGAATAGAGCCAGCCAGCTGCGAAGACACCACTTCGATCGTGCGGCCCGCCTCGCGCTCTTCAAGGGTCTCGCCTATACATATAATTGGGGTAAGCCCGGCCCGGAATGCCGCCTCGGCTTTTGCCGCAACCATCTCGCTGGTCTCGCCATGATCAGCGCGGCGTTCCGAATGACCGATGATGACGTACTCCCCGCCAATGTCTGCGATCATTTCGGCTGCGATATCGCCCGTGTGCGCGCCGGAAGATGATGCATGGCAATCCTGCGCACCCGTCTTCAGGCGCGATCCACTTGCCGCCTCGACCACTTTGGATAGCAGCGTCGCAGGCGGACAGATAAGGCAATCGGCAACATCGTCATATGTGGCCAGGCCGCTGGCGATAGAGGCAATCGTATCGCACGACTGCGACAAGCCGTTCATTTTCCAGTTCCCAGCAATCAAGGGCCTGACCATGCCGCTCTCCATGTCTTGCAACTCCCAGCGCGCTCGCCTAGCAAGCAGTTCGGCGGCTTACAAGGCAATTAGCGAGGCGACGCGCATATGCTGACCATGATCCGGAACATGCTCCGCTCCAAACTGGCGGGGCTTCTTTTTCTGCTTATCATCGTGGCGATGGGTGCCTGGGGCGTGACCGACGTCTTTGCAGGCGGCATCGGCGGCAACCTTGCCGTAGCAGGCGATACCGAACTCACCGAGAGCCAGCTGGATCAGGAAGTTGAGCGCCAGCTACGCACCGCTGAAGACGATCGTGGGCGCGCCATCAGCAAGGCCCAGGCCGCAGAGCGGGGGATAATCGACCAGATTTTTCAGCGCGAGCTACTTCAGACGACACTTGTTGCGTATGCCGACAAACTCGGCGCTCGCGCTAGCACTGCATCGGTTCTCGAAGCGATCAGAAACGATGAGGCCTTCGAATCCGATACAGGCAGTTTCGATCCTGTTCTGTATCGTGGCCTTCTGAACCAGTCCGGTTTCACGCCTGCGAGTTTTGAAACCTTCCTGCGCCGTGATCTCTCTATCAATCGTCTGCGCCGCTCGGTGGCGGCGGCCTTGCGCACGCCGGATGCGATGTCCCGCCTGCAGGCGGCCTTTGATGGCGAGGAACGCAAAGCGCAGTGGTTCTTCATATCGAATGAGGATCTGCCTGAGCCTGATCCCGTCACGGACGAGGAGCTGACGACCTACTACAACGAACAGAAGGCGGCGCTCGAGAACCCGCAACGCCGCCGTGTCAGCCTGCTTCATCTGACGGTCGATGATTTCGTCAACCAGTCGGAATTCACCCACGAAGAGCTTCGCGCCTATTATGAGTCCGTGAAGTCACGAGAATATTCCGCGCCTGACACGCGGACGTGGACGGAATTTGTGTTTGAGACAGAAGAGGCCGCCCGCGCCCAGCTGGGCCGCATTGCTGGCGGCGCCGCACCCTCGACCATTCAAGGTCTCGTCAGTTCATCTGAACGCTCAGGCCTTCAGACATCGCTTTCCAATCAATCCCTTGCAGAACGCCTGTTTGGACAGGCGGCGTCCCCCGGAAGCATTTTTGGTCCGTTCGAATCTGGTCGCTTCTATACCGTCGCCCGTCTGGAATCGATTACGCCGGGCGCCAGCGAGCCATTCGAAGCTGTCCGTGAAGAGATCGTGGACGTGCTGTCGCGCGAGCAGGCGATTGGGCTCTATTACGACTCGATTTCGCGCCTCGATAATCTCATCGGCACAGGCGCGAGCCTAGAAGAGATCGGCCTCGAAATGGGCACCCCTGTCTTGAGTTTTGCGCCCGTGGACCGGTCCGCCACGACGCAGACCGGCAGGCAGCTCACTGTGCTGCAGCAGGATCCGGCGATCCTGCAGCGCGCATTCGAGCTGACGGCCGACAGCAAGACATCGCGCTTTGGCGAGGACGAAAACGCCTACATCCTGCGTGTCGACGAAGTGATTGAGCCCTTTACGCCCGACCTTGAAGATATTCGGGAAGATCTCCGCGCGGGTCTTGAAATGCAGCGTCGCTCCACTGCTCTTTCGGAGGCTGCTGACGCCATCAAGAGGCAGGTCGAAAGCGGGGAGATGAGCTTTGCTGAAGGCGCGGCTGAGTATGGTGTCGAACTGACCTCACCCGACGTCTTCTTTACCCGTCAGCCATCGCCCGAAAGCGGTATTCCGCCGGCACTCGCAAGCGGCGTCTTCTCGCTTCGTGAGGAAGGTAACGTCTTTACCGCGCCCCTTCGGACCGGTGATGCTGTCGCGCTTGTTCAACTTGTTGGGATCGACCGGTCCGCCCTGACTACCGACGGCACGGCGACGCCAGATACCCCAGAGCTGCAGGAATCGATCGGGAATGATCTCTTCAACGCCTTTGTGACCGACATTCAGAGCGACGTCGAACTCAAGGTGAATGAGGGTGCCCTCGCCTCCTACAAGGCCCGGGTAAACCCCGACACATGAGCCGCGACCGGCTGATTGTAAGGCGGCGGATTGGCGATATCGAAACGCCGGTGTCGGCCATGCTGAAGCTCGGCCCGGACCAGCCAGGCTCATTTCTGTTTGAGTCGATCCATGGCGGCGAACGACTCGGCCGGTATTCCTTTGTCGGTGTCGAGCCTCTGCAATGGTTTCGCATCCTGAACGGCCAAGCCGAGCTCTCGGCGCAATCCGATTTCAGCGACGCACGCGCCATTGACGCTGACCCTATCAGCGCCCTTCGCCAGTTCGTCGAGATGGCCAAAGCCGAAACCGCTGAGCCTGATCTGCCGCCAATGGCATCGGGCGCATTTGGCTATATCGGCTACGACATGATCCAGTATGTCGAACCGGTGGAGATCAAAGCACGCGACGATCTCAATGTCGCTGAATGCGTTCTGGTCATTCCGGGTGTCGTGATCGTCTTCGATCACCTCTATCAGGAGCTTGTCCTGATCGGGCGTCATGCAACCGGCGCCGAAGCCGACGCCAATAGCCGTCTCGACCGGATTGAGGCGCTTTTGCAGAACCCCTCCCCCATGTCGCCCCGCGACCAGTCCAGCGATGCGCTCGATTTCCAGTCGAACACCAGCAAGTCGCGTTATTTCGAGATGGTCCGAGAGGCGGTGGAATACGCTCGCGCCGGGGATACCTTCCAGATCGTACCGAGCCAGCGCTTCTCAGCGCCGTTCAAGCGCCAGTCGATCAGTCTTTATCGCGCCCTTAGACGCCTCAACCCGTCGGCCTTCATGTTTCATATGAATATGGGCGATGTGCGTCTGGTTGGCTCCAGCCCGGAAATCCTGGTGCGCCTGCGCGATGGCCGGGTCGCGATCCGCCCGATCGCAGGCACAAGACCCCGGTCCGGCGACCCGGTCGAAGATGCCCGCCGCGCAGCAGACCTGCTCGCCGACGAGAAAGAATGTTCAGAGCACCTCATGCTCCTCGACCTTGGGCGTAATGATGTTGGCCGCGTCGCCGCCTATGGCAGCGTAGAAGTCAGCGAACAATTCATCGTCGAGCGTTATAGCCACGTCATGCACATAGTCAGCCATGTCGAAGGCAATCTGCGCGAAGGCCTCGACGCGGTGGACGCGCTTCTAGCTGGCCTTCCGGCAGGGACAGTCTCCGGCGCCCCCAAAATTCGCGCCATGCAGATCATCGACAAGCTCGAAACATCGCGGCGCGGCATTTACGGCGGCGCGGTCGGCTATTTCGGCTGGAATGGCGACATGGACACCTGCATTGCCCTGCGCACAGCCGTTCTGAAGGACGGCCAGGTCCATGTGCAGGCCGGCGGCGGCGTCGTACTCGACAGCGACCCAGAGTATGAGTTCGCCGAAACCGTCCACAAGGCCGGGGCCCTGAAACGCGCCGCCGACCTCGCGGCCATCTATGAGTTCGACCAATGATCCTCGTCATCGACAATTATGACAGCTTCACCTGGAATCTGGTCCACTATGTCGAACAGGCGGGCGCGCCCACACGGGTCATCCGCAATGACGAGCTGAGCGTTGAGGACGCGCTGGCGCTCAATCCTGATGGTGTTGTCCTCTCGCCCGGCCCTTGCACGCCGCGTGAAGCCGGGATCTGCGTCGATTTCATCAAGCATGCGGAAAACACGCTACCGATACTCGGCGTTTGTCTTGGCCATCAAGCTATCGGCGACGCCATGGGCGAGCCCGTCGTCAAAGCCGGCGCCATCCTGCACGGAAAGGTCTCGACGATCCGAACGATGCAGACCGGAATTTTCGATGGCCTGCCGGAGCGCTTCGAAGTCGTTCGCTACCACTCGCTCGCCATTCCCAAAGACAAGCTGCCAGACACGCTGATTGCCAACGCCTGGACAGATGACGGAGAGGTCATGGCCGTGCATCACCGCAGCCGTCCGCTCTATGGGGTCCAGTTTCACCCCGAATCGATCCGTACCGAATACGGTCATGAGATGGTGGAGAACTTCGTCAGGTTGACGCGTCAGGCCTAGGGAGCCCCACAGATGGACGAAACCACCCGCGCAGCAAAAGAGCTTCTCGAAGATTTGCGGCCCCGCTCGCCAAGTGCGGCGCCCGGTCAAAATCTTCTCCCACCCGATACCCGGTTCCAGGCCGAGGGCGAGTTCGGGACGACACCGCTCTGGCGCGCTGGACCGCAAGGTGCCACGACACTCTTCATCCATGGCTGGGATGATACGCACCGTGTCTGGCGGCACTTCGCGATGGACTTCATCCAGAATGGCCGCCCCGTCCTTCTCATGGATCTGCCAGGTCATGGCGCGTCACAGCTTGAAGCCTGTAACTGGAAGACGGCCGGCCAGTGCGTACACGATGTTACTGTCCAGCATGGGCCGGTCGATGCGATCATCACGCATTCATTCGGAGGTCGAGCCGCCGCCAGAGCCATCGAACTTGGCGCAGAGGCCGATTACCTGATCATGATCGCCCCGCCCCTCTCCCTGACCGGAAGCGGCTTTGCCGATCGCCAGCGCAAGAAAGGCGTTAGCGAGGCTGTCATCGAAGAGGCAGAACGCCTCTACCGCGAAGAACTGGGCTATGAAATCGACGGTCCTGACATGGCTGCTGCGCTCTCTCGGTTTGACGGCAAGATCGTCGTGATTGGCTCCCACGCAGATGAGCAATGCCCCATCGAGCCAATGCGCGCTCTGGTCGATGCACTGGAAAACGCCCACCTCGTTGAATTCGAAGGCTTCGGGCACCGCGACCTCGCCCTGTCGCCGGACGTTCTCACGTCCGTTCTTACGTCGCTCGACTATTGAGACGCCGTGCCCTGTTGATCCGGCGGGGCTTCATGTCTATCGCACTGCGGCAGAGACAACGCCAAGAGCGCCCATGACCGACCCTGCCCTACTGAACGCCATAAAGGCACTCGCCCGCTCCGAGGAGCTGGAGCAGGACGTGCTGACGCCGGCTTTTGATACGCTTCTGTCTGGTGAGGCACCGCCCGAACAGATCGGCGCTTTCCTCATGGGTCTCGCCGTCCGGGGCGAGACGTCGAAGGAGCTTTATGCGGGCGCCATGACCATGCGCCAGCATGCCCGGCGCGTTCAGCTGGACGGACCGCTTCTCGATACATGCGGCACGGGTGGTCTGTCGTGGAAATCCCTCAATACTTCCACGGCAAGCGCCATCGTAATCGCTGCAGCAGGTGGCCGCGTCGCCAAGCATGGCAATCGCTCTGTTCCGCCGAAGACCGGATCGGCCGATGTTCTCGAAGCGCTCGGGGTCGAACTGGATATAACGGCTGAAACATTCACCGCCTGTGTCGAAAAGGCCGGGGTAGGCTTTCTGTTTGCGCGCAGCCATCACTCAGCGATGCGCCACGTTGCACCGGTGCGTTCAAGCCTTGGTATCCGGACCATTTTCAACCTCCTCGGCCCGCTCTCCAATCCGGCCAGTGCGACGCACCAGATCCTTGGCGTCTATGATCCGCGCTGGCTTGATCCAATGGCTGAAACATTGCTGAAGCTTGGTATCGAAAAGGCGTGGGTGGTGCACGGCGTCGACGGCATCGATGAGATTTCCATCTCCGGGTCGACAGAAGTCCGGGAAGTCGAGGGGGGCAGGATAAACGCCTTCCGGATCGAGCCAAAAGATGCGGGGCTTGATACAAGTCCGCTCGCGGCCCTCGAAGGCGGATCGCCCGAAGACAATGCAGGCGCCATCCGCGACCTCCTAGAGGGGCGAAGTGGCCCATTCAGAGACGTAGTCCTCCTCAACGCGGCCGCAGGCCTCTGCCTTCTGGGCCTGTCCGCCAATCTGTTCGAGGGCGCACAGCGCGCGGCTGAGGCCATAGATAGCGGGCGGGCACTCCATACGCTGACGACACTCGCCAGCATCAGTTCAGGAAAGACCTCATAGTGGCGACCGCTCTCGACCGGATCATCGAATACAAGCAGGATGAAGTCGCCGCACTAAAGCAGCAGACCACTGTCTCCGCGCTTCTGGAAGCCTGCAAGTCAGTGCCCAAACCGCGTGGATTTTCCAGGCAGCTTTCAGAGATTGCCGGGGCTGGCCAAGCCGCACTGATCTGCGAGCTAAAGCGCAAATCGCCATCCGCCGGAGACATTCTACCGGGGGCCAACCCCGTCGCTATCGCACAAGAGTACGAATCGGCCGGCGCGGCCTGTCTTTCTATCCTCACTGATTATCCAAGCTTTGGCGGATCGCTGGATGATTTAAGGGCGATTAGGCAAGCCGTTCAGCTTCCACTCCTGCGCAAGGAATTCATGATCGATCCGATTCAGGTCGCCGAAGCGCGCGCAGGCGGCGCAGACGCGATTCTTGTCATCCTCTCTGCGGTCGATGATGCCGTCGCGAATGAGCTTCTGTCCGCCGCGACTGATCTTGGAATGGACGCGATCGTAGAAGTGCACGATGAGGCTGAGCTGGACCGCGCCAACGCGCTTCCAGGCCTGCTGGTCGGGGTAAACAACCGTGATCTCAAACGCATGGTCACTGACCTGTCGACGACGGAGCGGCTTGCTCCCATGCTCGATCCATCGAAGACGTTGATTTCCGAGAGCGGCATCTCCAAGCCAGCTCACATCAAGCGGCTGGCCGGGGCTGGCGCACGTCGATTCCTCATCGGCGAGAGCCTCATGAAGGCAACTGACCGCAAAACGACCTGCGAAAATCTCAGAAAGGCGCTTGACGATTGACCCGAAACGGGAACGCATGTAGAACACATGTGAACGAACAGGGTTTTATCCGGAGGCCAGACTGTGCTAACCAATAAACAGAAAGAGCTGCTGCTCTTCATTCATGAGCGCATCAAAAGCGATGGGGTCTCCCCGTCCTTCGACGAAATGAAGGAAGCGCTTAACCTGGCATCCAAGTCGGGCATTCATCGTCTGATTACGGCGCTCGAAGAACGCGGCTTCATCAAGCGCCTGGCCAATCGCGCACGCGCCCTCGAAGTCCTGAAACTTCCTGATTCTGCTGCACCTGCAGCGCCGCCTCGCGGCCGGCAGGTCTTCAGACCGAGCGTTGTGGGCAAGCCGATGCCGGCTGCCTACCTCTCCAATAAGACCATTCCGGTGCTGGGGCGGATTGCTGCGGGTGTGCCGATCGAAGCAATCCAGCACGAAACCAGCCGCATCCAGTCGCCTGCAGACCTGCCGGAGGGCGACGAGCACTTCGCGCTTGAGGTCAAAGGCGATTCGATGATCGACGCAGGGATCCATGATGGCGACCTCGTCATCCTGAAGCGGACAGAGGAAGCTCATAGCGGCGATATCGTCGTTGCGCTGATCGATGAAGAGGAAGCAACGCTGAAGCGGCTCCGCAAGAAGGGTGCATCCATCGCGCTTGAGGCGGCCAATCCAGCCTATGAGACGCGGATCTTTGGGCCTGATCGCGTGCGCATTCAGGGGCGCCTCGTCGCCCTTGTACGCCGGTACGACTAGTCTTCATTCGGGCTTGCCTTGCGGCCATCGAGGCAGGGCTGCCATTTTCGGGTCCCGCACGGTGCTGTCACGAGTTTCGTGCGGCCCGTGCGGTCGTGAACAAGGCTGACGCCGCGAGCGTCCTCGACAATCCTCCACAAGATTATCTGTGTACCGGGCGGGCAGCCTGCCGAATTGGGTTGGACCATCAGTGCAAAGTCCGCAGTAGCGCCGCAAGTCTCGCCCCTGGCCCCATCGAGTATGGCGATACGGCCTGAAGCGGTTTCGAAGATGCAGTCACGTCCCCTGCAGTCACCGCTTGAAGGAAGGTCCGTCAGGGTAAGAGGCGAAAGCCCGTCTCCATTGATTATGGCGAGCTTCTGCCAGCCGGTGGTCGTGTCTCGGATGAGAATCTCACCAGATGGCGACCAGTGCAGGATTGTCTGAGGAAGCGACCACCAGACCAAAGTCGCCACCCCCATAGTCGCTATTATCAGGCCGATCCGGTAGCGAAGACCCCGGGCGAGGCAAACCGCGGCAAGACCGGCACTCAGTGTCAGGAGCACGCCGGCAGGCATAGGCTCTCGGATCATGAAATCACTGGCAGCCTGGCCGGACACCCAGTGCGCAATCGTCAGCACCTGCTCAAGTGACCACCCAAACAGGCGCAGGAACGGCTCATCGAGACCGATCGGTGCGGTCGCAAGCGCCAGTCCAGCCAGAGGCGCGCTAACGAAGCTGATGACCGGCATGGCCATGAGATTTGCCCAGAGGCCGCCCGGTGCCACACGGTCGAAGTGATAGAGCGCGAATGGCGCCGTAGCGGCCGCCCCGATAATGGACGTCACCACCAGCGACTGCAGCGTGAAGACAAAGCCGCTGCGGCCTCGACCATCCAGATTGTCCTGTCGACGCTCTCTCCAGACCAGGTATGTCGCGATCAAGGCGCCCGTCGCCGCAAACGACATCTGAAAGCCCGGCGTCATCACGCTGTGCGGCTGGATCAGGATGACCGCAATCATGGCGACCGCGAAGGATCGGAAACTTAATGGCGACCGGTCGAGCAAAATCGCACCGAAAAAGACAGCCGCCATGATGAAGGCGCGCTGGGTCGAGATGCTGGCGCCTGAGAGCACGAGATACACCGCCGTCATCGCAAGTGCGATGGCGGCGGCCGGTTTCTGAACGGCGATCCGCAGCGCCAGCCACTCCCATAGCGTCAGGAGCTTACGAATTGTCACGAAGACCAGTCCGCCAACGATACCAAGGTGAAGCCCGGATATAGCAAGAAGATGGGCGAGGCCTGCCCTGCGCAGCGCCTCGATGTCGTCCTGCCTCATGAAACTGCGATCACCAGAGGCTAGCGCAGCTGCAAAACCGCCAGCCCGCTCTCCAGCCGCATCGTGAACATGAAGCGCGAGAGCCCTGCGCATCGTATTGATCGTACTTCTTATCCTGTTGCCTGCGCCCTTCTCAGGCCCGAGCGCCCCGCCCCGGCAACGTCCCTGTACATAGCCAACCGCGTCCAGCCCTTCAAAGAAGGCCTGCCGGTTGAACGCATAGTCGCCAGGCATGCTGGGCTGTGGCGGCGGGCGAAGAACAGACCAGCAGCGTACAAACCGGCCCGGCGCAACATTCAGCGACAGGCTGTGGGTCAGGCGGATTTTCTTTGGCAAGTCAGCACTGTCCACACCGCCAATCGCATGAACATCAATGCGAAGCCTCAGGCCATTTGTGCCTGGCTGAACCGATGTGACCCAGCCCTCGACCATCGCAGGGCCGATCATCGCCTGAACGGCCGGCTCAGCGCGCAGCTCAGTATGCGTTTTGGACACGCCTGCCCCGCAAACAGCCCCAAACAGCAGGATCGCTGCCAGACGTAACGTAAAGATACCGGAGCGTCGCACGGCGGCAGCCGCGCCAACACCAGTAAGCAATAAAGCGATAACGAAAATTGCAATCGGCGGCTCAAATGAAAGTGAGAAATAACCTGCCGCACCAAGGCAGAGACCGAGGGCGAAATAGAGCGGACCGTTCAGGACAAGGTGGACAACCCGGCTCTCCGCCGCCTCGCCGCGAGGGAAATCAGCCTGCCTCTTGCCTGAAGCTTCGTCAGGGTGTTGATGGCGCCGAGACACCTGATCAGAAGCAGAGCCGGACGGTTTGTCAGACTGATGACGATGATTACGCGATTTGCCCCCTCCCCCACTGGCATGCTCCACATTGGCGGTGCACGCACAGCTCTTTTCAACTACCTGTTTGCCCGTCGCAACCAGGGAAAATTCCTGCTACGTATCGAGGATACCGACAAAGCCCGCTCAACGCAGGAAGCTGTCGATGCGATTCTCGATGGGATGACCTGGCTCGGCCTCGATGCGGATGAGCCGCCGGTCTTCCAGAGCGCGCAGGCCGGCCGCCATGTAGAATGCGCCGAAGAAATGGTCCAGCGCGGCCAGGCCTTTCGCTGCTATGCCACCCCTGAGGAACTTCAGACCCGCCGCGAAGAAGGAGAGGCAGCTCGTGCCGCTGCGAAACAGGAAGGCATAGAAGAGGCCGACAAGCAGAAACTTCTGCAGACGGCAGAAAAGCTGCTTGCCCCGTTCCGTTCCCCCTGGCGCGATGGCGGTGACCCGCCTGCGGCAGATGCACCGTACACTATTCGCCTGCGCGCTCCGGATGCTGGCCAGATCATTGTTCAGGATGGCGTCCAGGGCGAGGTCAAGGTTTCCGCGCGAGAGATCGATGATCTCATCCTGCTCCGCGCCGACGGGTCCCCGACCTATATGCTCGCCGTTGTCGTTGACGATCACGATATGGGTGTAACCCATGTCATCCGCGGCGACGATCATCTGCGCAACACGTTCCGCCAGATTCCGATCTATCAGGCGATGGACTGGGATGTGCCTGCCTTCTCGCACGTGCCAATGATCCACGGCGACGATGGCGCCAAGCTCTCCAAGCGACATGGCGCGCTCAGCACGACAGCCTATCGCGATATGGGCTACCTGCCGGAGGCACTGAACTCATATCTCTTGCGTCTCGGCTGGAGCCATGGCGACGAGGAGATGTTCACGCTGGACGATGCGGCGCGTATCTTCTCAATCGACGCGATCAACCGCTCACCGGCCCGCCTTGACCTCGCGAAGCTGAACGACGTCAACGCGCATTTCATTCGCGCCTGCGATAATGTCCGTCTCATGGCTTTGCTGGAGCCGTGGCTAGAAGAGGCCGTTGGTGGACCGCTGGATAAGGTTACGCGCACGCGGGTTGCAGCTGCGCTGCCGACGATGAAAGACCGCGGGGCGACCCTGCCAGAGCTCGCAGAAGCCTTCCGCTTTCTCTGGACGGCGAACACCGATGACCTCAACAAGAAGACCCGCAAGAACCTCACCGGCGACAAGCTAGAGCGGCTCGCAGATTTGCGCCAGGCCATTGCCAATGTTGAGGAATGGAGCGATACCGCACTGCAACAGACGTTACAGACTTATTGCGCTGAAAACGAACTGTCCTTTGGCCAGGTTGGTCCGCCAATACGCGCGGCCCTGACCGGAGGGCTTCCAGCTCCGGACCTCGCGCCGGTGATGGAATGGCTCGGCCGTGATGAGACCCTGTCACGCATTGATTTTCACCTCGCTCGCACTGACATGCAGAGTGAATAGTCCGACACGTATGAGAGAGCTGACATGATCAACAAGACCAAACCTGCCGGGACGGCCAAGATTGAAATCGATGGAACTTCGCATGAACTTCCAGTCCTGAGCGGCACGCTCGGTCCGAACGTCGTGGACGTCAAAAAGCTTTATGGCGAGGCTGGCGTTTTCACGCTCGATCCCGGCTTTACGTCGACCGCCAGCTGCGAGTCGCAGATCACATTCATTGATGGCGAGGAAGGCGTTCTTCTTCACCGCGGCTACCCGATTGACCAGCTTGCCGAACAATCGGGCTATCTGGAGGTTTGCTATCTCCTCCTCAATGGGGAACTGCCAACAGGTTCTCAGTTCAAGACATTCGCCCGCGAGATTAACCAGCACACCCTGCTTCACACGCAGATGGACCGCTTCTTCGATGGCTTCCGCCGTGACAGCCATCCTATGGCGATGCTGACCGGCACTGTCGGCGCCTTGTCGGCTTTTTATCCCAGCTCGATGGATAGCGCTGACCCTGAAGAGCGCCGCCTCGCATCCATTCGCCTCATCGCGAAAATGCCGACGCTCGCCGCCCGCGTCTATAAATACTCGATCGGCCAGCCTTTCGTGAACCCGCGCAACGATCTTTCCTATGCGGAGAATTTCCTGCGCATGTGCTTCTCGGTCCCTGCGGAAGACTACAAGATCAGCCCAACGCTCGCCAAGGCGATGGACCGCTTCTTCATCCTCCATGCTGACCATGAGCAGAACGCGTCGACTTCGACTGTCAGGCTTGCCGGCTCTTCGGGTGCGCACCCTTATGCGGCCGTCGCAGCCGGTGTTGCGTGTCTCTGGGGCCCGGCCCACGGCGGCGCCAACGAAGCCTGCCTCAACATGCTGCATGAGATCGGGACGGTTGACCGTATTCCGGAATTCATCGCGCGCGCAAAGGATCGCGACGATCCATTCCGCCTGATGGGCTTTGGCCACCGCGTCTACAAGAATTACGACCCGCGCGCGACGGTCATGCAGGAAACCGCGCACGAAGTTCTGAACGAGCTCGGCATCAAGGACACCCCTGTCCTGAAAGTCGCGATGGAGCTTGAGAAAATTGCACTGGAAGACGAGTACTTCGTCGAGAAGAAACTCTATCCAAATGTCGACTTCTATTCCGGCATCATCCTGGACGCTATGGGCTTCCCCACAGAGATGTTCACCGTCCTGTTCGCGCTGGCCCGGACTGTCGGCTGGGTGTCGCAGCTCAACGAGATGATTGAGGATCCAACCCAGCGCATCGGCCGCCCGCGCCAACTCTATACCGGCGCACCATTGCGTGACTTCAAGCCGGTCTCACAGCGCGGCTAGTCTTTTGACAAGAGTACCTGCGCAGCGATTTGCGCGGATTGAAGATCGCCCTCGCCCATTCTGGCGAGGGCTTTTTTCTGCGCCTCGACCTGGTTCAGGCGCGCGTCCTCATCACCCAGCATCCGAAGCGCCTCGGCTGCAATAGCGGCTGGCTGAAACTTCGTCTGAACGAATTCAGGAATGACTTCTGTGTCGTCCGCGGCGATGTTCAGCAGCGTAATATGTGTCGGCTTAAACAGCAAAAACCGCGCCAGAGCCCAAGTGATCCAGCCTGTATGGTAACCGGCGAGGAACGGCGTTTTCTGTACGGCAAGCTCACTCGTCACGGTTCCTGAACAGGCGAGCGCGTAAGTGGCTGCTGACATGACGTTGGATCGCTCGGCATACGCTGGCGCGAGCATTGCCCAATCGCCAACATCTCCATATTTTTCAACGAAGTATGTACGAATATTCGACGCGGGCTGAATAATAATGTTCACATCTGGACGCTCATCCTTCACCGAACGGGCCGCCTCCAATAATGTCGGAGCGACGTTGTCTATCTCGCTTTGCCGACTGCCAGGCAGCACGAGCAGGATAGGTCCGCTGTCAACACCAAGAGCCTCCCGACCCGCCAGAGCATCACCCTTCTGCCCTCGCGATAAGGCAGGATTGCCCATCACGGTGACCGGAAGGCCGAAAGGCTCATAAAACGGCACTTCCATCTCATGGATGCAGACCAGATGGTCGACCGCTTCAGCCAGCGTCTTTGCCCGTCCAGGACGGGTCGCCCAGACTTGCGGCCCGACGATCTTCACCAGCCGGATAGCCGGCGCCCGCCGACGGACCCGCTGGGCAACGCGAAGCGTGAACCCCCACGAATCGACCAATGCGACAGTATGCGGCGCGGCTTCGATGATCGCGTCTGCAGCCGCATCGGCAAGCGCAACAACTTCACGATAAATCCTGAGACCTTCAAGCAGCCCGACAACCGATAGCGGGGCCACGTCGATCGGAGATACGAGCCCCCGCGCTGCAAGGTGTTCTCCGCCGATGGCATTCAATCTCAGCCCGGGCTGTTTGCGGTGAAGCTCATCGACAATCTCTGCCGCCAATAGGTCACCAGAGGCTTCAGCTGCGACCAGGAAGATATCAGACGCCATGACCTTCAGCTCCAGTCGCTCGGAAACGCGTAGAGGAATACCCCCAATGCCTCACAACGCGCGCCAATCGTTTCGCGGTTCAAGAGAAGCGCACCGCCCGCTTCAACGCCGATGCCGACAAGTCCGGCCCGCGCCGCCCTGTCGATTGTCTCCGGCCCAATCGTTGGCAGATCGATCCGCCTTTCCTGTATCGGCTTTGGCCGTTTGACCAGCACGCCCCGTCGCGCCGCATCGGTGCCGCGAATATCTTCTTCCAGCTCGCTCACCCGGACGAGCATCCGGTCGGTGCCTTCCTGCGCCTCGACGGCCAGCACAAGTCCGTCGCAGACAACACAGCCCTGCCCAATATCGAGCCGGCCAAGCTCCCCCGCAATCCGGGCCGCTTTCATGAGATCGGCCAGCTCATTCTCATCCGGCTTACGGCCAAAGATAGCGCCCTCACCAACGGTAAGGTCACTTGCAGCCGTCTCGGCGGCAATAATCTTGAAGCCTTCGCTTTCTAGTTCGGAGATGATGACCCGCAGCAGCGCATCATCGCCTTTGCGGGCAGCCTTGATGACACGCGGCAGAAGCTTCGCGCCCCTCATATCAAGTTTCACGTCAGAGAAGTTTGGACGCTTGACGATGCCGGCTAGGACAACCTCCCGGCAGTCAAGGTTGTGGAGGCGTTTGATAAGGTGGCCGATCTGACCAAGACCTACGATCTCATGCTCAAAAGCCTCGAGCCGCCTTTCTTCAAAGCCGGCCAGACGAAACACATGAACCGCCTGCCCCCTCGACCGGGCGGCAGATGCAATGCTGACGGGCAGGTCGCCAAGACCAGCAATTATTGCAAGCTTTTCCATTGGCCAAATCCCCTATTCGGGAAGGCAGAGCGACCGGCTTTTGCTGGACTTGATGAAATCGATGATCTCCATCAGCTCCTTGCAGTCGCCATACGTCTCCTCAGCGTCCTTTACCCGTTCGCTGAATGTGCCTTCTTTCGCAAACAGCATGCGATACGCTGCCCGAAGATCATGTATCGACTGCCGGCTGAAGCCCCGGCGTTTCATCCCGATAATGTTCAGGCCCGCCAGATAGGCATGGTTGCCGATGACCGAACCATAGGGAATGACGTCCGCCACAACGATCGCGCCACCGCCAACAAAGGCGTGCGGGCCAATCCGGCAAAACTGATGGATAGCGACCAGCCCACCCATCCAGACCTGATCTGCGATCACGACATGACCGCCAATCTGAACCCCGTTTGCGAAGACGCATTTATCGCCAACTGCGCAGTCATGCGCGAGGTGGGAATTGACCATGAACAGGCAGTTCTCACCAATACTGGTGAGCCCGCCATGTGCGGGTGATCCGGCGTGAACCGTCACATTCTCCCTCAGGATCGTTCCCTTGCCGATGTTTACTCGCGATGTCCCGTCATCCTCAAAGCCAAGGATCTGCGGCGGACCGCCGATAACTGCTCCCGGAAAGACTTCAACATCGTCACCAAGGACTGTATTGCCGAGCACAACGCCGCGTTGGTGGACCACGCAGCGGTCCCCCAGCGTGACGCTGGCACCAACAAATGCAAACGGACCGACGGTGACACCGTCTCCAAGCGTCGCGCCATCTTCAACGATGGCCGTGGGATGGATGGTAGGGCTCAATCTTTGCGCCTTTTGCTGGACGTCTGCTTGTGTAGCCAGGCAATCTCGCGCATCCATTCCTTGATGGGGCGCGCTGGGACACCGCCCCATGTCTGGCCAGCTGGAATCTCGCGGAAGACGCCGGCCGACGCCGCGATCGATGCCCCATCTCCGATCGTAACATGATCAGCGATCCCGACGCGGCCGCCAAGCTGTACGCCATCCCCGATCGTCACCGAGCCGGATATGCCTGCAAACGACGCCATCAGGACATTGCGGCCCGCGACGACATTATGCGCAATCTGGCAGAGATTATCGATCTTGGTATTCTCACCAAGAATTGTATCGTCAAAAGCACCCCGATCGACGCAGGAATTCGCGCCGATGGTGACGCCGTCCTGCAGGATCACCCGGCCATACTGCGGAGCATCCTGCGCGCCGCTCGGCCCCGGCATGACGCCGAACCCGGCTTCTCCGATGCGCGCGCCCGAATAGACCTTCACGCCATTGCCGATGAGTGCGCACTGAATGCTGACATTTGCGCCGATGACGCAGTCTTTGCCGATCTGGACACCTGGCCCGATCACGGCATTTGGCGCGATGACCGTGCGCTCACCGATCGCGGCACCCTCACCGACATGCGCAGTGGCCGCGATCCTGGCGCTTGCATGGATATTTGTCGGCGTGTGCGGCCTCTCAGTATCGCCCCAGTCGCGGAACTGGACCAGCTTGCGTGCCGCCATGGCATGCGCATGACGGGGTAGCTCTGATACGAGTGCGGCGACACCTTCAGGCAGCGCATTCGCAAAAGCAGCGCTGATAAAGCACGCAATGGCCGCTTTGCTGACATCGTCTTCGGCGGGCGGTTTCTTGCCATCATAATAGCAGACTTCGCCAGCTCGCGCATTGCCCGCTGGACCCACACTGGTGGCTTCACGGGTCCCGTCCCCGCGGCACTCCGCATCGGATACGGCGGCTAGATCGCCGAGTGCCACAGGTCCGAGAAAACGGAAGAACCGCGGATCAACGGCCATGCTGGACGGCTTACCGCTGCTGCTGTTGTTGTTGCTGCTGCTGGATCAGCCGTTGGCGTTGCTCTGCAGTCAACGTCTGGCGCGTAACCTCTACGGTTGGCATGGCAGCATTCATCTTCATGATGACCGACTGGGTCACATCAACCGACTCTGACGACCATACCGCCTGAGAAGCATCAAGCATGACATTGGCGCCAGTCTCGGTAATGACCTCCTCCAGGACAGGCTGCAGGCCCTGATAAAAACGAGCCCAAGCGGCTCGTTCGGTGGCCTGAAGCTCGGCTGCGGCGATCTGGCGATTACGGCTGAATTGCTGTGCCCGCTGGGCATAAGCCTCGACCTCGGCTCTAAGCGCTTCGTCGGCCCCGATTGCCTCCATCGACATATTTGCCGTGCGGGCCTCAAGCGCCTCGCCTTGCTGTTGCAAGGCGTTGGCTTCAGGCGTCAGTTCGGACTGGATCGTTGTACCGATCTCGCCGACTTTCCGGACGATGTCCTGACCGCCAGACGTTTCGGTCATGATGCGTTGTTGGTCTATGACCACTACTTCTGAATTCTGGGCGGCCGCCACGGGGGCAGCGACAATAGCAGTAGAGAAAAGCACGGCAACGGACGCCAGTGCGGTGTTAAACAATTTCATGAGTTCCTCCTGAGAACTTCTAGAAGCGTGTTGAGGTACTGAACCTGAACGTTTCGGTCCGGTCGTACTCTTCCTTTCTGAGGATTTGCGAGAAATCGAACCTGATAGGTCCGAACGGCGAGTCCCAGCCCACCGAAAGGCCAGCGGACGCTCGCAGCGCCATGCTTGTCTTGGATTGCTCGATCGCGAACAGGTCCGCCCCGATCTGCGTCAAGGACGCTGGCTCCGTGTCGATATCGTCCAGCATGCCAACAGACCCCGCCTCAAGGAAAAGGGCTGTGTCGATTCCATACTCTTCCGGAAGGAAGTTCGGGAAAGTCATCTCAGCAGTCGCCTGATAGTAGGCCTTGCCGCCGAGCGCACGGCCCTTTCGGGTCCGGACCACATTGCCCATATCATCGACTTCGCGAACGATGCGGCGCGGCCCAAGACCCGCCACGTCAAAGCCGCGGAAGGTACTGCCACCGCGGAAGAAGCGGTTATTGATCCGGATACCGTCATCATCGCCCCAGGATCCGATGTAACCGCCGGAGACACGCACACTTGCGCGGACGCCTTTAAAGATACCGCGATAGGTTGCGGCCGACGCTTCGGTGCGAACGTACTGAACATCACCGCCGACACCGGCCAGGTCCTGGCTGAACGACATGTCGAAACCGCCCGTTGGCTGGATCGGATCATTCCGACGGTCCCAGTTGAACGTGTAGCCGACGATCGATGACAGTTCGGCGCGTTCGTTGCGGCAATCAGAAAAGCGGCGATCATTGTAGAGCGGCGAGCATGCATCAACGACGAGGGCGTTGGCTGGCAGGTTGACATCACCTGGCTGTGCTGCCCGGTCGAAAGTAATGTCGTCGCTCGGGTCGTTCGGCGTGCCGTTATCGAACGTATCGGTAATAATGAGCGTATCACCGTTCGGATCGATCACGACATTGCCAAGCTCGATATCAAGTTTGTCCTGCTGGAGACGATAGCGCAGACCAAGATTGGTATTCTCCGTCAGCGGGAAGCCAAGGTTCAGGCCGGCACCGATGGTGTCCGACGTAAAACCACCCAGGCCAATGTTCGAAAAGTCGGACCGCGACGAGAAAAGATCGATACCAGCCGCAAGGTTCCGATCAAGGAAGCGCGGCTCGCGGAAACGAAGATCGACATATTGCTGACGCTGCGAAGCCGAAATGCGCGCAATCGCGGTCTGGCCACGCCCGCGCAGGTTTCGCTCAGAGACGCTGACGTCGAACAGGAAGGCGTCGACGGACGAATAGCCGGCGGCGAAGGAAAGCTCGCCGGTTGGCTGCTCTTCCACGGTGATGTCGACAACCGTCCGGTCAGCTTCCGACCCCGGATTTTCCGTGATCTCGACTTCCTTGAAGTAGCCAAGGGCGCGAACCCGGTTACGTGACCGGTCCAGAAGGACGCGGTTAAACGCATCGCCTTCCGATACACGAAGTTCGCGGCGGATCACCTTGTCCAGCGTTCTCGTATTCCCGACGATATTGATACGCTCAATATAGACGCGCGGGCCCTCATCGATTGAAAATGTGACATCGACCGTGTTTGTCTCGGGGTCGGGCCGAAGGTCCGGCGTGATATCGACAAAGGCGTAACCGGCGATACCGGCCGCATAGGTCAGTGTATCAATGGCGCTCTCGATCCGGTTGCCGCGAAAGAGATCGCCTTCCTGGATGGACAGCGCGGTACGAAGCGCAGGACCGTTCAGCTTGTCCAGCTGTGTCTCGACAGCCACGGACCCGAAATTGTACTGGTCACCCTCATCGATCGTGTAGGTGATGTAGAAGTCTTCCTGATCTGGCGTAAGATCGGCGACCGCAGAGACAACGCGGAAATCATAATACCCGTTATTCTGGTAGAACTGGCGGAGCAGCTCGCGGTCATATTCAAGACGGCCCGGGTCGTAATTGTCGTTCGAGCTGAAGAACCGCCACCAGCGCGATTGGCGCGTAGCAATCTCGCTTCTGAGGCGCCGGTCTGCATATTCCTCATTGCCAATGAAGTTGATCGCACGAACGCCGGTCACCGGGCCTTCATTCATAACGAAAACGAGGTCGACACGGTTCTGCTCGAGCGGTTTGTATTGCGGCTCAACGGTCGCGGCGAAACGGCCGGACTGACGGTAAAGCTCGAGAATGCGCTGAACGTCTGCCTGCACGCGCGCAGCGGTAAAGATGCCCCGCGGGGCGACCTGGATCTCTTCGCGCATCTTGTCGTCATCGATGGCACTATTGCCCTCGAAGATCACGCGGTTGATGATCGGGTTCTCCACCACACGGACGATGAGGTCCTGGCCGGACTTCTCGAACGAGGCATCGGCAAACAGACCCGTGGCAAACAGCGTCTTCAAAGAGAGATCGATTCGCTCGGCATCGAACGGGTCGCCTGGCTCGACGAGCAGGTAGGACTGGATTGTCCGGTCCTCGATCCGCTCATTGCCTTCGACCTGGATCGTTCGAATCCGTTCGCTTGTGGCTGGCGCCTGCGCTTTCGCCGCGAGCAGTGATCCCGAAACCATCGACGCACTCAGCGCCGTGGCAAGACTTATAAGGGAAGCGGCGAAGACTGATCGCATGGCATTACTCTCAATTTACTTCGAAGATCGGCTATCAGCCCCGAACACTGTTGAACAGCCCTGTTTCCAGTACGTCACCCCAAGTGATGAAAACAAACATCCCGAGGAGAAGGACCATACCGGCCATCAGGGCGCCCTCTTGCACCCGGGCTGGCATCGGTTTGCCAGCAATAGCTTCATAGCAATTGAAAACGATGTGGCCACCATCAAGCACAGGAAATGGAAGTAAATTAAAGAATCCAATTCCTACAGAGACCGCCGCGCAGATCGTCATCATGCTCCAGAAAAGCGCCTGAAGCCGGTCCGAAAGCGGCACTGTGTCATTGCCCATCGTCCGGTTTACGACACGGCGGCTGATATCACCGATCGCGACCGGACCGCTAAGCGTGCTCAGCGCCTCCTTGCCGGTGATCATGCGGCCGATCATGTCCGTGGTTTTGGCCACCGTATCCCAGGTCTGATAGCTGCCCTTGGCGAGCGCCTCGACTGGATTGTACTCAATTCGGGTCGCCGTATCGCGCAATTCCTGAAGCGTGATCCCGATCGTCCCGAGCGCCTGAACCTGACCCACCGCATTCTCGCGCATCTGGCGCTGTGGTGTCATGGTCAGCTCAACCTCCTGGCCGCCGCGTTCGACAACCGTCCGAAGCGCCGAATTGCTAGACATCGAGACGATTGTCTGCAGGTCACCCGCATTCGCGATGTCAGTGCCATCGATCGAGACAAAGATATCGCCGGGCTCGATGCCGGCCTCGGCTGCGGCGCCATCGTCGAGCACGCTCGTGACACCAACGCGGGCCTGGTAGGACCCGTTGAAATAGAAGAAGAGCCCGAAGATCAGCGCCGCGAGAACAAAGTTCGCAGCAGGTCCGGCCGCAGCGACCAATGTCCGAGGCCAGACACCGATCTCATGAAACGGCTTGCCGACAGGTCCGCTCTCTACCTTCCCGACATCGCCCGGAAGCTGGCCTTCACCGACAAATTTTACAAAACCGCCAAGCGGGATCCAGTTGACACGCCAGCGCGTGCCGCGCCGGTCGGTCCGCTCCATGATCGGCTTCCCGAACCCGACCGAGAATGACTCCACCGCCGCACCAAAGGACCGGCCTGCGAAATAGTGTCCAAGCTCATGGATAACGACGACAACGCCCAGCATGAAGACGAGGCAGACGATGAAAATCGGGCCCTGGCTAATCGCTCCACCCATCATATTGCGTCCCTTGTCCTTATCATCCGGCTTCCAACCATCTCGTTCGCGGCCGAGCGCGCCCGAGCATCGATCTCGGCAATCTCTTCAAGGCCGAGATAATCTGCTCCGGCCGGAAACCGCTTGCTCATGGCTTCGACAGAACTCTCTGCGATGTTGATGATGTCGGTAAAGCGGCATTTACCGCTGAGGAACGCGTCGACTGCGATTTCATTGGCCGCATTGAGGACGATAAGGGCCGCGTTAGATTCGCGAATGGCAGCACGCGCGAGGTTGATCGCAGGGAAGCGCGCATCATCGACATTCTCAAAATCGAGACGCGCAACAGCTGCAAGGTCCAGCCGCTCTACGGCAGTGGTCACGCGGCGGTCGGGCCAGGTCAGAGCATGTGCGATCGGTGTCTGCATATCGGGTGAGCCGAGCTGTGCAAGGAACGAGCCATCGATATAGCTGACCAGCGAATGAATAACCGATTGCGGATGCACCAGAACATCGATCCGCGATTCCGGCACATCGAACAGAAATGAGGCTTCGACCAGTTCCAGCGCCTTGTTCATGAAAGTGGCGCTATCGACGGAAATCTTCCTCCCCATCGACCAGCGCGGATGGGCGCACGCCTCGTCCGGCGTGACAGCCGCAAGCTTGTGCATCGGCGTTCTCAGAAAAGGGCCGCCCGACGCTGTCAGGATCAGCCGATCGACATCTTCTGGCGCTTCGAGCACCTGAAACATCGCATTGTGTTCTGAATCCGTCGGCACGATGAACGCGCCCGACTTGGCGGCAACCTGCTTGAGCAACGGCCCCGCACAGACCATGCTTTCCTTGTTTGCCAGCGCCACAGGGTTTCCGGCCGCCAGTGCCGCATGCGTTGACCGAAGTCCCGCGATCCCGACAATTGCCGCAAGCACACGGTCCACTGGAATAGTCGAGGCCTCTTCGATAGCTTTCGCTCCCGCGGCGACTTCGATCCCCGTCCCGGCCAGATGAGACTTGAGGGTGGAATAAAGCGTCTCGTCACCGATCACCGCGCGCTTCGCCTTGAAGAGCCGCGCCTGCTTGGCCAACTCGTCGACGCTCGTCTGCGCCGTCATCGCTTCTATTTCGAAGCGTGGCTCTTTCAGCCCTTCATTTGCGTGGGCGACGACAGAGAGCGCAGACTGGCCAACCGATCCGGTCGATCCGATGATACTGACACGTTTGGTCATCCGCCGTCCGTTAGTCCAAGCGTCGAATGAACACCCGTCGCGAGCGCCATCAGCACTGCGCAGAACACAGCGGCCATGCCAAGGCCGTCGACCCGGTCCATGACCCCGCCATGTCCGGGCAGGAAACCGCTTGTATCCTTCACGCCATAGCGGCGCTTAAGGGACGATTCAAAGAGGTCACCCCACTGAGCGACGATCGAGATCGAGACCCCCGCAAGAAGCCAGGCCACGCGCGAAGCGTCCAGCAACCCAGCCGCGATCAACCCGCAAAGCCCGCTGCAGACAACCGCGCCAATCGCGCCGCTCCATGTCTTGGAGGGCGAATCGCGCGGCGAGAGCGGCGGGCCGCCAAAGCCGCGCCCAGCGAAATACGCCCCGGTATCCGACGCCCAGACAGTGCCCATCAGGATGAGCGCTGCTGCCTGTCCATACCATTCGCCTTCACGCAGAAAGAACAGTCCAAGCGGCAGGCCAGCGCTATAGAAGACGCCAAAGGCGGCAACTGCGCGCTCATTTATTCTGGCCGGATGCACCGCCGCAATAATCGCGGCCGAGATCAACAGCGTTATGGCCGCGACACTCCAATCGCCGAAGTGAGCTGCAAAGACGGCGACCGCGGCCAGTACCGCCGTTGTCGGCATGATCGGGGACGCAGTCATGCGCGCCCACTCATAGCCCATCGTGGCAGCAAAGACGGCGCAGGCGATTGCGAGGATCAATCCACCGGTGGCCACAACGAAAAGCGCAAATGGAATAAGGACTAGGGCCGAACCAAGCCGGAGTGCCAGTTCACGTGATTTGTGGCTTCCAGGTCTCGACGCAACCATGTCAGCCCGCCTCCGAGCTCAGACCACCAAACCGGCGCTCACGCGCAGCGAAGGTCTCAAGCGCCGCCCGAAGATGCACCTCGCCGAATTCTGGCCAGAGAACATCCATGAAGATGAGCTCCGAATAGGCTGCCTGCCAGACGAGAAAATTACTCAGACGATGCTCCTGCCCGGTGCGAATAATGACATCCGGGTCTGGAAAAGCGCGTGTGTCCAGATGACGGGCAATCGCGTGCTGGTCGATCTCGTCCAGCGTCATTTCACCATCTGCGACTTTGCGCGCCACGTCACGCGCCGCGCGGGCAATCTCTTCGCGGCCGCCATAGTTGAAGGCGATACCCAGATTGAACCTCGAGTTCTCCGCCGTTTCGCGCTCTGCAAGGTCCAGCAGGTCGCAGATGTCTTCCGGAAGCCCTTCACGCGTCCCGAAGACACTGATCTTGACGTTCTCTGACTTCAGACGCTTCAGATCTTTTTTGATGAAGAGGCGAAGCAGCGAAAAGAGCGCTGTCACTTCAGCCATCGGCCGTCGCCAGTTCTCCGTCGAAAAGGAGTAGACGGTCAGATAGGAAAGGCCGAGCTTCTGGGCCGCCTTGACCGTTTCACGCAACGCATCGACGCCGCGCTCATGCCCGACAGACCGGGGCAACCCGCTGCGGGTCGCCCAGCGGCCATTACCGTCCATGATGATGCCGATGTGGCCCGGCAGGTTAGAGGGCGCAGCAAATTCAGGGGTGCCGTTTGAAACTGGCTGTGCGGTCAAACCTGCATGATCTCCGCTTCTTTGGCTTTGACGATCTCTTCGATGCGGGCAATGTGTGTGTCAGTCAGCTTCTGGACATCGTCAGACAGGCTCCGCGCCTTATCCTCGCTAACCTCATTGTCCTTCTCGGCTTTCTTCAGCTGATCCATGCCATCACGGCGGACGTTGCGGACGGCGACACGCGCCTGTTCAGCATATTTGCCAGCGATCTTTGAAAGCTCAGCGCGGCGCTCTTCGTTCAGGACCGGGATCGGAATGCGAAGCGTCGTGCCATCGGTGACCGGGTTCAGGCCAAGGCCCGAATCGCGGATGGCCTTGTCGGCGGCTCCAACGAGTGACTTGTCCCAGACATTCACAGCGACCGTGCGCGCATCGAGCACCGAAACCGATCCAACCTGATTAAGCGGCATCGTCGAGCCATAAGCGGGCACATTGACCGTATCGAGCAGATTGGGAGAGGCGCGCCCGGTCCGAAGCCCCGCAAGGTCGGACTGGAGAGAAGAAATTGCGCCTTCCATGCGGCGCTCAAGGTCTTTCTTGTCAATACTCATGAGACTGGTTCTCGCACATTAAGAGATGAGCGTCGATGTTCCGACCCCACGCAGCACGTCAAGCAACGCGCCTTTCTTGTGGAGCGAAAATACGACGATAGGAATGCTTGTATCGCGCATCAGGCTGACCGCAGAGGCGTCCATGACCCGAAGGTCCTTGGCCAGTACTTCCTGATAGCCAAGCTGTTCATAGCGCTCAGCGTCTGCATTGGTCTTCGGATCTGCGGAATAGACACCATCGACCTGCGTGCCCTTGAACATGGCATCGCAGCTCATTTCAGCCGCGCGGAGCGCAGCGCCGGTGTCGGTCGTAAAATAGGGGTTACCGGTTCCTGCAGCGAAGACGACAACGCGGCCCTTTTCCATGTGCCGGATGGCGCGACGGCGAATGTACGGCTCACAGACTGTGTCCATCGGGATCGCCGACTGGACGCGTGTCGGCACGCCGATCCGCTCCAGGGCACTCTGCATGGCCAGCGCATTCATCACCGTTGCCAGCATGCCCATGGAGTCGGCCTGCGACCGGTCCATTCCGTTGGCGGCGCCAGCAAGACCGCGAAAGATATTCCCTCCGCCGATAACGAGACAAAGCTCGACTTGCGTCTGGCGGATAGCGGCGGCGATTTCTTCGGCAAATATAATGCAGGTTGGCATATCAATGCCAAATTCGGATGGCCCCATCAGGGCCTCTCCGGAAAGCTTCAGGAGAACACGTTTATAGACGAGCTCGTCGCTATGGTCTTTTTCTGCCGTCATCAACGTCTCCCGGGGCCGGTTAGCTCGTAAAGGATTCCCGGCTGCCTGTCATGGGCAGCCGGGAGACTTTTAAAAGCAGATTTTGTGGCGTTAGGAGCCGGACGTCATGGACGCAACTTCTGCAGCGAAGTCGTCCTCTTCCTTCTCGACGCCCTCGCCAAGACCAAAGCGCACAAAGCCTTTCAGCGTGGCGCCTTGCTCTTCGAGGAATTCGCCAACCGTCTGGTCCGGGTTCATCACGAAAGGCTGCTCGACAAGCACGACTTCCTTGTAGAACTTCTTCAGGCGGCCTTCGATCATCTTCTCGATGACATTGTCAGGCTTGCCGCTTTCGCGAGCCTGATCCGTCAGAACCTGACGCTCACGATCGATGAGCTCCGGGTCAAGATCTTCGGTCGTGGCGGAAGCCGGGTTGGTCGCCGCGACGTGCATCGCAACCTTGCGGCCTGCATCGGCCAGCTTGCCCTTGTCACTGCCTTCGACTGCAACCAGGACACCGATCTTGCCCATATTCTCAGCTTCTGGGCTGTGAACATAAGCGGCAACCTGGCCGCCTTCGGCCGTCACTTTTGCGACGCGGCGAAGGGTCATATTCTCACCGATCGTGGCAACGAGGCCGGTGATCATGTCGTTGACCGTACCATCGCCCTGTGGGGCCGGAGCGTTCTGGACAGCTTCCAGGGAGCCATCGGTCTCAAGCGCGGTCTTGGCAATGCCGGAAAGCGCCGACTGGAACTTCTCGTTACGGGCAACGAAGTCGGTTTCAGCGTTGAGCTCGACCAGCGTGCCAGCGGTTCCGTCCGAAGACAGAAGCGCAGCGACCAGGCCGTCAGCCGCAGCGCGGCCAGCTTTCTTGGCAGCCTTGGACAGGCCTTTTGCACGCAGCCAGTCAACGGCAGCTTCAGTATCGCCATCGTTTTCAACGAGGGCCTTTTTCGCGTCCATCATGCCTGCGCCGGTGCGGTCGCGCAGGTCCTTGACCAGAGCGGCTGTGATCTGTGCCATCTCTTAGATCCTTCCAGATTAAGTTTTCAAATCAGCTTTCGGCTTTGGCTTCTTCGTCGCCCTTGCCTTCTTCGGCGGCGGCGGGCTCAGCCTCGGCTGGTGCAGCAGTTGTTTCGGCTTCGGCGGCTGCGGCAGCATCAGCTGCTGCAACGTCGGCCTCAGCCATCGCATCAACATCTTCAGACTCGCCGATGTCGAGATCGAGACCGGCCGAAGATTCAGCCAAGCCATCGATGACCGCGTCAGCAATGAGGTTACAGTAAAGCGAGATCGAACGCGCAGCGTCGTCATTGCCCGGGAACGGGAAGTCGACATCGTCGGGGTCGCAATTGGTATCGATCACCGCGATCACTGGAATGCCAAGCTTCTTGGCTTCCTTGATGGCGATCTGTTCCTTGTTCGTGTCGATGACGAACATCAGGCTTGGCAGGCCACCCATGGTTGCAATGCCGCCCAGCGCGCGCTGAAGCTTGTCACGCTCGCGCTCGACAACCAGCAGCTCTTTCTTGGTGAGACCGGATTCGTCGCGGTCCGAAAGAACCACATCGAGTTCGCGCAGACGTTTGATCGATTTGGAAACCGTCGTCCAGTTGGTGAGCGTGCCGCCCAGCCAGCGATGGTTCATGAAATATTGGGCCGACCGTTCAGCGGCCTCGGCAACCGGCTGGGCTGCCTGGCGCTTGGTGCCGACGAAGAGGACGCGGCCACCCTTTGCAACCGTGTCGCGAACCTGCACCAGAGCCTGGTGAAGGAGCGGGACTGTCTTCGACAGGTCCATGATGTGGATACCCGAGCGATCGCCGTAGATATACGGCTTCATCTTTGGGTTCCAGCGGTGGGTTTGGTGACCGAAGTGGACGCCAGCTTCGAGCAGCTGACGCATCGTGAATTCAGGCAAAGCCATGTCAATTTTCCTTTTCCGGTTGACCGGCACGGACGTCATCGGGCTCAAACGACTGAGACCGACACCGGATAGTCCGCGCATCGGGGGTTTAGAGGGCTGGCATATACAAATTTTGGCCCTGAATGCAACCGGGCTTTGTCAGGCCGCCATCGTGTCGACACGCGAAACGCCGGACGCCATTTTAAGGGCGCGAAGGGCTTCCAGTCCCGTTGCATAGACCGCCGGCAGCTTCATCGACACGATCCGGCCGTCGGCAAGCGGCAGTTCAAGATAGATTTCGCCGCGGTCGGCGCCCGGCGCATTCACAAGGCGCGTCGCCACAGCCGCGAGCTCCCCGAAGTTGGCCCCACGCGACAGGCGCACGACCAACGCCTTCGCCTTCTTGCCGATCCGCGCCTTGTCGATCGGCTTCACATGCTTCACCGACAGACGGATTTCCTCATCCTGGCGGCGCACATTCACCATGACGCAGATGCTGTTGGCGGGCGACATCAGGTCCCTGAAATTGTCGAGCACTTCCGGCATCACCATCAGCTCGACCTCGCCGGTCGGATCAGACAGCGTGAGGAAGGCAAACTTGCCGCCATTGCGGGCCGGTTTCTCGACCCGGCGCCTGACAACACCGATCAGCTCCAGCGGACGGCCATCCATGGCCACATCTGCAATCTCGTTCGAAAGCGTGATCCGGCCGTCTTCTAGGCTGTCGAGCACATCATCGAGCGGGTGACCGCTGAGATAGAAGCCAACCGCCGCAAATTCTTCATCGAGGATCTGATGACCGTTCCAGGACGCAACTTCCTGCAGCGTGGCGCGCACCGCAGGCTCGGCATCGCCAAAAAGACCGCCCTGCCCGCCTGCCCTGTCCTCGGCCGCAGACACAGCCATCGCCGCCAGCAGATGGGAGGAGGCAAGGCATTTGGCGCGGTTTGCCTCAATCGAATCAAACCCGCCGGCGCGCGAGAGCTGCTCGAAGCACTTCTTGTTGACCGATTTCGGGTCAACGCGCTCGGCAAAATCATGAAGCGACTTGAACCGCCCGCGAACGGACCGCTCGGCCTCCAGATTGCGCATCGCCTCAAGGCCGACGCCCTTGAGCGCGCCCAGCGCATAGATCAGCGCGCCATCCTCCACATCAAAGTCGGCGGTCGACCGGTTCACATCTGGTAGGACAATCGGAATTTCCAGCCGGCGGGCCTCCTGAACAAAGGCCGCTAGCTTGTCTGTATTGTGGAGATCAAGGCTCATCGAGGCGGCCAGAAACTCAACCGGGAAATGGCGTTTCAGATAGGCCGTCTGATAGCCGATCAGGGCATAGGCCGCCGCGTGCGACTTGTTGAAGCCGTAACCTGCGAACTTCTCCATCGTATCGAAGATCTCGTTCGCGAGCGGGGCCTCGATGCCCTTCAGCTCCTTGGCGCCCTTCAGGAAGCGCTGGCGCTGCGCCACCATTTCATCGATTTTCTTCTTACCCATGGCGCGGCGCAGAAGGTCAGCCTCACCGAGCGAATAGCCGGCGATTTCCTGCGCCATCCGCATGACCTGTTCCTGATAGACCGGCACGCCATAAGTCGCCTCCAGGATCGGCTCCAGATCCGGGTGCTGATAGTGCACCTTCTTCGGATCCTCCTTGCCCGCGACATAGACGGGAATGTTGTCCATCGGCCCGGGGCGATAGAGCGAGATGATGGCGATCACATCTTCAAGATCGTTCGGGCGCACCTTGCGCAGCGTGTCGCGCATGCCCTGGCCTTCCAGCTGGAAGACACCCAGCGTCTGGCCGCTCGCCATCAGCTCATAGGTTGCCGCGTCGTCCAGCGACTCCCATTCAGGTCCGACATCGCGGCCATCACGGCGAATGAATTTCAGCGCCCGGTCGATGACCGTCAGCGTCTTCAGACCGAGGAAGTCGAATTTGACGAGTCCGCCAGCCTCGGCCCATTTCATATTAAACTGCGTCGCCGGAAGATCAGAGCGCGGATCATTATAAAGCGGGACAAGCTCTGTAAGCGGACGATCACCGATTACCACACCGGCGGCATGCGTGCCTGCGTTCCGGTAGAGGCCTTCCAGCGCCAGCGCCTTATCGAGCAGTTCGCCAACGCGCGGATCCTGCGCGACCTCATCGTCGAACTTCGGCTCATCATCGATGGCTTCCTGCAAGCTCGGCGGGTTCGCAGGATTGAACGGGATCAGCTTGGCCAGCCGGTCGACCTGGCCATACGGCATCTGCATCACGCGGCCGACATCGCGCACGACGGCCTTTGCCTGAAGCGTGCCGAAGGTGATGATGGCCGCGACGCTTTCCGCACCATACTTGTCGCGCACATAGCGGATGACCTCCCCGCGCCGCTCCTGGCAGAAGTCGACGTCGAAGTCCGGCATGGACACACGTTCGGGGTTGAGGAACCGCTCGAACAGCAGATCAAAGCGCAGCGGATCGAGGTCGGTGATCGTCAGAACCCAGGCGACCACGGAACCCGCGCCAGAGCCACGGCCCGGGCCGACGGGAATGCCCTGCTCTTTCGCCCACTTGATAAAGTCGGCCACGATCAGGAAGTAGCCGGGAAACCCCATCTTCTTGATGATACCAAGCTCGTAATTCAGACGCTCGATATACGTCTCACGCGGCGCATAGAGTTGCGGCGCTTCTTCCAGACGCTGCACAAGCCCTTCCTCGGCCTGAACCCGCAGCTCATCAAACTCGGACCGCGACCCGTCGCCAAAGTTCGGCAGGATCGGATCGTGGGTCAGCGCTCGCACCGAACACCGCCGCGCAATCTCGACCGTTGAGGCAATCGCTTCAGGCAGGTCGGCAAAAAGCTCGATCATCTGCTCTGAGGTTTTGAGATACTGCTCCGGCGCGACGCGCTTGCGATCATCCTGGCCGAGATATTCGCCGTTCGCGATACACATCATCGCATCATGGGCATCGGCGTCAGACGGCTTCAGGAAACGCGCATCATGCGTGGCGACCAGAGGCAGTCCAAGCTTGTAGGCGGCGTCCAGCAGGCCGGGTTCTGCCTCGGCCTCTTCCGGCAGGCCGTGACGGGTGATCTCGACATAGCAGCGCCCCGGATAAGCCTCGGCAAAGGCAGACAGCGTTGCTTCAGCCTCTACCTGTTTGTTCTTCAGAATATACTGGGCTGCCTCGCCCCGGGCTCCGCCCGTCAACAGAATCAGTCCGTCGGTTTTCTCGAACAGGTGCTCACGGCGAAGGCGCGGCACGCCGTCTGCCGCCTCCAGATAAGCATAGGAGGAAAGCTCCATCAGGCGTCTGTAGCCGGCCTCATTCTGCGCATAGACAGAGACCTGCGTCAGCCATTCCTGATGGCCACTATCAGTGACATCAAAGCAGCAGGCCATGATCGGCTGAACGCCAGCGCCTGCAAGGGTTTCAGAGATTTCGAGCGCGCCGAAAAGGTTGTTGCGATCGGTGACAGAGACCGCCGGGACCTTGTTGCCAATAGCCCAGGCTTTCAGCGCCTTTGGCGTGATCATGCTTTCCAGAAGCGAAAAGCTTGTGCGCACGGCAAGGTGGATGAAGAGCTGGTCTGACAAGGGGGCGTCTCCTATCGGCTGGCGAGTATGCCCGTTCAGCCGCCTGAGTCGAAGAGCCTAGCCTGCAAAGGCTGTGAGTTTTCCATTCTCGAGCGTCAGCACGCGGTCCATATGCCGGTTCAGCGACATGTTATGGGTCGCCACCAGAACGGCAGCCCCTTCCATACGCGCGATCTTGATGAGGCTCGCAAACACGCGCTCGGTCGTCGTCGGATCAAGATTGCCTGTTGGCTCATCGGCGATCACCAGCTTGGGATCATTCACCAGCGCCCGCGCAATCGCGACACGCTGCTGCTCACCGCCCGAAAGCGCGCCTGGCTGGTGCTCCACACGTTCGGCAAGCCCCATTTCGCCCAGCAGCTCTCGCGCTTTTTCGCGCGCTTCCTTGCGTTTCACGCCATTGACCATCAGCGGCATGGCAACATTGTCGAGCGCGTTGAACTCCGGCAGCAAATGGTGGAACTGATAAACAAAGCCGAGCTTCTCACGGCGCAGACGCGTGCGCGCGGCATCGGATAGCGGCAGCACGCTCTCACCGTCGAGCAGCACTTCGCCGTCCTCGGCCCGCTCAAGTAGCCCAGCCGTATGCAGCAGCGTCGATTTGCCGGACCCGGACGGCCCGACAAGCCCGACAAGCTCACCCTTGTTGAGCTTCAGGTCAGCCTTGTCGAGAACCTGTAGGAGGTTGGGCCCAGAGCGGTATTCCCGCACGATGCCGCGAAGCTCAAGAACCGGTATCTCAGCCATTACTCGAACCTCAACGCATCTACAGGATCGAGGCGCGCAGCATTCCAGGCTGGCCAGATCGTCACGATGATCGACATGCCCATCGCCCAGAGCGTCGTGAACACGGCCTCGCCCCAATCGAGCTCAGCCGGCAGGCCATCAAGGCCGTAGACCTCGGCGTCAAAGATATCGCGGCCCAGAACCGTGCTCAGGAAACCTTCGACGACGCCGATGTTCAGAACGATAAGCACGCCAAGCGTAAGACCGATCAGGGCCCCCGTCAGGCCAAGGATCGCGCCGATCATGATGAAAATCCGCATGATCGCGCCGCGCGGCGTCCCGATGGTGCGCAGAATGGCGATATCGCGCGTCTTGTTCTTCACCAGCATGACGACACCGGTGATGATATTCAGCGCAGTGATGGTGATCAGGATCAGCATGATCACGCGCATCATGCCGCGTTCGACATTCAACGCATTGAAGTATGAGGCCCGGCGCATTTTCCAGTCCTGCACATTCAGGCCGACGGTCATCGACCGGATCTGCTCCATGATCGGCTCGGTGCGCATCGGATTGTCGATGCGCACATCGATGGCCTGGTATTCACCGCGCTTGTTGAAGAAAAGCTGCGACTGTTCCATCGGCATCAGCACATAGAGCTTGTCGAGCTCGACACTGCCTGTCGTGAACGTGTCGCCCACCGTATAAGCCTTTGAGCGCGGGGTCACCCCAAACGGGCCCGCGACGCCTTCTGGCGCAATCAGCGTGATCTTGTCGCCGATCCCGATACCGAGATCCTGCGCAAGGAAAGCCCCGATCAGGACCACATCGCCGCCATTGCGACCTTCGCCAAACCCGGCCGCATCAGCGGTCGACTGGCCACCTTCTAGAAAAGGCAGCTCCCCGATGTCACTGGTCCGCACGCCGCGGACAATTGCCCCCGTCCGCGCATATTCAGACGTCGCCAGCACCTGCTGCTCGATGATCGGGAAGGCGTGCTCGACGCCCTCAATCTCCAGCACGTCGCCGGTCAGCGCATCGATATCACCCTGTGGCAGTCCCTGGACCTGCACGAAGACGTGCCCCTGTCCGCCGAGCAGCGCATTGAGCAGTGTCGACCGGAAACCGGCCATCACCGACATGATGACGATCAGCGCCATCACGGCCAGCATGATACCAAAAAAGGAAATGATCGAAATGAGCGACACACCACCATGCTGGCGACGCGCCCTCAGATAACGCCAGGCGAGCGCGCGCTCGACCTGGCCGAATGGCGCAGCTTTCGCCATCAGTCGGCCTTCACCATCTCGATGGCCTGCTCAAGCGGCATGTCAGTCTTCTCGCCGGTCTTGCGGTTCTTGACCTCGACCACGCCGGCTTCGACGCCGCGCGGACCGATCACGATCTGCCAGGGCAAACCGATCAGATCCATCCGGTTGAACTTGGAGCCCGGACGTTCATCGGTGTCATCATAGAGGACATCCAGCCCAGCGGCCGTCAGGGCGTTATAAGCGCCATCTGCGATACCTGACACGGTCTCATCCTTGGGCTTCATCGAGATAAGGCCGACATCGAACGGCGATACGGCCTTTGGCCAGACAATACCGTTCTCGTCATGACAGGCTTCGATAATGCCGCCGACCAGACGCGAGACGCCAATGCCATAGCTGCCCATCTGCACAGGCACATTCTCGCCTTCTGCGGTTTGCACGGTCGCGTTCATCGCCTTGGAATACTTGGTGCCAAAGAAGAAAATGTGACCAACTTCGATGCCGCGCGCAGAGACCTGGCGGTCTTCCGGCACTTTGGCAAACTCGGCCTCGTCATGCTTTTCCTCGGTCGCGGCATAATACTGCGTCCGGCGCTCCATTACACCGGTGAGGTCGCTCTCGAAATCGAGGTCGAGACCTGGCGCAGGCACATCAAGCAGCGCCCGGTCACAGAAGACCGCGCTCTCGCCGGTGTCCGCCAGGATGATGAATTCATGGCTGAGATCGCCGCCAATCGGTCCGGTATCGGCCTGCATTGGAATGGCGGTGAGGCCCATACGGTCGAACGCGTTGAGATAGGCGCAGAACATCTTGCGATAGCTGTCCCGTGCCGCGTCCTCTGTCAGGTCGAAGGAATAGGCATCCTTCATCAGGAATTCGCGCCCCCGCATCACGCCAAAGCGCGGGCGGATCTCGTCGCGGAATTTCCACTGCGTATGATAGAGATTGAGCGGCAGCGCCTTGTAACTCTTCACATAGGTCCGGAAGACATCCGTGATCAGCTCTTCATTGGTCGGCCCGAACAGCATTTCGCGCTCATGGCGGTCGGTGATGCGCAGCATCTCCTTGCCATAGGCTTCATAGCGTCCGCTCTCCTGCCAGAGTTCGGCCTGCTGGATTGTAGGCATGAGCATTTCGACGGCCCCTGCCCGGTCCATCTCCTCGCGGACGATCTGCTCGATCTTGTTCAGGACACGAAGGCCGAGCGGCAGCCAGGTATAAATGCCGGCGCCGTTCTGGCGGACCATCCCGGTGCGCAGCATGAGCTGGTGTGAAACGATGGCCGCATCTGCGGGCACATCCTTGGAAACGGGCAGGAAATATCTGGACAGGCGCATAGAGACTGGCTCACTCCTAACAAGCGGGTCGCGGTCCCCTCTGTTATTGCCAGTCGGCCTGATTGGCTAGACGTCGCCTGCAAGCGTGCAGCGATTTCCCAGCCGTCGAACTCAGGCGCCGTAATAGCGCAGCATCGGCACGACGATGAGCGCCGCAATAGCTGTACAGATTGCCGCTCCGATCGTCGCCCAGAGTGCCTTCTTCGCCAGCATCGGATTTGCCGGCGCGCCTTCCTCAGTGCCTTCGATGATGTCGCCATCCTCAAACTGGCCGCGCACGCCAATTGGCAGGACGACAAAGAGGCACATCCACCAGGAAATCGCAAAGATGACGAAAGCGCCTACCGGTCCCATCAGTGATCGCCCTTTGGCGTCTCCATCAGCTCGACGAGCACACCATTGGAGTTCTTGGGATGGACGAAGACGATGGGCGTGCCGTGCGCACCGATGCGCGGCTCACCCAGCACGGTTGCGCCGCGCGACTTCATCACGTCGACCGCTTCGTTGATGTCATCGACTTCAAAGCAGACATGATGCTGGCCGCCCTTGGGGTTCTTCTGGATGAAGTTCCAGATCGGGCTCTCTTCGCTGAGCGGCTCGATCAGTTCGATCTGGCTGTTTGGCAGGTTCACAAAGCAGACTTTCACGCCCTGAGCGGGCATGTCGAAAGGCTCGGTAATGTCGGTCGCGCCATAAAGTGTGCGATAGGTATCGATCGCATCAGGAAGCGACGGCACAGCAACACCGACATGGTTCAACGGGCCCAGTTTGAAATCGTCCGCCATTATTGCCTCACACTCTCATAACCATGACATCGACCAGTGGCTTCCGGCCGAACGTCTTTTCACACGCCTTGCGGATCGCCCTAACAAGGGCCGTCTCCACGGCATCATCAATTAGGCGCTTTTTGCGCGAGAGACCATCGAGCGCGTCGTCGCAGGCGCTCTCGATCGCATCGATGGACTCGTCGGCCAGCCGCCCGTCTTCTTCCGAGAGGCCCCGAACAGCAAGGTAAGGTCCGTCGGCCACGCTGCCATGCTCATCGATGGAGACGCTTGCCGAGACATAACCGAACTTGGAGATCGCAACGCGTTCGCGAAGACCCTCAGAGCCTGCCGGGACAAGCCGGTTACCATCAAGATGCAGACGGCCGTGCGGCACCGTATCAATAACTTCCGCCTTGCCCGGTGCCAGCCGGATCATGTCGCCATTTCGAGGCGTGACCGCTTCAGGCACCTGCATGCTTCGCGCAAAAGCAGCATGCTCAACGATGTGGCGGCGTTCGCCGTGCACCGGCACGGAAATACGCGGGCGCACCCACTGATACATCCGCTCCAGCTCATTGCGGGCTGGATGGCCGGACACATGGATCGGGTCCGGGGTCATCTTGTCGGTAATGATGCGCACGCCCTTTTCGGCCAGCGCATTCTGCATCTCGAAGATGCCTTTCTCATTTCCCGGAATAACCCGCGACGAGAAGATGGCCGTATCGCCCTCGCCAAGCGAGATATGGCGGTGGGACCCGTTCGATATCCGCCCAAGTGCCGCGCGCTCTTCGCCCTGGCTGCCCGTGCAGAGGATCAGGATCTTGTCGGCTGGAAAGCTACCCACATCCGCCTCATCGACGAGGTCTGGGAGGTTCTTCAGCACACCAGTCTGGACGGCGGCATCGACGATCTTGTGCATGCTGCGGCCGGCAAGGCAGACGCTCCGGCCGGCCTGACGCGCCGCTTCGATAACGGTCGACACACGCGCCACATTGGAGGCAAAGGTCGCCACGGCAATCCGGCCCTTCAGGCTGGCAATCAGCTTGATCAGATTGGTGCGGACGGTCGCTTCGGACCCGCTCTCGCCATCGACGAACACATTCGTGCTGTCGCAGATCATCGCCAGAACGCCTTCATCGCCGAGCTTTTTCAGCCCCTCGACATCAACGGCCTCACCGATCAGTGGATCGGGATCGATCTTCCAGTCGCCGGTGTGGAGAATGGTGCCGCACGGCGTTTCGATCGCCAGCGCATTCGGCTCCGGGATGGAGTGTGTCAGCGTCATGTAGCGAACCTTGAAAGGTCCGGCCTGTACCTCTCCGCCCAGCGGAACGACATTCACGTCGACATGCTTCAGCCCACGCTCGGCGAGCTTTCCAGCCACAAGGTGCGCGGTAAACGGCGTCGCATAGAGCGGCGCGCGCAGTCTTGGCCATAACAGGCCGACCGCACCGATATGGTCTTCATGCGCATGCGTCAGGAAGATCGCATCGATCTCATTGGCATGCTCGACGATGAATTCAGGGTCGGCGCTGATCAGGTCGATGCCCGGCGTCGTGTCGTCGCCAAATGTCACGCCCAGATCGACCAGTATCCAGCGCCGGTCATGCGCTGGGCCGTATCCATAGACGTTCAGGTTCATGCCGATTTCGCCGCAGCCCCCAAGCGGGAGGAAGACGAGTTCGGGCGTGTCCTTATTGGGCATCAGGTCCTTTCTGGTTCCGGCGGTATATTTCCAAGAGGCCGGACTCCATCAGGGTCTGGTCATAATGGTCAATCGTAGAACTCGCCCCTTCAAAGAGCGAGGCAACACCGCCGGTCGCGATTACAGTCATCGGCCGGGCGTATTCATCCTTCACACGTCTTACAAGGCCATCGATCAGATCGATATACCCCCAGAACACGCCCGTCTGCATCGCAGCAACGGTTGAGTCGCCAATAATCTTTTCAGGCCTCTGGATTGCGATGCGTGGCAGCTGCGCCGCCGCATCGTGAAGCGCCCGCATCGAGAGGTTAATGCCCGGGCTAATAATGCCGCCTTCAAAGCCGCCATCCGGCCCGACGATATCCAGCGTCGTCGCCGTGCCGCTATCGATCACGATCAGAGGGCCGGGATAGGCGATGTGCGCGCCGATGGCAGCGACGAGACGGTCAGCGCCGACCTGCTCGGGACGAGGAATACGGATAGGTACGCCGAGTTCCACCCCCGGCTCGCCAACGACAATCGGCTCAACGCCGAAATAGCGCCGGGACAAATTGCGGAAATTGAACATCGCCTGCGGCACAACGCAGGAGATAACGCACGCATCGATGTCATAGATCGACACCTTGCGCATATGCATGAGCGGTTCCAGCCACACGACGAAGTCGTCTGCGGTGCGCCGGGCATCGGTCGCGCTCCTCCAGAGAGCGACCCAGTCCTCGCCGTCGTGCAGGGCGAAAACCGTATTGGTATTACCGACATCAATCGCGAGCAGCATGGTCGCCGATCTCCTTCACAAGCTCTACATCCCCGGCCCTGATCGTCTGCGTCTTTCCATCAGCCAATTCAAGGATCAGCGCCCCATCAGGCCCGACAGCCTTGAATACGCCCGTCTTTGCATCAGGCCCTTTGCCAACTGTGACCAGCTCGCCCAGACCTTCCGCATGGGTCTGCCAGTCGCGCAATAATCCATCAAAGTCGGACACCGCCTGGCGGCATCGACGCGCGAAGGCAGGGCGCAGCGTGTCCAGAAACATTTCTGCGGTCAGCTGTTCCGGCGCCCCGAGACCGGTGAGGCTTGCTGCCGCCTGTCCTGCGCTCTCTGGCGCAAACCGCACATTGATCCCCATCCCACAGGCGACCCAGGCTGATTTCGACGGCAGTGTTCCAGCTTCGACCAGAATGCCGGAAATCTTCTGCCGGTCGGCCCGCACATCATTCGGCCATTTGACCTTCAGCCTGTCTGCCGCGTTGAAGACCGCGCAGGCATCAATAATGGCCAGGCCGGCGGCAAAGGGATAACGCGTCGCCTTGATCAGGCCGCCCTTTTCCTCAAACAGCGCCGTGACAAAGAGATTGCCGGTCGGTGACACCCACTGGCGCCCGAGGCGGCCGCGCCCGGCCGTCTGCTTACGTGCGGCAATCCAGACAGGGCCCGTATCATCCGCCTGCGCCCGGCGTCTGGCCTCTTCATTCGTGCTGTCGATCTCGTCGAACCAGAGAACTGGCGCGTCTGGTCTCACTGAATGAACCCGGCAGAGGCTCGCGTCGCCCAGTCGATGAAGGGCGAGATGAAGACAAACAACACCACACACCCGGCAGCCGACGCATAGACCGCCCAGGATACGGTCGCATCAACTGGCTGGAAGCGCTCTGCTGGCTCCTTCACCCACATGATCAGAATGATACGAAGGTAATAACCGAAGGCGAGGACCGAGCTCAGCACCAGAACAATCAGGAGCGGCAGCAGGCCAGCATTCCAGCCCGCCTCAAAGAGCACCAGCTTGCCAAGGAAGCCGACAGCCAGCGGGAAGCCCGCAACCGAAATAACGAGGATCGTCAGCGCAACGGCGAGGCCGGTACGGCGGCGCACAAGGCCCGCAAGCTCATCAATGCTCTCCACCATGCCGCCCTCACGGCGCATCGACAGGACACCGCCAAACAGACCGATAGACGCAAGCACATAGGTCGTCATGAAGACCAGTAGCGCTGCCGCGCCATATTCTGCACCAGAGGCAACCGCGACCAGCGCATAGCCCATATTGGCAATGGATGAATAACCCAGCAGGCGTTTGAGATTGGTCTGGATCAGCGCGCCAAACGCACCGATCAGCATCGATAGCGTCGCAATAATCGCAATGATCATCTGCCAGTCCTCGAATACGGTCGGGAACGCGGTGAAGAGCAGATTGGCAAAGACAACCATGCTGGCCATTTTCGGCGCGGTCGCAAAGAAGGCGACGACTGGGCTTGGGGCGCCTTCATAGACGTCCGGCGTCCAGACGTGCATCGGCGCAGCCGATACTTTGAACGCCATGCCGGAAATCATCAGCACCATGCCGAAGAGAAGGCCAATGCCGCTCTCGGCGCCTGCAATATCAGCGTAGGAGGTCGAACCGGTGAAGCCGTAGACCAGCGAGATACCGTAAAGCAGGATGCCCGACGCCAGCGCGCCGAGGACGAAATACTTCAGGCCCGCTTCTGACGAGCGGATCGAGTCGCGGTGGAAGGACGCCAGCACATAGGAGGAAAGGCTGAGCGTCTCGATCCCCATATAAAGCGTCATGAGGTTGGAGGCCGACAGGATGATCCCCATGCCCAGCGACGCAAAGATTACCAGCAGCGGATACTCATAGCGGATCGTACCGTGACGCTTGAAGAAGCTCTCGCCCATCAGCAGCGTCACAGCGCCCGCCAGGAAGCTCACAAACTTCGCGAAATTGACGAACGGACCCGTCGAGACGAGACCGCCAAACGCATCGCCGCCGTCCCAGTTCATGAGAACGACCAGCGCCGCCAGAACGAGCGTACCTGCGCCGAGCTTGAATGACAGGCCATTGAACTTGTCGCCCATGATCGCGCCAGCCAGCACGCCGCACAGTCCCGCCAGCGCGAGCAGAAGCTCCGGGCCAATGGCAGAGATCATCGCCTGAAAATCGAGCATGTGCCTCTACCCTCCGGTGATCATCTGAAGCGCGCGCAGGCTGCTTTCGCGCGTGATGTCGAATACGAGATTTGGTGTGATGCCGAGCAGGATGGTGCCAATGATCAGCGGCGTGATCGTGATGAGATCCTTTTTGCCGACATCGGTAATGTTCTCCAGCGCCGGGTTGGTGACCGGGCCAAACACGGTCCGCCGATAAAGCGTCAGCATATAGACAGCCGAGAAGATCACGCCAAGCGCGGCACCCGCCGCCGCCCAGGTCGAGGCCTGGAACGCGCCGGTCATGGTAAGGATTTCACCGACGAAACCGCTGGTCCCCGGCAGGCCGACATTCGCCATGGTGAACAGCATGAAGATCGCCGCATAGACCGGCATCTTGTTCACAAGGCCGCCATAGGCTGCGATCTCACGCGTATGCACCCGGTCATAGACCATGCCAACAATGAGGAAGAGCGCGCCAGAGATCAGGCCGTGCGAAATCATCTGGAAGATTGCGCCCTGAACGCCAACTTCGGTGAACGAGAAGATGCCAAGCGTCACGAAACCCATATGCGCCACCGACGAATAGGCGATCAGCTTCTTCATGTCGGTCTGGCGGAAGGCGACCAGCGACGCATAGACGATGGCGATGACCGACAGCGCAAACATCATCGGCTGGAAGAACTGGCTCGCATCCGGGAACATCGGCAGCGAGAAGCGCAGGAAGCCATAGCCGCCCATCTTCAGCAGAACACCGGCAAGGATGACAGAACCGGCCGTCGGGGCCTGAACGTGCGCATCCGGCAGCCAGGTGTGCACCGGGAACATCGGCAGCTTCACCGCGAAGGAAGCAAAGAAGGCCAGCCACAACCAGGTCTGCACTTCAGGCGCGAAGGCATAGGTCTCAAGCACCGTGATGTCGGACGTGCCTGCCTGCATGTACATGAACACGATGGCCGCCAGCATGAAGAGCGAGCCGAGAAGCGTGTAGAGGAAGAATTTGAACGACGCATAGATGCGCTCTGCCCCGCCCCAGACGCCGATGATGATGAACATCGGGATGAGGCCCGCCTCGAAGAAGACGTAGAACAACACCATGTCCAGCGCGCAGAAGACGCCGATCATGAAGGTTTCGAGCACCAGGAATGCGATCGTGTATTCGGTCAGCCGGTGCTTCACCGTGCCGAAGGACGCGATGAGGCTGATCGGCGTCAGCAGTGTCGTCAGCAGGATAAGCAGCAGCGACATGCCATCGATGCCAAGCTTGTACTGAACGCCCGCGAACCAGCTTACTTCCTCGACCAGCTGATAGCCAGGCGCATCGACCTTGAAGCTCACCAGCATGACCAGCGAGGCAGCAAACGTCGCCCCGGAGAAAATAAGACCTGCCAGCAGCGACTGGCGCCCGCGCACGGGATCGTCAGCGTCATTGCGGCCGGTCGCGGCCTGTACCAGCATGATCAGCAAAGCGCCAGCCAGCGGCAGGAAGATGACCGCGGTCAGAATCGGGAAATTGCCCATCAGCCCGCGCCTCCGACGCGCCAGAACATCACCGCGCCAAAGACAAGCGCTGCGCCGATGATCACGAATGCATAATGATAGAGATAGCCTGTGTGCATCGCAGACAGGCGGCGCGAACCCCACCGCACCAGCGACGTCACACCGTCCGGCCCGAAGCCGTCAATGATGCGCTTGTCACCTGTTTTCCAGAGGAAGCCGCCGAGCCAGTGCGTGCCCTTGATAAAGGTCGCATTGTAGATCTCGTCGAAATACCACTTGTTGGCGAACAGGCTGTGAAGCGGGCCACCTGAGGCGGCAATCCGCGCGCCAAAGCCGCGATTGAAGAAATAGGTGAATGTCGCGATCACAAAGCCAGTGATCGTCACGAAAAGCGGTGCCCAGAACACCCATTCCGGTACATTGTACTTCTCTTCGAGCACCAGATTGTCAGCCGCCGTATAAAGCGCCCCGGCCCAGAACGACGCCTGGTCGTGACCGACAAAGGAATCGTAGAATAGGAAACCGGCAAAAATCGCGCCGAGCGATAGCAGACCCAGCGGGATCAGCATTACCAGCGGCGACTCATGCGGGTCTTCATGATGGGTGTGATGCCCATGCTCGTCGACCGACAGATGCTCATCGGCATGGCTGTCGAATTCAGGCGTTTCCGGCGGGATCGAATCCTCACGCGGCCCATGGAACGTCATGTAGATGAGGCGCCAGGAATAGAAGCTCGTCAGCAGCGCGGCGATGATGCCGAGAATGAAGGCGAACATGCCGAACGACACGCCATTCTGACCTGCCGCAAAGGTCGTCTCGATAATCGCATCCTTGGAGAAGAAACCAGCAAAGCCGAGCGAGGTATGCGGTATGCCAAGGCCGATAATGGCAATCGTACCGATCATCATGGCGGCATAGGTCAGCGGCATGAACTTCGCGACACCGCCCATACGGCGCATGTCCTGCTCATGGTGCATGCCGTGGATCACAGAGCCTGCCCCGAGGAAGAGAAGCGCCTTGAAGAAAGCGTGCGTGAAGAGGTGGAACATCGCGGCCTGATAGGCGCCGATACCGGCGGCGAAGAACATGTAGCCAAGCTGCGAACAGGTCGAATAGGCGATGACACGCTTGATGTCATTCTGCGCAAGGCCAACCGTCGCCGCATAGATCGCGGTCACCGCCCCGATCAGCGTCACCATGCCGGCTGCGAACGGAGCGTACTCATAGATTGGCGATGCCAGACAGACGAGATAGACACCCGCCGTCACCATGGTCGCGGCGTGGATAAGCGCGGACACTGGCGTAGGCCCTTCCATCGCGTCCGGCAGCCAGACATGCAGGAAGAACTGCGCCGACTTGCCCATCGCGCCAATGAAAAGCAGCACGCCGATAAGCTCCAGCGCAGGCACATTCCAGGAGAGGAAAGGCACGACCAGATCCTGGATCGGCGCGGCCCCTGCAAGCGCCAGCGGCACTACGGTCGCATTCTCGCGAATGGCGGTCATGACAGGGTCAAACTCGACCGAGCCGAACACCACGAAGATCGCCATGATCCCGAGCGCCAGACCAAAGTCGCCGACCCGGTTGGTCACGAACGCCTTGCTCGCGGCGCTGTTCGGCGCAGCCTTCGTGTACCAGAACCCGATCAGCAGATAGGACGCCAGCCCCACGCCTTCCCAGCCAAAGAAGAGCTGGATGAAATTGTCCGCTGTCACCAGCATGAGCATCATGAAGGTAAAGAGCGACAGATAGGCAAAGAAGCGCGCCCGGTGCGGGTCTTCGCTCATATAGCCCCAGGAATAGACGTGAACGAGGGCCGACACGCCCGTGATCACGGCCATCATGACGATGGACATGGCATCGACGCGGATCGCCCAGTCGGCCTGGAACTGGCCAACATCCATCCAGGTCAGCATTGTGATGATGTGCTGGACCGGCGCAACCATGGCCGCGCCATGATCACCTGCGGCTGGCGCCGCGGTATGCACCGCTTCTGCGACCCCGCCGCCAAATGCGAACATGAAAAGCTGGATGACCGACAGGATGCCTGCAAGACCGACTGTGCCGGTGGTGATGACCATGGCACCGGTATCGGTCACGTATTTCTGGAACAGGCCAGCGATCAGGGCGGCAAGCCCCGGCGCCAGCACAATGAAGAGAAGTGCGATATCAGGAAGCATATCCAGCCTATCCCTTCATCAGGTCGACGCTCTCGACGGCGATGTCGCCCCGATTGCGGAAGTAAACAACAAGGATGGCGAGCCCCACGGCCGCTTCAGCGGCCGCAACGGTGAGGACAAGCATGGCGAATATCTGCCCGGCAATCGTGCCTGAGAACACCGAGAAGGCGACCAGGTTGATGTTGACCGACAGCAGGATGAGCTCGATCGCCATCAGGATGACGATGATATTCTTGCGGTTCACGAAGATGCCGACGACGCCAACGGTAAACAGCACAGCCGAAACGGCCAGGAAGTGGTTGATGGTAATATCCATGACCTAAAGTCCCTTGCCTGACTCGACATCGATGCGCCGGATCGCGTCCTTGCGGGTCCGCGCAGTCTGCTTGGCGATATTCTGGCGTTTGACGTGCGGCTTGTGGCGCAGCGTCAGCACAATGGCGCCGATCATGGCGACAAGAAGGATGATGCCGGACAGTTGAAAGAGGAGCAGATACTCGGTGTACATCACCTGCCCGATCGCTTCGGCATTGGTGTCTGCGCCCGGGCTTGGGTTAAGCGTGCCGGTGTCGCTGCCACGCGCAAAGGTCGCGAGCGCAATCTCTGCGATGAAGGCAATTCCGACCAGCGCGCCGAAAGGCAGATAGCTGAGAAAGCCCTGCTTCATCTCGACGAAATCCACGTCGAGCATCATCACCACGAAGAGGAAGAGCACAGCGACGGCACCGACATAGACCACCACCAGAAGCATCGCCAGGAACTCCGCCCCGATCAGGACGAGCAGACCAGCTGAGGTAAAGAACGCCGTGATCAGCCAGAGCACCGAATGAACCGGGTTCTTGGCCGCGATCACCGCGACCGCCGAAAAGGTCACGATCGCTGCCAGTATGTAGAAGGCGATGAGTTCCACCGGTTCAGCCCCAAGATTACCAGCGGCAAATGCCACTGCAGAAAAGTGAAGGCGCCCGCCCTAACGGTACGGCGCGTCGAGTTCAAGATTGCGGGCGATCAGGCGTTCCCAACGGTCGCCATTCGCAAGCAGTCTGTCCTTGTCATAGTAAAGTTCTTCGCGCGTTTCGGTCGCGAATTCGAAGTTTGGACCTTCGACAATGGCGTCTACCGGACAGGCTTCCTGACAGAAACCGCAATAGATGCATTTCACCATGTCGATGTCATAACGGGTCGTGCGGCGTGAACCATCTTCGCGCGGTTCGGCATCGATCGTAATGGCCTGCGCCGGGCAGATCGCTTCGCACAGTTTGCACGCGATGCAGCGCTCTTCGCCATTTGGATAACGGCGCAGCGCATGCTCCCCGCGGAAACGCGGGCTCAGCGGGTTCTTCTCGAACGGATAGTTCACGGTCGCCTTGCGCCGGAACATTTCCCGGATGCCAATTCTGAAGGCATGCAGGAAGTCGGTCATCATGGCGCCGCGGAGGGACTGAACGATGTTCATGTCTGTACTCCTGTGTAAACGACGTAGGCGGCGACGACGAAGACAGCGCCGAGCGACGTCGGAAGAAAGATTTTCCAGCCTAGGCGCATCAGCTGGTCATAACGATAGCGTGGGACGACGGCTTTCACGAGCGCGAACAGGAAGAAGCAGAAAACGACTTTTGCCATGAACCAGGCAAGGTGGCCAAGATTGACCATCCAGACCGGGAAACTCGAGACGAAATCTTCACCGAACGGGATCAGCCCATGCCAGCCGCCAAGGAAGAGCAGCACCATCATCGCGCACATCAGAACGATGTTGAGGTACTCACCGATCATGAACAGCAGGTACGGCGTGGAGGAATACTCCACCTGATACCCGGCAACGAGCTCTGATTCTGCTTCCGGCAGGTCGAAAGGCGGCCGATTCGTCTCAGCCAGCGCCGAGATAAAGAACATCACGAACACAACGACCATGACCGGGAAGAGTATGATGTTGTTGAAGCTGAACACGTGCCAGGTCCAGAAACCGCCGGACTGGTTGTCCGCGATGGCGCTCAGATTCATCGAGCCGACGAGCAGGATAACCGTGATGATGATGAAGCCGATCGAGACCTCATAAGACACCATCTGCGCAGCCGACCGCAGGGACCCGAGAAACGGGTATTTCGAGTTGGAGGCCCAGCCGCCCATGATGATGCCGTAGACACCAAGCGATGAGACGGCGAAGAGGTAAAGGATCCCGACATTTAGGTCAGCAACCACCCAGCCTGGTGCCACAGGAATCACCGCCCAGGCGGCAAAAGCCAGCGTTAGCGACATGATCGGCGCCAGCAGGAAAACCGTCTTGTTGGCCCCTGCCGGGATAATGATTTCCTTCAGCAGGAATTTGCCAAAGTCGGCAAAACTCTGAAGCAGGCCAAACGGACCAACGACGTTGGGTCCCTTGCGCATCATCACGGAGGCCCAGACCTTGCGATCCATGAGCAGGAGGAAAGCCAGACAGAGCAACAGGACGACCGTAAACAGCAGGATCTGACCGATGACGGTCAGCCAGCCAAACAGCAGTCCATGTTCCTGGATGAATGCACTCATGGCGCTCGCCTACTCCGCTGCTACCGGCGTTTCAAGGCCACGCTTCATGAGCGAGCACTCCGCCATCGTCTTTGATGCCCGAGCGATCGGGTTGGACAGATAGAAATCCTCGAAAGGCGCTTCAAAAGGACGCGCGCCTGCAAGGCTTTTTGGCTTTTCGGGAGCCTTGGACAGCGCCTCATGCGCCGCCTCGCCCGGCGCGAAGCCAAGACCTGCGAATATTGGATTATGCTCACGCAGCTGCTCGCGGAGCTGACCGGCCGAATCATATGGCAGCGCCGCGCCCAGCACTTCCGAAAGCGCCCGGAAGATCGCCCAGGCCTCACGCGCCTCACCCTTCGGTTGGACAGCCTTACGGGTCATCTGCACGCGGCCCTCAGTGTTCACATAGGTCGCTTCCATTTCGGTATAGGCTGCGCTCGGCAGGATAATGTCCGCGCGCGCTGCGCCGCGATCCCCGTGGGAGCCGACATAGATCACCGTCGTGTCGCCAAGACGGCTGAGATCAAGCTCATCTGCACCGAGCAGGACAAGTGTATCGACGCCGCCTTCGAGCATCGCCTTGGTATCAAGGCCATTCTCACCCGGCAAGAATCCCGTATCGAGCGCGCCGACACGGCCCGCGGCATTGTGAAGAACGCCGAAGCCGCTCCAGTCTTCGCTGATACCGCCAGCATCGAGCGCAATCTGATGCGCCGCCTTCAGGACATCCTCGCCATGCTCACCGACAAGCGCCTGCTCGCCGACGATAACCATTGGCCGCTTGGCGTCCTTGAAGGCCTTCACAAAGTCACTGTCACCGTCCAGCAGCCCCTCGAGGTCGCCTGGGCCAGTGCCGAGATGCTCATAGTCATAGGTCAGATCGACAGGCTCGCCGACAACGCCAACCTGGAGGTTATTCCAGAGCCAGGCCTTGCGGATGCGCGCGTTCCAGACGGCCGCTTCAACGCGCGGATTGGTCCCGATCAGAAGCAGCACGTCGGCTTCCTCGACGCCCATGAATGTCGGGTTCAGGATGTACTTTTCTCGCACGCCATCAGCGCCATAGCTTGCGCCTTCAGGGCGGCAGTCAGTTGATGAAACCTCAAGGCTACGTGCCAGATCGAGCGCGGCGCGGGCCTGTTCGACCTCAACAAGGTCACCGGCAATAAAACCTGTCTTTTCCTTGGAGGCTTTCAGCGCATCCGCTGTCTTCTGCAGCGCTTCCGGCCAGCTCGCGGGACGCAGCTTGCCGTTCTCGCGCACATAAGGCTTGTCGAGGCGCTGGCGGGCGAGCCCGTCCCAGATGAAGCGCGACTTGTCTGACAGCCACTCTTCATTCACCTCTTCATTGACCACTGGCATGATCCGCATCACGCCTGCGCCCTTCGCATCCACACGGATCGCGGCGCCCATGGCGTCCATGATGTCAATCGATTCCGATTTGCGCAGCTCCCATGGCCGCGCATTGTAGGCGTATGGCTTGGATGTCAGCGCGCCGACCGGGCAAAGATCGATGACATTGCCGGAGAGCTCCGACGAGAGCGATTCTTCGAGGTATGTCGTGATTTCAGCGTCTTCGCCGCGCGAAATCATGCCCAGCTCTTCGACACCGGCAACCTCTGCGGCGAACCGCACACAACGCGTGCACTGGATGCAGCGGGTCATGTGCGTCTTGACCAGCGGCCCCATATACTTGTCTTCGACCGCGCGCTTGTTCAGCGCATAGCGAGAGCCCGACCGGCCATAGGCCATGGCCTGGTCCTGCAGGTCGCACTCACCGCCCTGGTCGCAGATCGGGCAATCCAGCGGGTGGTTGATCAGCAGGAATTCCATGACGCCATTGCGAGCCTTCTCGACATAATCGCCAGAGGTCAGGATGGTCGGCGCCGTGCCATCCGGGTTCAACCGCATATCGCCAACGGTCTGGGCGCAGCTCGCAATAGGCTTTGGCGCGCCTTTCCACTGGACCAGGCACATACGGCAGTTACCGGCAACCGACAGGCGCTCGTGATAGCAGAAGCGCGGGATTTCAGCGCCAGCTTCCTCACACGCCTGCATCAGCGTGTAGTGCTTGGGCACCTCGATATCCTTGCCATCGATGTTCAGTTTGAAAAGGTCGTCAGCCATCGCTTTAGAACTCTTGTACGGGATTGAATTTCGGCTCGCGCGACAGCGAATTCCAGCGCGCAAGCAAATAGGTCGGGACGATCACGATCAGGCTTCCCATCATCGCAGACGGGCGCCAGACCCGCTGCACGAATATCTCGTGACCAAAGCTGATGAGGAGCGAGATGACCGCAACCGCAAGGATCGCCCACAGATACTTGGTGGAGACCAGTGAGACGACACCCAGCGCGACCATTGCGATCATCTGCGCGACCGGGAAAGTCAGCGCACCAAGCATCAGCATATCCCCGCCATAGGTCTGCGCGACCACGAGCAGGGCGAACACATTCGTCCCGATGATCACGGCGCACCAGATGGTGGTGAGGATGTTGCGGAGCATGGTCATCTGTCGGTGCTGCCCCCTACTCCGCGGCCACGGTTGCGCCCTGCACGACAGTGCGCGGCGCCCGGTACTCGGAGATACGGTCTTCGATCTCGTGGCGGAAGTGACGGATGAGACCCTGGACCGGCCACGCCGCAGCATCGCCCAGTGCGCAGATCGTATGACCTTCGACCTGACCAGCCACGTCCAGCAGCATGTCGATATCCGACACCTCCGCCTGACCCTTTGCCATCCGTTCCAGCACACGCCACATCCAGCCAGTGCCTTCGCGGCACGGCGTACACTGGCCGCAGCTCTCATGCTTGTAGAAGTATGAGATGCGCGCGATCGCCTGAATGAGGTCAGTCGACTTGTCCATCACGATGACAGCCGCCGTCCCGAGCCCTGAGCGCAGGTCCCGCAGCGTGTCGAAGTCCATATAGGCATCCATGATCTGCTCGGCCGGCACCATCGGCACCGATGAGCCACCAGGAATCACGGCCTTGAGGTTCTCCCAGCCGCCACGAATACCGCCGCAATGGGTTTCGATGAGATCACGGAAGGTGATCGACATCTCTTCCTCGACATTGCACGGCTTGTTCACATGGCCAGAGATGCAGAATAGCTTGGTACCGGTATTATTCGGGCGGCCAAAGCCTGCAAACCATTCGGCACCGCGGCGCAGAATGGTCGGCGCAACGGCAATCGATTCGACATTGTTCACGGTCGTCGGGCAGCCATAGAGACCGGCATTGGCCGGGAATGGCGGCTTCAGGCGCGGCTGGCCCTTCTTGCCCTCGAGGCTTTCGAGCAGCGCGGTTTCCTCGCCGCAGATATAGGCCCCTGCGCCATGATGGACATAGAGATCGAAATCCCAGCCATTCTTGTTGTTCTTGCCGATGAGGCCAGCCTCATAGGCTTCCTTGACGGCTTTCTCCAGCGCCTCGCGCTCGGCAATATATTCGCCGCGCAGATAGACGTAGCAGGCATGCGCGCGCATCGCATAGGAGGCGATCATGCAGCCTTCGATCAGAAGGTGCGGGTCATGCCGCATGATCTCGCGGTCCTTGCACGTGCCGGGCTCGGACTCGTCGGCGTTGACGACCAGATAATGCGGGCGCTCCCGCACTTCCTTGGGCATGAAGGTCCACTTGAGCCCCGTAGGAAAGCCAGCCCCGCCGCGCCCACGCAGGCCCGACGCCTTGATCTGGTCGCAGATCCATTCCGGTGTCTGTTGGAGCATCTCACGCGTCAGATGCCAGGCACCGCGCTTCCTGGCCTCTTCAAGACCAGGCGAGTGCGCGCCATAGAGATTGGTAAAGATGCGATCCTTGTCCTGCAGCATTAGCTTTTGTCCTCAGATGCAAGTGTCTTGGCCTGCTCGATCCAGGCTTCCCTGTCGATACGGCCACGGAACGACAGATACCCGTCGACCCATTTTACATTGTCGCGCGTCCATGCAGCGATCTGGCTGAAAGTGTGCACGCCGAGCCCATTGAGCTGTTTCTCAATTTTCGGCCCTACGCCCTTGATTTTCTTCAGATCATCGGACGCCTCGGCCTCGACATCAGCCGCTTCCGGGCGCTGGCCTTCAAGCTCCGCGCCATCATCAGCCTTCGGCGCCGCGTCGCGCTTGGGTTCCGAAGACGTCGCCCCTTCAGGCTTGATCTCATCATCAGCCGCCTCGACAGCCTTCTTGGATGGCTCTTCGCGGTCGGTATTCGTTGGCTTGTAGCGCGGAGGTTCCCCCTTGGCTTCGGCCTCAGGCTCGTCGCCATCCGTCGCCTCCGGAAGGTTCGGCAGACCGCCCGCACCATTGCGCGAGCCGTCATAAAGGTCTTTTTCCTTCAGCGTCGTCGCCCCGCCGACAGGCGCACTGTTCAGCCGGTCGACGAAATTACCAGGTGGCACCGCGACTCCGCCTGCCAGCCGCGAGAGGATCTCGTCCAGCGACTCTGGCGTCAGGTCTTCGTAATAATAGTCATTGATCTGCACCATCGGCGCATTCACGCAGGCGCCGAGACACTCGACCTCTTCCCACGACAGACGCCCATCATCGGTGACGGCCATCTTCTTGCCGATCCGCTTCTCGCAGACCTTTTTGAGATCATTCGCCCCGCGCAGCATGCACGGCGTCGTGCCGCAAAGCTGGACGTGGTTCTTGCCGACAGGCTGAAGCCGGAACATCGTATAGAAGGTCGCGACCTCATAGACGCGGATATACGGCATCTCCAGACGGTCAGCGACCGTCCGCATGGCTGGCTCGGACAGCCAGCCGCCATTGTCCTTCTGCGCCAGCCAGAGCAGCGGAATGACAGCCGAGCGCTTCTTGTCCTCTGGATACTTACCCATCCAGAACGCAATCGTCGGCTCCGTTTCGGCGTTGAAAGCGAACGTTTCGCCTCCAGCCTCAATATCAAAACGGCGTAGAGCCATTAGCGGTCGATCTCCCCAAACACGATATCGAGCGAACCCAGAATGGCAGACACGTCTGCCAGCATGTGGCCCTTGCACAGATGGTCCATGGCCGCGAGGTGCGGAAAGCCGGGCGCGCGGATCTTGGCGCGGTACGGACGGTTCGATCCGTCGGCAACCAGATAGACACCAAACTCACCCTTCGGCGCCTCGACGCAGGCATAGACTTCGCCTTCGGGCACGTGGAAACCCTCGGTGTAGAGCTTGAAGTGATGGATCAGCGCTTCCATTGAGCGCTTCATGTCGCCCCGGCGCGGCGGCGAGACTTTCGACCCGGCCAGCAGAACCTCGCCCTCGGGCATATTCTCGATGCACCATTTCATGATGTCATTTGACACCAGCATCTCTTCCATCCGGCAGACATAGCGGTCGTAATTATCACCATTATTGCCAACGACGACCTTGAAGACGTCGCCCGGAATCTCGTCATAGATCTCGTAAGGCTGCGAGCGGCGAAGATCCCAGGCGAGGCCGGAGCCGCGCACCATGACGCCGGAAAAGCCCCACTCCATGATCATCTTTTCATCGACAACGCCGATGTCGACATTGCGCTGTTTGAAGATGCGGTTCTCCGTGACGAGGTCTTCGATCTGAGCGAGCGCCGCCGGGAACTGCTCACAGAAGAACATGATGTCATCGATCAGGTCCTGAGGCAGATCCTGATGGACGCCGCCAGGCCGGAAATAGGCAGAGTGCATGCGCGAGCCCGAGGCCCGCTCATAGAACCCCATCAACTTTTCCCGCTCTTCAAAGGCCCATGTAATCGGTGTCAGCGCGCCGACATCCATGATCTGGGTGCCAATATTCAGGAGGTGGCTCAGCAGCCGGCCCATCTCTGAATAGAGAACGCGAATGAACTTCGCCCGCCGCGGCACTTCGAGACCGAGCAGACGCTCGATCGCCAGGCACCAGGCATGTTCCTGGTTCATCGGCGCGACATAGTCGAGCCGATCGAAATAAGGCAGGCCCTGAAGGTAGGTCTTGTATTCGAGCAGCTTCTCGGTGCCGCGATGCAGCAGGCCGATATGGCTGTCGATACGGTCAACGACCTCACCATCGAGATCCATGATCATGCGCAGCACGCCGTGCGCGGCCGGGTGCTGCGGCCCAAAGTTCAGCGTGAACGTGCGGTCGTCCTCAGGAGGTGTGCCATCAGCCATTGTCAGCCTCCTTTTCTGCTTTCTCGTCGCCCGGCAATTCTGTCGTCATGCCTTCCCACGGCGAGAGAAAATCAAAGTTGCGGTATTCCTGAACGAGGCTCACCGGCTCGCTGACAACGCGCTTTTCAAGGTCGTCATAACGAACTTCGGTATAGCCTGTCAGCGGGAAATCCTTGCGGAGCGGATAGCCCTCAAAGCCATAATCAGTCAGCAGGCGGCGCATGTCCGGATGGCCCGCAAAGCGGATCCCGTACATGTCGAAGGCTTCTCGCTCGAACCAGTCGGCGCTCGGGTGCAGGCCGGTAAGGCTCGGCACGACCGCGTTCTCATCGGTCGATATCTTGACGCGGATGCGCTGGTTCAGGCGCATCGACAGATAGTGATAGACCACCTCGAAGCGCTGGCTGCGCTCTGGATAGTCGACCCCGCAAATGTCGATCAGCGTCTCGAAGACACACTGATTGTCATCCTTGAGGAATTTCGACAGCCGCACGATGGAATCGCGCTCGGCAATCAGCGTCAGCTCTCCATGATGAACATGGAAGCTTTTCACCATGTCGGCGCACGAGTCGCTGACATGTTCGCCAAGCTCTTTCAGGGCTTCACTCATGACCGGTCAATCCTTCCCGCCTAGCGCTCAATCGAGCCTTCGCGGCGGATCTTCTTCTGAAGTTGCAGCATACCATAGACGAGCGCTTCGGCGGTCGGCGGGCAGCCGGGCACATAGATGTCGACAGGAACGATCCGGTCACACCCGCGCACCACGGAATATGAATAGTGATAATAGCCGCCGCCATTGGCACATGAACCCATGGACACGACGTAACGCGGCTCTGGCATCTGGTCGTAGACCTTGCGAAGGGCCGGCGCCATCTTGTTGGTCAGCGTACCGGCAACGATCATCACGTCGGACTGACGCGGCGAGCCGCGCGGTGCCATGCCGAACCGCTCAAGGTCATAGCGCGGATTGCCGGCCTGCATCATCTCGACCGCGCAGCATGCCAGACCAAAGGTCATCCACATGAGCGAGCCGGTCCGGGCCCAGGCAATCAGGTCATCGGCGCGGGCGGTAAAATAGCCTTTGTCTGCGAGGTGATCGGAGAGACCGGCAAAAAACGGATCGTCAGGACGGACATCATGCCCGCCTTCGACACCGGCGCGGCCAGCTCCGAGTGCATATGGCTTGTAATCGTCTGCCATTTATTCCCACTCCAGCGCCCCACGGCGCCATTCGTATATGAAACCTATCGTCAACACGCCGAGGAACACGACCATGGACCAGAAACCGAAGACGCCGATAGCGCCAAGGCTGACAGCCCAGGGGAAGAGGAAAGCCACTTCCAGGTCGAAGATGATAAAGAGAATGGCGACGAGATAGAAACGGACATCGAATTTCATGCGCGCATCGCCAAACGCCTTGAACCCGCTCTCATAGGCGGAGTTCTTTTCGGGGTCCGGATTGGACGGCGCCAGCACTGCGGCGCCAATGATAAAGAGCAACGACAGGATCACGCCAAGACCCAGGAACAGGATCACTGGCAGATAGTCGAGGGCAAAACTTTCAATCTCGGTCATTCAGGAGCGCTCCTCGAAGGACGGTGCGTCGAAAGCGTCGGGTTAGGACGCTTTCAGCGCGATGGCAACATGCCATCCCCATCATAACTAACGTGGCTGGCGGAAATTTCTGCCCCCTCGCATGCGGCGAGGCGACGCGCTGGCTGCAACCGGCTGCCAGCTGAAAATGCGACGGATTTGCAGGTGCCGAAATCCGTCCGTCAACGCGCCAATTCCGTCAACGCGCCAATCCTGACACCGCCCAGACACCGCCGGAACACCCTCAGTGCACGCTCACTGACCCAAAGTTTCCGCCCCCTGTTATCTCCCGTCTAGGCTCTCTGCCATGATCGCCCGTGACTGGATCTTCGAAACCCTCGGCATGCTGGACCTCAGGTACTGGCCCATCTTCCTGTGGGAGCTTTACTGGCTCGACCGCTAACTAGACGCCCGCCGCGCCGAGTACAGCTCAGGCCTCATCGGCTTTGCAGTCTGCAAGAAAGGCCGCGTCTATATCACGCTGCAGGCTTTCGGGGATGAACCAAGCCAGACCGACTGGACCCAATTCGCCCCGCGCGCACCTTGGCTAAAGCTTACTCCCGGCAATGTGGTTGGGCAGCTGCGCGCAGTGGCATCTGATAAATCCGGTCTCACCGACCTGATCCGACTTGCCATCCAATCAGCAAACTCAACGCTGCCAGGCCTCTATCAGCAAATCGCCCTACCCCAAAAACCACCCTGAAACCCACACCCACTCCTGCCGCAGATACCTGCGAAAGCAGGTATCCATGGCGCTTCAGACAAACCACAGCCGCAGCCCACCGGGCCTGAGGCCGCCCGTGCTGCTTCATCCTTCGACAAGCTCAGGATGAGGCCCGCAAAAACACCACGGTAAGAAAGACCTGAATAAGAAGCACAGAGCTACGCCTACTCCTCAAGCAACCTCACCACACCCAAAACCTCATCCTGAGCCTGTCGAAGGATGAAGCCCCGAACCGAACGCCCGAAGGAAAGACAACAGCCCTGAGCCCGATCCATCGCGAAACGAAGTGGAGCGGGGATCAAACTCAAAAGACAACAGCCCTGAGCACAGCTCATGTGAGGCGCGAAGCGACGATACGGAGCTAGGATAAAATGGTGCCCGGGGGCGGATTTGAACCACCGACACGCGGATTTTCAATCCGCTGCTCTACCCCTGAGCTACCCGGGCGGGTCATTGGGGAAACGGCGTCATAACGCCCGTTCAGACCGTTGTCCAATCCCCTGTTTCATCTTTTTGCAGCAGGCGTGGACCGACCTCAGCTATAGCGCGGCTGCACAGTCTCGGCCTGCGCGCCATTAGCGGCCCGCACGGCCTCGCAAGCCGCATCGAGATCGCGCAAATAATCGTCGATCATGTCGGCATGTTTGGGCGACAGCATGAGATGGAGGCTACGGGGCTCCTTGGTCACAGAGGTAAACCAGCCGCGCTTGTAAAGCTCGGCATAGATCGCAAACGGATGAAGGTCCGGGTGACGGAAAGCGATAAGCCCGAGGACCGGCGTCCCCAGAACTTCAAACCCACGCTCGCGCACACCTGCCTCGACCTGCTCGCGCGCCGCGCAGACTTTGCCCTGAAGCCGGCGATACCCCTCGACACCGAGATGGTTCATCACCGCCCAGGCCGCAGAGATCGCCCCGCCCGGCCGGGTGCCAGCGAGGGTCGGCGTCTTCATCGGCGCGCCGGACCATCCGGCCAGATCGAACGGCATATAGGCGTAAAGCTCTTCGGACCGGAAAAGCACCGTCGAGGCACCCTTGGCGGCATAGCCATATTTGTGAAGATCAGCGCTCATCGAGCGGACGCCCGGCAGCTCGAAATCGAAAGCCGGAACCGGCACGCCATTCATGCGCGCAAACGGCGCCAGAAAGCCGCCAACGCAGGCGTCGACATGCAGCCAGACATCTCTGGCGACCGCAACATCCGACAGAGCCTCGATCGGATCTATAATACCATGTGGAAAATTCGGAGCGGAGCCGACCATCATGATCGTATTCTCATCCAGCGTGGCCGCCATGGCAGATGGATCAGCCTCGAAGCTGCCACCGGTCTTCAGTGGTACGCGCCGGACCTCCACGTCCATGAGGTGCGCAGCCTTGTCAAAGGCAAGATGGGCAGACTGCGGCAGGACGATATTGGCCGGCCCCGCCTGCCCTTTCGAGCGCGCAAAGTCCCGCGCCGTCTTGATCGCCATCGTGATCGAATCGGTGCCGCCGGACGTCATGGCGCCGGTTGCGCCTTCCGGACCATGCAGAAGGCCGAGCGCCATGGAGACAACTTCCTTCTCCATCTGCGCCAGCGACGGAAAAGCAGCTGGGCCAAGCCCGTTTTCGGACATGAAAGCGGTATACGCTTCCTTCTGGACCTGCTCGACTTCGGGGCCCGCATTGAAGACATAGACGGCCGTCTTGCCGTCCCGCCACTTGGCATCGCCCGCTCCGCGCTCTGTCATCTCAGACTTCAGCTCAGCCCAGTTTCGTCCGGTTTTTGGTAATTGCATGTCTGCCTCCCGAAGAAAGGTCAGCATAATTGGCGCGCGCAGCAATGGCGACCCCTACAGGACTTGAACCTGTAACCGTCGGATTAGAAGTCCGGTGCTCTATCCAGTTGAGCTAAGGGGCCAGAGAGCGCGGGACTAGTGGGTCCAGGGCTGTTTGCGGTCCGGTGAGAAATTCTGCGCGTAGGATTTCACCAGACGCTTAGGCTCACGCGACTCATCAACTGTGAAGGTGAGTTTCTCGCGCTTGGCAAAATCGATCGCCTGTTCGCGCGTTTCGAAATGCATACGGACCTGACCAGTGGTGTCATTGATGCTGGTCCAGCCCATGAGAGGATCAGCAAACCTTGCATTTTCAGACCGAAACTCGAGGACCCATTCGCGCGTCTTGCCTCGTCCAGACTGCATGGCAGTCTTGCTGGGCTTATAGATCCGCGCGTCCATGGTCGCCTCCAGAAAATCGATGGTCGGAGCGAGAGGATTCGAACCTCCGACCCTCTGGTCCCAAACCAGATGCGCTACCAGGCTGCGCCACGCTCCGACATCGGAGGCCCTTTTATGCAGACAGGCCTGCGCCTGCAAGCCCTATTTCACTGTTCGACGCAGTACGCGAAAAGTCGCGTCCGCACGCGCTGCCAAACCCTGGTCTACCTTGAGGTCGGCGCTGACATGAACGACGCCAGCATCGGCCGAAATGACGCGCGGATGGGCCTCCAGCCAGTCGCCCGGCCGGATGGTGCCATAGAAGCTCGTTGTCAGTTTCAGCGTTACCGACATCTTGCGGGTCTCGTACCAGACGGCCCAGGCCAGCGCCCCGTCAGCAAAAGAGCTCACCATGCCGCCATGCATGAAGCCCATACTGTTGCAGTGGCGCTCAAGCACCCAGATCCCGCTGCGAAGGTCACCCTTCGCAGTGGCGCGGCAGACAGGCCCGTTGCGGGTCGTGAACGGACCGCGAGACGAAGAGATGTCGAACCCTTCGGGCGGGGCGCGCTGGACCTCGCTATTCTGCGGCATCATTTCCAAAGATCGGATGACGGACCGTATCGCCAGGCTGAATGCCGAGCTCTGCGGCGCGCCCTGCATTGATCTCCAGCACGCCTTTAACCGGAATACCCGGCGAGATTGTACGCAGCGACCCCGGCACGGTGTTGCGGGCGATCATGATGATGGAGCCTGCTTCGGAAATAAACAGCATATCCAGAGGGATAAGCGTGTTTCGCATATACATTGCGGGCTCACGCCGATTGCCGAAATCAAACAGCATGCCGGCATCATCGCCAAGCTGTTCGCGGTTCATCAGGCCGTAGGAAATCTCATCCGGCTCGTCTGCGATCTCTATGTCGAAACCGTGCATGCCATTCGACGATTCGATTGACAGGCTGGAGGTCTCAAGCGCGTCAGACGGCGCTTCAATCTGCGCATCGGCAGGGGGCGGGGGCAGCAGGGATGTGCTGATGCTCAGCGCCGCAATGGCAAGAAGTGTTCTCATGAGAGGGGTTTAGCGTGGCCCCCTCACGCACACAACATGTCTTGCCTGTACCGAGACCTGTTTCGGGGCCTGTATCAGGCCCGACCTAGTCGCCGATCACTGCGCTGACATATTCGCCGCGCGTGCCGTTGGAGATCGTCGCGGTGAGCATCTGGCCGGGTTCAATGACACTCACACCGCTGCGCCGCAGGACAGAAATATGAACGAATACATCTTCTTCACTGCTGAGCCGATTTACAAATCCGAAGCCGCGTTCGGCGCTGAACCATTTGACGACCACACCCTCAGGCTCAGGCGCGTCGCCCTTTTCCTTTGCGATCACTTCTCGCGGGCGATCCATCTCGATAATGTTTTCAACCTGCCAGCCGCGTTCGCACTCAACCGCATCACAGACGATGCGGGCACCCTCATCCGCATCCACTTCGCCATAAGCGCGAAGCGCCGAGATGTGGATCATGATGTCGCCGCTAAGCTCGGTGGAGGTGACGGAGTCCGGTATGATGAAACCGTAGCCCTTGGCCGGGTCGAACCACTTGATAGCCCCGATCACCCTCACAGAAGGCGACGGTTCGGCTTTATCAAGTCCAGATCTCAATGCGCTCATCTACCCACCAGTCCCTGAGGAGATAGTAGAAAAGCCGAATCACAATGTCATCCCCGTGAGGGACAAGAAATCGTGTTTTACGGGAAATTGTGAAAAAACTGGCACTCCCTAGGGGAATCGAACCCCTCTTTCCAGGTTGAAAACCTGGCGTCCTAACCGATAGACGAAGGGAGCGCTCTGTTTGGAACGCGCGATATAGCTGCCTGCCGCTTCGCATGCAAGCGCGTCTGTGATGACAAGACAGTTTTTTGCAGTTCGGTGAGCCGACACGTATTTTTTGGCCCTGAAAGCCGCAGACCCAATTTCAACTCAGGTCCGCCCGGTATCGACAGGCGCTGCGTCTATGAGCTCGAACTGGGCGCGCCGGCGCCCGTTCCAGACATCGCATTTCAGGCGCCCGACCAGATGAAAGCGGCCCCTGCCCTGCAAGGCATCGCCGAGCGGGGTGCCAACGCTACGCCAGCTAAGTGCCTCGACCCGCCCGCTTGAGCTTTCGGCCGTGAGCCGCAGATGATTGGCGCCTATGGGCCTCGTATGCGTGACGTGCATGTCGGTCAGCGCAAAATATGGCTCTGGCGCGCCCTGGCCGAAGGGGCCGAGACGCGCAATCTGATCGAAGGTCTCCGGCGTAATCGCCCCGGCATCGAGAAGCGCGTCGACGCGAAGCTCCCGCGCGGCATCGCGCTCGGTCGCGAACTCGCTGAGATGTGTATTCAGCCAGGCAGAGAAGGGCTCGATCTGTTCGGGGCGGAGGCTGAGACCGCCCGCCATCGCGTGGCCTCCGCCAGAGAGAATATGCCCGCTCTTGGCGGCATGACCGATCGCATCGCCAATATTCACCCCGCGAACCGACCGCGCCGAGCCCTTGGCCACAGGGCCAAGGTCATCGCCCCAGCCAATGACAATGGTTGGGCGGTGGAACCTGTCCTTGATCCGCCCGGCCACGATACCGATGACGCCCGGATGCCAGCCTTCGCCGGAGACAACCAGCACATGACTGTCCGGGTCCCGCTCCAGCTGGCGTTCGGCCTGGGCTGTTGCGATTTCCAGAATGTGCGCTTCGACGGCCTTGCGCTCATCATTGAGGCCATGCAGCCGTTCGGCCAGTTCGATCGCTTCCTGCCGGTCGTCGGTCGCCAGCAATTTGGCCGCAAGCCATGGGTCGCCAACGCGGCCGCCGGCATTGAGCCGCGGTCCAAGTACGAAGGTCGCGTGATAAACGCTTTCGATCTTGCCTATGCCAGCCACATCGGCGAGCGCTCTCAGCCCCGGATTGCCGTCGCGCGCCATGATCTTGAGGCCCTGATGCACGAAAGCGCGGTTGGCATCGTGCAGCGGTGACATGTCGCAAAGCGTGCCGAGCGCGCAAAGGTCCAGCCATTCAAGGATATTCGGCAAGCCAGTGGGAGGTGCGATACCGCGTTTTCTCGCTTCGGCGTTCAAGGCCGCCAGCATCACATAGACGACTCCCGCCGCTGCGAGATGCCCGTAGCCAGAGGCGTCGTCGGGCCGATTGGGATTTACGAGCGCGGCAACTTCCGGCCATTCATGGCCCATAAGGTGGTGGTCGATGACGATAACCGGCAGGCCGATTGTGCGCGATTCTTCCAGCGCTTCGGTGGCCGCTGCGCCGCAGTCCACGGTAATAACGAGATCGGCGCCCTGCTCTTTCAAATAGCGGAACGCGGCAGGTGACGGACCATAGCCTTCGGTCAGGCGATCAGGGACGTAGAGCCCCAGCTCGCGCTCCCATGCCCTGAAGTAGCGGGCAAGGAGCGCCGAAGATGTGCCCCCGTCGACGTCATAGTCAGCAAAGACCGTCACGTTCTTGCCGTCGATGATGGCATCGAGAATCAGGCCGGCGGCTTTTTCCATGTCCTTGAAAGTCGTCGGGTCTGGAAACGTCTCGCGAAGCGTTGGCGACAGGAAACCCTCAGCGGCGCCCGCGCCAATGCCGCGCAAGGACAAGAGCCGAGAGATAAAGTCCGGCGTTCCAAGGGACAGGCTGAGCTGCCTTACGGATGTGTCGTCGGCGTCGGCTAGCGACCAGTAGCGGTCGCCAAGCGATTGGCTGACATTAAAGAGGAAGCCGCTCTCCGGCATCGCTTAAGCGGTACGATAGCGCGACTGGATCTTGCGGACCATGCCGTCTGCAGAGCTCATCACCAGCGTGTCGGTCGTGGTCACGCCCGGCCTGACAATGACCCCATCGACGAGACCGCCTTTGGTGACGCCCGTTGCACAGAAAACCGTCTCTCCGCTCGCGAGCTCATCAAGATCGTATTTGCGGTCGAGCTCAGTAATGCCGACCCGTTTGGCGCGTGAACGCTCATCTTCGTTGCGGAAGAACAGCCGGCCCTGCATCTGGCCGCCAACGCATTTGAGGGCTGCAGCGGCGAGCACGCCTTCGGGCGCGCCGCCCTGGCCGATATAGAGATCGATGCCGGTATCAAGATTGGTCGTGTTGATCACACCGGCCACATCGCCGTCGGAAATAAGGCTGATCCGCGCGCCGACGCTGCGAATGCTCTCGATGATGTCGGCATGACGCGGACGATCGAGCACGCAGACCGTTATCGATTCAACGGGCCGTCCGGCAGCTTTCGCCATCGATTTGATATTGTCGGCAGGGGAGGCATCAAGATCGATCACGTCCTTCCCGTAGCCGGGGCCGATCGCGATCTTGTCCATATAGGTGTCGGGCGCATGCAGAAGCCCGCCGCGCGGCGAGATGGCGAGAACCGCCAAGGCATTGGACATGGACTTTGCCGTCAGCGTGGTGCCTTCGAGCGGATCGAGGGCGATGTCGATTTCAGGGCCGCTGCCGGTGCCGACCTCTTCGCCGACATAAAGCATGGGCGCCTCGTCGCGCTCGCCCTCACCAATGACGACCCGCCCCTTGAATTCGACTGTGTTGAATGCTTTGCGCATCGCATCAACGGCAGCCTGATCGGCGGCTTTTTCATCGCCAAAGCCAGCAAGCCTCTGCGCCGCGATTGCGGCCACTTCAGTGACCCGTACCATTGCATCAGCCAGATGCGGGACCAGAATGCTGTCAGTCATTATATTCCTCGCGGGTGCCCAGGGGCTGCCCCTACTCCGATGAAGCCTCAATTGCCATAATCTGCGGTGTTCCTACATTGGACTCAAGCGACTGCAAGCGCTCTCGCGCACGTCCGATTTCGCGGCGCGAACAGATATGTGTGACGATCGCAATCGGCGCAGCACCATCGTCACCGGCTGAATCCTGAAGCAGCTTGTCGATAGAAACATCTGCTTCAGCGAGCGCTTCGGTCAGCTCAGCCAGCGTACCAGCCTTGTCCATCAGCTTCACGCGCAGGAAGTAGGCAGATGTCTCTTCAGGCTCTGCGACAACGAATTTGCGGCGGGCATGGTGATCGGCATGGCCGAATGCGGGGCGAGCGATTGGATTGAAGAGTTTCGCAACGTCGCCCATCACGGCGCTTGCCGTCGGTCCTGGACCGGCGCCCGGGCCCGTCAGCGTAACAGCGCCGAGCGGCTCACCTTCAACGCGGACTGTGTTCAGGCTGCCATTGATACGCGCCAGAGGGTGGGCCTTTGGCAGCGCAAATGGCTCAACCCGGCAAACAACACCATCCGTCGTCGCCTTGGCTTCGGCGATGAGTTTGATGCGCAGGCCAAGACGGTCAGCCAGATCGAGGTCGAGCAGTTCTATTCCCTCGACGCCTGAAACCGCCACTTTGGAGAAATCGAGATCGGCCGAGAACGCAATCGCTGCGAGGATGGCTGCCTTGTGGGCGGCATCCATTCCCGACACATCGAGCGTCGGATCGGCTTCAGCATAACCGAGCCTCTGGGCTTCAGCCAGGACCGTCTCATACGATTTGCCCGTATCGAGCATCTCGCTCAGCAGAAAATTGCACGTCCCGTTGAGAATGCCGGTGACGCGCTTGATCTCAACGCCGGCCAGCGAATCGCGAAGAACCCGAACGATCGGAACGCCGCCAGCGACGGCGGCTTCAAAAAGAAGATCGACGCCATTGTCACGGGCAAGCTTTGCAAGCTCCTGACCGTGCATCGCGATCAGGGCCTTGTTAGCGGTGACGACCGATTTGCCAGCCTTGATCGCTGTTTCGACGGCGACCTTGGCTGGGCCGTCGGATCCGCCGATCAGCTCGACAAACACATCAACCGAATCGTCAGCGGCAAGCCGCGCGGCATCATCGAACCAGCGATAGGCATCAGTGTCGACCGGGCGGTTGCGGCCGCGATTGCGCGCGGTGACGCCGGTAATCTCTACCTTGCCAGGCAGACGAAGATTCTCCTGGCGCTGGACCAGATCTACGAGGCCGCAACCGACATGGCCGAGGCCTGCTATACCGAGTTTTACCGTGTTCAAGAGACCGCTCCTCGTTCTTCCAACGCATTGTCAGCGGCCCTGCTATCAGCTTCGCAAGATTGAAGAAACCTCTTGATATTGCGGGCGGCCTGGCGGATCCGCTGCTCGTTCTCGACAAGCGCGATACGGACATAGCCTTCGCCGCGCTCTCCGAAGCCGGAGCCGGGAGAGACGGCAACGCCGGCCTCATTGATCAGGGCGAGCGAGAATTCGAGGCTGCTCATTCCCTTGCACTGCGCAGGGATTGGTGCCCAGCAGAACATGGAAGCCGTCGGCTTCGGCACATCCCAGCCAGCGCGCCCGAAGCTTTCGACGAGGATGTCGCGGCGCGCGCGGTAGATTTCGCGGGCCTCGGCAACGCAGTCCTGCGGGCCATCAAGTGCGGCGCAAGCGGCGACCTGGATCGGCGTGTAGGCGCCGTAGTCGAGATAGGACTTTACCCGGCCGAGCGCGCCAATGAGGCGCTCATTGCCAGCGGCAAAGCCAATCCGCCATCCCGCCATGGAATAGGTTTTAGACAACGTCGTCGTCTCGACAGCCAGGTCGCGCGCGCCATCGACCTGAAGGATCGAGGGCGGCGGATCGTCGAAATAGATCTCATTGTAGGCAAGGTCCGACAGGATCCACATGTCGTGCTTGCGCGCGACTTTTACCGCTTCCTTGTAGAAATCGAGATCAGCGACCGCGGCCGTCGGGTTGGACGGATAGCAGAGCACCATCGCCGTTGGTGGCGGCACGCTGTAGCGGATCGCGTGATCGATATTGGAGAGGTACTGTTCAGGCGTGTGCGCCGGCACGCCGCGGATCGACGCACCGGCAATGATGAACCCGAACGAGTGCAGCGGATAAGATGGGTCGGGCGCGAGAATCACATCACCGGGCGCTGAGATCGCCTGCGCCAGATTGGCGAAACCTTCCTTGGAGCCGAGCGTCACGATGACCTCGCGGTCCTTGTCGAGCGTCACATCGAAACGGCGTTTGTAATAGTTGACGAGCGAGCGGCGCAGGCCCGGGATTCCGCGTGAGGCCGAATAGCCGTTTACGTCCGGTTTGCGGGCTGTCTCGCACAGCTTGTCGACAATATGCTTGGGGGTCGGCAGGTCCGGGTTGCCCATGCCGAGATCGATGATGTCTGCGCCGTTCGCGCGAAGGGCCGCCTTGCGGCGATTGACCTGCTCGAACACATAGGGCGGCAAACGCCTGATCTTGTAAAACTCTCCGGCCATGACCGACTCCACACAGGACAAATTGAGAACTTGGTATTGATTAGGCTCAACGCCGGGCGCGCGGCCTGTCAAATTTCGCGCGCAGCGAGGCGACTTCCTGATCGGACAGGAAATCGGCCGGAGCCGGCTTGCCGGAGAGCTTGGCTTTCAGCTCGTTACCCCATTCCAGGATCTCTTCCGGGGTAAGGGTCACCGGGTCGGCGCGCGGGTCCTTGAGCATGGCAAGACGCAGCGCGGTCTTGCGCCGGATCGCGACGGCCTTTGCGGTCTTTGAGTTTGCCAGATTTTCCGGTGTCTCTTCCGGTGTCGCTGCGGGAACAGTGGGAACGCGGCCAAGCTCCGGGAACCCTTCGCGCGCAAGCTCGGCCTGACGCTGCTCGAACCATTCGGGCGGCGCTTCATTACCAGCTGTGCCACTTGTTGAGGCGCAACCGGCCACGCATATGGCAATAACAGCGAACAAGCAGGCCTTGGGCATCAAAATCAGTACTCTTCATTCTTCCAGAAACATTTCTTCCCTAACGAGGTTTGTGTAGGATGGCGAGAGAGGGTGATGAAAAGCACAACCGAGATGAGCAATCCCGAACACCGCACACTGAACGCGATCCTGGCCGATCAATCTCCTGAGCAATTACAGGCGATCGGACAGGCACTTGCGGCGGCGGCGGCTGAATCGCAGGCCCTGCTCAGCGAAGTCATGGCGACCAGTCATCCGGGCGGTGAAACGGCAGGCAAAACCGATCCGTTCAACATTACAGGAGTCTACGGAAAAGTTGGCCAATCCCTGGCCAGCAACCCGCAGGCCCTGTTGAGCGCAAATCTCGATCTGTGGACCGGCTGGGTCAATCTCTGGAAGGATTTCACGCTCGGCCAGATAAGTGAGGCCAAGGACAAGCGCTTTTCCGATCCGGAATGGTCGTCGAACCCTGCGTTCGAGTTCATGCGCAAGGCCTATGAGCTCAACTCGAGCTGGATGATGTCGCTGCTGGATGCGGCGCCAGACCTCTCCCCGTCAGACAAGCGCAAGGCGCAATTCTATACCCGCCAGACCATAGACGCCCTGTCGCCGACCAATTTCTTTGCGACCAACCCGGCAGCCCTCCGTGCCATGCTCAAGACCGGCGGACAGAGCCTTGTTGATGGGCTGCGCAATGCACGCGCGGATATCGCCAAGGGCAATGGCCGACTCTCGATCAGCCAGTCTGACGAGTCGCCTTTCGAGATCGGCAAGAATATCGCGACGGCGCCCGGCAAGGTCGTCTTCCGCAACAAGCTGATCGAGCTGCTCCAGTTCGAGCCGACAACCGAGAAAGTTTATGAGCGCCCGCTGCTCATCTTTCCGCCCTGGATCAACAAATACTACATCATGGATCTGCGCGAGGAGAACTCGCTGATCAGGTGGCTGACGGACAACGGCCTCAGCGTCTTTGTGGTTTCCTGGCGGTCTGCAGACGAGGTGACCAAGGATTACACCTGGGACAATTACATCGAGGAAGGCGTCTTCGACGCGCTGAATGAAGCGCTGGCCATTACCGGCGCTGATAAAGCCAATACGATCGGCTATTGTATCGGTGGATCGCTGCTGACCGGTGCGCTCGGCCATATGGCGAAGACAGGCGACGAGCGGATCGCGTCCTCCACCTTCTTTGCGTCACAGTCTGACTTTTCAGATGCCGGCGACCTTATGGTTTTCACCGATCCTGAGTCCCTCGACAGCATTGATGAGATCATCGACGAGAATAACGGGATCATGCCCGGCGAGATGATGGGCCAGACGTTCAACTGGTTGCGCCCGGTTGATCTTGTCTGGCGGTATGTCGTCGACAATTACATGCTCGGCAAGAAGCCGCGCCCCTTCGACCTGCTCTTCTGGAACGCTGACCAGACGAATATTCCCGGAAATACGCACCGGACTTATCTGAAGAACCTCTACGGCCAGAACCAACTCGCCGAGGGCAATTTCAAGGTGCTGGGCGATACGGTTTCGATGGGGGACATCACGATCCCCGTCACCATTCAGGCCAGCCGCGAAGACCATATCTGTCCCTGGCATTCCATCTATCGCGGCGCGAAGAAATATGGCGGCGAAGTCAACTTCATCCTTGCCGGATCCGGTCATATTGCGGGCGTCATCAATCACCCGAGCGCTGAAAAGTACCAGCACTGGACCAATGAAGGGCTCGCCAAGACACCGGAAGCGTGGCTGTCAGGCTCTGAGGAAACGAAGGGCTCGTGGTGGCCAACCTGGTGGGAATGGCTCGAGCCAAAGGCTGGCGCTCTAAAACCGGCTGTCGCGCTCAAGGATAAGGGCCTCGGCGACGCGCCGGGCGCTTATGTCAAAATGCGCCTTTCGGACATCTCAGAGGGCAAAAAGCCACCTGCTGAGTATTCGACGCCATCAAAGCGCGCTGCTCCGGCTCGAAAGCCAAAACCGGCCCCCAAAAAGGCCGCACCGGCCGCCAAAGCAAAACCAGCGGCAAAACGGTCCCCGTCCACGAGCGCAAAGCCCAAAGCCAGTTCAGCGGCGGCCAAAAGCGCCCCGAAAAAACCGGCCAAGAAGCCTTCAGCTCAAGGGAAAAGCGGCAAGAGCGCGTCCAGCCCCAAGGCCTGATCCCAACCCATCATCAGGTTGAGGTTCTGGATAGCCTGTCCGCTGGAGCCCTTCACCAGATTATCGATCACGGCGATCACGATAACGCGGCCTTTGGCGCGGTCAGGGAAGACCGCTATCCGGCAATCATTCGTGCCGCGCACATGACGCGTATCAGGCGGCGGCGAGCCGAGCGGCAGCACACTGACGAAGGGCTGGCCTTCATAGGCCCTGGAGAGGGCCGCATGTATCTGATCAACGTCGCCGCGCAGGTGGCATGTGACAAGCTCGCCGCGCGTCATCGGGATGAGATGCGGGGTGAACGTCACTTCAATCGATGGGTCATCCGCAGCAAGGCGAAGCTCCTGCTCGATCTCCGGGGCGTGCCGGTGGGTGCCGACGCCATAGGCGTGTACACCTTCGCCAACCTCGCAGAAGAGATTGCCTTCCTTGAGACCCCTGCCCGCGCCTGACGCGCCGGATTTCGCATCGATGATGATGGCCCCAAGATCGATGACGTCAGAGCCGACCAGAGGCAGGAGAACCATAAGGGCCGCTGTTGGGTAGCAGCCGGGGCATGCCACCAGGTCGGCGCCCGCCATACGCTCTGCCGCATGTTCGCTGAGGCCGTAAATGGCATTCGCGGTGCGCTCTGGTGCGATATGTTCGCGGCCATAGGTCTCCGAGTAGAGCCCGGCGTCGCGGAAACGGTAATCCGACGAGAGATCGACGACCTTGATGCGCTCCGGGAGCGTTTCGATCAGATCCTGGCTGGTGCCGTGCGGCAGGCAGCCAAACGCGACATCGACCCCATCCCAGTCGACATCTTCTGCCTTGATGACATCGAGATCGTACTTGCCGCGAAGATGCGGGAAAATGTCTGAAAGTGTCTTGCCGGCCAGCGCGTTGCCGGTGGCGGCCACGGGCACGACATTCGGGTGGTTGCGCAGGAGCCGGACGGTTTCCGCGCCGGTATAACCCGACGCGCCCAGAATGGCGGCTCTTAGAGGTTGATTGGTCATGCTGGCCTCTCTGTCATGAAGACGGACAAAGAAAAAGGGCGCTCCGGTTTCGAAGCGCCCTTTTCGATCATTGATTCTAGTTGCGAACCTAGCGCTTCGAGAACTGGAAGCTACGGCGTGCTTTCGCACGGCCATACTTCTTCCGCTCAACGGTACGCGGGTCACGCGTCATGTAGCCGAACGGCTTCAGAACGGCGCGAAGGCCTGGCTCATAGTTGACCAGAGCGCGAGCAATGCCGTGGCGCACGGCGCCAGCCTGACCGGAGAGGCCAGAACCTTTGACAGTACAGATCACGTCGAACTCAGTGCGACGGTCGGTTTCGACGAGCGGCTGCTCAAGAACCATGCGAAGCACTGGGCGCGCAAAATACTGTTCCTGATCCTTGCCGTTGACAGTGATCTTGCCGGTGCCCGGCTTGATCCAGACGCGGGCCGTTGCCGACTTGCGGCGACCGGTGCCGTAGGCGCGGCCGAGTTCGTCGATCTTCGGCTGAACGGCGACCACTTCTTCAGTAGCAGCATCGCCGCCGGTGGTGACGGTCTTCAGGTCTTCAAGAGAATTGGCGGTATCGGACATATGATCAGTCGTCTCTCAGATTCTTTGTATTCATCGATGCGAAGTCGACGGTTTCAGGCTTCTGCGCTTCATGCGGATGCTCAGACCCGGCATAGACGCGAAGCTTGGAGAATTGCTGGCGGGACAGCGAGCTTTCGCCCGGCATCATCCGCTTTACAGCAAGCTCGATGGCGCGCTCAGGAAAGCGGCCACCAAGGATCTTCTCAGCGGTCGTGCTCTTGATGCCACCAGGATATCCGGTGTGGCGGTAATAGGTCTTGTCACGCAGCTTGTTGCCGGTGAATCGGGCCTTTTCCGCATTGATAACGACGATGTGATCGCCGGTATCGATGTGTGGGGTGAAATCAGCGCGGTGCTTGCCGCGCAGGCGTTTGGCGACATATGAAGCGAGGCGACCGACCACAACATCTGTTGCGTCGATAACGATCCATTTGTTCTCCACGTCAGCAGGTGCGTTATAAGTCTTCATTGCTCCTCGGGAGCCTCTCATTCGGAGTGTTGGAATATGTTCAAGCGCCCGCGTTTAAGCGCGCAGTCCTTCCCTGTCAACGCAGGGATCGCCGGTTTCCTGCTATTCTATGCGGCATCCTGCTCAGGTCCGCAAGAGCCTGCAGAGCAGGGCAGCACGGCCCCGCAAGGCCAGGAAGATGTGGTTAGCGCAGATCCGCTGCCTGCAAATATGCTTCCCGCCGTCTGGTCGACCCGCCAGCTTGATTCGCCTGTCGCCAGCATCGGTATTGCAGGCGGCGCCGGCTCGACCTTTGCAGTCGCCTATGAAGGCGGCGGTGTCCAGATATTCGACTTTGATGGTGAGCGGGTCACAACCGTTGCACCGGACGAGGCCATGGCGCTCGCCGAAGGGCGTTACGCCATGCTCTCGGGCACCCCGGTGACCCTTTTCCCCGGTCTCGATGCCAACGGCAGTCTGAAAGTGTGGATTCATGGGGGCGGTGTTGCCGAGGCAATTCAGTATGATCTTCAGGGTGAGCAGGCCGGAGCCGCAGCCGGGATCTGTGCCGGGCCGCCTGCGAATAGTGACGATGATCTCCATCGCCTTGCCTATTGGACTGAGACCGACCCAGGGACGCTCTATAGTGGGGTGATCCGTCAGAGCGGCGGCGAGCTCGTCTTCGTGACCGAGGCAGAGGAAGATATGGGCGAGCCGATTACGTCCTGCGTCATCACTGGAAATGAGGCGCTGGCGTTCAGCGGCAACGTCGACGGCGCTGCGAGCCTTAGAAGAAATGGCCGCGAGACACTTATCCTTTCAGAAGGAGATGGGCAGCTCAGCCTGCAGCTCGGCGACAATGAACCTGCCCGGTATGAGATTCGCAGAGGCATCAGCGTCGAAGTGCCGGCAATATTCTCAACGTTGGCAGCGACTGGTGACGCGCGCGGCGGCGGCTATCCAGGCGGCGTCATCATCGTTAGCGGCACGATACGCGGCGATGATCACCGCGTGGTCATGATCGACCCCAGCCGCGTTACGATGACGCCAATCGAGGTGCCGTCGGCGACCGAGTAAGCCAGACAAGCCTGATGGACGTGATGAAGACGATCACGCCGAGGGCCTGGTGGACAATCGCAAGCTCCAGCGGGGCGCCGCTGACCAGTGTGTAGATGCCCCAGGCCGCTTGCAGGGTCACAAGCGTTGCGAGCAGCGCAAAGGACTTGGCGGCTGGCTTGCCCCAACTGAGGGCAACGCCAGCCAGCGCCGCGGCCCATAGGACATAGGCGAGGACCCGGTGGTTGAACTGGGTCGCCGCCAACCCCTCAAAGAGGCTCCGCCAGCCAAGGTCCTCACGTATATAAGAAGCGGGCACAAATGCGCCGTCCATCAGAGGCCAGTCGGTATAGGTGCGCCCTGCGTCAAGGCCCGCGACCAGTGCGCCACTTGCCATCTGGACAAAGACCAACCCGGCCAGGACCAGCGCAAAACCCGCGAGAACCGGTTGGCGCTCCATCCGGGTACGACCGCCAAGGTCCATCCAGAGCCAGACCGTATATCCAATGATAATCAGCGCGAGCACGAAATGGGTCATCAGCCGGTATGGGGCCACATCCAGACGGTCTGTCTCACCGATGCCGCTGGACACCATCCACCAGCCGATCGCCCCCTGAAGACCGCCAAGCGCGATCAGGATAATGAGGCGCGTGGTGAGCCCTCGGCCGACCCATTTACGCGCGAGGAACCAGACCAGACCGCCGATGGCGACCAGCCCGATGAGACGGCCGAAAAGACGATGGCCCCATTCCCACCAGTAGATGTATTTGAACTCAGCCAGCGTCATGTTGAAGTTCTGCTGCTGGAACTCCGCCGTCTGCTGATATTTGGCAAACTCCTCGGCCCAGCCTTCCGCGCCAAGCGGCGGCACGCTGCCGCTGATGACATCCCATTCGGTGATTGAAAGCCCGGAATCGGTGAGCCGCGTCATCCCGCCAATGAGGATCATCGCGTAAACCAGCAGTGCGATCAGGATGAGCCAGCGCCTGATCCACTTTTGTCCCGCGTCTGACTTTGCCATGTGTCTCATGACGCCCTATCTGACGCTGCACGGCAGAATCGCAAGTCGCCATGCGGTCGCAGGTACAGCCAGAAAGTCAGGACACACTCATGCGCAAAGTCGTCGCATCCATCGCAATCCTTGCCTTCATCGCGATCTGGGTCGTCCTGATTGGGACGATTGGCAGCCGCATCACCGATCAACCGATCTGGGTGCAGCTGCCATTTTATATTATTGCTGGCGTCGCATGGATCCTGCCGCTCCGGCCCATCCTGCGCTGGATGAACCGGCCTGCGTAAGCAGGATTGGCTAGAGCACAGCGCTTAGCGATTATTATTGTCGTCGTCGCCGGCAAGCTTGCGGGCCTGTTGCCTGAGGCGTTCGAACATCGATGCGGGATCTGTGGCCTCAGCCGCCTGGTCAGGCCGCGAAGGATCGCTTGGGTCTGAGATGCCAGATTCTGGTTCTGCAGTCGTGCTCGACGGTTCCTGCGGGTAAGGCGTTTCCGCCTCCTCCTCGGCGATTTCCGGCGGCAGCGTTTCAGGGATGGCCTGCGCGTCAGAGGCATCTGGCGCCGGCTGAACGTCCGTTTCGACCTCTTCCTCAACGGTCGGAGGCACGACTTCGGGTGTTGGCTGCTGCTCGACCGGGGACGTGCCGATATATGCGTTATCGTCGCCCGCACCGTCGTCTTCTTCGCCAGAAATAACTTCTGGCGGCATTGGATCAGGCGTCACGGCGGCGGCTGCAGGCGCTGTCGACATGGCAGCGGCAGCCTGAGACCCAGACTCTACGGGCGGCTCTGCGATCGTGGAGGTGGTGGCAGCAGCCTGGTCTTCTGGCGCGTGCTGAACTTCGGGCGAAGACATGTGGAGATCCCAGAGGATTGTCTCGCCGCCGACAAGCGTGCGGCCTGGCTCGACGACCGGTGCGCCGGGTGAGCGGGCTGGGACATAGATATCGCACCAGCCGCCAAGACGCCGGGTCGCGACCGTCTTGCCTTTGAGCACGCGGTCCCCTGCATCGGATTTCACCTCGAGGCGCGGTCCCAGACCACCAGTCGCAACCACGAAGCCCGCGCGCATGACATCGCTGCTGAACACCATGGAGAGGCGCTCAAGACCTTCACCTTCGGCTTTCATCGCGGCGAACGCCTTTGGGTCGCCTTCGGTACGGTCGATCCGGTCGATTGCGCCTGCGATCGGTGCGTGAATATTGTTTGCCGCAAGGGGTGACGATGAAATCCGGATGCGAAGAGCCGGGCCCGCCATGCGAAGCGATGCGGGGGCATCGGTCTCGACGACGGAAACCACAACGCCATCGCACGGAGAAACCAGATGATCTTCCGACTGCGGCGTCACGCGTTCTGCTGTCCGTGTGGCAAAAAGGATGATGACGCCTGGAATGAAGGCGACCCAGAAGAGCGGCTCCCAGATCATGGCGAGCAGCACGCCCAGAAGCCAGGCCGCCAGAAACCCAACGACCCCTTCGAGGTCGAACCCGCTGCGGAACCACGGAAAAGTCTTGTGGGAAAGCGAAGTGTCCCTGTCAGCCATATTCAAAAACCTTTCTATTCAGCCGCTGCTGCGAGCCTGTCTCGCGCAACCTGACGCGCCCACATCTGTGCATACTTGCCATCAGAGCGCAAAAGCTCTGCATGCGTTCCGCGCTCGACGATCCTGCCATGCTCCAGAACGACGATCTCATCAGCGTTCTGCACCGTAGAGAGGCGGTGGGCGACCATGAGCGTCGTTCGCCCTTTCGAGGCCTCGTCCAGCGCATCCTGTACGGCGGCTTCTGTCGCACTGTCGAGGGCGGAGGTCGCTTCATCCAGCACCAGGATGGCCGGGTCGGCGAGAATTACGCGGGCGATGCCGACACGCTGTTTCTCGCCGCCAGAGAGTTTCAGGCCACGCTCACCAACTTCGGTGTCCCATCCGTCCGGCAAAGCCTGGATGAAGGGCAGAAGCTGCGCGCGCCGCGCGGCGTCTTCAAGCGCTTCGAGCGAGGCGCCTGGATTGGCATAGGCGATGTTGGCAGCAATCGTATCATTGAAGAGGACCACGTCCTGCGGAACGAGACCAAGCGCGCGTCGCAGCGAGGTCTGCGTGAGGTCCCGCACGTCGGTTCCGTCTACCAGCACAGTGCCGGCGTTCACGTCATAGAAACGAAACAGCAGCTTCAGCAGGGTGGATTTGCCCGCACCAGACGTGCCGACGAAGGCGATCTTCTTGCCGGGCTCAACAGCAAAGCTGACATCCGCCACGCCGACCGTGCGGGCATCATGGGTGAAGCTCACATTGTTGAAGGCGACCGCGCCTTTGGTGTGACCGAGTTCGATCGCACCCGGCTTGTCCTGGACTTCCGGTTTCATCGCCAGAAGGCCGTGAAGCTTTTCCAGATCGACGGCGCCCTGTTTGATCTCCCGCCAGGCCCAGCCGAGAATATTGAGCGGCGCATAAAGGCTGAGCAGGACAAGCATGACAGCCGTCAGGTCGCCGATCTGCATTGTGCCCTGGGTGTAATTCCAGGCTGAGAGGGCGAGCACGGCAAAAAGGCCGAGATTCATGATGAGCGCCTGAACACCGTTCAGCAGGTACATGCTGCGAACGGCCTCGACATAGCGCTTGTTATAGCGGTGCATGGCTGTGTCGTACCGGCTCGTTTCGCGCGCTTCGGCGGCGAAGGCTTTGACGGTTTCGAAATTCGTCAGCGTGTCGATCGAGACAGCCCGTAACTCGGTGTCTGCCTTGTTCATGCGGCGGCGCTGGCGCACCCGCCATTCTGTGATGATGACCGTCGCGATGACATAGAGGACGATGGTGGCAATCGCGATCAGGGCGAGCCTGTAGTCATAGGCCGCGCCAAGGGCGACCGACGCGAGCGCCAGGCGCACGAAGGTTGGGCCGATATTAAAGGCCAGGAAGCGGATCAGATAGTCGATCGCGCTTGCGCCGCGTTCGATGACGCGGTTCAGCGCGCCGGACCGGCGCGTCTGGTGGAAACCGAGGGAAAGCGACTGCGCGTGACCAAAAGCATCGACGCAGGCATGGCGCTGCGCGTCCTGGCTGACCGGGCTGAACAGCGCATCGCGGGCCTGCGGCAAGGCGGCCGCCAGAAACCGCAAGCCGATGGCGAAAGCGATCCAGCCCACGGCGATTATCAGCGGCTGGGCCTCAACGCCTTCCTGCCCGGCGACACGGTTGATCGCGTTGCCCAGCAGTATGGGGGAAATGACTTCAAGAACGGCCGCGCCTAGAGTCAAGATGAGCGCAACGCCCATGACGGGCCGCCATTTCTTCATCTCTGGCCGGGCCAGCAGCTTCAGGATCTTGACGATTGCGCTGGCGAGACCACCATCCGCACTCTCAATCTGGTCCCGGTCGGTATTCGAAGTCGATGCGCCTGTCATGAACGCCATATGGGGCAAAATCTGAGCGACAACAGGGTGAGGCTGGAACGAATCCGCTCACTAGACTAAACGCCGGTGCATTAGCAGGGATGAGACGTGAATGGCTGAGCTGAAATCAATCTGTGTTTATTGCGGGTCGTCGGACGATGTCCGGCCCGCTTACCTGACGCTTGCCCGCAATCTGGGCCGTACACTGGCTGCTCAGGACCTCAAGCTTGTATATGGCGGCGGCGGTGTCGGCCTGATGGGCGCGTGCGCGCGCTCTGCTCATGAGGCGGGCGGCGACGTTCTCGGCGTCATGCCGAAATTCCTGCTGCAGAAGGAGCGCATCTTCGATGAGGTGGAGCACCGCATTGTCGATGACATGCATACGCGCAAGCAGATGATGTTCGACGAGTCAGACGCTTTCATCGTCCTGCCGGGCGGGATCGGCACACTGGAAGAAGCGGTCGAAATGCTGAGCTGGGCGCGTCTTGGCCTGCACGCAAAGCCAATGGCATTTCTGGACGAGGACGGTTTCTGGGCGCCCTTCTTCGAATTGATGAACCACATCATCGACGGCAAGTTCACGCCTGAAAGCTTTCGAAGCGCACTCGTGCATGCGGGCACGCCAGAGGACGCGATTGATGCCCTTCGAGACCGGATCGTCAAACTCTCCGACTAGTTCTGGGTGTCCTAAAGGGCGAAAGCCCGCCGTCTCAAGGTTCAGTCCCTAGACAGGCGCCGTGCAGCAGCTTCGCGGCCGATGAGCGGGAACAGGACAGACATATCCGGCCCGTGCTCCTGACCGGTCAGCGCCTTACGAAGCGGCATGAAAAGCGATTTGCCTTTACGGCCGGTCGCTTGTTTCAGATCGCCGGTCCAGGCCTTCCAGCTCTCGCCGGTGAGCTCGCCGTTCGGCAAAAGCGTCTTTGCCTCGGCGATGAAGTCTGCATCTTCATCGTCAATGATAGGTTCGATCCGACCATAGGCGATGTCGGCAAAGGGCTTTACATCATGGACAGTCTCGCAGTTTTCGCGAACGGCGAGCCAGAACGGCTCGTTCGCGGCATCTGGCGAGATCTTTTCGAGGTCTTCGCGAACCGCATCGAATGGCAGGTCATGCACCAGAACCGCATTCAGGCTAAGGAGGTCTTTCTCATCGAACTTGGCAGGCGCGCGGCCGATTTTGCCGAAGTCGAACTCGCTTGCGAGCGTGGCGAGGTCCTCACGGACCTCGATATTGTCGCTGGTGCCAAGCTTGGCGAGCAGTGACAGGATTGCCATTGGCAGGATGCCGCGCTGCTCCAGCGTATCCATGCTGAGCGAGCCGAGGCGTTTGGAGAAGGCACCGCCCTCGGCATCAACCAGAAGCGGTGTGTGGGCCATGTCCGGTGCCTCGCCGCCAAGGGCCTTGAAGATTTCGATCTGCGCGCCGGAATTGGTGACGTGGTCTTCGCCGCGAACGACATGAGTGATCTTCGCGTCGATATCGTCGACGACGGATGGCAGCGTGTAGAGGTAGGAGCCGTCCTCGCGGATCAGGACCGGGTCGGAGACGCTGGACGTGTCTATGCCCTGCGGGCCGCGGACCAGATCGGTCCACTCAACCCGGTTACCTGACAGCTTGAAACGCCAGTGGGCTTTGCGGCCTTCGGCCTCCAGTTTTGCCTTGTCCTCATCAGTGAGGCTGAGCGCCGATCTGTCATAGACGGGCGGGCGGCCGCGCGAGAGGGCAATCTTGCGCTTGCGATCGAGCTCATCAGCGGTCTCATAGCAGGCATAGAGAAGGCCCATGCCGCGCAGCCTGTCTGCAGCTGCATCATACTTCTCGAACCGCGCCGACTGATTGAAGGTGTCATCAAAGACAAGGCCGAGCCAGGTCAGGTCTGCCTTGATCTGATCTTCATAGTCCTGCGTCGAGCGCTCCGTGTCTGTGTCATCGACACGCAGGATGAATTTGCCGCCCTGCCCTTTGGCAAACAGCCAGTTGATGAGAGCCGTGCGGACATTGCCGACATGGAGCTTGCCAGTAGGCGAAGGCGCGAAACGGACGACGGGTGCGGTCATCAATCATCCCTGAAACGGTTGGTAATCGGATAGCGACGGTCGCGGCCGAAATTCTTGCCGCCGACTTTGACGCCGGGCGGCGCTTGCCTACGCTTGTACTCGGCAATGTACAAGAGATGCTCGATACGTCTTACAGTCGCCTCATCGTGGCCACGCGCCAGGATATCGTCGATATCTGCTTCATCATCGACGAGCCCGCGCAGGATGTCATCGAGGTCATCATAGGATGGCAGCGAGTCCTCATCCTTCTGGTCTTCGCGCAGTTCTGCAGATGGCGGCTTGGTGATGATCCGCTCGGGGATAACCTCACCGGACGGTCCAAGCGCCCCTTCTGGCAGGTTCACATTGCGCCAGCGCGAGAGCTCAAAGACCTCGGTTTTGTAGAAATCCTTCAGCGCATTGTAGCCGCCGCACATGTCGCCATAGAGCGTCGCATACCCGACCGCCATTTCCGACTTGTTGCCCGTCGTGACGACCATGTGACCGAACTTGTTCGATAGCGCCATCAGCGTCAGGCCGCGAAGGCGCGACTGAATGTTTTCTTCGGTCGTGTCGCTTTCCTTGCCGGAGAAAAGCTCTCCCAGCATCTCATCCATGGCGCCAACGCCCGGCGCGATGTTGATGATATCGTAGCGCACGCCGAGAGCCTCGGCGCAGCGCTTGGCGTCCTCAAGGCTGTTGGATGAGGTGTATTTCGACGGCATCATGACGCACCAGACCCGGTCAGGCCCCAGGGCATCGACCGCGATCGCTGCGGTCAGTGCACTGTCGATCCCGCCAGACATGCCGAGTACGACACCTGGAAACCTGTTCTTGTTCACATAGTCGCCGAGCGCCAGCGTCGCGGCCCGGTACTCCATATGCCAGCCATCAGGGTCGAGCTCACATCCACCATCAGGCAGGCTCAGTTTTCTGGCCTTAAGGTCGAACTCGACCGTTGCTGTGCCGGTGTCGAACTGGCCGACGAGGCCGCAACGTTCAGCGTGCACCGTATTGGTCGCGTATGACGCGCCATCAAAGATAAGCTCATCCTGACCGCCGACCTGGTTCACGAAGAGATATGGAAGCCCAAGCCGGCTCCACCGGTCGAAGGCCTCGGCACGTTCCGTGTGGATGCTGCGGCGCCAGGGCGAGCCATTGGGGATGACCAGCAGTTCTGCGCCCGCTGCCTTGGCGGCATTCGGGACGCGGTCGAACCAGACATCCTCACAAATGGCGAGACCGATTTTGACGCCCTTCACCTCAACGATGCAAGCTGGCGACGCGCCGCGATCAAAGAGGCGCTGCTCATCAAAGACGCCGTAATTGGGCAGTTCCTGCTTGTCGTAGCGCGCTTCGACCTTGCCGTTCCGGCAGAACACAACCGAATTGAAAAGGTTGGACCCTTTCTGCCAGGGCGAGCCGATCACGAAGGGTGGCAACTCGCTCGATGAGCTTGCGAGCGATTGCGCGGCCTGCATGCTAAGCTCGACCGCACTTGGCTTCAGGACGAGGTCTTCCGGCGGATATCCAAGCAGGAACATCTCGCTGAAGACAACGAGGTCTGCGCCCTTCTGGCCGCCCTCTTCGAGCACTTCACGCGCAAGCTTGGCATTGCCGTTGATGTCACCAACAACGGGGTTCAGCTGGGCAACCAGTATTTTGAGCACGTCAGTCATGGCGCTCACTTAAGACGAGTTGTCAGCGCTGCAAAGTCGCAAGCAGCGCATCGCAGACGCGGTGGATCTGATCTTCCGACAGGTAGGGGTGCATTGGCAGGCTGAGGACCTCCCTTGAGGCACGCTCACATTCGGGCAGACCGCCCGGCGGGGCGAACTGTTCGAAGGCCGGCATCTGGTGAATAGGCGTGTCGTAATAGATCGCCGTCGGCACGCCTTTTTCCTGAAGCGAGGCCCGGACACCATCACGATCAGGTACGCGGACGGTGTAGAGGCCATAGGCAGACTCTTCGTTCGCGCCGACGACCTGGCCGTCCACCTTGCCGGTTAGTCGCTCATTATAGATGGACGCCGCCTGAATACGGCGCTGGCGTTCTTCTTCGAAGATGCCGAGCTTTTCGGAGACGACCGCGCACTGGATCGAATCGCAGCGGCCATTGATGCCGACTCGAATGGATTCCTTGCGATTGTCGCCCGTCCCGTGCCAGCGGATGGACCGCAGGAGGTCGCCGACCTCCTTGTCACGCACCATGATCGCGCCGCCATCGCCATACCCGCCAAGCGTCTTGGTTGGGTAGAAGCTGGTCGCGCTGATCTCTGCAAGCGTACCGATCCATTGATTGCCCTGGCGTCCGCCAAAGGCCTGCGCGGCGTCAGCGACAATCCGCAGCCCGTGTGCATCGGCGACGCTCTCAAGCGCGGCGTAGTCGGCAGGTAGGCCGTAGAGGTCGACGGGCATGATCGCCCGCGCGCGAAGATTGCGGTTGCCTTTCACCATCTGGATTTTCCGCTCAAGGTCGGCGGCGTCCATGTTGAAGGTCGCCGGGTCGATATCGACGAGGACGGGGGTCGCGCCCGCAAGGAGCACCGCATTCGCTGTCGCATTATAGGTGAAGCCGGGGATGAAGACGGCGTCGCCATGGCCATAGCCAAGTGCGATCAGCGGCATGACGAGCGCCTGCGTGCCCGAGCCAACGACAACAGCGTCTGCAGCGCCCGTGAACTCACAGAGTTTCTGCTCACACTCATCGACTTCAGGCCCGCCAATATAGCGGCCATGATCGAGGATGGTGGTCCAGCGCGTCTCAAGCGCGCCGCGGATGGAAGCCTGCTGGGCCTTCAGGTCAAAGAACTGGATCGGCGCGTCGCCCGGTAGATGTGCAAGTTTCTCAGCAGCGGCCATGTGTCAGGCTCCGGTTGTTTTCATTATTGAATTTTCAAGGGCTTCTGCCACGCGGACAGCTTCGGCTGCTTCGCGGCCGGGCACAAGCACGGGGCCTTTGCCGAGGCAGGCGGCAAAGAACGCATGGTCTGCCGCGCCGAGCGGATCGGGAAGGCTTTCTGAGACGTCGGCCTTTATCTCGAACGGTGTGGTGTTGCGCACCGCACGTGTCAGGAAATCGATTTCGATCTCACCGCTTTTGAAGGCGAGACGCATGGACCGGCGGCGCTCATCTGCGGCGCGGCTTGAGGAGACCATTGCCCGTCCGCCATCTGCGAAGACGAGATCGGCGCGTGCCTGGTCGATGCGCCCTGAATGGATGATGGCGCCCTGCCCTGCGATCGAGGACGCCGCGCCTTGCAGGCAGGCGACCATGTCGAGGTCGTGGATCATCAGGTCGAAGATCACTGAGACATCGCCTGCACGCCCCGTGGGCGCCGGCGGGCTCTCGCGATAAGCCTCAATTTCTAGAGGTGTCTCTGGAAGGTCGAACAGGCCCATCTCTTTCAGGACCAGTCTTTCCTGATGGCCAACCTGAAGCACGCGGTCTGATTTGTCAGCCAGCTCTGCAAGCGCCATCGCCTCTTCGCCGGTGAGGGCGAGCGGCTTTTCCACGAGGACATGACAGCCTGCCGAAAGCGCGGCTTTGACGGTCTCTGCATGATAGATGGCCGGACAGGCAATGATTACGGCATCGGCAGCGCTGAGCGTATCGGCCTGCGACGCGAACGCTTTCACGCCGTGCTTATCAGCGAGATCACGCGCACGCGCAGCGTCCGGGTCAAAGACACCGATAAAGATCGCAGATTGCGCCTCGGCGATCTTCCCGGCGTGGTAACCGCCAAAGACACCCGCGCCGATAAGAGCAGTTTTAAGGGACATACATTCGCTCCAACTTGGCAGCCCCTTCGCATTCGCGCGGTACCGCATGCAAGCTGGCGCCTCATATCTTGGGGTCAAAGAGTCTTGCGGATTCTTTCTGACACGCCTTCACAGCGCCCGGTGGCTGACCCATGTTGCAGGCCGATACCTATCAGAAACATGAGGAAGCGCGATATGTCAGATCTTAAAGGTACAGGCTGGGCCCTGGCGAAACGTCCTGTGGGCATGCCGAAGATGGACGACTTCAAGAAAGTCGACATCACCGCCCAGGCGCCCGGCAATGGAGAGATCCAGGTCACCAATAGCTGGATGTCGGTCGACCCTTATATGCGCGGCCGGATGTATGATCGCGAGAGCTATGTGCCGCCTTTCCAGATTGGCGAAGTGCTGACCGGCAGCGCGGTTGGCCGGGTCACGGCTTCGGCGCACCCTGACTATTCAGAAGGCGATCTGATCGTCTCCATGGGCGGCTGGCGTGATGTCTGGACCGGCAAGCCAGAAGAGATGATGGTCAACAAGGTGCCGCAGACCGGGCTGCCTGATTCGGCGCTGCTGGGTGTTGCCGGGATGCCGGGTCTCACGGCCTATGCAGGCATTCTCCGGGTCGCTGATCTGAAGGAAGGCGATACGGTGTTTGTGTCGGGTGCCGCGGGCGCTGTTGGCTCGACGGTTGTGCAGATCGCGAAGATCAAGAACTGCACGGTCATCGGTTCGGCTGGCGGCGAAGAAAAGTGTAAGCTCGTCAAGGATCTAGGCGCCGATCATGTCATTGATTACAAGGCGCACAGCGACTATGACGGCCTGCTCGGCGCGCTTCGCAAAGCGGCCCCGAAAGGCATCGATGTCTACTTCGACAATGTCGGCGGCGATCACCTTCAGGCAGCCATCGAATGCGCTCGCCCTATGGCGAGATTCGCGATCTGCGGCATGATCAGCCAGTACAATGCAACCGAGCCTCAGCCCGGCCCGGCCAACATCATTCAGGTCGTGGGCAAACAGCTTACACTCAAGGGCTTTATCGTCTCGACCTACGCAGATATGCAGCCGCAATTCCTCAAGGATATGGCCGCCTGGATCAAGAATGGCGACCTGAAGTTCGAGGAAACAGTCATGGAAGGTATCGAGACGGCGCCGGAGGCGTTTCTTGGCCTGTTCCAGGGTCGCAATACCGGTAAGATGCTCGTCAAACTCGCCTGAGCATACCCGGCTGGAGGTAAGTTATGGCGCGTCTCTTCGACGCCTACATCATCGTCGACTGGAGCGCGGCAAGCAAACCGGCCCAGGGCGCCAATTCTGTCTGGATTGGCGCCTTGGCGCGGGATGCCCGCCTGAAATTCCAGTTTCAATCGGCAAATCCGTCGACGCGGAAATCTGCGCGTGAGCTGATACAGGGCCTCGCCGAACGCTTCGTACGCCGCGGCGACAAAGTGCTGATCGGCTTTGATTTCAGCCTTGGTTATCCGGCCGGCACAGCCGCGCTCGCCGGCCTCGCGCAGGACCGTCCTGCCTGGCAGGCGATGCACGAATATCTGGCCACGAAGATCAAGGAAAAAGCCGACAATTCAAACACCCGTTTCGCTGTCGCCGCCAGCCTCAACTACGCCATGACCAAAGGACCGCTTCCTTTCTGGGGGGCACCGGCCCGCGACCGGCTGACGACCCTTACTGCAACGAAGGGCAACTTCGACGACATTCCGCTCGATGAGTATAGAACCGTCGAGCGCTTTGTACGTGCGAACTATAAGGCAAAGCCAAAATCCGGTTGGCAGCTTTATGGCGCTGGGTCTGTGGGCAGCCAGTCCCTTCTCGGGATACCAGCCGTTTACGGCCTCAGGCAGTCGCTGCCCAATAGTCGGATATGGCCTTTCGAAACCGGCTTTGCACCTATGGATGCCGAAGCGCTCGATGGCACCGATATTGTGTTTGCAGAAGTCTACCCATCTCTCATTGAGGCGAAGCCTCGTGCCGGAGAAGTTCTGGACCAGGCGCAGGTCGAGGCCCTCGCCCGTCACTATTACAGTCTCGACGAGGCGGGACGTCTTGGCAGACTGTTCGGACCGCCTGAGGGCCTCTCAGGTGAAGAAATTGCGCAAATTGCGGTGGAAGAGGGATGGATTCTGCTGAAATAGCCCGCCGTTATTGGGTTTTCAGCATATCCACCCCATTCGAATCGTGTAGAAAACTATCACGGCACAGAATCGCCGTTAACAAAGAGGAGTGCCCAATGAATAAGGGTGAACTTACAAAAGCCGTCGCAGAATCTGCTGGCATGTCACAAGCAGACGCCGGCAAAGCGGTGGACGCTGTCTTCGATACCATTTCAGGCGCAGTGAAAGACCGTAAGCAGGTCGCTATCGCTGGCTTTGGTACTTTCCACGCCAAAACCCGTGGCGCGCGCGAAGGCCGTAACCCGGCCACCGGCGAGACGATCCAGATTGCAGAAAAGACATCAGGCGCTTTCAAGCCTGCGTCGGCTCTGAAAGACATCTAGGTCTGCCTACAAAGCAGACTGCCGAGAGCGGCGCGTTGGCTTCAGCCGGCGCGCCGCTTTTCGTTCTAGCAGCAGCGTTTGCAGGATGCCGGCGAATATAGATGCGATCAGCACGCCGTACATCATGCCGATTGCCCCCTGACCCTGCACCAGCCCCAAGTACCAGGTCGCCGGGATCATGATCAGGAAGTAGGATCCGACGTGGATGAAGGTTGGCGGCCAGATCACGTTCTGGGCGCGCAACGCCATCGAAGCGACATTCTGCAATCCGTCGAAGACAATCACAAATGCGGTGAACCCGATCACCGGGATGAGTTCAGGCCGGATCGCGATGTCCGCCACTTCCGCGTCAGACCTCACCAGAAGTGAGGCCAGCGGCGACTGAAACAGCCAGACCAGAACACCCAGCACCACACCGACAATGCCACACGCGATGACGCCCAGACGTGAGGCATCCCGAACCTGGTCTGCATTCTTGCGGCCATAGGCTTCGGCCACGCGAACGCTTGTCGCGGTGCCAAGGCCGAGAAAGGCCATGAAGCAGAAGCCGATGACATGGACGGCCATACCGTAGATCGTTGTCGCTGCGGTGCTGATCCAGGTTGCCACCACAAAGGTGAAATTGAACCCGCCCCATTCCGCGACGTTCGATACGGCCATGCCGTACCCGACCGAGAACTGCCGCCTGTTCTCATCCGGGGGCCCTTCTGGCGAGGCTTTGAAGGCAGGTGTAAACCGGGCCACGGCGACCAGAAACAGGATCACTAGGAACCAGCGTGTTCCGGTGGTCGCGATGGCGACGCCATCCGCGCCCATTTTTGGCATGCCCCACCAGCCGGCAACGACCGCCAGATCGATGATGAGGTTCACTAGCACGCCAAAATACATGATGCCGGTCACAACCAGTGGCCGACGCAGCGCCTCAAGATATGAGCCTGCCACATGGGTCAGCATGTGACCGATCAGGCCGAGCGCGAGAATCCTGGAAACCGAAGCCGTGCCGGACGCAACAGCCTCCTCAAAGCCCAGCGCGCGAAACATAGGACCGACGAGCAGGATGATACAGCCGGTCAGGAGCACGCCGAACCAGAGCGAGAATTTGATGCCGCGCCTGAAGATCCGGCCGGTTTCAGCGCCCCGGCCTACGCCTGCAAGTTCAGCCGTGAGGACCGATACGCCTAACAGTAGCCCCATGGTGAGACCGAGCGAGACGCCAATCGGCAGCCACGAATTCAGGACATAAGGAAGTTCTGACGGAGCGTTCTGGCCGAGAACGATCACATCCGTCAGACCCATAAGCATCATTGCCGCGCGCGAAACCGCGATCGGACCCGATAGCCTCAACAGATCTGCAATATCAGATGGCCGCGCCCAGGCGGGCCAGACCCGCCTGCGATACACAGCGATATCCCCCTAAAGTCAGCTCGCCTGGCGAGCTTCGGCGTTGACCGCCTCTTTCATGAGCTGGAGCTTCTCTGCGATCAGGAAGGCAAGTTCAAGCGCTTGTTCGCCATTCAGACGAGGATCACAATGAGTGTGGTAACGCGATGACAGGTCGGCTTCCGAGATCGCCTGTGCCCCGCCAATACACTCCGTGACGTCCTGGCCGGTCATCTCGAAATGTACGCCGCCCGGATAGCAGCCCTCGCTAGAGACGATATCGATGAACTGGCTGACCTCTGACAGGATGCGGTCGACCGGGCGGGTCTTGAAACCGCTCTCGGTCTTGAGCGTGTTGCCGTGCATCGGGTCACACGACCAGATGACATTGCGACCGCTTTTCTTGACGGCCCGCACCAGTGGCGGCAGGCCTTCTTTCACGCCCTCCGACCCAAAGCGCGTAATCAGCGTGATCCGGCCAGGCTCATCGTTCGGGTTCAGGGTTTCAATGAGCCGCAGAAGCTCCTCGGTTTCGAGGCCCGGGCCACACTTGATGCCAAGCGGATTGTGCACGCCCTTGCAAAACTCGACATGCGCATGATCGATCTGGCGCGTGCGATGGCCGATCCAAAGCATGTGCGCCGAGGTGTCGTACCAGTCGCCCGATGTGGAATCGACGCGGGTCATCGCTTCCTCGAAGCCAAGGAGCAATGCCTCGTGCGAGGTGTAGACGTCGACCTGCGCCATCTGCGGCACTGTCTGCGAGCTGACGCCGCACGCTTCCATGAAGGAGAGCGCGTCGGTGATGCGTTCAGCCAGCGCCTTGTAGCGTTCGCCCTGAGGCGAGCGATCAACAAAACCGAGCATCCAGCGATGGACGTTGGCGAGGTCGGCATAACCACCATGCGAGAAGGCGCGAACGAGGTTCAGGGTCGACGCTGACTGGGAATAGCTCTGAATGAGGCGTTCCGGATTAGGAAGGCGCGCTTCTTCAGTGAAGTCCATACCGTTGATGTTGTCGCCGCGATAGGATGGCAGCGTCACGCCATCGATGGTCTCGAGCGGCGAGGAGCGCGGCTTGCCGAACTGGCCTGCCAGACGGCCGACCTTCACAACGGGTTTGGAGGCGGCAAAGGTCAGCACAACCGCCATCTGAAGCATGACCCGCAGCGTATCGCGGATGTTGTCGGCGCTGAATTCCTTGAAGCTCTCGGCGCAATCGCCGCCCTGAAGCAGAAAGGCTTCGCCAGCCGATACGGTCGCGAGTTGTTGCTTCAGACGGCGCACTTCGCCCGCAAACACCAGCGGCGGAAACGCCTTCAGGCGGCTCTCTACGTCTGCAAGAGCTTTTGCGTCCGGATAATCGTCCGGAATGTGGTTGGCGGGCTTTGCCCTCCAGCTGTTTGGCGTCCAGGTCATGTTCTTCTCTCCAGAGCGGGGCGTCTTACCCGCCTGCTATCGGATGGGCAAGTTTTACCACACACCAATCATCTGCATCCAGTTCGTTGCTGTCATAAGCGAAAAGCGCGCTCGCAAGGGCAAATTCTACTGTGTTTTTGCCGGCGCGTTCTAGGCAGGTTCGGTGTCCGGCACCCATTTCTGGCGAAGGGTGACAATTTCCTCCGCAATCGTCGGGTGGACGGCGCAGGTCGCGTCGAACTGTGCCTTCGTGGCGCCCATCTTCACGGCAACGCCAATCATCTGGATCATCTCACCGGCGTCAGGGCTGACGATATGCACGCCAACGACGCGATCATCGTCCGCGTTCACGACCAGCTTGATCATGACCCGCTCGGGATCATCAAGCAGCATCGTCTTCATTGGCCGGAACCGCGTCTTGTAAATATCGACGTTCTTGAAGGCCTTGCGCGCTTCTGCCTCGCTCATACCCACAGTGCCGACCTCAGGCTGTGTGAAAACGGCAGAGGCGACATTGTCGTGCTCAAAACTCCAAACCTTGTCATTGTAGATGGTGTCGGCAAAGGCGTGACCTTCGCGAATGGCAACAGGTGTGAGCTGGATCCGGTCGGTTACGTCGCCAACCGCAAAGATGTTCGGCACGCTGGTGCGGGACGCGTCGTCCACGATGATGGAGCCGTTTTCAGCAAGCTTCACACCAGCTGCATCACATCCGAGGCCATCTGTTGCCGCACGGCGGCCGACAGCCATCAGGATCTTGTCGGCGTTGAGCTCCATTCCATTGCTGAGCTTGACGCAATAGGGGCACGCTTCGCCTTCGACTTCCTGGATTTCCTCGAACACGGCCGAGGTAATGACCCGGATGCCTGCTTCCTTGAGCCCCTCGTGGACGGCAGTTCGCACGTCCCAGTCGAAGCCATTGAGGACGGTATCGCCGCGATAGACAAGACAGGTCTCAACGCCGAGACCTGCAAAGATGTGTGCGAATTCGCAGGCGATGTACCCTCCGCCCGCGATGACGATGTGCTTGGGCAGCTCATCAAGCTGGAACACTTCGTTCGACGACATGGTGTGCTCGACGCCAGGTAGCTCCTCAGGCGATGGCCGCCAGGGCGTTCCACCGGTTGCGATCAGGACCTTGTCGACGCTGAAGGTTTTTCCGCTTTCCTTGAGGACGACCGTATTGGCGTCAGAAAGCTCAGCGCGCTCCTCGAAAACATCGACGCCAGCATTGGCAAGGTTGCGAAGATAGATACCCGAGAGCCGGTCGACCTCAGCGTGCATATTCGACATGAAACGCTCGAAATCGAAACCGTCGCTCTCGATCTTCCACCCATAGTCGCGCGCTTCCTGGAGCTTGCGGCCATAATCGCTGGCGTAGACCATGAACTTCTTCGGGACGCAGCCCCGGATAACGCAAGTCCCGCCAATGCGGTATTCCTCTGCAATCGCAACGCGGGCGCCGGACTGCGCGGCAATCCTGGCCGCCCTGACACCGCCCGAACCTGCTCCGATCACGAACAGGTCATAGTCGTATCCAGCATCAGCCATAGAGTTCATCCTTCAAATATCATCGGGTCTGCGTGCCTAGGTGGCTGCGCGGCGATCAATATTCAAATATTGAAGCACCATCGTCGCTGCCGATGATGACCGTTCGGGCCAGTCCGATGAACAGACCATGCTCGACGACGCCCGGTATGGCCGACAGAAGCTGGGCCGCATAGGGCGCATCGGGAATGACCGAACAGGCGCAATCGAGAATGAAGTTGCCGCCATCGGTGACCAGCGGCTTGTTCCCGCTTCCCTTGCGAACGTCTATTCTCGGCCGCGAAACACCGGATGTGCGAAGCGCGTCAAAGACTTTTTTCGCGGTGATGGTGAACCCAAACGGCGTCACCTCGACGGGCAACGGAAAAGAGCCAAGCACATCGACCTGTTTCGATGGATCCGCGATCACGACCATGAGATCGCTTGCATTGGCGATAATTTTTTCACGCAGCAACGCCGCGCCGCCGCCTTTGATAAGCTGGGCTTGCTCATCAAGCTCATCAGCGCCATCAACCGTCAGGTGAATACGGTCAACCTGTTCGACGGGAACCAGAGAAATGCCTAGCGATTCAGCAAGACGGCGCGTTTCTTCGCTTGTCGGGACGCAGCGGACCATTAAGCCGTCCGCGACCTCATCGGCCAGCGCCTCGACGAAGAACTTCGCCGTCGATCCCGTACCAAGACCGAGCGTCATGCCGTCCTCGACAAATTCCAGCGCGGCCGTCGCAGCGTTCTCTTTTTCGCGTTCAAATGCCACTTTTATACTCCTTCAACGCTTGGACGACTTTTCGCGCTTTTTCTTTTCGCGAAAACCCTTGGCCCAGCCGGGCTTTTCAACCTGCTGGCCACGGCCAAGGGCAAGTGCGTCCGGCGACACGTCATTCGTTATAACAGATCCTGAGCCGACAATGGCGCCCTCGCCGATGGAGACCGGCGCAACCAGTGCACTATTGGAGCCGACAAAGGCGCCAGCGCCGATGCTGGTGCGGTATTTCAGGAAGCCGTCATAATTACAGAAAATCGTCCCTGCCCCGATATTCGCGCCCGGGCCAATCGCGCCATCTCCAAGATAGGCGAGATGATTTGCCTTTGCGCCCTCGCCGACGGCGGTATTCTTCACTTCGACAAAGTTTCCGATACGGGCATTCTCCCCGATATCGGCCCCGGGGCGCAGACGTGCATATGGGCCGATCTCCGCGCCCGATCGAACTTGTGCGCCTTCAAGATGAGAGAAGGCGCGAATTCGCGCTTTGGGTTGCACGTGCACACCGGTTGCGAAAACGACGTTCGGTTCGATCATGACATCAGCGCCGATCTCGGTGTCATAGGAGAAGAACACCGTTTCCGGCGCGGTCAGCGTCACGCCGGCTTTCATGAACGCGCTTCGCGTTTTTGCCTGGAAGATGGCTTCCGCCGCAGCCAGTTCGACACGGGAATTGACGCCGAGCACGTCATCCTCGTCGCAGGTCACCGCGCGGCAGACAGACCCGGCAGCGTGCGCCAGTCCGACGATGTCCGTAAGGTAGTATTCGCCCTTGGCATTATCGTTCGTGACCTTCGAGAGGAGGTCGAAGACAAGATCGCAAGCGCCAGCCATGACGCCTGAATTGCAAAGATTGATCGCCAGCTGTTCTGGCGACGCCTCTTTCGCTTCAACGATACCTTCAAGATTGCCATCAGCGTTCCTGATCAACCGTCCATAAGCGCCAGGGTCTTCAGCCTCGAAGCCGAGCACACCGAGGTCTGCCTCGCCGGATAGCTCATCAAAAAGCGCGCTTACTGCCGTCTCGGGGATAAGAGGACAGTCGCCATAAAGAACAATCAGATTGCCCGCAAAATCCTTCAGCGCGTCTTCCGCTGCGCGCACGGCATGGCCTGTCCCAAGCGGCGGATCCTGAATGACGAAGGCATCGTCACCCAGCACATTGGTGACATGCTGCTGAAGTTGCTGCGACCCGGCGCTGACGACGACAATGATGCGGCTGCAGCCTGCACGCCTTGCCAGATCGATCGACCAGTCGAGCATGGCCCTGCCGCCGACCTTGTGGAGCACTTTGGGAAGCTCCGACTTCATTCGTGTGCCCTGGCCTGCTGCCAGAATGAGCGCCGCCCGGTCCTGCATGTTCAAAAGTCTCGTTCTGCTTCGCCATGTCGCCTAAACCATCAGACGACTCGTTGCGAGAGGATAGAACAAGCCGACATGACTTCCGACACCCTTTCAGGCTGGACCGTGGTTTTTGATCTCGATGGCACGCTCGTCGACACAGCGCCCGATCTTCATCTTGCTTTGAATCACTGTCTCGAAGACGCTGGCTTCAAGCCGGTCCCATTCGATAGCATCAGGCACATGATCGGCCAGGGCGCAAAGGCCATGATCGAAAAGGGTCTGGCCTACCAAGGCGTTGGGGCTGATGAAGCTGACGGCGAAGCGCTCTGGCAGGTCTTTCTGTCCTACTATGAGGCGAATATCTGCGCCAGAAGCAAGCCTTTCGAAGGGGCTATAGCGACGCTGGATGGCCTTACAGAGCGCGGCGCCACGCTCTCAGTCTGCACGAACAAGACCCAGTACCTTGCCGAAACCCTTCTGGACGCCCTTGGGCTAACGACAAAGTTTGCAAGCATTTGCGGCGCGGACGCGGTGCCGGAGAAGAAGCCCTCTGGCGACCATATCCTTCAGTCTATCAAGAGAGCTGGCGGCGATGACCGGCGGGCGATCATGATAGGCGACAGCCAGACAGACGAAAAGGCAGCCCGGAATGCCGGACTGCCTTTTGTGTTTGTTACATTTGGATACGGCCCCTACCCTGAAAATACGGAAGAAACCGCTTTTGAGGTTTCGACCTATGACGGGGTAATGGACGCGATCCTGTCGCTGGTAGAAGCCTAGGCGGCTTCTGCGACTTCGTTCGGACGATAGGTCGTCCGAACTTCTTCCTGCGTTTTCGCAATGCGGCGGCGGGGCATGCCGTTCACCATATTGCTACGCAGGTCTGTGCGGGCACTACGCATCGCCGGAACGAAGCCTGCATCGACGAGGTCAACATCAACTTCAAAACCGCGCTCGGCCCAGTACTCACGAATTTTTTCACGAAGACGTTTTGCACCTTCGTTGTTACACCAATCTTTCATTTCAATCTCTCCAGACTATTTTTTGGCTTGGAGACTTACTCCAAGCCAGCCTGTCCTTCTTTTTGCTCATTTTATTCCAACGGAGGACATCTACGTGTCTTACCCCGTTCGTGACGCTTAAATGACAAGGTCGAAGGCGATTCACAACCCCAACAGACTATGAAATTAGGTTTAGGTTCAAACATGAACAACTGTTCAGTTTGAACATTTGTTCATCTTACTGCCCTGAGCGCTGACAAACCGAACATAAGCCGTTGCAAATGCAACTATTAGCCTCTTTTCCCGGAAATTTCTTTCTCCGAAGGGGGTATTCGGCCTCAGTCAACGCCTATCTGATACCTGTATCCAAGTGTCGCACCCCTCTTACAAGGCGGCAGCTAATTGCGTTTTAGCATAGCTGCATTGCTAAATTCGTGTGCAAAACAGGCTTTACCAGCCGTTGATGCCTTCTCGCGTTGACCCTTTCCGAGGCGCAATATATGACCGCGCTCTGGTTTCGGGCGATTAGCTCAGCGGTAGAGCACTGCCTTCACACGGCAGGGGTCACTGGTTCAATCCCAGTATCGCCCACCACAGAACCCAGAGATCGCGAGAATGCGGGACCGGTCATACAGCGAGGTATTTCTCATCCCTGCCTTGCCTCCCCCTTCAGCATCAGAGAGGACAACAAGATGAAGTCCTTTCTTCGCTCGTCAGTGGTATCCTCAATCCTTGGTTATCTCATCTGGTCCTACATGGTCCTCTGCGCGCGCACGATACGCTGGACGGTTGAAGGCGAAGAGATCTTCAAAGAGACTTGGGGCAGCGAAAAGGGGCTGATCGTGGCCGCCTGGCATTCGCGCGTTCTCCTGTTGCCGACAATCTGGAGCAAGATTGCACGCAAGCTGCCGAAAAAATCGTACCCGACTTCCATGCTGATCTCGCTCTCGCGAGATGGAGAGGCGGTGGCCAAGGCCATCGAACATCTCGGCCTCGATGCCGTGCGCGGATCCTCGTCGCATAAGCGCAAACGCAAGGATAAAGGCGGGGCGGCAGCTGTTGCCGAAACAAGCCGGCGCCTTCGCTCAGGCAGTGTTGTCTGCATCACACCGGATGGCCCGCGCGGCCCCGCTGAGATGGTACAGCCCGGAATGGCCATCATGGCGCTTCGGTCGGACGCTCTGATCATTCCCTATGCGCTCGACTGCAAACCGGTCTTCCGTCTGGACACCTGGGACAGATTCATGATCCCTCTTCCCTTTGCGAGGGGCGCGATGATCCTTGGGGCGCCCGTCGCTCTCGACCGGAGCGCTGAAAAGGAAGAGCGACTGCGCCAGATTGAAGACGCGATGAAAGCTGTTCATGAGCGGGCGGCCTCAATCGTTTCAAACCGCTAGCAGTTAGGTGTCTGGCGAAGCCATAAGAGCAGATTATCTTCTTCTAATGTCTATGGGCCGTACCCTCTACCGAACATCGACGCGCGCCGCGCAGCCCTTGCTCGGTCTCTGGCTCCGCCGGCGCGCTCGCCGCGGCAAAGAGAACCCTGATCGACTGGAAGAGCGCTTTGCCCGCACCAGGATCGACCTTACCCCTGCCCATCTCGTGTGGATGCATGGCGCAAGCATTGGCGAGACACGGTTACTCCTGGAAGTGGCTGAGCGGCTGAGCGCGGGCAATCCAGCGCTACATTTCCTGTTCACCAGCCAGACCCAGACCGCCGCCGAGCTGATCACGCGCTTCATCGAGAACTCCGGACTGCTCTCAGAGCGTAGCCGCTATCAGGTCGCGCCGGTCGATACGCCGACAATCGCCGCGCGCTTTCTCGACAACTGGCAACCCCGTCTCTGCGTCTTCGCAGAAGGCGAGATCTGGCCAAACCTTATCGCCGAAGCACACGCCCGGAAGATCCCGCTCGCCCTTGTAAATGCGCGCATGACCAAAAAGAGCTTGAGCGGTTGGACCTCTTGGAAAAGCTTCGCTCAGGAAATCTTCTCCAGCTTTGACGCTCTCATCGCTGGCGATACACAAACCGCGACCGGGCTCGGGGAACTGGTGGGCCGAGACGTGCCCTGCCCCGGTAATCTGAAGCTGTCTTTGTCTGTCCCCGAGCCTGATAATGCCGACATGCAGACGATCAGCTCGGCATTCATTGGCGGGCGCAAGTGTCTCGTGGCGGTATCCACGCATGAAGGCGAAGAAGAGTGGATTCTCGACGCTGCGGACGGCATCGAACCGAGGCCTGCACTTATCATCATCCCGAGGCATCCAGAACGCAGAGACAGCATCATCACGCTTCTGAAAGACCGCTCGCTGAGCTTTTCAGTCCGGTCAAAAGGTGAACCCCCCTCTTCCACCGATGACGTTCTGCTTTGCGATACGCTCGGCGAAGTCAGCCTTTTCGCCTCGCTTGCCAACAGCGTCTATCTCGGCGGCGGACATGCCGACGGAGTCGGGGGCCATAATCCAGTAGAGATCCTGCGGCTCGGGCGGCCCGTATTCACCGGGCCGCACATCCATAATTTCAGCGATCTCGTGAACCGGATTGGGCATCATCCGGGGCTGATGATTGTCGAGACGGCAGATGAGCTCCGCCGCGCCTTCCCGCTGCCGCCACCCTCCGTGGAGCTGATGGAAACACTGGAAGAGTCCGCGCTGGAGCCAATGCGCGTAACTCTCTCTGCGCTGGAAGGCTTGCTGGAGGTGTCGCCCTCATGATGCGCGCCCCCCGCTTCTGGGACCGCGACGTTGATCCCAGGTCGAGGGAAGGCGCGCCGGTGACCCGGTTGATCCTCACCCCACTCTCGGCAGTCTACGCTGCCGTCACCGCGCGCCGGATCGAAAAGACAGTTCCGCTGAAGCTCGATATTCCGGTGATCTGTATCGGCAATCTGACAGCTGGCGGAAGCGGAAAGAGCCCCGTTGCGGCGGCGATACGCAAGCAACTTTCTGATCAGAATGAGCAACTTCGCATTGCAACGCTGTCGCGCGGGTATGGCGGCAAACTGAGCGGTCCATTGCGCGTTGATGCTGGCTCTCACAGCGCCGCTCAGGTTGGCGACGAAGCGCTGATGCTGGCCCAAACCGGCGAGGCCTGGATTGGTGCAGACCGCGCCGCCGCGGGGCGCGCCATGCAGGAGGCAGGCGTTGACATCATCATCATGGATGATGGCTTCCAGAACCCTTCGCTTCAAAAGACGCTTTCGCTGGTCGTTGTCGATGCTCAGTCTGGCTTCGGCAATGGGCACGTCATCCCGAAAGGCCCTTTGCGCGAGCCGGTCGAAAACGGTCTCGCGCGCGCTGATGCCGTGATCCTGATGGGAGACGGCGATCCACCTCATGAACTTGCACGGTTCAAAGGACCAATCCTGAAAGCCCGCATTGCGCCGGTCGCCCCACCAGAAGTTGGCACCTATATCGCCTTTGCTGGCATTGGCCGACCGGAAAAGTTCTTCGACACTCTACGAGCCTGCGGGAGGCCGCCGGTTGATGCGGTCCCGTTTGCCGATCACCACACCTACAAGGATAGCGATTTGCGCTACCTTCGAGCGCTGGCGGCAGACTACGGCGCCACGCTCATTACAACGGAGAAGGACTTCATAAGGCTGACGCCTGCGCAGCGGAATGGAATCTCAACGCTACCCGTGACGGCTGAGTTCGAGAGCAATGAAGCTCTGGCGAAGCTTCTGCGCTCTGTTACAGAGGCTTAGTCTCATGAACGATAATAACACCACCCAGTACGTCAGACCGAAAGATATCGACAACCGGTCGACATGGCGCCAACGCCTGGTGTGGCGGCTGGAAGCAGCTGCATGGGATGTCATCTACTGGTGGCCGATGACGGCGCTAGGTCCTGATCGTGCGTCGAATTTCGGCGGGTGGCTCGTCAAATGGATCGCGCCGCTACTCAGCCAGAACAAGACGGTGAAACGCAACCTCCGAATGGCGTTTCCGGACTGGAGCGACGACAAGGTCGACCAGATTGCAGCGGCAAGCTGGGAGAGCGTTGGCCGGACCGCGGGAGAACTTCCGCACCTGCCAAAGATCAACCCGTATCAAGGCGACCGGGTGGAGGTCATCCATCCAGAGCGTCTGGACGCAATTGAACAGGCCGAGAAAGGCGCGGTTCTGATTTCTGGCCATTTTGCCAATTGGGAAGTCATGGCGGCAGTGATCTGCCGCCGGCCCGTCGACTGCCTTGTCACCTACCGGGCCCTGAACAATCCGCACATCGACCGCCGGATCAACAAGGTCCGGCATGACTATGGCATCGGTGTGCTTACCCCCAAGGGGCTTGGCACGCGCGAGCTCATGCGCGCCCTTTCAGCCGGTCGGTCTGTCGCGATCATGAATGATCAGAAGTTCAACAAGGGGCTGGCCATTCCCTTCTTCAATCATGACGCGATGACAGCCCCGGGGCCTGCGCGCCTCGCGCTGAAATATGATGTGCCGCTTGTCCCTGTTTCGACGGTCAGAACAGGACCGGCGAGGTTTCGCACGACCATCCATGAAACAATCCGACCTGAGCCCGGGCTTGAAGGCGAAGCGGCTGTGCGCGACTGCGTCGAGAAGATTACACGCTTTATTGAACACCAGGTCCGGGCGAATCCGGAGCAATGGTTCTGGCAGCATCGCCGCTGGCCGAAATCAGCCTGGAAAAAAGCTGGCGTCTAGCTAGCTACCTACAGACTGCATGCGCCCACAACGTGGCGTGCCGAGGAGACCCGATGTCCATTTACGTATTGATCTCAGCTGCCGCGCTCGTTTTCTGCGCGCTTATCGGTCTGGGCGCTCTCTTCGCGCCGAAGTGGGCGCAGGGCGTCGTCCGACTCGTTCCGGACCCCGCCCCCGGCAAGCCCGGTGGCTTTTCAGAATTCCGGGCAACTTATGGCGGTCTTCTGTTCATGCTGCACATCACGGCGCTGGTTATCCTTCTCAGGGTCAACAGCCCTGTGGCGCTCTTTGCCCTGATGCCCATTGCGGCGGGCTGGTTTGGCGCTGGGCTGGGCCGGCTGATCTCGCACCTGGCAGACTCCAAAGAGAACCGCGCGCCGGGTATGATCCCCATCTGGATTGCTGTGGAGTTCGCACTGGCTCTTGCAATTGCCTCGCCGGTTCTTCACCTAGGCTAATGCCTTCTTAGAGGAACAGCACATGACGGATCGTCGAGAGACGCCCCGGCCCGGCAGACGGACCAAACCTCAACCTTCATCAAACATCGATCCAGACTGGTCAGAAGGCGAACGTATCGCCAAATGGCTGGCGCGCTCTGGCGTGGCCTCTCGCCGCGAATGCGAGACCCTGATCGAAGAAGGCAGGGTCTCTGTAAACGGGCGCAAGCTGACGTCCCCAGCCTTCAAGGTGACCGGCACAGAAACAATCAAGGTCAACGGCAAGCCGGTGAAGGCGCCCGAAGTGACACGGCTCTGGCGCTATCATAAGCCGTCGGGTCTGATCACGACTACCCAGGACCCAGCCGGGCGCCGGACGATTTTCGATGAACTGCCCAAACACCTTCCACGTACCGTGACGGTCGGCCGTCTCGATCTGACGACCGAGGGCTTGCTCCTCCTGACCAATGACGGCGAACTGGCAAGGACGCTGGAATTGCCACGCAATGAGTTCCGCAGGCGCTACCGCGCGCGGGCACATGGCCGTGTCACGCCTGAAAAGCTCGCCGCGCTGCGGGATGGTGTAACTGTTGAAGGCGTCACCTATGCGCCAATCATCGCTGAGCTGGAGCGCGAGACAGGCGCCAATAACTGGATCAAGGTTGAATTGACCGAAGGCAAGAAGCGTGAGGTTCGCCGCGCGCTCGAATCTGTTGGCCTTGAAGTGAACCGCCTGATCAGAACCGAGTACGGCCCTTTCGAGCTATCCGACCTTGAGCCTGGCGCGGTCGAAGAAGTGCCTCATAAGAGGTTGATGGAATTGCTGGGTCCGATGCTCCCGCACCAGCCCGCAAAGACGGCGACTTCTGCTGTAAAGAAGCACAAGGCTGCCCCTAAGAAAGGCCTTAACAGGCGGCGATAGACGGCTAAAGCTGCGGCGATCAAAGAAGAACGACAAGTCGGGAGCCGTACATGTCAGATACCGCCGTAGGTCAGCCGCCCAAAACCAAAAAAGACCCGTCCCGTGAGATGAGCGATGCTGCGCGTGCGACGAGCGATATGATCGTCAATCCTGAAGTTTACGCGCATATGGACCAGCTGGACTCAGCCTTTGCGCGGCTGCGCGCTGAGGACCCGGTCGCCTGGTGTGAGCCGGAAGGTTTCCGCCCGTTCTGGGCCGTGACAAAACATGCCGACATCATGGAAATCAGCCGCCAGAACAAGCTGTTCACGAATGGCGAACGCGAAATGCTGAGCTATGAGAAGGCTGAGGAACGTGTCTACGCCCAGACCGGCGGCCCGCACCTCCTGAAGACGCTCGTCCAACTGGATGACCCGTTGCACTTCAAGCTGCGCCACCTGACGCAGGACTGGTTCATGCCGCACAAGGTGAAGACGCGCGAGGAGGCGATCCGCAAGATCGCGAAGGAATTCGTCGACCGTATGGAAGACATGGGCGGGGAATGCGACTTCCAGCAGGAAATCGCCCTTCACTATCCGCTCCGCGTGATCATGCAGATCCTCGGCGTGCCGGTCGAAGACGAGCCCATGATGCTGAAGCTCACCCAGGAAATCTTTGGCGCGCAGGACCCCGACCTCATGCGCGACAAGAGCCTTTCCGAAGGCGGTGATGCGGACAAGGGGCTTTCCTCGATCCAGGAAACCCTCGCCCAGTTCTTCATGTACTTCACGAACATCACGCAGGATCGCCGCACCAATCCCAAGGACGATGTCTCCACGGTCATCGCCAACGGCACGGTCGATGGCGAACCAATCGGCCAGCTTGAAGCAATGAGCTATTATATCATCGTCGCAGCTGCAGGCCATGACACAACCAGCGCCTCGACCGGCGGCGGCGTCCTCGGCATGCTGAACAATCCCGCGCAGCTGAAAAAGATGATGGATGATCCCAAGGGCATGTCCCGGACGGCCGTCGACGAAGCCATTCGCTGGACGACACCGGTGAAACACTTCATGCGCACCGCGCAGGACGACTACGAACTTCGTGGTCGCAAGATCCTCGAAGGGGAAAGCCTTCTTCTCTGCTACCCGTCCGGCAACCGCGACGAGGAAGTCTTCGACGACCCGTTTGAATTCCGCGTCGACCGCAGCCCGAACAAGATTATCTCATTTGGTTATGGCGGCCACATGTGCCTTGGCATGCATCTGGCCCGTCTGGAAATGCAGGCGATTTATGAAGAACTGTTCTCGCGCATCAAGTCGATCGAGCTTGCTGGCGATCCGACTTTCATTCGGGCGAATTTCGTCGGCGGACCAAAAAGCATTCCGGTCCGCTACAAATTCTAATCCCGCCAATCGGCCGTGTCGGGTTCAGGCTCCGTGAGCGTGAACTCGATCCGCCGGTTGCGGGCGTAGGCCGCGGTGGTCTGCGACGTGTCGATCGGCTGACTTTCGCCATACCCAACAGCGCTCAGCGACGCTGACCTCACATCGTGTTCAATGAAGTAGTCGCGGAGTGCATCCGCCCGCGTCTGTGACAGGCGTTCGTTGAATGACTCAGCGCCGCGTGCATCCGTATGCCCTCCGATCTCGATCTGGTAACCGTCACACAGGAGGGCAATGCCAGCCAATGCGTCAGCGACCATCAATGAGTCCTCAGAGATCGAGGAATTGTTCGCTGAAAACTCCACGGTGCGCGCCGAAAGAGTGCCGGCGAAGGCGGCTTCGCACGCCGCCAGCGAAGGTGAGGCTGGCAGGCTGACCAGAGGTGCCCCAACCGGCGCTTCGCCGCCGTCGACCTCTATATTGTCGATGACAATGCTTGTCGCATCTGCGGCGATAGGGTCTGCCCCTATGGCTGTACTCGCTGCCTCTATGGCCTCAATCTTCCGAGTTTCATCCTCGACCTGCCCTTCCAGAATGGCGAGACCGCGGCGGCTCGTGATCGATAGCCAATCAAACCCGTCCTGACGCAGATCGTCCTGAAGACGTCCAGCCCATTGAAGGGGGGCACCGGCGCTCGCCTCGCCCATCTCTCCTTCCGGTATGCCGGAGGCTGGAATGAACAGGCCATCAGAAAACTGATACGTCCCTTCGGCAAGCTCCACACAGCTGCTGATGGACCCACTTGAAGAGGTATCGCCAGCAGACACCGCGCCGTCGCAACCGGCAAGCCCGATCGCGAACACCAGTGAGGCCGTACGTATGCCGGTTATCATTTTTTCCATCCGTTCCTGGTCTCTCCGCAACAAGCCGACTGCTTATAGGAATTAGGGTCTCATGAAGGCAAATAATCAACCCAGATTTCTGGCGTTTCTAATGGCCGGCGATCTGCCAGCTTCTCCTTCGAACGCGCAGGGTGAGCGGAAAGCTCCAGCCTTAGATGAAAATGGCCTCAAACCCGACCCGCTGTTGAGGCATGCCTTAAGATGAGAGGAGTCGCCTTCATCGAGGAGAGCGATAACGTACACGGAATTACCCGGTTCAGCTTCTGTGGCTGGTCCGAGTGGCAGCGGGACGGTGCGGAACCCTGCAGCACAAATCTGGTGGCGGCGTCCATGGACTATAATTGCCCGGTTTCATCCAGACGATCAACGACCGTATGCGGAGCAATGCTGAGGAAAACACATTCCGCGTCGTTCCGGACCCGTATTAGGGATTGACCGACGCTGAACGCATCCGCGAATACCCAGGTGATCGTGTCACTCATATGGAGCGATTTGTTCAGTCCTGGGAGGGTCCGACGAACAAGATCAGACCTATATCTTCAATTCTACCTAACGCGGCCGGCTGCCACTAGGCCAAAGGCTCAAGCAAGCAGAGCCTCTGGATAGTCCGGATAGCTCGCTTTCATGATGCCGTGATTGAGCAGCATCTCGGCTTTCAGATCCGTGCCGCTTTCATTGAAAAACATTGTCAGAACCCAGTAATTCTCAACCCGGCGGCTCTGGGATAGCGCGACGACTTCGCGTTTCAGCCGGTAAGTCTCACCGACGAATAGCGGGCCATCGACCATCCTGATTTCCAGGTCCGCAAACAGACCGATAGATGGGCGCTTCACCGGCCACTTCACCATGCCGCCGGTATAGTTTCCGAGCACAGACACCATTTCGGTCGGCACGATTGCCCTGCCCCATGGCGATGCCTCGGCATCATGATACCAGTCCATAGGCTCGGTGATGTGCGCGAGTTTCTCCGTTAGCGAAAACGGATAGAGGTCGCCCATATTCTGGTCCGGTTCCATGCGGACGAGCTCGTCGTCGGGCCCGGTCATGCCCACTTCCATGTCCGCAAGTATGACAAGCTCACCTGCAGGGCGCAGCTTCGCCATGCGGGCCTCTAGCAAGGTTTCGCCGTGGTCGGGTCCGAGCGTTGCGCTGGCTTCGAGAACAGGCGTGCCATCTTCCTTCTCGGCCCGGCAATAGGCGTACGTGTCCGTCTTCGGTTCAATGAAGACGCGAACCTTTTCACCTTCCACCACCATGTTCTGGAAGTGGGTCGAGAAACAGCCGCGCTCAAACCATTCCTTCCCGAACAGCTCTACCAGATAGGGCGAGAACTGGCTGAAATGGGTCGGCCCTTCGATGGGGCCCGCCTTGATCCCCAGCCGCTCGGCTTCAGCGTCATCATGGATGGAGCTGTGACCGTCATAGGATTGCTTTGCGAGCATCTGCGCGGGCGTGCGGAGCGGGCCTTCGATTGTCTTTGCCATTGCAGACTAGCCTTCCATACCCGCCATGCGGGCGCGGTCGGCAGCAAACTGTGCAAGCGGGATGACCCGTTCTGCATTTGACGCCGCATTCGCGTTCGATGCCGTGCCATCGCGGACGCGGCCAACAATCCCCTGCAGGATGCCAGCAAGGCGGAAAGCATTGTACGAGAAGTAGTAGTTCAGATCCGGCATGCCCTGACGGCCAGTGTGCTGACAGTACATATCAACATACTCGTCCAGCGTCGGGATGCCGTGCGCCTTCAAATCCTTGATGTTGGCGATCGATCCACGGGTCTCATCATTGCTCGGCATCACCCAGTTCATGAGGTGGTACGAGAAGTCGGCGAGCGGATCACCGAGCGTCGAAAGCTCCCAGTCCAGGACAGCGATCACTTTCGGCTCTGTGGGATGCAGGACCATATTGTCGAGGCGATAATCGCCGTGAACGATGGTGGTGTCTTCATTCTTGGGCAGGTTCTTCGGAAGCCAGTCGATCAGCTTTTCCATCTCTGGAATATGCATCGTCTCGGACGCCTTGTACTGCTTGGTCCAGCGATGGATCTGGCGAGCACAATAGTCGCCTTCCTTGCCAAAGCCCTCCAGGCCGACCTTCTTGTAATCGGTGTTGTGAAGAGCGGCGAACGTCCTGACCTTGTCTTCATAGATGGCGCGGCGCTGGGCCGGCTCATATTCTGGCAGCGTCTGATCCCAGAGGATGCGGCCGTTCACGCAATCCATCACATAGAAAATCGTCCCGATTACGTCCTCGTCGAGACAAACGCCGTAAGGGCGCGCAACCGGAAAACCAGTAGGATACAGCGCGTTGATGACCCGGAACTCCCGATCAACCGCATGCGCAGACGGCAGGAGTTTGCCCGGCGGCTTGCGGCGCATGACGTAGACTTTTTTCGGCGTGAAAAGCTTGTAGGTCGGGTTCGACTGGCCACCCTTGAACTGTTTGACGGTCAACGGGCCTTCATAGCCTTCCACATTCGCTTCCATCCAGGCTGCGAGCTTTGATTCGTCGAACCTGTGAGATTCAGCCACTTCCTTCGTGCCGCTGAACATTTCTTGCGCATTGTCGGCGTCGGCCATGGCCATTCTCCCTGTCTGGTATCGTTTGGCGCACACTATCGCGAACAGAAACAGGGACAAGCGTCCCGCAAGGTCATCTACAGCCATCACTAGAGAAGGTGGCAGAAAAAAGGGGCAAGCATCTCTGCTGACCCCTTATCATCGCTTATATTTTTGAGCGTTCAGGTCCGCACGTCTGCGAACTTCTCACCGTGTTTCGCAGAGGCATGCGCCCGCTGGAGTAGCTCGACCGTTGACGTGTCGAGATCCTTCTCCTTCAGCTTGGACTCGGCGCGTTCCGCCAGATACTCCTCGCCGTCATCCACAGCTTCGAGCGCCGCCTTCTCATCACTTGAAAAAAGCGATGTGAAATCAGTCCAGGCGCGGTGGACTGAACCTGCAGCGCCACCATCGGTTACCGGTTCACCGCCATACTCACGAACACGGGTCTGAAAAGCTGTGATCAGCTCACCGCGTTCGGCCGCAAGGGTCTGAAATTTGGCGCGAAGCGCGTGGTTTTCGTCTGCCACTTCGGTCACTTTCTGATAGCCCTTCTGGCTATCGATCAGTGTCTTGGTAACGTCATTCAGGGCATCAACATTAGGGTTGGACATTCTGTCATCTCCTTTGTGAACAGGATGATGATGAAACTGACCTGCAGGCATTTTGTTGCCGCGAAGCTGCATTGATAACGCTTATTTTAGAACGCGGTGGCCGATATCCTTCCGAAAGAAGCCATTCGGCCAGGCGATTGCCGCAACGCCTTCATAGGCCTTGCTGATCGCGGTGGGCAGATCATTGCCCGTGGCAGTGATCCCAAGAACCCGGCCGCCGATAGCGGTCAGCTCATTCTTTTCGTTCACATCCGTACCTGCATGAAACACGGTAACGTCATCAAGCTCATCGGCCCTGCTGACGCCTTCGATAATCGTGCCTTTGGTGACAGGTCCCGGATAACCTTCAGACGCCATGACAACTGTGGCGCTCGGACGGAAACTGGAAAGGCCCATCATGTCACACAGCGAGGCATGGCTGCTCACGAGGCCGCCGGTCGAACAGACGAGGAGCGCTGGGACGATGTCACCGGGAAGTCCCGCCATCAGCACCTGACATTCCGGGTCGCCAAACCGGGCATTGAACTCGACAACTTTCGGGCCGTCTTTCGTCACCATGATGCCGACATAGAGAACGCCCTGATAAGGCATATCGTCCTCTGCCATACCTGACAGCATCGGCTCGACGATGAGCGCCTGGACCAGCTCCATCATCCGCGTGTCGATCACGGGCGCCGGTGCATACGCCCCCATCCCGCCAGTGTTCGGGCCGGTATCGCCGTCTCCCACCCGCTTATGGTCCTGCGCCGCTGGCAGATAGATTGCCCCTTCGCCATCGGTCATCACGAAGATAGAGGCTTCCTCGCCTGTCATGAACTCTTCGATGACGATCTCGCTGGAAGCATCGCCGAACTTGCCGGTCATAAACTCTTCGACCGTGTTCTCTGCCTCTTCCTGGCTCTCGACGATGACGACACCCTTGCCAGCGGCAAGACCGTCCGCCTTGATCACATAGGGTCCGTCTACCGTCTCGAGATAATCGAGCGCCTCGGTGAGATCGCTGAACCGTCCATAGGCGGCCGTTGGCACGCCGTACTTTGCCATCAGATCCTTTGCGAACCCTTTGGAGCTTTCAAGTTGAGCCGCCGCCTGGCTTGGTCCGAAGACATCGAAACCACGGGCGCGCAGCACGTCCGACACGCCGGCGGCCAGAGGCGCTTCCGGGCCGATAATGATGAGATCCGGCGTGATCTGAAGCGCAAGCTCCTGCACGTCTTTCAGATTGGTCGGATCGATATCAAAACACGGACCAAGCTTGTCCATACCGGGGTTGCCGGGCGCGGAGAACACCTCGTCAACGAGCGGCGACTGGGCGATTTTCCAGGCAAGTGCGTGTTCGCGCCCGCCGGAACCTAGAATGAGAACTTTCATAAGAGGCGTGATGAACGCGATTTTCGCGGCGATCAAGGCTTCTTGCCTTGTCGTGCTCAGTGCGTGGCCGCGTTCCATGTGCGCGCATTAAATTGTGGGCTGACTGGACATAAGCCCTTGATGGGGACGCGCCTCGCAAGGCAAGCTCCGCAAAGATGATAAATCCATTCGCCTCTCGTGCAGCCATAAACGATCTCAGCGGTCTCTGGACCGGCTTTTATGCCTATGACCTGACCGATGATGCGGTGCCTTTTACCGCCTGGATTTCCGAAAACGACGGCACGATTACAGGCTCCGTACTTGAGGAAGATATCACCTCGCCAGAGCCCGACGGCGAATGCACGTCTGAAATAATCGGCGAACGCCATGGCCTGGATGTGCGCTTCACAAAGATCGAAACCGCGGGCCCAGATGGCAGTCTTCGGCTTCTGCGTTATCAGGGCGATACAGATCCTGAGTGCTGCGTCGTCAGCGGCGTGTGGTTCTTCGATAACCCCGCCGACAGTTCCGGTACGTTCATGATGACCCGCATCTCGGGTGGGCTTAAAGCGACGGTGCAACCGGCTGCGGCCCGCCAGGGCTCGATTGGCCGCGATACCGAGGAGTAAGGCCGGTGAGCGAGGAATCTCCCTCCAACGTCACAGAGTTTTCTGTCTCCGAACTCGCTGGTGAGCTCAAGAAGACGATTGAAACGTCATTCGATCATGTTCGAGTGCGCGGCGAACTGGGCCGGGTCACGCTCGCCCGCTCAGGCCACATGTATGCCGACATCAAGGACGACAAGGCCGTCCTGAACACGGTGATGTGGAAGGGCTCTGTCTCCCGTCTCCCCTTCAAGCCTGAAGAAGGCCTGGAGGTCGTCGCAGAGGGCCGCCTCTCCATCTATCAGGGCCGGTCGAACTATCAGCTCATCGCAGACTTCATGCGGCCTGCCGGCGCTGGCGCCCTGATGGCGCTGCTGGAAGAGCGCAAGAAAAAACTGGCCGCCGAAGGTCTGTTCGACGAGCGGCACAAGAAGCCCCTTCCCTATCTTCCGCGTACCGTTGGCGTGGTGACCAGCCCCACAGGCGCAGTCATCCGCGATATTCTCCACCGGATCAGGGAGCGCTTCCCGGTGCGCGTCATTGTCTGGCCAGCACTCGTGCAGGGCGACCGGGCCGCCGCGCAGATCGAGGCGGGCATTCGGGGCTTCAACGCCATGCCGCCTGGAGACCGCCCGGACGTGCTGATCGTCGGGCGCGGCGGCGGCTCGATCGAAGATCTCTGGCCGTTCAACGAAGAGAGCGTGGTCCGCGCCGCCTTCGAAAGCGAGATACCGCTTATCTCCGCCGTCGGGCACGAGACCGACACGACGCTGATCGACTATGTCTCGGATGCGCGCGCACCAACGCCTACGGGCGCCGCAGAGATCGCCGTCCCAGTTCGCAATGATCTCATTATGGCGGTCGAAGAACGCGCCCAGAGTCTCACCCGCGCGCTATCGCGCCGCGTCCGCCATGACGCCGACCGGCTGAGGGCCTCACGTCTGCCGCGGCTAGAGACGCTTATTGCTCAGAAACGCCAGAGCCTGGATTACCTTGACGCAGGCCTTCGCGGTGGCCTTTCGAGCGCCATCAAGTCCAAGCACATCGATCTTGCACGCTGCGGAAGCCGCTTGCGAACCGACCCGCTCAGCAAGGATGCGCGCGAGGCGCGGCGGCGGCTTGCGGACACATCAAAACGGGCGCGCCCTGCCCTTCAGCGGCTGATCGATACGCAGAGGCAACAACTCTCCGCTAAAGGGAATTTGCTTGAAGCCCTCTCCTATCAGGCGACCCTGGCGCGCGGCTTTGCGGTCGTCCGTGATGAAGGGGGGGCGATATTGCGGTCAGCCAAGGCGGTCGCATCTGGTGAGCACCTGACGGTCACGCTGGGCGATGGGCGAATTGATGCGCGTGTTCTGGGAGAAGGAGTTGAGAAAGCTCCACCTCCGCCGACGCCTCTACCAAAAGCGAAACCCGCTCCTGCCGCGCCAAAGAAAGAACCGCCGCAGGGCGATCTTTTTTAGGTTCAGTCTGGCCTGACCTTCAAACCATTGCCTTCGGTGCCATCGACGATGACAGACGATCCGCTGGATGGATTGCTGCCGTCAGTGGTTTCGGCTGGCCATTCGGTATCGCCAAGACGCACCCGCCCGCGACCATCGGAAAAGCCCGCAATCACGGTCGCCCGCTTGCCGAGCGTTCTGTCCATCAGACGGTTAAGCGTCGGGTGATCGACGATCTTCGCGCGCATATCCGCAAAGACTGTTCGGCCAAGTACGATGAGACCAACGGCTGCCACCGCGAAGAAGAGGAATTGTCCTTGCCAGCTATGGCTGCCGATCAGCGCGAACGCCGCGAACATTGCCGTGGCTCCCGCTGCGACAGAGACCCAAAGAAAGTCGAATGTGCCGAGGATGATTTCGATGCCGAGCAGGACGAGTGCAAGCACCAGCCAGTGCCAGGCGGTGGTCGGCCAGACAAGATCGAGCAATGCATCCATCAGCTGTCTCTCCGGGAGCGCGTGGCCGGTACCGCGCCGCCTTGAGGTTCGGCGGCGGCTTTGCTCGCACTGGATGTCAGGCCGCGGATGCCCTCGATCGTTCCGAGGAGCGAGCTGAACTCTGCCGGGATGATAACCGTCTTGTTGCTCTGCGAGATCGCAAGCTTCTCGAAGGCCATGACATATTGCTGGCCGAGGAAGTAATTGACGGCGTTCACGTCGCCCTTGGCGATCGCTTCTGACACCATCGCGGTCGCCTTGGCTTCGGCCTCAGCCTCCCGCTCACGCGCCTCTGCGTCGCGGAAAGCCGCTTCACGCCGGCCTTCTGCTTCAAGGATCTGCGATTGCTTCTGGCCCTCTGCCTTCAGGATCGCCGACTGTTTGTCGCCTTCCGCCGTCAGGATTTCAGCCCGTTTCAGGCGTTCGGCCTTCATCTGGCGCGCCATGGCTTCCGTGATATCGGCGGGCGGGGTGAGGTCAGCGATCTCGATCCGCGTGACTTTCACGCCCCATGGGTTGGTCGCCGCATCGACTACAGACAGGAGCCGGGCATTGATCTCATCGCGGTTGGACAGCACCTGGTCGAGATCCATGGAGCCGACAACCGTTCGGATATTGGTCAGCGCAAGGTTCTGGATCGCGTTCTGAAGGTTGTTGACCTCATAGGCCGCCGAAACCGGATTGATGACCTGAATGAACACCACGGCGTCGCATGACACCATCGCATTGTCCTTGGTGATCACTTCCTGCGTCGGGATATCATAGACGCTTTCCATCATGTTCATCCGGCGCCCGACGCGCTGGTAGAATGGCACGATGAAGGTAAGGCCGGGGGTCAGCGTCTTGGTATAGCGACCGAAACTCTCGATCGTAAAATTGTAGCCCTGCGGCACGACTTTTACTGCCGAGACAAGCAGGATAAGCGCCACCACAGCTAAGACGATGACGACAATATATGACGGATCCATTCAGGCTCTCCTCTCTGAGCTGAGACTAATATCGGGCCTGAATCATCGTTATTCAATAAATGCAGATCGAAAAAACGGCGCACACCGGTCCGGGTATGCGCCGTTTATAGACGGAGTCAGCGTCTAAGGGAGAGGTTAAATCTGACCGAGAAGGTAGTCGGCCGATGACACTTTGAACTCGCCGCCATCTTCAACATTGAGCTGTTCGACGACGCCGTCCTTCACCAGCATGGAATAGCGTTTCGACCGCTCCCCCATACCAAAACCGCTGGCATCCATTTCAAGGCCCATGGCTTTGGCGAACGCGCCATTGCCGTCCGCCATCATGCGGACCTTGCCGCCTGTCTTGGCCTGCTCGCCCCACGCATTCATCACGAAGACATCGTTGACTGACGTACAAACGATATCATCGACGCCTTTGCCGTGCAGACTCTCGGCCTTTTCCACGAAGCCTGGCAGATGCTTTGCCGAGCAGGTCGGGGTGAAAGCACCCGGCACTGCGAAGAGGGCCACGGTCTTACCCTTGAAGATATCGTCAGTCTTGCGTGGCTCTGGGCCATTGCCCGTCATTTCCATCAGAACCGCGTCTGGCAGTTTGTCGCCCTGTTTAATTGTCATTGAGATTCTCCTGTGAAACTGCTCGCTTCTTATGCAAGTGTAACATGGGTTTCAATCGAACCTTGATAATTCCAGGGGTCTGAGTCAGCCTTTGCATGAAGAGAGGTGAAAACGTCATGATGAGCGATCTCACCGGCAAGCTTTTGATTGCCATGCCCGGGATCGGCGATTCCAGGTTTTTACGCTCTGTCGTCCTCGTCTGCGCGCATGAGCCTGAATACGCCATGGGGATTGTGCTCAACAAGCCGATGGACGACCTCACCTTGCCACAACTCCTGTCGCAGCTTGGCATCGAGCAGAATATCAAGATCCCTGAGGATGCTGTCCTTAGCGGTGGTCCGGTCGGCACCGACAGGGGGTTTGTCGTGCATACGGGTGATTTTCACTGCGAAGGCGCGACGCTCGATATCAACGAGGATTTCTGCCTGACCGCCACACGCGACGTCCTGGTTGCGCTTGCCTCAGATGACGCGCCTCGTGAATCGGTCATGGCACTTGGCTATTCAGGCTGGGGCGCCGGACAGCTAGAGACGGAAATCGCCGAAAATGCCTGGATTATCAGCGAGCCGATTCCCGACATTGTTTTCGGCGGGCGCCACGACACCAAGTGGACAAAGGCATTGAAGCTCATCGGCATCGACGCGGCCCATCTCCACTCGGCGGGGGGCAGTGCCTGATCTCAGGCTTTGAGAAGCTCTCCGGCTTCACGGGCGGGTAGCGGCTTCGAAAACGCAAAGCCCTGAACGTAATCGAACCCCAGCTCTTTCAACAGGCTGATCCTGCCGAGATCTTCCACCCCCTCCGCCGTTCTTGACATGCCAAGCTCATGGGCCAGCGTTGTCACCGCCTTCAGGATTGTCTGCATGCGTGACCGGTCCAGCTTGGCTATAAGATCGGCATCTACTTTCAGGCCATCGGCAGGCAGCGCCTCAAGCCATTCAAACGACGAATGTCCGGTCCCGAAATCATCGAGGATGATCCCTGCCCCGACATCCCTCAGCGCTTCAACTGTCTTCAGGACGGCATCCGGATCTCGCAGCGCCGCCTGCTCTGTGAGCTCAATCCTGAGCTGACCGTCCGAAAACGCATGCCCTGAGATCAAGTCTCCGACGAGCGTCACCAGCGCGTCTTCAGCCAGATCGGGCGCGGTCACGTTCACATTGACGAAGAGGTCGCGCCGGCCGCTCGCCATCATCCACGCGGCAAGGGATTCACTGGCGCGCATCAACATGGAGGTCGCTAGGCCGCGCTCTTGCCGCCCATCAGGACGGGAGGCATCAGCGGAGGGCCAGCGCGCAAGGGCTTCAAACCCATCTATGCGCCCGGACTTCAATGAAACGATTGGCTGGAAAACAGCCTCAAGCTCTGCCCCGGCTGGATCGGCGAACCATTCACCCGTTTCGATACGGCGCATGAGAACGCCCTCGGCTGAACCTGCCCCATCGAAAGCGCCAGTGAGCGAAACGACCTTACCCGTCGAAAGCTCCAACCTGCAGGAGACCCGCTCAGCATCTGGTCGATGGCCTGTAAAAAGCTTGTGAAGCCGCTGATGGCTCAGCCCGTCGAGAATCTTCGACACCGATTGGAGGGTCCATGTCCCGTCGATTTCCTGAAAATCGGTGGCAGCATCCACACGGATGCTCAGCCGCTGGGACTGTGCATTCCAGGTCCACTCGCCAAGCGTCAGGGGATCGGCCGTAATCATGCTGCCAAGCCTAGCCCCGTTCGCCCAGAGTGGCGAGATTTAGTGACGCCGATTTTCAAGGATGTAGTGGCGAACATCAGAAACCTCTGACGGCAGACGTTCAAACACCTCTGTCTTATCGGCAAGTCCCGCCACACGGTCCGGCAATGGACAGTCGCGACCAACCGCCTTTTCAACAGTTTCCGGAAACTTGGCCGCATGCGCCGTTGCGAGCACGACATCAGTAACATCACGATCACCACCCGCGCGGGCGACATGGGTGCCGACGGCCGTATGCGGACAGATCAGCCAGCCGGTTTCATCATGCACGCGGTTCATTTCAGACAAGGTGGCATCATTGGAAACCGATGCGCCCGAAAGCCCACTGCATCTGAGCGGCCCGGAAATCTGGTCCGGCAGCTCGACATCGCCGGTCTGGGCGAACCGTTCATAGAGGCCGCGCAACATTTGTGGATCACGGCCGCTCACCTCGAAGGCGAGCCGCTCGAAATTGCTCGGCACGGAAATGTCCATGGCGGGACTTGGCGTCGACAGCGCCGAGCGGCGCACCATACGGCCCTCATCGAAAAGAACCCGCAGCGTGTCGTTCTCATTCACGGCGCAAACCGCCTCGAAACCCGCCAGCAGACCGCATCGGGCCGCGACATAGCCTGCCAGCGCATCTCCCATGTTGCCGCTTGGCACAATGAAGCGGAGTGGCCGATTGGCCCCAAGGGCCGCCTGCGCGGTCGCATAATAGACCGACTGCGCTGCGATCCGCGCCCAGTTTATGGAGTTCACGCCGGACAAGTTTGTCTCAGCGACAAAATCGCGGTCGGCAAACAGTGATTTGACGATTGCCTGACAGACATCGAAATCCTCATCGATCGCGATGTTGTGGACATTGTCAGCGCCCGTCGTCGTCATGAATAGTCTCTGTACCGGCGAGACGCGCTCGAACGGGTGCAGGATGAAGAGATCCACCTGCGACGCGCCTGCAAAAGCCGCCGCTGCCGCCCCGCCCGTGTCGCCCGACGTTGCGCATGTCACGCTCATCCGGGTGCCCCGTACGGAGAGAACTTCATCGAACAGCTGCCCGATGAGCTGCATGGCCACATCCTTGAAGGCCAGTGTCGGCCCGTGATGAAGTTCCATGATGAAGCGGTTTGAACCCCACTGGACGAGCGGCGCGACACTCTTGTGCGCGAACCCGGCATAGGCCCGTTCGCAAATCGCCTCGACAGTGTCGCGCGGGAGCTCATCCCCCGCGAAGGCCGAGATGACGCGGCTGGCGACTGAAATATAGGGTTCGTCGATGCGGGCAGGCTCAATCGCGGGCCAGCTCTCTGGCACATAAAGCCCCCCATCCGGCGCAAGGCCGGAGAGACAGGCGTCAACAAAACCGACAGGTTCTGCCAGTCCGCGGGTTGAGATGAACTTCACGGCTTTCTCCCGAATTTCAGCCGGCCTTGAGACCGATGGAACGCGAGATACACGCCGATAAGACCAATGGCCATTCCCCACCATGTCAGAGCGTAACCGAAATGACGTTCTGGCGGCAGCGGATCGCGCCCGCTTAGCATCGCATAGGGGTTTTCAGTCAGCCGGGAGCGAGACATGTCTTCGCCGAGCCGAACGGTGAGTTCATCTGCCTCCACCACGCGCGGATCAGTCTCACCATAGCCAAGGTTTTCGAGCATGGCGGTGCCATTGAACCCATACCAGAGATCGCGCTGCGGCTTGCTCGACCCTGCAAGACCGCCTGTCTGCGCAGGGCGAAGGAAGACATTGGCACGGCGTTCATACGCGCCGAGGCTTTCAATCCCCACGGCGACGGGGTCGGTCCCGGATACCGCATCCCAGAGGACCAGAACCACAGGTCCCTCACCATCTATGCGGCCCGGCACATAGCGGCGCCAGACGGGCTCTCCGTCGATAATTCCATAAACCTGCTGGGAATTGCCTGAATTGGACGTGTCGATCTCAACGCTGGCGGTTTCGAACACATCATTCGCCACCACGCCCTGGGCTTTCTTCTCACTGTAGCGGGAGTACTGCCAGTTCCCCAGCATGATCAGGATGACCAGGCTGATCATGCTCAACACCGTCAGAACTGGCATCGGTCGGAATGTCATGAGGCTGCGCCACCGTTGCCTGTCCAACGGACCTCCTCAGCACTGTGTTTCCATTGCAGCGCGAACAGAACCAGCAGGACGGGCGGCATGATGGTGATCGCCAAAAGAAACATGACAAAAAAGGCCGGACCGTCACCGGCATCGGCCTTTGAGAAGTCAGCGCCGCAGGCGGAGCAATGCGGCGCAATCTCCAGGAAAGACTTGAAGACGGCCCCCTCACCGCAGGCCGGGCATCGGCAACCGAGCCCGGTCTTTATGGGTGAAACGTGACCCGCCAAAAAGGCCTCCTAGTGACCAAGCACCAGATACGGAATGACGTAGACGAAGGCGAAGAGGAACAACCAGACCACATCGACAAAGTGCCAGTACCAGGCGGCAAACTCAAAGCCGAGATGCTTCTTCGCGCTCATGCCGCCCATCATCAGCCTGATCAGGCACACAGCAAGGAAGATGGTGCCGATGACAACGTGAGCGCCATGAAAGCCGGTCGCCATGAAGAAGGCAGAGCCATACAGCGTGCCGTCATAAGAGAAGCCTGCGTGGGAATATTCCAGAATCTGAAGGCCGGTGAATGCAATACCCAACGCAACCGTTATGGCCAGCATATTGATCGCCGTCTTGCGGTTATCATGCTGAAGCGCGTGGTGGGCAGCTGTCACGGTAGTGCCGGACAGCAGCAGAACCAGCGTGTTCATGAGCGGCAGGTGGAAAGGATCGAACAGCTCAACACCGGCAGGTGGCCATTGGCCGCCGACCGCCTGAAGCGCTTCGGCATAGAGCGGGTTCGCCGCATCGAACGTTCCGCCGACGCGGGCACTTTGGAAAATGGCGAATTCGAAGAAGCTCCAGAACCAGGCAACGAAGAACATGATCTCTGAAGCAATGAAGAGGATCATGCCGTATTTCAGACCGATCTGAACCACAGGCGTGTGATCGCCCGCGCGGCCTTCCTTGATGACCTCACGCCACCAGCCGAACATGACATAGGCAACAAAGGAGAGGCCGATAAGCAGCAGCCATGGCGACCCTTCAGGAAGACCGAAAAGGCCTTTCATATAAATGACGGCGCCAATCGCCAGCACGACCATCGCCATCGACCCCAGCAACGGCCAGGGGGATGGGTTCACCAGGTGATAGTCATGTTTTACTTCATCATGTGCCATAGCCCGGAATCCCTATCGTCCATGTAATTCTTCGCGCCTTTTAGCCCGCAGGCCGCAGGAGTCGCAACCACTCAGTTAAGTGCCGCCGATTTAGCCGCACTTTCGAAATTATCAGTCTCATAGAAGGTATAGGACAACGTGATTGTCCGCACATCAGCAAGATTTGAATCGCTGTCCATGTCGGGTGAAACAAAATACACGACAGGAAGCTTTTTGGTTTCGCCCGCCTTGACGATCCGCTCCTCGAAGCAAAAGCATTCCAGCTTGTTGTAATAAATTCCGGCCTTGTGAGGCGTCACATTGTAGGAGGCCATCAGGCTCACATCGCGATCCGACGTGTTGGTCACCTCAAAGAAAGCCAGACCGTGTTCGCCAAGATGGACATCCATGTTCGTCTGCAGCGGCCGGAACAGGATTGGGGCATCCATGACGTTCGAATCGAACCGGACCGTAACAGATCGTTCGAGCACTTCCTCGGGCGCTGCTTCTGCGATCTGGGTCGTCCCACCAAAGCCGGTAACGCGGCAGAAGGTGTCGTAAAGCGGCTTCGACGCAAAGGCGAGCCCGAGCATCCCGAAGGCCACGACTGCCAATATGACGGTGATACGCAGATTGCTCATTACATCCGCTCCGGGACACCGCCGCCGAGCCGCATGATTGTGGTCAAGGCAACAAGAACGACGAAAGTGATCAGCGCCAAAGCGAGCCACAGGTTCCGGCGCTTCTGCGCCCGGCGGGCCTCATCACTGAGCTTTACAGGCTTGAAGTTTTCTTCGCTCACAGGATCCCCGCAACGTTGAAGTATAGCCCGGCCCCATGTTCGACGAGTAATGCCGCAAACAGCACGAACAAATAAAGGATCGAGAACGCAAACATGCGCTTGGCGGCTTTTGCACCCTCTGGCTGCACAGGCACGGCACCGGCGTCACTCCGCCAGACATCAACCGCAAACTTGACGAAAACGACGCCAAGAAGCGCTGCGGTAATGCCGTATATGACCCCGCCAAGGCCGGTAAAAACCGGAGCGAGCGCAAGCGGCGCCAACAGCAGCGTGTAGACCAGAATATGATTGCGCGTCGATTTCGCGCCGTGCGTGACAGGCAGCATCGGCACATTGGCTTTTTTGTATTCACCATGCGCCAGCAGGCTTAGCGCCCAGAAATGGGGCGGCGTCCAGAAGAAGATAATGGCAAACAGAAGCCAGGCATCAAGCGGCGCGCTGCCTGTGACGACGGCCCAGCCGATAACAGGGGGAAACGCGCCCGCTGCCCCGCCAATCACGATATTCTGCGGAGTCCGGCGCTTGAGCAGCATGGTGTAGAACCAGCCGTAATACGCAATCGAGAAGGCGAGCAGAAAAGCCGCGACAACGTTCGACGCCATCCACATCAGTAGAACGGAGACCCCGCTCATGACGAGGCCCATCGCCAGCGCTTCGCCGCGCGGCACGGCGCCCGACGGAATTGGCCGGGTCGAGGTACGCTTCATGACGGCGTCGATGTCGGCGTCATACCACATGTTGATTGCGCCAGCGGCACCAGAACCGAGCGCAATCGCAAGTGTCGCGATTGCGGCCATCACCGGATTGATCGCGACGCCGGTGACGCCATGTGCACTTACGAGACCAGCCAGACCTGTAAACACGACAAGCATCATGATGCGCGGCTTCATCAGCTGCACATAGTCACCGGCCGTGGCGTACCGCGGCGCTTGCGATGTCATATCTACTGTATCGACATGCGACATTTGACGTTCCTGCTCCATCAAGATGGAACGGCCCTCCGCGACACTGACGCGAAGGGCCGCTTTTGATCAGACGTTCAACGGCCCTTTAGTGGCTGCCTTGCGGCTTTACTTCTGGCAGCTCGTTGAACTGGTGGAATGGTGGCGGCGATGGAAGCGTCCATTCCAGCGTTGTTGCGCCCTCGCCCCATGGATTGGCGACACCTTTGCGGCGACGAACCGCAGCTTCGATGAGGCCGACAAAGAACAGCAGCGTAGCAACCAGAGTTACTGCATAGCCCATCGAAGACCAGAAGTGCCACGTCGAGAATGCGTCAGCATAGTCGATGTACCGGCGCGGCATGCCCTGAAGACCAAGGAAGTGCTGTGGGAAGAAAAGAAGGTTCGACCCGATGAACATGGTCCAGAAATGGGCGTACCCGATGAACTTGTTGTACTTCACACCGAACATCTTCTCGAACCAGTAGTACCAGCCGGCAAAAAGGCCGAACACGGCGCCGAGCGACAGCACATAGTGGAAGTGCGCGACGACGTAGTAGGTGTCGTGAAGGACGTGGTCGATCCCGGCATTGGCGAGCACCACACCCGTCACACCGCCAAGGGTGAACAGGAAGATGAAGCCGATCGCCCAGACCATCGGAACGGAGAAATCGATAGATCCGCCCCACATGGTCGCGATCCATGAAAAGATCTTGATGCCCGTCGGAACCGCGATCACCATGGTCGCTGCCACGAAGTAGGCCTTCATGTCAGCCGGCATGCCAACCGTATACATATGGTGCGCCCAGACGATGAAGCCGATCGCGCCAATCGCAACCATGGCATAGGCCATGCCGAGATAGCCAAAGACAGGCTTGTTGGAGAAGGTCGAAATAATGTGCGAGATGATGCCGAAGGCCGGAAGGATCATGATGTAGACTTCCGGGTGACCGAAGAACCAGAACAGGTGCTGGAACATCACAGGATCACCGCCGCCTGACGGGTCAAAGAATTGCGACCCGAAATTGCGGTCGGTCAGTAGCATAGTCAGCGCGCCAGCGAGCACTGGCAGGGCCAGCAGCAGCAGAACAGCCGTCACCAGTACGGACCAGGCAAAGAGCGGCATCTTGTGCAGGGTCATGCCAGGGGCACGCATGTTCAGGATCGTCACGATGAAGTTGATCGCGCCCAGGATGGAGGCAATACCAGCCGTGTGCAGCGACAGGATCAGAAGATCCATTGACGGGCCAGGATGGCCGGTCGTGCTGGAAAGCGGTGGATAGAGAACCCAGCCGCCACCGAAGCCGAGGAACTGGCCGGTGCCCGGAATGAGCATGGACGTACATGCCATGATGAAGGCAGCGACGGTGAGCCAGAACGAGATATTGTTCATGCGCGGGAACGCCATGTCCGGCGCACCGATCATGAGCGGCACGAACCAGTTACCGAAACCACCAATCAGCGCAGGCATAACCATGAAGAAGATCATGATCAGCCCGTGATAGGTAATCACGACATTGTAGAAATGCTTGGCGTGCTCGATCGCCTGATCGCCGGAATAGCCGAACCATTCCATCAGGGTCGTGAGCGGGCCGATACCAGGCTGCGCAAGCTCCAGACGGATAACACCCGACAGCGTATAACCGATCACACCAGCGCAGAGCGCGAAGACCAGATACAGCGTACCGATGTCTTTGTGGTTCGTTGACAGGAACCACCGCGTAAAGAAGCCCGGCTTGTGATCGTGGGCATGATCGTCATGGACGGTCGAAACTTGATCCATTGCCATGTCAGAAATCCTCTTGGTTTCTACTCGGCCTGGGCAAGACGCGTGTCCGCGCTCGTCCGGTCGGAATTGTTTGCTAGTTGAGCCTGATCGATAGAGTCGAAGGCGCCATCAAAGTCGCCAGAACGAAGCGTTTCAATCCAGGTATCGTACGTCGCCTGATCGACGACACGCACTTCGATCGGCATGAAAGCGTGATCCTTGCCGCAGAGCTCGGAGCACTGGCCGTAATAGGTGCCCTCCCGCTCGATCAGGAACCAGCCTTCATTGAGACGGCCTGGCACCGCATCGGTCTTGATGCCGAAAGCTGGCACGGTGAACGAGTGAATGACGTCCGAGGCCGCCGTCTGATAACGCACATAGCGGTTCACAGGCAGGACGAGTGGATAGTCGACAGCAAGGTTACGCGGGCCGCGCGCGGCGTCGAGATTGTCGCTCGACAGACCGCGCTGAAGCGGGTTTGAGACGAACTCGACAGGATAGCCGCCATCATCGAGCACATCCGGGAAGGAATAGGTCCAGTTCCACTGGTTGCCTTGCGCCTTGACCGTGATCCAGCCCTGTTCAGCGGCTTCCGGATAGATATTTGGATTATCCTCATCGGCAGCCGCAATGGCTTCAAGATCAGGCTGATTTTCCTGATAGAAGAGATTGGAGAAAGATGGACCGGCAATCGCCACCAGGATCAGCACAGGCACAACCGTCCAGATGATCTCGATCGGCGTGTTATGGCTAAACTTGCGGGCGACCGGATTGGCGCGCTTGTTGTACTTTATACAAACCCAGACAATCAGGGCCAAAACGAACAAGGTGATGATCGTGATGATCGCCACCAGATAGTTATGAAACCAGTGTAGACGTTCCATGATGCGGGTCGCGGCATCCTGGAGATTTATTCCACCTTGCTCAGGCACGGCCGCATGAGCGACTGCGCTAAGTGGCAAGATCGAAAGAAGAGCGACGAGAAAACGCACAGCCCGACTCCTTGGTAAAAACTTGATTGTTGGCATAGCTCCGCAGACTCTTGCAGTCCACCCAGCCCTTCAGTGAATTCAAATTTGTCGCAGCCGCTTCGCTTTGTTTCCGAGCAGAGCTATATTGGGGACCTCAAAGGGAGGTATCATACAATGTCACGCATCCTTCTAAGCAGTCTTGTTGCGCTGGCCAGTAGCGCCGCGGCCAGCGCGCAGGTTTTCGTCATCGGCGGCGGGCTTGCCCGTGAATGCTACGATGAGGCCAATAGCGGCAACTACATTTTCCGGATCGCAGAGCAGACGTGTTCGCGCGCTTTGCGAGAAGAAACCATGACAAGAGAGACCCGCGCGGCGACCTATGTAAATCGGGGTGTTCTCCGGATGCGCGATGGAAGCTACGAGCAGGCGCTGAACGACTATGCAAACGCCGTCGCCGTCATCCCGACGCTTGGTGCCGCCTATCTCAATGAAGGTGCAGCGCACATCTATCAGCGCAATTTCGCAGATGCTCTGGTCTCGCTCAATAAGGCCATAGAACTGGAAACAGACGACATCTTTGCCGCCTATTACAACCGCGCCATCGCACGGGAGAATACGGGCGACGTTCCAGGTGCCTATTTCGACTTCCAAAAAGCGCTTGAGCTTCGCCCGGGCTGGGAACTGGCGCAGCGCCAGCTCAGCCGGTTCGAAGTCCAACAGCAGTAAGCGACGGCTGCGCGGTTGCGCAGCGCCGGACGAATGTCCATTCTCTTTGGCATGCTAGAAACAGATCTTCCGTTCGACCGCGCCGAAGCAACCCGTATCCTGGCTGAAGCCTGCGACGGGGCTGATGACGGCGATATCTATGTCCAGCGCGCGCGCTCTGAGAGCTTCATGTTCGATGATGGTCGGCTGAAATCGGCCGCTTTCGACACCTCGCAGGGCTTCGGGCTCCGGGTCGTCGCTGGCGAGGCGAGCGGTAATTCCCACTCTGGCGAATTGACCCTGGACGCGATTCGCCGGGCCGCCAGTACGGCCTCAGCGGCCAAGCGCGGCTATTCCGGTACGCTCGATAGCGGTCCGACGACGACCAATCGCAAACTCTATGCACCGATCGACCCGACCGAGGCACCCGGCTTCACTATCAAGACCGGCCTGCTGGCAGAGATTGACGCCTGGGTGCGCGCGAAAGATCCGCGCGTCGTTCAGGTATCTGTCTCTCTGGCCGGCAGCCATCAGGAGATCGATATCCTGCGCCCGGCTGGTGAAGCCTTTCACGATGTTCGCCCGCTGGTACGTCTCAATATCGCCGTTACGCTCGAAAAAGACGGACGCCGCGAATCGGCTTCGTCAGGCGCGGGCGGCCGCGCCGAATATGAGGAATGGATCAAACCAGAACGCTGGCAGGCCATGGCCGAACGGGCGCTGCGCAAAGCTGAAATCAACCTTGATTCGATCCCTGCCCCGGCTGGGGAAATGGAAGTTGTGCTTGGGCCAGGCTGGCCTGCCGTGCTGCTGCACGAAGCGGTTGGCCACGGCCTGGAAGGCGACTTCAACCGCAAGCAGACCAGCGTCTATTCAGGCAAGATCCGACAGCAGGTCGCCGCAAAGGGCGTCACCATTGTTGACGATGGCACAATGGACGCGCGCCGCGGCTCCCTCTCGTTCGACGATGAAGGCACCCCTACCCAGCGCAATGTCCTGATCGAGGATGGAATCCTCAAAGGCTACATGCAGGACCGCCTGAATGCCCGCCTCATGGGTATGGCGCCGACCGGAAACGGCCGCCGGGAAAGCTATGACGCCGGCATCATGCCGCGCATGACCAACACGGTGATGATGGGCGGCAAGGACGATCCGGAAGAGATTGTGAAATCGATCAAGCGCGGCATCTGGGCGGTCGATTTCGGCGGTGGCCAGGTCGACATTACGTCCGGCAATTTCGTCTTCCAGTGTACCGAAGCCTATCTCGTCGAGAACGGCGAAGTCATCGCGCCGGTCAAGAACGCGACCCTGATCGGCCACGGCCCGACAGCTCTCAACAAGGTCTCGATGATCGGGAATGATTTTGCGATGGATGACGGTGTCGGCACGTGCGGCAAGGCGGGCCAGACCGTGCCTGTAGGTGTTGGCCAGCCCACGCTGAAGGTCGATGCGCTGACCGTTGGCGGTGCGGGCTAGGACACGGCCCTCTCATCGCAGGGCCCAAAGCTGCTCATATTGATTTCGCTGACTTCGCCTTCCAAACGGTACTCCAGCGGGTAAACCACGTTGAAGCGGGGCAAAGCGCGGCCACCGACCCGTTTGGGCTCAAACTGTGCTAGCGAAACGGCTTTTTTTGATTGATAGCAAAATATTGGCTGTGTGCAGGATGTCGTCAGGCTGAACGTGTAACCGTTTTCGTCAACGGAAAACCTGACCTCGCAATAGCCCTCAAGTCCGAGCATGGCAGCCATGGGCGGATAGGTCGGGACCGGTGGCACAATCGGCACTGCATCTTCATCAGCATCGCTTTGAGCATCCGCAGTTACACCGAAAACAACTACGCTCATTGCTAACAAAGCAACTCTGATCATTCCAACGCCCTCCAAGTAAGCTTGAAGGTTATGATCCTGGGGTTGAGCTGGCAATGTGTGGAATAGGTTCCCTTAAAATAAAAATCCCCACGAGGCAGTGCCTCGCGGGGATCTGCAAGTAGTTTGAATTGTTGCAGCCTAGCTTTGCGTCCGGTCCATCGAGACACCGGAAGGATCTACCTCAGCGCGGCGTTCCTTGTCGCCGGGCCCGTGGCTGCGTTCGGCATGCTTGGTCAGGTTGCGAAGCCATGGGCTGAGAACAATGAGCACAACTCCGAGCGCGACAGCGGCGCCGCCAAGCTGCAGGTAGACCGCATTGTATGCCGCGAGGCTTTCTTCGGCAGGAGCCCCTTCGGGCACTTGCGTCGCCTGCGCGATCCCAGCCGCGATAACGTTCGCGTAGGATGAAGCAAGGAACCAGTAGCCCATCATGAAGCCCACGATCTGTTTGGCCGAAAGCTTGGTCACGGCAGAAAGACCAACCGGCGACAGGAAGATTTCACCTGTCGTATGGAGCAGGTACATCAACATGATGAAGAGCACCGAGATCCGGAGCGCGCCGTCAGCGTCCGGCACGGCCGTCTGGATACCAAGATTGAGCACGAAGAAACCCGCGCCGATCTGGATCATGGCGAGGCCGAACTTTATAAAGCTGTTCGGCTCAATCCCGCGATTGCCAAGATAGGTCCAGAGGACCGCAATCAGCGGTGCGAAATACATAATGTAGAGCGGGTTAGCCGACTGGAGCACAGGCGCCGGGAATGGCGACCCCATGACCTGATTATCGACGTGTGCCGCCGCAAAGAGGTTGAGCGAGGTTGGCCCCTGATCAAACAGCGCCCAGAACAGGACTGAGGACACGGTCAGGATCAGGAGGCCGATCATCGCATTGCGCGTATCATCCTCGAGCTTGGTCAGCATATAGACGATGATACCGAGCGTGACGACCGCGAACACGCCGTGCATGGCAAGCGTCATGATGCTTGCGATCTGCAGAAGGAAGAAAGCCGCCAAGGCAAAGGCGAGGCCCGCGCCATAGACAAGCCACTCACGGTTCAGACCCATAAAGACCGGGGTTTTCAGATCGACGTCGGCTGGTGGATCTGCGCGGCCTTCCAGCCAGCCCTGACCCCAGACAAATACGACGAGACCGGCGAGCATGCCGAGGGCCGCAAGTCCGAAGCCCGCCCACCACCCGAGCGTTGCCGCAGCAAGCGCACAGAAAATCCCGGCAAGGAACGAGCCAAGATTGATGCCCATGTAATAGAGCGTGAAGCCAGAATCGCGCCGGCGATCGCCCTGGTCATAGAGCGCGCCGACACATGTCGAGATGTTGGGCTTCAGGAAGCCGACGCCCGCGACAATAAGGGCAAGCGCGGCAAACAGGATTGTTGCGAAGAGCGGATTGCGTTCCTGCTCCAGCGTCCCCACCAGAACTGTTTCCGCGCCGCCCTGAGTGAAGGTCACAGTACGTGTCGTGGAGCCTTCTTCGGGCTGAACGAAGCTGTCGATCGCGATCTCTTCGCCATCAATGACGATAAACCGATCGCGCGCTTCGCTGTACTCTGGACGCTCCAGCTCATAGACCGTGCCGTCAACGTTCAGCGTCTCTACGGCTGCCGGTCCGTGCAGGCCCATCAGGCCGTGCCCAGCCACCAGCAGGATCGCCCCGAACGTCACCGCCTTCCGGAAGCCGATATACTTGTCCGCCAGCCATCCACCGAGAAGAGGGCCGAGATAGACCAGCGCTACATAGGCGCCATAAAGCGTCAGGGAGAAGCTGCTCTCGAAAAGGAAGTGCCAGGTGAGATAGAAGATCAGAAGCGCGCGCATCCCGTAATAGGAAAAGCGCTCCCACATTTCTGCAAAGAACAGGACGTATAGGCCTTTGGGGTGTTTCCTGAGCTGCCACATGGTGAAACCGAGTGGCGGCACGGCCAGCAATGACAGCAACACAGAAAACATACGCTTGATCCCTCAACCTCTGAACGCGTGAAGCCACGCCTCGTCAGTCGTCACTTTGACCACGCGTTTTGGCGCGGCTCAAGCAAAGATGTGCCATTTGTAACGGGATTAGCGCAATCGCAGTCTAATAGGCCAGTGTCTCGAAGGCTGGTTCAACCCGCCTGCCCCATTCACCATGATAGAGTTCAAGCAATCTGTCAGCGGGGGTAAGGCCACTTTCTGCGATCTCGTCGAGTTCGGAGATGAAACCGGTCTCATCATCACCGGCCGACCCAAGGCGCGCACGAGATTTCAGGCCATTGCGGCTGATCATCAGAATGTCCTTGGCAAGGTCCTGCATCGTCCGGCCGCCTGGGATCGGTGTTCTGAGGCCGAGCACGCGGACCGACTGGCGAACCGATTCGCGCTCAGCCGCAGTCCAGTCCTTCACCAGCTCCCAGGCTGCATCGAGCGCTGCCTGATCATAGAGAATACCAGTCCAGAAACCGGAGAAGGCGCAGAGCCGACTCCACGGGCCAGAATCGGAGCCGCGCATCTCGAGGAACCGCTTCAGCCGAACCTCAGGGAATATGGTCGACAGGTGATCCACGAAATCATCCATGGCGGGTTTTTCGCCCGGCAAAATGTCCAGCTTGCCATTCATGAAGTCACGGAAACTCTTGCCGGAGGCATCGAGATACTTACCGCCGCGGCGCACAAAATACATAGGTACATCAAGGGCGTAGTCAACATATCTTTCAAAACCTGCGCCGTCGTCAAACATGAATGGCAGCATGCCCGAGCGATCGGGGTCGGTGTCTGTCCAGATGTGCGAACGATAGGAAAGGAACCCGTTCGTGCGGCCTTCAGTAAACGGAGAGTTCGCGAATAGAGCGGTCCCTAGTGGCTGAAGCGCCAGCGACACGCGGCACTTCTTCACCATGTCGGCCTCAGACGCGAAATCGAGATTAACCTGAACCGTACACGTGCGGAACATCATCTCACGGCCAAGACGGCCGACCTGGAGCATGTAATCCCGCATGATCGCGTAACGCCCCTTGGGCATCATCGGCGTTTCATCCATCGACCAGAGCGGCGAAGACCCCATGCCGAGGAAACCGATCCCGAGTGGATCTGCGATCTCGCGGACCTCTCTGAGATGGTCGCCGACCTCATTGCAGGTCTGGTGAATATGCTCGAGCGGCGCCCCGGAAAGTTCAAACTGGCCGCCTGGCTCAAGGCTGACGCTGGCGCCGTCCTTTTTCAGCCCAATCAGCAGGCCCGACTCGACAATCGGTTCCCAGCCAAACTTTTCGGCAAGTCCATCCAGCATGGCACGGATAGATACTTCGCCATCATAGGGAAGCGGGCGGAGCCCCTCCTTGATGAAGCCGAACTTCTCGTGCTCGGTGCCGATCTTCCAGTCTGAACGGGGCGTACAGCCCTCTTCAATCCATTCGACAAGCTCGGATTTCGACTCGATACGCGCGGCGTTCTCATCAATGTCGGACGTAGGTGTCGTCATACCGGCCTCTCTAGCCGTTTTCGGTTTCAGGCAGATAGGGGTGTTCCTGCCAGTCGCCAACACACGATTGCCAAAGAGTCAGCGCAGCGACAACAGCTGTTTCCGCTCTAAGGATACGGGGGCCAAGGGTAACCGGCTGAATATTCTGTAGTTTTCGTATCCAGTCTCTTTCTCGCGGTGAAAATCCGCCCTCCGGACCTGTCAGGATACCGGCAGGTCCTTGCGCAGCGTCTCCTAAGACGTCACGCATGGGGCGGGCATCGCCCGCCTCATCGCAATAGTACAGCGGCTGATCAGAAGGCCATGCCTCCAGAGCGGCTTGCAGCGACACGTCATCGAAGACCTCAGGCACATCCATGCGCTCGGTCTGTTCTGCCGCCTCGATAACGACCGACTGCAGCCGATCGCGGCGAACCCGGCTCGACTGCGTGCGCTCGGTCATCACGGGCTGTATTTTCCGGACCCCCAGCTCACAGGCCTTTTCGACGACAAAGTCGGTGCGCGTCTTCTTCAGCGGCGCGAAAAACAAAGTGAGATCAGGTGTCTCGACTTGTGGCCGCGTCTGCCGGTCCGGGACGATCGAAGCCCGCTTCCCACTCTCCTGAACGAGACGTGCGACCCACTCTCCGTCGCGGCCATTAAACACGCGGACAGGGTCGCCTTCAGACAGGCGCATGACCCGCAGCACATAGTTCGACTGATTGTCACTCAGCGCGGCTTTCTCACCCTCGTTCAGAGGGGAATCGACGAAAAGACGGGGAAAGGAACTCATAGCGACCATATAGGCTTCTGTTGTCAGAGAGTTAAGCCAAAACAAGTGAGGCCGCCCTATGAGTGTCAGCTCGATCAATCCCGCCACCGAAGAGACGATAGAAACCTTCGAGCCACACAGCCCGGTCGATGTCGATGCAGCCCTCTCCAGGGCAGAAGGACGATACGAAGACTGGCGCCTGACGAGCTTTGAGCACCGCGCGAGGCTGATGCAGAAAGCTGCCGACGTTCTGGAATCGCATGTCGATGACTGGGGCCCGTCGATGAGCCTTGAGATGGGCAAACCTCTTTCTCAGGCGCAGGGCGAGCTGAAGAAGTGCGCCTGGGTCTGTCGTCATTACGCTGAGAACGCGAGCAAATACCTCGAAGACCAGACGATCAAGACCGATGCCAGCAAGGCCTTCGTGCGCCACTTGCCGATCGGTCCGGTGCTGGCCGTCATGCCCTGGAATTTCCCGTACTGGCAGGTGTTCCGGTTTGCAGCCCCTGCCCTGATGGCGGGCAATGTCGGGCTATTGAAACATGCATCCAATGTCTGGCGCTGCGCCCTCAACATCGAAGACGTATTTAGGCAAGCAGGTTTTCCCGAAGGATGTTTCCAGACGCTGCTGATCGGCTCTGACCAGGTCGAAAAAGTGGTCCGCGATCGGCGCGTTCGGGCCGCGACCCTGACCGGATCCGGTCCTGCAGGCGCCTCGGTCGCGAGCATTGCGGGCGATGAGATCAAGCCAACCGTGCTGGAGCTTGGCGGCACCGACGCTTTCATTGTCATGCCATCGGCCGATATCGAGGCGGCCGTGGAAACAGCGATTGACGCACGCACCCAGAACAATGGCCAATCCTGTATCGCGGCAAAGCGCTTCTTTGTTCACGCAGACGTCTATGACGATTTCCGTGAGAAGTTTGTCGAGGGAATGAAAGCTCTCAAGGTGGGTGATCCACTCGAAGACGGCACCAATATCGGTCCGCTCGCCATGAAGGATATTCGCGATGACCTCGCCTCGCAGGTCGAAAAGTCGATCAAGGCGGGCGCGCGCCCTCTCTTTGAGCAGAAAGACCTCCCCGACACCGGTTGGTGGTACGGCCCGCAGATCCTTGAGGAGGCGCCAGACAATGCGCCCGCCGCCCATGAAGAGATGTTCGGGCCGGTTGCCTCGCTCTGGAAGGTCTCAAGCCTGACCGATGCCATTAGGCGCGCCAATGACAGCCCATTCGGACTTGGCTCGTCCATTTGCACGACGGAAAGAGCCGAAATGGACCAAGCCATCAGAGACCTCGAGGCCGGCTCAACTTTTGTGAATTCAAAAGTGGCAAGTGACCCGCGCCTTCCATTCGGCGGCGTGAAGACATCCGGTTATGGCCGGGAGCTCGCCGAGGACGGCATTCGGGCCTTTATTAATCGCAAGACGGTCTCTATCGCCTGACGTGCGATTGCGGTTATACCGGCACCATGAGTGATCCGACGACATCTAGTTCAGGACCGGTCCAGCCGGAAAATGAAGCGGTTGAGCCAGCGACCTACGAAACTGGCTCAAAGGCACCTGCAGATAGCGCGCTGCCGAACTGGCTTGTGTCGCTGCCCGAAACGCTTCGGCCCTATGCTGCCCTGGCGCGACTGGACCGCCCTATCGGGACCTGGCTGGTAATGCTCCCGGCGCTCGCCTCTCTTGCGTATACCCGCATCAACACGGGTTTCTTCTGGATCGATATCTGGTGGGACGCGCTGATCGTTATTGGCGCGGTTACCATGCGCGGTGCCGCCTGCACATGGAATGACATTCAGGATCGCGACTTCGACGCCGAAGTTGCCAGAACGGCAAACCGGCCGCTGCCCGCCGGCGACGTTACCGTCACCCAAGCCTATATCTTCCTCGGTCTGCAGGTCTTCATCGCCTTTATTGCATGGCTCTGCATTCCGTTTGACGCAAAGATCGTCGCACTGCTGGCCCTGCCGCTAATCGCTGCCTACCCGTTCATGAAGCGCGTCACTTGGTGGCCGCAGATCTGGCTTGGATTCACGATCAATTGGGGCGTGCTTGTTGCTGCGGCCATGGCGACGCACGTGTCGTTCGGCACTGTGCTGCTCTATCTCGGTTTTGCAGCGTGGACCGTCGGCTATGACACAATCTACGCCATGCAGGATCGGGAGGATGATGCTCTGATCGGGGTGAAGTCGACTGCACGGCTCCTCGGTGAGCAGACCATTCTCGGCGCTTTCTGTTTCTACCTGTCAGCAGCCGCATTCTTTGGCGGTGCGGTCGCTGCAAATGGCGCAACACGGCTTGGTGCCCTGACGGTGATCGCTTTCTTCGGGCATGCGATATGGCAGATCTATAAAATGAACCAGGACGATGATCATGCCCTCATGGTGTTCAAATCAAATGCCTGGGCAGCGCTGATCCTGGTTGCAGGCTTCACCCTAACCGCAATCATCTAGCCTCGCCTTCGCGTGCTGGCAGACTGCACGCCTCGTTCGACGACGTCGCCAAAAGCGCTAGGTCAGACCTGTCACAGGAGGCCGAAATGAAAGCGCGCAATGTATTGGGCACCGAACTGGCCGTTTGCGGACGAGACCCTGAGACAGGATTCTACCGCGATGGCTGCTGCAACACTGGGCCAGAGGACCGCGGCAATCACACCGTCTGCGCAATCGTCACCGCAGAGTTTCTGGCTTTCAGCAAGTCCAAGGGCAATGATCTAACGAGCGCGGTGCCAGCCTTCGGCTTTCCGGGTCTGAAGCCCGGCGATCGCTGGTGTCTCTGCGCAGGTCGCTGGGAAGAGGCAAGACTTGCAGACGCGGCCCCGACGGTCGATCTTGAGGCAACCCATGAAGGCGCCCTCAGTGTGACCTCCCTTGAGGCACTGAAGGATCATGGCTTACAGTCCACGCACTAGGGCGGCACCGAAAGGCAAGAACATGACCAAGCTAACAATCGAAATGGTTTCCGACCTCGTCTGCCCATGGTGCTGGCTGGGCCTTCGCCGAATTCGAAAAGCCATAGACCTCGCAGAAGACGTCGATGTCGATCTTGTCTTCCGGCCATTTGAGCTTGATCCCACAATCCCGCAGGGCGGCGTCAATTACCGCGACTACATGGCGAGCAAGTTCGGCCCCGAAACCGAAGACAATCGCTGGGCCAGCATGCGTGAGGCCCTCGTCGAATTCGGCAAGGAAGAGGACATACCGTTCAACTTCGGCGCGCTCCGCCATCGCCCCAACAGCTTCGATGCCCACCGTCTGGTGCGCTGGGCACAGGGACAGGGCAAAGGCGTTGAAGCCAAGGAAGCGCTCTTTTCGGCTTATTTCGAGCATGCGCGCGACATTGGCGATTATGAGGTTCTCGCAGATGTCGGCGAGTCTATCGGCCTGGAGCGCGCCATCGTGGAGAAGCTGTTGAACTCCGATGCCGATGCAGAGGCGACCCGCGAGGAAGAGAACCTCTTCCGTGAGATGGGGATCGGCGGGGTACCGACTTATATCGCCATGCGCAAGATCGCCGTCCAAGGCGCCGAAAGCTCTGAGAAGCTCGCTAAATTCCTGAGCGCATCAGCCAGACAGATGCCTCAACAGAGAAGCTACGGCTAGCTGAGCTGTAGCTCGACAAGCTGCTTGTAGAGGCCTCCGTGGCGAAGCAGCTCCTGGTGGGTACCTTCTTCAGCAACCTTGCCATCATCCAGCACGACGATCCGGTCTGCTGACCGGACGGTCGAAAGCCTGTGAGCAATGACCAAAGTCGTGCGGTTCTTGGCATACTCGCCCAGGGCTACCTGCACCTTCGCCTCACTCTCGGCGTCTAGCGCCGAGGTCGCCTCATCAAGGAGCAGGATAGGCGCCTGCCTGATGATGGCTCTGGCGAGGGCGATACGCTGGCGCTGCCCGCCCGACAGATTGCGGCCCATCTCACCACAAGGGGCTTCATAGCCACCCGGCAAACCGAGAATGAAGTCATGCGCACTGGCAGCCCGCGCAGCTTCCTTGATTTCTTCGCGCCGCGCCCCGATCCGGCCAAGCGCGATATTCGCAGCCACCGTATCGTCGAAAAGAAGAGCCTCTTGCGCGACGAGGGCAGTCGCCCGCCTGAGGCTTGCGCCCGTATAGTTGCGCACATCACAGCCATCGACCAGAACCGTACCGGACACAGGTTCATATAACCTCAGCAGGAGATTGAATACAGTAGACTTTCCCGCTCCCGACGGACCGACAAGCGCCACAGTTTCACCCGGATTTGCGGAGAATGAGAGACCTTTCAGCGCCTGCGAGCCGTCCGGGTAGGCAAAGTGCACATTGTCGAACTCAACGCTACCACGCGCCGCCTCAAGCGGTGTGGCATCGGACCTGTCCTTTATCTGGGGCGATGCATCGATAATCTCGAAGACACGGTCTGCTGCCGCGCCCCCCTCCTGCGCGACGGCATTAAGCGTACCGAGTGCCCGCACTTCCGGCGCTGCGACAGCGACCGCCCCGATGACGCCGACGAAATTGCCAAGCGAGGTGTCGCCATCTGCAATGCGCCAGGCGGTTAGAGCCAGAATACCGACAAGCGCGAGCCCGCCGGTAATCTCAAGAATCGGATCGACGGCCGCCCTGTCGGTTAGAACCTTCAGAAAGAGACGAGACCGCTCCGCAAAACCGCGCCGCGCACGGGCCTTCTGATAGTTCTCCAGCCCATAGGCTTTCACCACACGAGCTGACTGAAAGCTCTCGGACAGGAGCGATGCAACTTCACCGATCTGGCGCTGCGCCTGCTTCGAGCGGCGGCGCACTCGGTTGCCGAGGCCTATCACGGGGCCAAAAGCAATTGGATAGACAAGGATCAGGACCAGCGTAAGCTTCCAGTCCATGATGAACATGGTGATCAGGACGCCAGTAACGGTCAGCACGCCCTTGGTCAGATTGTTTGCCAGCCGGAGGCCGGCATCGCGCAGCGCGTTCACGTCATTGATAAAGCGGGAAACGAAACCGCCCGACCGGTCGCCAGAGAGGCGTGCGAAATCGCCGTCAGTGAGCGAATTGAACTGATCTGCCTGAACGTCGACAACCGCGCGCTGGACGCCGGTATTATTGGCCAGCGTCATGCCATAGAGCGAGAGCGACCTGACCGCAGCCGCAAACCCGATAATGCCGATGAGCCACCACAAATTCGACGGCACCACACCCGAGTCCGGCTGTGCAAGCGCTTCAAGGCCCTCAACGATCAGCTTTAGCAGATAGCCATACGAAGCGGCCGCAACGGCGGTCACTGCCGCGCAGAGCGTGCCAACAACGAACCACTTCCAGTGCGGCTTGAACCGTTCCCTGATCAACCTGAACAGGCTGTGGGTGCGCTCTGCCACTGGCCCGGTTGCCATGTCAGACGTGATGGTGCGACCCGGTCTCAGGATCGAGCAGCCTGTGCGCATGCAGGATGAAGTAGCGCATCTCGGCATTGTCTACGGTCCGCTGGGCAGCATTCTTCCAGGCGTCATAGGCCGCCTTGTAGCTTGGGAACGCGCCAACGAAGTCCAGCTTCGAAAGGTCTTCGAATTCGATGCCGCGAACGTCTTTCAGCTCACCACCAAGGACCAGGTGAAGGAGTTGCTTGGTATCCGGCGTATCGGCCATCTTTTTCTGCTCCGTATCGTTCGATCTATCGTGCGGTCTGACGGTCCAGTTCGGGTCGGGCAGGCGCACGCCTTTGACGCGCTCCACTAACAGAGGATGCAGTCGCTTTCCAGCCGCAATGAGACTGCGCTGGGCAGGTTCGCTGCGATTGAAGAGATAGGGTTCGCCGAGATGGGTAGAGGCAATCCCGCCCGCCTCCTCCACGATCACTGTCCCTGCGGCAAGGTCCCAGTCAGATTTGCGCCACAGAGCCAGCGTTGCATCCCACTGCCCCGTCGCAACCCAGCACATTCTTAGAAGCGTGGCGTTCGGCTTCGGTTTCGCCAACTCCATGTCTGGCCAGGGCACGCTCCAGGCCGGATGGGTCAGCATGGATTCCGATGCAATCAACCTGCATCCGGATTCTTCATTGCGGCTGCTTGTCAGAAGCCTCTGTCCGTTCAGCCAGGCGCCTTTGCCAAGTTCTGCGCCATAAGTCTCCCCAAGGGCCGGGGCGTGGACAACACCGCACATTGCGCGCCCGTCCTTGATCAGAGCTCCCGCAATCGCCCAGTAAGGCTCACCGGTCATGAAGGCCCGCGTTCCATCGATCGGGTCGATGCACCAGACAGTGTCCGTGAGGTGCGTGTTCCGGTCGAGCGCCGTCTCTTCCGACAGCCAGCCATAATCTGGACGGTTGCTGGTGAGGTGCTCTTTCAGGATCTGGTTCGCCTCAAGGTCAGCCGCTGTGACCGGATGACCAGGCGACTTTTCCCATGACTTGACGTCCCCGGCCTCGAACCGTGACAGCGCCATGCTTCCAGCCTTGATCACAGCTTCATGAAGAAGCTTGAAATCTTCGCTGAAGGGCGCGTCAGTTTCCTGCAATCGACATGTCCTCGACCAGAAGGCTTGGTGCATTCGTGCGACCGCGGAATTCCAGATCAGACGCAGGGATAAGACGCGCGAAGATCGCGGGTAGATCCCCCGCAATGGTCACTTCGGAGACAGGATACTGGATCTCGCCGCCCTCAAACCAGAAACCGGCCACACCAACCGAATAGTCGCCGGTATTGGGATTGATTGATGGGCCGAACATGTCGGTCACAAGCAGGCCTTTCCCGACCTGGCTCATCAACTCGTCCGGTGACATTGAGCCTGCTTCGATATGCGTATTGGATGTGCCGACGCCTGGTGGATTGCCAAACCCGCCGCTCGCAAACCCGTTGGGTTCAAGTCCGAGCTGGCGCGCTGACGACCCGTTGAGCAACCAGCGCGTCAGAACGCCGTCCTCGATCAGCGCCTTGCGCGAAACAGGCAGACCTTCGCCATCATGATTGCGACAGCCAAGGGCCCGCTCCAGGAAAGGGTCGTCTATGATGTTGATACCATCGGCAAAAACCTTCTGCGCCATGCGGTCTTTCAGAAAGCTCACGCCGCGCGCCACCGAAGGACCGGATATCGCTGACAGGAAGGCGCCGATCAGGCTGGATGCGACGCGCTTGTCATAGATTACGGCAGCCTTTTGCGTCTTCACCTTGCGGGGCCCAAGCCGCGCAACGGCGCGCTCACCTGCGACCCGGCCGATCTCCGCGGGTTTCGGACGGTGCGCCATCTTACGGACGCTCCAGCTGTCATAGTCGCGCTCCATGGCATCATCGTGCATGGCCACAGCAGCAAGTCCGAGACCTGTCGAGCCACCCGACAGATAGGAGGAGAAGCCATTGCTCGCCGCCACCCATCTCTCCATATGGCTCCATCCATTTCCGCAGCCGGCGACCGTCTTGACGCCCTCGACCGCCAGAGCGGCCGCTTCGGCCTCGATGGCATCCGCCTCAAGCCGGTCGAGCGGGATTTCACCGTCTCCTTCAAGATCGAGCTCGGGCGGGTTGTTCTCCAGAAGCTCAGGATCAGGCAGACCGGCGAACTTGTCTTCCGGCACGGCTTTGGCCATCGCAACACAGCGTTTCGCCATCGTTTTGAGCGCCTCGTCCGACATATCAGACCCCGATACATGCGCCTGCCGCTGCCCGAAGAGCGCGCGCAAGGACACGCCTTGCGACTCGCTGCGCTCGACATTTTCGAGCTTGCCATCACGCACATCTACGCTGACGCCATCAGAGACGGCGAGCGAGCAGTCTGCAGCGGTCGCACCGGCCGCGAGGCACTGGTCGATAAGCTTGGCGAGGATGTCCTGGGGCGGCGTCTTGAAACTGGATGTCATGACTGAGGAGGTAACCCTCTCTCATGCGGGCGGCAACGGGCCGTGTGAAGGCTTTTGCAGGGCTCGCCGCCAGACCTATGCTTCATGGGTGGCTCACAGCCTCGATTGCGGCGGGGGCGAGCTCACGAATGGCATCCAGCAAAATATGCAGATCTTGCTCGCGGGTGCGGTGGTTGGTCATGTTCACCCGAATGGCGAGCCTGCCTCCAATTCCCGTGGTCGACGGCGCCGCGATGCCGATTTCCTGCAGCCGGATCACGATCTCCTCATTCAACGCATCGAGCTGCGCGTTCTCAAGGCCTGCCGCAACATAGCGGAAACAACAGATCGACGTTGAAATGGGCGCAAGGCGTTCGAATTCGTCTGTATCGTCTACAAGACTAGCAAGCCTCTCGATCAGGCGGCAATTATGAGAGATCGCTTCGCCCAGCCTCTTAGTCCCAAACTCGGCGATGTGCGCCCAGATTTTCAGCGCGCGAAATCCGCGTGAGAGTTCAGGCCCATACTCCACAGGCCAGGGGTTGCCCGCCGCCAGCCCACGCTCAGCGGCCTTCAGGTAATCCGGGCGCGAGGAAAAAGCCTGTCGGTGAAGCGCCTCATCGCGCACCAGCACGAAACCGGCATCATAATTCACGTGAAGCCACTTATGAAAGTCGAACGCGATCGAGCTCGCGCGCTCAATACCTCGCAGCTTTGGCGACACATCCGGACTCATGACTCCAGAGGCCGCAAACGCGCCGTCGACATGCAGCCAGAGAGATTGGTCCTCAGCGATTTCGCCGATAGCGTCGAGGTCATCGATGGCACCGGTATTCACCGTTCCGGCAGTGCCGATAATGGCGAACGGCGTCAAACCCGCCTCTCTGTCCGCCTCGATAGCGCGCTTCAGTGCGTCAACATTCAAACGGAACGCATCGTCTACCGGTACTTTCCGAAGCGCCGCGGCCCCAAGCCCAAGCATATCGAAGGCGCGGGCGTTGCAGGCATGGGCCTCACTCGAGGTGTATCCGACCAGCCCCGCCCCATCGATACCATTCTCGCGCGACTGGAAATTCAGCGCGGCATCCCGCGCGACCTTCATGGCAATAATTGTCGCCATGGACGTCCCCGTCACGACGAGGCCGCTAGCGGTGTCTGGAAAGCCAAACAGCTCGGAAACCCAGCTAGTCAGCTCACGCTCGACCCGTAGCCCGACATGATCCCTCCCCCCGCAATTGGCGTTCATCGCCGCATCCATCATGGCCGGTAGCAGGCCAAAAGGTGTTCCGGTGCCATGCACCCATCCAAGGAAACGCGGATGCGTATTGCCGACACCATGGGGCAAAAGCGAAGCCAGCGCATCATCCACATTGGCAGAACTAAGCGGGGCCCCTGTCAGCGCCGTCTTTATTTGCGCATCTACACTTTCGGGAACAGGCGTCCAGACACGCCCCGTCCCGGCCCGCTCCAATTTTTCCAGTGCGCGATCAAGCGTCTCGTGTGCCCGCGCGCGAAAGGCGGTCCAGTCTTCAGGGTCCAACAGACCCTTTGCGTCACTCTCGTCAGTCAACTCTCAGCATCCTCCAGCCTCGGGCGCTCATTCAGAGCTCGTCTGAGGCCTATTCGCTCTCATAGCAATCGTGGGAGGTGTTGCCGCCATCATCTACCTCTTTCAGGCCGTGACGTTTAATTATGAAGACGCCGATCAATCCTGAGACAGCGTTCGCAAAGAAAACGCCGATAGCAAGCCCTAGAAACCCGCCGAGCAGAACGCCAATCCACGCGCCCGTCGCCAGGAGCCCGAGCGCGCGCCCTGCCCCGATCGCCAGACCACTGACTGACCTGCCGAGCCCATTGAGGCCAGCGGTAAGCGAAATGATCACGCCATAACCGGCATAGGACAGCGGAACGATCGCAAGGTAGAGCGCAGCCAATTCCTGCGTCGCTTTCGATGACGTGAAGAATGAGACCAGCCAGTCACCTGAAAAAAAGAAGAAGACCGCCAGCAGAACGGCCCATCCAATCGAAACCTGCGCGCTGAACCATAGACTTGCTCGCGATCTTTCTGTCTCGCCCGCGCCGCTGTTTTGACCAATGAAGGGCGCCGCCGCCGCTGAGAGGGCCAGAAGAGGCACGACCGCAAAGGACTGGATCTTCGTCACCAGACCGAAGGCGGCGACATCTGATGAGCCAAGCGTTGAAACGGCTGCCGTCGCAATTGATAGCGCAATCGGATTGACCGACGTCGACAGGGACGCCGGCAAACCAATGCGAGCCACCTGCTTCCACCGGCCCAGTCCTGCCTTGATGGAGCTGAACGAGACGACCAGTAAATCCTTGCGGGCCAGCAGATAGAACGCCCCGATGGTTGAGAAAGCGCGCGCCGTAATCGTTGCGACCGCCGCCCCCTGCATCCCGAACTCAGGCACAGGGCCTAGTCCGAAGATAAATACCGGATTGATAGCGATATTCAGGATGGCAATCGAACTCATCAGGATAGCCGGACTAACGCCGTCTCCTGTTGCTCGCAGGAGGCCATTGGTCGCCACGAGGACCACCAGAAAGACCACGCCAGCAAACCAGATGAGCATGAATGTGCGCGCGTCCTCATGGATCTGCCCCTCGGCGCCGAGCAGGCTGAGGATCGGCCCGATAAACAGAAATCCGAAGACAGAGAGCGCGACCGAGATAATCAGCGCCATGCAGATCGCGCCCGTTGTCAACTCTGCCTGTTCTTCAATCGAGGCGTCCGCACCTATCATGCGCGAGAGAACAGATGATGCGCCTGCACTCAGCCCGATAGCGAGGCTGATCAGCGTCATGACAATCGGGAACGTGTATGAAATGGCCGCCAGCTTGTCTTCGCCAAGCTGTCCGACAAAATAGGCGTCCGATACGCCAATCGCTTTCACGGCTAGGACACCCGATATCATTGGGATCCAGACCTTCGAAAAGGATGCGCGGACGGAGCCTTGGGTAAGTTGCAATGTCTGGTGTCTCTTCGCTGTGGTGCATCGTGCGCCAGCCACTGGCACCGAGGCGGAGCTATGACGTGCCAGCCCCCTGTCCAGCCACCCTGACTGCGTCAGCTTGACCTTGGCGCCTCAAACCCGCACATCCGGAGCCATGAGCATCAAACCAATTCACATCATTGGCGGCGGCATGGCAGGGTCCGAAGCCGCCTGGCAAGCTGCCAATATGGGCGTCCCCGTGATCATCCATGAGATGCGCGGCGTTCGCGACACAGAAGCCCACCAGACAGACAAGCTCGCAGAGCTTGTCTGCTCGAACTCATTCCGTTCCGATGACCACACCTCGAACGCTGTTGGTGTCCTGCATGAAGAAATGCGCCGGGCGAACGGACTGATCATCACAAAGGGGAGCGTGCATTCGGTTCCGGCAGGCAGCGCGCTTGCTGTCGACCGTGAAGGCTTTTCAGAAGATGTCACGGCGACACTGCAGGCCCACCCGAACATCACAATCGTCCGCGAAGCCATTGATGACATCCCACCTGAAGACTGGGACAGCGTCATCATCGCGACTGGGCCGCTGACGTCGATCAAGCTGGCCGAAGCCATCCGCGCGCATACAGGCGAGGAAGACCTCGCCTTCTTCGATGCCATCGCGCCGATTGTCTATTTCGACTCCATCGACATGGACAAAGCCTGGCGCCAGAGCCGGTATGACAAGCCGGGCCCGCATGGCGAGAAGGCGGCCTACATCAATTGCGGCATGAATGAAGAGCAGTACAACGCATTCATCGACGCCCTGATTGCAGGCGAGAAAACCGAGTTCAAGGACTGGGAGAAGGACACCCCATATTTCGAAGGCTGCCTGCCCATCGAAGTCATGGCAGAGCGCGGCCGCGAGACGCTGCGTTTCGGACCGATGAAACCAGTCGGCCTCACAAACCCGCATGATCCGGACGTTAAGTCATACGCTGTCGTCCAGCTTCGCCAGGACAATGCGCTCGGCACCCTCTGGAACATGGTGGGCTTTCAGACCAAGCTGAAATACGGCGCGCAGGCCGACATCTTCCGGATGATCCCGGGCCTTGAGAACGCACAGTTCGCGCGCCTCGGTGGTATTCACCGCAATACCTTCCTCAATTCACCCAAACTGCTCGACGAACAGCTGCGCATGAAATCCATGCCGCGTCTTCGCTTTGCCGGACAGGTGACAGGCGTTGAAGGCTATGTCGAAAGCGCCGCCATGGGCCTCCTCGCCGGCCGTTTCGCCGCTGCGGAGCGTCTTGGGACAGAACTTGCGCCGCCGCCACCGACAACCGCGCTCGGCGCACTGATCGGACACATCACAGGCGGGCACCTTCAGGGCAAGCAGAGCTTCCAGCCGATGAACATCAATTTCGGCCTCTTCCCCGATCCCGATCCGGAGACAATTCCGAAGAAGGATGACGAAGGAAAACGCCTCCGCGGCAAGGCCAAGGGCCGGGCGAAGAAGGGTGTGCAGGCCGTTCGAGCGCTGGAAGATATCGACGGATGGCTCGCAGCCCAACGGCAAGCGGTGGCCGCCGAGTAAGCTTAAGTTCGCACGCGCCTGACGGGACCGGCAGTCGGGCTTTCAATGATAAACACTTGGCCTGTCATGCCTGGCAAATCGTCGATGAGGGTCATCGCTCGACTTGGGGGACAGAACGTCCCGATTGTTCTTGCTCGCGATGACGAAGATCGCCTGATCCACGAGACCCGGCGCAGGATCCAGTACCTCGGCAATTCTGTACAACAATGCGCGGCTCTCTTCTGATACCTCGCCTGCGGCCAGCGCAATCTCGGTTAGATTGGCGAGCGCACAATTGCTCTGTTCCCTGTTCATGCTTCCCCTGAGCCATGGCAAGCAGTCGTCAGGTCCGGTCGCGGTTTCCCATGCCTCGGAAGCAGCCTGCCAATCGGGACAGCTGATTGCACCATGAAGAGCGCGGACAATTTGGGCGGTGTCATCGCCTTCCTCCTTATTTTCCATCATCATGATGCTGGCCAGCATGAGTGCCGCCTTTGCCGTGAGGGGCCGGCACGCGGACCTTGCCTTGATTGATGATGTCATTCTGTACTCTCCAGCGCAGTCGGTGTAAAAGTTGCGGCGAGCGGATCCGCCACGACGACAATCGATACCCAGCTGACCGCCAGTCCAAAGTATCGCGCCCGAAGACCTGCCGAAGTTTCGGCGCCTACCGCCCTGTTTGCACGTTTATTTTTTCTTGCAGGCTTTTTTCAGACGACGGACATGGTAAGTGCACTGCATATGGCGCTTTATATTTTTCATGATCCGCCGGTTGATCGCGATTTTCGCGAACTCTTCCAGTTTATCTGCGACCACGGGATCGGACAGCCAATGGACGCTGGCGGTCAGTTTCAGCCATGGTCGGACGAGTCGATGGAAGCTGCGTTCGCCGATACGGCCACGGCTGTTGACAAAAGATCCATACAGAGCTGGCGAAGCGGCGCGTCTGTACCGCGCCTCGACAAAGTCCGTTCACTCTCCGCGGTGATCACCAGATCAGCTGATCAAAGAAGGGTCTGGCTGAAGGCCCTCATCGATGCCCGCCGGAAGTCTCTTGATGCACGGAAGCAAGCCGCCTCCCCAACTGGCTCGGCGGAGGCCTCTCAGACCCCGACTGATTCTGATGACCCGCCTCGCCGAACCCGCAGATGGGTGGCCGTCACCGCGGCGACGATGCTCATAGGCCTTCTCGTCGTTGGCTCAGGCATAGTCCTTCGCAGTTACGGTGCAGAAAGCCAGGTCGCGAACATTGAATTCTGCACAGAGGAAAATTTCTCGACGCAGACCTATACCTGCCTCGAAACTTCCGAGGCGTTCGATGAGGATATCACCACGCTGATGGTGACCTTCGATCTGATCAACGTCCCTCAAGGCATGTCGTTTGAGCGTATCTGGTACCGCGAAGGACTGGAGTTCCTGCGCAAGTCCAGCTTCAATGATGATGCCTGGCCGGGATACACTTTTCTAAATTTCGACAGGTTTCCGGAGGGCAATTACACCCTCCGGATCATTGTCGACGGCAAGTCCTTCACCTCAACATTCAAGGTCGGTGATGAAACCGGTTATCTCGCCTATGAGGACTAGCCGATCTCGGCTTTGGCTCGCTCGCGCCAGGTTCCGATATTCTCGAACTCCTCATGCGGCTTCCATTTCATGACGCCGGCAAAGCCCGTGAAGCAATACAATGTGATATCGGCGATGGAGAAACGGCCAGCGGCAAGGAAGTCATTATCGGCAAGATGGGCATTGATACGCTTTGCCATAGCGCGTGCGCCTTTCTCGGCCTTTGCACCGGCTTCTGGCACTTGAGGTACTTCCAGCGGCGCCATCACCGGATGAGAGTTGCGAAACCAGGTTGCGAACTGGATAAAGAGCATCAGCTCCACGCGGCGGTCCCACATCTCGATCAGCGCTTTCTCCTTGGGATCGACGCCCATCAGGTTCGGCTCAGGGAAAATGCCTTCGAAATAAGTACAGATCGCGCGGCTTTCGGTCAGCGTCGTACCATCATCCAGAACGAGCGACGGCACCTGAGAGAAGGGAGAGACCTTCCGGTAATCGTCCGTCTTGTGCTCCTGCTTCATGATCGAGATCTCTTCGATCTCCACCTCACCAAGTTTGCCCTTGGCTTTCAGGAAGTTGGTGACCCGTTCCGGGTTCGGCGCTTGCGGGCTGTGATAAAGCTTCATCGATTCCTCCTCAGTATTTGAGAGAGGTGTAACCTACGGAGCGGGCGAACCGAAGCGCAAACTCGGTCAGTTGAAACGCTTCCTCACACCAAACGTCGCGTTCAGTGGCTCCCCCGGGAAATAGCGATTATTCCCAAAGGCGAGGTCGGCCCGGTCTGCATAGTTCACGTCAAACAGGTTCCGCACAATAACAAAGCCTTCGAGCGTCTCGGTAAACGCATAGGACGCGCGCGCATGCGCTGACGTATGCCCCGGATAGGTCTGCGTGTTGCCGGGGTCGACATAGTACTCGCCGATATACTCGGCAGAGAGGCTCGCTTCGAATGCGTCCGTCGGGTGCCACGTCAGCCGGAGGTCGGCCAGCCAGTTTGGCGCCGTGTCGACATCATTCCCGTCGAGGATAATCTCAGACCCAGCCGCCACGATACGGTCGAATGTATAGGTATGCTCGGCATAACTCGCCGTGCCAGATATGGTGAACGCATCGTTCACCAGCCAGTTTGCCCGGCCCTCAATGCCTGTATGCCGCGTTGAGCCATCGGTGACGTTGAGACCATCGGAGTCGCGGAAGAAGAAGTTATCCTTCTCCGCATGGTACGCCGCGACATCGAACAGAATGGTACCGCCGAGCGCTTCTCCGCGCGCCCCGATCTCGAAACTGTCCATCGTCTCGACGTCTGCTTCGGCGATGCCTTGCTGCGATTGAAGCCGGTAAAGATCAGACGCCTGCGGCGCACGTTCGCCGCGCGAATAATTCGCGTAATAGCTCACGGTGCCGCGGCCCGGTGTCCATATTGCGCCGAGCTTTGGGGTTAGTAGATCATAACTGTCTTCCCGGTCTGCTGGTACCAGGAACCGCCCGTTCGGTCCCGGCGGTACATCGGTTGTATAGTCATAGTCATGTGTCTCGCCGCGCAGGCCTGCAAGTATTGTGACGGTATCGGAGACTGCCCATTCGGCTTCGCCCCACAAGGCGAGCACGGTGGTGTCGACGGTGTAGTCATAGTGAACGCCGACCGGGAAGCGCGTATCGCCCGGAAAGAAGCCGAACGGCTCAAGCTGAGTTTCCTTCAGCCATCCGGATGCGATGTCGGCATCGGCCCCGACCCGCAACGTGACCGCGTCGCTCGCCGAAACCTCATACTTCGACTGAAGGCCGAACGCATCGTGCCCGTTTTCTTCCACGCCGCCATTCGGCAGGAAGTGCTGGGCGAATTCCATCTCCTGCCAACGGTAGAACGGCGTCAGCGTCAGTTCACCCGGCCCGACATCACGCGAGAGGCGCACAGCCCCCATCGCCCATTGCGCATCGCGGTAGGCTTCCGGAGCGGGATTGTTCGTCGCCGTCTCGTCGTCGCGATAGGCCTTGTAGCCTTCGAGGAAGCCAGCCGTTTCCTGGTTGAGATTGGAGGCGCTGATCCAGGCGAGGCCATCCCAGCCGGCGGCCTCGAAGGCGTAGGAGCCCGAGAGCTTCTGCTGTTCAACGCCGGTGAAATCGCGCCAGCCGGCATCGTCTTGCAGGGAGAGCGAAAGGCGGGCCGTGTCGGACAGGTTTCCGGTGAGGTCTGCGCGGTAGCGGTTGAGCGTTGAGCCTGTCAGCCGGGTGTCGAAATAGTCAGACGTCTCCGGCTCGCCGAGGATCACGTTGATCAGGCCGTGGACGGCATTCGAACCATATTTGGCAGAGCCGGGACCGCGCACGATTTCGATGGCGTCGGCAACCTCGTGGTGGATTTCGAACAGCGAGTTGACGTTGCCGAAAGCGGGTGCGCGGGTCGGCACACCATTCTCCAGAATGAGGAAACTACCCTGCCCCGCCCCGCCTGTCAGGACAGGCGAGCGCAGCGCGATCAGGTGTTCCTGCCCTGAATTCATCTGGATATTGACGCCGGGAAGCTGGTTCAGAATTTCGGCGGGGTGGTCTGCGTTGATTGTCACGATGGTTTCAGCGTTGAGTGTGGCGACGCTGCCGGGCTGGGTATCTGTGCGGTCGCCATACACGGTGACAGGAGACAGCCTCTCAACCGGCTGCGGCGCCTGGGCGATCGCGCCTCCGGCCGAAAAGACAACAAGGCTTGCAGATGTCGCGAGCAGGGGGCGGAGCGGCATGGGCGGTCACTCTGAAATCAGGAGGAAACATTTACCTCATGAGTTCTAGTGCGCACCCTGCCCCCTGACGAGGCCCATCGCTGCGTCAATCGCAGGACAGCAGGCCGGCTATTTCCGCCGGCCGACCGGGAGGATCATCGGTGTCTTCGCCATGTAGTCGATGTATTGATCACCGAATGTGGTTGTCAGATCGCGTTCCTCATAGCCGATGGCGACGAGGATGTAGGCCGTCCAGATCGACGCAAACAGCAGGTGCCCGACGCTCATATAGGGCGTCGCCCAGAAGGCGATCAGAAAGGACGTGTACAGCGGATGGCGCACCAGCTTGTAGAGGTAGGGCGTGTAGAATTTTGGATTCGCCGGCTCCCGGTTCCTGAAGGCAGCCCAACCCTGCTCGAGGCCAAAGAGTTCGAAATGATTGATCAGGAAGGTCGAGACCAGCACCATGACGAGCGCGAGGTAGAACAGTCCGGTCAGCAGACCGGCCCAGAGTGGCGAATTGACCTCCCAGACGGCACCCGGCATCGGGATCCAGCCGGCATAGAGCAGCACCAGGACAGCCACCGTCAGCAGGACGTAGGTGCTACGCTCAACGGATTTCGGAAGCACTTTCGTAATGGCGCGCTTGAAGCCCGGCCGGGCCATGATCGAATGCTGCAGGCCGAAAACGAGCAGGAGCCCGATATTGACGGCGGCAGCAGGGAGGCCGGTGATGAAGCTTCCGCCCCAGTCCAGCGTCTTCGGCGCCTGTATCAGCGGCACCATCGCGCCGCCAATAAAGGCTATCAGGTAGAGAAATGCCGCAAAAAACAGAACGTATACGAGAATGCTGTAGGCGAATGCCACGTATTTCATTGTATGCCCCCCTGCCCGATGGACTCAGGCGCAGGAATACTCTCTCACGGAACCGTGATTACCACAATTACGAGCCCGGAAGCTCGCTGTTCTAGCCGATCGACCCAGTAAACAACTGCACCGGCAGTGCGCCAACGACAGCGCCCGACAGGCAGGTCGCCAGCGTACCGGCGATCAGTGTCTTCCAGGCAAGCTCAAGGAAGGTCGATCGGCGCTCAGGGCAGATGATGTTAAGACCGCCGATCAGAATGCCGATGGACCCGAAGTTTGCAAAGCCGCAGATGGCGTGCGCCGTGATGATGCGCGTGCGCGGGTCCATGGCGTCTTCCGGGATGGCGCCAAGCTCGATGAAAGCCACAAACTCTGTCAGCACCGTCTTGATGCCCATGAGCGAACCCGACAGCGCCGCTTCGCCCCATGGCACACCAATCATGTACATCAGCGGCGAGAACACCCATCCCAGCACGCGCTGGATCGATAGCGGCGCACCGAATACGTCTGGAAATGCGCCGAGGCCGGCATTGGCGAGCCAAAGCAGGGCCAGCGCAGCGATCAGCATCGTTGCAATGTTGAGAACGATCTGAAGGCCGTCGGCTGCCCCGGTCGCAAATGCGTCCATGGTGGAATTGTACTTGAAGTCCGGCTCATGCGCGCGCTCGGACGGGTCGGTCGTCTCGGGGATCATGACAAGCGCCATGGCAACAGCGGCAGGCGCGGCAATGATCGACGCGGTCAGCAGCTGCGCCAGTGGATTTGCCATCACCCCGTTCAGGAAGGTCGTGTAGATCACCAGAACCGAGCCGGCGATTGTCGCAAAACCAGCCGTCATCAGAATGAAGATTTCAGACCGTGTCATGCCTTTGATATACGGCTTCACCAGCACGGGCGCTTCGGTCATGCCCATGAAGACGTTGGCCGACACAGCAAGCGAGGTTGCGCCACCGAGGCCCATCAGCTTGCGGAAAATGAAGGCAAAGCCCTTCGTGACCCAGCGCAGGATATGCCAGTGCCAGAGAATAGCCGAGAGCGCGGCTACGACGATAACCACGGGCAGGATCTGGAAGAAGAAGAGCGGCGGCGCGTCACCAATCATGATCTCACTGGCGGCCTGGTTGTCCCCCACATAGCCGAATACGAAACTGGTGCCGTTACGGGTGGCTTCCTGCAGCGCTTCGACAATGAAATTCGCCTTGAACAAAAGGCTGCGGACCACCGGAATGCCGAACAGGATAAGCGCGAAAGCGAACTGCATCGCCACCGCCCCGATGACCAGGCGCCAAGGAAACTTGTTACGCTGTTCAGACAGGCCCCAACCGATCGCGAAAATAAACACGATACCGATCAGCGCGCGCGCATTGTCCCAGCCCCATTCCATCCGGCCTCTCCCTGATGCCCTCATTCCATAGCTGCCTTATCGCGGGTCTCCATCATCGACCAGACCTGTAAGTCAGATTGAATGTCGGAACGGTGCGTCTGCCGGTACGTTGGTCAGGCTTAAGCAAGTGTCCGGAACAAGGAGCGACAATGAAACGCCAGACCTTCACCCCACTACGCGACCAGAAAATCAATATGGAGCCCCGTCCCGTCTCAACCGACCAGATTGACGGCGTGATGAATTCATCCGAGCCGCTCAACGAGAAAATGGCAAAGCTCAATGAGTTGCGTCAGAGCCATGACCAATGGGCAAGCCGCCAACCCGATACGGATGGCAAGCCGCTTCTGCGCTACATCGATGATGCGGTGAAACGTCTCCTCCACGACGACAAGCTGGAAAAGAAAGTCGAAACGTCCTGATCTGACCTCCAGCCAACCCGAAAAAAGCCGCGATGCCTAAGGCTCGCGGCTTTTCTTTTACCCGGAGACCAAGTCTTCTAGCCCAGTTTGCAGACACAGATCTTGTGGCCGTCAGGGTCGCGGAAATAAGCGCCGTAGAATGTAGGAATACGCCTGCCAGGCTCGCCGTCCGGCGTCGCGCCAAGTTCGATCGCCTTGGCATAGGCCTTGTCGACCATTTCGTTGTCGGCGCAGGCGAGCGCAGGCATCACACCATTGCCACAGGTCGCTTCTTTTTCGTCATAGGGGCCGCCAATCGCCAGCATGGGCTGGCCGGGGCCGGTTCCGTAAAAGTACAGACGGCCATTGTCGAAAAAGCGCTGTGCGCCGATCGTCGGCATGAAGCCGTCATAGAATTCCAGAGCTTTCTCGATATTGTTCGAGCCGAGCGTCACATATGCGAACATGTCAGTCCTCCTTGCTGATTTGACGCCACTTGCAGCATGGCAGGCCAGACGCAGCAAGCACTTCCCCAGCGCGAATGCTTGACGTTTCCGTGACCGGGTGCTGCAAGGCTGACCGTCCAGTTTACCTATTCCAGGAGATACAAATGGCAGACATCCGTTTTGACGACAAAGTCGCAATCGTCACCGGCGCAGGTGGCGGGCTTGGCCGCTGTCACGCGCTAGAGCTTGCCCGCCGCGGCGCGAAAGTCGTCGTGAACGATCTCGGCGCCTCGATGGATGGATCGGGCGGTAGCTCCGAAGCGGCGAACGACGTCGTCAAGGAAATCGAGGCGATGGGCGGCGAAGCGATCGCCAATGGCTCCTCGGTCACCGATGATGCCGGCGTGAAGAAGATGATCGACGACACCATGAACAAATGGGGCCGCATCGACATCCTGATCGCCAATGCAGGTATCCTGCGCGACAAGTCCTTCTCCAAGATGACCATGGAAGACATCCAGCTGGTCGTCGACGTCCACCTCATGGGCTCCTTCAAGCCAATCAAGGCTGCCTGGGACATCATGAAAGGCCAGGAATATGGCCGTATCGTCGTCACCACCTCCTCGACCGGCCTCTACGGTAATTTCGGTCAGGCGAACTACGGCGCCGCGAAGCTTGGCCTGGTTGGCCTCGTAAACACGCTGAAGATCGAAGGCGCGAAGAACAACATCAAGATCAATGCGGTCTGCCCGGTCGCAGCGACCCGCATGACTGAAGGCCTGATGTCGCCGGAAGTCCTCGAACAGCTGAAGCCGGAATATGTGACACCCGGCGTCATGAACCTCGTCAAGGAAGATGCCCCGACCGGCATGATCCTGTCGGCAGGTGCTGGCGTCTTCTCAATGGCGGAAATCGTTGAAACCAAAGGCGCTTTCGTTGGCCAGGGCGAGGCCCTCACAGCCGAAGCGGTCGCCGCCAAGTGGGACCAGATCACCGACAAGTCGACCCAGACCCATTTCAATATGGGCGGAGAGCACGGCCAGAACATCTTTGCGCGCGTGGCTGAGGCCGCAAAGGGCTAGGCTTCACGCCGAGAGTTAAACCTATCCGGGCCACGCCCCGCGACTTGCATTCAGGTCGCAGGCGTGGCCCACTCATGTCGGCAACCTTAAATTCCGTGGAGGATCGACATGCGCCTTGCCCTGCTCTGTTCAAGCCTTTTCCTGCTGGCAGCCTGCCAGCCACAACCCATACCGGTCGACGGCGACCCCGCCTCCACCGGTGCTGATACGCCCCGCGCCGAAGGCGAAATGTGCGGCGGCATCGCAGCCATTCCATGCGGTGAGGGGCTTTATTGCGCCGACGCGCCCGGCCAGTGCGTGAACGTCGCTGACGGGTCCGGCATCTGCGCCCCCCGCCCGGAAATGTGCACACAGCAATATGAGCCGGTCTGCGGCTGCGACGGCGAAACCTATGGAAATGCGTGCACGGCCGCCGCCGCGGGCGTCAGCGTTGCCTCAGAAGGTGAGTGCGACGCGAGCTAGATGCCTGCGCGTCAAAGCGCGGCAGAAACACCCTCAACCAGAGGCGTGACCGGCTCAGCAAGCGGCGCATCAGCGCGGTTGCCATCCTTGGTCAGACGGCGAACGACCTGCTTGCCGTCTGCTTTCATGACCGGCGCAACCAGCGTGCCGCCACGCGCGAGCTGCCCCAGAAGCACATCGGGGATTTCCTTGACCGCGCCGGTCAGCAGGATGCGGTCAAACGGTCCATGCTCGCGCCAGCCGGTCAGGCCGTCGCCATGGCGGATATCGACATTGCGAACCTTGAAGGCATCGAGCTTTTTCCGGGCCGTCTCGACCAGCGCACCGTAACGCTCGACCATCCAGACATGGCGCGCGATCTGCGCCAGCAGCGCGCCGACATAGCCGCTGCCTGCACCAATAAGAAGATGGCGTTCGCCCTGCCCTGCATGGGCCTGCAAGGCGCCGAGAAGCTGTGCAATGACAATCGGTTTCGGCAAGGTCTGGCCACAGGGCAGCGGCAGGATCGCATCTTCCTGCGCAAGCTTTCTCAGCGACCTGTCGACAAACGCGCTCCGGTCCACCGTCTCCATTGCGGACAGCACTGCGTCATCGCGAATGCCCTGCCGGCGAAGCTGCAGGATGAGGCGCGCAGCGCGAAACGGATCAGCGATCAGGTCTGCCAATTTGCTTTCAGCTTTTCGAGATAGCGATTGTGAGTAAGATCCACATGGAGCGGGGTCACCGAAATGCGGCCCTCATAGATCGCCCGAAGGTCTGTGCCTTCAGGTGGGCGCGACAGACGGCCACGAAACCCGATCCAGAAATAATCGTTTCCACGCAGATCCTCGCGCCGTTCGGTATGTATGATCTGCTCGTCGCGAAAGCCCTGACGCGTGATCTCGATACCGGCCACATCATCCGGCTCGCGGTCCGGAAAGTTGACGTTCATGACCACATCATCCGGCCAGCCCCGCTCGATCAGCGGCTTGATGACCTTTGCGCCCCAGCTCTTGGACGTTTCCCAAGGCAGAGACCCGCGCTCACGAAAGCTCTGCGCCTGGCTGAGCGCGATGGACGGCACGCCTAGATGCATGCCGAACATGGCCCCTGCGATCGTGCCTGAGAGGCTGGTATCCTCAGCGATGTTCTGCCCGCGATTGACGCCCGACAGGATCAGGTCCGGCTTTTCCGGCATGAGGTCATGCACAGCCAGCAGAACACAGTCTGTCGGCGTGCCCATCACCGCCCAGCACTTCTCGCGCACCTCACGGGTGCGGACCGGCTGGGTCAGCGTGATGGAGCGTGACTGGCCTGACTGTTCAACTTCGGGCGCCGCAATCCAGATATCGTCAGAGAGCTCGCGCGCGATGGATTCGAGCACAGAGAGCCCCGGCGCGTGGATACCGTCATCATTGGTGAGGAGAATTCTCATTCTTCTATCCTGCTCGCTTCACATCCTTCGACAAGCTCAGGATGAGGTTCATACAGCCTCTTCTCTATGCCGCCTTCCCAGCGCAAGCTGGGATCCATGGTGGTTGAGCACTCAGCTTCCAGTCGTATCTGGGCCCGACCGTTCGGTGAGGAGACGGAACCGGTTTACCCAATCACCTCAAGCCCGCCCATATAAGGCCGCAGAACTTCAGGCACCGTGATCGTACCGTCCTCGCGCTGATAGTTCTCGAGAACAGCAACAAGCGTCCGGCCAACCGCGAGGCCTGAGCCATTCAGCGTATGAACGAATTCTGGCTTCGGCTTCTGATTGTCCGCGCTTGGCGCCGCGCGCCAGCGCGCATTCATCCGGCGGCCCTGAAAGTCCCCGCAATACGAGCAGGAGCTGATCTCGCGATAGGTCTCCTGGCTCGGCAGCCAGACTTCGAGGTCATAGGTCTTGCGCGCGCCAAACCCCATATCGCCGGTACAGAGCAACATCCGCCGATAAGGCAGCTCAAGGCGCTCTAGGATGGTCTCGGCGCAGCGCGTCATCCGCTCCAGCTCTTCCAGCCCTTCGGCCTCATCCTTCACGATGGAGACAAGCTCCACCTTGTTGAACTGGTGCAGGCGGATCATGCCCTTGGTGTCACGCCCTGCACTGCCCGCTTCGGAGCGGAAGCAAGGCGTGTGGGCGGTGTACCGGCGCGGCATGTAATCGGCGTCGATAATGGTTTCTCGAACGAGGTTCGTAAGCGGAACCTCTGAGGTAGGTATCAGATAGTGAGCGGTGCCTTTACCGCCTCCATCATTTGATGGAACCTCATCCTGCTTCTGACTCTTGAAGAGGTCCTCTTCAAACTTTGGAAGCTGTCCGGTCCCGACAAGCGCCTGATCTCTCACGAGAAATGGCGGGCTTGTCTCCGTATAGCCATGCTCACCGGTCTGGACGTCCAGCATATAGCTGGCGAGCGCCCGCTCAAGCCGCGCCAATCCGCCTGACAACACCACAAAGCGTGCGCCGGACATTTTGGCCGCTGTTTCGAAGTCCATCATGCCGAGGGCTTCGCCAAGGTCTGCATGGTCCTTCGGCGCAAAGCTCAGCGCGGTTGGTGCGCCTACCTTTTTCTGCTCGGTATTGTCGTCTTCGTCGGCCCCTTCCGGTACCTCCGGCAATGGCAGGTTTGGCAGACCAAACATCAGCTCGTCGAGCTCCTTGCGGGCAGCCTCTTCCTGCTCACCGGCGGTCTCGATCGTCTTCTTGGCGTCGGCAACCTCATCCCGGAGGCGCTCAAATTCGGCCTCGTCGCCGCTGGCCTTGGCCTTGCCGATGAGTTTGGAATTGGTGTTGCGGGCGCTCTCGGCCTCCTGCTTGTCGGTGAGCGCCTGACGGAGGGCTGCGTCATGTGCGAGGATGTCATCGACCTTGTCACCTAGCCCGGACGCCCGCCGGTTCCAGGCGTCGCGGAAGTGGTCGGGGTTTTCGCGAATGGCGCGGATGTCGAACATGATGTGTCTCGTACTGGCGGTGAGTCTATTCTCTCTGGTGACCCATCTAGTCCAATTGGCGCGCCAGCGGAACCGCCTGAGATGAGAGCCGCGCTCTAGTCGCCTGCGCCGCCAATTGCGTCATCTTCAGCTGCCTTTTTCTCCATCATGGAGACACACCAGATCGAGATCTCATAGAGGCCATAGACCGGCACAGCGAGCATGACCTGCGAGATAAGGTCAGGCGGCGTGAAGAATGCAGCTGAAACGAGGATCGCGACGACTGCATATTTGCGGCCAGAGCGCAGCGTATCGGCGCCGATGATCCCGGCCCGGCCAAGCAGGCTGAGCACGACGGGCAACTGAAAGCTGAGGCCGAAAGCCAGCATCAGCGCCATGACCAGCGACAGATATTCTGACACTTTGATCTGCGGCGTGATGGCAGCGCGCCCTTCAGAGGCAAGCTGCTCGAATGAGAGCGCAAAGTTCGAAATAAGCGGCAGCATGCCGAAATAGACAAACAGCGCCCCCAGCGTGAAGAGCACCGGCGCGGCAATCAGAAAGGGCAGCACGGCCCCCTTCTCACGATTGTAGAGCCCCGGTGCCACGAAGGAATAGATCTGCCAGCCCACGACCGGAAAGGCGAGGAAGACACCCGCGAAGAGAGAGAGCTTCAACTCTACAAAGAACACTTCCAGCGGCGCGGTATAGATCAGCTCGAACCTTGTATCGCCGCGGTCGACCTCTGCTACACGTACCAGCGGCTCCAGCAGGATGTTGTAGAGCGGCCGGGCGAAGAAAAAGCAGACGATCGTCGCCGCAGCCAGCGCAGCGATAGACCAGATAAGGCGTGTGCGCAGCTCAATAAGATGGTCGAGCAAGGGCGCCCGTGTGGACTCCATCTCGCTGTCGTCATCCGTAAAGTTAGGCCGCTCATCGGCGCGCATGTCGCGGCTCATGTGGAGGTGGCCTTCTTGTCGCCGGTCTTGGCGGGGGCCTTATCGCCGGAGGCCGCGCCTTCTGCGGGCGCGGAATGCGCAGGTGGAACGGGCGCTGGAGTGACGGGAGCCCCTGATTCAGGCGCTTCCGCGGACGTATCCTCACTGGCCTCTTCCGTCGTGTCAGAAATAGCGCCCGGACCGGTCTGATTTCCAGGAAGCGGGTTTTCCATCATCACACGGCGGTTGATATCGCGCTCGGCTTTCTTGAAATCATCGACGGCCCCGGTCAGTGCATTGTCGCGGCGAAGATCCTCGATCTCCTTGCGCAATTCATCAAGCTCTCCCTGCCGGGCGATGTCGTCAAAGGCTGACTGAAATTCGCGGGCCATGGCGCGCCCCTTGGCCACGAACTGGCCGAGCTTACGCATCATCATGGGCAGGTCCTTTGGACCAACGACGATCAACGCGACGATTGCCACGAGCATAAACTCGGTGAGGCCAAATTGTGGAAGCATGCTTAGCCGGCCTCGCTTGCCTGTCAGCTGGAGGTTTTCGACTTGTCCTTCTCGGGCGTGACGTTCACCATCTTGTCGTCACTGAGATGGCGGGACTTCTTGGACGCATCCTTATCCTTGTCCGCGCCCTCCTTGTCTTCATCCTCGTCGTTCAGCCCCGACCGGAAGCTGCGAACGCCCTTGGCCATGTCTCCCATGATGGATGAAATGCGCCCGCGCCCGCCGAAAAGCAGAAGGGCGACGATCAGCACGATAAGAAGCTGCATCCAGCTAGGGGCCATGGAAGGTCTCCAAAAATCCTGTTGAATACCTAGCGCTCAATTGCAGAAGTCTCAATGGGTCACGATCACTCAGGTGTCGGTGTCGTCATCGCCATCCATGAAATCGGTCATGAATGCGGCGTCATCATCATTGGCGGCGTGCTCGCCATCTTCACCGCTGGATGGCATGCCGATCTCGCCGGGGTCGAAGTCAGGCGGCACCACATCCGACAACAGTCCGCCTGCCGCAAGCTCTGCCCGGCCCGGCAGCGTCTCGAGGCTCTCCAGACCGAAATGCTCAAGGAAGCCATCCGTCGTGCCATAGGTGACGGGCCGGCCCGGTGTCTGCCGCCTGCCCTTGATCCGCACCCAACCGGCTTCCATCAGCTGATCGACGGTGCCCTTGGAGACGGCAACGCCGCGAACGGCTTCGATCTCGGCGCGGGTCACCGGCTGGCCATAGGCGATGATTGCAAGCGTCTCCAGCGCGGCCTGGGACAGCTTCTTCTGCTCCTGGCGCTCCTCGACGAAAAGATAGGCAAGATCTTCAGCCGTCTGGAACCGCCACTTGCCAGCCACTTCGACCAGCGTGACACCGCGATTGGTGTAAGCGGCCTTCAGCGACATCAGCACCGTTGCCGCATCGATGCCCTGCGGCAGGACTTCGGCGACCTGTTCGGCGCTCAGCGGCTCACCAGCTGCAAACAGAACGGCCTCAGCCCGGCGCAATGCGTCAGAGATGACATCGGCGCCGCCATCGGCCTCACGCTTCAGAAGGTCTTCGGACCGCCTGTAGGCAAAGGAAAGCTGGCGCACGGCGTTGCGGATCGCTTCTGGTGCGTCTTCCAGCTTCTCATTCTCGAAACGGGGTATCGCTGTCATGCGCTCATCCCTTCCTTGTTATCCTGGCTGCCGCGCAGATAGAGCGGCGAGAAATGGACATCCTGGCGAAGTTCGATGTCGCCGTCGCGGGCAAGTTCGAGCGAAGCTGCAAACACGCTGGCCATTACCGAGCGCGGCGGGATATCGCCTGCAATGTCGCCCATGCGACCGCGCAGCTCATCCAGGCTCGCCCAGCTGTCGATCAGCTTGCTCAGGCTTCTCAGCGAATCGCGCGCATGTTCAAGCGGCAGCACATATTGATGCGCCACCCGGTGCGGAGCGGCCTCTTCGCGGCGCTGACGTATGCCGCCAAAGGCCTGCATCAGATGCCAGAGCGAGGTATCGTATTCGGTGTGCTTGATGACGCGTGGCTGCTCCGGCGCGCCGCGCAGAAAGACATCCTGGCCAAGCTGCGCCATGTCCAGCAACTGGTCGCCAACTTCCCGCATGGCTTCCAGACGCTTCAGCCGGAAGGCCAGCCGGGCCGCCATTTCTTCGCCGTCGATCTCGTCATTGGCCGCTTTTTCAGGTTTCGGCAGCAACAAGCGCGACTTCATGAATGCAAGCCACGCGGCCATCAGCAGATAGTCTGCCGCCAGGTCGATCCGCTTCTCGCGGGCGTCCTCGATGAAGCCGATATACTGGTTTGCCAGCTCCAGCATCGACACTTTCAGAAGGTCGACCTTCTGGCGCCGGGCAAGATCAAGCAGCAGGTGGAGCGGTCCCTCGTATCCGTCGATATCAACCGCGAAGAAATCCCCGTTTTCGAGGTCTTCACGGTCGATCAGGTCGCTGGAAACAAGTTCTCGGCTCATACGCGCATGACCCCGACATCCGGGATAAGCGACTTGAAGCGAAGCCAGCCGGCTTCAACGTCGAACGGTTTCTCGCGCTTTGAAGCCGCCTCTGCGGCCTCTGCGCGCTGCAGCGCCTTGCCCGACAGCACTGGCGCGGCTTCAGCCACTTCGCGCATTTCAGCGATGATATCGCCCGGCTCATTCAGGAAACCGGAACAGTGAAGCAGCATGTCGCATCCGGCCGCAATCGACTGATCGGCCCGCTCCGTAAGCGTTCCGCCAAGTGCCTGCATGCCAAGATCGTCTGTCATAAGAAGACCATCAAACCCGATTCGACGCCGGATGACCTCATTTATCATGATCGGCGAGACTGTTGCTGCGCGTCCTTCATCGAAATGATCGTAGGAAATATGGGCCGTCATGGCCATTGGCGCGTGGGTGACATGCCTGAAAGCGGCAAAGTCAGAGGCGAGCTCATTCTCGCCTGCGGTCACGCGCGGCAGTTCTATGTGGCTGTCGGCGGTCGAGCGTCCATGCCCTGGAATATGCTTGATGACCCCGGCGACACCGCCATCTTCGAGGCCTTTCAGCGCCGCTGTCGCCAGCGTCCCAACCGTGTCAGGATCAGTGCCGAAGGCCCTGTCTCCAATGACATCATGCGCGCCGGGTTGCGGCAGATCGCAGACAGGCGCGCAGTCAGCGTGGATGCCCATGCGCGTCAGCTCATCTGCCATCAGCCTGTGCCCAAGCCACGTGGCCTCAAGCCCAAGCTCCGGGTCGCGGGCATAGAGCGCGCCGTAAAGTTCACCGCGCGGGAAAAGTGGCCATTCCGGAGATTTGAGGCGCGCCACGCGCCCGCCCTCCTGATCGATGAAGATCAGGATCTCGCGGCCGACGGCCTTCCAGATATCATGGACACAGCGCCGGATCTGGTCGCGCGTCTGGCACGACCGCCCCATGAGGATGACGCCCCAGGGCTTCTGATCTGCGAAAAGGGCCGATTCCTCATCATGAAGAACCGGCCCCGAAATACTCAATATGCAAGCCTTGTTGGTCATGGCGTCTCGCGAATGATGATACAGTCTCCACCGGTCTGTTTATAGGATTCGCAGAATTTGCTTGCATCGGCGCGTGCATCAAATCGCCCGGCCCTGACCCGGAAGAAGATACCGCTTGCGCCAAGATCGGCGCGCTCGATCAGCTTCTGGGCGCCTGAGAAGATATCTGGATGACGGGTGGCGACGCGGCTCCAGGCTTCGTCGGCGGCCGCCTGCGTCCGCACGGCGGAGATCTGGACCAGGAAAGGCCCGCTTGCCGAAAACGCAAACCGCGTATCAGCCGGGCCGTCTAATTCTGGTCTTGGCTCGGCGACGGGCGGCGTGCGGTCGATATCGGCGTCTGAATGCCTGTCATCGTTCATCGCGGGGGCACTATCACTGACCGGCGGCAGGTCATCGGCCTGCACTTCGGCTGGTCTTGCACCCGGCGAGGAAGCAGAGCTGCCGGGGCGAAGATCCCGCGGCGGCCCGGCCAGCAGCGCCATTTCACGCTGAGCCGCAACAGGCTGCGATTCAGGCGGGCGCGTTGAGCCGTCAAGATTATCATAGAGTCGGCGGTCAAGGTCATCGATCTCGATGCCGCCGCGGTCTTCAGGAATGTGCTTATAGGGCTCGGCATCCGCCATCACCATGGGCAGCTCACCATCTTCGGTGCGCACGCCCTGACGGTACGTATTCCAGACAACGGCCGCAAAAATAATGAGCACGCCGATCGCCAGCGCCAGGATAAGCGGGCCGCGCGCGGAATCATCGTCGCGGATCTCAAATCCCCGATACTCATCCTCGTAAGGTGCGTAATCGTATCTGTCGCTGTTGTGGCTCATATCGGACGCCTGCCCCTTCTTCGCCGTCGTTATTAGTTAAGGAATTGCCATTCCTTTGTTAACGATACTTGAATCGCGGTGTTTGCAGCCCTTTTCTTTGCGCCCCACGCTCAGACCATTCCTTCAATACTGAACACCTTCTTGTGCAGGTCGATCGCATAATTGTCCGTCATTCCAGCGATGTAGTCACAGACAAGTCGCGCGCGGCGGGCTTCCGGGGCCTGCTCTGCATCCTGGCGAAGGGGTGGCGGCAGTATATCGGGCTCTGTGAGAAAGAGCTCGAACAGCTCTTTCAGCACTCTCTTGGCCTGGCTGCGCATGCGGTTCACCTTGTAATGCTTGTACATCCGCTCGAACAGGAAAGCGCGAAGTGCGCGCTGCTGCATGTCGAAATCTTCTGAAAAGGCGACCAGCGGCTCCGGCAGGGCACGAACCTCTGCGGCCGATTGCGGATTATGCCGCGCAACCCGCCGCTCGGTCTCTTCGATGAGGTCATCGATCCAGAGGCCAATTAGCCGGCGCACAGCCTCATAGACCGTGCGCTGGATATCCAGAACCGGATGCTCCAGCCGAACCGAGCGGAAGACATCACCCACCACTGGCAGGTGAAGCATGTCGTCAATGCTGAAAAGACCCGCCGCAATGCCGTCATCGATGTCGTGATTATTGTAGGCGATATCGTCGGCCAGCGCGGCGATCTGGGCTTCCGGTCCCGCAAACTGGTCCAGTTCCAGTCTGTCGAGAAAAGGAAAGTCCCGAAAGGCGGCCGGCAGCGAAGATAGCGGCGTTCCGTCTGTGATCAGCGGCCCATTATGTTTGACGAGGCCTTCAAGCATCTCCCAGGTAAGGTTGAGGCCATCAAAGTTCGGATAGCGCTGCTCGAGCCTGACCACGACGCGCAAGGTCTGCGCATTATGGTCGAAGCCTTCATAGGCCTCCATGCAGGCGTCGAGCTGGTCCTCGCCCGCATGCCCGAATGGCGGGTGGCCAAGATCGTGCGCCAGCGCCATCGCTTCGGCCAGATCCTCATCCACACCCAGCCTGCGCGCCACAGAGCGAGCAATTTGTGCAACTTCCAGAGAATGGGTGAGACGGGTGCGATAATGGTCACCCTCATGCGCCACAAAAACCTGAGTTTTTTGCTTTAAGCGCCTGAATCCAGAAGAATGTATGATGCGGTCACGGTCGCGCTGAAAAGGGGTGCGGGTGGCTGATTCAGCCTCATTGTGGAAGCGCCCGCGGGAGCTTTCCCACAGTGTTGCAAACACCGCTCTCTTTTCTGGAAGCGCAGGTTTACCTATCTTGTGAGTCATGAGCGACGTCACCCTTTCAGAGAATGCTGCCCGGCGCATTAATGCGATTCTGGCAAAACAGTCCGACAAGGACTACCTTCGCGTGTCAGTCGAAGGTGGTGGCTGTTCGGGCTTTTCCTACAAGTTTGATCTCGAAGACACGAAAAACGATGATGATGTCATCGTGGAGCGCGATGGCGCGCAGGTGCTTGTCGATGAGATGAGCATGGAGTTCATGCGCGGCTCAGAGATCGACTTCTCAAACGAACTGATCGGCGCGGCTTTCAAAATAAACAATCCGAACGCGACGGCGGCCTGTGGCTGCGGGACAAGCTTCTCTCTCTGAGGGACTACGAGCCCGGGCACGGCCAGCAACTACATTTTTTGGAACACGCCCCGCCTGTGAGGGTTTGTTCTGCCATACCAAGCTTTGGGCATTGAGGCCCGGAGCGAACGCAAGTTCAGGAGGCAGAACGCCATGACCCTATCCAAGAAACTTCTTCGAAACTCGACGCTTGCCGCAGGCGCAGCAGCGCTGCTCGCAGGTGCCCCGGCCCTCGCGGACAACCACAAGGAACACAGCGAGCAGGCCTACAAGTTCGAGAATGTCCAGGAAGCCAAGGCGACCTTGGACAATTGCCGTACCGTCGCTGAGACCTGCGGCGCAGACATCGACGCGGCTGCTGGCGTACTCGTTTTCCCGGAAGTCTGGAAAGCCGATCTCATCGTTGGCGGCGCCGGCGGTGAAGGCGTTCTCTTCATCGATGGAGAACCGACCGGCCAGTACTATATCGGCAAGGGGTCCGTTGGCCTCCAGGCTGGCGTTGACAAATCCCAGATGGTCTACGTCTTCCAGGAGCAGGACGCGCTTGATGAGCTGATGGATGGTGACGAATGGGAAGTCGGCGCAGCCGCCGGCGCAACCGTCGTTGACGCCGACGCCAATGCGATGGCCGCGACAGGCGATCCGCGTATCTACATCATCAATGCAGAAGGCCTGAATGCAGAGCTGAGCGTCAACGCGCTACGCATCTGGCATGATGATGAGCCGGAAGCCGAAGACGATGATGACATGATGGACCATGACGATATGGACCATGATGACGACGACATGATGGATATGGACGGCGACTACTAAGTCTCTGAAATCCATGACCGATTGGAAGGCGCTCTTCGGAGCGCCTTCTTTTTTGCGTCCTGTTCGCGGCCTTGCCCTTCCCTTCCCCAGCGTCGCTGTCCTAGACCGCTGTCCTCAAGCAAGGAGAGCCAACCCATGGATGTGAGCCAGGCTGTAAATCAGCGCATTTCGACGCGCGCTTTTCTCGACAAGCAGATCAGCGCCGAAGAGGTCCGCGAGTGGCTGGCAGCCGCTCAGCGCGCGCCGTCAGGTGGCAATTTGCAGCCCTGGCGTGTCATCGCGCTGACAGGTGAGGCCAAGCAGGAGGTCGTCGATCTGGCGCAGAAATCCCTCGCGGAGAGCCCCAGGGGCGAGAAGACCGACAGGCCGATCTACCCAAAGGAACTGTGGGAACCTCATGAGGCCCGCAGGCGCCGTGTCGGGGAAATGATGTATGAAAAACTGGAGATCCCGCGCGAAGACAAGGCCGCGCGCATCCAGTGGTTCTCACGCAATTTTCGCTTCTTCGACGCGCCGCTGGCGGTCTTCTTCGTGATCGATGAGCGCATGGGCCATGGCCAGTGGGCCCATACCGGCATGTTCATGCAGACACTCGCCCTGCTGGCCGAGGAGCGCGGCTGGGGTAGCTGTTTCCAGGAATGCTGGGGCATGCTTCGCTCGACGCTGAAGACCCATTTCGATCTCGGCGAAACCGAAATGGTCTATAGCGGGATGGCGGTTGGCTGCCCGGACCCTGATCACGCGGTAAACCAGCTACGTGCCGAGCGGGCAGATGTCGATGAGTTTGCGGAGCTAAAAGGCTTCTGATCGCCGCGGAATTATCCTCGGGAAACTGATGCCAGATCGCCCCAAAAAACGCGGTGTCCCCACGGTGTCGTGGCGGTGTCACGGCGGTGTTCTGAGGCCTCACTTCTGCTGTACCTGTTCGCGTCAGGTCTGATGACGACGACTGAAATCATAAATTCCTGAAAAAACTGGAATTCCACCCTCATTTCTTTAATCTTGGTGGGGTGAACGACCTATCGGAAGATTTTCATGACCAATGAACTTCAGAGGGCGAGCCTGACATGGAAGGTTTCGCCCGACATGTTCTGTATCCTGGACCGTGAAGGCCGGTTCGTTGCGGTCAACCCAGCCTGGAAAGCGACGCTCGGCTGGTCGAAAGGGGAAATTGAAGGCAAGGCGTTTGTCGACTTCCTCCATCCAGACGATGTGGAACGCTCGCTTGAAGCATTCGAGGTCGTGAAAACTGGCAAGCCGGTGCTGCGTTTTGAAAACCGTTATCGGGCGCGCAATGGTGACTATCACTGGTTTTCCTGGGTCGCGGTTCCGGATGAAGAGCGGTTCTATTGCACCGTACGGGACGTGACCGAAGACAAGGACCGCATTGAGCTTCTCAGGCAGAAGGAAGCAGATGCGGAACTGAAAGAGGTCTTTCTCGCCGTGCTGGGCCATGACCTGCGTAACCCACTCGCGGCGCTTGAATCCGGGATCCGCATTCTTTGCAGGAAACTGGAAGACGAGAAGCTCGGCGCGGTGCTGCAGCAGATGCAAGGAAGCACGACCCGCATGTCGGAGCTCATCGACAATGTCATGGACCTTGCCCGCGACCGGCTGGGCAGCGGCATGGGGGTCGAGCGTGAGCCGACGGCGGGTCTCGCTGATGATCTCAAACAGGTGATCGAGGAGATCAAGGTCAGTCACCGCGATGTTGCTATCCGCCAGAACATCAACATTCAGGGCGAGGTGACATGCGACGCGTCACGTATTGGTCAGCTCTTGTCGAACCTTCTTGCCAATGCCGTGATGCACGGCGACCCGGCACAGCCGATCGATGTCCAGGCATCAAATCAAGACGGCCGGCTGACGCTGTCTGTTGCCAATGGCGGCGACCCGATACCGGACGATGCGCTCGAGCATCTTTTCCAGCCCTTCTTTCGCGGAAAAGTTCGTGACAGCCGTCATGGTCTTGGGCTCGGACTTTATATTGCCCACCAGATCGCAATGGCGCATGGCGGCACGCTCGATGTGAAGTCGGATGCGCATGAAACGCGATTCACGCTCGACATTCCCGGTTGAGGCTTGACGGCGCGGAGAAACGAAATTATCGTTTTTCGATGAACTCAAGCTTTGATTATCGTCCCGGCGACGTCATTTCTGTGCCCTTTGGCGGCGTCTTTCGTCACTACGGGATCGTAACCTATGGCGGCCGCGTCGTGTCCAATACGCGTGTTGGCGGCGGTGTGGTCACACAGACGCTGGTTGAGTTCTCATCCGGCCGCGAAATCCGGCGCCATGGCTGGCAGGAAGGCAATGACTTCCTGGCCGTGGACCGCGCCCATCGCAAACTGGGTGGCGACTATCACCTTACCGGATCAAACTGCGTCCATTTCGCCCGCAGCGCCCGCAGCCGGAAGCCGACCGTGACTCAGGTGGCTCGCGGCACGTTCGAGGCGTTTCGCGACATGCTCGGCCCGCGAAGACGGAGCTGATCGCAGCCCAGCTGCGCGCCTAACCTTTCCAGTTTTTTGGCGGGGTACCGTGCTTGCCGGTGCTCTCCCATTGCGCTTCCTCGGCCTTGTTGGCGAGCTGCAGGTTGAACAGAACCGCCTTGAAGCGGGGCAGAAGCGCCAGGGCGACACCGATCATGCAGACCAGCAGCACGGCGAAGAGCACGACCTTCAACCAGATCGCCATCTCCAGCATGGGCAGGATGAAGTAGAAGGGCGCGAAGACGATCATGATCAGAAAGCCGACAAAGAAGGCTGGGCCATCGGCGGTATCGGCAGAGCGGAAATCCTGTCCACAGGCCGGGCATTCATCATTGAAGACAAGATAACGGCCAAAGAGGGCGCCTTCGCCGCAGGTCGGGCAGCGTAGCTTTATGCCGCGAAGAATGGGTTGATGTGTCATGCTTCAATATGTGGCGCTTTCACGGCGGCTGCGGAAGTGCGTCGCGAGCGCGCATCAGGGCGTGTCTGCGCGTCTTTCTGTGGCTGGCTCTGTGGTCTTGTTCTTCTTTCGCGCGACGAGGTTCAGGACTTCGACGAAGACCGAGAAGGCCATTGCAGCGTAGATATAGCCCTTGGGCACATGAACGCCGAAACCGTCTGCGATGAGCACCATGCCGATCATCAAGAGGAAGGCGAGCGCGAGCATTACGACGGTCGGGTTCGCGCTGATGAAGCGCGCAAGCGGTCCGGCAGACAGAAGCATGACCAGGACGGCCACAACGACCGCTACGACCATGATCGGCAGATGATCGGTCATGCCGACCGCAGTGAGGATGGAGTCGATCGAGAAGACCATGTCGAGCAGGATGATCTGGGTGATCGCGGAAGCGAAGCCGAGGCCTGCCTTTCCGCCGCCAAAGACGGTCTCGCTTGGTTCAGGATCGATGGTGTGGTGGATCTCGGTCGTTGCCTTCCAGACGAGGAACAGGCCACCGACGATCAGGATGATATCGCGCCAGGAGAAAGCGGTTTCGAAGGTCACTTCGCCATGCTCTCCGGGTGGGCCGGAAATGCCGAGGTCGATCATTGTAGAGGTAAGACCCACAATCCAGGCGATGGCCGCGAGCAGAACGAGCCGCAGGCCGAGGGCAAGGCCGATACCGATCTGCCGTGCCATCGGGCGCTGCTTTTCCGGCAGCTTGTTGGTCAGGATGGAGATGAAAACGAGATTGTCGATGCCAAGAACGATTTCGAGCACGATCAAAGTTGCCAGCGCCGCCCAGGCCTCTGGCATTGCAAATACCGCGAAAAAGTCAGCCATTATTTTCCCTGCTCCAACAGTCCTCGAGTAGAAATGTTGCGGAGCTCGGCAAGGTTCCAGTTCCAGGGCTCTTGGCTGCCGCTGGGGTAGCCGACTAGCTTGCAGCCCAAAGACAGCCGATTCCGGCGCGTGGAGGAGAAGACAGTATGGATTTCGAAACAGTCGTTCGCGAGCGCCGCAGCATTCGCGGGTATCTGGACAAGCCAGTGCCAAAAGAACTGATCGAGGAAATCCTCGAAATCGCGATGCGGGCGCCAACCTCCCTGAATACGCAGCCCTGGAATTTCTATGTCGTCGCCGGAAAAGTGCTCGACAAGATTCGAGAAGGCAATGTCGAGCGCAACCTTGCCGGCGTTCCGCATAGCCGTGAGTTCCGACTTGGCCCGGACTATGCCGGTGAACACCGTGAGCGCCAGATCGGCATCGCCAAACAGCTTTTTGCGGTCATGGGCATCGAGCGGCACGACAAGGACGCGCGGATGGACTGGGTGCTGCGCGGCTTTCGTCAGTTCGACGCGCCGGTGTCGATCGTGATCACTTATGACAAGTCGATCCAAGGCAGCGATGTCGCGCCGTTTGATTGCGGCGGTGTCGTCAATTGCCTGGTCAACACGGCCTGGTCCAAGGGCCTGGGCTGCGTCATCAATAGCCAGGGCATCATGCAGAGTCCGGTTGTCCGTGAACATGCAGGCATAGCTGACGATCAGGTCATCCAGACCTGCGTCGCAATGGGCTGGCCAGATCCCGACTTTCCGGCAAACTCCGTCATCTCGGAGCGCAAGACTGTTGCCGAAGCGGCAACCTTTCGCGGCTTTGACGACTAACGCGGTCGAGCGCGTTCGAGTTGCCTTCGCGTCATGTCTCGAACAGGCGCTCGAACTGTCGTTAGATGGCTTCAGGGACGGAAACCGGAAGGCTACACGCGACAATGGATGGCGGGGCCGCACAGACTGAATCAGGCGGTGCCACAGGCATCGCAGAACGCCGCCCGTGGCTGACGGCGCGGCGCATCCGGCTGGCGTTTATTGTCGCTGGACTTCTGATCGCCGCAGTCTTCCTGTTCCGGTTCCTGAGTGAGCGCGCGCGTTATGTGTCGACAGCCGATGCGCGGGTCGCCTCTGACATGGTGGCAGTCTCCACCGACATTTCCGGGCGGATCATGCGGGTTGCGGTGGGCGAAGGCGAGAGGGTGTTCGAAGGCGATACGCTGTTCGAGATAGACAGGCGGGAAGCCGAATTGACGCTGGCTCAATTTGAAGCCGAGGCCGACCGGCTGCGTGCCGAGATCGCGCGTGAAGAAGCGCGCGCGGGCCTGTCCACCTCCAAGGCGGGCAGCGAAGTCGCCGCGCGCCGGGCGGGCACGGCGTCCGCGGGCGCTGCTGTCGCATCTGCGCAGTCCGATTACGCAACCGCGCAGTCAGACTTTGCGCGCACGCAGGATCTATTCGAGCGCGGCCGGGTCACGCAGGCCGCCCTGGACCGGGCGCAGAATGCCCTCGATACCGCAGAACAGGGCCTGCGCCAGGCGGAGGCCGATGCGCAGCGCGCAGCCGCCGAACAGCGAACGGCCAGTATCGAAGGCGAGGAAGTCGCGCTGATCGAGCATGATCTCTCAGTGCTGCGCGCAGCGTTGCGCCAGGCAGAGGCCCGTGTCGCGGCCCAGGGAGTGGTTGTCGATCAGCACACAATCCGAAGCCCGATAGACGGCGTGGTGGACGAGATTTTCTATGATGCAGGTGAGCACTCGCTGCGCGGATTTCGTATGGCGCTTGTTCATGATCCGGATGCGGCATGGGTGTCGGCCAATATCAAGGAAACCGAAATCCGCCATGTCTCGCCCGGGGCGCCCGTCCGTGTCGAGATTGACAGCTATCCAGGCCGTGAATTCGAAGGCCGCGTGACCAGCATCAATGATGCCACACTGGCGGAAGCAGCCCTGATGCCCAATCCGAATGCCAACGGCGTCTTCACCAAGATCACGCAGCGTATCTCGGTACGGATCGACGTCGAGGCGCCTGACACGCCTCTCCGGCCCGGGACGATGGCCACGGTACAGATCGAAAAAGCCGATCCGGGAGACGGCGGGTGAGCGTTGGCGCACGGACGCCGCGGCCAAAGGCCTTCCGCGCGCCCCTGCCCCTGCCAGACGACATTCCGCCGCTTGCCAACCAGCCGATCCGCGACCGGTTCGCGCAATTTGGATCCGGCTATCGCTGGCTGCTGCTGTTCTCGATGCTGATCGGGTCGATGTCGACGCTGCTGGCCGCTACGACGATCAATGTCGCCCTGCCCGCGATTATCGGTGCATTCGGCCTTGGACAGGACCAGGCCCAATGGATGTCGACGGCCTTTCTGGCCTCATCGACAATCGCCATGCTGGCCAATGCCTGGGCCATGTCCACATTCGGACCAAGGTCCACCTATATATTCGGTATGCTGATCTTTGTCGCCGGATCGCTGCTCGGCGCAGTCAGCGATACGCTGGCTTTGCTTATCGTATCGCGGGCGATGCAGGGAATGGCGGCGGGGCTACTGCAGCCCATGTCCATGTTCCTGATCTTCCAGACTTTCCCCGACAAGCAGCGCGGTACGGCGATCGGGATTTTCTCCATCGGAGTTGTGCTGGCGCCCGCTTTCGGTCCGGCACTGGGCGGAATTGCGGTGGACCTTTCAAGCTGGCGGCTGGTGTTTGTTGCGACCGTGCCATTGGCGCTTCTGGCACTGGCGGCCGCGCCGCTCCTGATGCCGCGCGCGGACCCGGTGCAGCAGGCGGAGAAACGCCCACTCGACTGGCAGGGGCTGATCCTTCTCAGCCTGTCGGCCGTGTCTCTTCTGTCGGGGTTCGCAGGCGGCAACCGCGATGGCTGGGATTCCGATATCTCACTCATCAAGTTCACCATTGGCGTTCTTGCCGCCATCGCCTTCTACTTCTGGGAACGGCGCCACCCCTTCCCCGCGCTCAACCCGAAAATCTTCACCTATCGCCAGTTCTGGTCGGCCGGGCTCATCATCTCGGCAACCGGTGTTGCGATCTATGGCTCCACTTACATGATCCCGCTCTTTGTCCAGCTCGTGCAGAATTATTCGCCAACCGCGGCGGGCGTGATGATGATCCCGGCGGGCCTGGCCATGGTGATCGGCTTTCCTCTGGCCGGGCGGCTCACCGACCAGGTGGACACACGCTGGCTGCTCGCCTTCGGTATCATCTCCTTCGGCATGTCAGCATGGCTGTTGTCGCATGTGACGGTAATGACGCCCTACTGGGTTCTGGTCTGGTGGATCGTGCTCAGCCGCGTCGGGATCAGTTTCTGCATGCCGCCGGCGAATACGACAGCTGTGCGCGCGGTGCCGCCGCCCCTGCTGGCGTCCGCGACGGGCGGGGTGTCCTTTCTTATGCAGATTGGCGGGGCGTTTGGCGTCAATCTGCTGGCGATCCTCCTGCAGCGACGGCTCATCTTTCATGGCGAGCACCTTGCCTCTGCGGTCAACGAATCCAGTCCGCAGCTCTCCTATGCCCACGTCCAGATTGCGCGGGAGATGGAACGCAACGGCCTGCCGCAACTTCCGGCCTTTCAGTCGGCTTTTGGGGAGCTTGGGCGACAGATTTCCGTGGAGGCGAGCGTCTATGCCTTCCGGGACTGTTTCTTCGTGATTGCGGTCTGGTTTGCGATTGTCCTCTGCTTTCTGGCGTTCATGCCGAAGCCAAGGCTCGAAGCCTCACAGGCGGCGAAGACCTGACCGGGGTTTGGAACGCGGGCCCTGGCGGCGAGCTTTCCTATTGACCGAAGCACGCACGAGGACCGCACATGGCATATTCATTCAGACCGGCAGACGAGAGCGTAGAGGCCGGGCTCAAACGCGTGGCACGAAGCCAGATCGAGTCCGGGCTGGAGCATCTGCGCGACGAAGAGCTGCCGCAGGAAGAGAAAGTTCACGAGATCCGCAAACGCTGCAAGAAGATGCGCGGGCTGCTGCGGCTCGTGCGGCCCTGTTTCGACGGGTATAAGGCGGAGAATGAATGCTTCCGCGATGCGGCCCGCACACTTTCCAATGTGCGGGACGCGAGTGCCGTTCTGGAAACCGTGGATGAGATCGAGATCCGCTTCGCCGATGAGCTGAAGAAAGCCGCGCTGAAACCGCTGCGCACACAGCTATCTGCCGACAGGGACGAGCTCGACGAAACCGAGATCGAAGAGACGCTCGCCGACATGCGGCTGGTCTTTCGCGAGGCGCTGGACCGGGTGGACGGCTGGACGCTTAGCGCCGAGGGCGCCGAGGCTGTGTCGGAAGGGGCGGCGAAGACCTACAAGCGCGCTGTGAAAGCCATGGCGAAGGCAGAGTCTTCCGGCGTGGCGGAGGATTTTCATGACTGGCGCAAGCGCGCGAAATATCACTGGTTCCATCTCCGGCTTGTCAGAAAGGCGTGGCCACCCGTGCTGGAGGCGTATGCCGACGAAGCTCATCACCTCTCGAACCTGCTGGGCGACCATCATGATCTTCATGTCCTCACGAAGGCAGCCGAGCGCCAGTTTGGCAGTCGCGATGAGACCTTTGAACTTGTGGGCAGCCTGTGCGCGGCACGCCAGAAAAGCCTTGCCGATGATGCCCTGCAGCTCGGCAGGAAGCTTTTCTGGGCCGACAAGAAGGCGTTTGAAGACGAGGTTGGGACGCTGTGGCAGGCAAGCCGGTCAGAGCCAGCCTGACATCACCGCACGCAGCACGCAGAGGCGTCTGGCAAGTAAACTCGCCGGCTTTTCGCGGCGGTAGAGTTTGCGGAGCCGGAAATGGGCGATGGCGGGCCGGATGCTGGCGGGCACGCGTATTGGGCGGGGCGGGCCGGCGACGTCCTCTCCCCTGCGTCTGGCTGCAAAGAACGGCGCAAGCGTTTCGATCTCGGACCTGCAATCGACGGCGGGATCGATGATACGGGCGGCAAGCAAGGCCATCTGCGTTTCCGGCTCAAGGCTTCGATCGCGGCTTTCATAGGCGGCCTCATAGGCATCGACGATCTGCACGAGATCATCCGCCCTCAGCACGGTTTCCGCCAGCATGTGCGCGATGGCGGTGGCAACATCGTGGGCGCGCGGGGGTTTGCCTTCCTTCAGTTCCTCGAGCGCATCGCGCCACCACTGAAAGCGGATCGCGCCCATGGTCGGCTCCGTCACGATCAGGCGCACACGCGCCAGTTCCCAGCAGAAGCCGTACAGCGCCACCAGTGACCGGCGGCCGGATTCGCTTGCATATCGCGATGATAACCAGCGGTCTTCATCGCCTGTGCGAAGGCGACGATCGATATTTGCCCAGATTTCAGGCGCTGCCGGGGTGGAACTAAACGTCATGGCAACCATATCTGTCAGGAAGCGCCTGAAAAAAAGGCGGCAAATCAGCAAGGAGTTGACCCAATGGCTTTTGACCTACCCCCACTTCCCTATTCACGTGATGCGCTGTCCCCTCATGTCTCCGAGGACACACTGAACTATCACTATGGCAAGCACCACCAGGCCTATGTGAACAACCTCAACAAACTGATCGACGGCACCGCGCACGCAGATGCGCCGCTTGAGAAGATCATCAAGGATGCGTCGGGCGACAACTCCAAAGCGGGCCTGTTCAATAACGCTGCCCAGGTCTGGAACCACACTTTCTACTGGCATTCGATGAAGCCAGACGGCGGCGGCAAGCCGAATGGCGCGATCGCCAAGAAGATCGACGAGGACTTTGGCTCCTACGAAGACTTCGCCAAGGAATTCAAGGCAGCAGGCGGCAGTCAGTTTGGCTCCGGCTGGGCATGGCTGGTCCTTGCCAATGGCAAGCTGGAAGTCCGCAAGACGCCAAATGCCGAGACGCCTGTCACCGATGAGGGCGCAACGCCGCTACTGACCATGGATGTCTGGGAGCACGCCTATTACCTCGACTATCAGAATGCGCGTCCTGACTACATGCAGGCCTTCCTCGACAATCTGGTTAACTGGGACTTCGTGAACCAGAACCTGGCCGACGCCAGCTAGGTCTATTCAAGACGTTCAGTATTCGGTGGCCCGTCTTCCTTGCCGAAGACGGGCCATTTCTTTGGTGAGACAGCCAGCCCCTTTCGCACATGCGGAAATTCGGCTATGGCGGCGCCATATGTTCTTCCGGGCATGGAAAAGCGCCCGGACCATAGCTGTCATACGGACGGCTTAATTCCGAGCGTACACATCCATCCTCCGAAAGAGACACATTTGACCGACACAGAAAACGAAATTCCGAAGACCACCTTTGCCGCACTTGGCCTTGGCCCAAAAGTCATGCAGGCGATTGAAGAGTCCGGATACACAACGCCGACCCCTATACAGGCAAAAGCAATTCCGCAGATCCTGCTGGGCGGCGACGTTACAGGCATCGCGCAAACCGGTACCGGCAAGACGGCCGCTTTCGTCCTGCCCATGATCCACCGGCTGGAACGCGGCCGCGCCCGGGCCCGCATGCCCCGCACACTGATCCTTGCGCCGACGCGTGAGCTCGCCGCGCAGGTTGCCGAGAACTTCGAAAAGTATGGCAAGAATCTGAAGCTTGAAATGGCGCTGCTTATAGGCGGTGTGTCGTTCAAGGATCAGGAACAGAAGCTGATGCGCGGCGTCGACGTGCTGATCGCGACGCCAGGCCGCCTGATCGACCAGTTCGAACGCGGCAAGATCCTGCTGACCGGTGTAGAAATCCTCGTCATCGACGAAGCTGACCGCATGCTGGATATGGGCTTTATCCCTGACATCGAGAAGATCTGCGCCATGCTGCCACCGCGCCGCCAGACGCTGCTCTTTTCGGCGACCATGCCGCCAGAGATCAACAAGCTCGCCCAGCGCTTCCAGAAGGACCCGATGAAGATCGAGGTCGCGCGCCAGGCACAGACCGCTGAAACGATTACGCAATATGTCGTGAAGCTCTCGCGCGGCGACGACAAGGCGAAACGCACGGCGCTGCGCCACATCATCAATGCGCGCAATGTGAAGAACGGCATCGTCTTCTGTAACCGCAAGCGCAATGTCGACATCGTCGTCAAATCGCTGATCAAGCATGGCTTCGACGCCGCCGCCATCCATGGCGATCTGCCGCAAGCCTATCGCACGCAGACACTCGACCGTTTCCGGGATGGCACGCTCAAACTGCTGGTTGCCTCTGATGTCGCCGCCCGCGGGCTGGACGTTCCCGATGTAAGCCATGTGTTCAACTATGCCCCGCCTCCGAAGGATGAGGACTATGTCCACCGCATCGGCCGGACCGGACGCGCCGGACGCGAAGGCGAAAGTGTTACCATTGTCACGCCAGAGGATGAAAAATCCTGGGAAGGCGTCGTCAAGCTGATCGGTCAGGACGTTAAAACGCTCGACCTGCCAGGCCTTGCTGAAGAAATTGAAGCCCTGCCTGAAGATACAGGCGGACGCGGACGCGGCAGAGGACGCGGGCGTAGCAGCAGCAGCGGAAGTAGCCGCCGCGGCGAGAGCGGCGGCGGTTCAAGCGGCAACAGTTCCGGAGGCGGACGTGGACGCTCACGCGGCGGCGCAAAGACGGCGTCCAGCGACACCCCGGCCGAAAAACCGCAGGCCAAACCGCAAGAGCCTGCTGAAAAGGCCGCGCCAAAACAGGAAGACCGGCCCGCCGCGGAAAAGAAACCGCGTCAGGCAAGATCAAGCTCACGCGGAAAGTCCGGCAAATCGGATAAATCCGACAAGCTTCAGCCTGCCTCGGACGGCGTTCGCGGCTTCGGCAATGATGTCCCGGATTTCCTGAAGCGTTAGACCTGCCTCATCAGGCGAGCCTGTTGCTCTCCCAATGATCGAGCGTGCTGTATACAGATGATGTTGGAAGGCCGGTGGCAGGGCGCCGGTTATCCAGCTTTGGCGCGAAACTGATCGTGAATGTGGTGCCATCGGGGCCGGTCTTACGCTCAATGGTGGCATCGAGACTATGCGCAAGGCTCGAGACGATCATTGAGCCAATGCCAGTCTTGGCACCATCCTCCGGGTCTTTGATGCCGACACCATTGTCCGATACGCTGACGATGATCTGATCGTCGGATGCTTCAAGGACAAGCTCAATCCGCCCGCCGTCCCTGCCATCGAAGGCGTACTTGCAGGCATTGATCATCAGCTCGGTCACGGCAAGACAGAGCGAGACCGCCTGGCTGACAGCAAGGACAATGACGCCGGTTTTTTTGCATTTCAGCGTTATCGCGTTGTCACGCGAGAACGTATCGGCGACCTGCTTGCAAAGGTCTGGCAGAAGGTGGGAGCAGTCCACCCAGTCATGGGTGCCAAGTTCATAGAGGCTTCGATGCGTCGCGGTGATAACATCGATGCGGCGGCGCGCTGCCTCCAGTGCTTCGCGCGCATCGGCATCCTTCACGGTTCGCATGTGCATCGAGACGATGGACGAGACAACCTGCAGGCTGTTCCGCACGCGGTGATTGACCTCATAGAGCAGCGTCTCTTTTACTTCGAGCGCCTCCTTAAGGCTCTGCTCGGCATGATACCGCAGCGTTTCATCGCGCATTGTCAGAACCGCAGCGATCTGCTTTCCCGATGCGTCGAGAATTGGCCGGGCCGTACCAACGGCGATGACCACGCTTCCGTCCGGACGTTTGATTTTCCACGGCACATCGGTAACCGTCCTGCCGTGAACGACAGCTTGCGTCAGGGGAAGCTTTTCAGCAGGATATGGATCATCATCGAGCGTCAGCAGCTCATAACTGTCGCTATAGTCATCCGGTTCGACATCAAGCTGACTTCGGCCATGGATGACTTCCGCCGCGCGATTGACCGTGACGATCTTTCCATCGCGGTCAGCCAGGATGACCCCCTCGCCAAGCTGATCGAGAACAGCAAGCTCAATCCGCTCGCGATAGTCTGACACCACCCATGCCCCCTGCTACGACCAAGATATGGCCGTTGAGTTCGCACAGAAAATAGACAAATGAAACGACTAATTGAAAATAATTCGCGTCGCAGGCGTATTTTCCAAAATAGAGCCAGGGCAGGCAACTGGCGAGCGCCAGCGCCTGCGCCTGCCAATGCTTACTTCTTCAGGCGGCCTGAAACGAGCTTGCGGTATTTCGCGCCGTAAGGCGGGCGGGCGACCGCCATAAGATCTGCACCGACCTGCGTATAGACCGACTTGCGGTGGCTGAACTCACGGAAGCCGTCGACGCCGTGATAGCTGCCCATGCCTGATGGACCGACACCGCCGAAAGGCAGGTCTTCCTGTGCGACGTGAAAGATCACGTCATTCACAGTCACACCGCCAGAGGTCGTATTGTTGAGCACAGTTTCGCGTTCATCGGAGTCCTGGCCAAAATAATAGAGGCCAAGCGGACGCGGGTGAGCGTTGATATAGCCGATCGCTTCCTCGGTGGAGCCATAGGACTTGATGGGCAGGATGGGCCCGAAAATTTCATCCTGCATCACCTTCATGTCGTCGGTCGGATCGACAATGATGGTTGGCGCAATCTTGTGATATGGCTGCTGCGTCAGATCTTCACCTTTCGGGTTGATCTGAACGACTTCGGCGCCCTTGGCGCGCGCATCATCAATGTAACCGTTCAGCCGTTCGAAATGGCGCTGGTTGATGATGGAGGTGTAGTCGTCATTATCCTTGATACCGCTCGGGAACATGCTCTCGACCGACTTTGTCGCCGCGGCGATGAAGTCGCGCGTCTTGTCCTTGGGCACGAAGGCATAGTCGGGCGCCAGACAGATTTGCCCGGCATTCAGCGTCTTGCCAGCCATGATCCGTTTGGCAGCTTTTTCCATGTCTGCCGATTCGCCGAGAATGACGGGCGACTTGCCGCCAAGCTCCAGCGTCAGCGGGACCAGATTGTCGGCAGCCGCGCGCATGACGTGATAGGCGATTGAGGTCGCGCCCGTGAAAAGCAGATGGTCGAAAGCGAGCTTGGAGAAGGCTGCGCCGACATCCGGCCCGCCTGTCGCAACGGCGACCTCTTCTTCTGAATAGTATTCGGCAAAGAGCTTCTTCATCAGCTCCGAGGTCTGCTCGGTAAACTCCGATGGCTTGATCATCGTGCGGTTACCGGCCGCGAAGACGCCCGCCAGCGGCGTGAAGGTCAGGTTAACCGGGAAATTCCAGGGGCTGATAATGCCGATGACGCCCTTTGGCTGATACTGGATCTGCGCCTTGGCGCCAAACAGCCCGAGCGGGAAATCGGTTGAGCGCTTTTCAGGCTTCATCCAGCTCTTCACATGCTTCTTTGCATGCTTCAGCGCGCCGATGGAGCCTGCAATATCGGTGAAGTTCGACTGGTCCTTGGACCGGTGACCGAAATCCTCACGCATCGCCTCATTCAGGGCATCACCATGCGTGACGAGGAGGTCGATCGAGCGGTCGAGCCAGTCGATCCGTTTTTCCAGTGATGGCGCGCCATCGCGAAGATGGGCCGCCTTCTGTTTTGCGAGGATCGTGCCGAGCTCGCCTGCGCCGCCTTCTAATGCCATCATAACCTCCAGCAATATTTCACTTGAAGCCCAGTGTACCGGAATTGCCGGGGTTTCCAAAGATTGCCCCGGCGTCACGGTTTTTGGTGTCTTTAGAGCGCGCTACAGTCGGCTTCAAATCTTTGAAGGAGGATAAGCCGCGATGAGCTTTGAGAAGATCACTTACGAGGTCCAGGACGATATCGCGATCATCGCGTTCAACGATCCATCGACCATGAACGCTGCTGGTATCGATACGATCGACGAGATGAGCCTGGCGCTCGAAAAGGCCGGCGACGAAGCCCGCTGCACGATCATTACCGGCAATGGCCGCGGCTTCTGCTCAGGCGCAAACCTTTCGGGCAATATGGCGGGCGGCTCCAAGCCCGTGCGCAAACCGGATGCAGGCCGCGAGCTGGACCGGATGTACAATCCCTTCATCAAGGCGATCCGCACACACCCTCACCCAGTGATTACGGCGGTGAACGGGGCTGCAGCTGGCGTTGGTTGTTCAATCGCGCTCGCTGGTGACTTCATCATTGCCGCAGAGAGCGCCTATTTCCTTCAGGCATTCCGCCGCATTGGCCTGGTGCCTGATGGTGGCTCGACCTATCTCTTGACCCGCGCCATTGGCCGGGCCCGCGCTATGGAAATGACGCTGTTCGGCGAAAAGATCCCGGCGGCGCAGGCCGAAACATGGGGCCTCGTCAACCGCGTTGTCGCCGACGACAAGCTGCTGGATGAGGCCAAGGCCTATGCTCAGAAGCTCGCAAGTGGGCCGACGACGGCGCTCGCGCTGATCCGCGACCTGATCTGGCAGGCCGAAGACAATGACTTTGACAATCAGCTACAGGCCGAGCGGTTTGCACAGCGTACCGCTGGCCGGTCGCCTGATTTTGCTGAAGGCGTGAAGGCCTTCCTCGAAAAGCGTCCTGCAGACTTCAAGAAGGCCTAGGCCGACTTAAGACTTATCTGGAAGACCGAGCCGGTAGACGCCCTTGAAATCATGGGGGTCTGCCGGCTTTCCTTTGCGGTAGATGGCGATCTGGCCAGCATCGGCGAGCTTGATCGCGCGCACGCGGATTTCACCCATCAATTGCTGCCAGTTCTCATCGCGCTTGGCGCGCGCGACTTCGGACGGGCAGACGGTCTTCTCCTCGCCGCGTTCAGCGACAAGCTCCAGGATGAGCTCATCCAGCGTCGACTTGCGTCGGCGCTTGATGTCTTCAGGGCTCACCATTCGATGGCCGCATAGACGAGCTGCTGGAATTGCGGGCGAAGCGGATAGCAGCCTGACGGGATCATCTGCGTCGCCTGAATGGCAATCAGCTCTTCTTCATAGTCAATCCAGAAGAAGGTGTTGGCGAGACCGCCCCAGCTGAATGTGCCGACAGAGCCTGGCTGCATCGCGTCAGCGACATTGACGATCGTGCTGCCGCCAAGGCCGAAACCGTTGCCTTCCATGCGCGCCTCAGAGAAGGTCTTGTCGCCCATCTGCTTGATGGTGCGGTTCTCTGGCAGATGGTTGAGCCGCATGAACTCAACCGTCTTTGGACTGAGCAAGCGTGTTCCATGCAGCGCGCCACCGTGGAGCAGCATCAGGCAGAAGCGATGATAATCCCTCAGTGTAGAGACCAGTCCGCCGCCAGCGTTGAGCATTGGCGGCTGATGCCGGTAAGCCCGTGAAGCCTCGCCCTTACCATCGCTTTCGCTGATCCTGCCGGTTTCCGGGTCGCGCGAATAGCACGCCATGAGGCGGTGGAGCTTATCCTTGGGGACATGGAAATCGGTGTCGACCATTTCCAGCGGACCAAATATCCGTTCACGGAAGAACTGGTCCAGCGTCTGTCCGGAGACAACCTCCACGATGCGGCCGAGCACGTCGATCGAGTGGCTATAGTTCCAGCGCGTCCCCGGCGAGAAGAGCAGCGGCAGTCTGGCGAGACGCTTGCACATTTCTTCCAGCGACTCGTCTGGCCGGGCGATCTTCTCACGCCGATAGAGGGCATCGACCTCATGCTGCATGAGGAAGCCATAGGTCAGGCCGGACGTATGGGTGAAGAGGTCGCGCACTTCCATGGGCCGGATCGGCTTGCGGGTCTCATAGTCGTCGATCGTGCCCTTCACCCACATTTCTGTGTCGGCGAACTCCGGAAGGTAGTGATGGACCGGATGGTCGAGGCGGAGCTTTCCCTCCTCAAACAACATCATGGCGGCCACGGACGTGACCGGCTTGGTCATGGAATAGATGCGGAAGATGGTGTCCGGCCCGATCGGATCGCCCCCGCCCAGCTCATCGCGGCCGCGATAAGCTTCATGAACGATCTGGCCATTGCGGGACACCAGCGTGGCGACACAAGGCAGCTTGCCCGTGTCGAGATAGTTGTCGGCAAAATACTCCGGGATCCGGTTCAGCCGCTCTTCATTCAGGCCGACATCCGACGCCTGAATCCCATCCTCATTCGCTGTCATCTTCGCATATATCCTTTTTGCGCTCGGCGCCCTGCCTAAAGCTGATCGGCTTTTGCCGCCTTCATCAGCTCGCGCGCAATGACGATCTGCTGAATCTGGGACGTGCCCTCATAGAGACGGAACAGTCGCACATCGCGGTAGAAGCGTTCAATGCCATAATCAGTGATATAGCCTGCCCCACCGAAAACCTGCACGGCGCGGTCTGCGACACGGCCCGTTGCCTCGCACGCAAAAAGCTTGGTGGAGGAAGCCAGCATAGTGACATTCTCACCGGCATCGCGGCGGCGGGCGGCATCAAGGATCATCGAACGGGCGGCATAGGTTTCCGCCTGGCTGTCGGCCATCATGGCCTGGATCAACTGGTGCTGGGCAATCGGCTTGCCGAACTGCTCACGCTCCATCGCATAATTGACCATTTCCTTGATCAGACGCTCGGATGCGCCTGTGGCTACGGCAGAGATGTGCAGGCGGCCTTTGTCGAGGACGCTCATGGCAACCTTGAAGCCTTCGCCTTCGCTGCCGATCATGTTCTCGGCGGGCACGCGAACATCCTCGAAGATCACATCGCAGGCATGGGCGCCCTGCTGGCCCATCTTCTGTTCGGGCTTGCCGACGGTGATGCCGGGCGTGTCGCGGTCAACGATGAAGGCGGAGACACCTTTGCCGCCGGGCGTGTCCGGATCGGTGCGCGCCATCGTTGTGAAGAGCTGCGCCTTGTTTGCGTTCGTGATGTAGCGCTTGGAGCCATTGATCACATAATGGTCGCCGTCGCGGATCGCCTTTGTTCGCAGGCTGCCCGCATCCGACCCAGCTTCAGGCTCTGTCAGCGCGAAGCTCGCGATATAGTCACCGGACGCAATGCCTGGCAGCCATTTCTGCTTCTGCTCTTCGGTACCAAAGAGGACGAGCGCCTGGCTGCCAATGCCGATATTCGTACCCGCAACAGAGCGGAAGGCAGGAGACGTGCGGCCAAGCTCCAGCGCGACGAGGCATTCGGTTTCCATGTCGAGCCCGAGCCCGCCATATTCTTCCGGTACGGCGAGGCCAAAGAGGCCAAGCTGTTTCATCTCATCGACAACGTTCTGCGGGACCTCGTCGGTCTCGGCGACCTGCCCTTCGATTGGAATGCACTTCTCGTTGACGAAGCGGCGCACCTGATCGATCAGCGCCTGGCGAATTTCGGCGTCAAATGCCATGTCTTTTCTCCCATCCGGTTTCGGCTCAACATAGGCTTTGAGGGCGCTTCTGTCGAAGGGCAAGCCCCGCGTCGCTTGGCAGCAGGCGGCAAGCACGTTTAGACGGGCGCAAAGCAGAAACGCGAGGGAAGAAAAGATGGTCACAGGAGAGATGTGCGAGACGGGGGAATTCAAGGGCTGGTCGACCTGGAAGGATGAGCCGTTCGAGTATGACACCGCCGGCCCGTTCTATTTCCGTGTCGACGAGAAAGGCCCGGTCTGCGCCTTCCGCGCTGAGCGAAAGCATATGAACAAGGGCGGCGTGGTGCATGGTGGCTGCCTGATGGCCTTCGCCGACTTTTCCCTGTTCGGCATCGCGCATGACAAGCTTCACGGCCAATACGGCGTGACCGTTGCCTTCACGTCTGAGTTCCTCTCTGGGCCGCCAGAAGGTGCCTATATTGAAGCACGCGGCGAGGTGCTGCGGTCTGGCAAATCGATTATCTTCGTGCGCGGCCTCATTACGGCCGACGGCAAGCCATGCCTGAATTTCTCAGGCACGATCATGCGGCGCCCGCCGAGAAATAGCTGATGTCCAATCCTGGGAAAGGTATCTACGACCCTGCATTCGTCAAAGAGCTATTTGATCGATGCTCCAAGAAATACATTCTGTTCAGTTATGTATGCTCGATGGGTTTTACGGAGCGCTGGCGTAGACAGTGCGTCGAAGCGCTACCAAAGACGCCCGAGCCACCTCAAACCTGCTATGATCTGATGGCAGGCACGGGTGAGATCTGGCCGCATCTGATGAGGCGGTATCCGGACATCCAGAAAGTGATCGCCGTGGACATATCTAGCGGCATGCACCAACGGGCCTTGAAACGACTGCATGACATGCGTGCTGACAAGATCGGCTTTGTTGAAGACGATGTTTTGGCAAGCGATCTTCCACCTAGCAGCGCCGACCTGATTGTATCCACCTTTGGACTCAAGACCTTCAATAGCGCGCAACATCAGAAGCTTGCTGAACTTACCGCATCCACGCTGAAGCCCGGCGGAGCGTTCTGCTTCATTGAAGCCTCGGACCCCAAAGGATGGTGGCTTCGTCCACTGTATATTTTCTATCTCAAGCAGGTCTTGCCGATGGTGGAGAAAATATTCCTGAAAGGTGCGCGGGACTTTGCAATGATCGGGACGTACTCGACCAATTTTGGCGACGCATCAAATCTCGCAGACCAATTGCGTGCGGAAGGTCTTGAGGTGACCTTCCGCACGCATTTCTTCGGGTGCGCAACCAGTGTCTCAGGCCGCCAACCGGTCGCCTAGTAGCTTTTCGGCAGGCCCAGTACGCGTTCTGCGATGAAGTTGAGGATCATTTCGCGGCTGACGGGGGCGATCCGGGCAAGCATGGCTTCACGCATATAGCGCTCGACATGATATTCCTTGGCATAGCCCATACCGCCATGCGTCAGGACGGCGGTTTCGCAGGCGGTAAAGCCAGCTTCCGTGCCAAGGTATTTGGCGGCATTTGCCTCAGCACCGCAGTCCTGTCCGGCATCGTAGAGGCCAGCGGCCTTATAGGCGAGAAGCTCGGCGGCTTTCAGCTCAGCCCAGCTTCTGGCCAGCGGATGCTGGATGCCCTGGTTCTGGCCAATCGGGCGACCGAACACGACGCGGTCCTTGGCGTAATTGGTCGCACGCTCCAGAGCGGCGAAGCCGAGGCCGACCGATTCGACCGCGAAGAGAACACGTTCCGGGTTGAGGCCCTGCAGAAGGTATTTGAAACCAGCGCCCTCTTCCCCGATCAAATGCTCTTTGGGCACTTCGAGCCCATCAATGTAGAGCATGTTACATTCGACGGCCTTGCGGCCCATCTTCGGGATCGGCTTGGCGTCGATCTTGCCGCGGTCGAGATCGGTATAGAAGAGCGACAGGCCGAGATATGGCTTGGAGCATTCTTCTTTCGGCGTGGTCCGCGCGATGATCAGGATCTTGTCAGCGCGCTGCGCGCCAGTCGTCCAGATCTTGCGGCCATTGATCGTGTAGCCTGCATTCGTTCGCTCTGCCTTCGTCTCAAGGCTTGACGTGTCGAGGCCTGAATTTGGCTCTGTTACGGCGAAACACATCTTCTCCTGTCCGGAGATGATCTTGGGCAGGTTTTCCTGCTTCTGTTCGGCATTGCCGAATTTTTCGAGCGGCTTTGGTCCGAAGATGTTGAGGTGGATTGCAGAAGCGCCTGAATAGCCGGCGCCGGAGCGGGTGACGGCCTGCATGACGAGCGCCGCTTCAGTCAGCCCAAGGCCTGCGCCGCCATATTCCTCTGGAAAGGCAACACCGAGCCAGCCACCGGCCGCCATTGCGTCGCAGAACGCTTCTGGCCAGTCGCCTGTTTCATCTGTCTTGGCCCAATAGTCCTCACCGAACTGGCTGCACGTCTTCTCGACGGCGTCCTTGATAGCGAGCTGGTCGTCCGTCATCTCACCGATGGAATGCATGTCTTATCCTCCTCGAGCCGGTCTTTCTAATCACGGCCCGGCTGTTTGAACCAGTGTTACGCGGTCGCGCCAGACCCCTGCCGTGGCGCAAACCCCGAATAAGCCTGCGGGAAACTATGTCCTTCGACCTGATCGGCAATCAGGCGCGCGGTCGCAGGCGCGAGCAGCACCCCGTTCCGGTAGTGCGCGGTGGCAATGAATGCACCGCCTCCCAGCGCGCCGATCACAGGTCTCTCTCCCTGTCCAAGCGGGCGAAAACCGGCCCAGTGTTCGAGTATGGTGGCCTCCGAAAGAACAGGCAGGACTGACGCAGCCTCCGCCAGAAGCGAGCCGGCGATATCCGGATCTATGCTGTCGCTTGAAAACTCGCTCTCGCTGGTCGCGCCGACAATGGTGCGATCTGCCTTGGGCACGATATAGCGCGGCCCGAAGCGGAGGACGCTGCCGGGCTGGCCCACGACCGGGGAAAGCGAAATCGCCTGGCCTTTCACGCGCTGGCTGATGCCCGTTTCTTCGCTGCCGCGCGCCCAGATGATGGCGTCGAATGAGCGGCCCGAAGCCGCCTCGATATCGGCCCGAGACGACACAGGCACGGCAATCAGCCTCTGCTGCGTCACGAAGAAAGACCGAAGCGCCGCGATGAGGCGGCGGTTATCGACCTGATGATCATCCATCAGGCGCAGACCGCCGCGAAGGCCCGGTGCCAGGCCGTAATCCAGTTCGAGCGCCTTGGGGCTCAGGACTTGAGCGGGACGACCCAGCTGGATGAGATGCTCGCAAAGTTTAGCAAGGCGCTCTTCTTCCTTGGGCGTGCGTGCCAGCGCCGCCGTTGGTCGCGGCGAATACCCAACGCGTTGACCCGTCGCAGCTTCGACCCGCGCAGCGAAGTCCGCCCAGAGATCACTGCTTGCGAAACAGAAGGACTCAAACGCGGCGTCAGGATTGTCGGCTTGCAGCGTCCATTCATAGGCAGGCGCAATCATGCCGGCTGCGGCCCATCCAGCGGACGATTGCGCAGCCGCCGGGTCGAATAGCGTCACATCATGTCCGCGCTGAGCAAGTTCAAAGCCGCAGCTGAGGCCGATCAGGCCAGCCCCCGCGATTGCAATTGTCTGAGCGTTTGATGTCTTCGCCGTCATTCAAGCTTCTTAGGCAATGGCGGCGTCAATGCTCAACTGGGCGGCCACAGAAGGGCCGCGACAGATTGACGTAAGGTCGCAGTGCCTCAGCACGCTAGTTGCGATTGCTTCTCAATTGTGATTTAGCGAAGCCTATGAAATTGACCATGAAACACTTTGCAAGCGTGGGCCTCGCGGCCCTGCTTGTCGCGTGCTCCGGCAGTGACGATGCAGCCGGTGCGAATGATAGCAGCCCCGCCGCGAACGAAGAGATCGCCGGCGCCGATGACACGCCAGCTGTGGAGCCCGGCAGCGACGGGACGCTCAACATCTATTCGGCGCGCCACTATGATTCCGACAAGGCGATGTATGACGCCTTTTCAGATGAAACCGGCATTCGGGTGCGCTACCGCGAGGCAGGTGCCAACCAGCTTCTGGAGACCATGCGTGCCGAGGGCGAAAACAGCCCCGCTGATCTGATTATTGCGTCTGACGCTGGCGCGCTCTGGCGTTTTACGGATGCAGGCCTGACACAGGCGCTGCCGCAGGGCGAGTTCGAGACGCGGATCCCCGAACGGCTGCTGGAACCGGGCCGTCAGTGGGTGGGCCTCGCCCGCCGCGTGCGCGGCGTCGCCTATGACCCGGAGCGGATCAGCGCAGACCAGGTCGACCAGTGGCAGGACCTCGCTGACCCAGCGCTCGAGGGTGAAATCTGCGTGCGCTCTTCGACCAATATCTACAATCTGTCTCTTATGGCGGAAATGGTGGAAAAGTGGGGCGCCGAGGCGGCGCAGCACTGGGCCGACGGCGTTGTCGCCAATATGGCGCGCTCTCCGCAGGGCGGCGATACCGACCAGGTCGAAGCGGTCGCTGCAGGGCTCTGCTCGGTCGCGATCACAAATCACTATTACTGGGTCCGCATGTTGCAGAGCGGGTCGGACTCTGCCCGCGAAGCTGCTGACGCGACCGAGATTTCCTTTCCGAGCTTCGGCGACGGAGAAGGCATTCACGTCAATATTACTGGGGTTGCCCTGGCCGCGAACGCGCAAAACCGCGACGAGGCCATCCAGTTCATCGAGTTCCTCCTGTCGCCTGAAGGCCAGCAGCGCCTGGTCAGTGAGACAAAGGAAATTCCGGTGATCGAAGGCGTCAGCTGGCCAGATGGTCTGGACGCTATTCCGGACTTTGAGGACAGCGAAACGCCGCTCGACACGTTTGGTGAGCGCCAGGCAGAAGCCCAGCGCATCTATGATGAGGCCGGCTGGAACTAGCCGCTCTCCCATGCAAGCCACCAAGGCGTCCTCCATACACCTGCCGCGATTGAACCCGGTCGCGCTGATCACACTGGCAGCTGCCGTGCTGATCGGCGCGCCTGTGGCGATCGCGATCTTCACAGGCGTAATTGGCGGCGGCGGCGATGCGTGGATGCATATCGTGTCGACACAGCTGGCAGGCTATACGCTGACGACGCTGGGGGTCATCGCGCTGACGGCGACGTTCATCCTGCTCTTTGCGGTACCGACGGCGTGGTTCGTCAGCCTGAACGAGTTTCCCGGGCGCGGCATATTTGAGTGGGCTTTGATCCTGCCGCTGGCGGCGCCGGGTTATGTGCTGGCTTATGCCTGGGCGGATGTCGCAGATGTGGCCGGGCCGATCCAGTCCGCGTTCCGCGATGTCACCGGTCTCTCAGCGCGCGATTACTGGTTTCCGACCGTCTATTCGATTCCCGGGCTTTCCTTCGTGATGGCGAGCGCGCTCTTTCCTTATGCGTATCTGACAGCGCGGGCGGCGTTTTCGAACCTGTCGCTTTGCACCATGGAGGCCGCGCGCAGCCTCGGTGCCTCGCCGCGCCGTCTTTTCCTGCAGGTGGCCCTGCCTGCCGCGCGGCCTGCGATCTTTGCAGGTCTTGCGCTCGCGCTGATGGAAACGGCCGCTGATTATGGCGCCGCGAGCTATCTCGGTGTGCAGACGCTGAGCGTCGGCATCTTCCGCGCCTGGCACAGTTTCAGTGAGCCTGCGGTTGCCGCAAGGCTTGCCGTGCTACTGATCCTGATTGCATTCGGCCTTCAGTTCATTGAGCGGGTCTCACGCGGCCGCGGCGGTATTCAGCAGACGGCGACCCGTTGGCGCACGCCCCGCCGCAGGCCGCTTGGCCGTGCCGCCGGTTGGGCCGTTACGCTTGGCTGCGCGCTCGTCCTGACGCTGAGCTTTATCATTCCAGTGACACGCCTCATCTGGGTGAGCGTCGAGACAGGTATCGGCCAGGGCCAGATTGTCCGTCCGTTCTTCAATTCACTGGTACTTGCGCTCGCGGGGTCAGCTGCAGCTTTTGTCCTGGCGCTCGCCATTACTGTCGGGGCGCGCCAGAACCGCTTCAGCCAGTTCATCGGCAGGTTTGCAGCGGGTGCTGGCTATGCCGCACCCGGGATCGTGCTCGCCCTTGGCGCGCTCTTCATCCTCTCATGGACGGGCTTTTCTGTGGCCGGACCAGCCGCGCTCATCTTCCTTGTCTGGATCTATGCGAGCCGCTTTACCGCTGCCGGGGCAGAACCACTAAGCGCAGCGTTTTCACGCGCGCCAGCCAGCCTCGGCAATGCAGCACGCAGCCTTGGCGCCAGCCGTCTGCAGAGGCTGACCCGCGTCGATCTGCCTGTCGCCATGTCCGGGGCCTCAGCGGCCGCGATTATACTCTTTGTCGAAACCCTCAAAGAGCTGCCTGCGACGCTAATGCTGCGGCCTTTCAATTGGGACACGCTGGCGGTCCAAGCCTTTGCCTATGCCTCGGATGAGCGTCTTGCAGCCGCCACCCTGCCCTCGCTTCTGATCACCGCAGCGGGACTTGGCCCTGTCGTTCTCTTGTCGTTGCAGCTAACACGGGCCGGTCAATCAAGGGCGGCTGGATGAGCGATCTTCTTCCAATTCATGCACGCGGCGTCACCCGCCGCTATGACGGACGTGCCGTTGTCGATCAGGCGACGCTGACCCTGCAGCCTGGAAAGATCACCGCGCTGCTCGGCCAGTCGGGCGCGGGCAAGTCGACGCTGCTCCGTCTGTTTGCGGGCCTTGAGCCCATCGATGCAGGCGAGATCCGGCATGGCGATACGCCTGTTTCTACGATTTCGAAGCACGTGCCCGCCGAAGAACGCCATATCGGCCTGATCTTTCAGGATTTTGCACTTTTTCCGCACCTCAATGCCATAGATAATGTCGGCTTTGGCCTCTCTGACCAAAGCAAGAGCAAGAGGCGCGAGACCGCCCGTCACTGGCTGGAGAGGCTCGGGCTGTCGCACCGCGCCAAGGCCTATCCGCATGAGTTGTCTGGCGGCGAACAGCAGCGTGTTTCGATTGCGCGCGCACTGGCCGCAAAGCCTGTCGCGATCCTCATGGATGAGCCGTTCTCGGGTCTCGATGTGACGCTCAAATCAGAAGTGCGGAGCATCGCTCTTGCCGCGGTTGCAGAAGCGGGCATCCCGGCCCTTCTGGTCAGTCATGACGCATCCGAAGCGATGCGGGCCGCCGACCGGATTGCCGTAATGAAGGACGGTGTCATCCTGCAGGAAGACACGCCAGAGGCGCTTTATCTCAACCCCGTGAACATGGCCGTGGCGCGCGCGCTGGGCTCTCTTCAGTCGGTAAGGCGCGACGCCCTGCCGGAAAGCTGGCGGACGCAACTTCCAGAGGCAGACAGCTATTGCCTGCGCCCCGAAGCCGTTCGCCTCGACGGGACAGGCGATACCGCGCTTGAGGTGATCAAGGCTCAGCGCACGTCATCCCTCATCGAGATCGAGCTCAAGCTGACCGAAACTGAGTCTCTTCAGGCGCTGGCGATCGGCCCGTTCTGCCCGGCCCCGGGAGATACGGTCCGCGTATCGCTCTCGCCGGAATTCGCGTTTGCGCAGCTTCCGTCTGACCTCTCTGACATTTCAGTAAGCTAGGCTCCCCGGCCTCGCCAAAGCCGCAATGATCTCCTAGGCTCACCCCGGAGTGGAGAGGCGACCGATCATGCCAGCTAGATTTCTGAAGTCCGCAATCATCGCCGGTTTAGCCGCGGCGAGCGCAATGACAGCCTCTGCGCAGGGCCTTATTCGCGATGCGGAGATCGAAACCACGCTTCGTGAGTGGACTGATCCTATTCTGGAAGTTGCCGGACTAACGCCAGACGATGTCGGGCTTTACATCATCAACGATCCTGACCTGAACGCCTTCGTCGCCAACGGACAGAACATTCACCTTCACACCGGGCTTCTGATCGCCGCCGAGAGTGCTGCACAGATCAAGGGCGTCATTGCACACGAGACCTGCCATATTGCCTGTGGCCATTCAATTTCGCGTGCCCGCGCCGCCAATGTCGCGAGCCGCCCGGCGCTTATTTCCATTGGTCTTGGTGTGCTTGCACTTGCCGCCGGGGCGGGTGATGCCGGTGCTGCGCTCATCGCCAGTTCCCAGCAGTTTGCGGCGCTCAACTTCTTCGTCCATACACGCGCCGAGGAAGCCACAGCCGATGCCGCGGCTGTCTCCTACCTCTCAGAGCTGGGCCAGTCGCCGTCCGGCATTGTCGAGTTTTTCGACAAGTACCGCTATCAGGAAGTCCTGTCGGAAGCGCGCCGCTATCCGTATTTCCGTTCTCACCCACTCGCCTCAGACCGAATCCGCACGACACGGTCGCTGGCGCAGGAAACGGGACTGATGGATGAGCCGGAGGACCCGGAAGTCGTGCGCCAGTTCGACCTGATGCAGGCCAAGCTGATCGGCTTTCTTGAGCCTCTCCCGCGCGTCTATCAAAAATATCCACGCAGTGATGAGAGCGAGGCGGGCCGCTATGCGCGTGCCATCGCCTCCATGCAATCTTCGGACATTTCTGCCGCCCTCATAGAGATTGATTCGCTGCTCGAAGAATTTCCCGAGAACCCCTATTACTGGGAGCTGAAAGGTCAGGCGCTTTTCGAAATGGGCCGGGCCGCAGAGTCCGTCGAGCCGCATGAAACGTCGCTGGAGTACCTGCCGGGTCACCCTCTCTTGCTTATCAATTATGGCCGCTCACTCATTGCGCGCGCTGAAGAAGGCGATCTGGAAGCAGGCGAAGAGGCGCTGCGCGATGCACTCATCAAGGAGCCGGATAATTCCTTTGCGTGGAACCAGCTTGCGTCTGCGCTTGAAAAACAGGGACGGCGCGCCGAGGCAGAGCTCGCGACAGCTGAGTCTGCCTATCACATCGGCGATTACCCCAAAGCCCACATCTTTGCCCGCCGCGCGATTGAAGATCTTCCGGGCGGTACGTCAGAAGCGCGCCGCGCAAATGATATCCGCAATGTGACGGACCCTGCCCTTCCCGAGAATGAGGACTATTGGCGCCGCCGCGGCTAGGCCGATCACGCCATTGTCAGACCCTGCGGTGCAGTTGCGTTGAGACAAACGCAATATATGGGCGCTATCGAAACCGAAAAGTTCAATAGACCACAGGACGAGACATGACCCGCAAACTGGCCCCGCTCGCCGCACTTTCACTAGTCGCCTTCACACCTGCCTGCGCCCAGCAGGAAGACGCTGCCCCGCAGAACCGGGAAGAAATCGAGGAAATTGTCCGCGATTATATTCTCGAAAATCCTGAGATCATTGAACAGGCCCTCATCCGCCTGCAGCAGCGCGCCAGTGAGCAGGAGGCTGAAAGCGCGCGCGCCGCGATCAGGTCGAACTCCAGCGCGATCTTCGAGAGCGAGAGCGACTACGCCATCGGCCCGGAAGATGCGCCTGTAACCTTGGTCGAGTTCTTCGATTATCGATGTGGCTATTGCAAACGGTCCATGGACTGGACGATCGACCTTCCGTCCGCCTATGACGGCCAGGTTCGCGTTGTTTTCAAGGAGTTCCCGATCCTCTCACCAGAAAGCGAAAAAGCTGCTCTGGCTGCTCTCGCCGCTGGGGAGCAGGGTCTATACGCCGAAATGCACCGTGAGCTGATGGAGCTCGATAATTCCAGCGGCTTTACGCCGGATGAAATCGATGCCGCTGCCGAACGCGCCGGCGTCGATGTCGAGAAGATGCGTGCCGATATGGGGTCTGTTCGCCTGCAGAAGGTGATCGCTGACAACAAGACGCTCGCGCGCCGTGTCGGCATTAGTGGCACGCCAGCCTTCCTCGTTGGTGATCAACTCATCGCTGGTGCCGATCAGGCAGGCGTGACCCAGATGCTGGACACGGCGGTTGCGCAGGCAGGCTAGATAAGCCCTGCCAGCGGTGAGGATGGATCAGCATAGCGTTTGCGGCCCATCCGGCCGGCCAGGTACGCCTCTCGGCCCGCGATGACCGCATGCTTCATGGCGCGTGCCATGCGCACCGGGTCCTTGGCTTCTGCGATGGCGGTGTTCATGAGCACGCCGTCGCAGCCAAGCTCCATCGCCATGGCCGCATCAGACGCCGTTCCGACACCGGCATCAACGATGACAGGCACGCGGGCTTGTTCGACGATCAGCCGGATGTTCAGCGGGTTCTGGATGCCAAGGCCTGAGCCGATGAGTGAACCGAGCGGCATGATCGCGCAGCAGCCAGCCTCTTCGAGCTTTCTGGCATAGACCGGATCATCCGAGCAGTAGACCATGACCTGAAACCCGTCAGCGATCAGCGCCTTTGCCGCGCTCAGCGTTTCTTCCATATCCGGATAGAGCGTCTTCTGGTCTGAGAGGACTTCCAGCTTTACGAGATCCCAGCCGCCAGCCTCTCGGGCCAGGCGAAGCGTACGAACCGCATCGTCCGCGGTAAAGCAGCCGGCCGTGTTGGGCAGATAGGTGTATTTGTCCGGCGAGACGTGATCCTGAAGCCGGTCCTCATCAGTGTTGGAGAGGTTTACCCGGCGCAGCGCCACGGTGACCATTTCTGCACCGGCCGCCTCGGCAGCTTCGGCGTTCTGGGCATAGGACTTGTACTTGCCAGTCCCGATGATGAGGCGTGAGGAAAACTCCCGCCCGGCAATCTTGAGCGTATCGTCTGTCATGCGCCAGCTTGGTAAGTGACAATCGGATCAAGTTCTAGGGGCGCGACTGACAGAACAGCCATGCAGATCAGGCAAGACCAAACTTGGCCGGGTTTTCCCTGATATGTGCCTCAAGCTGCGGCAGCCCCTTCTTGAGACCGGACTTCATCTGCGAAGAGATAAGCGGCCCGAGAAAGAAGGGCGCCCTTGCGCGGAACCGCCAGTCGAGGCGGCAGCCAACCGGCGTGTTCTGAAGCTGGTAGTCTTCGATGCAGGCCTTCACCGGAAGCGTCGTGCGGTCGAAGCGGAATGCCATCCGCTTATTATCTTCCCAGGCAAAGAACACTTCTTCCACGACCTGATCGCCAATCCAGACGGTGCGGGTCGTGCCGACGCCGAAAGGTTTGGGAGAGGTCCATTCGACCTTCGTGATCGGCAGCCATTCGGTCCACGTATCGCCGTCGAGCAAGGCGTTCCAGACAACCTCTTTCGGGAACGGAAACTCATGGCGCACGAGCTTCACCTTGGATGGATCATTGAGGAATTCCTCGCCGACGTCCTGAATTTTTTTCGGTTGCTTGGCCATGCTGGCTCCCTCGCATCAACTTCTTCAGCACTAGCACCTGCACGTAGGCGCTGAAAGCCTCACCGCCGGGGAAACGCCTGCTCAGCCGCCCCCAACGAACTGCACGACTTCAAGCCGGTCGCCGGGCTCAAGCTTCGTCTCTGAATGCAGGGATTTGGGGACGATCTCGCGGTTGCGCTCAATTGCCATGCCGCGCGGGTCATCGGTCAGCTTTGCGACAAGGTCGGAGAGGCTTGCGCTGTCCGCAATCTCGAATTCATCGCCGTTCACATAGACCATCATCACTGCCGTCTCCTGTCGCGATCAATGGCTTGCCTTGCCCGGAAAACGCGCGCAAGACCGGGCCATGACCAAGCCAATTTATGTTCTTAATGGCCCAAATCTCAACCTTCTGGGCACACGTGAGCCGGAAATCTATGGCTACGACACCCTGCAGGATATCGAATCGCGTCTGAAGGCGAAGGCTGGCGAAGACCCCATCGAGTTTCGTCAGACCAATAGCGAGGGTGAACTGGTCGATTGGGTTCAGGAAGCTTCGAGAGAAGCCCATTGCCTTATCCTGAATGCAGGCGCCTATACGCATACCTCGATCGCGCTGCACGATGCCTTGCGCGCTTGCACCGCTCCTCTGATTGAGGTTCACCTGTCTAACCCGGCGGCGCGCGAAGCGTTTCGCCAAACCAATTATGTCGCACCGGCTGCGATGGCTTCGATTGCAGGGCTTGGCCCACACGGTTATGAAGTCGCACTCGAAGCTGCGATAAGAATGAAAGCTTGAGGACACGCAATCTGATGAGCACAGCAAAGACCAGCCTTGATACCGGCCTTGTCCGCGAACTCGCCGCCATCCTGCGGGATGCCGATCTGGGCGAAGTCGAAATCGAACATGATGGCCTTCGTATCCGGGTCAGCAAGGCAGCCCCAGGCCAGCTCGCCCCCATGCAATATCAATATGCACCGGCACCTGCCGCGGCGCCCGCTGCCGCTCCGGCATCGACCACGTCTGCCGACAGTTCTGCGGATGTTGCAGCACCTGTTTCCAAGAACGCGGTGACGAGCCCTATGGTTGGCACCGTCTATCTGTCGCCTGAGCCAGGCTCGAAAGCCTTCGTGAATGTCGGCGACAAGGTCAAAAAAGGCGACACGCTTATGCTTGTTGAAGCCATGAAGACCTTCAACCCGGTGGAAGCCCCGCAGGCCGGCACGGTAAAGGAAATCATCGTGCAGGACTCCCAGCCTGTGGAGTTCGGCGAACCGCTGATCGTCATTGAGTGAGGCCGATTAAATGATCGAGAAAGTCCTCATCGCAAATCGCGGCGAGATCGCGCTCCGTATTCACCGGGCCTGTAAGGAAATGGGCCTCGCCACCGTTGTCGTGCACTCTGAAGCCGATCGCGACGCGATGGCCGTACGGCTGGCGGATGAAAGCGTCTGCATCGGGCCTGCGCCTTCTTCGGAAAGCTATCTGAAGAAGTCGCGCATCCTGGCCGCGGCTGAGATTACCAATGCCGACGCCATCCACCCTGGCTATGGCTTCCTTTCAGAGAACGCCCAGTTCGCTGAGATGGTTGAGGCACATGGCCTCATTTTTATTGGTCCAAAGGCCGAACATATACGCACCATGGGCGACAAGATCGCTGCCAAACAGGCAATGATCGAAGCTGGCGTACCTTGTGTGCCAGGCTCTGATGGCGGTGTTTCCAGCATCGGCGAAGCCAAGAAGATCGCCAAGAAGATTGGATACCCGGTCCTGATCAAGGCAGCTGCCGGTGGCGGCGGGCGCGGTATGCGAGTCGCCAAGACCGAGAAAGAGCTGGAAAACGCGATCCGGTCCGCCAAGAATGAAGCGCGCTCTGCCTTTGGTGACGATGCTGTCTATCTGGAAAAATACCTCAGTACGCCACGCCACATCGAAATTCAGGTGATCGCTGATGAGCATGGCAATGTCGCTCACCTCTGGGAGCGTGACTGTTCCCTGCAGCGCCGCCATCAGAAAGTTTTCGAGGAGGCCCCGTCGCCTGCGCTCAATCAGGCCCAGCGCGAAGAGATCGGCACGATCGTCGCCAAGGCCGTCGCCAAGATTGGCTATCGCGGCGCCGGCACGATGGAATTCCTCTATGAGGATGGAAACTTCTACTTCATCGAGATGAACACGCGTCTGCAGGTCGAGCATCCGGTGACCGAAATGATCACCGGCATCGATCTGGTACGCGAACAAATCCGCATAGCCGACGGAAAGAAGCTATCTTTTGCACAGGAAGACGTGCTGCTGGTCGGGCATGCGATCGAGTGCCGAATCAATGCCGAGCATCCGGAAACCTTTGCACCGTCGCCCGGTACGATCACCGATTTCCATGCGCCGGGCGGGCCTGATGTCCGCCTCGATAGCGCCGTCTACGCCGGCTACCGGATCCCGCCCAATTATGACAGCCTGATCGGCAAGCTGATCGTGCATGGCCGCACGCGAAATGAGTGCATCATGCGCCTTCGCCGGGCCCTGAACGAGATGGTCGTCGGGGGCGTTCACACGACGCTTCCGCTTCACCAGCGCCTTGTCGACGAGAAGGACGTTGTGGACGGGAACTATGATATCCACTGGCTGGAGCGCTTCCTCGCGGCGAACTAGCCACCGCAACGAACGCTGAGCAAATGTCAGACCGATTCGACACGGAAATGCTGCTCGACTGCTATCGGCAGGGCGTCTTCCCAATGGCGGATTCGCGTGAGGACATGAACCTCTTCCTCATCTCGCCAGAGATCAGAGGCGTTCTGCCCCTCAAGGGGTTTCATATTCCGAGGCGGCTACGAAAGACTGTGCGCAAAGCGCCCTACCGGATCACCATCGACCTTGCCTTCAGCCGGGTCATGGAGGCCTGCGCCAAGGACACGGCGGACCGGCCGACAACCTGGATCAATACGCCCATCCAGAACCTCTACGCTGCCCTGCACAGGCGCGGACACGCACATTCAGTCGAGTGCTGGGACGATGAGGGCGCTCTGGTCGGCGGTCTCTATGGCGTTTCCCTGGGGGCCGCCTTTTTCGGCGAGAGCATGTTTTCGCGTCAGACGGATGCGTCAAAGATAGCGCTCGTCCATCTGGTGGCGCGGCTCATCGCAGGCGGATATGAGCTATTGGACGCGCAGTTTCACAACCCGCACCTGGACCAGTTCGGCCTCATCGAAATAAAAAAGGCAGACTTCATGCGCAAGCTGGAGGCCGCGCTTACCCGGAAAGGTGACTTCTACTCGTCAGGTGAAGCTGGCGATGACAGGCTTTCTGGCGAAGGCTGCGTACATCTGATCACCCAGACGTCATAGACCGGGTGCTCAAGCGCGCTGAGACCAGGAGACGACGCGAACATCCAGCCTGAGAAAAGCGGCTCAGCTGCCTCGGGTGTCGGCTGGTACGGCGCGGTCGATGCGTCGAGTTCACCCTGCACGTCGGAGACAAGCCGCGGCTCTGTCAGCGTGTTTGTTGCGGCATAGTCGGCCTGATGTATCTGCAGGAAAGCAGCGCTCTCAGGCGGCTCTTCTGGCGGGGTCTGGAAGCAGGCCTTGAGATCAACTTCGAGCACGCCATAGACAACCGGCTTGCCGACTTCGATCTCAAAATCGATTGAGCGGCCCGTGATCTTGTCGAGCGCGCGCAGCGTCGCCATGCGTTCCTGATTGTAAGTCGGGGCGGAGTCGCTTTCCTGCTCCTCTTCCTCAGCCATTTCGCCGTCCACCATCTCATCATCGGAGATGGACTCGTTGGTCGGCTCACTGGTTTCATCCAGCTCGCCAAGGTCTTGCGCGGCAGCGCTGAAACTCAAAGCAGCGGCCATCGCGGCCGTGCAGAAAATGCGTTTCACTGATCGTCTCCTGCAGCTTCCTCATCGGTTTCGTCGACAGAAGCGTCTGATTCAGGAGATTCTGTGTCGGTATCAGCATCTTGTTGCGGCGAAGCGCGGGAAGTGCCTGCAGTTGGCTCAGGTGCCGAGCTGCCAGCGTCAGAAGACGCTTCACTGTCGTCACCACCGCTATTGTTGGCGAATGACGCCATCAGGGTAAGAAGATCGACACTGCCCTGAGTATAGAGAATTTCGCCGCAACCGCTCTCGCCGAACAGTTCTTCGCCGTCCGAACATGCTTCAATCTGGCCGAATCCGGCCGCTGGTTCGAGGTTGATGTAGTTCCCGCCCAGGAGGCCTTCGCTCTGGATGCGGGCCGTCGTTCCATCGTCCAGCGGGACGAGCTTCTGGTCGACTGCCATCGTGACGAGCGCTTCGGCCCGTTCGACATTCAGCTCAATTCCGCGCACCGTGCCGACCTTGACGCCCGCCATGCGAACATCCGTGCCGCGCTCAACGCCGCTGACACTGTTAAAGCGCGCGCCAAGTTCGACGCTGCCTTCTGCGGCCTGGGCCTGATCGGCGCCGTTTCCGATTGCGAACCAGAGGAAAAAGCCCGCAACGCCGAGAACCATGGTGCCGATGATTGTTTCTAGAATTGATTCACGCATCTGGTGTCCATGCCTCGTAGTCGGAGTCAGCAGACTGGCGTTTGCCAGGCTCCTTGAGGGAGCCTTCAGGACGATAGGCAAACAGGGTGCCTGTCATGTTGGGCTTATGGTCTTTTTCCCAGGCGCGGCGATTAAATGGCTTTAGCGTCGGCGGCTCTTCCAGCGTGTGGTGCAGCCACCCATGCCATTCGGCAGGCACTTTCGACGGCTCAGCATAGCCGTCATAAATAACGTAGCGGCGGTTTCTGCGTTCTATGGAGACGTTGCGGTCCTCATAGTACTTGTTGCCGTAGTCGTCGGTGCCGACGAGGTTGCTACGGCGCTTGATATCAAACAGGCCGCCAAGCGTGACGCCATTCCACCAGGTAAAGAGTCTCAGCATGTCGCGTTCCCGAACTTCTGTGCGCAAACTGGAATATGGAGCAGGTCATGCCGCGAATCCAGTTATGGATCGGCTCACAATACTTATGACGGGCCGTCAAGCCTCCCGCATCATCAGTTGAGGTGAGGCAGGCGCAGCCCGCGCTGCCGTAAGAGGATGATGATATGGGCCGGAAACAGTCACCAGATGGGCTCATCAAGGCTGCAGAGGATGCGGGCAGGATCAGCCCTATCCTCCCGTTGAAAGATCTGGCGCTCGTATCGGAAAGTCCATTTGCCGCGGACGGTGAAGAAGCGATCCGGGCGGCAATCGACGCGCGCACCAATGACCAGCTGGAAAAGACGACGCGGCTTGGCCTCGCAGACCTTGTTGAACAGCTGGGAACTGCGCCGCTTAATGCAGAGCTAGCAGAGGCACTGAATGCCGGACTGCCTGCGCAGATGATCGAGGCAGGCCTGACCCATGAGGAAGGGTTTCCAGGACTGGAGCGCTGGTTGCGGTCCAGCGCGATGGCGGATGACGATCAGCCGCCACTGCCACTGACAGCCGCTCAGTACCGCTCAACGCCGCTGATGGCGGCGCATGCGCTGAAGGAGGGCGTCAGCCTTACCGTCTGGACCGGGCAACAATTGGCCGCAACATCTCCGGCCTGCGCCCTCGATGTTTCGGCCTTCGTCTCGGTTGAAGGGGTCGAACTAGCCCTGCTGCACGACACGCTCAGCGCGCTTGTGAAGGCGCAGGACGACGGCGAACTCACCCTTCTGGTTCATGGGGTGGCTGCCGCCTCCCTGGCCCTCGGCGCATCTGATGAGGCCAGCTTCGCGGCGAAGGGTCGGGCGCTTGGCGAAGCAATAAGCTGCCTTCGGACGGGTGACCCGATCTCAGATGCGGCAGCGGCCGAACTTCACACAAGCGCAATAGCGTTCGATCCGATCAAAGGTCTCACCCTTTCAGCGATGCCGTTGCGCATGACTGACGAGAGCTTCTTGCCAGCGAGCGACAGCATCTGCGGCGAGATCGCGCTGACCGCGGTCACTGACGATGGAACGCCGGCGCCTGCATCAGTTGCGGCCATCGCGCTCGCCAGAAAAGGCGACGCAGTGGCAGATGCCTTCCGCGCGGCGTTGGAAGCTGGCTGCAATCTCGATCAGCTCGACGGCATCAACAGCAAGGCACTGCGGGTGCGTGGCTTTTCAGATGAAGCGATCGTGCGGGCCCGAAACGCATTGCGGGAAGGCCTGCCGCTTGGCGCGGCCTTTTCCCGCTGGGTTCTTGGTGACGATGTGATTTCTTCCGAACTGAAGCTTCAGCCGGAAGCCTTCGACACAGATGGGCGCCCTCTGCTCCAGATGATCGGCTTCTCCGCCGACCAGATTGCAGCCGCAGAAAACGCCGTCAGCAACGCGTCAGAGGCGATCGCGCAGGCCTTCTTCAAGGACCAGGGCATCATCCTGCCCGATGCAGCAGACTTTGCGCTTGCCGTTGCAGAGACGCTTGTTTCGGACGGCACAGCGCTTTGCGTGGATGCCAGCGACTGGGGCGATGAGACGAAATACCTCGCCGCGCTCGATGCAGGCGTATCACTTTATCTGCGCGCCCTGCCCCGGCCCGAAGAGGGCCAAGCATCGGACCGGCTGAATGCCATCATGGACCTTGCTGAGGATCTCCGTGCAGAAGAGGCTCGCACGATGCCTCTGTCCGCACCTGAACGCACAATTGTTGGCGACGGTGCCCGGCGCACGCGCCTGCCCGACCGGCGTAAGGGCTATATCCAGAAGTCCACGGTCGGCGGCCACAAGGTCTACCTCCATACCGGGGAGTTCGACGATGGCGCACTCGGTGAGATCTTCATTGACATGCACAAGGAAGGTGCCGCTTTCCGTTCAATGATGAACAATTTTGCCATCGCGGTGTCTCTCGGCCTGCAATATGGCGTGCCGCTGGACGAATATGTCGATGCGTTTGTTTTCACCCGGTTTGAACCAGCCGGCGAAGTGACCGGCAATGACAGGATCACCAAGGCAACCTCGATCCTCGACTATATCTTCCGTGAGCTGGCCATCTCCTATCTTCGCCGTGACGACCTCGCTGAACTTGGCGACGATGTCAGCCATGACGGTCTGGGCCGCGGTCTCAAGGATGGCACGCGAGAGGCGCCGCAGCCGCTTCCCGATGAGGCGGTGCAGTTCATTTCTCGCGGCTTCTCCCGAGGTCAGCTGCCAGACAACATCGTCATTCTGGAGCGCAAACGCGCCGAACGTGACGAGGCCGCCTCAGCCAATGCAGGGGCTGCCGCAAAGGATGACGCTGAGGACTATTTGAGCGACCCCTGCCCGCACTGTTCGAGCTTTACCTTGATGGCCACCGGCGACGAAAGAGTGGCTCATTGCGCAACCTGTAATGAACCGACGCGGTCTGAGTCCGGATTCAACTGAGCGGGGAATCTGGCAGCGCGATTGCGTGGCACATGCTGTGATCCCACTCTCAGCCCCTACAGGTGTGCCATGCTGAAACAATTTTTCTTTGCCGCTGCCCTTGCCGTGCTTGCGCTTCCCGCTGCGGCGCAGAATGCAGGCGAGATCGCCAAGGTTCGCAACGGACAGTCTTGCCCGGGCTGCAACCTCTTTCAGGCAGATCTTGCCTATTACGACGCCTCCAATATCAACGTATCCGGCGCGCGCCTTCGCCAGAGCGATATGCAGCTTGGCACATTCGATGACTGGAATTTGAGCGGTGCCAATCTGTCGGTCGCCAACCTGTTTGGCGTGCGGTTCAACGCTTCCAATTTCTCGAACGCCAATTTCGAGAATGCAACGCTGGTCGGCGGTTATTTCGGGTCCTCGAATTTCTCGGGCGCAAACCTCTCCGGCGCCAACCTCTCCGGCGCTGATCTGCACCTCGCGCGCGGCCTGACGCAGGGTCAACTGGATCGCGCTTGCGGCGACCGGGCGACACGGCTGCCGGACGGGCTGAGGGTGCCACGGTGCGGCTAGCAGGCCACACATTGCAGGTTCATTGCAGTTATTACCGGGAATTCAGTTCAAACCGGCGCCTGCAGCCCGTAAACGTAGCGCATGCTTAACGTACGCCGCGCATCTGTTCTTCTGGCATTTACCGGTTCAGCGATCCTGATGGCCGGACAGGCCAGCGCACAATCCAAGTCTACACGTGTTGCCTGGGCGCCGTCCTATGGCGGCTCCTGCGTCAGCTGTGACCTGCGCGGCCGCAACATGTCGGGCGGCGACATCTCTGCGGCAAACTATCCAGGCGCCAATCTCTCGGGTGCATTCCTGCGCGGCACGCGGGCCCTCAACGTCAATCTGACCGGCGTGGTTGCCAGCGGCACGGATTTCCGGCGGGCCACGCTTGATGGGTCCAAGCTCATCGACGGGCAATTCGACAGCTCGCGTTTTGAGCGGGCAAGCCTGCTGAAGGTCGATCTCTCCGGGGCAAATCTTTCCAGTACCCATCTCACCGGCGCGCACTTCGGCGCGGCGACAGCAACGGGCGCTAATTTTGCGCAGGCTCATGCATCCGGGGCAGATTTTTCCGGGGCGAACCTTACGGACGCGACTTTTATCGGGGCTTCGCTTCGTGATGCCCAATTCAACAATGCGGTCCTGAACGGCACTTCTTTCGCAGGCGCGGACCTCCAGAACGCACGGCTGACCAATACGAGGCTCGTCAATGTCAGCTTCGAAGGCACAGCCGGGCTGGAGCAGACGATTTTCGATGGCAGCTGCGCAGGCGAGAATACCAACGTACCAGCAGGTATTTCGCTGATTGCCTGCCAAGCGGTCCAGCTGCCCCGCTCTGATGAACTGCGCGGCGGGCTTATACAGACAGCCAACAAATAAAAACGCCCCCGGCAAGCGGGGGCGTCTTCATTCAGAAATCAGGTAAGCCTTTGCCGCATCAGTCCTTCTTCGCCTGAGGCGCCAGACGGATGTGAAGTTCACGCAGCTGCTTGTCGTCAACGGGTGATGGCGCCTGCATCATGAGGTCGCGCGCCTGCTGGTTCATCGGGAACAGCGTCACATCGCGCAGATTGTCGACCTCTGCCAGAAGCATGACGATCCGGTCCACACCCGGCGCAATCCCGCCATGCGGCGGCGCGCCAAAGCGGAACGCGTTCAACATGCCGCCAAACTCTTCCTCGACGACATCGGCCCCGTAACCGGCGAGCGCGAACGCCGTCAGCATGATGTCCGGGCGGTGGTTCCGAATCGCGCCGGACGATAGCTCGACGCCATTGCAGACGATATCGTACTGGAATGCCTTGAGCGCCAGCTGCTTCTCGACCGTGTCGGCCTGCTCCAGCGCTTCCATTCCGCCCTGCGGCATCGAGAACGGGTTGTGAGAGAAATCGATCTTCTTGTTGTCTTCGTCCCACTCATACATCGGGAAGTCGACGATCCAGCAGAATTTGAAGATGCCGGTTTCAATCAGATCGAGATCTTCGCCGACCTTGGTGCGCGCTGCGCCGGCCAGCTTGTATGCGGCCTCATGCTTGCCCGCAGAGAAGAAGATGCCGTCGCCGGCGCCGAGCCCCAGCTTTTCGAGAAAGGCCTTCAGGTGATCGGGGTCGAAGTTCTTCAGCACAGGGTCCTGGCTGTCGACACCCCCTCCATCAGCCTCCTTAAGGCGTGCATAGCCAAGGCCAGGTGCCTGCATTTCCTTCTTCGCCCACTTGTCGAGGTCGTCGAAGAACTTGCGGGACTTCTGCTCAGCTGCCTTGGGCGCCGGAATGGCAATAACCTTGCCACCGCCGCCAATGATCTTGGCGAAGATGGAAAAGCCGGTCTTGCTGTCATCAGCAAAGAAATCGGTGACATCGGCCAGTTCGATCGGGTTGCGCAGATCCGGCTTGTCGGACCCATACTTCTCCATCGCCTCGGCATATGGAATACGCGGGAACGGCCCATCCGGCATGGTGCGGCCCTTATCCTGCCAGTCAGCGAACTCTTCGAACACGCCGCGCATGACGGGTTCGATCGCGCTAAACACGTCTTCCTGCTCGACGAAGCTCATTTCGATATCAAGCTGGTAGAATTCGCCAGGCGAGCGATCGGCGCGGGCGTCTTCATCGCGGAAACACGGCGCAATCTGGAAATAGCGGTCAAAGCCGGACACCATGAGCAGCTGTTTGAACTGCTGCGGGGCCTGCGGCAGGGCATAGAACTCACCAGGATGCAGACGCGACGGCACGAGGAAGTCGCGCGCGCCTTCGGGCGAGGAAGCCGTCAGGATCGGGGTCTGATACTCAGTAAAGCCTTGGGCCACCATACGCTGGCGAAGCGAGGTGATGACATCGCTGCGCAGCTTCATGTTCGCGTGAAGCGTTTCCCGGCGAAGGTCGAGATAGCGGTGACGCAGGCGGATATCTTCAGGATAGTCAGGCTCCCCGAAGACAGGCAGCGGCAGCTCGTCGGCACGCGAGAGAATCTCGGCCTTGTCGACGACCACTTCGATTGCGCCGGTATCGAGATTGGCGTTCACCAGCGCCTCATCGCGTGCAACGACACGGCCTTCGATGGTGAGGACGCTTTCAGCGCGCAGATACTCTACCGTTTCGAAATCAGGCGTGCCCGGATTGAAGACACACTGGGTGAGACCATAATGGTCGCGCAGGTCGATGAACATCACGCCGCCATGATCGCGGCGCCGATGTAGCCATCCAGAGAGTTTTACCGTGGCGCCCACATCAGACTTGGTGAGTTCGCCGCAGGTATGGGTGCGGTAAGCGTGCATTCTCTCGCTCCGATGGTTCAGGTCCGCGCGATGAGGAGGAATTGTGTGAACCTTCCTCTCGCCAATGTTGTGCGGATGCGATACGCGTGCGCGCCATGACTGACAAGACGCTGACGCCGATTACACAGCAGGAAGAGCTGCAAAAGTTCTGCGATTCGCTTTCGGTGAGCGATTTCATCTGTGTTGATACCGAATTCCATCGCGAAACGACCTTCTGGCCGGAGCTTTGCCTGATACAGGCATCGGCACCCGGCATTGAAGGCGTGGTTGACCCGAAGGCCGACGGCATCGACCTTCAACCGTTTCTCGATCTCCTGGCTGATACCTCGCGCGTGAAGGTTTTTCATGCCGCGCGTCAGGACATGGAAATATTCAACAAGCTTATCGGCACCCCGCCTGCGCCTGTCTTTGACACGCAGATTGCGGCGATGGCGCTCGGGCTTGGCGACTCAATTTCCTATGACAATCTCATCCAGCGTGTCCTCAACCAGCATATCGACAAGTCGAGCCAGTTCACGGACTGGAAGCGCCGCCCATTGTCAGACAAGCAGCTGGACTATGCACTTGGCGACGTGACCCATCTTCGTGACGCCTATCTCTGGATGCGTGATGAGCTGGAAAAGCGCGGGCGTTTCGCCTGGGTTTCCGAAGAGATGGAGGCCCTGTCTGATCCTGCACTGTACGACACCGATCCAAAAAATGCCTGGCAACGCCTGAAGATACGCAAGACCCACAAGGACTATCTGGCTGTCTTTGCGTCGGTTGCCGAATGGCGCGAGAGACAGGCGCAGGCGCTTGATCGCCCACGGCGCCGAATCCTCAAGGATGACGCCATCCAGGAAATCGCCGACCAGAAGCCCCGCAACGAAGACCATTTCGACAGGCTGCGCGCGGTGCCAAAAGGCTTCATCCGGTCACGCAATGCGAATGGCTTGATGCAAACGGTGGAGACGGCGCTGGCCGATCCGGACAAGTACGCGCCGCCGCCTCCCAAGCGTAAGCAGAACGCGCAGACACCAGCTGGTGCGCCAGAGATGCTGAAGGTGCTGCTGAAATATGTCAGCGAAGATGTCGATGTGGTCCCGCGCCTGATCGCTAACGCGGCGGATATCGAGCGCATTGCGCGCGGCGAGACCGATGATGACATCCCAGCGCTGAATGGCTGGCGATATGAGGTCTTCGGTCAGAAGGCGCGCGCGCTCCTGACAGGCAAGCTCGCCCTGTCGTTCGAGAACAGTCAGGTTCGCCTGTTCGAACCAAAAGTCTGATTTCGGCCGAGCAAAGCTAGTCGGCGGTCGAGATCTGCGAATCCATGTCGAGAAAGGTGGCGAGTTGCTCGAACCGCTTCTTCACCGTGGCCGACACCATATCCTCGCAGCCAGGCTGCACATCCAGGATCAGTTTCGACTTCGACATCCGTAGCCGGACCTGTTTAAGAAGCGGCGCCGAGCGCCCCGAATAGACCGCGCCGAGCCGCATCGCCGCGCCCATGACGCGCGCAAGCTGATCGTCAGAATCCAGACCAAGACGCGTGAAAGGCTTGGGCCGCTGGAATTTGTGTGTGTACCGGGCCCCGGTCGCATGGGCGAGCAGGACACGCTCATCATGTGTGATGCCACGAATCGGTGACCGGAGGATGAGGTAGTAGGCCATGTCGGCGCGGTGATCGGGATGGAAGCGCCCGCCGCAATCGGCCATCAGGCACGCCGCCTTGAACAGGCGCTGGCGAGAATGCGTGCGCGGCAGGACAGGCCGTATAAACTGATAGAGCGCCTCACCAAACGCCATCTGCGAGGCTTCAAGCCGAAGGAATGCGATCGTGCCATCGATGAGCGAATCGCCAAAAGGCCGCCGCATGGTTTCGAAAAGCAGCTTTTCACCGTGATCGAAAAGCACCCCTTCGCGCAGGCCATTGGCGGAGATCAAAACCTCCTTGAAGCCGCCAGCGTCGAACACTTCATCGAGAACCAGCGCCGCATGCAGGATCGTATCGAACCTCCGCCCGACAATGCCCGAAACATGCGAGGCAAGTTCCTTGTCCCGCTGCGTCGCGAGGATTGTGCGGACCACAGAGCGGACGGCCTGACCATTCATGCGGTATCCGTGCAGAATGGCGAGCGGATAGGCTTTCATATCCATATGAACGGTCGCAAGCGCGCGCCACGATCCGCCGACCGCATAGAGCCGGCGCGTTTCACCCGACAGCAGCTCGGACGATTTCAGTACCTTACGAATTGCCTTGCGCCGGTCGGCGGGCTTTGCGCTATCGAGCGGGGCCAACGCAAACGGGCCAAGCTTGTGAGTTTCGCCCTGACCGCTTTGGCCTGCTGGCGTGATCCGCTGGAACTCAAGACTTGAGCCGCCAAGGTCGCCGACGATGCCGTCTGGCTGATCGAAGCCGACACGCACGCCAAGCGAGGACAGACGTCCCTCCTCCGCACCAGAAAGGATACGCAGGCGCGCGCCAAGCTCTGTCGCGGCCATGCGTGCAAAGTCCGGCCCATCCTCTGCATCACGCACGGCAGCTGTCGCAACCGCTGTCACCTGCGTCACACCCAGCCCGGTGAGAATTGCACGATAGCGCCGAATGGCAGCCATTGCTTCGGTCACGCCTTCTGGCGACAGACGTCCCGTCTCGGGCAGTCCCCGACCAAGCCCGGCAAGAACCTTCTCATTGAAATATGGAAGCGCGGCCGCCCCGGTGACCTCATAAATGACCAGCCGGACGGAATTGGATCCGATATCGACGACGGCTGATTTTTCAGGCTGGAGGGCGAGCCTCATTTAGAGCCCCGCTTTTTCGGCGCGAGCCGGGGCGGGATGGAAACCACCAGCGCGTTGCCGCGGCCCGAAAGGGATGGGTTTTCCATGAAATAGCGGTGGGCACTGAATCCCTTGCCACGTTCTGGCGGACGCAGGCGATGGAAGTTGCCATCCCCATCCATCTCCCAGCTCTGCTCATCATCGTTGAGGTTGGCTGTCATGATCTGGTTGAGGACCTGGCGGTGCACGGTCGGGTTCTCAATTGGCACCAGTGCCTCAACCCGGCGCTTCAGATTGCGCTGCATCCAGTCAGCCGAAGATATCCAGACCTTCGCTCGCGCCGAGGGAAGATGCTCACCGTTCGCAAAACAGACGATACGTGAATGCTCAAGAAAGCGTCCGATCAGGCTTTTGACCTGAATGTTTTCGGAGAGGCCTGCCACGCCGGGCCTGAGGCAGCAGATCCCGCGCACGATGAGAATGATTGGTACGCCTGCCTGGCTCGCCCGGTAGAGCGCATCGATAACGTCGCCATCGACCAGCGAATTCATCTTCGCCCATACGCCGCTCGGCTTTCCGGCTTTCGCATTCTCCGCCTCCTCATCAATCATCTCAATGAGGTGCGACTCCAGCGTGCGCGGCGACATTGCGATCTTCTCGAAGTCCGGCGCCTTCTCCGGCGGCTCGCGGTAGGCGGTGATGTAATTGAACAGCTTGTTCGCATCGCGCCCGAGAGCCGGGTCAGACGTGAAGAGTGAGAGGTCTGTATAAATCCGGGCGGTGACGGGGTGATAATTGCCCGTTCCGTAATGGGTGTAGGTGGCCAGCTTACCGCCCTCACGGCGCACCACGAGCGAGACCTTTGCGTGCGTCTTGTAGTCAAGGAAGCCATAGACGACCTGAACGCCTGCGCGCTCAAGATCACGGGCCAGACGCAAGTTTGTTTCCTCGTCAAAGCGCGCCTTGATCTCAACAAGCGCGGTCACGTTCTTGCCCATCTCGGCGGCTTCCTGAAGCGCCGATACGATGGGGGAGTTGAGCGTGGTTCGGTAAAGCGTCTGCTTGATTGCCACAACGTCCGGATCAATCGCTGCCTGACGAATGAACTGGATCACCACATCAAAGGACTCGTAAGGGTGATGGACGACGAAGTCCTTCGCCTTGATCGCGGCGAAGCAGTCCCCGCCCATCTCCCGGATGCGTTCAGGGTAGCGCGGCTCATAGGGCTTGAACTGAAGATCCATCCTGTCTTCGATGATCAGCTCGGACAGGTTCTTCATCCCTAGCAGGCCGTGCAGGATCATGACGTCGCGCGGCTCCGACCCGATCTCGCGCGTGATGAAGCGTTCAAGCTCTTCGGGGGCATCGCCATCGATGTGGATGCGGACAATCCGGCCGCGGCGGCGCTGTTTCAGAAGGATCTCAAATTCATGGATGAGGTCTTCAGCCTCTTCCTCGATCTCGATATCGCTGTCGCGAACAATGCGGAAGACACAATGGCCGAGCGACCGATAGCCCGGGAACAGCATGTCCATGAAGGTCGCAATGACGCTCTCAAGGCGGACAAAACGGATGGATTGGCGGTTGCGATCAGGCAGCCGGATAAAGCGGGGTGAAAAGGCCGGCATGGGGACCAGGCCGACCATCGGTTCGCCCGTACTTTCCGGGACAAGCTGGAAGGCGACCGCGAAGCCTAGATTGGGAATGAAGGGAAATGGATGCGCTGGATCGACCGCTTGTGGCGTCAGGATCGGAAAGACATGACTTTCGAAGTGATCGCGAAGCCAGTTCATGTCGGTCTTGGTCAGATCCGCCATCTTCTTGACTTCGATCTTTTCCTCATCCAACAGCCCGCGCAGTTCACGCCAGCAGGCCTGCTGGTCCTCCATCAGGCTGGCTGACTGTTTCTCAATGGCCTCTACCTGCTGGCTTGGGGTCCCGCCTTCCTGACTGATGCGCATGATGCCGGCGCGCAGCTGCTCACGGAGGCCCGCATAACGAACCATGAAAAACTCATCGAGATTATTGGCGGAGATCGAGAGGAAGCGCAGCCGCTCCAGCAATGGATGAGAGGTATTATGCGCCTCTTCCAGCACGCGCTCATTGAACTTGAGCCACGAAAGCTCGCGATTGAGATAGCGCCCCGGCCTGTCCATCAGGGATTTTGTCGGGCGGATTCCCCCCTTCGCAGCTGGTGATGTATCAGTTGTGCTCATCGCCTGTCCTGCTTTCCGGATTTCAGTCTTCGAACAGCGGGCGTGTGCCGTCCATCTCGTCGAGTATCTCTCGCGCCAGAGGCACCGTCACTTCCCGCCCGTCGCTGAGTTCGTGCAGGTTCTCCACAAACTTTTCAATGGCTGCATAGCTCCGCTCCAGCCTGATAATCAGAAAAGCCTCAACTTCTTCGGGCAGTTTCAGGTAACGGCGTTTCATTGCAGCTCTGAGACGGATGCCCATCATTTCATCGTCAGGCGGATGGAGTTCGATCAGCGTCATTGCGCTGAGCCGGGATTGCAGATCAGGCAGACGGGTGCGCCAGCGGACCGGTGGCTTGCGTCCCGTCAGGAGCAATGATCCACCATTGCTGGCCGATAGATTGATCAGCGACAGGAGATTGTCGTCATTCGCAACCTTGTCGGCACGATCGATGGCCACCGGCGCTTTGGCCAGCGCGTCGATCTTCTTGTGGGAAAGTTTGGACAGTGCCTTGGCACCCAGCAACACGCCGCCGGAGAGGTCGCACCATCCCTGCGCAGCCGTGGTGAGCCCGGACCGCTTGTCACCCACCAGACAGAAAGCAGCCGTCCGCCAGTCGGGCCAGCGCTGCAGCAAGGCAATCGCCGTCCTGTTGGCGTCGGTGATCGCTAGCGTGTCCAGCGTGTGTCCCGTCTCAGGGAATTCAAACTTGAGCTGCCGGCTTTTCCTTGAGGGATGGTCCGTGCGGGTCACCTTGCTTAGCTCGGCGCTCGTGTGACAGCCGATGTCATGACCCAGCCCATATCATCCGTTTCGACCATGATCCCGCGCTCTCGGAGGCTGGAGACAAGACGGTCCCGGTCCCCGGCATAGGCGAATTTCACGACCGCGCCCTGGCGCGAAAGCCCTGCAATCTCGAAGTCGAAGACGAGCGGTGACCTGGCGAGGGCGCCGCGAAGGGAGTTCCATTCGGGCAGTGAGGTAAAGAGGATGGTCGACTTGACCGGCGTGCGCTCACCGGACCGTACGATCGCCGAACGTTTCCAGACATCGTCGAGCAGTGTCGCGGCGCGCTCGGCGGCGCCTTCCATAGTTGCAGCGCTATCGGTTGTGCCAAGGTCGGTCTCACCCGCAGCGGTCACGCTGACCAACCTCACGCGGTAGCTACCCGGGCTGCCGGTAAGTTCGGCCTTGATGGCGCGCCGCGCACCAGCGGACATGACGTCCCCCTGCAATTCCTGCCAGCCGGATGAGGAGGTCATGCTTGTGCCACGAGAGGTTTCAAACGGCGCGAGTCGTCCGCGCGAGCTATCAGGCCATTCTGAATTCCACGCGACAGCGTTTGCAGTCCCGCGGACAGGGAAGACGACCGATTTTGGCGCTGTCTGGTCGGTATATGGAATATTTCTCTGACTGAGAAATTCACGCACCATGTTGGGGTTATAGACCACGGCGAGCTTGCCGACATATTTGCCGCCGCCGCGCTCTTCTTCTTCCACGTCAACAGCTGCGGCGAGCCGGTTCGCGACCGAAGAACTGAGCCCGGAAGAAAGCCGACCGGCGCGGTCTTCAGGAAGGGTCAGACGTTCGAAAAGCCGGTAAGCCCCTTTGACCCTTGCAGAGGCGAACGCTTCCTGCTGGGCCTGAATGACACTTCCCGCCGACTCCTCGACCTCTATGTCGCGGATCGTATAGATTTCACGCAGCTGGGCGGCGGCGGTGCCAGCCGCAAGAAATACCACAGCTATCATCAGCAGGATTCGTCTGGTCATTTGGTCGCCTCTCCGACTCCGGTTGGAAATGTCCTTAGCAAGGCCGCTGGCGCGATGGAACCGCCATGTCGGCTGGCCGAACATTCATCCACATGGTAACGCGCTTGCCCATGACTTCAAAAGATAAACCCTCACTTTCCTACAAGGACGCTGGTGTCGATATTGAGGCAGGCGAACGCCTTGTCGATGCCATCGCACCAATGGCCAAGGCGACCCGCCGTGCGGGCGTCATGGGCGGACTAGGCGGCTTCGGCGCCCTCTTCGATCTGAAGAAGGAAAACTGGAAGGATCCGATCCTCGTTTCGGGGACGGACGGCGTCGGCACCAAACTGATGCTGGCCTTCGATACAGGCATCCACAATACGGTGGGCATCGACCTTGTCGCGATGTGCGCCAATGACGTTCTCGCCCAAGGCGCCGAGCCGCTTTTCTTCCTCGACTATTTCGCCTGCGGCAAGCTTGAAGCAGGCATCGCCGAGGCGGTCGTCTCGGGTATTGCAGAAGGCTGCAAGCAGGCTGGCTGCGCCCTTGTCGGCGGAGAGACCGCCGAAATGCCGGGTATGTACCCGGCTGGACACTATGACCTCGCCGGCTTTGTGGTGGGCGCTGTTGAGCGCGAAAAAGTCCTCCCGCGGTTTGCTGAAATGAAAGCAGGCGATCTGCTCATCGGCATTGCCTCTTCAGGGCCGCATTCAAACGGCTACTCTCTGATCCGGCGCGTTGTAGAGCGCACCGGTCTTGGCTGGGACGCCCCCGCGCCATTTGCGGACATGCCGCTTGGCGAGGCCCTGCTGACCCCGACCCGGCTCTATTCGAAGGCCGCCCTCCCCCTGATTCGCAATGAGCGCATCAAGGGGCTCGCCCACATCACGGGCGGCGGCCTCACCGAAAATGTCCCGCGCATGCTGCCAGACGATCTCACGGCTCGTTTTGACCGGGCCGCCTGGCCGCTCCCGGATGTGTTCCGCTGGCTGCAGACAGAAGGAAATGTTGCCGAGGACGAAATGCACAAGACCTTCAACATGGGCATTGGCCTGGTCTTTGCCGTCGCGCGTGATCAGGCCGACCGCGCCATTGCTGAACTTGAAGCACTGGGCGAAAGCCCGGTCGTGATTGGCGACCTCGTTCCGGCATGAGCCGCCTCAACCTTGCCATTCTGATCTCGGGCCGCGGCTCGAACATGGACAGCCTTCTGCGCGCAACAACCGAAGACGCTTACCCGGCAAAGCCGGTCCTTGTGCTGTCCAACAAGGCGGATGCGCCCGGTCTGGACGCCGCCAGGGCTTTCGGCATTGAGGCCCTAGCGGTCTCTCATAAACAGTATGAAAGCCGAGAGAGCTTTGAGCGGGCGATGCACGAAGCGCTTGAAGCACACAAGATCGACGTCATCGCGCTGGCAGGTTTCATGCGGGTCCTAACGCCGTGGTTCGTGAAGCGTTGGTCTGGCCGAATGATCAACATCCACCCGTCGCTGCTGCCGGCCTATCCCGGGCTGAACACACATGCCCGCGCACTAGAGGCAGGCGACAGCGAAGCCGGGTGCACCGTGCACTGGGTCAGCGAAGGCGTTGATGAGGGCGATATCATCGGTCAGGCGCGCGTGCCCGTGAAAGCAGGCGATACGCCGGACACGCTCGCGGCGCGGGTTCTGAAAGCCGAGCACAGACTTTACCCGGAAGCGCTGGCTGATGCCTGCCGCCTGATTATTGCACGGCAAGCGAGCTGAAACTGTCGAGCAGCGCGCGAAGGTAGACGTCCATCGCCCAGCGATCCGCATCTCGCGATTTGCCCGTTAGCCGACCGGCACATTCCACGATATCTGCAAGCTGGCGCACCTGTCCGCGCTCAAGGTCGCGCCCGGCACGAAAAGCCATCGGCCATCCCGGAAATAGTCGGCCGACTGCATCTTCGTGGCAAATGACCTGGCAATCCTCATGGCGCCAGTCGCGGCGGATGCGGATGAAACAGTCGCGAACGGCATTCTCGTCGCCCTCGATTAACTGAAGACAAAGAGTGTCCTGCTGAATCAGAAGCCCGGTGATATCGTGTTGGCGGTTGCTTTCCCGCGCCGTCGCCAGAAGGTCGTAGAGCGCATCATCGCGCAGTGACGGCCGCGATTTCGAGAGATAGATCAGACGCTTCATAGCCAAAGCCCTTTGCCAGCAACGAATCAAGACTGGCGCCGAAATGGTTAATCGTCGTTTACTAAATGGAAAAAGCCCTCCCGCCACCGGCGAAAGGGCTTTCAAATCTTCGCGCGTGGCGCGACCTAGCCGACGATGTCAGCCTCAGAGAAGAACTGGCGGATTTCCAGTTGAGCATTCTCATCGCTATCGGAGCCGTGAACCGAGTTCTCGCCGATGGACTTTGCGTAGAGCTTGCGGATCGTTCCGTCTTCAGCGTCTGCCGGATTGGTCGCGCCCATCACATCGCGGTAAGCTTTGACGGCGTTCTCACCCTGCAGGACCTGAACGACCACAGGGCCAGAGGTCATGAAGTCGACGAGCTCACCAAAGAATGGACGCTCTTTGTGGACATCATAGAAGCGCTGGGCCTGTTCCTGGGTCATCTGGATACGGCGCTGGGCGATGATGCGCAGGCCTGCCTTCTCGATGACAGCGTTTACGGCGCCGGTCAGGTTACGCTCGGTCGCGTCAGGCTTGATGATCGAAAAAGTGCGTTGGACAGCCATGAATGGCTCCTTTGAATAGACTTGCTTGTTGTGAAACTCTCGCGCGGCCTATAGCGAGCGGGCCTCGGTCGGGCAACTCCTGCTGACAGGGCAGCATCGAGCCGCTAGGCTGGAATTGTTATAAGGCGACGGAGGCAAAACTATCATGATCGGCATTCTGAGACTTATGATCGTCCTCGCCGTACTGGTTTCCGCCATCTATGCGGTGATCTGGCTCTGGACCGGCACGCTACCTGCTTATGGCGCTGAGATCATGGGAACGCTGGGGATTATTACGATCGTCTCCCTGATCATCATGTTGGTGTCTCGTCCCTCCGGCATACCGCCGAAGGCCTAGCCAGCCTCTTTCCAACCGCCCTGTTCTGTCTGCTGAAAATAGCGCGTGGTAAGGCCTGCATCTGACGCCGCCTTGTAAAGCTGGCGCGCTTTCGTGCGCACCGGCGCATCGCCATCATCGAACATGACCATACAGCGCTCATAGGCGGCATCGACCGGCACATCCGCGCCGTCCATCAGCAAAGCCACAGCGGCCTGGTTCAGATTTTCGGTGCCTTCACTGATAAGGACAGGCTGGCGCGCCGCATCTAGGCCCGCTGCCTCCGCCTGCCCATGCGGCAGGAAGCTCTGATCGTCATAGGTCCAGAGCGCTGCATCGAGCGCGCCGCGGCGGCGGATGTCGGGGCTGACGGCCAGGACACGCCAGCCCCGCTCCAGGCATTTCTCAAGCAAAGGCCCAGCCGCCTGTTCAAGCGTCGTCCGCTTGAGGTGATAGAACCACCACTCAGGCTTGCTAGGTTCGCTCATTCTTTCTCCTTGAACTGACTGAGGGCATGAAGCTCACGAATTGTGATATCCACATACATTCGTCCGAACGGCCAAGCTCCGTATCCTTGAAGATACTTGTAAGGGTCGATGTCAAAGTCACACGGGACAATATGGCCGGCAGCATCCATCTCCAGAAAGACCCAACCAAGCTCATCGTCGTCTAGCAGAAGGTCACGATGCAACCATGTGTCTTCCGAGCATTCGTGACCCAACACCTCGGCGAAGGCCGCAACAAACTCATTGAGTGTTACGGCCTTTCGCAACATCATCACCCTTCGTAATTGTCGGCGATCCACCGATCCAGCAGTCGCGGGCCGAAGCCAGACGCCCAGCTTGGATCGATTGGCGACTTCTCGCCTTCAACCCAGGCCACACCGGCAATATCCAGGTGCGTCCAGGCCTGACCCTCATTCACGAAGCGCTGCAGGAACTGCGCGGCCGTGATGGAGCCTGCAGATTTGCCGCCGATATTCTTCATGTCGGCAAACTGCGACTTGAGCTGGCGATCATATTCAGGGCCGATCGGCATGCGCCAGACACGCTCACCCTCGGCCAGACCAGCCTTGGTTAGCTGCTCGGCCATGTCATCATTATTGGTGAACAGTCCTGCATGGTGGTGACCAAGCGAGACGACGATCGCACCGGTCAGCGTTGCCAGATCAACAATGGATTTCGGCTTGAACTCTTTCTGCGCATACCAGAGCACATCGGCCAGAACGAGGCGGCCTTCTGCGTCGGTGTTCAGAACCTCGATCGTCTGACCGGAGGCAGATGTCAGGATATCGCCTGGACGGATCGCATTGCCATCGGGCATGTTTTCAACGAGGCCCACAAGACCAACCACATTGGCATTTGCCTTGCGCTTGGCGAGCGCGAGCATTGCGCCGGTCACGGCGGCTGCCCCGCCCATGTCGCCGCGCATATTTTCCATGCCCGGCCCCGGCTTCAGCGAAATACCGCCCGTATCAAAGCAGACGCCTTTGCCGCAGAGCGCAACGGGCGCATCACCCTTCTTGCCGCCCATCCACTTCATGATGCCAAGCTTGGATTCCTTGACCGAGCCCTGCCCGACACCGAGCAATGAGCCCATGCCGAGCTTTTCCATTTCTTTCTCGCCGAGAATTTCAACCTCGATGCCGTGCTTCTCAAGCTCCTTGATCTTCTCAGCAAAGGTCGCTGGATAGAGCAGATTTGGCGGCATGTTCATGAGATCGCGGGCCAGCGCTGTTCCGTCGGCAGCCGCATCCATGGGCTTCCACGCAGCTTTGGCAGCGCCCTCATCCGGCACGACCAGCGAGAAGGTTTTCAAGCTCGGTTTGTCATCATCCTTCTGCTTCGTGAAATAATTATCGAAGCGATAGGAAGCGAGCTTGGCACCAATTGCGGCGCGCGCCGCAAATTCTGCATCATCGGCATAGAGGCCGAGCGATTTGAAACCGCTCCCCGCTTGCGATTTGACCAGAAGGCCGCCGATCTTTTCCTGGGCGCGCGCATCACGGTCTGCAGGTTTGCCGCCGCCGATGAGCACAGCGCGGCGCGCCGTGCACGCCTTGGGAAGCACGACGACAGCAATCTGGCCACTTTTACCAGAGAAGCGTTTCTGACCGAGTGCTTCGGTCAGAAGACCGCCGCTTGATTCGTCCAGTGAGGACGCGGTGTCAGGCAATCTGCCGTCCTGATCGATAACAAATGCGACAATATCTGTGGCTGCTTGTTCAGCGAATGTGATTTTCATGAATAAACTCCGTTTGAGCCGGAAACTAAGCATCGACGCGCGCCAATCAACTCGCTAGGCAGAGGCCCGCACATAAAAACTGCACCCAAGGCGCAATGAAACTCATTCAGAGCTATCTTTTCAGACAGGTCTTTCGCTCTGTAATCATCATTGTGGGCGGCCTGACCTTGCTCGCTATTCTGGCGCAAGGTCTGTCGCAGACGGACATTATTGTTGAAAACCGCCAGTCGGCTTTCACCTATTTCAATATTGTCGCCCTTGGCGCGCCGCAGGTCATTGCGCTGCTCACCCCGCTAGCCGTCTTCGTCGCGACCATCTGGTCGCTTAACAAGCTGCACCGGGACAATGAGATCGTGGTCGCCGGCGCTGCAGGCATGACGCGGTGGGACATTGCGTCGCCGATCCTGCGCCTCGCCGTACTGGCCGCCATCGTCCACCTTGGTGTCAATCTATGGGTCCAGCCAACCGCCCAGCGGATGCTGCGCGAGACGGTCCAGGACGCCCGCACTGATCTTGCAACCTCACTCGTACGCCCCGGCCAGTTCACCACAGCTGGCGACGGCCTCACCGTCTTTGCCCGCGAATCGCGCGGCGGCGATCTTGTCGGCGTACTTATTTCCGATAACCGCGCCACCGAAACTGATTCGCGGGATTATCTCGCTCAGCGCGGCCGCTTCGTTGAAGTCGACGGCGTCCCAAGCATTATCATGTGGGAAGGGCAGATTCACCAGATCGACGCAAATGGTGCACTATCGATCCTGAATTTTGATCAGTCGACCTTCGACCTCACCCCCTTTGTGGAGGATAATGCTGCCGTCGTACTTAAAGCGACAGACAGATACCTGCACGAGCTGCTCTACATCGATACGATGAGCTATCAGGAGCTGCAGGATCAGGAAGCCTTCCTGTCGGAAGCAAATGCCCGCCTGACAACGCCGCTTGTCTCGATTGCCATGGCGCTCATCGCGGTGATGGCGGTGCTCGGCGGCGACTTTAACAGACGCGGCTATTCGCGCCGCATTGGTATAGCGACGGCCGGCGCTCTCCTGCTCGTTATCGTCCAGCTTGCGGTACAGTCAGCCAGCCGCAACAGCATCGCTGCGAATTACGCCCAGTGGCTGGTGCCGCTTGGAACGATTGCCGTCCTGTCGCTCATCTTTTTCAAGTGGCGGCTGCGTCTGGAAGCAAGGGCTGCCGGGGTGACACGATAATGTTTCTCACCCGGATCCAGCGTTACATCATACTCCAGCTCCTTTCGGGGCTCGCTCTGGTGCTCGCCGTCTTCACCGCAACCATTCTTCTGGTTGATGTGGTCGAGCAGCTTCGGACCGTGGGCGGTGATGTCGACCTCTCTCCCATCAATGCGGTCGGGCTCTCATTCATGAAACTGCCCGGCCTCATCGAGCAGACCCTGCCCTTCGCGATCCTGATCGCGGCGATGATTGCCTATAGCCGCCTCAATGCGCGCTCAGAGCTCTCTGTTATCCGCGCCAGCGGGTTGTCGGCCTGGCAGTTCTTGACCCCTGTCATCGTGCTGTCGGTCGTCCTGGGTCTCTTTTCGATGATGGTTCTCAATCCTCTGGGGGCGCGGCTCTCGAACCAGTTTGAGCAATCGCGAAACTCTATCCTCATCACGGGTGGCATGCGGGTCGATTCCAGCCGCGAAGATGTCTGGCTGCGCCAGGGCGATGGCAATACGCAAATCGTGATCAGCGCGCAGTCTGTCGACGAAACGGGGCAGATCTTCCGGGACGTGAAAATGCTGGAAGAAGGCCGCGTCTATCAGGATGGCCGCCCGACCGACCGCTATGAGTTCGTCCGGCGAATCGATGCAGAGCGCGCCCGCATCATTGATGGCTTCTGGCAGATCGAAAACCTCACCGAAAACCTGCCCGGCCGCCCGCCTGAGCAGATGGACACGCTTGCCATCCCGACCGACCTCGACCCGGACCGCCTGCTCGACCGGTTCACCTCTCCAAACACGATCGGGTTCTGGAAGCTGCCAGGCTTCATCCGTCAGACGAGTCAGGCTGGTCTTGATTCTTCACGCTTCATGGTGCGGCTCCATGGGCTGACCGCCATGCCGGTTTTCTTCACCGCCATGGGGCTCATCGGGGCCATTGTCTGTCTGCGCCTTTCGCGTCTCGGGGGCACGAGCCGGCTGGTCGCCGCAGGGGCGCTGGCTGCAGCTGCGGTCTTTTTCATTATGCAGTTCTCCTCCAGTCTTGGCGCATCGGGCGCTCTGCCTCCGCTTGTTGCGGCGTGGGCCCCGGCCGTGTTCGCGTTGTTTGCCAGTCTTGCGGTACTGGCCTATCGCGAAGATGGATAGCTTGCGCTGTCGGGTTGACACGCAACAGCCACACACCCAAGTTCCGCCGCGCTCTGGAGGTCACCCTGTATGAAAGTTGTTGTTGTCGAGTCGCCGGCAAAAGCGAAAACGATCAACAAGTATCTTGGAAAGGACTATAAGGTCTTCGCCTCCTACGGGCATGTGCGAGACCTTCCTTCCAAAGACGGCTCGGTCGACCCCGACAATGATTTCGAGATGATCTGGCAAGCCGATTCCAAGTCGGCGAGCCGCATCAAGGAAATCGCCGAGGCGACCAAGACCGCCGACAAACTCATTCTTGCAACTGACCCTGATCGCGAAGGCGAGGCCATTAGCTGGCATCTTCTCGAAGCGCTGGAGAAACGCAAAGCGCTGAAAGGCATCGCAGTTGAACGCGTGGTTTTCAATGCCATCACAAAGAGCGCGGTCACCACGGCGATGGAGCAGCCACGGGAAATCGACCAGGAACTGGTGGATGCCTATCTCGCCCGGCGCGCGCTTGATTATCTGGTCGGGTTCAACCTGTCGCCTGTGCTTTGGCGCAAACTGCCAGGGTCGAGATCAGCTGGCCGTGTGCAATCGGTGGCCTTGCGCATCATCTGCCAGCGCGAGCTTGAGATAGAGACGTTCCAGCCGCAGGAATACTGGTCAGTTGAGGCCGATCTGCGCGCCAAGGATGGCACCAGCTTCAAAGCGCGCCTTCATGCGCTCGACGGCGAGAATTTGAAGAAGTTCTCCCTGCCGAACGAAGAGACAGCGACCAAGGCGCTCGAGGCGGTCAAGATTGGCGGCTATTCGGTCAGCTCCGTTGAGTCCAAGCCGGTCAAACGCAACCCGCCGCCGCCTTTCATTACCTCGACGCTGCAACAGGAAGCCTCCCGTAAGCTCGGCTTCACAGCCAAGCGGACCATGGGCGCAGCCCAGAAGCTCTACGAAGAAGGCCGCATCACCTATATGCGGACCGACGGCGTGAACATGGCTGAAGAGGCCTATCAGGCCTCTCGCAAGCAGATCGAAAGCGACTATGGCGCGCGCTACCTGCCTGAAAAGCCGCGCCGCTATTCGTCGAAAGCGAAGAACGCCCAGGAAGCGCACGAAGCCATCCGGCCAACAGAGTTCAGCGTCCGCCCCGAAGCCTATCGCGGCGATGGCGACCTGAAGAAGCTCTACACCCTGATCTGGCGCCGCGCCGTTGCCTCGCAGATGGAAGCGGCCGTTTTCGAGCGCACCACGCTGGACTTCATGTCGAAGGACAAACGCGCGCAACTGCGGGCGACAGGCCAGGTCGTTGTGTTCGACGGCTTCATCAAGCTCTATACCGAAGGCCGCGATGACGGCGACGAAGATGAGGATGCCGAAGGCCGCCTGCCGAAGATGAAGGAAAGCGATCACGCCGACCTCATCGAAGCAAAATCGGACCAGCACTTCACGCAGCCGCCGCCGCGCTTCACCGAAGCCTCGCTCGTCAAGCGGCTCGAGGAGCTCGGCATCGGCCGGCCTTCCACCTACGCCTCAACCCTGTCGACGCTGGAAGACCGCGAATATGTGCGGCTTGAGAAGAAGCAGTTGATCCCGGAAGACAAGGGCCGTCTGGTCACCGCCTTTCTGGAAAACTTCTTCGCCCGCTATGTCGAATATGACTTTACCGCCGAGCTTGAAGAGCAGCTCGACGTCATCTCCGACGGCAAGCTCGACTGGAAGGCATTCCTCCGCGAATTCTGGACTCAGTTCGAGGCGGCGGTTGCCGACACCAAAGAGCTCAGGGTCTCGAATGTGCTCGATGCGCTGAACGAAGCGCTGGGTCCTTATGTCTTCCCAAGGACAGATGAGAACGGTAATCCGAAAGCCAATCCACGCGAATGTCCGCTCTGCGGCGAGGGTGAGCTTTCATTGAAGCTTGGCCGGCACGGCGCTTTTGTTGGCTGCTCGCGCTATCCAGATTGCAAGTTCACCCGCCCCTTCTCTGCCGACAGTGAGAAGGACGGCGCAATCAACCCTGAGGGCGAGGAACTCGGGCTTCATCCAGATACCGGAGAAGCTGTCTTCCTCAAGACGGGACGTTTCGGCCCCTACGTTGAAATGTCCGCTGGAGAGGATGAAAAGCCCAAACGCACCAGCGTTCCCAAAGGCTGGGAGCCGCAGTCGATCGATCTTGCCCGCGGCGTGCAGCTCTTGTCACTGCCACGCGACGTCGGTGAACACCCAGACGATGGCGAGATGATCCGCGCCAATCTCGGTCGCTATGGCCCCTACGTTCAGCACCATCGCACCTTTGCCAATGTACAGACGGTCGAAGAGCTGTTCGATATCGGCCTTAACCGCGCCGTGACGCTGATCGAGGACAAAAAGGCAAAACGCGGCGGCGGACGCGGCGCAGAGCCCCTCAAGGAGCTGGGAAAACACCCGGCCGATGATGAGCCGATCCACGTCTATGAAGGTCGATATGGGCCCTATGTGAAGCACAAGAAGACCAATGCGACGCTACCCAAAGAGACAACGCCGGACACGGTGACGCTCGAGCAGGCCATCGAACTGATTGACGCGAAGGCGAAAAAGCCTGCCAAAAAGAAGAAGGCACCCGCGAAGAAAAAGAAGCCCGCGGCGAAGAAGCCGGTAAAATCAAAAGCGGAAGAGTCTTAAAGCTTTGAATCGCTTTACAATCTGGAACGTCGCACCAATTTTGAAGACGACAGAGAAATTTTCGCCCGGGCAGATGTCAGGGCGCGCATGATAGGACGAAAACCATGACCGATCCAAAGCTACAGGAAGAAGAAGCACGCCAGGGCGAGACGGGAAAAGGCGTGCGGTATGTGCTCGTGATCTCCACGGTCGCTGCCGTCATTGCGATGGGACTGATCCTGGCCTTCGTTATCTGATTTCGCCACCCAGGCTGAATGGATGCAGGAAAATCGCGAAGAATCCACTATATAGGGTTCATGAATTTTCCCGACCGAGAAACAGTTCTCGAATTTATCGCCAAGAATCCAACTGCCACTACGAAGCAGGACATCGCCCGTGGGCTGAATGTAAAGGGACGTGAGCGCCAGACATTGCGCCAGGTCCTGAAGGATCTTGAAAACGACGGCACTCTGGAACGCACGGGCAAACGCGCCTGGGCCAAGGCAGATACACCGCCCCCCACAGGCGTCATCGTCTTCGAAAAGATCGACGACGACGGCGAATTGATGGCTCGCAGCGTTGGCCGCGACGGCGCTTTTGGTCCCCCAATCAGGTTGGCCGGCTTCAGCGGAAAGTCGAAGGGCCCCGCGCCCGGTATCGGCGACAAAGGTCTTGCTCGCATCAATGAAGCCAATGGCGAATATCACGCGAAGCTACTGAAACTCTTTGAAAAACGCGATGAGCAGTCGCAGCTCACCGGCCGGTTCGAAAAGACGCCGCGCGGTGGACGTATCGTTCCTGCAAGCCGCAAAGACAAACGTTCGCTTCTGATCGACGCTAGCGACGCGAAAGGCGCCGAAGATGGCGACCTCGTGACCGCCATGCCCAAGCCCGGCAAACCGAACGGCCCCGCCTTTGGTATCGTAACCGAGGTTCTAGGCCGGATGGACGATCCGCGTGCCGCCTCGCTTCTCGCCATTCATGGCCATGACATTCCTGTCGAATTTCCAAAGGATGTCCTGAACGAAGCCGAGACGATCAAGCCGCTCGCCAGCCCGCGCGAAGATCTCACTAAAATCCCGCTGATTACGATCGATCCGCATGATGCCCGCGATCATGATGACGCCGTCTATGCCGAAAAGCTGGACGATGGCTGGAAAGTCATTGTCGCGATTGCGGACGTTGCCGCTTATGTCCGGCCAGGTACAGCACTCGACCGCGAAGCTCAGAAGCGTGGCAACTCCACCTACTTCCCTGACCGCGTTGTGCCGATGCTCCCGTTCGAGCTTTCTGCTGATGCCTGCTCACTGGTCGATGAACAGGACCGGCCCTGCATGGCCGTCGAAATGAAGTTCGACGGCTCGGGCTCCAAACGCTCTCACCGGTTCATCCGCGGCACGATGCGCTCACACGCCAAGCTTTCCTATGAAGAAGCTCAGGCCGCGATTGACGGCAAGACCGGCGGTGCGGGTGAGCCATGGCTGGAGACCGTTCTGAAGCCGCTCTGGGGCGCCTATGAGGCGCTTGGCACGGCTCGCGACATCCGCGCCCCGCTTGCGCTTGACTTGCCAGAGAAGCGCGTGGAGATCGGCGAGGATGGCACCGTGACCGGTATAATCGAGAAAGAACGCTTCGACGCACATCGCCTCATCGAAGAATTCATGATCCAGGCAAATGTTGCGGCCGCTGAAACACTGGAGAAAGAGGGCTCGCCCCTGCTCTACCGGGTCCATGATCAGCCCTCAGAAGCCAAGCTGGCGGCGCTCGCAGATTTTCTTCAGACGCTAGATATCAAATGGCCGTTGGGCGAACGCCCGCAGACCCATCGTTTCAACCGGCTGTTGGGTGACCACAAAGAGACAGAGAATGCCGGCACGATTTCAGAGATCGTGCTGCGGTCTCAGTCCCAGGCCATTTACGCCCCTGAGAATGCAGGACATTTTGGTCTGAACCTCTCAAAGTACGCCCACTTCACCTCGCCCATCCGCCGCTATAGCGACCTTATCGTGCACCGCGCACTGATCTCGTCGCTCGGGCTTGGCGAAGATGGCCTCACCAAGGAAATGGCGGCATCCCTCGAAGACATTGCAAGCCATCTCGTTGATACCGAACGCCGGTCCATGGCCGCAGAGCGCGAGGCGACCGACCGGTATCTGGCGTTGTACCTCTCCGACAAGGTCGGGGCAGAGTTCGAAGGCCGCATCACAGGTGTGACACCCGCAGGCCTGTTTATCCGCCTTGGGGGCACAGGCGCCGATGGCTTTTCGCCAATCTCCAAGCTCTCCAATGATTACTGGGTCCACAGCGAAGGCGCGATGGCGCTGATCGCCCGCGGCTCTGGCAAGCGCTTTGAGATGGGACAGGTCGTCAGGGTTGAGCTTGCCGAGGTCACACCGCTCCAGGGCGGCCTGTTGCTGAAAGTGCTCTCAGACCCATTGCCCCCGCGCCCCGGCGAGAAACCGCCTGCCTCGCGCGGCGGCAGGTCTGGTCCGCCAGGACGCTCGCGTGGCAAGATGTCGAAAGCGCGCAAGAAGACGCGTCCGAAAACCTCCCGCAGCAAGGGAGCCAAGGGAGGAAAGAGCTGATGGCCCGCAAACTCGGTACGGCCTTTGACAAGGAAGGCGACGGCGATGTCATCATCACTGATCGTCCCACGCCGCGACCGAAAGATGCCTCGACGCTCATCCTGATTCGCCGCGACCAGGCACAGCCGCGCGTTCTGATGGGCAAGCGCTCTGGTGGTCACACCTTCATGCCGGATAAGTACGTTTTTCCGGGCGGACGCGTCGACACCGCCGATGGGCGCGTGCCGTCCTTGAGTGAGCTTCGCGACACCGAGCATCAGAAAGTTGCGCACAAGACCCGCCGCAAGCCCCGCGCCTTCGGTCTCACGGCTATCAGGGAAACGTTCGAGGAAACCGGCCTGATCGTCGGACGCGCCAATGCCTTTCCTGGCAAGCCCGCCACCGACTGGCAGAAATACGCCGACCAAGGCGCAGCCCCCTGCCTTGCAGGGTTCACCATGATCGGCAGGGCCGTCACCCCGCCCTATCGGCCAAAGCGCTTCGATGCCCGTTTCTTCATGGCCGAGGCGGAAGATGTACTCATCGATGAACGCCCGCCCGTTGACGGCGCGGAGCTGCATGACTTGCAATGGGTCACGCTCAAAGACGCCTTGGCACTCGATCTTCCCAACGTCACACGCTTTATGCTGGGCGAGATCGGCGAGCGGCTGAAACAGTCCGATGTCGGTGCGCTGCGCCCGCCATTTCTGCGCTGGACGGCCGGCGGCCATTCTCAGGACCGCATTTGATAGAGCCTGCGCTCCGCCGGTGCGGACAGGCGCTTGACTTTAATCGGGTAGCCCTCCAATAAGCGCCCTTCGAATTTCTTAGAACACGCGAGTAAGAGCAACCGTCATGGCCAAGCCGACAACCATCAAGATTCGCCTGAACTCGACTGCCGGGACGGGCTTTTTCTACGTCACGAAAAAGAACCCCCGCAACATCACCGAAAAGCTGGTGATGCGGAAGTACGACCCCGTCGCGAAGAAGCACGTCGAATTCAAGGAGGGCAAGATCAAGTAGATCTGCCCCTAATATCGTTTTTCAGGACAAGCCGGGCCAGACGCCCGGCTTTTTCTTTGCCCGATTGCGGAATTTACGTATGGAGCCAGATCAGGTTTAAGCTGTTATACTGGCTGACAACAGGAGGTGACATATGGCTCTCGACTTCAACAAGGTCATCGCCGTCATCGATATCGATGACAAACTGGCCAGCGTGATAATGGAGACGGCGGCGAAGCTGACATCCACATCTGGCGAGCTTCATGCGATCGACTCAAACCCCTTCATCACAACATTTGAGTCTCCGTACGCCGCTGGGGCGCTGGAAGCCGACACCAAGGCTCATCGTGCCGACGCGCAGCGCCGCCGGAGTGACTTGGAGACGCTGAAGGCCAAGTACGCGCCGAACGCCACTGTAGCTGTCCTGGACGGGGACCCATCACGCGATGCGGCAAGCTATGCAAAGAAGATCGGCGCTGACCTGATTGTCATCGGGTCCCATCAGAAAGCCTGGTGGAAACGCCTGCTGCTTGGGTCTGAGAGCACTGATATGTTGCGCGAGGCGCCATGCGCCGTCTTTGTTGTGACGGAGGCATATACCAAACGGCTGAAGTCCACGGGCTGATTTACCAGCTCACGCAGCGATGCTTTTGACCTGATTGCGCCCTGCCGTCTTGGCGCGATAGAGCGCGTCATCGGCCCGGCGCAGAAGGTCGGCAACCGTATCCTCGTCGCCCTGGAACGTCGCGACGCCGGCACTGACCGTGACATCAAGCTCTCCAGAGCGGCGCGTCCCCGCGTCGAATGGCGCGGCAGCTATGGCGCGCCTGATCCGTTCGGCGGCTGAGCAGGCCAGATCACCATTCGTCTCAGGCATGATGACGAGAAACTCTTCCCCGCCTGGACGACAGACGATGTCTTTGGGCCGAACATTTGCCATCAGACGTTCGGCAAACTCCTGCAGCACCGTATCGCCCGCTTCGTGCCCGTGGACATCGTTCACCTTCTTGAAATGGTCGATATCGACAGACACTACCGACAGCGGCGTTCCGCCCATCGCGGCCCGCTTCATCCAGAGCGTAAGCTGGTTATTCATGTAACGGCGATTGTAGAGCCCTGTGAGCTGGTCGATCACCGAAAGCTCCAGCCCCTTGTCGACGCGTGCGCGCAGGATTTCAACATAACGTGAGCGCCGCGTTTGTGTGCGAATGCGCGCCAGCAGCTCTTCGGGCGCAAGCGGTTGCTGGATGATGTCGCTCGCGCCAAGCTCAAGCGCGCGGCCAGCCAGGGCCTGATCGCGTTCTTCAACAGTCACGATGATGGATAGCGCGCGCGTCGTATCATTTGTGCGCAGATGCGCGCAAAGCCGCAATGGATCATAACCCTGATTGCTGAGCCCAAGCAGGACGATATCGAGCCGCTCATTGCCGGTCTTGTTCAGACCTTCTGCTTCCTCAAGCGTGAAGACGCGGTGCCCGGCCTCCTCGATCGGCTGGCGCAGGCGCTTTACGTTATAGGGGTTCGTGTCGACGACGAGGACATTGACGTCACGGTTCAGCGTATCGTTCTCTTCTTCACTGAAGGCACCAAATTTGACCCCGCTCGCCTCACGCTGGCGAAGCTCTGTCGTCACCGCATTGTACCGCAGAAGCGCATTCAGCCTCGACATGAGCGCGAAATCATCGATCGGCTTGGTGAGAAAGTCGTCGGCGCCAGCATCAAGCCCGCGCACGCGATCGGATGTCTCGCTGAGCGCTGTTAGCATGACCACGGGGATGTGAGCGGTCTCTGCAGACCCTTTTAGCTGGCGACAAACTTCATACCCATCCATGCCGGGCATCATGACATCCAGCAGGATGACCTCAGGGGCAGACGCACGCGCGATCTCCAGTGCCTGCGGGCCGTTTTCCGCCAGGAGGACAGAAAAATACTTCGCCTCAAGCTTGGCCTGCATCAGCCGTCGGTTGGCTAGGATGTCGTCAACAACAAGGATACGCGCGCTCATGCGGCCTGCCTGTCGGCAATAAGCCCCTCAACCGTCGATCGGAAGGACCTCATCTGGATCGGCTTGGAGAGATAGGCCTCACAGCCTGCCTCGCGCACAAGCTTTTCGTCTGCGCGCATCGCAAATGCCGTGACAGCAAGAACCGGAATGTCGCGGATTGATTCGTCGTCCTTGATCCATCGCGTGATATCGAGGCCGGAGACGTCCGGCAGCTGGATATCCATCACGATGAGTGCGGGCTGATGCTCACGGGCTAGCTCGACCGCACGGGCGCCATCGCGGCACTGCAGCGTGTCGAAGCCGAACGCATCCAGCAGGTCGCAGAACAAGCGCATGTTCAGTTCGTTGTCCTCGACAACGAGAACTTTTTTGCGAGCGCCTGACGTCATATCGCCTGCTTCACCCTTCAAAGGTTATACTTCATCAGCCGATACCCTACTCATAAGAGTCTTAATCTATGTTTTAATTCACGTGCCGAACTTGTCGGCGCTGACGGAACATGAGAAGAACATATATGGCGTCGCTCTGCCGTGACTGTTCATCGGTCCAGCCCGAAAAAGTCGAGATTTGCCCGGTCTGCAATAGCGGCCGGACGATCTGGCACGACCAGCTGAAAGACTTGAGCGTTGCCCACATCGACTGCGATGCTTTCTACGCTGCAATAGAGAAACGTGACAATCCCGAACTTCGAGACCGCCCGGTCATTGTCGGCGGCGGACAGCGCGGCGTGGTTGCGACATGCTGCTATATCGCACGGCTCGACGGCGTGCGCTCTGCCATGCCGATGTTCAAGGCGTTGAAGGCCTGTCCTAAAGCCGTCGTCGTCAAGCCCGATTTCAGAAAATACTCGGCGGCCTCCCGCGAGATCAGAGCAAAGATGGAGGCGCTCAGTCCGCTGGTCCAGATGGTGAGCATCGATGAGGGCTATATCGACCTTTCCGGCACCGGACGCCTGCACGCCCATTCCCCTGCCTCGCTGCTGGCGACGCTGGCGCGCGACATCGAACGGGATCTCAAAATCACGATTTCGATCGGACTTTCAGAAAACCGCTTCCTCGCCAAGATGGCAAGCGAGATGGACAAGCCGCGCGGCTTTGCCGTTGTCGCAAAAACTGATGTCGCTGCGATATTGGGCCCGCTTCCGGTCAGCGCCGTTCACGGGGTTGGGCCAGCCTTCGCCAGACGCCTTGCGCAGGATGGCTATAACCTGATCGGTGATATTCAGGCCATCGGCCGCATCGACATGATGCGCAGATATGGCGAAAGCGGCCAGCACCTCTGGGACCGTGCCCACGGCATCGATCATCGCCGTGTCTCGCCAGACAGGGACCGTAAATCGGTCTCCTCCGAACGCACGTTCAACACGGACATCTCAGACCCGATGACGCTGGAAGACAGGCTGTGGACGGTCTGCGAAGAGACCGCGACCCGCGCGAAGGCGCATGGGGTCGCCGGCTATGTCGTCACACTGAAGCTCAAGACCAAGACATTCCGCAGCCTGACCCGCAGCGTCACGCTGTCCGAACCAACCCAGCTTGCGCAGACCCTGTTCAGGACGACGAAGCCGCTACTTCGCCGGGAAACTGCCGGGGCAACATCCTTCCGTCTCATCGGCATTGGCATTTCCGACCTTCATCCCGCCGGCATCGACCATGTCGACCTGATTGATCCATCAATCGCCAAGCGGGCGGCGGCTGAGCGTGCCGTCGACCGCGCCCGCGGCAAATTCGGTGAACAGGCCGTCCAGACCGGCCGGGCCATGCGCTCCGAGCATCGAAAGCGCACCTCTGACTGAAGCGCGCCTTGCCGGGGGCGCGGGCATATGTCTAAGAGGGGGCGTACAGATAACCATCGGAGCCTCCCCGCAATGAGCACCCCCGAAGCCCGCCTGGTCAGTCTTGGCATTACCCTTCCAGAGCCGATGAAGGCAGTGGCGAATTATGTGCCCTTCGTGATCTCCGGCCAGCACCTATACGTGTCTGGCCAGGTCAGCTCCACGCCAGATGGTCTGGTGACCGGGCGCCTCGGCGAGACGATGGACCTGCCAGCTGGCCAACAGGCTGCGAAACGCTGCGGTATCAATCTGATCGCCCAGTGCAAGGCCGCAGTCGGTGATCTTTCCCGCATCAGCCACGTGGTCAAACTCGGCGGCTTTGTAAACGCCCATCCGCTCTTCATCGACATCCCGCAGGTCATCAATGGATGCTCTGACCTGATGGTCGAGGTCTTTGGTGAGGCAGGCCGCCATGCGCGCTCTGCCGTGGCTTGTCCGACGCTGCCACTTGGCGTTGCTGTCGAAGTAGATGGCATCTTCGAAATCGCGAACTGAGGACTGTTTTGGCCGAACGTTTCAATCTGCTCGATTTTAATTATGCACACCGCGGGCTCTGGTCCGCCGAAACCTTTCCCGAAAACAGCCTGGAGGCTATCCTGGCGGCGAGCGGCGACGGCTTGGGCGCTGAGATCGATGTTCGCCCTGCCGCATGTGGGACCCCTATTGTCTTTCATGATTCCATCCTCGACCGGATGACGGAGATTGACGGTTTCGTATCGAGACATTCGGCAGAAGAGCTGACCAAGCTGCCGCTCAAGGGCAATGGCACACTGGTCACGCTCGCCCAGCTCCTTGAAGCGTGGACATCGGACAGCCCCCTTCTGATCGAGCTGAAGATCGATGGCGAGACCGATGCCGAGGGTTTCACCAAACTCGTCTCCGAACAGGTCGATGCCTTTGACGGCCGCGCTGCCCTGATGAGCTTCAGCCGCCGCGCGGTCTCGGCCATGCCGTCCAGCTTGATGAAAGGTGCCCTTATCCTGCCAAGCCGCATGTCGCAGGACATCACACTTCAGGCTCTTGTGAGTACATCTGCCGCCCTGATGCCCGACTTCATTGCCGCCCACTGGTCCGATGCCCAAGAGGCGCAGATCACATCGACAGACTATGGTCTTCCCGTTGCCGTCTGGACGGTCGACAGTGCTGACCGTGCGCAGGAACTCAACCAGCTTCCAATCGCGCAGATCTTCGAAGGGTTTGATCCGGCCTTTGTCAGACCGAAGGCATGACTTAGCTTCCCTCGCATGGATGATGCGCGCCTTGAGGTCAGACTGGTCAAAAGCCTCGATGAGATCGATGCCAGCGACTGGAATGCGGTCGCAAACCCGGGCAGCGAGAGCTACGACCCCTTCCTGAGCTGGCAATTCCTTCAGGCCATGGAAGAAAGCGGCGTGGCCTCTCCCGAGACCGGCTGGGCCCCGCATCACATCATCGTGGAAAAGGCCGGGCAGGGCCTTTGCGGCGCGATGCCACTTTATCTCAAATCCCATTCCCAGGGTGAGTTTGTCTTCGACCATAGCTGGGCAGACGCTTATGAGCGCGCTGGCGGCCACTATTATCCAAAACTTCTCTCTGCCGTTCCCTTCACGCCCGTCACGGGACGCCGCCGCCTTGTGCGCCCTGGGCCGGATGCGACGCAGATCTCAGATGCGCTTCTCGGCGCGGCGGTAAAGATCGCCGCCGATAACGACATCTCTTCGCTCCACATCAATTTCCTCACCGGCGAAGACGCGCTGAGGCTGGAAGCCGCCGGTCTGCTGGTGCGGACCGACCAGCAGTTCCACTGGCACAATGATGGCTATGAGAGCTTCGATGACTTTCTGGCGGTGCTCTCCTCCGCAAAACGCAAGAACCTCCGCAAGGAACGGCATAAGGCACAGGAAGGCCTGACATTCAGTCATATTACCGGGAATGAGATCACCGAGGATCACTGGGATGTCTTCTACGAATTCTACATGGACACGGGCGCGCGCAAATGGGGCACGCCCTATCTCAACCGTGCGAGCTTTTCCCTGCTGGGCGAGCGGCTGGCAGACGACATTCTGCTTATCTTTGCCGAAGAAGACGGTCACCCGATTGCCGGCGCCCTCAACATGATTGGCGGCGACAGACTGCTCGGTCGTTACTGGGGCACGGTCTCTCCCCGGCCAATGCTCCACTTCGAGACCTGCTATTATCAGGCGATCGATTTTGCCATCTCGCGCGGCCTAAAGACGGTCGAGGCAGGCGCGCAAGGCGGACATAAGCTCGCGCGCGGCTACGTGCCCGAAACCACCTACTCCGCCCACTGGATCGCCCATGAGGGCCTCGCAGGTGCGGTAGAAGAATATCTCGACCGCGAGAGACAGATGGTTGAACGAGAATCCAACTTTCTACGTGAGCGAACCCCCTTTAAGAAAGACGGATGAGTTCGCTTGTCACGATACGGCGCTGTGCCACTTTGCCCGAAGCGCTGATCGACGTCTCATTCCTTCAATCTCGAGGAATTGAAGCTAGTCTCGACAATTATCACCACGCTGCCGTGAACTGGCTGATCGTGCCTGCGCTGAACGGCATCGGCGTTTCGGTGCCGGCGAGCGATGTCGAGGCCGCAAAGCAGGCAATGGTTGATGCGGTGTCCACAGACACGCAAGAATTTGAAACGCTCTATGGCGCCTACGAATCGCCAGCGCCTGTAAGCAAAGGGCCAGTCTGGCTCTTCTGGGCGTCAATTCTCGGAATACCGTGGCTTCTATACAGTCTGCTGGTGGCGATTTTGGAGCTGCTCATACCGGCCCGACTTGTACCTGAAACTCCCAGACTGTCCGATATTACGAATGCGTGCCCGTATGGCTATTCCTGCTTTTCGTACGACAATCTTTCCTACAGCATGACCAGCGTAGAGTTTTCAGTTTTCCGCCAGGAGCCTCACGCTTGGTGGCTAGTTTTTGTATTGATCGGCATCCAGCTCTCTTATTTCGGTCTGCTCTATCTCTTCGGATTGGTTTTCGCACGAAGCTCCCGGCGTCTGTCAGAGCGACGGCGGTCTCGCTGATGACTTCCCTCGTCACCATTCGACGCTGCGCAACACTCCAGGAGGCCCTTGTCTGTAAGGGTTTGCTGGAAGCCAACGGCATCCACGCCATTGTCGAAAACTACCACCACGCATCGAATGACTGGTTGCTCATTCCCGGTCTTGGAGGTGCCCGCGTCGCCGTCCCATCCACCGAGGTCGAGACCGCGCATGATGTGATCAGGAGGAGCGCCCAGGATGGCGCTGACCTGCTCGAAGAGAAATTCGGCGCTTATGAAACACCGCAGCGCTATGGCGTGATAGCTCTCTGGTACATGATCCTGCACCAGTTTCAGGTCGCGCTCTTCCTGTGGGTGTGTTTCTTCTACGTGCTCCTGAAGTTTCTGGATGCTGTCCTGCCAAGCCACTGGTTCATATCGAAGGCCCCGGCTATCGAGCGAGACTGGACACCCGAAGTATCTGCCGGAAGCTGGAACCCGATTTCAATGAGCGGCTGGAACATTGAAGGCTTCCTGTTTGTTATTGTGATCATCCTTGTCTTCGTGGCCGACCGGCTGATAAAGCCAAGGACAGACACCAGAGATGAGGCCCCATGACCCTCCACGGCACCTACGATAAAGACAATATTTTCGCGAAGATGCTACGGGGCGAGATGCCCTGCGTGAAGGTCTTCGAGGATGATGTCGCCCTCGCCTTCATGGACATCTTCCCGCAAGCCGAGGGTCATACGCTCGTCATCCCGAAAGACGTGAAGGCACGCAACTTTCTTGAGCTGAAGCCAAAGAAGATCGGCCCTTATATGGAGCGCGTCCAGACCGTCGCCCAGGCTGTCGAGAAAGCGCTGAAGCCAGAAGGACTACGGATCATCCAGTTCAACGGCGCGCCAGCCGGACAGACGGTCTACCACCTGCACTTCCACATTTTACCCGTACGAGAAGGTGACACAGGCCGCGCGCATGCCAGCGGGACGCCCACCGATACTGAAGAGCTTCAGGCGCTCGCCGACAAGATTGCTGCTTATCTCTAGGCTTTGAAGGTCGCGACCGAGGCTTAAAGCCCGAGCTTCTGCTTGAGGATCTGGTTCACAGCGCCCGGATTGGCCTTGCCGCCCGACGCTTTCATGACCTGCCCGACAAACCAGCCCATGGCTTTCGGCTTTTCCTTCACCGAGGCCGCCTGCTCTGGATTGTCGGCGATGATCTGATCCACGATGGCTTCGATCGCGCCGGTATCGGTGACCTGCTTCAGGCCATGCTTCTCGACGATATCACCCGGATCGCCCTCACCATCAATCATGCGTGCGAAGACGTCCTTGGCAATCTTGCCGGAAATCGTGTCATCCGAAATGAGGTCCACAAGGGCGCCAAGCTGAGCCGCCGATACAGGACTGTCAGCCAGCTCGAGATCCTCACGGTTGAGGTAACCGAACAGCTCCTGGCTGACCCAGTTCGCCGCAAGCTTGGCATCACGCCCCTTCGCGACCGCCTCGAAGAATTCGGCGCGCTCGCTGTCAGCCGTCAGGACGCCAGCATCATAACGCGACAGGCCATACTCACTCTCGAACCGTGCGCGTTTTTCGTCCGGCAGCTCAGGCAGGCTCTCGCTGATATTCTGTATAAAGAGATCATCGATCTCCAATGGCAACAAGTCAGGATCAGGGAAATAGCGATAATCGTGCGCATCTTCCTTTGAGCGCATCGACCGGGTTTCCCCCTTGTCCGGATCGTAAAGCCGCGTCTCCTGATCAACCTTGGCGCCGCCCTCGATCCGCTCAATCTGGCGGCGGGCCTCATACTCGATCGCCGCCTGGATAAAACGGAACGAGTTCATGTTCTTGATCTCGCAACGTGTGCCGAGATGGCTGAAGTCGCCGGTCTCGCGAAACTTCTCATAGCCGCCAGGCTTGCACACGGAAACATTAACGTCCGCACGCAGATTGCCCTTCTCCATGTCGCCGTCGCACGTCCCCAGCGCGACAACGATGGACTTGAGTTTCTTGACGTAAGCCGCTGCTTCCAATGGGGTTCTTATGTCCGGCTTTGACACGATTTCCATCAGCGCGACGCCGGACCGGTTAAGGTCGACATAGGTCGCCGTCGGGTCCATATCGTGGATCGACTTGCCGGCATCCTGCTCCAGGTGAAGCCGCTCTATCCGTACAGGGAAGGAATAGGCTGGGTCGCCATGCGCCGGCTCGACATCAACCTCAATTTCGCCCTCGCCCACGATCGGAAATTCGAACTGGCTGATCTGATAGCCCTGCGGCAGGTCGGGATAGAAATAATTCTTGCGATCAAAGCGCGACCATTTGTTGATCTGCGCCTTGAGGCCGAGCCCTGTGCGCACTGCCTGCTCGACGCATTTCCGGTTGATGACAGGCAGCATGCCCGGCATTGCCGCATCGACCAGCGACACATTGCAATTGGGGTCAGCGCCGAATTCAGTAGACGCACCAGAAAACAGCTTCGCCTCGGACGCGACCTGCGCATGGACCTCAAGGCCCATCACAATTTCCCAGTCTCCGGTGTCGCCTTTCAGCGTATAGGTCGGCCGCTCGGACATGTTGTCATTCCCGATTCAAGATAAGTGTCAGGGGCGCGTTTAAGCATAGCTCGCAGGGCCTTGCCATAGCGGCGGCTCTCTGCCCTGCAGCGCTTAAGCGTTTTTGTCCTGCTCGGTTTTTTTCTGAGCGGCCGCCACGCGCGCCTTGCGGGCCGCCATCCGGTCTTTGACATTCGCGCTGAGACGGCTCGGGACCTCGGCATCGTCGGCCTTCTGCGCGCGGCGAAACTGGATCCGCTCGACAAAAATCGCGCCGCGAAGAGAGATGTAGAGCGCGGCCACAATCGCAGCGAGCCAGTACGTCCGCGTGCGCGGATGCAACGGGTTCACACCATTATACCAGGCCATGGAGAGGATCAGCAGCACCATCAGGATGAAGGCGCAGCCTGCATAAAGCGCGGTTCTTGTTTTTCTCGACATGGGCAACTCCATAACATTCTGGGCGCGTGTGCGTCACGATCACAGATGCGTTACGCGCTCAGCGCTGCTCATCCCATTTGTCCGCGAGAGGCAAAAGCGGCATTAGCACGAGGAATAGCCCCAAGAGGAACAGGACCGCCGGGACGGCAAAGCCCCTGTCCGCCCCCTCCTGCGCAGGGGCGCCCGTCGCCGCGTGCACAGCCAGCCCTGCGAACAGCGCAGCTAGAGGCCATCTGACCGCCCGCGACCGTAAGATGCGCAGGCCTAACGCGCCAAGCGTCAGCTTTTCCAGGAAATTGCGGTGGCCGCCGGTCGACATGACCTCGAGCCTACCACCACTTCTCCGGCTTCGCCACAAAGCCAGCGGCCTCTTCAAGTGCACCAGCCACGCGGAAACAGGTCGCTTCGTCCAGAGCCTTGCCGATGACCTGCAGACCAAGCGGCAGGCCCTGACTGTCCAGCGCGGCTGGCACCGAAATGCCCGGCAGACCCGCAAGGTTCGCCGTCACCGTGAAGATGTCATTGAGGTACATCTGCACCGGGTCGGCCTTCTCGCCATAGGCAAAGGCCGCCGATGGGCAGGTCGGCGTCAGAAGGGCATCACATTGCTCATACGCATCCATGAAATCATTGAGGATTTTCTTGCGGACTTTCTGGGCGCGCAGATAGTAGGCGTCGTAATAGCCAGATGAGAGCACATAGGTGCCGATCATCAGGCGGCGCTGAACCTCATTGCCAAAGCCCGCAGAGCGCGAGCCCTCATACGTATCGACCAGATTACCGCCCTGAACGCGCGTGCCGTAACGCATGCCATCATAGCGCGCGAGGTTGGACGAGGCTTCAGCTGGCGCGACGATATAGTAGGCCGGCAGCGCATATTTAGTGTGTGGCAGGGAGACATCGACGATCTCGGCGCCTTGCTGCTTCAGCCACTCAACGCCCTGGCTCCACAGCGCTTCAATCTCTTCTGGCATGTTGTCGACACGGTACTCTTTCGGAATACCGATCTTCATGCCTTTGACGCCCTGTTTCACACTCTCGCGCCAAGCCGGGACGGGCTCCGGCAGAGAGGTCGAATCGCGCGCATCATGCCCGCACATCGCTTCCAGCAGGATGGCGCTATCCTCGACCGTCTTGGCGATCGGCCCGGCCTGATCCAGCGAAGAGGCAAAGGCGACCATGCCATAGCGGCTGGCGCGCCCATAGGTCGGCTTGATGCCCACCATGCCGGTAAAGCTCGCAGGTTGGCGGATCGAACCGCCTGTGTCGGACGCTGTGGCCCCAAGACAGAGGTCCGCAGCCACAGCCGTTGCCGACCCGCCAGAAGACCCGCCCGGCGTCAGTGTCTGGTTAGAGCCATTGCGGCGCCACGGATTGGCCGGCGGGCCGAAACGGGATGTCTCATTGGAGGAGCCCATGGCGAACTCATCCATGTTGAGCTTCCCCAGCATGACCGCGCCGCGATCCCAGAGCTGCTGGGTCACGGTCGACTCGTAGGTCGGCGTGAACTCGCCAAGGATGTTGGAGCACGCGGTCGTGCGCACACCCTTGGTGCAGTAGAGATCCTTCACACCCAGCGGCGCGCCTTCGAGCGCCCTCGCCTCACCCGATGCGATCCTGGCATCGGCGGCATCTGCCATCTCAAGCGCCTTCTCAGGCGTCTTCACGACATAGGCGTTCAGCGTGTCGTTGGACGCCTCTATCTCCTTGATGAAAGCCTCGGTCAATTCGCGCGACGAGAAAGCCTTGCTGGAGAGACCATCCAGGGCGGCAGCGAGTGTGAGTTTCGGCAGGTCAGTCATCTGGCAATGATCCACATACAGAGGTTTGCGCCTTCGTAGGCTGGCCCGGCTGGAGAGTTCAAGCCCCGGCAACCGAAACGCGTCATTTGAAACATTTCAGGCGCACATCCATTTTAGTGTATGAAACCGGGCGCACTCAAGCACCGGTTGTGATTTCGGAGGTTTGATTGAAACAGAACATTTTGAAAGCAGCGCTACCGGCAAGCGCCCTGTTCGCGATTGTCGGTTGCTCGACCGCAACGGATAAGGCGTCCAATGACGCACAGGCCTGGCGCGAAGATGCCCGTCTGGGCGAGCAGGTCGACAGGGTCTGTTTCGCCTCGAACATCGACAGCTTCCGTATGGCGACGCGCAACAGTGTTATTGTCGAGGAAGGCGTGAATGACGAATACCTGATTGAGACGGCTGGCAACTGTTATGATCTGGATCGCGCAAACTCGCTCAGCTTCGACACGTTTCCCGGCGCCAGCTGCGTGACAAAGGGCGATTCGATCTACGCCTATGACAGCGTATTCGGACCCGACCGGACAGATATTCCACCGGCACGCTGCCCAATCCGAGCCATTTATGAGTGGAATGAGGACGCCGCTGAAGACGTTGCCGACGATCAGGACTAGCCATTTGTACGCCAGTTCGATCCAGGCCCTGGCTTGGAGCCAGAACGAAATCTTTGTGCATCCGCTTTGATACTTGCCAACTCTAGGCTATACTAGCGGTTGAACTCGCAAGCGATGAGGAGTTATCCCATGAAGATCTTCGCAATGATCGGCGCAGCAACTGCTGCAGCTACGATGTTTGGTGCCGCGGCATTCGCTGAACCGCCAAATGCGGGACCGGATGACTATCTCAGCGATGTGCGGCTTGGTGAACAAGTCGACCGCATCTGCTTCCGTGACCAGATCGATGACTTTCGGGAGGGCACGTCGATGACGGTCATCGCGGAGCGCGGTGCAAAAGACTATCTGATCGAAACAACCCAAGAATGTGATGAGCTTGATGGCGCGCATACGGTTGTTCTGGACGGCACATTTGCCGGCGGGCGGTGCGTCACAACTCGTGATCGCATATCGGCACCCCAAAGCTATTTCGGAAGCGATGCGGGCAGCGCATCCCGTCGGTGCCGGATCAATGCGATCTATGAATGGAATGAAGACGCGCTGAGCACAGAGGTCGCGTCAGTCGACTGACGCTTGCGCGACATCTACCAGAGAAGCCCGCAGCCTGGACCGGCCCTGCGGGCTTTTTCTATTCGACTGACTTCGGAACGACGAAGAAGCCGTCTTCGCTCTTCGGCGCATTGGCCAGGACCTGGTCCTGGATGTTGCCATCGGTCACGACATCGTCGCGCATCGGCAGGGTTGCGTCGACAACAGAGGTCATCGGCTCGACGCCCTCGACATCGACCTCGTTCAGCTGCTCGATCCAGCCCATAATGGCGGAGAGTTCGTTTGCCAGCGGCTCCAGGCGATCCTCGCTCACGGCAATGCGTGACAAGCGGGCAACCTTGCGGACATCTTCCTTCGTGACACTCATGCGCTCGTCTCCAATCGACAGATGCAGGCGATACGCGCTAGACAGGGCAAATTCAAGAGATGGGGGCACCCTGCGTCACATGGCAATCATCGATCTTTTCGATCTGCCGGCCTCGGGCCCGCTCGTAGGCATTGATCCCGGCTCCAAGACACTTGGCATTGCCGCCTGCGATGCTGGCCGGCTGATAGCCTCCCCTGTCGAAACCATTCGCAAAGGCCGCAAGCTCGGCCCGTCGCTGGATCGGCTCTTCGAGATTATTGACCAGCGGCGCACAGTCGGTCTCGTTCTCGGCCTTCCGCTCAACATGGATGGCACAGAGGGCCCCCGCGTCCAGTCCGCCCGCGCGCTCGCCAGAAACATCGTCGCTCGCCGCGATATTCCCATCGCCTTCCAGGATGAGCGCCTGACCAGCTCAGAAGCCGAACGCGCCATGATTGCAGGTGACCTGTCGCGCGCTCGCCGGGCCGAGCTGATCGACGCGTCAGCCGCCGCCATCATCCTGCAGACCGCCATCGACCGTCTGGCCAACGCTTCATGAGCGCCTTTCTTGCCGCGCTGGTCCCGGTTATCCTGATCACGGCGTTGGGACGCTTCCTTGGCTGGCGCAAGGTCATCGCAGATGATGGCTGGCGCGCGATCGAGCGTCTCGCTTATGTGCTGCTCCTTCCAGCTCTCATTATCCGAGCGCTCGCCAAGGCCCCCTTTGAGGAAGCGCCGTGGAAGCTGATGGTGGTGCTGATCCTTGCCCAGTGCCTGCTCGGCGCGTTCGCCCTGCTTGCGCGTCGCTGGCCAGGCATACGCCGGCCTGAAATCGGGTCGATCATTCAATCCAATGTGCGCTGGAACACGTTTGTCGCCCTCTCCATCGCCAGCGCGCTATTTGGCGATGAAGGGCTCGCGCTTGTCTCCATCGCGGCAGCGGCCATGATCCCGGTAGCAAACATATTGAGCGTCACGGCCCTCACCAGTCATGCAGAACGCGGTGACCTGCCAAAGCGCAACCCGGTTACAGAACTTGCCCGAAACCCTCTTATCATTGCCTGCATCATCGGCGGCGCCCTCGCCGCATTCAATATCGAGATTCCCGAGCTTCTCGACCTCACAATCGATCTGCTTGGACAAGGCACCATAGCGCTCGGTCTTCTTGCTGCAGGCGCCGGTATGGATGTCGCTGCGCTTGGGCGCTCAGGCGTGAAGACAGTGACATGGTCGCTTGTCCGCCTTATTGGCCTGCCGCTGCTGGCCATCTCTGGCGCGATCGCGCTCGGCGTCTCAGGCACATCGCTCGCCATCATCATGATCAGCGCAGCGGTTCCAACCGCGACCAGCTCCTATATTCTGGCGCGCCAGCTTGGCGGAGACGCACCGCTCGCGGCCAATCTGATCGCGATGCAAACGGTGCTTTCGGTCGCCACCATGCCGCTCATCTGGTTCACGTGTCTCAGCCTTGGGCTGTTCTAGCCCTTGCCCGCCGTCGGAATCGTGCCTAAACCGCCGAAAATCGAGAGGCAGCGCATGTCCATTCCGGGCTACAGCTACGAGTTCAAACACGACCATCTGTTGAGCATTGAGGATTTGTCCCGGCTCGACATCGAACACATTCTCGATCTTGCCGAAGCGTTCGCAGAAGAAACCCGCGCGGGCCGGCGGCCTGAGCCGCACCTGAAGAACATGACGGTGATCAATCTCTTCTTCGAAAACTCGACCCGGACCATGTCCAGCTTCGAGATTGCCGCAAAGCGCCTTGGCGCCGATGTCGTCGCCATGCCCGTTGCCGCATCCAGCGTCAAAAAGGGCGAGACGCTGATCGACACGGCGATGACCCTCAACGCCATGGCACCCGACGCGATCGTGATCCGTCATTCTGCCTCTGGCGGGGTGAAGCTACTCTCCCGCAAGGTTGATTGCGCCGTCATCAACGCAGGCGACGGCACACATCAGCACCCAACCCAGGGCCTGCTGGATACGCTGACCATCCGCCGCGCCAAGGGCCGGATCGAAGGACTAAAAGTCACAATCTGCGGCGACATTCTGCATTCGCGCGTCGCACGCTCTACCACGCTGGCGCTGCATCTTCTGGGGGCCGAAGTGACCCTCTGCGGACCGGCCACGCTTCTTCCCTCCGGGACCGAGCAGTGGGGCGCGGCCCATACGACCTCGCGCTTCGATGAGGCGATCGAGGGAGCTGACGTCGTCATGATGCTGCGCCTGCAGATGGAGCGCATGAATGGCGGCTACCTGCCGAGCCAGCGCGAATATTTCCGCAATTTCGGCCTCACAATGGAGCGCCTGCGCAAGGCGGCCGAGGACGTCACCGTCATGCATCCCGGCCCGATGAACCGCGGGATAGAGATTGAGAGCATCATTGCAGACAGCAAACACTCTGTGATCACAGAGCAGGTCGAGATGGGCGTGGCCGTCCGCGAGGCGGTGCTGAAACTGCTGGCGGGGAGACGCGTATGAGCCGGACCCTCATCACAAATGCCCGCCTGCTCTGCCCGGCGTCAGGGCTAGATGAGCCGGGAAGCCTGCTGATCGAGAACGGCGAGATCGCAGAAATTGGCAAGGTAGACGGCGACGCAGACGTCACAATCGATGCGTCGGGGCTTTGCCTCTCGCCCGGGCTCGTTGACCTTCGCGTCAAGACCGGTGAGCCCGGCGCCGAGCAGCGCGAAACGCTTGAAACCGCCTCCCGTGCAGCCGTCTCCGGCGGCGTAACGAGCATGGTCGTCATGCCGGACACCTCGCCCGTCATCGATGATGTCGCTCTCGTCCAGTTCATCGCAAACCGGGGCCGTGAAACCGCAAAGGCCCGCATCTATGCTGCCGCTGCCCTGACAAAGGGCCTTAAAGGCGAGGCCATGTCCGAGATCAGCCTGATGCAGGGCTCCGGCGCGGTCTACTTTACAAATGGCGACTGGCCGGTCGCCGATACGTCGGTCCTGCGCCGCACCATGGCCTATGCGGCAAGCTGCGATGTCATGGTCGCAAGCCGCGCGGACAGCTATTCCCTCTCTGCGCGCGGCGTCATGAATTCTGGCGCGAGAGCTGCCCGGATGGGCCTTGCAGGCCTGCCCCGGGAAGCTGAGTGGATCGGGCTATCCCGGGATCTCCTGCTCGCCGAGACGACCGGCTGCCGCCTCCTCGTCGATCAGGTGTCCACCGCGCGCAGCCTTGAGATGATCAGGGACGCGCGTGACCGCGGCGTTGACATCTTTGTCAGCGTTGCCGCGCACCATCTTTTCTTCAACGAGACCGATGTCGGCGACTATCTCACCTACTGTAAGGTCAATCCACCCTTCCGCGGCGAGGATGACAGACAGGCCCTGATCGATGCGCTGGCTGCTGGAGAGATTGACGCTGTCGTTTCCGCGCATGATCCACAACCGCCCGAAGAAAAGCGCCTACCCTTCGGGGAAGCCGCTTTCGGCGCGGCTGGTCTGGAAACGGTGCTATCGGCTCTCCTGGTACTGGTTCAGGATGAGAGGCTGAGCCTGCTCGACGCGCTCCGTCCTGTCACATCTTCGCCGGCAAGTCTTATCGGTGTGCCTCAGGGCCGGCTCGCGGCCGGTCTGCCAGCTGACCTGATCCTGTTCGACCCGGACAAGCCCTGGCACTGCGAACGTGAAGATCTGCTGTCGCGCTCGCTGAACTCGCCATTTGATGGCCGCCGCATGGTTGGCCGGGTCATGCACACGATTATTGGCGGAGAAACCGTCTTCCAGCGTTAGGCAGGCACGATTGAGAGCAACTCGCTTTCGAGCTCGCTGAGATCGATTGTGAGGCCGCGCGAGAGGACATCAAATTCAATCCCCCGGCAGTACCGCACGAGCCGTTCAGACATAGCCTCACCATCTGAAACGCCGAGACGGACAAGCGCAGCCGCAAGATGCGCTGGCAGCAAGACGGCCCAGTCGGCCACTTCCTGCTGAAGCATCTCGTCGCGCTGCGCATAAGCCACCATGGCGTATTCGATACGGGCAAGATCTGACCGCTCAGGCGAGGTGGCAATCAGCATGATCAGGAACTGGGCGACATCACGCACGGATCGAAGCGGCCGGGCCTCCAGCGCGCCTTCGAGCCCCGTCCGATAGTCGTGCATATACAGCCTGAAAGCATCAGACAGCAGCGCATCGATCGTGTCGAAGTGATAGGTGATCGTCCCAGGTGAGACACCTGCCTCGCTGGAAACCAGCCTGTGGGTAATCCGGTCGGCGCCCCAGTCAGGAATGAGATCGAGCGTCGCCTGCAGGATCTTGTCCCGGGCTGGCGTGTCTTGAACGGCGTCGATTTGTCTGGTCATCACAGCGCCATCCTATAGCACCCACAGGAAAAGCGATGGTTAAGGGCCTCTACGCGTTTTGCGCTGTGCCTTGACCTCCCCGCAAGAGACGCACAAAAGACCCGTCCGCCGATGGCTTTCAACCGGGACGATACGACATGGATGGATTTCCTTTCCTTATCGCAGCGCTGGGCGGCTATCTGCTTGGCTCCATCCCCTTTGGCCTGTTCCTGACGCGCGCCGCAGGGCTGGGCGACATCCGGGAAATCGGTTCAGGCAATATCGGCGCGACGAATGTCCTTCGTACAGGCCGCAAGGACCTGGCGCTCGCCACCCTACTCCTCGACAGCTTCAAGGCAGGCCTCGCCATTGTCGGCTTTGCCGTGCTTTTCGGAGAACGCAATGTCGGCCTGATCGCTGGCGTGTTCGCCTTTCTGGGACATTGCTATCCGGTCTGGCTTCGCTTCAAGGGCGGCAAGGGCGTCGCCACTTATGCTGGCCTCCTTCTTTTCGCGTCGCCGCTCGGGTTTCTGGTCGCTGCGCCCGTCTGGTTTGCCGTCTTTTTTCTGTCGCGTATCTCGTCGCTCGCTGCGCTGACGGCAGCTTCGCTCGTTCCGCCCGGCGCTTTCCTGCTTGGTGAAACACGCTTTGCAGTCGGTGTGCTGGTCGCGCTCAGCTTGCTCGTCTTCTTCACGCACCGGGCGAACCTTTCCCGACTTATCAAGGGGACGGAGCCAAAGTTCGGCCAGAAGAAAAAGGAAGCCGAGTGAGCCTCGGTCTGGACGACGAGGCCCGCATCGCGTGGCTTGCGCTCGCAAGGGCACCGCAGGTCGGCCCGGTCACATTCTTCCAGCTACTCGCCAGATATGGCACGCCGCTGGAAGCTCTGTCACGCGCAGGAAATCTCCGCGCGGACAAGGATGCCGCCCGCCATGAGATCGAGGAGACCCACCGGCTTGGCGGCGCCATTCTGTGCACAGAAGACAAAGCCTATCCGGCGGCCCTCGGAGAGCTCTCGCCGCCCCCACCCGTCCTGACAGTCTTTGGCGACCAGACGCTTCTAACGCGCCCAGCCATCGCCATCGTCGGGGCTCGCGACGCGTCAGCCGCCGGTCGCAAGATCGCCCGCGAAATGGCAGCAGCCCTCGGCGAGGCTGGACTTGTCGTGGTCTCAGGTCTTGCGCGTGGCATCGACGGCGAGGCGCATGCCGCAACGCTCCGCACCGGGACAATCGCCGTTCTTGCGGGCGGCGCTGACCAGATCTACCCACCGCAGCACGAAGCACTCTACAGGGAAATCTGTGAGACCGGCCTCGTTGTTTCGGAGCGCGCAATTGGCCGACGCGCCACTGCTCAGGATTTTCCAAGACGCAACAGGATCATCACCGGCCTTGCTGTTGGCACCGTGATCATCGAGGCAGCCGAGCGCTCAGGCTCGCTCATCTCTGCGCGTATGGCAGGTGAACAGGGCCGAGAGGTCATGGCAGTGCCCGGTTCGCCCCTGGACCGGCGATCGGCTGGCAATAACCGCCTCCTGAGAAACGGCGCCACGCTGGTCCGACATGCCGAAGACGTTATCGAAGCCATCTCCGGTCAGATCGATGGGCTAGATGTGCGGTATCATCCGACACTGCCACTGGACCCGCCAGACACCGCCGAGACACCCGATGACAGCCTCGCAGAGCGTATCTTTGAAGCGCTCTCCCCAACCCCAATTCCGATCGCCGAAATCGCGCGCGCCAGCGGCTGTACCGCCCGCCAGTGCGCCGCTCGTCTGATGGAACTGGAGCTTGAGGGCCGCGCCATCACGCATGCGGGTGGACTGGCGTCCCGAGTATAGTTAACAGCTTCAACTTGCGCTGGTTGTGCAATTCATGAAAAGTCCCGAATGCTGACGTGAAATGATGGACGCGCCACGGGACTGCGCTTATGCGAACTGGGTGAACTGAGGGAGGCGGAATGGCCTGGAGATTGATACTTGCGACGCTGCTAATGGCGGCTCCTGCAGCTCCAGCAATTGCTCAGGACGCGACCGAGACCAAGGATGTCGAGCGTCAGGCGGTCGAAGTTGAAGATCGCGTCGTCCTCGATGCCGACAATGCCTACGTTCTCGAGAATGAGAATCTGGTTGTCGCCGAAGGTAATGTCCGCGCCGAGTATGAAGGCCGCGTCCTCACCGCTGACAGGCTGACCTACAACCGCGAAACCGGCCGCGTCAGGGCGTCGGGCAATATCGTTATAACCGAGCCGGACGGCACCGAGCGTTTCGCCGAAGAGATCGAGACAGATGCCCGTCTCGCCAACGGCTATGCTGCCGGCTTTTCGCTTCGCTCGATCGCGGGCGAAACTGCTGCGGCCAATACCGCCGAGCGCCGCAACGAAACCATCACTGAGCTAGACCGCGCAATCTTCACCGCCTGTGAGCTTTGTGAAGGCCAATCGACACCGACATGGGCCATTCGCGCCCGCAAAGCCGTCCTCAACGAAGAGACGGGTATGTATACCTATCGCGACGCCGTCTTCGAGATTGCCGGCGTACCCGTGGTCTATTTTCCGTACTTTTCGCACCCCGATCCGAACGCTGAGCGACGGTCCGGCTTCCTTGTGCCCCGGTTTGGTGCCTCCACGAAATACGGCGCCTTCCTCCAGCCCCGCTATTACTGGAACATATCCCCCTATCAGGATCTTGTCGTTGCGCCGGCCTTCTACACCAAGATTGATCCACTCCTAGAGTTTGACTATCGCAAACGGTTCTATTCAGGCGACGTCAACGTCAACTTCAGTTTCACCAATGAAGCGCGTTTCGATGACGATGGTGAGCGCCTGAACAACAAGGCGTTCCGCGGGCATTTGTTTGCTGACGGCCGCTTCAGAATTTCTGATGAATGGGACTGGGGCTTCGCGGTCGAAGAAGTCACCGACGACCTTTACACGGATCGTTATGATATCAGCGGCGAAAATGACCGGCGCGGCATCTATTACAGCCAGCCCAAAACGCTCCTGTCGCAGCTCTACACGCAGGGCCAGTCACACAACTGGTACGTCGATGCGTCTCTGCAGACCTTTGACAACCTTCAGGCGCAAGGCCTGCGAGAAGACGCGATCGCCGACGTCCTGCCGCTTATCAACTCGCAGTATGATCTCGATCTTGGGAAGTATGGCTTTGTCAGTCTAACAGGCTCGGCCGCCTTCCTCGAACGCGTGGCAGGCGCTGATAGTCGCCGGGTATCGACGGGGGTCGACTGGTCGACACAACGGATCATCCCTGGCGGTCTCATTGTTGAGCCATTCGCAGAAGGCCGGTTCGACTATTACGACCTGAATGACTTCCCGACGGTCGATGAAACGTCGACGATCACCCGCGGCCTTGGCGCTGCGGGCGTCAAACTTTCCATGCCGTTCTATCGGCCAGGCAAATGGATCGACCTCCTTGTTGAGCCGATCGTCATGGGTGCCGTCGCGTCTGGCTCTCCCAACGACGATCCGATCCCGATCGAAGACGGCGCTTATTATGAACTCGACACCGCATCCCTCTTTGATGCGAACGCGCAGGCGGGATACGACCTCTATGAAGGTGACCAAAAGATCGGCGCCGGTATTTCCGCCGTCGCGCGCTGGAAAAACGGATTTGAAGTATCCGGGCTTGTCGGCAGACGCTGGCGCAGCGAGGACGACAACGCTTTTGATGTACCCAGCAACCTCGACGGCACGGTCAGTGACTGGCTCGCCAGCTTCTCGGTCGATGTCACAGAGAATTTCAGCTTTGACGCAAAGCTTCGTCTCGATGATGACAGCCTGGCGCTGAACCGTCTGGACACCGCGCTTGATTTTAACCTTGAGCGGGCACGCGCCAAAGCGGTCTATTACCGAATAGACGAAAGCATCACTCGGTCAGGCATCCGTCAGGAAGGCGTTTTCCTGCTTGGCGAAGTGAATGTCACGAACAATTTCCTCGTCCTCTTCGAGCTGCAGCGCGAGTTTGAGCAGAACCTGAATATCCGGCAGGCGCTTGGCATCGCGTATGAAGATGACTGCTCGCGTTTCGAACTCGTCTATGAGCGACAAGGCACGCAAAACCGTGAACTTGGCCCATCGGAATCAATCGTTTTCCGCTTTGGCTTCAAGACGATCGGCGAGCTTGGTTCACGTAATTTCGACTAGGGCACGGTGGACAGGAAACCAGCTTCACTGAACCCGGCCCGTTGCGTGAGACCCGTCGAACGGTATGCTCCGCACCGAACCGGGAAATTGGATTGTCTCCTGCGTCACCTTGGAGGTTTGCGATGATGAAAACTCTTTTGGCATCCGCAATGGTCGCCGTTACAGCTGGCTCATTTTCCGCGCCTGCTGTGGCTCAATCAGAACCACAGACGATCGAAGGCATTGTCGCCATCGTCAATGACCAGCCGCTATCCTATAGCGATGTCCGGGAGCGCGCGAGCCTTTTGCTTCTGACGCTTGGCGCTCAACAGCCGACACAGGAACAGATCCAGCAGGTTACCTCGCAAGCGCTCGATGAGCTTATCGACGAAAAGCTCCAGCTTCAGGAGGCGTCCGAATACGAAGTCGAAGTTTCTGATGAGGACATCAATCGATCCATTTCGGACATGGCTCGCCAGTCCGGTCTCGATCGTGATGGCCTCGTCAATGTCCTGCTTTCGGCTGGCGTAAATCCGTCCAGCCTTGAGGACCAGATGCGCGCAGAGATTGCGTGGCGGCGGATCATGGGCGGCCTGTACGGCTCGCGGATCCGAATTTCGCGCAACCAGATCGACGAAGCGCTTGAACAGCAACGAGCCTCCCTGACGAAGGTACAATATCATCTGGATGAGCTGTTCCTCTACGCCCCAAGCGAAGAAGAAAAAAGGCAGGCCCTTCGCGGCGCCGCGACGATCATAGAACAGCTTGAAGCCGGGGCGCCTTTCTCCCTCGCAGCGCAGCGGCTCTCTTCTGCCCCTACTGCCGCGTCAGGCGGTGATATGGGGTGGGTGTCGCTCGAGGATATAGATCCACTCGTGGCAGAAGTGGTCCAGGACATGGACACGACGGGTTTTTCCGAGCCGATCACCGTGTCCAATGGAATCTATCTCATCAATTATAAGGGCAAGCGAGACCCTGACGAAGTTGAAACCCGCGTTGACCTTGTTCGCCTTGCTGTCACCGATGGTTCTGAAGACGCCCTTCGCGAAGCGGCGAGCAGCGCCAGCAGCTGCGAAGAAGCAGTAGATGCAGCGAGCGGCAACGCAAATCTGGACGCCGCCGAAATCACGGATGTGCGCATTGAAGACCTCGGCGTCGAAGGTCAGAACATGATCAACGAAGTCGAGATCGGCCAACCTACCCAGGTTTTTTCCGCGTCCGGCACGCTTGCCGTCATGTATGTCTGCGATCGCCGCCAGTCCGGTGCCGCGTTGCCGACGCGCGACGAGATGGAAGACCGTCTCTTTGCCCGTGAGCTCTCGATGATTTCCGAACGCTCGCTGCGCAATCTGCGCCGTGATGCGACCATCATCCAGCGTGGCAGCTAGACCGAAGCCCGTGCCCATATTCAGGCCCTACGCTTCATGACAACATCTGATGACCTGCCGCTCGCCGTCACCATGGGCGACCCGGCCGGTTGCGGGCCACAGATCACGCTGCGCGCCTGGCAGACGCTCTCGCGCGATGCTGGCGCATCTCCCTTCTACGTCATCGCGGATCCGGCGCTTTTCGGAGACGACGGCGAAACCATTGGATGTCCGGCCGACGCTGCCAGCGTATTTGCCAGCAAGCTGCCCGTGATCCCGCTCTCCGGCTCGCTTCCCGAATTCACGACCGGAACCCCGGATCGCGCCCTTGCGCCCGCAATCCTTCAAAGCATCGATCGCGCCATGGCGGACACGTTTGCTGGCCGCGCGAGCGCCGTTGTTACCAATCCGATCTCGAAGGCCGTTCTTTACGCGGCGGGTTTCCCCCATCCAGGCCATACCGAATATCTTGCTGATCTCGCGCACAAGCAAACGGGCGACGTGACCCCGCCTGTGATGATGTTGGTCGGCGGCGGCCTCAGAGTGGCGCTCGCGACCATCCACGTACCTCTGATGCGGGTCCTGGATCATCTGACCGCCCCAAAGCTTGAGCACGTTATCAGGACCACAGCACGCGCCATGATGCGCGATTTCGGCATCAACGCGCCTCGCATTGGGCTGACCGGCCTCAACCCGCATGCCGGCGAAAGTGGCACGATTGGTCTGGAGGAGCGTGACATCATCAACCCGGTGGCAGACCGCCTCAGCGCCGAAGGGATAGACGTCAGCCCTGCCCGGCCTGCAGACACCATCTTCGCTGAAATGCTGGATGGCCGGTTCGATGCCATCATCGCGATGACGCATGACCAGGGTCTCATCCCGGTCAAGACGCTGGACCTCTGGGGCGGGGTCAACACGACACTCGGCCTTCCGGTCATCCGCACCAGTCCCGACCATGGCACGGCCTATGATGCAGCCGCAGCGAATACGGCCCGCCCTGACAGTCTGATCGCCGCCATAAGCCTCGCCAGCAAAATGGCCGCACAGCGGGCTCGCCATGACCGGTGACACACCTGAACTAACGCCGGGTCGTGCCTGGAAGGCGCTTGGACAGCATTTCCTGTTCGACCCCGATATCCTGCGCCGGACCGCTCTTGCAGCTGGTCCAGTAGAAGGCCGTACCGTTATCGAAGTGGGGCCCGGCCCAGGCGGCCTCACCCGCGCCCTGTTACAGGAAGGCGCCGGCAAACTCATCTGCGTCGAGGCGGACGAACGCTTTGCCATCGCCCTCGAAGACTGGCCTGAAGCTCAAGAAGGCCGCCTCCACATTTACCAACGCGATGCCCGCAAGATAAACTGGTCCAGCCTGATCGAAGAGGTCGGCGGCGCTGCTCCCGCCATGATCGTCGCGAATCTTCCCTACAATGTCGGCACGCCGCTGCTCATCGACTGGCTGAAGACAGGGGACTGGCGCGGAGAGATGGCGCTGATGTTCCAGAAAGAGGTCGCTGAGCGTATCGTCGCCGGGCCGGGCAGCCCGCACTATGGCCGCCTTGCGGTCATCACCCACGCTGTCTGTGACGCGCACATCGCCTTCACCCTTCCGCCTGGCGCCTTCCAGCCTCCGCCGAAAGTCGATAGCGCGGTCGCCGTCCTGACGCCGCTACAGCCAGACCAGCGCTTTGAGGATCTCGGCACGCTTGAGAAAGTCAGCACTGCGGCTTTCGGCCAGCGCCGCAAGATGCTTCGCGCCAGCCTTAAACCGCTCGCCAAAACACGCGGCCTGGATGCAACCGACTGGCTTGAAACCTGCGGGATCGACCCGACTGCGCGCGCCGAAACGCTGACGCAGGAAGAGTTCAGATCACTCGCAAGACACCTTGCAACCGCCTAGCCACGAAGCCTGAAAGTGGATCGATCAGGCTTTCCTGGCCGCCTCGACAGCGTCAATCTTGGCTTTCTCACCAATGAAGACCGGCGTCTTCTGGTGCAGCGTCTCGACCGGAACCTCCAGCAGTGAGCGCTCGCCATCCGTCGATGACCCGCCCATCGCCTTGATCAGGAACGCCATCGGAATGGCTTCATAGACAAGCCGCAGCTTGCCCTCTTCATAGCCCTTGATGTTGGCGGACGGATACGCGAAGAGGCCGCCCTGAAGCACCATCCGCTTCATGTCGGCCACCATGGATGCATACCAGCGCATATTCTGCGGCTTCTCACGTCCACCCTTGGTGTCGAAGAGGCAGGCATAATGGCGTTGCAGCCACTCATCCCAGACGGTCTGGTTCTGGGCGTTGATGGAAAGAATTTCGGCCGATGGCAGGCCTCCTTCAATCGGCAGGACCGACCAGTCGCTTCCGTCGAAGATGCCGCCATACACCTTGTCGCCATCTGCGAAATAGACTTCCAGATTCATGCCGAAGACAAAAAATCCGCCGCTGACGATATTCTTGCCGTTGAAGTCGGGGGCGGTTTCGGCATTCTCGAAGATCGCAAAGATGGCACCAGACGGGATGCCGACGAGGGCTGATTTCGACCCGTCGAGCGGATCGAGCGCGACGCTGTAAGGTCCGTCGGAAATCTTGTTCAGTCCGGGCCGTTCCTCAGAGACAACATAGCGGACGTTGCCGTCTTCTTTCAGCGCATTGAAAAAGGCTTCATCAGCGATCACGTCCATCTCGATCTGGTCGTCTCCGGACTCATTGCTCGACGTCGCGAATTTCAGGCCAACGCCCTTTTTCAGCTCGGCATAGATTTCTTCAGCCGCCGAAAAGAGCGCGGCATAGATGCCATCCATATTTTCTAGCTGGCTCTGGAAGCTTTGTGACATCTGCTTTCGAACTCTCTGATTTTATTATGTTTGATTAGGCATATCGCGGCGTGGAAGGGGGCACTAGGCCTCGCCCATCAACTCACGCACATGGTCTTCCAGGCTCAGCTGACGAAGTCGCTTGAGGCGCTCAACCAGCAAGATTCGCTCCAGCCGGTGATACGCAACGTCGAGGTCATCATTGACGATGGCATAATCATAGCGCCGCCAGTGCCGCATCTCCGCGCGCGCGTCCCGCATGCGGCGCTCAACAATCTCGTCGGTCGACCCGGGCCGCGCCGACAGCCGGCTTTTCAGCGCGTCTATGCTGGGCGGCAGGATAAAGACAGAGACCACGTCGCGGGGCATCTGATCGTGAAGGGCATCTGCGCCCTGCCAGTCCACATCGAACAGGACGTCATGACCGGTCTCGAGCAGGCGCTCAGTATCTGCGCGCGGCGTGCCATAGAGATTGTCGAAGACCAGCGCCCATTCGAGGAATTCGCGCCGCGCAATCATATCGCGGAAGTCTTGCCGGCTCTTGAAGTGATAATCCTTGCCATCGGTCTCGCCAGGCCGGGGTTCGCGCGTCGTTGCCGAAACCGACAGCTTGATATCCTGAAATTCTTTCATCAGACGGCGGGCGAGCGTGGTCTTGCCTGCGCCAGATGGCGAGGAAATCACCAGCATCAGGCCTCTGCGTTCGCCTGCATCTTTGGGGTGGCCGCTATTCGACATTCGCTGCCTGCTCCTTGAACTGGTCCACCAGCCCTTTGAGCGCGAGTCCCGCATTCGTCAAATCGAGGCTGGCCGATTTTGAGCAGAGCGTATTGGCCTCGCGGTTGAACTCCTGCGCCAGGAAGTCGAGCTTGCGTCCGATTGCGCCGCCCTCACTGAGCAGCCCCCGCGCGCTGGTGATGTGCGCGCGCAACCGGTCAATCTCCTCACGCACATCTGCCTTGGCAACCGATAGCGCAATTTCGGCGGCCATGCGTTCGGCATCGACCTTGTCGCTGGCCTCCAGCTCTGCAAGCTGCTTTTCGAGCCTGGCCGTCAGTAGCTTGGGCTGCTCGCCGGCAACACTCTCGGCCTTGGCAACCAAAGCGTCCATCTCATTCAAATAGCCTGCCATCATGGCATCCAGCGCGCCGCCCTCGGCTAGACGAGCTGCCTCGAGATCGGCAAGGCATTCCTTGGCCGCCTCGCCTAGTATCTCGACCGTCTCATCGCTGGCCAGCGTGCGCGTCGATTGGCTACCGGTTTCCACGACCCCCTTGATGCCCATCAGCGTCGCAATAGCGCCGAGGTCAGCTGCATGGCCGGAGGCGGTCTCGAATGATCTCAATAGCTGCTGCAGGGCATCGTGGTTGACGTTCAGCGTCTCAGCCGACCCTGTAAACTCGATCCTGAGCCCGATCTGGATGTTGCCCCGTGCAAACCGCTTCGATGCGGCCTGCTTGATCAGGCGTTCGAGCGCCTCGAACCCGCCGGGGACGTTCACACGCACATCGAGAGAGCGCCCGTTGACGCTCTTCGCCTCGAAGGCCCAGCCGCCCCAGTCTGCTTCGCCGGAGACACGGGCGAACCCCGTCATGGAGGAAACATTGCCGCTCAATCCTGGCTCCGTTCGCGCGCAATTTCTTCGCGCTCATATTGCCGATAAGCCGCAACATTGCGATTATGCTCTCTGAGTGTTTCGGCAAAGGCGTGACCGCCCGTCCCGTCAGCGACAAAGAAGATGTAATCTGTTTCCGGCGGGTCAAGCACAGCGGCAATCGCGTCGCGGCCCGGATTGCAGATCGGGGTCTTCGGCAGACCATCGATCTCATAGGTGTTCCACTCGGTCACGCGGTCGAGCTCTGATCGATAGAGCGTGCGGCGGACCTGCTTGCCGTTCAGCATCCGATAAAGCGGCTCACCCTTCGACACCCCGTAAATCACGGTCGGATCGCTTTCGAGCCGCATCCCGCGGCGCAGCCTGTTGGTGAAAAGGCCGGCGACAAGCGGTCGTTCCTCGGCGCTGCCGGTCTCTTTTTCAACGACCGACGCAAGGATGATTGCTTCCTCCGGCGTCGAAACAGGCAGATCATCGGCGCGCTCGGCCCAAAGGGCCTCCACAAGCTCGTCCTGGGCCTCTTCCATGCGTTCTATCATCGCGGTGCGCGACCTCTCGGCCGAGAAGATATATGTGTCCGGCAACAAAGTACCTTCTCCGATCTCACGATCCGGCATGTCGCCTTCCAGTTCTGCATGGTTCTCGACAATACGCAGGATCTGCGCCGTGGTCAGGCCTTCAGGCACCGTGATGCGATAGGTGATGACATCGCCGGAGACGAACAGATCCAAGATAGAGGCAACGCTGGAGCTTGGCGGGATGGCATATTCCCCAACCTTGATAGCGGCCTGCTGGTCGGAAAAGCGCGCGTGCAGCTTCATGACGTCAGCCTTGCCGATGATGCCGTCGTTTTCAAGACGCTGGGCCACTGCGCTAACCGAATCGCCGCTGCGCACTTCAAAGACTGCACTTTCAGCAAGCGGTCCTGGCTTCGAAATCTCGTTCTGTAGCCAAAGCCAGCTTGCGACGATCGCGACAGCAGCGAGGCCGACAAAGACAAATCCGAACGCGAAAAGCGCCTTAATGAACCGCATATCCAAGCCCCCGCTCAATCAAGCTCATCCTACCTTGCCTGAGCTTTGACAATTAGGGAACTAGTCGACCTGTTTGAGGATGAGGCAGGCATTGGTGCCGCCAAATCCGAAAGAGTTCGACATCGCCGCGCGGACTTTGCCCTTTTTCGCAGTGTGCGGAATGAGATCGATCGGCGTGTCGACGCTCGGATTGTCGAGATTGAGTGTCGGCGGCATGATCTGGTCGCGCAGCGCAAGGGCGCAGAACGCCCCCTCAATGGCCCCAGCTGCTCCAAGCAGGTGGCCGACGGCCGACTTCGTCGACGACAGGGACAAGTTCTTCGCATGATCGCCAAACAGGCGTTCGACAGCCCCGATCTCGCCCTCATCGCCTTTTGGCGTCGACGTGCCGTGTGTGTTCACATAATCGATGTCGGTGACGTCTAGACCTGAATGGCCAAGCGCCATCTTCATGGCCCGGTAGCCACCTTCGGAGCCTTCGGCCGGCGCGGTGATGTGGTAGGCATCCCCAGTGAGGCCATAGCCTGCCACTTCGGCATAGATTTTCGCGCCGCGCGCCTTTGCGTGCTCATACTCTTCCAGCATGAGGATCGCAGCACCCTCGCCCATGACAAACCCATCGCGGTCCTTGTCGTAAGGGCGCGAGGCCTTCTCGGGCGTATCGTTGAAATTGGTCGACATGGCCTTTGCAGAGCAAAAACCGGCAATACCGATTTCACAGATCACAGCTTCTGAGCCGCCCGCCAACATCAAGTCGGCGTCGCCATATTTGATGAGCCGTGCCGAGTCGCCGATAGCGTGCGCACCTGTTGCACACGCCGTCACCACGGAATGGTTCGGACCCTTGAAGCCATGGCGGATAGACACCTGGCCGGAGGCCAGATTGATAAGTGCCGAGGGAATGAAGAACGGGCTGACCTTGCGGGCGCCCTTCTCACGAAGCGTGATCGACGTCTCGTAGATCGACTGAAGACCACCAATGCCGGAGCCGATCATGACACCGGTACGCTCTTTGTCTTCTTCCGTCTCCGGCACCCAGCCAGAGTCGGCCACAGCCTCGTCCGCTGCAGCGAGCGCATAGAGAATGAACTCGTCTATACGGCGGCGCTCCTTGGGAGAGGCCGCCTTGTCGGGGTCGAATGAGTGCGGATCGTCCGCACTGCCGCCGCCGCGGCCGGTGCCGTCATTCCAGGGTACCTGGCAAGCGATCTTGCAGGGCACGTCCTTTGTATCAAACAGATCGATGGGACCTGCTCCAGACTTGCCTGCGAGCAAACGCTCCCACGTGGCCTCGCGTCCGCTAGCCAGCGGAGAAACGAGACCAATCCCGGTAATGACGACACGGCGCATCAGCTAACCCTCTTAAGAGACGTGGGCCTTGATGTGGGTGACAGCGTCACCAACGGTACGAATGTTTTCCTGAACATCGTCAGGAATTTCAATGTTGAACTCTTCTTCGAAAGCCATGACCAGCTCGACCAGGTCGAGGGAGTCTGCGCCGAGATCGTCGATAAAGCTCGCCGATTCCGCCACTTTGTCTGCTTCTACGTCGAGATTCTCGACTACGATCTTTTTAACACGCTCGAAAACGTCAGACATGGAAACCTCTCTCATGATGTCTGATGGGAAGACTGTTACGTCTTAGGTTGCCCGTTAGCACACTGATAAAGATAACGCCAAGGGCTGCAACTGTTTGGGTGACCCGCGGTCAGATCATTGCCATGCCGCCATTCACATGCAGCGTCTGGCCTGTAACATAGGCCGCTTCTGACGATGCAAGATAGACCGCGGCTGCAGCAATGTCGCTTCCCTGACCCAGTTTTCCTGAAGGAATCTGGCCCAGAAGCGCCTCTTTCTGACTGTCTGGCAGCACATCTGTCATCGGCGACTCGATAAATCCGGGCGCAATACAGTTTGCGGTAATGCCCCGGCTGGCGACTTCCTGCGCCAGCGATTTGGTAAAGCCGATCATGCCTGCCTTGGAGGCGCAGTAATTGGCCTGACCTGGATTTCCAGTCACGCCGACAATCGAGGTGATGCCAATGATGCGGCCATACCGGCGCTTCATCATGCCCCTGACAACCGATTTGGTCAGCCGGTAATAAGAGCCAAGATTGACGTTCAGCACCTCGTCCCATTCGTCGGGCTTCATCTGCATGAGAAGCTTGTCGCGGGTAATGCCTGCATTCGCGACCAGAATGTCTAGCTGGCTGCCGGCGGCCTCTTCGGCGCGGCTGACAAGGCTATCGACCGAATCTGCATCAGAGAGGTTGGCCGTTACGACGACGCCCTCACCTGGCAGGCCCGACTTCACCTCTTCCAGCACACTTTCGCGCGTGCCGGACAGGGCAACCTTAGCACCAGCTTCGGACAGCGCCATCGCAATCGCGCTGCCAATGCCACCGGAGGCCCCGGTCACTAGCGCTGTGCGTCCGCTCAGATCAAACATGCGGCTCTCATCCTTCCTTCTTGCGGCTTCTGCCGTCTTCTCGGTTTCGACCCTTGTCGCCTTAGCCGAGGCGCTTAGCAACTGATTCTATGTCTTCGGGCGTCCCGAGCGTCAGGCCTTCGATCTCTTTTGCCGTGCGCCGGTTCATCACGCTAAGCACTTTGCCGGCGCCCGCCTCCACGGTCAGCTCGATCCCCTGCGAGACCATGAACTCGACACTTTCGCGCCAGCGCACCTGTCCGCAAACCTGCTCGATCAGATGCCCACGGATTTCTGCTGGATCAGACGTCGGCGCAGCGGTCACATTCGCAATCAATGGCACCACGGGTGCCTTGATCTCGATATCTGAAAGCGCCGACATCATCTCGTCGGCGGCCGGTTGCATCATCGAACAGTGGAACGGCGCGCTGACGGGGAGCATCATGGCTTTCTTGATGCCGACTTCGCCGGTCTTGGACGCTGCCAGTTCAACTGCCGCCTTCGAGCCGGAAATGACGATCTGACCCGGCGCATTGTCATTGGCGATCTCGCAGATACCGCCTTCGGCGCGGCCAAGCTCGCAAAGGGCCACCGCCTGTTCCGGCGTCGCGCCCAGGAGGGCTGCCATCGCACCCTCGCCTGCGGGCACCGCCGCCTGCATGGCATTGCCGCGAATACGCAGGATACGGGCCGCATCCGCAAGCTCAATCGCTCCGCTCGCTGCCAGTGCTGAATATTCTCCAAGGGAGTGGCCGGCGACGAAGGCTGCTTGGTCGAGGCTGACACCTTCAGACTGAAGCGCACGGATGGCCGCAAGGCTGACCGCCATCAAGGCTGGCTGGGTATTCGCCGTCAGCTTCAGCTCATCGTCAGTGCCTTCCCAGATCAGCCTGGAAAGATCCTGTTGAAGAGAGGCATCGACGATCTCGAACACCTCGCGCGCTGCTGGATACGCTTCGGCGAGGTCTTTGCCCATGCCGATAAACTGGCTGCCCTGTCCCGGAAAAATGAACGCGAACGTCGTCGTCATGCGGTCCTGCCCTTCTGGTGAATCTCGTTTCTATTTTGCGCATTGCGTAGAAGGCCGCCTAAAGATGCGCAAGTATCGGGTGGCGTTAGATTCTGCTTTGCGTCATGGGCTGAGATCCACAACTGACGAGGCCCGACCACGATGAACCAGCACCAGAAAGCCGGCGCTTTTCGCGCCCTACATGAGGAAGGCTGCTTCATCATGCCCAACCCCTGGGATGTCGGCTCAGCGCGGATCCTGCAGGGTTTGGGCTTCAAGGCCCTCGCCACGACCAGCGCCGGTTTCGCCAATTCCATTGGCCTGCAGGACTATGAGGTCACGCGCGACATGGTGCTGTCGCATGCGGCGGCGCTTTGCGAGGCGACCGACATACCCATCTCTGCTGATCTTGAAAACGGGTTTGGCGATGCCGCAGAAACCTGCGCCGAGACAATCGGACTTGCCGCCGATACAGGCCTTGTTGGGGGCTCGATTGAGGATTTCAGCACGGCGCTCGGCCAGCAATACGACCTCGAAAAAGCGCGCGACCGGGTTGCCGCAGCCGCGGAAGCCGCGAACGCCCTGCCTTTCCCCTTCACGCTCACGGCGCGCGCCGAGAACTTCTTCACAGGATTTCCGGATCTCGCTGACACGATTGCCCGCCTTCAGGCCTATCAGGAAGCGGGCGCCCATATTCTCTTCGCGCCAGGGCTGAGGTCGATAGACGACATTCGCACGGTCCTTTCCTCGATTGACCGGCCGCTCAACGTCCTCATGGGGCCGCGCGATGGCTTCGTTCCCGTTGCCGATCTTGCCGCGCTTGGCGTGCGCCGTATCAGTCTCGGTTCAAGCCTTTCAAATGCCGCGCACGGCGCGCTGATAAGGGCCGCGCAAGAACTTGTTGAGACCGGAACCTTCGAATTCACACGCGATGGCATCGGCGGCGACCGTGTTGCGGCCATTATGGACGCCGACAAGGCCTGATACGACTGGGCTTTGCGCCTTGATTTTGTCCACAGTCTGGGGTTTAAGCCCCCTCTTCACACGGGGTGCGGTCCCGATGTCCGGAATGAGCCGGATTTTCGGGGGCCATCGCCGGAACGTTTTCCCGCGTTCCTGCGCCGCGCTTCTCACCATCAGGGAATGAAACTATGGCACTATACGAACACGTGCTGATCTCACGTCCGGACATCTCGCCTGCACAGGTCGAGAGCCAGATCGAAGAGCTCGGCCAATGGCTGGAAAGCCAGGGCGCCAAGGTCGGCAAGACCGAATACTGGGGCCTGCGCAATCTCTCCTATCCAATCAACAAGCAGCGCAAGGGACACTACTCCCTGCTCAATATCGACGGCCCAGCTGCCGCCGTTCATGAGCTTGAGCGCCGTCATCGCATCTCGGACGATGTGATCCGCTACATGACCATCAAGGTCGATGAGCTGGAAGAAGAGCCGTCCGCGATGATGGGCCGTAAAGGCCGCAGCGACCGCAAGGATTAAGGAAGAGAGACATGTCTTCAGAAAACAACAAAGGTGATATCAACATCACCAACATCCCTGCCCGGCGCACATTCAACCGCCGTCGCAAGGTCGATCCGTTCTCGGGCGAAGGTGCTCCGGCGATCGACTACAAGGATGTGAAACTCCTGCAGCGCTATATCTCCGAGAAGGGCAAGATTGTCCCCTCGCGGATCACTGCAGTGAACGTCAAGAACCAGCGTAAGCTTGCCCGCGCCATCAAACGCGCCCGCATGCTCGCGCTTCTGCCATTCACCGTGAAGTAGGAGGACCAGACACATGGATATCATCCTTCTTGAACGCGTCGAAAATCTCGGCGAACTCGGTGAAGAAGTCACAGTGAAGAACGGCTTTGCCCGTAACTTCCTGCTGCCACGCGGCAAGGCACTGATCGCAAACGAAAAGAACCGTGCCCGCTTCGCTGCAGAGCGTGACCTCATCGAAAAGCGTAACGCTGACGCCCGCGAAGAAGCCAAGACGTCAGGCGAAAGCATGGACGGCACCGAACTGGTCCTGATCCGTCAGTCGTCCGACACTGGCAACCTCTACGGCTCCGTCTCGACCCGCGACATCGTCGATGGTCTTGCCGAACAGGGCTTCAAGGTCCGCCGCGGCCAGATCAAGCTCGACCAGCCAATCAAAACCGTTGGCATCTACGAAATGGACGTTCGCCTTCACGCTGAGGTCTCTATCGAGATCACTGTGAACGTTGCGCGTTCGATGGAAGAAGCTGAACGCCAGGCTGCAGGCGAGAATGTGATCAACACGATCCAGGCCGAACAGCAGGGCGCGAGCGCAGAACAAGCCGCTGAGCTTGCAGAAGCTTCCGCCGAGCGCGACGAAGAAACCCGCGAAGCGCCTGAAGAGGAATAGATCCTTCTCACGTTTTGCGAATTTAGATCAGGCCGCATCCTACGGGGTGCGGCCTTTTTCTGGCGCACATGCCCGCATGCGAATCGGGATATATCCACAGACCGCGCATCACCTGTGGACGGCGCCCGAAAGACTGTAAGTCAAGTCTGAAATATCGCGCCGCCCACCGATAAGGTTACCGACCTGTTAAGATGGAGGTGGTCTCCCATGAACGATATGTCCAATACACCGACAACGGTCGAGGCGCCGCATAACCTCTCTGCCGAAGCCGGTGTGCTAGGGGCCGTCCTCTATGACAACAATGCGTTCCAGCGCGTTGCCGACATCCTCCGCACCACCGATTTCTACTCCATCCCCCATCAGGAAATCTTCGGGGTTTGCGCCACCATGATCCAGGGCGGCCGCGTCGCCGATGGCATCACCCTGCGTGAGCATTTCGAGAAGGCCGACAAGCTGCAGGAGATTGGCGGGGCGTCATATCTGGCAGAACTCCTGGACTCCGCCGCCTTCGGCCCTGAGATCACAGACTATGCGCGCATGATCCGCGACTTCGCGATGCGCCGCGAGCTGATCGACATTGGTGCGACCGTCCAGCACCGCGCCTTCAAGCCAGCGCCTGAAGAAGACGGCGACAAACAGCTCGAGCTTGCAGAACGCCAGCTCTTCGACCTCGCCGACCGTGGCTCGTCGGGACGTGGCTTCCACTCCTTTTCCACTGCGCTCAAAGAATCGCTCGCCATGGCAGAGGCGGCATTCAAGCGGGATGGCAAGATTGCCGGCATCGCCTCGGAGCTTGATGACCTCGACACCATGCTTGGCGGGTTCCACAAGTCCGATCTCGTCATTCTGGCCGGTCGCCCCTCAATGGGTAAGACAACGCTCGCCACCAACATTGCCTTCAACGCCGCCCAGAAATGCCGACGCGAAGCACAGCCCGACGGCTCGAAGAAAACCGTGGAAGGCGCTGTAATTGCTTTCTTTTCGCTCGAGATGTCGTGCGAACAGCTCGCCACACGGATCATCGCCGACCGCACCGGACTCAACGCCCACCACATCCGTCAGGGTGATCTCGACGCCAGCGATTTCGAGAAGATCCGCCAGGCCACCGAAGAGCTTCAGAACCTGCCGCTCTATATCGATGACCAGGGCGGCATCTCGATCAGCCAGCTCGCTGCGCGTGCCCGCCGCCTGAAGCGCACCAGCGGCCTCGACATGGTCGTGATCGACTATTTGCAGCTCCTGACCTCCACCACCGGCAAGGCTAGCGACTCGCGCGTTCAGGAAATCACGCAGATCACCATGGGCCTCAAGGCGCTGGCAAAGGAGCTCAACGTTCCTGTCATCGCCCTCTCACAGCTCTCACGTCAGGTCGAGCAGCGCGAAGACAAACGTCCTCAGCTCTCCGACCTTCGCGAGTCCGGCTCCATCGAGCAGGATGCCGACGTCGTCATGTTCGTCTACCGCGAGTCCTATTACCTTGAGCGGACAGAGCCCCAGTCTGGCGGCGATGACCCCCAATCGGCAGAAAAATGGACCAAATGGCGCCAGCGCATGGACGAAGTGCTCGGCACCGCTGAGGTCATTATCGGCAAGCAGCGCCATGGTCCGATTGGCCGGGTCACGCTCGCCTTCGACGCCAACACCACCCGCTTCGGCAATCTAAAGCGCCAGCAACCGCAAGACGATTACGAGTAAAGATGCTTGCAGCGAGGCAGCGCAGCGGACTATGCCGCCTGAATGAGCCTCAGCCCGCAAGCCCTTATCCATACAGATAATATCGTCGCCAACTGGCGCACGATTGGCGCACTTGTACCGGGGGCCAGACCCGGCGCCGTGGTCAAGGCGAACGCCTATGGACATGGCGTCGGCCCCGTCGCGCTTGCCCTGCATGAGGCCGGCTGCCGCACCTTCTTTGTCGCCTATGTCGAGGAAGGCGCAGAACTTCGAGACATCGTCGGGCCAGATGCAATCATCATGGCATTCAACGGCGCTGAACCGGAAGATGCAGAGCTTGTTCGCGCCAGCAAGATCACCCCCGTCATCAATGCCCTGCCCGCGCTCAAGGGCTGGCTCGGGCTCAGCGACACGCCGGAATATGCGGTCCATATCGACACCGGCATGAACCGCCTAGGTGTACGGCTGGAAGATCTCGCGGCGCTGAAAAGCCTGACGGCCGCCAATCCGCCGGTCCACATCATGTCCCATCTGGTCGATTCAGATGACCGTTCGCGCGCGATCAACACACAGCAGCTTGAGCGTTTCACAGAGGCCGCATCCGGCTTTCCAGAGGCCCAAAAAAGTTTTGCCAATACAGGCGGCTGCTTCATGGGCGCCACCTATGGCTTCGATGTCGTTCGGCCAGGCATCGGCCTATATGGCGGCGGGCCGCCCACGCCCGAAGGTGTCACCCTCAAGCCGGGCATGACGCTCGAAGCGCCGATCCTGACAGTGCAGGCAGTCCAGCCCAGCGAAACGGTCGGCTACGGCGCGACCTACCAGGTCGAAACGCCCCGCATGCTGGCAACGGTGGCGCTGGGGTATGGCGACGGGTTTCCGCGCTCGGCCAGCAATAAGGGCGTGGCCTCGCTTGGTGGTATTCACTGCCCGATCGTCGGGCGCGTCTCCATGGACCTCATCACGATCGACGTGACGCAGGCACAAGACCTTGCAATGCCGGGAGCATTCGCCCAATTCATCGGAGCCGAGGTGCTGCTCGAAGAGCAGGCCGCACGCGCCGGCACAGTCGGCTATGAACTCGTAACAGGACTGGGCCATCGTGTCAGACGCATCTACGACTAAATCCGGCGGGTTTCCAAACCCGCTTGCCTGGACCGGCCGTGGCACGCTCGCCCTCTTTGCTGAGATCGGACGCCTCTCGATCTTTACGGGCCGCACGGCTCTCGCCGCGTTCACCCCGCCCTGGAACCTTGCCCAGCTCTGGAAACAGATCGTGGCAATCGGTTTTTACTCCCTGCCCGTCGTCGGTCTCTCTGCGGTCTTCATTGGCGCAGCGCTCGCCCTCAACATCTATACCGGCGGCAACCGGTTCGGCGCTGAGCAATTCGTGCCCAACATTGTTGTCCTCGGCATCACACGTGAACTTGGCGCCACGATTACCGGCCTGATGCTGGCTGGCCGCGTCACAGCGGGCATCGCCGCCGAGATTGGCGCCATGAAAGTGACCGAGCAGATCGACGCGCTGAAGACGCTCTCTGCCAATCCGTTCCGTTACTTGTATGCTCCGCGCTTCCTTGCTGCCGCGCTGACCCTGCCATTCCTGGTTCTAATCGCCGACATTATCGGCGTCATGGGCGGCTGGCTCGTCAGCGTCTACGCACTCGACTTCGACTCCACGACCTATCTGCGCAACACGGTCGATTTCCTGACAATGAATGATGTTGTCGTCGGCCTCATCAAGGCGGTTGTCTTCGGCATGGTGATTGCGCTGATGGGTTGTTATCAGGGCTCGAAATCATCAGCTGGCGCAACCGGTGTCGGGCGCGCCGCAACCCTTTCAATGGTTGGCGCCGCCGTGCTGGTGCTGGCATCCAACTACATCCTCTCCACTTTCTTCGTGCGGATCGGCATTTGATGGCGCAGCCCCTTCTCGAACTCAAAGGCGTCAAGAAGAGCTTTGGCTCGAATGATGTCCTGCGCGGGGTCGATATCGATGTCGCGCCCGGCCGCTCGCTCGTCGTGCTTGGCGGGTCTGGCTCGGGCAAGTCGGTCATGCTCAAGAACGCGCTTGGCCTGATGACACCCGATGCTGGAAAAATCCTGTTCGACGGCGAGGATGTCACGAATGACCAGGGCAAGGACCGCGAAGCGATGCGCGCACGCGTCGGCATGCTCTTCCAGTCCGGCGCGCTTTTTGATTCGCTCACCGTCTGGGAAAATGTCGCCTTCCGCCTGATCAATGCCGACAAGATGAAGCGCTCGGACGCGAAAGAGCGCGCGATAGCGACCCTCAAAAAGGTCCGTCTCGGCGCGTCTGTCGCTGATCTGACGCCCGCTGAAATCTCGGGCGGCATGCAAAAGCGCGTCGCCCTCGCCCGCGCCATCATCACCGAGCCGGACCTCATCTTCTTCGATGAGCCGACCACCGGCCTCGACCCGATCACCGCCGACGCAATCAACGACCTCATCATCGAACAGGTCAAAGCGCTTGGCGCGGCTGCCGTCACGATCACGCATGACATGGCCTCGGCCCGCAAGGTCGCTGACGAGATCGCCATGCTCTATGAGGGCAAGATCATCTGGCGCGGCCCGGCAGGTGAGATCGACCGTTCAGGTGATGACCGCGTCGACCAGTTCGTCCACGGACGCGCCGAAGGCCCGATCCAGCCTTCAATTTAGCCAGCCTGTAATTTTTAGAGGGAGCGCGCCGCAGCTTCTCCGGCTGCCCGGCCCATCGCAAGACACGCCGTCAGCAGATAGCCGCCCGTCGGCGCATCCCAGGCCACCATCTCGCCGGCACAATACGTTCCAGGGATCGCTTTCAGCATCAGCCGCTCATCCAGCGCGGCCCAAGACACCCCGCCGGCGGTGGAGATCGCGTCATCCAGCGGCGCCGTGGCATCAAGGGTCAGCGGCAATGCCTTCAGCAACACCGCCAGCGCAGCCGCGTCCCTCGGCGGTGCTCCCCGCGTTACCTCATTCACCAACGCGATTTTTGTCCTGTCGAGCCGCGCCGCCTTGCGCAGCCTGTTGGAGATGGAGTCTCTCTGGTTCGCCGCTGCCAGCCGGTCGGCCAGCGTCTCCTCAGTCACATCCGGCAGAAGGTCGACGCTCAGGACCGCCTGCCCCGTCTCGGCAATCTGACGTCTCAGATCAGCAGACAGCGGATAGATCGCCCCGCTCTCGATACCGCTGCGCGTGATCACCACATCGCCCTGCACCGTCTGCCCGCCTGCGGACAGCGCCACGCCTTTCAGTGGCGCGCCCTCATGGGCCGCCAGCAGCCGCGCCGACCAGTCTCTCTGGAGGCCGCAATTGGATGGCGCAAATGGTTCGATCTCGACACCCCGCGCCTCCAGCAGGCCGGCCCATTTTCCATCAGAGCCAAGCCTCGACCAGCTTGCGCCACCAAGCGCCAGAACCGTTGCATCGACGCCGATGCGTTGGACGCCCTCCGGCGTGTCAAACAAAAGCGCTTCGCCTTCCCATCCTTGCCAGCGTTGGCGCGTGTGCAGTTCCGCGCCGCCCTCACGCAGCCGGACGAGCCAGGCCCGGAGCAATGGTGACGCTTTCATCATGGTCGGAAAGATCCGTCCCGAGCTCCCCGTGAAGGTCTCGATCCCCAGGCCTCGCATCCAGCGCTCCACATCGACCGGACCGAACGCCTCTATCATCGCTGCCAGCCGCCCATCAGGCGCACCATAGCGAGACCTGAAAAGCTTCTCGTCCTCGGAATGGGAAATATTGAGGCCGCTCTTGCCAGCCATCAGGAATTTGCGCGCCGCGCTCGGCATTGCGTCATAGATCGACACGCGCGCGCCCTGCTCCAGTGCAGCTTCCGCCGCCATGAGGCCCGCTGGCCCTGCCCCGATGATCGCGATGTGTTTCACCCGGCCTTCTCTAGCGAGGCGTGCTTCGTCTTGCCAATCCAGCGGCCGCAGGGCTAGCCGCAAAAGCAAACGGCCGGTCCTTCTCGAACCGGCCGCTTATATTGGCTTATGTGCAGGCGATCAGCTTTCGGTCACCTTGTCAGCCTGGGCTACACGCTCGGCCTTCGGAAGGAGTGACGCCATGGCGTCCTTCTGGGCAGCTTCAACACAGATCGCAGTGGCGCGGCGAATAGCGATCGGCTGTGGGCCGCTGCGGGCAAGGCAAACATGTTCCGCTGCGCGCTTGATGCGGCTTTCTGCTTTGGCGTAACCCTCGGGCGTCGAGAGGTCGAGGCCGGAAATATCTGCTTCGACACTTTTCACGCCTTGGGCGCTTCCGGCGAAAGCCGGGGCTGCGAAACCTGCACAGACGGTGAGGGCGATTGCGGTGATAACGGTCTTGGTTTTCATTGTTATGGGTCCTTCTCTTTTATTTTTTGTTTGACCCTGTCCCTGTTCGACATTCTTAGCATAATTATTGATTATCGATAATTAAATTATCGTAATTCGATATGTCGCCCGTCCGCAAAACTTGCTTCACCCTCGCGCGCCAACAGGTTAGGTCTTTGTCCCATGGCCAAGTCGAACACCGTCTTTACCTGCCAGTCCTGCGGCGCCGTCCATCCCAAATGGTCTGGGCGCTGCGACGCGTGTGGGGAATGGAATACGCTGGTCGAGGAAACGACATCTGCCGCGCCTGGCGGTCTGGCTGCGCCAAAGTCGCTTTCCAAGAAGGCCGGCAGGGTCGAGTTCACTTCCCTCAATGCCATAGAAGAAGCGCCCACCCGCCATATGATTGGCGTTGATGAACTCGACCGCGTCTTCGGCGGCGGCATCGTTCCTTCGTCAGCGACGCTCATTGGCGGTGACCCGGGCATCGGCAAGTCGACGCTTCTCCTTCAGGTCGCCGCCCGCCTTGCCCGCAACGGCCTCTCGACCGTCTATGTTTCCGGCGAGGAAGCAGCTGCCCAGATACAGGACCGTGCCCGCCGCCTCAAAGTGGCAGAGAGCCCTGTCGAACTTGCAACCGAGACAGACCTTCGAAAGGTCCTCTCCTCTCTCAAAGCCGCGAAACCCGACTTCGTTGTCATAGATTCCATTCAGACCATGTGGTCCGACAGCCTTGAAGCAGCGCCCGGTTCGGTGGCGCAGGTCCGCGCCTGTTCGCAGGAACTTACCCGCTGGGCCAAGAAATCCGGCGCAGCCGTCATTCTGGTTGGACACGTGACAAAGGAAGGCCAGATCGCTGGGCCCCGCGTCGTCGAGCATATGGTCGACACCGTCTTCTATTTCGAAGGCGAGCGGGGCCACCAGTTCCGCATCCTGCGCGCGGTCAAGAACCGCTTCGGCCCGACCGATGAGATCGGCATCTTCGAGATGCACCAGTACGGCCTTGCCCCGGCCCGTGAGCCCTCAGCCCTCTTTCTGTCCAATGAGAATGAGCACGCAGGCGGCACCGCCGTCTTCGCCGCCATGGAAGGCTCCAGGCCTGTTCTTGCCGAAGTTCAGGCCCTCGTTGCGGCCTCATCCTATGGCACGCCGCGGCGCAGTATCGTCGGCTGGGATGCCAACCGGCTGGCCATGGTGCTGGCTGTTCTTGAGGCAAGGTGCGGTGTCTCACTGGCGGGCCGTGACGTCTATCTCTCGGTCGCTGGCGGCTACAGAATGGCAGAACCGGCCGGTGACCTTGCCGCAGCGGCAGCCCTCCTCACCTCGCTCGCCGACCGCCCAGCCCCTGAAAAATCGATCTTTTTTGGTGAAGTTGCCCTTTCCGGAGCGATCAGGCCAGTGGCCCGCATGGACCAGCGCCTGAAGGAAGCCCAGCGCCTCGGCTTCCAGAATGCCTTCGTTCCGGAAGGCAGCGCCGGATCATTTGAAGGGTTGACCGTAAAGCCTCTGTCACGCCTATCTGATCTGGTAGATTTAATAGGTCCGGATCCAGAACCATGATGGGCGCCCTCACAGCCTTCGACGCGATCGTGATCGTCCTGCTTATCCTGTCGACGGTCATGGCGTTCGCGCGCGGGTTCATGCGGGAGCTGGCAACCCTTGGTGCCTTCATCGCCGCACTGGCCGCAGCCTATTATGCGCGCCTCTTCCTGCGCGATACGGTCGTCCGCTTTCTGCCCGAAGATACGCCCGCCTGGCTGCCGGACCTTGTCCTCTTTCTGAGCTTCTTTCTGCTGGTCTACGTCATCGTCGCCTGGTTCGGTGCGAACCTGTCGAGATCCATTCAGGGCGTTGACGGCGTTGGCATTCTTGACCGGGTAACGGGCGCGGCGTTTGGCTTTGCGCGCGGCGCGGTGGTCCTGGTTTTCTTCGTCTTCCTGCTTCGCATGGCACTGGATCAGGACCGCATCCCGGAATGGATACGCACCGCGCAGACCTATCCTCTGCTGGAAAACGGCGCCGACTATGTCGAAGAGAGCGCACCAGCCCTCAGTCACAGTGCTGAAGCCAGCCAACCTTGACGAATCTTGCACCAGGGCATACCTCGCACTCGAACCAATGAGCCGAGGTGTCGATGATCTGGGACCATGATGACGACAAGCCTCGTGAAGAATGCGGCATTGTAGGCGTCTTCAATCATCCAGAGGCGTCGCTGCTCGTCGCCCTTGGCCTCCACGCCCTCCAGCATCGCGGTCAGGAAGCCTGTGGCATCGCCACCTATGACGGCGACAAGTTTCACAATGAACGCCATATGGGCCTCGTCGGCGACAATTTCGGCGGCGATCTGACGACCCGTCTGCCCGGCAGCGCGGCCATCGGCCACAACCGTTACTCCACCGCTGGCAAGCCAGCCCTTCGCAATATCCAGCCTATTTTTGCGGACCTTGCGAATACCGGCTTTGCCCTTGCTCACAATGGCAACATCACCAATGCCGTCAAACTCCGCCGGGAGCTGATCAACCGCGGCGCCATCTTCCAGTCGACAATGGACACTGAAGTCGTCCTGCAGCTCGTGGCCCGCTCTGACCGTGGCCTGATGCGCGATCGCTTCATGGAAGCCATGCAGGCGGTTGAGGGCGGGTACGCCTTCGTCGGCCTCACCAACAAGAAACTCATCGGCGCGCGTGATCCGATTGGTCTGCGCCCGCTTATTCTCGGCAGGATTGGCAAGGGCTGGGTTCTTGCGTCTGAGACGTGCGCGCTGGACATGATCGGCGCCGAATTTGTGCGCGAGATTGAGAATGGCGAAGTTGTCGTCATTTCCGAAGCGGGTGTGGAAAGCTATCGCGCCTATCCGGAGCGCCCTGAAAGCCCCTGCCTGTTTGAGTATGTCTACTTTGCCCGCCCCGACAGCATCGTGCAGGGCCGCAGCGTCTATCAGGTCCGCCGCCGCATGGGCCACCAGCTTGCGCGCGAAAACCCTGCTGATGTCGACGTGATCGTCCCGGTGCCGGATTCCGGCGTTCCGGCGGCGCTCGGCTTCTCGGAGCAGAGCGGCGTGCCTTTCCAGCTTGGCATCATCCGCAGCCACTATGTCGGCCGGACTTTCATTGAGCCGACACAGCTTGGCCGCCAGAAATCCATCTCCAAGAAGCATTCGCCCAACAGGTCCGTTCTGGAAGGCAAACGCGTCCTGCTCGTCGACGACTCTATCGTGCGCGGCAACACATCCAAGAAGATTGTCCAGATGGTCCGCGATGCCGGCGCCAAAGAGGTCCACCTTCGCTCGGCCAGCCCGCCTATCGTCAATCCTGACTTCTACGGCATCGACATGCCGACCAAGTCAGAGCTGCTCGCCTCGAACAACACGCTGGAGCAGATGCGCGACTTTCTGAACGTCGAGACGCTCGGATTCCTTTCCGTCGACGGGCTCTATGCGTCCATCGGCGTCAAGCGCAATATCGACATGCCGCAATTTTCCGACCATTGCTTCACCGGCTGCTACCCGACGCGCTTGGTGGATCAGACGCAGGAAGAAGGCGGCAAGGACAGACAGCTTTCGCTTCTGGACTAGCCGGCCCCTGACAGGCTACCCCGCCTTACATGGACAAGCGCATTACCCTCATCACCGGCGCCTCGCGCGGGATCGGCAAGGCTGCCGCGCTCGAGCTGGCGGGCCGTGGTCATCATATCGTCGCAACAGCGCGCTCAAAGCTCGCGCTGGAAAAGCTGGATGACGAGATCAGGTCCGCAGGCGGCTCGGCGAGCCTCATCCCGATGGATCTGAAGGACAAGACAGCCTTCGAAACCGTGGGCCAGGCGCTGGCTACCAAATTCGGCCGGATCGACGGTCTGCTTGGGAATGCAGGCGTGCTCGGCACGATCGGTCCGCTTCAGGCGGTAGGCCCGCGCAGCTTCGAAGAAACGATCGAAGTGAACCTCACCGCCAATTGGCGCCTCATCCGCGCCATGCATCCCCTCCTGCAGCGCTCTGAGAGCCCGCGAGCGGTCTTCGTGTCCTCGGGGGTCGTGCCACGTCCACGTGCATTCTGGGGCCCTTATCAGGCCTCCAAGGCGGGACTTGAAGGTTTGGTCATGGCCTGGGCCGATGAGAATGAGAAGATGGCGCTACGGGTCAATCTCTTCGACCCCGGCGCCACGCGCACCGGAATGCGCGCCGAAGCCATGCCAAGCGAAGACCCGATGACGCTTCCAACGCCGGAAGAGGTCGTCAAGAAACTCACGCCCCTGCTGGAGGAAAGCGAAACGCGGACAGCCCAGCGGATCAGCTTCAAAAGCTGACCGGACCTAGCTGCGCTTGTTGATGCTTCTGGTCTTGCCCTTGCCGCGGCCGCTCGTCTTCTTCTGGTTTTGCGGCTTGTACTTCTCGGCATAGGGGTTCGCCCCCTGACGCACGAACAGACGGATCGGGACGCCAGGCAGGTCAAACGCCTCACGGATCCCATTCACCAGAAAGCGCTTATACTGCTCCGGCATCTGCTCACCGCGCGAGGCGATCAGCACAAAGGTCGGCGGACGCGCCTTCATCTGCGCCATGTAGCGTGGCTTGATCCGCTTGCCATTGATTGATGGCGGCGGATGACGCTCGATCGTATAGCGAAGCCAGCGGTTAAGGTCGCCGGTTTTGACCCGCGCCGACCAGTCATCATAGACCTTGGCAACCGCGGGCATGAACCGCTCAACGCGTTTGCCCGTCAGGCCTGACAGCGTGACAACCGGCGCACCGCGCGCATTCGGCAACAGCACTTTCGCCATTTCCGACAGCTCGCGCATTTTCTGCGCGTGATTGTCCACAAGATCCCATTTGGAGATGACGAAGACCAGACCCCTGCCTTCGCGGACTGCAAGGTCAGCGATCTGCAGATCCTGTTTCTCGAACGCTTCATCAGCGTCCATGACCAGCGCAATAACATCGGCAAACTTGAGTGTACGGACCGTCTCGCCCGTCGACATCCGCTCCAGCTTCTCCTGAACGCGTGATTTGCGGCGAAGCCCTGCTGTATCGACCAGCTTTACCTTCCGGCCCTCATACATCCAGTCGACAGAGATGGAGTCGCGGGTGATCCCGGCTTCAGGCCCGGTCAGAAGACGCTGCTCGCCCAGCATCTGGTTGATCAACGTGGACTTGCCCGCATTCGGACGCCCGACAATGGCCAGCCGGATCGGCTTCTTGCGCGCTTCCTCGCGCGCGGCCAGCTGTGCCTCGGCCTCGGCGGCGTCATCGATACCTGCCGCTTCCAGCGCCGCCGTCAGCTCGTCTTCTGTCAGGTTAGGGTTGTCGACATCGATCTCTGCCATCAGGTCGAGCACTTCATCATTGAAGCCCTCGCCCTCTGCCGCGTCATCCTCTGTGAAGGCTGCTTCGAAAGCTTCCTCGCCAAGCGCGACACGGATCGCACCATATAGGTCACCCATGCCCTCGCCATGCGCACCCGACAGCCCGACAGGCTCGCCAAGGCCCAGCGACCAGGCTTCCGCCATGCCAATATCGCCCTGATTGCCTTCGGCCTTGTTGGCGGCCAGCACAATCGGCAGGTCAGCGCGGCGCAGCACATCTGCGAAACGCTCATCCATCGGCGTGACGCCATCGCGCGCATCGATCAGGAAAAGCGCAAGCTCTGCCTCACGGATCGCGATTTCAGTCTGCTGGCGCATACGAGATTCAAGCGAGTCGTCGGTGACATCCTCGAACCCGGCCGTGTCGATCAGGATCAGCGGCAAATCGGCAAGCCTGCCCGGCGCTTCCTTGCGGTCACGCGTCACGCCCGGCTGGTCATCGACCAGCGCGAGTTGTTTTCCGGCAAGCCGGTTGAACAGCGTCGACTTACCCACATTCGGGCGTCCGACGATGGCGATTTTCAACGGCATGCGCCGTCCTTTCGTGAAGCTTGGCCCTGATGGTTCAGGGACCCTGCTGGCAATATCCTAGCGGATGGCGACCAGCCGCGCATCGTCTGTCAGGATGAAGACCTTGTCGCCAACCGAAATCGGCTCGAGGTAGATCGGGTCATTCAGCTCAACCGAACCGACGCGTTCGCCGGTTTGCGGGGAAAGCGCGATGACCGAGCCGCGCGATGAGGCCACGAGCAGCCGGTTCGATGCCATCAGAGGCCCAGCATAGGCGATACGCCCACGCTGCTTTTCCTGACGCTCGAACTCGCGAAGCTGGTTCACCCAGTAAACCTGTCCGCTGCCGGCATTGATCGCGGCGACTTTGCCGTCAGTGCCTGACACGAAGATGTACTGACCGATCAGTGTTGGCGCAGATGTCGACCCGATCGGCTGTACCCAGACCCGGTCGCCGGTGCGCCCATCGATGGCCGCCATCACACCTGACTGGTTCGCCGCATAGACAAGGCCGCTGCCGACGATTGGACGCGAGGCAATATCATTGATCGAGGAGATCGGCGTGAAACGGCCCGGGCGCGACAATGCCTCGGTCCAGAGGCGGCGGCCATTGGCGGCCAGATACGCAATGATCTCACCGGATGAGTAAGGCGCGATCACAATGTCCTCGACCGCAGCCGGGCTGGAGGAACCAAGAACGCGCGCCGATTCTGCGATCGCCTGATCGGACCAGAGGACCCGTCCATCATTCAGGTCCAGCGCGTAGATCTCATTATTATTCGAAGAGACAAAGATACGCCCGTCAGAGATGGTCGGCGCACCCGTCATCGGCGCTTCCATGTCACGGCGCCAGATTTCGCTGCCCGTTTCGGCATCAAGTGCGCTGACAAAGCCATAGCCGCTGGCAACGATCAAGCGGCCTGCCGAATAGGCAAGGCCTGCGCCAATGCCGCGCTTGTCACGGCTATTGCCGGATTTAAGCTCGCGCTGCCAGATACGGCCACCATTCGAAAGACCGAAAGCGCGCACGGTCTGGTCCGCATCGACAACAAAGATTGCCGTTTCGCTCGCCACAGGCGGAGTGGTCAGCGCGCCATTGCGATTGGTGCCCTTCCCGGCATTGACCGACCAAGCAATCTCAAGCGCTGAGGCGGCCGCCACATGCCCGGCAGATTTTGTCGGACGCGAGCCAGCCTCAGGCCAGCTTGCCAGCGCGCGTGCCGGCGGCAGGGGAATTGTCTGTGTTGCCAGATCGGGGTCGGCCTCGATCGATTCATCGCCGAGGACCATTTCAATACGTCCCTCGCGCTCTTCAGCGGTCAGGCGCTGCTCTTCAGCGCGCAGACCCTGCACATAGGAACAGGCTGACAGGCTCAGGATGAGCCCGCCAAAAACAACGACACGAACGGGGTTTTTGATCATTCTGGCTGGTCTCCATCGCTGGACCCGGCCGCGCCGGAGTCCGGAATCTCTTCAGTCTGGGCCGATTCGCCGGTCATCTCGTCAGCCGTCGCGGCGCCATCTTCAGACGGCGCGTCCCCAGCGGCTGCATCGGTTGCTGGCGCAGCTGGCAGCGCCGCCAATGCGCGTACAGACCGTTGCGTCACACCATCAGGCACGTTCGCCAGAAAGCGCAGCTCATTGAACACCTGGCGCGCATATTCGGTGTCGCCTTCCTGGGCGGCCTTAGCAGCGACAAGCTCAAGCGCCAGAGCGCCGAACTGACTTTCCTCGTCCAGCAGCGAGCCGAGATAGGTCTCAAGCTCTGCGCGGCTTGCAGTCTCCGATTTCAGATAAGCCGCCTTCATAAGCGACAACTTGCCAATCGGTGTGTCTGCATTTGCCGCCATCTCCAGCGCCGTAATCGCCGCTTCCGTGTCGGCATTCCCCGTCAGACGAGTCTGCGCCAGAAAATTTGCCGCCAGTGGAGAAATCTCGGTGTCGGAACGCGCCAGCGTGTCAAACTCGTCCGCGGCTAAGTCAAAGGTTCCGGCGCTGAGAGCACTGTCGGCGCTTTCGAAGGCAACCGATTGCTCCTCGAGCGTTTGCGCGCGCTGGCTCTGCATATACTCGTTCAGGGCTACGCCGCCAATCAGCAAAGCTGCGGCGATATAGGCGAAAACGCCGTATTTCTTCCAGAGTCGGGCGGCCCGTTCCTGACGGAGGCCTTCCTCAACTTCCTCAAAGATATCAGCCAATTGGCCTACTCCACTGAATAAAGGGCATCAATTCAGCGCGCACCCTAACCGCGCCGCCTGCCCCCGGCAACGCGCGATCACTGTTTGGGCCCCGGTTTGGACAGCTTGCCCGTACCCGGTTTAGTCAGCTTGTAGGTTTCCGCCTCGCCCGGAAAGCTGCGTGCACGCACATCGCGGGCATAGGCTTCAACCGATTTGGCAATCTCCGATTGCAGATTGCCATAGCGGCGCACGAATTTCGGCGTCCAGTCGAAGACACCGAGCATGTCGGGCGTCACAAGGATCTGGCCATCGCAAGTGGCCGACGCGCCGATACCGATTGTTGGGATGGAAAGCCCCTTGGTAATTTCGTCGGCAAGGTCCTCTGCAACACCCTCAATAACGATAGCAAAAGCGCCGGCATCCTCTGCAGCTTTCGCCTCGGCCATGACACGCTCGCGCTCGACATCATCGCGCCCCTGCGCCTTGAAACCGCCGACCACATTGATCGCCTGTGGCCGAAGCCCGACATGGCCCATCACCGGCACGCCGCGCTCGACAAGATGCTGGATCTGATCGGCGGCATACGTCCCGCTCTCGATCTTCACGGCCTGGCAGCCCGTTTCCTTCATGATGCGCGAGGCATTGAGAAAAGCCTGGTCAGCGCTCGTTTCGTAGGAACCAAACGGCATATCGACGACCACGAAGGCGCGCTCTGAACCGCGCATGACCGCTTGCCCGTGCAGGATCATCATCTCCATCGTCACGCCGACCGTCGAGCTCAGACCATGCACCACCATGCCGACGCTGTCGCCGACCAGGATAAGGTCGCAATACGGGTCCATGATGGCCGCTGTCGGTGCATCATAGGCGGTCAGGCAGACCAGCGGCTCACCGGTCTTGGCGGCAATGATATCGCGGACGGTTTTGCGTCTGACTTGAGATTGTGCGGACACGGGCGCGCATCCTCCATGCTGAGAGTTCTGGCGCGTCTCCTAACAGAGCCGGGCCAGCAGCGCCAAGCACGAAACCGTAATGCAGTCGAAGAGAGACGCGCCTAAGCTCCGCCCATGCCAGCGATGACAGGCCGACCAAAGAGCAGCGCATGCAGGCCGAAAATCATCGCGCCCCAGATCACAAGGCCGATGAGAAGCGCAATCATGTCGCTGGAAAGCGCCGTCTTCACATTGTGCGGCAGGCCGGTTTCACCGCGCTTCTTGACCATGATCCGGTCGAACACGGCATAGGCGAGGAAACTGCCAAACAGCAGAATCGAATTGAGCTCACCATTCGCCAGCAGATGCCCGATCGCCCAGATCTTCACGGCTACCAGCATGGGATGCTTCAGCGTCTTCTTGATGTGACCAGCCGGCAGATAGGCCGCGACGAGGATTGGCATCGCTATCAGTTGCAGGAGGATATTGAGGTGCGCGGTCCAGACCGGCGGCTGCCAGATAATCGCCGATGGCCGCGCCGCGCCATATCCCCAGACGATGAGAACGAAACCGGCGATCGCAACCAGGCTATAAAGGCCCTTGAACGGCCCCGCCCCCATGCGCGCCTCGATCCGCGTCGCTGGCGCACGCGTGCGCACTGCCGAATAGACATGCAACCCGAAGAATATAACCAGCCCCGCAACCAGATAGATCATATCCGCCTCCCCTGTTGTCGTCATCATGACGCCAAACCAGTTGACCAGCAAGCAGATGTCGAACGCGGCAATCGGCCTCCGCACCGGCGCTTGCCCAATGCCGCGAGCAAAGCCATGACTGACAGGATGACCAGTAAAAAACGTCATGCCCTTATCGCTGGCGGCGGCATAGGCGGCCTCACCTCCGCGCTATGTCTCGCCCGGCAAGGCTGGACGGTCGACCTGTTCGAGGTAGCCACCAGCCTGACCGAGGTCGGCGCTGGCCTGCAGCTCAGCCCGAACGCCATGAAGGTCTTTGCCGTGCTTGGCCTCGCAGACCGGGTCGCAGAGCGCGGCTTTGCCCCCCAAGCGCTGGAGCTTCGGCTCGGCCGCTCGGACCGCCGCGTCTTTTCCGTCCCCGTCAACCAGCACCCATCGCCGGCCTGGGGCGCGCCCTACGTCCACATCCACCGCGCTGACCTCATCGATCTCCTGGCCGCAGCGGTGGAAGCCAGCCCGCAGATAACGGTCCATCTCGGCGCACAGGCCACCGGCTACAAAGCCGACAGCGGCCGCGCGGAACTCATCCTGGAAGGGAAGCTCACCACCGAAGGCGACGTCCTGATTGGCGCTGATGGTCTTCATTCGACCATCCGCAAACAGATGCTGGGGGATATCCCCGCCCGCTTCACCGGCAATCTCGCCTGGCGCCTCACCGTGCCGATAGACCGGCTGACCGTGCCGCCTCCGCCAACCGCCTGCGTCTGGGCTGGCCCCGGCCGCCACGCTGTCACCTACAGACTGAGAGGCGGCACGCTCGCCAATTTCGTCGGCATTGTCGAACGCCATGACTGGCGCGGCGAAAGCTGGACAGAGCAAGGCACCAAGGAAGAAGCGCTCAACGACTTCAGGGGATGGGACAGCACACTCACCGACCTCATCGACAAGGCTGACACACATTATCGCTGGGCCCTCTTTGACCGGGAGCCGCTCGGCACATGGAGCGACAGCCCCGTCACCCTGCTTGGCGATGCCTGTCACCCCATGTTGCCCTTTCAGGCTCAGGGCGCCGCCCAGTCCATCGAAGACGCCTACTTGCTGGCCGAGCAGCTTGGCGGCAACGCGCCGGTGCCCGATGCCCTCGCCCGCTATGAAGCCACGCGCAAGCCGCGCACCGCGCGCATTCAGGCAGCCTCGCGCGCCAATATGAAGACCTTTCACAAGCGCTCGCCCGCCGAGCAGGCGGCGACCTATGGGCCCATGTGGATCGCAGGTCAGCTCCTGCCCGGCGTGGTCCGTTCACGCCTCGACTGGATCTACAGCCACGACGTTACAGCGATGGATCGATGATCACCCGCCCGACAACGCGGCGCTCTTCCATTTCGGCAAACGCCGTCCGCCAGTCATCCAGCGCATAGACACCGTGGGCATGCGGTGTGACGGACTTCTCCTCGATCAGCTTCCAGACCGCTTCCATATTCTCGCGCCCCTTTTCCGGGAACTGGCGGCCATACTCGCCTGCCCGGACACCGACGACCGAGAACCCCTTGATCAGCGGCATGTTCACCTTGACCTCCGGGATACGTCCGGACGCAAATCCAACGACCAGAAGCCGGCCATTGAACGCAATGCAGCGCACGCTCTCATCAAAGACATCGCCGCCGACAGGGTCATAGATAACGTCCGCGCCGCCGCCGGTGATCTCCTTCACCTCCTCGCGAAACCCGCCCGAATAATTGATGACGGCATCGGGCGCATATTTGTCCTCGATTATCTTCAGCTTGTCGTCCCGCGAGGCCGCCGCGATGACCTTTGCGCCGAGATGCTTGCCAAGGTCCACGGCGGCGAGGCCAACACCGCCTGCCGCGCCATGCACCAGCAGCCATTCGCCCGGCTGTATCTCGGCCCGCCGCACAAGTGACACATACGCCGTCAGATAGGCTGACCCGACAGAGGCCGCCGCCGCGAAATCAAGGTGATCCGGTATCTTCCGCACTTTCTCGGCGCTGTAGGTATTATATTCGGCAAACGCGCCGCCAAGACGGCTCGTCACCACGCGGTCTCCGACCGAAAAGCCGCTCACGCCCTCGCCCAGCGCCGCGACCTCGCCCGCCACATCCCCGCCCGGAATAAACGGCAGCGACGGTTTGTGCTGATAGCCGCCCTGCGTCATCAGAAGGTCCGGGAACCCCAGGCTCCCTGCCCGGATGCGCAGCAGGATTTCGCCCTTTGCAGGCGCGGGCACGTCAATCTCTCGGAGGTGGACGCCCTTATACTTCTCGCCCAGCTCCTCGACCTGAAGCGCTCTCATCTTGTCTGGTACGCTCATCTTTGCGCCTCCTCTCCTGCCGCTTGTTCTTACGGGTTATCTAGAGGCAGTTATCGGCCCCGGCCATTATGACGTCGCGGCGGGTTAGATAGACGTCCTCCCCCCGCGCGCTCGCCACATGCGGCGAAAACGGATAGGGGCTGACGGAACATGCGCGCCGCCATCCTTCTCCTCTACGCCCTGTTGGCCCTCGCCGTCGCCGTCTCGGCATGGCTGTGCGCGCCGCCCGGCATGCTCATCCTGACGCTCGCTATGGGCGCGGTCCTAGTAACGCTCGCAATTATCGACTGGCGCACCTTCATCCTGCCGGACCCATTGAATGTGGTTCTCGCAGCCCTCGGCGGCCTCATGGTTTGGCAGCACGCCCGCGCCGACTGGCTGGATCACCTCATCGGCGGTGCCGCAGGTTATCTCGTACTTCTCGGTCTTGAGCTTTTCTACCGTCATGTCCGCGGCATCGACGCCCTTGGCCGCGGCGACGCCAAGCTTGCTGGCGCCCTCGGCCTCTGGCTCGCCTGGCAAGGCCTGCCGCTCCTTTTCCTGATCGCCGCCGCAAGCGGTCTCCTGGCGGTGCTGGTCTATGCTGGCCTGATGCGGCGGCAATTCACCACCGACACACCCATCGCCTTCGGCCCCTGGATCGCCCTCTCCGGCTGGATCTGCTGGCTGGCAGGCCCCGTTATATCGCCCGCATGAAAAATCCCGGCCCCTTGAGAGGCCGGGATTGATCTTTTCACGAAGTGACGGGCGCTTTACGCGTCGCGATCCCACTTGCGGAGCTTGGGCAGCGCCTTCAGGAACCCGTCCATGCCGCCGTCGTCGAGCCGGAAGCAGCCATCGTCGAGTTTGCCCATGACGCCTGCTTCCTTGAGCAGTGGTTCTGCTCCTTCAGTCAGGCCGATGAACTTGCCGTGCGCCATCGCGTCAGTGACGAAATCACGTGCGGGCGGGAGATCAGCAAGCGTGTTCGCGCCCTCTTCGGACAGAACCAGCGCGACGGCGTCATAGAGTATGGACGGCCCGCCATCGATCTTCTCGCCAGCCTCGATATGGCTCCCATCGCTTAGCTTGGCGCCGCCTACCTTGGGCGCAACGACCACAGTCAGTGCGCCAGCCTCTTCCATCGCATCCTGCAAAGCCTTCACCGTGCCGGCATCGCTGCCATCCGCGACGAGGATGCCCAGCTTGCGGCCTTTGAAGTTCTTTGGACCATTCTTGATGATGCTGAGGGCATCGGACACTTTCAGATCGGTCTTTGTCTCGCGCGCCGCCTTCGCAGGTTCTGGCAGCTCGAGCCCAAGTCCCTCTGCCACAGCCTCCGCCAGGTCTTCATGGATATTGCGAAGGTGAGACAGCATCCGCTTTCGAACGCGCATTTCCTGGCATTTTGACAGCTCGAAGGTCAGTGCATTGGCGATGTGGGTCTGCTCAATATCCGTCTGGCTAAGATAGAACTGGCGTGCCTGGCTGTAATGGTCGGCAAAGGTTTCCGATCTCGTGGCAACCTTTTGACCGCTTACTTCCTCGGGATAGTGGCGGTAGCCATTCGCTGGATCCTCACGCGGGCCCCCTTCTTCGGTGCCCCAGCTGTTCGGTTCATAGTTTGCACGCCCCTTTGGATTGTGCATCGCCATGTGGCCGTCCTGCTGGAAATTGCGCATCGGGCATTGCGGCGCATTGATTGGAATGTGGGTAAAATTCGGGCCGCCGAGGCGCTTCACCTGCGTGTCGAGGTAGGAGAAATTACGCCCCTGCAGAAGCGGATCATTCGAGAAGCCAATTCCCGGCACGACATTGTTCGTGCAGAAGGCGACCTGCTCTGTCTCGGCGAAGAAATTGTCGACCACCTTGTCGAGCACCAGCCGCCCGACAATCCGGACCGGCACATCCTCTTCCGGAATGATCTTCGTCGCGTCGAGCACGTCAAAGTCAAACTTCTCGGCGAATTCCTCATCGAAAACCTGCAAGCCAAGTTCCCACTCAGGATAGTCACCCGTCTGGATCGCATCCCACAAATCGCGGCGGTGGAAATCCGGGTCAGCACCGTTGATCTTCAGCGCCTCATTCCAGACCACAGACTGAAGGCCCTGTTTGGGCTTCCAGTGGAATTTCACGAAGGTCGACTTGCCCTCGGCATTGATCAGCCGGAACGTGTGTACGCCAAAGCCTTCCATGAAGCGGAAGGAGCGGGGGATCGTCCGGTCGGACATGATCCACATCACCATGTTCATCGATTCCGGCGACAGGGAGATGAAGTCCCAGAAATTGTCGTGCGCCGTTTGAGCCTGCGGGAAGCCGCGGTCGGGCGCCGGCTTGGCGGCGTGGATCAGGTCGGGGAACTTGATTGCGTCCTGGATGAAGAAGACGGGGATATTGTTGCCAACCAGGTCCCAGTTGCCTTCCTTGGTGTAGAATTTTGTCGCGAAGCCGCGCACATCGCGCGCGACATCCGGGGAGCCCTTGTTCCCGGCAACCGTAGAGAAGCGAGTAAAGGTCGGCGTTTTCTCGCCTTTCTTGAATATTGCGGCGCGGGTGAGATCTGAAAGGTCTTCAAGACACTCGAAAAACCCATGCGCTGCAAACCCACGCGCGTGAACGACACGTTCTGGAATGCGCTCATGATCGAAGTGGAAGATCTTTTCGCGGAAGTGGAAGTCATCCATCAGCATCGGGCCGCGCTCTCCGGCCTTGAGATGGTTCTGATCGTCGGAAACCGTCACGCCCTGCTGCGTCGTCAGGGCTTCATATCCATCCGCTGTCGTCTGGTGCGTTGCGCCCGATCCGTCGATCGGAAGATCTTTTTCGTTGGCCATGGGAAGTCCTTTTGAGTGGATTGCTCTTCCCTAAGAATGGCGCGCGCGCCACATTCGTTCCCGGTATCTTGCAAGCAAAAGCGGCAGATCCCGCCCAACCGTCAAAGAACTTAACCGAGAGCAAGTCATCCTCTTAGATTATGCAGGATGAGACGGGGACCGTGGCCACAGCCAGCACGTCGACCTCTGCACTCGGGAACGCAGTGGCCTGAAAGTGGGTTATATCGAGATAGGAATATTCGAACCCCGGCGCTCGCCAGGAAGGCAAAACACATGACCGAGAAACGCACCGACACCCGCGAGCATACGCTCGACGAAAAAGCCAAGCCGCGCACCACGCCAGACACCAACGAGCAGATCGAACGCAAGAAAGCGCTCCGCAGCTCAGGCGAATTTCCACCAGGCACCGCGCCCAAAGACGACGATATCGAACAGGACGTCGAACGCGAGAGCTGGGACCGGCTGAAGGCGGAGCCCCGCCGGAACCCCAAGGCGCCGCCCTATCGCGGCGAAGACTGATCGCGCCCGTCCAGGCTGAGGACTGAGAGCGCCTCGCGCGCGATCACCGCTTCCTCATCTGCCGGTATGACCAGCGTCTTCACCGTTGCACCGCCTTTATGCGCGACCCGGCGACCCTCCCGGTTCGCCGTGCCATCCAGTGAAACGCCCAACCAGCCAAGTCGCCCGCAGATGCGTTCACGCACCTGCCAGGAGTTTTCTCCAACGCCGCCGGTAAATACCAGCACATCCAGACCCTGCACCGCCCCGGCCAGTGAGGATATCTCCCGCGCAATCCGGTAGGCGTAGACATCCAGTGCCTCTCGCGCTGCCGGGTCATCGCTCGCCAGCAACTGGCGCACGTCGCCGCTGATGCCGGACAGGCCGAGCAGTCCCGACCGCTTGTAGAGCAACTCGGACACCTCGTGCGCGCTCATCCCGCGATCCTTGATGAGATGCAGCACCAGGCCGGGATCGACACTTCCAGACCGCGTTGCCATCGGCACACCATCGAGCGCGGTCAGCCCCATACTGGTCGCGGCGCTCTGGCCGTTCCGCATGGCACAGAGGCTTGCCCCGCTGCCAAGGTGTGCAACCACGACCCGTCCACAGTCTTCGGGTGCCAGGCTCTCTTCCAGCACGTCTGCAATATGCGCATAGGACAGACCGTGAAACCCGAACCGCAGAAGTCCCTCATCAGAGAGCTCGCGCGGGATCGCATAAAGCTCTGCCACGCGCGGCTGCGTTCTATGAAAGGCCGTATCGAAGGAGAGGCTCTGCGGCATGTCCGGCCAGAGCTTCTCAATGCCCGCCACACCGGCAAGATTTTCTTCCTGGTGAGACGGCGCCAGGACACTTAATTTGCGAAGCTGCTCCACCACCTCCGCGCCCGCACGAACCGGGCCGGTAAAGTCCCGCCCGCCATGAACGACCCGGTGACCGACGCCGCGAATGTCCCTGTCCCCGAGCGCCTCCGAGGCCCATCCTGCTAGTGCAGCAACCAGGTCGCCCTTTTCGTCCCCTGCGGCCTGGAGAGACTTGGGCAAGTGTTCCACCGCGCGATCATCGATCGACGCCGAAAAGTCGCGCCCGTCCGGCAGACCTGAGAGGGTTGCCTTGAGCACGCGCCTGCCAGCCCTGTCGCCTTCAACCTCATAGGCGGCCAGCTTGATGCTGGACGAGCCGGTATTCACGGTCAGGATCGCCTCCCGGCTCAATGCGAAACCTCCAGCCAGCGCCCATAAAGCTTTGCCAGCGCGCAGGAGCCGACCCGCTCCACGGCGCTATCGGCCCGGCTGGTCAGGATCACCGGGACTTTGGCGCCGAGCACAACGCCTGCCGCCGCCGCGCCCGCCAGATAGTCGAGCTGCTTTGCAATCATGTTGCCCGCTTCAAGCGACGGCACGACGAGGATATCGGCGCGGCCCGCAACGGGCGACACGAACCGCTTGGTCGCGACCGCCTCTGCCGAAACGGCAAGATCAAAGGCCAGCGGCCCATCCAGCACGCCGCCGGTAATTTGCCGCCTGTCGGCCATCTTGCAGAGGGCAGCGGCATCAATCGTGGACACGATGTTGCTATCCACTTCTTCGGTGGCCGACAGGATCGCCACCAGCGGCTCGGGAATTCCCAAAGCGTGCGCCAGATCGATGGCGTTCTGCACGATGTCGCGTTTGGTCTTGAGGTCCGGCGCAATATTGATCGCCCCGTCCGTCATCAGAAGCGGCTTAGGATAGGCTGGCGTCTCAAGGACAAAGACATGGCTCATTCTGCGTTCCGTACGCAGCCCCGCAGACCGGTCGATGATCGCCTGCATCAGCTCATTTGTGTGAAGGGCACCCTTCATCAACGCTTCGACTTCGCCTTCCCCGGCGAGCTTCGCTGCGCTCTGAGCGGCATCATGGCTGTGTTCCCGGGCGATGATCTCAACGCCGGAGAGATCCATTCCGGCCTCGTCTGCCGCAGCCCTTATCTTGTCCTCGGGCCCCACCAGAACCGGCTCGATCAGCCCGGCATCGCGCGCCTCTATAGCCCCGCTCAGCGACAGACGGTCGACCGGGTGGACCACCGCCGTCCGCATCGGCTTGCCGGCAGCTTTTTCGACAAGGCCCCGGAAGGCATCTGGTGGATCACTTCTCGGCGAAGATGGCATGAGCGGCTCCCTGAATGCTGCTCTGGCAACTCCCTCACGAAGCGGGTGTCCCGGTCAAGACGTTGCGCAGGATCAGAGGCCTGGGAAAGCTTCTATTCCCACTCAATCGTACCTGGCGGCTTGCTGGTCACATCATAGACGACGCGGTTGACGCCCTTCACTTCATTGATGATGCGCGTTGCGACACGGCCGAGGAAGGCGTGGTCGTAGGGGTAATAGTCGGCCGTCATGCCATCGGTTGAAGTCACGGCCCGCAATGCCAGCACGGCCTCATAGGTGCGCTCATCGCCCATGACACCGACCGTGTTCACCGGCAGCAGCACAGAGAAAGCCTGCCAGATCTCATCATAGAGCCCGGCAGCCTTGATCTCCTCAATATAGATCGCATCTGCCTTGCGCAGCGTGTCGGCCTTCTCGCGGGTGATCTCACCCGGGATGCGGATCGCAAGACCCGGCCCCGGAAAGGGATGGCGCCCGATAAAGCTCTGCGGCAGGCCAAGCTCACGGCCAAGCGCGCGCACCTCATCCTTGAAGAGCTCACGCAGCGGCTCGACCAGCTTCATGTTCATGCGCTCAGGCAGGCCGCCGACATTGTGGTGAGACTTGATCGTCACCGAGGGCCCGCCTGTTGCCGAGACGCTTTCGATCACGTCCGGATAAAGCGTGCCCTGCGCCAGAAAATCAGCCCCGCCAATCTTCTTTGCTTCTTCCTCGAAGACGTCGATGAAGAGCCCGCCAATTGTCTTGCGCTTCTTCTCTGGGTCACTGATCCCTTCAAGCGCGCCGAGGAAGGTCTTGCTCGCGTCCACATGGACCAGCGGAATATTGTAATGGTCACGGAAAAGCCCGACGACCTCTTCGCTTTCATTCAGGCGCATCAGGCCATGGTCAACGTAGACGCAGGTCAGCTGATCGCCGATCGCCTCATGGATTAGCACGGCCGCGACCGACGAATCGACCCCGCCCGACAGCCCGCAGATCACCTTGCCCTTGCCGACCTGTCGGCGGATTTTTTCGATCGCTTCATCGCGGTAAGCGGCCATCGTCCAGTCGCCAGAGAGGCCCGCAATCTTGTGGGTAAAGTTGCGCAGCATTTCTCGGCCATGCACCGTATGGACGACTTCCGGATGGAATTGCGTGGCATAGAAGCGCCGGTTGAGATCAGCGATGATGGCGAGCGGTGCACCCGGCGATTTTGCGATAATGCCAAAACCCGGCGCCAGCTCGGCGACATGGTCGCCATGGCTCATCCAGACTTCTTCCTTGCCATCCCCGCCAGCAAACAGACCTTCCAGCAACTCGCTATCCGTCACCTTCTCAATGAAGGCGCGCCCGAACTCCCGGCTGGTGCCGCTTTCAACCTTGCCGCCAAGCTGCTCCATCATAACCTGCTGGCCATAGCAGATGCCGAGCACCGGCACGCCGCGCTCGAAAACCGCCTGATCGGCGCGCGGGCTGTCGTCCCACGTGACACTGGACGGCCCGCCCGACAGGATGATCGCCTTCGGGTCGAAGTCGTCGAGGAACGCCTCATCCACCTTGTTGAAGGGGTGGATCTCGCAATAGACGCCGCTTTCGCGCAGGCGCCTTGCGATCAATTGTGTGACCTGAGAGCCAAAGTCGACAATCAGGACATGTTCGTGCTTGTCCGCAACGGAATCGGGTAAACTGGCCATGCAGCCTCCTAACCATTAATGCCGGGGGCTGGAAGGGCCTCGGTGCCGGTAAGGATGCGTAAGATATGACAGAAGCAAGAGACCAGTCCGCCAAGGGGATGCAGGCACTGCGGCAGAAGGACGGACGGGGCGCAGAGGCTGCGTTCCGACGCGCCATAGAGCTCGGCTGGCCTGGCCCCGATGTCTGGGTGACCCTCTCCTTTGCGAAATCCCTTCAGGGCGACATGGCCGGGCGTATAGCGGCGCTGGAAAAAGCGCTGGAAATCGATCCGGGCAGCGTTCGCGCCCGCCTGCATCATGGACAGGCACTTGTTGGCGCAGGCCGCGCCAAGGAAGCTGAAGCCTCCTTCAGGCAAGGCCTCGACGCTGTGACGCCCGAGCTTATGCGTAATCCTGAAATTATTCAGCTGGTGCGGGCCGCGGAGACAGTTCTTGGCGTATCTGACAGCGAGGCATCGCCGGCTCGGAATGAGACCGCCGAGACGCTCGACAAGTTCGCCGCAGACCATGAAGTTGGCAGCGCGCCTGATGACGACCTCTTCCGCCAGTCCCTCGATATTCTGTCGGGACGCGCCATTCACTATCCCTCCCGGCCGACCCGCTACTTCTATCCAGGCCTGCCCAATCGGCAATTCTATCCGCCAAAAGACTTCGCCTGGACCGGCCAACTTGCCGCCAGCACGGCCGACATACGCGATGAGCTTGAGGCCCTGCTGAATAAGCAGGCGGCGGAGGCTGCAGGCTTCACGCCTTACGTCGAAAGGGCCGGACGTGAGGGCGCCAGCGTCTCTCACCCCCTCCTCGACAATCCGGACTGGAGCGCCTTCTACCTCATCAAGCAAGGCACCCGCATTGAGGAAAACATTGCCCGTTGCCCGAAGACTTGGGCCGCTGTCGAAGCCATAGGCGACGCTGTAAACCCGGCCCCTGCCCCATCCATACTCTTCTCGCGGCTGGAGCCCGGGGCTTCGATCCCGCCGCATCATGGCCAGTTCAACACGCGCCTCATCTGCCACCTTCCGGTCATCCTTCCAGGCGATTGCGGTTTCAGGGTTGGTAATGAGACGCGCGAATGGCGGGACAGCGAGGTCTTTATCTTTGACGATACGATCGAGCACGAGGCTTGGAACAGAAGCGAGAACCCGCGTTACGTTCTGATTTTCGAGATCTGGCATCCGGCCCTTTCGGAGCGCCAGCGACAGCTCGTCAGTGACCTTTTCAAGCTAGGGGGTAGCCCGGCCAACTGACGCACACCATCGAGCAGGTTGAACGCTGCGGGTTCAGAGAAACGGGGTAGAATTTAAAGCATTCCGCTACGGAACCTTGCAGGCAGTCGGTCGTTCTGATGGCGTGAAACTCGTGCGTGCGTCATATGCCGTGCTGCTTTCGATGGCAGCCGGGTCTGCGGCTAGCGCCGACGACGCTTGCAGCTCACTGAACCCGCTCCTTCAGTCGGTCGGGACTATCCAGGAAATTGAAATCGAAACCAGCCGCAAGGCACAACTCGCCAGTGTAGAGACACTCGGCGAGACTCTCGACGAAATTGCGGTTCTCGACCTTTATGCCGATCTCAGCGCCGATGAGATGGATGTGCATCAGACTGCGCTGTTCGTCTTCGTCGGGCAGCTCAATCTCGCAATGGAACGTTTCTATGCTGGCGAGAAGGATACCGCGCTCCAGACGTTCCGCGCCGGTGTTCCAAGACTGGCGCGTGAGGAAATCACCCGGCTCCAGGCGGAATTGGCCTGCAATGTCGCGGCCTCTGAATTTGCCGTGCCGCAGACGGATTCTTCAGCATTGCCAGTCAGGTCCACGGGTCAACCGGTTCATCTCAATAGCCCAAATACCAGAGTATCGAGCCGGTGGATGCGCCCCGGCGACGCTGGCGTCCCCTACCGGGCCGCCGTAGGCAGGGACACGCCCGAGGCCCTCAGAGATCTGTCCAAGTACAAAATTCACATCTTGGTTGCGCTCGTCTTTCTGACAGGCCTCGCGCTATGGGGCCGGCGCAAGGTAAAGCGCTGGAAAGACCGGGCAGAACGCCGCATATGTTATCAGTCCGTGAGCGTGCGTCTCGACCAACAGGTAAGGCAGCTGACCATTGTTGACTTCAACGTTTCCGGTGTCCGCATTAAACATGATGGGTTGATCAGGAGACGGCGCCCGATATCGCTCAAGATCGACGAGGATTGGCACAAGGGACAGATCGTCTGGATGAACGATACCTATGCCGGCATTCACCTTGCGACGCCCCTGACAGACCATCAGGTCGACAGGCTCTGGGCGGCGCCCGCCGGCGCATAACCGGGCCCTACCGCATCGCTAGTCTCCGGACGCCGGCGCCTCGATGTCTTCCGGCCAGCCAAACTGACGCGGATGCATATGGAAACTGATCATCTCATCGGCTTTGGTGTGCAGGCTGATAAAGCGGCGAAGCAGGCCCCGTCTCTCCTCGACGATGGCGACACTGCGCGGAATAGCCAGCGGCGGATGCGCCCAGCGAAACAGGACATGTGGCTTCAGCCACAGCGTATCCGTGCCAAACTCCGCCCACAGCATGCCGCGATAATGCACCCGCGGAAAGCGCCCCCTGCCCAGCGTCACCAGTACCAGCCGCTTGCCGTCAAAACTCTCTGGTATCTCGCACGCATAGACCCGCGCCAGCGTTCGCCAGCCGCTTGCCCAAGATAGGAAGCTGACAATACCGGCCCACATCGCCCCGAAGAAAACCGGGAAAGCAAGAACGATAAGCCAGACCATTATGCTGCCTTGTTCGTCTCCCGGGCCCGGTCGCGAAACTGGTTCATCAACGTCACCAGCCGCGCGCCCCTCACCTTGTACGGCTCCGTCAGCCGCACTCGCCCGAACATCAACACGCCAGCCATCCGCGGCAGCGCCTTGCGCTTCTGATCGGTCAGCTTGAACGCCACCTGACGCGAGGCTGGCATCCCCTTGCTGCCTGTATGATGAAGGCTGAACTCGGTGACTTCCGACCAGCCAATCTTGCCCAGCGACTTGAACTCGCTGGATTCAAAGCCGTCCTTGTCCAGCGTCAGCCAGGCATGTTTGAACAGCGCCGCCGACACGCCAACCAGCGTCGTCATCGAAAAGAAGACGGTCAGCCAGACGCTGATATCGTCGGTCGGGCCGTTCCCGGTCCAGCGCATCGCCGTCAGCATCCCGGCGAAAAGCGCGCTCGCGCTCGCCAGCACAAGATACTGGCGATTGGTGGCGCGAAGATGCAGAGTTTCAGGCAGCGGTGTCAGCATAAGATCAAGCTCACACTGATTCCGGATTTTGCGCCATCAGGCGGCCCTCTGCATCACCGCAAAGAAGAACCCGTCAGTCCCGGCACTGCGCGGGGTCAGCCGCACCGATGTGCCCCCCTTGCAGCCGGCTGCCACGGCCGCCTCGCCTTCTTCGGTCAACAAGCCCGATGCAATCACCTGATCGGCGGCATTCATCTGCGTAAACTCGCCATTGCGCGACAGGAAATCAGCGACCCGGTCCTCGTCTTCCTCGATCAGGAAGGAACACGTCGCATAGACCAGACGCCCGCCCGGCTTCACGAACGCGCTCGCCGCCTCCAGGATCTCGGTCTGCTCTTCCATCCGCTTTGCCAGCTGCTTGTCTTTCAGGCGCCACTTCGCATCCGGCCGGCGCCGCCACGTGCCCGTGCCGGTGCATGGCGCGTCGACGAAGACGATATCCATCAGGCCTTTCAGCGCTTCGACGGCGTCGGGCTCGCTTGGATGCGCCAGCTGCACATTATGCGCGCCAGAGCGTTTCAGCCGCGGGATCAGCGCAGAGAGCCGTCGCCCATCGATGTCATAGGCATGGATCTGCCCCTTGCCGCCCATCATCGCGGCCATGGCCAGCGTCTTGCCGCCGCCGCCGGCGCAATAGTCCAGCACCTGGTCGCCCGGCTTGGCATTCGAGGCCGCCGCCGCGATCTGGGAGCCCGCATCCTGCACCTCGACCCAGCCTTTGGAATAGGCCGGAATGCTTTCCAGCGATGTTTCGCGCTCGGACGGGTCACGCGCAGGGATATGGTAGGCATTCTTCAACAGCGGCGATTCCACCGCATGCGCAGACCGCATCGGCCCGCCTGCCTTCTCCGCGCTCACTTTCAGTGTATTGACCCGGATATCGACATCGGCGCGCACCGCCATGGCCTGCGCCTCGACAACCTTCTCCTCGCCGAAGACCCGCTCCATCATCGGCTCCATCCAGTCAGGATAGTCGCCCGCCACGTACGGCGCCGCCGTCACATCAGGCGCCAGCACAAGCCGCTCGCGCTCTTCCAGAGTCAGCTTGGACGGCGCATGCTCTTCATCTATGGCCCCATCGATACGGATGATGTCCCAGCTCCAGGCATGGGCCAGCGCGCCAAGCACCAGTGCCCGCGGCTCGTCAGATCCCATCGCATGCGCGATCGAGTTCTTCTTGCGCAGCGCATCCAGAACCAGACCCGAAACAAAGGCCCGGTCTTTCGAGCCCGCATACCGCGCCCGCTTGCCCCAGTCGCGCGCCGCCGATTTGACCGGCTGGTGCCGGTTGAGGACATCGGTGAGGACATCAATTGCCGCTGCTATTCTTCCGCCGTCGCGCATAAGGGTCGCCTGTTCTTCTATTCCTGCGAGCGATTTACGCCCGCTTGATGCTTATTGAAACCGATAGACACCGTCCAAGGTGCAATCCTACAGTGGTGGCCAAGAGGGAGGACGAAAAATGCCAGCCTATATCGTGGCCCGCATCAGCATCGCTGACCGCGACACCTATTCCGACTACGAAGCCGGATTCATGGAGATTTTTTCCGCCCATGCCGGCAAGCTCCTGTCCGTCGATGAGGCCCCAACCGTCCTCGAAGGCGACTGGACATGCACCCGCACGATCCTTGCCGAATTTCCCGACAAGGGCGCGGCGCTCTCCTGGTACAATAGCGAGGCCTATCAGAAACTGATGCAGCACCGCCTCGCCGCCTCGACCGGCGAAATTGCCCTTCTAAGCGGCTTGCCCGCATGACCCCCGCAGACTATCCCGCGCTCATGCTGAGCGAAGTCGAAGCACGAGCGCCCATCGGCCGGAGCCCGCAATGAACATCGACCTTCCTTCTGATATGCGGCGCGCACACAAGCGCGACTGGCAACAGCTTGGTGACATCACCGCAGAAGCCTTCCGCGATGATCCGGTCAACCGCTATCTCTTCGGCACCCCCGAAGGCGTTCGCGCGGCCATGCGCGTGCTGGCGCGCCACGTCTATCTGCCCGCCGGAATGTGCCATCTCATCGACGACAAGGGCGCGACCATGTGGCTGCCGCCCGGCGCTGGACCGGCCTTCGGCCTGCGCGCGCAAATCCTCTTTGCCCTCGGCCAGCTGCGCCACGGCTCCAAAGGCGCCATGAAACGCGCGATGCACCTCTCCAGCCTGATGGAAAAACATCACCCCATCGCGCCGCACATGTACCTCTTCTCAATCGGCACGACAGAGGCCGCGCGCGGCAAGGGCATCGGCAAGACGCTGCTCCGCCCGGTCCTCGATGCCTGCGACCGCGATGGCGTCCCCGTCTATCTGGAAAACTCCAACGCCGCCAATCACGGCTTCTACACCGCCCACGGTTTTGAAAAGACCGCGGAGTTCAATGTCGGCGAAGACGGCCCACCCATGGCCCCGATGTGGCGCGAGCCGCATGCTGAAGCCTGAACGTTGGCCTCCGACAATGCCTGTGAAAAGCAGGTATACATGGCCCTCAGAGAGGCGATTGCCTCGCAGTAACCGCCCATATCAGCGCGCCGCACTAGGTCAGACTGGCTCGCGCCCCTGAAACCAGACGCCCCAACAGCGATGTTAGCTGGTCAAGCTCGTCCTCACTCCACCGGTCCTCGAAGAGATAGCCTGCATGGGCCGCAAAAGTCGTCTCAGCCTCACTGAGCCGTACGGCTCCTGCCTCTGTCAGCACGACAAGCGCCATACGCGCGTCGCGCCCGCCCGTCTCGCGCTCGACCAGACCGATCTTTTCCATCGGGGCGACCGTGCGCGTGATCGTCGATGCGCTGACGTGAAGGCGCCTTGCGAGTTCGACCCGCGGCAGCCGGTTCTTCTCTGCCTGCTTCAGATGAAGCAGCAGAAAATACTCGTTTACCGAGATGCCGTGAACGGCCGCGAAAGGGCCCGACAAGCGCGCTCTGAAATCGTCGGCAGCCTGCAGCAGCCGCAATGCACTGATCATGGTCAACTCGTTCATCTCGCTTTCCTAGCAAAATTTACTTGCGTACGCAAGCTTATTGCAATTATATAGCAGGCATCGCCTGATGGACGATTGGGGGGACACATCAAATGAATCTTGAACTGATTTTTTCGCTCTCGGGACTGCTCGCCATGACAGGCTGGGCGGCGCTGCTGGCCTCACCGCTTATCCCGGCCTGGTCGGACCGGATCGCAGGCCTCATTATTCCTGTCGTGCTCTCGAGCGCCTATGTCACGCTTGCATTTCTACCGAATGAGAATGGCGGCGGGTTTGGCAGCCTCGAAGAGGTCGGCCAGCTTTTCACCGACCGCACGGCGCTCATGGCGGGCTGGATCCATTTCCTCGCCTTCGATCTGCTGATCGGTGCCTGGATATGCCGCACGGCGCGCCGTGAGAACATACGCTTCTGGTGGGTCGTCCCCACCCTGCCCCTGACATTCATGTTCGGCCCAGCCGGCTTCCTTGCCTTTAGCGCTGTGCGCGGGCTGGCCGGCATGAAACGCCAGACAGACTGATCGCTACCGCCCAACCGAATAGTTCGGGGCTTCCCGCGTCATCATGACATCGTGAACGTGGCTCTCGAAAAGGCCCGCGCCGGTTGATCTGCACGAACTCTGCCTTCTGGTGCAGCTCTTCGGTCGCCTTTGCAGACTGCCAGATTGTGCAGCGCTAGGACTCAGCCTTTGCGATAAAGAGCTTACCGCCAAGATCCTTTCCGCGAACCCACCTCGCCCAGAGCTTGAAGTAAGGATCTACGATCGTCACCGTCTTTTCCTCGGGACTGTAGTAGATCGGAGAGCGGTCGCCGCGCTTGCCGCCCATCTTACGCTGAATCTCCATCGCTTTAGATGCCAGGACACCAGATAAGTTCTCCGGCATATGACCTTTATGCAGGATCTTCGTTTCGATCCGACGTTTGAGTGCCTCCAACGTGAGCGGTTCGAAAGGACGGATATGGCTTATTCCGAGAACAAACACTTCAGCCATCGAAAGGAGTCGACCGTCACGATCCTTAGTCAGCCATTTTCTGTCCCCGCCATTGTCTATGATCTGGTCCAAATGTCTGGTCAGCGGCACGGAATGCCTGCCCGCGAGTTGGCCGGCATCGTTTCGTTTGAGGACCGGTAGACGTCTTGGCGTCTCGAGCCTGGCCTCAACTTCGTTTTCGTAGCAATATTGCGAGCACAGCCCCTGCATTAAAAGCGGACTGAAATAGGCGCACCGCGCCAATTGCATAATCGAATCCTGACTGGCAGTCACGTTAAGGGTCGCGAAGCCCAGCCGGGCGATCTCCTGAAGCTCTTCAGCCTCCCATGAGGGCATCTGCGTATCGATCACGCGTCCTGCGAAATCGGCAAGGTCGCCGGTTGTGGCAAGCTTTTCGTTCGCAACGGAAAGAAGGATCATCTTGCAACCTTCGCCCAGTGCCTCTTTCAGCGGCGGAAAGATGTCTGGCAGGAGAGCCCGGTCCAGCCAGTGGAAATCATCTATGACGATCGTGTGGGGATTGGCCTTGAGAAACTCTATGACGCCGACGCGCCCCGGGGTGTTGATGACGTGCGTGATGGAATGACGCTGACGTTGTTCAGTCATATGGCCAGAGCCAGCCTCATAGGACGCCCCTATCTGCCCTGTTCCCGCCCTGAATTCGGCTGAACGTCCAGAATAGTCCGAGCCAGCATTTTCTTGGGCAAGCCCAACCAGAGACTGTTCCGGCGCCTGAATGGCCGCGCGCAGCTTCTCCCAGAACTCTGATTGAGACATCGTTTCATAAGCGTGGATGTGCGCACGTGGCAGGGGACCAGCAAAACGCTTTGCGAGTACCGTCTTGCCGGACTTCGACGGTCCGTGCAGGTGAACGATCCGGTTATCGTATCGCAGACTATCGCGAACCAGTTTTTCAGCCTTGGGCCGCGACACATATGTATAAGGCACATAAAGGGCACTGGGTTTGAAGACATCGTTCAGTTGAACCGGTACCGCCTGTTTGGATTTAGCTGCACCTTTGTCCGCTCTGTCTGCCCGGCCCACATCAGCTCGACGTGCTGACCCAAAGATTCTGCCTAGAATTCCCATAGCCTGTCCCCCAGCCTGCGAGGAACTAGGCTAACGCAACACGCACTAATTGCAACTTATAAGCGAACCGAGCGGCAAACTAAGCGCCTCATATCGCTACCGCCCAACCGAATAGTTCGGGGCTTCCCGCGTCATCATGACGTCGTGGACGTGGCTCTCTGAAAGGCCCGCGCCGGTAATCTGCACGAACTCTGCCTTCTGGTGCAGCTCTTCGATCGTCTTTGCGCCGACATAGCCCATCGCGGCCCGAAGTCCGCCGACCATCTGGTGGACGATATTGCCGATCGGGCCTTTGAACGGCACCTGGCCTTCAATGCCTTCAGGTACCAGCTTGTCGTTGGAGACTTCCTTCTGGAAATACCGGTCCGCCGACCCGCGTGACATCGCGCCGAGGGATCCCATGCCACGATACGCCTTGTAGCTGCGCCCCTGGAAGAGGAACACCTCGCCCGGCGCCTCTTCGGTGCCTGCAAAGGCAGAGCCCATCATCGCCGTTGATGCGCCTGCCGCCATGGCTTTCGCAAAGTCGCCGGAGAATTTGATCCCGCCGTCGGCAATGATCGGCGTACCCGTCGCCTGCGCGGCCTCTGCGCAATCCTCGATCGCGGTGAGCTGCGGCACGCCGACGCCCGCCACGATCCGCGTCGTACAGATGGAACCCGGCCCGATGCCGACCTTGATCGCATCGGCGCCGACATCGATCAGGGCTTTCGTCGCCGCCGCCGTCGCGACATTGCCCGCGATGACCTGCACCGAGTTCGACAGCTTCTTCACACGCGCTACCGCATCCAGCACAGATTGCGAATGCCCATGCGCGGTATCGATCACGACGGCATCGACGCCCGCCTCGATCAGCGCTTGCGTGCGCTCAAAGCCCGCATCGCCCACCGTGGACGCCGCCGCAACGCGCAGGCGCCCCTGCGCATCCTTGGCTGCGTTCGGGTTAAGCTGCGCCTTTTCCATATCCTTGACCGTCAGCAGGCCGACGCACTTGCCCGCCTCATCGGTAATGACCAGCCGCTCGATACGGTGCTTGTGGAGAAGCTGGCGGGCTGCCTCGATCGGCTCTTCCATCGTGACCGACACGACATTGCGGGTCATGAACTCAGCGACTTTCCCATTCGGGTCGTCGACAAAGCGCGTATCGCGATTGGTGATGATGCCGACGACGGTGCCGTCTGCCTCGACAACCGGCACGCCGGAGAAACCGGTCCGCGCCTTGATGTCGTTCAGCTCTTTCAGGCTGGCCGTCGGGGCGATGGTGATGGGGTTCATCACCACGCCGCTTTCATACTTCTTCACCTGCATGACCTGCCCGGCCTGCTCTTCGACCGTCAGGTTGCGATGAACGACGCCGATGCCGCCAGCCTGCGCCATCGCAATGGCAAGGCGCGCCTCGGTAACGGTGTCCATCGCAGCGGACAGAAGCGGAATGTTCAGCGGAATGGACCGGGTGAGCCAGGTCGACGTGTCCACATTGGCCGGCATAACCTCGCTCGGGCCGGGCTGCAGAAGCACGTCGTCGAAAGTGATCGCTTGGCGGATTTTCATGTGGGGAGCTCCCTTTTCGGCCTAGTAAGGGAGTCGCGGGCTTTCTGGAACCCCCTTTTGCAAGGAAAACTGAAACCGAGAATGGCGCGATGCAGCCATCTGCGCCGCCCGGACCGCAGCCCCCTCTTTGGTCTCGCCTAAAAAACCCGTTACACCCTCGTGGTATGACCCGGCCAGACTGGCAGATAGCGGAGGCTTCACCGATGATCAGGACACTTATCAGCTCAATAGGCATGGCAGCCCTCGTCGCCGCCTGCTCGCAGCCCTCTGACACCGAGGCACCCGCCACAACGCCAGAGCAAGACGAGGCGGCCACAGAAACCGCCTCGATCAGCACCGAGAACCTCTCCGACATCGTGAAGACGCTTGCTTCTGACGAGTTCGAGGGCCGCGCACCCGGCACGGTCGGCGAAACCAGGACGGTCGAATATCTCATCGACAAGTTCGAGGAGATCGGCCTTGAGCCGGGCGGGCGCGATGGCGGCTGGACCGACCCTGTCACCCTCGTCCATTCCCGCGTCGTCGACCTTCGCACGCTCAACGTCCAGTCCAGCGAGACCACGCTCGACATGCGCCAGGGCCGCGACATTGCGATCAGCTCCGCCAATCCGCGCGAGACGATTGAAATCACTGACGCGCCGATTGTCTTTGTCGGCTTCGGCGCCAGCGCGCCAGAACGCGACTGGGACGATTATGGCGACATCGATCTCACAGGCAAAGTCGCCCTCTTCCTCGTCAACGATCCCGATTTCGGCGTCGCAGAGGATGACCCGGTCGCGGGCCGTTTCGGCGGCAACCGGATGACCTATTATGGCCGCTGGGTCTACAAGTTCGAGGAGGCCGCCCGCCGCGGCGCCGCCGCTGCCCTGGTCATCCATGAAACAGAAGCCGCAGGCTATGGCTGGAACGTCGCCGCCTCCGGTCCGGGCGAAAATTACGCGGTCGCGAGCGATGGGTCCGGCAAGCCTTCGGTCGACCTGCAAGGCTGGCTCCACCTCGACATGGCGAAGCAATGGATGGAAGTTGCCGGTCAGGACCTCGACGCCCTTCGTACCGCCGCCCGCAGCGAGGACTTCGAAGCCTTCACCCTCGAGGGCCTGACCTTCAACGCCGACCTTGGTCTGGAGGTCGAACGCATCGAGAGCCAGAACGTCCTCGGCAAGATCACTGGCACAGAGCGTCCTGACGAAACCATCATGCTGTCCGGCCACTGGGACGCCTATGGCAAGGGCATCGCCGACGAGCAGGGCCGCACCGTCATGCCCGGCGCAAATGACGACGCCCTTGGCATGGCAGGCATCATGGAAATCGCCCGCGTCCTGAAAGCGGGTGAACCGCTGGAGCGCACTGTCGTCATTGCTGCATGGACTGCTGAAGAACGCGGCCTTCTTGGCTCAGAGGCCTATGCGCAGGACCCGATCTATCCGCTCGAAACCACGGTCGCGAACTTCACCCTCGACATTCTCAACACGGCTGGTCCCGCAAAGGATGTCATCCAGGTCGGTGAGGGCCAGAGCGAGCTTGAAGACATGATGGCCGAAGCCGCAGACGCCCAGGGCCGCTATGTCTCGCCCGAAGGCCTGCCGCAGAATGGCCTCTTCTATCGCGCAGACCACTTCTCGCTCGCCCGGCGCGGCGTGCCGGTCATCCTCATCATGGGGATCGCAGGCGGGCCGGACCTCGTCGAGGGCGGCCGCGAAGCAGGCGCCGAATGGGTCGCTGGCTACATCGCCAACCGCTACCACAACCAGAATGACGCCTGGGACCCGGACTGGGACCTTCGCGGCGCCGCGCAGGATGTTGAGCTTATCCTCGACATGACCCGCACCCTCGCCAACAGCACGAAATGGCCCGCGATCAAGGAGACGTCAGAGTTCGTCGACATTCGCGCTGAAAGCGCCGCCACCCGCGACTAGAGAACGAGCCTTTCCCGTGAAGCCCCGGCGTAAAAGCTGGGGCTTTACGTAGCGTCCGTTCGGTGTGAGATAGTTTCAAACGAAACTATCAAGGGAGAAATCATGCCGAAGCTCAAACCACTCGACCAGTACGACATCTCTCGTGATCGCGGCTTTCTCTGCCGCTATGATGCCGGCGCCGTCACACTTCCGGCAGAGCTGCAGCCTGCCGTGGACGCGGCCATGGCTCTGCCCCACTCCATCGTGACCGGCCGCGTGCGGGAAATCCTCGCCCGTCTGCCTGTCATTGACCTCACCCGGTTCTGCAAGGCCGCCACAGATGAGCAGATCCGCAAGGCTTTCGTCCATTACACGTTCATGATCCAGTCCTGGGTCTGGGGTGAGCGCGAGGTGCCAACCTCCTTGCCTGAATGTCTTGCAAAGCCTGGCTGGCAGCTGGCCGACGCGCTCGATTCCAAACCGTTGCTGACCTATGCCACCTATGTCCTCGACAACTGGGCCAAGCTGGATGCGGACGGCCCCGTCGATCTCTCGAACGTCTACATGGTCCAGCCCTTCCTCTCTGGCGGAGATGAGGCGTGGTTTGTGCTTGTCCACGTGGCGATTGAGGCGCGCGCAGGCGACATGCTCGCGACCATTCCTGAAGTCATAGACGCCTGCGAAGCCAATGACGCCGCCGCCGTCGCTGCAGGCTTGAAGCGCATATCAGACGGCTGGGATGCGGTGAACGCAATCTTCGACCGCATGCCGGAGCGCTGCGATCCCTACATCTATTTCAACCGCGTGCGGCCCTACATTCATGGCTGGAAAGACAATCCGGCCCTCGGCGATGGCCTTGTCTATGAGGGCGTTCCGGCTGGCGAGAACAAACCTCAGGCCTTCCGCGGGCAGACAGGCTCGCAATCCTCCATCGTGCCGACCATGGACGCATTCTTCTCCATCGGTCATGCAGATGATCCGCTACGTCACTTCCTCGAAGAACTTCACGCTTACCGCCCGACCGGCCACCGCGCCTTTATCGAGGATGTCCGCGCCGCTTCTTCCTTGCGCGACTGGGTCAGCCAGCACGGCGATGCAACCATCCGTCAGCTCTACAATGACAACGTCATGAAACTTGCGCGCTTCCGCACCCGCCACCTCGAATACGCCGCCACCTACATCAACAAACAGGCTGGCAATTCACCGGGCAACGACATCGATGTCGGCACCGGCGGCACGCCCTTCATGAAGTACCTCAAAAAGCACCGGGACGAAGCCGAAGCCCATCTGCTCGACGTCGAAAAGGAACGCGTGAGCTAGCGAGCCCCCCCGACCTACTCGACAGGCTCCAGCTCTTTTGGCGCCGTCTCCTTGCGCTCGACCTTTTTGCGGGCTTTCGGCTTCGGCAACAGGCGGAACCGCGTCTGGCACCAGGCAAAGCCGACACCGACATCGAGCAGCGCATCGGACCGCCCGCACGGACAAAGAAACGGCATGACCATCCAGACCCGGTAGGTCTCACCCGCAACGAGCGGCACAGGCTCTCCCGTCACATGGTTCGGCGCCGCATTCACACACAGCACCAGATCGCCATCATTCACGTCATAAGGCATCGGGCAAAGATAGCATGGGCGGCGTGGGCACGGAAGGAACACCGTGGCAGTCATTCAAGTCGCGGCTTCAGGTATCTGATGCGCAGTCGCAACATTTGCGGATCAGGCGAATTTCGCTAGGGCGATAAGAGATTCTCGGGAGACCGCAATGCTCAAAGACGCTGTGATGCCCCGATTCACGGGGCCCGAAGAGTTGCGGACTGAGCTGTTTCAGTTGCTCGCAAACGACTCTCGCGCGGTCGGTCTCGTGCTGCAGCACTGTTTCGACGGCGTTTTCTATTGGGACCTGAAAGACTTCTCACGCCAGTTCGTTGGCCCGAGGTTCTGGGAAATGCTCGGGATCGATGCAGAGTCGGAAGATGCCAAAGACTGGCATAACCGTGTTCATGCGGAGGATCGACAAAATTTCTACCTGGCCATTGAGGAAGCGATCCAGAAGCCGGACGTCGGGATCGACCAGATCGTCCGTTATCGCATGGCCAATGGAGAATGGCTTCATATTCGCACGCGCGGCATAGTCATTCTCGATGATGGCGGCTTACCTTTGCGGCTACTCGTCCTCAACAGCGACGTCAGCGACCATGTTTCACTCGAAGCGTCCGAGCGCGCCAGTCGCCAGCAACTCGAACAGGCCTTGCGCGACAAACAGATCTCCGAAGAAGAGCTGCAGTTCATCTTTGATGCGATACCGCTTCAGGTCTTTTACAAGGATGACCAGAACATCATCCTGCGCGCGAACAAACTCGCAGCAGAAAACCTCGGGATGAACGCGGAAGACCTCAAGGGCGCCGATACCTACGACCTCTTCCCCGATATGGCCGCCAAATACCACGAGGATGATCTAAAGGTCATCGACAGCGGCGTGCCGGAACTGGGCATTGTCGAGGCCTATGCACCGAAAGACCGGCCCACAGGCTGGGTCAAGACGGACAAGATCCCGATGCGCTTCGCAGACGGCAGCCGGACACTGCTCGTCGTGGCGGCTGATATCACCGAACTCAAGGAGCAATCGGCCAGGCTTGAGAAACTGTCTGAAGCGTCCAGTCAGTTCGCATCGATTGCCGCCCATGACCTTCGAAGTCCGCTGCGCCAGACCCGCGCCCTGATGGACATGTTGCTCGGAGAGGTGCGCGAGGCGGGCGTCGAGCTTTCAGAGGATGGTGCATTCGCGCTGGACCACATCACCGTCAGCCTCAACAAGATGGAGAAGATGGTCTCCGATCTGCACATGCTCTCCAAGCTCGAAAGCCGATCGGTCGAGCGACTTCCTGTCGACATAAATGTCGTGATGGAGCGCGTACAACGCGCGCATGAAGGTCTTCTGGCCCAAGCCAATGCGAACATTACCATCGCCTCGATACCGCAGGTCACTGGGTCAGAACGGCTTGTCGAATATGTCTTGTCAAACCTTGTGCGAAACGCCTGCAACTTCCGCAGGGGCGACAACGTGAATATCAGTCTTCACGCAGAGCTCGACGTACCGAACCAGCGCCAGAAAATCTACTTCAGCGATGACGGAATTGGCGTTCCTGAGGGCCAGCGGAAACGCATATTCGAACCATTTGCGCGCCTGGAAGCTGGTAAGACAGGGGAAGGGACCGGCCTCGGTCTCGCTATCGTATCGCGCATCATGACTGCGCATGGCGGCGACGTTTCTATTGATTCTTCCTACAAATCGGGCACTAGGTTCATCCTGAGGTTTCCCGTGACAGGAGTATTGGGCCATGGCTCGTGAACTGAACGTTCTTGTGGTTGACGACGATCCGATCGATCAGAGGCTGTTAAGTTCTGCACTGCGCAAGTGTAGTGACGACATCCGGATCCGGACTGCCGATGGCGGACTGGAGGCGCTCGATGCCTTCTCAAAGGATGACCTGCCCGACCTTGTCGTAACGGACATCAAGATGCCGGGTATCGATGGTCACCAGCTGGTCGACCTCATTCGCGGCACGCCCCGATACTGCTGTATTCCGGTGGTCGCCTACTCGACGTCCATGGACGAACAGGATGTTCGCAACGCCTATATGGAGGGCGCGAACGCATACATCGTGAAGCCATCGTCTCAGGCAGATTATCTCGAAGTTGGCCGTGCGATTGTGGACTTCTGGACCAAGACCGCGGAACTCCCACGCCTTAGCTAAGCGGCCTTGCAAGCTTCGGCCCCAGAACGGCGGCCGACTGCAAGAGCAACCACATGTCTTCCGGCTCCAGCGACCCCTTTTCCATAACGGCAAAGGCGCCTTCGTGAATGGCGCACGCGCGCAGCGACGGCGTAAGCGCATTTGTATGCATCACCAGCCCCGCATCCGGACACGCCGCGCGCAGCTCCCTGATCCGACCCTCTGACAGGCTGCCATCGCCCAGCATCCGGTCCAGCACGATGACGTCAAACGTCGGCGCATCGACCGCCAGCAGCTCATCGACACTGGCGAAACACTCGACAACGCCGAGCCAGCCGCCGATCTCCTTGACCAGGATCTTCATCAGAAACGCATCCACCGGATCATCCTCGATAACCGCGACCTTCAGATGTGCGTTCGGCATGAAGGCATCATCGAGACCGGAATCGAAACTTCTGAAATCACTCATCAAGGTCTCCCCATGGTGCGGGGCACGCCAGAATGATTCTGATGAGCGCGTCCACAGGAATATGCTGCGGCCACAGGCAGCGCGACATTCCAGCCCCGCCTGCCCGCAGTGCCGCCCCTAGCCCCAGAGCGGCGGGCGCACCGCCTGCCACGGCCGCGCTTCTTCCAGCTGCGCCGCCAGCCGGAACAGCGTCCCCTCATCGCCATACCGCCCGGCAAACATCATCCCGATCGGCAGGCCATTGCCATCGCGCCCCATAGGCACGGACATGGCCGGCTGGCCGGTAAAGTTCTGCGGCGGCGTGAACGGGAACACCTCGGCCTGACGCCGGTCGACATCGCGCGGCGCCATATTCACCGGATCAACCTCGCCAATCTTCGGCACGCCCTCTGCCAGCACAGGCGACAGGATCACGTCATACGTCTCATGCCGCGACAGGATCTCCCGGCTCATGCTGCGCAGCGTCGCCCAGCCCGCCATCGCCTCAGACCCCGTCAGGTGCTTGGAGCCGCGATAGTTGCGCCAGGTCAGCGCCTCCATCTCTTCGGCCTCCGGTTCACGCCCCTTCGCCGCGATCAGCCCGTCCACCGTCGCCGCAAAGTTGCTGCCAGAGACAGCCCGCTGCGCGAGGTAGAGCCGCCGGTAATCAACGCCAAGCCCCCGCTCCTCGACATCATGGCCAAGCGCCTCGAGCAGCTTTGCCGTCTCCTCCAGCGCCGCACGGATCTCCGGCGCCACAGGCCGCCCGCTCGGCGTCTCCGAATGGAAAGCCACCCGCAGCCGCCCGACCGGCGCGCCCACTTCCTCGGCATACTGCCTCTCCTTGCCCGGATAGGCAAAGGGCGCCCCGGGCTCCGGATACCCCGTCGCATCGAGCAGCGCCGCGCTATCTCGCACACTGCGAGAGACGACATGCTCCACCGTCATGCCAATCGCGGCCGCATCATCATAGGAAGAGTTCGGGTTGCGATCGCGCGTCGTCTTCATGCCAAAGAGGCCGCAGCACGCCGCCGGAATGCGGATAGAGCCGAGCCCGTCACTCGCATGCGCCATGGGTAGCACGCCCGCCGCCACGCTCGCTGCCGCCCCGCCAGACGATCCGCCCGTGATATAGTCGGTGTTCCAGGGGTTGCGGCAGGGTCCGTGAAACGCGCCCTCCGTCGTGCCGGTGATCCCGAATTCAGGCGTATTGGTCTTGCCGAACAGGTTCAGCCCCGCCTCGCGAAAGCGCCGGGTCAGCGCACCGTCTTCGGGCGCGATGTCATCGCTTAAAAAGCGGGACCCGCTCGTCTGCGGCCAGCCCTTCACCGGGCTCGCAATATCCTTGATCAGGAAAGGCACACCCCGGAACGGACCATCCGCCAGCCCGCCGCCAGTCGCCGCCGCCCGCGCCTCGTCATAGGCCTTGTAGGTGATCGCATTGAGCTTCGGATTATACGCTTCCACGCGGGCAATCGCCTCCTCCAGCACCTCCAGCGCACTCACCTCACCAGAGCGCACCATCCCCGCCAGCGCGGTGGCATCAAGTTCCGAGTAATTCTCGATGGTCATTGGCTTTCCTCCTGAATATGCGCCGGGCATCCTTGGCAGGCGCTGTTTTGGAAGGAAGCTTGGCGGATCAGGCGCACGGCGGCAAGAGCGGCGTGGGTCCAGGTAAGCGTCATTTTTGCGCGCCTTATGCCCGGCACCAGGTCGATCTCCTCGACCAAAGACACAGACTCAGCCGTCTCACGCCCATCCGTGACCCGCCAGACCTTCCTGGCTCTGTGCGCGATCCCAGCTCTCCGCGCGCCACCGACGCGCGATAATCTGCCGCCGCTTGATGAGCGGGCATTCGAGCAAGTCCGCAAAATCACGGTGAACGCTGTTCGCAGGCCGGGCGCGATCTGAGAAATTTTCGACATGGTGCAGGAGGACGAGGCGGCCGCCGGGTTGCAAGGTGCGGGAGACTTCCCGTGCCAGCATTCCGAAGGGCTTGCGGCCAAGGTAATACAGCAATTCAGAGATCACGATGAGGTCGAACGCCTGCGCGGGGAGCCTCTCAGCGACATCATGAAGGACGACCTCTACGTGCGGCTGCGCGTGCACAGCTTTGCGGACAAGCTCTGCGCCAGCTGGCGCCCCTTCTGTCGCGATGAGGCGGCGCGTCCTGTTGGCGATCATCAGCGTGTTGGAGCCATTCCCCGCCGCGATCTCCAGCCCCCGTCCATACGGCCCCGGCCCTATCGCTTTTGCGAGAGAAGCGCGCTTGACGGCTTCATACCTGCTGTCCCAGGTTTGCCAGGGGTCGGCATCTGCCTCGAACTTCTGCTCGAAGCCTTCCAGAGAGATGGCGCCGCGTCTCATTGTTCGGCGAAGACCTCTGTGGGCGGGCAGAAGCTGGATATCATCGCTCTGTCCATTGAGAACCCGCCCGGATCGTCGTCAATCATCCCTGTCTGGCTGCGGTAATCCCTGATGGCAGCAAGCTTCATTGTCTTCACCGGCCCAAGCGTCAGCGCATGGCGCGGCCTGAAATCGCCGCCCTTTTCCGGCCAGACCAGATAAGCAAACTGGCGAACGCCTGCAGGCCAGGCTGATTCGCAGGCCCGCGCGACGACCTTGTGGTCTGCATGGTAGTCCTGAGCAGATGGCCGGAACACATAGTCGGGCATCGGCCCGCGCCGAAGCCCCTTCACCAGCCGCCGCTTGCCTGCCTCGTTCAGGCTCGCCAGACCACTGTCTGCATGGCGCAGGAAGGTCACATCATTGCGGCCAAGTCCCGCCCGGCGCATCGCCGCAAGCGTTTCGCATTCGCGCTGCGCGGCCAGTCGCTGCGGCGGCCACCGGGCACTGTCATGCGAGGCGGCGCCGTCGGTCACCACAATCACGTGTACGTTCGCCGCGTCCCGCGCCGCGCGGTGGATGACACCGAACGCCGCGATCGTCTCGTCGTCGGGATGCGGTGAGACGACCAGCACCCGCTTGCCCTCGAAAGCTGGCAAGGGCCTCACAGGTCCGGCACCAGCAATCCGTTCGCCGCCGCCCGGCCGACTTCCTGTACCTTCGCGTCCGGGGCGGGCTGTTTGAGATAGACGGTGAGGTCCATCATCTGCTTGCAGAGCGGATGGGCGTGAAACAGCGAGCTCACGCCGACACTGCGCTGCGCCAGCATCAATGCTTCTTCGGCCAGCTCACAGACCGTCATGCGGGCATGCGCGACCGAAGCGAGCTTCTCTTCGGTCGACTGCCTGAACCAGGACGTCTTGGCGGCCCTCACGGCACACGCAGACAGGTCCGCGCAGCGATAGAGCCGGGCCAACCGCTCTGTCTGCTGCTCGCTATTTGCCCGCCCGGTCTTCAGCAGATGGTCGCGCACCTTGTCGAAAAGCCCGGCCACCCCGCCGGCATGCGCCGCAACAAAGCGCAATGCCCCGCCGCTGAAGCAGGGTTCGCGCTCATAGTCGCCCGGTTCACCCACCGTCCACGCCTCATCGAACCCCGCCCCCTGCCAGCGGACAAGATGGGTCTCGGACGCCTGCATCCCGGCGACGTTCCACCAGGACCGGTCAATCGCTGGTGGTGTCTCGGCAAGGTCCAGCAGGACCAGCTGCACGCGCGCCTTGTGGCCCGCATTCAGCGTCACCAGCGCATGCGTGAGAAGCCCCGCCCCGCTCGCAAAAGCCTTGCCGCCCATCAGCCGACCGGCCTGCAGCGACAGCGGTGCGTCTTTCAGGTCGGCATTCCACACGCCCAGCACACTGCCCCGGTTCAATATCTCCTGGAGACGCGCGACCTGCACTTCATCGCCGCGCACCAGCACCGTCTGGACCGCATCCACATGCCCCTCGAGCAGCCGCGCAAAGGCGAGGTCCTCGCGCCCGGCCCCATAGATGCACTGCAGGAGGCTCAGCATGTTCGTTTCGCTCTGCCAGGCGGGCATGATGAGCCCCCGCGTCGCCTCATGCACCCGCTTCGAGAGCGCCCGCGCCGCCGCGGCGCCTGCGCCTTCCGGCTTCGGCCTTGCCTGCTCGCTCATGCGACTGCCGTTTCCGGCTGCGGTGCCTGCAGCGCTCTCAAGGCCTCTTCTGCGGCTGGCAAGGGCAGGACATTCGACCGGCCGACACAGTCCTCTGGCGCGATGATCTCGACAAAGGCGTCGCTGGTGCGCACCTCGCCTGCGACATCCGCCAGGTGCCGCTCGCAATAGCCGAACCGGCGCGCCGCGGCCGCAATCGCCCCCGGCCCCGCCTCATAGGCCCGGCGCAGCGCCGCCTGCAGCCTGTAATGCTTCAGGCACACCGCCGGGTCGGCGACCAGCGGCGGCAGATCGCTATGCAGCTGGACCCGCAACTCATCGGCAAGACCGCCAGGCGCGCGCCCCGCCGTCCTGTTGGAGGTAAACACACGCACCGCCGGATCATGACGCACGCGGTAACCCTCGCGCCTCGCCTTGGCGACCAGCGCCGTGTCCTCGCCGCGCACATAGGCCGGAAAGCCGCCCAGAGCGCGATACACATCGGCGCGAAAGCCAAGGTTCGCCCCGCCCAGCGACGGATGGCTCGGCGCCGCGTCCCAGGCAATCGGGTCCACCGCCCGGCGCATCGTGTGGAGGGCGTCCAGATAGTCTTCCAGACGCGTGCGCCAGCAGCCTATCAGACGGATATTGCGCTCGATATGACCGGCCACGACGTCAACCTCGCTGAGCGCCCGCCGCGCGCTCTCGATCCAGTCCGGCTCCGGCACGGAATCGCCATCGGTGGTCAGGACGATCCCGCCCCGCGCCCCGGTCACCTCAAGGCACATCTCCATCGCCAGATGACGCGCGCGCCCCGCATTCGGCTCGACCCGCGGCAGGCTCGAAATCTTCATCTCGAAGCTGAGGCGAGGCGCCGCCGCACGCAGCAGCGCCTCGCTCTCATCACTACAGCCATCGAGCAGGAAGCAGACCGTGAACGCGCCCGCCCCCGCACTCTGGTCACAGAGCGCATCGAGCAGGCGCGGCAAACGCCCTGCCTCGTCGCGGACGGGAATCCCGACCGCGACAGGCAGATCTTCTGACCGAGAGATCATGCGCCCTTGCCCTTTGCCTCGAGGTTCTGGCTGCGCTCTGCGAGCTCGGTCATATATTCATCAGAGCTGTAGATTTCGGACGTCGCCTTGTTCAGCTTGCTGGCCGCATCATCGAGACCCAGTGCCTCGGCAAAGGCCGCCGCCGTGCCGAACCCGGCAATGCCGTAATGGCTCATGCGCTGGAATTGCGCGATCGCCGCGACATCCTTTACGTCGGCCTCGGCGTCCATTTCGACCGCATGCTTGCGGGCCTCTTTCACAAGGCCTTCCATGCCCTTGCAGTGTTCTTTCTTGAGCTCACCGCCCGCATCGCTGATCAGGTCCTGCAGGACGCCGGCATGCTTCTCGATCCCGCCGACGGAGCCGCGCAGCCTCGACGACAGTTTCTCATCGCCAACCGCATCGGCCATCTCTCTGACCACCTTGACCATCTGGTCGTTCGCCGACCAGAGATCCTGGAGTTCTTCAAGGTAAAGGTCTTTCAGGTTTTGGGGGGAAGACATCGGGGATACCTCATCTGGTTGATAGGTGAATGGACCAGATCAACCCCCGCGCGCACGCCCCGTTCCCGCCAGAAATGCCCCCAACCCGCCAAGCCGACACGGGGTTAGCTTCGGTTAAAATCTGGGGAAAGGCTCGGAAGGCGGCAGGCAGACGGAAAGGGCGCCCGCGCTCTCTTCTCGCACGGGAGAGTGGACGAAGGAGAACTTATCGCCTGCCGATGCGCCGGAGCAAATGGTTCGGCGCCGTCGTCTCACGCAACCCAGGTCGCCTGTGTCTATGTCATAAGTGAGGGGCTCGCGCGGGCAGAAGAGTGATTTTCCCCTCTCCCGCGGGAGAGGGGCCAGGGGTGAGGGGGCGACCCATCTCACCAACCACGACGCGCGCAGCGGTAACCCAGGCCTTCCGCACAAAGCGCTATTCAGGCCGAATGGCAGACCCTGCCATTCAGCCATAGCCAGCGTCTTTCGATCTGGAATAGCCCGTCAAGGGCGCGAAGCGTCCATAGGATTACACCCTTGACGGGCTATTCCAGATCGGACACCCGCTATGTCCACCTCTGGTTTCCGCTTTTGGAAACCGCCCTCCGGACTCAATCCACAAAGAGCCCCATGACGCCATCCGACTTCATCCGCAAATGGGAACGCTCCGAGCTGAAAGAGAGCGCGTCTGCGCAACAACATTTCCTCGATCTCTGCGAGCTGCTCGATGTCGCGAAACCCGCTGACATGGACCATTCCGGCGACAGCTATTGTTTCGAAAAGGGCGCGACCAAGTCCACCGGCGGGCAAGGCTTTGCAGATGTCTGGAAGAAGGGTCATTTCGGCTGGGAATATAAAGGCCCGAAAGCCAAGCTCGACGCCGCCTACACCCAGCTTCAGCGCTATGCCGTTGCGCTGGAAAGCCCGCCGCTCCTGATCGTGTCGGATACCAAGCGGATCGTGGTTCGCACGAACTGGACGAACACAGTCAGCGAGAAGCATGAGATCGAACTGACCGACCTCGTGGATCAGAAATGGCGCGATCTCCTGCGCAACTGCTTCACCAATCCGGGCGCGCTGAAACCGAAACGCACGCGCGACGATCTTACGCGTGAAGCGGCAGACGATTTCTCAAAACTCGCTCAGCGACTGCGGGATCGTGGCCATCACGCCCAGACAGTCGCCCATTTCGTCAACCGGCTGGTCTTCTGCATGTTCGCGGAGGATGTGAACCTCCTGCCGAACAAGCTCTTCCAGAAGGCGATGGAACGCTCGCAGCGAGAGCCGGATCGCGCGGAAGGCCACCTCACCAACCTCTTTGCGGCGATGCAAAATGGCGGCGAGTTCGGCCTTGAAGACATCCCATGGTTCAATGGCGGCCTGTTCGACAGCGCCGAAGCCTTGGCCATGGACCGCGACGATGTCGACCTCGCGCTGAAGGCGGCGAAACTCTATTGGGGCGACATCGACCCTTCTATCCTCGGCACCCTTTTCGAACGTGGCCTCGACCCGTCGAAGCGCTCACAGCTTGGCGCGCACTATACAGACCGCGAAAAGATCATGATGATCGTGAACCCGGTCATCGTGGACCCGCTGGAGGCCGAATGGGAAGGGATGAAGGCGCAAATCGAGGCGGAGATGGAAAAGTCACGCACGGCGAAATCCTCCGGTGCCAAGACCCAAGCCTATAATCGCGCAGTGAAAGCGCATTCGGACTTTATCGAGAAACTGGCCGAATTTCGTGTGCTGGACCCGGCCTGCGGTTCGGGCAATTTCCTTTATCTCTCGCTCAAGGCGCTGAAGGATATCGAGCACAAGGCGAATGTCGAGGCCGAGGCCCTCGGCCTGCCACGCGGCTTCCCGCGTGTCGGCCCGGAAGCGGTAAAGGGCATTGAGCTTAATCCTTATGCGGCAGAACTCGCCCGCGTTTCCATCTGGATCGGTGAAATCCAGTGGATGCGCGAGAACGGGTTTTCGGTGTCCGACAATCCGATCCTGAAGCCGCTCAACACCATCGAATGCCGCGACGCGATCCTGAACGCGGATGGCACGCGAGCAGAGTGGCCGGAGGCGGAAGTGGTGGTGGGAAACCCGCCCTTTCTGGGCGACAAGAAAATGCTGGGCGACCTTGGTAGTAGCTACGTCATCAGCCTCAGAGAGGCATGGACTGAGAGAGTACCGGGGGGCGCTGATCTGGTGACCTATTGGTTTGCCAAAGCTTGGAAAATGATTGGCGACAAGAAATTGAAGCGGGCTGGCCTAGTGTCGACTAATTCAATTCGGGGCGGCGCAAATCGCGATGTATTGCGCTATATTACCGAGGGGGGAGACATCTTTGAAGCTTGGTCTGACGAGCCATGGATCGTAGATGGGGCTGCAGTCCGCGTCTCAATTGTATGTTTTTCCGCGCACTCAGCTTCCGCCACAAAGCGGCTCAATGGCGAAATTGTCGCCGAGATACAATCTGACCTTGATACCGGCGACATCGACTTTGCGAACTCTACTGAATTGAAATCGAATCTGGATGTAGCGTTTATCGGCAACCAGAAGGGAGGCAGCTTCGATGTCTCCGGAACGGTGGCACGTAATTTTTTGGAGCTTCCCTCGAACCCAAACGGCAAAAAGAACCAAGCCGTTATTCGACCGTGGTCCAACGGTTTGGATGTTGTTCGTCGCCCTAGAGACATGTGGATCATCGACTTTACAGGGCTATCAGAAATGGAAGCCGCGTTCTTCGAATCTCCATTCCGATACATACAAGAGAACGTGAAGCCTTATCGCAAAAGCGCTGCTCATAGTTCGAGCAAGTCAACTTGGTGGCTTCATCAACGCCCCCGACATGCTTTCAGAAAAGCGATTGCCAACAAAGACAGGTGTCTTGCTACCGCAAGGCTTGCCAAGCATCGGGTGTTTGTGTGGCTGCCGCGAGAAGTTGTGCCTGACAGTCAGATTGTTGCCATCGCCCGCGATGACGACACAAGCTTCGGCATCCTGCACAGCAAATTCCACGAACTCTGGTCGCTGCGCATGGGCACCTCGCTCGAGGACCGCCCCCGCTACACGCCGACCACCTGTTTCGAGACCTTCCCTTTCCCCAAAGGCCTCACCCCGGACATTCCGGCCGAAGCCTACGCCGACGATCCACGCGCGCAGGCCATCGCGGTGGCCGCCGCGCGTCTCAACGAGCTGCGAGAGAACTGGCTGAACCCACCCGATCTCATCAAACGGGTGCCGGAAGTGGTCGAGGGCTATCCAGACCGCATCGTGCCGGTCGATGAGGCAGCGGAGAAAGTCCTGAAGAAGCGCACCCTCACCAATCTCTACAATGAGCGCCCGGCCTGGCTCGACCATGCCCACCGTGCCTTGGATGAGGCCGTCGCCGACGCCTATGGATGGGGCGATGATTTCCGCGCAGGCACGCTGACGGACGAGGAAATCCTGAAGCGCCTGTTCGACCTCAATCAGGCACGCGCCGCAAAACAGTAGGCTAAACTTTCCGACCGTATTCCCCCCGCCCCTATCCTCTCATCCATGCAGGACAATTCCGGGTTCATAGAGGCAGGGTTTCGCGCCTTGGGGGAGGAGATGGCATATCTCTCTTTCCGGGCCGGGCTGGAGCGGGCCGAAATCCGGCTTAGCCGGCGGCTCTACACCCATGTCCGGGCGCGTCTGAAACTGATCGAGACGCTGCTGCGCCGCCTCCTCGTCCTGATGGCGGCGTCGATTGAGATAAGCGTCATTCCGGCGAAAGCCGGGACCTCGTCCAGCCAGACCGCGCCCTCAAGGCCAGCCCCCTCACAGGCGGGCCCCTCTCCGGCCGCACCCGCCCCCGCCGAAAAGGGTAAATCCCGGCGCGGCTTTGCCCTCCTGCCCACACTGCGGGAGAGGCCGCCCCTGGACCCCTCGGTGTTTGACACCTTGCGGGCGGAGGTTTCGGGGCGTGGCTGCCGCCCGCTTGATCTCGCACCGCTCATGCACCGCTGGAACACCGTGGGGGCACTCCTCAGACACCCTGAAAAGGCCGCCCGGCGCATGGCGTGGCGGCTTGCGCGCCTGCGGGCTGCAGGCGCACCGCGCCCGCTCTGTCTCGCCCCCACAGATACGCGCCGCACAGCGACAGAGCTTCAGCTGATTGCCGCCAGCCTCCCGCATCTGGTCTCGCGGGCGCTCTCTGGTTGGTATGATAGCGGCTAACGCCCCCGCGCCCTTTGCTCCTTGTACGACCCTTGTTGCCACAGGGCGCTTTTCCGCTTGCCTGTGGGCGCTGGTGCATGCCTGCCACCAGGGAAACGGGGCGCGTTAACCAAAGATAACCGGCAATCCTTCGAAATTTTATATTTGCTTACCCATGATTTACCGCTTTCGTGCCATCCTGGGGCATGGTCGAAAGTACACTAGAATTTGAGCCGGGACTGCGGGACCTGCATGAACGGTTACGCCGAATTGCCTATCGCATCGGCATTGTCGGTCTGGTGCTCGTCTGCACCGCATTTCTACTGTCCGCGGCGACCGGCGTTCTGAAACCAACCTCCTATTTCGAGGCCGTTACCTACTGTCTCATCCTCGGCGCGATTTCCCTGGCTGCCCGGCGCGACTATCATATCGAGCGCGTTCTTCACGGCGGACTGGCGCTCCTCTTCCTCAGCTACTGGGCCTACACGCTCTACGAATTCCACATCGGGGCGGTTGATCCAAACAGTCTGATGTTTGTCCTGTTCATTCCGGTTTTCATCGCCATCGGCCTCGATTTCCGGCTCCAGTTTGCCCTTGCCCCCGTGCATGCCGGCCTTGTCTGGTATTGTTTTGGGGCGTTTGCCGAGATTTTCCACGGCCCGGGTTCAACCACGGTCAATGAGACCGCCCTTGGCATTACACTCGCCGCCTTTTCCGCGATCCTCCTCTTCCTCCTCGGCATGGTCCAGATCGCCCGCCAGAAGACAGACCTCCGCCTCGTCGAAGTGATCGCAGAGAAAAACCGCCTCGCCACCACCGATCCGCTAACCGGCCTTCTCAATCGCCGCGCCTTCCTCGACGCGCTTGAAGCATCGGCGAAGAGCAATGGAACGGTGACGCTCGCCTTTATCGACCTCAATAATTTCAAGCCGCTCAACGACCAGTATGGCCATGCCGCGGGCGATGCGGTCCTGAAGGCGATCGCGTCCCGGCTGGAGCGCTGCGAGGCCATTTCGGTCGCCGCCCGCCCCGGCGGCGATGAGTTTGCGGCCATCCTCAACCCGTTCCTCGATCAGGCCGGCGTGGATGTCGCCATGGCCGATCTGTATGAAGAGCTTGTCTGCGACGTCGCCTGGGATGATCGCCTCATCCATGTCGGCGCCTCGATGGGCTATGCCGATATGAAGGGTGAGGGCGCCGAGACGGATCTCCAGGCCTGCCTCAACCAGGCCGACACAGCGATGCGCCGCGTCAAGGCGACCGGGGGCGGCTATGCCCGCTTCACCGAAGCGGTCGATGGCCCGGAAGTGCGTACTGAGCGGCTCAATATCACTTTCCCGCGCGCCCTCGCAACCGGTCTGATCCGCCCTGCCCTTCAGCCGATCGCGGATGCGAGCAGCCTGGACATCGTCGGCCACGAACTGCTTGCCCGCTGGACCGGTCCGAAATCTGGCGCTGAGAGCCCGCGCCAGCCTGGACCGGATGAATTCATTCCGGTGGCAGAGAAACTGGGGCTCCTAAATGAGCTTCTCTGGACCACACTCCACACAACGCTTTCAAACTGGCCAGACACCATTCGCGCCTTGTCCGTAAACATCTCTCCGGGACAGCTCCAGACCCCCGATTTCGTGACCACGCTTCGCCGCGTGATCGACAAGCATGGATTTGCCGCAAGCGCGGTGACGCTTGAGATTACGGAGAAAGTGGCGCTCAGAAACCTCGGCGCAAACGTCAAAGTCCTCGAGCGGGCTCGCCGGGCCGGGATGTCGATTGCGCTGGACGATTTCGGCACGGGCTATTCGTCCCTGTCGCTCCTCAGCCAGTTACCACTCGACACGTTGAAAATCGATCAGTCGCTTGTTCATGCAGCCAATAAGAGCAAGGACGGCCCCGAAACCGCTATTCTTCGCGGCGCGCTACAGCTGGCACGCGAGATTGGACTCAAATCCTGTGTCGAGGGCGTCAACTCAGAGGCGCTCGCCACCCAGATGAAGACGCTCGGCGCGGACCAGATCCAGGGCTACTGGATCGGGCGCCCGAAACTCGTGGAGACCCAGAAAGACGAGATCCTGCTGGCTTCCTGACCCGCGAAGGCCGTCAGGTCAGCGCCTAGTCAACGCAAAGCGCCGGACCGGCTACGCCGTTTTCCACCGTCTGGTAGCAGCCAAAGATGTTGTCATTGCTGGTACATTGACCGGTGACGCGTGAGCCGCCATCGGCAAATTCACCACTGGTCCGGCATGTGCCCGTACACTCAGAGCTGTCCGTGCAGATCTTCCCACCATCTGCGAAGGTCTGGATACAGTTTTCCCAGCCCAGCATCCCAGCGCGCTCAACACTTCCGCCGGCTGCTTCGCAGCGCGCACGTTCTTCTGGCGTCGCAAATTCGCCTTCGAACGAGATACGTTCATAGGGTTGAGAAGGCTCAGACGGTTGATCGGGAGGGGTTTCGGCTGGCACGGCGCAAGCGGTCAGGACGAGCAGGCTGGCAGTCGCAAGAATAAAGCGCATCGAAGTGGCCTTTCATGGCACAAAGCGTCACCGACACTCTGCCAGCATCCGGGCCGGCGCGCTACTCGTCGCGTTCTTCCTTGTAGCTTGGCGCTTCGTCGGCCTGTTCGGCGGGCCGCCCGGGAATGGCGTAGCCGCCTTTCAGCCAACGCGAGAGATCGACGTCAGCGCAGCGTTTGGAGCAGAAAGGCCTGAACTCCGGATTGACTGGCCGGGTCTCACAGATCGGGCATTTCGCCTTGCTCATTCTTTCCTCACCACCGATTTCTCGCCCTTGCCACTGGCAATCTTTACCCGGCCTGAAAAGGCCTCCTGCAAGAGCGCGTCACATTGCTTTCGCCGCGCTATATAGGCCTGAACCGCTCTTGCCGACAGGGTGAGCCTGTAGAAGCCAGTGCGATTTGCAGCTGTTTCCCGCGCTGCCGCCCTGAAGAGAGCAAGGAGTTCGGTTTCCGGTGTTGGCAGCCCCTGGGCATCGTTCAGCCTGTCTTCGACCGGCGCTTCTGCCCAGGCGAGCTGGGCCTGCAGCAGGCCGAAGGCCGACGGCTTCAGCGCCTCTATCTGGCGAGCGGAATAGGCGGCGAATTTCTCCTGCAAGCCAGTCCGGAGTTTATCTGCCGATGAGGCGGTGACCGGACCGATACAGTCAAGGACAACAAGGCCGCCGAGATTGCGCAGGGACAATTGCCGCGCGCTTTCCTGCACCGCTTCGCGATTGATGCCAAACGCCCGGGCACCAGCGCTTCCCTTCGACATGCGCCCAGCCGTGTCGATGTCGATCGCCGTCAGAGCACGGGTTCGCTCAATACCAAGATTTCCCCCACTCGGCAGCGGACACCATTTTCCTAGCGCTTCATCAAACGCGCTTTCGATCCGGTCGAAGTCCAGAGGGTCGGCCACCGTGTCGAATTCAGGCGCCCCGACAATGGAGGTGCTCCAGCGGTCCAGCGGCGGGGGAAGATTCTCGGACTTTTCCCGGGTGACCTTGCCGCGGGCGAGCTTGTCGCGGCGCGCTTCGGCCACAATTTCCACAATCGCCGCAGCGCCTTCGGTCAGCTTTCCGGCGTCGGCGGACCGGACGAAGATTTCCTCGCCTGAGGCTGCTTCAAAAAAGGCCCCGCCCTGCTCAACCGCCCGGCGGCGAAGTCTCGCGTCCACCCTTGTGTGAAGACGAAGGCCTGCCTCTTCGCCGCCCCAGCGCTCAACGAAGAGGCGAAAGGGCTTTCCCTGCGCATTGAATGCGGCCGCCCGTATCTCTCCCGGCGTGCGATGCACAAGTATCCGGGCGTCCGCACTCATGAGCGGCCGCGAAATCCGAGCGCAACAACGAAGAGTTCTGGCGAACCAGCCCGGCTGGCCGGTGGTTTGACGTGTTTGACGGTTTTGAACATGCGCTTGAGATCATTCAGCATGTCCTGCGTCGCGCCGCCCTGGAAAACCTTGCTGCAGAAGTTTCCGCCCGTGACGAGATATTCACTCGCAAACCAGAGCGCTGTTTCTGCCAGCGCGGCAGTTCGAAGGCTGTCGGTCTGTTTGTGGCCGGTCGTGTTCGCGGCCATGTCGGAGAGAACAAGGTCAGGCGGTCCGCCAAGGCCTTCGAGCAGGCGTGCCACATCTTCCGGCTCATTGATGTCGCCCTGGACAATATGCGCGCCCGGAAGCGGGTCGATGGCGAGAAGATCAATCCCTGCAATTTCGCTGACGCCGCGGCGAAGGCACACCTGAAGCCAGCCGCCCGGCGCACTGCCAAGGTCGACCACGCGTTTTGCGCCCTTCAGAAGGCCCGTCTTCTCATCAACCTCGATCAGCTTGTAGGCCGCCCGCGCGCGATAGTTTTCCTTCTTGGCGAGCTGTACGTAAGGGTCGGACAGCTGGCGTTCGATCCAGCGCTTTGAGCTTTCGTCCTTCGCATTATAGGCGATGATCTTGCGCTCAGACATGCGCCGACCCGACCCTTGTTTCTTTTCCTTGGGTGGGCCTTTCCAGCGCCGCTTGCCATCGTCGGTCATGATTTTGCCTCCACGGCCGCTTCGCCGCCTTGTTGTTTTGGCTTGCGTTTGCGCCCGCCGCGAGACCGTTTGCGTTTCGGCCCCTTCATCATGGAGAGCAGCAGGCCCTCGCGTAGACCGCGATCAGCCACACGCATTCTTGATTGAGGCGCAAGCGACCAGACAGCATCCATCAGGGCGCAACCTGCCAGCATCAGCCCTGCCCTGTCTTCACCAATTGTCGGATACTTCGCTCGTCCGACCGGCCCCGCGGAGATGAGTGCGTCCATGGTTGAATAGCATCCATCATGATCCATCCAGTGGCCATCCACCATATCGCGCCGGTACCGCTCGAGACCGAAATGAACCCCGGCAACGCAGGTGACTGTACCAGACGTGCCGATGATATGGGACGCCCCATCTGCGAGGATCGCGCGCACATCATGCTTGGTCGCCCACGGTTCGATATAGCTGCGCGCCTTTTCGAGCATGGCAGGATAGGCTTCGGCTTCATCGAGATGGCTGAAGGCTTCGGTTAGCGTCACCACGCCGAGCGGGACGCTGACCCATGCCTTGATAGGCGGCTTTTTGAGCATGCCATCAAGGCCACTGTCCCGGGCCCGGTCGGCGTCAACGAGGGACAGCTCCGTCGAGCCGCCACCAATATCAAGGACGAGGGCACTTTTTGCGTCATCGTCTATGAGGTTGTGGCAGCCGATCAGCGCCAGCCGCGCCTCTTCCTGAGGGCCAATGATCTTGAAAGTGAGCCCGGTCCGTTCACGGATCTGGCCGATGAAGTCAGCGCCATTGGTCGCTTTCCGGCAGGCCTCGGTCGCGATGCAGCGGACATGGCCCACCCGCTTCGCCTTCAGTTTTTTGGAGATTGCATCGAGCGCGTCAAACGCACGGTTCATCGCAGCCTCGGAGAGCTCTCCAGACTGTTCCAGACCTTCGCCGAGGCGCGCGATCTGTGAGTGGGAATCGACCACGTTGAAGCCCTTGCGCGTTGGCGCAGCGACCAGCAGTCTGCAATTGTTCGTACCGAGGTCCACCGCCGCATAGAGCGGTGGCCTTCGGTCATTGCGCGAGGGCCGGCGGTTTCGCCTTTGACCCTCACGCGATTTTTTTTCAGCCATGTGAGGCCCAAATCTTGTCGGTTGATAACCGCAATATCACATTGAATGGAGATGAGCCAACGACCCAACATATTCTCGCGCATAGCTGCGCTGTTCAGGACGCCCAAAGCCGCAGAAGCGGACGCTGAGGTGCTGCAATCCATGCCAGAGCCCGATGAAGAAACCGCGCTGGGCTATGGTGAAGACGGTTATCCGCACTTTGCGATCGACAGACGTCAGGCGAGGTTCCAGATCGGCCAGGTCGTGAAGCACCGCCTGTTCGATTTTCGCGGCGTGATCTTTGATGTCGACCCGGTCTTTGCCAATTCCGACGAATGGTATGAAGCCATCCCCGAGCATCTGCGTCCATCGAAAGACCAGCCCTATTATCACCTCTTCGCCGAGAACGATAAGACGCATTATGTCGCCTATGTTTCAGAGGGTAATCTGCTCGTTGACGACAGCGACCAGCCGGTCAGCCACCCCGATATCCCCTATGTGCTGGACCGGACCGATGACGGCTATGCGCTCAAACGCAAGCAGGCCAACTAAGCTCAGTCTGGCTTGACCGCATCAGGGGCCGCCCGCGCGAACGCATCGAGCGCCCGGCACGCCTCATCGACTTCAAGAAGTCTAGGAAACAGGCCAAGATCGGTCTTGTAGCGCTGGGCGTTATAGACTTGCGGCACAAGGCAGATTTCCGCCAGCGTCGGCGTATCCCCGAAGAGGAATGCAGCCCCTGAATGAGCCTGCGCCATTTCCTCAAGCGCCGTGAAGCCGCGGAGGATCCAGTCACGATACCATTCACCGACGGCGTCCTGATCTGCGCCGAAATCGTCTTTCAGTTTTTTCAGAACCGAGAGGTTGTTCAGCGGGTGGATGTCGCAGCCGATAACGTCCGCAAAGGCGCGGACCTGAAGGCGGGTCCAGCTATCTTCCGGCAATAGCGGCGGGTCCGGATAAGTCTCATCGAGCCATTCGAGGACCGCCATGGACTGGCCAGCGCGCTGGCCGTCCACTTCGATCATCGGGACGCGCATCTGCGGATTGAGGGCGCGGTAGCCCTCGCGCATCTGCTCATCGTTGCCGGGCGCGATGTTCACCGCTTCTGACGTGTAGTCGACACCCTTGAGGTTAAGCGCGATCCGCAGCCTGTAGGCTGCGGACGAGCGCCAGTATTCATAGAGTTTCAGTCCGCTCATGGGGCAACGACATCCTGTTCGATCGCACCGAAGACGGTGTGACCGGCGCTGTCCTTGACCTCGATGCGGATCTTGTCGCCGACTTGCATGAAGCTGGTCGTCGGCTCACCGTCGCGGATGGTTTCGATCATGCGGATTTCCGCAATGCAGGAATAACCAAGACCGCCATCGGCAACAGGCTTTCCTGCCCCGCCGTCGGGGTCGCGATTGGAGATCGTACCCGAACCGATGATCGTGCCAGCGCAGAGCGGCCGGGTCCTGGCCGCGTGCGCGACCAGCGTGCCGAAGTCGAACGTCATATCGACATCGCATTCGGGCTTGCCGAATGGCTTGTCATTATAGGTCGACAGCATGGGAAGATGCAGCTTGCCGCCGCTCCAGGCCTCGCCAAGCTCATCGGGTGTAACCGCCACCGGCGAGAACGCGCTCGACGGTTTGGACTGGAAGAAACCGAAACCCTTGCCAAGCTCATTCGGGATGAGGCCGCGAAGGCTGACATCATTGCAGATCATGATGAGTTTGACCTGATCGAGCGCGGCCTTGGCATCGATGCCCATGGGCACGTCGCCCGTGACGACGCAAACCTCTGCTTCGAAGTCGAGACCCCAGGACTTGTCGTTCAGGGGGATCGCCTCACGGGGCCCAAGGAAGCTGTCAGAGCCTCCCTGATACATCAGCGGATCGGAATAGAAGCTTTCCGGCACTTCAGCGCCGCGGGCTTTGCGGACCAGCTCGACATGGTTGATGTAGGCAGACCCATCGGCCCACTGAAAGGCACGTGGCAGCGGCGAGGCGCAGTCATGCTCATGGAAGCGTTCGGTGGGCACGGAGCCGACCTCAACCTCCTGCGCAAGCGCGGCGAGTTTCGGCGCCTTCAGGTCCCAGCTGTCGAGCGCCGACTGCAGGGTCAGGGCGATGTGGCTGGCGTCTGCGTAGCGGGTGAGATCTTTTGAAACGACGACGAGCTGGCCGTCGCGTCCCTTGTTGAGGCTTGCGAGTTTCATAGACGGCGTATCCTTTCCTCTCTTGGCGTTGTGCCAGTGCGAAGACCAGCTTTCCATTTCTTTCAGTGTTTAGTGCGTTATAATAGTTGCATGAGCAACCATTCCGAACGCCCTGCGCACGCACGAGCTGACTGGACCATAGATCAGGGCTGGTCCGACTACACGGCAGAAGAACATGCCGTGTGGGACATCCTGTACAAGCGGCAGATGGACGTTCTGCCGGGCCGCGCGGCGCCTGAATTCCTCGACGGATTGAAGGCGCTGGATCTCGGCAAGGGCGGCATCCCCGAGTTTGAGGCGATGTCGGACGAGCTGGAAGCGCTGACCGGCTGGCGCGTCGTCGCCGTGCCGGGACTGGTGCCGGATGAGGTGTTTTTCGATCACCTCGCCAATCGCCGCTTTCCGGCCGGCCAGTTCATCCGCAAACGCAATCAGCTCGATTACCTGCAGGAACCGGACGTTTTCCATGACGTGTTCGGCCATGTGCCGATGCTGACCAATCCGGTCTTTGCCGACTATATGGAAGCCTATGGCAAGGGGGGCCTGCGCAGCCTCGATTTTGCGGCGCTGAAGAACCTTGCCGCGCTTTACTGGTATACGGTGGAATTTGGGCTGATCCAGACCGATGAGGGGCTCCGCATCTATGGCGCGGGGATCGTTTCCTCAAAGACAGAGAGCATTTTCGCGCTCGAAGACCCCTCCCCCAACCGGATCGGGTTTGAGCTGGAGCGGCTGATGAAGACCGATTACCGGATCGATGATTTCCAGCAGACCTATTTCGTCATCGACAGCTATGAGCAGCTTTTCGATGCGACAGTGAAAACCGATTTCGCGCCGATCTATGACAAGATGCAGGGCAATTTCGAGCTGAAGCCTGAAGACATTGAGGCATCTGACACGGTCCTGCACCGGGGCAGTCAGGCCTATGCCGAGGCGGGCGGTCGCCTGGCACCGGTCGGTAGCGGGAAATGAGATGGGCCACGGCGCTTGCCGTGAGCGTATTTGTTTTTGCGCTACCTGCGCTCGGCGATGACGCGGTTGATGCATCCTGCCAGTTTGAGGGTACGCCGCTCCATGGGAAAGTTCAGGTCGTCGACAGCTTCCCGGACATCAAGATCAAGGCCGTCGACAGTTTCCCCGATCTGAAAGTCCAGATGGTGGAGAGCTTTCCAGACAAGTGCGGACAGTGGCAGCTGGTCGAGAGCTTTCCGGATTTTACCGTCCAGTATGTCGACAGCTTCCCCGATATCGAGGTTGAGATCGTGTCGTCCTTTCCGGGCGTTCCCTAGTCGAGCTCACTAAGACCCAGGCACTCTAAAATTGCCTCGCGGGCGAGCCTGCACTCATTGGCGAAGGCCGGATCGGCGAGATCTGCGGCCACCACTTTGTCGCGATAGGTCCGCGCGACAATGTCCTGCAGCCTGTCGATCTTGTCCTCGTCCAGCAGGACGCCCTGATGACAGGCATCAAGTTCTTCATCGGTCATCACGACACGCAGGCGCAGGCATGCCGGCCCGCCGCCATTGCGCATGGACTGGCGCACATCGACATACTGAACCCGGCCGATCGGGCCGTTGCCCTCGACCATCTTCTCACAGAAGGCACGCGTGCTTTGAGTTTCCTGCGTCTCAAGCGGGGCGAGCAGAACGAGGCGGTCTTCGCCGGGCCATTTGAGGAGCTGCGAGTTAAAGAGATACGAAGTGATCGCGTCGCCGATCGGCACGTCCGCTTCGGGCACCATCACGGTCTTCAGCTCAAAGAGTCCCTCACCCGCCTTGCGAATGGCATCCAGCGTGGCGTCTGTCTCTTCGAAGGCAAGCTCATGATAGAAGAGCGTATCGAGCGAGCCGACGCAGACAACATCATTGTGGAAGGCACCGGCGTCGATGACCGCGCGCGACTGGCGAGCGAACACTTGGCGGCTTTGGGACAGCGTATGGGCCCGGGCGATACTTTCACTCGCAAGTTTTGTCTGGCGGGCCGGAAAACCGACCGCGCTCTCTCCGGCGTCGCGCCCATAGACGAAGACTTCAACGCCTTCAGCGCCATGTTCAGCACACAGACGAACATGATTGGCGGCGCCCTCATCAGCGAAATCGGCATGCATTGGCAGGGCCGCGTGAACGCCGAACCTGTCTGTGTCCCCGAAAATCGAAATCAGCGCGGCGGTCGTGTCGGGATGCTCTGTGGAGCGATGCAGCATGGTCGAGAGGTTCGCTGTCGTCAGATGCAGCCTGCCATCAGATGCGTCAGCGGATGGCGAGACGGTGGCCGCATTCGCCGCCCACATGGATGACGCGCTATAGGCAGCCTTGAGGAGCTTTGGATTGGCGCGGGCGGCCGCTTCAATGATGTCGGCGTCGCTGCCCGAAAAGCCCGCCGCGACCAGTAGATCGAAGTTCGGTCGCGGGAGCGGTGGCAGCACACCCTGTTTAAGTCCCGCCCGCAGGAGGAGCCGCATCTTTTCCAGCCCCTGAATTGCGGCCTCCCGCGGATTGGAAACATCTCCCTCATTACGGGCGCTGGCGAGGTTACCTTCAGACATCCCGCCATAATTGTGGCTCGGCCCGATCAGGCCATCGAAATTGACTTCGTATGCTGTGCTCATAAGGGCCGGATACACTGCCCGGCGGGTTGATGGAAGCCGCTGATGGACACACCGCCCTGTCGCGCTCAATATCGGGGACACCTATCCCTCAAGAGGAACCGCCATCATGAAGCTGAACCCGATGCTCGCCGCCGCTGCCCTGTTTGCTCCTGGCGCGATCGCCAATGCACAAACGCTGCCTGAAGCTTTCACACCCGGTCCGGTGATCGAGGAATTTGGCCCGTCCGCACAAGCAGAGGGCATGATCCCGCTTGCCGAAGACATGGAACTGAAGGTCGCTTTCGACATTGCCGATACCGAAGAGCGCGGTGGGGTGAACCGCCAGTTCGAGACAGTCGCCCGCTTCCTCAACATGCATGCGCGCGCCGGTGTAGACAGAGACGCGATCAAGCCCGCCATCGTGGTTCACGGCGGCGCAGCGCAATACCTCGTCCAGCCAGGCCCGACCGAAGACGCAACTGACACGTTCCGCCTTGTCTTCGCCCTGCTTCAGGCTGACGTGCCCATCTATCTATGTGGACAGACGGCGGCGGCGCGTGGGCTATCCAAGGACGACCTGATACCAGGCGTGGAAATATCCCTGTCAGCCATGACTGCGCATGCGCAGCTCGCGCGTGACGGCTATTCGCTTAACCCCTTCTGAAGCTCTTAGCCCGGAAACCCTTGCGCTTTAAGTCGGGCGGCCTGACTGGCCGTCTGGCTTGCCTGCGGCCAGGCGCAATAATCGGCGGCATAATAGGCACCCGGGCGGAAGTTGCCGGAAAGCCCCGGGCCGCCAAACGGCATATTGCCCGACGCGCCAGCCGTTGGCCGGTTGCGGTTGAGGATACCGGCGCGCATCTCATTGTGAGCGCGCAGCCAGAGCGCATCATCGTCGCTGACAAGCCCGCCAGAGAGACCAAATCGTGTGTCATTGGCGTGCGAAATCGCAGAATCGAAATCCTTGACGCGGTGGACCTGAATGAGGGGTCCGAAAAGCTCTTCATCCGGCACATTGCTGGCATCGGTCACGTCAATGACGCCTGCCGTTACAAAGCCGCCGCCACGATCCAGACGCTTCAGACGGCGTAGCGGCTTGCCGCCCGCCTTTGACAGCATGGTCTGGAAATCGACGGCTGCCTGCGCGGCCTCTTCGGACACAAGCGGCCCCATGAAGATTTCATCTTCATCCCAGGCCCCGATCTTGAGGCCCCGGGCACGTTCAACGATGGCCTCAATCACTGACTTGCCGAAAGCATTGTCGGGCACATAAACGCGGCGTGCACAGGTGCAACGCTGACCTGTCGTCAGGAAGGCGGACTGAGCCGCGATGTCGCCCGCCGCTTCAGGGTCAGCCGGATCCCAGACAATGAGGGGGTTATTCCCCCCCATCTCGAGCGCAAGAATGATATCGGGGCGACCTGCGAAATGGCGGTGGAACGCCGTGCCCGTCTTGGCCGAACCGGTAAAGAGAACGCCGTTGATGTCGGCATCGAGCAGCGCTGCGCCAGTGTCCCGGCCGCCATTAACGACGTTCAGCACACCAGATGGAAGACCAGCCGCTTCAAAACACTCGACCATGATCTTCGCGACAGACGGCGCGAGCTCGGAGGGTTTCAAGACGCAGGTATTCCCTGCCAGAAGCGCGGGCACGATATGTCCGTTCGGCAAATGACCCGGGAAGTTGAAAGGTCCGAAGACGGCCATGACGCCGTGCGGGCGGTGGGTAAGGTGCGCGCCGCCAAAGGCGGTTTCCTGGCTGCGGCCGCCGGCGCGCTCGACCTGCGCCTCGATAGAGACCGCGACCTTGCCCTTCATCGCGCCCGCTTCAGCGAGCGACTCCCAGCGGGCCTTACCCATGTCATTGCTGATCGCGGCCGAAATATCCTCGGCGCGCTTCTCGATCTCGCCCGCATAGGCTTCCATGAACCGGGTGCGTTCGCCCTGAGGCGTGTGGCGCCAATCACGTCCGGCGTCCTGCGCAGCTTCTACCGCTTCATTAACCTGCGAGGCGCTGGAGGCCTGGCCTTCCCAGCTTGTCTCGCCCGTCGCTGGCGAGGTTTTTTCAAACCAGTCGCCGTCGCCTGGCTGCCACTTGCCTTTGATGTATGTGCCTTTCGCCATATCGCTCGCCTAGCTCCTCAGCCAAAGTCTTGCCGTGCTGCCCGATGACAGCCTCAGGCGGTCCAGCACCGCCTTCGATGTTACAAATTCGTCGTCGCCGCGGCTTGCGCCGTCAATCAGGCTGACGCGGATATCGTTGAAGTGATCATTGGAAACAAGGCCGGTTTCACCGTCGGCCTCACCTTCGACCAGCTTGACGAGTCGGCTTTCGCGGATCGTCCGGATGAGTTTGCGGGGCGCGGCGACAAGCGGGCCGCCGTCAAAGATATCAACCGTCCGCTCGAACCGGAAGCCTTCCCACTCAAGCAATTTAAGCGCGCCAACGCCGTCTGCATGGCATCGTCCGATGACCTCACGGGCCTCTGGCGGCAGGAGGTCCACATAGATCGGGTATTTCGGCATCAGGTCCAAGATGAACTGATTATCCGTGACGGCAGAGAGGATATCGGCCTCGGTAAATGACATCTGGAAAAAGTGCTGGCCGATCGCATCCCAGAAAGGCGTATTGCCCCTGGAATCGACCACGCCGCGCAATTCCGCCAGCACCATATCGCCGAACCGGTCCGGGCAGGATGCCATGAAAAGATAGCGCGACTGGGCCGCCAGCCGCCCTGCCCCGCCGCCGCGATGGGCGGGCCGCAGGAAGAGTGTGCCAACCTCGGTAAAGCCGACAAATTCATTGGTCAGGATCAACGCATCCATGTCGTGGCGCCTGTCGGCGGCCTGACTGGCCTGGGCCACCGTAATGACCCGGTAGTTGAAGAAAGGCTGGTCAATGCCTGTCCCCGCCTTAACCGCGCTGCAGCCGCCTACCTCGCCCGTCTCATGATTGACCATCATCATGAGATACTTGCCGTATTGCGGCTGATCGAGGTCACCCGAGAAGGACTTTTCGGACTTTGAGAGCCGCTCGCGGATGATGCCTTCATGCACCGGCAGGCTGGTAAAGCCCGGGCCGGATTCCTCTGCCAGCGTCATCAGCGCGTCGAAATCATCCAGCCGTGCCGGCCGCATGACATAGGGCACAGTCATTCCATCAGCGCCTTGATCTTCGCCGCATCGATACGGCCGTCCGCGAAACGGTTGAGCAGGAGTGCAGAAAGCTGCGCCCGCTCGACCAGGCTGGACATGACGACATATTCCTCGCTGGAGTGAATACGCCCGCCCATCACGCCGAGCGTATCAACATTGGGGACGCCAGCCGCGAAGATATTATTGCCTTCGCAAACTCCGCCTGTGTCCTCGAATGTCAGTTCGAGCCCAAGCGCGGACCCGGTCTGGGCCACCGCATCAAACAGCGCCTGCTGGGCGTCATTGCGCGGTTTTGGCGGGCGATAGAAGCCGCCATGCAGGTGGCCGGTAATGCCATCGCGGGCGGTTGCCTCACGGAATATCCGTTCAACCTCCCACGTGGCCCACTGGGCCGCATCGGCGTCAGGCGCGCGGGCCCCAAAGCGCACAATGGCAAGCTCAGGCACGATGTTGACTGCGCCGCCGCCATCGATGGCACCGACATTGAACGAGACGCCCGGACGCCGCCCATTGAGCGCCTCCAGGTCGACAACGGCGTGGGCGGCCGCCTCAAGCGCGCTGCGGCCGTCTTCCTTGGACCGGCCGGCATGGGCCGAGCGCCCGTGCAGGACGATATCGAACACCGCAGACCCCTTGCGGCCACCGGACATGGCGCCGGTTTCCATACACGGCTCATAGGTCATGCCCACAAGCGCGCCCGACTGGGCCGCTTCCTTGAGCGCGCCAGAGCTTGCGAAATTGCCGATTTCCTCATCAGGGGAAAGGACGATCTGATAGCCGAGCTTGTCTTTCAGGGGGCCGCTTTCAAACGCTTCGAGCGCCCCTAGCATGACAGAGAGACCGCCCTTCATGTCGGCAAGGCCCGGCCCGTTCTTGCGTCCGTCTCCAAGGTCCTTGATCTCAGTGAAGGTCCCTTCCGGGAAAACCGTGTCATAGTGGCCGCTCATGACGACCTGCACCGGTGCTTCGGGCCGCGACTTTACGCGAATGATCGGACCGGTCTCGAAATCGACCGTCTCACCCTTCTCATTCACCTTCTCGAAGGGCTGCGACGGGGTGAGCTTCACATCGGCCTCAAGAGCGGAGAAGGCATCGGCCAGCCTAGGCGCAAGCGCTTTCAGCCCGTCGGCGTTCCAGCTGCCCGTATTGGTCGCCGCCCAGTCCAGCATCCGGGCCTGCATCGTCTCTTCGGCCGCCGCGATGCGTTCGCAGACAGCGTCATCTTCGGTCGTCATTTTACCTAAATCAGTCATGTCTCTTGGTTTCATGGGAAGGGCAGAACTGCAAGCCCGGCAGGCTGAGCTTTTGCCGCCGGGACAGCGGGCGTTTCAGCGGGGTTAACCCCTTATTGGGGCCTATTTGCAAGGAGGGGCGAAAGGATGATTTGAGGAGTTAACCGCATGAAGTTCCGGTATTTATGCGCTGGTATCGCTGCGCTGTCACTAGTGCCTGCCGCGGCCGCTCAGGATGGCTGGACGGGCGAAGGTTCGTTCAGCGCTGGCTACACAACAGGCAACACAGAGACCGCAGACCTTGGCCTTGGCGTCAAGCTGAACCGCGAACTCGGTGTGTGGACCTATAGCGGCGAAGCGGCCGCTGAGTATGGCGAAACGGACTCGGTCGAGACGCGCAACCGCGTCTTCCTTTCCGGCGAGGTCGACCGCCAGCTTGGCGACAGGCTGTTTGGCTTTGTGCGGACATCCTATGAGAGAGACGAGTTCTCCGGCTTCGATTCGCGTCTCTTTGTCGGCGGCGGCGTTGGCTACAAGATCATCGAGAATGAGGTGACAAACTGGTCGGTCCAGGGTGGCCCGGGTATCAAGGTCGACGAAGTCCAGGAGACCACGACCGTGCGCAATGGCGTCGCCGTCGTCACCCCCGCCTCAACCGAGCAATCCTTCTCTGTCGTCGGGCGGTCTGAACTTTCGCACCAGTTCAATGACGCGGTGTCGCTGACCAACAATACCGACGTCATCTACGCGATGGAATCGACGCAGGTCAGCAATTCCACAGCGCTGACAGCGGCGCTGACAGATACGTTCTCGGCCCGCTTTTCCTTCGATGTCCGCTATGACACGAACCCGCCGCCTGGTTTCGAGGCGACGGATACGGTCACGCGGGCATCCATTGTCTATTCGTTCGGCGGTTAAGCCAGCGCGCTAGACTTTCTCAAGCGCCTGTTCGAGGTCGACCAGAAGATCTTCTGGCGCCTCGACGCCAACCGAGAAGCGGACAAGGCCGTCGGTAAAGCCGATGCGTTCCCGGATTTCCTGATCGACGCCGGAATGCGTCGTGGACCCGGGGTGACACATCAGGCTTTCGGTACCGCCGAGACTGACCGCGAGCTTGACCAGCTGGAGGTTATCAAGGAGGCGGAAGGCTGCTTCCTTGCCGCCCTTCACATCGAAGGAGAACGTCGAGCCGGCCGCTTCGCACTGTTCATCGAAGACCTTGCGCTGGGGGTCGCCCTCTTCGAGGAAGGCCGGATACATAACTTTGCCGATCTTTGGGTGATCGCGCAGGTATTCGGCGCAGATACGCGCATTGGCGAAGGCTTTCTCCATACGCATGCGCACCGTTTCCAGTGACCGCGTCAGCAGCCAGCAAGTATGAGCGTCCAGCGTGGTGCCGAGATAATTGCGCACGCGGCGAATCTTGGCGATCGTCGCCTCACTGCCAACGGCTGCACCGCCCACAAGGTCAGAGTGGCCGCCGATATATTTGGTCAGCGAATAGAGCGCGATATCCGCGCCATGCTTGATTGGCAGGTGCCCGATAGGGCCCATCATCGTATTGTCGCACATGATGACCGGGCGATGGCCGGTCTCTTTTTCGATCGTATCAGCGACACGGGCACAGGCCGCAATGTCGACGAGCGCATTGGTCGGATTGGCCGGCGATTCGGTAAAGATGACGCTCAGCGGGCCGGTCTTTGCGGCCTCGCGCGCGCGTTCCAGAATCTTGTCCTCGGTGGCCCAGGCATCCATCTCAAACGGGGTCACGCCGAAATCGGGCATGAAGGTCCGCATGAAGACCTCGGTGCCGCCATAGAGCGGGCTGGAGTGGAGGATGGTGGTGCCTGCACCTGCACAGGCCAGAAGCGCGGTCGTGATGGCGCCCATGCCGGACGAAAAGACCAGCGACATTTCCCCGGCATCATAGAGGGTGAGCCGGTCTTCGAGCACTTCCATGTTCGGATTGTTGAAGCGCGTATAGATGAGATCGGCTTCTTCCGGATCCCCGTCCAGACGCTTGCCAGCAAGTTGGCGGAACAGGGCCTCGCCATCGCGCGCAGATTTGAACGCGAAGGTCGATGTCATGAAGATGGGCGGCTTGATGGAGTTTTCGGACATGGCCGGATCGAACCCATAGCCCATGACCAGCGATTCCGGCTTCAGCTGATGGTCGCCAATCTTGCGCTTGCGGTAGGATTTCTCGGGCTTGCTCATGTCAGTGTCCTTCCATTGATTGGTTGCAACTGAAACGATTTAACCAGCCGGTTCAAGCCGCACCGTGTGTCCCTGAATGTAAAAAGCCCCGGCTCGAAGGCGAGCCGGGGCTTTGAAACTGTTGGATGACACAGCGTTTTAGCTGCTCGTCAGAGCCTGTAGGTCCTCGCGAGCTTCGGCAAGGCGCTCATCAACGGTGGCACACGCCTCAGGGGCGTTGCCTTCACCGAGAACGGCGAGTTGCTCACAGCGACGCTTCTCGTTTTCAGTGTCCTGAACGAGGCTTTGGGCCTCAAACCGGACCAGTGCGACTTCGGTCTGCTCTTCTGCGCGCATGAAGTCGAGCCAGCCACGACCGGCGCGGCTATTGGCATTGTTGAAGGCTTCACGTGCACCAGAGCGGTCGTTCCGCTCATAACGAGACTGGCCGATCAGAACCCAGGCGAGGTCGCGGTTTTCGATGCCGCCGGCATTCAGCGCCCGTGTGAGCGCGGCTTCGGCCTGTTCCCAGTTCTGAAGCTCGGCGTGCGAGCGGCCGAGACGCTCATACATGGCGCCGCTATTGTTCATGCGGGCGGCTTCTTCGATGACCGGAATGGCGCGGTCGAACTCACGGGCCACCTGGTAGAGGTTGGCAAGCAGCTCCATGCGCTCATAGGTCTTGGCGACCCGGCCAGCATTCATCTCTTTCTCGAGAACCTGCGCGGCCTGATAAGGGGCGTTGAAGCGGTTGTAGAAGTTCACGATCCGCATGATTTCCTCTTCCTTTTGGAGGATACCACCGAGATACATGGCTTTCTGGACTTCGAACGCCTTGCGGTCCTGATCCGCGGCGAAATAGTCGCCTGAGATCGCGTCCCAGAGACGGCGCTCATTGGGGTTACGGGCGAGCAGCGTTTCAAGCAGTTCGGCCTTTTTAGCCCGCTGACCCGTTTCATCATAAAGGTAGATCAGGAAATCATAGACCTGACGTTCTGCACCCGGGCCATCTGCGCGGAAAACCTGCTCTGCCCAACGAAGCGCGTCCTGATTGCGGCCAAGCTTCTGGTTGACGACAGCAAGCTGCCATTTGCCATCGCGGTCCGGTGTGCCGCCAGCCTGCGTCCACTTCTGGGAGTATTCCAGCGCCTTTTCCAGATTGTTCTGGCTGAGATAGATCTGGAAGATGTTGTAATAGGTCGTCGTGGCTTCGCTCGCGGGGATGTAGCCCTGATTCAGCGCTGATTCGAGGTCGCGAACGGCGCCATTATAGTCGCCTGCCTCGATCTTGATGGCTGCACCGAGCTTCAGCACGGCGCCCTGCTCATAGCAGTTAAGCTCCTGATTCCGAAGCTGGCTAAGCGCGTTGAGGGCGGCCTGCGCGTTCTTGTTCTGAAGCAGCTCTGTCTCGGCTTTCAGGTAAAGCTCACCCGTTGTGGAGCTAAACTCGTTGGCTTCGCAATTGGCGGCCTGGGCCATGGCCGCGCCAGCACCCATAACGGACACAGCGCCTGCAATGACTGCACTTCTAAGAACTGTCTTTAATCCCATGGTGTCTCACTCCTTTTCGCCGACTGCGGCGGAAACTCTTCGCACGTTACCTTAAACCATAACGTGTCACTGTCTGAAAATGGTCCGCCGTCGATATATCTTTTTATCGGCAGTCTGCGTCGCTTTGCTTTGTTAAGATATGATCGTTCAGGCCCGCCACGTCAACGCTTCAGGGACGGGTAAGCGCATCGATCAACCATCAAACCTGAATTCGACCGGATAGACCACGCCTGTTCGCGTAACAGGTGTGCCGCGTTCGATTTTCGGCACGAAGCGAACCTGCCTGATCGCGCGTTCTGCCTCGCGGCGAAATCCGGCATTTGAGCAGATCGCCTCGACGTCGAAGGGCCGTCCCTGCGGATCAACATTCAGATGTACTTCGCACGCCCCTTCTACGCCGCGCGAGCGCATCGTGTCCGGATAAACGATACTTGGTGCCTGGATCGGGCGAGCGTCTCTTTCGTCAATTGCGACGGGCGTCATAACCAGGGTCTGCAGCGGATCTACTGTACCGAGTGACGGCTTCACCGGCTCGAACACCGCTTTGTCCACCGTCACCTCCGAAAAGCGAACCGATAGCTTTGGGGGCGGCGGTGGCGCGACGGCTGGATCGAGTGGTTTTAATGGCGGCCGGATAGTCACCACATCATCAGCATCTGAAGACGGCGTCAGGACAACGATATCGCGCTGCTTGACCTCTTTAGGTGGTTCGAAATCGCTGCTGATCATGGATTTCATGCCCGAGAAAAGGCCGAATACGATCAAACCGGCAAGCGGGAGCCCAATAAGCGGGCGTAGGACTGAGTTCTCTAACATGGCGCACTCCCTGAGTTATTATTATGTTATACTGTTACGCTTCTGACGTAAAGTCAAGGCATGCCTTTTTAGACCGCCTGTCTCTGTGCGGCAGGACGATTTTCCTGGGGAGAAACGTGGCTTTGGGGGCTTTAATGGATCGGGCCCAACCACAAAAAAGCCCGGCTCATCGGAGCCGGGCTTTCCCATGATTTCAGTGTGGCCCCGAATCAACCGTCGAGACGGAACTCAAGCGGGTAGACCACATTGCGGCGCTCGGCCGGCTGACCGCGAACGATCTTGGGCGCAAACTCCACACGGCTCACAGCACGCTCAGCTTCACGTTTGAAAATGCTGTCGCTGCAGTTGGCCTGAACGTTGTAAGGACGACCGCGCGTGTCGACGTCGAACCGGACATCGCACGTGCCTTCAGTCCCCCGCTCAGCAGCCCGCGTTGGATAGGTTGGCACTGGCGGACGGATCGGCTGCGCGTCACGATCAGAAATCGCAACAGGATCGATGGCCAGAGAGTCCAGCCGATCAACATTCAGCTCGGTCGGCGCCGCACCCTGGATGTTGGGGGTTGGCAGATCGATGTCCGAACGCGAGGCCGACATTTTCGGCGGTGGCGGCGGCTTGTCGGCGGAGTTCATCCGTTGCGGCTTGTTACGCTGCCGGGTCCGGACTTCCTGATTTTCGTCAGCCGGCGTGATCCGCTCCAGTGTACGTTGCGCGACATCCTCAGGCTGTTCGTAGTCCTGATTGATCATCTTGTACATGAAGGTGAAAAGCGCCAACACGACGATCGCCGCGAGCGGAATACCTATCACCAGACGGATGATTGGATTCGAAAACATAGCGTTTCTCCTATTCCTGCTCGACCGAGACCGGAATGGCCGTGAGGCCATCCTCATTGTTGATGATCTCCATCAAAGAGATCAGCGTGCCTGCATCAGAATCCCGGTCTGCCTGGACGACCAGGCGGCCCTTTGGATTGTCTTCGCGCAGTTCCCGGATCCGGAAACCCACTTCCTGAAGCGACACCTGATCCTTGTCGATGTAGATCTCGCTCTCGTCATTGATCGCGATCAGGATACCGAGCGGGTTTTGCCGCTCGAGATTGTCCACCTCGGTCCGGTTGATATCGACACCCGGCTCCTTGATGAACTGCGCTGTCACAATAAAGAAGATGAGCAGGATGAAGACGACGTCAAGCATCGGGGTGAGGTTGACATCATCGTCACCTGAAGAGTCGGACGCCAATATACGTTTTCTACGTGCCATATGCTGGTCTCCTACTCTTCTTCACTCTGAACAATGTTCACCCGGTTCATCTGCGCATTGTACGCCTCGTCACGGATCTTGACGATCGTGCCGGTGCGCGCCTGCGGATGCGCCTGGATGATCAGGGAGCTTTCGGGATTTTCGGCCCGAAGACGCTCCATGTTCGCACGAACACCGGTGATATCCGTCAGACGGCCATTGACCGTGATCAGATTATCTTCGCCGACATAGATCAGGATCGCCGAATTCTCGGGATTTGACTGTTCCTGTGACGGCGGCGGTGGCGGCTCAAGGCCAAGTGCTTCTTCCTGGATGAAGGTCGAGGTCACGATAAAGAAGATGAGAAGGATGAAGACCACATCCAGCATCGGCGTCAGGTCGACACTGGCCTCATCGGCCTGTTTCGTCTGTCTGCCACGCATTAGACAATCTCCATTTCATCTTCGACACCCTGCACCAGACGGCTGACCTTGCGGTCCATACCGGAGGTGAAGAGGATCCCCGAAATCGACGCCACCATGCCTGCCATGGTCGGGATGGTGGCCTGAGACACACCCCCCGACATGGAGCGGGCATCAGCACCATCAGTGATGGCCATGACGTCGAAGACCGCGACCATGCCGGTCACCGTACCCAGAAGGCCGAGCAGAGGCGCGAGCGCCACCATGGCCTTTGTCATCTGGACGTTCGTTTCAGCTTTCATCCGGACTTCCGAAATCAGCTTGTCGCGAACCCAGTGGGCAAGCACCGACTTGCGATCCGACCGTGCATTCCACTCGTCGACCGCTTCACGTGCGACCGTCTTGTGGGCAAAGCGGAAATAAAAGAGCCGTTCAAGAATTAGCGCCCACATGATGAAGGTCGCGACCATGATCACGAGCAGGACGGGCCCACCACGTGCCAGGAAATCCTCAAGCTCATTAAGTCCTAGTCCCATAAGGACACCTCCCGAAGGAGGGAGTGGCGTTACGCCACTCCCGTGTTGGACTCTGCACGCTCAGCGACGAGGCCGGCTGCTTGCTCATCAAGAATCTGCTGGTTGCCGCGCGCCATGGAGGACGCAATGGCGTGAAGCAGAAGCAGCGGAATAGCTGCGACGAGACCAAGAACCGTGGTCATGAGCGCGACCGAAATACCGCCAGCCATCAGCTTCGGATCGCCTGCACCAAAGTTGGTGATGGCGGTGAAGGTGATGATCATACCGATAACCGTACCGAGAAGACCCAGAAGCGGTGCAACGGCGGCAAGAACCTTAACAACATCGTTGAAGCGTTCGATCTTCGGCGATTCGCGGAGGATTTGCTCGTCGAGCTTGAGCTCCAGTGATTCCAGATCCTGATGCTTGTTCTGCTCATACGCTTCGAAGACGCGGGCCAGCGGGTTGCCGGTTCCTGCCTTGCGGGTCTTGGCCGTGCGACGCATGGCGCTGCCCATCAGGAACAGGGTCACAATCTTGAAGATTGCGAAAGCTGCACCGATTGCCAGCAGAACGAGGATCACGGCGCCAACCGGGCCACCTTGCTCGATACGCTGCTGCAGGTTCGGCATTTCGCCGGCAACTGCGAACAGGTCACCCTTGGACGGGTCGATCGGCGTAATGACGGTTTCACCTGGCTCGGAGTTGATCAGGCTGCGCATGGCGGAAGCGAAGCTGCCGCTTGGCTGTGCCTTGAGGACGCGAAGATAAGGCTCATCGACGTCATCGGTGATGACTTCGACAAAGTCGGCGCCATTGGTCGTTGCTGCGGTGAAGATACCGACACGCATAAGCTCGGTCTCGACGACTTCGCCTTCCGGGCCAGCACCGGCAACAGGTGCCGTGAAGGTTTTCACTTCAGACTGGGCAATCATTTCCTGAAGCATGGCGTTCGGAAGCCGGTCGAGGTCTTCGCGGGTCGGAAGCGAACGGGCTTCGGCCACTTCGGCGAGTTGTTCGGCACGGCCGCTATACTCGAAGTTCGCAAGCGACTCACGAATGATCGGCATGGTTTCGCCAGCTGCTGTGCGGAACTGACCGAGCAGCTCACCGAAGTCGCCAGCCTGGGTTTCAAGCTCAGCGGACAGCTCGGAAAGCTGACGCTCATTTTCGTCGAACCGAGCCGAAAGCTGTGCACCGCGGGCCTCTGCGGCCTGAAGCTCAGACCGGGCTTGCGACATGCGCGACTGCTGTTCTGCCGTTTCCGAACGGAACTCCTGCAGGCGGCGCTGGTCTTCGGCAGACATCTGCTGGGAGTCCTGCTGGACGCGGCGGAGAATATCGCTGAGCGACACGTCCTGAGCGACCGCAGGCGCGGCGAAGGTGAATGCAGAACCCGCAATAAGCGCTGCCGCGCCAAGGGTCTGCAGAGTTTTGTTGAAGTTCTTCATATCAAATTCCTCTGGATCTCTGGCGCTTAAATCTCGACATCAAGCTTCGAGGCCGGGGCGTAGAGAACGCTCGGCGTCGTTGTGCCCTTGGCGACCTTGATCGCTGTGGCGATGTCTTCTTTGAAGCGGTTTTCGACAGGAACCCATTGTTGTTCATTACGATCCCAGCGCGCGGCGTAACGGCGATCCGGGGACATGTAGACCAGGGCCACGCGGCCATAGAGGAACATGTCCACACGAACTGTCGAGCCGTCGATCTCGATCTCTTCAGGCCACGTATCGACAGTGCGACCGTATTCCATCTCGGCCTTATAAGCCTCGATGATCAGACGGTATTGCTCGACGATCGGCACCTGGGCGTTTTCCATCGCGGTCCGGAGGCTGGCGATACGCTCCATGCGATCTTCGGTCCGGAACGGAAGGTCAGCCTGAACGAAAGCCTCAAGATCGCCGATCATGTCGAGAAGCATTGGCGTGGTTTGCGCCGTGATCTCGTCAACGCGACCAAGCTGCTCCTGGAGCGACTCAAGTTCGCGCGTCTGGCTCTCGACCACTTTTTCCTGCTGGCGAGCATAGAGCTGCGCAGCTTGCGTGCGTTGGAGAAGCGTCCGGAATTCGCTGACCAGATCGGAACGCTGGTCGTCCAGCTGGTTGATCTGCTCTTGAACCTGTTCGGCTCTGCGGGTGGCCTGTTCGCCGGTTTCCAGCGCCTGACGCAGCTGGCTTTGCGCCACGACTGGCAGGGCCAGTCCGGCGATAAGAGCCGCCGCGATAACACCCCGCGCCGGTGTCACTACTACTTTCATGAGGTTTGCCTCTCACTCTCCGAATGGTCGTGCAGAAGAATGCTGCACGTTGAAACTGTGAAACGGCCAGCACCCCCTGAATCGGTGGGCCGCTACTCTATTCTCTGACCGGACACACACACGCCCGAAGTTTGGAGGCGGAAGTCTGAAAACCTCCTGCACCATCCCAAAGTTGTGGAGTGCTTTGTCGCACTCTTCTGGTATCGACCTGAACCGTCACTAGCTATCGGCAACAAAATGTCGTTGCGCCAGACGCTAGCAACAGGTTTGAACCGGATCAATGGTCTTAACGGTCGTTAAAACGCTAAGTGGATCAAATCGCAAGCACAATCCCGTATCGCAGTAGGTCCGACCCGCGCAATGCGCGCTCCAAGTGCATTACGATGCGCACGCGCGCGTGAGGCCCCATCACTTGGACGAGGCCGGCAGGCGCATAAATTCTTTTTGAAATCAGCAGGAAAAAGTGGCTGGGGTACCAGGATTCGAACCTGGGAATGTCGATACCAAAAACCGATGCCTTACCACTTGGCGATACCCCAACTGCTGGCGAAGGCTGGGACATACTCAATACGCCCCGGCGTTGCAACTCCCCTCTTCAGACAATGACAGTACGCCCCATATCAGCACTGGCAAGCAGGCATACTTGATCGTCATTTTTGCCTGAGATATAGGCGCGCGCTCAAGTTCGGAATTCGGAATATAGCTCAGCCTGGTAGAGCACCGTCTTCGGGAGGCGGGGGTCGGAGGTTCGAATCCTCCTATTCCGACCAATCATGCTCTTGCACCGCAATCGAGCGAGAATTTGTGTTCACACATCCGCCCTTTACTTTGTTTTTGGCAGGCACCATATCGTTATCCGATAAATGCAGGCTTGGAGACATAGCACGTGAAGACTTTTCTGACGGCCTTTGGCGGCGCCATCATTGGAACCATCCTTGGCGCGGTCCTCCTTTTCTTCATCGCGTCGGCGGTGATTGGCGGGTTCGTCAATTCGAAACTGGCCTCTTTCCAGGATGAGGGTGCCAGCTCCGACAATATTGTCCTCACACTCGACTTGAGAGACGAGATTGCAGACCAGCCTGCCACGCAGGGCCTTGCCGCGATTTTTGGACAGAAGGGCTTCATTGATGTCCTGACGCGTCTCGACGCAGCCCGCACCGATGAAAGAATCAAGGGCGTCCTGGTCCGCGCCAGCGAATATTCCGTTGGATCGTCACGCGCCGAGGAACTGCGCAACGCGATTCTTCGCCTGCAGGAGGCCGGGAAGTTTGTAATCGTCTCTTCCCAGGGCACCTATGCAGGTGGTCCGTCGGCACTGCGCGCCGTTGCGGCCGCTGACGAAATCTGGATCCAGCCAGGCGGTGACTACCTTCCAGGCGGCATCGTCTTTGAAACACTTTTCTTCAAGGATCTGCTCGACCGGCTGAACGTGACCGCCGAGATCGAGCAGTTTTACGAGTACAAGAACGCCCCGAACGTCTACAAGCAGACCGGCTACACGGAGCCGCACCGCGAAGCCATGACAGCGCTTGCCGATTCGCTTTGGACGACATCGCTTCAGGATATCGCCGATGACCGCGATCTGGACGTCGCTGCGGTGCGGGACGCGCTGTCTTCCGGACCGCTCAGCCCCGAACGCATGATCGAGGCAGGTATCGCAGACCAGCTTGGCTGGCCCGAGGACGCATTTGAGGCAGCCCGTGAACGCGCCGGCGAGAACGCGGCATTCCTGGAGATCCTGAACTACAAACCTGAAGGCGCTCCGCTCGATGCCAAGATGATCGCTGTGGTCGGCGGCGAAGGCCCCATCGTAACCGGCGGCCCTTCTGGCGACCTCCTCAATGCAGGCTCTGCCTTCGCGTCGGACATGGTTGCTCGCGCCATCCTTGACGCAGGCCGCGATGACGACGTCTCCGCGATTGTCTTCCGTGTCGAGAGTCCTGGCGGCTCACCGACGGCGTCCGACCAGATCTGGAACGCAATCGAGACCATTCAGCGCGAAACCGAGAAGCCGGTCATCGTGTCGATGGGCTCGGTTGCTGCATCGGGCGGGTATTATGTCTCGACCGGCGCTGACTGGATCATGGCCAACCGCTCGACCATTACTGGCTCGATTGGCATCTTTGGCGGCAAGCTCGCTCTGGCCGAAGGCCTCCGCCAGATCGGCGTCAACGCCGAAACCGTTTCTGTTGGGGGCCCATTTGCGGGCGCCCTCTCGACCCTGGACGGCTTCACCGATGAGCAGCGCGGCATGCTGACGGCCTGGCTGGAGCGTGGATATGACCGCTTCATCGGCCTTGTCGCTGAAGGCCGTGGCATGAGCGTGTCAGACGTTGATGACATCGCACGAGGCCGCGTCTGGTCGGGCGCAGATGCGCTTGAAATCGGTCTCGTCGATGAGATTGGCGGCCTGATCGATGCGGTTGCAAAGGCTCGTGAACTTGCAGGCATCGAGGCGGACACCGAAACGCGCCTCAAATTCTATCCGGCCCCGCAGGGCGGCATTCCGGGATTCGGCCCGATGAGTGAAGCGTCTGCCGGCGACCTGCAGGCCCTGGCACGTCTTTCGCAGATTCTGGACGACGAACGCATCCAGATGCTCATCGAGCAAGGCAGCATGATGCAGGATGCGCCGATCCAGGCCCGTGGCCCAATGATGATTGAGCGCTAAGAGGCAACTGCCCCCTCCCTCCAACGATCAGCGTGCCGGGCCTGCGCCCGGCCGCTTGATCCTGATCAGACCTGCGTCTAACCCCGCGTCGAGACTAACCGGATAGATGGACAGATGACCGAGACCTCCCGCAGCGACGAGCGCCGCCACACGGCCGAGACCGCCGAAACAATGGCTGACGTGCGCTATGAGATCGACCGGCTCGACCGCATCCTTGTCGGCCTCCTGCAGGAGCGCCAGTCATTCATGAATGCAGCTGCCCGTATCAAAGGCTCCCGCAGCATCGTCCATGACCGCGACCGGATTGAAGATGTCGTGACGAAGGTGCTGGCCGAAGCCGATATTCAAGGCCTGTCGCGCGCTATCGCAGAACCGGTCTGGCGAACGCTGATCGACCGTTGCATCGCCTATGAATTCGAAGCGTTTGATGCCCTTAAACCGGGACGTGACAAGGCGTGAGACACCTGGCTGCACGCGTCCAGCGCGCGGGCGAGTTGATCCTTCACCTCATTTAGAAGAAGTGCCGCACCTGCCGGGCCGGGTGGATCGGTGCGCCCTGCCCGCTCAGCCTTCTGGCAGCTCTCAGCAAGATCGGATGCGCCTATGCTAAGCGCCGCGCCCTTGAGGGTGTGGGCGGCGTCTGCCCACTGGCTGGGGTCGGCGCGCGCATCAAGCAGACGCGACCAGATCTGCGCCTGCTGCTGAAAGATGCCGATGACCTCATCGGCAAGATCGGCATCACCGCCTGTCATGGACATGAGGTGATCAATATCGATCAATTTATCAGCCATGGGAGGTCATCCAGTTTCCAGACTATGAGACATCGACTATGCAGCCGCACACCTTAGCCGCTGGTTAAGCGCGCGCAGGCTGCTAATCGTGCCCGCTGCGGTTGCCAACTTTGCCGAAAATCGGTATTATTTGGCTTTGTAGTGGTAGGGGAAAAAGATGATCGCGCTCCTGATCGCAATTCGTAATTTTTTCGTCGCTGTTCTGATCGGCTGGCTTGGACTGGCCGCTGAACCTGCAGACAAGCAGGCGCAGAAGGAAACGGCACCTTCAGTGACCGCGTCCATCGCGATGATTCGCTAGGTCGCTGGAGACCTGAATGCCGCCTGCCTGGCAGGTTGATCCTATGAAATTAAAAGGCGCGGTTCATTGGAGAGCCGCGCCTTTTCTTGTTTTGGGCTGACCTTTCGCCTAGGCTTTGTTCTGGCGCCCATAAATCAGCTCATCGACCACTTCGGGCTCTGCCAGCGTCGAGGTATCGCCCAGACTGTCGTAACTATCCTCGGCTATTTTTCTCAAGATCCGCCGCATGATCTTGCCCGACCGTGTCTTCGGCAAGCCTGGTGCAAACTGGATGAGATCAGGGCAGGCAATTGGGCCGATTTCTGATCGAACATGTTTCTGGAGAAGGTCTTTGAGCTCATCGCTTGGCTCAACACCCTGAACGGTGGTGACATAGGCATAGATGCCCTGCCCCTTGATATCGTGCGGATAGCCAACGACCGCGGCCTCTGCAACTGCATCATGGGACACAAGCGCGCTTTCCACCTCGGCGGTGCCCATACGGTGCCCCGAAACGTTGATGACGTCATCTACGCGGCCGGTAATCCAGTAGAAGCCGTCCTCGTCGCGCCGGCAGCCATCGCCCGTAAAATAGTTGCCCGGATAGGCCGAGAAATACGTGTCGACGAACCGCTCATGATCACCGTAGACGGTCCGCATCTGGCCTGGCCAGCTGCCCGTGATGATGAGATTGCCCTGCGTCGCTCCTTCCAGCACTTCGCCTTCTGCATCAACGAGCTTCGGCACCACGCCGAAGAACGGGTGCGAGCCTGCGCCCGGTTTCATCTCTGTGGTGCCTGGAAGCGGGACGATCATCGTGCCGCCCGTTTCTGTCTGCCACCATGTATCAACAATCGGGCAACGGCTTTCGCCTACGGTACGGAAATACCATTCCCAGGCCTCTGGATTGATTGGCTCACCAACCGTCCCCAGCAGGCGCAGCGATGACCGGTCCGTCGCCTTCACCGGACCATCGCCTTCGCGCATGAGGGCACGAATTGCTGTCGGCGCCGTGTAGAAGATTGTCACCCCATGCTTGTCGCAGGCTTCCCAGAAGCGCGAGGGCGACGGATAGGTCGGCACGCCTTCAAACATCACCGACGTCGCCCCGTTCGCGAGCGGTCCGTAGACGATATAGGTGTGGCCCGTGACCCAGCCGACATCGGCCGAGCACCAGAAGACGTCGTCTTCCTTGAGGTCAAACACATATTCATGCGTCATCGACGCCCAGACGAGATATCCGCCGCACGTATGAAGAACGCCCTTCGGCTTGCCGGTTGAGCCTGACGTATAGAGGATGAAAAGCGGATCCTCGGCATTCATCGGCTCTGGCGCGCAGGTGTCGTCTACCTCGGCGCCGACCTCATGCAGCCAGACGTCCCGGCCGTCCTTCATCTCGACGCCAACGCCCGTGCGCTCAACGACCAGGACCTTCTTGACCATGCCCTTGGCGAGGTCGCAGGCCCGGTCGGTGTTTTCCTTGAGCGGGACCTTACGGCCCCCGCGCACGCCCTCATCGGCGGTAATCACAAACTCCGATTCGCAATCGACGATGCGGCCCGCCAGCGCCTCCGGCGAAAAGCCGCCGAAAACGACGGAGTGGACCGCCCCGATCCGCGCGCAGGCGAGCATCGCCATGGCCGCTTCCGGTATCATCGGCATGTAAAGCGTAACGCGGTTACCCTTTTTGACGCCCATTTCCTTGAGCACATTCGAGAAGCGGCAGACCGCATGGTAAAGCTGGCGATAGGTCAGCGTATGGCTGTCATCGGGCTCATCGCCTTCCCAGATGATGGCCGGCTTGTCGCCGCGCGTTTCAAGCTGGCGATCAAGGCAGCTTTCGGTGACGTTCAGTGTGCCATCGGCGAACCAGCGGACATGAAGGTCATCCTTGTCCCAGGAGACGTCTTTCACCTGAGTGAACGGCTTCATCCATTCGATGCGCTTGCCATGCTCGGCCCAGAAGCCTTCCGGGTCCTCGATGGACGCCTTGTACATTTCGGCATATTTCTCGGGCGTCAGATTGGCCTGCTTGGCAAAGGCCTCTGGCACGGGATGATTGGACACGTCCTGGCTCATGATCGATGCGGCTCCCTTTGGAAATTTTAGAGGCCACCCGAAGACGAGCGGCCTCATTTTCTGGCACCAACATGCGCTCTGAGAGGTCCAATGTGAACCCCGACCGCATGGTCAATCTGCGGCCCGCCCTAATACCAGGCGCGAATACCGACCAGCAGAGCGGTCGCATCCGTTTCGCCGCCAGCCGCTTCGATGAAATCCGCCGTCCGGCCAAAGCTGCGCGTGTGCTCGACACCGATATAGGGCGCGAACTCCCGCTTGATCTCATAGCGAAGGCGAAGCCCGGCGCTCAGCGAAACCAGACCAGAGCCGGTTTCAAGCTCTGGGATATCCTGCGCCGAAAGCTCAATCTCGGCCCGTGGCTGCAGGATGAGGCGCTGGGTCAGCAAAAGCTCATATTCTGTCTCAACGCGCGAGGTGAGGTCGCCGTCCGCAGAGAGGAAGGCCGCAGCGTCGACTTCGAACAGGTAGGGCGCAAGGCCCTGGACGCCTGCAACGGCGTGCGTGCGCCCCCGTGGTTCAAAGTCCTGCCTGACGCCAAGCTGGAGATCGAAATATGGCGAGATCGCCCGCGACCAGAGCGCCTGCACCTCGGCCTCTTCAAGCTCGCCTTCATCAGGCAGGTATTCGAGCTCTGTTTTCAGCCAGAGTTTGTTTATGTCCCCGCCAATCCACGCATTGCCATCAAGCAGAAAGACGTCTTCATCATCGAAGGCTTGAAGCTCGAAACGTTCGGCCTGGAGATAGGTGGTGCGAAGGTCGCCATGGCTCGCCAGCACCTGATCGCGGGCTTCAGCCATTTCAGCCTCGCCCCAGATCTCATCTGCCTGGCTCCATGGCTCGCGGTCTTCTTGCGCCGCGGCGACCGGTGCAACGCACAGCAGGACAGCTGATACCAGGGCAGCGCGATTATTCATCGACTGTCTCATTGGTGGCCTCCATGATCCTTGTGCTGACCCATGTCATGGCCTTCATGGGACATGCCCGACTGGCCCTCCTGCTTCATGCTCCCATGATCCATGCCCTCATGGTTCATGGCCCCGTGGTCCATATTTCCATGGTCCATACCGCTCTGTTTCGTATCTCCATGATCCATTCCGTCATGGCCCTCGTGACCCTGATGGCTCTCCGCCAGCGCGGCGGCCGCGCCGCCAGCCTCTGGAATGACAGACACCACATTCATCATTCCGGCATGCATGTGGAACAGGAGGTGACAGTGAAACGCCCAGTCGCCCAGATGTTCTGACGAGACGTCAAAACCGACCTTTTCTCCAGGCTTCACGATGACGGTATGCTTGCGCGGACGATGACTGCCGGCACCGTTCTCCAGCTCGAAGAACATGCCGTGCAGGTGGATCGGGTGCGGCATCATCGTGTCGTTGACGAGCATGAAGCGAACCCGTTCACCCTCATTCAGGCGAATGGACTCCGTTACCTCGGAGAACTTCACCCCGTTGAACGACCACATATAGCGGTGCATATTCGAGGTGAGGTGTATCTGGAGTTCGCGTTCTGGCGGCCTTGTATCGGTGTTCGGCTCCAGCGCGCGAAGGTCCGCATAGGTGAGGACCCGGTGGTCGACATCCTCAAGGCCGATTCCGGGCTCATCTAGACGGCTGACCGGCATCATGGCCATGGCCGCAACGCCGGGCCCGTCAGGGTGATTATGGGTCTGCATGCCGCCATCGGTGGCTGACATGTCATGGTCCTGTCCGGATACGCTTTGCCCCTCATGGGACATACCGGACATATCGTGACCCGAATGGTCCATCCCAGACATACTGGCGTGGTTTGAATGATCCATTGCCGACACGTCGTGACCGTCATGCGGCATGGAATCGGCGTCGCCCTGCCCTGCCTCCATGCCTGCCATGGAGTGACCGACATGGCTGCCATGGTCCATTGCCATGTCTTTCATGGTGAGTGTCGGCACGGCGCGCAGCGCTGGCGCTTCTGCTCGCATGCCGGCACGCGGACCGAAGGTCGCAACCGCCTGGCCGGACCGGTCGATTGATTCGGCAACGAAAGCGTAGGCCCTGGCGTCCTGCGGCTCGATGATGACATCATACGTCTCGGCGACGCCGATCTGGAACTCGTCCGTTTCGACAGGCCTCACGTTCAGGCCATCTGCCGCGACGACCGTCATCGGCAGACCAGGCAGACGGACATTGAAGATCGACATGGCCGAGGCATTGATAACGCGCAGGCGCACGCGCTCGCCCGGCTCGAAGACCCCGTTCCAGTTGTCGTAGGTCGAATGGCCGTTGATGAGGTAGGTATAGGTCGCCCCGGTGACGTCAGCGATATCGCGCGGACTCATCCGCATGCTGCCCCACATGGTGCGGTCTGACAGGGCTTCGCCAAAGCCTTCTTCGCCCGCGTCCTCGACAAAATCACCAACCGTGCGCTGATTGAAATTATAGGTCTCCGCCGAGGCTTTCAGCTTTTCGAAGATGCGATGCGGATGCTCAAAGCTCCAGTCCGACAGCACCATCACATATTCGCGGTCAGATACGACCGGGTCAGGTCCGGCTGGGTCGATGACAAGCGGGCCGTAGTGGCCCTGCTGTTCCTGAAGGCCGGAATGCGAGTGGTACCAGTAGCTCCCCGATTGAGGCACCGCGAACTTGTACTGGAAGGTCTCTCCCGGCTTGATGCCAGGGAAGGAGACGCCGGGCACGCCGTCCATATGAAAGGGCACGAGAAGGCCATGCCAGTGGATGCTCGTGTCGGCCTTCAGGCGATTGGTGACGTTCAGAGTCACTTCTTCACCTTCGCGAAAACGGATAAGCGGCGCCGGCAGCGTTTTATTCACACCGACGGCGTGTCCCATTTTTCCGCCGATGTTTACGGCGAATTCGCCGATATCGAGGTCAAACTTGTTGCCCGTCAGCGTGGTGATGCCGGTATTGCCGTGTGCCGCGCTGCGGGCCCATGCCGGCAGCAGGCTGGCACTGCCAATCGCAGCGCCGGAGCCAAGAGCGACGCCGAGAAATGATCGTCTATTGAACATTGTAAAACCAGTCTTTCATCTTGTTCTTGAACGGAAAACTTGCGGCCCTATGAATGAGGGTCGCATCTGCAGGGCAAGATCAGATGAGAAGGCTGATTTTCTGGTGTGTGAGCGTATTCAGGCGAATCGGGGGTTCATCCCCGGGCGGCCATGGGGGCCGTTCGGGAATATTCTGCCCAGCTTCAAACTGCAGCGCGGCAGGGATGACGAAGACAGGCGCGGGAAGCTTGTCGGGCGCGACGGCCAGTTCCGGTGCAGTCGACACGCGGTTGAGAAGGGAGAGCGCACAATCTTCGCAGTCTTCGCTGCCATGATCATGCAGCGGAGCCGGCTCTTCTACCGACACATGGTGCGCATGATCAGACTGGTGATGGTCCATCACCGCGCTTGGCGGACTGGTCTCTACCGGCGTCGCCGCACCGGATGAGAAGACGGCACAACCCAGCAGCCCCGCACTCACGAAAAGAGCGAGCAGGCTCAAACCAAAGAGGCGAAGCGACATCGTCATTGGATCAGAAAATAAGGGAAGTTCGCCCATTAGCAATGTGGCAAACCAGCATGGCGCCACACTCGCATCATGGAAATCCGCCTGGCACGGGCACTAGGACTTGAACCCAGGACCTGCGGTTTTGGAGACCGCCGCTCTACCAGCTGAGCTATACCCGCTCAGGCGAAGCGGTGTAATGCCTGATCAGACCGCCAAGTGCAACAGGTCAGGACCGTCTTGCCTGCAGAAGGCTTCAGACGCTCCATGGCCACTTGTCCCAACCGAGCAGGCGGCGCGTCTCCTGCGCATCAAACCTGTAAGCATCCTCAAGGAAGGCGCGGTCGGCTGGCGACAGGCTTTCACTGTCCTGCGCGCTATTATGGCGAGGTTCCGGCTCGAAGACGAATGTGTCGACCTCAAGAAACGCCGTCACCTTGTCGAGCGTGACCTGCGGCGACTTCGAAAGGTATTCACTCCGCAGGAATAGAAGCTGGTCGTCGCGAAAGAGCCGCATGAGGTTGCGCACCTGGGGGGCATAGAAGCCGCGGGCAAGCTGGGAACGTTCGCGGTCCTGTTTCGGCAAGTTGCGCCGGGCGCGCTCGCGCTCATTGCGGATGGCGTCCGAGAAGCTCTCGCCTTCGCGCTGCAGGCGCTTGTCCATGCGAAAATGCGACCAGGCCCGCTCGACCGGATCCCGGAGCAGCATGATCACTTTTATTTCCGGATGATAGCGCCAGAGACGCTCCATGGAGCCTGTCCACCAGGTCAGGATGGGTGTGGCCTCCCCAAGCTTCGCACCAGCGGCCTTTTGCTCCCAGTCAAACTCGCGGTGATAGATGGCGTAATCGATCGGCGGGATATGCGTTGGCGGGCGCTTGTCGAAGAAGTGCACCTCCTTCTTCTTCGCCATCGAGATGCCCGGATGCTGGCGCAGATAGGCATCAAGCGACGTCGTCCCGCCCTTCTGAACCCCGGCAATCATGAAATCGATACGCTTTGGCATGCCCCTGTTGAGCAAATGCCATCGGCGTCAGCAACAAAAAAGGGCCGCCTCATCAGAGGCGGCCCTTATGTTTTGTTGCGTCAGCCCTTGTTGGCTGAGGCGGGTCTTACTTGGAGACGCTGGAGACGACGCCTGCACCGACGGTGCGGCCGCCTTCGCGGATCGCGAAGCGAAGACCCTGGTCCATGGCGATCGGCGCGATGAGCTCGACTTCCATTTTCACGTTGTCGCCCGGCAGAACCATTTCCTTGTCCGCTGGAAGCTTCACAACACCGGTGACATCAGTCGTACGGAAGTAGAACTGTGGACGGTAGTTGGTGAAGAATGGCGTGTGACGGCCACCCTCTTCCTTGGTCAGGATGTAGGCTTCTGCCTCGAACGTCGTGTGCGGGGTGATCGAACCTGGCTTACAGAGAACCTGGCCACGCTCAACGCCTTCACGGTCGATGCCGCGGATCAGCGCGCCAATGTTGTCGCCAGCCTGGCCCTGATCGAGCAGCTTGCGGAACATCTCAACGCCCGTAACGGTCGTCTTCTGCGTGTCGCGGATGCCGACAATCTCGACTTCCTCGCCAACCTTCACGATACCGCTCTCGACGCGGCCGGTCACCACCGTACCACGGCCCGAGATGGAGAACACGTCTTCCACAGGCATCAGGAACGGCTTGTCCAGTGGACGCTCCGGGGTCGGGATGTAGTCGTCGACAGCCTTCATCAGCTCAAGGATCTTCTCCTTGCCGATGTTCTCGTCGCGGCCTTCGACAGCTGCGAGCGCAGAGCCCGAAACGATCGGGATATCGTCGCCCGGGAAGTCGTATGAGGACAGAAGCTCACGCACTTCCATCTCAACCAGCTCGAGCAGCTCTTCGTCGTCGACCTGGTCAACCTTGTTGAGGAACACGACCAGGGCAGGAACGCCAACCTGGCGGGCCAGCAGGATGTGCTCGCGCGTCTGTGGCATCGGGCCGTCAGCAGCGTTCACAACCAGGATAGCGCCGTCCATCTGCGCTGCGCCCGTGATCATGTTCTTCACATAGTCAGCGTGGCCTGGGCAGTCGACGTGCGCATAGTGGCGCTCGGCTGTCTCATACTCGACGTGCGCGGTGTTGATGGTGATACCGCGTGCTTTTTCTTCAGGCGCATTGTCGATGTCCGCATACGACTTCGCTGCACCGCCATAGACTTCAGCAAGCGTCAGCGTGATCGCTGCCGTCAGCGTCGTCTTGCCATGGTCAACATGGCCGATCGTGCCGATGTTTACGTGCGGCTTGTTCCGCGCAAACTTCTCTTTGGCCATAACGCGGCCTCCTCTCGCTACTGTCCGGCCCGCCGGACTGGGTTTACAGGTTCCTTTTGCCAGCGGGCCTTTAGATTCCCGTTGAAGCGGGCGACATACACACGCGCGCGCGCGCTTTCAAGCACCCATGACAATTCAAGCGCAGGCCGGCGGCTTTGGTCTTGACAGCGATAGGCCATACGGTCTCCCTGCGGGCCGATGAGCCAGACAACCGCCTTTCATACTTTCGGGACCAAGCAAACGCTTCAGACCGATGCCGCCCACTGGATAGAGACCCGTCTTGCCGATGCGCTTGCGCGCCGGGGCGAGGCCAGTCTGATCTGTTCTGGCGGCTCGACACCCGGGCCGGTCTACCAGGAACTTTCCGACATCAGTCTCGACTGGTCGAAAGTCAGTGTCGGCCTCGCGGATGAGCGCTGGGTCGACGCCTCTGACGAAGCGTCGAACGAAAGGCTGGTGCGTGAAACCCTTCTGCAGAACAAGGCTGCCGAAGCGAAATTCCTTCCGATGAAGACGCAGGCTGCCTCTCCCTTTGATGCTGAAAAGGATGTCCACGACCTCTACCGGTCAATCACCTCTCCGGTCGATGTCATGGTTCTTGGCATGGGCGAGGACGGGCACACATTATCATGGTTTGCCGATGCCAAAGGGCTGGACAATGCCATGTCCGAGGCCGCGCCGATGAATGTCGCCGCCATCGACGCGCCAAAGTCAAAGATCACCGGCGAGCACACCCTGCGGATGACGCTTTCGCTGCCTGTCATTGCACGGGCGCGTTATATCCTGCTGCTGATCACCGGGGAAAAGAAACGCACCGTCTTTGAGCGGCGCGACCGGTCTCATCCCGTCACGCAGATGCGCGCCGCCGCTGGCGACGCGCTCACCATCTTTTCCTGTTCCTGACCAAGGACCCCGCCATGAGCCTGACCGATCACGCTGAACGCCTTCGCGCCCTGCCCTTTCGAACGATATTGAGCATCAGGACGGCGACCAAGCCGCTCAGCGCCGCAGGCTGGAGCGTGGATCTGTCCCGCCATTATCTCGACACCGACGCGACCGCTGCCCTTTTCGCGCTGGCTGAGGACCGGGATCTCAAGGGCGCACTCGCCTCCCTGTTCGACGGTGAAAAGGTCAACGCATCAGAAGACCGCGCCGCCCTCCACTGGGCCCTGCGGGCAGGCCACCCTGAAAGCGACGAGGCCCAGCGTGTGCGTCAGACCGTACTGGCGGCCGAGAACCTCGCTCAGGAAATCGCATGGTCGAGCCGCAAGGGCGCAACCGGCGAGCGGTTCAGCGCCATCGTCCATATCGGGATTGGCGGGTCGGACTTCGGACCGCGCCTGATTGCGGATGCCTTCGAGGACAAGCGCCGGGACGGGATAGAACTGCGCTACTGCGCCAATCTCGATCCGCTCGATCTGGAACTTGCGCTGGACGGTCTCGACCCCGCACAAACGTTCGTCATCGGCGTCTCGAAATCCTTCGGCACTGAAGAGACGCTCTATAATCTCGGCCGCGCCAGAAGCTGGGTGAAAGACGGGGTCGGCAAGGACTGGGCAAAGCATTTCGCCCTCGTCACCGCGAACCCGGAGCGCGCGACAGAGTGGCTGGACGGCGCTGACGGCCTGCTACTTGATCTCCCCGAGAGCATAGGTGGGCGCTTCTCCATCTGGTCGGCAGGCTCGCTTGCCTGCTCGATCGCTCTTCAGGCCGACGTCATGGAAGATTTCCGGGCGGGCGCTGAGGCGATGGACAAGCACGTTGCCAGGGCAGACATTGCAGAGAACCTCGCCATTCGCCTGGCGCTGATGGACTACTGGAATGCGTCGGTTCTCGGCTTCGGGGCCCGCGCCCTCCTCGCCTATTCGCGGCGCCTGCGTCTGCTACCGGCCTATCTTCAGCAGCTAGAAATGGAATCAAACGGCAAGACCGTGCGGCCAGACGGGCGCAGCGTCTCAGAGCCGACAGCCCCACTCCTCTGGGGCGGCGAAGGTACAATCGGCCAGCATTCCTACCATCAGTGGCTGCATCAGAGCCCATCCATGGTGCCGGCCGAATTCATTATCGCCCCCGGCACCACCGAAGATACAGAAGGTGTGACCGGGCTGACCGCTCATGCGCTCGCCCAGGCTGAGGTTCTGGCCAATGGCCGCTCGCTTGCTGATGTCCAAAGGGATGAGCCAGACCTGCCGCTGGAAATCGCCGCGCAAAAAGTACACGCAGGCGGCCGCCCGTCGACGATCATCCACGCACCGCGCCTCACAGCGTTTCGCCTTGGCAGCCTGATCGCGCTCTATGAGCACAGGACCTACCTTGCCGGCAAACTCTGGGGCCTCAACAGCTTCGACCAGTGGGGCGTTGAGCGCGGCAAGACGATGGCAGGCCAGTTGAAACCGGCCCTGCGCGGTGAGCGAACGGCAACAGACGCGATCACCGCAAAGCTCATCGCGGCGATCCGGTCCTGATCAGATTGTGCGGGAAACCGCTCAGGTAATCTTGTCGACCTGACCGTATTCGAGATCGACCGGGGTTGCCCGGCCAAAGATCGAAACGGAGACTTTCAGGCGGCCAGCCGCCTCGTCGACTTCTTCCACACCGCCTTCGAAGCCCTGGAACGCGCCTTCGTTGACGCGAACCTGCTCGCCGATCTCGAAAGTGATCTGCGGACGCGGACGTTCAGCGGCAGGCTCATCTGCGGTGCCGAGAATACGGTCGACTTCACGCTGCGGCACGGGAAGCGGGCGCTTGCCGCCCTCTGCGCCGAGGAAGCCTGAAACCTTCGGGGTGTCGCGCACGAGGTGATAAACGTCGTCGGTGAGGTTCGCTTTCAGAAGCACATAGCCTGGAAAGTAACGCTTCTCGACGGTCTTCTTCTTACCGCGAACGAGCTCGACGACCTCTTCGGTCGGAACTTCGATTTCTTCAATCAGCTCGGAAAGATTCTTGAGGTTCGCCTGATCGCGGATCGCCTGGGCGACCTTCTTCTCGAAGTTGGAATAGGCGTGAACGATATACCATTTGGCCTCGGCCATGGGCGGGGCACTCCTTGAAAACTGTTAGGCGCCGAGACCGGTAATCAGGCCGATCACGATAGCGATGACCTGGTCTGCCAGGAATAGAAACAGGGCGACCAGGATAGACATGATGACAACCATGATGGTTGCCTGCACCGTCTCTTGCGGCGACGTCCACGTCACCTTGCGGCCTTCTGCCTCGACCTGCCGGGCGAAAGTCACAGGGTCCACGCTTTTCTTCTTGTCCTTATCGGCCATCAATTATGTCCTGAAAGTCCGGGGATTTGTTACGGTCTCGACCGTTTCGATGCACCGCCATACTCTTCCTTGCGCTGATTGTGAAGGCATGTGGGTGCATGAAGTTCCGCGCGCAAGCTGGCAGCGCGCGGCCTACTGGCCCTGCCAGTTAGTGAGCCGCTTACCAGCGGCGGGCGCGCGTACTGCAAAGAGGCTCCCGGCAAAGGGCTGCATATCCATCTGAAACGCGGTCAGACCCGTGCGCGCGGTCGTAATATAGAGCGTCTTCATATCCGCACCGCCAAAGCAAAGACCGGTCGGCCTGACGGTTGGCATCTGCACGACCCTGTCGACAGCTCCGTCTGGGCGATACCGCACAATGCGCGCGCCGTCCCATTCCGCATTCCAGAGGTATCCGTCCTCGTCCACCGCGCTGCCGTCAGGATATCCTGCCCCCGCACTGGTGGTAGCGAAAACGCGCCGGTTCAGAAGGTGCCCTTCTGCCCCGACATCGAAAGCGAGGATCTCCTGCTCCGTTGTGTCGGACGTGTAGAAGACGTCGCCCTCGGGCGAAAAACAGGCCGTGGATGGAATGATGACAGGCGGCGTGGAGACCGGCTCGATACGCCTGTCGCTCAACAAGCGGTGCCAGCTTGCCTGCGCCGTCTTTTCTTCGCTGTCCATCGTCGCGAACCAGAAGCTGCCATCGGGTGCCATGCCGCCGCAATTGATGCGAAGCTTGTCCGGGTCTCCGTCCAGTCGAATGATCTGGCGGTAGTCTTCTGTCTCAATGTCGAAGAAACCAAGCTCCAGCCCGCCCGCCATGAGAAGTTCGCCGCGGGCAATCGCGATGGCGCTGGCTTTTATCGGCAAGTCATATCGGCGCGTATTTCCGGTTTTCGGCTTGAACCGGTGCAGCTTCGCCCGGTTGGGATCGACCCAGAACAAGAGGCCTTCACTGGCGCTCCAGACCGGGCTTTGGCCAAGAAGGCAGCTTGTGGGGGCAACGCATTTGGGATCGGTCAGCTTCATCCGCTCTCCACTAGTCCTATTCGATCCCTTTAAAAAGACGGTTCAGCCCCGGCCGGCCACGCATTTTGCGTCTGCGCCCAGGACTTGCCCGCTATAGAGCGAGCTGCACGAGAAAGGGCGGCACCGTGAGGTACCGCCCTTCTGGTATCTATTTAATTGCCGGTCCGGTTACAGGACGCTTCGGCCTCTGACTGCGCGAGCGACAAAGCTCAGCACGAGCAGTGCGAGGAAGATGAAGAACAGGATCTGCGCGATACCTGCTGAGGCGCCAGCAATGCCGCCAAAACCAAAGACTGCGGCGATGATCGCCAGAACGAAAAATGTAAGTGCCCAACCTAGCATGATGGATCTCCTGATTTGTGTTGTACGGCCAAGCGCCGTTGAAGAAAAAACGGAGAACGGTGCCAAACGGTTCCTCAAATTATTTTTGGAACCCCGGTTCGCCCCTCACGTTATCGATACTTCGCAACCAAAGAGGACTACCCCAATGAAAAAGAACCCATTTCTCGTGGCCGGACTCAGCCTGATGGCTCTCATGGCAGCAGGTTGCAACACAGTCGAAGGTGCCGGTCAGGACGTTGAAGCGACTGGTGAAGAGATCGAAGAAACGGCGCGCGACGCAGGCGCCTAAATCTTCCGTACACGATAGCAAACGCGGCTGGTTCTTCCGGCCGCGTTTTTTTGTGCTTGAAATAACAATACGAAAAACAGACACGTACGAGCAATCACAACCGTCCGGCTTAGGCAGTTTCGGCGATTGTCTTTTCGGTGGGAAGATGGGCAAGCAGACAAACGGTCGGCCTGATAGACACGTTAAACGCCTTGCGCTTGCCGGTTCGCAGACATGACCAGAAGGCGACGCAGGCAACCCCGATCATCGAGCAGACCACATCCAACCTGGATATGCCGCCAAGGCGTCTGAAGACATGTGCGACATCGCCAAGCGGGCCAACCGCGGGGGCGTATCTGACTTCGGTATGATCAATTCTGCGAACCATGTTGACGATACGCCGTATGCGCGGCGCGGTTCCCGAACTGGAACGATATTCTGCACCTAGCGTTCGAAAATCACTGAATATGTTTTGGGAATGAGGATCAGATGACCAAGGATCATGGATCATCCATCAAGGATGACGAGACATACGAAGCCCTTCTAGATGAGGGTTACTCCAAATCGACCGCTGCGCGTATTGCGAACGCCAAGGCGAACCCGGACCAGAGCCCTTCTAATAAGGGCGGCAAGTCTTCTCCTTATGAAGACTGGACCAAGGATGAGCTTTATGACCGCGCAAGCGAACTCGACATTGATGGCCGCTCCGATATGACCAAGGATGAGCTCATTGATGCGCTCAGGGAGAGCCGATGAGCCGTATTTGTGCGCTGATTAACCCCCATTCCGGAAGCGTCCCGGAAAACAGCGGCGAAGCGCTCGAAAGCTTCCTCTCCGAACTCGGCCACAAGGTTGAAATCACCATGCTGGGCGAAGGCGACTTTGTCGGTCCCATCAAGGACGTCATCAAAAGCGCGCCCGATATTCTTATCGTCTGGAGCGGCGACGGAACTGTGGCTTGCGCCTTCGAGAATGCCGGCCCCCATGGCCCGCCAATCCTTCCCCTGCCCGGCGGCACGATGAACCTCTTCCACAAACAGATCCATGGCGGCGCCTGCGAGTGGCAGGACTGCCTCAGAAAATGCCTCGAAGATGGCGTGGAGATCGACGTCCCCGCAGGAAAGGCGGGCGACGCCATGTTTTTTGTGGCTGCCATGGCAGGAAATCTGACAGATCTGACGGGGCCGAGAGAGGCCATCCGGAAAGGCCACCTTATGGAAGCGCTTGAAACGCTGTCTGGAAGTGATGTTCTCGATCTTCGCACTACCATGACCTTTGAGGTCGAGAACGAAGATGGCAAGGAAGCCAAAGGATATGCAACGGCTGTATCCATCTTCGTTGGCACGCAAGAGGAGGGGGCCCTGGAATTTGCCTATATCGACCCCGACAACCCCATGGAACTTGCCGCATCCGGGTTCGGTGCGCTGTTCAATGACTGGCGCGAAGCCAGCGGTGTTTCCCACTCAATGATCAAGTCTGCTGTCCTGACGCACGAACGCGGGTCAGAACTTCGCACGACGCTGGATGGCGAGCCTGCCCGCCTCAAGTCAGGAACCAAATTCTCAAGAATTGCGAAAGCGGGCCGCGCGATCAGCGCGAATCTCTAATGTCCAAGATAATTCAGGTAGCAGATATCCACTTCGGAACGGAAAACCCGCGGGCGCTCCGTGCTTTTGAAGCCGCGATGGAGGCGATCGGACCAGACGCGATCGCTGTTTGCGGCGACCTCACCCAGAGAGGCAAGCGGGAGGAATTTGATGCCGCCCGCAACTGGATTGGCCAGTTCACGGTTCCCCGGCTGGTCGTGGCGGGCAATCACGACACACCGCTCCTCAATATCTATGAACGGGTCGTATCGCCTTTCGAACGCCACGACAGCTATTTCGATCATCTGAGTGAGCCCGTCATTCTCGATAATGCGGTGCTGGCGGGGATCAATACCTCCAGAGGCTGGCAGACCCGGAAGAACTGGGCCGAAGGTTCAGTCAATCTCGACGATCTTGAAGCGGCAATTTCGATCGGCGACGAGAAAGATGGCAAGACCGGCTTTCTCATCTGCCACCACCCCTTCCTGTCGCCGCCCGACGCACCGATGCGGACCGCCACACGCCGTGGCCGGCGGGCAAGCCGCCGCCTCGCCAAGAGCCCATTCCGCTATTTGCTGACCGGCCATGTCCACGTGCCGTCCGTGACGGTGGTCGAGCATGAGGGCGAATGCTATATCGCCGTCTCCTCGGGCACCCTGTCAACGCGCCTGCGCAGCAGTCCGGCCAGCTTCAATCTGGTCGATATTTCAGGGGAAGATTGCGTTGTGACGATCTTCAATCTTCATGGTGATCGCTTCGTGCCCGAGAAGCCACACGTGCTGACACCTAATTTCGAACACAGCGAAACGCGCGTCGCCGTCGACTAGAAGTCCGTTACCTTCATCTCGCGCTCGGTTGCAGGCATCCGAAGATCGACCTGGAAGCCCTCGCCTGGTTTCGAGATCGTTTTCATTTCGGCGCGCAACTGCTTTGCGAAAGCGGACATGAGTCTCGACCCAAGCCCAGTCGACCCTGGCGTGTCCTCTTCATCCTCATCGACACCGAAGCCGTTATCGATCACCGAGAGCACGATCTCGTCTTCTTCCTGCTGAAGGCGTACCAGGATCGCCCCGCCTTCCTCGCCGAAGGCATATTTCATTGCATTGGTGACAGCCTCGAGCAGGAAAAGCGCTATCGGAATGGCATCATCAGCAGGCCGGTCGATATCAGCGATGTCCTGCTCGATCGTGACATTGATCTCGTCCATGCCCAGCGCCCCTGCAAGATGCGATAGAAGCGCATCGAGGAAGGGCTGCATGTGAACGGTCTCGAGCCGCTCATGCTGGTAAAGGGTCTGGTGTACGATTGAGAGGGCATCGATCCGGTGGCGCGCCGCAGAGATCACATTCCGGGCACTCGGATCAGACACCTGTCGGCGCTGAAGGTTCAGAAAGCTCGCAACGATCTGAAGGTTGTTCTTCACGCGGTGATGGATTTCCTTCACCGCAGAATCCCGCGTGGCAATCGCCGTTCGAAGCGAACTGTCGCGTTCGGCAATCCGGTTGGCCATCCGATCAAAAGTCCGCGCGAAGGAAAGGATTTCATCCGGCGCATTGTCGAACTCATTTCCGATCCGGAAATTATAATGCCCCTCACCATAGATGAGGGCGAGCCGGCGAAGGCGCGACAGCCACTTCAGGACAAGTTTATCGACGGCCATCCAGGCGGCAATAAGCGCCAGGGTGAAGGACAGAAGCGGAATACCCACCGACTCCAGCGGCTGGAGCGTGAATTCGCTGAATAGCCCGGGAGATGGCCGCGAGATGACAGCATAGATGCGGTTGTCGACGATTGCGCGCACAACGACGTCAATAGACCCCTCATCCGCCCGGTTTATGACGAAGAGCTCACCATCTTCGTCACCTGTGGCCAGCTCAATCCAGCTCGGCTCCACACCCGCGATCCTTGCGCTACCGAAAACCTGCCCAGCACTATCGGATAGGGCGAGCTCGACATCCTGCGGCAGATTGGTGAGGCGGATCGTCCGAATAAGTTCGTCAGTACGCAGCGGAAAGGCAATCCCCCCGCGAAATTGTCCGTCAACATCTTCAACGCGGCGCAGGACTGAAAACAGCCAGGTCTGGCTCTGGGGCCCGAAGAAAGCGTCGGTGCGGACGCTTGTCTGCCCCTGTCGCAATAATTCGAAGGCCTCGGGCTGTGCAACGACCGCACCGGGGTCCCGCAGCGCCGAGCATTCCGACATTCCATCTGAATTGAAGTATGCAATGTTGGAAAGCTGCGGCACGCGCGGAGACAGTGTTGTGAAAACGCCGCGGCAATCGCCCCCCACGATATCCCCTTCATAGATCTGCTGCAGCGTGTCGACGGTGGAAAGGACCTGCTCGACATTATCGATCGCGCGGTCAGAAATCTCGACCAGGTCGTTGCGACGCTCGGCGCGCGCATCCTGCGCATTCAGATATGACCGGAACCCGGCAAATATCAGAATTGGAGTCAACGCGGCTGCGATCGTTATCAACAATCGCAGCCGGAGTGATCCCCTCTTGGGTGCAACCCTGATTTCAGACGTCGGCGGATGATCCACTAGATAGCTCGTCTGCCTGTTTCATGATGTCATCGAATGCTTCTGATGCCCTGAGTTTGCCATCGCCAGCAAACCCGCCATCTGACTTATCGATAATTTCAGCCAGGGCCTTCCTTGCACGACTTACGCGGCTCTTGATCGTGCCAACCGCGCAGCCGCAGATTTCTGCGGTTTCTTCATATGAGAGACCGCCTGCCCCGACCAGGATCAACGCTTCGCGCTGGTCTTCCGGCAAAAAGGTCAATCCCGTGCGCAGCGCAAGAAGATCGAGCGCGGACGACGGATTGTCATTCGCAATCAGCGTAGCCTCAGCCACTTCAGGATCGAGCTGCTGTCGGCGCCAGCTGCGTCTTTTCTCGGAATAGAAAAGATTGCGGAGAATGGTGAAGGTCCATGCCTTCAGATTGGTTCCGCTCTGATAGCTAGCGCGGGCTTTCCATGCCTTGAGCATGGCTTCCTGCGCGAGATCATCAGCCGCGGTGGCGTTCCCACACAAACTGCGGGCAAAGGCGCGCAGATGCGGAATGAGGCCGGCGAGCTCTGTCTTGAACGCCTGATCGTCGAGTGTCGGCTGGGTCAATACAGTCTCTATTTCTTATTCTTCGCGCTGTTGTCTGCCTGTTCGAGAAGATTAAGAAACTCTTCGGGAACGGCCTCTTCCGTGACCTCATCATAGAGCCGTCGCAACTGATCTCCGATCCGTTTTTGACGCACTTTACGGGAGCGGTCGTCGTCCGCTCCGCCCTTCGATTGATGATCCATCGGCATGTGACTCGCTTTTTCGCTCATAAGTCCCCGGTCGTCTAAGTGAACACGTGTAAAGCGCGCCAGAACGCAAAGTTCCACCCTTTGCAGACTTTTTTCTCATAGGGTTGCAACTTTTGGGACGAGCACAAGTTATAGTCCAAACGTAATGTGCGAGGGTTAGCATGAGTCTTGTTGAGCAATTTGGTCCACACCTGCCGTTTCTGCGGCGATATGCGCGCGCGCTGACAGGGAGCCAGGAAAGCGGTGATTCCTATATTCGCGCATCGCTGACTGCCTTGGCCGAGGATCCAAGTCAGGTGAGCGACGAACTTCCGGCGCGTCAGGCGCTCTATCGTTTCTTCCATGTCATCTGGGGGTCGACCGGCGCTCGCCTCGAAAGTGCGGATGACGGCGCAACCACTCCGGAGACACGGCTTCAGGCGCTCGCGCCAATTGAACGTCAGGCCTTCCTGCTGACAGCGCTCGAAGGGTTTCAGGTCAGTGAGGCCGCGACCATTCTGGGTAAGACCGTCCAGCAGGTCGATGAACTGATCGCCAAGGCCCATACTGACATCGAAGCGACCCTGTCGACAAAGGTCCTCATCATTGAGGACGAGCCGGTTATCGCGGCAGATCTTGAGAGCCTTGTCGAAGAGCTCGGTCACGAGGTCACCGGAAACGCGACGACGCATACTGAAGCGGTTGCCATGGCACGGGCAAACCCTCCCGGCCTTATCCTCTGCGATATCCAGCTTGCAGATAACTCGTCCGGTATCGAGGCAGCGCATGAAATCCTCGAAGAGCTTGATGTACCGATCATCTTCATCACGGCCTTCCCGGAACGCCTGCTGACAGGTGAACGTCCTGAGCCGACCTACCTGATCCCGAAACCTTTCCAGGAAAACACGGTGAAGGCGGCGATCGGGCAGGCCCTGTTCTTCCACCCGTCCGCTGAGTCTGTCGCAGCCGAGTAAATCCCCGGACTCGCAACGCGTCAGAAACAGCGAGGAGAACGCATGCCCGACTTGCTGAAGCAGGCGGTGAGCCGTCTCGAGTCGGTGGTCGAAGCTGACCCCGACCTCAGGGATATGAAAAGGCTGCTTTCCCTGCCCTCTGAGCTTATTGAGCGCGAGCTCAGTTTGCGCACAGATGAAGGAAAGACGCGTTTCGTCCGGGCCTGGAGATGCCGGTACAATACGCTGAAAGGCCCGACCAAGGGCGGTGTCCGGTTCTCTGCGTCATCCACAGCTGACGAAGTGAACCGGCTAGGTTTTTTGATGACCCTCAAATGTGCGCTTCTTGACCTGCCATTTGGCGGGGCAAAAGGCGCCATCCAGATTGATCCCGATGAACTCTCGCAAAGCGAGCGGTATCAGCTCGCCATTTCATATGGCGAGCTTTTTTCGGATATTCTCCGGGCCGACAATGACATTCTCGCACCCGACGTCGCGACCACGCCTGAAGATATGGAAGCCGTAGTCGAGAGCCTGAAACCCGTCCACAATAGTGGCTCAGAAGGCGCGGTGACCGGGAAGCCCGTCGACGAGGGCGGCCTTTCCATCCGGCACGGGGCGACAGGCCGCGGCGCAGTCTTCATTCTGAAAGAGCTTCAGCAAGACTTCGATATCGACATCAAGACATGCCGCGTGGCAATCCAGGGGATGGGCAAGGTGGGTCTTGAATTTGCCCGCGTCATTCAGGCGGCTGGCGCGACCATAATCGCCATGTCTGATAGCAGCGGCATGATCAGTTCAAACGACGGATTGGACGCCGGCGAAGTCGCCCGGCAGAAGGCCGATGGCGAACTGAATTATAGCGATGAACCGGAGGCTCTCCTCTCACTGGATACCGATATTCTCTGTCTCGCGGCGACATCCGATGTCGTCACCGGAGAGAATGCGGCTGACCTGGAATGTCGGTTGATCCTTGAGATCGCGAACGCGGCGATCAGTCCGGATGCCGACAAGGCACTCGCAGACAGGAATATTCTTGTTGGACCGGATATCCTGTTCAATTCAGGCGGTGTTGCCGCCTCCTATCTGGAGTGGCTGAGCTTCTGTAAAGGCGGCGCTGATAAACTCGGTGATACCGAGGCGATGTGGCAGGACAGGCTTACATCTGCGGCCGGCTCCGTCGCCGCAACGGTCGACGAGTGTAATGGCGACTGGCGTTCAGCTGCTCTCATCTACGCCCTTCGTGACCTCAACGCGATTGCACTTGGTCAAGGCCTCTTCGACGCCTGATCAGCTTTACTTGGGGCGTTTGGAACGCTTCGAGCCGCGCGTGGGAGTCGAATTAGAACCTCCGGGGCCCTCCCTGCCGCCAGTAAGCGAACGGAAAGCATCCACCAGGCCCTTATCGGGATCTGAAAGCTTGAACCTGCCAAGGACCCGTCTGAGATGGGATTTGCGATTGTCCTCACCACTCATCTTCTAAATCCCCGTCTCGCCGAGCTTGGCCAGTGCATGTTCCAGGGCGAGGTCCAGTGTCTGAGGGGGCCGCCCTGACAGGATCGCTGCTTCGCGCGGCGACATTTCTTCCACAAGCAATAGCGCAATGGAAAGACGCTCGAAATAGGTAAGATTATGGACCGCGGACCATAAGGAGCCATCCTCCTTTGGTCGGCGTCCCATCAGCACAACCACCCCTTTTCGATGAACCGCATCGTCGAAAGCGTCGAAGCCAAGCTTGAAAATGTCATCCTCGTTCGCGTCAATCGACGACGTGAATGCAGCATTTGCCCTGTGGAAGGCGTCTCGGAGTATGGCATCTGCAACATTCTGATTGCCCGTTATAATCAGGCCCATGCGCCGCAATCGCTGCAACAGCGAAATGGGATTGGTCTCTGAGGGGCGATTTGCTTGCAACGTGCTGTCCAAAAATTCCCGGAAGAATTAGACGCCCCGCGCGGTTATCGCATTAATCTGCGTTAATCCTGCTCGACGTTTCTCTGAAATGTCTGACCCCATTCTTCTTGAGAAGATCCAATTTCTTCAGGTGCAGATATTCCATATCGAAGAGCGATAGCCGTGCGAGACGGTCGCGATCGAGAATCGTGATCTCACCCCCCCGCCCTTCAGAAATCAGCCCAGACCGGCGCATTGCCGACATGGTCCGCGAGACGTGAACAGGCGTCAGGCCCAGCGCATCAGCAATGTCAGCGCGCGTCAGAGGCACGGTCAGCTTTTCGACCTCTATGCCCGTTGCGCCGATGAAGCGGCGATGCAGCTCAAGAAGCAAATGCCCAATCCGCTCGCGCGCCGACCTTCGCCCGATCCTGACAATCTGCTCCCTCAGGATCGATTCTTCCTGAACGGCAGACCACCAGAACGCCGACGCGAGCCAGGCCGACTTCTTCAGCATCTCGACAAAGATCCCCGACGGAATAACGGCTGCCTTGCAGTGGGTTATGGCGGTGACGGAGTGATCCGCCTTCAGGTCAGCGAGCGACTGCAGGTCGAACACGTCGCCAGGCAGCATGAAGTTCACGATCTGGCGACGGCCGTCTTCAAGCAGGCGGTAGCGTATCGCCCAGCCTTCATTCAGAATGAAGACGCGGCGGGTCTCATCTCCGGCGGTAATGAGGTCGTCGCCAGGCAGGAAGCAGTGTTCCTGTCGCTCAAGCTCATCGAACGTGACCCATGCGTCGTCGTCTATGCTGACATACTGGCCGAGGCGCCGCTTGAAAACTTTCATCTGGTCTGTTCGCCCCTCATCTACCGCTCATTCCAATATTCTTTACAGCTGATAATCGGCCGAGATCAGGAACGAATGCAACCGCTTGGCGTTGTTTAGCTGAATTTTGAATCAAAGCTGGGAGCTTTCCATGGCGACAAGAACAACGACGAAATCGAATGGCACAAAAGATATCGAGGAAGCCGCAAAGGCAGCAGGCTCAGACTATGACTCCCTCAAAGACGACATCTCGCAGCTTCGCGCCGATCTTCAGTCTCTTGCCTCTAATTCTGGCAAGTACATCCGCGAGCGCACCTCCAAGGAGTACGACCGCGGTGTCGAACGGTCGAAAGAGTATGCGTCAAAAGCTGGTGACGAGGCTACTAAGGCGCGCGATTACATCGAAACCAAGGTCCGCGACAATCCGCTCGCCTCGATAGGTATCGCGTTTGGCACAGGCGTGCTTCTCGCTGCCCTAAAGCGTAAGTAAGTTTACGTTTTTCATGGATGTCGCAAAACTAAGAATTATCGCTGGCGCTGGCGCAGTCTTTTTTGGCTTCGCCGGCGTTACGACGTTGACCATCGCAACGGTTATCGCCCTCATCCCGCTTATCGGGCTGTTGTGGGCGACCGTTTCGGTGGCGAGTCTTTTCCTGTTCATCGCCTGCATCTGCACGCTGGTTTTCCTGAAGCCCGGAAAATCAACTGAAGAAGAGCTCGACCAATTCGAACACGCCACGGCGGACATGCTGGCAGAGCTGCCCTTCGACACGATTGCGGCGCTTGTTGAAAAACGCCCGATTGCGGCGGCATCCATTGCCCTGGCAGCTGGGTATCTGGTCGTGTCCAATCCAGAGCAGGCATCCAAAGGCTTGCAAAAGCTCATCGATCAGATGATCTAAAGGGCCTATGGCCCCCGCTTTCCAGACATCGCGAGCAAAACGATTTAGAAAGGGCGCCCTATGCTAAGGGCGGCCTTTCTTGTCGTTTCGGCGCTGACGACGGGCGTCAGTCTTGGACGCAGAGCGATTACCAGCGCGGTAAACCGCAAGAAACAGAAGATTATCCATCAGGCCGCAATCGATGCACGCGAACGAATTCGCGGACACGCTGTCGAGTTTTTCCGCGATAACCTCACCCATTTCGTGCAGTCAGTCTTTATCAAGGCCCTGCTGCTCGTTCTTGCCTGGTTAGGGTTCCGGCTCGGCCTCTATTCCCACAATATCCTGTCCGCCGCGACCGTCATCCTGCTTGCGGCCTTCATCATACGGGACGCGGTGGTGATATTCCCGACGGCTAAACTTGTCCTCTCGAAACTGCACGAACATGGCTGGCACCCGCGGCGCGCCGTGGGCGAGACCGTGGCCGCTCTCGTCTTCGAACAGGTGCTTGCCGAAGCAGAGGCTCTCGATACGGGCCGCACCACCCGGATCATACTGTCGCTTTCAGGCCACAAGATGGATCAGATGACACGGGAAATCGCCCAGGAGGTCGCTGGCATTGCCCGCGAGACCAGCTGGCACGATCTCCGTCCATTCGTCATTGCCGCCATCGGTAAATTTGCCATTCTTTCAGCGCTTTATTCGGTATTCGTCTTCATTCTTGTCAGGACCGCCTGACGCTAGCGAATCGCTGAAGATGCCGCATTCTAAAAATCATTAACGATGCGTGAGCGCGGGAACCGCCCTTCGCATGCGGCGTTTCTCTGTCAGCAATCGGATGATTTTGACGCCATGACGCTTTCAAGGTTTCTCTCTGCCACACTGGTCGCCGCCACAGCCGCGATTGCGCCGGCCATGGCCGATACGGTCCACCTTACATCTGCCGAAATGACCCAGGCCGAAGACGCTTGCCGTGCTGGCTCGCCGCTCATCCCGGTTCGGTCAGATTTTGGCAATGAGACGGGCGAGTTTGCTCTTCCAGTCATGTCCGAGAACGGAAAAGCCAACTCGGCGATCATCCTTGATGAAAACGCTATCGATGCCCTGCCCGGCTGTAAGGCACGCATCGAACAGGCAGACTTTCTGCCTCAGCGTCCACAGCCCAATCGGGCCATTTCCTAGACTTCAGACACAATTTGGTGCGGGCGGCCGGGCTTGAACCGGCAAGGCCATACGGCCGAGGGATTTTAAGTCCCTTGCGTTTACCAATTTCGCCACGCCCGCGAGGCGCGTTGCATTTTCTCTAATTCGCTCTGTCCAGCCTGTGCAAGCGCGCACCGCTGCAAGATCAGTCAGCAACCCGCTCGAAAATCGCCGCAAGCCCCTGCCCGCCACCGATACACATGGTTTCGAGGCCATAGCGTGCCTCGCGCCGCTCCATCTCATAGAGCAGCGTGCTGAGGATGCGCACACCCGTCGCCCCGACTGGATGCCCAAGCGAAATGCCCGACCCATTCGGGTTCAGGCGCTCATAATCCTCATCCTTGAAGCCGAGCGCCTTGGTGCACGCCAGAACCTGCGACGCGAACGCCTCATTGAGCTCGATCACATCGAGGTCAGACAGTTTCAAGCCAGCCCGGTCCATCGCCTTCTGCGTCGAAGGCACAGGCCCGATCCCCATAACCTCGGGGCCCACGCCAGCCACCGACCAGGACACCAGCCGCGCCAGAGGCTGCAGCCCGTATTTGTCGGCAGCTTCGCGCGTGCAGACGATACACGCTGCCGCGCCATCATTCTGGCCAGACGCATTGCCTGCCGTCACCGTCGCGTCAGGATCTGCCTTGCCGCGCAGCGCGCGCAGCGACGAGAGCTTCTCGACCGATGAGTCGTGGCGGATATGCTCATCCTTCTCGACAACCGTGTCGCCCTTCCGGCCCTTGACCGTGTAGGGCACGATTTCCTTATCGAACTTGCCGGCTTTCTCCGCCGCCGAGGCTTTCATGTGTGAATTGTACGCAAACTCATCCTGGGCTTCGCGAGAGATGTCATAGTCGCGGCGAAGGTTTTCCGCCGTCTCGATCATGCCGCCCTCGACCGGGTGGAACTTGCCGCCCGCCGTATAGCGCCCCCGCGTCAGACCGTCATGCAGCATCAGGCCATCGCCCTTGATCTGCCAGCGCATCTCGGTCGAGAAAAACGGCGCATTCGACATGCTTTCTGCGCCGCCGGCGATCATCACATCGCTTGCGCCGGTTGCGATCTGCATGATTGCATAGATGACGCCCTGCAGGCCGGAGCCGCAACGCCGGTCGATCTGCAGACCGCCCGTACCCGTCGTCAGTCCAGCATCAAGCGCCACAACGCGGCCAAGCGCTGGCGCTTCCATCGAAGGATAGCACTGCGCGAAGACGCAATCGTCGACCGCTTCGGCCGGCACGCTTGTGCGGCTCATCAGCTCGCGGACCAGGAAGGACGCAAGGTCATGCGCCTGCTCGGATTTGAGGGCACCGCCAAAGCCGCCAACAGGCAGACGGAGCGGTGAACAGATAACGACGTCGCGCATTTTTGATTCCTCCCGGGGGTTCGACATCGCCATACAGCGAATAAGTCGCCTGCTTGCAACCCGGGCCGTGGGGGAATCGAGGGAAGACGATCAGCCCGAGATGATAATCCTGCCGCCTGTTACCTCAAACCGGCTGCGCTCGACCTGAATGAGATCGGTCACATCGCCCGTCTGCGTGCGCACCCAGACAGCATCGACAGAACCGGCCTCACCGGACTGCACCATGGCCACGGAGCCTATGTCGAGGCCGGACATTGCCTCGACGCGCATGCCCGCTTGCGGCAGCTCGGGAAGCTCAGGCGCCACCCGCTGGCCGCCGTCGCCATAGCCCGCCGTCCTCAATTCAGGGCGGATGGCACCGCGATCAATAACTGCCCCTTCATCAAACCTCCGCTCACCCGGCTTTGCGACGGGCCCTCCGAGAAGCTCATCGGAGGCAAGATATTGCTGCTCGAGATAGGACGGGCCGCGCGCGCGGTCGCCCGCAGACCAGGTACCGACCTCATAATCGTTCGAATAGCGTCCATGGGCGACATAGGTCTTGTCGGCCTGCGCGAATGCAGGCGCGCCGACCAACAGGCCGGCGCAAATCAGCGTTAGAGATTTCAGGGTTTGGGCGCGGGAAACAGGCATGCCGTTATAACGGCGCCCTGCCCGTCCCGGTTCCGCCTACTCGTCTTCAGGCTCGGCCAGTTCGCTGTCGGCCAGATCGCTTTCTTCCAGCGGCTGCGGCAGACCATCATCGAACAGCGTCCCGGTTTCCTCGGCGCTTTGCGTATCGCGGAGCAATTGCTGGCGCTGGCGAAGCTTCTCTTCTGCCTCGCGGTCACGGTCGACATCCGCCCGAAGGTCGTCGAGCGCCGTGCGCGGCCCGAAACGTCCCTCAGACGTGAAGGACGAATCGATCTCGTCAGAATAAGCGCCGGTCGCGCCGTCCTCATTGCTCGTCGCGATCTGCGCACTTGCTGGAACAGAGATTGCCAGCGGCAGCAGGCAGGCGAGCAGGAAACGGTTGGACATGAAACTCTCCGAGGAAAACAGATGACCCTTTAGAAATGGAGTGTTTACACCCGTTTCCAAGCTATGGCCTGCCAAAGCCGCCTAGCCGTTCTGCCCGCGGCCGCGTTCCGTGACGGCTTTGCGTGCCTGTTCGACACTGTCGGCTGTGACCGACTGGGCATGCTCAGCAGAGCGTTTGACTTCCATCTTCATCGCATCGCCGAACGTCGAGGCAAAACCATCATCGATCAGCGCCTTGTACTTGCGCAGCAGCACAGCGTCACAGCTTGCCATCTCGTGGCCCATCTTGATCGCCGCAGGCAACAGCGCGTCAGCCTTGTAGACGCGGTTGACGAGGCCCCACCGCTCTGCGGTCTCTGCATCGAGGAAGTTGCCGGTAAAGGACAGTTCCTTGGCGCGGCTCATGCCGATCATGCGCGGCAGTTTCTGGCTGAGCCCCCAGCCTGGCACGATGCCAACGCGCGCATGTGTGTCAGCAAACTTCGCATTCTCTGATGCCAGCAAGACGTCACACATCAGCGCGAGCTCGAAGCCACCGGTAATCGCAAACCCGTTGATTGCGCCGATAATCGGCCACGGGAAGGCGGCAAGACCTTTCGAAAGGTCGATATCGCCGCCATCAGCCCCGAGCGCAAAGCCTGTCTGCCCCGCTTCCTTGAGATCGACCCCTGCGGTGAAGGCGCGGCCCTCCCCCGTCAGCACGGCCGCGCGGACTGTGTCGTCCTTTGCCAGCTCGGTGAACACTTTCACCAGCTCGGCACGCAGCGCGCGGCTGAGCGCGTTCAGCGCATCCGGCCGGTTCATCGTTACAATGGCCACTGGGCCGTCTCTCTCCACGCGCACGATATTCTCGGACATCTCGCTTCCTCTCCATGGTCTTTGTTCTGGTTCGTCGCTAGAGACTTAAACCGCCCCACCGACAAACGCCAAGGCCAGACCATGGGTAAGCCTCCTGCCGACATAAACTTCACCTTCTCGGACGAGGAGCTCGAAGCGCTGAAGCCTTTTGGCGCCGTGCGCACCCATTCGGCAGGCGCCCCTCTCGTGGATGAGGGCGATGCAAATGTAGATTGCCTCATCACCCTCTCAGGGCACACCGACATCCTCGTCGAAACGCCAGATGGCGAAAAGCGTCTCGGCTGGATGGAGCGCGGCCAGTTTGCTGGCGACATTTCCATCCTGACCGGGCAGGCGTCGCTTTCGCGCGTCGTGATGGGCAAGGATGGTGAGGTCCTGCATATCTCGCATGACAGCTTTCAGCGTCTGCTGGTCGAGAACTCGCACTTCTCCGACATCTTCGTACGGACGCTGACGGCGCGGCGGATCTTCTCGCACAATGCCGCCCATGGCGCCGTCATCGTGATCGGCGATGCGCATGACCGCGACGTCTTCGTCGCCCGCGACACGCTTTCCAAACACATGATCGCCCATCGCTGGCTCGACCCGGACAAGGACCCGCTGGCAAAACGCATCATGGAGGCGCGGGACATTGAGGCGGCTGACCTGCCCGTCGTCATCCGCGGGCGTTCCCGCATCATGTCGCGTCCCGGCGTCAGTGAACTGTCTGAAGCGTTCGGCCTCGACCTCGTGCCCGACAATAGCTGCACGGACCTTGTCGTCGTGGGCGCAGGGCCTGCCGGACTTGCGGCATCTGTCTATGCTGCCTCCGAGGGCCTGACCGTCGTCACGCTCGACAGTGATGGCCCCGGCGGACAGGCGGGCACGTCCTCCAAGATCGAGAACTATCTAGGCTTCCCCATGGGCGTGTCGGGTCGCGAGCTTGCTTCGCGTGCCTCCATCCAGGCGCAGAAATTTGGCGCACGCATCGCTTCGCCTGCGACTGCTGTCGATCTTGCCCGCGACGGTGACAACTACTGCCTGTCGCTCAAGGATGGCCGCCGCCTGAAGGCCCGCGCCGTCGTCATCGCGACAGGCGCGCAGTACAGCCGCCTGCCGATCGAAAACCTCGAACGCTTTGAAGGGCGCGGTATCTATTACGGCGCCACGCCGATGGAGGCGCAACTTTGCGGCGGCCAGGATGTCTGCATCGTCGGTGCAGGCAATTCGGCCGGTCAGGGCGCGGTCTTCCTAAGTCAGGCCGCCCGCAATGTGCACGTCCTGTTCAGACGCCCCAACGTTCGCGACACCATGTCGGAATATCTCGTCCGCCGGCTCGAAGAAACGCCGAACATCCATCTCCACCCGGAAACAGAGATCGACACGCTTCACGGCACGGGCAGCGAGGATCAGCTCCATGACCGCCTCACCCGGCTCAGCTTTCGCCACCGCACCACAAAGGATGTGAGCGAGCACGATATCGGCTTTGTCTTCCTCTTCATCGGCGCACAGCCCTTCACCGACTGGCTGCCACAACATATGAGCTGCGATGAAAAAGGGTTCGTGAAAACAGGTCCGGACCTCTCCAATCTCGACCTTGTTCGCGCAGGCTGGACGCTTGACCGGATGCCGACCCGCTATGAAACCTCATGGCCGCGCGTCTATGCCGTCGGCGATGTTCGGATCGGATCGGTCAAACGGGTCGCTTCGGGCGTTGGCGAAGGCTCTGTCGTTGTCAGCGACATTCACAAAGCTCTTGCCGAAGCCATCCCGCCTAGCGGTTCCTGAGCGCAAACCGCGCAAGCGCAACAAGGCCAAGCACACCGGCAAGAAGGACCGCAAAGGCGAACATGCCGAACTTCGCCGGCGTGAGATAGGTTTTCAGCCAGAGGTAATTGCCTGCGTCCTGTAGCGCGATCATCTGGACCGTGTTTTCAGCGAGATCCAGAAGCACGATCAGGAAAGCCGGGATCATGGCGAGCGTCGCAAACCGCTGTGGTGCAAAACGCGCTGCCAGCCCAGCCAGAAATGCACCATAGGCGAGCGGGTACGCTGTATCGATGATCAGCGTCGTCCAGAAATGGGCCGTTCGGGCATCTGCGTCCATTTCTGCAAGGCGGGCTTCCGCCGCAGGGCCGGACCAGATCATGTCGAGAAGTTCGCCATCAATGACCGGTGCGACGAGGCTGAAACAAAAACCGATGGCGACCATGGCGATCCCCGACAGGATGATCACCGGGGTCCTTGAGAGAGTGGGCCTGCTCAACTTGCTTCTCCTTCTATGACTTCGCCGTCCCCACCGACGGAGGCAGCCAGTTCGACAAGCTTCTGCGCTGCGGTGGTCAGCGCGGCTTCATCAGCAGAGCGAGCGATCAGCGACACACCATGATCGTTCACTGACCTGAACCAGGGATAGGAGCCGAAGCTCACCTCTTCATAAGACTTGTCGAGCTCGCTGAGCGCCTCGGCGATATCGCCTTCGCGCAGGCCCGGCACACGGACCGTCCGTGCATGGACCACCCTGCCATGCTCCAGCCTGTGACCGACATCCTGAAGCATGCCCTGAACAATGGAAGGCACACCCGCCAAAGTGAAGACATTCCCGGTCTGAAAGCCTGGCGCCCCCGATACCGGGTTCTCGATCAGGCTTGCGCCGTCGGGAATGCGCGCCATGCGCTGGCGCGCCTCGGTGAATTCGGTGCCGATCTCGTCATAGCGTTCCTGTAACATCGCCATCACATCGGGATGCTTGTCGATCCCGATGCCGAAGGCGGCGGCAATCGCATCCGCCGTAATATCGTCATGGGTCGGCCCGATCCCGCCCGTCGTGAAGACATAAGCATAGCGTTCCCGAAGCGCATTGACCGCCTCGACGATGCGCGCCTGAACGTCGGGTACGATCCGTACTTCTTCGACTGGAATGCCGAGCGGACGCAGATATCCCGCAATCTGCTGGACGTTGATGTCCCGCGTGCGTCCTGAAAGAAGCTCGTCCCCGATGAGGCAGATAGCGGCGGTAGGTGCTGTCATGGATATGTCCTGCAAAGGCTGCGCCTATCTATCTCTCTGCCGTGTCACGTCGAGAAAAACAGCGAAATATCACACTATTCCTGCAAGGCCTGGTAGACCAGCGCCATCGACTGGGCACGCGGCTCGAACGGCATGTCAGGATTATCACCGAACCGCTGGATCATGCCAATAAAGTACAGATCGTTCACCGGGTCGATCCAGAACCACGTTCCCGCGGCGCCGCCCCAATAGTAGGTGCCAGCCCCTGCAGGGCTCGCCATGCCTTCAGGGTCTGAGATAACGCCCCAGCCCAGGCCAAACTTGTGCGGCTCTGCCGTCATGGTGGCCCGCGCCGTACCGTTGAACCGAATGCCCAGATCTTCGGGCAGCTGGTCGCTCGTCATCAGGTCGACTGTCTCTGGTAAAATGATCTCTGCGCCATCGAGGCTCCCTCCATTCAGCATCATCTGGCTGAAGCGGGCATAGTCATCAATTGTCGAGACAAGCCCGTGCCCACCCGACTCAAACGGTACGGTCTCCTCACGATAGAGGTAAGGCAGTGCCCCCTGGCTTTCACGGGTCTCCGGCACCGGCACGAAGCGACCTGCCTCGGACGACCAGACCATCAGGTCAGCGAAGCGCTCATAATCGCCGTCTGGAACAAAAAAGCCGGTGTCATCCATTCCCAGCGGGGTGAAAATGTTGGCGTCGAGATACTCGCCAAGGCTCATGCCCGAGAAGTGCTCGATGAGGTAACCCTGGATATCGACGCTGATTGAGTAAGACCATTGCTCGCCTGGCTGGAACAGGAGCGGCACGTCGGCGACCTTGTCGACCAGCATGTCGAGATCCTGCGAACGGAGGATGCCGGTCTCCCGGAACTGGCGGTTCGCATAATCCTGTCCGAACAGGCCATAGGCGAACCCTGCCGTATGGCGCATGGCATCGCGAATAGTCGGCTCGCGTTCCAGTGGTTCAAGGATGGGCGTGCCGTCCTCACTCTCACCGGCCAGCACCTGCAGGTTCTCGAACTCGGGAATGTAATCGCTCAGCGGATCGTCGAGCTCGAACTTGCCGTCTTCAAAAAGCTGCATCAGAGCTACACTGGTGACCGGCTTTGTCATGGAATAGATGCGCCAGATCGTGTCCTCGCCGAGAGGGGTCTGCTCTTCGACATCGCGCAGTCCATGGGCAGCGGAATAGACGACCTCGCCATCCTGAACGAGCAGGGCTTCGATGCCAGCCACCTGCCCTGCCCCGACATAGCCTGCGAGAAGATCGTCGAGCGCGGCGAGCCCCTCTTCGCTGAACGAAGCACCTGCCTCTGCGCCGGCATCTGCGCTTTCGGGCGGCGATGCAGGCGCGTTTTCTGCCGGATCAGCTGCATTTGTGCAGGCCGCCGCCAGAAACACCGCCAGAAACACCGCCAGTACACCGCCCATACACCGTGACTGCACCATGATTTCGTTCTTCACGACGAATTCCTCCCGAGGACTTTCCGACTTTAACAAGCGCTAGTTTCCGCCTGCAGGCAACCTCTTCGGTCGGCCCAACGTTTCAGACTTGACCCGACACCTCGCCGCTCAAGGTGTGAGGTATCAACAGCTTCCCCAAAGGAAAGGACTTCAGAATGAAACGTCACGCCACAGCCCATTGGTCAGGCCCCCTCAAGGACGGCAAAGGCACGATCGACACCCAGAGCGGCGCGCTCTCAAGCCATGGGTATTCCTTCAAGGCCCGCTTCGAAGACGAGAGCGGCAAGTCCGGCACCAACCCGGAAGAGCTGCTCGGCGCGGCCCATGCGGGCTGTTTTGCGATGCAGCTTTCGGCCTTCCTCGCCATGAACGACACGCCGGCCGAGGACCTTGAAGCGAAATCCGTCGTAACGGTTGAGGAAGTCGATGGCGGCTTTGCAGTGAAGTCGTCCGCCCTGACCCTCACCGGCAAGGTGCCGGGGATCGACAACGCGAAATTCCAGGAGCTTGCCAACAAGGCCAAGGAAGAATGCCCACTGTCAAAGGCGCTTGGCGCCATCGAGGTGACGCTCAACGCCAAGCTCGCCTGATCAAATTCAGGGATAATGGTGCGGAAAACGGGGTCCTTTGCGGCCCCGTTTTTCTATGCCGCGAAATATGGCCGGTCGCCCGCAATCGTCACACGCTCCATGACGCGGACGTCCGGGAAATAGTCGCTTGCGGCATAATGCTGGCAGGCGCGGTTGTCCCAGAAAGCGATGGAGCCAACCTCCCAGCGGAAGCGGCATTGATACTCTGGCACGGCCGCCTGACTGTAGAGATGCTGTAGAAGCCAGTCGCTCTCTTTTTCCGACAAGTCCTTGATGTGGCTGGTGAAAGCCGTGTTCACATAGATCAGGCGCTCGCCAGTTTCGGGATGCGTGCGGATCACCGGATGCTCCTGCGGCGGGAACTTGGCGTGCAGCTCTTTCGGGTCCTTGCCAAGGCGTTTTGCGAAGACCCGGGCGATGTCGTGAACCGCCGTCAGGCCACAACAGAATTCCTTCATCTTTTCTGACAATCCCTCATAGGCCATGACCATGTCTGAAAAGAGCGTGTCACCGCCAACCTGCGGAAGCTCGACCGCTCGAAGCACCGAGCCAAGCGAAGGCTCTGTTCGCCAGGTGACGTCAGAATGCCAGGCGTTCTCCTGACCCTTATTGCTGGCATTGTGCGTGATCCGCAGGACTTCAGGGTCTTCCTGGTCCTTTGGTGTGGCAGGATGAATTTCCAGTTCACCAAACTTGCGCGCGAATTCGATATGATGGCTGCGGGTGATGGTCTGGTTCCGGAAGAAGATAACCTTGTAACGAAGCAGCGCCTCCCGGATCTCGGTGACCATAACCTCGTCCATCGGCTGTGAGAGATCGATCCCGTGCAGTTCAGCGCCAATCGCAGGCGATAGCCGCCTTGCCTCAAACCGCGCGAACGTCTCCGCCCCTACGTGTATATTCATGTCTCGTCCTCCCTTTATGGTTGGCGGCAGCTTACGACGAAAGCACAAGTGGTGGAAGGAAACGGAACGTCGGTCCAGCCCCCGCATTGGTCTCCCAAGGAATGGAGACCGACATGGCAATTGAAATCTTTTATTTTATCGGCGCGATGATCCTGCTTGGCGTCCTCGTCTGGGCCGTTCTTCGCGCACGTCTCAAATCGCCGAAAGCCCGCGCGATCCGCGAAGAAGCCACCCGCGAAGAGTATGAAAACCCCGAACAATTCGAGAAGGATCGCGACAAACTTGCCGCGAAAGCCGAGCAAGCTGAAAAGGATGCGCGCCGCTAGGGAGCGTTGCGACTGCAGCTTACACGCGTACAAGGTGGAAGTTTTACCCGCTTGCTGCCATATTGCGGCGGATACAGCCTGGAGCCTTTAAGCCAATGTCCGAAGCCGACCTCATCATGCCCGTAAGAAACGGCGAAATCCGCATCCACGACGAAGCGGGTTTTGAAGGCATGCGGAAAGCTGGCAGACTTGTCGCCGAGTGTCTCGACATGCTGGTTCCAAAGGTGAAGCCCGGCGTATCGACGACGGAACTTGACGATCTCATCCGCGAATTTGTCTATGATCATGGCGCCCAGTCGGCGACGATCGGCTATCGCGGCTATCGCCATGCGTCCTGCATTTCGCTCAACCACGTTATCTGCCACGGCATCCCGGGCGATCGCCCTCTCAAGGATGGCGACATCGCCAATATCGACGTCACCGTCATCGTCGATGGCTGGCACGGCGACCATTCGCGCATGTACGCAGCCGGCACGCCAAAGCGTAAAGCCGAGCGCCTGATGGACATCACGTATGAGTCGCTGATGGCCGGGATCGCCGCGGTCAAACCCGGCAACCATTTTGGCGACATTGGCGCCGCCATCTCCAAAGTCGCGGCGAAGAACCGCTTGTCTGTCGTCGAAGACTTCTGCGGCCATGGCCTTGGCCAGCTTTTCCATGATGAGCCGAACGTCATCCATTCGGCGCGCGCTGGCACCGGCCCTGAACTGAAGCCCGGCATGTTTTTCACGATCGAGCCAATGCTCAACCTTGGCCGGAAAGATGCAGCCATCCTTCCCGATGGCTGGACCGCCGTTACCCGCGACCGCCAGCTATCGGCACAGTTCGAGCACTCGATCGGTGTGACGGAAGACGGCGCCGAAATCTTCACGACCTCTCCCAAAGGCTGGCATACGCCGCATACGGTCGAGCTTTAGCCTCCCTACTCCGGTTCGGGTGGGGCGTAATAAGGCGCTGCGGCCGCGGGCATCATTTCCGTTGAAATCTCGATGCCGTGTTCAGCGGCCAGCTGTCCGATTACGGCGCCCGCCGCCTCAGGCGACGTCGGCTTTTCTTCAGCGAGGCGCGGGCTCACACTTTGCAGAAACTGCTCGAATGATGCCCCGGTGGTGATCATGAGAAGCTGCGTCTCCGTGTCAGAGCCATTCCAGAACATGTGAGCGTTGCCGCGTTTCAGAGCCGCAAAGTCACCGTCAGAGATGCGTTTGACAGAGCCCTCAGAGAGAATATCGAGCGTACCCTCAAGCACGTAGAAGTACTCATCTTCCTGAGAATGCGTGTGCGGCGGTGACCCAGGACTTTTGGGCGGCAGGATGAACTCATAAATCGTCACCTCGCCCATGCTTTCTTCAGACGATAGCAGCAGGCGCACTGGGTGAAACGGATTTTCTACCGTCGCGCCTGTCTCGGCCAAGACGAGTTTATCAGTGTGATGCGCATGGTGCCCGGAGTGATCTCCCTGCAATTCATGACCATCCTCCGCGCTCTGACCATGCGCGGCTGCTGTCATTGCAGCACCAACGGCAAATGCACCACTCAACATTGCCCTCATCATCTTCTGTCCCCCTGTCTTTGTTGATTGCTGGCGATGTTATCCAACGTTCGAGCCCAGGCAAGCTTGACGAAATCACGAGACCGGAACATAAATAGAACACGAAGAATTACGGAGACCTACAATGCGCGCTGTCGAAGAAGCCCCACTGTTTGGTCTCTCGCGCTCGCAACCAGTGGCGGTTTCTGCGAAACCGCACTGGCAGGGGCACCGCGACCGGCTGCGCACCAAACTGATTGAGCGCAGCGCCAATGCGCTCGAAGATTACGAGCTGCTCGAAACGCTGCTCTTTGCCTTTATCCCGCGTAGGGATGTAAAACCGATATCGAAAGCCCTGCTCGCCCGGTTCGGGTCGCTTAGCGGTGTACTCGCTGCGCGGCCAGCTGACCTTGTAAAGGTTGCCGGTGTCGGAGAAACGGTTGCCGCCTATCTGAAGGCGACGGCAGAAATCGGCGCGCGGGCAACACGCGAAACGCTTAAAAGCCGAACCGTCATCTCGAGCTGGTCTGCCCTCACCGACTATGTGAAGCGCGAGCTCCAGCATGAAGGCCGGGAGCAATTCCGCGTCCTTTTTCTTGATCGCAAGAACCAGCTGATGGCCGACGAGATCATGGGGTATGGCACTGTGGATCACGCCCCAGTCTACCCGCGCGAAATCGCCCGCCGGGCACTGGAGCTACAGGCCTCAAGTCTGATCCTCGTACATAATCACCCCTCTGGCGATCCGACCCCTTCGCGTGCCGATATCGACATGACCCGCGCGATCATTGACGCACTCGACGCACTTGAGATCACGGTCCATGACCATCTCATCGCTGCCCGATCCGGCGTGACAAGTTTCCGGGCGCAGGGGCTCATCTAGCCTGCGTCAGCCGGGCTGCTGGAAGAATTGGCCCAAATGGCAAAAATCGATTATGGAGGTCCCAATCGACGTCTCAGGTGCAAACCCGCCCCTTTCGATGTCGGGCCGCGATTTGGTCGCGGCTGCCGCTAGACACTGAAAGCCCCTTCATGAACGACCACTCCGCCATTGTGCCCGCCCTGGGCCAGGCTCTTGCTGCGCGTGGCTATGACAGCCTGACCCCGGTGCAGACCGCCATGCTCGACCCAGAAATCGAACAGGCTGACCTGCTTGTCTCTGCGCAGACCGGCTCCGGCAAGACGGTCGCTTTCGGTATCGCCATTGCGCGGTCGCTTCTCATGGGTGCCGAGCAGCTGGCCCGCCCTGGCTCGCCGCTGGCGCTGGTGGTTGCGCCGACACGCGAACTTGCCGTCCAGGTGCACCGCGAACTCGAATGGCTGTATGCTGAAGCGGGCGCCCGCGTTGTGGCTTGCGTCGGCGGCATGGACCCGCGCGAAGAGCGCGCATCCCTTTCCAAAGGCGCACACATCGTCGTCGGCACACCGGGCCGCCTCGTCGACCATCTTAATCGCCGCAGCCTCGTTCTGGACGACCTCCGCGTTGTCGTGATGGATGAAGCTGACGAAATGCTCGACCTTGGCTTTCGCGAAGAGCTTGAAACCCTGCTGAGCGCTGCGCCGGAAGAGCGCCGCACACTGCTGTTCTCGGCAACCGTCTCCAAGCCGATCGCGCGCCTTGCGGCCACGTTCCAGCGTGATGCGGTCCGCATCAACACCATCTCTGACACCGACCAGCACACCGATATCGACTACCGCGTCCACACGATTGCGCCCGCCGATGTCGAGAATGCCATCATCAATGTCCTGCGCTTCCACGAAGCAAAAAACGCCCTCGTTTTTTGCAAGACCCGCGCAAATGTGAACCACCTGCTGGCGCGCTTTCATAATCGCGGCCTGAGTGTCGTCGCCCTGTCGGGTGAGCTTAGCCAGACCGAACGCACCCATGCGCTGCAGGCGCTGCGTGACGGACGCGCGAATGTCTGTGTGGCGACCGACGTCGCCGCCCGCGGCCTCGACCTGCCAGACCTCGACCTCGTCATTCATGCGGACCTCCCGAGCAATCGCGAAGCCCTGCTTCACCGCAGTGGCCGCACAGGCCGGGCCGGACGCAAGGGCGTCAGCGTCCTTGTCACCCCCTTCAAGGCCCGCCGCCGTATTGAGCGACTGCTTCAGGAAGCCAAGGTCGAGGCGAGCTGGACCGATGCGCCGGGCGCGGATGATATTCGCAAGCGCGACGATGAGCGCCTGCTCAACCACCCTTCGCTCAGTGAACCTGTCAGCACCGACGACCAGGAAATGGCGCGTGTCATTATCGAGATGCATGGCGCGGAAAAAGTCGCGGCCGCTTTCGTCGCCCTGCACCGCGCCCGCCGCTCTGCCCCTGAAGACCTGATGCCGGTCCCAGAACCGCGCTCATTCGACAAGCGCGACCGCCCGCCCCGCGGCGAAGGACGCGAGGGCCCCCGGCGCGAGAGAAGCGAGCGACGCGAAAGCCGCCCCAATCGCCCTGACCGCCCCGAACGCACCGACTTCAATGACAGCGTCTGGATCAACGTATCGGTTGGCCGCAAGTCGGGCGCCGATCCACGCTGGCTGCTGCCCATGCTGTGCAAGTCAGGTGGACTCGACCGAACGCAAGTCGGCGCCATCCGGATCGAGGAAAGCCATACGCGCGTAGAGCTTTCGGCTGAAAGCGCAGGACCATTCCTTGAACGTCTTGGCAAAGACGGCCGGCTGGAAAAATCGATCTCCGCCTGGCGCGAAGGCGATGAGCCCGCCAGCTGGTCTGCCAAGAAAGACAGCCCTGACAGCGGCGACAAGAAGCCGCCTTACGTGAAAAAGCGCCCCGCCGCGAAAGGCGATGGCGCGCCAGGCAAGTTCAAGGGCAAACCTGCTGGCAAGCCGGCCCGCAAGCCCCGGCCCCTTCCGCCATCCCAGCTTGAAGATCGCGGTCCAGAGCGGCCGGCGTCGAAGAAACCCGGCAAGCCACCAGCCCGCCGCTTCGACCCTTCCGCCAACAAACCACCAAAGCGCCGCAAGCCAAAGCCGGACTAAGGCGTTTCATAGATCTCGCCTCGCGGGAATACGAACCGACTTTCGCGAGGCGGCACTTTCGGCAAAAATAGCGTCATGAACTGGACACTCTCTGACTTCGTGATTGCTGGCGTCATGCTTGGCGCGGTCGCGATCGCCTTTGTCTGTCTTTTCCGCCTGAGGCGCAGCCGGGCCTATCGTGGCGGGCTGTTTGTTTTCAGTCTGACAAGTGTCGCTGTTCTCGGGGTGACGGGCGCGGTCGGCATTGTCGGCGCGCCAGAGAATGATGCGAATATGCTCTATATCGCCGGTCTCGCTGCCGCCTGGCTCGGCGGTCTCGTCATGCGGTTCAGGTCGAACTGGCTTTCACGTTTCCTCAGCGTCCTTGCGATTTCCTATGTTTTCATCGCAACCGCAGCCGTCCTGCTTGGCTGGGGCCAGTCTGCAGCATCCTGGCCGTGGGATGTCCTTGTCGGCAGCGCCATCTTTGCCGGTCTCTGGCAAGTCAGCGCCTGGCTTTTCGGCCTTGATGCCGACATCCGGACCCTCAAGCGCGCCGGCACCTGAACCGGCGCTGGAAATCCGGCCCCTGCCCCATAGCTTCCTGAACGAGCCGCGCATAAAGGCGCGCCATATCGATTACAGGAGTTACGTATGGGCCTGCTGAATAACGGCATCTGGCAAGATAAATGGTACGACACAGATAGTACTGGCGGGCGTTTCGAACGCCATGAAAGCCAGTTTCGAAACTGGATCACGGCTGATGGTACAGCCGGGCCGAATGGCAAGGGCGGCTTCAAGGCAGAGCCTGGCCGCTATCACCTCTATGTCGCCTATGCCTGCCCGTGGGCACACCGCGCCCTGATCTTGCGCAAACTCAAGGGCCTGGAGGACATGATTGATGTCTCCTACACGCATTGGTTCATGGGCGAGAATGGCTGGACCTTCAAAAAGGACCCCGATGGCATTGTCGGCGACAAGCTCTTCAACTCTGATTTCATGTATGAGCTCTATATCAAGGCCGACCCGCACTATACCGGCCGCGTGACTGTGCCGACCCTCTGGGACAAGGAGCAGAACACCATCGTCAGCAACGAGTCCGCCGATATTGTCCGCATGTTCAATAGCGCCTTCGACGGCGTTGGGGCCGCAGAGGGCGACTATTATCCGGAAGACAAGCGCGCCGAGGTCGACGAGATTAATGAACGCGTCTACCACACTGTAAATAATGGTGTTTACAAGTCAGGCTTTGCCACCGCGCAGGACGCTTATGAAGAGGCGGTGCGTCCGTTGTTCGAGTCGCTGGACTGGCTGGACGAGAAGCTCGGCAAGTCACGCTTTCTGACGGGCGACGAGACGACAGAAGCTGACTGGCGGCTCTGGACGACGCTTTACCGGTTCGACCTCGTCTATCACGGGCACTTCAAGTGCAATATCAGGCGTATCGTCGATTATCCCAATCTCTGGCCCTATGCGCGCGATCTCTATCAGATGCCGGGCATCGCAGAGACGGTGAACCCGATGCATGCGCAGCGCCACTATTATGAGAGCCATGACATGGTGAACCCGACGCAGATCGTGCCCGTCGGACCGGATATCGACTGGGGCGAACCGCACGGGCGCGGCTAGCGGGGAAAACCCGTACCGCAAACGAAAACAGGCTGCCTTCGCAAGAAGGCAGCCTGTTCCAAATATCAGTCTGTTGGCGCAAGCGCCAAGCCGACTAGATGGCTTCGATCGTGTTGACAGCCATTTTGCCGCTGCGCTGATCTTTTGCTGTGTCGTAGGAGACCTTCTGGCCTTCGCTGAGGCCGCTCATGCCGCAACGCTCAAGAGCAGTTGCGTGAACGAAAACGTCGTTGCCGCCGTCGTCAGGAGCGATAAAGCCGAAGCCTTTTTGATCGTTGTAAAATTTTACGGTGCCAGAATTCATCAGAATTTCCTTTCAGTGCACAGTTTATGAATTCGCGATATTGCGGATTCGTATTTCGTCTTCTTTGGGAAAATTCTGAGCGTCTGACCGCCGAAGCGGTAGTAGGCCTGATCGTCCGTCTAAATTCGAAACGCAGAGATAGGCGGTTTATGCTCATTGCACAAGGCTTCATGCAGTGAGCCTGTCCATACGTAAGCGCTGGACGCCGGTTTGCCTTCGCCACAAGGCTTGTCAGACCAAAGAAAATATCACCGGAGGACACGATGAAGAACTGGATCATGGCATTTGCCACAACAGCATTGCTGCCGGGCGGCCTCGCGCTCGCCCAACAGAGCGAATCTGCAGCCGACTGGTACCCGTCGGAATATGGGGCGGATGACCGTCTTGGCGCTGTTGCCAATCTCAGCCCCGAGAAAACCGCTGCGGCCGCCCGGCTGATCACGGAGGGCAAGACCTATGCCCTCGGCCAGGTGACGAGCCGCGAGACGCCCGCCTACGCGCCTCGCCGCTATGACGTCTATATCATGCAGCCATCGGACGGGTCGGGCACGCCGATGGGTGAGAACCGCGCCGTCGGCAATGACGACCTTGTTCAGACCTTCGTCGGCATTGGCAGCCAGATCGACGGCCTCGGCCATATGGGCATCGACCATCGCTACTATAATGGCGTTCACGTCTCTGACTTTGTGACCCCTGCCGGCCTCACGCAATTCGGGACTCAGGACCTCCCCCCGATTGTGACGCGGGGCGTGCTCCTCGACATGACGGAAATCTTCGAGGCGAGCCCTGTCGCGGATGGTACGGCCTTCAACCGCGCCGAGATCGATGAGGCGGCAGAGCGTGCGGGCATCACCATCGAAAAGGGCGACGTTGTCCTTTTCCATACCGGAGCGATGGCGGCCGCAGAGGGCTCCACCGAATTGATGGCGACGCATCCCGGCCTCGGTGTCGAAGGCGCCAACTATCTTGCCGACCTTGGCGTTGTCGCGATTGGCGCGGATACGGCCGCACTCGAAGCCATCCCGTTCGAAAATGAAGCACGCCCCTTCGAAGTTCACCAGACGCTGCTTGCTAAGCGCGGGGTCTACATATTGGAGAACATGGTCACGACCGAGCTTGCCGCAGATGGGATCAACGAGTTCTTTTTCTCGTTGGGCGTCCCGCGCCTCAACGGGACGGTTCAGGCGATAATCAATCCGGTCGCCATTCGCTAGGCCATGAGCCATTGCAAGACCCTTCGCCCGGGCCATGATCTCGAAACATGGCCCGGGCGCACTTGCATGCACAGCTGAACTGCACGACAACAACCACGAGTCGTCCGGTCAGAGACGATCGAGGGAGGCAGATTTGAGCGACACCGCAGCAACCGCCGGTCAGGGTCACATCACCGGTTTTGGCACCAAGGGCTACAGGTCCTTCGTCCTCATCTCGCTGATGCTGGTCTATACGCTGAACTTCATTGACCGCACGCTTATCACGGTCGTCGCCCAGCCGATCATCAACGAATTCAATCTGTCGGACACCCAATGGGGCCTTCTTGCAGGGCCTCCTTTCGCTTTCTTCTATGCCTTGATGGGTATTCCCATCGCGATGTGGGCCGACCGGTCAAACCGGGTCCTGATCATCGTGATGTGCATCATCATCTGGTCGTTGATGACGGCGCTTTGCGGTGTGGCAAGTGGCTTTATCTGGCTGCTCATCTTCCGCGTCGGTGTCGCAGTCGGCGAGGCAGGCTGTACGCCCCCGGCCAACTCGATCATCACCGACTATTTCCCGCCCAAAAGCCGCGCCGGCGCGCTCGGCATCTATTCGATGGGCGTCACAATTGGCGGTGTGCTGGCCCAGCTCTTTGGCGGCACAATCGCGGGCATATCCGGTGAGGACTTTGGCGCATGGCTTGGATCGCTTGGTGTCGGCGGTCTCTTTTCCGGCATTGACTGGAGCACGGTGGGCGGCTGGCGCATCGCCTTTGTCGTCGTTGGTTTGCCAGGCGTCCTGATCGCGCTGATCCTGCTTTTCACCATTAAAGAGCCGCCACGCGGCTATTCAGACCCGCCTGCGGAAGTGGACACGACGAAAAAGGTCGGCTTCTTCGATGCCTTCCGCGAATTCGGCGTGAAACCCACCTTCTGGTGGCTTTCCATGGGGGCCGCACTCGTCGCTTTTGTCGGCTACGGCCTGATCAGCTTCCAGGCCCCTTTCTTCCAGCGGGTCCATGGCATTGGTGTTCGTGATGCGGCCGTCCTCTATGGCGCCCCGCTCGCAGCTGTTGCCGCAGGCGGCACCTTCCTGGGCGGTTTCCTGTCCGAAAAGCTAGAGGGTCGCTTTCCAAGCGCCGCAGCCTGGGTGCCGGGCATTGGGCTGCTGATCTCTGTGCCAACCTATGTCGGCGCTTTCTTCGCCCCGACCATTGGCCTGGCTTTCATGCTCTGGATCGTCGCCGCCATTGCGCACTACGCCTATCTCGGCGCGCAATACACGGTGGGCACAGGCATTGTGAGCCCGAAATCGCGCGCGACCACGATCGCTGTCCTGCTGCTCATCGTCAGCCTTATCGGTAACGGTATCGGGCCGCTTTTCGTGGGCTTGATGTCTGACTTCTTCATGTCGGGTCAGATCGCAGCGGCGGGTCTCAGCGATATGGAAGCTGCTTTCAATCCGCGCCTCTGTGGCACCGATCCAACCTCACTTGGTGAGAATGGGCCGGCACTCTGCAAGGCCTATGCAGACGGACTTCGCTATTCGATGGCGGCGACAGCATGCTTCATGGCGCTTGCGGCATTCTGCTACTTCATGGCCGCGCACTATTTCTCACGCGACAGATACAATCCTGCGGTTCCTGCTGCTGGCGTTCACATCTGATCGCCAGCACCGACAACAGGCCGGCCGGCTGACGCAGCGCTGGCCGGTCAAACACTTCACATGTGAACTTTCTTCAGTCTTTCGACCGAATTGTCTGGAATCCAGCGGCCCGATTTGCTTTTCTGGCGTCAGAAATAGGCCAGTCCATCGATACGATCGGAGCTCGGCTATGAGGGAGGAGATTTATGTCGACGGTTGGTCAAACTGCGGATGGCGTCATTGCGCCCAACTCGGGCTTCGGTACGAAGGGGTATCGATCGTTCGTCCTGAGCGCGCTTCTCCTCGTCTATATTTTCAACTTTATCGATCGGTCGATCATCAACATCCTGACCGAGCCGATCAAGGCGTCCTTCGGCGTTGAAGACTGGCAGATGGGCCTCCTCGGCGGACCGGCTTTCGCCATCCTCTACACCATGCTTGGTATTCCGATTGCGCGTTTTGCCGAACGGTTTCACCGGGTCTGGATTATTGCGATCGCAGTATTCATCTGGAGCCTGATGACCGCCCTTTGCGGCGTTGCGACATCTTTTGTTGTGCTCTTTCTCTTCCGGGTTGGCGTCAGTGTTGGCGAAGCGGGTTGTACGCCGCCGGCGCAGTCTCTCATCGCTGACTATTTCGTGCCGAAGAGCCGGGCGACTGCGGTCTCTATCTACGCGCTCGGTGTGCCATTGGGCGGCATGTTTGCGGCTATTTTCGCCGGCTTCATTGTTGGTAATCTCGACGGTCCATCGCTGGCGGCCCTGTTCACAAACTGGGGCTGGGACTGGGCACTTGGACTAGCGAACTGGGAAGCGGTCGAGGGCTGGCGCGTTGCGTTCATCCTTGTTGGCATTCCAGGCATCCTGCTCGCCTTTGTCGTGAAACTGGCAATCAAGGAGCCACCGCGCGGCTATACGGATCCGGCCAGCGTGCAGACGCTCGCAAAAGCCAGCATGAAGGATGTGTTCAAGATCCTGTCTGAGAAGCCGACCTTCTGGCACATCGTCGCCGGGGCAACGATCGCGTCATTCGTCGGCTATGGCGTGGCTCAGTTTACCACGTCCTTCCTCGTGCGGACCCATGGGTTGAGCCTCGAAACGGCAGCGATTCTATTCGGCGTGATCATTGGCCTGATGGCGGCGATCGGCGTCTTCCTGTCAGGCTATCTCGCTGACCAGATGGCTGTGCGCCATCCCCGCGCGCTCTGCTGGATGCCCGCGCTTGGCATGGGCCTTTCGGTTCCGCTCTATGCAATGGGGTATCTCGCCCCCACCGTCTGGCTGGCCCTGCCGCCGCTGATGGCCGCCGCTACGCTCCATTATTTCTACCTCGGCCCAATGTACGCCATTGTCGGCGGTGTCGTTGACAGCCGGATGCGGGCGACGTCCGTCGCTGTGACGCTCTTCATCGTGAACCTGCTCGGCTATGGTCTGGGCCCACCGCTGATCGGCATTCTGTCGACATTCCTCAAAAGCGTCTTCCTGGCCGGTAATGATGTCGGCATGACGCTTGAGACGTGTAAAGTCGTCACGGAACTGTCCGCCGACGCCGTCGCCACCTGTGCACGCGCCAATAGCGAAGGCCTGCGCTGGTCGATCATCGCTTTCTGTTCGCTCTATGGCTGGGCAGCGATCCACTATCTGCTGGCAGGCAAGACGCTCGTGCGTGACATGATGGCGAAGGAAATCTAGCCAGCTCAATATGGCAGTCTACACACAGGTCCCTGACGACGCGCTTGAAGCTTTTCTGGGCGGCTATGACATTGGTCGCCCACGCAGCTTCAAGGGCATCGCCGAGGGGGTCGAGAACTCCAACTATTATCTGGAGACCGACAAGGGCCGGTTCATCCTGACCCTGTTTGAGCGGCGCGCCGACCCGAAGGACCTGCCCTACTTCATTGAAGTCAAACAGCATCTTGCGGCCAAAGGCTTCTCCTGCCCTGCCCCGGTTCAGGCGAATGACGGGCAACCGCTTCAGACCCTTGAAGGGCGCCCAGCGCTCATCGTCACCTTTCTGGACGGGCTGTCCCCCAAGAAACCGAGCGCGGCGCAGTGTCGGTCACTCGGTGAGGCGCTTGCTCGGATGCATGGCGCACTGGCCGACTTCAAAGGCACGCGTGAGAATGCGCTGGGCCCGGCAAGCTGGCCGCTCCTCTGGGAAGGGCGCGCCAGTACCGCAGAAGATCTCCAGCCCGGTCTCTCTACCCTCATCGAGCAGGACCTCGCGGCGACCGCTGAAGCGCGTCCCCAGAGCCGGCGTCTGCCGCGCGGAACCATCCATGCCGACCTTTTTCCCGACAACGCCTTCTTTCTCGATGACCAGTTTTCCGGCGCGATCGATTTCTATTTCGCCTGCACCGATGTCCTCGCCTATGACATCGCCGTCTGTCTCAACTCATGGGCGTTCGAGGATGGCCGGGAGTATAATTACTCAAAGGGCGCGGCCCTGATTGCAGGCTATGAAAGCGTTCGCCCATTGGAAGACGCCGAACGCGGCGTCCTCCCCCTCTTGTGCCGGGGCGCAGCGCTTCGCTTCTTTCTCACACGCCTTGTCGACTGGACGGAAACGCCGGCCGACGCCCTGGTGCGCCCAAAGAACCCACTGGAGTATGCTGACCGGCTTGCCTTTCATCGTCAGGCGCTCTCCTTTGCGGACTATGGCGGCTGAATAATTCTACCCGCATGATTCGGTGGGACCGGACGATTTGCGGCCTGGATGCTCAAGGTTGGAAAATGCCGGGATTCAAGGAAGTGGCTCTTCATCACAATCGTCCGCCCGGCGCCCCAGCTTGCCGAGTGCACAGAAGATCCATTCTAGCGCGACTGCCGCATTGACCCCGGCGGCGAAACAGGCAACCGAAATCCCATGTCAAAACCTGTAGAAATCTGGACAGATGGCGCGTGTAGCGGCAATCCCGGCCCCGGTGGCTGGGGGGTGTTGCTGAAGTCCGGCGGCCACGAAAAAGAGCTCATGGGCGGGGAATACGAGACCACCAATAACCGCATGGAGCTGATGGCGGCGATTGAAGGTCTGAACGCGTTGAAACGCCCCTCAAAAGTCACGCTGCACACCGATTCGACCTATGTGAAGGACGGCCTGACAAAGTGGATCCATGGCTGGAAGCGCAATGGCTGGAAGACCGCTGCCAAGAAACCCGTCAAGAACAAGGACCTATGGCAAGCTCTTGAGGCTGCCTGCAAATCGCATGACATCAGCTGGGTCTGGGTAAAGGGCCATGCTGGCGATGAGGGCAACGAGCGCGCCGATGAGCTTGCCAGGCTCGCCTCCCGCCAGGCCAAGGACGCTTCGGCGCTTTAGGCGCTCCTTCCTTGCATCCGCCCATGAACGAAAAAGGCGATGCATGGGCCAGCCCATACATCGCCTCCTATTTCTTGGATTTAGACCCGTTATCAGGCGCTGGCCGTTTCCCGCGTGCCGAGGAACCCGCGTAGGCGGGTCTCGATGATCTCGTGCGCTTCGGCCATGATCCGGTCGATGAGTTCCTGGCAGCTTGGGATGTCATAAATCAGCCCGGCAACCATGCCGCATGACCAGGCGCCCGCATCCATTTCGCCGTCGACCATGATCTTTGGATAGACGCCAGCGACTTCCTCGATGATGTCCTCGAACTTGATATCAGAGCCGAGGCGGCGCTCTTTCTCGAGCAGTTTCTCGACGCCGGCATTGTTCAGCACGCGTTCGGTATTGCGCAGCGGGCGCATGACCAGACGCGTGTCCAGTTCAGAGGCGGCGACAATTGCCTGCTTCACATTCTCATGGACAGGAGCTTCTTTCGTCGCAATGAAACGAGTGCCCATATTCATGCCGGATGCGCCCATGGCGAGCGATGCGACAAGGCTTCGGCCATCGGCCTGTCCGCCAGACGAGACAAAAGGGATCTCTAGCTCATCGGCCGCGCGTGGCAGCAGGATCATGTTTGGCACATCGTCCTCGCCAGGGTGGCCGCCGCACTCGAACCCGTCGACGCTGACCGCATCACAGCCGATGGACTGGGCCTTCAGCGCGTGGCGGACTGCCGTGCATTTGTGGATGACCTTGATGCCAGCGTCCTTGAGGACCGGAAGCACCTGCGCCGGATTGTTGCCCGCAGTCTCAACCGCTTTCACGCCGCCCTCGATGATGGCCTTGATATAGCCAGGGTAGTCAGGCGGATTGACCGAAGGCAGGAAGGTGAGGTTCACGCCGAACGGCTTGTCCGTCATGTCCTTGCAGCGGGCGATTTCATTGGCAAGATCGGCAGGTGTCTTCTGCGTCAGCGCCGTGATGATGCCAAGACCGCCGGCGTTCGAAACGGCCGCTGCCATCTCTGCGAAGCCAACATAGTGCATACCGCCTTGAATGATTGGATGCTCGATGCCGAACATTTCTGTGATTGCAGTTTTCATGGAATTTCCCTCCGGCAAAATCGCTTGCCGCAACCTGCCAAAATATGGGGTGAGGTCGCAAGCCTGCCGATGGGGAAAGACTATCGCACCGCGCCGCCCAGATAGGGCTCGAAGCGACGGAGCGTATCCGCGCCGAGGCTCTCTTTCAGGCGGGAAAGGTGCGGCCCAACCCTGCGCCACTGCCCAATCCCGGCCGAATTCAGCGGCTGGCGGACCTGTTCGCTGCTCGCGGTGCGCACGGCTCTTTGGGTCTGATGGAAGTTGAGAACATCTGCTTCAAAGCCCAGACCAATATCGCTGAGCAGCTGACGGATGATTTTCTCCGGCGAGGCGACGAGATCCTCATAGATGACGCGTTTCACCCTGCCCGGCAGCACCGTGTCCCAATGGTCCATCAATGCGAGATATCCGTTATAATAAGTCCCGATATGGCCAAGGTCGTAGCTGTAGCCGACACCAGTCGCGAAATGCTGCTTGTAGAGGCTGAGGCCGCAATCCATCGGGTTACGTCTGATGTCGATGATCGTCGCATGGGGCAGGATCTTGTGGATCAGAGCGACATGCTCGAAATTATGCGGCAGCTTGTCGATGAAGAAATCGGCGCCCTCTGCGCGGAAGACCGTGCTGTCATCGATATATTGCTGGCCAAGCTCTGAGAGTTCAGCCGCGCTCAGCTTGCCGATATTGCCGAGATAGTCGCCGCCATATTTGTCGGCGCACAGCTTGTGAGCACGCCGCTTGATCGATGGCAGAACGGGCAATTCCATCGTCCCTTCCACCCGGGAATGACTCGCGAGCATCTGCTCAAGCAGCGTTGAACCAGACCGAGGCAGTCCGAGGATGAAAATTGGCGTCGGGCCGTCTGCCCGGCGATCGGCCTGCGTCTGGGCCGCGCCGACATCGAAGGCCTCTCGCAACCGGTCAATCGCTTGCGAGAACTGAACTGGATCAAACGTCTCGCCCGCATGGAGACTATTGGCCTTGCCATACCAGGCCATCATCCGTTCTGGGTCGCCATAGGCTTCGCTTGCCTTCGCCAGCGCAAAGGCGGCCATACATTTCTCGGCACGGCTGCCAGCTGGCGACATGAGAAGATCGCCGATCGCTCTCTCCTCGGTCTCGCTGAATTTGTAGGTCTTGAGGTCTGCCAGCCCCCACCACGCGACCGCCTGACGCGGATCAGCGGCGAGACTGGCCTTGAAGTCCGCAACACTCTGGTCGCTATCGCCAAGGATGCGATGAAGTTGTCCGCGCAACATGTTGATTTCGATGAGCTTTGCAGTGTCATCCACAGCGAGCATCTCGGCGCGATCGCAAGCCTTTAGCGCCTCGTCATTGAGGCCATATCGCAGCAGGACGCTGAGCAGGCGCTGAAGCGTCGCATAGCTCTCTTCGATCTGGACAAGCTGTCGAGCCGCCTCAATCGCGCCCGCATAATCACCTGCGTCTTCCAGCGCGCTGACATGAAGCTCTCTCAGCACCGGGTTTGCCGGAGCGTGGTCGAAGCTCCCGCTTAGATACGCCGCAGCAGCTTCGTGGTCGCCGCGGGCGCGCGCCAGATGGGCGAGCGTGAAGACAGCCCGTGGGTGGCCGGGGACGCGCTCCGCCATGCTCGCGGCGATCTCATGAGCTTCGCTGAAGTTCCGTGTCTCGATCGCCCGCTGAATGCGTAAAAATTCGGATGGGAAAGGGTCAGCATTCTCCATGCGCCTCGCGGCACCGACGGCTCCCGAGAAATCGCGCGTCGTGTAGAGCAACTTTGAAAGCGCCATCCATCCGTCAAAGGCTGCCGGATGCGACGCCAGTCCGCTCTCAAGACAAGCGATGGCTTCAGAGATCATGCCCTCGCTTGCGAGCGCTTTGGCTTTCGCCACGAACATCTGGTCGGCGTCTGACATGTGGGACCTTATAGACAGAAATGCGGAGGCTTTCGCCTCCGCATCCTACTTTTACTCTCTTGCTTCGTCCTAGCGGGTATAGGTCAGGCCAAGGAAGAAGAACCGTCCCCGAGGACCAACCGGCCAGGCCGTCTGGGTCGAGTATGGGTCCTTGCCAGCGATATTGTTCACGCCGCCATAGACGGTGAACTGATCGTTGAACTCATACGAGGCGTTCGCATCGAAGATGTAGGCTTCGTCAAAGAAACCCGCATTGCCGTAAAGCGCCTGATTCCCATTGAGACCAAGGATATCCTCAACCTCGTCCACTGCCTGCCGGCTGATATACTGGGTCTGGAAGCCGACGTTAAGAGGACCCCGCGCCCAGCTCAGGTTCAGGTTGCCGGAGAGCTCAGGGAAGAAAAGCTCTTCGATTTCCGGATTTACATCCTCCGGGTCAGCTGGATTGAAGAACCGGTCGAGTTTCTCCTGGTAGGACCCGACCAAGGTCGCCCCAAACGTGTTTTCGCCATAGTCAAAGCTGTAGCTGGCCGAGAAGTCTACGCCGCTTGCCTCTACTTGCGCAAAGTTGATCTGGCCGGTTTCAAGACCGTTCAGACCGCCATCGGCACGCCGGGTATAGAGGCCACAGAATTCGAGCGACGGATAGTTTGCCGAGTCGAGACAGCCATCCAGAATATCGCCCGCTGCGACTGCAGAGATCGCATCCTCAATGGACACATCCCAGTAATCGACGGTGAGCGTGAATCCTTCGATGAATCGAGGCGCAAAGACCGCCCCGATCGTATAGGTTTCTGCGGTTTCCACATCGAGATCTGGATTGCCGCCGGACACACCGGAGAAGCGCCCTGTGAGCGGGTTCACATAGATGTAGTTCCCGCTACCGTCGACGATCTGGTTCAAAGGCACACCTGCTGCCTGCAGGTCCGCGATACAGTTTGGAAGCCTTGACGCCGTACCTGCATTCACGTTGCCCGGATCGCATGGATCGGCTGTCGCTGAAACCTCTATCGGAAGTCTTGGATCGAATAGTTCAGACACGTTCGGTGCACGAACAGCTTCAGAAATTGTGCCGCGGAACGTGATATCGTCAATCGGCGCCCAGGAGCCGCCGACCTTCCAGGTCGTTGCCTCGCCAAGGGTCGAATAACTCGCGAGACGAACCGCACCATCAACGGTTAGCTCTTTGGCGAACGGGCGATCGCGCAGGATCGGAAGGCGAATCTCAGCGAAGGCATCGTAAACGTCGTAGCCGCCCGACGTGTTGAATTGCTGAGAATTGTCGATGCTCGTGTACGAAAACAGAAACGGGTCGATCTGGCTGACCTGCGCGCCCGGCGTGAAGGAGGTGGTGGGTGGCAGGATACCAAGCGTAATCGGGTCAAGCGTGCTTTCGCTTCGCTCGTCGCGATACTCAAGACCGGCCGCATATCCAATCGGACCGTCAAGCACAAAGTCCATCACGTCGAACTGACCGGTCGAGATAAGTGAGATGACCGTTTGCTGAAGCTTCAGTTCGTCTTTCAGGTCAGATGTCACAAAATCACGCGCCGCCTGACTGGTCGAATATGTCCCGAAAGGATTGAGCGGGGCACAAGACCCATCGCCCGGCGTGAAGGAGTAGTAACGGTCGGAGGAAAATCCGCCGTCAGCATAACCGTTGCCAGCCGTGAAATAATCGATCTCGTAGGCGGCATTCGGGTTCAGGTCCGAGCGGCAGACGACGTTACCGTTAGCATCCTGCACCGTGTCAATCGCAGCGAAGACACGATCAAGGTAAAGCCCGGTATACTCATCGCGCCGCGTAAACTGGCCGCGATTTATGGACCCCTCAACGATATGACCTTCAGCGGGCTCCCATTCGAACCCGGCGACGAAACGAAGCGTTTCACGCTCATAGGTGAACGGATTGTCGTCACTGAAATCGAGGGGATCCTGCGTTAACAGCAGACCGCCCGTCTGGGCGACGACAGGGTTAAGCTGAGCGGGGATAAACGGGTTATCTGCTGCAATGAACAGCGTATCGTAGAATGTGTCCTGCTCAGCAAATGTCGTTGATTCTGCATTGACCCATTTCGCTTCGAAGAAGACAGAAAAGCTCGGATCAAGGTCATAATTCGCATTGAGATTGACAACCGCCTTGTCAGTTTCTGGGTAAAGCGTGTCACGGTTAAAACTGATGGCACCGCCATCTCCGCCAATCCCCCACAGACCATTCAGAACAATGCCGTCCTGATTGACGCGGATAGAGCCATCAGGATTGGTCAGCCAGCAACCTGCAAGAAAAGCTGCGCGTCCGCCCGCTGATTCCTGACAGTCCGGCGTGCCATTGCCGTTGATATCGACATAATTAACGTTCCGCCCACCGAAAGTCGGCGCGATCGAGCCTTCCTGCGAGGTCAGCCAGAAACGAGGATCATTGATGACGGCGCGGGGCGGCGCGTTCGGGTCCGTCAGAGCAGCCGGGTTGGCACGTGGCTCAACGCTGGCAATGCCGTTGTCGCGTGACCAGTCGCGGTCGCCATAGGTGATGGCCGAATCGTCTTCATAACTCAGCGCGAAAACGACATTGCCTTTGTCATTGTCGAAATTTTGGCCCGCAAGAAGGTCAAAGGAGAAGTTCTCAGCATCGCCCTCCCCGGAGACACCCCCTCTGAGGTCGAGTTGAAGACCCTCAAAATCGTCCTTTAGGACGAAGTTCACGACACCGGTCACAGCGTCGGCACCATAAACCGCAGACGCACCACCCGTCGTCACCTCGACGCGCTCAACAAGAGAGCGCGGGATCGTGCCGATATCGACAGCTTGCGTTCCGCGGAAGCCAGCGACGTGGCGGCGACCGTTGACGAGCGTCAGGGTCCGTTCGGCACCCAGCCCCCGAAGATTGAGCGCGTTCGCGCCGGTATCAGACTGTTCTGCTGTGGTCGACGATACGAGTGCCGGAATGTCATTCACGACATCCGCAAGGTTAAACTCACCCGAAAGCTTGATTGCATTTTCGTCGACTGACTGAACGGGCACCGATGAAATCAGGTTGGGGTCGGACGGGATGCGCGAGCCCGTTACCGTGATCGTTTGCTGAACGGACGCCTCTTCCTCAACTTCAGGAATGGTCTCAACATCGTCCTGCGCCATTGCGGCAGGTCCGGCAAACGCCAGAACGGTTGTTGCCGCCACCCCAGACAGCAGGACGCGCTGAAGGCTCTCATTCGTTCTTTTGCGAACAAAACTCATACTCTCTCTCTCCTCACACTCACGAGATGAAGAGACGCTCGTACGGTAGATTAAAATTCGTCAATAAAACTCAGCCAATACCGAAGCGAAATCGGCCGTTGCTTAGAAAGCAGTCAGGGGAGCCCTTATTGTGAGCGCTGGCAATACAGACTAACGATCATGGGAAAGTGCGATGATCGACGGGGGGAACGTAGCGATGAAGACGATTATGGTCCACGGCGTGCCAGACACGCCCCAGATGTGGCAGCCTCTGATAGCAGCGCTTGGACAAGATATATCCGGCACCATCACCGTCCCTGCCCTGCCTGGTTTTACCGGGCCTATCCCAACAGGCTTTGATGGCTCGAAAGAGGCTTACGTTAACTGGCTGATCGGTCTGATGGAGGAGGCTGGCGAACCCGTCGATCTCGTCGGTCATGACTGGGGCGCGCTTCTGGTGATACGTGCGGCCACGCTCCGCCCTGATCTGGTCCGCAGCTGGGCCGTCGCGAACGCGCTGCCGGAGCGAAATTACAAGTGGCATAGGACGGCGCGTATCTGGCAGACGCCTCTGCTCGGCGAACTGGCCATGGCCGTCACTTCGCGCAGCAGTCTCGCCAAGGGGTTGGAACAGGCCGGGATGCCACACGACCTTGCCCAGCATGAGACACGCCATTGGACACCCAGCATGCGCAAGTCGATCCTCCGCCTCTATCGCTCGGCGAGAAACATCGCTGATGAGTGGACCCGCGACCTGAACAAGCTGCCTGAACGCGGCCTCGTTTTCTGGGGCGATGACGATCCGTTCGTCCCGGTCGAGACCGCCGAACGCTTTTGCGAAAAGACAGGCGTCCCTCTCTATCGCAACGCCAATACCGGTCACTGGTCTGTCGTCGAGAAGGCACCTGAATTTGCCAGCCTGCTGAAGTCTCATTGGGGCGTATGACGCGTGGTCACGGCTTGCAGCCTGCTGTTGCACCGCCATCATGGCAGGGAGCCCTGACCGGAGAGACCCATGCAGCTGACTTTCAGTTCTGAAGAAGAGCAATTTCGCCGGGACGTCCGCGACTTTCTCAGTGACAAACTTACCCCGGAGCTGAAACGATACGCATCGCGCATGACGAGCGTCTATGCCGACAAGGAGACCGCCCTCGAATGGCAGGCCATCCTGAAGGCGCAGGGCTGGGCGGCGCCGTCCTGGCCGGTCGAGTATGGCGGGTGCGACTGGAGCGTCGCGCAGCGCTACATCTTCGACGTGGAGATGGCCCGCGCGGGCGCCCCGCCCCTTTCGCCCATGGGCATCGGCATGTGCGGTCCTGCCCTGATCGGCCATGGGTCGAAGGAACAGAAGGACTATTACCTGCCACGCATCCTCTCCGGAGAAGATTTCTGGTGCCAAGGCTATTCAGAGCCGCACGCGGGGTCCGACCTCGCCGCGCTGACCATGACGGCCGAAGACGACGGCGACGCCTTCCTCTGTAGCGGTTCGAAAATATGGACGACGCATGCCCATGAAGCGAACATGATGTTCTGCCTCATCCGCACGAATGCCAGCGGCAAACCGCAGACAGGCATCACGTTCGTCCTTATCGATATGCAGGCGCCGGGTGTGACGGTCGACCCGATCATCATGCTGTCTGGTGAGCACATCCAGAACGCGGTCTTCTTTGACAATGTCCGCGTGCCGAAAGCCAACGTCATCGGAGAGATCGACAAAGGCTGGACGGTCGCCAAATACCTGCTCGAGTTTGAGCGCGGCGGGTCGTCCTATGGACCCCGGCTGCTACAGCGCATTGGGGGCCTCAGACGCGCAGCGCACGCGCTTGGCAGCTTGACGCCTGAACTTGATGCCTCTCTGACGCAGGCGGAGATCGACGCCTCAACCCTTGAGGCAGCCGAGCTCATGATGATGTCGGAGCTCTCCAACGGCGGCACACCGGGCCTCAAAGCCTCCATGATGAAAATACGCGGCACCGAGCTTAGCCAACGCCTCACCGAGATTGGGCTCGATCTTGCCGGCGTGTACTCAGAACCGTTTCAGCCTGAACACACTGAAACCGGCGGGCCTGTTGTCACCCACGCGCCGTCAAATCAGGGCCTGGTCGGCCCCGAAAGCCTCGTCACCGTATCGGCCAAGTATCTCAATGACCGAGCCGGCTCAATCTATGCCGGCTCCAATGAGATCCAGCGCAACATCCTGTCGAAGGCGCAGCTCGGTCTTTAGCAACAGAACGCCAGATCTCTGGCAAACAAACAAAAAAGCCCCGCAGGTCTGACCTGCGGGGCTTTGAAATGGGTCGGGGCAAAAGGCCCTATTCGAACTCGTCCATCTCGGCGAGTTCTGCCTCATGGCGTGCGCGGTCTTCTGCGCCCTTGGCCGCTTCATCGCGGTCGACCAGTTCAATGACGGCAACCGGTGCATTGTCACCATGGCGGAAGCCGGCTTTCAGCACGCGGCAATAACCGCCATTGCGGTCTTTGTAGCGCTCACCGAAAACTTCGAAGAGCTTGTGGACGGCATCCTTGTTGCGGATCTGGGCAATTGCCTGGCGACGCGCAGAAAGATCGCCTTTCTTGGCAAGCGTAACGAGCTTGTCCATGATCGGCTTCAGCTCCTTCGCCTTGGGGAGCGTTGTCACAATTTGCTCATGCTGGATCAGCGAAGACGCCATGTTCGCGAACATCGCCTTACGATGTGCGCTAGTGCGGTTCAGCTTGCGATGTGCAATTCCGTGGGCCATTTAAGTGGTCTCCTGCGCGCCCTCCCGGGCGGACGTTTAGAGGTGATCGTCGTATTTCTTGGCAAGTGCCTCGATATCTTCTGGCGGCCAGTCCGGCACTTCCATGCCGAGGTGCAGACCCATACCAGCGAGGACTTCCTTGATCTCGTTGAGCGACTTGCGGCCGAAGTTCGGCGTGCGAAGCATCTCGGCTTCCGACTTCTGGATGAGGTCGCCGATATAAACAATGTTGTCGTTCTTCAGGCAGTTTGCCGAACGCACCGAAAGCTCAAGCTCGTCGACCTTCTTGAGAAGGACAGGATTGAAGCCAAGATCGGTTTCTTCACTCGACGACGCGCTCTCTGTTTCAGGCTCATCGAAGGTGATGAAGAGCTGGAGCTGGTCCTGGAGGATGCGGGCGGCATAGGCCACTGCGTCTTCCGGCGTGATCGCGCCATCAGTCTCGACCGAGAGGGTCAGCTTGTCATAGTCGAGCACGGTGCCTTCACGCGTGTCTTCGACGCTGTAACCAACGCGGCGAACCGGCGAATAGATCGCATCAACCGGAATGAAGCCGATCGGCGCATCTTCCGGACGGCTCTGATCGGCAGGCACATAGCCCTTGCCGGTCGCAACCGTGAATTCCATGCGAACCGAAGCGCCATCATCAAGCGTACAGATAACGAGATCCGGATTGAGGATCTTTACATCACCCGAGGTCTCGATCTGGCCGGCTTTGACTTCGCCCTTGCCATCGGCCTTCAGAATCATGCGCTTCGGCGTATCCGAAACCATGTCGATGGCGATCTGCTTGAGATTCAGGACGATCGTGGTGACGTCTTCGCGCACGCCCGGGATCGACGAGAACTCATGAACAACGCCGTCGATCTGGACGCCAGAAATGGCGGCGCCCTGAAGCGAAGAAAGAAGGACGCGGCGAAGCGCGTTGCCGAGCGTCGTGCCAAAACCGCGCTCCAGCGGCTCGATGACGAGTTTCGCATGGCGGCGCGGGTCGCGGCCTGTCTCAACCGTCGGGCGGTTCGGACGGATCAGTTCTTTCCAGTTACGGTCATTCACACTGGTCGCAGTATCGGCCATTCATGGCCTCCTTGGTCTTGCTACAGGACGGGCGCTCTTACCTAGACGCGGCGGCGTTTCGGTGGGCGGCAGCCATTGTGCGGAATTGGGGTCGTATCGCGGATCGACGTGATGGTCAGGCCGGCGGTCTGAAGGGCGCGCAGCGCGCTCTCGCGGCCTGAACCTGGCCCACGGACATTGACCTCGATGGTCTGGAGCCCGTGCTCCTGAGCTTTCTTCGCAGCGTCTTCTGCGGCCACCTGGGCAGCATAAGGCGTCGATTTGCGTGAGCCCTTGAACCCCATGGTCCCAGCCGACGACCAGGAAATTGCATTTCCCTGCGCATCGGTGATGGTGATCATGGTGTTGTTGAAGCTCGAATTCACATGCGCGACACCCGAAGAAATGTTCTTGCGGGCGCGGCGGCGAACGCGGGTCGTATCACGAGCCATATCGGTCCTGTCCTACTTCTTCTTGCCGGCGATTGGTTTCGCCGGACCCTTGCGGGTGCGTGCATTTGTATGGGTACGCTGACCGCGAACCGGAAGGCGCTTGCGGTGGCGAAGGCCACGGTAGCAGCCAAGGTCCATCAGACGCTTGATATTCATGGAGACTTCGCGGCGAAGGTCGCCCTCGACCATATGATCGGAATCAACGGCCTCACGAATCTGGATAACTTCGGCATCTGTCAGATCAGCAACGCGGCGATGATGCTCAATACCGATCTTGTCGGTGATCTCGCGCGCCTTGGCCGGGCCAATGCCGTGAATGTAACGAAGCGCGATCTCGACACGCTTGTTCGTCGGAATATTTACGCCTGCTATACGGGCCATGGGGCCTCATCTCCTAAAACTGCCGACAGCGGATCCGGCGCGAAACGAAACCAACGCTCCGCGCGCGCGAACCCGACCTCTTAACGAAGTGCGTCGTTATAGACGTGCAATTCCCCGCGTCAACTGGTGAATTGCGGCTTTATGCGGTCTCTTTCAGCGCCTTCTCAACGCCTTCAGTGACAGCCTCGATACTGGCCATTCCATCGACTTCGCGAAGGATTCCGCGCTCTGCATAAAACGGCAGAAGCGGGGCCGTATCCTGATTGTATTTCTCCAGCCGGGCGGCAAAAGTCGCCGGGTTGTCGTCCTTGCGGCCCTGCTCATTAAAGCGCTTGGTGACACGCTCCATAAGCTGCTCTTCGTCAACCACGAGACGAATCACCCGATCGACCTGGGTGCCGCGTGATTGAAGAAGCCGGTCGAGCGCTTCGGCCTGACCGATCGTGCGCGGAAAACCATCAAAGATGAAGCCGGCCGCGCCCTTGTTCTGTCCGAGCTGCTCATCAATCAGGTCGATGACGATCTCATCAGATACGAGCCCGCCCTCATCCATGATCTTCGCAACACGCTTGCCGAGGTCCGACCCCGACGCGCGTGCAGCGCGTAACATGTCGCCGGTCGACAGTTGCACATAACCATATTCCTCGACGAGGCGTTTGGCCTGTGTGCCCTTGCCAGCGGCGGGTGGTCCGAAAAGTATGAGATTCATCGTCTGCGTTTGCCTCCCAGCCGAGATTTCTTGATCAGTCCCTCATACTGGTGCGCAATCAGGTGGGACTGGATCTGTGTCACTGTATCCATCGTCACCGATACAACGATCAGAAGTGAAGTACCACCAATGTAGAAAGGAATTTCCGGCATATAGCGGCGCAGCACTTCCGGCAGAAGACAGACGAAAACAAGATAGATCGCACCGATCGTCGTCAGCCTCGTCAACACATAGTCGAAATAGGCCGCCGTGTTCTTGCCTGGACGGATGCCAGGAACGAACCCGCCATACTTGCGCAGATTGTCGGCCGTCTCCTGCGGATTGAACATGATGGACGTGTAGAAGAAGCAGAAAAATGCCACGAGCACGCCATAGGTAATGATGTAGGTCCAGCTGCCCGGCGAGAAGTTGATCGCCAGCCACTGAAGGATCCCCGGATCGCCAGCAGCCACCTGACCTTCTGCGCCCACGGTACTTCCACCAACAAGACCAACAGCGGTCAGCGGCAGCATCAGGATCGCGATCGCGAAGATCGGCGGAATCACGCCTGACGTGTTCAGCTTGAGCGGCATGAAGGACGATTGTCCCTGGCTCATCTTGTTGCCCTGCTGGCGCTTTGGATACTGGATCAGGATCCGGCGCTGCGAGCGTTCGATGAACACGATGAAGAGGACCAGCGCAATGACCAGTACAAGAATGCCGAGAACAAAGACGACATTGATGCCCTGCTCGCGGCCACCTGAGAAGAGGTTGAAGATCGCCTTCGGCATCTCAGCGATGATGCCCGCGAAAATAATTAAAGAGATACCATTACCGATGCCGCGCGCAGTAATCTGCTCACCCATCCACATCAGGAACATTGTGCCGCCAACAAAGGTCGAAACGGCTGTCACGATAAAGAACCACTGGGCAATACCGTCATAGGCGACGCCCGACAGACCCATCGCAATCCCGAACCCCTGGAAGAAGGCAAAGCCGACAGTGAGGTAACGGGTATACTGGTTAATCTGTTTGCGCCCGGACTCGCCTTCTTTTTTGAGCTTTTCAAGCGAAGGGACGGCGCTCGTCATCATCTGCACGATGATGGACGCCGTAATATAGGGCATGACGTTCAGCGCGAAGACGCTCATGCGCTCGACCGCGCCGCCTGCAAACATGTTCAGGGAGCCGAGCATACCGCCCGATTGCTGGGCGAAGAAGCGCTCGAACTGGGTCGGGTCGACACCAGGCACGGGAATGTACGTGCCGAGGCGATAGAGGACCAGAATGAAAAGCGTGAACAGGATGCGCGCCTGGAGGTCCTTCGCCTTGGCGAAGGTGCCGAAGTTCATGTTGCGCGCCATTTGCTCTGCGGCTGTGGCCAAAGGACCCTCCTACCCGAAATGAAATCGCCGCCAACATTGGCGGCGAGATCGTGTTTGTGAAGGTGTATAGACGAAAAAGACCCGTCTTACTCAGCTTTTTCAGCAGCTATCGGACCGGTCACCGTAACGGATCCACCGGCTTTTTCGATCGCCTCGATGGCGGCCTTACTGGCGCCGGTCACGGTGATCTTGGCGTTCTTCGGCGCGTCACCCTTGGCAAGTAGGCGGATGCCGTCCTTGCTGCGGCGGACAACGCCGGACGAAAGAAGTGTCTCTTCCGTGATATCGTCGGCTTTCAGCTTGCCAGCATCAATCGCCTTGGTCAGACGACCGAGGTTGACCCAGGCATGCGTCTTGGAGCCGCGGGATGTGAAACCGCGCTTTGGCAGACGCATATAGATTGGCATCTGGCCGCCTTCAAAGCCGTTGATGGCGACGCCCGAGCGTGCCTTCTGACCTTTGACACCACGTCCGCCAGTCTTGCCCTTGCCGGAGCCGACGCCGCGGCCAACACGGTGGCGGTTATGCGTGGAGCCCGCATTTGGAGAGAGTTCGTTGAGTTTCATCGCTCTATTCCTGACTGGCGTGTGAAAGGGTCGCCCCTATACGCCTACTCTTCTACGACTTCAATAAGATGTGACACCTTGGCGATCATGCCCTGAACGGAAGGTGTGTTCTGGAGCTCGCTCTCACGGCCGACCTTGTTCAGACCGAGGCCGACCAGCGTTGCGCGCTGTTCTGGCTTACGGCGAATCGGGCTGCCCGTCTGGCGCACCTTGATCATGTCTGCTTGCTTCTTGGCCATCATCAGATCCCTTTTCTAAATCAGGCGGTTTCGGAAACGCCGGCTTCGGACGCACCATCGGTGCGGCGACCAACGATATCCTGGACTTTCAGGCCGCGCTTAGAAGCGATCGAGCGTGGGCTCGCCTGCTCCTTGAGCGCCTGGAAGGTCGCACGAACCATGTTGTAAGGGTTGGACGAGCCGTTCGACTTCGCAACGACGTCCTGGATGCCGAGCACTTCCATAACGGCGCGCATCGGGCCACCCGCAATCACCCCGGTGCCGGGAGGCGCTGCACGAAGCGTGACCTTGCCAGCACCCCAGCGGCCTTTGCCGTCATGGTGAAGCGTGCGGCCTTCGCGAAGCGGAATGCGAACGAGGTTGCGCTTGGCTTCCTCGGTTGCCTTTCGGATCGCTTCAGGAACTTCGCGGGCCTTGCCCTTACCGAAGCCTGCGCGGCCCTTCTGATCACCAACAACCACGAGAGCTGCGAAACCGAAGTTCTTGCCGCCCTTAACCGTCTTTGCGACGCGGTTAATACCGACCAGCTTGTCTGTCAGCTCGCTTTGCTCATCGTTGCGATCGTCTCTGCGCCCGCGTCCGCGGCCGCGACCTCTGCCCTGTTCGTCTGCCATACTGGCCTCCTAGAACTTCAGGCCGCCCTCACGGGCGGCATCTGCCAGGGCTTTCACCCGGCCGTGGAACATGTAGCCACCGCGATCGAAGACGACGTCTTCGACACCGGCCTGCTTTGCGCGCTCTGCAATCAGCTCGCCGATCTTCTGAGCGGCAGCAATGTCGCTCGTGGATTTCAGCTTGCCGCGCAGGTCCTGCTCGAGCGTCGATGCCGCAGCAACCGTCAGACCCTTCTCATCATCGATGATCTGGACTGAGATATTCTTGTGCGAGCGGGCAACCGACAGACGCGGCTTGCCTTCAGCAACTTTGCGGAGCTTCGCACGAACGCGCTGGGCGCGGCGGAGTGTCTTTTCGCGTGTCGTCTTCATGGCGTTACTTCTTCTTGCCTTCCTTGCGGCGGACGTATTCGCCCGCATACCGCACGCCCTTGCCCTTGAAAGGCTCTGGCTTGCGGAACTGGCGGATTTCTGCGGCGGCCTGGCCGACAGCCTGCTTGTCAGCGCCCGACACGATAACCTCTGTCGGTTTTGGCGCTTCCAGCTTGATGCCGTCCGGTGCCTTGAAGATCACGTCGTGCGAGTAGCCGAGCGAAAGCTTCAGATCGTTGCCCTGCATCTGGGCGCGATAACCGACGCCGACGAGTTCAAGCGACTTCGTGAAGCCTTCCGCTGCGCCGTGAACGACGTTAGCAGCATTCGCACGTGCCGTGCCCCACTGGGTGCGGACCTTGGAGTCCAGCGCCTCAGCGAAGGTCATCTTCTTCTTGCCCTTCTCATCGTTCGCCTTGATGCGATCATTGGCCTCGGAGACATAGTCTTCGCGTGGCATGATCGACAGCTCGCCGTCCTTGAGTTCGGCAGTGACCATGTCGGACACCGTAAAGGCGAGTTGTCCCTTGGGACCTTTCGCCTCGATCTTGTTGCCATCCACCGTGACGGTCGTACCGTTCGGGACGGGAATGGGGAGTTTTCCAATACGGGACATATCAGTTCATCCTCGTCCTAGAATACCCGGCAAAGGATCTCGCCACCAACATTCTCATTACGTGCGACAGCGTCAGAGATGACACCCTTCGACGTAGAGAGAATGGAGATGCCCAGTCCGTTACGGACCAGTGGCAGATCATTCACCGACGAATAAACCCGGCGGCCTGGCTTCGAGACCCGGCGGATCTCGGAGATGACAGGCGCGCCATCGAAATACTTAAGCTCGATCTCGACATTGCGATGACCGTCTTTTTCCACTTCCGTGTAGCCACGGATGTAGCCTTCGCTCTGCAGGACATCGAGAACTCGAAGCCGCAGTTTCGAAGAAGGTGAGACGACCTTCGTCATGCCACGCATCTGCGCATTGCGGATGCGGGTCAGGAGATCGCCAAGGGGATCGGAAATATTCATCTTGGTCCTCCTTTCCTACCAGCTTGACTTGACTAGGCCCGGCACCATGCCAAGCGAGCCAAGCTCACGCAGCGCGATACGGGACATTTTCATCTTGCGGTAATAACCGCGCGGACGTCCTGTAACCTGGCAACGGTTGCGAATGCGGCTCGGAGCCGAATTGCGCGGAAGGGCAGCGAGCTTCAGGCGAGCCTGAAACCGTTCTTCCAGCGGCAGATCTTCATCCATCGCCATTGCTTTAAGCTTCGCACGGCGAGCCGCGTACTGGGCGACCATCCGGCGACGCTTCTCGTTCTTCTCGATTGCGCTTTTCTTAGCCATATCGTTTCGTCCTCAAGCGCTAGTTACGGAACGGGAAGCCGCAATGCGCAAGCAGCGCCTTGGCTTCGTCGTTCGTCTTGGCGGTGGTGCAGACAATGATGTCCATACCGCGAATGTCCTCGATGTCGTCATAGTTGATCTCCGGGAACACGATCTGCTCCTTGAGACCCATGGCGAAATTGCCCCGGCCATCGAAACTCTTGCCGTTCAGGCCCCGGAAGTCCTTCACACGTGGCAGAGCCATGTTGGTCAGGCGGTCCAGAAACTCGTACATACGGTCACGGCGAAGCGTGACCTTTGCACCGATGACCATGCCTTCACGCAGCTTGAAGCCGGCGATGGACTTGGTGGCCTTTGTCGGCACGGGCTTCTGACCCGAAATCCGTTCCAGTTCGGCAAGTGCCGTCTTGATCTTCTTGGAGTCGGCGACCGCTTCACCTACACCCATGTTGATCACGACCTTGTCGAGCTTCGGCACCTGCATCTCGTTGGTGTATTTGAACTCTTCGAGAAGTTTGGCGCGGATCTCGTCCTTGTACTTCTTTTTCAGACGGGGTTCGTAATTATCAGACATCGATCGATTCCCCTGAACGTTTGGCATAGCGCGTCTTGCGACCATGCTCGTCAGTCTTGAAGCCAACGCGGGTCGGCTTGCCATCACGAGGATCCACGTGTGCCACATTGGAAACGTGGATCGGAGCTTCGAACGTCTTGATACCACCTGGGTCCATCTGCGACGGACGCTGGTGACGCTTCACAACGTTCACACCCTGAACCAGGACACGGTTTTCAGCCGGGATCACTTTCAGCACTTCGCCTTTGGCGCCCTTGTTACGGCCCGCCGTGACGATGACGCGATCACCTTTTTTCACCTTGGCAGCCATGACTACAGCACCTCCGGAGCCAGCGAGACGATCTTCATGTGGTTCTTGGCGCGAAGCTCGCGCGGAACCGGGCCGAAGATACGCGTCCCGATCGGTTCGCCATTATTGTTCACAAGCACAGCGGCATTCGTGTCAAAACGGATGACAGAGCCGTCACGGCGCTTGATGTCCTTGGCAACGCGAACCACGACAGCGCGGCGAACGTCACCCTTCTTCACGCGGCCGGTCGGAATTGCTTCCTTGATCGACACCACGATGATGTCGCCGACAGACGCATAGCGGCGGCCTGCACCGCCCAGCACCTTGATGCACTGGACGCGGCGTGCGCCGGAATTGTCAGCCACGCGAAGGTTGGACTGCATCTGAATCATGAGTCAGCTCCTTCGCCAGCAATAACTTCCCACGTCTTCAGCTTCGAGCGCGGCGGGCATTCACGGATCGTGATGCGCTCGCCCTCAACTGCGACGTTGCCCTCATCATGGGCATGATATTTCTTCGAGCGGCGCACGATCTTTTTAAGAACAGGGTGAAGAAAAGTGCGGTCAATACGGACCACAGCGGTCTTGTCCTGCTTCGTGGACACCACAACGCCTTCCATTACGCGCTTTGGCATGTCTCTTCTCCTACGCCTCTGCTTCCGATTTGGCCGTTTCAGTAAGGAGCGTCTTGACGCGCGCGATGTCGCGGCGGACTTCCTTCATCCGGGCCGTTTTTTCCAGCTGGCCGGTGGCCTGTTGGAAACGGAGGTTGAACTGTTCTTTCTTGAGCTGGACGAGCTGATCTTTCAGCTGGTCGGCACTCTTCGAACGCAAATCAGTGATTTTCATCTCTAGATCCCCTCAATGCGCTTGATGATCTTGGTCTTGACCGGAAGCTTGGCAGCGCCAAGCCTCAGAGCCTGGAGCGCCACATCGTCCGGCACACCATCGATCTCGAAAAGGATACGGCCAGGAGCGACACGTGCGACCCAACGGTCGACGGAGCCCTTACCCTTACCCATACGAACTTCGATCGGCTTCGCGGACACAGGCGTATCCGGGAAAACACGGATCCAGACCTTGCCCTGACGCTTCATTTCGCGCGTCACGGCCCGGCGGGTTGCTTCGATCTGGCGGGACGTTACCCGCTCAGGCTCAAGCGCTTTCAGGCCATAGGTCCCGAAGTTCAGCGTATATCCGCCCTTCGCGTTACCGGTGATACGACCCTTGAACGCCTTGCGGTATTTGGTGCGTTTTGGCTGCAGCATCTGTTAGGCTCCTGCGCCTTGCGGACCCGAAGCCGGGCCACGCTGGTTGGTCGAACGGGCGCGCGCCTGGCCGGAATCTTCGGCCTTGCGGTCCTGCGCCATCGGATCGTGCTCCATGATCTCGCCTTTGTAGATCCAGACCTTGATGCCAATAATGCCATAGGTCGTTTCTGCTTCGGCGGTGCCATAGTCGATGTCGGCGCGCAGCGTATGAAGCGGCACGGAGCCCTCTGCATACTGCTCGGTCCGCGCGATTTCCGCGCCGCCGAGACGGCCGGCAACCATGATACGGACACCAAGCGCGCCAAGACGCATCGAGTTCTGGATCGAACGCTTCATGGCGCGGCGGAAAGAGCCGCGGCGCTCAAGTTGACGCGCAATATCTTCAGCAACGAGCGTCGCATCGATCTCAGGCTTACGGATCTCAACGAGGTTCACGCGAACATCATCTTCCGTCATCTTCGACAGCTTCTTGCGAAGCACTTCGATGTCGGCGCCCTTCTTGCCGATCACAAGACCCGGGCGGGCCGTGTGGATCGTCACGATGCACTTCTTGTGCGGACGCTCGATGATGATGCGGGAGATACCCGCCTGCTTGAGCTCTTGCTTGATGGCGTTACGGATTTTCAGGTCTTCGTGGACAAGACGGCCATAGTCTGCCGTATCGGCATACCAGCGGCTGTCCCAGGTCCGGTTGACCCCCAGACGAAACCCGATGGGATTGATTTTCTGACCCATTACGCGGCCTCCGCTTCAGCTGATGTGTCGCGCAGCACGACGGTGAGCTGCGAGAATGGTTTCACGATACGGGCAGCGCGGCCACGAGCACGGGCACGAATACGCTTCATGACCAGGTTCTTGCCCACGTGCGCCTCAGCAACGACGAGACTATCAATGTCGAGACCGTGATTATTCTCGGCGTTCGACATGGCCGAATACAGGACCTTGTAGACGTCTTTCGCCGCGCGCTTGCGCGAGAACTGCATCTGATCCATCGCTTTCTGAACCGGAAGGCCGCGAATCTGCTGAGCCAGGAGGTTCAGCTTCTGCGGGCTCGAACGGTACATACGCAGGACTGCGCGCGACTCGTTAAGGGCCTGTTTCGGAGGATTCTTTGCCTTACCCATGGCCTACTTCCTCTTGGCTTTCTTGTCGGCGCCGTGGCCATGATAGGTGCGGGACGGCGCGAACTCGCCGAACTTGTGACCCACCATTTCCTCGGTGACGAGAACGGGAACGAACTTGTTGCCGTTGTGAACCTGAAAGTTCAGGCCCACGAATTGCGGCATGATGGTCGAGCGACGCGACCAGGTCTTGATAACTTCGCGGCGTTCGGAAGCTTGGGCGTTCTCTGCCTTCTTGAGCAGATAGCCGTCGACGAACGGACCTTTCCAGACGGAACGTGGCATATCTCTCTCGCTCCCTAGCGTTTCGCGTTACGGCGACGGATGATCAGACGATCCGAAGCCTGGGTCTTGCGGGTTTTAGGACCGCGGGTTTTCTTGCCCCATGGCGTCACAGGGTGACGGCCGCCGGACGACTTACCTTCACCACCACCGTGCGGGTGATCGACCGGGTTCATCGCGACACCGCGAACCTTCGGGCGACGGCCGAAGTGGCGCGAACGGCCAGCCTTCGAAAGCACCGTGTTCATATTGTCCGGGTTCGACACCGCGCCGATAGCCGCCAGGCAGCTATCTGGAACCATGCGAAGCTCACCTGAGGACAGTTTGATCTGCGCGTAACCAGCGTCGCGGCCGACAATCTGGACATAGGTACCGGCCGAACGTGCGATCTGCGCGCCCTTGAGCGGCTTGATCTCAACATTGTGGACGATCGTACCGACAGGAATGTTCTTCAGCGGAAGAACGTTACCCGGCTTGATGTCAGCCGTCTTAGACGTGGTCACCTTGTCACCGACAGCAAGACGCTGCGGAGCAATGATGTAAGCCTGGTCGCCGTCCGCATAACGGATCAGCGCAATGAAGGCTGTCCGGTTCGGATCATATTCTAGACGCTCGACGGTCGCTTCGATGTCCCAGCGCTGACGCTTGAAATCGATCTTGCGATAAAGGCGCTTTGCGCCGCCGCCGATGCCGCGAACCGTGACACGGCCACGATTGTTCCGACCACCCGACTTGGACAGACCTTCGGTCAGCGATTTGACCGGACGGCCTTTGTACAGTTCCGACTTGTCGACGATGACAAGCTGGCGCTGACCGGGCGACGTTGGGTTGAATGTCTTGAGTGCCATATCGCTCTCCTACAGGCCGGTCGTGATGTCGACGGACTGGCCGTCTTTCAGCGTGACGATGGCCTTCTTGGTGTCCGAACGCTGACCCATTTTACCACGGAAGCGTTTGGTCTTGCCCTTCTGGACAATCACATTGACCTTGGTCACGTCGACCTTGAACAGGTTTTCCACGGCGTCCTTGATCTCGGCCTTGTTGGCCGTGAGCGGGACCTGGAAAACGATCTTGTTTTCTTCTGCGAGCAGCGTCGCTTTTTCCGTGATGTGCGGAGCGAGCAGCGCGTCGTAGTGATGTGCTTTCACGTCAGCCATGATCTATTTCCCCTCGAAACGCGCGCCGATACCATCGAGCGCATCCTTGGTTACAACAAGCTGGTGGCGGCGCATCACGTCATAGACGTTAAGGCCGGCAACCGGCAGAACGTCGATGTTCGGGATGTTGCGAGCAGCTTTCGCGAAATTCTGGTCGACCTCGGATCCACCAATGATCAGCGCGTTCACGACGCCGAGCGCCTTGAGCTTTGCCGTCAGCTCCTTGGTCTTCGCTTCGCCGAGCTTGGCTTCGTCGATCACGATGAGCGAGCCATCCTTGGCCTTCGAAGAGAGCGCATGCGCAAGTGCCAGACGACGGACCTTCTTTGGAAGATCGTGAGCATGGCTGCGAACCCGCGGACCGTGCGCGACAGCACCACCAACGAAGATACCAGCATTACGGGCACCGTGGCGTGCGCCGCCGGACCCCTTCTGACGGATGAACTTCTTGGTCGTGACCGAAACTTCGTCACGGGTCTGCGTCTTGTGCGTACCGGCCTGACGCTTGGCAAGCTGCCAGCGGACCGTGCGGTGAAGCAGGTCGGCGCGGATGTCGGTCAGACCGAAGATGGCGTCATCGAGAGTCGCCTTGCCAGCGGACTTGCCATCAAGATTTTTGACGTCGAATTCCATTATTCTCCAGCCTCCGCATTTGCGGCTTCAGCAGACTGTTCGCCGCCATTCTTGCCACGGAAAGACCCACCTGCTGGCGCGTCAGCGTGAGCAGGCTTCTTGATTGCGTCACGAACTTCGACATACGAGCCGTCATGACCAGGGATTGCGCCCTTGACCAGGATCAGGCCGCGATCAGTATCGGTGCGGACGATTTCGAGGTTCTGGATGGTCACGCGGTCCGTACCGTAGTGACCGGCCATCTTCTTGCCCTTGAACACCTTGCCCGGATCCTGGCACTGGCCAGTTGAACCATGGGCACGGTGGGAGACCGAGACGCCGTGCGTCGCACGAAGACCGCCGAAGTTCCAGCGCTTCATGGCGCCGGAGAAACCCTTACCAAGGGAGATACCTGCGATGTCGACGCGCTGGCCAGCAACGAAGTGGTCAGCCATGACCTCTGCGCCCACATCTGGCATCGTCTCGCTATCGACGCGGAACTCGACCAGCTTGCGCTTTGGCGCAACGCCTGCCTTGGCGAAGGCTTCGCGCTGCGACTTTGCCGTACGCTTTGCTTTTGCTTCGCCGGCACCCATCACAACAGCATTGTAACCATCGTTGCGGGTGACGTTGATTTTTTCTTTTTTCTTGCCGCGATTGACGCTGACTTCGCGGTCAGCATCGGTGCGCAGGCCAACGACCTGGCAGCCATCAAGCGACAGGACGGTCACCGGAACGTGGCGACCTTCCTCATTGAAAATACGGGTCATACCCAGCTTGCGGGCGAGGACCCCGGTACGTGACGCCGGAAGTGCCATCTTAGCGCGCTCCCTCAAGTTTGATCTCGATGCCGACACCAGCAGAGAGGTCGAGCTTCATCAGCGCGTCCACGGTCTGCGGTGTTGGGTCGACAATATCGAGAATGCGTTTGTGTGTGCGGATCTCGAACTGGTCGCGGGACTTTTTGTCGATGTGCGGCGAGCGGTTCACCGTGAAGCGCTCGATGCGTGTCGGCAGTGGGATCGGGCCACGCACGTCAGCGCCGGTGCGCTTCGCAGTGGACACGATCTCTTTCGCCGACATGTCGAGGGCGCGGTGATCGAAGGCTTTCAGCCGGATCCGGATATTTTGTTTTTCCATCGTACGGTATCCCGTCAACATGTATGACGCGCCAAGGCGCACGCTTTAAAGCGCCCGGACGCATTCGGCTCGAATTGTTCAGTTCGGTAGGAAGCGTTTGCCTGAAACTGGCACGGCCGACCTTTCGAAGGGCGCGGTGTATGGGATTTGAGGGGGACCGTCAACACTTCATGGCGGAATCTTTGCAGCCGCAACCAGTTGGGCTCTGCCATTCCTCATATTGCAATGACAGCCGCGCTCATGGATGGTCTTTGGGTCTATAGGATCCCAGCCAGGACAGGACAACGCCGTGTCAGATGACCTATATCAAAAAGCCCGCGCTGTCCGTGAAAACGCACATGCCCCCTATTCTGGATTCAAGGTCGGCGCAGCGATTCGTAGCGCCTCAGGGATACATGTCGGCTGCAATGTGGAGAACGCGGCCTTCCCTGATGGCATCTGCGCTGAGGGCGGCGCCATAACCGCCATGGTCGCGGCGGGCGACACCGAGATTCTCGAAGTCCTTGTCTATGCCGAAGCAGACACCCCTGTCGCGCCCTGCGGGGGATGCCGCCAGAAACTCTCGGAGTTTGCCCGTCCTGAAACGGAGATAAAGCTGGCAGGTCCAGACGGCATTCGCGCCATCATGACACTCGGGGAGCTTTTGCCATCCTCGTTCGGGGCAGCTCAGTTTTTGACGCCTAGATAGCGGCACGTAGCACGAGACTACCGAAGCCGTCGCAGCTCAATGATTATATCTGGAACGACCGCTTCCAGAATATTGATTCCATGACCTTTAGGGGACCGGCATTCCGATATGCAGGCGTTCCTTCAGATAATCTGCTACCTGCGCAGAGGACAGGATCGAATCGATTTCGGCCAGCAGCCATCTCAGGCTCTGTGACGACCTCGAAGTCATCGCTCCAGTCGGCCAGTGCCGATGCGCCGTGTCGCACCCAGGCGTCTCCGCCCTGCTCCACCGCGTGATAAAACTCCTCGGCCTGGACCTTCATCAGGGAGAGCCCTGAAAATCCTCTGCAGGTCTCTTGGCGCACGATATGCTGTGTTCGGACATAATCGCGCGCAAGCACGTACGCCTTGGAGACTTTTCTCAGAGAGCTGACGCGCTGGATCGCGGCTAGAAGGACGCCGCTTCCGTCCTTCAGTACGCACGAGGAAGCTGTACGTTTGGGTGGCCAGGCTCACAGCACAATGAACATCGCCAACAAGTATCTTCGCAACTAGCGCTAAAGGCACACGCGCGTTTCTTGGCCGTTTCATCTGCCGAGCAACAAATAAGGGCCGCCTCATCGGAGGCGGCCCTTATGTTTTGTTGCGTCAGCCCTTGTTGGCTGAGGCGGGTCTTACTTGGAGACGCTGGAGACGACGCCTGCACCGACGGTGCGGCCGCCTTCGCGGATCGCGAAGCGAAGACCCTGGTCCATGGCGATCGGCGCGATGAGCTCGACTTCCATTTTCACGTTGTCGCCCGGCAGAACCATTTCCTTGTCCGCTGGAAGCTTCACAACACCGGTGACATCAGTCGTACGGAAGTAGAACTGTGGACGGTAGTTGGTGAAGAATGGCGTGTGACGGCCACCCTCTTCCTTGGTCAGGATGTAGGCTTCTGCCTCGAACGTCGTGTGCGGGGTGATCGAGCCTGGCTTACAGAGAACCTGGCCACGCTCAACGCCTTCACGGTCGATACCGCGGATCAGCGCGCCAATGTTGTCGCCAGCCTGGCCCTGATCGAGCAGCTTGCGGAACATCTCGACGCCCGTAACGGTCGTCTTCTGGGTGTCGCGAATGCCGACAATCTCGACTTCCTCGCCAACCTTCACGATACCGCTCTCGACGCGGCCGGTCACAACCGTACCACGGCCGGAGATGGAGAACACGTCTTCCACCGGCATCAGGAACGGCTTGTCCAGTGGACGCTCCGGGGTCGGGATGTAGTCGTCGACAGCTTTCATCAGCTCAAGGATCTTCTCCTTGCCGATATTCTCGTCGCGGCCTTCGACTGCTGCGAGTGCAGAACCGGAAACGATCGGAATGTCGTCGCCCGGGAAGTCGTAGGACGACAGAAGCTCACGCACTTCCATCTCAACCAGCTCGAGCAGCTCTTCGTCGTCGACCTGGTCAACCTTGTTGAGGAACACGACCAGTGCAGGTACGCCAACCTGGCGGGCCAGCAGGATGTGCTCGCGCGTCTGCGGCATCGGGCCGTCAGCCGCGTTCACAACCAGGATCGCGCCGTCCATCTGCGCGGCGCCCGTGATCATGTTCTTCACATAGTCAGCGTGGCCCGGGCAGTCGACGTGCGCATAGTGGCGCTCGGCTGTCTCATATTCGACGTGCGCGGTGTTGATGGTGATACCGCGTGCTTTTTCTTCAGGCGCATTGTCGATGTCAGCATACGACTTCGCTGCACCGCCATAGACTTCAGCAAGCGTCAGCGTGATCGCTGCCGTCAGCGTCGTCTTGCCATGGTCAACATGGCCGATCGTGCCGATGTTTACGTGCGGCTTGTTCCGCGCAAACTTCTCTTTGGCCATAGGGCCTCTCCTTCATTTCCAACGTCAGTCAGGTATTAGAAAACCCCGCGCGAGCAACCCTCCAGGCTGCTGCGCGGGGCGGTTGCTTTTATTAGCCTGCGAGATCCTGAACGATCTTCTGGGCTTCAGCTTTTGGCACTTCGGCATAGTGGTCGAACACCATGGTGAACTGAGCGCGGCCTTGCGACATACCGCGAAGGTTGCCGACATAACCGAACATGTTGACCAGCGGGACGAACGAATTGATCGCCACAACATTGCCGCGAGGGTTGGACCCCTGAATCTGGCCACGGCGTGAGTTCAGGTCGCCAATGATGTCGCCCATATAGTCTTCAGGCGTCACAACCTCGACCTTCATCACCGGCTCCATGAGCTTCGGATCTGCCGTTGTGCGAAGTTCGCGGAAGGCCGCGCGCGACGCGATTTCGAAGGCGAGAACCGAGGAGTCGACGTCGTGGAACTTGCCGTCCAGCAGGGTCGCCTTGAAGTCCGTGACAGGATAACCGGCCAGAAGACCGTTTTCCTTGGCCTGCATAAGGCCCTTCTCGACACCCGGAATGTACTCCTTCGGCACCGAACCACCAACGATCGCGCTTTCGAAGACGAAGCCTGAACCGGCTTCGAGCGGATCGAACTGGATCTTCACCTCAGCGAACTGACCTGAACCACCCGACTGTTTCTTGTGGGTGTAGACGATCTCGGTCGGACGGCCGATGGCTTCGCGGTAGGCAACTTGCGGCTGGCCAATATTGGCCTCGACCTTGAATTCGCGCTTCAAGCGGTCAACCAGGATGTCGAGGTGAAGCTCGCCCATGCCCTTCATGATCGTCTGGCCGGATTCAATATCGGTCTCGACGCGGAAGGATGGATCCTCGGCAGCAAGACGCTGCAGGCCGATGGACATCTTTTCCTGGTCAGCCTTCGACTTTGGCTCGACAGCGATCTCGATAACCGGATCCGGGAAAGTCATCGTCTCGAGAACAACCGGGTCCGACTTGTCGCAAAGCGTGTCGCCGGTGGTGGTTTCCTTGAGACCTGCCAGAGCGATGATATCGCCAGCAAAGGCTTCCTCGATTTCCTCACGGTTGTTCGAGTGCATCATCATCATGCGCCCGATACGTTCCTGCTTGCCCTTGGTCGCATTCAGCATCGAGCCGCCTTTGGAGACAGTACCCGAATAAATGCGAACGAAGGTCAGCGAACCGACGAACGGGTCGTTCATGATCTTGAAAGCAAGACCGGAGAACGGCTCATTGTCATCAGCGTGACGTGCAATGTTGCGGACTTCTTCTTCGTCGCCCGGCTTGAAGCCCATATAGGCTGGAACGTCGAGTGGACCTGGAAGATAGTCGATCACAGCGTTCAGCATTGGCTGGACGCCCTTGTTCTTGAACGCCGAACCGGCAAGCACCGGAACGAAGGACATCGAAAGCGTGCCCTTACGGATCAGAACGCGAAGCTGCGACTCGTCAGGCTCGGTGCCTTCGAGATAGGCTTCCATCGCCTCTTCGTCCATCTCAACAGCAAGCTCAACCAGTTCAGCGCGCATCTCTTCGGCTTTTGCCTTGAGGCTGTCGCGAACGTCGCGGACGATCCAGGACGCACCAAGGTCAGAGCCTTCCCAGACCCATTCCTTCATGGTGACCAGATCGACCACGCCTTCAAGCTCGGTTTCCGAACCGATCGGGAGCTGGACAGGCGCAGGGATCGCACCGGTACGGTCCTTGATCATCTTCACGCAATTGAAGAAGTCGGCGCCGGTCTTGTCCATCTTGTTGACGAACACGATGCGCGGAACCTTGTAGCGGTCAGCCTGACGCCAGACGGTTTCGGTCTGTGGCTCAACACCGGCATTGGCGTCGAGAACGCAGACCGCACCATCGAGCACGGCCAGCGAACGCTCGACTTCGATTGTGAAGTCGACGTGTCCGGGCGTGTCGATGATGTTGAAGCGGAATTTGGCTTCTTCTGGCGTGTCGCCGTAAATACCGGTCGGATTGGTGCCGTCTTCGGTGCGGAACCAGAGTGTGGTCGTCGCAGCCGACGTAATCGTGATGCCGCGCTCCTGCTCCTGCTCCATCCAGTCCATCGTGGCTGCGCCATCATGGACTTCACCGATCTTGTGGGACCGGCCAGTGTAGAACAGAATGCGCTCCGTAGTCGTTGTCTTGCCAGCATCAATGTGGGCCATGATGCCAAAATTACGGTAGCGATCCAACGAGTATTCGCGGGCCATGGGATTACCTTTTTATCGAGTTCCGGGAGGAACGTGTAGAACGTGTTACCAGCGGTAGTGTGAGAAGGCGCGGTTCGCCTCAGCCATGCGGTGGGTATCTTCCCGCTTCTTCACAGCCGTACCGCGGCCTTGGGAGGCGTCGAGCAGCTCACCGGCCAGACGCTCACGCATCGTGTTCTCATTGCGCGAGCTTGCCGCAGAGGCGAGCCAGCGAATAGCGAGGGCCTGACGGCGCTCAGGACGCACTTCGACAGGCACCTGATAGGTCGCACCACCAACGCGGCGCGAGCGAACCTCGACGGCCGGCGAAATGGCTTCGAGCGCAGCGTGGAAAACCTCGACAGGGTCTTTCTTCGCTTTGTCCTCGACCAGTTCGAACGCACCATAGACGATACGTTCGGCGGTGGATTTCTTACCGTCCATCATGATCTGGTTCATGAACTTCGAAACAACGATGTCCTTGAACTTCGGATCAGGCAGAACCTGGCGTTTTTCGGCGCGGTGACGACGTGACATCTATCTAACCCTTATTTCGGTTTCTTCACGCCGTAATGCGAGCGGCGTTGCTTACGATTCTTGACGCCTTGGGTATCAAGGACGCCGCGCAGGATGTGGTAACGCACACCCGGAAGGTCTTTCACACGACCACCACGGATCAGCACAACGGAGTGCTCCTGGAGGTTATGGCCTTCACCCGGGATGTAGCACAGCGATTCGAACCCCGTGGTGAGACGGACCTTCGCGACTTTCCGAAGTGCCGAGTTCGGCTTCTTCGGCGTCGTCGTATAGACGCGCGTGCAGACGCCCCGACGTTGCGGGTTGCCCTTCAGGGCTGGTGTCTTGGAACGCGCAGGCTTTGGCTTGCGCGGATTGCGAATGAGCTGTTGAATCGTGGGCATGAGGGCCTTTTTTGACTGCTTTCTAACTTGGCCCCAGCGGACCAGTCCAAACCAAGATAGCCCGACGGGGCCATTCCTGACCTGATCGGACCATCAATTCCGTACTATGCCGGCCTGACGGGAGCCCTTCGGGCTGCCGGAAGCGATAAAGCTATCGCCTCAGCCAGCGTTCGGCGCGTGTTAAGACCCTGCAGACGTCCCGTCAAGTGTTTGGGACGGGACGTGCTGCGATAGGTCATTTGCAACTGCAACTATTCCGCGGCGTCTGGTGCCGGAAGTGCTGCAGCTGCCTTTTCGGCGGCATCGCGACGCTTTGCCTTCAGCTTCGTATCACGTGTTGCGGCGACACGGCGGAAGTTCCGCATGCCCCCACCGGTACCTGCCGGAATGAGGCGACCAACGATGACGTTCTCTTTCAGGCCTTCGAGTGTATCGACCTTGCCCTGCAGGGCCGCTTCGGTCAGCACACGCGTCGTTTCCTGGAAGGAGGCTGCCGAGATGAAGCTGCGGGTCTGGAGCGACGCCTTGGTGATACCAAGGAGCACTGGAACACCCGATGCCTCACGCTGGTCCTGCTTGCGCGACCGGCGGACCGATGCGTTCGCTTCTTCCAGCTCGAGCTGATCGACATGCTCGCCCTTGAGCAGCGTCGTCGTACCTGGGTCGGTGATCTCGATCTTCTGCAGCATCTGGCGAACGATCACCTCGATGTGCTTGTCGTTGATCGGAACACCTTGCAGGCGATAGACCTTCTGGACCTCATCAACGAGATATTCGGCCAGCGCTTCGATACCAAGGGAGCCAAGAATATCCTGCGGCGCCGGGTTACCGTCGACGAGGTATTCCCCGCGGCGAATGAAGTCGCCATCCTGGAACGAGATACGCTTGTTCTTGGGCACGAGATACTCGACCGGCTCGACGCCTTCCTCTTCAGGAATAATGCCGATCTTCCGCTTGTTCTTGTAGTCGCGGAGATAGGACACACGCCCGTCAATATCGGCGATGACCGCATTGTCCTTCGGACGCCGGGCTTCGAAGAGCTCAGCAACACGCGGCAGACCACCGGTGATGTCCTTGGTCTTGGCGCCGCCTGTCGAGGTCCGTGCAAGGCTGTCGCCTGAGCTGATCTCATCGCCATCATTGATGGAGAGGATTGCCCCTGGTGACAGCAGGTAGCGGGCCTCGGTGCCGTTTGGCAGCATCTTGGCTTCACCCTTGTCATCGGTGATCAGGACGGACGGACGAAGCTCGTTGCCCTTGCTGCCACGATAATCGACAATCACGCGGGACGAGATGCCCGTTGCTTCATCGGTTTCCTCGCGGGCCGACATGCCATCGACAACGTCGATCAGCTTGGCGGTACCGGACATCTCGGAAATCAGCGGCTGTGCGAATGGATCCCAATCAGCGAGCTTGTCGCCTGGTTTCACCTTCGCGCCATCCTTGGTGTAGAGACGCGTACCGTAACTTGGCTTGAAGGTCTGGCGTGTCCGGCCGTCGGCATCGATGACGGAGACCGACATCTGGCGACCGACAACGACAAGGGTCTTGTCCTTGCGCGTCACCGTATCGGCTTCTTCAAAGCTGATTGTGCCGACGAACGAGGATTCGACCGAGCTTTCTTCTGCAACGGAGGCTGCGCCGCCGATGTGGAAGGTCCGCATGGTCAGCTGGGTACCAGGCTCACCGATCGACTGGGCCGCGATGACACCGATGGCCTCGCCGCGGTTGACGATCGTACCGCGAGCCAGGTCACGGCCGTAGCAGGCCACACAGACCCCGGTCTTGGTCTCACAGGTCAGCGGGGAGCGGACCTTGATCTCATCGACACCAGCCGCCTCGATGGTCGCAGCAAGCGCTTCGTCCACATAGGTGTTGGCCGGACAGATAAGCTCGCCCGTCTTCGGATTGTTCACATCCCAGCCGGTTGTCCGGCCGAGAATACGCTCCGAGATCGAGACAGTGATGTCCGCGCCTTCCATGACCGGTGCGAGCATGATGCCCTTGTCGGTGCCGCAATCGTCTTCGTTGACGATGCAGTCCTGGGCGACGTCGACCAGACGGCGGGTGAGGTAACCGGAGTTAGCGGTCTTCAGAGCCGTATCGGCCAGACCCTTACGGGCACCGTGGGTCGAGTTGAAGTATTCAAGGACGGTCAGGCCTTCCTTGAAGTTCGACACGATCGGCGTCTCGATGATCTCGCCAGACGGCTTGGCCATCAGGCCGCGCATACCGGCCAGCTGCTTCATCTGGTTCTTCGAACCACGGGCACCGGAGTGCGCCATCATGAAGACCGAGTTGGTTTCTTCCTGACGTCCGGTTTCCTTGTTGATCTCAGCTTCACCGGCAGCGTCCATCATCGCGTCAGCGACTTTGTCCGTACAGGTCGACCATGCGTCGACAACCTTGTTGTACTTCTCGCCACGCGTGATGAGGCCTTCGGCATACTGACGCTCATACTCGGACACCTGGTCACGCGTATCAGCAACCAGTTTGGCCTTGGCCGCCGGGATCTTCATATCGTCCTTGCCGAACGAAATGCCAGCCTTGCAGGCTTCACGGAAACCAAGCTCCATGAGCTTGTCACAGAAGATGACCGTCGCCTTCTGACCGCAGTTCCGGTAGACCTCGTCGATGAGTTTGGAGATCGCCTTCTTGGTCATCAGATCGTTGACCAGCTCGGCGCGCATACCCTTCATCTTCGGCAGCAGGGACGCGATCATATAGCGGCCTGGTGTCGTATCGATGATGCGGATCTCTTCAGTGCCTTCTTCATCGACACCTTCAAAGCGCGCCTTGATCTTGGCGTGCAGCGAGAGGTGACCGGCGTGAAGCGCGTGCTCGATTTCCGCCATGTCGGAATAGATGCCCTGAACCGGACGGCCATCCTTGTCGGTCTTGAACGTCCCTGGCTCGTCTTCCTTGTCGAGCGACAGATAGTAGAGGCCGAGAATGATATCCTGCGAGGGCACGATAATCGGCTTGCCGTTTGCTGGCGACAGAATGTTGTTTGTCGACATCATAAGGACGCGGCACTCAAGCTGGGCTTCCAGCGAGAGCGGAACGTGAACGGCCATCTGGTCGCCGTCAAAGTCGGCGTTGAACGCGGCGCAGACCAGCGGGTGAAGCTGGATGGCTTTACCTTCGATCAGTTTCGGTTCGAATGCCTGAATGCCGAGACGGTGAAGCGTCGGTGCACGGTTGAGCATGACCGGATGCTCGCGGATGACCTCTTCGAGGATGTCCCAGACTTCCGGCTTTTCTTTCTCAACGAGCTTCTTGGCAGCCTTGACGGTGCCTGCGAGGCCCTTGGCGTCGAGACGCGCATAGATGAACGGCTTGAACAGCTCGAGCGCCATCTTCTTCGGCAGGCCGCATTCATGCAGCTTCATGTTCGGGCCGACCACGATGACCGACCGGCCAGAATAGTCGACGCGCTTACCGAGAAGGTTCTGACGGAAACGGCCGTGCTTACCTTTCAGCATGTCGGAGAGCGATTTCAGCGGACGCTTGTTGGTGCCCGTGATGACACGACCACGACGACCATTGTCGAACAGCGCATCAACGGATTCCTGAAGCATGCGCTTCTCGTTCCGGATGATGATGTCCGGTGCACGAAGCTCCATAAGGCGCTTCAGGCGGTTGTTACGGTTGATCACGCGGCGATAGAGATCGTTGAGATCGGACGTCGCAAAGCGGCCACCATCCAGCGGCACCAGCGGGCGCAGGTCTGGCGGGATGACAGGAACGATCGTCATGATCATCCATTCCGGCTTCGCACGCGATGCCAGGAACGACTCAACAACTTTGAGGCGCTTGGAATATTTCTTGGTTTTCAGCTCGCTTGTGGCTTCAGCAAGATCGTCCCGCAGCTGGTCAGCCAGCGTTTCAAGATCGAGCGCACGCAGCAGCTCACGAACAGCTTCAGCGCCGATCATGGCAGTGAAGGCATCCTCACCATGCTCGTCCTGAGCGTCCATATACTCTTCTTCAGTGAGCAGCTGGCTAGGCTCAAGCGGGGTGAGACCCGGCTCGATCACGACATAGCTCTCAAAATAGAGAACGCGCTCGACGTCTTTCAGCGCCATGTCGAGCAGCGTCGAAATACGGGACGGCAGAGATTTCAGGAACCAGATATGGGCAACCGGCGCAGCCAGATCGATGTGACCCATCCGCTCGCGGCGAACCTTGGCCAGCGTGACTTCGACACCGCATTTTTCGCAGACAATGCCGCGATACTTGATGCGCTTGTACTTGCCGCAGAGGCACTCATAATCCTTGATCGGACCAAAGATACGGGCACAGAAGAGGCCTTCGCGCTCTGGCTTGAAGGTCCGGTAGTTGATCGTTTCAGGCTTCTTGATCTCGCCCGATGACCAGGACCGGATTTTCTCCGGGCTGGCAATGGAGATCTTGATCGCCTCGAAGCTTGGGGCCGGGGCGTTGTTGCTGAAAATGTTGGTTACGTCTTGGCGCATTTGATTCCGCTCCTCGGGAGGGGGCGGCCGGACTTGATGTCCGGCCTTTTTTAAAAACCTAGTCTCTATTCGACACGATTGCCATGCGACGGCTTATTCAGCCGCCACCGGCGAGTCACCATCATTGGCTTCGAGCAGTTCAACGTTGAGACCAAGCGACCGCATTTCCTTGATGAGCACGTTGAAGCTTTCTGGAATACCGGCTTCAAACGTGTCGTCACCGCGGACAATCGCTTCGTAGACCTTGGCACGGCCAGCCGTGTCATCGGACTTCACGGTCAGCATTTCCTGCAGCGTATAGGCAGCGCCGTAAGCTTCGAGAGCCCAGACTTCCATCTCGCCGAAGCGCTGGCCGCCGAACTGCGCCTTGCCGCCCAGAGGCTGCTGGGTAACGAGCGAGTAAGGACCAGTCGAACGGGCGTGAATCTTCTCGTCCACCAGGTGGTGAAGCTTCAGAAGATACTTGTAGCCCACCGTTACCTTACGCTTGAACGCTTCGCCGGTACGCCCGTCGAACAGGGTGACCTGACCAGACGAATCCAGCCCTGCCCGCTCCAGCATCTCGACGATGTCGGCTTCACGCGCCCCGTCAAAGACAGGTGTCGCGATCGGAACGCCATTGCCGAGGTTGGACGCCAGTTCGACGATCTCCTCATCGGTTTCCGGAAGCTCCTGCTCCTTGCCATAGACCATCTGGACTGTGTCGCGGAGCGCCTTGTTGTCGTGCTTCTCGTTCCACTCATCGAGCGCGTTCTGGACGATACGGCCAAGGCCGTTCGAAGCCCAACCCATATGGGTTTCCAGGATCTGCCCGACGTTCATCCGCGACGGCACGCCGAGCGGGTTCAGAACGATATCGACAGGCGTGCCATCCTCGGTGAATGGCATGTCTTCGGATGGGTTGATCTTGGAGATCACGCCCTTGTTGCCGTGACGGCCGGCCATCTTGTCACCCGGCTGAAGCTTACGCTTCACGGCCAGGAAGACCTTGACGACTTTCATCACGCCAGGAGGCAGATCATCGCCCGACTGGACCTTGTCGACCTTGTCATTGAAGCGCGCCTCAAGCTCACGCAGAGATTCGTTGAAACGGCCCTGAAGGAAGTCGAGTTCGCCTTGGGCTTTCTCGGACTTCAGCGCAATTTCCCACCACTGGCTCTCGCGCAGCTCGTTGATCGCCTCATCGGTGATCTTGCCGGTCTTGAAGCCCTTCGGGCCAGCCGCAGCTTCGCTTCCAACAAGCAGTTCACGCAGGCGCGCATAGGTGTTGCGCTCCAGAATGTTCTGTTCGTCTTCCTTATCTTCCTGAAGCTGCTCGATCTGCTCACGCTCGATCTGAAGCGCGCGCTGATCCTTGTCGATGCCGTGACGGTTGAAGACACGAACCTCGACAACCGTACCCGAACCACCTGGCGGAACGCGCAGCGAGGTGTCGCGAACGTCGGACGCCTTCTCACCGAAGATGGCGCGCAGAAGCTTTTCTTCCGGCGTCATCGGGCTTTCGCCCTTCGGCGTGACCTTGCCGACGAGGATATCGCCGGCCTTCACTTCGGCGCCGACAGCAACGATACCGGCTTCGTCGAGGTTACGCAGGGCTTCCTCGCCGACGTTCGGAATATCACGCGTGATCTCTTCCGGGCCGAGCTTGGTGTCGCGGGCTGCGATCTCATACTCTTCAAGGTGGATCGAGGTGAAGACATCGTCCTTCACGATCCGCTCGGAGATGAGGATGGAGTCCTCGAAGTTGTAGCCATTCCACGGCATGAACGCGACGAGCACGTTACGGCCGAGCGCCAGTTCACCGAGATCGGTGGACGGGCCGTCCGCAATGATGTCGCCAGCCATGACCTCGTCGCCCACGCGCACAATTGGGCGCTGGTTGATGCAGGAGTTCTGGTTGGAGCGGCGGAACTTGGCCAGACGATAGATATCGACACCGGATTTGGCAGAGTCGATATCTTCGGTGGCGCGGACAACGATACGCGTACCGTCGACCTGCTCGATCACGCCGGCGCGGCGCGCAACGACCGCCGCGCGGCTATCGCGGGCCACCACCGATTCCATGCCGGTGCCCACGAACGGTGCTTCTGATTTCACCAGCGGCACAGCCTGACGCTGCATGTTCGACCCCATCAGGGCGCGGTTGGCGTCATCGTTTTCGAGGAACGGAATAAGGGCCGCAGCGACCGAAACCACCTGCTTCGGCGACACGTCCATATAATCGACTTCCTCGCGCGGGACGAGAGTCGCTTCACCGTTCACACGGGCGTTGACGAACTCATTGTCCAGCTCGCCCTTGTCGTTCACGGCGGCGTTTGCCTGGGCAATCGCGAAGCGGTGCTCTTCCATGGCCGAAAGGTAGACGACCTCGGTAGACAGCTTGCCTTTTTCGACCTTGCGGTACGGGCTTTCGATGAAGCCATACTTGTTGACGCGCGCATGGGTGGCGAGCGAGTTGATCAGGCCGATATTCGGGCCTTCCGGCGTCTCAATCGGACAGATACGGCCATAGTGGGTCGGGTGAACGTCGCGGACCTCGAAGCCAGCGCGCTCACGTGTCAGACCACCTGGGCCAAGCGCCGAGAGACGGCGCTTGTGAGTGATTTCCGACAGCGGGTTGGTCTGGTCCATGAACTGCGACAGCTGCGAGGAGCCGAAGAATTCGCGGACAGAGGCAACGACCGGCTTGGCGTTGATCAGGTCGTGCGGCATCACTGTGTCGATATCGACAGAGCTCATCCGCTCCTTGATAGCGCGCTCCATACGCACCAGGCCGATACGGTAATTGTTTTCCATCAGCTCGCCGACGGAACGAACGCGGCGGTTGCCGAGGTTGTCGATATCATCGACTTCGCCCTTGCCGTCCTTGAGGTCGAGAATGACCTTCATGACGCCAACAATGTCGTCCTTGCGCAGGATGCGCACGGTGTCTTCTGCATTCTCGTAAGCATCACCAAGGGCCATGCCGAGACGCATATTCATCTTCACGCGACCAACAGCGGAGAGATTGTAACGCTCGCCATCAAAGAAGAGCTGATTGAAGAGCGCGTCTGCCGCTTCCTGGGTCGGTGGCTCGCCTGGACGCATGACGCGGTAGATGTCCGACAGCGCCTCAAAGCGCGTTTCGTTCTTGTCCGCTTTGAGCGTGTTGCGCAGCCATGGGCCACGGTCAGCGCCGTCAATATTCAGGATTTCGACCGACTTCTGGCCCTGCTCGCGAAGCTCGGCAACAAGCTCCTCAGTCAGGACGTCGCCGGCCTCACCAAAGATCTCACCGGTCTCGCGGTTGACGATATCGCGGCCAAGGAACTTGCCTTCCAGCGCCGTCGACGGCACGAGAAGCTCGTCCGTGCCACCCTCAACGATCCGTTTGGCTGCCAGCGCCGTGATCTTGCGATCCGCAGGCGCAACAACCTTGCCGGTCTTCGCGTCGACAAGGTCGTAATTTGGCTTCTGGCCTTTCCAGGCCTCTGGGCGGAAGCTCATGATCCAGCCGCTCTTGTCGAGCCGGTAGATCGAACGCGTGTAGAAGAGATCGATGATCTCGTCGGTGTCGTAGCCGAGCGCATAGAGCATCGTGGTCGCCGGCAGCTTGCGCTTGCGGTCGATACGAATGTTCAGAATGTCCTTGGCATCAAACTCGAAGTCGAGCCAGGAGCCGCGATACGGAATGATGCGCGCTGCGAACAGAAGCTTGCCGGACGAATGGGTCTTGCCGCGGTCATGATCAAAGAAGACGCCCGGCGAGCGGTGCATCTGCGAGACGATAACACGCTCGGTGCCGTTCACGATAAACGTACCCTTGTCGGTCATCAGCGGAATGTCACCGAGATAGACTTCCTGCTCCTTGACCTCTTTGATTGATTTGGCGCCTGTGTCCTCGTCAATGTCGAAGACGACCAGCTGCAGCCGCACTTTAAGCGGCGCTGCGTAGGTCATGTCGCGCTGCATGCACTCCTGCATGTCGAACTTTGGCGGTTCGAATTCGTAGGACACGTATTCGAGCGTCGCACGCTCATTGAAGTCGATAATCGGGAAAACGCTTTTGAAGACACCGCCAAGGCCATCATCGGTGCGCTCAGCGAGCGCCGTATGCATTTGCAGGAACTGCTCGTAAGAGGAGCGCTGCACTTCGATGAGGTTTGGCATGTCGATGGCTTCGGGAATACGACCGAAGGATTTGCGGATACGTTTTTTTTCCGTGAAAGAAAGAGCCATCTTTTGTTCCGTTTCTTGCCTGCCGCTCCACCCCGCTGCACACGGTAATGGGCGGCGGCTTGCCACCTGAAACGCGAGCACGCGGCGGAACCTCACAAGGGCTCCGCCGCGCTATTTACTCTACAGAGACAGTGCCTCGCGCAGACACAATCCCTTTATAAGCAAGCCTGTACTGGCTTACTTGATTTCGACCTTGGCACCGGCCTCTTCGAACTTCTTCTTGAGCTCTTCGGCTTCGTCCTTGGAAACGCCTTCCTTGATTGCCTTCGGAGCGCTCTCGACGAGCTCCTTGGCTTCTTTCAGGCCAAGACCAGGCACGACTTCGCGCACGGCCTTGATGACGTTGATCTTCTTGTCGCCGCCATCGGTCAGGACGACGTCGAATTCGGTTTGCTCTTCAGTAGCAGCAGCTTCGCCGCCACCACCAGCAGCAGCCGCCATAGCGACCGGTGCAGCAGCAGAAACGCCCCACTTCTCTTCCAGCATCGTTGCCAGTTCAGAAGCTTCCAGGACGGTCAGCGAGGAAAGGTCCTCGACGATTTGTTCAAGTTTGGACATTGTTTAAATTCCTAGTTCGGGATGAGGTTTGGTCTGTCAGATTGTGAAAATGACCTGATCAGGCTGCGTCTTTGCTCGCATAAGCACTGAAGACGCGGGCCAGCTTGCCGGCAGGGGCCTGGACGACGCCTGCGACCTTGGTCGCCGGAGCCTGTACGAGCCCGATAATCTTGCCGCGAAGCTGATCAAGAGATGGCAGTTTCGCAAGTTGCTGAACGCCGTCGGCATCCAGAACCTTCTCGTCCATCAGCGCACCGATAAGGACGAGTTTATCATTCTCTTTAGCAAATTCCGCCGACGCTTTTGCAGCCGCCACCGGATCTGGAGAATAAGCGATGACGGTCTGATCCTGGAACATGTCCTGGATCTGATCGCCGCCTTTGCCGTCGAGCGCGAGTTTCGCCAGACGGTTCTTGACCACCTTGAGCGATGCACCCTGCTCTCGCAGTGCGCCCCGCAGCTTGGTCATTTCCGCAACAGTTAGACCGGTATAGCGGGCGATAACGACCACCCCCGACTCCTCGAAAACACCCTTGAGCATTTTCAGGGACTCGGCTTTTCCAGCTTTATCCATTGCGGATCTCCATTCTTAGGCGTCCGGCCCATCCGGGCGCCCGGGAATTCGCCTTCCACAGCAAAAAGCTGTTTCCAGCGCCTGCCCGGGGCCTGGCCACCAGACTGGCCGGAAGTGTTCCGACAGCCCTTTTTGGTCGCCTCACCCCGTCTATCATGGGATTTCTGAACCTCGCGGCACGACCCATGGTCTTGGACAGGAAAACGGGAGGCCCCCGATTTAGTCGGTGATCTCCCGTCAAGAGGGGTCTGTTAACGTGGAATTTCCGAGGTCGCAACCCCCGGCACGCACAAAATCTCATGCGCGAAGGCAGTCCGTATACCTGTACTTCCAGACAGGAATGGCCACCCGCAAAACACAAACGCCCGGACCAATCGGTCCGGGCGCTCGATCATTTAAATGCCGCTGGAACTAGCTTGCGGCAATTGCCTCATTGGCGTCAACGCGGATGCCTGGGCCCATGGTCGAAGAAAGAGCGATCTTCTTCATATAGGTCCCTTTTGCACCCGAAGGCTTTGCCTTCATGAGTGCATCGACGAAAGCCTTGAGGTTATTCTCAAGGTCAGACTCGGAGAAGCTTGCCTTGCCGATACCGGCATGGATGATGCCGCGCTTTTCGACGCGGAACTCAACCGAACCACCCTTTGCGTCGGCAACAGCCTTCGCAACATTCGGGGTGACCGTACCGACCTTCGGGTTCGGCATCAGACCGCGTGGGCCGAGCACCTTACCGAGACGGCCGACGACAGACATCATGTCCGGCGTTGCGATGACGCGGTCGAAATCCATCATGCCGCCCTGAACCTGTTCCATCAGGTCCTCGGCGCCGACAAAATCTGCACCGGCTTCGCGGGCCTCATCAGCCTTCGCATCACGTGCGAAAACGGCAACGCGAACATCCTTGCCCGTACCTGCAGGCATGGAAACCATGCCGCGGACCATCTGGTCAGCATATTTCGGGTCAACGCCCAGGCTGATTGCGACTTCGATCGTTTCGTCGAACTTCGACGTTGCGTTCGATTTCACCAGCGAAATGGCTTCCGAAACACCATACGTCTTCTCGACGTCTACATTGCCGTAAGCGGCGCGATATCTTTTTCCGTGCTTTGCCATGTTCTTAACCCACCACGTCGAGGCCCATCGACTTCGCAGATCCTTTGATGATCTCAGTTGCGGCGTCGAGGTCCGTTGCATTGAGATCGACCATCTTGGCCTCAGCGATCTCGCGGCATTGAGCGACCGTCACCTTACCGGCGACGTCTTTGCCCGGCTGTTTGGCACCTGAGTTCGGCTTGCCGATCTTCAGGCCCGCAGCCTTCTTCAGAAGAACGCTCGCAGGCGGCGTCTTCGTGGTGAAGGTGAAGGACTTGTCTTGATAATACGTGATCACGACAGGAATCGGGAGACCCTTTTCAAGGCTCTCGGTCTTCGCGTTGAAGGCCTTGCAGAACTCCATGATGTTGATGCCGCGCTGACCTAGCGCTGGACCAACAGGTGGAGATGGGTTGGCCGATCCGGCCGGGATCTGGAGCTTGAGTTGCCCCAGCAATTTCTTAGCCATGTCATCCTCTCTGGCTTGTAAGTTGGCCGGTGGTCTTTCGATCCGGCCGCCTGGTTTGAGGCCCCGTGGTCCAGCCCGGTGATGGTCTTCTCCACCGGTGCTTTCCACAGGAAATCCGCCCCTGTCGGAGCGAATGGCGTCGTACACACGAAAAGACCCGGCAGGTCAAGCCTGCCGGGTCAGTGTATCTGTCAGCCAGTGGGCCAGGTTTCGGGCCTAGTAGCCCTTTTGCTGAATGTATTCGCGGATGCGCTGCTGGCGCACTTCCGGATTGGGGTGGGTCGACAGGAAGTCTGCTGTTCGCTGACTGTTATTCTGCTGCATCACCTCCCAGAGGCGGATCGCCGCGCGCGGATCATACCTGGCCCGCACCATGTAATCGACGCCGGCAAGGTCAGCCTCAAGCTCGGCATTGCGGCTATAGGGAAGCACAACACCAAGGTTGGCCGCCACACTTCCAAGCGCGTTCACCTGATCAGCCCCGATGCCAACATTGGAGCTGCCGGCAGCGGCTGCGCCTAGTTGCACTGCTGTCGACGCGGCCGCTGCCCGGGTCGCGCGTTGATTGGCGTGGCGATAGATGGAGTGCGCGACCTCATGGCCGAGTACCGCGGCAAGCTGGTCATCGTTTTCGACGAGGTTGAGCAGGCCAGTGTAAACGCCGACCCGGTTACCGGGCATGACGAAGGCATTCACTTCCTCGGAATTGAACACGCTGACGTCCCACTGTTCGCCCGCCTTTGGCGAGGCCGCTGCAATCCGGCTCCAGACGCGCTGGACCCTCTGGTACTGCGCTCCAGAGCTGAGCGTAGGCGTCTGCGACTTCAGTTGCTGCCAGGCCTGCGCCGACGCCTGCGAAAGCTGCGCATCGTCATAAGCTGCGAATTGCTGCTCCCCCGTATAGGGGTTGGTGCTGCACGCGGCAGCCGCAAGGGCCAGCGACGCGGCAAGCCCCGCAAAAGCACGCCGCTCTAGCTTGCGTGGTGTCTTCATTGCGACCTGTTTCATTGACCCGTCCCGTTCCAGTGTCATGCGATCTCTCCGATTTTGACTGACTGTAACCTGATCGGGCTAACTCGCAAATGACTGGTTCGTTCACCGCGCGGCGATTTAATCCTGCGTCGCTGCCAGGTTCGCCCCCACGAGGCTACTCCACGAGCTGGCGCGCCTGGCTGATCCAGCCCTCGCGCTTTGCCTGTCCGTCGAGGCCAAACTCCTGGTCCACCCATTCGAGATTGCCCTGTGACCACCGCGCAATCTGTACATAATGCCAGATCCCGATCTCATTCAGCTTGAGCTCGATGGAGGAGCTGAGCCCTGAAATACGGGTAAGGTCATCGGCCTGGCCATTGGCCGCTTCTTGCGCAGGCGGTTTTGAGGGCGCGCCCTCTTCAGGAGTAACCACGGACGGGCGCGCCGGCTCACTCGCCTGACGCTCCTGAGCAGCTGATGCGAGCGCAGAAAGCGGGCTGGAAAATCGCGGGCCTCTTGCGGCCGTCCGATCCGGACCTGTTTCAGCAGGCTTCAGACGCGTTTCGCCGGGGGGCGTGGCCGGCCGCGGCGCAGTTGTTGCGGTCTGCGACGTGTTTACTGAAGGACGAGCTGGTTGCGCAGCGGACTGAGCTGGCGGTCTGTTGTCCTTGTCGATACGTGCGGCAGGCTGGCCAAGATAGGCAAGCCGGCTCTCAAGATACCGGTTACGCCAGCGAAGCCGCGCAATCTCCTCGTCGCGCTCTGTGGTGTTGGCCTCTTCGTCTTTGTCATGATCATCATCAGGCGCAGCGGTATTATCCGGTAAGGCGGGCGCTTTGGGGGAGGCCTCAAGCGCGAGCAGTCTCGCCTGCAAGGCCTCAGCCCTGACGGCGAGATAGCTTGCAATCCAGGCCGCTTTGCCGCCCTCGGAGGTCACCGCATCGGCCTCCTGCGCTTTGGCGGTCGCGTAGGATTTGGCCATTTCATGCAAGCGAAGCTCGACGTCATGGACCCGTTCTTCGAGGTATTCGTTGCGCGCGATAAGAGCTTTGCGCATCGCCACCTCTTCGGGGGCCGGTGCTTTTGGCGCGGCGGGGAGCGGTGCAGCAGCGGTCTCACCCTGGTGTACAGCTTCGGGCTGCGCGGCAGGCGTTGCAGGTGCGAATTCCGCTGAAGCCTTCGCCGCCGCCAGCTCGGCTTTCAGGCGCTCGACCTCGGCCTTCAGCGCCGGGTCCGCGCCTTCTGCGGCTGCCGCCTTGCTTTCAGCTTTCCATTTTCGCTGCGCCGCAAAAAGGCTGTCGAGCTCATCCTTGGTCTGTTGAAGTTCAAGCAGAGCGATATCGCGGTCGACAATGGCGCGCTGCGCGGCAGGCGATTTCCGGAGACCACGCATTATCCAGGCAAGTATGAAGCCAACGACAAGCGCGCCCGCGAGGACGTACCAGACATATTCATGAACCAAGGCCATGGTATTGGCTCCCACTACAGGCGATGAGACAGGGTCACCCCGCCCTATCGACGGACAGCCTGCTCTAGCTGCATTGCTGGCGCGCAGGACTGACCGACGGTCTCTGTCTTGATTCTCGCAAGAGACCGAACACCGGTGCCCGCGTCAATTGTCTTCGGCGAAGTCTGTGCTAAACGCCGCCCATGTCATCTGAGCTTGAGACAATTTCCAGCACGGGCAATCCGCTCGTTAAAATGCTTCGCAGCCTTGAGCGAAAGAAGGGCCGCGCCGAGACGGGCCTCTTCCTGGCCGAAGGCGCGCGGCTGGTTGAGCAGGGCCTTTCCGCAGGCTGGTCGCTCGACAGTCTTATTGTCTCAGCCTCTAGTGCAGAGAGACCCTTCGTGCGCGACCTCGTCGCCCGCGCCGCAGGAGCTGGCGCACGCACCGTACAGGTCACCGACAGGCTGGCGGGCCAGATCGCCCGCAAGGACAATCCGCAAGCTGTGATTGGCGCTTTCAAACAGGGCGCGCCATCGCTCGATGAGCTTGCCGTACCGAAATCGTCTCTCTGGATCGGGCTCTATGAAGTGCGCGATCCGGGAAATCTCGGCACCATATTGCGCACCGCTGACTGCGCAGGTCTCGCCGGTGTGCTTCTCATTGAACAATGCTGCGACCCTTACAGCGTGGAGGCTGTCCGCGCGTCCATGGGGTCGATCTTCGATATCGCCTTTGCGCGCTGTAGCTTCGACGAATTCCAGGCTTGGCGCACCGGGGCTGGCCTCTCTGTCTTTGCGGCCAGCGTGAACGGAACGGTCCGTCACACAGAGGCCGACATGACCGGCGCGAGCGTTATCCTGATGGGCAATGAACAGGCGGGGCTCCCCGATCCCGTCGAAGCGACGTGCGATACACTCTGCCTCATTCCAATGCGCGGCGGCGCCGACAGTCTCAACCTTGCTCAGGCGACCGCCGTCATGACCTATGAAGCCTGGCGGCAGAGAGGCTTTTCATGAAATATGAGCAGACACTTTTCCTTGCAGATAACTGGGATGATTACGCCCTGCTGGATAGCGGCGATGGCCTGAAACGTGAGCGTTTCGGCAGCCAGACAGTCATCCGTCCAGACCCGCAGGCCTTCTGGCGGCCACAGCACCCCGTCGACACCTGGAAAGCCGATGCCTGGTTCGATGCCAAGGCAGGCGACGATGAAAGCGGTCAGTGGCGCAGGCTCAACAAGAAAGCGCCGGACGCCTGGCCGATGAGTTGGAATGGTCTGCGCTTTGAAGCGCGCCGCACGCCTTTCCGGCATATGGGTGTCTTTCAGGAACATGCCGTACACTGGGCGTTTGCGCAGGAGCAGCTAAAGGCCGCCACCCGGCCGGCAAAGGTCCTGAACCTCTTTGGCTATACGGGCCTCATGTCGCTCGCCTGCGCGCAGGCAGGCGCAGAGGTGATGCACCTTGATGCCAGCCCGAAATCAAACGGCTTCGGCAAGGACGCCCAGACCATGTCCGGTCTCGATGACCGCACGATCAGATGGATTGCCGACGATGCGATGAAATTCGTCGCGCGCGAGCAAAGGCGCGGCAACCGGTATGACGCCATTATCCTCGACCCACCAAAATTCGGTCGGGGCACAAAGAATGAAACCTGGCGCTTCGAGGAAGACCTTCCCGGCCTGCTCGATGGCGTTGCAGAGCTGCTCGTCGAAAAACCGCTTTTCGTGATCCTGACCGCCTATGCGGTTCGCCTGTCACATATTGCGCTGGCGCAGGCCCTGGGCGACCGGATGGAAGCTTTCGGCGGCCGCATCGAGATGGGCGAGATGGCCCTACCCGAAGAAAAAAGCGGACGGATGCTGCCAACGTCGATCTGCGCGCGCTGGCGCGCAGACTGAACGTCCGCGCTTAAGCTGCCTCGCGTTCCTTGCGAACCCCTAGCTGCTGCTTCACCCGTTCGGCCAGCTGGCGCACATTGAACGGCTTGGGCAGGAAGGAAATCTCACGGTCATCGTCGAGCTTCTTGGCAATGTTCGGATCGGCATAACCGGACACGAAGATCACGCGCGCATCGCCGAGATATTCCTTGGCCTCCCGGATAAGCGTCGGCCCGTCCATGCCCGGCATGATCACGTCTGAGATGATAAGATCATAACCGCCCGGATCATCTTCGAGCATTTCGAGCGCTTCCTCACCGTCACCGGCCGAATCCACGTCATAACCGCGTGAGATGAGATGCATGACGGCAATGTCGCGCAGCCCCTTCTCATCCTCAACCAGAAGAATGCGGCCACGGCCCGAGATATCCATCGGACGCGGCTCTTCGGCGGTCTCCTCCGGGCCGGCCTCTTCCACCTGCGGAATGTCTTCTTCCTTCAGCGCCGGCAGATAGATCTGGAAGGTCGTGCCCTGCCCCACTTTAGAGATCGGGCAAATATAGCCCTCGGACTGTTTGATGATCCCATAAACAGTGGCGAGGCCGAGCCCCGTTCCGACGCCGACATCCTTTGTCGTGAAGAAGGGCTGGAAGATCTTGTTGAGGATTTCTGCCGGGATACCGCAGCCTGTGTCGGCGACCTCGATCAGCAGATAGTCGCCATCATCGACATAGGAGAAGCCGTTGTCGTGGGCATCTTTCCCGGTCGCGGCAGACGTGCGGATCGTCAGTGACCCACCGCTTTGTCCTGAAAGAAGCATGGCGTCCCGTGCGTTCGTCACGAGGTTGATGATCGCCGTCTCAAGCTGGTTCAGGTCCGCCTTGATGTAAGGCAGGTTACGCCCGTGCACCGTGTTGAACTCGATCCGCTCATCGAGGATCTGGCGCAAGAGGATCGAGAATTCCGACAGGAAGTCGGTCGCATTGACGATCTCGCGCTTGAAGGTCTGCTGGCGGGCATAGGCCAGAAGCATGCGCACGAGATCCTTCGCGCGGACCGAGAATTCATAGATGCTCTTGATGTTCTCATAGGACGGGTCGCCAACCGGATGCTGGGTCATCAGCTCATCATTATTAAGCATGATACCCGTCAGAACATTGTTGAAATCGTGCGCGACACCGCCAGCGAGCTGGCCGATGGCCTGCATTTTTTCGCCTTGGGCGAGACGGACCTCAAGGTCCTTCTGGTCAGTTACGTCAATGATGTAGGCAACCGATGGCTGGCCGACACTGTCGAGGGACACGAACACGTTCACACTGCGCGGGGGATCGCCCGCCAGTTTAAGGCCAGCTGGCCTATCGACAGCCTCAACCAGTTTTTCTGCAATCGCTTCCTGGCTGTCATCGGCGTCCTGCAGGAACAGATCGGCAAAGCTCGACCCTGCCTCGAACCCCGTTGCAATCTCACGAAGGGCCCGGTTCGCATCGACAATGCGCGCGCTTTCAACACTGCTTCCTTCAAGACGCGCCACACCAAATGGCGCCTCGTTGAACATGGGGTCGCCATCGGCTGCGGGTGGGCGGACAGCCATTGGCGCGCTGAACCGGCCTTCACGTTCTCCGCTCGCGAGCTGAGCTGGCAGTATGATCGTCCGGCCTTGGGCATTCACCCCCTTGCCCGACCATGAGGTCACCGCCTGCACCGACATTTCGACGCCGTCGCGCGTGCGCATCATGATCTGGGCCCGGCTCGGCAGGCCGCTCTTCTTGTCCTTGGCAAGCATCCGCACAAATTCCGGGCGCATGATATCGTCCAGCCGCACATTACGCGCCGTTTCCGGCAGGCCAATCAGTTCGCGTAGCCACTTGTTGGCATAGGCAATCCGGCCATCAGGACGCACCGCGAAAAAGCCGACGGGCGAGTCTTCCACATACAGAGAATGCGAGTCGGTTGCGCCGCCATCGGCCAACGACATTGTGCTCACTTCTCTAAGGCGCCACATAACCCGGCCGCGTGGAAGCGGCGCAACGATGGCTTCATACTGCACAGGCTCTGCATCCGAGCCGATCGTCATGGCGGGTAAAACCTCATTGAGGGACTTGCTGGCCTTTGCCGCGCGGGACAGGCGAAAGACCGGTGCGGCCAATCCAGGCATCGACGAAAACAGCCGGTCAAACGATACAGGTGCTGCAGTGTCTTTCATACTGGAGAGGATTTTCTGCGTCAGCTCGCGGTAATGGGCGTTCGCCGCGATCGGGGCGCCGCCCGGATCAGCAACCAGGACCGCCTCATCAAAGGCCTCGATCCATCCAAAGCGCGGCCCGCTCGCAGCCACGGCTTCAGCGGCCGCCCCGCGCTGCGGGAAAAGGCCAAGCTTGCGGCCGGCGCCCTTCAGCACCCAGAGCAGGAACACCATGCCGCCTGCGGCCATGGAGATAAGCAGCATCGGGCCGATCCCGCCAACGGCTTCCGGCCACGCGATCGCGACGCTCGCAGCCGCAACCGAGACAAGCAGGCAGCCCCAGAAAGCGAGCTGCAGGAGGTCGGTCCGGCTCATCTCTTCATGCTCTTCCTGGCCAGCGATGATCTGGTCACCCAGCGCTGTATCGTCGGGAAGATGATCGGTCATATCGCCAAACTCCGGCAGGCGCGAATGCATCGCACTGATTCGTTTCCGTTCATGATAGCGCCAAACCCCCGCAAATGCGCGAGGGGGCCGCATGGCTCAATCGATGGGAAGCTGCCACGCCAATGGTTAATGTTTCTGAAAGAAGCGTTAATCGGCGCAGTGCCGGTGTCTTCCATCCTTCGCAAGCTGCATCTGCCCCGGCCCCGACGGATCGCCCGCCAACGCTCTCTTTCTGCAGCTGCAATTGCGGACCACTCCATCATGGGACGCAAACAGAACTGGAACGCGCCACCGACCAGCGCCGTTAGGGTGGACAAGACTTCAAACAATCCAAGGTCAACAATGAAACCATTTCTTGCCTCCATCGTCCTCGCCTCCGTATCGCCCCTCGCCATCGCTCAGCATGGCCTTCAGACCGACACATCCGGTCAGACCGCTGAAAAGACAGTCGAAAGAATGGCAGGCGAAACGGTGGACGCAGCTTTGCCAGCGGCGGTGGAATCTGCCGTGATGAGCGATTGGTTCGAGACTGAGTTTGATCAGGAGATTCACCCAAGCGTCATCAAGGCGGCACGGCGCGCCTATACGCAGATCATGTTCGAGCCGATCTGGACAGAGGAAGGCGCCGAAGCCCTGCAGGCCACCGCATCAGACCTCTTCAGCTATGGTCTTGTTCCAAACAACGTTCTTGAAGCAGACCTGCAGCGGCTGGTCGAACAACGCTTTTCCGGCGATGGAGCAGAGACAAAGGCCAAGGCCGATCTTGCACTGTCTGCTGCATGGCTGCGCATTGCCTCAGCCGTAAGCGGCGGTCTTGCCGACGAGGGCGAGGCAGACGCATCGCAACGCGCCGCCGCCTCCTACGCCCTTATTCCTGAAAAGCTGATCGAGGCCGGAAAGGCCAATGACACGATCAGCTTCGAGACGTTTGAGTCGAGCTATCCGCAGTATCGACGCCTGAAAGCGGCGCTGGACCATTACCGCGATCTGCGGGACCAGGGCGGCTGGAGCACTATTGCCGAAGGCGAGACAATCGAACCTGGCGATAGCGATCCGCGCGTCCCTGCGGTCCGCAAACGCCTGGCGGCAGAGGGCTATATTGAAGCTGATCGCTCGGAGAATGATCTCGCGGACACAGAAAGTTTCTCCGAAGAGGTGCTTATTCCCGCGTCAGCCGAAAACGGCGCACAGCGTGAAGTGAGTTCGGCCTCGGACACCCCAGACACCTCAAAAAAGACCGACGCCAATCTCTACACAGAAGAGCTTGCCAGCGCCCTTAAATCGTTTCAGCGCCGCCACGGTATCAAGGTCGATGGCCTTGTCGGGCCCAATACGGTTGAAGCGCTGAATGAGAGCGTTGAGTCAAAGATCGCCCGCATCGCGGATTCGATGGAACGTTGGCGGCAGCAAGGCTCCACCGCCGACCAGTATGTCTGGGTCAACATCCCATCCTATTCGGCCCAGGGCTGGAAGAATGGCGATCTGGAAATCCAGAGCAAGGCCATCGTCGGCACTGCCGAACATGAAACCCCGACCTTCAACGATCAGATCGAGTACGTTGTCGCCAATCCGAAATGGTACATGCCGGTCAGCATCCTGCGGAATGAAAAAGTCCCGCAGCTGAAGGAAGACCCAGGCTATGCCCAGCGCGCAAGCTTCAAGGTCATCGATCGCTCGACCGGCCAGGAAGTGAGCGCCTATTCGGTGAACTGGAACGACCCGGATGTCGCTTCGAACTACAGACTTGTCCAGCAGCCGGGCAGCAATAACGCACTTGGCGAACTCAAGATCATTTTCCCGAACCAGTACTCGGTCTACCTTCACGGCACCCCCGGCGAGCATCTGTTCGAGCGTGCCAATCGCGCCTTCAGTCATGGCTGCGTCAGGCTGGAAAAGCCGACCGAGATGGCTGAATGGCTCGCCAGCATGGGCGACGAGGTAAATCCCGATACGCTTGAGCAGACCGTGGAAAACAAGACCCACGAACGGTTTGATCTTGAACGGAAAATCCCCGTGCACGTGACTTACATGACCGTGACGGTAGACAAAGACGGCAAAGCCCATTTCTGGCGCGATATCTATGACCGCACCGAAGGAATGGCGCAGGTGGAGAAATACGCCGCCTTAGGCCAATCTGCCAATGTCGACGCCAATTCTGACAGGCGGAGCCAAGGATAATGCTTCAGCTACTCCTGTCCGGCACGGCGCCTTATCTGGTTGCCCTCGCCGCGCCCACAGCCATCTCAACGCCCCAGATTGAGGGCGAACCGCTACCCCATCCAGTCTGGCATTACATGGCGATGCCAGGAGAAGCGGTGAGCTACGACCTGCCCTCCGGAACAGATATCTTTCTGGAGGGCCGCAAACTGGATGCAGGTGAAGATTTCGATGCCCCGAAGAAGCCTGGCACCTATCAGCTCGAATTTCGCGGCGATGCAGGCGTCCCCGATTACCAGGTGACCCTGTTCGTGCTGGAGCCGGCTGACGGCGTCGACGCGTCGGGGCGTCTCAATGGTTTTCGCATGGGGCGGTATCCAGACAATGAACCGCGCGGATACATCCGGCTGGACGAAGGCGAAGGTGACATCAATGTCTCACCGAGCTTTCGTATCGGGCAGTTTCTATGTCATCAGCAGCCGGACCACTGGCCAAAATACCTTTTGGTTTCAAGCACGAACCTTGAACGCCTCGAAATCCTTCTGGAAGCACTGAACCGTGACGGCATCACCGACGCCGACACATTCTTTGTCATGAGCGGTTACCGCTCCCCCTTCTACAATACGTCAATCGGCTCAGCGAAACTGTCGCGTCACATGTATGGCGATGCGACCGACATTTATGTCGACGTGGCCCCGCGCGACGGCGTCATGGACGACCTCAATGCTGACGGCGCGATCAACAAGGCCGACGCAGACTTCCTCTATGATTATGCCCAAGACCTCTTCGCCAAAACCGAAGGCGTCCCCCGCGGCGGTCTTGGCAGTTATAAGGCCAATGCCGTTCACGGCCCCTTCGTGCATGTTGATGGGCGGGGCGCACCCGCACGCTGGGGACGCTAGTACTTGCGTCATGCTGTCTGGCACGGCACACCAAGGATCATTTTAGCAGACATATAACGGGGCGTGTTCATGCCAGATATTTTCGGCGATCTCTTCACCATGAGCGGTTTTTTCACGCTCCTCATGCTGTTGCTCCTGCAGGCTGTGCTTGGTTTCGATAACCTCCTCTACATCTCCATTGAATCGAAACGCACCGGCAAACACGCCCCCACCGTCCGGCGTTGGGGCATCGGGCTCGCCATGCTGTTCCGTGTGGTCCTGCTCGTGATAATCGTCAGCCTGTTTGGCTTTCTCGCAGAACCGCTTTTCGCGGTCGACATACCACGCATAATCGATGGGGAATTCACGCTTCAGTCACTGGTCACGCTCATTGGCGGCGCCTTCATCATCTACACCGCGATCAAGGAGATCCATCATCTTCTGACGATCGACGAGTTGGGCGGTCACCACCAAACGGGCAAGAAATCGGTGACGCAGGCTATTCTGCTCATCGTCACGATGAACCTCGTCTTCTCTTTCGACTCCATCCTTTCGGCGATGGCGATCGCAAACGTTAAAGAGGTCGTCGATGGTGTCGAACAGACCCGCTACCAGGTCACTATCATGACGATCGCCATCATCGCCTCAGGCGTCGTGATGATCCTGATGGCCGACTACGTCGCCGAGTTTCTTCAGAAAAACCGCATGTATGAGGTGCTAGGCCTGTTCATCCTGTTCCTTGTCGGCGTACTGCTGGTCACCGAGGGCGCACATCTTGCCCACATGCACATCTTCACCTTCGCGATCGATGCGATGTCGAAGTCGAGCTTCTATCTCGTGGTTGGCGTGCTGATTGTTTCAGACATCATCTCGACCAACTTCCAGAAGCGCCTCTGGGCACAGCGCGAGAAGGAATTGCAGAGGTCGACCGCCAGGCCGAAAACGTCGGAGGACGCTTAGGCGCAGCGCCGTACGCGTACCGCGATCCTGTCGCCTTTGCGCCCGATATCGCCCTCGAAAGAGACAGCGCCGTCCCGCCCGCCTGAGAGCAGTTCTACAGGCTGGTCGGCTGGCAAGCCCAGAAGAAGCGTATCCCCTGCCCTGAGCGATGCAACGCGGCTGACAGGCACGTTGAGCGTTGCGATCCGCGCCGTCAGCAAGGCTGTTCCTCTGCGTTCGGCAGGGTGCGGAGGGGCAAGCTGCGCCACCTCGGATAGACGGTCATCGCTAAGCGACCACAGTGCTGCGTGGCTTTCGCTCGCGCCGACGCGCACGTCCATCTCGTACCGGGTGCCGCTTTCGCTGGAGAGCAGCGACATCACATAGGCTGGATCCATCTCGATTCCGACAAGTGACAGTCCCTTGCCAAGCAGGGTACCAAACGGCGCCATGAACTGCTCGATCAAAGCGCAATCGATCACACTGAGGGCGCGCGCCGATGTATCGGCATGGTCAAATGACAGGGCGCCGCAGGCATTGGCGATAAGCTGATCGTTCAGCGCCCCACTGAGACAGACGACATGTGTCACGTCGCCCTCTTCGTCACAAAAAACCGCGAAGGCCGCGCCGGCTTCATCCGTGGTATGGCGCGACAACGCAGACTTGGATTTGAAACTGGAGACCGAAGCGAGGCTAACGGCAGCCTTCAACCCGGCATGCTGACCGAACGCACGCGAAAAGCGGGCAGCGATTTTCTGCCCTTCGCGTTCGTCTGCATTGTCAGTCTGCTTATCAAAGTCACGTTGGAAATCCGCGCCGTCATCTGCGCCAGAATTGATCTTGGGAAGGTCGGGCCGAAGAAGCGCCTGGATTTCCTCACGGGAGAGAATACCCCGCGCGGTCGGCAGCTTGAAGTCATCTGCAGCCGGAAGCGGCGGCGGCGCGCTCACATTCGGCACATCTTTCATGACGGCGCGTTCGCGACGTTCAGACATGGACCAGTCCTCTTCGGTACTTTCTGTATCGCGCATGGGAGCCCCAGGATATCCAGCCCCTCCAGACTGGGCTGAGCTGGTTAATGAAGCGTTAGTATTTTCGAGTCCGTCTGCAGCGGAATCACCTCTTCAGCGCGTTTTTGCCAAAAAGTGTGAATTTCGGCCCGCCAGGCGTTAACCTACCGGGCCGGAAATTAAGCTGTTCGAAAGACCCCGGTAAGTTTTGATTCGGATTCCCGTGTCAGGTTCAGGGCTAACGGACCGGCCCCAAAAAACCGCCGGGCGTTGGGTGATAAAAAACGGCAGCGCCTCGATCCGGGGCGCTGCCGTTTTCAATTCAAAGCCTGGAAGTCAGAGCCTAGTCGTCGCGGACAGTGCGCTCCTTGCGCTCGTGACGCTCCTGCGCCTCAAGGCTCAGTGTCGCTGTCGGGCGGGCCTCAAGACGGCGCAGGCTGATCGGCTCGCCTGTTTCGTCGCAATAGCCATATGTGCCCTCATCGATCCGGCGCAGCGCTGAGTCGATCTTCGAGATCAGCTTGCGCTGGCGGTCGCGGGTGCGAAGCTCCAGCGCCTTGTCGCTTTCAGACGACGCCCGGTCCACCACGTCCGGAAGATTGCTCGAATCTTCCTGAAGATTGTTGATGGTTGATTTGGTGCCAGCAAGGATATCGTTTTTCCACTGCTCCAGGCGCATACGGAAGTAAGCCTGCTGGCGAGGGTTCATGAACTCCTCGTCCTCGGACGGGATATAGTCATTCAACGTCGTGTCAGCCATGGTCTCCATACCTCCCACTGGCGCGGCCTATATAGCGTGTCGGTTAGCTGCGCAATTGGCCAATGCATTATCTTGAATAGAACAGACCTCACATGAATACGGTCTGAATCCTGCAAGTCCTGCGCCAGAGCGGCAGCTGGGCTGCTGCCCCTTGCGGACAGGCCACCACCAGTGTCCTATAGCCAGAATCAGGGCCGGGACGGCCGATTGTGTAGAAGTTCTAACCCAGGTCCGCGATATGGCCCGCTATCACAGACGCAGGGAAGCAGATCAGAAGGGGACATGGCGCCAGGCGCTTGTCTTCAATAGCCTTTTATTGATCCTCGCCGTTCTCGCCTGCAGGGTTCTGGTCAACGCCTATGGGTTGCAGCGCCTAGACGGCGTCACGGATATTCAGGCCCGTGAGGAAACCCGCCGCGAAATCGATCAGGCCTTTGAGACCATTGTGCCTGACGGCATGCCATCGCGCGCCTACTGGGCCGACCAGATTGCCGATGAGCTTGGGGCCCGCGATTTTTCTGCTGCGCGTGGCTACCTGCTTGCTGCTCCGGCCATGCTGAGCCGCGATGACCGGCGCGCGCTTCTTGCCGCCGTCGCCGCGGAAGAAGGCGGCACGGAGGATGAGCGTCTCAGCCGCGCCGGGCTTCTTTTCCTGCCAAACGATGTCCGCGCCAACTATCAGCGCGCCATTGAACGTCCGACCGTCGCGATCGACCAGATACAGACCGGTGACGAGCCGCCACTGAGTATGGAAACCGATGAGGTGCCCGCAGGCGAAACTGCCGCCTCGCCTGTGCCTGTCGATGGCGGTCTTCCTGCTGGCTTCTCGATGATTGGAGATGTCGCAGACCTGGTCCGGCGCTCACAGCAATGGGTGAACGGCGAACCCCTCGACACGATGCAACTCCGCCTCAGCGCGATTGGACTTCTGAAGCTCGCCAACGCCGAGACCGAGCCTGCCTATCTCGCCGCCATCTCTGTGTTGCGGGCCGCAGGGCGGGCCGGACGCCTGGATGATGCCTATGCCGACTATCTTCGCGGCCGCGTAGAGCTCGCCCTGCCCGAAGCAGACGCCCTTGAAGGCCTTCGCACTGCGGTCTCCACAGTCGTGCCGCCAAGTGTTCGCCAGCAGCAGGTGCTTGGGGCCTATGCGCGCGCCATCAACGCCGAAGGTCTTGAGCGGCTGGAGCGCGACCTGGCGTCTATCGCTCATATCGCTGCCGAGACGAGCCCGTCGGGCGCGGTCACCCTGATAGAACTTGCCCAGTCGCCCGAAGATGTTCGCAAGCTCGAACTTGTTGCACAGTCTGGCAGCGACCGCGCGGTCGCGCTTGCCAAGGCGATCGGCCCGCAGCTTACGGGTCTCGCACAAATGGGTATTCGCTGGTCGACGTCGCTGATCCTGCAAATTGCGGGTCTCATCGCGATCTTTACGGCGATCTGCTGGTCCGTCGCCTCTGCCTTCTTCCGGCTGCGCCCGGCCCGCCAGCGCTGGGCATAGAACCCCGGCTCAGACCGGGGAGAAAGCGCCCTGAAGCCCGTCAATAAGGAGCTGGACGGATAGCGCCGCCAGGATCACGCCGAAAATTCGCGTAATTGCGCCAGCAACACTGTCGCCCATCGCGCGGACCAAAGGGCCGGCAATCAGGAATACAATCAGGCAGAGCAACATGTTGAGGCCGATCGCCGCCAGAACGACCGCCTGCGTCATCCAGTTGGCCGCTTCGGACATGAACAGCATGGCGGTCGCGATGGAGCCTGGACCCGCTAGCATAGGAATGCCGATCGGAAACACCGAGACATCGTCCAGCTTTTCATGCTCTTCGAGGTATTCGTCAGCGCGCGATTCGCGCCGCTCGGTCCGCTTCTCGAAAACCATGTCCAGCGCGATCAGGAAAAGCAACGCGCCGCCGGCCGCCCGGAAGGCGTCGATGGTGATATGCAACTGGCGCAGAAGCCATGCTCCGAAGAAGGCAAAGCCGAAAATGATCAGCGTCGCGACAAGGATCGAGCGCCACGCCATGCTGCGCCGATAGCGTGCATCGCCCTTTGCCGTCAGCGACGCGAATACGGGCGCCACGCCCAGCGCGTCGATCAGCACGAAGAACGTCACAAAGGACGCGGTGAATACAGAGATGAGGTCACCAGTCATGGCGAGCGCCTTATACGGCCTATCTCAGCGCGTCCAGTATCTCCCCGACACGCTCGTGCAGGGCTGGCTTGTCCAGCCGCATACTTGAAGGCCGGTCGACACTTTCGCCTGCAGCAATCATCGAGATCAGGCGCAGGCCCCGGGCGCGTTGCAATAGCGCATCGACCTCGCCCGCTGTTTCGGCTTCGAGAAAGATGCCGTCAGCCACCTCGATACAGACAGGCGCCGACACGGTGCCGCGCTCCAGCGCGTCAATCGCGCCGGGCAGATCGGTCAGAACCGTCATCTCATCGGCATCATTGGGGGTTGGGGTCATCATTGCGTAGGTCTCAGGCATGGCCCGCCTCGGAAAATCTGGACGTCAGCAATTTCCGGCAGTTACCAAGCGCCTTGTAGAGATCACCGGCAGCCACGAGCTGGGCGATCTTCAATATGTCGGCGCGATCATCTTCGGCTGGAGTTGCGTCAAGCCAGTCGGCAAGCGCGGAAATTGTACAATCATAGAGTTTGCCGGACGCTTCTCCGACAATATACATCTGCATGAGGGCGAAATAGGCAGCGTCCTGCGGGGTGTTTATATCTTCTGGGAACATCACATCGCGCTCACGCAGAATACGCGCCTTGGTCTCCAGCAGCATCGTCCCGCGCCGCTCGCCATTACGAATAACGGCCTCGTTCACAACCACGGCCTCGCCTGGCTTGAGTGACAGTTTCAGCGGCATTATGCGCGCCCCCCGGTTTATCCTTAATTGGATATGGCCGATTCAATACAATTGGGAAGGTTAACATCAATTAAAATTGAAGCATCCGCGCGAAATGACGCGATTGACGCCGAGTTATACCTGCTGGGACGGTTGCCCTTCCTCGTCCTGTCTTTATCATCATTACGGATAACGAATTGGAGATCAGCATGCGTTTCGAAGGTACCCAGGATTATGTCGCGACAGAAGATCTGCGCGTCGCCGTGAATGCGGCGATTGCCCTGCAGCGTCCTCTCCTGGTCAAAGGTGAGCCGGGCACCGGCAAAACCGTTCTCGCCATCGAGGTCGCCAAGGCCCTCGGCGTGCCGCTCATCGAATGGCACATCAAGTCGAGCACCAAGGCCCAGCAGGGTCTCTATGAGTATGATGCGGTCTCCCGCCTGCGTGACGGGCAAATGGGCGAGGAGCGCGCCAAGGACATCTCCAACTATATCAAGAAGGGCAAACTCTGGGAGGCTTTCACCTCTGATGAGCGGCCCATCCTGCTGATCGATGAGATCGACAAGGCTGACATCGAATTTCCGAACGATCTCCTGCAGGAGCTCGATCGCATGGAATTCTACGTTTACGAGACAGATGAGACGATCAAGGCAAAGCAACGTCCTCTCGTCATCATTACCTCGAACAATGAGAAAGAACTGCCGGACGCCTTCCTGCGCCGCTGCTTCTTCCACTTCATCAAATTCCCGGACGAGCAGACGATGAACGAGATCATCGACGTCCACTATCCGGGCATCAAGAAAAAGCTCGTCGCCGAAGCGCTCACGACCTTCTACTCCATGCGCGAAGTGCCGGGCATGAAGAAGAAGCCGTCCACCAGCGAGCTGCTCGACTGGCTCAAACTCCTCATGAATGAGGATATCGACCTTGAGACCATGAAAGAGCAGGATCCGGACAAGCTCACGCCGCCGCTGCACGGTGCGCTTCTGAAGAACGAGCAGGACGTCGCCCTCTTCGAACGCCTCGCCTTCCTGTCCCGCCGCGAAAGCGGGAGCCGCCGCGGACCGGCAGGCTAGGCTTTTACCGCATGAATGAGGCGCTCGGCATTGCCGTCGCCGCCTTTGATTGGGCTGTCAGTGCGTGCGCGGACAGCCCATTTCATTTGCGCCAGCCAGTCGCAGAACGCCGCCTCTGCGCGTTCCACCGCCGCTGTGTCGCTCACTAGCCCGCCCTTGCCCACATTCTCGCGCCCGACCTGAAATTGAGGCTTGAAGAGGGTCACAAGATCAGCACATGGGGCGGCAAGTGAGAGTGGCACCTCCAGTAACTTCTCAAGTGAGATGAAGCTTGCATCGCAAACGACGAGTGAGGGTGCCTCGCCAATCATACCTGCCGTCAGGGCGCGCGCGTCCGTCGCCTCAAGCACGGTCACTCGCAGGTCGCCGGCGACCTTTTCGTGAAGCTGCCCCCGGCCCACATCGACGGCCACGACGCTCACGGCCCCACCCAGCAGCAGCACCTGAGTAAATCCGCCAGTGGACGCGCCAATGTCGAGGCAGTGGCGGCGCCCAGGATCAACGCCGAAAACTTCAAGCGCATGCGCCAGCTTCAGCCCCCCGCGCGAAACATAGGGGTGCGCCGCTTCCGCCTCGATCCGGTCGGTTTCAATGATCTTTTGAGAGGGCTTGGTCAGGGCCGAACCGTTCACAAGAACACGCCCGGCAGCAATCGCCGCCTGCGCCGCCGCCCGGCTCTCGAAATGCCCAAGCTCAACAAGCATCCGGTCTGCACGGTCACGATTTGCCATTCAGGCGCCCTCGCCGGAACGCAAGTTCCATCTATGTGTTGAAGTGGTACACCTGATTGCCGTCTCCCGGCGCAATTACCAAGGAGTTTTTCATGAGCCGCTTCCTACCCCTCTCTGCCGCCGCCGCATCGCTCGCCATCGTTTTTGCCTGCACGCAGCAGACATCGGATGCGCAGGAAGATGCACCGACACCGCCAGCTGAGGACAGCGCCGACATGCAAGACGGCATGCTACCCGGTGACGAGGACATGGGCGGCCAGCGCTCGCTTCCCTCCATGATGCGCGCCACGGGCGACCTTATGGGCAATGAAGGCAGCACCATCGGCAATGTAAACATGATTGAGGGCCCGAACGGCATCGTGATGGAGGTCTCAATCGAAGAGGGCGGCCTTACCCCCGGCTGGCATGCCATCCATATTCACCAGACCGGCGATTGCAGCGACACAGGCGAATATACCGAATCCGGCGGCCATGTCGGCAAGATCGAAGGCGGGCACGGCCTCCTCAATCCGGAAGGTCCTGAACCGGGCGATCTGCCAAACCTCTACGCTTTTGAAGACGGCTCGGTGCACTTTGAAACCTTCACCGACCTTGTCGTCCTTTCTGACGTCATGGACGAAGATGGCGGCGCGATCATCATTCATGAAGGGCGCGATGACCATATGAGCCAGCCAATTGGCGGCGCCGGCGGACGTGTTGCCTGCGCGGTCGTCGAATAGGCGCACCTGAAAATCAATCGTATCAACGCCGCCTCATAAGATGGGGCGGCGTTTTTCGTAACGCGCCCGGTTCCTACGGATCGACCTTGCCGCGCAGGGCTTTCTTCTCACCCGTTTCCTTTTTGGCCTTGATCCGCCGCTCGACAGATCCACGCGTTGGCCGTGTCGGGATACGGCGTTTGCGTTTCTTCGCCGCCTTGCGGATCATCAAGATCAGCCGTTCGCGCGCCGCCTCCCGGTTCAGCGCCTGTGACCGGTGCTCGCTGGCATCGACGATCACCTCGCCTTCCTTGTTGATCCGGTTCTTCCATATCTGCCGAAACCGGGTCTTTATCCGCGCCGGAACGGACGAGGCGTCGACGTTCCAGCGAAGCTGAACGGCGCTCGAAACCTTGTTCACATTCTGCCCGCCAGGACCTGACGCGCGCGTAAAAGTTTCGACGAGCTCCCAATAGGGTACTGTAATCTCTTCGTTTATTTCCAGGTCTTTTTGATTGGCCATGATGAAGGACCTGTTCAGCTAAGGTTCAAGCGGGGAACCATATAAAGGGTTAACGCTTGTATTCAGAAGAGTGTGAAAACCGGGATGGTCCGGTTTGCGACGATCCAAAAGGAGGCTCCCTCATGGTGCTAAAAACCTTTCTTATCCGTATAGGTGCAGCAGGGGCGCTCGCGTTTGCAACCCTCACACCCATCGCCATGGCCGATCAGCGCGGCGACCGCGATCGCGGCCATTATGACCGCGGCGGCCATCATTCCAATAATTACAGGGGCGACCGCAATCGTGGCTATAAGCGCGGCGACCGGCGCGGCCATCGTTACGACCGGCGCGACCAGCGCCGCGATTATCGGCGCGGACGCGGCTACCATCACAATAATCGCGGCCACTACAATCGCGGACGCGTGGTGACGCGCAACTATTATAGCAGCCCGTCCTACTACCGGCCCCGGCCCCGCGTCGTCTATCACTACGACACGAGCTACCGCCATCCGCGCTACCGCGTCGGCAGCCGGTTTGCCTATGGCGCCAATACGGTGATCATTCGCGATTATGACCGCTACGGTCTCTACAATCCGCCGCGTGGCCACCAGTGGGTACATCACCGCGGCAGCAGCGATGCTGTGCTGACCTCTGTCGCTACTGGGGCAATTGTCGGCCTCGCGATTGGTATCCTGACGCAATAAAGCCACAGCAAGCCTGAGAATTGACCCGGATGCAGCGATGCAGCCGGGTTTTTTCTGTTCGCCTCTTTCAATCTCGGCGAACCGTGTTTTATTTTCAGGTACCGGGCGCTTGTCGCGGTCGGTGTTACTGTTCAACAGCTGAAAGGAGGTGATCCAATGTCGAGTGAGAAACCAGGAACGGCAAATGGATCCGTTCGTGTTGGTGGACTTGGAGAGCAGCCTCTCTTTGTTTGCTAGCGCTGACATCAGGCAGGTTTGATCCTGCCAGGATTCATGGGCCAATCCGGCTCACGGAGGCCACCCCCGACGGGGTGGCCTCTTTGCGTTGAAAGGGCCTAATAACGCCCGCGATTGAGGTCTTCGCTCAGACGGATATCGACCGCCTCGCCGGCAATTCTCTGGCGATAGACCTGCGTATTCTCGAGAACGCGCTGAACATAGTTACGGGTCTCGGCAAACGGGATGAACTCAACCCAGTCGATCGGATCGATGGTCCCTGTGCGCGGATCACCGAACTCCTGCATCCAGCGGCGCGGTCGCGAAGCCCCCGCATTATAGGCCGCCGCCGTCATGATATAGCTGCCATTGAACTGGCCCAGCAGCGTATCGAGGTGCGAGCCGCCAAGCGTCATGTTGTAGCCAGGGTCATCGGTCAGCCATGAGGTCCGGAACGGCAGGCGAAGGCGCTGAGCCTCGGCGCGCGCGGTGCTTGGGATGAACTGCATCAGACCGCGCGCATTGGCGTGCGACACGGCTGACGGGTTCATCTCGCTTTCCTGGCGTGCCAGCGCATAGATCATGGCGCGTTCGACATTCGGTTCACGCTGAAGCTCATAATTTGGAATGGGGAATACGGCCTGCGGCGCGACCACATCCTTGGCCAGACCGGCCTTCGCGCCCCTGACGCCCACTTCCGGATAGAGGTAATTATTGGCGACTTCAGAGAGTAGGACATAATCGGCCTCCGTCTCCAGCATATCGTCAATATTATAGGTGAAGCGCCGGAAATCCATCGCCTGGCCATTCTCGGCCAGCAGGATAGCCGCTTTGACCTGTGGCCGGCTCATGAAGGCCGTGCGTTCCGCCTCTGTCACATCTGATTCTGTTTTCAGATAGATGCGGGTCTTGCCGACTTTCTCTGCGGCAAGCTGGCCGTAATAGACATAAGGATACTGCGCGGCACGCTCATAACTCGCTTGCGCGTCTGCGGTATTGCCCATCGCCTCGTACGTGCGGCCCTGCCAATAAAGCGCACGCGCCTGGCTGATCGGGGTCGATGTTCCCGCTTCCAGGGCCTTGAAATGTGGCATGGCCAGCGCTGGCTGGTTGAGGTGCCGAAGCGCCGTCCAGCCCGCGACCCATGCCGCCTCAGCGAAATTGCCGCCAGAGCTCATGCCATGCCTGGACGCCATGTTGTAGGCCAGCTGGAAATCGCGATCCTGCAGCGCCTGCCGGATCGGCCAGTGGCGCAAATTCCAGAGATCGTCCTGACCGGCCGCCGGCACGGCCGTGCCATCGATTTGAGCCAGCAAGGGCACCCAGTTATCGCGCCCTTGGCCAGCACGCTTTCGCCAGTTCGCCCGGTCAAAGACAAGGCCGGGATGGTTCTGAAGGGAAGAAGGCACCGCATCGACGGCTGCATCAACACCGGCAGCGCGCGCCTGCAGGCGGTAACGCGCGTCGATGAGCTTTGCCCAGTCAGACCCGACATATTGCTTCATATTGGTCGCTGCCGTGCGCTGGTTCGTCCAGAGCAGGAAGTCTGCGCGCATCTGATGGTCCTGCTGCGTCAGCTGGCTGCCATACTGGCTTATGACCGTCCGCGTCGCCTCACTATCCAGTGTATTTCCGTGCCAGGCTTCACGGATCAATTCTATCGCCTTCTGCGGCTCACCCGTGCGCCGATAGGACTCCGCCAGTGCGACCCGGCCATCGCCCGATGCCGGTCCGCCCCTTTCGCTGAACCATGCGATCTTCTGCTGATCGTTCAGCGCGGAAAGATCGATATTGTCTTCGGCACGCACCTGAAGCGTCGTCATGAACGGCCAGTCTGGACGTTCACGCAGCAACGTCGACATCTCATCGAAGGACATGTTCTGGTCACTGCGCGCTCTGAACCATGCAATGAGGTCGCGCACCGTTTCATCGCGAGACCGAGCCTGCAGGGCGCGGACTTCGCTCCAGTCGCCTCTGTTGATTGCGGTCACCGCATCGCGGAATATTCGCGCCTCTGCCGTTGGAACGACGCCGGACGCCGGCACAAGCTCTGGCTTGAGGCTCGGCGTGGTCGGAATTGCTGCAACTGCAATCGGTGCTGCTGATGCCATGAAGATGGCTGCTGTAATCGCGCGGTATGTGCTAACGCCCATAAGGCCCTGCCTGTTTTCTAATGGCTGCTGACGTGTCAGAGACGATATCGTCTAGTTTGACTAAAATGTGTAACATATAATTCGCGGCAAGATCACGATGTTCCAAGGTTCTATTCCGGCGCTTATCACTCCCTTCAAGAATGGCGAGGTGGACAAGAAGGCTTTCGCCGATCTGGTGGAGCGCCAGATCGAGAACGGTGCAGGCGCTCTGGTGCCCTGTGGCACGACCGGCGAGTCTGCCACACTCAGCCATGCAGAACACCGCGAAGTTGTCAGCCTTTGCATCGAAGTCACCGCAGGCCGTATTCCGGTCATTGCCGGTGCGGGCTCCAACTCGACCCGCGAAGCCATTGGCCTTGTCCAGCACGCCAAGGACGCCGGCGCCGACGCCGCCCTTTGCGTATGCCCTTACTACAACCGCCCGGACCAGGCAGGCCTCGAAGCTCATTTTCGTGCCATCGCTGATACCGTCGCGCTCCCGATCATCCTCTACAACGTGCCCGGCCGAACCGTTTCCGATGTTCAGCCCGACACCGTCATCCGTCTCGGCAAGCACCCCAATATCGTCGGCATCAAGGATGCGACGGGTGATCTTGCCCGTGTCAGCCTTCATGCAGCGGGCCTCAAGGGCGAACAGTTCGTCCAGATCTGCGGCGAGGACCCTGTCACGCTCGGCTACCGCGCCATGGGCGGCACAGGCTGCATTTCGGTCACGTCCAATGTCGCGCCTGCCGATATGGCAAAAATGCACAAGGCGATGGATGAGGGCGACCTTGCCACCGCGCGCGAGATTGAAGTCCGCATGATCGCCCTTCACAAGGCGCTCTTCTGCAGCCCTTCCCCCGGACCTGCCAAATACGCGCTGTCGCGCCTTGGCCTCTGTAGCGATGAGCTTCGCCTGCCGCTCGTCGCACCCGATGAAGCCTCCCGTCGCAGGATAGAGGCTGCAATGGAGATCGCGGGCCTTATATAACTGCCATGTCCAGAAAATCTCAGATCAAGGGCCGCTCCGACGGCCTCGTGGCAGAAAACCGCCGCGCCCGCTTCGACTACCAGGTTGAGGACACGCTGGAGGCCGGCCTCGAGCTGAAAGGCAGTGAGGTCAAATCCCTGCGCAATGGCCGTGCGAATATTGCTGAATCCTATGCCGCCGTCGAAGAAGGCCAGCTCTGGCTCGTGAACGCCGACTTTCCGCCCTATGAGGGCGCGAACCAGTTCAACCATGAGCCGCGCCGCCGCCGCAGGCTGCTTGCCTCAAAGCGCGAGATTGCCGAACTCTCCCAGAAGGTCGAGCGCGCAGGCCGGACAATTGTCCCGCTGAAGCTCTACTTCAATGATCGCGGCATCGCGAAACTCCTCATTGGCCTCGCCACGGGCAAGAAAGCCCCAGACAAACGCGAGACGGCCAAGAAACGCGACTGGCAGCGCGAAAAAGCGCGCATCCTGAAAGAAAGCTAGACGCCGATAATCCGCGCATATTGCGCCGGATCGACATTGCCGCCCGACAGGACGACGCCGACCGCCTTGCCCTTTGCGGCCTCTGGCAAGTCAAACAGCGCGCAGGCGAGCGCGGCAGCCCCGCCGGGCTCCAGCACCAGTTTCAGATGCCGGAAGGCAAGCCTCATGGCCTCTTCGATATCAGCATCGCTGCCAGCACACCCGCCCTCCAGCAGCTCTCGCCCAAGCGCCCAGGTCAGGTCGCCCGGCGCAGGCGTCAGGATCGCATCACAGATGGACCGCGTGCCCGGCGCATTCTCGCGGATTTCGCCAGACGCCAGCGAGCGGCGCCAGTCATCATGCTCTTCAGGCTCGGCGGTCCAGACCTTTATGTCCGGATCAAACTCGCGGTAGCCGAGCGCCAGACCGGTAATCAGCCCCCCGCCACCGGCGCAGCAGATGATATGGTCCAGCGGTGTGTTTGCATCGCGCATCTGCTGGCCGAACTCGACCCCGGCGCTGCCCTGCCCCGCAATAATGTACGGATCATCGAAACTCGGCACCAGCGTCGCGTCCCGCTTGCGCGTCTCTTCAGCGGCAATCTCTTCACGGCTTTCGCTGGTGCGGTCGTATAAGCGGATCTCCGCGCCGTCCCCGCATACGCCCTCCACCTTGATCGCCGGTGCATCAGACGGCATCACGATCAGCGCGGGCATCTGGAAGTTGCGTGCCGCCCGGGCGACGCCCTGCGCGTGATTGCCGGATGAGAAAGCAACCACGCCCTTCCCGCGCGCGTCTGCGGGCAACTGCAACAATCGGTTCGTCGCGCCTCTGATCTTGAAACTGCCCGTAATCTGCAGGTTTTCGCATTTGAACCAGAGCTTTGCGCCCGCCAGCTCATCCAGCGCATCATTGCGCAGCACCGGGGTGCGCAGCACATGACCGTGCAGGCGCCGCGCCGCGTCGAGGACGTCTTGGCTATTGGGCAGATCGCTCATCGGCGCCCCGTCATGGCGAACGCAGCGCTGGCCCCGCAGCGACGCGCTGGGTCGTGAACCAGTCTGCAAACTGCTGCAGACCCTCTTCCAGGCTCACCTGCGGATTGTAGCCATAGTCGGCCTGCATGCGCGAAATGTCCGCGCAGGTCTCGGTCACGTCTCCGGGTTGCATCGGCTCCAGAGCGATACGCGCTTTCTTGCCGGTCACCGTCTCAATCGTTGAGATAAAGTCCATAAGCGCGACCGGCTGATTGTGCCCAATATTGTAAAGCTTGTGCGCGCGCTGGCCCTCAACGAAGACTGCCCTGCGGGTCGCAATCGCTTTCAGGCCTGCCACTGCATCATCGATATAGGTGAAATCGCGCTTCATCTTACCGCCATTGAAGACGCGGATCGTTTCACCGCGCAGGATACGGGCAGTGAAGGACCAGTACGCCATGTCCGGGCGTCCCCAGGGGCCATAGACGGTAAAGAAACGCACCCCGATCTGCGGGATATCATAGAGCTTGGCATAGGCCTGGCTCATCAGCTCATCTGCCCGCTTCGTCGCCGCATAGAGAGAGACAGGCCGGTCCACATTGGCGTCTTCCCTGAAAGGGGCCACCGCATCATCGCCATAAACAGAGCTTGAAGACGCATAGACCAGCATCGGCACTTTCGCCGCCCGCCTGCAGAACTCCAGCACGGCCAGATGCCCGGTCATGTTCGATTCGGCATAGGCAAACGGATTTTCGAGCGAATAGCGCACCCCGGCCTGCGCGGCGAGATGGATCACCCGGTCAATCGAATCGCGCTCCGGCAGCGCCAGCAGCTGCTCATGATCGGAAATATCGAGCTTGCGAAATGTGAAGGTCTCAAGTGGCTGAAGCTCATGAAGGCGGGCCTGCTTCAGCGCGACATCGTAATAGGCATTGAGATTGTCGAGACCGATGACCTCGTGCCCGTCGCTCAAGAGCGCCCTGGCAATCCGCGATCCGATAAAACCGGCCACACCGGTCACAAGAAACTTCATCCGCTCACCTCGCGGCAACCGCTATAGCTGCCGGCCCGCACGGTGAAAAGCATGTCGCTGCGCACGGCAGCGATCACTTTTTCGTATACTTCTGGAGCAGGTCTCGCGCCGCGCCTGCGGTTTCCGGATGTTCAAGCGCATGCGCGACGCAGGCTTCGAAGTAGCCAGCTTTCGACCCGCAATCGAACTCTTCACCCTCAAACTCAAAGGCGTGGAAAGACTGGCTCTCCATCAGCCGGACCATTGCATCGGTCAGCTGGATCTCGCCGCCCGCACCCTTGCCCTGGTCTTCCAGCAGGCCAAAGATTTCAGGCTGCAGAATATACCGGCCGGTGATCTTGAGGTTCGACGGTGCCTCTTCGCGCGGCGGCTTCTCAACCATGCCGCTCATCTCGATGAGGCGGCCATCACGCGATTTCGGCGCGATGACGCCATAGGAAGAGACGTTCTCCTCAGGCACCGGATCAACGGCGACAATGTTGCCGCCAACTTTGTCATAGGCCTCGACCATCTGGGCCAGCGCCGATGGTTTCGCGCGCAGAATGACATCCGGCAGGAGCACGGCAAACGGCTCATCCCCGATAATGTCCTTGGCACACCAGACCGCATGACCAAGGCCAAGCGGCGCCTGCTGGCGCGTAAAGCTCGCCGCCCCGGGCGGCAGCTTGGTGCGCTGGACATCCTTCAGGATATCGGCCTTAGACGCTTTCTGGCCGAGCGCATGCTCAAGCTCGAAAGCCTCGTCGAAATAGTCCTCGATCGCGCTTTTGCCGCGACCCGTCACGAAGACGAAATGCTCGATCCCGGCGGCCCGCGCCTCATCGACGACATATTGAAGGACGGGCTGGTCCACCACGGGCAGTAATTCTTTCGGAATGGCTTTCGAAGCAGGCAGGACCCGCGTTCCAAAACCTGCAACCGGCAGCACGGCCTTGCGTATGCCCATGAGTGTCCTCTCGCGCTTAGCTCTTAGTGGTCAATCATACGGGTGTTGGACCCGATTGCCAGAAAAAGCCTAGAGAATTCCGCCAAAGAGGAAGATACCGAGGATCATGGTTATTCCCGAGGCACTGGCCAGTACGCGGCCCATGTCACTGATCCAGTGGCGGTCGGCCTTCTGCTTCAGACGCGTTTCGAGATCATCCTGCAGCGCCCGCGCAGGCGATCCACCGGCGCTGTTGTGGGTCCCTGCAGATGCGTCTTGCGGGCGTGGTTGAGGCACGCTCCGGCTCGTCTCGACCGATTGGGAGACGTCGCTCTCTGATGGATGTTCGAGATCACGTTCAGCTGACATGATGTACCCTTCTCGCCTGTCTGAGTTCTGGCATCTTGCGCCTAATGAAGCGCTAATCAGCGGGTTCAAATTTGTCAGGCTGCCCAAGCGGCAGGCAGGAAGACCTAAAACCGCGTGTCACCTCACAGAACGCGAAACACTGTCAGGATAAGGGCGTTACGAATGCACATGCTTCGATGCAGGACCTGAGAATGGAAACCAAAGTACTTGGCAAATTTGCCTGGATTGGGCGGCTTCGCATGCCCGTCCTGATACTGCTCTGCGCCATCGGTCTCTGGGCCGGTGCCCACTATCTCTGGGCTGACAGCGACTATACAGGCCCGACCCTGATCGCCTCGCGCTTCCTGACCATTGCCGCGATAGGCTGGGCGATCACCTCCCTCACCGACCTTGCGATCAAGCGGCGCATGGGACGGCTCAACATTGACGTCGCAGACAATTTCCAGGCGCGTAAATCAGCGACCCGTCTCGATGTCATGCGGCGCGTCATCATTGTGGTTGGCGCGGTTGCGACACTGGCCTGCGCTCTTGTTGTTGTGCCATGGGCGCGCCAGCTTGGCGTCTCGCTGCTCGCCTCCGCCGGTATCGTTGGCATCGCGGTAGGCCTCGCCGCCCGGCCCGTCCTCGCCAATCTGATCGCCGGGATCCAGATCGCCTTCACCCAGCCGATCCGGATTGAAGACGCGGTCGTGGTCGAGAATGAGTGGGGCTGGATCGAGGAGATCGACCTCTTCTACGTGGTCATCCGCATCTGGGACCGGCGACGCCTGATTGTGCCGCTTACCTATTTCATCGAAAAACCCTTCCAGAACTGGACCCGCAAATCGGGCACCATCATCGGCTCGGTCTACTGGTGGCTAGATTACCGCGCCCCTGTCGCAAAGATGCGCGACAAGCTGCAGGAGATCTGCGAGTCGACCGAGCTCTGGGACGGCGAGGTGGTGAACCTCCAGGTCTCTGAAACCGACAAGATGACCATTCAGGTCCGCGCCCTTGCCACCGCCAGCACCAGCCCCCGCGCCTGGGACCTTCGCTGCTATATCCGCGAGCAGATGATTAACTGGCTACAGGCCGAACACCCCGAAGCCTTCCCACGCTTCCGCGCGTCAACCGAGGTCGAGGAGAAACCCAGCCGCATCGCCGCCCCACCCCAGGACGAACGCGACATCGCCCTCGGCGACCAGTCTCTGGATGGAACCGAAAGCCTGGGGGAGTCTGCTCAGACATCATGAAGGCATACATCGGCAGGCACATAGATCTATCAAGCGAGCGATCAGATTAACGCCAGCCTGAGCCGCAACCTGCGAGACTGGCTAATAGTGATGAAAGTGACGATCTATTTGGCCGCAAAGGCGCAAAGCTTATTGCCGTCCGGGTCATGAACGTAGGCAACATAGTGTGTTCCCTCACGAATTCCTGGCTGGCCCGCATCCGCTCCTCCATGCGTCAGGGCAGCCGCGTGAAACGCATCTACCGCTGAACGACCGGTGGTTTCAAATGCGAGCATCGCTCCATTACCGCGCGTCGCTTTGTTGCCGTCATGGGGAGGCGTGAGGCAGACCTTTGCACGTTCTCCTTTGCGCCCGTATTGCGTCCATTCAGGAGTCGTGAGCTCTCGCGACCCGCCAATAGCGCCGAACACCGCGTCGTAAAACTCGATTGAACGATCCATATCATTTGTACCGAGTGTCGAATAAGCAATCATTCGGAAATCCCTTTGTCTGGCGTTCCCTCATTAGTTTGTAACCAACGTATGATCGCCGTTCTGCCTAAAGCGAGCTCACCAGATGCCCGCCATCGACGGCAATCGTCGTGCCCGTCATGTAGCTGCCCGCATCGGACGCCAGCAGAAGCAGCGCGCCGGAAAGCTCCTTATGGTCGCCAAAGCGCCGCATGGGGATACGCTTGCGCATCTTGTCCCCGGCCTCGCTATCCAGGAACTCGTCATTGATGTCCGTCTTGAAATAGCCGGGCGCCAGCGCATTCGCGCGAATGCCATATCGCGCAAGCTCAAGCGCCATGATCCGCGTGAAGTGGTCGACCGCCGCTTTCGACGCAGCATAGGCGGCAATCGTGTGCTGGGGCCGTTTCGCCGTGATCGATGCGATATTGATGATCGAGCCGGGCTTACCCGCCTCCATCAGCGCATTGGCGCCCGCCTTCGCGACCCGCCAGACACCGTCCAGATTGGTATCCATCACCGCGCGCCAGTCTTCCTCGGTCATTTTGGTGAACCAGTTGTCGCGCGAAATGCCGGAATTGTTGACGATGATGTCGACCGGGCCGCCAAGCTTCTCCTGAACCGTCGCGAAAGCCGATTCGACGCTTTCTGGCTTGGTCACATCCATCTCGACGGCCAGAGCCTCGCCGCCGCCCGACCTGAGATCGGTAGCCAGCGCTTCAAGCTTCTCAAGACGCCTTGCAGCCAGCACCACCCCAGCGCCTGCGCCCGATAGAGCCCGCGCGAAACTTTCTCCAAGGCCGCCAGAAGCTCCGGTAATAAGGGCCGTCTTTCCGGTAAGATCAAACAATTCCATGCCTCTTCCTTCGTCCTGCTATTGCTTTCACGCAAAAATTTTCCGATCACTCGCCTCATGAAGCTGACAATTCTGAAAGAAACAAGTCCGGGAGAGACCCGCGTCGCGGCAACTCCGGAATCGGTGAAGAAGCTTGTCGGCCTCGATCACACGGTCACCATTGAATCTGGTGCCGGTGTGGCTGCAGGCTTTCATGACAAGGCTTATTCTGACGAAGGTGCAACGGTCGAAAGTTCGGCAGGCGAGGCGCTGAAAGGCGCTGACGTGCTGCTCAAGGTTCGCGGCCCCAGCGCAGAGGAAGCGGCAAGCTATCCCGAAGGCCTGACGGTAATCGCACTGATGAACCCGTTCGCCATGGGTGATCTTGCCAGCGCCTTTAACGCCAGGAAGCTCAATACGCTCGCCATGGAGTTCACGCCGCGGATCACGCGCGCCCAGTCGATGGACGCGCTTTCGTCCCAGTCGAACCTCGCTGGCTACCGCGCCATGATCGAAGGCGCGAGCCTCTATGGCCGCGCCCTTCCAATGATGATGACAGCCGCTGGCACGGTTGCGCCGGCCAAAGTCTTCGTCATGGGCGCCGGTGTTGCAGGCCTCCAGGCCATCGCAACCGCGCGCCGTCTCGGCGGTGTCGTGACAGCGACCGATGTTCGCCCGGCGGCCAAGGAACAGGTCGCCTCGCTTGGCGCAAAGTTCATCGCCGTCGAAAACGATGAGTTCAAGGAAGCCGAGACCGCTGGCGGCTATGCCAAGGAAATGTCCGACGACTACAAGCGCCAGCAATCGGAGCTGACCGCGACCCATATCGCCAAGCAGGACATCGTCATCACGACCGCGCTTATCCCCGGCCGTCCAGCGCCAGAGCTGGTCACCGAAGAGATGGTGAAGTCGATGAAGCCCGGCGCTGTCGTCATCGACATGGCGGTCGCCACAGGCGGCAATTGCAAGCTTTCCAAGCCTGACGAGGTCGTCGACATCAATGGCGTGAAAGTGGCCGGGTACTCCAACCTGCCAGCCCGCCTGCCGGCCGACACATCCTCGCTCTATGCCAAGAACCTCCTCGCCTTCCTGCCGCTGATTACGGCCGAAGATGGATCACTCAACCTTGAGACCGATGACGAGATCGTCACGGCCATGATCCTCACCAAGGGCGGCGAAACCGTGAATGAAAGGCTGAAATCATGATGCGGAGACTCACCGCCAAGCGGCGCTCGTCCTTCGACTTCGCTCAGGATGAGCACCTTTCCAATGCACCGGCTCAGATCGCGCTCATGCTGAGCGAAGTCGAAGCACGCGTGCGCTTTCACAAGGAGAGCAATTGATGACCAAATTGATCCCTATCGCTCTCTCGGCGCTCGCGCTGGCCCTGCCAGCCCATGCCGCTGAGATCACCAACCTCAACCCGACGGTCTTCCTCGCCGCGATCTTCGCGCTGGCCTGTTTCGTCGGTTATTATGTCGTCTGGTCGGTGACCCCGGCCCTCCACACGCCGCTCATGGCTGTCACCAATGCGATCTCTTCGGTGATCGTGGTCGGTGCCATCGTCGCGGCGGCCTCTTCTGGCCTGATCAATGGCGGCTGGACCGCCAAGATCCTCGGCGGCTTTGCCGTCGCGCTCGCCAGCGTCAACATCTTCGGTGGCTTCATGGTCACCCAGCGGATGCTGGCCATGTACAAGAAGAAGGGGGAGTAGACCTTGCAACAGTTCACCACCACATGGGCCCCGCTTCTCTATCTTGTCGCGGGCATGCTCTTCATCCTCGCGCTTCGCGGGCTTTCCAGCCCGGCCACAGCGCGCAAGGGTAACCGCAATGGCATCATCGGCATGGCCATCGCCGTTGCCACCACCATCGCCCTCCTCTGGCCGCAGCTTGATGTCACCACCTGGGGTATACTGATCGCAGGTGCAGCCGTCGGCGGCGTCATCGGCGCCATCATCGCCCGCCGCATTCCGATGACGGCGATGCCACAGCTCGTTGCCGCCTTCCACTCGCTGGTCGGCATGGCAGCCGTGCTCGTGGCTGCTGCCGCCCTCTATGCCCCAGCAGAGTTCGGCATTGGTACGGTCGGCAGTATCGCCACCGTCTCGCTGATTGAACTGGCCATCGGCTCTGCCATTGGCGCGCTGACCTTCACAGGCTCAGTGATCGCCTTCGCCAAACTCAATGGCAACATGTCCGGCTCGCCGATCCTTCTGCCAGCCAGGCACATCCTCAACATCGCGCTCGCGGGCGCCATCGTTGCGCTTGTCGTCGTGCTGATCATGTCCAGCGGTGCCGCCACCTGGGCTTTCTGGACCCTGACCGTGCTCGCTTTCGTGCTCGGCATCACGCTGATCATTCCGATCGGCGGGGCCGACATGCCGGTCGTTGTGTCGATGCTCAACTCCTATTCGGGTTGGGCCGCCGCGGCGCTCGGCTTCACACTTGGCAACTTCGCGCTGATCATCACCGGCGCGCTTGTTGGCTCATCCGGTGCGATCCTTTCCTACATCATGTGCAAGGGCATGAACCGCAGCTTCATCTCGGTCATCCTTGGCGGCTTCGGCGCTGACGATAGCGGCGGCGCCGCAGCTGGCGCAGATGTCGACAGGCCGTTCAAGCAGGGCTCTGCCGACGACGCCGCCTTCATCATGAAGAACGCCTCCAAGGTCATCATCGTGCCGGGCTATGGCATGGCGGTTGCCCAGGCGCAGCACGCGCTGAAAGAGATGGTTGAGCTGCTCAAGAACGAAGGCGTGGAAGTGAAATACGCGATCCACCCTGTCGCTGGCCGTATGCCCGGCCACATGAACGTCCTCCTCGCCGAAGCGCAGGTGCCATATGACGAAGTGTTCGAACTGGAAGACATCAATTCCGAGTTCAACACCTCCGACGTTGCCTTCGTGATCGGCGCCAATGACGTCACCAACCCGGCCGCCAAGACCGACAAGACCAGCCCGATCTATGGCATGCCGGTCCTAAACGTCGAAGATGCCGGCACCGTCCTCTTCATCAAGCGCTCAATGGGCTCTGGCTATGCCGGTATCCAGAATGAGCTCTTCTTCAAGGACAACACGATGATGCTGCTGTCCGACGCCAAGAAGATGGTCGAGAATATCGTGAAAAGCCTCTAGCGGAGCCTTCCACACACAAAGAAAAAGCCCGGCTGTCATGGCCGGGCTTTTTTTTATCTCTGGATGTCTCCTCAGCGACGTCTAGACCGCCGCGCTCCGCCGCCTGTCACCGCTGAAGACGCCAACTGGCAGCGCGCCAGTCTCAGGCCGCGCAAAGTGATAGCCCTGCATCAGCGTCACACCCATGTCGCGAAGTACAAGGCATTCAGCTTCGGTCTCGACGCCTTCGCAGATCGGCGTCACGCCAAGATCTGTCGCAATCTTCAGGATGCCGCCAACAATCGTCTGCTTGGCAGCGTTCGCATCGATATCGCGGATAAGATCCATATCGAGCTTGATATAGTCCGGCTGGAAGGCGGCCAGCAGGTTGAGGCCCGCATAGCCTGCGCCAAAGTCATCAATGGCCGTTGCAAACCCCATGGATTTGTAGGTCCGCAGGATATTCAGGATGTGATCGGTATCCATCCGCTCATTCTCGGTGAACTCGAACATGATCCGGTTCATCGGAAAGCCCGTTTCCATCGCAATGGCAAGCGTCTGGCGGATGCAGGCACGCGGCTCATAGACCGCGTTCGGCAGGAAGTTGATCGACAGCAAAGGCGCATCTGCCTCTTCGCGAAGGCCGAGATCGGATGCCGTGCGGATCGCTGTCGTGCGGCAGAGCTGGTCAAAGGGATAACGCGTCTCGTCATCCACTCTGGACAAGACCTCTCCGGCACCTTCGCCGTTCGCGCCTCTTACAAGTGCTTCATAGGCGTGCGTGCGTTGAAGGGAGACGTCGACGATAGGCTGGAACGCCATGGTTATGTCAAAATCCAGCGGCGCGCTGTTTCTACAGCGGGAACAGTCAGGGGTCGTCATGTAGCGTTCTCATGCAATCATTGAGGGCAGACTAGCCAGGTGAGGCTTACCAAATTCTTGATATTTCCCGCTGAGGTGCAATTCCTGTACTGCGCGCAATAAAAAACGGGCCGCCCTTTTAGGACGGCCCGCTTTGATATGCTCAGGTCTTTAGACCGGCTCTAGTCACTGAAGACAGCGTTCGCTTCGTCTTCATCCATCATCGCCTGACGGACCTGCGGAATGTTCGGGCCGCCATAGGAGAGGAATTCGTCGTGGAATTCCTTCCAGCCTTCGGTGCCGGTTGCGTCCGGATAATTCGCATCGATCCAGTCATCGCGCAGCTGGCGGATCATGAGCTTGCCCATCGTGTAATTGAGATAGGCCGGATCATAGGTCCCGCGCGCGGCTTGCTGAGTGGCGTTGCCGGTATCGATGTAGCACTCGTCCTTGAAGAACTCGAAGCTATCATCAACGGTCATCTCGCCGGTGTGAAGCCCGATCGCCGACAGGTAGCGGCAGTTGCGCAGAAGCGCATTCGACAGCTGGCCGATCTTGGTTTCGGGGTCGCCATCATGAAGGCCCGCATCGACCATCATTTCCTCGGTATAATGGGCCCAGCCTTCAGCAAACGCATAGCCGACGAACATCTGCCCGAAGACCGAGTCCGACCGGTTCGCATGCAGGAAGTTCAGGAAGTGGCCCGGCCAGACTTCGTGGATTGTCGTGCCGAGAAGGTCGAGTTTGCCAGGAATATAGGCCGCGCGCGTTGCCTCATCCCAGGCCGGGTCTGGCGGTGAGATATAATAGACCGACGGTAGTCCTTCTTCATAAGGCCCAGGAATGGAGATGTAGGCCGAGTTCTGCCGGCGATAGGGCGGCGACTCCTCGACCTGCGCCTCTTCGGTTCCGGGGATGGACACGATGTCCTCGTCGATCAGGAACTGCTTGAGGGCCGGAAGTGAATCACGCGCTTCCTGTACCGGGCCGTTCTCCGGCTTGTTGGCGGCCATCTTGGCCATGCAGTCAGCCATGCTGGCGCCCGGCGCAAACTCGGCGCAGGCCTTTGCCAGCGCATCCTGATTGGCCTTGAGGTCAGCCTCGCCAACCGCCCGTAGCTCATCAAGCGAGATATCGACGCCCTCGGTAAGGCGCACCATGTCGGCGAACTTTTCCGCGCCCAGCGCATAGCCATCTTCGGTGGCAGGCTCGCTCTCGATATAGTCGGCGACAGAGCGCATGGCGGCTGCGGCCTCTTCCACGACGGCGTCATATTCTGCCTGAAGCGCCTCGTCCTCGACCTCAGCGAAGGAGTCTTTCGCCCCGCCTTCATAATGGTCTGCAAGGCCGTTGAACCCGGCAGTGCCAAGCTTCACGAAGGTCGCAGGCATCGGCACCTTCAGATTTTCCTTAACCTGCTCAGCCGCTTCCGGGACGTTCTTTGCGTACTCGATGAAGGCTTTCATGCGCGTCTCGGCGTCGGCATAGGGCCGGGCCACGTAAACGCTTGGTCCAAGCGGACCGAGATAGAAGGACGGGTTGGTGTGCGGCATGTCGGCCTCGACCAGCCAGAACATCTCGCCCTTCATCGTGTTGATAAAGTACTGGCGCTCGAAGGCATCAGCTTCGCTCAGGCTGCCGGGGTCTATCGCCTCTGCGCGGGCAATCATCGTCTCGTACATGTCGATTTGAGCCTGCAGGCCCGCTTCGCTCCAGTCCGGCAACTGTCCGTCGAACTCATGCTTGCCCTGTGAGATCGCGAATGTCGGATTCATCTCGAAATAGGTATCGAGAAAATCTGACATGAACCCGTCCCATGACTCGCTCTCAACCATTTCATCAGGAGCGCCCTGCTCGGCGGTAGTGTCAGAGCTGCCGGCGCTCTGCGCTATGCCGGTCGCAGCAAATCCTGTGATCAGCGCTGCGACCGATGTCGCCGCGAGCAAATTTCGTATCTTCATCAATGGGAACTCCTTCAAAATAATCCCGCGCAAGGCAGGGTATGGAACCAGTTTTATCAGCCTGGATCGTCTCTCCAAGCCTGAACCTGCGAACGGAAAAAGCCCGGCGCTCTGGCCGGGCTTCTTCAATTGGTTTCTAGCGCTTGGGGTCTTCCACATCCGGGTCGACGACCGAATAGGCGTCTTCCAGAAGGTGGCCGTCGGGCTTTTTCTTCAAGGCTGAATGGCCTTCGATCGTGGCGCTGGAATCGTCGTCATGATCATCATTCGGAACATTCGGGACACGCTCATCGTCCATGTCCACGACCAGATCGGCGTCATGGTCCTGCTGGTCAGCGATCGGCGATCCGTCCTTGTAGCCAGCCCCATCTGTGGACTGGTCCTCGAGCTTTTCGCCCTTCTTGAAGCCCTCGCCATAGCCGCGCTGACGTTCAACTTCTTCAATTCTCTGATGGTCGCGCTCACTCATCGCGGGTCTCCTTTGTAATAACTGCTTACATAAGGAAACGGGCAAGGCGTGAGCGCGGTTCCAATGCTTATCGCGTATGCGCAGGCCCAAAGAGGACCGCATTGACCAGAAGCAGGTTGAGCCCATCCAGATATGCCCGTGTCACGGGGCTCTGGGTAAACGCGATCACCATGCCCGACCCCTGCTGCTCCGCCATCAGGAACGGCTTGTAGGCAAGCTGGGCGCGGTTCTCTTCCCAGAGATAGCCACTCGCGACCAGCTCATCTGCCGCCGCATAGCGAAAGACGTTCGCCCCATCAGACTCGTTCAGCGGGCGATAGATGCTGGAGCCGCGATAGAGCGCCACGGCATCTTCATAGCCAGACGACAGCCAGTGATCGGTATTCGCGATCACATTGGCCAGGACGCCCGGCACGCCGTCGGGGCTTGCCTCTGGATCGGACGTCATCGCCTCATAGGTCTCATCGCTATCGATGAGCGTGCCATCGGCGGTGCCGTCTTCGTCGCTGCCGGATTTTTCGTCGTCTTCTGAATACGCTTTCTCGACACGCGCCGACAGCAAGCCGCCATCTTCGCTGGTGAGCACACCAAGCGCGCCTTCAAAGCCGATCAGCACACCGCCATTTTTGACAAATGTAGACAGCGCCGAAAGGCCCCCGCCGCCAAGCTCGCTCTGAAAGCCCCACCCTGCATCGGGCAAGATCAGCACATCATAGCGGCCAAGATCGGCCCGAGAGAGCGAGCCCACACGGATGGGCGCGACAGGAATGCCGATTTCGCGTTCCAGCACATAGCGGGCCGCCCCGGCGTCGGTCGCGCTTGTCCCCTCGCCCCAGGCCATCGCGACCTTTGGCATGGAGAGCGCCACGAACTTGTCGCTGCCATAGTTCGGGCCATCCTCGACCCAGCTTGACTGAAGCGCGATATATTCGGCGCCGATTTCGCTCGCCAGCGTGTTCAGCGTCGTGGCCATATCGCCATCATTGCTGGCCAGCGGAAAGACAACGGACCCGCGCGAAAATTCGCGGCCCTGCACGGTGAAGGCCTCGGTCGTGGCCCGGCCGGAAAGACCCGCATCAAGCGCGCTCAGAACCAGTTTCGCCTGGCCCGTATCGCTCCACGGCACGGCATAGCCAAAGGCCGCCCCCGACGCCGTCAGTGCGCGGATCGGATCGTTGGCGCTGACCCGGCTCGCATCGGAGAGATTGACCTGCCCGCAGGTGCGGCTCGTCACATCTTCCATCAGCGGCATAGACCAGGCGGTCACATCATAGAGCTCATGATTGAGACCCCGGTCGCGGCGCGACTCCTGCTCATCGACAAAGTCTTCCGGCAGATTGGTTTCCTGGCTCAGCAGCGTGGTAATGCGCTTGCCAGATGGCTGGGCACGGTCGACGACCAGCGCCCCATCGGAATAGCGCACGCCGCAGACCTGCGCCCCCTCGGCCAGGCGCTGCACCACGATGTCCTGCGCCGCCAGCTTGCGGCCAAGCTGCTCTGCCTGCCACCGGCGGTCGGAAAGATCGAACACGAAATAGCGGTCGCTCGCGCCGCGCGCATCGGCGGCCGCCTCACGGCGATAGGTGGCAAAATCACCAAGGAACTGCTCGTGATTGTTCGCTACGACTTCCGCCGTCGACAGCGTCGCAACGAAATGCTGCTCGACGCCCTGCTTGTAGGTCAGCACATCGCCGGTGGACCGCTCATAGGAGAGCCCGCGCGCAGAGCCCTGCTCATAGGTCATCGCAATCGCGCCGCCGAGCGTCGGCCACATGTCGCCATAGCCCGGATAGAAAGCGTCGAAGACCTCACGGGTGAAATAGTCATAGCCGCGCTGATCGAACCAGCGGGCATGATTGCGCCCGATCAGGATCTGCTTTTCCTTCTGGGCGTCGGTGATGTTCGGATTGAACGGATCAGCTGCCGGCGCAAAGAAATACGTCTCATCGCCGCCCATCTCATGCGCATCGACCACGACCACCGGATGCCACTCCAGCATGCTCGACACACGCCCACGGGTTTCCGGCTGGGACAGCGTGAACCAGTCGCGGTTCATGTCGAAGAGATAGTGATTGAACCGCCCACCGGGCCAGGGCTCATCATGTTCGGCCGTATAACGGTCGGCAAAAGGCTCGATGCCCCGCGCCGCTTCGAACGCATTGGTAAAACGCGCGCGCCCGTCCGGGTTCTGCATCGGATCAATAACGACAACCGTGTTCGACAGGATCGCATCGACCGTCTGGTCGCCCTCTGCCGCCAGCAGGTGATAGGCGAGCGCAAGGCCCGCATCGGTGCTCGAAATCTCGTTGCCGTGAACCCCGTAGGACAGCCACACCACCGCTGGCGTCTCATCGATCAGCGCATCGCGCTCGCTCGCTGAAAGCCCCTCTGACGAGGCAAGCCGAGCCATGTTCGATTTGATCTCATCAAGGCGCGCCATGTTCTGCGCCGAAGAGATGACGCCATAGACCAGCTCACGGTCTTCCCAGCTTTCGGCATAGCGGGTGACCTGCATCCGGTCGGGCGCCGCTTCAGCCAGCGCGTCCATATAGTCCAGCGCTTCTGTCACCGTGGATATCTCATCACCCGGCGCATGACCGGCAACCTCTTCCAGAGTCGGAATGGCAGGATCTGTCTCCACATTGAGGAAAGACTGCGCCGCGACCGGCATCGCAATCCAGGCTGCAGCAGACAGCAGCGCAGAGGCTCCAAGAACTCGACCCATTACCCAATACCCCTTCAGCTTTTACAATTCTGGTGCCCAGCTAAATCGACCGCCAGCGAAGGTTTCAAGTCGCGCGCCCGCGAAATCAGGCAGAAGGCTGCGATTGCTCAATTTGTGCCATCGGTGTCGTCTGCGATGACACCGCCAAACAATCAGGTCAGTGTGAGATGCAATGACGCGCTCGATGAGCATCGGTATATGTGGGGCAGGCATTGGCGGGCTCGCCGCCAGCATCTTGCTGGCGCGCGCGGGCCATCGTGTGACGCTGATTGATCGTTTCGATGAGCCAGGGCCCGTCGGATCAGGCCTTATGCTTCAGGCGACTGGTCTGGCTGTCCTCGCCGAACTCGGCCTGACGCAGGAGATCGAGCAGCATTCCAGTCAACTGACACGCCTCTGGGGACTTAGCACGCCATCTGGGCGCACGGTCCTCGATGTCCGCTTCGAAAAGCTGAGGCCCGGACTGGTCGGCCTCGGCATTCAGCGACCGACCTTGTTTGGCGTGCTTCACAAGGCGGCGATCAAAGAAGACATAGACCTCGTGACGTCCAGAGAGATTACCGGTGCCTGCGCTCAAACGGGCGAAATCCAGTTCAGGGCTGGGCCGCCCCTGCCGGGCTTCGACCTTGTCATCGACGCGATGGGTGTGCGCTCACCTCTGACGCGCGCGCCGCGCCGTGAACTCACCTATGGCGCGCTTTGGACGACGCTGGACTGGCCGGACGCCAGCCCTTTCAAGGCTGACGCGCTCGAACAGCGATACCGCGGCGCCCGCCAGATGGCAGGCGTGATGGCATCTGGACGCCGCACACCGAATGGACCTCAAAGCCTCACCTATTTCTGGTCGATCCGCGGTGACAGCGAGGCGGCATGGCGATCCGCGCCCCTCGATGACTGGAAGCGGGACGCCCGCGCGCTCTGGCCCGAGACCGAGATGCTGCTCGACCAGATCACCCACCATGATCAACTTACCTTTGCGCGCTATCGCCACCGCACTCACCGCCGCCCCGTCAGCGGCCCATGCCTGGTTCATATCGGCGATGCGTGGCATGCCGCCTCGCCGCAACTTGGCCAAGGCGCCAACATGGCGCTGCTCGATGCCTATGCCTTGTCTCTCGCCCTCGAACGCAGCGCCGACACGCCCACAGCACTTGCCGCCTATCGGAAACTCCGCACCAGCCATGTCCGCCTCTACCAGCTGATGAGCTGGCTGTTTACGCCGGTCTATCAGGGTGACGGGCGTCTCGCCCCGCTCATCCGCGACTATCTCGCCGCACCGGTCAGCCGCATTCCGCCCGCCCCGAAGGCCCTCGCCGCCATGGTCAGCGGCGCCTTCGGGTCACCGCTGAAACGCCTCAGTCTCAGGTCCTGATCTGGACCCGGCACGGCACCCATGCGAAACCCGCCCAAAGAAAGTTGCAAATGCAAAGGCCAGTCATGACCGCCGATCTCGATCATCTCAAAACCATCGAACAGCGCCTGCTCTGGCTCTCTGCCTGGACGGTCCACAACGCCAACAATATCCGCAAGAAAGAAGACGGCGGCATCAAGGTCGGCGGGCACCAGGCCTCCTGCGCTTCCATGGTGCCGATCATGACGGCGCTCTATTTCAATACGCTGAAACCCGAAGACCGCGTCGCCGTGAAACCGCACGCCTCGCCTGTCTTCCATGCCATGCAATACATTATGGGCAACCAGACCCGCGAGAAGCTGGAAACCTTTCGCGGCTGGGGCGGCGCGCAATCCTATCCGAGCCGCACCAAGGACACCGACGATGTCGACTTCTCGACCGGCTCGGTCGGGCTCGGCGTCGCGGCGACCGCCTTCAACTCTCTGGTTCAGGACTATATCGCCGCCAAGAACTGGCTGGGCGACAAACCCCTCGGCCGTCAGGTCGCGCTCGTCGGCGACGCCGAGCTCGACGAAGGCAATGTCTATGAATGCCTGCAGGAAGGCTGGAAGCACGACCTTCGCAACACCTGGTGGATCATCGATTACAATCGCCAGAGCCTCGACGGCGTCGTCCATGAAGGCCTCTGGGAGAAGATCGACGCCATCTTCAAGGCCTTCGGCTGGCGCACCGTCGTGCTCCGCCACGGCGTCCTTCAGCGCGAAGCCTTCGAGGAGCCGGGCGGCGAAGCCCTGAGGGAATGGATCCAGAACTGCCCCAACATGGATTACTCCGCCCTCACCTACAAAGGCGGCAAAGCCTGGCGCAAACGCCTGATGAACGACATTGGCGACCAGGGTGAGGTCTCGCAGCTTCTCGACAAGCGCTCCGACGAAGAACTGGACGCCCTGATGAACAATCTCGGCGGCCAGTGCCTCGCCACCCTCACCGAAGCCTTCGACAACGTCACCGACGACAAGCCGACCGTCTTCCTCGCCTACACCATTAAAGGCTGGCAAACCCCGCTCGCCGGTCACAAGGACAATCATGGCGGCTTCATGAACAACCCCCAATTCGCCGACTTCCAGAAACGCATGGGCGTGCCGGAAGGCGAGGAATGGGACAAGTTCGCCACCGTCGACGACGAAGCCAGCCTCCAGAAATTCCTCGATCAAGTCCCCTTCTTCGCAGAGGGCACGCGCCGTTATTCCGCGCCGGAGATCAAATCCCCCGGCCCCGTCTGGCTCGATGACCGCGAGCTTGCGACGCAGGCCGGCTTCGGCAAGATCCTCGACGGCCTTGCCCGCGGCACCTCGGACCTCGCCGATCACATCGTCACCATGTCGCCGGACGTTACCAGCTCCACCAACCTCACCGGCTGGGTCAATCGCCGCTCGCTCTTTGCCCGCCGGGAGGTCTCGGACACCTTCAAGGAACAGTCGATCCCGTCTGCGCAGAAGTGGGAATTCTCTCCCAACGGCCAGCATTTCGAGCTTGGCATCGCAGAGATGAACCTCTTCCTCCTGCTCGGTCAGGCAGGTCTCGCCCATAGCCATTTCGGCCAGCGTCTCATCCCGATCGGCACACTGTACGATCCGTTCATCGCGCGCGGCCTCGATGCGCTCAACTATGCCTGCTATCAGGACGCCCGGTTCATTGTGGCCGGCACCCCGTCCGGCATAACGCTTGCCCCCGAAGGCGGCGCCCACCAGTCTGTCGGCACGCAGCTTATCGGCATGAGCCAGGACGGCCTTGTCAGCTTCGAGCCCGCCTTCCTCGATGAGCTCTCCATCATCATGGACTGGAGCTTCGACTACCTCCAGCGCTCCGGCGAGAACGACCCGGATGAGCGTACATGGCTGCGCGATGAGACCGGCGGCTCAGTCTATCTCCGCCTCTCCACCCGCCCCATCGAACAGCTCGGCCCCCGCAACCGCGACGATGCAGAGTTCCGGCGCGGCGTCGTCGACGGCGCCTACTGGCTGCGTGAACCGGGGCCAAACTGCGAAGTCGTCATCGCCTATCAGGGCGTCATCGCCCCCGAAGCCATCGAAGCGGCGGGCCGCATCGGCAATGATCGCCGCGACATCGGCGTCCTCGCTGTCACCTCCGCTGACCGCCTCAACTCAGGCTGGACCGCCGCCCGCCGCGCCCGCGCCCGCGGCCACACCAGCGCCGTCAGCCAGATCGAGCGCCTGATGGCAAAGGTCCCCCGCGACGCAACCCTCATCACCGTCACCGATGGGCACCCGGCAACTCTCGCCTGGATCGGCTCCGTCGCCGGCCACATGACCGCGCCCCTCGGCGTCGAACACTTCGGCCAGACCGGCACCATCCCCGACCTGCACAGACACTACCAGATCGACACGGACGCGATTGTGAACGCGGCGAACCATCTGAGCGCGGGGCGGCGCATCAGGCTATCAAAGCCCTGACACCCAAAGCCCGTCATCCCGGTTTCCGCAAAGCGGAAGACCGGGACCCAGCGAAACCAGACGCCGCGCACGCAGCTCTTGGTCCCGGCTTTCCTGCGGGTCTACTTTAACCGCCTCAAAGCCAAGACGTTGAGAGAGATCGAATAGGCTTGGGAACCACCAGCACTGTTAAGTTAACTTGGGCACAATCCCCAAAGTCGCGCAACTTTCGCTTCTAGTTGAAAGGTGCGTGTGAAATCATCGCCGATGATGGCTGATGATTCGAGCAAAATAGCACTTCAACCTGCGCTAACTTCGTCTCAATTAAAGTACGCATTGAAGCGCTCAAAAGATCTCAACTCAGAAATCTGGGGCAAACCATCTGAATTAGGTTCAGAGTCATCTGCCTTCAGAAGTGCAGAGAAGCACTGGTTGCGTCTACTCAGCTTCCAAATTCCGGTGCCAAACGAGGATAAGGCGACTTTCGCCGAAGCAACGCGGCTTGCTTGGTGGGCCTGTTGGCGAGCTAGAGACTACACTGTGCCCGGAATTCACCGGCGCTTAAACAAGATGAACCTTTCCTCAAACGAGATCCACGTATGGCTTAACAGTGCAAGCGACAGAGTAAAAATTTGTGGAGGCGAATGGCCGATTAGTCATATTCCCCTTGGTTTCTTGGAGGAAGACCAGCTTTCGGAAGCCCAACGCCAAATCTCTCATCTCCATAAGCGGCGGTTTACTCAGGATGTGCGAGCACTTCTGGATCGGTTCGCAGAAGGCGCAATAATCAATAATTTCCGAGATCCGGAGAGGAGGCTCAGTTGGCAAGAAAGTTACACGGCGAACTGGTGCGTTTTTGATGAAAGCGGACCCGATGTGCATTCTCCCGAGAACTGTTATTTTACCGACCAAGCGGGAGCGCCGCAGGCAACCATTGTAGGCAGCGCTACACAAACCCTTTCGGAATGTCCGATAGAGATCAAGGGATTCACAGAAACCTCTAAGCTGCGTTCCTGTCGGTTTTCTAATGGACTTTTAATGCGGTCAGGGAGGTTTAGAGAAAGCTTTGATTTCCCTGATTCAATTGAGACAGGAATTGGACTTACCTTTGTCTCTAGTACTATCCAACGCTCGCTAAACTTCAAAGCACACAGCGGAATACGCTCTTTAAATTTTATCGGCACTGGAGGCGGCACCATTCAAATTGCTGATCAAACTCTAGTATCGTTGACGCTGAATAGCATGCCTTCCGAATCAAGATTGGCGCTTTGTTCAATTCGAAAGGCTGAGATCGCATTGCTTACCGTGCAGGGCAGTCGCCTCGAAACATTGTGCCTTGAGCAGTCCATATTGAAGGAATGCTTGGAGGCACAGAATAGCACGATCCAATCGATCACTTTTGATCGCGTAAGGTTTCTAGATAGCGCCCGCGGGCTGAATGGTAGAGAATCTTCCATTGAGCGCACGCTAAAGATTTCTGACTGTGAATTTGCTGGAGAAGTAGACCTTACGGACGCCCGTATCGGGACACTGGTCGCAAACACTGATTCCGAGGTAAGTAAAAATCAGTTCCATAGAGCGTTCATTGCTCGCTCTACTCGCGATGACACGAAGCCATCTATCGGTCATGTCGATGTCCGAAATTCTGAATTTTGGGATGAGGTTACCTTCGAAAACCGGGAGTTTCGTGAGCGAACCGCGTTTGAAGATTGCTTGTTTCATCGCGCTCCACGCTTCCAATCCTGCACCTTCAATTTTGACACCAGTTTCCGCAGGACGAAATTTGACTGGAAACCTTTCGTGCTCGCTGAGTCAGGTCGAAAACGAGACGATAGACTAAGTGTGACAGAAGGTTCGTTTCGGACACTCGCCAAGCACATGGAAACAATCAAAGCAAACGACTACCAGTCCAAATTTCACACTGAACAACTTAAAGCTCGCTTCATGCGAACCGATGAGGGAGAGGTTTCCAAATCGGAGAAGTTCTTCGCATCCGGATACTCGTTTCTCTCAAGCTATGGCAGCAACTTCGTTAGACCCGTGCTTTTGCTTGGAGCGCTGTGGTTTGTCACTGCTGCCCTCTATTTTTTGATAGCTATCTGCACCGGCCTGACTGGTTCGACGCAGCTTGTTGCGAATTCTGGAATTTTAGGTCTCACGCTCACTTTTCGACCCTTTTTTGTGTTCAACCCGCTCTTTGGACGCGAAGGGCTCGACACTTGCGGCTTAGAAGAAGGCCTATGCGGCTCAGTTCAGTTGGCGGCTCATCTCACGCAAAGCTATGAATTGGGATTTAAGCTTGTTGGGACGGTGCACAGCCTGCTCTCGACACTCCTCATTTTTCTGTTTTTGTTGGCGCTTAGGCGGAAGTTTCAACTAAGCTAGCACCCAAGAACGGGCCGCATCAGACGGCCCGCACCAGAGGAAACCGCCCATGCCTGTCCTGTCGCTCTCGCGCATTCTTGCCCATTGGGCGGCCATCCAGCCGGACCGAGTCGCTGTCGATCATGAGGGTGACCAGATCAGCTGGGCCGAACTTGATGCGCGCACCAACCGGCTGGCGCGAGCCTATGCGGCGCTCGGCGTCACCCAGGACAGTTTCGTCACCATCGCGCTGCCCAACAGCCTCGAATTCTTCGAGGCCTGCTTTGCCGCCTGGAAGCTTGGCGCGACGCCGCAGCCTGTCTCTGCCCGCCTGCCAAAGTATGAGCGCGACCAGATCGTCGAGCTCGGTAAGCCCGCGCTTGTGGTTGGCGTTGCCGACGGCGAATACGCGCCGACCCCGTCCGTCCCGGCTGGCTACACGCCGGACGCCTCCCTGCCTGATACCGAACTGCCGGAGAAGACCGCCGCCTCCTTCAAGGCGATGACCTCAGGCGGCTCTACGGGCCGGCCAAAGCTCATCGTCTCGAAGCTGCCGGCGCAGTGGGACACGGAGATGGATTTCCTCGAAATCCGCACGCAGGGCTCGATGCTGATCCCCGGCCCGCTCTACCATAATGGCCCTTTCATGTGGGCCGTGATCGCCCTCTTCAAAGGCGCGAGCGTCGCTGTCACCACCCGCTTCGATGCCGAGAAGACGCTGGAGCTGATCGACCGGGTGAAGCTCGAAACCGCCTATATGGTGCCAACCATGATGCGCCGGATCTGGGCTCTGCCGGATGAGGTGCGCACCCGCTATGACGTCTCGAGCCTCAATGCGCTCTGGCACCTTGCCGCCCCCTGCCCGCCCTGGCTGAAGGAGGCCTTCATCGAGTGGCTGGGCCCGGAGGTCATCTGGGAGCTTTATGGCGGCACAGAGGGTCAGGGCTCGACCACGATACAGGGCACCGAATGGCTGACGCATAAGGGCAGCGTCGGGCGGCCGGTCGAGAGCTGCGAGATGAAGATATTCGGCGAGGATGGGCAGGAAGTCCCGACCGGCGAGGTGGGCGAAGTGTTCCTGCGCCCGCTCGCGGGACAAGGCAGTTCCTACTATTATCTCGGCGCCGAAGCCAAGGCGATCGAGGGCGGCTGGGAGAGCCTTGGCGACATGGGCTGGATGGACGCCGACGGCTATCTCTACCTCACCGACCGCAAGTCAGACATGATCATCGTCGGCGGCGCGAACATCTATCCGGCAGAGGTCGAGGCCGCGCTTGATGCATTCGAAGGTGTGCGCAGCTCTGCCGTCATCGGCCTGCCGGATGAGGATATGGGGTCGCGCCTCCACGCCATTATCGACATGCCCAAGGGTGACCTGGACGAGGCCGCCCTCACCGCGCATCTGCGCGAGCGCCTCGTCACCTACAAACAGCCAAAATCCATCGAGCTTGTCCGCGAACCCCTACGCGACGACGCTGGCAAAACGAGGCGCAAGGCTCTGCGCGAAGCGCGGCTCTAGCAATCTCAGTCGCTCGCTGAAGGCGCGCCCGCTTCTCTTGTTGCGGCCAGCCGTGCCGCGCGCCGTTCAAGGCTGGCGCGAAGGCGCGCATGACGCTCAGGCGTCAGCGGATAGCTCCAGATGAGCGGCACAGCGAGGCTGTAAAGCGCAATCGGGCCGAGGCAGTAGACCAGGCGGAGCGCCAGTACGCCCTCTTCTGCCGAGGCGGCGGCGCCCATCGCCTGATAGCCCAGCAGGCCCACAATATTGAGCGCGATGCCGGTGAATATCGCCGCCGCCAGCTTCTCCGACAGGCCGATGACCGCGAAGTAGGCGCCAGCCCGCCGCCCGCCAGACCGCGCGCTGTCGACATCCACCACATCGGCAAGCATCGCGAGCGGCAGGAACTGAAGCCCGCCGAATGCGAAACCTTTCATCAGGAAGAGGCAGAAGAAAGCGAAATAGTCGCCATAACCGAGGAACAGGTTTGCCGCGCTCACAAAGCTGACAAACCCCAGAGTGCCTAGGAAGGCACGGTGCTTGCCGACCTTTCGCCCCATCCACAGCCAGAACGGAATCGCCGCAATCCCGGCCACGAAATAGAGAAAATACGCCGCCCCGATTGTCGGGATGCCGACGATATCGCGAATAAAAAACAGGGAAACCGCGTTGCGCAGGCTCTCCCCGGCGACCACCAGGAAGGCGATCATCAGGACCCGGCGCATCGGTCCGTTGCGCCACATATGCCGGAAGCCTTCAATAACCGGCACCCGCTCACGAGCGGCCGGCGGGGGCTCCTTCACCGTCGTGACCACCAGCAGCGTCAGAAGTGGCACCGCGACAATGATCGTAATGGCGAGCCAGTAGAGAACCGGCCGCACAAGCGCAGAACGATCGCTCGGCACCCGGTTCATGATATCGCCGGAAAAGGCGCCAATCATGTCGCGCCACATGGCCGCGAAGACTTCGACCACGGCGCCGCCATCGGCGAGGATCTCCACCACCATCGGCACGGCCGCAGCAAGCAACAGACCGCCAAGAACAAAGAACTCCCGCACGGCCGTTACCCGGCTGCGGACATGATAATCGGCAGAGAGCTCTGCCCCCCAGGCCCGGAAGGGGATCTGGATCATTGTCGCCGACGCGAAAAAAGCGGTAAGCCAGCAAAGCAGATAGAGCACCCCGGCCCCGTCAGGCGGTACGAACAGGAACCACGCCGACACCATGAGGCAAGGCGCCCCGAGCACCATATAAGGCTTGCGCCGACCGAACCGCGTGCGCCCCCGGTCGGAAATCTCTCCCATGAGCGGGTCGGTAAAGACGTCGGTGAAGCGCGCCAGCATCAGGAGTGTGCCAACGAGCGCAAGGCTCCCGAGGCTCGCACCATAATGAGCGGGCAGCCAGATCGCGAGCGGATAGCCATAGATCGCAAGCGGGATCGCCAGCGAGCCATGCAGATAGATCGCGCGTCGTCTCAGCCCGTCATGTGCTGACGGAGATGTCGCAGCCGCGATCGGCGCAGCCTCAGGGTCCACAATCGCCATGGCACCGTTTCCTCCCGACGTGTGCCTTTTTTGTACTCGCAGGCACATCGCTCAGTGCCCACTCGACGGTCTTGCACCGCCCCTGTCAATCCCGATCCGGAAAACCTCGCACGAACGTGATGCTGCTGCGGACTACCTGGCCCGCGAGGGACCCGCTCATGACGCCGCCTCTGTAGTAAATGGTCCAGCATCAGGTCGAGAGGTGTCGCTACTCAGCCGCCTCAACGAGCAGCGTCAGCGTGGTCGTATAGCTGCGCACATCAGTCTCGGCCCCCTCAGGTGAGAGCGCGATGTGCCGGACCATAAGCAGGTACTCGCCCGGCGCTGACGCGGTAAATGCAAGGCGGCCGCCCTCATCGGTCTTCAAAGCCGTGTCCGGCTCGCCCTCATCCCGGCTAGAGCCAGGCGAAAAGAGTGTAACGTCATACCCCGCGAGAGGCGCGCCATCGAACAGGAGGTCCGCCTCAAATCTCTCTTCAACGCGAAGATCCGCAGGGTTCGCGCCCGGCCGGATCGCCAGTCTGCCGATTTCACTCTCCAGAGATGCGTGCGGGCCTTCCCCGAGCGCTATGTAAAGGTCTGATACGGTCGCGGTCTGCGAGCTCAGAACATCTGCGCGGTCTGGCAGCGTTTCCTTGTCCAGACCATCGCGGCCAAGCAGGAAATACGCACCATCAATCAGGGCAACCTCGCCCTTGCGGCCGAGACGTTCGCCGGAGGAGAAACGGTAGAGGCCGCCCTTCTCGACCGTCGCCTCCAGAATGGTTCTGTCAGGACGCTCCGCCAGTCGGCCGAATTCTGCCGTCTCTCCATCTGGCATGATGATGATCCACGCGTCTGAAGTGAGCCCAATTTCCATCTGGGGGAAGTCATCGCTGAATGTTGCATGGAAGAGGATCTTCCCCGCATCATCGGGACTGTCCGTGATCGGAACGATGAAGCCAGCATGGGCAAAAGCCGGGGCTGCAAAGACGAGCGTCGCAGCCCCAAGAATAAGCGATCGGATCATCCCTGGTCCCCAGCAGCCGAATGGTCTGCCGAATGCAGTCGATCAGCAAGCTCGCCGATATCTGGCGTCACAAAGCTGCGGATGACTGACCGCGCCTCGCTGATGGCCGACGCGGTATCGCGCTCACCTTCCTGCACCTCATTCGCAAGGCCAAGTAGCGGATTATACAGGGCTTCGGTTTCGCCTTTTATGGTGATGGCAAAACGCGGGTATTCCGCTTCGATCTCCGCCCACTCATCGCGCACGCCCGCCCAATAGTCTTCGGTCGCAGACCAGTAGGCATCGCCTACAGCCACCTCGAAATCAGAGCTGCGCCGGTAGGTGTTCACCCCGATTTCACGGACCAGCGCCTGCGGCTCTCCGGCCAGGATCAGCTTGGAATTATCCTGCTCATGCACCCAGCCGTCGGGCGTCAACGCGTGACGATTGACGGCATCGACCGCATGATAGTCATCACGCGTCGTCATATCGCGGCGCGGCAGCGGGCGCCATTCGGCCGGCGGGGTCCACTCGGCAATTCCGTCCTCATACGTCCAGTCGCCCACCGCGCCATAGCGCGGCGCGTCATCGACCTGATACACCGTCTGCGACCAGGCGCCTTCGCGCTCACCGGTTGGCACATCGCGCCATTCCCACGCATTGCCGCCAATGAAAACCAGAACCCGCTGCGGCTCATACCGCCAGTCCTGACGCCAGTGCTTCACCACGATGGGCGCGTCTTCAGGTCCGACCACAAGAATGTGCTGCAGGCTGATGAAGTCGCCCGTGTCTTCGACCACCCGGACGATCTCATTGCCGCCTGACAGTTTGCGGTCCTTCAGCTCATAGCCCTCCACAAAGGGCACGGTCTCGATGAAATCGAATGTGACCTTGTAGTCCCCCGCCATCGCCAGAACCGATTGCCGGTCGCGCTCGAAACTGGCTGCCTCTTCTCCCGCAGACAACACCTCTGAAGAGCGGGTCTGGCCGGCAGCGGCACCGCTCGCTGCACAGGATGTCAGTAAGAAAGCTGCGCAGGCGAGCGCGCTGAATGAAGCCGAATTTCGCATAGTCTTATCCCTCTTGGCTGGCCCCACTGAAGAGCCTTAGCCCCCCTTTGATAATGATAGTGAGAATCATTTGCAATACTCGAAAGCCTATGCAATGAGAGCGACTGCAAATCATTCTCAAGTAATCATGAGGGGAAGTCATGAAGTTTACAAGCCACCATAGCCTGAGAGCCGGCCTGCTGATGGGCACAGCACTCGTCCTGTCGGCCCCTGCCTTGGCGCAGAGCCCGGACGTGTCCGACGACGAGGAACGCCGCGAGGAGACCGTGACCGTCTACGGCACCTCCAACCCCATCCCGGTCTTCGACTATCCCGGCCAGGTCAGCGTCATTACGCGCGATGACCTCGACACCTTCGCCCCCTCTACTGTCTCGGATGCCTTGCGCGATGTGCCGGGTTTGGACTTCGCAGGCGGCCCACGCCGGACGGGCGAGCTGCCCAGCATCCGCGGCCTCTCGGGTCAGAATGTCCTCATCCTCGTCGATGGTGCGCGCCAGAGCTTTACCTCGGCCCATGATGGCCGCTTCTTTCTCGACCCTGAACTGATCGGAAAGGCGGAAGTCGTCAAAGGCCCCGCCTCCGCGCTCTACGGGTCTGGCGCCGTCGGCGGCGTCCTCGCCTTCGAAAGTGTCGATGCAGCAGACTTCCTCGCAGAAGACCAGACCATGGGCGCCCGTATCCGGCTCGGCTATCAGAGCGTCAATGAAGAGACCCTCGCCACCCTCTCCGGCTTTACGCGCCAGGGCAAGTTCGACGGCGTCGCGAGCATTGGCCTGCGCCAGTCTGGCGATATCGAGCTTGGCTCGGGCGCGTCCCTGCCCTCCGATGACGATATCCAGTCCGCCCTCCTCAAGGGCAGCTACGCGCTGACCGACGCCCTCAACCTCGAAGCCTCATGGCAACGTTTCGACAATACAGCGATTGAACCGAACAACGGACAGGGCACCGCTGGCACCGGCGACACCGTACTCGACCGCGATGTCGAAAAGGACATCGTCACTGACACCTACCGCGCCGCCATCACCTTCAATCCCGCCAGCAATAACTGGATCGACACGACCCTGACGGCCTATCAGACTGACAGCAAGGTCGATGAGTTCGACCAGACTGTCCCGCGCACGATCTCGCGAGATATTGAAACGACGGGCTTCAGCGTCCGCAACGCGTCCCGCTTCACGCTTGGCCAGAGCGAGAACACCATCACCATCGGCGTAGACTGGTATGAAGACGAACAGGTCGGCACTGACGATCAAACCGTAACAGGCACGCGGAACGGCGTTCCGGACGGCATGAGCGAGTTTACTGGCGTCTTCGCACAGCTTGAATCCGTCATCGCCACACAGTTCGGTGAACTCCTCATCGTGCCCGGCGTGCGGTTCGATGAGTTCGAAAGCTCATCCTCTGTGTCGGTCGGCCAGACGAATTCTGACGATGCCGTTTCTCCGCGCTTCGCAGCCAGTTTCGAGCCGGCCGGCGCGACATGGTTTCGTGCGTTCGGCTCATATTCCGAAGGCTTCCGTGCACCGTCCGTGAACGAGCTTTATCTCGATGGTGTGCACTTCTCGGTGCCGCATCCCATCCTGTTCAACCCTGCTCGTGGTTCATTCGTCTTCGTGAACAACAATTTCATCCCGAACCCGGACCTCGTTCCGGAAAAGACCGAAACGGTAGAATTTGGCGCAGGGATCGATTTCCGCGATGTCTGGACCAGCCGCGACCGCCTTCAAGGCAAGCTCAGCTATTTCGAGACGGACGCGCAGGACCTCATCAACCTCTCGGTCGATTTCGCCTACGACCCGACCTGCTTTGCGCCGCCTGCCTTTCAGCCCTGCACAGCTGGCACGACCAATTCGGCCAATGTCGACTCTGCGCAGATCGAAGGCTGGGAAGGCGAACTTCGCTACGACTCAGAGCGCTTCTTCAGCCAGGCGACCCTCTCCATCATCGAAGGGACCGACAATTCTGACGGCTCCGACCTTGGCTCGCTGACGGCGGACAGGCTGGCGCTGAACTTTGGTGTGAAAATGCCGGAGTGGAACAGCCGCATCGGTTCCCGCATCCAGATCGCCGACGATTTCGAACGCCGCGAAGCCGATGGCGCGGGCGGCTTCACCATTGCCGAACAGCGAGACGGCTATGTCGTCGTCGACCTCTATGCCAGCTGGTCGCCCTCATTCGCCGAGAACGTCCGCCTGGACGTCGGTATCGATAACATCTTCGAGCACGACTATGACCGCGTCTTCGAGGGTGTGTCGGAGCCGGGCCGCAACTTCAAGGCCGCCCTTTCCTGGCAGTTCGGCGTATAAATTACGGCGCGGCGACACCCGCGCCCCTCTCATCTCGGACCAGGCGGACCAGCCCTCTCCAGCCATGGCGAGGGCCGGTTCATGCCGCCTGCACCCCACCGCACACATAGCCCTTTACGCGCCCCCCACCCTGCCCCATCTTCCCGTTCATGGCTCGTTCTCCTTCTTCCGGCGTCGCTGATGCAGGCGCAACCTTCAACTGGTCCGGTGCCGCGCGCGATGCGTCGGGGCAGCTCCCATCCGATAACTGGACCCCGCACCGTCCCGACAGGCGCTGGGAAAAGATCGAGGGCGGCAAGCGTTTCCGCGTCGCCTCCGACTATGAGCCCGCCGGCGACCAGCGCACCGCCATCCCCGAACTCGTCGAAGGCATCCAGCAGGGCGAGCGCGACCAGGTCCTTCTCGGCGCGACCGGCACGGGCAAGACCTTCACCATGGCCAAGGTCATCGAGGCGGTCCAGCGCCCCGCCCTCATCCTCGCGCCCAACAAGACGCTCGCGGCCCAGCTCTATGGCGAGATGAAATCCTTCTTCCCGGACAATGCGGTGGAGTATTTCGTCTCCTATTACGACTACTACCAGCCCGAAGCCTACGTCCCCCGCTCGGACCTCTATATCGAGAAGGAATCCTCCATCAACGAGGCGATCGACCGGATGCGCCACTCGGCCACCCGCGCCATCCTGGAGCGTGACGACGTCATCATCGTCGCCTCCGTCTCCTGCATCTACGGCATCGGCTCGGTCGAGACCTATTCCTCGATGACCTTCAAGCTCGAGGAGGGCCAGCAGATCGACCCGCGCGAGGTCGCCGAGAAACTCGTCGCCCTGCAATACACCCGCAACGACACCGCCTTCCAGCGCGGCAGTTTCCGCCTCAAGGGCGACGTGCTCGACATCTTCCCGGCCCACTATGACGATTGCGCCTGGAAGCTCTCCTTCTTCGGCGACGAGCTGGAAAGCATCGTCGAGTTCGACCCGCTGACCGGCAAGAAGACCGCCGACCTGCCCGCCATCAAGCTCTACGCCAACAGCCACTATGTGACGCCGCGCCCGACGCTCAACGGCGCCATCAGCGGCATCAAGAAAGAGCTGAAGGAAACGCTCGCCCATTTCGAGAAGCACAACAAGCTGCTCGAGGCCCAGCGCATCGAACAGCGCACCACCTATGACATGGAAATGATGGCCGCGACCGGCTCGTGCAACGGCATCGAGAACTATAGCCGCTACCTCACCGGCCGCCTGCCGGGCGAGCCGCCGCCAACCATGTTCGAATACCTGCCGGAAAACGCCCTCGTCTTCGTCGATGAGAGCCACCAGACCGTCCCGCAGATCGGCGCGATGTTCAAGGGCGACTTCAACCGCAAGTCGACCCTCGCCGAATATGGTTTCCGCCTGCCGTCCTGTATCGACAACCGCCCGCTCAAATTCCCCGAATGGGAGGCGATGCGCCCCCAGACCGTTCATGTCTCGGCCACCCCCGGCAAGTGGGAGATGGAGCAGACAGGCGGCATCTTCACCGAACAGATCATCCGCCCCACCGGCCTCATCGATCCGCCGGTCGAAGTCCGCCCCGTCACGGGCACAAAGGACAATGGCAATATCAACCAGGTCGACGACCTCCTCTCAGAGGTCAAGGACGTCGCCGCCAAGGGCTTCCGCTCCCTCGTCACCACTCTGACCAAGAAGATGGCCGAGGACCTCACCGAATACCTGCACGAACAGGGCGTGCGCGTGCGCTACATGCACTCCGACATCGACACGGTGGAGCGGATCGAGATCCTGCGTGACCTCCGCCTCGGAGAGTTCGACGTCCTCGTCGGCATCAACCTCCTGCGCGAGGGGCTCGATATCCCCGAATGCGCCTTTGTCGGCATTCTCGACGCCGACAAGGAAGGCTTCCTGCGCTCGGAAACATCCCTGGTCCAGACCATTGGCCGCGCCGCCCGGAACTCCGAAGCGCGCGTCGTCCTCTATGCCGACAGGATTACCGGCTCCATGGAACGCGCCATGGAAGAGACCCAGCGGCGCCGCGAGAAACAGATCGCCCATAATGAAGAACACGGCATCACGCCGACCACCATTGTCCGCGCCGTCGCCGACATCCTCGCCGACCTCGGCGAAAAGCCAGGCGGCAAGAGCCAGCAGCTTAAGGGCGGCAAATCCCGCCGCCTCCCAGCACGCGGCATGGCCGAAGACGCCGTCGCCAAACTCGAACCCGGCTCAGGCCACAACCTCAAATCCGTCATCGCCAGCATCGAGAAACAGATGCGCGAAGCAGCGGCCAATCTGGAGTTCGAAGAGGCGGCACGCTTGAGGGATGAGTTGAAAGCGCTGCGAGAGGAAGAGCTGGGGCTTTAGGCTGATCCTCATCCTTTGCCTGTCGAAAGATGGAGCATCGCGGCAAGTTCAGCGTCCTCGTTCATCGCGGAATGATCCCGACAAGCGCTTCAGACGCCAATCGTCGGCGAATGATCGACACCTCAACTACACATCGGAACAATCAGTACCAGACCCAAGAAAAATATCAGTACTACCGCACCTAACCAAGAACCGCTAATAGCCGACTTGGGCGTCGAGGGCGGCTTTTCAGCGGTTAGCGGGGTTTCGCGCTTTGCTTCCGCTTTGGCCAAAAAAACTTGGGTCAACTGAGGGTCCGCTACTATTTCACCCTCTTCATTTACTCGCGCATAAGGATGAACTGAAGCCCTAGCCGACTCATACAGACATCGCGCCGTGCATGCCAAACCATCATGTCCTCCATCGTGTAGGATTTTGTTGCACCATATGCATTTTGGCCAATCGTCGTCCAAGATCGCCCCTCCCCTCTGACACCGTCTTTTCAACCTCAATCAACTAAGTATCACCTTCTGCGCAACTAACCAATGCTCCCTATCGTTCAGGAAGAGCGCGGGACCCAGGCGAACTGGGTCCTGACTCTCCCTAAGATCGGCCGGGATGACGAAACTGAGACGTTGAACAAGCGGCCTACGTTGAAGGTAAAAAATCGATCAATAGGATCAATTTTAGGGACTGAGGCGCAGCTTTGGCACGTGCAATGTGCGATCAACCTAATGAACTGAGGTGACCGGGCGGCTCCGCCCCCGCTTCTTGAGGTTGAGCAAGGCTCCCAACTTAGGATTGTCTTTCAAAGACGTATTGGTTCATATTTGAAAATTAAGGGGAGAAAAAGTTCAAATGACCGAGTTAAAAAAGCCCGATATGGCAGCAGTTCTAGAGCGCACTAAAATCGGCTCTGAGCTCGATGACTTTCTAATCCCCATTTATGAGTGCATCTCGAACGCGTTGCACGCTATTGAAGATCGCGGTTTTAGCAATTCTGTGAAGGAGGGCAAAATCCGCATTAACGTCTCAACTGGTGACGACCCTTCAGATTTCGAGATATCAATAAGCGACAATGGAGTTGGCCTCGACGACGTCAATTACCAGCACTTTCTCACTCCCTACTCGGGCCACAAACTGACTCGCAAAGGCAAGGGGGTGGGTCGGTTTATGGCCTTTAAGTGCTTCCAAGACATTGGATACCAATCTCGCTTCCTTTCACCGGGAGTCGCTGGCTCTCGATCCTTCAAGTTCGATATTTATCGATCAGATGACGAAATTTACGACGAAGAAGACGTCACACCGGACATTGACGATATCGGCTGCCGCGTCGCTTATCGAGGCATCAAAGCCAAATTCGCTCACCTGCATAGCAAACTCGAAGGCGAGCTATTTTCGAGTCTTATCGTGTCCCAGTTCGTTTCCTACTTTTTGGAGAATAAAGCTCCCAGTATCGAAATCGATTTCGATGGAACCACTTATAGGGGACGTGACCTCTACACTAAGACATTTACGTTCTCCCAATCAGGTAAGATCAGTGTCGAACTAGGCGGAGAGAATGTAGAACTGGACTACAATATATCTCGTGTAACCAAAGGCCGACAGTTTAAGCATCATTCGCTATTCATGACGGCAGCCAATAGAATTGTAGGCTCTGCACGCAATATTACGGAAAAGGTAGGGGCTCCCCACTTCCAATCAGCAGACGGCTCGCCGTATGTGCTAATAGCTCAGGTTTCGGGGGAATATTTGGATGACCATGTCGATGATTCCCGGACAAAGCTAACTATTTCTCCAGAAGAAATTGGAAGTATTGTTAAAGCTATTGGCGAAGTCATTCTACAAAACGAACGGGACGAAGAAGCAAAGATAAGGGCTCGAAAAGCTCGGGCTGTAACGAGCATCATAAGCATCAACCCGATGCTTCGAATTGGTCTGCGCGGGCATTCAATTGCGGAGTATGTTTCCACCAAACCTAATGGGTGGGATGAAGTTAGATTCGTTGAAGATCTTTCTGTTTCTAAACACAGAGTGGAGAAAGGTTGGTACAAGAAAATAAATTCATTTATCGACAGCCATCAAATAGAAAACAAAGACTACGAGGCTATTTTTGATAACTTAGACGACATACGAAAAAATTCCTTAGCTCAGTATGTTCTACATCGGCAAAAAATCATTGAAGTGACTGATAAAATACGAGGTTTAGACGACGTCGGGAAATTTAAAAAGGAGGACGTAATGCATGAAATTATTATGCGACGTCACTCCGACACCACGGAATTGGGCGTATTAGATTTGAATCTCTGGCTGATAGATGACCGTCTGAGTTTTGTTTCTTATGTATCCAGCGACCGAGTAACTACTGGAAAAGGTCGGCCTAAAGGCAGCAAAATCGCAGATCTAGTGTTTTATGAAGACGGACTAGTGCTTGGCGAAAAATCAGGCTCTCACACACTAATTGTAGAGTTTAAGCGACCTGGTCGTGACGATTACGCGTTTGGGCGCAAAGGATTTGATCCCATACAGCAAGTCTTGGACACTGCTGAATTTATTCGCAACCAAGGTGAGATCGTAGACTTAGATGGAAAAAGCCACCAGCTTCGCGGAAATGCGCCGATCCATGCCTTTGTAATTGATGACCTAAAACCTTCCATGAAGGCTCTGCTCAAGAAGCACGATTTTAGTCATACATGGGATGAGACAGGCTTTTACAGGTATCAATCAGCCTATAACGTTTTCATCGAAGTAATTAGTTATGAGAAAATGATTTTTGACGCCAAGTTACGGAATGCCACTTTCTTTGAATTGTTGATGGGTGACCTTGTGTTACCTGAAACGCTGGGAAGCGAAGCTCACAGCGAAGCCGACAATGACGAAAGCAGCGGAGACTTAGCGGCCGGACGCCCGGTACGAGCTTGACAAAGCCAGTATTGCAAGATGAACTGGCCGAGTAAATTTTATTGTCTAAGTTTATGTTTCTATAGTAAAAATTCGACCACAGCTTTCGAGCATATCTAGAAACACCAGTCCACCTGCTGGCCCTCTTCCAACGGCCGGGCCAGTCCGTCGCGGGATAGCAGCCAGCCCACATGGTCGCCGTCGAGATAGACGTGGGCGCGTAGCCGCCCATAGCGGTCCTGGCCTTCCGGCAGGAACGTCACCTTGCTGCCCGCTTCGAACAGCTCGCGCGCCCGTGCCTCGGTCTTGCGGCCCAGCGCGTCTTCCTCTGGGCATCCGGCTGCATCCCCCGTCTCCGGACTGTCCCACCCGATGAGGCGGAGCCGCACCCGCTCTTCACGGCCGGAGCCCGAAAGCCGCCGCAGCTCGAACGTGTCGCCATCCACGGCGAGCAGGTCGCGCACCGACGCACTGACACACCGCGCCCCCTCGGTCTCGCAGAGATTGGCTGGCTTTTCATAATCCGCCGCGCCGCCGCACCCCGCCAGCAAGACGGCCCCCGCCCCCAGGACTAATCCTCTCATCACCCGGCCCTCTTTTTAAGCTCAGCACCGCAGGCGACACTGGCCGGCCCGGCGGAGCGGGGTCAAGCTTTCTGGTTTTCTGGGTCCCGGTCTTTCGCTTTGCGAAAACCGGGATGACGAAAGTGGAGAGCGACGGAAAAAGATTCCGTCATCCCGGAATTTGCGCCAGCAAATATCCGGGACCCAGATGAACTTTGTGCACTCTTTAAAAGCTGGGTCCCGGATAGCGCTTGAGGCGCTTCCGGGATGACGAAGATATTGGGGATATCGCTTGCGAAAGATACGCTGTTCCGCTTATGTTCCTATATGCGCAGCTCTTGGCTCTATATCGTGACGAACAAGCGGAACGGGACGCTCTATACGGGTGTGACCAGCGACCTCACGGCCCGGATCTGGCAGCATCGGAACGGCCACTATCCGGGCTTCAGCCGCAGATATGGATGCACGCGTCTGGTCTGGTTCGAAACGCATGATGACATCAGCGAGGCCATTGCCCGCGAGAAGCGCATCAAGCGCTGGCGACGAGACTGGAAGCTTGCCCTGATTGAGAAGGATAATCTTGACTGGGTCGATCTATTCGATGAACTGACGGGCTGGGTCCCGGATAGCCGCTTTGCGGCTTCCGGGATGACGAAGATCGGGAGCGACCGATAAAGTCGCCGTCATCCCAGTTATTTCAAGCCGTCATCCCGGAATTTGCGCCAGCAAATGTCCGGGACCCAGAGTGCCACTCGCCAACGTCGCAAACGTGGTCCCGGATAAGCCCTGTGGGCTTTCCGGGATGACGCGATAGGGGCGTCATAAAGCTGGACCCAGCGCACGCGAAACTGCCGGAAACATTCCATCCTTTCCCCTCCCGCCTCGTCCCGTCCCATACTGCGCGCCAATGATCGGACCGGGATTCATAGAGGCGGGGCTTGCCGCGCTGCGCGATGCGCTGGAGACGGCTGCCGAGACAGCGGGCCTGATCCTTCGCCGCTACAGGCTCACCCGCACCGCCGCCCGCGCCTTCCGCGCCAAAGTCCGCCAGCTCGAAACCGTGCTACGCCGCCTCGTCGTCCTGATGGCAGCGGACATCGAAATCGCCAACATCAACCCGCTCACCCCGGCGCAGGCCGGGGTCTCGTCCAGCCAAACCGCGCCCTCTCAGGACACGCGTGCTCATCCTGAGCCAAGTCGAAGGACGGGCCCCCGAGGCTTCATCCTCATCCCCAACAGCCAGTACGACCCCGAAAAATTCGAGGCCCTTCGCGCCCTGTCGCGCGGCGCGCCAGCGCTAGTCGACGAAACACCGCTGGTACACCGCTACGACACCCTCCGTGCACTCATCGAGAACCCGCACGCGCTCGCCCGCCGCATGGCCCGGCATCTTGCAAGGTGGAAAGCCGCCGGAGACTCCAGACCCCACTGCCCGGCCCAGCCAGGCCTCCACCGCCTCAGTGCAGAGCTCGGCGCCATCGCCAGCCTCCTGCCCCGCGCGGTGAATGACAGCCTGAAGGGCTGGTATGATAGCGGGTAGCGGCTTCACGGCTCGCCACACACGCCACCTCATCCTGAGCCTGTCGAAGGATGAAGCCAAGAAGCGCCGCGCTAGCATGCTTCGACAAGCTCAGCATGAGGGAGAGCCAAGCGAGAGGAGACGCTCATCCTGAGCGAAGTCGAAGGACGAGCGTCGTGAAACCTAGCCCACCCGCCCCTCAAAGGGCGGGACACACCCGCAGCTCTGGGGAACCGCGAGCCCCTCGCACGCATTGAATTTGTGTAATCACCACAAAGGATATGCCCCATGGCTGACGCCCCCGGAAAGAATGCCCCTCTCATCGCTGCCGCCGCCCTTGTCGGGACCGGCGTCCTCCTGCGCCAGTGGAAGCCGACCCTGCTCGATATGCCCGAGCCCAGGAAGAAGCGCCCGCACCTCGATAGCGGCATGAGCCGCAAGGTCCGCAAGGCGCGAGATGGCGTCGCGAAGTTCGCCCTGCCGTCCAATATGCTGAATTCGCTGGGCAATTCCCTGCTCGCCATTGGCGGCGGACTGGCGCTGCTTCGCCTCGTCGATGAGGTGGTCGATGACAAGGAACGGCTTTTCTAGGCTGGCGCCTCTACGCGGCAATCGTGCAACAGCTCCCGAATTAACACAGGTTATCCTTTTTCTTCCGCCCTAATCCCGGCTAGATACTTGCATGGCACGCGGGTGCCTGAAGTCGGAGGGCGAAGAAACCCATGTTCGAATTGGTTGTCCTGCATGAGTGCGACCCCAAAAGGGTGGCGCACTTCCTGACGATCAATCGGGAGCGTTTCAGACCCTATGCGCCGACCCGCAGCGACCATTATTACACCGCCTCGCACTGGCGCGCCGCGTGCAAGCGCTCCAAGCTGGAATGGCGTGAGGGGCGGGCCTACCGCTTTGTGATCATTCACAAAAACACCGAGGTCATCGGCAAGATCGACCTCGACCATATCCGCCGCGGGCCTTTCTCGACCGGCGATCTCGGCTACCTCCTCGACCGGCGCCATGAAGGCCAGTCGATCATGCGCCGGGCGATGGAAGAAGTGCTCTCCATGGCGTTTACCGACTTCAGGCTGCACCGGGTCCAGGCGGCGATCATGCCTGAAAACGCCCGGTCGGCTGGTCTGGTTCAGCGTCTAGGTTTCCGCAAGATCGGCCTCGCTGAGCGATATCTGAAGCTGAATGGCGACTGGCGCGATCATCTCCTGTTCGAAATGGTCTCGCGGAAGCCTGAAAAGGCCGAAAAGCCCAGGGAAGTCGCCGAGCCGGTAAAAACACCTCAGAAAACCGAGGCTGCCCCGCCGGCTGAAACCGCCGAAATATCGGTCCCGGAAAAGACAGATCAGGAAGCCTGCTGAAGCAGCTGATTCCACGTGCGAAATTGCACACGCTCCATTAACGCGGCATATAGTATCCGTAATCATGGCTGAGACACATTCCAATGACGGCGACGAGACGCATCTGCCGCGCCTGACCCAGATTTCACCGGCGGGCTCCCCCTCGGCTGAACTCGACGCACTGGACAATGCCAGCGGCGAGGGGAAAGTGTTTCTCTGGGGCGCGATCGCGGCGGCAGTTGCGTGGTGGCTCGCGGCCTATGTCGGCATGTTCGCGCTGCTCGGATCTGCCCGGCTGTCGACCCTGCCCGCCGCCACGATTTTTGCAGGCGTCGTTGCGCTTTTCATTCCAGGCCTGCTGATCCTCATGTCAGGATTTCTCGCCCGCGCCCATGCCAGGGCGTCGGCGGCGAATGCGGTGGTTCTGCAAGCGGCGGTACGGCTTCTTTCGCCTATCGAAACGAGCGGACGAGAAGCGCGCCTCTTCGCCGACCAGATGAAAGCGTCCGCCGGAGAGGTCGACCGGGCCATGGCACATGCGATCTCCTCTATGAAGGCGATGTCCGGCGAGATCTCTGAAGAACGCCAGCGGCTCGAAACCGTGTCGGGCGATGCCTCCAGACATGCCAAGGAGCTTTCCAGCCGCCTCGCAACCGAGCGTGAAGCGCTGCAATTGCTGGCCGATGAAATTCAGCGCCAGAGCGAGATGATGAGCGAGGCCATCCCGCGTCAGGCCGAAAAGATGCGCGATTCTGCGCGCCAGGCGGCAGCCGACATTGCGGAGGCCGATGAGGGGCTTGAAACCCGCCTTGGTGAGCTGCGCGAAGCCGGCACGACGCTCAGTGACCGCGTCGCTGCGCTGGATGAAATGTCCGTGGAGGCCACGAAACGAAGTGAATCGCTGGTCTTCGCGGTCTCGCGCATGGAAGAAAAACTAGACCAGTCACGAAAGATGGTCGACCAGGCTCTTCGCGCGAGCGAGATGGTTGCCGCGAGCGCCTCGACGACAGGCGACCGGATTACCGAGGCGGTATCTGCGGCAATGGAGAATGCCCGCAGCGCCTCGCGGGACATTCAGGCCGAAGCTCGCGAAGCGGCAGAGCGGGCCGCAGAATCTCTCGCAACGCTCAAGCGGGCTGGCGAAGAAGCTGCAGACGCCGTCCGCCGGGCCCGCACCGACGCGGATGCGCTTGCCAGTCTGCAATTTGGCCACACAGACCGTTCTCATTCCACCTCGCCCCAAGACACGGGCGGCCCTTCGAGATCGCATGGCCCATCAAGACCACGGCTCGAAGAGGACGATGTCTTCGAGGACGACCTGCCGCCGGTGGCGCCCATATCAAAGCCACAGACCCGCCCCGCCGCAGCAGACAGCGATCTTTTCGGGGCCGGCAGCGATAACAGGGGCGGCTATGAAGAAGACGACGACGGGCAGGATGAAGATACAGCCGGCGCGGACGAGACGCCTTTCGAGATGGAGCAGAACCCCGTCCGCCGTCGCTGGAAGGACAGGATCCCGCCCTATCTGAAACCGGTTGGCGGAAGTGAAGCCCTCGATCTTCGGAGTGAAGAGAACCCCGATGACGAGCCAAACCCCGAAGCCGAAGCAGAGCGCGAGCCCGCAGCGGAGAGCGGGCGCCGCGAGCGCTGGAGCAACATTCTTGCGGATGTGGAGCGCGAGGAGCGGCCGCACCTGCCGCGCGAGGAAAACGCCGAAGAGATGATCCATCGCCTGATGGATTCCGGTATCCGGCTGACCGATATTTTCAGGCCGCGCGACAAGAAGAAGATCGCTGCGGCTGCACGAAAAGGCGAAGGCCTCCGGCGCAAGGCCGTTGTGGACGCCGCCGCCCGGCAGGTCCAGCGGGTTCAGAAACGGCTCGACAGTGATGGCGACCTCATGATGATGGCGCGGGAGTTCCTGACGATCGAAGAAACGGACGCGCTGAGCGCCCTCGATAAAACGAGCAACTCGTCACGAAATGCGAGTGCCCGGCTCTCTGCCTTTCTTCTTATCGACGCGGCCCTCGGCTAATCTAACGCCGTCACGACCGAGGCACCCTGAAGACGGGGTCGGTTGACGATCAGAAATTTTAACGCGCGTGATAAGTCTCGGGCTAATGTCTTCCTGCAAACGTCTTTGACTTGGCGATGCAGACTTGTAGGACGACCGGCAGATCAGGATTGATAGGAGTTCGGTAGCGAAGATGAGGGCCAGCGCGCGCATTATTCTCGGCAGTGTTCTGTTCGCCCTTCTTCTTCTGTCGCCGCTTGCGCACGCACAGCAGTCCTCCAGCCAGAAAATCAGTGAAGATCTCGACGCGATCGAGGCAGACCTTCAGGCGATCAATTCCAGCATATCGCAGATATCGGGCGATTTTCAGGAGAGCGACGATCCCGGCGAGTTGAGCGATCACATCTCGCAGCTTTCCAGTCTGCGGAACCAGATTTCTTCGCTTCAGGATCGCGCCATCGCCATTCGCGCGGACTCAAAAGAAGCACTCGACGCTGTCGCCGACCTCATTCCGGCAGAAGACGAGGATGCTGGCGGGGCCAGCTCGGCCCAGTCTCCGGCGGCAGCAGCTGAAGATAGTGAGGAAACTGCCGCCGCCCGGCTGGAGGAAAGCGCACTTGCGGAGGTCACCGCGCCCTTCCGAAGCATCAACCGGCGCGCGAGTATCGCGGCGGCAAACGCCAGACTTGCCGACATCGACGCGCGAAGGCTGCTTGATGCGATATCGCGAAGCCGCGACAGCGTCTTTGTCTCTTCAGTCGCGGACCGCGGCATGTCGCCCTTACGCCCTGAGGTTTGGTCAGGGGCGGTGCAGAGTATCGACGATGTGTGGTCGGAACTCTCGCGGGAGATCACCACCTGGCGGGGCACGCAGATTGACCGTGGCACCCCATACCCGGTGGCCATTCTGCTCGGCATCTCGATTGTGTTGCTCGGGGGCCTGTTCTGGCTCTACAGGGTTTTTTACAAATGGGAGCTCAAGCGGAATACGGAGACCCGTCCAAGTCGCCAGACCGTCGCCTATCTGTCCATGGCGAGCTTCATAGGGCGATTTGCGGCAGCCTTCATTGTCGTGATGAGCATAATTGGCGTCGCCAAACTGCTTGGCATGGATTTGCTGGAAACCCAGGCCGGACGCCAGCTCGCCTTCATAACGGTCGCCGTGCTTTGCATGCGGGCGCTGGTTTCTTCGGTGATGGCACCCCGCACAACCGCGTTCAGGCTGATCGGTGTTGGCGATGAGGCAGCCAGTGCCATCAGCCTCTCCTTCGTGCTTCTGGTCCTCGCCTTTGCGATCGAGTCTGTCTTGACAGCCTCTGGCGCGCTCGCCTCTCCCGGCGAAGCGCTTATTGCGGTACGGACCTTCTCGCTTGCCGTTCTCACAGGCGGTTTGCTGATCTGGCTCGCCATCCGGACGAAAGCCAAGACAGAGCAAGGCAAGTCCACTTTGCGTGTTGTCATCCGCTGGCTGTTGGTTGCTGTGGCCGTCACGATCATCGCGACTTCGCTGTTCGGCTACCACTTTCTGTCGCGCTTTGTGGTGGAGCGGCTGATCCTGCTCGTAATCGTCTTCCTCATCGCGATCCTGGTGCGTGAGTTCATCCGCGCAATGTCTCTGAAATTTCTCTCGGGCGTCGTCGAGGAACGCAGATACGAATCCGCGCGCGACGATGATGATGGAGGCGAGCGCCCGGAGCTAAACTCGGAATTCTGGATCAGGATGAGCGTCGATACGCTCGTCTTTCTTTGCCTGCCACCATTCGTCCTGCTCGCGCTTGGCCTCCCGGCGACCGAGCTCTGGAATGAGATAAGATGGCTGCTCTCAGGCTTTGAGATCGGCGGCCAACGCATATCGCTCGGCAGTATTCTTTCCGCGATCCTGACTGTGATCGCCATCATGGTCGCAACCCGGCTCGTCCAGCGAACGCTTGAGCGGCAGATCCTGCCGAAGTCTCAGATCAGCAGAGGCGCAGCGAACTCGCTTGTGACCCTGCTTGGCTATGCCGGCGTCATTATCGCCTTCATCGCGGCGATTGGTGTGGTTGGCTTTGACCTTTCAAGCCTTGCGATCATCGCAGGTGCCCTGTCCGTCGGTATCGGTTTTGGCCTGCAGAGCATTGTCAGCAATTTCGTGGCAGGCCTCATCCTGTTGTTCGAGCGGCCATTCAAGATTGGCGACTGGATCGTGACACCATCTGGCGAAGGCACGGTGCAGAAAATCAATGTCCGAGCGACCGAGGTTCTGACCTTCGACAGGCGGTCGATCATCGTCCCGAACGCTGAACTGGTCAGCAATTCCTTCGGCAACTGGACCCACAAGAGCGATGTCATGCGCGTAGCGATTGATGTTGGGGTCAAATACGGAACGGATACCAGAAAGGTCGAAAAGGCGCTTCTGGATGTCGCGGAAAGCAATGAGTACTTCCGCAAGGACCCTCCGCCCTATGTGGTCTTCACCGAATTCGGCGACAGCTCGCTAAACTTCCAGCTGCGCGCCTATATCATTGCCGATCACATCGTCGTTGCGCCGTCAGAGGCCAAGCATGAGATCGCCGCCATGTTCGAAAGCGAAGATATCACCATTCCTTTCCCACAGCGCGATATTCATTTCGACTGGCCCGACGCGGCCAAATCGCTGCAGCCGAAAGACAAAGACGGCGGCGATGATGAAGATGACGGCAGCCAGAACGAAACGGGTTCAAAGAAAAATGAACAGCGCGCCGCCGATGAAAAGGAAGAGGCCGACTAGAGCATCCGTTCCTTGGTCGAGGTGAACTCAAGGTCGGGGTTCTTTTCCTTCACATAGCCGACATCCCAGCTATTCTTGCCAAGATAGACGGGCGCGCCGTCGAGATCCGTTCCGGTGCTGCCGCGGTTCTTTTCCATGAAGGCTTCGAGCTTGGCCGGATCCCTGGCCGAAACCCAGCGCGCGACATTGTACTGCGCTTCTTCGAAGACGACTTCGAGATTGTATTCAGCCGACATACGCTCTGCCATCACGTCAATCTGGAGCGAGCCGACCGCCCCAACGATCATGTCGGAGCCGAGTGCCGGTGTGAACAGCTGGGTCACCCCTTCCTCAGCCAGACTCTCAAGTGCCTTGCGCAAATGCTTGGATTTCATCGGGTCCTTGGGCCGGGCGCGGCGCAGGATTTCCGGGGCAAAGTTCGGAATGCCCTGGAACTTGACGTCACCGCTTTCCGACAGGCTGTCGCCAACGCGAAGCTGCCCGTGGTTCGGTACGCCGATGACGTCGCCCGCATAGGCAGTTTCTGCGATCTCGCGGTCCTGCGCCAAAAACATGAGCGGCGCGTGGATATTGATCTGCTTGTTCGATGTCGTCTTGAGGCGCATGCCGCGCTTGAACTCACCCGAACAGAGGCGGAGGAAAGCCACGCGGTCGCGGTGGTTGGGGTCCATGTTCGCCTGGATCTTGAAGACAAAACCGGTCACGGCCTTGTCGGACCGCTCGACGGTGATCGGCGCGTCTTTCTTCTCGGCTTTCTGGTCGCGTGGTCCGGGGGCAAACTCGGCCAGCGTGGAGAGAAGCTCGTTGACGCCGAAATGACGAAGGGCGGAGCCGAAGACGACTGGCGTCATATGACCTTCTTCGTAGGCGGTGCGGTTGAATTCCGGCAGGGCTTCGGAGGCCAGCTCGGCGCCCTCGTCCAGCTCATCCATCACCATCGTGTCGATCGTGCCGCGCGCTTCCTGCAGGCCGATCCGGTCGCTCGGGCCGACATCAGCCTGCTGGTCGGCGGTCTTCTTGCGGAAATTGATGAAGTCGCCCTTGCGAAGATCCTTCATGCCGGCAAAGCGCTGGCCGGATGCGGCGGGCCAGTAGAGCGGCGAAGTATCAAGCTGGAGCTTGTCCTGGATCTCGTCGAGCAGTTCCAGCGGGTCGAGCGCTTCGCGGTCCATCTTGTTGATGAAGGTGACGATGGGAATGTCGCGCATGCGGCAAACTTCGAACAGCTTCAGCGTCTGCGGCTCGATGCCCTTGGCGGCGTCCAGCACCATGACGGCAGAGTCAGCGGCTGTTAGCGTCCGATAGGTGTCTTCGGAGAAGTCCTCGTGGCCCGGCGTGTCGAGCAGGTTGAAGACGAGGTTGTCATGCTCGAACGTCATCACGGACGCCGACACGGAAATACCGCGGTCACGCTCGATCTTCATCCAGTCCGACTGTGTCCGGCGGCGCTCACCGCGTGCGGCGACCTGCCCTGCGAGACGGATCGCGCCACCCGCCAGAAGCAGGTTTTCGGTCAGCGTCGTCTTGCCGGCGTCCGGGTGGGAAATGATGGCAAATGTCCGCCTGCGGGCGGCTTCTTCAGCGGGGGTCATGCTCATGGCCCGCCGATTAGAAGGGAATGGCGAGTTTGTCGAGATGGCGGGGCCAGCCGATCGGCTTGTGGGGGCTGCATTCCGCCATTCCGCATTGCGTAATCAGACGGGTCGCGTCTAGGGTCGGTTCATCGGAATAAGGGAGAGGTCGAGGGCATGTCGGATCAAAGTGCGACGAGCGAAATGAAGGGGTTTCTCGGCTGGGTCGAGAAGACGGGCAACAGACTGCCTGACCCGGTCTTCATCTTCTTCTATCTGATTATCGCGCTGATGGTCGTCTCGCAGATCTGCGCCTGGGCCGGGGTTTCCGCTTTCCATCCAAGCCTCACCAATCCCGACGGCACACGCCAGCTGGAAGAGGCACGAAGCCTCTTTTCGCCTGAGAATATCCAGCAGCTCTGGGTCGATATGCCGGAGACATTCACGCACTTCCATCCGCTTGGCTATGTGCTCGTCGTTATGCTTGGCGCAGGCGTTGCTGAGCGCTCCGGCCTCTTTGGCAGCGCAATCCGCGGGGCCGTGCGTAATGCGCCGAAGGCTCTGCTGACGCCGCTCGTAGCGCTGATTGCGATGCTGTCGAACCATGCCGCCGATGCCGGATATGTCGTCATGATCCCGCTGGCGGCGATCATCTTTGCGTCTGCCGGGCGTCATCCGCTTGCCGGTATTGCGGCCGCCTTTGCCGGTGTGTCTGGCGGCTTCTCAGCCAATATCACACCCGGCCAGCTCGATGCGCTTCTCTTCGGGATTACCGAAAGCGCTTATGAGGCGAGCAATATCGATGGTGGCTGGACGGTGAACTTCGCTGGCAACTGGTACTTCATTTTCGTGCTTCTCTTCATCTACCTGCCTGTCATCTGGCTGGTGACCGACAAGATCATCGAGCCGCGTCTTGGCAAATGGACGCCGGAGACCGAGAGCGAAATGCAGAGCTATAGCGATGAGGACAAGCCCCTCAACGCTGGAGAGAAGAAAGGTCTTCGCCGGGCGGGTCTGGCGATCCTTGCGGTGGTCGCGCTCTGGGTCTTCATGACGATCGGGCCGGGCACACCTCTATTGGCAGATGGGCCGGGCAATGAAGATGCGGCCTGGTATGTACAGGCAGGCCCGCTCTTCCGGTCACTGGTTGCCGCCTTCCTCATCCTGTTCCTGGCGGCAGGCTGGGCCTACGGGTCGGCGGCAGGGACGATCAAGAACCACCGCGACCTCGTCAACATGATGGCGGGCGGCATGAAGGATATGGGCTATTACCTGGTTCTCGCCTTTGCCGCGGCGCATTTCGTGGCGATGTTCGGCTGGTCCAACCTTGGCCTGATCTCTGCGGTGCACGGGGCCGAAGCCATCAATAATAGCGGATTGCCGCTGCCCGCAGTGCTGGGCCTGATCGTGCTGTTTTCAGCCGCGCTGAACCTGTTCGTTGGCTCTGCCAGCGCGAAATGGGCGCTGCTGGCGCCGGTGCTCGTGCCGATGCTGATGCTTGTCGGGATCAGTCCGGACGGCGCGACGGCCGCCTATCGTGTCGGCGATGGCGCAACCAATATCATCACTCCGCTCATGGTCTACTTCCCGCTGATCCTCGTCTTCGCGCAGCGCTGGCAGAAGGGGTTTGGCCTTGGCAGCCTGACGGCGATGATGATCCCGTATTCGATCTGGATGCTGCTCAGCGGCGTCATCCTGATGATGATCTGGCTCTTCCTCGGCATCGATCTCGGTCCGGGCGCCCCGGCGCAGGTGCCGATCCCGGGCACGGCTGGGTAGGCCGATCTGGCGTCACCGAAAACAGAAGCGCCGCAGACCTTCCCGTCTGCGGCGCTTTTCGTTCGGGTGTTTGGGACTGCGCGCCTAGACGCCGTGGATTTCGCCAGCGGCCGCTTCGGCCTTGATCCACTTGATGAAGGCGCGGACGTCTTCTGACTGGTGGCGGCCCTTCGGCCAGACGATCCAGTAGCCAAAGTCGATACTGGTCGACCCGTCAGCGAATGGCGCGACAAGCCGGCCTGCCGCCATGTCGGAAGAGGCAATCGCGCGCTTGGCGAGCACGATGCCGCGGCCGGATGCAGCCGCTTCGATGGCAAGAGACGACTGGTTGAAACGCGGCCCGCGCTGGCCGTTGACCTTGTCGCCGACGCCGCGGGCTGCGAGCCAGCTGGTCCAGTCGGGACAGGACGGGTCCTGTTCGGTGCTCTCGTCATGGATGAGCGTGTGCTTGGCGAGGTCTTCGGGGCGTTTGACGGCGTCAGACCCTTCCAGAAGGCGCGGCGAGCAGACAGGCAGCACCGTCTCGTCCATAAGTTTTTCTGACTTCAGACCATCATAGCCGCCCTGTCCGTAGCGGATGGCAAAGTCTGCGTCCGCCGTGGTGAAATCGGTGATCGACATATCGGCCGAAATCCAGGCCTCGATGCCGGGATTGGAGATGTGAAACTTGTCGAGGCGCGGGGCGAGCCATTTGGCGGCAAAGCTTGGCGCGCAGGACACCATCACCCGGCCCTTTCGCGCTGGCTGCTGCATGATGCGGCCCGCTTCCGTAATTCGCGAGAAGGCTTCGCGCACAAGCGGAAGGCTTGCCTGCGCTGCGTCGGTGAGCAGCACGCTGCGGCCTGTGCGTCTGAAAAGCGGGGTCCCCGCATATTCCTCAAGCTGCCGGATATGTTGCGAAATCGCGCCGGGCGTGACATTCAACTCTTCTGCGGCCTTGCTGAATGACAGTCGACGGGCAGCCGCCTCAAATGCACGAAGCGCATTGAGCGGTGGCAGGCGGTCATTTGTATCGGCCATAGAGAGCCTCGCATAGTTTATCTAAACGATGGGATGAGGGGTCTACGCTTGCAGGAAGCGGGTCACAAGTCACATTTTCCGGTCAGCCTGTTTAACCTCCGACACTGCGAGTATCGATGAACCTCTTCCCAGCCTTCTTCCAGATGGATGGCGCCCACGTCGTGGTTTTTGGCGACGGGGTGAACGCCGAACGCAAGGTGCGCCTTGTGGCAAAGACGCCTGCCCGCATCTCGCTGGTCTGCGATAAGCGCCCAGACTGGGCCGGCGCATTCGACAGCCAATTGCACATCATTGCTGCCAGCGAGGCAGAAGACGCGCTTGCCAGCGCCCGCTTCACCATCATCGCTTATGAAGACGAGGCGCAGGCGCGCTGGGCCTATGATCTGGCGCGCGCTCAAGGCGTGCCGATCAATGCGGTCGACCGCAAGGAACTGTGCGATTTCACCGTGCCGAGCATGCTGGACCGGGGCGCGATCATTGCCGCGGTCGCAACTGGCGGCGCGGCCCCGGTACTGGCGAAGGACATCAGGGCAAAGCTCGAAACACTGATGCCTGCGCGCATCGGCGACCTCGCGGCGATGGCGGAGCGCTGGCGCCCGACGGTAAAGACTGCACTGAGCGACGAGACGAGCCGCCGGCATTTCTGGGAAAAGGCCCTGCGCGGCCCGGTCGCAGAAGCCATGTATGCTGGCGATGACGCGCGCGCCGAGGCCCTGATGAGCGACACGCTGGCGCGCTTTGCAGACGGCTTAGACAAGGACGAATTTGGTCCCGTCCACATTGTGGGCGCCGGTCCAGGTGATCCGGAACTCCTGACCCTCAAGGCTTTCCGGCTGATCCAGCAGGCGGACATCGTGTTCCACGACAAGCTGGTTTCGCCGGAAATCCTCGACATGGTGCGCCGCGACGCAGACCGTGTTCCGGTCGGCAAGTCCAAGGGTGAGCATCTTGTGCCACAGGACGGTATTCACGAACTGATGATCGCCGCATCGCGCGAAGGAAAACGCGTTGTGCGCCTGAAAGGCGGCGACCCGTTTATCTTTGGGCGCGGCGGCGAAGAGGTCGAGGCCCTGCGTTCTGAAGGGATCGAGGCGACTGTCGTGCCGGGCGTCTCCTCTGCGCTCGGCTGCGCGGCCAGTGCGAACGTCCCCCTAACCCACCGCGACCATGCCCAGACGCTGACCTTTGTAACCGGCCATGCGCAAAAAGGCGGCGTGCCCGATCTCGATTGGGAAGGCCTCGCCAAGCCGCATCAGACCGTTGTGGTGTTCATGGGTGTTGGCACTTCATCAATCATATCACAGAAGCTGCGAGAGGCGGGGCTTGCAGGCGAGACACCGGTCGCCGTCATCGAGAATGGCACGCGGGCGAATGAAACGCGCGGCTTCGGCACGCTTGAAGCGCTGCCCAAAATCATCGAGACACATGGCATCAGGGGCCCTGCCCTTCTTATCATTGGTGCGGTCGCCGGACTGCCGGCAGAAGCACGAGACACATTCATTGCGGAGGCGCTGGCATGACTTCGGTTCGCCCGAAACTGAAACCCGACCAGCTAAAGGCGGTCACCGCCTGGGAAACAGCGACCGGCAAGGTCGTCTGGATGGCAGATGATGGCAGCTGGTCTGATGACCCGGACAAGGTCGGCGTCTTTTCAGGCGATGAGGCCGAGGCTCGGCTAGAGGCTGCAGCCGCACAGGAAGGCGTCGTCACCGACCCCTATTTCATGCAGGTTACCGAAGACGGCAACGTCGATGGCCGTGAAACCCTGCGCGAAAACATCCGCGCGAACGGGCCGACCGTTCACCCACAGTTCCAGAGGACCGCGAAATGATCCGTATTTATGGCGACAGCATTTCGGGCAACTGCCTCAAGGTGAAATGGGTCGCAGAGCGTCTCGGCATCGAGCATGACTGGGTCGAGATCGACATTCTGAAGGGTGAAACGAACACCGACAGCTTCCTGGCGATCAATCCGTTCGGACAGGTCCCGGTCGTTGCGTTTGATATTGGACGCACGCTCGCCCAGTCGAACGCGATCATCACCTATCTGGCGGAGGGAAGCGACCTTATACCTGAAGAGGCTTTTGAGCGCGCAAAGGTTCTGGAATGGATGTTCTGGGAACAGTACTCTCACGAGACAGCGATTGCGGTGCGCCGCTTCCAGAAGCTCTATCTGAAGAAAAAAGACGACGAGATCGATCCGCACCTGATGGCCAAGGGCCGCCGGGCGCTTGGCCGGATGGAGCTTGCGCTTCTCGGCAATGACTGGATCGCAGGCGGTGAGGCCATGACGCTGGCCGACATTTCCCTTCTCGCCTACACCCGCCTTGCCCATGAGGGCGGGTTCGACGTGTCCGAGTTTCCAGCCGTCCATGGCTGGATTGCGCGCTGCGAGCGCGAGCTCGGCCTTCCCCATCTGCATGAGGTTACCGATGTACAGGTATGATGAATTCGACACCCGGCTTGTAAAGGAACGGGTCGAGCAGTTTCGTGGCCAGGTGGCCCGCCGCCTGTCGGGTGAACTGAAAGAGGATGAGTTCAAGCCACTGCGCCTGCAGAATGGCGTCTATCTCCAGCTGCACGCCTATATGCTGCGGATCGCCATTCCCTATGGCCAGCTCAACCCGCGCCAGATGCGTGCGCTGGCCGAGATCGCCCGCAAGTATGACCGCGGCTATGGCCACTTCACGACGCGCCAGAACATCCAGTTCAACTGGGTGGCACTGAAGGATATTCCCGACGTGCTGGCGGACCTGGCAGAGGTCGAGATGCATGCCATCCAGACCTCCGGCAACTGCATTCGGAACGTCACCAGCGACCATTATGCTGGCGCGGCAAAGGATGAAGTGATGGACCCGCGCCCCTGGTGCGAGATCATCCGGCAGTGGTCGACTTTCCACCCGGAATTCGCCTTCCTGCCGCGCAAGTTCAAGATCGCTGTTACGGCCGCCGAACATGACCGCGCGGCGATCAAGGTGCACGATATCGGGCTGAACATGCGCCGAAAGGACGGCGAGGTCGGCTTTGAGGTTCATGTCGGTGGGGGCCAGGGACGCACGCCGCACATCGCCGCAAAAGTCTCTGACTTTGTGCCCGAAGGTGAGCTGCTGGATTATCTGGAAGCGATCATGCGGGTCTATAACCGCTTTGGCCGCCGCGATAACAAGTACAAGGCGCGTATCAAGATCCTTGTCTCGGAGACGGGCGAAGACGAATTCCGCAAGCTGGTCGAGGCTGAGTTTGCCGCGCAGCGTGACGCCGAGAAGATCGCCCTGCCCCAGGAAGAGATCGACCGCATCCACGCCTATTTCGAGCCGCCGAAGCTGGCTGAAAAGCCCGCAACCTCGGACGCGTTTGAGAAGGCAAAGATCGCAGATGCAGGTTTTGCCCGCTGGACCCGCGCGAATATCCACGACCACAAGGTCGACGGCTACACCACCGTCACGGTCAGCCTGAAGCCGATGGGCGTCGCCGCCGGTGACGCCACCGATGACCAGATGGATGTGATGGCCGACCTCGCCGAGACCTATGGCCATGACGATCTCCGCGTCAGCCATGCGCAGAACGTGGTCCTGCCGCATGTTGCGCTCGATGATGTCTATTCGCTCTACGGTGAGCTGGATGCAGCAGGACTTGCCACCCCGAATGAGGGTCTCATCTCGGACATGATCGTCTGCCCGGGCCTTGATTACTGCAACCTCGCCAATGCGCGCTCCATTCCCGTCGGCATGGCGATCCAGGAAGCGTTCAGCGACCCGGACGACCAAGCCGATATCGGCAAGTTCCACATCAACATTTCCGGCTGCATCAATGCCTGCGGGCACCATCATGTCGGTCATGTCGGCATTCTGGGCGTCGACCGGAAGGGTGAGGAATACTACCAGATCACGCTGGGCGGGCGCGCCGACGAGAAAGCGGCGATCGGCCAGATGGCCGGGCCGGGTCTCAAGGCTGATGATGTCCCCGTGGCGCTCAAGCGGCTTGTCGACCGTTACCGCGAACTTCGCACCAGCAAGGACGAGACCTTCATCGAGACCTTCGAGCGCGAAGGTATGGAGCCTTTCAAGGACGCCATCTACGCCGACGCGTAGAAGATAGGGAATTTCCAGAATATGCCGCTTATCAAGGACCGCCGCGAAGTCGACGATATCTGGGCCTATGTGCCTGACGAAGCATCTCTTTCGCCCGGCGGATGCATCACGGTTTCGCTTGCCCGCTTTCGCAGTGAGACAGAGCTTCTGCTGGCGCGCAATACAGAGATCGGTGTGCGGCTGGAGCCGGCAGACGACCCGCACGAGCTTGAAGAGCACCTGGACCGGCTAGCCCTGATCGAGGTCGATTTTCCGAAATATACCGACGGGCGCGGCTACTCCCAGGCGCAGCTATTACGGCGGCGGATGGGTTATACCCGAGAGCTTCGCGCGGTCGGCCACGTGCTGCGAGATCAGATTCTCTATATGAACCGTTCAGGGTTCGACGCTTTTGAGACAGAGCGCGCCGACCTACCTTCCGTGATAGAGGCGCTGGAAGAGTTTTCCGCCGTCTATCAGCCAGCAGCAGATGGGCAGGTGCCCGTTTTCCGCCGCAGGCACGGAAAGGACTAAAGGCGCTTTCATGCCATATGCCGATTATCAGACACGTCTGAGACAGCCCGTCGAAGAACGGCTTGCGCGCCTTAACGGTGAGCTTCGCCATGCGTCCGCGACGACGATCCTGCGGGCGGCTCTGGTGCGAGAATGGCCTGGCAAACTGACCTATGTTTCGAGCTTTGGTGCCGAGAGCGCTGTGATGCTCGCGCTTATCGCCGATGTCGATCCGGATTTCCCGGTCGTTTTCCTCGAGACCGGCCTGCACTTCCCGCAGACGCTGGATTACAAGGACGAGCTTATCGAGACGCTGGGCCTGACCAATGTTCAGGACATCACGCCGAACGAGACAGAGCGCAAGATCATCGACCCGAAGGATCGCCTTTGGCAGTCCGATCCGGACGCGTGCTGCGCCCTTCGCAAGGTGCGCCCGCTTGAACCTGCGCTGAAGGGCTACGACGCCTGGATCACCGGCCGCAAACGCTTCCATGGCGGCGCTCGCATGAGCCTGCCAGTCTTCGAGCATGCCGGTAACCGCTTCAAGGTGAACCCGCTTGCCAGCTGGACGCAGGAAGACGTCGACCGGTTCTTTGTGCAACGTAACCTACCCAAACATCCGCTGGTCGCTCAAGGCTATCCATCGATCGGCTGCTGGCCCTGCACCAAGCCGGCAGCAGACCCGTCCGACATCCGGTCTGGCCGCTGGGCCGGTATGGAGAAGTCCGAGTGCGGTCTGCATGTCGACAAGGCCGAGCGTCCGCGCGTTTTCTAGGCCCGTCGCCCCCCCCTAACAGCCCCAACGATCTTCACGTGATCTGCAGCTAATATTGCAGATCACGTGGAACCTTTCCTGCAGATCTTCAAATTTCTGCCCAATTCGTCTGGCAGGTTGGGAACCATGAAAGCACTTATCCGTTTCTTCTCGTTATCGCTCGCGGCAATAGCCGTCGCTGGTACCACCGCTCTCGCCAAAACGCCGAATGACGCCATGGGGACCGAACTCTGGTCCGAGGCTATGGCGGCGCGCGCCGTTCATGCTGACCGCGTCACCAATGACCGCTATATGATCGTCATCGATTACCGGCGCCATTCCAGCGAGAAGCGCTTCTTCCTTGTCGATATGGAAACCATGACTGCGGACGGTTATCTCGTCTCACACGGACAAGGCTCTGATGCCGACCATGACGGCATCGCGGATACGTTTTCCAATATTTCAGGCTCCAAGATGTCGTCGCTCGGCACCTATGTGACGGCTGAGACCTATTACGGCAAACACGGGCTCTCATTGCGCCTGGATGGCCTCGACGACGCCAATTCGCTGGCACGTGACCGGGCCATCGTCATCCATGGCGCAGACTATGTGTTTCCGGGCGGCACAAAGATCGGCCGCAGCTGGGGCTGCCCCGCGCTTGAGCAGGCCGTTGCTGCCGACCTCATCCCGCGTATCGCAGAAGGCACGCTGATCTATACGCGCGGGCCTGAACTTGATGGCCAGCTATACGCCGAGATTGTCAATCAGGCGGGTTGATCCCATCCATGCGGCCGCGAGCAGCCGGCAATCGCGCCCCTGCTCCAGCGGCCCGTCCGGCAGGTCCTGTAGCGTCACCGGGTCGACTGCGCTGACATAATCAAGCTTCGAGAAGCCCGCAGCCAGAATGGCGCCGCGGGCTTCTTTCATGACATCCTCAACCGGCACGCCGATGCGGATCCGGCAGGACGCGCGGTGAAGCGCGGAGAAGACCGCATTGGCGCGCTGGCGTTCCTCTTCGCTGAGATACGCATTGCGGGAAGATTGGGCGAGACCGTCATTGTCGCGCCAGGTCTTGCCGCCAATGATCTCGATCCCGAAACCGAGATCCCGCACCATACGCTTGATGATCTGCAGCTGCTGGTAGTCTTTCTCACCAAAGACAGCGACGTCAGGTTTTACGTGAATGAAAAGCCGGGCAACGACCGTTGCGACACCATAAAAGAAATGCGGCCTGTAGATGCCGTCCAACAGGTCCGACATTTCCTCGACCCGGACATTGGTAATCGAGCCTTCGGGGTACATCTCCTCGACGCTCGGGCAGTAGACGAGATTGCATCCTGCCTCGCTCAGCCGGGCGACGTCGCCCGCCTCATTTCGTGGATAGCGGTCAAGATCTTCGCCCGGCGCAAACTGGGCCGGGTTCACGAAAATGCTAGCCACAATGAAGTCCGCGTTTTCCCCAGCTTTCCTGACCAGAGAGATGTGCCCGTCGTGCAAAGCACCCATAGTGGGGACAAAGCCAACTTGCTTTCCGTCGCTGCGCGCGGCTGCAATCTGGCTCTGGAGCGACTCGCGCGTTCGTACGATTACTGCTTGCTGCAAGCTCACTTGGAGATGCCTCCGAATTCTTATTTCCTCAACGAGGTATTAACCAATTCAGCCGATTTGTTCACTTATGAGAAAGTCCGACATGCCTCGTCTGCAAACATTTCTGGCCCGTGCGGCCCTTCCGTTCAAATCGAAAAAGCGGTCGCGCCGTCTTGTGCCACAGACAGAACCGACGTTCAGCACAGGACGCGGTCACGATGACTGGCTGTTTGAAGATGCCCGCCCGGTTGTCGGCAAGACCGATGTCCTGTCGCGGCTGACCGCCTCGCTCTGCCGGCTGCGCAACTGCCTTGTTGACGTGGCAAGCAATGCGCCGGTCCATGAAGAGCGGCCTGCCTGCTACCGGGTCGAGTTTGCTGACTATAGCTCTCTCGATGACGAAGGCCTGTTTGACGATGAATTGTTCGACCAGCCGGCCGTGCCGCGCCCCGTGCGTGCAGAGCCAGCCTGGCACGAACGCATATTGTTCGATCGATCGCCAAGTCTGATGCCTGCCTGAGCGCAGCGCCGCTGGCGACCGATACACATTGAGACAAACTGGAAGGGGCTGTCATGGCAGCAGATGGTTTCGGCACGATAGGGCCGGCGCACCAGGATGAGCACGACGCCGGAAACGGGTCAGGCCACACCTGCCGCATTATCACAATCGGCAATGAGAAAGGCGGCGCGGGGAAATCGACCGTTGCCATGCATCTCTGTATTGCTCTCCTAAGGCTCGGAAAGCGCGTCGGCACGATCGATCTCGACGTGCGCCAGCGCTCGTTCACCCGTTATCTGGAAAACCGCCAGCGCTGGACCGAATCGACGGGCTCCCGCCTGCCGATGCCGGAGATGATCCGGGTCGATGCCAGCGATCTGCGCAGTCTTGATGAAGCTGAAACACAGGAAACCGAGCGCTTCGAAGCGGCGCTGAACCGGCTGAAGCCTGAATGTGACGTCATAATTGTCGATGCGCCCGGCAGCGACACCTTTCTGTCACGCCTTGCTCATTCCAACGCCGACACGCTGATCACCCCGCTGAATGACAGCTTTGTCGATTTCGACCTTCTCGGCGACGTCAATCCGCAGACCCTTCAGGTCCTGCGCCCAAGCTTCTATTCCGAAATGGTCTGGAACTGCCGCAAGATGCGGGCCCAGCAGCGCAAGCACCCGATCGACTGGATTGTCATGCGCAACCGGATCTCACCACTTGAGGCGCGCAACAAGCAGAAAGTCGGCGAGGCGCTGGAAAACCTTTCGAAGCGGATCGGCTTCCGGCTTGCGCCAGGTCTCTCGGAGCGTGTGATCTACAGAGAGCTGTTCCCAGCTGGGCTCACCCTGCTCGACCTTACCGAAAAAGGCTCGAACTTCGCCTTCACGATGAGCCATGTGGCGGCCCGCCAGGAACTTCGCGAGCTTGTCCTTATGCTCAACCTGCCGGAGCTGGTCGAGGCGGAGCTGACGATCTAGAAGCAGCTTCATCGCCAAACAAAAAAAGGGCAGGCGCGCACCTGCCCTTTTGCATATGTTGATCCTAAAAAGCGAATTATCGGGACGTCGAGGCCGAGACTGGGCCGCTTTCGTCACCCTCGCCAATCACCGGCACGAAGACCTGCCCGTTCAGCATGGGCAAGGCGGCCCCATCCGGATTGCCCGGCACCTGCAGCGCAGACATCGCGTAATTCGCCAGCGTCATCTCCGGGAGCTTGGGCGTCTGGAAGCTGCTGAAGGCGGCCTCGATCAGGTCGGTGACATGGTCATTGCGCGAGCGTGACGTCGAGCCACCAAACATGATGGCGATCACCCGGCGGCCATCGCGGCGCGCAGACGTCATCAGGTTGAAGCCAGAGGCCCTCGTATAGCCGGTCTTGATCCCGTCGACGCCTTCGACAGACGCAAGGAGCGCGTTGTGGTTCGGAAACTTTCTGGAGCCCCACTGGAAGCTATCAGTGGAGAAGTAGTGATAGTAGCCCGCATGATCTTCCAGCAGGCGTTCTGCCAGAACGGCCATGTCGCGCGCGGTCGAGAGCTGGCGCTCATCAGGCAGGCCGGATGCGTTTCGGAAGGTCGTGCGGGTCATGCCGAGCGAGCGGGCCTTTGCCGTCATTAGCGTGGCAAAGCGCGATTCCGAGTTACCGAGACGCTCGGCGATCACAACGGCAACGTCATTTGCCGATTTCGTCACCAGCGCACGGATGGCATCGCGCACCGAAATGGTCGACCCGGCAGCAAGGCGAAGGTTTGAGGGCGGCTGGGCGGCCGCGTTGCGCGAAACCGGAAGCTGTTCGGAAAGAGTAATCTCCCCCGACTTCAGCGCGTCGAAGACCATATAGAGGGTCATCGCCTTGGTCAGGGAAGCAGGATAACGCGGCGCATCTGCGTGGCGGGCATGCAGCACTTCATGCGTGTCAGCGTCGACAACGATGGACGCATATTTTTCCGCATGAGCCACAGGGGACATCATCAGGATTATGGCAAACATGCCAAACAGGGCATTTGCTGTCCGGCGACCGAATCCCAGTTTCATTCAATACTCCCCGATTTACTAATCTGCTTTTCGTCCGACCACCGCCGAGACAGAACCTAGAGTGCTCTATATGAGTTAGCCAGTCGTTAACCGCGTGACGCGATTTGTTAACCTGCAATTCGCTTGCCAGGCGTAATTATTGTGCGGTGCACAAAAACATGTTGCAACCGCGAAGAGATTCGCCTATATTGAAGTCATAGAAGGAGATTGCTTCATGGCTAAAACTGAAACCAACATGTTCGGAACGTTCGATCCCCAGACTTTCGCAAAGGCATTCCCTTTCGGCGAAATGGGCAAGGACGCAATGTCCGCCAGCTCGGAGAGCGCTAAAGCTTCCGTCAAGAGCTTCCAGGACGCAAGTGCTGCTGTCATGCGCCAAGCGCAAGACCGTATGAGCATGACTGTCGAAACCGGCAAGACACTCGCTGGCGCCACCACGATGGAAGAGGCGATGGAAATCCAGTCGACCTTCATGCGCAACAGCGTCAAGGCCCACATGGACGGCCTTAGCGAGCTGGCTGGCATCTACACCACCGCAATGAATAACTACTTCCAGCCATTCGCTGGCTACGCCCAGATGGCGACTGCCGAGACGAAGGAAGCAGCTTCCAAGGCGAAAGCCGCCTAAATCGCTTGCCTCTTTCGCAGGCAGGACTGACTTCAGAAGGCCGGCTGTTTCGACAGTCGGCCTTTTTCGTTGTGCTCTCTGCAGCCAGCCCCGTGCATGCAGCAAAGCCGCGACCTATATTCCCTGTATGACCCAGATCGTTTCATTCGAAACCCTTGAACGGCCATCCACGCCGAACACCTATCTCGTCCTGCCATCGACGCTGTCATCCACTGCCGAAGCTGATGAGAAATCACCCGTCTTTGGCGAACCTGCCGCCGCACTTTTCAAACGCGTGCAGATGCTGGTTGCCGATCAGGATAATTGGGAGGTGGTCAAAACTGACGAAGAGAACATGCAGCTCGCGGTGGTCGCGAAAACCAAGCTGCTGAAATTCAAGGACGATATCGCCATCAGGGCGTTCGCGAGCGACGACGGTTCTCAAACCAGTGAGCTTGCGGTCCTTTCTCGATCGCGGGTCGGCAAATATGATTTCAAGGCGAACCAGAAACGCGTTCAATCGCTTCTGTCGCAGTTGAAACGAAATACGGCAGCTACAGCTTGATCAGCGAAGCAGAACGTATCAGGCTGAAAATGCCAGCAAGCAAACCTATCTCATGACCATGTCCGCAATAGATTTCAGACCCAGACTCGCTGACCCGGACGATCCGTCGGGCCCGGCCCGCACGGATGATCAGGACGGCACAGGCGTCGTCACGGAGACGCGGGTAAAGACCAAAAAACCGAGCATGTACCGGGTGCTGCTGCTGAATGATGACTATACGCCGATGGAATTCGTCGTCTTCATTCTGGAGCAATTCTTCAACAAGAGCCCGGAACAGGCGACTCGTATTATGCTCCACGTGCACCAGAAGGGCGTAGGAGTTTGCGGCGTGTACACTTTCGAGGTCGCCGAAACAAAAGTTGCCCAGGTCATGGACCTGGCGCGGCGCAACGAACATCCTCTGCAATGCACGATGGAAAAAGAGGATTAAAGCTAGATGCCCTCACTGACCGACAGTCTTGAAACTGCCCTGGAAAAAGCGCTGAACCTTGCTGGTGAACGCTCGCACGAATATTCGACGCTTGAGCACCTGCTACTGGCGCTGACCGAGGATACCGACGCAGTAGAAGTGATGACTGCCTGCAAGGTAGACATCGCACAGCTGCGCCAGTCGCTCGCCCAGTATATTGACGATGAACTTTCCAGCCTCATTACCGACAGTCCTGCCACATCCGTGCAGCCGACCGCCGCCTTCCAGCGAGTGGTCCAGCGCGCGATCCTGCACGTTGAAAGCTCTGGGCGCGATGAAGTGTCGGGCGCCAATGTGCTGATCTCGATCTTTTCCGAACGCGAAAGCCATGCCGCCTACTTCCTGCAGGAGCAGGACATGACGCGCTATGACGCGGTCAACTTCGTCTCCCACGGCCTTGCGAAATCGCCGGGCATGTCACGCTCGACGACCCCGCGCGGGTCCGAAGAGACCGAGCACCAGCAGCAGCAAAAGCCGGGGCCCGCCAAGGAAGCCCTCGAAGCTTATTGCGTGAACCTGAATGAGAAGGCCAAGCAGGGCAAGGTTGACCCGCTGATCGGCCGCGACGCTGAGGTCGAACGCTGCATCGAGGTGCTCTGCCGCCGGTCGAAGAACAATCCTGTGCTGGTCGGCGACCCCGGCGTTGGCAAGACCGCCATCGCTGAGGGTCTCGCCAAGAAGATTGTCGACGGCGAAGTTCCTGAAATTCTGGACGATGCCGTGATCTGGTCGCTCGACATGGGCGCCCTGCTGGCCGGTACGCGCTATCGCGGTGACTTCGAGGAGCGCCTGAAGGCGGTCATGAAGGAAATCGCCGAACAGGAAAAAGGCATTCTCTTCATTGATGAGATCCACACCGTTATCGGTGCCGGGGCCACGTCCGGCGGCGCGATGGACGCCTCGAACCTTCTCAAGCCTGCGCTGCAGAGCGGCGAGGTCCGCTGCATGGGCTCGACGACCTTCAAGGAGTACAAGCAGCACTTCGAAAAGGACCGCGCGCTTGCCCGCCGCTTCCGCAAGATTGATGTGGTCGAGCCAAGTGTGCCGGATGCGATCAAGATCCTGACGGGTCTGAAGCCGACGTTCGAAGACTTTCATGGCATCCGTTATACCAATGATGCGATCAAGACGGCGGTCGAGCTTTCTGACCGCTACATCACTGACCGGATGCTGCCGGACAAGGCCATCGACGTGATCGACGAAGCCGGCGCAACGCAGTGGCTTGTGCCTGAGAGCCGCCGCCGCAAGCAGATCGGCACCAAGGAAATCGAAGCGGTGATTGCGAAGATTGCCCGCATTCCCCCCAAACAGGTCACCAAGGACGACGCCGTCGCCCTCAAGAACCTGCAGTCCGATCTCAACCGCGTCGTCTATGGTCAGGACCAGGCGATCGAAGCGCTCTCGTCGGCGATCAAGCTGTCGCGTGCAGGTCTTCGTGAGCCGAACAAGCCAATCGGCTCGTACCTGTTCACTGGCCCGACCGGCGTCGGCAAAACCGAAGTTGCCCGCCAGCTATCGTCCATCATGGGCGTTGAGCTTTTACGCTTCGACATGTCCGAATACATGGAACGTCATACGGTGTCGCGCCTGATCGGTGCGCCTCCGGGCTACGTTGGTTTTGACCAAGGCGGCCTTCTGACTGACGGCGTGATGCAGCATCCCCACTGCGTTCTCCTCCTCGATGAGATCGAGAAGGCGCATATGGATCTGTTCAACATCCTGCTTCAGGTGATGGACAATGGCACGCTTACGGATGCCAACGGCCGCAAGGTCGACTTCCGCAATGTCATCCTCATCATGACCACCAATGCCGGTGCGTCCGATGCGGCGAAAAACTCCATCGGCTTTGGCCGTGGCAAGAAGGAAGACGAGCAGGAAGAGGCGCTCAAACGTCTCTTCACGCCGGAATTCCGCAACCGCCTCGATGCGACGATCACTTTTGGCGGTCTGACACCGGCGATTATCGAGCGTGTGGTTGAGAAGTTCGTGCTTCAGCTCGAAGTGCAGCTTGCAGACCGCAACGTGACGATCGAGCTTTCAGACGAGGCCCGCGACTGGCTCGCAGAGCGCGGCTTCGATGAAGAGTTTGGCGCGCGGCCTCTCTCACGCACCATTCAGGAGCACGTGAAGAAACCGATGGCTGAGGAGCTTCTCTTCGGCAAGCTCGCCAAGGGCGGCGCGGTGAAGATCACGGTCGATGCCGAGGATGAAGAAAAGCTCGCCTTCGAATACATCGAGGACAAGAGCAAGAAGTCGAAGAAGAAAAAGCCCGGCAAGCCCGAGCAGGTCGACTGATCCCTACTGAACTTGACCAGCGGGCGAGCCATTTATGCCTCGTCCGCTGGCATGCCCTAATATCAGCTCCCAAACGCTTATCGTTATTGCGGCTAGCGGCGCACTCTGTAGCCAATTTCTACGGGCGCGTCTTCTAGATCTTCCGATCTGACAGCCCCCCCTTCAGCTGAAGCTGCGGCCGCCGACACGGCGCTCCGACCCATGATTTCGTGTCACAGAAAACGCGGCCGCCGAGGCGCTGAGCGACTAAACTATTGCCCGGCGCGGTCACGCCAAGTTGAGCGTCGCGGCAGATCTACCAGACCATCGCCTCTTTGAGCTTGGCGTGGAGCGCGGGCGGGATATTGTCGGACTTGCCCTTAGATCCGATGTCTGAAGGGGATTCAGCCGGTTTGAGATAGCGCCAGCCCTGAAAGGGACGCTTGGGCGTGGGGTCGACGGTGATCAATTCGGGATCGAGCACAAACTCGCAAGCTTTGCGGCCATTGCGATCAGCGACCACACGAATGTCGGTGAACGGCTGGCGCACCTGTATCAGGCCTTTGATGACCCAGTAGATCGAGCCGCCATCCAGCAGCTCATCAATGCGCTTCGGCACCATGCGGGTGTGGTGCACGGGCTGCTTGTGCGTGCGCATCAGGCGCTTCTGCCACGTTTCCAGATCACCGATATCTTCGGCGCCGACGCAGAGTTTCAGGATGTTCAGGCTCACGTCCTGGAATTTAACGCTGGCGCGGCGCGGGGCCAGTCCCTTCCTGCCATTCCAACAGCAATTCGGTGGCTAGATTTCTTCCAGCTCGACCAGAACAATGCCTTCGGCGACCTGCTCGCCAATCTCAGCTCCGACGGATTTGACGACGCCGTCTCGCGGTGCCTTGAGGCTGTGTTCCATTTTCATGGCTTCCATCACCGCCAGCACCTGATCCTTGGTGACCTCGTCGCCCGCCTTCACGCGCATGTCGATGACCTTGCCCGGCATTGGCGCCGACACCTTGTCACCGCCGGCGAGGGCTTCGGCTTCGGCCTCATAGTCTGGAATATCGACCAGCACCGTGTCGCCGTCCACGGCCACAGCGAACCGTTGCTCGGTGATGGATATAACAGGCCATACCGCCGGAAGGTTTTCGGCGTCAGGCTCGAAATCGCCAATCTCACCATCGAGTTTCAGGCGCATCGAGCGACGCGGCGATGCATTCATCCGCCAGCCGTCGCGCTGATCAAACGGGCCGGTGTCGGCAGGGGTCATCAGCGCGTGCGCGACCAGCCTGCCAGCGGCCTCACGCACATCGCTTTTTGGCTGTGTCAGCGCGTCGATCTCGTCAGCGATCCAGTTCACATGGTGCTCGCCATCGCGGAAGACGCCATGATCAAGGCAACGTTTGAGAAATCCGATATTGCTCGGGATGCCGGCAATGATGCTTTCGCCGAGGCTTTCAGACAGCGCATCAATCGCGCTTTCCCTGTCCCAGCTTTTCACGATCGCCTTTGCGATCATGGAATCGTAGACGGCTGGCACCGTATCTCCAGCGCCGAAGCCCGTATCCAGACGATAAATGGTCGAGTCCTCGTCGAACATGTCCTCTGATGTATTGCCGCGCATTTCCGATAGCCGTTCGACGTCGCCGAGGCTGAACGCATAGAGCCGCCCTGCCCCGGGCCGGAAATTATCGGCGGGGTCTTCGGCGCAGATGCGGGCCTCGATCGCGTGTCCGTAAAGCGGGATATCGCCCTGTTCCAGCGGCAGTTTCTCGCCAGAGGCCACGCGCAATTGCCATTCGACAAGATCGGTGCCGGTGATCAGCTCCGTGACAGGATGCTCGACCTGAAGCCTTGTATTCATCTCGAGGAAAAAGAAGGTGTCGGTGGAAAGCGGTTTGGCGCCATGGACGATGAACTCGACCGTTCCAGCGCCTTCATACCCGACGGCCTTGGCGAGATCGACAGCCGCGCCCGTCATGGCTGCGCGCACATCCTCAGGCATGCCCGGGGCTGGCGCTTCCTCGACCACTTTCTGGCGGCGGCGCTGGAGCGAGCAATCGCGCTCATAGAGGTGGACGCCATTGCCATGGCTGTCGCCGAACACCTGAACCTCGATATGGCGGGGCTGCTCGACCAGTTTTTCGAGCATGACCCGGCCGTCGCCGAATGAGGATTTCGCCTCACGCACGGCGCTTTCAAGCTCTCCGGCAAGGTCGCTTTTCTTCGACACGAGACGAATGCCGCGACCACCGCCACCTGCGACCGCCTTGATCAGGATCGGATAGCCGATCCGCTCGGCTTCGGTTTCAAGCGTCGGGGCGTCCTGCGCCTCGCCGCGATAGCCGGGCAGGACCGGAACGCCGGCATCTTCTGCAATGCGCTTGGCTTCGTCCTTGAGGCCCATGGAGCGAATCGTCTCAGCCTTTGGCCCGACCCAGATCAGGCCTGCCCGGGCGACGCCCTCGGCGAAATCAGCATTTTCTGACAGGAAGCCATAGCCGGGATGTATTCCCTCGGCGCCCGTTTTCCGGGCGGCCTCGATGATGCGGTCGCCCTGAAGGTAGCTCTCTGCGGCCGGCGCAGCGCCGATATGGACAGCTTCGTCAGCCATGGCGACATGGCGCGCATAGACATCGGCATCGGAATAGACGGCAATCGTGCGCACGCCGAGACGTTTGCAGGTCTCGATGATCCGGCAGGCAATTTCACCCCGGTTCGCGATCAGCAGGCTTTTCAGCATCGTGTCCTTTCCGGTGCCGGTGGATCAGGGCCACCAGCACGAAACTTATGATCATCAGCAGGTACCAAGAGCCGAATTTTGCCGGAGAAACAAGTTTCCAGGCTGACTCCTGCCCCGGATAGGTCCAGGCCCGCGCAAGTGTTCCAATATTCTCGGCAAACCAGATAAAAAGTGCAACCAGACCAAATCCGATAACGAGCGGCATCGGCCTGTAAGTCTGATCCGCCCGAAACCAGACGACACACCGTCCATATATCAGGACGGTCGCGACAAACAGGCCAATGCGGATATCGATCATGAAATGGTGCGCGAAGAAATTCACATAGATCGCGGTTGCCAGCAGCGCCTGCAGCCAGAGCGGCGGGAACCGGTCGAACTTGAACTCGAAGATCCGCCAGACGCGCGCAATATAGCTGCCGACAGCGGCGTACATGAACCCTGAGAAAAGCGGTACCCCGGCGATGCGGAGCAGATTCTCTTCCGGATAAATCCAGCTGCCAGCGCCCGTCTTGAATATCTCCATCGCAGTGCCGACGATGTGGAAGGCGAGGATGACCCTCGCCTCTTCAAGGCTTTCGAGACCTGTCGCGATCAGGACGATCTGGATCAGAACCGCGGCAAGGACCAGAAAGTCATACCGGCTGAGAGACGCGCCATCCGGATAGTAGAGATGCGTCAGCAGGATCAGGCCCAGCAGGAGGCCGCCAAAGATACACGCCCAGCCCTGCTTGATGCCAAAGCTCAGAAATTCGAACAGCGCAGACGACCACGCCCCGTGCACCGTTCGGCACCTGAGCGCCTCCCGCTGATCTGTAAGCCAGTCCTGCCACCGCGCGCGTGTCCACATGGTGGGTTATCTCACGGGCAAACTCGGCGCTCACAAGGCAAGCGCGCGGCAATCATCAGGTTCCAGGCGGTCTTTTCGCGGCCGCATGGGCCGGGCGCCTATTCGGCCCAGCTGGCTTTGCGTTTTTCGAGGAAGGCCGAGAGACCCTCCTTTCCCTCATCGCTGGCCCGGCGTGCTGCAATCCGTTTGGCCGTCTCATGGCTGAGCGACTGATCAAACTCCACGGCGGCAAAGTCGAGCACGAGCTTCTTGCTGTCGGCGATTGCACCCGGCGCAGCCTTGCTCGCAAGATCGGCCAGATACTCTTCCATTTCCAGAAGACCCTGATCAGTCTCGACCACGTACTGAACAAGCCCGATACGTTCAGCAAAGGTCGCATCGAAGCTTTCAGCGGACACGAACAGCGCCTTGGCCCAACGCGGGCCGATGGCCGAGATGACGAAAGGGCTGATGGTTGCAGGGGTCAGACCAAGGCGAACCTCCGAGAAGCGGAACTTGGTTTCTTTCATCGCAACAGCGATATCGCAGGCCGCAACCAGACCTGCCCCGCCGCCCATCACCGCGCCATGGACCAGCGCCACCGTCATCTGAGGCAATTCGGCGAGCTTGCGCAGCATTTCAGCCAGCCTGTAGGCGTCTTCCTCATTCTCGTGGCGGGTATAGTCGGCAGCGGCCTTCATCCATTCCAGGTCTGCGCCGGAAGAAAAGCTTGGCCCGTTGCCGCGCAGGATAACCATGCGGACCGTGGTCTGTTCTTCCAGCGTTTCGAGCGCGTCAGTGAGTTCCTCGATCACGATCGCATTGAAGGCGTTGTGCTTGTCCGGGCGGTTCAGCGTGAGGATGGCGATCCCGCCGGGCGTCGCATCAAGTGAAATGGTCTGATAGGCCATGAAAGTCTCCTATGATCTGCAGGAGACGTTAGGCGCGGATCGCGGAATTTGAAATGGCCGTCAGCCGTCCTTTGCAGCCTGCCTGTAATGGCTGTCACGGCGAAGGGCTGGCTTCTCGACCGCCCACCATAGCGCAAAGCTCGCCGCCAGGGTGAGCCCCCCGGCGATAAGGAAGCCGATAGCGAGGCCTGTTGCAGCAAAGAGCCCCATCATGATGAGGGCCTGCAGAATGGGGAAATGTGTAATGTAGAGCCCGTAGCTAATATCGCCGTAGCGCGCGGCGTTGAGAACAGGGCCCGGCGCGAAGGCGACCCAGGCAATGAGGCCTGCAAGTCCGGCCGCACGCAGGGGCTCCAGCAGAGGATGGAGCCAGGAAAACACAAAGATGGCCAGACCCGCCAGCCCGAACATGCCGGGGCGGGTTTTGGCCCGGTCCCAGACTGACCAGAGCGCCATACCGCTCGCAAAGAAGGCCATCTGGCCCGGTAGTTGACGCGCGAGTTCTGGGGTGAGCGTAACGATTGTATCTGACGCACCCGACGACGCGATGATGGGTGGCAGCAAGAGCCGCCAGGCTTCGCCGCCCACATAGAGCAGCACCAAAACAGCCCACCACTCCTTGCCGGCCTTGCGCATAAAGAACGCGATGACCGGCAGGGCCAGATAGAACATCACCTCGATCTTGAGCGTCCAGAGCGCGCCATTGACGGCCTCAAACCGCTGACCCTCAAAAAGTCCAGGCAGGTCCGGGGCGAGGAAGTTCAGGAAAACGAGATTGGCGCCCAGATAGCGCAGGATTCCCGCAATAGCCTCCGGGCCAGCGATAATGAGGCTTGCGAGCGCCGGAAGCAGGATGATCACGACATAGGCCGGATAGAGCCGCCGCACCCGCTTCTCGGCATAATCGCCAAGACCACCAGAGCGCTGAAGAGAGCCGAAGACCAGCGCGCCCGAGACAATGAAAAAGCCTTGTATGGAGAGTTCGGCAAGGTCGCCGAGCGCGAGCTCCAGCGGCGAGCGCGGCGCGATCGCGGTCAGGGCGACGGCATGAAAGATGACGACACCAGACGCGAACAGAAGACGCAAAAGATCAAATCGGTTCGTAGTCAGGGCCTTCTACTCCACACGCGGCAACCGCGTGTCCGGGTGGCACGACTGCCGCAAGCTTGCAAGCAAAAGGGGCCTGCGGCTGCAGGCCCCTCGCTCGATTTCAAGATGGACCGGTACTAGTAGTCTGTGTCCAGCTCAGTATCGGTTTCAATGTCCGTGTCGGCTTCCATGTCGGTTTCGCCCGTCATGTCGCTCGCTTCTTTTTCTTCGGACCACTCGGCCTTGGCATCTTCATACTCGGCCTCACTGATCTCGCCATTATAGTCGGCGTCCACCATGGTGAATTTCTCGGTGGCTTCCTGCGCGGTCACATCACCATCGGCGGTTTTCCAGGTCACGAATTCTTCCTGTGAAATGGTGCCGCTCGTATCGGTATCGACGTCGCCGAAGGCGCTCATTTCACCAGCGGATGCGGCGAAAGTACCAGCTGCTGCGGCACCGGCGAGGATAATTGCAAAGCGTTTCATAACTCACTCCTTGTTTTGCGATCTCTCTCTGAGATGCAGGAAGGAGACGCGCAGCCCCGCTGGCCGGATGCGTGAAAAAGTCGTCATCAAGCTAGCCCAAGGGTCTATACCCAAAAATTCGTCATTTTTATCTGGCACTTGCGACGTTCATTAAGCTTTGGAAAGTCGCGAAAGTTACATTCTGAAGAGGCCAAAGCCGCGCTCGCCTAGCGGAGCGTTCAGCGCAGCAGAGAGCGACAGCGCCAGGACGCGGCGCGTGTCAGCCGGGTCAATGATGCCATCGTCCCAGAGACGCGCTGTGGAGTAGTAAGGGCTGCCTTCAGCCTCATAGGCGTCGCGCACCGGCGCCTTGAAGGCCTCTTCGTCCTCGGCGCTCCATTCCTCCCCGCGCCGCTCCATCCCATCGCGGCGGACTGTTGCCAGCACTGACGCGGCCTGCTCGCCGCCCATCACAGAGATACGGGCGTTCGGCCACATGAACATGAAGCGCGGGCTATAGGCGCGCCCGCACATGCCATAATTGCCAGCCCCGAAACTGCCGCCGGTGACCACCGTCAGCTTTGGCACAGATGCGGTCGCAACCGCCGTCACCATCTTGGCGCCGTCCTTGGCAATGCCGCCGGCTTCATATTTCGAGCCGACCATGAAGCCGGTGATGTTCTGCAGGAAGATAAGCGGTGTGCGGCGCTGGTCGGCCAGCTCAATGAAGTGTGCCGCCTTCTGCGCGCTCTCTGAGAAGAGAATGCCATTATTGGCGAGGATCGCGACCGGCATGCCATAAATATGCGCAAAGCCGCAGACCAGCGTTTCGCCGTAAAGCTGCTTGAACTCATGAAACTCCGACCCGTCAACGACACGGGCGATCACCTCACGCGCGTCATAGGGCTCACGGACATCGCGTGGCACAAGGCCATGAAGCTCGCGCGGATCATAAAGTGGGTCGCGCGGATCGGCATAGCCAACCGTGTCGGGCTTTGGCTGATGCAGCGTGCGGACGATTGAGCGCACGATTGCGAGGGCATGCTCATCGCTCGCCGCATAATGATCCGCCACACCGGACTTGCGGGCATGAACATCTGCCCCGCCAAGATCTTCGGCTGAAATCTCTTCACCCGTGGCAGCCTTCACCAGAGGCGGACCACCGAGGAAGATCGTGCCCTGCTTGCGCACGATGATCGTCTCGTCAGACATGGCCGGGACATAGGCCCCGCCCGCTGTGCACGAACCCATCACCGATGCGATCTGCGGGATGCCCTTCGCGCTCATCTGCGCCTGATTGTAGAAGATGCGGCCGAAGTGCTCACGGTCCGGAAAGACCTCTGCCTGGTGCGGCAGGTTGGCGCCGCCGCTATCGACCAGATAGATACAAGGCAACCGGTTCTGCTCGGCGATTTCCTGCGCGCGCAAATGCTTTTTCACCGTCATCGGAAAATAGGCGCCGCCTTTCACCGTCGCATCATTGCAGACGATCATGCATTCGCGGCCCTCGACCCGGCCAACACCCGTGATGATACCGGCGCCCGGGGCCTCATCATCATACATGCCATTTGCCGCCAGCGCGCCAATTTCCAGGAAGGGCGCGCCGGGGTCCAGAAGGCGTTCAACCCGTTCGCGCGGCAGTAATTTGCCACGCTCTGTATGACGCTGACGGGACCGTTCGGGACCGCCAAGCGCGGCGCCTGCGGTCTTTTCGCTCAGCTCCTCAAGCAGGGCTTCCATGGCCTGCCTGTTCGACGAGAATTTTTCGCCAGATGTATCGAGCGTGGTTTTCAATACGGGCATTGGCCCTCCTGGAGACTGTTTCTTGCAGACCTATCGCCCGTTGCGGGCAATGTCATCCCGCGGCGGTAACAGTGTAGACAATCTTTTCTGTCATAACTTCGCCGAACAAAGACCTTTTCAGAGCCCAAGCGAAGGCACACACTGGGAAAAATGAGTCTCGATATTGCCCCAACCCTGAAATCGATCCCCTTCCTGGGGGACGTGCCGAAACGCGCCCTCAAGGCGGCCGGGCGCGAGGCAAAATGGTTTGCGCTGCCGGCCGGATGGGATCTCTTCAAGGCAGGCGACATCTCGGAATCGATCTATTTCGTATTGTCCGGTTCGCTTGGCGCGTTTCGCACCATGCCAGATGGCCGGTCTGATTTTATCGGGCACATCCGTGCCGGTGAACCGGTCGGCGAAATGGCGCTCTTCGAAGGCGCCATTGACGCAGACGGCGACGGCATTGCTGACAATGCGCCCCATACCAGCTCTGTCTATGCGCTGCGCGATGCGGAGATTCTCGAAATTTCCCGCAAGGGGTTTGAGCGGATCATCAAGGCCGACCCCGACATCCTGACCTCAATGATCCAGATCATGCTGTCGCGCCTTCGTGAAGGCCGAAAGCCGAACAGGCGCAATGCGCCAAAGGTTTTCGCTCTGGTTGCGACCTCGCCGACGATCGACCTCCAGCTACGTGCGGAGGCGCTCCAGAAAGCCCTGAAACGCTTCAACATGTCATGCCGCATCATCGATGAGGCGGAAGGCCGGGACAAGTCGAGCGGCTTCTTCGACGAACTCGAAGCCAATAATGACATTGTCATGCTGGTCACCTCAGTGGGCGACTCCTCATGGTTTCGCCTCTCCACGCGGCAGGCAGACCGCGTGTGGGTCTTCGGTAGGGCCGACGCCCGGCCATCCAACCCGCTCATGCCGTCATACGACTCTCCAGCTCGTTCGCTCCAGCTGGTGGACATCGTGCTTCTTCACCACAGTACAGAGCGGGAAGCGTCGAGCCCGTCAGACTGGCTGGACGCTTCGGGTGCCGCGCGCCTCTTTCACTGGACGGGGGTGGACACAGAAGGCTGTGACCGCCTGGCGCGGGTCATGGCTGGACGATCCATCGGTCTCATACTGTCAGGCGGCGGCGCGCGGGCCTATGCTCATATCGGAGTGATCAAAGCTATTCGTGAAGCGGGTCTGCCGATCGATTTTGCCGGCGGCGCCTCCATGGGCGCGGTGGTTGCCGCTTGTGTCGCTATGGGCTGGCCGGACGAAGAGATCGAGCACCGCATCCGCAAGGCGTTCGTCGAGTCCAACCCCCTGGGGGACTATAACCTGCCGGTGATCGCCATGGTGAAGGGCAAGCGGGTGAACCGGCGGCTGGAAGAGCACTTTGGTGATGTAGATATCGGTGATCTCAGCATTCCGTTCTTTGCCGTCTCGACCAATCTGACAGATGGTACGTACCGCGTTCACCGGCGAGGCAATTTACGAACCGCACTTCGAGCGACAATTTCGCTCCCCGGTATTCTGCCACCGGTGGTGCACGATGGCGAAGTCCTGGTCGATGGCGCGGTGCTCAATAATTTTCCAACCGATGTCATGCGAGAGCTCCATCGCGGCGTCGTGATCGGCTCTGATGTCGCCCGCGCACCCGAGGGGCTGAATGCAGAGGATTTCGTCAGTCCGCCAAACTTTTTCCAATGGGTCTGGCGGCACGGTTTCTCGTCTGCGCCGCCGATCGCGGGCCTGCTGATGCGGTCAGCCACGCTGAGCGTAAACCCGACGGCTGGCAGGGATCTCGTCGACACGCTCATCCTGCCAGAGTTGCGCGACATCGAACTTCGCGACTGGACAGCCTATGAAGAAGCTGTGGAAGCTGGTTACAACGCCGCGCAAAAAGCCCTGGCTGGCGGGTCCCTTCACGAGTTCTGCTATGGATCGGGCGGGCCCGTCGGAGCCAGCCAGCGCGGCGTCAAACTCGCAAAAGTCTGACCGCACCAGCCAGCGACAAGACCTAGGCTGCGCTGTCCCATTCCGGGGCCCAGCTCGGATCGATCAGACGCTTATTGTTCGCCTTGAGCGCAGTAATGCGGCCCATTTCGTCAGCCGAAAGTTCGAAGTCGTGAACGTCATTATTCTGACGAAGGTGCTCGGGCGACGATGAACGCGGAATGGTGATGACGCCGGGCTGCTGGGTAAACCAGCGGATCGTCACCTGCGCAGGTGTCTTGCCATGCGCTTCGCCAATTTCCTTTAGAACATCGCTGTCAAAAACCTGCCCCTGCGCGAGCGGCGAATAGGAGGTGACTGACGTCCCGATGGCATGGGCTGCTTCCAGGACCGGGGTCTGGTCGATGAAGGGGTGGTACTCGACCTGATTTGTCAGGATCGGCGCTTTGGAAAGCTTCACCGCCTCACCCAGCTGATCCACGGTAAAGTTCGACACGCCAATATGCTTGGTAAGGCCCTTCTCGCGGACCTCGTTCAAGGCACCCAGTGTTTCGTCCAGAGGAACATCCTTGCTCGGCCAGTGAAGGAGGATGAGATCGGCATAGTCCGTGCCGAGCTTTGAGACACTCTTCTCGACGGATTTCTGAAGGTCGCCGTCCTTGAACTCGGACAGCCAGACCTTGGTCGTTACCCAGAGGTCCTCACGCGGTAGCTGCGCGTCCTTGATGCCGCGGCCAACATCCTTCTCATTCTCATAGGCCTGCGCGGTGTCGATCATGCGGTAGCCAGACTCGATGGCCTTCGCCACGCACTCCTGCGCCGTTTCTTTCTTCAGCTTCCAGGTGCCAAAACCAATGGCAGGGATTTCGACGCCGAAATGCTTTGTGGTGAGGGTCATGCTCTCGTCCTTCCGTCTCGTTCAAAAAATCTATGGAAAATGCAACGGGACGTCGGTGGCCAAGTTCCGTTATCGACTGGTCAGGACTGGTTCAATCCGAGCTCTCTTTGCAGCTTTTTCGTGAGCCCACGCGAGACGAGCCGGTAGCTTTCGCGCAGGTAGTCTCGCAAGGCATCGTCATCGACCGCCTCATCTGAAAACCGCTGGATCCACTTCATTCCGCGCGAGGCGAGATGTGGCGCACCCTGACAGCCAGGCTGTTCTTTCAGAATATCAAAGGCAAGCTCTGACACTTTGAAACTACAGCGAAAATCGCTGTCGCTATTTCCCCCTGCGATCGCGAAGACCTTGCCGCCAATCTTCCAGACATGGCTGCCGCCCCACTGAACGACGTGAGTCGTGTGAGGCAGGTAGGCGCAGAAATCATTGTACTCGGCGAGGGTCATGCTGGCCCGCCTCGCTCCAGCAGGTCGGCGAAGGCAAGGGGCGGGTCGGGATGTGACGTCGGAGCCGCCAGCGGCCGGCGCCACCATCCAACATCCCGCCAGCCGCCCAGCTTGTAACCGACCTCGCGATAGGTCCCCAGGTGTTCGAAGCCAAGCGCCTCATGAAATCCAATGCTCGGGTCGTTCGGCAGGGCAATCCCCGCAAAGGCGGAAACAAAGCCCTGTTGCTCCAGCAAAACGAGGAGCCTGGCATAGAGAGCCCGGGCGACGCCTGACCGGCGCACATGGTTGGCCGTGTAGATGGTGACGTCGCAGGACCATTGATAGGCGGCGCGCGAGCGGTGTGCCGACGCGTTCGCATAGGCGATGACCGCGCCCGCTTCTGCCGCAATCAGCCAGGGGTGTGTCTCCAGCGTCGACGAGATACGCTGGGCCATCTGATCGCCATCAGGAGGGTCGGTTTCGAAGGAGATGGTCGTATCCAGCACCAAGGGGCGATAGATATCCGCCACAGCAGGCCCGTCCTTCGCCGTCGCGATGCGGATATCGATCAATTCCCCTCCCCTTCGCGTCCTCAGCTGGCTTCCAGTAACAGGACCGCGAACAGTCCGTCCTCATCCTTCCAGGTCCGCTTCAGCGTCCATCCGCAGCCCGCCGCCATCGCCTCGAATCGATCGAGCGCGATCTTGCGGGAGTTCTCGGTGTGGATCGTCTCACCCTGTTCGAAATCGAACACCTCCCCGGCCACGCGCACGCGCTGACGCTTCAGGCTTCTCAGGTGCATCTCGATCCGGCTGTCCTCGGCGTTCCATCGTGCCTCGTGCTCGAACGCGCCCGGATCGAAATCACCTTTGAGTTCGCGGTTGATGCGGGTCAGGAGGTTCAGATTGAAGGCCGCTGTCACGCCTTGTGCATCGTCATAGGCCGGAATGAGAATGTCGGGTGACTTCGGCTGGTCGACGCCGATGATGAAACAGGATGTATCGCCGAGATCGCTGCGGACATTCGACAGGAAGCGCTTGATCTCCGCGTCTGACAGGTTGCCAACCGTCGAGCCTGGAAAGAAGCCGACATTGCGTCCGGGCGTCTCGGGCAGCGCCTCGCCGAGATTGTTGGCCATGAAGTCCGACGCAATCGGGTCGACGATCAGCTCCGGATAGTCTTCATTGAGCCCCTCCGCCGCCGCATGAAGATGGCTGGCAGAGATGTCGACCGGCACGAAGGCGCGAGGACGATCAAGCGCGTCGAGCAGGATGCGGACCTTCAGCAGCGAACCGGCGCCATACTCGATGATGACCGCGTGCGGGCCGATCGCCTCAGCCATCTCGCCTGCCTTGTTGCGCAGGATCTTCAGCTCGGTGCGGGTGGGGTAATACTCCGGAAGCTCGGTGATCTCGTCGAACAGGGCCGACCCCTTCTCGTCATACAGCCACCGGCTGGGGAGCGACTTTGGCTTCCGCGACAGGCCGGAAATCACGTCGTTTCGAAACGGGTCTGACCCTTCACCGTCCATCATGCATCTCTCGCCAGTCTGACGCCGCAGAACTGCCAGCGCTTATCGGGGTGGAAAAAGTTTCTATAGGTTGCTCGGACATGGTCAGGCGGGGTTACGCAGGAGCCACCCCGCAGCACCATCTGGCCGCTCATGAACTTGCCATTGTACTCACCGACCGCGCCGTCTGGTGCCTGAAAGCCCGGATAGGGAAGAAAAGCGCTTCGCGTCCATTCCCAGACATCGCCGAACATACCAGCAAGACCGGCATCGCTCTGGAGGCCGGGACTGAGACGGCCCGTTCCAGCGTCATTGCCATCCGTGCCGATGCCGCGCGCGGCAATTTCCCATTCGGCCTCGCTCGGCAGACGGGCGCCAACCCAGCTCGCATAGGCATCTGCTTCGTAATAGCTGACATGGCAGACAGGTGCTTCAGGGTCGACGGGCTGCGCCCCGCGAAGCGTCATCGTCCACCACGCGCCGTCGTGCTTGTACCAATAGAGCGGCGCTTGCCAGCCCTTGGACTGAACGCAGGCCCATCCGTCGGAGAGCCAGTGCCTTGGCGCGCTGTAGCCGCCGTCTTCGATAAAAGCGATCCACTCGCGATTGGTGACCGCCCGGCCTGCAAGTTCGAACGGCTCAAGATACTGTCTGTGCCGTGGCCCCTCGCAATCATAGTGAAAGCCATCGCCATCATGACCGATCTCGACCAGGCCGCCGTCAAAGCGATGCCAGTCGAGCGCCTTGGCTGTCCCGTTCAGTAGCCGCGGCTCTGACGGACGGTAGGCGGGCTTGAGCGGGTTCTGGCTGAAGAGGTGAAGGATGTCGGTGAGGAACAGCTCCTGATGCTGCTGCTCGTGATGGATGCCGAGGGTGACAAGCTCTGAAACCTCCGGCGACGGCGGGTCAGACAGGAGTTTTTCTACACCGGCATCGACATGTGCACGGTACGCCATCACATGCTCAAGCGATGGACGGGTCAGCATGCCGCGTCTCGGGCGCGGATGACGATCCCCGATCGCGTCATAATACGAGTTGAACACATACTCAAAGTCAGCGTCGAATTCTTCATAGCCGCCAAGATGCGGTTTCAGGATAAAGCACTCGACGAACCATGTGACGTGCGCCAGATGCCATTTTGCCGGGCTCGCATCTTCCATCGACTGCACGGTGGCATCGGCGTCGGACAGGGGAAACGCTAACGCCCGCGAATAGGCGCGCATGTCGAGATACTGGCTGAGAAGCTGTTGCCCGCTGTCTTGTGCACCGGGCTGGCTTTCTGAAAGCATGTGGCGTCCTTTGTTGCCGCTTCATGACCTCGTCATAGAACGAATAACTATGACGGAGGTTCGCGACGACAATATGTCAGGAGGTCCCTGTGCTCGAAAAGGCCCCTCCAATCAGCGGAAACTGCAATAGCTGCAACAGGTTGATCAATCCAATATTAAGCATAGAGCGTCAAAACTTACGCAGAAGTAATGCCCCATAATGGAGTGATGTGCTGATGCGTGCGAGCCTCTTTGACAAACTGCCGATACTGGTCTGCGAGACGGCTCCTGTCAGGGACGATGCCGGGAATATTGTCGATCTGGAGTGGATCGACGCCAATGAAATGATGAACGCATCGATCTTCCCAGACGGGGGAAGCGTCGTCGGCATGCGTATATTCGAGTTCGACCCTGCTTATCGCGGCTCCGAAATGGTCAAGGCGGTGCTCGAATGCATCGAGACGGGCAAGCCCGGCACACTGCTGACCAGCCAAGGGCGCGCGGCAAAAATGCTCAGCAAGGTCCTCAAGACCAGCCTCATCCCGACCGAACGCGGCGTGCTTTGTTGTTCTCACGAAATCACCGACATCGCCAAGGAGCGCGACGAAGCGATAACCCGCGCTGAATTGCTGCGGCTTGCCTGCGACAAGGCTCTGCACGGAATCGCGATTGCCGATCATGAAGGGCGCCTTCTTTACATGAACGAGGCGCTTGAGGCTTTGACGGAGCGCTCGTTCAGCGAATTTGAGGGCGAGCATATCGACCTGTTGATGGGGCCTGGCCAGGCGATCCGATGCGAAGAGCTTCAGCGCAAGATGGCAAGCGGCGGCGTCTTTAAGCACACCTCGGACAGCGAAATTCTGACCTCCACCGGAGAGCGGATAGGCGTCTCTATCGCACTGAACACAGCTTTCCTGCCGGGCGAGACGACACCGATCTTCATTACGCACATTCAGGATGTGCGCGAGGAACGCCGCACAGCACATGAGTTGCGCGATGCCCTTCAGAGGGCCGAACAGGCAACGCGCATGAAGTCAGAATTCCTCGCCAATATGAGCCACGAGATCCGGACCCCGCTGAACGGCGTGCTTGGCATGGCGCAGACGCTGGCCGTGGCAGACCTCACCCCCGTCCAGAGCGAGCAGGTCTCGATCATTCTGGATTCAGGCCGCGCCCTGATGGTGCTGCTCAACGATATTCTCGACCTCTCCAAGATCGAAGCGGGCAAACTGGAAATTGCGCCTGTTGCGAGCGACCTTCGCCACAAACTCAGTAGCCTGTTCAAGCTCCATGAAAGTCTCGCGAACGAAAAGGGCATCAAGCTCACCCTCTTTGTTCATCCGGACGTGCCGTCGAGCCTGATTTTCGACCCGGTCCGGCTGCGCCAGTGTATCGGCAATCTTCTCTCGAACGCGATCAAATTCACCGCTGAAGGCGAAGTGATGATTGTTGTTTCCAGTGCGCCCGGCACAGACCCTGAAACCAAACGCGTGACGATCCATGTGTCAGATACGGGGTGCGGCATTGCCCCCGACAAACAACAGAAAATCTTCGACAGTTTTTCTCAGGAAGATGGCTCCACCACGCGCCAGTTCGGCGGGACAGGTCTCGGCCTCTCCATAACGCGCAAGCTGGCGCAAATGATGGGCGGCGACGTTTCTGTGGTTAGCGAGCAGGGGCGCGGCTCAGTGTTCACGCTGGAATTCGTGGCCCAGGACATCTCTTCACCTCATGGGTCCGGCACCACCAAGGCCGTACAGATCAGAGAGCCGAAACCCCGCACCAGCCTTTCAGACTGCCGCGCGCTTGTTGTGGACGACAACGCCATCAACCGCCGTGTCGCCAATACTTTCCTCGATCAATACGATGTAGAAGTCACACTGGCTGCCGACGGCAATGAAGCGCTGGAGAAACTTTCCCAGCAGCCATTCGACATCGTGCTCATGGACATTCACATGCCCGGCCTCGACGGCGCAGAGGCCTTTCGTCGCCTCCGCATGTCGTCCAGTGCGAACCGGTTGATCCCGGTGCTGGCACTGACGGCGGACTGTATGGCCGGCGACCGCGAACGGTATCTGGACATGGGTTTTGACGGCTATGTGTCTAAACCCATCGACGAGCGCTCGCTCATCTCCGCCATGGGTCAGGTTCTGAGCATCCAGACGTCAGATGCTCGCTTGCGGGCCGTGATCTAGCTGCCAGGTCGCACTCAAGCCGTTTCGTTGAAAAGCTCTCGTCCGATCAGCCAGCGGCGGATTTCTGACGTGCCGGCGCCGATCTCGTAGAGCTTTGCATCGCGCAGGAGACGGCCGGTCGGGTACTCATTGATATAGCCATTGCCGCCAAGTAGCTGGATTGCATCGAGCGCGAGCTTCGTGGCCATCTCAGCAGCATAAAGGATCGCGCCAGCCGCATCCTTGCGGGCTGTCTCGCCGCGGTCGCAGGCTTTGGCGACGGTGTAGACATAGGCCTTGGCGGCATTCATCTGCACATACATGTCAGCCAACTTGCCCTGAACGAGCTGAAACTCGCCGATGGATTGGCCGAACTGCTTGCGATCGTGAACGTAGGGAAGAACGACATCCATACAGGCCTGCATGATGCCGGTCGGGCCGGCCGCCAGCACGGCGCGCTCATAGTCGAGACCGCTCATCAAGACTTCGACGCCGCCGTTCAGCGGGCCCATGATGTTTTCTTCGGGAACTTCGCAGTCCTGAAAGACGAGCTCGCCTGTCTCGGACCCTCGCATGCCCAGTTTGTCGAGCTTCTGGGCCACTGAAAAGCCCTTCATGCCGCGCTCAATGATGAAGGCGGTGATGCCCCGAGACTTCTTGTCAGGCTCTGTCTTGGCGTAGACGATCAGCGTGTCGGCATCGGGTGAATTGGTGATCCACATTTTCGAGCCGTTGAGAATATAGCGGTCGCCCTTTTTCTCGGCCTTGAGCTTCATCGAGACGACATCGGAGCCAGCGCCGCCCTCGGACATGGCAAGGCCGCCAAGATGTTCACCGGTGACCAGCTTCTCGAGATAGCGCTTTTTCTGTTCGTCCGTGCCCCAGCGGCGAAGCTGGTTTACGCAGAGGTTCGAATGCGCCCCGTAAGAAAGGCCCACAGAGGCAGATGCGCGCGAGATTTCTTCCATGGCGACGACGTGTTCGAGATAGCCGAGGCCGCTGCCGCCCCACTCTTCCTCAACCGTGATGCCGAGCAGGCCAAGCTCACCCATTTTGGGCAGCAGCTGGCGCGGAAAGACATCCGTGCGGTCAATTTCAGCAGCAATAGGGGCAACATGGTCGGCGGCAAAACTTTTCACCGTATCGCGGATCATGTCGGCGGTTTCGCCAAGATCGAAGTTCAGCGTGGGATATGTGTTCGGGATCATAGGCCTGATTTAGCCATGATTGCCCTGAATGCCAATGCGGCGAATGCCTTCGTGCGCGGTCGGCCTATTTTTTACCCGGGAACAGCGCTTTGAAGCAGTAATAGGCCATCACGACGAAGACGAGGCCGCCAAGCAGCATCAGGAAAGGTGGCAGATACGCCATCATGTCGGCTTGCGCAGGCCGCTCCATACCGAACCAGCCAAACTCGCTCGCGCCGCCATAAGTAAAGAGGCCGGCACCGACGAGCGCAAGGACGCCGAAGAGGAGGGTCTCGAGCGGACCTTCCTTTTTCTCTTCATCATCGTCGCGGCCTTCCGACAGCCAGACATCCGACGGGCGCAGGTCATCTATAAGAATGCGGCCGCGCTCATCCTTCGTTTCACCTTCTTCGATCTCGTCCAGGTCGTCGAGCGTCAGAGGATCATTTTCGACGTCGAAGTCGTCGCTCTTGAGCGAATGGGCGCTGGCAGCCTTGTCGCTCTCATCGCTTTCTGCTGCTGCGTCGGCAGCAACGGCTTCTTTTGCAACAGGCGTTTCTACGATTTCAGCGTCCTGCGCCAGATCGTCTTCTGAAGGCTCGTTTGTGTCGTCCTGAGCCGCGGCAGAAACGTCGCTTTCATCCTCGTCAGCATCAGTTGCGTCGTCTGTCTCAGTCTCTTCTGACGCCTCTGCTTGTGCGGCTGCCGGAACAAGCAGGTCGAACGGTGACGGACGCTCTTCATCTTTCTGAGCGACCGGCGCTTCTTCAGCGTCATTATCAGCGCTCATTGTGAAGACGGCATCATCCTTTGCAGATGTGTCGCTTTCCGTATCACTATCGATCTCGGTCTCGGGCTCAGCGACAGGGTCGGCCGCAGCTTCCGCCTCGGCATCTTCGGCCAGGTCTTCTTCCGGCGCGGTGTTCACAGCAAGCGCTGAAACGGCGGCGCGGATATCGTCGACGCTTTTTTCGCCATCTTCCGTCGCATCATCGAGATCTGTTGCGAGCTCGGCCGCATATGCCTCTTCGTCGCTTTGGTCTTCACCGAGAATGCGGGTCAGCCGGTCCTTGACGTGACGCGCGGCCGCTTCGGTGGAAATCTCTTCGTCGACCTGGTCATTCGCTGGATAGCCGGGCGACTGGAAAGCCGCCATCTGCGCCTGCTTGCGATAGCGGTCTGTCTCTTCGATATCGACCAGCGGACGGAAGCGGCTGCTGGAGGCATGCGGGACGGGGCCGTCGGTTTTCAGGAACAGCGCTTTTTCGTCTGCGCGGCGGCGCACGAGCGGATCTACCACCATGTCGCGCTGGCCAACGCGGGCCTTGCGCCAGCTTTCCATCGCCCAGGCGGCTTTCAGCTTATTGTTGGCGTTGATGCTGGCAAGGACGTCTGACGATTCAAATTGGGACAGACCAATATTGAAGGCAAAGGACACAAGCGCGTCGAATTCGTTCTGCGTTACCGGCACGAGCAAGAGCTCGTTCAGCGCCTCTTCGATGGGCGGCAGGTCAAATTCGGACAGGATCGCCTGTGCTTCGGCCTCTGTGATCGTCAGTCCCTCGCGGGCGGCCTTGGTATGTCCATAGCCAATGACCCAGCGACCATCAGCCAGCTTCCGGGAGTCGGATCTGAATCCCTCATATGCCTTGATGAGTTCCAGGCCAGCGTCTGATGTTCGAAGTTCTGACACAGTAAAATGCTCCAAACCGGTACAATTGAACGTGTCGCTGCAAATCACAGGCCGCTCATGCCAACCGCCCTGCGCCTCAGACGAGGAAGACTGTCGCCAGACCCAGGAAACTGAAGAACGCCATAATGTCCGTCAGTGTCAGTACGAAGACCGATGAGGCCACAGCCGGGTCCGCGCCGACCCGCTTCAGCGTCAGAGGCACAACGATACCTGAGAACCCTGCCCAGATGAAAGTGGCAAACATCGCAACGGCGATGATCAGGCTGAGCTGCGGGTCCTGAAACCAGGCAAACGCGATCACGGCTACGCCAAACGCAAAGATCACGCCATTGGCAAGGCCCGTCAGCGTTTCCCTGAGGATCGCGCGGCGTCCGGCATCCCCTTCCATTTCGCGCTCTGCGATGGCGCGCACGGCGACCGCGAGGCCCTGGCTGCCGGCATTGCCGCCAAGGGCTGCGACCACTGGCATCAGGATGGCCAACTGCACGATCTGGTCGAGTGTGCCTTCGAAGAGCGAAATGATGCCCGATGCGATGAAGGCGGTGAAAAGGTTCACTGCCAGCCACGGCGCGCGCGATTTCACCGAATCGAGCACCGTGTCAGAGCCATCGGCCGCGTTGACGCCCGAGAGGGCGAGAAGGTCTTCGGTGTTTTCTTCCTGGATAACGTCGACCACATCATCGACCGTCAGCATCCCCAGCAGGCGGCCGACATCATCTGTGACGGGCGCAGAGGCCAAGGAGTATTTCTGGAATTGATAGGCGGCGTCTTCCTGGTCCATGTCGACCGTGATGCCGGACTGAACCTCCTGCATGATATCGGAAAGGTTCACGTCGCGCGCCGAGCGCAGCAGGGTCGCCAGTGGAACTTCACCTTTCAGCCTGTGCGCGGGGTCGATGACGTAGACCTCGAAAAACTCGGCAGGCAGATCGTCGGCATTGTCGCGGGCATGGTCGATCGTATGGCCGACAGTCCAGAACTCAGGCGCGGCGAAGTACTCGCGCTGCATGAGCCGGCCAGCGGTCTCTTCCTCATAGGCAAAGCCCTGTTCCAGCGACGCGCGGTCTTCCGGCGCAAGCTCTTCCAGGATGCGTTCACGGCGCGCATCTTCAAGGTCTTCGAGGATCGTCGTGACATCATCGGAATCGAGCTCGCCCAGAACAGCGGCCACCGCCTCATCAGGCAGGACTTCGACGGCTTCTTCACGGTACTCGTCGCGAAGCTCAATGATGACATTCGTGGGCAGCTGACCACCGAGCAGGTCCACGCAGGCCGAGAAATCGTCGCTGGATAATTGCTCGAGAAGGTCTGCCGCGTCAGCGGGGTGCAGGCGCCCCAAAAGCCGTGACAGCCAGCGTGTATCGCGATCCCACACTGCTTCGCGCACATCCTGGACATAGTCCATATGCGCTTCGCGGGAATTGTCTTCGAACGATTCAGGCTGATTGGTCTGCGGCAGGTCGGACATGAGGCCCCTCCTTTGTTACGGACGGGAAAATCGCCCGACTGCCTGCTTCCCAGGGATGGTGCGGCCGAGAGGACTCGAACCTCCACGAATTGCTTCACAGCGACCTCAACGCTGCGCGTCTACCAGTTCCGCCACGGCCGCACGTATCCCTGCGGGAAGTCCGCGCGGTATAAGTGCGCAGGAAGGCTTTGTGAAGCCCTGCTTGCACCTCTATATGCGCGAAATGACAGATTTTTCTGCAGTTGAATGGGCCGTCAGCGATATGCCGGTCGACTATGAAGCCGCCCTCGCCTTCATGGAGCGCCGGGTGCGCGCCATCAGAGACGAAAATGCGCCCGAACTTGTCTGGCTGCTGGAGCATCCCCCGCTCTATACTGCCGGCACCAGCGCCAGGCCGGATGACCTCAAGGACCCGGCGCGATTCCCTGTTTTCGAGGCAAGCCGCGGCGGCCAGTACACCTATCACGGGCCCGGCCAGCGGGTCGCCTATGTGATGCTGGACGTCTCGATGCGCGGCAAGGATGTGCGCGACTTCGTAGCCAGGCTCGAAGCCTGGGTCATCGCCGCGCTCGACGCGTTCAATGTAAAGGGTGAGATACGCTGCGGACGGGTTGGCGTCTGGGTCGACCGCACGGCCCCGGGCGGCAAGCTGCGAGAAGACAAGATCGCCGCCATTGGCCTCCGCCTGAAACGCTGGGTGAGCTTCCATGGCATCAGCCTGAACGTCGAGCCGGATCTATCTCACTTCGACGGGATCACACCGTGCGGTATCAGCGATGAGGGGCTTGGTGTAACCAGCCTCGTCGATCTCGGCCTGCCGGTCGCGATGACCGATGCAGATGTGGCGCTGAAGAAAGCGTTCTCTGAAATTTTCCTGTCAGAGCTGGTCAATGTGCCCGCGCCGCTGCGCGATCAGGTCTGATAGACCCTGGACGGGCGTCCGGCAGCCTCTTCGCTACCGGGATAGGCGCCAAAGAAGGGTACCCGCGCGACCCACATCAGGCTCCAGATAGCGATCAGCGCGCTGAGCGGGATCACGACCATCTGGATGGTCGGGGCCGCAGCCTTGAGCACATAGCCAGTCTTCGGTGGCAGCGGCTCATCGAAATTAATACCGCCTTGACCCCCGGGAGGTCCGCCGCGCCCACGACCGCGCGCCTCGCCGTTGTCCTCGGCTTCGGCTTCGGCTTCGGCACGCTCTCGCTCTGCGCGCTGTTTTTCACGGAAGGCGTCCGGATCCGAGAGATAGTCCTGCCTCATCTCGAATCTCTTGTCATACTCGGCCGCCGTGGACATGGCGGTCGTCACGAACAGAGCCATGCCGATAAGCAGCGGGACCAAGGGGATGATTGCCCAGAGCGGCGACTTGTTGGCGTCGTTGAGGCGCCGCGAATGGATCACGTAGGACATCAGCGTCGTCACGATAAAGACCACCGGCGTCATGTACGTCCCGATCGTCGAGGCCGTGCTGCCGTCGCCGCCAGCAGTACTCAGAACGAGCGCGATCGTGAAGGGAATGACAATCACGACGACCTGCAGCGTAAAGAGTAGCGTCCAGGCGCGTGTGAAATGCAAACGCGGCGCCATGCCGGTCGGGTCAAACAGGGTCTCGGCCCAGTTCATCTTCTCGGGTAGTTCGCGCTCATCTGTCAGCCAGGGGCGTTTGGGATCGAGCGAAGGGACGGTCGTATCTGACATTCGGGAGGACTTTCACGTCTTATCGAAAAACGGTTATAGCCACAAAATCGAATTTATCAATAAACGATAAAATAAATATCAGTTGAACTCTTCCGGAAGACCGGTTGGTGGCCCGTGCTGGTTCTTGTTGGGGTCGCTCCGCAATGATCCGACGACCAGAGCTGCCAGGACCGCATTTGCGACATAGGAAAAAATGATCAGCGGGAAGAGCATGTCGACGAGACGGCGCGAAGCCTGCGTCAGCTGGGCCTCGTCCGCACTCGCCCAGCTTTCCATCATCGCCTCAAGGAGTGCGGTTCCCTGATCGCCAAGGAAGAGACCGCCAAAGAGGCCGAACAGAAGCACGAAAACGAAGAATTTGGCGATCCAGACCGCCATGATCCACCAGCCGGTGGTGCCCGCATCGTGAAACCGTTTCGCGAAGACGCAGATATTGGCATAAACAAGCGCCAGGGTAAGCGCCATCGAGAATATGCCGAGCACACCGGCCATCGCCGCCGCCAGCTTAATCTCGACCCCACGCTTGATCACGGCGACCACGGTCAGCACGACCACGCCCTGCCAGAAACGCCGTTTAGCGATCCGCCCTTTTGGATTGAAAAGAAGATCTTTCATCGTTTGCAGGCAGAACTCCGCTTGTTCGCTGAACCGGTGTCTATTCGAACTCGACCATGACTTCATCGGCGGCGACACTGTCACCTGCCCCGACATTGATGCTCGCCACCTTGCCGGTCGCTTCGGCGCGAATGATGTTCTGCATCTTCATCGCCTCGACGATGCAGACCGCTTCGCCCTCTTCGACCTGCTGGCCCACCTCGACATCGACCGAAACGACGAGGCCCGGCATCGGTGAGATGATCAGCTTGGACGTATCCGGCTTCGGCTTTTCTGGCAGGCGTTCCAGCATCTTCGCCGTGAGCGGCGTGCAGACCAGCGCGCGCACCGCAACGCCGCGATGGCGCAGGAGATAGCCTTCGGTCTTGTCGGCGAATTTCACCGCAAACGGCTCGCCGTCAATCGTGCCCTCCAGAAGGTGGGTGCCAGGTTTCCATTCGGTCTCGAGTGTATGGACCTTGCCATTGATCGTGATCTTCGCGCTGTTATCGCCAAGCTCAAGTTCAATGTCCTGGTGCTCCTTGTCGAGGATGACGACCCATTCCTCGCGCGGCGCATCCGGTTCGCTCATGCGTCCGGAGATCTGCTCCCCGCGGCGGGCAAAGACGCCGTGCACATAGGCAGCCGTGGCCGTCAGATAGAGACGCTGCTTATCGGTCGCTTCGACGCCATCGAAGCCATCAGGGAACTGGTCCTTGATATAGGCCGTCGTAATGTCGCCAGACCGGAAGCGTTTCTCGTCCATGACGGCCGCGACAAAAGGAATATTGTCCTGAATGCCTTCGATGTGAAAGCGGTCCAGCGCGGAGGCCTGGGTATCGAGCGCGGTGTCGCGATCCTTGCCGTGCGTGACCAGCTTGGCGATCATCGGATCGTAGAACATCGAGATCTCGTCGCCCTCGCGAACGCCGGAGTCCATGCGCACAGTGCCCTCGCCCAGCGGGCCTTCACCCGGCGGGTGGAAACGGCGCAGGCGGCCGATCGATGGCAGGAATTTGCGGTAAGGGTCTTCTGCGTAGACGCGGCTTTCCACGGCCCATCCAGTGATCTTGAGGCTGCTCTGCTCAATGTTGAGCTTCTCGCCACAGGCCGAGCGCAGCATCTGCTCGACGAGATCGACACCGGTAATCATCTCGGTCACCGGATGCTCCACCTGAAGGCGGGTATTCATTTCAAGGAAGTAGAAGCTCTTGTCGACGCCGGATGCGACGAACTCGACTGTGCCGGCGCTGTCATAATCGACGGCCTTTGCCAGCGCGACGGCTTGCTCACCCATTTTCTTGCGGGTCGCTTCGTCAAGCAGCGGGCTTGGCGCTTCCTCGATGACTTTCTGGTTGCGGCGCTGGATCGAGCATTCACGCTCGAAAAGATAGACGCAGTTGCCATGCTTGTCGCCCATCACCTGGATTTCGACATGGCGAGGGTTGAGAATGAATTTCTCTATAAAAATCCGGTCGTCGCCAAAGGAGGATTTGGCTTCGGACTTGACCGCCGGAAAGCCCTCCTGGACCTCCTTGTCATTGGCCGCGACACGGATACCCTTACCGCCGCCGCCCGCCGATGCCTTGATCATCACCGGATAGCCGATTTCATTGGAAATCTTGACGGCGTCCTCAGTGCTTTCGATCAAGCCCATATGGCCAGGCACGGTCGAAACACCGGCTTCCGCAGCCAGTTTCTTGGAACTGATCTTGTCACCCATCGCCTCGATGGCGTGCGGATTAGGCCCGATGAAGGTAATGCCTTCCTTCTCCAGCCGCTTGGCGAATTCGGGGTTCTCCGAAAGAAAGCCGAAGCCCGGGTGCACTGCCTCAGCGCCGGTCTGCTTCACCGCATCGACGATCTTGTCCATGACAAGATAGGATTCCGATGCTGCTGACGGGCCGATGTGAACGGTTTCATCCGCCATCTCGACAGCCATCGAATTTGCGTCGGCATCTGAATAGACGACCACCGTCTTGATACCGAGCCGCTTACACGTCTTGATCACGCGAACGGCAATCTCGCCGCGGTTGGCGATCAGGATTTTCTTGAACATGACTGGCCCCTGAATCAGCAGTGATTTATCTAGAAAGCCCTCACTTATAGCCCGGCGGCCAGCGTGTCCATGACGTGCCCTCGCGTCAGCTTGTGCATTGCGTCAAGCGCCAGCTCTGACAGGGTCGGCTGCCTCGCTCAGGCGGACTGGCGAAGCTCGTCATCCTTGAGCGCTTCGGAAAGTCCCTTCACGAATGCCGGGGCCTCACTATTCATCAGATTGACCAGCCTGCGCTCTGCCGGGGTGACCGATTTGTCCCAGCCAAGCCGTTTGAGGAACCATTGCTCCTCATCCTCTGTGATCTTCGCGCCAGCACGCCTTGCTTCGGAGGCTGCATAGTAGCGAGCGCGCGCCGCCGATTCCGGGCTGAAACTCACCCGCTCGAACCAGGTGCCGCCGGTGAAGGCATTCGCCATGCGTCCAATAAACTCTCCGACATTGACATCTGTATCGCGCAGCCACGCCTCACGGGTCAGCGCGCACTCGGTTGCAGGGTCGGGATGGGCGGCAGAGACAAGATGATTGAGGATCGCTTTGGCAAAGACATTCTCCCAGCTCTTGGCATTCACAGCCTGGCCGATCGCGTCATTCGTCTTGAACAGGACATTTGCTTCGTGCCGCGTGATCCAGATCGCGCCATCGCCAGCCGGGGCATGAAGGATACGGCGCATGCGCTCGCTCATCTCCTCATTGGCGCAGCCCGCGTCGATAATGCGGCGTGAAATGGCCTCCAGGCAAAAGCGCGACAGGCTTGTCGGCGCGGCATCGGCGTAACGTAGGATCGCCAGCATCAGATCGATTTCGCTGTCGGAGGCCGCTTGGCCCGTTCCCTCGATCTGCCCGATGAGCCAGCTTGCCTCTTCGTCGGTGACCAGCCCGGCCGGGGGCTCACCGTGTAGAAGGAAATCCTTGACTGCCTCGACGAAGCGATCAGTCCACATGACATCGGGCTGCTTCAGTGTTGCGTTCAAGCGGAAAAGCGCCTCGGCTTCAGTCCGTGACACGATGCCGTCGCGATAGATCTCTTCGACCGCGCGGCGCGCCTCTGTCTGGCTTAGTTCGCCAAGCTCAGCGATCTGCGCCATCCTGGTCCTGAGCTCGTCTGACATAGAAGTCTCCACGCGGCCGCTGCCCGGTGGAGAATACCTCGCAGAAATCCCTTTCAAGAGCGTTAGCACTCAGGAAGAGCGGGCGGCTCCTAGCGCATGCGCAGGAACTTGGAGAAGAGATAGAGAAGGTCGCGCGGCATTTCGGGGTTGAGCAGCGCATCGACGGCGTCGTCCTGGCGCAGGACCATCGTCGAAGAGCCGTCCTTGTCGTCCACGCGGTGGTAATTCATCGTCCAGTCTGGAAAGGCGCGTTTCTCTATCGGCTCGCCGATGATCTGGAGGACGCCGGAATGACGGTCATCCGATTTGATCCGGTCATATATATCGAGCACTTCCCGGCGCTCACCTTCCAGCGCCTGCATGAAAGCGCGGTTATTCTGCGCAAGAAAGCCTGTCAGGTAACGCTCATCATTATTGGACTGAGAGACGTGCAGAATGTTTTCTATGTCGTCTTCCCGCAGGGACTCGGCGGCCTTGCTGACATAGATCAGGCGGTACATGTTATCACCTACTCAGACACTCCTGCTCACTAGAGCAGATCTGCCGCTCCGCTTTCCCATCCGGCTCAAAGGTCTGCTTTGGCCCGCCCCTTCCGGTTTCTCGACAATTTATAACATCCTTCGCGGCACAGAGAAATATTGAACTGTTGTTGCGCACGCATTCGGCCACAGAGGGGATCGGAAAGCCACAATCCCGGTTCTGCCTTGATCTGGCCGGCCAGATTAGGCGCTTGACTGACCGCAGGGCATGGCGCCGACTGTGCGGCAAAAGCACCGGAACAGACACTCTGTTTCAGGGGCCAAAACCGGAGGAAACGCGTTGCCACGACTGAAGCAAGCAGGCCGAGAGGCAGAGAACCCTTTCGCCAACCGTATCTTCGATCTTCTCTTTGACGACCGCGACCCGATTGAAAGCCCGGGCACGGCGACCGGCACGCCCGGCAACTGGTGGACCGTCTTCAACATCGTGCCCGACGCGTTCAAGCACACGACAGAGGGCTTCCAGTTCTATCGCTCCAAAGAGCGCAAGCTGGACCCGAAACTGAGAGAGCTTGGCCAGACGCGCGCAGGGTTCACGGTGGGCTCGCAATTTGTCTTCTCACAGCATTGCAAGGCAAGCCGCGACGTCGGCCTGACCGAAGCACAGATCGAAGCGATCCCGCACTGGCAGGTCGCCGATTGCTACAGCGAAATCGAGCGCGCGGTCCTTGCCTATACGGACGCGCTTGTCCTGCAGCGCGGGCGCGTCAGCGACGGGGTCTTCCTTGCGCTCAAGGCATCGCTCTCGGACGAGGAAATCCTGGAGCTGACCTACACAACGTGCACCTATATGATGCACGCCGTGATGAGCCGCGCCCTGCGGCTCGAATATGATGACGTGGAAGACCGCATCGTCGAGGTGCCAGCGCCCGGCGGCGACAGCGCCGACGTTATGTCCATGGTCGACGACAATAAAAAAGGGGAGGAGTAACAATGGCTTATCATCATCTCGCGCTCGCTGCGAAAGACATGAAGGCGACCCACGCCTTCTATGAAGGCATCATGGGGTTCGAACTGGTCAAGGTAGAGGTCGCGCCCATCCCGTCAGGCGGCTGGGGCAAGCATTTCTTCTACCGGATGGACGGCGACGATTCCCGTTTTATCGCCTTCTGGGAGCTGCATGACACCGCCACCCAGGACGAGCACATCCACGACCTCAATGAGGCCGCGAACCTGCCGGCACTGACCAATCACTATTCCTTCGCCGTTTCCACCAAGGAAGAACTTGCCGCCTGGAAGGACAAGTGGCGCAAGGCCGGCCTCAAGGTCTTCGAGATCGACCATAACTGGTGCCATTCGATCTACACGACAGACCCCAATGGCAATGGCGTCGAATTCTGCCTGACGACAGGCAGCTTCGACAAGGCAGACCGCGACCGCGCGCTCGCGGCGCTGGACGAGACAGAGTTTAAGCCGTCCCCGCCGCCAGCCATGGTCAAGTTCTGGGAGCCGGAGCCGGCCTGAGCCAGCCTGAACCCCGGGCCTAGTTCTTGAGGACCGCGCGCAGCCACGGCCCGTAACCGGACCCGCCAAGCATGGCGAGCTGCTGCTCGGCTGAGACCTCATTGATCGGCACTTGCGGCGTCGCCACCGGGTGCACCGCTTTGCGAAGCGGGCGCTGACCTGCTGGCATCATGATAATCTCGGCAATCGCGCGCGGTATGTCCATCGGGTCGGTGTTGCCGCCGCCATTGCCCGCATCGCCCATGCCTGCGGTCAGCTGCGGATAGGCGGCGATCAGCGGATCGCGTGAGCGCTCTTTCAAGTCGGCGGAATTCACGGCCGCGTTCTGCCAGATTTCGGTGGGGTAACCGCCCGGCTGTATAATCGTGACTTCAATGCCCTTGTCGACCGTCTCATAGGCAAGCTGTTCGCTGAGGGCCTCAAGCGCAAATTTGGTCGGTGAATACTGGCCAAGACCCGGGATGATCAGCCGGCCGAGTTGAGAGGTCACGTTGAAGATCTGTCCCCGGCCTGCATCTCGCATGGCTGGCAGCGCGGCGCGGATCATGCGCTGGGCGCCGAAGACGTTCGTGTCGAACATCAGCTTTGTTGCCTCAAGATCCTGCACTTCGATCGGCCCGGACATGGCGATGCCCGCATTATTGATCAGGACATCCAGCGCGCCGCCCGCCGCCGCTTCGGCTTCGGCGACGCCTGTCTGCACCTGTTCGTCCGATGTGATGTCGATTTCGACAACGGTAATATCGAGACCTTCATCCTCCGCGAGGGCCCGCAACTCGTCGGCTTCGGGGCGCGGCAGGTTGCGCATCGTTGCAAACACCTTGGCACCAAGACGCGCATAATGTTCAGCGCCAAGTCGCCCGAACCCAGAGGACGTTCCTGTAATCAGCACCGACTTACCGGCAAGGCCCGCGCCGGAGCGTGCGCTGCCAGCTGACTGCGCTGCGGCACCGGATGTGGCGGAAGCGACAAGGGCGGCTGCACCTGCACCGAGAAGGAGCTGGCGGCGGCTCGGGGACAATGATCTGGTCATGGCATTTCCTCTATTTATGCGCGTTTGGCTCGAATGTAGCGGGTTTGTGCCCCGTGTCTAATGAGATGACCGCGCGCGTCCCCGGGCTCTTCATGCGCGCATGAAATAACTGTCATGGCAGCATCTGGTGAAACCGGTTCAGCGAAGGCGCGTTTCCACACTGCGTCATGAGCGAAACGCAAGGACGCGTTTATAGCAAGAATTGCCGTGCAAGTGCACAAGGAGATGACGATGACGCATACCCAAGGAAAGAATTTTCGCACCCGCCTGACTGCAGGCCTTCTGGTCGCAACGAGTGCTCTCGCAATTGGACCATTCGCATATGCTGCGAATGAAGACCACGACGCCGCACTGATTGTGACGGACACAGCCGACCAGGCCGTAACAGCGCTAAGTGATCAGGTCATTTCGGATTCCGAAGCCGACCTCGTCCTTTCAAACGTCGATATCGACGCTGTTGCCCGATTTACATTGGGCAATAAGTGGGCGGAACTCTCTGCCGATGAAAAGTCCCGGTACACCGACGCCTTCGGCATCTTTGCCCGCAACCAGATGAAGGAACACCTGTCTGGTCTCTCAGGAGCTGACGTCACCGTCACAGACGTGATCCCTCGCGGCGATAGCGACGCCATTGTTGTTACCCAGGTGAGAACCGCCGACAGCGACCGTCCGCAGGAAATGAGCTGGCGTGTCATGCAAAACGGCAGCTGGCACATCGTCGACATTCAGGCCCAGGACATCTGGTTCGCAATTGAGCAGCGCGCTCAGTTCGGCGCAATCCTCGACCGCAACAATGGCGACATCGATGCCCTGATCAATGAGATCTCCAGCTAGACTGGACCACGCATACACATTTCGAAAAGCCGGCAGCGCGCCGGCTTTTCTTTTAGCCCAAACAAAAAGAGGCCCCGAACATATCGGGGCCTCTTCATTATTCTGGCGCGATGCCCGCCTAGTCGAGCGGCGCGTTGGTGTCATCGCCAACACTGCCCGACGCTTCACCGGCAACGCCAAACCCACGGTCGCGCATCAGCGCATTGGTGTCTGGCTGGCGGCCGCGGAAATTCTCATAGGCTTCCGACGGTGAGATCGTATTGCCGACCGACAGGATCCACTTGCCGAAAGCATCCGCGGTTTCCCGGTCATAAGGGCCGCCTGCTTCCTCGAAAGCTTCCCATGCATCTGCGCTGAACGTGTCGGCCCAGAGATAGGCGTAGTAGCCCGCCGCATAGCCCTCGCCCGAGAAGACGTGCGCAAATTGCGGCATACGGTGGCGCATGGGCAGCTCTTCCGGCATGCCCATCTCTTCAAGCGTTTCGCGCTCGAAGGCGTCTGGATCGAAGCCTTCAAAGTCCGTCATCATATGAAGCTTCATATCGACAAGCGCGCTGGCGAGATACTCGGTCGTATCAAAGCCCTGCCGCGCATTTGCGGCCCGTTCGATCTTGTCGACCAGTTCCTGCGGGATCGGCTCACCGGTTTCGACGTGAAGCGCATAATTCTCCAGCACTTCGCGCGTTGGCAGCCAGTTCTCGTGCACCTGGCTCGGGAACTCCACATAGTCGCGCGGCACGGCGGTCCCGGCGAGCGACGGATAGGTCACATTTGAGTTGAGACCGTGCAGCGCATGACCGAACTCGTGGAATAGCGTCGTCGCGTCATCCCATGATATCAGGACCGGTTCGCCTTCGGCACCTTTCACGAAGTTCGAATTGTTCGAGACGATCGGCGTGGTGAACCCATCCAGATTGTCCTGCGTGCGATAGGCGTTCATCCAGGCGCCCGAACGCTTGCCCGTGCGCGCATACGGATCGAAGTACCAGAGACCGAGATGCTCACCGTCACGGGTGACTTCCCAGACGCGAACATCTTCATGGAAGACCGGCACGTCGGTGACCTGTTCGAACTCCATGCCGTAAAGCTCACCAGCCATCCAGAACATGCCTTCACGGAGGTTCTCAAGCTGGAGGTATTGCTTCACTTCCTCGGAATCGAAATCGTATTCGGCCTGGCGGACTTTCTCGGCATAGTAGCGATAGTCCCACGGCGCGATCTTGATCCAGGCTTCTTCCTCATCGGCAATCGCCTGCATTGCAGCCACTTCCTCGTCGACCTTGGCGGTCGCAGCGGGCCAGACTTTCAGCATCAGGTCCATGGCCGCCTGCGGATTGCCCGCAACGGCCTTCTCGATGGAGCGGTGCGCAAAGCTCTCATAACCAAGGATCTGCGAGCGTTCGGCACGCAGCGGCATGATCTTCGCGATGACATCATTATTGTCATACTCGTCGCCATTGTCGCCGCGCGCATAATAGGTGCGCCAGACTTCTTCGCGAAGGGCCCGGTTATCTGAATAGGTCAGAAACGGGTCCATGGAGGAACGGGTGTTGAGAATGGCGTACTCGCCGCCCTCATTGTTCCGGCTTTCGGCAGCCGATTTAGCCGCGTTTACGACCGAATCCGGGAGACCGGCGAGATCCTCCTCGCTCAGCCACGTAACATAAGCTTCCTCATCATGGAGGAGGTTGTTGGAGAAGCTGGTATATAGCGGGGCGAGTTCCTGATTGATCTCTGCGACCCGTGCCTTTTCCTCATCATTAAGGGCGGCGCCAGCACGCACGAAGTCGGTGTGATAGTCCCAGACGAGACGCTGCTGCTCGGGCGTCAGGTCTTCATACTCGTCACCGGTATAGATCGCATCGATGCGCTGGAAGAGGGCTGCATCCTGATAGAGCGCATCCTGAAAAGCTGCGAGCTTCGGGGCAACCACGCGCTGGACGGCCTGTACCTCAGGCCCGTTGAGACCGGATGCCCAGATGCCATAGACGGCAAGCGCACGGCTGAGCTCGCCTGCGCCCTTCTCCATGGGCAGGATCGTATTTTCAAAGGTTGGCGCGGCGTCCTGCGCGGTCAGCGCATCGATCTCCGCGCGCGCGCTTTCCATGGCCGCTTCCAGCGCTGGCTGGAACATGGACACCTCGACCTCATCGAAAGGCGGCACGCCGCCATAAGGTCCGGTCCATTCAGCCAGAAGGACTTGCGGATCAGCGGCTTCGGCAGTTTCGCCCGCATCCGTCATATCGGTTTCGGGGGCTTCAGCCTGCTCAGTTGCGGCGGTGTCTGCAGCGTCCTGCGCCATCGCAGCTGGCGTCATGGCACAGAGGGTCAGCGCGGACGCGCCAGCGAAAAGAAAAGTCTTGAGGTTCACTATTGTTGTCACTCCAGTTTGTTCTGGCCCACGCCTCGTCTGGCGGCGGGCCGAAAGTAATTTCAAACGCAATCAATACCTTTACCTAGCATCCGCTTGCACGCGGCGTCCAATCCATCGCAAGGATTAGGGCATGACAATTCGGTAAGGAAACCGCCCATGCACTGGTTCGCTATTCTTCTGATCGCCGCATGGATGCTGGCGGGCGGCGTCTTTCACATGATCACGCCAGAGACATTTTCCGGGCGATTCCGGACGGCCTGCCGAAGTTTGCCATCGTCTATCTGTCCGGCATTGCAGAGATCGTAGTCGGGGTCGCAGTCCTGGTGCCCCGCACCCGCGCGCTGGCGGGCTTTGCCTTTGCGATCATGTGCATTGTCTACCTGCCGATCCATCTCTGGGACTTCTTCCGCGCGGACCCGATCTTCTCGGTCCCGTGGGCCGCCAGCGCCCGCGTTTCGGTCCAGCTGGTCCTCATCGGGCTCGGCTTCTGGCTCTGGCAGCGGCGGGGGCTCGCTTAGTGATCGTGGCCGTCTTGATGGCTGGACCAGACCGAATTGCCCGCTTCGCCGAACAGGATGACGTCGTAAGGATCGATCCGGTCCCCCATTTCCATACCCGGTGAACCAGCTGGCATGCCCGGCACCGAAAGCCCGTGAGCCGAAGGCAGCTCTGCCAGCAGGCGGCGGATATCGGCGGCGGGGACATGGCCCTCGACCGCATAGCCGCTCACTTCGCCGGTATGACAGCTCTGCAGCTCTCCCGGCACGCCAAGCTCGCTGCGGATGGGCGTCAGGTCTTCATGCTCATGAATGACGACGTCGAAGCCGTTCTCTTCCAGGTGATCGGCCCATTTCGCGCAGCAGCCACACCACGGTGTCTTGTGCACATTCACCGTCTGGGCATGCGCCGGGACCGGCGCTGAAAAGAGCGTCCAGCCGGTAAAGACGGCGCCGGCGAGCGCGAGGCTGGCAATGGCGGAGGTAAAGAGTTTCGGCATGAGATGACCTTTCAGAGGCATATTCCTTCCCCCCAGCATAGCGGCCCCTACCCCGCCCGTCATCACCCTCTGCCACTGCCTGCGCCAGCGGTGCCAGACGGGCCTGTCGCTGGCGTACATTGAGGATCTGAATAGGCTTTAAAGTCTGCCTCAGGAGGGCGCGAGGGGGCCGGCCGATCCAAAAGCGGTCTTCTGAGGGTGCACCCACGGTGTTTGGACGGTGTTTTGCAGGCGCGTTCGCAAAGGTGGCAAACCCCCTCGCCGGGCGCAAGCGCTGCCATGGCGCACGCCGGACAAGTTCGGCCCCGCTCTCAGCGCGCTTTTATGGTTAACGGGTGGACTTAATCATACGTTAACCTTAACAACGGCTGGACGCCTGTGGTGGGGCGGGGACAGGCACACATGCATGAGCAGGCTCGATATTCCTCTGGGGTGGGCTGGATCTGGCCCCTTCTCGGCCTGATCGTCATCATCCTGTTGCTGTTTGGCGCCTGGTGGATCGCCATGTTCTCGGTCAAGCAGAGCAACGACCCGATCTACCAGGCCTGCACCGACACCTATGGGGGTTACAACTGCCAGTGCTTTGCTGGCATTCTGAGGGTCCAGCTCTCCCAGCGCGCCTATGACGCCTATGTCGACGATCTCGAACGGGACGAGTATCGCCACCGCTATTTTGACGGTCGTCTGGCAGAGAATAGCTTCATCGGACGCGATGCGGACGTGTGCGTGGAAGCGTCCGATATATGCAAAGTGCCCGTTTGTGAGCCGCGCTATCACTATCCCCAGGACGACCTTGGAATCGGCGGCGCCCTTCCGCCGCAAATCCAGGACCGGCCCTATGTCGGCGCGCCCGGAACATTGGACCAGGGATCATGAACCGGATCTACATCCTCATCACCCTGGCCCTGGGCCTGCTGGGCGTGGGCGGCGCTGCGGCGCTCCTGGCAGCCGACAGCAAGGCGCAGCCATCGGGGTTCGACGTCCAGGCCGACCTAGATCCAGCGGATGAACGCATCAGTGTCAGGTCGACAGATGTGTGGGAACCGCGCTCCCGGCCGGAATTGTCGCGACAGGAAGGCGGCTGGACGCCGCGCGGCAGCCATCCCAGCGATCCGCCCCCCACAACCTGGATCAATTCCGACCGGAGCTGGTCCGGGCGTCACCGCGATTCCTTCCCGGCCGAACCCTGGGGATTTCATCTGGAAACCGTCGCCCCGGGCACGGGCGGCACGAACGCCGCGCTGGTTTGCGTCTACGGGGCGGCGGAATGCGTGCCCCGGCCCATCGCCGCACGGGTCTATAGCGAAGCGGCGCGGTACTGGCTGCTGCGCGGGGATGCCGAGCTGACCACGCTGGAGCTTGATTGCGGCGAGGCCTATTCCTCGATTATCGATTTTGGCTGTGAGCGCGCGGGCGGACGCCCGCTGATGCCGGAATCGCGCGAAGCCGCGATGCGTTACTGGAACCGGTCGGTCGCCTGGGGCCGTCCGTTCGGTGCGCAATCATCGATCCTAGCCCAACGCCGCCTGCAGGCCCATCTGGTGGATTGTCCGGTCTCGCAGGAGAGTCTCGCCCGGATTGCGCGCGACCCAGGCAGTGTGATGGCCGATGTGATCGGGCTCAACCTGCGTCAGGCCGCGCTCACGGCGCTGGGATATTACAGCGGCACGATTGATGGCGCGTATGGGGCGGAGACGCGCCGGGCTGTGCGGGCCTTCCAGCGGGAGCTGGGCTATGACGAGACCGCCTCGCTGACCCCGCGCCAGACCTCCCAGCTCATGTGTCATGCCGCCCAGACCGCCCGCGATCCCGGCGTCCAGAACGTCCTGGGGATCATGCACGCGGTGGGCCTCGGCGTGGTGCAGAATACCGATCTGGCGCTGGAATGGCTGGAAATGGCCGCCGTGCGCGGCGATCCCGACGCCAATTTCAATCTGGCGGTGATCTATGGCACCGGTGCGGTTTTCGGCTCCTACCGGCTCTGCGCCATCGTCGAAAATCCCGAGCGCGCTGACGCTTATCTGCGCGACGCGGCTGATCTCGGTCATGACATAGCCCGCCGCCTCCGATCGACCCCTGAACTGGTCCATGCCCCGAACTCCCAGGTGCGCTGGGCGCGGATCCGCCAGGAAATCGAGGAAGAGGCCAGCGAAACGCCCGGGCGCGGCGCGCGGGCAATGGAAATCCTGCGCAACGCCATGCGCGCCCGCGTCCCCCCGGCTGCCGCCGGGTGTCTAGACGCCAATGCAAGCCGGTAGCGGCAAGATCAAAAGGACAGGACCGATGCGCAAATTGACCCTTCTAAGCGTGCTGATTGGCGCTACCGCGCTCGTCGGCTGCGCGGCTCATAAGCAGCCTTATGTGCCCCTCCCGGCGGGCCCCTACTATCCGCCGAATGTTGCCCCCGTTGTCGCCACCGCAGACGCGATCGCCATCGATACCGCCCTGCAAGTGTGCGAAGTGGACTCCCTGCGCGCCCAGCGTGATGAACGCATCGAGGCGGCGCGCGCACTTCTGATCACCGGCTTTGCTTCAGGCGGCGATGTAAACGAGCGCTCGCAATCGACCCAGGGCAATTTGCGCGTGGATCAGCCGCCAGCAGGGCCGCAGACCGAACGCACCGAGATAATGCGCGCTTTCGAGATCGATCTCGATGCGGCCTATCGCTTTGCCGAGGGCTCCTGCCGCGCCTATGCCGCCTGCATGCATCAGCGCGATTATCAGGAAGGCGCCTGCGTCGGCTCGCTCGCCTCCTGGGAGCGGTCGCAGGACCGGTTCACGGAAGTCTCGCTGTCGCTCGCCGAACTCCGCGCCTCAATTGCCGCGCCCGTCGTGCAACGCCGGGTCTATGGCCAAAGCTATCCGCGCAGCGACCGGCATGACCGCCGCCATCGCCCTCACCGCGATCGCCACCACCGCAAGGACCGCGATTGCGAAGGCGTCATCGCAGACCTGTTCACCACCAACGCCTGCGACCGCAAGCATTAGATGATCGGCCAGCACGTGCGGCCGCGGAGGCGGTGAGACTTGCGGCGTTAGAGGTCTGGTTTTCGGCGCACGGAGCTATGGCGGAGCGAGCGGTCTCGCTGGCTGGAGCGGGCGCGCAAGGTGCACCAGCGGTGCCGTGAGGGTGCATACAAGGTGCAAAAGCAATGGATGCGCCAGAGCGGCAAAGTCTGCGCCCGGCGCGAGGCGTTTCCACGAAGCGGAGGGCGCAATGCCGCGCCGCGAAGGCTCCGCCCTGTTCCCGCCTGCGACCTGTAATGTGATGACGATCCGCCCATTGGGCAGGACTGCGACCCCCATCATACCGATGGGGTTGGCCGCGCGATAGGCCCGGTAATAACGCTCCACCGCCCACACCTCGAACAGGAAAAGCGGCCAGGTCCAGACCGGCAGACGGGTAAGGGTTTCGAGGATCCACGCGCGGGTCAGCATGGTGGGATTATGGGGGTGGTTTTGAGGGGTGGGATGGATTTGGAGTTTCCCCCTGCTGACGCCTCACGGCGTCATCCCGGAATTTGCCCCAGCAAATATCCGGGACCCCGCGCTGCACGGTGTGCGCCTCGCCAACTCAAGTCCCGGCGCGCCCCCGGATCAAGTCCGGGCCCGGCCGGAATGACGCCACTTGGGCGGTGCGGTGTATGAGGAGGTGTCGAGACCGGTTTCGCCCCCTTCGACCCGCATACGCGGGCCACTTCCCCCGTTCACGGGGGAAGAAGAAACCCGAGACGGTGCGGCATTGCTTCCTCCCCCGCTTGCGGGGGAGGTGCCCGGCAGGGCGGAGGGGGGAGCAACCGAAGCGCCCCGTTTCCGCAGACCCTTGCGTCCTTCGGCAGGCTCTGGATGAGGAGCAGGTATCCATTGCGCAACGCTGAAACAAAGCACCATGGACCCCTGCTTGCGCAGGGGTCTGCGGAGAGGGAGGACCCAGGTTTAAGTGGATCAATCATACGGGCCTTGTTCCCCCGCGCGACTTCACCTTTCTGCGTCACGCCGGGCCGCGGCACGCGGTCCGGGCGTCCATCTCACGGCCTCAACGCAGCGTCTTGTGGCGATAGCAGGAGATGGACCCTCAGATGGCTGCGCCATCGAGGGCGACGCAGGACTTCGAGCGTTGCGTGTGCACGGCTGAGAACTATTGAAAGTCGGACGTCCCCAATCTTCCTGCCTAAGGATAGGCTAGGGGCCGATTACATAGTCTCTTGTTCGACATTCCTGTATCGATGTATAATCTTCGTATAGTCATATAATTCGAAAGAAAAAAGCAGTTCGGCTAAACAGGGCAAATATCTAATTTTGCGGCAACGAGATAGCACCAATTCGGTCAAAGAGCCTTGTTAATGGTGATACCCATCCAGTGTCCGCTCCAAAAGCCCCAAAGAAGGCTCGGAAAGAAGATGCGTTAGCAGACAGGAATGCCACAACAGCATCGAAATGAGCGGCTCCTCCAACGATCAGGGAACTCCCAGTTGCGGATTCAATTAGAATACCTGATAGTAGGGCTGTGCCTGCATGCCTCTTAAGGCCCGACAATATTCCAGCGACCAAATTGCCCACAGTTCTTACCGCAATCTGGTTACTCCTCTCGGGATGCGCACCTAAGCCTATGCTTTTGACAGCAAGCGAAATCTCAGACCTCACAGATTCTTCGAATAATTCGGGGAGATCCTCTACGGCTTGTTGAATATCTCTGATCGCTGTCGAAGCGGTCTCCCGTCCGCCCTCAGAGCGCTGATATTCAGCGGAGGCGCGAACCAAATTTGCTCCTACCGGGTCACTCATGATGTAGCTGCCATGCAATGACAGTACTGCATTAAGATAGGTGTCGGCCTCTATGGTTAGCGAAGGTAGCTCCTGACCTTGAATTGCCTGTGCTGCAACCTCGGCCCCAATTTCTAGACTTACTCCTCGAGAGTATAACTGGGAGACGGAAAAGGTTTCTTGCTCAAGTACAGAAAAGTACCTTTCGACCACAGACAACAGCGCGACGTGGGCATTAGTACCAAGAAGTGCCTGCCTCAATGATCGTGCGTTGGCGAGCAATTCGCTGAGAATCTCTTGATTACCTTCTGGCGGCAATTTGTCTGGCGCCTGAACCATCCTCACGATACCAGATTCATCTAGCTCGAACGCTGGATATGAGTTCTGAGGTGCTAGCCCAGCAATTATTTCATCAATCTCATTCGGAAACTGCGGATCATTTTGAGAATCGGCCCAAGGCTCAGGTTCATCAACATCGTAGTCCGAACCGCGGACGGGAGCCCAATCCACGGTTCCGTCAGACTCAATCTCAGCAACTGCGGCGTCGATTAATTCATCATCTTCGTTCGCAAAGTTACTCCAAAGCTCATCTGCCGCAGAGTAGGGACCTCCATGGATGTACAAGTAGCCACCTTCTCGGCCATTGTACGGTGTCTCGTGGGCGGGATCTTCAAATCGTTCAAAAAACCATTCCACCATCTGTTGTATTCGAGCACGCCGCCGTTCAGCTATCTGATTTTCGAATTCCCCTTCACTGAAGTCGAAAGTAAAGTCTTCAAGTAGTGTGTGTGGCTCAACTGAAGATTCGCGATAGTTCTCGACCCCAGAAGGATACTCCCAAACCATCCAGATAAGTTCGCCGAGATAAGGGTGATCAACCCGAGCCTCATAACCGCGTTCGAACCCCATTTGCCGTTCGTCTGCGCTAGTAGTTTCGAATTCCAGTTCAGAAGACAGAATTTCAAATATCTGGCCGGTCTCAGCATGCCGAATTTTAGCGGTGCCACCAACTAGAGCCAAGTCCTACCCCCTAAAGCGGAATATTATCGTGCTTTTTCCACGGGTTCTCGAGCTCTTTACCACGTAGCGTCCGAAGCGCCTTGCAGACCCGGCGCCGCGTGCTGTGCGGCATGATGATGTCGTCGATATAGCCTTTGCGGGCGGCGACGTAGGGGTTGGCGAAATTGTCTTCGTACATCTTGGTGTGCTCGGCGATCTTTTCGTCATTGCCGAGGTCCTTGCGGAAGATGATTTCCACTGCGCCCTTGGCGCCCATGACGGCGATTTCAGCCGTTGGCCAGGCATAGTTCATGTCGCCGCGAAGGTGTTTGGAGCTCATCACGTCATAGGCGCCGCCATAGGCCTTTCGGGTGATGACGGTGACTTTCGGGACGGTGGCTTCGGCGTAGGCAAAAAGGAGCTTTGCGCCATGCTTGATGAGGCCGCCATATTCCTGCTTGGTGCCCGGCATGAAGCCCGGCACGTCCACGAAAGTGACGATCGGGATGTTGAAACAGTCGCAGAAGCGCACGAAACGGGCCGCCTTCCGGGAGCTGTCAATGTCGAGGACGCCGGCGAGCGTCATTGGCTGGTTGGCAACGAAGCCGACCGTGGAGCCTTCCATACGGCCAAAACCGCAGAGGATGTTGGCGCCGAAATCCGGGCTGATTTCGAAGAAGTCGCCTTCATCGGCGGTCTTCTCGATCAGTTCACGCATATCGTAGGGCGTGTTCGGATTGTCCGGGATGAGCGTGTCGAGGCTGTGCTCCACGCGGTCCGGATGATCGAAGCTTGGGCGCTTTGGCGCTTCCTCGCGGTTCGACAGCGGCAGGAAGTCGATGAGGCGGCGCATCTGGATGAGCGCCTCGATATCATTGTCGAACGCGCCGTCGGCAACACCGGATTTCTTGGCGTGGATGGACGCGCCGCCCAGGGTTTCGTGGGTGACTTCCTCATTGGTGACGGTTTTGACCACGTCAGGGCCGGTCACATACATGTAGGAGGTGTCCTTCACCATGAAGATGAAGTCGGTCATGGCGGGGGAATAGACGTCGCCGCCAGCGCAAGGCCCCATGATGACGGAGATCTGCGGGATGACGCCGGAGGAGAGGACGTTTTCCATGAAGATGTCGGCATAGCCCGCGAGCGAATCGACGCCTTCCTGGATACGCGCGCCGCCCGCATCGAAGATACCGATGACCGGCGCGCCATTGCGGGCAGCGGCCTTCTGGATCTTCACGATCTTTTCCGACTGGGCCAGCGAGAGCGAGCCGCCGAAGACGGTGAAATCCTTGGAGAAGACGTAGGTCAGGCGGCCATTGACCGTGCCGAAGCCCGTAACGACACCGTCGCCCGGAATACGCTGTTCCTCCATGCCGAAGTCGTGGGAGCGGTGCTCCACGAACATGTCGGTTTCCTCGAAGCTGCCTTCATCGAGCAGGAGGGTGACGCGTTCGCGCGCGGTGAGCTTGCCCTTCTCATGCTGTTTGGCGATGCGGCCTTCGCCGCCGCCGAGGCGGGCTTCTTCGCGTTTGGCCTCAAGCGCTTCGATCACGTCTTTCATGGCGGCAGCCTCTCAATCCTTAAGTCCTGAATCTGGCTGCCTTTGTTACTGACTGGGGCGTGCGACGCAAGAAAAAGGGCAGGCTGCCCTATGGGCAACCTGCCGGCCTTTTTTCAGTTCAATGGGTTTGCGTTTCGTGTGGGCCTAGTTGCCCCTGCGTCCGTCGCGGCCACGATCGCCGCGGTAGCCGCGGTCGCGGTCATTGGTGTTGACGGTGCGGGTCGTGACCACTGTGCGGGTGACCGGCGGCGTGGTGTAGGTGGTCGAGGCATAGGGCCGGCCATTGTGGGAGCGCCCACGGTCGTAGCCATTATTGTTGTGGTGGCCCCGGTCATGGCCTTGCTGGCCACGGCGGCCTGGGGTCGGGAGACCGGTGACGTTCATCACACGGCCCTGACGGACGGTGCAGTTCACATCGCGGTAGAATTCGCGGCGGCGGCCTTCGAACTCAACGTCATCAAAGAGGACGCGGAAACCTTTCGGGCCGATCTGGTTGACGCGAAGGTCGTTGTCGATGTCGACATCGCGGAAACCTGCGCGGTAGCCCTGGCGCTGGATGGCTGCGGCGCACATGCGGACAGCTTCACGGCGCAGCTGGCGGGTCTGCCATGGGCGCTGACCGTAGCGGTCATTCTGGTAGTAGCGCCCGTCGCGGCCACGGTAGCGATCATTGCCGACCGAGACGTAGAAGCTGGCATCGGCGACACTGAGCGAGAAGCCGGAGACGGCGGTCTGAGCGCGGTGCGGGGCCTCGTCAGCGAGGGCCGGGAGCGCGGTGAGTGGGAGAGCCGCAAAAGCCAGCGCTGCCACTCGGGTCTTCATGATCGGTTTCATCATGCGTGAAGGAAAACACAGCCAGCCGGAACCGGGTGTGACCAGTCCGTTCGGATTTCGTTCACTTTACTTTTTGTCGAAAATACAAGGCTCTATATCTATAAGAGGCTGCGACTTCAGCCCGCCGGAGGGTGGGGGCTGAGTGTTCGTTCAGATTGGGGGCGCGCAGCCGCTGCCTTCGACATCATCGAGGGTGGGCAAAAGGCCGAACCGGGACGAGGCGAGGTCGCGGCTTCAGACCCGATCAGGGCGCGATCGCGGCAAAGAGTTTCCCGATGGCGTCCGCGTCGGCGCGGCGACGGGCGACCACTTCGGCGGCTTCCTCGTCTTCGCCCCATTGCGCGATCTGCCAGGTCTCATCGATGCGGGAGAGATCGAAGGCGTCGAGGGCGTCGAGCTGCCCCTGCTCGACCGCGAGGGCGAGGACGGCCGATCCGTAAAGCGCGAGCGCCCAGGAAAGCCCCGTCAGGCGCAGATCATCGAGGCTGGTCGCATGGGCGTGCGCGGCGGCGAGGGAGGCGTCCGGCTGGGGCGAGGCGATGATGCCTTCGACCGGGACCAGGACGATATCGAGCGCCTTGCCCGCCCATTCGCGCCATGGCCGCCAGCCTGCATCCTGCAGGGCGCGGAGCTCTTTCGGCCCTTCGGCGAGGTGGCAGACAAGGTCGGTCTCGGCGTATTTGGCAAGCTCATCGGCGAGCGCTTCGCGAGCGCCCGGCGTGTTATCGATGGAGATGTTGAGAAGCCGGGTCAGCGGCATGGTGGATGGGTCGATCAGGTCGCCCTGCGCGGCCCATTCCTCGGCGATCTGTTCTGCGAGGGACTGGTACTGGGTCGCGAGAAGGTTCTTCGACGGCGTGCGAACCGGCCGGTCATCGAGGACGATGCGCCAGAGGCCGTCCACACACGAAACCGCCGCCTCCTTGTAGAAGCGGCGGGGAAGGGTTTTGGGCTGTGGGCGTTGATCGGTCATTGGCCGACCTCATGCCATGTCAGGGCCGCGTGTCAAATATTGAGGGACACCTAGCCTTCAGCAGCAAGCTGGGTCTCGGCATGAAGCTGCGGTGACAGATCGATCTTGTCTACGACCATGCGCGTGTCACGGTCCATCAGAATGACGCTCTGGCCGATGCGGACGGTCTTCAGATTGTCAGCCTTCTGGTCGAGGGCAAGCTTTGCGCGCCACTCAAGAGCCAGCGGGTACATGGTTTCCGGGAACGCTTCGCCGACCTGGATACGGTCTTCAATGGGCGTGCGCTCAAAGCAGAGTTGCTGATCGGCAAAGCCAACGTCGCAGCTTCGATCAGAGATCTGGAAATTCCGGTCGAATACGGCTTCGTCGGCGGCCGTAAACTGTGTCTCAGCAGCGGCTGTCGAGACGCTGGAATGTGCAGAAAGAGCCAGCGCGCCACCACCAATTGCGGCAACTGCCAGTCCGGTGAGGATATGATCGATGTTGAGTTTCACAGCGGGCGGTCCTTTCGCATTCTGCGTTTCATGTCAGTTATGTCATCAACGGCGCAGCCTTAAGTTCGATCCATCCCTACTGCAGTTTTCCTGTTTTTTATCAGATCACTAAACGACAAAAGCCGACCTGTTTTCCAGGTCGGCTTTCACGTTCGACTTCAATCAAAAGCCTTAGTCGACTTCGTCGCCAACATCGTCAGCGGCTTCTTCCATTTCGTCGCCGGCTTCGTCGAGTTCTTCGCCAGCTTCTTCAGCCGGGCCATCATTGGTATCGCAGGCTGCGACACCGCCAACGGCGCCCATAGCAACGAGAAGTGCGACAATAGACTTTTTCATGAGATTCCCCTTGTTGTCTGAATACTCACAGCAGGAACGCCAGTCGTCCCTTCCTGTTCCCTACTGATTAGAAATTTTCTGCGCAAATTCAATCAGGCCTGAATTCAGGCTTTCAAACGTATCGTGCACTTCATGAGCACCGACCGCCTGAAGTTCGCTCTTTCGGCCAAATCCCCAGCTGACGCCCATCGTATGAATGCCGGCATTGAGGCCCATGGACATGTCGTGGACGGCATCGCCGATAATGAGCGACTGGTGCGGCTCACAGCCAAGCGTGCTCATGCATTGCTCGACCATGAAGGGGTGCGGTTTGCCGGGGCCGTCATCGGCGCACCAGATCGTATCGAAATACTGCTCCAGCGGGTGCATCTCAAAGATGGCGCGGATGCCGCGATGGGATTTGCCAGTCGCCATGGCGATCAGCCAGCCATCTTCGGCAAGGCGCTTCAGGGAAGCTTCGGCGCCGTCATAGAGCGGCTCGACGAAGTTTGCTTCGGTCCGCCTCGCGACGAAGGCTTCCTTGTAGGCGGTGCTGAGAGCCGGGACGTCGTGATAGTCTGGCGCAAGGATACGGCAGGCTTCTTCGAGGCCAAGCCCGACGACCTTGCGCGTGTCTTCATAGTCAGGCTCTGGCAGACCGCAGAGACCAAAGGCCCGGCACATGGCCGCCTGGATCACCTCACGGCTGTCGACGATGGTGCCGTCCATGTCCCATATGGCGAGTTTGAGCGTGGTCATAGGACTCTCAATTCATTGTCTTGTTCTGGCAGAGTGTGCCCAACTGTTTTGTCGTCATCCCGGAATTTGCGTTGGCAAATATCCGGGACCCAGCCTCATCAGCCGGGCTTTCTGGCTCCCGGTGTTTCGCTTTGCGAAAACCGGGATGACGAACACTGAGACGGAAGCATTTGGTGAGCTTTCTCTAAAGAAACAGCTCGAACGGGTCCTTGCCCGCTTCCTGCTCGAGGAAGCCGAGCGTCTTGAACGTCTCCACCATATGCCCAGAAAGCGGGGCCTGTAGCAGGAGCGGCTTCTTGTTCTTGCGCGGCACCTTGAGGGCCCTCGCATGAAGGTGGAGCCCGCCGGCAACGCCTTGGGGCACCTCACGGCGGGTGATGTATTTGTCATCGCCGAGGATGGACGTGCCAAGCTCATGCATATGGAAACGCAGCTGGTGCATGCGGCCTGTCTGAGGCCGAAGCGCGACCCATGCCGCCTTCTGGCCGGCTTGCGAGACGGTGATATAGTCGGTGATCGCGTGGCGCGCGCCTTCTGCATTCTGGGCGCACTGGACCATCTGCTCGCGGCCTTCTTCGCCCTGCCCTTTTGTCATCCAGCAGCGCACCTGACCGGCAGGCGGTTTTGGCGAGCCGACCGTGACGGCCCAATAGGCCTTTTCCATATCGCGTGACCGGAAAAGATCGCTGAGATGAGCGGCAGAGGCCGGGTGACGCGCAATCAGCAGCAGCCCTGAGGTTTCCTTGTCGAGCCGGTGGACAAGCTTGGGCCGGTATTCGCCGTCAGAAAGAATATCGAGCAGGCCATCGATATGGCGGTCGCCCTGTTTGGTACCGCCCTGCACGGCGATGCCTGCAGGCTTGTTCAGCGCGAACATGTCTTCGTCTTCGTAGACGACCATTTCGCGCATGAACTGCTCGTCCTTGGCAGAGGCGGTGCTGGCCTTGCGCGCCTTCTTTTCCTGTTCGGTTGGCTGGTGGACGGGCGGCAGGCGGACGACCATGCCCGCCGAAAGACGGTCCTTGGCCTTGGCGCGTGCGCCATCGATCCGGATCTGGCCGGACCGTAGAAGCTTTTCGATCTGGCCCTGCGTCACCGGCAGGCGGCGTTTCACCCAGCGGTCGAGGCGCGTGCCTTCTTCCTTCGGGCTGACGGTTTCATTGATCACTTGCTGTGTCATGCGAGCATCTTTTTCATTACAAACAGGCCTGCCAGAACGAAGGCGAGGCCGAGGAGAACCGAGAGACCGGCATAAGTCGCCGCCTTGCCCCAGGCGTCTTCCTGCACATAACGCGCAACCTCCAGCGAGAAAGCCGAAAATGTGGTGAAACCGCCAAGCAGGCCAGTGGCGAGGAACAGCCGCGTCCCCTGCCCGCCGCCAAGCGTTTCACCGCGAAAGGCGAGCCAGCCAATCAGCAGGCCCATAAGGAGGCTGCCCAGAAGGTTGACGAAGAAGGTGGCCCATGGCCAGCCGGTCAGCCCGAGGCGCAGGGCCGCGATCCCCGCCCCATGGCGAAGGCTGGCGCCAATGGCGCCGCCGAGAGCGACGTAGACAAATCCGTTCATAGCTGGGGCTTTTAGGATGATTGCGCCGCGAATGACAGTCTGACGGCCAGTCCTGACGCAGCGTCGTGCCTTGTCAAAGGAGGCTTGCCGGATACGCTTGGCACCAATGGACCGTCCGGCAAGAGACGGCCGGGAGGAAGAGATGACTTACGATCTGATAATCGTCGGCGGTGGTATCGGCGGCGCAGCGTTGGCCGCAACCATGGCACGGGCCGGAGACGCGGTCCTGTTACTGGAAAAATCGACCGAATATGAAGACCGTGTACGCGGCGAATGGATCGCGCCATGGGGCGTTGTCGAGGTTCGGCGCCTTGGCTTTTACGATCTTCTGCGCGGCGCTGGTGGCCACCATATCACCTCGCACGTGCACTATGATGAAAGCCGCCGGCCTGAAGCCGCAGAAACAACGGCGCTGCCATTAGGCATCTTTGCCGAGAAGGTTCCCGGACCTCTGGCCATTGGCCATCCCCATCACTGCCAGACCCTTTTCGACGAGGCCGTGCGAGCGGGCGCCGAAACGGTGCGCGGCGCCAATGTTACGGACATTGTTCTGGGTACCTCGCCATCTGTGACCTTCGAACAGGACGGCAAGGCCCGCACAGAGAAAGCCCGCCTGGTGGTTGGCGCCGAGGGGCGTATGTCACCGACGCGCAAGCAGGCTGATATCAAGCTGCACCAGGACAAGCCGCACCACTGGTTCGCTGGCCTTCTCGTTGAAGGGGTCGAGGGCTGGGACGAAACGCGACAGGCGATCGGCACCGAAGGGCGGTTTGGTTTCCTCGCCTTTCCGCAGGGCGGCGACAAAATCCGCGTCTATGGCGGCTATGCGCTTGAGGACAAGGGACGGTTCGCCGGCAAGGACGGGCCGCGCAAATTCCTTGAAAGCTTTCGCATGAACTGCGCCCCCGGCAATGAAGCGATTGCCGATGGCACGCCCGCCGGGCCCCTGCTCTCCTACTTCAACAATGATAGCTGGACCGATACGCCCTTTGCCGAGGGATGCGTCCTGATCGGCGATGCGGCGGGCTGGAACGATCCAATCAACGGGCTTGGCCTCTCCATCACCTATCGGGATGTGCGGATGGTGTCGGATATTCTGAGGGCTACGCCGGAAGGCGCCCAGCCCGACTTTACCTCCTATGGCCATGAACGTGCCGAACGGATGCGGCGGTTGCGGTTTGCCGGCCACCTGCAGGCCTCTCTCGACATGGAATTTGACGAGGCAGCACGCGAACGCCGGCGCCGTTATCTCGAGCGCGCAGCTGCCGATCCCAGCCTGGGCCTGCACGGTGCCGCCATCATGGGCGGACCGGAAAGCGTGCCCGACGAGATCTTCACCGACGCCCACAAGGAAAGGGTATTGAACGGATGAGCCCAATGGACATCGAACGCTTCAACGCTGACTGGCTGCAGGCCTGGACCGACAAGGACGTCGAGCGCCTCGTTGGCTTCTATTCCGCTGACACGGTCTACAAGGACCCGCAGGTGCCAAACGGTCTTGAGGGCCGCGAGGCGTTGAGTAGCTATCTCACGACGCTGTTCAGCTCTACCCCGCCAATGACTTATCTGCCCGAAGCGGTCTGGTCGATCGAGGGCGGCTTTTGCGGGCGCTGGTATTGTGATGTCGGCGAGGGCGGAAGCGAAGGCAAACTGCGCGGCTTCGATCTTGTCCTGCTCGAAAACAGCCTGATCAAGCATAATGAAGTCTATGTCCATCCGCTCGGTGAGGCCGCGAATGCCTGAGATACGTGAGTGGAAAGATATCGATGCTGACTGGCTGACGGCGGCGCTGAAGGAAGACGGGATCGACGCGAAAGTGGCCTCGTTTGAAGCCGGCAAGGTTGGCACCGGACAGATCGGTGACTGCGTCCGCTTCAAGCTGGACTATGAGCGCGCCGGGCCCGATGCGCCGAAAACGCTGGTCGGAAAGTTTCCATCAGAAGGCGAGGAAAGCCGGGCCACCGGGAGGCAGCTCTGGAATTACTATCGCGAGGTGAAGTTCTACCAGCTGCTGCAGCCCGATGCGCGCATCTCGACGCCGCATTGCTATTTCACGGATGTGAACGAAGAGACGCACGACTTCGTTCTGATGATGAGCGACATGGCCCCCGCCGAACAGGGCGACCAGCTCGCGGGCGTCACACTTGAAGAGGCAAAGCTTGTCCTCAACGAAGCGGCAAAGCTTCATTCTGCCTATTGGGAAGATGAAAAGCTGGACGAGTATGACTGGGTAATGGGCACGACGCACGCGCCGGACGTGATGGACCCGGACATGGTGGCCGGCCTCTGGGATGGTTTCAAGGCCCGCTATTGCGACCGGGTCACGCCTGAGGCCACCAGGGTTGGCGATGCCCTGTCGAGCAATATGGACAAGTATCATGCAAGCCGGGACGGCGCGAAATGCCTGATCCATTCGGACTTCCGGCCCGACAATATGCTGTTCGATCTCTCAAACACGAAGAAGCCTGTCACTGTCGTTGACTGGCAATCATTCGGCTATGGACCTGGTGGGACTGATGTCGGCTATTTTATCTCCGGCGCCCTCGACCCGAAGACCAGGCAGGCAAATGAGAATGCGCTGATCGATCTCTATCTGTCACAGCTGAGCGTACTTGGCGTTTCAGACTATGATCGCAGTGATTTCCTGCGCCATTATGTGGCCGGGGCGTACCAGCATTTCTTCACCGCCTATTTCGCCGCGATGCTGGTGACGCAAACGACGCGCGGCGACAATATGTTCTTCCGTATGCTGAACGGTGCGGTCGACCTTATTTCCGACCATGACGCGCTGGACCTTTATGGTTGAGGGGTGCGCGGCCTTGGAAGCTGGCTGATCTGTCCTAGTTCCGGGTGCAGTCACCAGCCAGCCAGAAAGGTCCCGCAATGGTCTCTTCGATTTCCCGCACCCTGCTGCTCGCCGCAGTGGCGGCCCCTGCCCTTACGCTTGGCGCCGCCGCGCAATCCGATACACAGACAATGAGTGTCACCGGTACAAACGGTACCGAGCTTACCGCCACGGCGCTCGAAACATTCGACGGCGCATGGGCGATGGCCTTCCTGCCGGACGGCCATGCGCTTGTCACAGAACAGGACGGCGACCTCTGGCTGCTTGGCGCAGATGGCAAGAAACTCGGTCAGCTCGCCAATGTCCCGGACGTCGAGATGCGCGGCCAGGGCGGCCTTGGCGATATCATCATTCACCCTGATTTTGCCTCTAACGGCACGGTCTTCATCTCCTATGTGGAGCGTGACGCGGCCGATAACAGCCTCAGCGGCGCGGTGGTCGAGCGCGCGACGCTGAGCCTGACAGAAGATGGCGGCGCCCTGTCGGACCGCACCCGCATCTGGGAACAGTCACAGAAAGTGCCGGGCAACGGCCATTACGGCCACCGCCTCGCCGTCGCGCCTGATGGCAATCTGATCATCACATCCAGTGACCGCCAGAAGTTCAGCCCGGCACAGAACATGGCGCTGAACATGGGCAAGGTGGTCCGCGTAACGACCGATGGTGAGCCGCTGGAAGACAACCCCTTCTATGGCAATGGCGCGGTGGCCGACACGGTCTGGTCGCTTGGCCATCGCAACATGCTGGGCGTCGCTTTCGACGCAGACGGCCAGCTCTGGGTGCATGAGATGGGCCCGGCAGGCGGCGATGAGCTGAACTTGATCGTGAAGGGCGAGAATTACGGCTATCCGATTGTTTCCAATGGCGAGCACTACAATGGCAAGCCCTTCTTCGGAAACCATGAGGATTATCCGATCTATGAGAACCCGGCCCTCTCCTGGACGCCGGTGATCAGCCCTGCCGGTCTGATCATCTATGACGGCGACATGTTCAGCGACTGGCAAGGCGATGCGTTTATTGGCGGTCTCTCCTCCAGGGCGGTGATCCGTGTCGAATTCCAGCAGACCCCGCTCGACAATCAAGGCTCCGGCGGTCAGTCGAGCACGATGGAGACGACGGCGACTGAAGCTGAGCGCTATGAGTGGGACAAGCGTATCCGAGAGGTCGAGCAAGGCCCGGACGGCGCGATCTATGTGCTGGAAGACGATCCAGGCGGCCGCCTGATCCGTCTGGAACCAGCTGGCTGATATCAGTTCGAAACCGGCAAATCGAGCGCCTCTGCCTGGGCTTTGAAGTCCTCAGGCAGGGGCGCTTCCAGTTTGAGCGCCTGTCCGTCTGGATGGGTGATCTCAAGGCAGGCTGCGTGCAGCATCAGGCGCTCTGCCGAGAGTTGTCCCGTCCCGTATATCCGGTCGCCAAGGATCGGGCAGCCGAGCGTCGCCATATGCGCGCGGATCTGGTGCATGCGGCCTGTGACGGGCCGCGCCTCAATAAAGGCGTGCGGGCCGCTTCGGGCGAGGATTGTCCATCCTGTCTCTGCGCTGAGCGCGCCGGTCTGTCCTTGCTGGGCGGCAATCATCTTTTCACGCCCGCCGCGGTCTGACGGCACTTTGAGAAGCGGTGTTTCAAGTCTGCCTTCATCGCCGGCAGGCACGTCGCCGCCAACCAGCAGACGGTAGGTCTTGCTGGCCCGGCGCTCAGAGAACTCAGCGGAGAGATGCGCGGCGGCAGGCTTGGTTCTGGCGACGATGAGGACGCCGGACGTGCCTGTATCGATACGGTGCACGAGGCGCGGACGCTTCCCGCTGGACTTTGCGAACGCCCAGAGCAGGAAATCCAGCGACCTGCCACGTCCTCCAGCGATCTGGACGGCAAGCCCCGGCGGCTTGTTGAACACCAGGATTTGACCATCCTCATGGATGAGCAGGCCGCACACGAAGTCGCGGTCTTCGTCGGAAATATGAGGAACAGGTTTATTGCGGGTCATGTGGCGCTCATAGCGCGCGCGGCCTCTTATCGCCAACCTTTCGCCCACAAGTGAAAAGGGCGGCCCATGAGGCCGCCCTTCCCAGTTTCGTATTCAGTGTCCGGTCAGATCTAGAAGTCGACCGTCGCACCGAAGAAGACGTAACGACCAAGAGCGTCGTACACTTGTGGGTAGGTGTTACCGTTACCCGGAGCCGTACCAACAACCGAAGCGATTGGCGGATCTTCGTCGGTGAGGTTGTTCACACCGACACGGACGCGCGTGTTCTCCAGGATGTTGTAAGCGGCTGAGAGGTCCAGATAGTTCTGGGCATTCAGCGACTCGTTGACCTTGGCTGGGTTGTCAGATGCCTGATCAACCTTGGCGTAATGGCGCCACGTGCTGGTCACGGAGAGATTACCACCGATCGGCGCCCAGGTGACGCTGGCCTTGTGGCGGTAATCTGGGTTTGCACCCGTACCGAAGTTGGTTTGGCAAGCACCGGCGTAAAGGCCGACACAGTCAACCGGCGGCGTAACATTCGCGTCTGGAAGCGCTTGGAACTCAAGGCTTTCCAGGTACGTGCCGACATAGTCGAAGGTGAAAGCGCCTGCAGCTTCGGTGTCGAGCGTGTAGCTCGCCTGAAGGTCGTAACCGCTTGTTGCGAGGCTACCCGTGTTGACGTTGGTCGCCGTGATGAAGCCGGTTTGACCAGCCCACAGCGTGCCACCGGCACCACGATTTACCAGACCACAGAAGAACGCATTGCCCGTCAGACCACACTGCTGGAGGGAAACTTCCTCTGGCACTGTGTTGATGTAGCCTTCCACTTCGATGTCGAAGTAGTCGAGCGACACGGTGAGACCGCTGAGGAAGCTCGGCGTTGCAACGAAACCGACGGTGAAGGTGTCGGATTCTTCTGGATCAAGCTCCGGGTTGCCGCCACCAAAGGTGTTGTACTGGCCAGCCGGGTTGATCAGGCTCTGCGACCCGTAGTTTGCAGGGTCGAGACCGGTGTTCACACACTGTGCTTGCGTGAATTCCGGGGTCTCGCCTGGAAGCGCACCGCATGGGTCACCATTGTCGAGGTCAAACAGACCGATCGACTGAGTTGAGAACAGTTCGAAGATGTTCGCCGCACGAACCGCACGCTGATACGAACCGCGGACACGGAAGTCCGGGGTCGGTGCGTAGGTCAGACCAGCTTTGTACGCATCGGAATCTACGTTGTCGTAGAACGACTTCCGGTAGGCGAGGTCGAGGTTCAGGTCATAGATGCCTGGACGCTCTTGCACCAGCGGAATGTCAAGCTCTGCGAAGATGTCGATGACGTTCTGCGAACCGGAGATAGCCGTTGTCGGGCCACCTTGACCAGCGCCGTCACCGGACTGGTAGGCTGCGTCTGGGTTGGAGTCGATCGTATCACGGCGGTACTCAGCACCAACAGCCCAGCCCGGAGCATCGGTCGCCATTGGCGAAGCGATGTTCAGGTCAGCAAAGGAGCCGAACAGCTTGCTCGAGATGACCGTCTGCGTCGTGTCACCATTACGGTTCAGCGGGCTGACGATATAGTCGAGCGCTGCCTGGGACGGCGCGTTGCCGGACCAGATATCGTATGGCGCACAGTTAGGATCGTCGTTCACTGGGTCAGCATCGACGTTGACCGCGCAAGTCACACCGCCATTGCCATCTGGAACGGCATAAAGCGCGTTGGACAGCTTACGGATCGACAGGTCGTTGTTGTAGACTTCCGAACGGACAACCTTGGCGTAGGACGCGTACACGTCATAGCCAACGGAGGTGCCTTCGAGGTCACCGCGGATACCGATAACATTGCGGAAGGTCTGGTGACGGATGTCCTGATTACGAGGGCCGCCTTCAACGTTCCGGCGAAGAGCGAGGAAGTCGCCAACGCCGAGAATTGCGTCAGCAGCGACACCAGGTGCGTTACAACCGATGTAATCCTTCTGCTGAGCAGAGAGGAACGGGTTGTCACAGTTCAGGCCGCCATTGCCGCCAGCAACACCGTAGCCGAAGACACCGGAAGGTGCGATCTGGGAATTCGTTTCGTTCTGGACGAACATGAACTCGCCATAGGCTTCGATATTGTCCGAGATGTCATAGTTCAGGAACGTGCCGAACGTGTACTTTTCGTTCGGACGCTGGAAGTGGTTGAACGGGTTGAAGTTGAACGTATCAGAAACGAAGTCACGTGGAATGAACGTGCCAGCATTCGGGTTCACGCGCGCCCACGAACCGTCCGGCAGCGTGCCGCCGAGCGAAAGCAGGTTGGTGAACTGGTTCGTTGCCGAACCCGAGCAGGTGAACGCGTTGCCGCTATTGCGTGTGCTGAGCGCACACTGGGAGTAGTCACGGTCGCCCTGGAGCACTTCATTGGCGTTCGAATAGCTTGCGAAAGCCGTTGCGTGGCCGCGATCATTGTCGAATGCGCCGCCAGCCATGATGGTGATGTCGACTGTTTCGCCATCAACCGTGCTACCACTTGGAACCTCGTACTGGCTTGGGTTGATCGCATTGAACTCTTCCAGAAGGCCTTGCAGCTCGCCATCATTGTTATGCTGGAAGAAGCTGTAATTGCCGTCGATGCGGAAGCCTTCGAAATCGTCATTCATGACGAAGTTCACGACACCGGAGATAGCGTCAGAACCGTAGGTCGCCGAGGCGCCACCGGTCAGGACGTCAACACGCTCGACGAGCTGGGTCGGGATCGAGTTGATGTCTGGTGCAGCAATGTTGAGCGAGCCGTAAGGCAGGCGGCGGCCGTTCATCAGAACCAGCGTACGTGAGGAACCAAGACCGCGAAGGTTGATCGACGCAGTACCGGTACCACCGTTTGCGAGGTTCGAGCCCTGGGCACCGAATGCTTGCGGAAGCGTGTTGATGAGGTCTTCAGCTTTCACAGTACCGCGGATGTCGAACTGCTCGGCACCAATCTCGGTCACTGGGCTGGTCGACGTCAGGTTGCTGGACGACGGGATGAGCGAGCCAGTAACAACAACTGTTTGCTGACGCGCTTCAGCTTCTACCGAAGCAGGGGCTTCGACGCGATCGACGTCATCCTGCGCAAATGCCGGTGCGGAAAACACCGTCATCGCTGCGCCGGCAAAGACCGCCGAAGTCAGAAGCTGCTTCTTGAGTGTATTTGCGTTCACTATGAACCTCCAGATTTACTCTCACGTGCCAAATTGGCAACCGCCCCCTCAAAGAGCGGCCTATCGTTCACTGGTACTCGTGCGCGTTTCGCGGCGTCAATTGAAAGTGACGAAACCGTGACGTTTTTCTGACGACTGTTGCATTGATGTCGACAAATTTGCGCCCCAAAGTCGAAATCTGGTTGCAAATTGATCGTCAGCTAGACGGAGAGCGCCGAAATTATGAAGACCGTCACAACGAGTGAGAGCAAGCAGACCAGCCAGAAGAAGCAGAGAAATGCTGTGCGCAGCATGGCGCTGAATATTCCCGTTCCATAAGCGCCGCGCAGACTGAACGTGGTGTAGATCGGCACCGACAGGATATAAAACGCTGCGACCCAACTACCGAGCAAAGCCGCGAGGCCGAGCGCCGCCGTGGACGCCAGATACATCCAGCTGTGCAGATGAAGCGCGTGGATTGCATGGTCGTAGACATAGATCTTGCGGCGCCATGAATAGATGAGCGCCAGCGCCAGAATCGTCAGGGGCACGAGCAGAAGACTGAGGCGTGGGGCCCAGTTCTCAATCGCGGCCAGGAACAGTTTTGGGTTATCGATAATTTCCTGGACGACAGCTCTCAGCTCTTCAGCCGACCGGTCGGCCTCCGGTTCAACTGGCTGATCAGGAGTTGAGGCGCCTGCCTCCTCCCCAGTGGGCTCATCATTGGCCTCCGGCACCACTTCCTGATCTGCCGCGCCATCGCGCAAGCCCTCAAGGAAGTTTTCCAGATCGCCGGGCTCGGCGTCCTCATTCTCCAAGACATAATCGATGACGGCCGAACGCTCATCGGCGCTCAACGGGTTGCCGCCATTTAGCTGCCAGTCGGATGTGTCGAGAAAACTCGCCGACCCGACAAAGGCGAAAACGACGAAATAGAAAAGAAGGCTCGAAAGCAGGAAGAGCCGGAAAGGCGGCACGTAACGTGACCGCTTGCCGTCACTGTAATCGCGGCTGAGCCGGCCCGGACGAAAAAGGAGCCTTGGAAGTGTCCGCGCGATACGGCCGTCCAGCGCAAGACTGTCGGAGATCGTTTCGGCAACGAGGGACAGCACGGGGCGGTGGAAGCTCGCCGCCAGCTGTCCGCACGCAGGACAATAGCGCCCGTCCACCTGCGTGCCGCAATTGCGGCACGGCTGGCCCTGCAGGTCAGCGGTGCCGCCAGCCGAAAGGGCACCGGCAGAGGCCAGCCCTGCCGTTTCCAGTTCGTCACTCATGTCCCCCTGCCCCCTTGTCGGCCTAGTCTTCTTCTGCCGCTACCGGCTCGTCTATTGTTGATGGCTCAAGACCAGGGCGGCAGAGCCAGCGCGAAAGGTGATCATCCTGCGCATTTTCAGCCCAGCCCGTCAGCTCTGGATCGACGAGGTTCTTGGTGACCTGAACCCACATCGGCGTAATCGGATAGTCCTCAAGCATCAGGGCCTCGGCTTCGGCAAAGATTTCCGCGCGGGCCTGGAGATCGCGTGTGCGGCTCGCCTCTGCCAGCAGGGCATCATATTCCGGGTTGGAATAGCGGCCATAGTTCTGCTGACCGGTTTCGCTATCCAGCAGATAGAGGAAGTTCACCGGATCATCGAAATCGGCAACCCAGGCGCCATCGGCCACTTCGAAATCTGACTGGCGAAGCCGTGCATAGAGGACCTTGGTGTCCTGGCGAAGGATCTGGGCATCGACCCATGGCGCGATCTCATTCCAGTTCGCCTGTGCCACCGGCGCGGCTTTCGGATTGTCATCGGTCGAGCGGTGGATGAACTCAAAGGTCAGCGAATTGTCCGGGCCGTAGCCTGCCTCTTCCAGCAGGGAGCGGGCTTCTGCCAGCCGCTCCTCACGGGACATGTCGACAAAGCTCACTTGCGGCCGCTCGGTCTCATAATTGCTCATCTTCGGCGGGACGAAGGAATAGGCTGGGACGTAACCAGGGGTCAGCACGCGGTCGACGATGAACTCGCGGTCGAGCGCCAGCGACAGGGCCTTGCGAACGCGGACATCATCGAAAGGCGCCTGGCTGGAATTGAACGTCCAGTAGGTGGTGATGAGACCGGGCGTGGTGCGCACCCATCCAGGGAATTTCGCCTCAAGCTCTTCGGTGCGCCCGCCATCGAAGCCATTATTGATGTCGAGGTCGCCAGCCTCAATGCGGCGCTCGACAGCTGCGGCGTCTTCGATCTCGAAATAGGCGACGCGGTCGAAACAGAGCTCGTCCGCCTCATAGTAGAGAGGGTTCTTTTCGGTCACCAGCTGGTCGCCTGTGCGCCAGTAAGCGAGCTTGTAAGGCCCGTTGACCTCAATGTTGTCTGCCTGGATCCAGGCCTCGCCATATTGCTCGACGATGTGTTCGGGCACCGGATAGGTCGTGTAATGGGTCAGAAGGCCCGGCAGGTAAGGGGCTGGCTCTTCCAGCGTGATCTCGAACGTGTAGTCATCGATGGCGCGCACGCCGAGCTCTTCGGGTGGCAGCTCGCCTGCATTCACCGCGGCCGCATTCTTCACGATGTAAAGAAGCGACGAGTATTGCGACGCGATTTCCGGGTTCTGGATGCGGCGGAAGGCGTAGACGAAATCGTCAGCGGTGAGCGGTTCGCCGTCGGACCACTGGGTCTCTTTCAGATTGAACGTCCATGTCAGGCCGTCCTCGCTCGTCTCCCAGCTCTGAGCAACGCCCGGGATGACTTCGCGATCAGGCGTAATGGTCATAAGCCCGACGAACATGTCGGAAATCACGATATTTTCCCATTTGGCCGAGGAACGATGAGGGTCCAGCGTGTCTACCTTGGCCGAGATGCCGCGCCGCAGGACCGCTGCTTCCTCGCCGCTTTCGCTGCCGTCGCCGCCATTCCCGCCACCGCCGCAGGCAGCCAGGGTGAAGACAAGACCGGCTGCGCCAGCCGAGAGGAGCGTGGATTTGAGAGATTTCATCATGAGTTCCCGTGATTTCCTGTTCGGTTTAGTGTTTCATGCAACTTCGTGCTTGGAAAGATAGCGCGCCCCACTTGAGTACTGGATGAACAGCCATGCGACATACAATACCTCTTAGCGTTCTATTCTTGGGCATCGTCTTGCCAGTTGCAGCGCAGGAGGCGCCATCGGCGTCGACAAGCGCCGTCTATGCGTGCGCCGAGATCTCGGAAAATGAGGCGCGCCTTGCCTGTTATGATGACGCCGTTGGCCGGCTGAAATCGGCTGAAGAGGCTGGTGAAGCCATCGTTGTGACACGCGATGAAGTCGAGGAAGTCAGGCGCGAATCGTTCGGCTTCTCCATCCCCAGCCTTCCGGGGCTCGCCTCGTCCGTTTTCAGGGATGAGGGCGAACTCAAGGAGGTCACCCATCCGGTTGCGGCTGTCGCGCAAACGCCGAGGGGCCAGATGTACGTCACACTGGAGAACGGACAGGTCTGGCAACAGACCGACCAGAAGCAGGTCTATTATTCGAAGCGACGCGGCGTGAAGACGGTGACCATCAAGTCTGCCGCCTTTGGCAGCTTCATGATGAAGTTTGATGACGGACTTCCATTCCGCGCCGAGCGCGTGAAATAGGGCTGGCTCCGGCCTCGTCCGACAAATCACAGCAATCAAATAAAAAGAGACCCTGCGAACTTTCCGCAGGGTCTCTTCGTTTTCGAGGGGTCGCTAGCCGCGACTAGTACTTGACCGAGCAGCCGTAAGGTTTCGCCCAGGTCGTCTGGACAGGCTCTCCGGCGGCCATCGAATCCAGAGCTGCTGTCACATAGTTCTCGGCCGCTTCGATGTCTTCGACCCGAGATGTTGGAATTGAGTCGATGGCGCCCGCATAGGCGATCTCGCTGCCAGGCTCGATGACGAACATGTGCGGGGTGGTCTTGGCCTCATAGAGGCGGCCGATGTCGCCAGAGGGATCGAGGATGACATGGGTCGGCATGGCATCGCGGCCGGCATTGATCGCTTCGGCACCCTCGGCATCGACATGGCCCTGCTTTCCGGGCGCAGACGAGATGATCTGGAGCCAGACTATGTCGTCCTCATCCGCGCGCGACTGCAGCCCCTGCATGTTCTTCGGCGGGGCGGCATAATGTTTCTGCACGAAGGGACAGCCATCATTGGTCCATTCGAGGATGACGGTCTGGCCTTCAAAGTCAGACAACGAAATCTCTTCGCCTGTTGTGGTTGTGCCGGTAAAGTCTGGCGCCATCGAACCGGGTTCGGCGGCAGGCGCTGCGGACGCGGAGAAGGCGATCATGGCGCCTGCGCTAAGCGCGACGGCTGCGGCCATGCCGGAGGCGAGGCCAAAATTCCTGCGGGTCAGTGCTTTCATCTCAAAGTCCTTTCAGGTGGGGCTAAGAAAAATCAAAACTCAGCAAGCTTGCGTTTCATCATGGCCGGATTGAGCAGTGTCGGCAGAACTTCCGGCTCCGCCTCACCCGGTGCATAAAGAAGATACATCGGAACGCCGGGACTTCCACGCCGCTTCAGCTCGTCTGAAATGTCATCATCGGGACGGGTGAAATCCGCGATGAGAAAGCTCACATTTGCGTCCGCCATGGCCTCAAGCACGTCCGGCTTGGTAAGCGTCGTGCGCTTGTTGACCTGACAGGTCGCACACCATGATGCGGTGAAGTCGACGAAGACGCCGCGGCCTTCCGAGACAAGCTCATCGACCCGCTCTGGCGACCATGGCTCGGTTTCGAGGCCCGCAAAGGAGGAGTCCGAAGCACTTGCCTCGGGGCCGTCCTCAAAGCCTGTCGCAACCGGCCAGATGATGCCGATAACGGCCAGAATAGCGCCGACAGCCAGTATGCCAGTCCGAAGGCGGCCACCCGCAACGCTGACCAGCCAGACGCCGAAAGCCAGAATGACCGCGCCAAACGCTGTCGCACCCGCCGCTGGATGATCGCCGAGAACGGTGATCAGCCATGCGGCCGTCAGGAACATCGGGAAGGCAAAGGCCTGCTTAAGCCGCTCCATCCAGAGGCCGGGCTTGGGCAATGATCGGTGCAGACCGGGCACGAAGCTCAACACCAGGAAAGGCAATGCCAGACCAAAGCCAAGCATCAGGAAGACCAGCATGACGATGGGCCATGGCTCATTGAGGACCGCGCCAAGGGCGCCGACCACAAACGGCCCGACACAGGGCGCGCCGACGACGGCAGCAAGCACACCAGTAAAGAAGGCCCCTGCACTGCCCTGGCGCGCCGCCAGCCCCGAGCCGACATTCTGCATCGACGTGCCGAGATTGAAGAGGCCGAGCAGCCAGAGTCCGATCAGCACCATGACGAGCGCGAGCGCGGCAACGACGGCCGGGTATTGAAGCTGGAAACCAAGGCTGACGAACTGGCCCGCCGCGCGCAGCATGATGAAGGCAAGGCCTGTCGCCGCAAAGCTCAGCATGACACCGAACGTGTACCAGAGGCCGTGTTTTCGTAGCTCACCGCGCTCGCCGCTGGCGGCCGCCTGGACCATGCCGATTGCCTTGATCGACAGGACCGGCAGGACGCATGGCATGAGGTTCAGGATAAGCCCGCCAAGCAGCGCTGAGCCGATAAGCAGAAAGAGATTGATGCCAAGGCCAGATCCAGCCGTACCTGCACCAGCGCTGTCGCCCGCGCCTGAGCCCGCTTCGCCGCCGGACGTGCCCTGTCCGCTAGTTGCCGCCAGGATTTCGCCGGGCTCTGCTGAAACGCGCACGGCAACTGGCTCATCGCCTCCGGTCGCAACGCGGATAACACCGGTCAGTGTTTCTGGCGGACCGTCTCGAATCGGCGTCAGTCGAAGTGTCAGCCCGTTAGACCCGAAGGTGGCTGGCTGGGCAGCCGCATGAACGATCGCATGGCTGTCGGGGAAAAAACGCGTGTCGCCCGAGACACCGGCAAGCTCGCCGCCCGCCGCAGAAAGGACCCACGCGTCGCCGTCAGCTGTGAGGCTGGTCTCGCCTTCAAAGAGCGCAGGCACATCGGCCAGCGCATCTGCAATCCTTGCGGCATTTGCACGGTCAGGCACTTGCTCGTTGCCGATCTCGATGCTGGCAGAGACCTCGACCGATTCCGGAATGCAGATGTCCTTGCAAATGAGGTAGTCGATCGTGCCGCCAAGGCGCACGGGGTCGTCAGACGCCTGCGGCATCTGAACCGGAAACGGCAGCACGACCGTGCCGCTATAGCCATAATCCATGATCTCGCCATCGACGACGGGGATCAGCTCGGGAAGCGGCCAGTCAATTTCGCCAATCTCGTCCTCAGAGATCGTGGTCTGTTCGTCCCAATAGGCGCGCGGCGGAATGCCGGCATCACCCGCATTCTTCCAGTAGATGTGCCAGTCCTCATCCATCTCGAAGCCGAGACCGAACCAGACGGTCTCACCGGGGATCGCGACGTCACGTTCAGAGATAAGCTCGACACGCGCATGACCGCCATCCACTGGCTGGGCAGATGCCGCCGGAAGCGACACCGCCGCCAGGCAGAGAGCAAGAATGGCTGGTAGGATTCTTGTCATGTGTTCGAACTCTATCTGTTTGCCCCGCCTAGTTAGGACACCGGGCAGGCAAAGTGGATGGGTCACCGCGTCATCTCGCGCAATCGTGATACCTCGCCTGCCCCATATCAAAACGGCCGGACCTTCTCAAAAGGCCCGACCGGATTTCGAATAGATTGAAGACAGGTGATCAGAGATCAGATCTGCAGGCTTGGGCCGGTTGAACCGCCCTGTGGCTCCTGCACGGCCTCATTCGACTGGGCGCGCAGGGCACGGTTGATGACACGCGACCAGTTCAGAAGAGACATGATCTGGGCGAAACACGCGCCGAGCATGCCGTTGCGCTGAAGCTCAACGAGCTTTGCATCTGGCAGGGCGTTCAGTTTCTCTTCGTCGATCGACCAGTATTTGGCGACAACTTGTGATTCGCCTGTGCTGTTGCCCTGATTGTCGCGCGGCTGGAAGCTCGCTGTGCGCTCTGAGAAGAGGCCGAGCTTGTCCATTTCCTTGACGAACTCTTCGGTGCGGCGGCGCTGGCCTTCGAAATCCCGGCAGAAGTTCATCGCATTGGTCGTGAACTCCGACGGCTGACCATCGGTGAAGAACGGAATTTCAGGCTTGTTCGTTACCATCGGCGCATCGCGGTCGACGCAAAGAACAAGGCGCTCCTGCGTCGTGTCATTGGCAAACACGAACGGATAGCGGCGGGCAAAAGCAGGAACGTAGAAATCGGAATCGATCTGGCCGTCCTTGACGTAAAGGTTTTCGTTCTCGCGCACGCCCATCGCGCCGATCGGCATCTTGTCGGCGCCGACAAAGATGACCGGATAAGACGTCGCAGCCAGACCGAATTCGTTCACAGTCAGCGGCACAGCATGAGCCTTGCCAAGGAACGAAAATGGCTTTTCGATCTGCTTGAGACCAAGGCCGCCATGCTTGTCGACGTTCAGGGGCTGCGGGTTCGAATAGAAAAGCACTTGCCCGCTAAGCTGAGAGGGCTGTGCCGACTGGGAATTTGCCACGGGAACACTCCATTGATTGACCGGCGCGGTGTACCGGATAAGCCAGACGCTCACAACCGCCGAGCAGCTATTCAGCTGCCCGCCTTACGCCCGTCTCACCCATGCGGATATTCGCACCTTATGAAACCTGTCAGATCGCTTGCAAGAATGCGCCCAGTTCTGGGCCTCGTGATGATGGGGCTGCTGTCGGCTTGCGCGCCTGCGGTCAATGAAGACGGTATCGCCCGGCGTATCGTGCGCGATATCAACAGCGTTTTCGACGACACGGCAAAGGCGGAACTCGCCCTGTCGCCAGAGACGGCGACCCGGCTTGGCCTTGATGAGGATGCGCTTCGCCAGTCCTTCAGTGATGTCCTCGATGATCGCTCGCAGGCCCGGTTCGAGCGCACCCGGCTGTTACGCATAGAGCTTCTCAACAGGCTGGCCTCGACGCCGAAGATTCCAGGCGACAGCCAGCTTGCGCGCCACGTGGAGATTATCCGGGAGCATTATGAAGCGCTCACCGAGCTCGAAGCTTACGGATTTGGCCGCTATGGCCTCGGGGTTGCGCGGCCCTACGCCGTCGATCAGCTGAGCGGGGCCTGGATCGAGGTGCCAGACCTGTTGATATCCGGACAGCCACTACGTTCGCACCAGGATGCGGCAGACTATCTTGCCCGGCTTGCGGCCCTGCCCGACGCCATTGCCGACGAAAAGCGCCGTCTCATTTCTGATGCCGATAGCGGCATCCTGCCCCCGCGTATCGTTCTGGAGGAGCTGGAGCGCCATCTTCGCGAGTTTGCGAGCCAGCCTGTCCAGACCCACCCCCTGATACAGACCTTCGGCAATGTCGTTGGCGGACTCGACGCCTCGACCGGCCGCCCTGCCAACCAGTACCGCGCGGCGGCCGCCCGCCTCATGCTTGATGAGGTCATCCCGGCCTATATCGATTTTGCAGATAAGGTGCGGCAGCTTCAGCTTGGCGCCCCTGTCACCGCCGGGCTTTCTGCGCTGCCTGATGGCGAGGCCTATTATGAGGACCTCCTTGCTTTCTATACGCGTGCGGGCGTCGATCCTGATTTCCTGCACGAGGAAGGCCTTCAGGCCGTCAGCCAGATCCGGGAGGAAATCGACGCCCAATTCGAAGCGCTCGGCCTGACAGGCGGCAGCGTCGAACAGCGGCTTTCCTATCTCGCGTCCACGCCGCAACAGACCCTGGACCTGACCGCCGAGACCCGGCCGCAAGTGCTGCGTGAACTTCGCAGTCTTGTGTCGAAGGCCGATAATGCGCTCCCCCGGATCGTTGATGGAGCGTCGCCGGCGAGTCTCGTCGTGACCCGGATGCCGGCCTTTGAGGAAGCAACTTTCAGCGGGGCCTCATACACGGCCGCCACCGCCAATGGCAGCAGCCCGGGGCTCTTCATGATAAATCTGAGCGATGGTGAAGACTGGCCCCCCTTCACCCTGCCCACACTGGTCTATCATGAGGGCGTGCCAGGCCATCATGTCGAGAGCACGATGACCGCGCTGCAGACGCGCAACCCCCTGCTTCGTCAGATGATCTGGGACACGGCCTATGGCGAAGGCTGGGCGACCTATGCCGAAGATCTTGCCGATAGCGCAGGACTTTATAGCGACGACCCGCTTGGTCGTATCGGCTATCTCCAATCCATTCTTTTCAGGGCGGCGCGACTTGTCGTGGACACCGGTCTTCATTCGCGCGGCTGGTCATATGAAAATTCGGTCTCCTATCTGGTCGACACGACGGGCCTTCCGCGGGCCGCGATGGAAAAGGAGGTCCTGCGCTACATGGTGTGGCCGGGGCAGGCCGCGTCCTATTTTACCGGGCGCCGGCGCATCATCGATATCCGCACCCGCGCCGAAGCGGTCCTTGGGTCCCGGTTTGAGCCTTCCCGGTTCAACGCCGTCATTCTGGATGGCGGCCCACGGCCCCTGCGGCTGGTCGAAGCGGATGTCGAAGCCTGGTATGCGCGGCTGCTCGACAACTAGCGCCAATGACCGTCATCGACGCAGGCGCATATCCGCCCTTTTGTCGCAAAATTGACATGACCCTTGCCAGACAAGATCCGGTAAACTAGATCGCTTTTGCTCACCCAGCCTATAAGGGGCGGGTTTTGGCGTGATTTCTTCCCTTCCATCGCGGAGAGACTTGAAATCTCACCTATCAATACCCAGTTAATGCTCATATTGAGCAAAAGCGTGGAGGACACGACATGGCCAGACTAATCGACTCCGGACCCGGGTGCCCGACACCGACCCCTGTTCGCGCAAAGAACGCTGCTGAAGAGCGCGGGCTTGCCTATACAGATGAGATCAAGGCGAAGACCGATGAGCTATATCCGCTCGTCTCGGACTTTATCACGCCAATGGAATGGCCAGCGATTGCGCCGCTCGTTGCCGAGATCAACCGGCTGAAAACGGAAAAGAACGCCGTCATTCTCGCGCACAATTACATGACGCCGGATATCTTCCGTCTGGTTGGCGATTTTCGCGGCGACAGCCTGCAGCTCGCCCGCGAGGCCGCCGATGTTGATGCCGACATCATCGTTCAGGCCGGCGTCCACTTCATGGCCGAAACCTCCAAGATCCTCGCTCCTGAGAAGACCGTCCTGATCCCGAGCCTTGAAGCGGGCTGTTCGCTGGCCGCCTCTATCACCGGGCCGGATGTGCGCCTGATCAAGGAACGCTATCCCAACTATCCGGTCGTCACCTATGTGAACACGACTGCCGACGTGAAGGCCGAGTGCCACATTACCTGCACCAGCTCCAACGCGGCGCAGGTGGTCGAAGCCATCGCCAGGGAATGGGACACCGACACCGTTATTCTGGTTCCCGACCAGTATCTTGCAATGAATGTCGCCGCGCAGACCGATATCCGTATCATCACATGGCCCGGCGCCTGCGAGGTGCATGAGCTTTTCAGCGCCGACGATGTGAGCCAGCTTCGCGAGGCCCACCCCGGCGTCATGATCCTTGCCCACCCTGAATGCCCGCCAGACGTGCTTCAGGCCGCCGACTTTGCAGGCTCGACCTCGGCGCTCGCCAATTATGTGAAGGATAACAGCCCCAACAAGGTCGTCCTTCTGACCGAGTGCTCGATGAGCGACAATGTCGCCGCAGAGAACCCCGGCGTGAACTTTGTGCGTCCGTGCAATCTCTGCCCGCACATGAAGCGGATCACGCTGGAGAACATTCTCGACTGCCTCAATGACATGAAGCATGTGGTCGAGATCGAGGAGGATGTGCGCATCCGGGCCAAGGCGGCGATTGATGCGATGCTCAACCTGCCGAAGACCGAAAAGCCGCTCGCCTTCGAGACGGGACTCGCCCCGATGGAGATTGAAGTTATTTCGGCATCGTGACGCCCTGAAAGTCCCCCGCTGACAGTCTTTGCTATTGTCAGCGGGGCCAAGAGACGAAGAGAGTTTGCATGCTGAAACGCCTGAGCCTTGCTTGCCTGACCCTTGCGCTTGCCAGCATGGTCCCAGCCACTGCGCAGGCCCGGCAAGATCGCGATCCCGGCGATGTGCTTGGCAATTGGAGTTTTCAGACCAAACCCTATCGCAATGGACAATGCATCATGTCCGGGACCGCGCGCCTGAAGCCGCACCCCGAAGAGGGGCTTTATAATTGCGAGCTGACGGCGGTTGAGGTCTGCTCGATGTGGGGGCGCTCGGTCGTGGTACAGAGCTGCAAGGCGCGGCGCTTCAACAATCAGGTGTCCATCCGATCGGATATCGAACAAGTCGTCGAGTCCAAGGCCGAGGGCCTCGTCTATGTGCCCGACAATTTTGCCCTGACGGTTCAGGACGCGCGCCGCATGTATGGCTCTCTGGTCTCTGCGGCGACAGCGCCGGTTGAGTTCATCCGCGCCGAAGAAGGCATTTCATGAGCTGCCGAAGATCCCGAATATTGGTGGCGTCGGCCTTGTGCCTCGCGCCCGCTGCGCTTGGGCCAGCTGCGCTTGGGCAAGATGGCGACACCCCGGCAACACTGGCTGGCAACTGGGTTTTCGAAGCGGACCTCCACCAGGCCTGCACATTTGATGGCCAGGCCCGGCTGACCCCCACAGACACCAAAAACGTGTTTGGGTGCGAATTGACCGCGCGACAGGATTGCCCCTCGATCGACGTCACCTATGTCGTCCAACAGACATGCACGGCCACGGTTAATGGAGACGCTATGACGATCAGGTCAGAGATCCAGACATTCCTTCAGGGCGAACCGTCCGCTTTCTATACGCCAGACAGTTTTCAGCTTCGGATTCAGTCCGCTTCGCGCATGAGCGGCGTGCTGGTTGGCGCAGATTTCTATCCGGCGGTCTGGCAACGCGCGGACGGTGCCATTTCTTGACCGGCCGGGGACGCTGAGACATGGCCAATACCCGCAGAGTGAAGGCCGAAGCTCCCGCTGGAGAGCGTGATATCCTGATTGTGGGCGCAGGCCTTGCCGGGCTGTTCCTGGCGCTCCGTCTTGCCCCGCGCAAGTGCACAGTGATCGCCCCTGCCCCGCTGGGCGAGGCTGCCTCCTCTGCCTGGGCGCAAGGCGGGCTTGCGGCCGCACTTGACCCGCTCGATACGGCCGATGCGCACGCTAAGGATACCGTCGCGGCTGGCGCAGGGCTCGTCGACCCCGTCATCGCCAAACTAATCGCAGAAGAAGGGCCCGCCCGCGTTCTGGACCTCATCGAGCTCGGCGTGCCGTTCGACCGCACCCCTGAAGGGGCATTGTCGCTGTCCCTGGAGGCTGCGCATTCGGTGCCGCGCGTTGCGCGCGTTGCTGGCGACCTTGCAGGCAAGGCAATCATGGGCGCGCTGACGACCGCCGTGCAGGCGGGCGAGCACATCGACCTCGTTGAGCCCTATCGCGCCGTCGGCCTGCTGCAGGATGATCATGGCCGCGTCGCCGGTGTCATCGCCCGCGACCGCAAGGGCCGGCTTCATCCAATGACGGCCCGCGAGACGATCTTCTGCACGGGCGGCTCTGGCGGACTTTTCCGCGTCACGACCAATCCGCCGCAATCGCGCGGCGATGCCCTCGCCATGGCATGGTCGGCAGGCGCACTGGTCGCCGATACCGAATTTGTCCAGTTTCACCCGACCGCCATGGATGTCGGGCTTGATCCGGCCCCGCTCGCCACCGAGGCGCTGCGCGGTGAGGGCGCGGTCCTGCGCGATGGCAAGGGCGAGCTTTTCATGGCCCGCTATCATGAGAAGGCAGAGCTTGCGCCCCGCGACGAAGTTGCTCGCGCCATCGATAGCGAAATCAAGGCGGGCCGCGGCGCGTTTCTCGATGCGACAGAGGCCGTTGGCGAAGACTTCCCCGCCCATTTCCCGACCGTCTTTGCCGCCTGCATGGCTGCAGGGATCGATCCGCGCGTCAAGCCGATCCCGGTCGCCCCGGCGGCGCATTATCATATGGGCGGTGTGGTGGCCGATTCGTGGGGCAGCTCCACCCTGGACGGGCTCTCGGTTTGCGGCGAATGCGCCTCGACCGGCGCGCACGGGGCCAACCGGCTTGCCTCGAACTCGCTTCTGGAAGCGGTGGTCTTCTCTGCCCGTATCGCAGAACGTCTCCACAAGAACGACCTCGGCACGCCCGGCCCATCCTGGGCGGATGTCCCTGACGACCTCCCCACCGACACGCTGCAGGATCTTCGCCGCGCCATGGCTGCACAATGCGGCGTCGTTCGCAAAGGTGAGGACTTGCGGGCGCTCGTCGATCTGATCGACACGCAGATCGAGACCTACGGCCCGGCCCACGCGCTTCTCGCATCACGGCTGATCGCCGTCGCTGCGCTTGACCGCGAGGAAAGCCGCGGCGGTCATTTCCGGTCCGACTTTCCGGGCAGCGCGCCAAATTCAGCGCGGACATTCCTCATCTCATCCGAGGTGGCCGTATCGAAAGAGACCATCTGATGCCCCTCCCACCGCCGCTGCCTGACCTTATCCTGGACCCGATCGTGCGGCTTGCCCTCACCGAAGACCTTGGCCGTGCAGGCGACCTGACCACCGATGCGACGATTGCGCCGGGCACAGAGATGCGCGCCACGATCAATGCCCGCAAGCCCGGCATCCTGGCGGGGATGGACGCCGCCGCCTATGCGCTGAAACTGGTCGATCCGTCGGTCTCGCTTGAGGTGGCTATCCATGACGCAGGCAAGCTGTCGCCCGGCGCGGCAATCGCCACCCTGTCCGGCCCGGCCCGCTCCATCCTGATCGCAGAGCGCACCATGCTGAACTTTCTTGGCCGCCTCTCCGGTATCGCCACGCTGACGGGCGCCTTCGTGGAGAAGGTCGCCGGGACCAACGCCACGATTGTCTGTACGCGCAAGACCACGCCGGGACACCGCGCGGTTGAGAAGCGCGCCGTGCGCTGCGGCGGTGGTACATCCCATCGTTATGGCCTGGACGATGCCATCCTGATCAAGGACAACCATATCGCCGCCTGCGGCTCGATCAGCGAAGCCCTGAAACGGGCCCACGCCTATGCAGGCCATCTGCGTATGATCGAGATTGAGGTCGATACGCTGGCGCAGCTCGAAGAGGCCCTGCCCTACAAGCCGCATGCGGTCCTCCTGGACAATATGGACAATGAAACCCTCCGCAAGGCCGTCGCCATGATTGACGGTGCCTGCAAGGCTGAAGCCTCCGGCGGGGTGAACCTCGATACGGTTGCCGGGATCGCAGAGACCGGGGTCGACTATATCTCCGTCGGCGCGCTCACTCACTCAGCGTCAAACCTTGACGTGGGCCTCGACGTCGCCTGAAGGTGCGCCCTGCTAAAACGGCCCATGACTGAAGTGGGCCGGAACCGGAGGAAGTTCACCGATGCCCAAAGCAGCAGGCCGCAAGAGTATCTTTATCACGGGCGCCGCATCCGGCATCGGCAAGGCCACCGCCAAGCTGTTCGCCGAGCGCAGCTGGTTTGTCGGCCTGTACGACATCGACCAGACTGGCCTCAAAGCCATTGCCGAGGAAATCGGTGAGGAAAATTGCGTCTGGCAAAAACTGGACGTGCGATCCCGCGAAGACTGGACCGCTGGTATGGAGCACTTTTCAGAGGCCACAGGCGGCAAGCTGGACGTGCTGTTCAACAATGCTGGTATTGCGCGTCATGGTTGGTTCGAGACCGTTCCCGGTGAAGACAATGACCTCATGGTCGATATCAACGTCAAAGGCGTGCTGAACGGCGTTGGCGCTGCCCTGCCCCTGCTTCGCAACACACCGGGCGCGCGCATCGTCAACACAGCGTCTGCGGCGGGCGTCGTCGGCGGGCCGCAAATGGCTGTCTATTCAGCGACCAAGTTTGCCGTTCGCGGTCTGACTGAAGCGCTGGATGTCGAGTTCTCGAATATCGGCATCCGGGTCACGAGCCTCATGCCATGGCTGATCGATACGCCGATCCTCGACATGTTCTCTGGCGACCGGACAAACACTAAAGTAAGCGATGAGCTGCGCGAGCAGGGCCAGGACGTCTATCCGGTCGAGCTTGCCGCTGAACGCGCCTGGGACGCGGCCCATGGCGAAGACGTTCATTATATGGCTGGCAAACGCGCCCAACAGGTTAGGTTCGCGCAGCGGTTCATCCCGGGGCGTCTGCGCCGTCAATTGATGAAAAATCTGCCGTCGCGCGACTAGGTTTGTCGCCTAGTCCTTCACGCGCGCAATGGCGAGGCCGTCATGACCCTTGATGCCGACCTGCTGGAGCACGATCGCTTCAAGGTCGGTATCGCTGGCAAGCGCCTGGTTGAACGCCGCCGCGCCGATGGCATTCGGATCGACCTTTGATGGCTCCAGCACCGCGCCTTCGCGCACGACATTGTCGGCCACGATCAGCCCGCCCTTCCTCAACAGGCGCTTGGCCTGCTTGAGATAGGCGGGGTAGCCATCCTTGTTTGCATCGAGGAAGACGAGGTCAAAGCTTGGCTCCAATGCGCGCATCTCATCAAGCCCACGCCCTTCGATCACCTCGCACCGGTCATTGAGGCCAGCATCCTTGATTGTCTCACGCGCGACAGCGGCATGGGCCGGATCAAGCTCGATCGAGACGAGCTGGCCATCTGCAGGCAGCGCGCGTCCAAGCCAGACCGTGGAGTAGCCCCCAAGCGTACCAACTTCGACGATGCGCTTGGCGCCGATCATCTTTGCGAGGAGATAGATCAGCTTGCCCTGGCCCGGAGAGACCTGGATTTCAGGCAGACCGGCGCGATGTGCGCGTTCGACAGCACGGTTAAGCACCGCATCGTCGGCGGCAAACAGGCTGTTGATGTAGGTGTCTACGGCTTCGAAAAGCTGTGTAGCGGACATGTAGCGCCTTTATGGAGCTGGGCTGAGAACGTTCAGGGATTTCGCGTTGAGATCCTGCGTGCTGTCGGACTCGACCGTCATGATCGTCGCCTCTGCACCGGTCTCGTCCGCTTTCGCCTCAGCAATGCGGGCCCGCTCGGCGGCTTTGGCGCTCGCCCATTCGGCACCGCGTGGGAAGCGGTAGAAAATATGGGTGCCGATGCGCGATGTCTGGATCAGGCCTGAGTTCCAGACCGGATTGACATAAGTGGCGTGATAATGCGTCGCCCCGCCCGTGCGTGGCTCATCGAGTGCGAGATAGACATGGGCTGCAATCGACTTGGCCGCTTCCCAGCGCGAGCCGCGCGGGGCGCGCGCCATGGCGCCGTCACAGGTGAATGTGAACTGGCAGCCCGTGGTCCGGGTTGCGCCCTGATAGACGACACCGCAGGCCGAGTTCGGATAGCGATGATCGCGCACGCGGTTCATGATGACTTCGGCGACAGCGATCTGTCCCTGTGTCGATTCAGAGCGCGCCTCGTAATAGACCGCTTCAGCGAGACACTGCATCTGGCCGCTCATTTCCTCGGCACGTTTAAGGTGCAGAGGCTCAAAGCTCTTCATGCCAGCGAGCACGGCTGCATCACGTTCCAGCCCGCCATAACGGGTCAGCGCGGATTTTGGGTCACGTTCGAGCGAATACTCCACATTGCGGAGCCATTCATGCTGCATCACGGCTGGCGCAGATGGGTCGGCGCGCACGGCGTCGCCGCCATCCTGTGCCGCTGCGAAACGCATGGTGTGCTCACGGAAATCGGCCTCGGCCTCCTTCTGCGTATTGGCAGAGGAAATCGCAGGCAGCGCGAGGCTGAGGCCTATCGCGCAGGCGGAAACCATCGCCGCGCGGGACACGGCGGAACGCTGTTCGGAATCGGTCTTCGCCAGCCACCAGCGGCGCACACGATTGCGAAGCGATGTGTCCGCAATGAATTGCGAACTCTGTCTTCTGGTTCTGAGTGACATTCCTGTCCCCCTCTTAAACCCGGCTCATTTCTCATGGCAGCGAAATTCAGGCCAAACCAGCCCGGCTGCCACTCTTATACAGGTGTCTTACCGGCACCGATATTGGTCGACCCGCGCCTATATCAACGATAAGCTGCGCCTCAAGACTTACATTTCCGTTAGAGACGGAACCGATTCAGGGCTGTGCAGTTTAGTACGGTTGCGAACACTTTCGGAAAACGGAGTGATTTCAGCCGCTTCCGCCGCCGAGTTCGACACGCGCGCAATTCATCAACGAAAAGCAGTGTTGCGGGGAAACTACAGTTCCCCGCACCCGTGTTTAAGTGCGGACCTACACGGTCTGCGCGCCTGATTCTATGAAGAGCCCTGCTTGCCAAGAGCCGCATGCGCCGCTGCGAGGCGGGCAATTGGCACCCGGTATGGTGAACAGGAGACGTAATCGAGGCCGATTGCGGCGCAGAACATCACCGATGCCGGATCGCCGCCATGCTCACCGCAAATGCCCAGCTTGATATCGGGCCGTGTCTTGCGGCCACGCTCTGCTGCCATCTGAACGAGCTCACCGACACCGACCTGATCGAGCGTGACGAACGGGTCTTTCTCGTAGATGCCCTGCTCTTCATAGGCCTTGAGAAAGCGGGCCGCGTCATCGCGCGAAATGCCCAGCGTCGTCTGCGTCAGGTCATTTGTCCCGAATGAGAAGAAGGCTGCAGATTCAGCGATCTTGCCGGCCTGCAGGCAGGCGCGTGGCAGTTCGATCATCGTGCCGACGAGATATTCGAGCTCTGTCCCGGTTTCCTTGAACACAGCCTTTGCCGTCGCATCGACGCGGGCCTTGAGGATTTCAAGTTCCTTATGGGTCGCGACCAGCGGGATCATGACTTCGGGGATCGGCTTGTAGCCGGTTTCCTTGGAGACCTCGACCGCTGCCTCGAAGATGGCGCGGGCCTGCATCTCATAGATCTCGGGATAGGTGATCCCGAGGCGGCAACCGCGATGGCCGAGCATCGGATTGCTTTCGTGCAGATCGTCGGCCTGGCGCTTCAGCATCTCGACGCTGACACCAGCCGATTTTGCGACCTCTGCCATCTCTTCTTCCGAATGCGGCAGGAACTCGTGCAGCGGTGGATCGAGAAGGCGGATCGTGCAGGGACGGTCTTCCATGATGCGGAAGATGTCGGCAAAATCGCCGCGCTGCATCGGAAGAAGCTTGGCAAGCGCAGCCTCACGGCCCTTCTTGTTTTCAGCCAGGATCATCGAGCGCACGACCGGGATCCGCTCTGCGTCGAAGAACATGTGCTCTGTGCGGCAGAGGCCGATGCCTTCTGCGCCGAACTTCTTGGCCGTTTCAACATCAGCCGGGGTCTCGGCATTGGTGCGAACTTTCAGGCCACGTGCCCGGTCCGCCCATTCCATGAGCTTGCCGAAATCGCCCGAAAGGTCTGGCTGGACCATGTCGATGGCGCCGACGAGCACTTCGCCTTCAGCGCCGTCAATCGTGACGACATCGCCCTTTTTGAACTCACGCCCACCCGCGCGGAAGATGCCTTTGGCGGTGTCGATCTGCAGCGTGCCTGCGCCGCAGACGCAAGGCCGCCCCATGCCGCGGGCCACAACGGCCGCGTGCGAGGTCATCCCGCCGCGGCAGGTGACGATGGCGCGGGCCGCATGCATGCCGTGAATGTCTTCAGGCGATGTCTCGACGCGCATCAGGATGACGTCCTCGCCCTTCTCGGCAAGCTCGGCAGCTTCATCGGAATCGAAGACCACCTTGCCGACCGCCGCGCCGGGGCTGGCTGGCAGGCCCTTCACGATCACGTCGCGCTTGGCATCCGGTGCAATGGTCGGGTGGAGCAGCTGGTCGAGCTGGCCCGGCATGAGGCGAAGCACAGCCTCTTCCTCATTGATGAGGCCTTCTTCAGCCATGTCGACGGCGATCTTGAGCGCTGCACCGGCTGTGCGTTTCCCGGTGCGGGTCTGCAGCATGTAGAGCTTGTTGTCCTCGACCGTGAACTCGATGTCCTGCATGTCGCGGTAGTGCGCTTCCAGCGTGTTCGCGACTTCGACCAGCTCGGTGTAGACCGCCGGCATGGCGCTCTCGAGCGGGAGTTCATCGGATGAGAGCGCCTCGGCGCGTGAGCGGGAGATTGGCGCCGGCGTGCGAATGCCGGCCACCACGTCTTCGCCCTGCGCATTCACGAGGAACTCACCGTAGAAGACCTTCTCGCCGGTCGACGGATCGCGGGTGAACGCAACACCGGTCGCGGACGTGTCGCCCATATTGCCGAACACCATGGACTGCACGTTTACGGCCGTGCCCCATTCGGCAGGAATGTCGTTAAGCTTGCGGTAAAGGATCGCCCGGTCATTCATCCATGAACCGAAGACCGCGCCGATCGCGCCCCAGAGCTGCTTGCGTGGATCGTCCGGAAATGGCTTGCCGAGCTGTTTCTTCACCGCCGCCTTGTACTGGACGATGATCTCTTTCCAGTCCTCGGCCAGAAGATCGGTGTCGAGATTGTAGTCGTGGCGTTCTTTGTAATCGTCCAGAATGTGCTCGAACGTGTCGTGCTTCAGGCCGAGAACGACATTGCAGTACATCTGGATGAAGCGGCGATAGCTGTCATAGGCAAAGCGCTCCCCCGCCTTCTTGGCGAGGCCCTCGACGGTCACTTCCGACAGGCCGAGGTTGAGCACCGTGTCCATCATGCCAGGCATGGAGGCGCGGGCGCCAGAGCGCACGGAGACCAGCAGCGGATTGTCGGCGTCGCCGAACGTCTTGCCCGTCTCCTGCTCGACAGCTTCCAGCGCGGCATCGACCTGCGCCTCCAGGCCATCCGGATAGGTTTCGCCGCGATCATAATAGGCGGTGCAGACCGCCGTCGTCAGCGTGAAGCCTGGTGGAACAGGAAGGCCCAGCGTCGCCATTTCAGCGAGATTCGCGCCCTTGCCCCCCAGCAGGTTCTTCATCTTGGTATTGCCGTCTGCGGACCCACCGCCGAAGGAATAGACCCATTTTTCCTTCGACGCTTGCTGAGCGGTGTCACCCATGATGCTTACTCTCCAAAGTCTGTTTCCTCTCCGCCTGGCTTATGGCCAGTCGCGCGGCGTCCTCTGTAAGGCGATATCGCCCCGGTTCAAAGGAAACCAGTAATTTTAACTGCGGCAATCTCACGCCGAGCGCCTGCGTATCGTCAAGCCTTGCGCGTGTCACGCCAAAGCGTTCGGCAATGTCCGCGCCCAGACGCTTGTTGCGGACCGCTTTCAACCTGAAGTCACTGGCACCGAATCGATCATGGAGATCAGCCACATAGGCCCGGTCGATGTCGAGAATGCCCTCAGGGCTTGGTCCCTGAGCATCGAAAATGGCGCGTGCCTGTTTTGAAGGCATGTTGATGAGGCCGTAGGTGACGAACACGATCACGCCGACAATGAAGACGATGATGATCATGGGTTATGCGTCTTTCTCCTGCCGGGTCAGCCCGAAATCTTCGTAAAATCGGCCACATTGTGAAGCGCGGCGCGAATCGATGTGAGGACCGCAAGCCGATTGGCCCTCAGCTTCGCGTCATCGGCATTGACCGTCACGCCGTCAAAGAACGCATCGACCGGCCCGCGAAGTTCCGCGAGCGCGGCCATGGCGGCCTCGAAGTCTTCCGCCTTCAGCGCGGCATCGGCGCGGGCGGCGGCCGTCTCGATCGCGATATGAAGCGCGCGCTCCTCGTCCTGCTCGAACAGGGATGGATCGACCTTGCCCTCGATGGGCGCGCCATCCTTCTTCTCTTCGGCTTTCAGGATGTTGGCGGCGCGCTTATAGCCGGCCAGCAGATTCGCGCCGTCCTCGGTCTCAAGGAAAGCGGCTAGCGCCTCAACCCGTTTCACGATCAGGACGAGGTCATCCTCGCCGAGGGCAAAGACCGCATCAATCAGGTCATGACGCGCGCCCTGATCGCGAAGGTATTGTTTCAGGCGATCAGCGAAGAACTCAAGCAACGGAGAAGAATGCGTCACGTTTCCGAATGCTAGATCTCCGATGCTCCCTGAACTCTCCTGACCATGTGGGCTTTTTTCGAAGACATCGACTAATTCGTTTGCACCTGACTTTGTTGCCAAATCCGCTGCTGCCAATCGATCAGCTTCCATAAATGCGCTCGCCTGTCGGCGGGCATGAATGTAGGCATGCTCCTTCAAAGTTGGCTTCATCGGAAGCCGGACCGCATTCTCTAGCACAATCCGCACAACACCCAGCGCTGCGCGGCGCAGTGCAAAGGGATCCTTCGACCCTGTCGGCTTTTCATCGATCGCCCAGAAACCGACCAGCGTGTCGAGCTTGTCGGCCAGTGCGACCGCGATGCTGACCGGCTCTGACGGCACGGCATCGGATGGCCCCTGCGGCTTGTAATGGTCGCCGATCGCATCTGCGATCTTGCGCACCTCCGCCTCAGACAGCCCTGCCAGCAAATTCGTGATCCCGGAAAGCTCGTCAGAGCTTGTCCGGGACCCAGTGACTTCGCTGCTCTGGGTCCCGGATCGCTGCGCGTCCGGGATGACACCACTGTTGAGGCCTTGTTCGAGAGCATAATACCGCCCCATCAGGCCCTGAAGCTCAGGGAATTCGCCGACCATGCCGGAGACGAGGTCTGCCTTGGCAAGGCGCGCGGCACGTTCGGCCAGATCAGAATCAGCGCCGACCTTTGGCGCGAGCTCTCGCGCCAGTGCGGCGACCCGTTCCACCTTGTCGGCAATCGTGCCCAGCTCTTTCTTGAAGTCGATGGTTGCGAGCTTCTTCGCCATCGTCTCAAGCGGGGTCTTCTTGTCCTGGTCCCAGAAGAAGCGCGCATCGTCGAGACGTGCCGACAGAACGCGGGCATTGCCGCCTGCGATCGACTTGCCGCCATCGCTGGCTTCGATATTGGCGACAACGACGAAGTTCGGCGCAAGTTCGCCCGTCTCCGGGTTGCGGACGGCGAAATATTTCTGGTGCGTGCGCATCGACAGCTGCACGACTTCAGGCGGCAGCGACAGGAAGGCCGGGTCCATCTCCCCCAGGATGACGACCGGCCATTCGGCGAGCCCTGTCACTTCTTCGAGCAGACCGCGATCCTCAACCAGCTCCAGCCCGGCTTGCGCGCAGACCATATGCGCCTGATCCTCGATCAGCAGGCGGCGATCATCGCGCGAGACGACAACGAAGCCCTCTGTCTGGAGAATTTGGCGATAGTCTTCGAGTGATGTGATCCTGAACGGCCCACGTCCCTGAACGCGGTGGCCTTCGGTCTGATTGCCGGATTTCAGGCCATCGATCTCGAAGTCGACGGTCTTGCCATTGAAGACGCAGAGGATGCGCTGCAGCGGGCGCACCCAGCGCAATTCGCCGCGGCCCCAGCGCATCGATTTCGGCCAGTGAAAGCCGCGCACGATATCTGGCACGAGGCCTGCAATGATCTCTTCCAGCGGACGGCCCGGGATTTCGCGTATGGCGACATAGAAATCGCCTTTCTTGGGGTCGCTCCGCACTTGCGCCTGATCGATCGAGGTGAGGCCTGCCCCGCGCAGGAATCCCTCGATCGCTTTTTCAGGCGCGTCGACCTTCGGGCCCTTTTTCTCTTCGCTCACATCGGCCGATTTGTCCGGCAGACCGGCAATCGCAACGGCCAGACGCCGCGGCCCCGACAGGGCGACGACATCGCCATACTCGACGCCGGCCTCGGTCAGGCCCTTGGTCAGCGCATCGCGCAGGTCGCCTTCGGCCTTCGCCTGCATGCGGGCCGGGATTTCTTCGGAAAAGAGTTCAAGGAGGAGTTCAGCCATAAGCGGGTGTCTTATCCAGCGAGGGTAAAGGGGGAAGCGAAGGCGCCGTCTATCAGACGCCGCAACTGCCCTTGATGCCCATTCTTTCGGTTTTCGTTGGTTCGATGATCGCCATCGTGCCTTCGTAATTGGTGTGTTCCGGCCCGGTCTCTGTCTCGCGCAGGCGCAGCTCAACGAGGATGCCGCGATTGGTGGAGCGATAGCGCCAGGTCTCGATCCCCTCATCATCGGTGGTGAGGTCGGCCTGATCGAAGGTCAGCACATCATCATTGATCTTGATTTTCGCTTGCGGCGGGGTGCCGCCCATGTCGCGCAGGAAGACAAAGCGCCAGGTTGCCGGATCGTCATAGGTGAAGGTGTGGGCGGCCTGCGTGAACGTGCAATAGGCATCGGTTTCAGGCGCGTGCATGGCGCCGATCTGCAGCGCGCGCGGGTTCTTGTCGGCAACGCTTTCTGCATCAGGGGCCGGTTCATCGACGCTCTGGCGGTATTCGTTTGCGGGCGTTTCGCTGCCCTCACTCGTCGACTCTCCTGATGAGCAGGCAGTCAGCGCGACCAATGAAACCAATACTATTGAAGCAATACGTTCGATCATGCGCACTCTTCCTCGATCAGCAACACCGCTTTTCCGTCGCATCTTCTCTCAAACAAGGCGAACCAGCTGAACAAGTCTTCTTTAGCAACCGATGCTCCATCAACAGGGAAGTCGTCACAGAACAAGTCATCCATGTAGAAAAAGGACGCCACCAACTGAGAGGTGTCCACGGTTTCCACGCTACTCAATTGGGGACGGGCTTCGTTGTTCAAATGTTTGTTGTGACCGAGCTCGCCGTCATAGCCATGCAGTTCAGGATCAAAGAACTCGACGACTTTGCGACATGAAGCGCATTCTAGCCGCACCGGAACTACGAAGAGGGATTCCCCTTTCCACTCTGTTTTCGCAGCCTCAATTTTAAGGCGGGCTGAGCCGCAAACGCAGCCTAGTTCAAATGACGTGCCGAGCGCTTCTCCATGCCCACCCTGACCAATGGCTGAATCCACAAGGAACTTTTCCAGACCACTTAGTATTCTTGGCGGATGTTGAGCAAAGTAGTTCTGCTGATCGTCGAGGGAAGGTCTATCGCTCACGCCGCCCGTTCCTCTTCCTGCTTCGCCCACAGCTCCGCCGCCCCGCGCGCCAGATCGCGCACACGGGCGATGAAGGCCTGCCGCTCGGTCGGCGAGATCGCGCCGCGCGCATCGATCAGGTTGAAGACGTGGCTGGCTTTCAGCGCATAGTCATAGGCGGGCAGCGGCTTTCCAGCATCGCGCAGCGTCTTTGACTGTTTCTCGCAACCTGAGAACCAGGTCTGCAGCATCTCGACATCGGCAAGCTCGAAGTTGAAGGCCGACTGCTCGATCTCATTCTGCAGGAACACATCGCCGTATGAAAGCGGCGTCTGCGAGGCCGGATCGTTGAAGGGCAGATTATAGACATTGTCGAGGCCGAACACATACATGGCGAGACGTTCGAGGCCGTAGGTCAGCTCGCCTGAAACCGGAAACACGTCGAGCCCGCCAACCTGCTGGAAATAGGTGTACTGGCTAACCTCCATGCCGTCGCACCAGACTTCCCAGCCAAGGCCCCAGGCGCCCACGGTCGGGTTTTCCCAGTCATCCTCGACAAAGCGGATATCGTGGACGGTCGGGTCGATGCCGATCTCGTAGAGCGAGTTGAGATAGAGGTCCTGCAGGTCAGCCGGGTTCGGCTTCAGGATGACCTGAAACTGGTAATAATGGCCAAGCCGGTTTGGGTTCTCGCCATAGCGCGCATCTGCCGGACGGCGCGATGGCTGGACATAGGCCGCGCGCCAGTCCTTGGGACCCAGCGCCCGCAGCACAGTCGCCGGGTGCAGCGTGCCTGCGCCAACTTCCATGTCATAAGGCTGCAGGATCGCGCAGCCCTGCGCAGCCCAATAGGCTTGCAGGCGCAGGATCAGGTCCTGAAAGGAAGCGGGTTTCTCGCGGGCAATGGGTGCAGTCATGCTTGATCAGCCTGATTGGATACCGGGAAGGTCTGGCCATCCGCCTAGCGCCAGATGGGCGATTTCGCAACTGGTGCGCCGCTTGTCGGGCGGTGTGCCAGTCAGCGTACAAGGGAGCTACCAGCAGCGGCTTTCGGGGTGGTCGGCTGACCCTGCTGGACCGCCAAAGACCGCTGCATGGAATTTCGGATGCGACAGCGCGCCAATGGCGAGGCCCGCCAGCGTGCCGGTGATCAGAAGGAAGATGAAGAGAACCTGCATGCTGAGGCTGAAGCTAGGCTGCTCTACTGGCGCGGCGAGTCCCAGTCGAGCAGGGCGTCAGAGCGTGAGATGGACTCCAGCAGTTCGGTCCGCTCGCCGCCCTTTGCCTTATAGATATTGATCCCGGCCAGCAGCCGCATCGGGCCGGACCGCAGGCCTTTTCTTGCCCGCACGATGACCCGCTTTGCGTCCGCGCCCGGCCATGAGCGCACCGGCAGCACCTCGATCTGACCGCTGCGCCGTTCAATCAGGGTCAGGATACGCGCAAGCTCCGAGGCGCGGTGGATCATCACGAACCGCCCCTTCGGCTTCAGCACATGCATCATCCGCCCGATCCAGTCCTTCAGGGGCACGGTCTCGAGATAGGCGTCCTGCTTGCCCTCACCAGGGGAGGTGATGGAGCCGCCGCGAAAGAAAGGCGGATTGGAAAAGCAGAGGTCGAAGCGGTTTTCCAGCGCGTCTGAAAGCTCTGCAACGTCCTGCAGCTCGATCGACATGCGGTCTTCAAAACCGTTCGCTTCGACCCCGCGGCGCGCAAGTCCTGCAAGCCGGATATCGCGCTCATATCCGGTGAACCGCATATGCTGCAGCCGGTGCGCGGCTGGCAGAAGCGCGCCCCCTGCCCCGCAGCCAAATTCTGCGGCATCGCCTGTCATTGTCGGGTCGAGCGCGGCAGCGAGCAGCATGCTGTCGGTGCCAGCACGAAAGCCCCGCCGCGGCTGGAAAACCGTGACAAGCCCGCCCAGGAAGGCATCCTGCGTGACCTCGTCTTCAGCCATCCTGGTCCAGTTCGCTCAGCGCCCGGCGTGCCTCTGTTGCATCATCCTCGTGCACGACGACCCGGATCGGCACCAGCGGCCCGCGTCCATCGATGTGCGCGGTGTGCTCATCGAGCACGAAAACCTCGATGTCTGCTTCGGAAAGCAGGTGACGTATATAGCTTAGCTTGACGAGGTCATTGGTGCGGAACACTTCTTCCATGACATGTCCCTTCCGGAGCTGCGGTCCTGTACCGCATCGCTGGACCGCGGACCTATTCGTATGCATATGACCTAGTCAATTGAGCTTAGCAGGAATTCTTTGTGACCACACCAGCGACAGCGAGAGAGTCCAAGAACGACAGAACCGTCGTCGAACGGCTGAGCAGCCTGCTCGAGCAGGATCTTGCCGCCGTCGAAGCCCTGCTGCTGGCCAAGGCAGCAAGCCCCGTCGACATCATTCCGGACATGTCGCAGCACATCGTGTCTGCGGGCGGCAAGCGGCTTCGCCCGATGATCACGCTGGCGGCGGCCCAGGCTGTCGGGTCGGCCAATCCGTCGACCCACTCGCTGGCGGCCGCGGTGGAGTTCATCCACACCGCAACCCTGCTGCATGACGATGTCATCGATGAAAGCGACCTTCGCCGCGGCAAACCGGCGGCGAAGTCGATCTGGGGCAATTCGGCTTCGATCCTGGTTGGCGATTTTCTCTTTGCCCGCGCCTTTACGCTGATGGTGGAAACCGGGTCACTGGAAATCCTCGAAATCCTGTCGAACGCCTCGTCCGTGATCGCAGAAGGCGAAGTTCGCCAGCTCGCCTCACAAGGCAAGCCGGACCTGCCAACCGAAGACTATCTCGCCATCATCGAAGCCAAAACGGCGGCCCTCTTCGAAGCGGCCGCGCGCGCAGGGGCCATCTCCGGCGGCGGTGATGCCCATGCCGACGCGCTGGCGGCCTATGGCAAAAATCTCGGCCTCGCCTTCCAGATCGTCGACGATGTGCTCGACTATGGCGGCAACACATCCGTCATCGGCAAGGTCGTCGGCGACGATTTTCGCGAGGGCAAGATTACCCTGCCGGTCATCATCGCCCGCCGGCGTGGCCGCGCAGAAGACCAGGTGTTCTGGGCCCGCGCTTTCGATCTTGGAAAACAGGAAGAAAGCGACCTTGCCCGCGCCATCCACCTCATCCGCACGACCGGGGCCGCCGAAGCGACAATTGCCGAAGCCGAAGCCTATGTCGGCATGGCAAAGTCAGCGCTGACCAGCCTGCCCGACACGCCCTGGCGCGCGATGCTGTCTGAATTGGCTGATTTCTGCACACGCCGCGTCAGCTGACCGGAAAAGGCCCGATTGGGGCACCGCCCGTACACCATTGCGACACCGCCGCGACACCGCGTTCGGACGCTGGACAGACAGGCAACAGACTATAGTTTCAACGGGGACACGCCCCGAAAGGACCGCCGTATGAAATCGCAACTGACCTCCGCTTTCGCCCTGTTCGCGACAGCGCTCGCAAGTTGCGCAACAGGGGCCGCAGAGACACCGCCGCCCCAGATGTCGGAAGAAGACCGCGCCGCCGTTGATGCGCGCAAACAGTCCATTCTGGGCGCGCTTTCAGCCTATGACGGGGTCTATGATGTCTCCGATTCGGCAATGGCCACAGCGGTTCTGGATGCGAACGGCGACCCTGTCGGTCTGCTGGCCTATGCCTCGCCTGTCGACGCCGTAAAAGCTGGCGACATGGCCGCTTTCATTGCCGCGATGAAGAATAATATGGAGCGCGACGGGGTCGATATCCCTTTCTCTGCGGCGATTGCATCGTTCGATGCCGCCGTCGACGAAGACTATGACCGCGCGCTGGAGCTCGTTGAAACCGCCGTCGACAGCGAAGATATGACCCTGCTCGGCGGGTTCCTGAAAGCCTGGTATCTCGCACTGGATAACCGGTTTGATGAAGCGGTCGACATTCATCGCACCGTCGGCGGGCGTCTGCCTGGCCTGACCGGTGACCTGTCGCTCGCCGCCCTGCTGGAGGCCGCCGGGCGCGAGGAAGAAGCGCTGGCGGTCTATTCTGCCATCACGCCATCGAAGATCGAGGCGCCCGATCACGAGTTTGACCCGCAGGCCATTCTCTACAGCCACATCCGCCTTGTCATATCGCGCCAGGCCTTGCTGCTGCGACAGTTGGGCCGGGTGGACGAAGCCAAGGCGCTCTATGCCCGGCTTGCCGCCGCTGAGCCAGAACAGGCCGCAAGTTTCGAAGCCGCGATAGAGCAGATCGAGACAGGCCGCGGACTGGACGACACATCACTGGAAACCAATTCCGCCTTTGCTCGCACGCTTGCGGATTATTCGCTGGCGCTTGCCTATCAGCGCATGATCCGGTCCGCCTTTGCAGGTCAGCAGGCAAGCGGCTTCGATGACACCAAAGCCGCGTTCGACCAGCTCGCCCTGCTGATCGATCCAGACAATGAAGACCTGCGCCTGTCGGTCATCGCCGACCTTTATGATGAGACATTCTTCGATGCCGCCCTCCACGTGGCAGAGGTTGCGCCCGAGCCGACGGCAGGTCTGCAGCTTGCCAAGGCACAGTCGCTGATCCGGCTGGGCGAAACTGACCGGTCACGCGAAGAACTTTCCAAGGCGATCGAGCTTGCCGAGGAAGACGAGCAGCTTGGCACCTATTCGAGCGCCATGCTGATTTTCGCCCTGCTGGATGACCGCGAGCGCGCCACAGAGCTTGCCGAGAGCACGCCGGAGCTTGCGAATTCGGATGCAGAAAAAGCCAATGCGCACGCGACCAGCGCAACCATTTATTCACAGTTCGGCGAGTTCGAAAACGCGCTCTTCCATGCCCGCGCCGCACGTGAACTGGACGACACGCACGACCGGCGCCTGGCGCTGGCCAATGCACTTGCAGACGCCGATGAAGTCGATGAGGCGCTGGAGCTGATCCGGGCAGAGGCCCTGCGGCGGCCAAACGACCCTTACATGCTGAATACGCTTGGTTATTTCCTGATCGAGAATACCGATCAGTACAGCGAAGCCTACCGTGTTCTGGCGCGGGCAAACGCGCTTGCGCCAAACGACCCCTATATCAGCGACAGCTATGGCTGGGCCCGTTACCGGCTTGGCGATCTTGAGGGGGCACGCCGCTATATCGAGCAGGCCCGCCGCAAGCTTGAGCCCAATACCCATTGGGAAATCGAAGACCATCTTGGCGATATCTACTGGCATCTTGGACGCAAAGAGGATGCACGCGAGGCATGGCAGGCTGCGCTGGACGACTATCCGCGCGAAGAGACGCGCCGCAACCTTGTCGACAAGCTGGAAAACGGTCTTCAAGGCCCGCCGCCTGAGGAACAGCCCCTTCCCGACGTTTCCCTTGGCGATGATAGCGAAGTGAACCGTCAGGACATCTGATCGCTGGACGCTCTGTTGTCTGACGATAGCGTGATCATCTTTACCTAGGAAAAATGCTGCGGTCCGGTTATGGTGTTTAACCATACCCCAAACACACTGAGGTCATGATCAAAGCGCGCCATCTCACTGCTACTCTCGCGGCCATGGCAGCCTTCCTGTCGGGCTGTACGTCTCTGCCAGACTACGGGTTTTCGCTTTCTGGCAGTGAGCGCCCCGCCGATGAGATCGCGGTGGCGCAGGCCGAGGCCGAAGCGACCTCGCAGTCCAGTGACTTCAGCGACTTTCTGATTGCCCGCTTTGCCTCCCTGACAAATGACCCCGAAGAAGCCGCTGAAAAGTATGCTCAAGTGGCGCGGGCCCGGCCCGGCGACGCCAGCATTACAGAGCGCGCGGTCTTCTCAGCCCTGCTTGCCAATAATTTCCCGCTGGCCCTGTCTGTGTCCGAGAGCGCCGGCGATAAACTCCTTGAGCAGTCGAGCCTTCCACGGCTTGCGATGGCGGCCGAAGCAATCGCCTCGAAGGATTATGAGCAAGTTTCGCGGCTTACAAAGCGCGACACGTCCGGCCCGTTCTATGCGCTCGTCCTTGGTTCGCTGGAAGCCTGGTCACTGTTTGGTCGGGGGGAGCTTGCCACGGCCGAACTGACGCTGATGGATGCGGCAGGCGATGATCCGTACCTGCGCGATATCATGCTGAACTCGCTCGCCTTGATGGAAGTGGCGGCCGAACAGGATGACGAAGCACTGGAGACGCTTGGCGTGCTGGAGGACAACGGCACGTTGACGGCAGCGGCGGCCGAAAGCTATGCGCGCCTGCTCGCCAGCCGGGGTGAAACCGCGCATGCTTTGAGCGCGCTATCGGTCTATCTGGAAGAGACCGGGCACAATCCGCTGATTTCAGATGCGCTTGAACGTCTGACGGCAGGCGAGCCGCTACCCGTTGTGCGGCTTAGCGCCAGCGAAGGCGCTGCGCTTTCGATCTATGTGCCCGCGGCGGCTCTGGCGGCGCAATCAGCCGATGATTTGCCGGGCGTCTATTACTCGATCGCCCTTCGCCTTGACCCGCAATTGCAGGCCGCACGTGCGCTTTTTGCTGACGCACTGGACCGCTCGGGGCGCAGCGAAGACGCGATCACCATGCTGCGGGCGATCCCGGAAAGCTCGCCTTATCATGTCACCGCCATTGGCCAGCTTGCCTGGGCGCTCCATCGCACAGGGCGCGACGAGGAAGCACTCGACATCGCGCGGCAGACCCTCACCGAAGGTCCGCAACGCGATCTGAAAATCCAGATTGCAGACCTTCTACGTGCCCTCGAAGCCGACGAGGACGCGCTGTCCGCGTTCAATGAGATCATTGCTGCCGATGAGGCCGAAAACCTCGGCGACTGGCGTCTTTACTATGCGCGCGGGGCCCTTCGCGAACGCCTCGGTCACTGGCCGGAAGCTGAAGAAGACCTGCTTCAGGCCAAGATGCTCAACCCGTCCTCGCCGGAGGTCCTCAACCATCTTGGCTATAGCTGGGTGGACCGCGGGCTTCACCTTGAGCGCGGCATGGACCTCATTCGCCAGGCCCTGTCGCTGCGGCCAAACAGTGGCGCGATCACCGACAGCCTCGGCTGGGGGTATTACAAACTCGGCGATTTCGATCAGGCCGTCTATTATCTGGAGCTTGCTGCAGAGATCGAGCCCGACCTTGCTGAAATTATCGATCATCTCGGCGATGCCTACTGGATGACGGGACGGCGCACCGAAGCGCGTTTTCAGTGGGAGCGCGCGATCACACTGCTGCAGGATGATAAGCAGCAGATCCGGAAGCTGCGCCGCAAAATGCTGACGGGTCCGGAAACGCAGGCCGCAAGCCGGGACAATTAATCCATGCTGGCCCCGGCCAAGATAAACCTTTTCCTGCATGTCGGGCCGGCCAAGGACAATGGCCGCCACGACCTTGATTCTCTCGTCATGTTCGCCGGGCCTGAAGCGTCCGACCGGGTCGAGGCACGGCGGGCAAGCGCGCTCAGCCTGACGCTGGATGGCCCGCTCGCGGCACCAGAGCTTGCGACGACAGATAACCTTGTCCTGCGCACCCTTTCGGCCTGCGCGTCTCGCGGGCTTCGCGTGCCGCCGATGGCAATTGTCCTTCATAAGTACATCCCGGTTGCCGCTGGTCTCGGCGGGGGCTCTGCGGATGCAGGCGCCATGCTCCGCCAGCTGGTTAAGCTGGGGACGCTGACCGACCAGATCGCCTGGACGCTGGCTGCGAGTCTCGGCGGCGATGTGCCAGCCGCCTATCTGGCACAGGCCTGCCGGATGCAGGGCGAGGGGCAGATTGTCAGGCGCACGCCAAAACTGCCCGACCTGCCCACCCTGCTCGTCAATCCGGGCCTGCCCTGTCCAACCGGACCTGTCTTTCAGGCCTTCGATGAGCAGGCAGGCGCATCGGACATCACGGCGCTGGATTTGCCAGCCTTTGATCACCCGCCGGAAATGATCGCCTGGCTGCGCGGCAATTCAAGAAACGACCTTGAAGCCCCTGCAATCGAATTGGTGCCAGAGATCCGAAACGTTCTCGACGCGCTCTCTGAGCTTTCCGGCTGCGCCCTGTCACGGATGTCAGGCTCTGGTGCAAGCTGCTTTGCCCTTTTTGAGACGCGCAGCGCGCTCGTATCTGCAACGGATGCGTTGAAATCACGCCATCCGAACTGGTGGATAGCTCCCACACTGCTGAAAGGCGGTTAAACTCCGCCGATGCGCGAACTGATTCTCCTATTGGCCATCCTTGTGCTGGCCGCACTCGTTTCCTACTGGACGTGCAGGCTGACCTGCCGCTGGGGCGTGCTCGATGTGCCCGATGGTCAGCGCAAGTTCCAGAGCGCTCCCGTGCCGAGACTGGGCGGTGTTGGCGTGCTGGCCGGGGTCTTCGCGATTGTGGCGGTTGCAGGCGTGCTTCACGCGGTCCAGCCGCTTTTGATCGGCGGTGACTTTTTCCCGGGCGGAGTACGGTCGGTCGCCGTGGCCCTAGCGGCGAGCCTTCTCTTCGCTGCAATCGGTGCGGCCGACGATATCAGCGACCTCAACGCCACTTTGAAACTCGGGCTGCTGCTTGCCGTCTGTATCGGCGCGCCGCTTCTGGGCGTTGCCGCGCCTGCCATCGACAGCCCGTTCGGCGACCTGGCGACACCGCTCATTCTTGTGGCCGGGTCCGCGCTCTGGCTACTGGTTTTCACCAATGCCACGAACTTCATGGATGGCAGTAATGGCCTCGCCATGGGCACGCTGGCAATCATGTTTGCCGGTCTTGGCGCAAGCCTGATGCTTGGCGAGAGCGGCCACTTCCCGCCCGGCCTGATCGCCCCGGTCGGTGCCATTGCCGGATTTCTGATCCTGAACATGCGCGGGAAACTCTATGCCGGAGATGTTGGCGCGTTCGGTGTGAGCGGCCTTTTTGCGGCTCTTGCCCTGATCTCCGGGCTGCCTGTGTGGACGATTGCAACGCTGGCGCTGCCGGTGCTTGTCGATACGCTTCTGACACTTGCCATGCGGGCGCGGCGTGGCGAGAGTCTGTTAACGGCGCACCGCGATCACGCGTACCAAGCGCTTATCAAGTCGGGCTGGTCGGCATTTGAAGTCGCGCTGGTCTGGTGGGGGCTTGCAGCCGCATGCGCGACGGGCGCTTCAATCGGCGCGGTCGGGGGCGGCGCCCTACCCTTCGCGATCTTCGTCTGCTTCACCATCCTGCTCAGCGGTGGCTGGATTACTGTTCAGCGAGCGTGCCGCCACATGGTCGCGCGCGTCTGACGGGATCATCTTTTTCGGGGCACTCCATGGCCTGAACGCCCAGGCTAGGACCGCCCCGAATATCGTGAAAGCGCCTCCGGCCCCGAGCGCGACGACGAACAGGTCCGGGCTGGCTTCACCGGAGAAGCCCATCAGGGCGAGCCCGAGCAGGGCTGCGATCACACCGATGAGGAAGAGCGACCAGCGGGCTGCGCCGCCGACGCCAATCGACACGCTCATTTCAGGCTTGATCTGCGAGAGCTCTTCCAGAATTGCGCGGCTGAGCGACAGGAACTGCTCTCTATCTGGATCGCCGGGCGGTGCAGTACAGTCGATACGATGGCCGGCCGTCCCCGTATTCAGGTCGAGCCAGGCATTGGTCGTCTGCTTGACGCTGAGATCACCAAACTGGGCATGCTGCACGTTGGCGAGGCTACAGAAAAGCTCGCCATTTCGCGTCAGCATGCCGCTGTCGATCGTCCAGTTATTGCGTTCCCTGAGGAGCGCAGGCTTGAACTCGAAGCTCTTCATCGGGCGCTTCTCCTCCAAGCAGGGCTACATGTTCGGATAGGCCGGACCGCCGCCGCCTTCAGGCGTGACCCAGTTGATGTTCTGGTTCGGATCCTTGATGTCGCACGTCTTGCAGTGAATGCAGTTCTGCGCATTGATCTGGAAGCGCGGCTCCTTGCCGTCTTCTTCGACCCACTCATACACACCAGCCGGGCAGTAACGCTGCGACGGGCCTGCATAGACATCGTGCTCTGACTTCTTCTGCAGCTCCATATCCTTCACGATCAGGTGGACCGGCTGGTCTTCTGCATGGTTCGTGTTGGTGAAGGAGACATTGGTCAGCTTGTCGAAGCTGATCTTGCCGTCAGGCCGCGGATAGTCGATCGGCTTGTACTTGGAGGCAGGCTCCAGCGAGTTTGCATCGGATTTGCCGTGGCTGAGCGTGCCGAAGAAGGAAAACCCGCCGAGGAGTTTCGTGGTCCACATCTCGACACCGCCGAGCAGTGTGCCGAGAACCGTTCCGGCCTTGGAGAGAAGCGGCTTCACATTGCGAACCGCGAACAGCTCCTTGCGAACTGACGAGACCTCATAAGCCTCCTGATAGGCCGTGAGCTCATCGCCCTGACGGCCTTCCTTGATCGCGGCGACAGCAGCTTCTGCGCCCATCATGCCAGTCAGGATGGCGTTATGGCTGCCCTTGATGCGTGGCACGTTGACGAAACCGGCCGAACAGCCGATCAGCGCGCCGCCCGGGAAGGTCAGCTTCGGCAGGGACTGATAGCCGCCTTCGGTGATTGCGCGGGCACCATAGCCTACGCGCTTGCCGCCCTGAATGAATTTCAGGATGTCCGGATGGTGCTTCCAGCGCTGCAGCTCCTGATACGGGGAGATGTACGGGTTCTTGTAATTGAGGTGCACGACAAAGCCGAGCGAGACGAACGGCTCACCGCCATCACGGAAGTGATAAAGGAAGCTGCCACCGCCGGTCTTGTTGTCGAGCGGCCAGCCGAGCGTGTGCTGAACGTAGCCTTCCTGGAAATTCTCTTCCGGTACGGACCAGAGCTCTTTCAGGCCGATGCCGTATTTCTGCGGATCGCGGTCCTTGGAGAGGTCGAATTTCTGAATGAGTTGCTTTGAAAGAGAGCCGCGTGCGCCTTCGGCGAAGAAGACATATTTGCCGAGCAGTTCCATGCCGGGCTCATAGTCGGCCTTGTGGCTGCCGTCGGCGGCAATGCCCATGACGCCAGCAATGACGCCCTTCACTTCACCGGCTTCGCCATAAACGATGTCGGAAGCCGCAAAACCCGGGAACACGTTCACGCCGAGATTCTCCGCTTCCTGGCCGAGCCAGCGGGTCACATTGGCGAGCGAGCCGGTATAGTTGCCATGGTTCTTCATATAGCCAGGCATTGGCAGCAGGGAAATATCCATCGATCCCTTGGGGCCGAGCCAGATGAACTTGTCGCCTGTCACTTCGGTCTTGAGCGGCGCATCATCGCGTGTTCGCCAGCCAGGGATCAGCGCATCGAGGCCGGATGGGTCGACAACCACACCAGAGAGGATATGCGCGCCGATCTCACCGCCTTTTTCCAGCACGACGACTTCAAGCTCTTCGCCTGCTTCGTTCGCCAGCTGTTTGGCCCGGATCGCGGCGGACAGACCTGCAGGTCCCCCGCCGACGATCACGAGATCGAATTCCATGGATTCGCGTTCGACCGCTTCGCTCATATCTTGTCTCTCCCGGCTAAGACCATCTGTGATAGTCCGCTTTGTACATACTCACAGTCCGGTTTACAGTCGATTTGCCAGAATTCCAAAGGGTCTCAATGTCTCAACCACAGCAGATTCAGGCACTCGAAGCCCTCCGTGACTGGTGGGCGGAAATGGGTGTGGAGGCTGATGAGGCTGAAATCCGTGCCCTGACAAAGGCTGCGCGAGCCAACGCAGCCCCGGAGGACGCTGCGTCACCTGCGCGGCGTCCACGCACAATTCCGAGAGAAAAGCGTCATGAAGACTGGGTCGAGGAGGCCCGAAACCTGTCCCGCGCCGCAGCTTCGTTCAGTGATCTTAAAAGTGCGATTGAAGGGTTTGATGGCTGCCTTCTGAAGGAAGCGGCCCGGCATGCGGCATGTTTTGATGGGGTCGAGGGCGCGCCTGTCATGGTTATCGGCGAAGGCCCGGGCGCTGAAGAGGACAAGCAGGGCCTGCCTTTTGTGGGGCGGGCCGGGCAATTGCTGGACCGTATGCTGGGCGCGATTGGCCTCTCTCGCGCGACGAATGTGTTCATCACGAATGTGAATTACTGGCGCCCGCCCGGAAACCGGAACCCGTCTGACGAGGAGCTCGCACTCTGCCGCCCCTTTGTCGACCGGATGATCGAGATCGGCCAGCCAAAACTGATCATCGCGGCTGGAGGCGTATCAGCGAAGTCGCTGCTTCAGGCCTCGATCGGCATCATGAAACTGCGCGGGACGGAACAGAAGCTCGAGACACCGGGCGGCTATTCAGCCCCCCTCTTCCCGATTTTCCATCCAGCCTTCCTGCTAAGGCGGCCAGAAGAGAAGAGCCGCGCCTGGCGTGACTTGTTGCAGATACAGGAGAGATTTGAGGCGCTCAGCTAAACGCGCCGGGCCCTGTAAGTTTCTTCCGCGCATTAAAAAACCCCGGAGCGCGTGGGAGGGGAGGAGTGCGCTCCGGGGCTTTTTTAGAGGGTAAAGCGTGAGGGGGAGGGAACGCTTCAACCTCTTTTCGATGGACGTCCACCGGATGTGCGGTCCAGCTTCCTTGGGTGTCCAGTCTGTCTAATCTACTCTTCGAGCTTCTCTTCGGCTTTTTCCTCGACAAGCTCGAATTCGTCTGCCTTACGCTTCTTGAACGCAGCTCCGATTTGTTCGTTCCCATCCTTACCGACTGTTTCTTTCGCCACTGGAAAAACGTCGTTTTCTTCTTCTTCCATGTGGTGCTCGTAGCGTTCTTTCAGCTGCTTGAATTTCACGAGCCAGCCCGGCGATGACATGTCGGTGTCGTTGAGCTCTTCCATGAGGTCGTCTAGCTCTTTGTGCTCAGCGACGGAGTGGCGGCCTTCTGGCTGGCCATCCTCTGTTGCCATCAGCTTGGAATAGAAGGTCTCTTCTTCAGCGGCCGCATGCGCGCTGACATCGTAGTAGAACTTGTCCCAGACGTCGCGGCGCATCTCATTGTCACCGCTTGTGGTCACAATCAGGTCGAGCATCTCGCGGTGCTTGTCGTGGTCTTTCTTCAGGGTTTCGTAAATCGTGGACATACCGGTCCTCTTTCTTCGTGATTAGAACACTGCTTAAACGCTGCCTGGCCCGGCCTGTTCCGCTGTAAGAGGCGCACACCCGCGCGACATTTTGAACCTTGCCGGGAAACCGATATGCCAGCGCCCATTTCCGTCGTGATCCCAACGCTGAATGCGGCGTCCGATCTGCCCAACTGCCTGGCCAGCCTGATGCCCGGCGCCGAAGCTGGCCTCATTCGAGATGTCTGGATCAGCGATGGCGGCTCCAGCGATGCCACAGCAGACATGGCTGACGCAGCAGGCGCGAACTTTCTCGAAGGTGGCCCGGGGCGCGGACGCCAGCTTGCGGCAGGCGCCGACGCATCAAAGGGTGACTGGCTGTTATTTCTTCACGCTGACACGGCGCTCACCCGCGACTGGGTAGAGCGTGTGCGGGATCATCTCGCCGACGCGCCGGGCAAGGCCGCCTATTTCACGCTGGCCTTCCGGTCAGACCATCCGATGGCCAAGCACATTGCCCGCCGGGCCAATTGGCGCGCGCGCATGCTCGGTCTGCCCTATGGCGACCAGGGGCTGCTCATTCCGCGAACACTGTATGAAGAGACCAGTGGCTATGAGGATATTCCACTGATGGAGGATGTCCGGCTGGTTCAGGCGATCGGCAAACGCAGGCTGGTCATGCTCTCGGCTGAGGCGCGAACGTCTGGCGAGAAATATGAGCGGGATGGCTGGCGCAAGAGAAGCTGGAAGAATGCCTGGCTGATTACACGTTATCTCATGGGTGCGAGCCCTGAAAAGCTCGCCGCCGCCTATCGCTAGCCACGAGTGAGCTGAGACCCGATGACCAGACCCACGCTCCTCATCTTCACCAAGGCGCCGCGCATCGGCGCCTCGAAGACACGGCTTGCGGCGGATGCAGGCCGAGGCACGGCGCGCCGCATGTCGCGCGCGCTGACGGCGCACACGATCCGTCAGTCGCAGCATCCTGCCTGGCGCACGCGCCTGCTTGTCGATCCACCGTCCGAGATCCGTTCGACCCTTGGCGGATTATGGCCTGCACACATTGAGCGGCGGGCACAGCGCGGACGCGGACTTGGCGCGCGGCTGACCAATGCCATGAAGGAGGCCCCGCATGGGGCGGTCATCTTCATCGGCACAGACGCACCCGGTCTCACCCGTGCGATGATCCTGCGCTGCATCCAGCATCTGAAGCATGATGGCGCGGTCTTTGGCCCGGCGCGTGACGGCGGGTTCTGGCTGTTTGGTCTCAGCCATAGTTTGCGCGACCCATCAGTATTCGAAGGGGTCCGTTGGTCCAGCCCGCACGCAATGGAAGACGTCTGCAGTAACCTGCCATCTCAGGCAAAGGTTTCACTCTTGCCTCAACTAATCGACATCGATACATGGGCCGACTGGCAACTGTATAAAAAGCAGTACAGTCGCTGAATCTGAACGTAAATGTTGATGCAAGTTATCGACGTGGCGGCACGGATGGCCCCATGTCGCGTCCCAATGAGAAGGGTCCGTCATGTTCAAACTCGCCTATGTCAGTGTCGCCACCAAGACGCTTTCTTCAGTCGATCTTCAGAACATCCTGGAGTCTGCCATTACGAATAACCGGGAGAGTGACGTCACCGGCATCCTGCTCTTCAATGGCACGAACTTCATGCAGGTGATCGAGGGCCCGCAGAAGGCCGTCGAGAAGGTATTCGACCAGATCTGCAAGGATGACCGTCACCGCAACGTCGTCGTGATCTATCGCGAACGCACGGCGGTGCGCGAGTTCGACGAGGCGCCGATGCTGCTTCAGATCGTGCCTGCCTCACATGGTGACGCCCCGGACGGCATGACGATCACCAAGGATATTGCGCTCTTCCTTCCCTCGAGCCTTGCAAAACACTTCCGGACGATCCTGGAAAGTTTCGACACCAGGCGCGGATAGGCCCCTCATAGGAAACAGCTTGTGGAAGCTGCTTCCGCTTATCCATATTGTTCTTGTTTTGTTCCATTTCTCATGGTTTCCTCCACGCCATGAGACTGAACCAGAAACTTCCCCCCAAGGGCCGCGTCACCAATCTCGACGTCTCGCACACGGCTGAGCGCCATGAACATCGTGGACGCGGCGCTATTTCGAATCAGACGGGGCGATTCGAGCGTGAAACACGCGACGCGTTTGATGATGGCTGGGGCACAGTTGAAGAGGCAGCCGGGCGTCTTCAGACGAGCCTGACCCGCGAGACCGCGCGCACCATCATTACCTATAATCGCTCACCGGACATTTCCTTCGACCGCACGATCAATCCCTATCGCGGCTGTGAGCATGGCTGCGTCTATTGTTTTGCGCGGCCGACACATGCCTATCATGGACTATCGGCCGGACTCGATTTCGAGAGCCGCATCTTCTTCAAGCCTGACGGCCCTGCCCTTCTTAAGAAGGAGCTGTCGCGCCCCTCCTATGTGCCGAGACCCATCGCGCTCGGCATGAACACCGATGCGTATCAACCAGTCGAACGCCAGCTGAAGCTGACGCGGACCTTTCTGGAAATCCTGTCAGAGCACAATCACCCGGTGACCCTGCTCACCAAGTCGGCCCTGATCCAGCGCGATATCGATCTCATCGCGCCGATGGCGGAGAAAGGTCTTGCGCGTGTTGGTGTGTCCCTGACATCGCTTGACCCACGCCTGTCGCGCCTGATGGAGCCGCGCGCCGCAGCGCCATACCGGCGGCTTCAGACCATCTCTGCGCTTGCCGAAGCCGGTATTCCCGTCATCACGATGACGGCGCCGATCATACCCGCGCTGAATGAGCCAGAGATGGAAGACATGCTGGAAGCCGCCGCTGAGCATGGCGCGACCAATGCAGGCTATGTGGTCCTGCGCCTGCCCTTCGAGCTGAAGGATATCTTTCATGAATGGCTGGCGGAGCATTACCCGGACAGGGCGGCCAAGGTCATCAACACGCTGCGCGATATGCGCGGAGGGCAGGACTATGATGCGAACTGGTTCGAACGTGGCCGGGGACGCGGCGTTCATGCCCGCCTGATTTCACAGCGCTTCAAGAAAGCGGCCCGAAGGCTCGGTCTCGATGAAGGCCGCCCGCGGCTTCGCACAGATCTCTTCCGGCCAGCAGAGCCGCCAAACGGGCAGATGCGGCTCGAACTCTGATCGCTACTGACCTCCGCCAGAGCCCGGCTAAAGAGAGATTTCCACAAACTTGTCCACAGGCCGAAAAGAGGCTTATTGCGGAGCCGGAACAATCATTCTCGTCTGCTGCTGCGCCGTGAGCGCCAGATGTAACGATTGAATAACCAAATTCCTGCGGGATGCGCGCCTGTAACCGAATCGCACAAAAGGGCATTCAAGTATGGATCTGGTCCGCAATACGATCATCGAAGGCGAGTGTATCGACGTCCTGTCCCGGCTTCCGGACAAATCTGTCGATCTCGTCTTCGCAGACCCGCCCTATAACCTTCAGCTTGGCGAAGGGCTGACACGGCCCGACCAGTCGCATGTTGACGGCGTCGACGATGCCTGGGACCAGTTCGACAGCTTCGATGCCTATGACCTTTTCACCCATCAGTGGCTGACCGAGTGTCGCCGGGTGCTGAAGGATGATGGCGCGATCTGGGTCATCGGCTCCTATCACAACATCTTCCGCGTCGGCACGGTGCTTCAGGATTCCGGGTTCTGGATCCAGAATGACGTGATCTGGCTGAAGTCCAATCCGATGCCGAACTTCAAGGGCACACGTTTCCAGAATGCGCATGAGACGCTGATCTGGGCTGGCAAGACCGAGAAGTCGCGCGTCACCTTCAATTACGATGCGCTGAAGGCCTTCAATGAAGACAAGCAGATGCGCTCTGACTGGACGATCCCGCTCTGTACCGGCGCCGAGCGCCTGAAAGACACGGTGACGGGCAAGAAAGCGCACCCAACGCAGAAGCCCGAAGCGCTGCTGAAGCGCGTTATCCTGGCCACGACAAACCCAGGTGATGTCATCCTCGACCCGTTCTCCGGCACAGGTACGACGGCCACGGCGGCGAAAATGCTCGGCCGCGATTATGTCGGCATTGAGCAGGACCCGGCCTATGTCCGCCTGTCCCGCGCCCGTGTCAAAGCAACCACCCCGCTCAATGGCGACGCGCTCGAGACGCAGAAGAGCGCCCGCGCCCTGCCCCGCGTCCCATTTGGCGCGCTTGTCGAAACAGGCTGGCTGAAACCCGGTGACCGCCTCTGGTCGCCAAAGAAGCGCCACCATGCCCGCATCCGGGTCGATGGCAGCCTCTCGTCTGGCGACGCGACCGGCTCGATCCACCGGCTTGGCGCCCATGTCATGAAGCAGCCGGCCTGTAATGGCTGGACGTTCTGGCATTACGAATCTCCGCGCGGCGATCTTGCGCCCATCGACCTTCTGCGCAGGCGCTACCGTCAGGAAAACAATCTGAACTAGGCCGGATACCCGTCTCAGCGCACTTGTTCGAAGGCTGCGCCTTGCCCTGACCGTTCTGATCGTGTCGATACAGGGGTATGGGACATGAGGGTCAGGACATCTTCCTGAAAGACATGCTCGTCTTTCTATTCGCCGCCGGTGTGATTGTGCCGGCGCTGCGACTGATACGTGTGCCCGCCGTGGCCGGTTTTCTGGTCGCTGGCGTCGTGCTCGGCCCCTATGGCCTCGGTACGTTCGAGGATATCTGGGCGCCTGTTCAATTCGTTACAGTTGGCGAGCCTGAAGCCGCAGAGCCCTTTGCAGAGCTTGGAATTCTCTTCCTGCTCTTCCTGATCGGGCTCGAGCTGTCCTTTACCAAGCTCTGGCGCATGAAGGAGGCTGTCTTCGGCGCAGGGGTCCTGCAAACGACAGCGAGCGCAACGGCGATTGGCGCCGCCCTTTGGCTGTTCGGCATGGATCCCCGCGCCGCAGCGATAATCGGCCTGGCGCTGGCCCTGTCTTCGACGGCCATCGTGATGCAGATGCTCACCAGTGAGCACCGGGCCACCGGGCCAACCGGGAAGACAGCCCTCGGTGTGCTTCTCTTTCAGGACATTCTTGTCGCGCCCATTCTGATCCTGATCAGCTTTCTGTCAGCCGAAAGCGGCGGCAGCATTCTGGGCGACGTTTTCCGGGCTCTCGGTGAAGGCCTTCTGGCGCTGGTCGTGATCATCGCAATCGGTCGGTTTGCGGTTCGGCCGGTCTTCAGACTGGCTGCCGAGGCGGGCGGTCGCGACTTCCTGATGGCGGTCACCCTTTTTACGGTGATCGGCGCGGCGGTCATCACAGCGTCGGCAGGTCTGTCCGTGGCCCTCGGCGCCTTTCTTGCGGGGCTCCTGTTGGGCGAAACCGAATTTCGTCATCAGGCTGAAGTCGACCTTGATCCATTCAAGGGGCTTCTTCTCGGCATCTTCTTCATGACCGTTGGAATGAGCGTTGACCTTGTTGTGCTCGTCGAACTGGCACCGCTCGTCCTTGGCGGGCTGGCCGCCCTGATCGCGCTGAAACTTGTGATTGCCTGGACCAGCACAAGACTTGCTGGCGCGAGCAGGCCAGCGGCCACGGAAGCGGCCTTCCTTCTGGCACCGGCAGGTGAATTCGCCTTCGTGGTCATGGCGGCCGCCACCTCGGCTGGCTTGCTGACCACGCAGCAAGCGACGCCCGTCACGGCAATCGCTGGTGTCTCCATGTTGTTGATCCCCGTCACCTCGCGCCTAGGCCAGATGCTGGCAAAACAGACCACATCCCGACCGAGCGAGCCCCCTGAGCCGGTGTCAGAGACTGACTACACCGATCGTGATGGCCATGTGATCGTCGCTGGCTTCGGACGCGTTGGCCGCACCATCGCCCGCGTTCTCGCCGAAGCAAACACTGACGTCGTTGTGATCGAACGCGACCCGACCCTTGTGCAGCAAGGACGCGATAGTGGATGGCAGATTTCGATCGGTGATGCGGGGCGACCTGAAATGCTGGATGCAGCCGGCCTCGCAGGGGCTTCCATGATTGTGATCACGGTGGATAATGCAACGATCGCAAAGCGTATGGTCGAGGCCGTGCGGCGCAAGCGCCCTGCCCTGCCGATCCTGGTCCGGGCGCGCGACCCCGAGCACGGCCGTCAGCTGGAGGCCGCAGGCGCCAATCACGTCATACCCGACGCAATAGAAGCGGCCTTGCAGCTGTCTGGACGCGTGCTCGAAGAGTTCGGATATGCCGGTGAAACCGTGCGCGACCTACTGGCGGCCGAGCGTGAGGAAGCCTATCGAACAGGCACGCGCGAGACGTCATGAGGCGAGCTTCAGTGCCTTGCGAAAGGCGCTTGGGAGGGCCGCGCCGACGGTCTCTTCATCCTTGAACCCATAGCCTTGCGGCAGAGCGGCGGTATCGCCTGCGGTCACGACAAGCAGGCGAAGTTCGAAATGCGTGAAGACGTGTTTTACCTCGCCGATTTCTGAGCCCCCTGTCATCCATGCCGCCCGCTCTGGTCTGTCGTCCTGCAGCCAGGCGGTGGTGGGCAGGCCGAGCATACCGCCCAGAAGCCCGTGCGGCGGGCGGGTCTCCACCGCCACACCGGACGGGCCGCGGACGACATAGACCTCACCATAGCGCACCGGCTTTGTCTTTTTTGCTGGCTTGATGGGATATTGATCCGGCGTCCCCTCGGCGTAAGCCGCGCACCAATCCCGCAAGGGGCAGATCAGGCAGTTGGGCCGTTTGGGGGTACATACCGTCGCGCCAAGGTCCATCAGAGCTTCGGCAAACTCCCCGGGCCTGTCGCCTGGTACGGTTGCCTTCACCGTCTCTGCGATACGGCGTTTCTCCTCCTTCCAGTCGCCTTTCGTTGCCATGAGGCGCGAGAAAACGCGGTCGACATTGCCATCAACGGCGGCGGCAGGTTCGCCGAATGCCAGCGCGGCAACGGCGCCTGCAGTATAGGGACCGATCCCCGGTAGATCGCGAAGGCCCGCCTCTGTTCGTGGCCAGCTACCTCTCGCGGTCACCTCACGTGCACATTTCAGGAGGTTGCGGGCGCGGGCATAATAGCCAAGCCCCGCCCAGGCCGCCATGACATCGCTATCTTCAGCGCCTGCCAGCGCCTCAACGGTGGGCCAGGTCCGGGTGAAAGTCTCGAAATACCCTGCCGCATGGGGCACCGTTGTCTGCTGCAGCATGATCTCTGCCAGCCAGACACGGTAAGGGTCCGGCACAACGCCTTCGGCGCGTTTTCCCGGCCCGATTCGCCATGGCAGGCTGCGCGCGTGACGCCCATACCAGTCCAGAAGCGCGGCTGGCAGACCCTCAAAGCGCGCCTCAGCCGCAGAATCGGCCTTTTCTCGTTTCGCCATGCAGGGCACAATCTCCATCATGGTGATGAGATCAAGCCTCGATCCGCTGGAAGAAGCCCGTGCCCGGATACGCCTTCGCCATGCGCGGGCAAAGCCTGTGGCGCCCTCGCCGAAGACGATTGGCACGCTCAGCCAGCGAATTACGCGCAGCCGCCTGCCCGACAAGGGCCCGGCCATCGGCAAGCTGAAGCTCCTCTGGGGTGAGATTGTCGGCGCGCAGATCGCCCGTGTCTGTGAGCCAGAAAAAATCGGTTCCGGTGGCAAGGGCAAGGGTCGGGTGCTGACGGTTCAGTGCATCCCGGCCGCATCCACCATGATCCAGCATCAGAGCGAGCTTATACGCCAGCGTGTCTCTGTCGCGCTTGGCGGGGATATCAGCGAAATCCGTATCAAGCAGGGACCACTTGCCCGCCAGCCGCTTCAGAAGCCTGTGCGCGCCAAACGGCCCCTGACTGCCGAAGAGAAAGCGGCGCTGCAGGCCTCTGTCGCCAGGATCGAAGACCGCGCCTTGCGCGAAGCGGTTTTGGCGCTGGGGGAAGCTGTGCTAGCCAGCGATGACAATCGAAATCAGCCCGACGAGACATGACGGGCGGTCCAACATCAATCTCACGAGAATGAGCCCATGAAGATGAATGCACTTACCCGCCGGTCCTCCATCCTGGCAGTTTCCTTCCTGATGATGGCGGCGTGCGGCGCCTCGGGCGACGAAACGGGCCAGGCCAATGGCAGCTCGGAAGCAGCCCTTCAGGAAATCTCGCTCGGTGCTGATGATGCGCCCGTGACCATCGTCGAATATGCATCGTGGACCTGCCCGGCCTGCCTTCAGTTTCACAATGAAGTCGTTGGCAATCTGAAGGAAGACTATGTCGATACCGGCAAGGTCCGTTATGTCTTCCGCGAGTTCCCGACCGCGCCAGCAGAGATCTCTGTCGCTGGCTTTGCGATTGCCCGGTGCGCCGGCGAAGACAGCTATTATGATGTTCTCGATGAGCTCTTCTCGCGTCAGACCGCCATACTGAGCCTTGCGCGCCAGGGTGGCCAGGTGAAGCAGGCCCTGCAACAGGTTGCCGCCAATCACGGCATCAGCGACCCGGCCGAGTTCGACGCCTGCCTTCAGAACTCCGACGTTCGCCGCGCAATCTCTGCCTCTGTCGCCGCCGGCGACCAGCAGGGCGTGAACGCTACGCCGACCGTCTTCCTGAATGGCGAGCAGCTTGAGGGCTATGCCTGGCGCCAGTGGCCAGCCATGCAGGAGATCCTGAACGAAGAGCTTGGCGAAGAGGCACCCGGCGACGCTGAAGAGCCCGTCATGACTGATGAGGGCGACATGTCGGGCGAATCTATGAACAGTGACGCAGAGTCCATGGACGAAACCGAAGGTGAAGCTGTCCCGCAGCAATAGACCTTCGACGAAATTGGGGAGCCTGCATTGCACATTTCAGAACTGCGCATTGCAGGCTTCAAATCCTTCGTTGAGCCCCAGGAAGTGCCGATCCATCCCGGCCTGACAGGCATTGTCGGGCCAAATGGATGCGGCAAATCCAACCTTCTCGAAGCCCTGCGCTGGGCAATGGGTGCCAATTCCGCCCGTGCCATGCGGGGCGGTGAGATGGACGACCTCATCTTCTCGGGCTCCCAGTCGCGGCCAGCGCGTGAGCTTGCTGAGGTGACGCTGGTTCTGGACAATTCAGACCGCACCGCGCCGCCCGAATTCAATGGCTCTGATACGCTGGAAGTCATGCGCCGCCTCAAACGGGGCGCGGGCTCGACCTACAAGCTCAATGGGCGCACGGTTCGTGGCAAGGACATCCAGCTTATCTTCGCTGACGCCTCAACCGGCGCGAACTCACCTTCGCTTGTCCGGCAGGGCCAGATCTCAGAGCTGATCGGTTCCAAACCGCAGAACAGACGCCGTATCCTTGAAGAGGCCGCCGGCATTTCCGGGCTGAACTCGCGCCGCCACGAAGCAGAGCTGAAGCTGCGGGCGGCCGAAACCAATCTCGAACGCCTGTCAGAAGTCTCAGCCGAGGTTGAGCGCCAGCTGGAAAGTCTGAAACGGCAGGCCCGCAAGGCGCGCAAATATAAAGAACTGTCGGAGAAAATTTCCGCACTTGAGGCCTTCCTCGCCCACCTTCGCTGGCAGACCGCGACTGAGGCAAAGACGCTTGCAGAGGGCGAGCTGGTGCGATGCCGCGATGCCGTCGAGGCCCTGACGCGCGCGTCTGCAGTGGCAGAGACACGCCGCATCGAAGCTGGCGAAGGCATTCAGCCGCTTCGCAATGCCGAGGCGGAAATTTCGGGCAAGCTGGGTCAGGCCAAGATCGATCTTGCGCGTCTTGAGACAGAACGAAAGTCTGCCGCAGAGCTGCTCGCCCGCCATGAGAGCGAAGCGCGCCGGATCATGTCTGATATCGAGCGTGAGCAGGCCCAGAAGGAAGAGGCAGAAGGCGCACTCGCCGAAGCCCGCGAAAGCCTCGCCGCCCTGCCGACCGAAGACCCTCAGGCAAATGAAGCGCTCGAAGCCGAAGCAAGCGCCAGGCTTGAGCAGGCCAGACGCGATCTTCAAACGGCGCAGGAACTCAGCGATACGCTTGGCGGAAAGCTTGCCGCAATGAAGGCCGAGCGCCAGGCAGCCGAAGCAAATGCCAACTCACAGAGACGCCGCAAGGACACGCTGGAGGCCGAGGCCACCCGCCTTCGCCAGCAGCTCTCTTCCATGCCGGACACGACTGCGCTCGCAGACCGGCTGGCCAGCGCCGAAAAGGCCGAAGAAGCCGCCGAGATCGCGCTTCATGATGCCGAACGCGCGGTCGATGCGGCAGATGAGGCACTGGTCGAGGCCCGCACAAGCGAGGCCGCTGCCCAGCAGCCGCGAAATCAGGCGGACACGGCTGTGCGCACGCTGGACTCTGAAATCGCGGGTTTGAAACGCCTCCTGCAGTCTTCTTCGGCGCCCAAAGCCCCGCCGGTCATCGATCGCATCCGCTCAGATGACGGCTATGAAAAAGCCGTGGCCGCGGCCCTCGGCGATGATCTGCAGGCGTCGACCCGCGCGGACTCGGCGCTCTATTGGGCAGGAAGCTCGATTGAGACTTCGGCCCTGCCTGAAGGGGCCGCGCCGCTGTCGACCTATGTCGAGGCCCCGGTCGAGCTTGCTGTTCGCCTGTCGCAGTGCGGTGTCGTCGCTCCGGAGTTGGGGCCGCGCATGGCCACGCAGCTGAAGCCCGGCCAGCGGCTGGTGTCTGTCGAAGGCCATCTCTGGCGCTGGGACGGGTTCACCCGCACGCCGGATGCGCCTGTGTCTGCCGCAGAGCGCCTTGCCCAGCAGGCGCGTCTCGACGCCGCCGAGGCAGAGATCGGTCCAGCCCGCGCACGGCTTGAAGCGGCCTCCGCCGAGCTCAAGGACGCCAAGGAAACGCGCGAGACGGCCGAAAGCGATCTCAAAGCCGCTCGCCAGCAGGTGTCACCAAAAGCGGCAGAGCTTAACCGGGCGCGGTCAGCAACTGCAGAGGCGCGGCAGGCGGCAGATCGCGCGGATGTAAAACGCGAATCGGCCGCAGAAGCACTCGCCCGCGTCGAATCAGACCTTCGCGGCGTTGAAGAGACGCTGGCTGACGTTTCGATTGGCGGCGATCCTGAAGATCTCGCGGCGTCAGAAAAAGAGCTCGCCGAGGCGCGCGAAGCCTTGGCAAAGGCCCGCACGGACGAAACCGAATATCGCGGCCAGCTGGCCGACATCACGCGCAACCGCGAGCAGGCCATCGCGCGCCGCGAGGGATTTGCGCGCGATGTCGAGCGCTGGGAGCGCCGGTTCGCCGCCAGCGAACAGCGGCTGGAAGATCTTCTGGCCCGTCGCCGTGAGGCAGCCGGTGAGGCCGAATCAGCCCGCGCCCGGCCCGAAGAAATGCAGGGCAATATCGACGCGCTGGCCGGGCGTGTTGAAACGCTCGAAAATGAACGCGCTGTGGCGGCAGATGCGCTGGCCGAGAAGGAAGCCAGTCTTCGTGAAAGCGAGACCGAAGCACGTGACGCGTCCAACGCGGCTGTCGAGGCCCGCGAAGCGCTCGCCGGCGCCAAGGTCCGGATCGAGAATGCCGAATCCCGCCTCAGCGATGCTGTGGAGGCGGCGCGCAACCAGTTCCAGCGTGCGCCAAATGGCCTGATCACGCTCGCCAAGGCTGGCCTCACTGAGGAAGAGCTGGAGACGCTGGACCCGTCCGAAGCTGAGCGTCAGCTCGACTTCCTGCGCCGGGATCGCGACCAGCTGGGCGGCGTCAACATGGAAGCAGAGGCCGAAGCCGAGGAACTGGCTGAACGTCTGGGCACGCAGGCCTCCGAGAAAGACGACCTGATCAAGGCCATCGCTCGCCTGCGCGAAGGCGTGACAGCCCTCAACGATGAGGGCCGCGCGCGGTTGCTGGCGGCGTTCGACCACGTCAACGAGCATTTCAAGGCCCTGTTCACGACGCTTTTCCGCGGCGGTGCGGCAGAGCTTCGCCTGGTGGATGACGATGATCCGCTGTCGGCCGGTCTCGAGATCATGGCGCAACCGCCTGGCAAGCGCCTTGGGACGCTTTCGCTCATGTCCGGCGGCGAACAGGCACTGACGGCAACGGCCCTCATCTTCGCAGTCTTCCTGTCGCGCCCTGCCCCAATCTGCGTCCTCGATGAGGTCGATGCCCCGCTCGATGACGCCAATGTGGACCGCTATTGCCGCCTGCTCGATGAGATGCGCCGTCGAACCGACACGCGGTTTATCGTGATCACCCACAATGCCGTCACGATGAGCCGCATGGACCGGCTTTTCGGCGTGACCATGCGCGAGAAAGGCGTGTCGAAACTGGTCTCTGTCGACCTTGATGCAGCCGAAGAGCTTGTTGCGGCGGAATAGGCGCATGCGTCAAAAGCGCATTTTGCTTTTTTCCTCATATAAACAATATGTTGCGCAGAAATTGGCTGGCTTGACTTGCCCCACCCCGTTCAATAGCTTCCGGCTCGAAAGACATGGGGTGTTTCCCGGGTCTGTTTCGAGCGGCATCTAGGCGATTCTCCATGGCCGGTCCTGAGCGTGATAATCTTTCAGAGCGGATTGCCAAAGCGCAGGCCGACAATGACGCGCGGGATGCCAGGAAACGCAAGCGCGAGGCAGACCAGGAGAATGTGAACTCAGGGGCTGGCATGGCCCTGCGCTACGGCGCGGAGATGGCCGGCTGCATCGTCATTGGACTTCTTATCGGATACTGGTTCGATAAGGTTTTCGAGACAGAGCCCTGGGGACTGCTTGTCTGGCTGGGATTCGGCCTTGCAGCCGGAATCCTTAGTGTTATACGCGCCTATCGCCAGCTAACGGCATATGCGGAACTTCAGGGAACGGACCAGACAAAGGGTTCGGAAAACGGGAACCAGGGCTGATGAACCTATCCTTCCACCAGATGGCTGACCCGATGAGCCAGTTCGAAGTGAAGAAACTCTTCGAGCTGCAGATTGGCGGCATCGATCTTTCTTTCACCAACGCAGCTTTCTACATGCTGCTTGCTGTGTCGCTGATCATCGTCTTCTTCGGCCTTGCAGCGTCGCGCGGCAAGCTCATCCCGTCGCGTTCCCAGTCCATCGCAGAAATCGGCTACGGCTTCGTGGCCAACATGGTGCGCAGCACTGCGGGCGAAGAAGGCCTGAAATTCTTCCCGTTTGTCTTCACGCTCTTCTTCTTCGTGTTCTTCGCGAACATGATCGGCATGGTGCCGTACGCCTTCACGACAACCAGCCACATCGTCGTTACCGGTGCCCTGGCCCTGCTCGTGATCTCCATCGTGATCATCTATGGTCTCTACAAGAACGGCCTGAAATTCTTCAAACTTTTCGCCCCGTCCGGCGCCCCGTTCTTCATCTACCTCATTCTCGTGCCGATCGAGGTCATCTCCTTCATCGCGCGGCCTGTGACACTGGCGCTTCGTCTCTTTGCGAACATGCTTGCCGGTCACATCATGCTGAAGCTGTTCGCCACCTTTGCTGCGCAGCTGTTTGCTGCGGCGCTGGCAGGCACGGCGCTCCTCGGTGTTGTCGGTGTGCTCGCCTTTGCAATGGGTATCGCCATCAACGCGCTAGAACTTCTCGTTGCAGGCCTCCAGGCTTACATCTTCGCGATCCTGACCTGCGTCTATCTCAACGACGCACTTCATCCATCGCACTAGTTTCTCGCCGGTGCGGCCAAAAGAGCCGCGCCTCAACTCTTGACGCGCCCCGCCGAACAGGCTTCACGGGCATCAAACCGAACCAACGCCAATCCCTCAAAGGAGACACGAAATGGAAGGCGATATCGCACTTGGCCTCAAATATGTTGGCGCAGGCCTCGCAACTCTCGGCATGATCGGTGCCGCGCTGGGTGTGGGCAACATCTTTGCCAGCTTCCTTGATGCTGCCATGCGCAACCCATCGGCTGCTCCTCAGCAGACCGGTAACCTCTTCATCGGTATGGCCCTTGCTGAAGCTCTCGGCATCCTGGCCTTCCTGGTGTCCGTCCTGATCCTCTTTGTCGTTTAGGCAAAGTAACCGGACGACTTATTATGGGCTGGCCCCGCGCTTCTTGCGTCGGGCCAGCCTCCACCATCCAGACTGACAAGGTCGCGCCATGAATTTCCTGTCGCTTGCTGCTCCGGCTGCTAACGGCGAAGCCGCCGGCGGCGCCTCGTTCCCACCGTTTGATCCGTGGCATTTTCCGTCACAGCTCTTCTGGCTGGCGATTCTGTTTGGTGCGCTCTACATCGCGCTGTCACGCTTCATCCTGCCCAAGCTCGGTGGCGTGATCGAAAACCGCGAAGATACGATTGCTGACTCGCTCGACGAAGCAGCCCGTCTGAACGAACAATCAAAAGAAGCCAAGCAGCAGCAGGACCTCGCGCTGGCTGAAGGCCGCGCCAAGGCCCGCGACACGGCCGATAAGGCCCGCGAGAAAGTCGAAGCAGAGATCGCGGCGGAAACCGCCAAAATTGATGCCGATGTTGCTGAACGCCTTGCAGAGGCAGAAGCCCGCATCCAGACGATGCGAACCGAAGCCATGTCGAACGTCGAGCAGATTGCCACATCGACGACCCAAGCCATGCTTGCCCGGCTAGGTATTTCCGCCAATGAAGCAGAAGCCCGCGAGGCCGTTGCCCGTAACACGCAGCAAGAAGGATAGACGATCATGAGAATTGAACGTTTTTCAATCATGCTGACCGCTGCGGCTCTTGCCGCACCAGCCGCTCTTGCCGCACCTGCTGAAGATGGCAGCTATGGCCCGACCACAGGCTTCAGCAACCTCGTCTATCCTTTCACGGATGTTGCCACGAACTTTGCTTTTGCCGCCTTTGTCGCCTTCCTCCTGATCGCCATCTCCTTGGGCGCCCTCAAGGCGATTACCTCCGCTCTCGATGGCCGCGCCGATGAGATCAAACGCCAGCTCGACGAGTCGCGCCAGCTTCGCGAAGAAGCTGCGGCTGCCCTCGCCGAGGCCGAACGTCGCCAGAAGGAAGCCGATCAGGCCGCCGAAGACATGATCAAGCAGGCCAAGGCCGACGCCAAGATGATGATCGAACAGGCCCGCAAGGATCTCTCAGAGAAGGTCGCCCGCCGCGAGGCGCAGGCCGAAGCGCGTATCGCGCGCGCCGAGGCCGAAGCCACTAATGATGTGCGCCGCGCTGCTGCCGACGCCGCCACCCGCGCGTCCAAGGATATCGTTTCCAGCTCGGGAAAACGCGGCGATCTCTTCTCCGAAGCGCTCGGCGAAATCGAAAAAGCGCTGAACTAGCTTTCTCGCCGGTCTCGAAGCTTAAATTTACAACGCCTCGCAATCTTTGCGGGGCGTTTTTTGTTCCCGGTCTTCAATGTGAGCGGCTAGTCTCGCGCGCGCTTTTCACGTCGGAAGACGGCGCGCATCAGCCAGTTCGGTGCGAAGCGTTCCAGCCGTGGGTGCCGCGCCATCATCCGCTCCATCCAGCGCCGTCCCCACACTGCGTTTCTGCCAAGCAGGACGACACCGAGGATGGCCATAGGCAATCCGACAGGCAGGATCGGCGTCAGAAACGCAATCGGGATCGCGATGATGATGAGCACCAGACCGAGCGCCGCCAGAGACTGGCGCAGGAGCGTCCGCGCACCAGTCGTCAGATGCCGGAACGGTATTCGGCTTGCTGGCGCCTCTTTCCTCGCATTCTGCTGATGATCTGGGGTGTTTGAGGACATCCAGACCAATATGGCTTTTCTCGCCGGAATGCCTAGGCTGACCTTCCATAAAGCCGCCATCCTCGCTGCAGAGAGCCCCAGATGCAGTCTTTGCAGATGAGCGTTGCCATGCCATGACACGGCTGACCAATATTCCGGGCAAGGACAGTCTGGTCCAGCCCTCGCCAGCAAGGGACGCGGCGCCTTGAAGCTTCACACAATCCAGGCTTTGCGAGCAATCGCCGCCCTTCTGGTTATGGTTTATCATACGCGTGCGATCGAGATGGAAGCGATCCTGCGCAACGGTCTGGATGAAGACCCGTTTCTAAGCGCCTTTGTCATGAACGGCTTTTCCGGCGTCGACTTCTTCTTCGTTATTTCCGGCTTCATCATGGTCTATGTGACGGGCAAGGTGCAGCCGCGCCTTGCGACAGCCGGGGCGTTCCTGTTTGCCCGCGCCGCACGTATCTATCCGCTCTGGTGGCTGTTTGCGGCAGTCATGACTGGCTATTTCTTTATTGCCTATGGTCTGCCCTATGATGCGGACAGGCTGGCGGGCGGCAGTGAGCTCATGCGTGACCATCCCTGGCTCCACCTGCTTTACTCATATGCCCTGCTGCCGCAGCAGGCTGTGCCCGTGCATGGCGTTGGCTGGACCCTCATTCATGAGATGCACTTCTACCTTGGCTTCGCCTTACTCATTCTGCTGCCGCGCCGGTTCCTGCCCCTCGGCCTCCTTGCCTGGGCAGGCATTATCGTTCTGGGCACAGTGGCGGGCGTCGCGAAGCCTGTCGCGGTCGACTACGTCTCGCTTGTCGTTCACCCGCTCTCTCTGGAATTTCTGGGCGGTTGCGCAGCCGCACTCCTGATCATATCCGGCCGGCGCTTCCTTGCCCTGCCGGTACTGGTCATCGGCCTCATCGCCTTTGTGGCCGCGCTCTACTTCCAGCCCTATCCCACAGACTTCACGCTGGGCTGGGGCCGCGTTCTCTTCTTCGGTATTCCCAGCATTCTCATCGTCTACGGCGCCGCTGCGATGGAAGCGGAGGACAGGCTCAGCGTTCCGAACTGGCTGGTCACCCTCGGCGACTGGTCCTACGCGCTCTATCTCGGACATGCGATCGTGCTGAGCGTCCTTCGCCGGATTTTCTCGGAGTTAGCAATCCGGCTAGAGGGCAGCCCGATACAGGAGGTCTTTCTGCTTGGCGCGCCCGGCATCGACGACAATGTCCTCTTCTACGTCCTAGGCGCCGTCGGAAGCATTGCCCTCGCCGGGCTGGTCTTCAGATTTTTCGAAAAGCCAGCCATGCAGATTACCGGGCGTTGGCGCCGGAGCCTTTTCGAGGAGACGAACGCCCAGCTCAAGCCCGCCCCGATAAAAGCCGCGATCTGGTAGGAAAACGGCCGGGACATGGCCCGGCCGGATCAGTTCTTTCGCTTATTCTGCTGCGACCTTGTCAGGCTCACTCCAGCGAAGCTCAGGTTTTCTTGCGGCCTGCGTCTCATCAAGACGGCGCATCGGCGCAAGATAAGGCGCACCTTTCAGGCTCTCGTCTCCCGCCTTTGCTTTCTCAGCGATCGACAGCATCGACTCGCAGAACCGGTCGAGTTCAGCTTTCGATTCGGTTTCCGTTGGTTCGATCAGCATGGCGCCGTGGACGACCAGCGGGAAATACATCGTCATCGGATGGTAACCCTCATCGATCATCGCCTTTGCGATATCGAGCGTCTCGATGCCCTCTGCGGTAAAGGCGTCGGAGAAGAGCGCCTCGTGCATGCAATAGCCGTCAAAGGCTGGCGTCATCACTGTCTTGAGGCGCGCCTGAATGTAGTTGGCATTCAGGACTGCATCCTCGGCGGCCTGCTTCAGGCCATCGGCGCCGTGGCTCAGCATATAGGTCAGCGCACGCGTAAACATGCCCATCTGGCCATGGAAGGCGCAGAGCCGGCCGAACGCTTCCTGACCGTCGCCTGTGCGCTGCTCGACGAGGTGATAAACTCCGTCTTCCTCCACGACGAAAGGCACGGGCGCGAAGTCCGCCAGCGCTTCGGACAGCACGGTCGGGCCAGACCCCGGCCCGCCGCCGCCATGCGGGGTCGAGAAGGTCTTGTGCAGATTGATGTGCATGGCATCGACGCCGAGGTCACCGGGGCGCACCCGTCCGACAATGGCGTTGAAGTTCGCGCCATCACAGTAGAAATAACCACCCGCCTCATGGATGAGGTCGGCGATTTCACGGATATCGGTCTCAAACAGGCCACACGTGTTGGGGTTGGTCAGCATGATGCCGGCAATGTCGTGGCTGTCTTCAAGCTTGGACTTGAAGTCGTCCATATCGACACGGCCACGTGCGTCAGCCTTGATCTCATCGACCTTAAAGCCGCACTGGACCGCAGTTGCCGGATTGGTCCCGTGCGCAGAGGCCGGGACGAGCACACGGGTGCGGGTCTCGATCTCACCGCGCGCCATCAGGGCGCCGCGGATCGCCATCATGCCGCAGAACTCGCCGTGCGCGCCCGCTTTCGGGCTCATCGCGACAGCCGGCATGCCGGTCAGCGTCTTCAGCCAGGTGGCCAGCTGATCGATCAGTTCCAGCGCGCCCTGCACGGTCGCCTGCGGCTGCATCGGGTGGATGTCGGAAAAACCTGGCATGCGCGCGGTTTTTTCGTTTAGCCGCGGATTGTGCTTCATCGTGCATGAGCCGAGCGGGAAGAGGCCCAGATCAATCGCGTAATTCTTCTGCGACAGGCGCACATAATGGCGCACGGCTTCCGGTTCTGAGAGGCCTGGCAGGCCGACGCTCTTTTTGCGCGTGACGCCGCCGAGACGGTTCATGCCACCTTTCGGGGCCGGAAGGTCGACGCCGGTTTTGGTCGTAGACCCTGTCTCGAAGATGAGGCCTTCACGCTGTTGCAGGCCACGCGACCCTGACACCGTCTTGATATCGGACTGCGGGGTCGCGTCTGATGGGGCAGTCGAGCGGCCTTGGGAATTCATGCTCATGGCTGAGCCTCCACGAAATGCTGTGTGTTCGGTCCGAAAGTCTCTTTCAGACGCTTATTGGCGGCGCTGACATGCAGGGCGCCAAGCGCGAGAATCTCGCGGCGCAAATCAGCGTAAAGCTTCTTGAAGTCTTCTGGCTCACGCCAGGTAGACGGGTCGTCATAGATCGCCTGGAACTGGGATCTGCGCCGGCTGACCGCCGTCTTGTCCGCGCCCATCCGCGCGAAGATCTCCTCGAGGAAATCCTCATACTCCCGTATCGCCCGCTTGTGCTCCCAGGCTTCCTGATGTTGAGGGACTTCTGTCATCACAGCACCTTCGCCAGTGCATCGGCATAGGCCTTGATGTCGGCTTCGCTGGTGCACTCGGTCGCTGCGGCAATGATGACATCGTCCAGACCTTTGCCTGGGTATATGCGGGATGCCCGAACGCCGCCGATAATGCCCTGCCCGTCCAGCTTCTCGAGCACGTCTTCAGCATTTCCGGGAATGCGGAATGCGAATTCATTGAAGAAGCGCGGCGTCAGGATCTCGACACCTTCGACGGCCTCCAGCGCCTCGGCCAGCATACAGGCCGCTTCATGGTTGAGCTGGGCCAGATGGTTGAGGCCACGTTCACCAAGCAGGGTCATGTGCGCGGTGAACGCGAGGGTACAAAGACCCGCATTGGTGCAGATGTTCGAGGTCGCCTTGTCGCGGCGGATGTGCTGCTCGCGCGTAGAGAGCGTCAGAACGAAGCCGCGCTGACCGTCGGCATCCACCGTCTCACCACAAAGCCGGCCCGGCATTTGCCGCATCAGCTTTTTCGAGCAGGTAAAGAGGCCCACATAAGGCCCGCCAAAATTGAGCGGATTGCCGATCGACTGGCCTTCGCCGACAGCGATATCCGCACCCATTTCACCGGGAGGCATCGTCATGCCGAGGGCAACCGCTTCGGTGAAGACGGACACCAGGAGCGCCTTTTTCTCATGCGCCGCGTCGGCGACAGGCGTCAGATCCGTTACCGTACCGAAGACGTTTGGGCTCTGGCCAATGACGCAGGCCGTCTCATCATCGACAGCATCGCCAAGCGCGAGTTCGTCATCGACGCCGGACGCAAGCTGGACGATCTCGATACCCTGCGCTTCGCAGACGGTGCGCGTTGCCGCCGCATAATGCGGATGCAGGCCGCCGGACAGCACCACTTTCTCTCGCTTGGTGACGCGGCACGCCATCAGCGCCGCCTCCGCGCAGGCCGTTGACCCGTCGTACATGGAGGCGTTTGCCACCTCCATTGATGTCAGCGACGCGACCTGGCTCTGGAACTCGTAAAGGCTCTGAAGCGTGCCTTGGGCGATTTCCGGCTGGTACGGCGTGTAGGTTGTCAGGAATTCAGAGCGCTGGATGATATGGTCCACGGTGGCTGGAACATGATGCTTGTAAGCGCCGCAACCGACAAAGAACGGACCTTCGGACGCGGTGCGGTTCTTGGCAGCCAGCGCCGCCATATGCCGTTCAACCGCCAACTCCCCTTGGTGATCGGGCAGGCCCTCAATCTTGGCGCCAAGCCGGGCCGCTTCGGGCACGTCTGCGTAAAACGCATCAACGGACGCGGCGCCAATCGTGGCGAGCATGTCCTTGCGGTCTTCTGGTGTCAGGGGGAGGTAACGCATGATTATTGTCCTTTGCAGAACTCGAAATAGGCTTCCTTGTCCATGAGATTGCGGGTCTCGGCGCCATCAGAAAACTTGATGACGCAGAACCAGCCTTCACTCTCTGGATGCTCGTTCACTTTTTCAGGGGCGTCGGCCAGCGCGCCATTGGCATCGATGACTTCGCCAGACAGCGGCGCATAGACGTCAGACGCGGCTTTCACGCTCTCGACGACAGCCATTTCGTCGCCCTTGCTGAAGGTCTTGCCGACCTCGGGGGTCTCGACAAAAACGACATCGCCGAGTTGTTCGGCCGCAAACTTCGTGATGCCGACCGTGGCGAGATCACCATGTACCGTGACCCATTCATGATCCTCGGTATAAAAGGTCGTCTGCTGGGTGAATTGTGTCATCTGGCTAAGTCCTCAACGTTTGTAATTTGATTTGACGAATGGCAGGGCGGCGACCTCTCCGGCGCGGGCCTTGCCCCGCACCATAAGGTCAATTTTCGTACCGGGTTCTGCGAGATCTGCGCGGACATAGCCCATGGCGATGGGCGCATCGACGCTAGGGCCGAAACCGCCTGACGTGACCACGCCGACTTTCAGCCCGTCCGCATGTATTCCCGTACCCTCACGGGCCGGCGCGCGCTCAAGCGGCCGGATACCGACACGCTTTTGAGCTGGACCATTGGTCATCTGGTCGAGGATTTTCGCCGCGCCGGGAAAATCCATGCGTGCCCGCCGTGATTTCTGGATGACCCATTGCAGGTCTGCTTCGACCGGTGTCCGGCTGGCGTCCATGTCATGACCGTAGAGGCAAAGTCCGGCTTCCAGCCGCAGGCTATCGCGCGCCCCGAGACCAATCGGCTTGACCCGATCATCGGCCAGCAGCTTGCGGACATAGCCAAGCCCGGTTTCGCTATTCGGCAGAAGGAGCTCAAACCCGTCCTCGCCGGTATAGCCGCATCGCGATACCATGTAGCGCTCGCCATCCTTCACGACATGCGCGCACCGCATGAAGCTGAGGTCGGCAGCTTCGGGAAAATGCGGGGTGAGCACCGCCTCGGCTTCGGGGCCCTGCAGCGCCACCAGAATGCGATCATCCGCGGTCTGCAGCTGCGCCTCATCGCCGAGCGTCTCGCGGATCAGCGCCCAGTCTTCCTGCTTCACCGCGCCGTTGACCACGATGTAGAGCATGCCCTGCAGGTTCTCGTCCGGCATCCGTGTGATGATTAGATCGTCCAGGATGCCGCCTTCATCATTGAGCAGCACCGTCAGACGCCCCTGCCCCGGCTTCAGCGTCGAGATCGCGCTTGGCACCAGCCGCTCGATCAGCGCGGAGATCTTCTCATGCGCGCCAGGCTCGCCGAGCCCCTCTTTCAGAAAGAGGAAGCATGGGCCCATATGAGAGACATCAAACAGACCAGCATGTTCGCGGGTCCAGAGATGTTCAGGCTTCACGCCTTCGAACTGGACTGGCATTTCATAGCCAGCGAACGGGACCAGCTTGCCGCCAGCCTCTTCGTGAAGGCTGTGCAGTGGGGTCTTGCGAAGCGAGTTGTTTGCTTGATCAGCCATGGCGCCCTTTGACATTTGAAACGGCCTCTCCACCCGGACGATCCAGGTCGAGTTGCCGCCCCCGCTGTCTTGGCGCCTGAGAGATTCCGCCAAAGCCCTGGGATGGGCCGGCTTGCTCCTTCGGCGAGGCTTCTGACCGAACCAGTGTCGGTCTACCTCTTTCCAGCGTTTAGATCTCTCCCGGTCCTTTTGCCTGAGCGTTTCCGGGGCGGTTGCGCCTTCGGCGGCAGGTCTACAAGGCCTGCTCTCTCCCGGGAGGGAGTTAACTTCCCCCACACCTATTTCGGATCAGCAGCTTCGGCAAGCGCCCACAGCGGTCTGATTTTTAGAATCCTGCGCTATGGCTAGCTTCTACTCAGTTAGTGACAGATTGCTGAGCTGGCTTGCGATCGCCCGGTAGGCTGCGCGCAGCTCCTCGCCGTTTCCGGCCTCAAAATAGCGATCGGAGGAGCCTGCGCAGTCTTCGAGGGTTCGCTTGGCCGACCACGGTGCATCAAACGCGACCGCATAGACAATCACACCCTCATCGCGCATTCGGCGGCAAAGCTTCTTTGCCTGCTGGGCGCTATTACCCTGGCCGCGGGCATAGGCTGTATTGAACTCGCCATCCGTCATCAGGATGACAGCTTTCTTGGAATTTGGCGCATCATAGGCGAGCGGCGCAGACGCAGCCGGCCAGATAGACGACCACTCCGGTGAAATCAGATACCAGGCCCAGGCCACACCGATATGACCTGCGGTGAGGCCGTCAGCGACCAAGCCGTCGATCGCGGCCTTTAGACGGGCTGGCTCGCTTGTGAGCGGTTCGACAGACGACGCAGGACAGCGGGTTGCTTCTTGCCCGAGCCACCGGCGGTTGCCCGGTGCTTCGTCGCGCCAGGCCCAGACGCCAGCACGTTCCGAGACACAACTTCCAGAGCGGCGGCGATCGTCGGGATCGGTCACCGCGTTCAGATAGCTGCCTGCATTGACCGACGTCGAATAGGAATTGAAGGCGACGCGCACCCGGTCACCTGTCCGCTCATTCACCAGAATATCGATGGCTTCGCCCGCCGCATCCTTCAGCGCATTAATCTTGTCGCCTGACATCGAACCAGACACATCCAGCATCATGGCGACATCCAGCCTTGTGATCGCCGCGCGCGCCGTCGACGCTTCATTTATGGATAGCTCATTGACCTGAACGAGGTTGGCCACCGTTGTCGGGACGCTGCAGCCCGTATCGGCGCGGACACGGCCCGACAGCCGGTCGATGTCGACGCGTAGCTCATCGCAGACAAGGTCTGCTGACGCCCCTGCCATATTCGCGGCAAAAGCAGCCTCGGCCAGTGCCGTCACTTCAGCATCAGTCAAAGAAGAATCTTCCAGCGCCTTCGCCCCGGCGAGGGCTGCGCTATCGAGAGAGGCCTGAAGCCTGTTGTCGGCGTTGGAGCCGCGCTGGAGGTCCAGCGTCAGCCCGGCAACCGCCACAAGGGCGACAGCGACCAGCGAAAAAATGACGGCCGAGGCACCAGATGTGTCGCTGCCAAAATTCCTGATTGCTGTCTTCATCGCCCTGCTCCCTCATCAGCGAAAAAAGCCTCACGGCCTCTTCGCTAATGAAGTGCAATGCATGTGCCAGTTTCCCTTAACTGGCGAGTAACCCTCTACCGAACCGCAAAGTCGAATGGCTCATTACGGTTCTTGCCCTTGTTCGGGCCCATGAAGCCAAACAGATGTCCGGCAACCTTGCGCATCTGGATCTCTTCGGAGCCTTCCGTGATCCGGTAGCGACGGTGGTGGCGATAGATGTGCTCGAACGGCTTGTGACGCGAATAGCCCATGCCGCCATGTACCTGCATCGCCCGGTCAGCTGCGTCGCAGCAGAGCCTGTTGGCGTAATAGTTACACATCGACACCTTGTCGGAGAGATAGATGGCAACATCCGGCTTCGACATATGGTCCATCTCCCAGGCCGTCTTGAAGATCAGGAGGCGCAGCATCTCGGCTTGCGTCGACAGCTCGACCAGCGGGAACTGGATCGCCTGATTGTGCGACAATGCCTTGCCGAAGGGACGACGCTCATTGGCGTAGTTGATCGCTTCGGTAATGCAGTACATCGCCGCGCCGCAGGAACTGGCCGCCTGGCGGATCCGGTTCTCGTGAACAAAGTGCTGGGCGAGCGCAAGGCCACCCTCAGGCGGGCCGAAGAGCGCACTTTCCGGCACCCACACATTATTGATCGTCAGACGCGGATGGTCCGTGGGCATATTGAATGTCCACATATACTCTTCGATCGTGATGCCCGGATCATCTGCCGGGACCAGAAGGCAAGAAATGCCGCGCGCGTCACCATCCTCGCCGGATGTCCGGCAGAAGCACATCATGTGGCTGGCATGGTGCATGCCGGTGATCCACATCTTCTCGCCATTGATCAGCCAGCCATCGACGCCGTCGCGTGTCTCTTTGACGGCGCGCGTTTCCATATGCGTGGCATCAGAGCCGTGATGCGGCTCTGTGAGGCCGAAGGTGGCGCGGAACTTCCCGTCGAGCGCATCCTGGATCAGGTGCTTCTGCTCAGGGCGCGCAAAGTCACGCAGCATCAGAATCTGCGGCATGTTCCCGACGATGGAGTGTTCATTCTGAAGGTCGTTGTGAAGGCCAAGACCCTTGCGGGCGAGGTGCTCACGGATGATCGCCATGCCGAGATTGGTGCCGTCCTGCCCGCCGAACTCCTTGGGCAGTGCATAGCGAAGATGGCCCGCCTCATCGGCGATCTGGCGCGCCTGTCGCAGCAGGTCTTCCCATTCCTTGCGCGGCAGTCCGTCATTGTCGAAATCTGTCCGTGCCCATTCGCGCCGGTGGTCGAAGAAACGGATATTGTCGTCCTTCTGCTCGAGCGGCTTGATCTTGTCCTCAATGAACTTGTCGAGCACGACGAGGTAGTCTGCGATCTCTTCTGGAATATTGAAGTCCATATTGGCTCTCCCTGGCGCTTATCTGCTTTTGTCTTGTTTGCAGGAGAGGATACCGGCGCCGACAGCCGCATCAATGCGGGCCGTTGCGTCAAGCGATCAGAGATTTTGACGCGGTGCACATCGGGCAGAAGATACGGGACAACGAAATTCACGAAAATGTCACTGCTGAATGATTGACATTTTGTTCAGCGGTCATTAATAAGTCTCATCACACAATAAAAGACAGCCCCTGACCCCGAAAGGTTTCCTCCCAATGATCCGCTCTATCGCTGTTACTGCTGGTTTTGCCGCCATCGCCATGCCAGCCATCGCCGGCACCGCCTTCACCGCAAAGCTCGTCACGCCTGCCGACGCCCAGGACAGCGTCGTCGCTGCCAAGGCCATTTGGAGCTGCGATGCCGACACTTGTGTCGCTGAACTCAACCGTCGCACCGCCACGGTGCGCACGTGCAAGCAAGTCGCCTCTGAAGTGGGCGTCCTCGCATCGTTTGAATCGACCAATGGTGCCCTCTCCGAGGAAGACCTGGCCGAATGCAATACGGCTGCGAAAGACTAGTTAAGCTTCATCTCACTTCTCTGAATAAACTTGCCGTCCTTCAGTCGAAGGACGGCTTTTTTTGTCGATAATGAGCGAACGTCGATTTCGTGATCAGGTGCTGGCTGCCGGCTCCTTGGGCTGCCACAGCTCGACCTTCCGTCCATCGGGATCCATCAGCCACGCAAACCGGCCATAATCATGATCCTCCAGCGGCTGGACCTGCTCGGCACCTGCCGCTTCTGCGATCTTCAGGATGCCATCGAGATCATCGACCATCAGGTTGAACATGACGTCGTGTTCGGATGGCTTGAAATAATCGCTGCCAGCCTTGAACGGCGCGAAAATCGTCATCGCCCCTTTTGGAAAAACCTTCGCCGCCTCACCGTGACTGAACGAGATGCCATACTCCGACGCCTCGATCCCCAGGACGCGCGTATACCAGTCCTTGGTCGCGTCGACATTCTCGCAAAGAAAGAATATCCCGCCGACCCCGATCACTTTCGCCATGTTCGCCCCCTCGATAACCAGCGGCCATTCTGCCGGAAAAAGCCACCCTGCGCCAGTCAGCGCGGAAGGCCCCCTCCGGGAGCGCCTAGCCCATCAAGAAGAGATCGGTGTCGTCCGGCCTCGCGCCCGCTGCCGTCAGCATGGCATGGACCTGTCCGCGATGATGGGTCTGATGATTGAAGATATGGGTGACGAGCAGCCAGACCGGCTTTGACATGTCGCGGCCGGCCGCGCCGGAGTACCAGCTGAGATCGCTTGCGAGCGCAGCGGCATCGAAACCAGTGGCCCACTCTTCAATGACGTTATCCATCTCCAGCCGGTCGGCCTTGAGCCCGGCCCATTCGGGCCAGAGGGTCAGCGTCTCATCGCCTTTGCAGCCCGGCTTTTCACAAGCGTCGAAGCGCGAAAGCCATATACGGTCGGCCCAGAGGATATGCGAGAGCGTCTCATGAATGGAGCCGAAGAACGCGCCCCGGTCTGCAAGCCGCGCCGCATCATCCAGCGTGTCCGCCGCCGCATAAAGGCTTTCATTCTGCCAGCGATTGTACCGCGCCATAAGGGCCGCATGGTCTGGTGAAATCATGTCTGTGCCTCCGCAGGTTGCCCACCGCGAAGTCTATCGCCTAAGCACGCCCACGGCCAACAGGCTTTAGGGTGGCCTCATGCTTGTCGAGATGCTGCTGCAACATTCTGGCATTCTTGGCATTTGCCTTGTGGGCGAAGTCAAAGAGGTCGCCCACAAGCGGGATCGCGCCCAGTATCGTGTCGACCAGAAGATTCCAGATCATCTTGAAGATCATACCGCCGGAGGCACCTTCCTGGCGCGCGCGGTGTACGATGTAGAGGCCAAGCCCACCCGAAATCGTGTCGCCAACCCCGGGGATAAGCCCGATAATGCCATCAAGCCCGAACCGGAAGTTCGTTCCCGGCAGTTTGAACTGGGTATCCAGCAGGCGGGCAAGTCTGTCGATGTCGGCGCGATTTCCTGTCGGCATAGATGAATATTCCTTTCATTTGAGCAACGGACGCTTCCCCGTTCTGTTCCCGGCCGAGAAGGCAGGCGCGGCCTCTTCCAGCAAATCGCTAATTTGTGCTGGCTTCATGGCAGAGGCCCCGTTAGGTTGCAGCGCAACAAACGAGAACCTGTCTGGAGGAGACATTATCATGAGAGAAGCAGTCATCGTTTCAACCGCTCGCACGCCGCTTACCAAAGCTGGCCGCGGCGCGCTTAACGACACACACGGCATTACAATGGCCGGCCACGCGATCAAGGGCGCCATCGAGCGCGCTGGTATCGACGCTGCCGAGGTCGAGGATGTATTCCTCGGCGCGGCCCAGCCTGAAGGTGCCACCGGTCACAATGTTGCGCGCAACGCCGCCCTCTGGGCCGGTTGCCCATCGTCCACATCGGGCGCGACCATCAACCGTTTCTGCTCGTCGGGCCTGCAGGCCATTGCGAACGCAGCCCACACCGTCACCAATGAAGGTGCACCGGTGGCGATCGGCGGCGGTGTTGAGTCCCTCTCGCTGGTCTCGCGTTCCGGTCACATGAACACGCATCGCTACACCGAAGAGCAGCTGATGAAAAAGTGGCCTGCGATCTGGATGACGATGATCGAGACGGCCGAAATCGTTGCCGACCGCTACGATGTCAGCCGCGAGGCCCAGGACATGTATGCCGCGGAAAGCCAGAAGCGGACCGCCAATTTCCAGCAACAAGGCTGGATGGCTGAAGAAATCGTGCCGCTCAACACGCGCATGAAACTGGTCAACCGCGAAACCGGTGAAGAAACCTATCAGGACGTCGTCGCCGACCGCGACGACTGTAACCGCCCCGGCACCACGTTTGAGTCGCTTCAAGGCCTGAAGCCGGTCTTCTCCGGCGGCCAGGTCGTCAAGGAAGGCAAATACGTCACCGCTGGCAACGCCTCGCAGCTTTCAGATGGCGCCGCAGCTGTTGTCGTCATGGAAGCGGCTGAAGCCAAGAAGCGCAACATTGAGCCGCTCGGCCGTTTCGTTGGTTTCAACGTCGCTGGCTGTGATCCGGACGAGATGGGCATTGGCCCGGTCTTCGCTGTGCCACGTCTGCTTGAGCGTCACGGCCTGAAAGTCGACGATATCGACCTCTGGGAGCTTAACGAAGCTTTCGCCTCGCAGTGTCTCTACAGCCGCGACCGTCTCGGCATCGACCCTGAGAAGTACAACGTCAATGGCGGCTCGATCTCCATCGGCCACCCATTCGGCATGACCGGTGCGCGTTGCACAGGCTCAATCCTGCTCGAAGGCAAGCGTCGTGGTGCAAAATGGGGCGTTGTCACAATGTGCGTCGGTGGCGGCATGGGCGCGGCTGGCCTTTTTGAAATCTACAGCTAGAGTACAAACAGGGTCGAGTATTAAATTTTGAAACCTCGGAGTACTGAATGAAGACATTTGCAATGTTCGCTGGCCTGCTGACGCTTGCCGCTATTCCCGCCGCTTGCACCACAGCCGCTAATAGCGACTATGCTGGTTCAGCTGCCTCAGGGCAGACCGTAGCAATCACACCTGCAATCAAGGCAGAAATTCGTCGCCAGGGTCACGACCCTGACGAGGAAATCTGTCGCCGTGAAGAGCAAATGGGCTCCACGATCCCAAAGAATGTCTGCGCAACGCGGGCAGCCTGGGCCGCTAAAACGCAAGCGAGCCAGGATGGAGCGCGCAGCATTCAGCAGCGTGGCCTTCAGACGCGGGATCCACTTGCCGGTGGTTGATCGCTCGTTTGGTCTTTAAGATATCTGATAAAGCCCCGGTCCAAGCGCCGGGGCTTTTCTTATTGGGCTTCTCTCCCTAGCTTCGGTTCATTTCAGCCACCGGAGTCCTTCATGGTCCGCACCCTTCTATCTGTTTCGATCATCGCCTTGCTCACCGCCTGCGGAGAGCCGTCCAGCACAGACCGCAATGATATGGCTGCACCTGCGCCCCCCACCGATGAGACCGTGGCAGGTGAGACGGACGCCCACGATCAGACAGCTGGCGCCGACAGCGCCACAGGTTTCATAACGCCGGGTGCCTCCGTTCCCGAAAGTGCCGAGCGCGGCGATGATGGGGTTCCGCGCGATGATTATGGCCGCCCCTATGACTATCGATTCCTTGGCCGCGAATTGCCGGCCTTCAGCGGCACGATGATTTCCGGGCCACTATTTTCCACGCAGGAACTTGAGAACCAGTGGACCCTGATCGATGTGTGGGGCCTCTGGTGCGGCGACTGTATGGCTGATGCGCCCTATGTCGAAGAACTCTGGAATGAAGTGTCTGGAAGCGATGAGCTTGCTTTTCTTACCATCCATACCCCACCGAACGCACAACGCGCTGACGAAGCCTTCGGCCGCTTCGGCTCAGTCGAGGCTTATTTTGAGGAGAAGGGGTACTCCTATCCGACACTCGTCGATGAGGATGCGTCTATCCGCGACACGCTGGGGATCGCATGGACGCCGACCTACATTCTGGTTGCGCCAGACCTCACCGTGCAAGGCTTCCGATCTGAGCTTGCAGCCGCCGGTTCAGACGATCCGGTCGCCGATCTGCTGGCCGATATAGAAGAGGTAAAGGCATCCTAGAAGCCAGGCGCGCCACGCCCGGTCGAGGATTAAGACGGCGGTGTCTTGAGCGGCTGGACCAGAAGCTCTGCCGGCGTCTGGTCGCCGCTCGAGCGCCAGTCGTGCTGACCGATAAGCATGTCCCGATGTCCGGCATCGGGCTGGTCTTTATAGACGCGGAACATTCTGTCCCAGACCGACAGGCAAAAGCCGAAATTCCGGTTGGCCTCGCGCCGCTCGACCGAATGGTGCACGCGGTGCATGTCAGGTGTCACAACAAGCCATCTCAGGACGCGGTCGACCGCTGGCGAAATATGCCAGTTCGCATGATTAAACTGGGCAAACGCGTTCAAAGCGACCTCGAAGAAAAAGGCAGCCCAGGCCGGAATACCGAACAGGAAGACCACCGCGCCTTTCCACACCAGAGAGACGAGGATTTCTGCCGGATGAAACCGGAGCGCTGTCATGACGTCGATATGCGGGTCTGAGTGATGCACCCGGTGCATGCGCCAGAGAATGGGCACGCGGTGCATGAGCACATGCTGGCCCCAGACCGACAGGTCCAGCAACACGAAAGCAGCAAGACCGACCAGCCAGACTGGCGCAGAGATCAAATTGAAAAGCCCAAAGCCAATCTGGTCCGCAAACAGCGCGATACCGGCAAGACCTGCAGGCAGAACCAGCCGCCCAAGAGCGGCTCCCGCGACAAAGATCGCCGTCGCGCCGGGCCAGCGTTCAACGCGCGGCAAGGCAGCGTCCCGGCGCGGCGCCAGGACTTCAAGCGCTGCCAGTGCGGCGAACACGCCTGCAAACACGCCGATCCGGATAAAAACGTCATGGTTCAATTGCTGGAACGACCTTTCCTGTTCTGGCTCTCATGTGGGTTCTTGCGGCAAATATTGAAGCGGCAATGGCCTCCCCCGCGTGCCGCGCCGCACTATTTCACAGCGTCCACCCCTCCTATGCCTTTGAAGCCTGTCCTATCGGGGCTAGTGTAGAAGGCTACACGGCCACTGCCTGACGGATCGGTTTCCCCATGCTTCACCCTTCGACACAGAAACTCATCGACAGGCTGGCCGAGATGACCGCCCTGAAACAGATCGACTGGGCCGAGGCCGACGATGGCGGTGTTGTCTATTCGACCGAAGGCTATTCGGTTCGCCTGTTCGACAGTCCGCCGCACGTCACACTCGCCACCGAGAAGGGCAAAACCCTCGAAGAGGCGACCGCGGACATCCTGAAAGAAACGCCCCATGATAGCCGCGGCAGTTATAGCGATCTCATCATTGCCGTCGTGAAAGAAGCTGCGCGGATCGCCAAAGGTACCGAGGCGGCCATCGATGCCCTGCTGGCAGGCCTTAGCGGTCAGGCGCCGAACACGACGCGAAACAAGCCTGCGGCTGATAGCGACCCAGAAGAGGCGGACGCCGACAAGGCGACCGAGGAAGATGCGGGTGAGGATGTCACCAGCCCCCCTCCGGTAGACGCAAGCGTTCCCGAGACCGCCCTGATCGATGAGGACCTCTCAGATGAGACCGATCTTGATGAGGACGATGTTGGCGGCGCGGTGGCGCGGCTGGCTGAAGAGGTGAACGGAAAGGGGAGCGGCAGCGAGACTGGCAGGTTTTCGAGAGCAAAACCTGAAGCGCCTGCCGCTGAGGAGGCCTCTGTTTCACACGAGGGCGGAAAAGCCGACACTGTTGACCATTTGGACGTCAACGAGGGCGTAGAAAGTCCGGACGTATGGGACAAAGCCGGGCCAGACACTAAAGCGCCGCTCGCCGGTGACACATCGAGCGGTAAGACGGCGGCCTATATCCCGTTCGGGCTCGGCGGAGCGCAGGTCGCAGGCAGCGAGGCCTCCGAGGACAGTATTGCCGATGACGATATCGATTCAGAGCTTGGCGCCGCCTCAACCGGTATGCGCCTGCCACCCACCAAACGCGCTGACACGTCCTATGACTATGATGAAGAGAATGAACCGGGCGGCGCGCCGATCAGCTATCCGTTGAACCTCAGCGGGTTTCGCGCGCGCATCGAGGAAGAATTGAGCGTTCGGCAGACAGAGACCGCCGCTTCTGAAGACGATTTAGCGGCCGACGATGGCGAAACGGGCGAGGATGAAGGCGAACGGCCAGATCCGGTTTCGCCTGCCGATCTCGACGCGGTCTCCCCGCCCGCTGAAGACGAAAAATCGCCTATCAGCCCGGACACCGAACTCTTCGATGACGGTGAGGCGCCAGAGCCTCAGCCGAAGCCGTCCAGACGCGACAAGGATAAAAAGCCGGCAAAATCGGTTCGCCGCAAGTCACGCTTCAATCCGTGGAGCTAGGGCGTCAGCTCTCGCCGATCCCGATTACACGCACGCGAACACTGCTGGACCGGCCGGACCAGTCGACGGCGCTAACCTCATAAAAGCCCGCGCGCTGCGGCTGCCAGATCGGCAGGCCCGCATCATCGCTGGCGCATGGCGCCCCATCGATGAACCAGCTGAGCTCGCCCTCCCCGCGACCTGCCAGAACGAAAGGCCGGGACGGAGCGCCGTTGATCTCACCTGACCAGAGCTCAGCATCCTTGGGCGGGAAGAGGATATGCGGGGCCTCGGCGCGGTTATGGTCGAAGGCCTGAAGCGCGCCGTCGGCTTCGTTCTGGCGATCTGACATCAGCCGCGCCTTCGCATTGCCGTCCCCGCCGAGGTGATAAGCGGCCCGGTCGGCGACCTCGAACAGGATGGGAAGCGCCGCGCTCCGCCCCGTCTCTCCCGGTCTTGGCGCGCCATCGGCCCTGCCGACCCAGACGATGATGGCGTGATCGCCGGACACGCCCGCGGCCCAGGCATCGCGAAAGCCGTATGAGGTGCCCGTCTTGAAGGCGACCTGCGGCGCATCTGCGGTCAGTCTGCCTGGCATGCGCCCTTCAGGTGTTGGTGTCTGGCGCAGGATGGAGAGAATTTCGCCAGCGCTCTCAGCCCCCATCAGGCCGAAGCCGCTTGCTTCTCGGCTGCCCGTTTCTTCGGCTGCCGTCCACACGAGCGGCTTTGCCCGCCCGCCATCGCCAAGCGCCGCATAGAGCACGGCCAGTTCCCGCGCCGTCATCCCTGCCCCGCCAAGCGCGAGCGCAAGCCCGGCCTGATGATCTGCCCCGCCCCGAATGCGCGGCGGCGCGCCCGCAAGTGTCAGCGTGGCAGCAAACCGCTCTGGGCCAACACGGTCGAGCGCAAGAACGGCGGGTACGTTGAGCGAATGCTGCAGCGCATCGGAAACGCGGACATCGCCGCGAAACATCCGGTCGAAATTGTCGGGCTGATAGGACGCGAACCGTTTCGGCAGGTCGGAAATACGCGTCGACCCGCTCGCCTCCCCATCATCAAACGCCATGGCATAGATGAAGGGTTTCAAGGTCGACCCGGGCGAGCGCGCCTGCGCCGTCAGGTCGAGCCAGCCCCCGGCAATATCGCGCGACGCAGACCCGACCGCCGCCCGCACACCGCGCGTCGGAATATCGACCACCAGGATCGCAAGCTGTGTCTCCCTGCCAAACTCTTTTGCATGCGACAGCGCGAGGGCTTCCATCTCGGCCTGAAGACGGGCGTCCAGCGTGGAGCGGACATCGCCGCGGACATCCTTTGCCGCCCGCGCCGTTGCATGCCACGCCTCGGACGGGAAAGCATACGCCCCGGTCGGCAGATCGCTTGTGCGCGCATCTTCGGCCCGCGCCGCGTCAAGATAGCCTAGACGCTCAAGCTTCGTCACGATGGCGCGTCTGCCCAAATCTGCCCCTTCCGGGCGAAGGTCAGGGCGGCGAACCTCCGGGCTTTGCGGCAAGGCGATGAGAAGCGCGATCTGGTCATCGGAGAGCCGATCAGGCGCGCGTCCGAAATACCGCCAGCTTGCCGCGCGTATGCCCTCGATATTGCCGCCATAGGGCGTCAGCGTCAGATAGAGCTCGAGGATCTCTTTCTTGCTAAGGCGCGCTTCGATCTGATGGGCGCGAAACATTTCGATGAGCTTGGATGGGATTGTGCGTGGCCGCGGCTCCAACAGCCGGGCGGTCTGCATGGTTATCGTCGATCCGCCGGACACCACGCGCCCCGCCAGTGCAGACGTCCAGGCAGCCCGCACCATACCGGCCCAGTCGACCCCGCCATGGCGCCAGAAACGCTGGTCCTCAACCTCCAGAAGCGCCTCGACGAAGATCGGATCGATCTCATCCAAATCTGCCTGAAAGCGCCAGTAATTGTCGGGCGTCGGTATCGCGCGAAGCGGGCGGCCATGCCGATCGCTGATCAGCTTGGAGACCACCTCGCCGCGTTCGAGTGGCGGCGGAAACACCCTGTCCAGCAGGAACAGGACGGCCAGCCCTGCCAGTAAGGCAATCGCTGACCGTTTCAGCCAGATCATCTCTGTCCGCCTGTTGTCGCGTTGGCCGTACCGATGGTGATGCGGCCCGGCGCAGACCGTGCGAACACGTCAGGCCGGTACATGTCCTCGGCATTGGCGCCCGGCATGACAAACTCACCCGGCGTGACCGCACGCACCACATAGGCAAGGCGGACCGGCTGGTTGCGCACATCAATGGCTGCGATGAACCTGTCATCACGCGCCTCTGCTGTCTTCGCCGCATCAATGCTACCGGCCCAAGCAAAGGCCCCATCTGTCTCATCACTTCGGTCGCCATCGGCTGGCTTCAGGATCGTCTCGATCTCGAAACCTGCTGGCAGAAGGTCGGCGACGATCACCGGGTTGGTGCGCTTCTGGTCAGGTGTGATCTGGACGGTGACGACAAGCTGGTCGCCCTGGTCGATGTCGCCAAGGTCAACAGCGCCGCCCTGCAGGGTCCGCACCTGCTTGGACACCCGAAGGTTCGACGATGTGGCGGCTGGCGGCGATGCCGGTGTGCCGCGAACCATGACGGTCCGGAACATGGATGAGCTCCTGGCACCGAGCGAGAAGCTGACACCCTCATCGCGGGCCTGCGCCTCGGTCAGCTGATAGCGCCGGTCGTTATTATTGCCGTTGCCTAGCCCTTCAACCACCATCCGGTAGTCGTCGCCGCCATCATTCATGGCGTTGATCGCCAGCAGCGCAAACGCCTTCTCCTGCGTGGTCAGCTCGCTTGGATCAGGGGCGTCATCGCCGAGGCGCTCTGTCTGGCGGACAACCACCTCGTCGAAACCGGCTTCTGCCGCCAGCGCGACAAGACCTGCAAGATCGCGCAGCGGCGTCTGGTAATAGTCGCCCGTATTCGTATAGCCGAGCGCGTCTTCTGCCGCCTCGAAGGCGGACAATGCACGCGACCGGTCGCCCATGAAGGCAAGCGCAGCCGCAAGGTGCGCGCGGGCAAGCGGGCTCTCCATGTTGTCCAGCGCACGGTCATGCAGATAGCGGAGGCGACTGATATCGGCGCGGCCAGCCTTTGCCAGCACATAGAGCGCATAGGCAGACGCCCGGCGCATCAGCTTGGCTTCGGTGTCATTGTGCCACTCGCTCTCCCAGACATCGGTGTCATAGCCATAGGCCCGCCAGGCATCGCCCTGCGCAACGGCGCGCATCGACTGGAAGGCCCGCTCAAGCGCGGCGTCCGGCACTTCATAGCCCGCCTCGCTCGCGCGGTAGATGAAGTCCGTCGTATAGGCGCCAAGCCATGGTGACGCGTTGCGGTCACCCTCGCGCCAGAGGCCAAACGCCCCTTCGGAGGACTGGCGGTTCAGCACATTCATCACCGCTTCCTGTACCTGCGCCCGCGCAGGCTCACGGCCCGCTTCATCAGCGCCCATCGCAACCAGCTGTTCTGAATAGAGGAGCGGCATGGCCCGGCTGACCGTCTGTTCGGTACAGCCATAAGGATAGCGCGCCAGCGAACTGTAGAGCGCGTTGGCGTCCAGCGGCAGCGTCGAGAAGGTGACGGAGACTTCCGTCGTTCCCGGAACATAGCCTTCCATCAGATCGCCTGGCACCGACCAGCTCGCCCCCGGCTCCATCAGGGCTGTCGAGATCGTGGTTGCAGGCAGCCACGGGGACCGCGACTGGATCTGATAGTTGCGCGTGACGTCATAGCCGCCGGGGCCGCTCACATCGAGGCGAAGGTCGGCAATACCTGTCTCGCCCGCTTCGATACGAAGGCCTTCATCGACGCGCTGTCCGGACGGAATGGTCCGCGAAAGCTCGGTCGCCGCAACGCTGACCGGATCGGTCGCATTGAGCGAGGCTGTGAACGTGCCGCTCTCCAGCTCGATATTGTCGATCGAAACGGTCGCGATGGCATCATCGCCTGGCGCGAGGAAGCGCGGCAGGATGAGATCGGCAGGCGCCGGGTCGCGCACTGTCAGCGGACGGCTGGCAGAACCAAGACCTGTCTCAGACCAGACCACCGCCATCAGGCGAAGCTCACCATTGAAGTCCGGCACATCGAATGTGACCTCGGCGCGGCCCGACCGGCCGACATTCAGCTTGCCTGAGAAGAGCGCCACCGTTTTCGTCGGCACCACGGAGAGACCTTCGCCGCCAAGCTGGTCGCCGCCGGTCCGCACTTCAGCGGGAAGCCCCATATTCGGATCAAGCAGGCGGCCATAATCATCATAGACATCGACGCCGAGCGCCTTCTTGCCGAAATAATAGGCGACAGGGTCCGGGCTCTGGAACTTGGTGAGCTGCAGGATCCCCTCATCGACGGCCGCTAGCGTCATGTAGACGCCTTCGCGCGGGCGATCTCCGATATCGACCTCGATCGTCTGCTCACGGCGCGGGCGGACAACATCCGGCGCATCGATCTCGACCTCGAAGGTGCGCTCGTCCATGTCGAGCGGCACATAGCCGACACCGACCGCGCGGCGCGGCTTGGCCTGCAGGACAGGGTCGCGCGGTGTGTAGACATTGACGAGCACATAGGCGCCCTCGCCCCACTCTTCCGTCACTGGCAGGGTGAACTGCGTGCCTTCAGCCGACACGTCCCGCGTCTCTATGCGAAGGATCTTGTCGGTCGCGACGATGATCTGCGCTTCCCCATCATAGGGCGGCACAATGGTGATCGCAGCCGGGCGGCCCGGAACGATGACCTGTTCTTCGATGATGACTTCGACGCGGTCAGGTGCCTCGACGCCGTCATCGGAGACAGACCCGCCCCAGCCGACATAGAAGCCGGTGCTGGCCTCAGCGCCGCTATTGGCATCGCTCACGATCAGCTCGTGGCGGCCCCAGTCGAGCCCGTCGACGCTGATCGTCTGCGTCGTGCCATCCGTCGTGGAAACGCCCTCATTCACCGTTCGAACGGTGCGCGAACGGCGCCAGCGCCACTCACTGCCATCGCGGTACCAGTCATAATGATAGTCGATCGCGATCACGCGCCAGTCGAGCCGCGTATCAATAATGTCGCCATTTGCGCTTACGGCGGCGAGCTCAAAGGTTGCCGGGCCATCGCGCTCGGCGCGGCCCTCGAAATCCTTGCGGATGCCGACATAGCTGTCGCGCGGGCGATAAGGGATGCGCACGCTGTTGGTGACGGCACGGCCGCCCGGTTCAAGCACGCTGACATTGGCGTTAAGGCGAAGCGGCTGCGAGGAGTCCTCGCCCATATCCTGAGGGTTGAGGCGAACAACGGCGCGGCCTGCGCCATCGGTGGTCTGCGGCTCCAGCTCCAGAATACGTTCGCGGAACTGCTCGTCGGAGCGGCCAAACGTAAAGCCATCAAGCGTTTCGAACGGGCTTGGATCAGGCTCAAGACGTGCCTGTCCCTGCACGGTCAGGCCGGCGCCCGGGGCGCCATAAAGAAAGCGTGCATTGACCTCGATCTCACGTGTGTCGCCAGCGGCCATGAAGGCGTCCTCGTCGCCCTCAAGCTCGACGGCGATACGCTGGGGTACGAAATCCTCGACCGAGAAGCGCAGCGAGCCGGCTTCCCCTGCCCCATCGATCTCCATAACGGCGCGCCACATGCCGCGCGATGCGCTGCTTGCAAGGCCATAGTCCCAGACAAGCGCGCCGCCAGCTGCTTCGGTGAAGCGCTTGCGGTCAGCCTCGACGCCGTTCGGGCGGTAGATGATGATCTGGCCAGCCCGGTTGGAGATGGCAACGCCGCTGCGGTCACGCATCATCGCGGTCAGGTGCACGGTCTCGCCCGGACGGAAGATGCCGCGATCTGCATAGAGATAGCCATCGACAGGCCCCGGCGTTGTGCGCCCGCCCGTATTCATTTCAGAGAGATCGATTGGTGCGCGGGTCAGGTCCAGAACCGCAAGGTCGCCCTTGGCGCCATACGCCATCACCATGCGCGGCGCAGAATTGCCTGTGCCCGCAAGCAGCGGTGCATCAAAGCGCACACGGCCATCCTCGCCGGTCTCAGACTCGCCCAGCACCTCATTGTTGAACGCAATCAGCTGGACGCGCGTATTCGACAGGATCTCGCCGTCCTGCAACGAGCGCAGCGTCACATCGAGACCGTTCTCGCCGCGATAACCGGTCAGCGCCAGATTGGTCAGCATGATCCAGCGGCGCGCAGAGGCGGCCGGGCCATCATAATCGCTGACTTCCTTGGCATCGGTCAGCTCAACGAAATAGGAACCTGGACGCAGCTCTCCGATCACATCCTGCAGCGGAAAGACCGTCGTGACAGGCGCATTGGTGACATTCTCGATGTCCATGCTGCCGGACCAGACTTCGCTGGAAACGTCGCGCGGGTCTTCCTCACCATAGAGGTAGGAATAGCGCCCTTGCGCAGCCTCATCGCCCTGGCTGATCGACTTGAAGGCCAGCGCGCGGTCATTGACGCGGTAGACGGTGACATCAACGGCATCGACATTGACCGTCTCGATCGGCAGGCCATCGGCATTGTCGCGCGGCAGGATGACGCCCGCGCCTTCAAAGCCGACATAGGCCGGGCGGTCCTCAAAGCTGATCTGGACCTCTTCACTGCGCTCGATCTCGCGGCCATCGGCGCTCGGCAGGCCTTCAAGGATCGTCGCGGTGTAGGATTGGGCAAAGTCGAGACCCTCAAGGCAAAGCTCACGGCCTTCGATTGCATAGGCCGGACGCACCGCTGGCTGCATCCGAATATAAGTGGCGTAATCGGTTTCAGGGTCGAGCGGCTGGGAGAAGACAAGGCAGGCGCGCGGCTGGTCACCGCTCATGTCGGGGGCATAGCGGAAATAGACGAAGCGGTTCTCTTCGGCGTCGGCGAGGGCCTGTCGGTCGCGCTCGCGGCGCTCTGCGGCGGCTTGGGCCGCGCGGGAGCGTTCGACGATTTCGCCATCAACCGTTTCAGGATCGAGCGGGGCTGGCGGCTCGTCTCCGCCTCCGCATGCAGCCAGTACGGCCACAAACCCAGCGAAACAAAGTGCCCGAGCTTTATTGGTCCAGCCTGACATCCCCACGTCCTCCTCCTGATGCGTTCATGCTCTTTACAGGATGTTGCTATGCCGCGAACAGGGCCAGATTGAGACTTTTTAAGGAATAACGGTCTGGCCGATCCGATCGACACGCTGGTTCTTGGGGGCGGTGCCGCAGGGCTCTACTGCGGCGCCCGTCTGGCAGAGCATGGATTGAGTGTCCTCGTCCTCGATCATGCGAGGCGCCCGGCCGAGAAAGTGCGCATCTCTGGCGGTGGCCGGTGCAACTTCACCAACATCCACACAAGCGCGGCGAACTTCGTTTCGCAGAACCCGCATTTCGCCAAGTCCGCGCTGGCCCGGTACAGCCCGTGGGACTTCTGCGACCGCGTCGCCAAGCGGGGCCTCACCTGGCATGAGAAGACGCTGGGCCAGCTCTTCTGCGACCAGAAGTCCGGCGCAATTATCGACATGCTGGTCGAAGACTTCACCAAACCCGGCGGCGAGCTTCGCCTCGAAACCAGCATTGGCGAGATCGACCACCGCGATGGCCGCTTCCATGTCGGCACAAGCAATGGACCGGTCACCGCAGACCGCCTCGTCGTTGCGACAGGCGGGCTATCGATCCCGAAAATGGGCGCCAGCGGTCTTGCCTATGACATCGCCCGCAAGTTCGGCCACGACATCGAGCCGACACGCCCTGCGCTCGTGCCCTTCATGTTTTCCGGGGACCTGAAAGACGCGTTCTCGGACCTTTCCGGCGTCTCCTGCATGGTCGACGCTAAGGCCGGAACAGGACCCGACTTTCACGAAGCCATGCTGTTCACCCATCGCGGCCTCTCAGGACCAGCCATGCTGCAGGCCTCGACCTATTGGCGCGAAAGCCAGCCGGTTGAGATCGATCTCGCGCCCGGCGCCCCGCTTCTGGATAACCTCAACGAGGCGCGAAAAGCCAAGCCGCGCATGACGCTGACCAGCTGGCTCGGCACGCGGTTTCCAGCGAGGCTGGCACAATTTGTGGCAAGCTGGCCGGGTCTGCCGGGCGACAAACAGATCGGCCAGCTCTCCAACGCTGAGATGGACGCGCTGACCACTGCCCTCAAGAACTGGAAGGTCACGCCCGTCGGCACCGAAGGTTGGCGCACCGCTGAGGTGACGGCTGGCGGCATCGACACCGGCGGCCTCTCATCCCAGACGATGGAGAGCAAACACCTGCCCGGCCTCTATTTCATCGGCGAATGCGTCGACGTGACCGGCTGGCTTGGCGGGTATAATTTCCAGTGGGCCTGGGCGAGCGCTGTGGCCTGCGCGGCCGCCATCACCAATCGATAGACTGACACGTCAGGCTCGACGGTCATTGTTCACGCAACGCATGCGCGTGGGCGGCGTTTATCGCAAGAGATCCAGCGCAAGGCGCTCGGAAATAGTCAGGCCCTCTGATCCAGCTTGTAGGCGGGCAGCGTATCTGGCACTTGCCGGAGACGTGGCCCGTCTCTTTTCGCAGAGGCCGCTGATGAGGAGCGCGAAGACACCGTCATGCTGATCGCCCGCGTCCTCGGATTTCTCCTGCTTGGCCTTGGCGGCATCGGCATCTTCCTGCCTGTCTGGCCGACAACGATTTTCTGGATCGGTGCGGCCATCTGCTTTGCGAGATCCAGTCCCGTCATGCGCGACTGGATCTATGGACGCCCAGGCTTTGGCCCACCAATCCGCAACTTTATCGAAGAGGGAACGCTGTCGCGAAAATCCAAATCAGGCGCGCTTGTCGGCATGGGACTGGCATCCGGCATATCGACCGCGGTCCTCTGGGAACGATGGACATGGCTCGCGGTCGCACTCGCCCTCATCATCTGCGGCATGGCCTATGTAATGACCCGCCCATCCGACCCGGCCTGACTCCTCCCCTTGCGCTTGTTACAAATGGCGTGGGCGAGCTGGAGGTTTTCAGGCCGGTCAGGTCCGCCCGCAGCGCGCGGCAAGATATGATCGAAGGTGGGGCGTTGCCGTTTCCAGATCGAGGCATGCGGCAGCTCAAACCGTGAGCGTGGCATCGCCTTTCCGCACAGCGCGCAGATACCGTCCTGCACAGCCCACAGATCGTCGAAAAGCTTGCTGGAAGGCGGCGTGACCGGCTGGCTCACCTAGTCCGACTTTCGCGTGGCCAGCAGCAGGACAAGCGAGATAACCGCCCCGACAATCGCGACACCGACGACGACAACGAAGGCGATACTGGCGGCCACCATGATAATAACGGCAACCACCGTCAGCAGGAAAACAAGGCCCGCCCATCCAAGGAATGTCTTAGGCTTTTCCATCTCGTGTCTCCTCGCATGGTTTGTCCGGCCCTGCGGGCCTGCTAGCTTCTATAACGCCCTTTTCGAACACGTAGTTCATCCAGGTCACACCTGCCCGCCGGTTCGCTTCGCCAGCCGACTCGCGTTTGACCGACTTCAGGCAATCGAGACCGCTCGTAGCCGCTAGGGCCAGCATCTCGTCAACGGGCACATCGAACATGCACCGTCCCTCGGGCACCGGCCCATGCCGCACCAGCAGCACAAGCCGCCCACCGGGTTTCAGGAGACACGCGAGCACCGGAAATGCGACCTGCCGCTCATCAGCGTCCAGATGCATGAAGACAGCCGACAGCTGGACAAGGTCGAAAGTTTCCACGCGGTCTTTGAGATGGTTGAGGTCTGGCAGACTATCGTCCAGCCATTCGATCGATGGCGACGGATGCAACCTCATCGCCCGCTCCCGCAATGCGTCACACGGCTCTACCGCCGTGACACAGTACCCTGCCTTGTCGAACCAGTCGGCATCGCGCCCCGTCCCTGCACCAGTATCGAGTACGCGCGCAGGCGGGGACGGATAAAACGGCATGACGGCCTCATGCACGGTCTCGAACGCGAAACTCTCATAGCGCTCGAAGAGGTCATCCGCCTCGCTGGCATAGCTTTGCGTGCCGCGAACGCCGCCTGCCATGGTCTATAGCCCGTCCGGCAGGTCCCAGCCGCGCCGGTAGCAAGCGGCGATGACCGTATTGCGCAGAAGGCAGGCAATCGTCATGGGGCCGACACCGCCCGGCACAGGCGTGATGTGTCCCGCGACTTCTGCGCAGGCGGCAAAGTCGGCATCGCCGACCAGCCGCGTCTTGCCTTCGCCTTTTTCCGGCGCATCGATCCGGTTGATCCCGACATCGATGACAACAGCGCCGGGTTTCACCCAGTCGCCCTTGATCATTTTCGGGCGGCCAACAGCCGGGACCAGAATGTCTGCTGTCCGGCAAAGCGCCGCGAGGTCCCTGGTCCGCGAATGCGCGACCGTGACCGTGCAGTTCTCTGCCAGAAAGAGAAGCGCTGCCGGTTTGCCAACAAGGATAGAGCGCCCGACCACGACGACATTCTTGCCCGAGAGGTCATCGCCGAGCACTGATTTTGCCAGGATCACACAGCCGGTGGGCGTACAGGGGCGCAGGCCATCCTTGCCGAGCACCAAGCGCCCAGCGCTGGCTTCGGTCAGTCCATCGACGTCCTTGGCGGGTGCGATGCACTCAATGGCCCTTTGCTCGTCTAAACCTTTAGGCAGTGGCAACTGAAGCAGGATGCCATCGACCTCATCATCATCGTTCAAGCTGGAGATCAGCGTTTCGACATCGTCCTGGCTCGCTTCGGCCGGCAGATGGTGGTGAAGCGAGCGCATGCCGGCCTCTTCGGTCTGCCGAACCTTGTTACGCACATAGACCTGGCTGGCGGCGTCTTCGCCGACCAGCACCACGGCGAGGGTTGGCTGTCCCGGTAATTTCGCGACGGCCGCGCCGACCTTTGCGCGCACCTCCGCTGCGACTTGTTTTCCGTCGATGCGTTCACCCATCGCCCATCCACTCCTCGATCTGGCGCGCCGCAGCGCTGCCGGGTTCTGTGTCGATGTCCACGCCCTTAATCCGGCTCGTCTCGCGGGTCACCACCCTGACGGCAGATTTTGGAAGGCCGAGTTCCTTTGCCAGAACCACTTCGACCGCCTTGTTGGCTTTTCCCTTTTCCGGCACGGCGCGCACACGGACCTTCAGATAGAGCCGTCCGGCATCGTCCGTGGCAGGGCCTTCGACCCGGTCCGCCGACGCGTTTGGCGTCATCCGGACGGAAAGGCGCATCAGCCAGGCATCGCGAAGATGAGTTGAGGCAACAGCCAGTCGCGCGTGAACAGGATCAGCAGCGCCAGGATGAAGACCGAGAGGTCAAGCTGTCCAAGCGGGGGGATCGTGTTCCGGATCGGCCGAAGCAGAGGCTCCAGAATCGATTCAAGCATTGAATAGATCTGGCGCGCCCGCGGCCCGTAGGGCGACAGAACGTTGAACATGAAGAGCCAGCTCATGATCACATAGCCGAACAACACAAACAAAAGCAGCGTCAGGATCGGATTCAAGAAATACTGATACAGCGCCAACATGAAGTCTTGCACGTGTGTGTCTCCTTCGACTTGCGAGGCCTGACTAATCCGAATGCGCCGCGCTCTGCAACATCCAAGGTGCGCGGCCTTTCGCTGCGGCAACTAACGAAATTGAGAGTGCGCGCTTGCCGGTGACGGGAAACGCCGCCATCTTCAACCCTGGCACGAGGTGGGGACGCATGCTGCATCAAGCTGAGATCGAACAACCACTTCTGCCTTTGAGCGGGTGGCAGAAAGGCGTGATCGCCTTTGCCAATGTCGCCATGGGCGCAGGCATGACGATCAACTTCGTCGTTGTCGCACCGCTGGCGCGCGAAGCTGGCCTGACGGAGGTTCAGGTAGCAGGCATCCTCACCCTTTCGGCCGCCATCTATGCGCTGATGATCCCGCAATGGGGCCGCTGGGCGGACCGGTTTGGCCGCAAACGCGTCATGGTGTTTTCGCTGATGGCAATGGCTGGCACGAACATGCTGTTTGTGTTTGCGCTACAAGCTGCGCTGGCCGGCCTCGTCGCCGGAATGTCCACCTTCTTCCTGCTGGTCTTCACCCGGCTCTGGTTCGGCCTGCTCGCGCCCGGCCTTCAGCCCGCCGCCATGGCGGCCATGACCGACGCGACCACCGCCACAACACGCGCAGGCGGCCTTGGCATGCTCAGCGCTGGCATGGCGCTCGGCTCGATCCTCGGTCCGGCGGGCTCTAGCGTGCTGGCACAGTTTGGCGCCCTGGCCCCGATCTGGGGCTCGATCGTCTTCTGCGCGATCGCTGGCATCGTCATCGCATTCGCCCTGCCCAAGTCACGCGGAGACCGCAATCGCAGCCGCCCGGAGCCATTGCGGATCCGCGACCCCCGCGTCTTTCCGCATCTCACCTTTCTGCTGTGTTATTTCATCGCCGTGGGCGCGATCCAGCAGACGCTTGCCTGGCTCCTGGAAGACAGGTTCGCGATCGCTCAGGCAGAGACGGTTCAAGCCGTCGGGATCGTCTTCTCCTGCATGGCGGTAATGCTCATTCTCGTTCAGTTCGGCTATGTGCAGCGAGTAAACCCCTCGCCGCGGCGTATATTGCCGGTCGGTCTCGCTTTCATCGCCATCGGCTATATCGGCGCAGCCGTGATGACCAGCTTCCCGGCAATGTGCGCGGCATTCGCGCTTGTCGGGGCAGGCTCGGCCCTCTCTGTGCCCGCGGCCAACGCGCTTGGCAGCTTGTCGGTGGAGCGCCACGAGCAGGGCAGCGCCGCCGCCCTTCTCTCGGCCGCCCCGCCATCAGGCTTTATCTTTGGGCCGCTGCTTGGCGCCGCGCTCTATACGCTCGACACGCGCCTGCCGCTTTTCTTCAGCGCGGCGATGATGATCGTCCTGCTGAGCTACAGGCTCTACCGCGAAGCGCGGCGTGCCGTTTGAACCTGCCTCTGGCGGGCACCGCTATAGGAATCCGGTTTGCCACGGCCCTGTTTCCGGCTACATTTCATCATGAACAAAGGAGATTTTAGATGAAACTCACCCCTATCGCTGTTGCCACCTGTTCTGCCGTTCTCCTGCTCGCCGCCTGCGGTGAAACTGAGACCGTTGAAGAAACTCCTCCGGCTGATGGGCCAATCGAAAGCGAAGGCTCGCTCACCGAAGACCCGGAGATTGGTCTTAATGAAGAGCCCGGCGGTGAGATGAGCGCCGAGACCGACATGTCCGGCGACATGGCGGAGGAGGAGAACAGCACGCTCGCATCGCTAGAAGGCGACTGGGTGTCAGGCGACGACGACAAATCCGAAATGTCGATCATCGATGGCACCGTCACCATGATGTATGATGGCGAAGTCCTCAGCACCGATACGCTGGAAGTCGTCGACTCCTGTCCCGATGTGGCCGGCGAAGTCTCCGATATGCAGCTGATCACCATGACGTCCAACGATACTGATGAAAGCCTCTGCTATGGCATCATCACCCTGAATGACGAGCGTCTTGAGCTCAGCTCCTATCCGCGCGGCAACACGCTGACCTATGAGCGCATGCCTGTCGGCAGCGCGATAGACACAGAATAGGCTCAACCTTTCCAGGTAAGACATGGAAGGGCCGGACGCGAAAACCGCGTCCGGCCCTTTTCAGTTTCAACCCATTGTAAAGGCGTTGAGCTTATTGCCGTCCGGATCGCGGAAATAGGCGGCATAGAAGCCCTCATCGCCGCGCGGGCCCGGCGCCCCCTCATCGCTTCCGCCATTAGCGAGCGCGATTTCATAGAGCTTGTTGACCTGCGCCTGGTCCTTCGCCTGCAGGGCCACCATGGTGCCGTTCCCGACACTTGCGGTCTTGCCATCAAACGGCTTTGTCGCCGCAATGCCAGCCGGCCCGTCCCATGTGCCCCAGGCGATGAAAGTCTCTGTGTCCATCATCCGCCCATTGCCCATCTCGGCGGCTATCGCGTCATAGAATTTTGCCGCCCGCTCAATGTCATTCGTCCCGAACGTTACGTATCCGATCATTTGTCCCCTCCGTTTTAAGGCCCCGGAACATACCATGAACGACACGAGGGGAACAAGCTGAATTTGATCCAAGGCTTCGGGGCGAGCGGACTACATCGCCGAGATACCACCATCCACCTTGAGCTCGATCCCGGTGACCAGCTTGCTTTCATCGGATGCGAGATAAAGCACGGCATAGGCGATATCATCCGGCTCGCCGACCTTGCCGAGCGGGATCTGGCGGGCAAGCTTCTTCAGGCCTTCTTCCTCACCAAACATTTCCTTTGTCCTGTCGAGGATCGGCGTGTTGATGAAGACCGGATGGACCGAATTACAACGGATCTGGCCGCCTGTCTTGGCGCAATGAAGCGCGATCGACTTCGACATGTGGCGCACGGCCGCCTTGGCCGTATTGTAGGCAATATAGTTGCCGCTCGCGATGATCCCGGCGATCGATGAGATGTTGACGATGGAGCCGAGGCCATGGTCGCGCATCAGCGGAATGGCGTATTTGCAGCCATGGAAGATCGAATCGACGTCGACCTCCTGAACCTTGCGGAACATTTCATAGTTCTCGTCCTCGACAGAACCAAGCGAGCCGATACCCGCATTGTTCACAAGGATGTTGAGCCCGCCCATCGCGTCATGGGCGTCTTTCAGGATCGACTGCCAGGCCTCTGCGTCCGTCACATCGTGCTGCCAGGCGAAGGCTGTGCCCGCACCAAGCTCGTCATTTATGGCAGCCGCGACTTTCTTTGCGCCCTCGCCATTAATGTCGGTCACCGTGACCTTTGCGCCTTCACGCGCCAGCATCCAGGCCGTTGCCTCACCCAGTCCCTGCGCCCCGCCTGTGACGAATGCCTTCTTTCCTGAAACCCGGCCCATATCGCGATCCTCCCGCCTTTGATTTTCTGGTTTGTTTCAGGAGCTGAACTCACAGCTTCGCCTGGCCACGTCAAGGCAGGAGGGCTCGGTGGTGCCCCCGGCCTGCCGCCTCGTGAATTGTTTATAAAGAAGTTTCGTGTCTCTTACGGGCAAAAATATAGGGGGAGTTCGCGTGTCACATCACAAGAAAATCAGTCTGACGCTGGATCAGATACTCGACGCCGTCGCAAGTATAGAAAATGGTTTCGCCATTCACGGTCCGGACCTCAGCCTGCTTTATGTCAACGACACTGCAAGATCACACTTTCCGGTCTTTTATAGCGAACTCGAGGCCGGCACATCGGCTGAAGACGCTATGTTGAAAAGCGCGCGGTCTGTCATGGCAGACGGGCCACATTTCAATTCGGCCAGCTACTCGCGCGAGCTGGTTGAGAAAATCCGCAGCTTCGGCACGATCGATGTTCAGACCGCCGAAGGCAAGTCAGTCAAGGCCAGCTTCTCTGCCATGCCCGACGGTACCATCCTCTGCCTCAGCCACGACATCACCGATGTGCGCGAGCATGAACGCGAGCTGCGGCATGCAAAGCGTGAGGCCCTCGCAGCAAGTGAAGCAAAGTCGGAATTTCTGGCGTCAATGAGCCACGAAATTCGCACGCCCCTCAATGGCATCCTCGGCATGGCACAGGCGCTTTCCTCGCGTGAGATTGGTGCCGATGAGCGTGAAATGGTCGGTGCCATCCTGGATTGCTCGAAGTCCTTGATGACGCTGCTGAACGATATCCTGGATCTTTCCAAAATCGAGGCCGGCAAGCTCGACATTGCGCCGATTGCCGACGATTTTCGCCACAAACTGAAACGCACGGAGCGCTTCTACCGCCCGAAGGCCGAAGAAAAGGGCCTTTTCCTCCGCGTCATCGTCGACAAGTCGATCCCGTCCGTTCTGGAGTTCGACCCCGTTCGATTTCGCCAGTGTGTCGACAATCTCGTTTCCAATGCGCTCAAGTTTACCACGACCGGCGGCGTCGTCGTGGCGGCGACATGCGGGCACAGCGATACGCCTGGCCGCATGCAGCTCAAGATCCACGTGTCAGACACAGGCATCGGCATGACTGAAGAACAGGTGCTGAAGCTTTTCGAGAACTTCCATCAGGCCGATCGGTCGACCACGCGCATCTATGGCGGCACGGGCCTTGGTCTCGCAATCACGCGCAAGCTCGCCCGCATGATGGGCGGGGATGTGTCGGTCGTCAGCAAGCCAGGCAAGGGATCGATCTTCACGCTAAGCTTCGAAGCCGGCCTGACAGAACAGATCCACGGCGCGCCAAGCAGAGAGAGCTTCAACGGCCCCTCGCTTGTTACCGCCCGCGACGAGCGTGTGGTTGATTTTCGCGGCAAGACGGCACTCGTTGTCGATGACAATCGCATCAATCGCCGGGTTGCACGCCTCTTCATTGAGCCGACAGGGCTACGCGTCCTCGAGGCCGGGGGCGGCAGAGAGGCGCTGGACGTACTCAAGACAGAGCGTGTCGATATCGTGCTTCTGGATATCCATATGCCGGAAATGGACGGGCCTGAAACGCTGACACATATCCGCGGCCTCGGCGGCACTTGCGAAAACGTTCCGGTCATTGCCCTGACTGCCGATGCGATGGCGGGCGACCGTGAGCGCTACATGAAGATGGGCATGTCTGACTATGTTTCAAAACCCATCGACGAGCGGCAGCTCATCACCGTGATGAGCCACTGCATGTCGGTAGCTGGCCCTGAGGTCGCCGCTCGCAGAAGCGCCGAAGACAGCAAAGCCCTCGGCGCCATAGATACACTCATTCAGCGCATGAGCGCCTGAAGTCTCAGGCTAGCTTGGCAGCAAACCCGTCCATTTTCTTCGCCAGATCAACGTCTTTCTGTGTCACGCCGTCTGCGTCATGCGTCGTCAGCGTGACTTCGACAGTGTTGTAGACATTGAACCATTCAGGGTGATGGTCTGCCTTCTCGGCTTGCGTCGCCGATGCGCTCATGAAGGCGAAGGCTGTCGCGAAGTCCTCGAACTCGAACGTCTTCGTGATCGCATCGGTGTCACCCTCTGCGCTCTCCCAGCCTTTCAGCTTTGCCAGAACGTCTTCGATTTTCATCTTGTCGGCCATGATTGTTATTCCTCGCCTGCAATTTCGTGAACATAATAGAGCCAGCGCCCATCCTCCGAGATCGCCGTCCGGATCCCCGGATAGCCGCGACCCTCTCTTATCTGTGCAATCCCTGCCTCGCCGACCAGTTCCTCAAGCCGGGCCCGCTGGCTGAAATTCAGCCGTTCCGGTGTCAGCGCTTCAGGCTCCAGGGCGGCAAGCTCCGGCCAGACATACCAGGTCTCCCCGGCAACCGCCTTCACTCCATACGGGCCGTCGAGAAGGTCATCCAGGCGTAGCAGCGGGTCGAAACCGGTGCGGCGCAGAAGGTCCCAGTGATCATCATGCGAGGCGCCCGCGAAATTGGACACGAAACCGGACTGCGCTTCCGCAAACTGCACCAGCCTGCGCAGTGAATTGCGCTCGATGATACTGTCTAGCTGGGCGATGGTTTCCATCGCAGGACCACTGAGCACAATCGGGCCGGTCGCGGCCCGCTCAGCCGGCAACATATAGTCAGGCGCCTGCTCGACCTGCAGCCGGACGTTTTCGCGCGCCCGGTCCTCGCCGCATGCGGCAAGGCACGCCGCAAGCGCCCCGACCAGCAGCAGACGCATCACGGTCAGCCTGTGAGCTTCCATCCGGTCGCCGCTTCAAGGTCCGCCAGAAGCTGGTCCTCGTTCAGCACCTTGATCGTCGTCATCCCCATGGCCCGCGCCGGTTTGAGATTAATACCAAGATCGTCGAGATAGACGCAGTGATTGGGATCAACGTCGAGCGCCTCGCACATCAGCGCGTAGATGCGTGGGTCGGGCTTTCTGATGCCGAGCTTCGAGCTCTCGATCATCTCATCGAAGAGGCCAAACACATTCTCGATTTCGCTGGCGCGGCCTTCGTCATTCTGCATACCAGCGCCCTTGCCGACAGGCGCGTTATTCGTGATGCAGCCGACCTTCACCTTGGCCTTGCAGCGCTTCAGCGCCTCAACGACACGCGGGCGCAGATTGCCTGACAGCAAGCCGAGTATGTCCTTGCCGGGCACCGAATGCCCCAGCGCTTCGGCCTCGACGCGGAAGAGCTCGTCGAACTCCTCAGCGTTCACTTTGGACTGCTCCAGCTTGGCCCAGGCGTTCGTATCGCCGTTCACGGCATTGACGCCCCGGATGAAGTCCCTGGGCAGGCCTCTTTCGGCTTCATAGCGATTGAAGGCTTCGAAGGGAGAGGACGTGATCACGCCCCCGAAATCCCAGATTACGGCTTGTATGTCTTGTGTCATGCCAGAAGCTCTAGCCGCTTCGCCGGAACGTGTCGACCTGCCGGATTTAACCGCGCCCGGTCTGATCTTCTTCCCTCAGACAACCAAAAAAATTCGCGGATCGAACAGGAGCATTCATTAAGCTTTCCAGCCTAGGTTTAGGAAAATAAACGCATCAGAAGGATGACCGAAGACCAGATGGCCGAGACAGATAATCTCGTTAAGATACTGACTGATAACGACCAATCAGCCGAGCACGCTATTGACCGCGCGCTTGATGCGATCCGCAAGCATCTCGGCATGCCGATCGCCTATCTGTCAGAGTTCGTCGGCAATGAGTCCGTGTTTCGCCATGTTGCGGCACCGGGCCTTGAAGACCTTATCAAAGTTGGCGACGCGCGCTCTCTCGATGATGTCTATTGCCGCCATATCGTCGAAGGCCGGCTGCCGAACCTCATTCCTGATACGTCAGATGTGCCCCTCGCCGCTGACATGCCGGTCACGCAGGCTGTGCCGATCGGATCGCACGCCAGCATCCCGATCCTTCTGGATGACGGGTCGGTCTACGGCATGTTCTGCTGCCTGAGCCCGGAGCCGAATGACAGCCTGAATGCGCGCGACCTCGAAACGATGAAACTCTTCGCCGGTCTGGCCACCGAACAGGTGCGGCGCAGCTCCCGCCAGAAAACCCAAAGAATCGAGACCCAGCAGCGCGTCAGGCAGGTGCTTGACGATAGCGCGTTCAGGATCGCCTTTCAGCCCATCGTCGATACGTTCCGCTCACAAACACTAGGCTATGAAGCCCTCTGCCGCTTTCAGGCAGAGCCGATTCGCACGCCGGATATCTGGTTTGCCGAGGCCGAACGCGTTGGCCTTGGCGAAGAGCTTGAAGTCGCCGCGATCGCCCGCGCGCTCGAATCCATACCGTTGCTCGAAGACGGCCAGTACATCTCCGTGAACGCCTCACCCAAAACAATCCAGAGCGCCGCTTTCAAGGGCGTGATGAAGACGGTGCCCCCCTCTTCAGTTCTGCTGGAGATCACTGAGCATGCCGTTATCGAAGACTATGACGCCTTCCTGCGCGACATTGCTCCGATGCGTGCGGCAGGCCTGAAGCTTGCCATTGATGACGCTGGCGCTGGCCATTCCTCGCTGCGCCACATCCTCCAGCTCGGTCCCGATTTCCTGAAGCTCGACATGAGCCTCGTTCGCGATGTCGATCAGGATATTTCCCGCCGCGCCCTTATCAGCGCCCTGCTCTATTATGCCCGTGAAACGGGCGCGCAGATCATTGCCGAGGGGATCGAGACGCAGGCTGAGCTAGACGTTCTGAAACGCCTCGGCGTGACGCGTGGCCAGGGCTATTTCCTCGGCCGTCCAGGCTATGACCTGCCTGACAGGTCGCTGGAAATGAAGAACACCGGCAGCTAGACCGGGGGCACATCGGCGAATTGCCCTCGAGCAAGGCCAACCGTGCTTCAGGCAGAAGCGCGGGCTGGCGCGACGTCCCAGTCAGACTGACGGCTCAGAACCGCCGTGACAGGCAGCCAGCAAACGACTTCCGTTCCACCGCCCGGCACCGACTTGATGCCGACATTGCCGCCGTGCAGGTCGACGAAGTTCTTCACCAGCGCAAGCCCAAGGCCCGCGCCGCGCTGGTCCGATGAGGTAAAGCTGTCAAAGCTCGATGCCTGACGCTCCGCCTCGATGCCCTTGCCATTATCGCGCACAGACAGAATGGCCATATTGTCCACCCGGCTCGCCGAAACCGTGATTTCGCCGCCCGGCTCTGTAAAGCGCATAGAGTTGGAAAGCAGGTTGAACAAAACCTGCCTGATGCGGCGCTTGTCGGCATGAATCGTGCCGAGGCCCTCTTCAATCTCGGCATGGACGTGAACTTCGGTGTCGGACGCCTTGCCGATAATGAGATCGACGGTTTCCTGGACGATGTCTGCCAGTTTGAAATCTTCAAGATCAAGATCCATACGCCCGGCCTCGATCAGCGCGAGGTCGAGGATATTCTCAATCAGCTTGTTGAGATGGTCGGAGGCGGTCAGGATCGAATTCACATTGTCCATCTGACGCGAATTTAGTTCACCATTGGTTTCCGACTGCAAAAATTCTGCATAGCCAAGGATCGTCGTCAGCGGGGACCGCAGCTGATAGCTGACATTGCGCACAAATTCAGTCTTCAGCCTGTCGGCCGCCTCAAACGCTTCTGCACGGCCCCGCAAGGCGCCTTCTACCGCGCGCTGTGCAGTCTCATCGGCGAAGGCGATGAGCGTGTTCCCGTCCGGCAGCGGCTGGGTGATATAATGAAGCGTCGTGCCGTCGGACCGGTTCATTTCGCCTTCAGTGGTCCGGCGCGCATTTGCGGACGGGTCGGTGATATGGCCCTTGATCTCACCCCAGAGTGCCCGGTCGTTAAACAGCGGCAGGCACGCTTCGATCACATCGTCATAGTCTGGCGTGTTCTTCACGTCATTCGGGTCAAGCGTCCAGAGCGACTCAAACGACTTGTTGGACAGTTTGAGCCGACCGTCAGAGCCAAACACAGCAACAGCCTGGCGCAGGCTATCAAGCGTCGAGGTCTGCGTCTTGATCAGCGCATTGAACCGCGTCTGGAGGTCAAGCTCGCCGGTAATATCCTTGAACAGGAGCAAGAGCCCGCCCATCGGATGACGCTGGCGGGTGACCTGAAGGGTGCGCCCGTCAGGCAAAGACCATTTGTCTTCCTTGATGCCCGAAATCTCAAGATAATAGGAAAGCTCGTCGGCCCGCCATTTGGCGTATTCGGCCTGTGCCGGCAGCTTGCGGTCCTGGCGCAGCCTGTCGAGCAGTGCCCCATGGGCGGGGCTGTCGAGAAGGTAGCCTTCATCAAGGTCCCACATGTCGGAGAAAGCGCGATTGTAAAAAGTCAGCCGCCGGTCTGGACCGAATATGGCAACGCCATCTGCCACATGGTTCAGCGTCTCGTCATGTGCGCGCACATGACGGTTCAGCTCTTCGCGCGCCGTTTCCTGTTCGGACACATCGAACGCCATTGCGCCGGCCCCACCAGACAGTGGAAAGCTCAATATCCGCATGGACCGGCGCTCGCCATCGACCACCAGATTGCGGATCATGTCCACGTCCCGGCCTTCTGAGATCGTCTTGCGCAGCTGTTCATCGGCCTTGTCATCAAGCTTCAGCTGCTTGTCGAGCACACTGTCGAGAGACTTGCCGTCCACCGCCTCGATATAGGCACCGTTCGCCCATTGCAGCCTGCCAACACCGGACACCCGCCAGGCCGGGAAAGGTGACTTTCCAAGCATGTCGAGAAACGCTGTCGGGTCGCGTGCGATGATCTGGCGGGCTTCTTCGAGCTTTCCCCGCGCAGAGCTCTCTTCAAGTCCCTTGATGGTAGAGTCGGTAATCCAGACCACGGCCCGCGCTCCGGCGGTGCGGCCATCAGCTTCGAGAAAGCGTCCCGATGGCCCGATGAGCGTCAGCGAGAAAGGCTGGCCGTTTTCGCGTAACTCGCGCAGGCGCACGCGCAATGTCGTGTCCTTGCCGGCGCCGTCGCGCGCCTCAAGGTCGGCGATGCCCTCGATGATCCGGATGGAGGGGTCGTCCGAGACGGCGTCGTCGGTGAACTTCAGAAGCCCTGCGAGCGCCACGGGAGAGCCATGGATGTCCGGCGGCGCGATGTCGTCATCTTCGTCCTCCAGCTCATCGCCCTGCCAGACGAGGATCACACCTGGATGCGCGCCCAGCACCGATTTCAGCTCAGCCAGACCTGTCTCTGCATCAGCGGCCTTGTCGCGGTATTTGCGCGCTGCCCCGCGCGCCCCGTCAGAGGTGCGAAGCGCCCACAGGATGAAGGCCAGCCCGAGCGCTAGCGCGCCGGCAGAAATAATCAGAGAGACGTTCTCGCCAGTCATCCTCGTCCTTCAATCGAATCGCAGGGCCAACAAGGCCTATTTCAATAGTTAACCGAATGCCCCTTGCGCGTTAAGTCCGGGTTAACGCCAAGGTAACCCTCAAGGCACGGTCCTGAGAAGGTGCATTGTGCCAGGCTGCAGCGCATCGAGCGCGCCAGACTGCGCCGCGTTTGCTGACAGTAAGAGCGCCGCCCCGAAGGCCCGCAGATTGTGGCGCCTTGCAAGTCCTTCTCCTGACGTAAAAACTTCGTCCCAGCTTGTCAGTGGTGCCGGGTCGGCCAGCGCCTCCATCCACCCTGTCAGCTGGCGCTCATTCAATAGCTCGCGCTGGGTCAGAAAAAGAAGCGGCCGGGCAAGCCGTCGTGGCTCATCAAAGATAAAGGCCGGTGCCTCATGCGTGCCGATCGCGTCATAGACAGCTCGCGCAATCACCTGCGCCTCGCCTTTGCCAATCTTCTCATTGAGGCTGAGCTGCATCAGAAGATCAGCGCCATGTGCCACGCCGTGCCTCCAGCCTTCACCGTCAACAAAACCACGGTAGTCGCGCACGCCGCTGACATAGGACGCGCCCGCAGAGAGGAGCGTGCGCCGTTCGCCATTGCTCATCCACGGCGACATCCTGTCCGTGCGGGCGACCTCTGAAAGCGCCAGTGCGGCGAACGGTCTGGAGAACCCGAGCGGATCACCTGCCTCATCGGCGAGCCGCTCCAGAAGCAGCTCTTTCAGGGCGCGAAGCTCTGCCTTGCCCGCGCCGTCGCTGCGCAGGATGTGACTGATCCCGCCATAGGCGACTCCGTCGCGGAGCACAGGGTCCGGGTCGCCAAGACAGCCCTCCAGCATGGTCAGATAGCCAGCCACTTCTTTCTCATTCTCGATGGGAAACTCGCTCTCCTTCCAGCGGATCAGCGCGTCACGCGTCCAGCCTTCGGGAATACAGGCGCCCGCCTTACGCATGTCATCGCTGCGCCGCGCGGTGTCTGAACTGGCCGCATCCATAGCCGCCAGCAGCAGCGGCGCCGGCAATGGCCTGCCATCGCCAACATCGGACGCCTTCCACAGACAGTCCGGATTGATGCCCAGCACATAATCGGTCAGCCAGTGGATCTTGGACACGGCGACATCGCCTTCAAAGCCTTGGGGCGCTGCTTCGCGCGCCTCGACATAAGCGGCCAGATAGCGCGATGCTGTCGGGATATACGACCAATGCCAGCGCTCTGGCTCATAGCCAGCTTCCCTGCGGCCATCACGGGCTGAATAGACCTCGCAGAACCCGTATTCAGCCGCATGCGCTTTCATCCAGTCATAGACGCGCTTGCCCTCGACCGTGTCGAACCAGGCATTGTTGAGCGCATTGAGGTCGATGTCGGTGCCCCAGTGATGCCGGGACGTTCCCGGCATGGCGCTGTAGCGCATGATATCGATGGCAAGCTCGCGCGGCTCTGACCAGCGGGCGTCCTTGCGGTGCTCTCGCCATTTGCCTTCCCAGATCGCCCGCTGATGATCAAAGGAGCGAAAGGCCGATATGATGACAAGCTCCACCCCGTCACGCAGTGCAGCCTCGCGCATCCGGCCATAGGCCTCCAGCGTGTTGTACTCGGCATACATGCCAGCGCGTGTCGCCCAGTGTTCCGGAACCTCCCAAAAGACGTCATAAGGGTCGATGTCCCCGCGCAGGACACGGGTTTTGTCTGGATAGTCTTCGGGGAGCTTCAGTTTCGGCCGGCCAAGCCAGGCCGTTATGGATGACAGAACCGGCCCGGTCTCATCTGTCGACGCCTTGCCATCATCAGCTCCTGCGTATACGTCTTCAGCGGACGTGTTGTCCTGCGACTTGGAAGGCAAGGCGAGCAACAGGAAAAGACCGGCCACAGCCAGCATTTTACAGCGCAGAGATGTCGTGCGCATCGATCTGCACTCCCCGGTCCCTTTCGCCCATCATGCTTACGAACAGGGGCGCGGGCAAGCCGGTCGGCTCACACGGATTATTTTAGCTGGCTGTCCTTGGATCCGCGCCTGTTTATGCCACCGCGGCGCGCCTGCTCGGCGTCCATTTCCTGCTGGCAGTCGACGCAGAAACGCACGCCCGCAACCAGCTTGCGCCGTTTTTCGGGGATCGGCTCTCCGCATTCGAGACAATGGATCAGGCTCTCGCCCGCAGGACGATTGGCCTGTATCCGCGCCAGCTCGTCGCGGATCGAATCGTCGATCTGATCCTGTACTGCGCCATCGCGCGACCATCCGCCTGCCATGGAAATCTCCTGTCATACCGTCTCTTTACAACAGACAGGCAGGGCGGGCGTTCCCGTTGCAATGCGCTAGGCAGGCACTCGGGGCCATTCCGGCTGGGCCTCTTAGTCCATACCTGCAATCCATTCGCGAACCAGCTCGACGCCGTCGCCGTCGATCAGTGCGCGTCCGAGTTCAGGCATCGCAATGCCGGCTTCGTCGGAATTCATCCGATAGGTCAGGATCGAGGCCTCCGGCGCCCCGGGCGCAACGACATAGATCGCATCGCCGGACCCACGCCCTGCCGCCGTCGGATGCTTGCCAATGCCAATCTTCACCGGATCGGACACCTCCCAGCCAAGCCATAACCCGGAATTCGACGCCGAGCCTTCTGCGCGGTGGCAGTGGGCGCAATTGATATCGAGATAGGCCCGCGCCCTTTCAGGCACGCTGAGCGACGCATCGGTAATGTCGGGCACGGCAGGCACATCGCCGGGCACGCCAGTCAGCATGCCTCGCGCACTCCAGTCTTCGATCTGGTTCACGCCAGCCGGCCCCTGATGATTGAGGTTGCGCGCCTTCGGTCCGATCGGCTCGATCGCGTCGCCCATCTGATGGCAGGTCTTGCACTGGTTCTGGTTCGGCACGCGGTAGTCGATCTCGACCGCCTCCCCCGCAGGATCGATGAAGGCGAGCTCCAGCCATGCCCCGGCAGGCGAATAGCGCGCCTCGGTCTCTTCCTCATTCCAGACATAGGGGTAGGCGGCCCAGCCATCGGCCTTGCGTATGAGTAGCCGCGTCTCGCGGTAGCGTTCGCCGACGTCCGGCGCGCGCATGTCGGGGGCAAAGGCAAACGTCTTCACCAGCACGGTGCCGACGGGAAACTCCATCACTTCATCCGCGCGGTAGTCTGCCGCCTTGCCGTCGGGCACATAGACCAGCCGGTGCTTGCTCGCATGATCGGAAAAAAGCGGATTGATCAGGTCATAAGGCACGACGCCCTGGGCCGGCTGGCGCGCCGACGCATCTGTGAACAAGCCGTATTCAGCCAGCGTCCGCGCAGGCGCTTCGGCCAGCACCACATCCATATCCGGCCCCGCCGCCTGATGCTGCCCGCAAGCAGACAGCATCATGACAAGAACGGCGAGAAACGCAGCCCTCATTCGGTGCGGGAGAGGACGATGCCCGGCATCGCGCCAATGGACTCGCCACCCGGGCGGTCCATGCTTGGCGCTGCGGCAGAGACATCGATCGGGTAGCTTCCAAGACCCAAATTCACGTACCCGACACTCTCTGGCTCATCGATGAAGATGTTGATCTCACTGTTCTCTTCATCGCCCCAACGGGTCACCCCATCCCAGACGATCGGTGGCAGCTTCCCGCCCATGATCGACGCAAACTGCGCAAGGTCGCCCTGAGGGTTTTCACCGCTTCCGTCATATGTGTTGCCGGTGATCTCAACATTCCGCGGCAGCGGGTTGTAGTCCTCATCGCTGAATTCCTGCGAATAGGCCGTAATCAGGATGTCCGCGGTCTGGTTGTTTTCAAACCGGTTATCCTTCACCAGAACTTTGTCGTTCGCCATGATGATTACCCCGGTGCCGGACGGCACGCCCGCGACGATATTTCCGGGCGGCGCAAAATTGCGGGTATTGTTGTTCTGGATCGCATTATTGCGGACGATCGTCGAGTTGCCGCCCATCACCGGCAGGTCGGGAAGATCAAAAACGAGAATACCGCCGGTATTGTTGCTGACGACATTGCCGTTCACCAGCGCATTGGTTGAGTTTTCGATCTCGATCCCGGCCACATTGTACTCGGCGATATTGTCCCGGACGACGATATTGTCCGACTGGCCGACATAGATCCCCGCATCCGAGGCGCCTCTTACATAGCTCGCCTCGACCAGCACCTCAGAGCTTTCGACAGGATAGATGCCATAGGCGCCGCTCGCCTCGTCTGGATCACCAAGCCATTCGACCTTGATATTACGGTAAATAATGCGATCGGCGCCCTTCGACTTGATGCCGTCGCCCTTGGTTTCCTGGATCGTGAAATCGGACAGGGTCACATCGTCGGACGTCACCAGCAGGCCTTCGCCCGACCCGCGCTGCTGGGAAAAGTTCAAGATTGTCTGCGCTTGTGAGGCCCCGCGAAGGGTGACGCCGTGGACGTCCAGCGTCAGGCCATCCGTCATTTCGAACGTCCCGGCCGGCATGACGATCGTGCTGCCTTCTTCGGCAAGGATCAGCGCAGTTTGCAGACGCTCCTGAAAATCTGCGCCAGCTTCGAGCGTCGGCGCCGGTGCGTCGGCCTCGGCGACACTGCTTCCCGGTTCGGCCCCATCGGCGACCGTCTCGTCGGCGCCGCCGCAGGCTGCCAGGACGCTGATGCTCGCCGCTGCGATCAAAAGATTGCGCATAAATGTTTCCTCACAAATGATTTGGCCTTCATTCTCAGGGCTTCTGCACGTTTCGGCAACCCGGCATGAAAAAAGGGCGCCGGAATTCTCCGGCGCCCTCTCATTCAATTCGATGTGCGACAGGCCTAGTAGCGGTAATGCTCAGGCTTGTACGGGCCTTCCTGCGTCACGCCGATATAGTCAGCCTGCTCTTCTGAAAGCTCGGTGAGGCCGACATTCAGCTTCTGCAGGTGAAGACGCGCGACCTTCTCATCGAGATGCTTCGGCAGCGTGTAGACCGAGTTCTTGTACTCGCCGTCATTCTTGTGAAGCGCGATCTGGGCCAGCGTCTGGTTGGTGAACGAGGCTGACATCACAAAGCTCGGGTGTCCCGTGGCATTGCCGAGGTTCACGAGGCGGCCTTCCGACAGCAGGATGATCCGCTTGCCATCCGGGAAGGTGATCATGTCGACCTGTGGCTTGATGTTTGTCCACTGGAAGTTTTTCAGGCCTTCGACCTGAATTTCATTGTCGAAGTGGCCGATATTACAGACGATCGACATGTCCTTCATGGCGCGCATGTGATCGACGGTCAGGATGTCCTTGTTGCCGGTCGCGGTGACGAAGATGTCGGCTTTAGACGCCATGTCGTCGAGCGTCTGGACGTCAAACCCGTCCATTGCCGCCTGAAGGGCACAGATCGGATCGATTTCAGAGACTGTGACGCGCGCGCCAGCACCTGCCAGCGACGCTGCCGAGCCCTTGCCGACGTCGCCATAACCCGCAACGAAAGCAGTCTTGCCCGCCATCATGACGTCGGTGCCGCGGCGGATCGCGTCGACCAGCGATTCCTTACAGCCATACTTGTTGTCGAACTTCGACTTGGTGACACTGTCGTTGACGTTGATCGCCGGGAAAGGCAGCTCGCCCTTCTTTTCCAGCTGATAAAGCCGGTTCACGCCGGTCGTCGTCTCTTCGGAGACGCCCTTGATGCCAGCCTTGATGCGGGCGAACCAGCCCGGGGTTTCCTTGATGCGCTTCTTGATCTGCTTGAAGAGGGCAATCTCTTCGTCCGACTTTGGATTATCCAGAATGGACGGGTCTTTCTCGGCTTTCTCGCCGATGATCAGATACATGGTCGCATCGCCGCCATCATCGAGGATGAGGTTGACGGTCTTGCCATCCGGCCATTCGAAGATCTTGTCGCAGAAGTCCCAATACTCTTCCAGCGTCTCACCCTTGTGGGCGAAGACCGGCGTGCCGGCATCGGCGATTGCGGCGGCAGCATGGTCCTGCGTCGAATAGATGTTGCACGATGCCCAGCGCACTTCTGCGCCCAGCGCTTCGAGCGTCTGGATCAGCACGGCGGTCTGAATGGTCATGTGCAGCGACCCGGCAATGCGTGCGCCTTTCAGCGGCTGCTCGTCGCCATACTCTTCGCGTGCAGCCATCAGGCCCGGCATTTCGGTTTCCGCAATGGTGATTTCGATCCGGCCATAATCAGCCTGGGAGATGTCTGCGACGGCGTAGTCATTAGCCATATCAATGTTCCTTTATACGTTTATATGAGCCTCCTAACCCACCCCTACGTAAGGATCAAGCATATCAGTCCCACTTCTGACGCATTCCTGTTGTGGTAATTCTGCAACGCTTGCACTAACTTCATCCATGTCCGGTGAATTGGAGACTTTATGCCCCGCATCTTGACCCTCGGCCTGATCACAGCAGCCTTCGCCCTACCGGCCATCGCGCAGGACATCGAGCCAGAGCACATCCAGGAAGCCAGCGCGGAAGAAGACGAGATTGTCCGCCTGCCAGCATCTGGCGAAGTGCGCAGCGAACGTGACCGTAAAAGGCTTCAGGCCGACCGGCTGAAAGCGGGCGGCGGCCTGCTCGCCTCCTTTGACAGCGATAAAAACGGCCGCATCAGCCGCATCGAACTGACCAACGGCATTGAAGCAGCCTTCGAAGCGGCCGATGCGAACGCCGACGGAGAGCTGACCGCACTTGAACAACAGGCCTGGGCGCAGAACCTGCCGACCCGCGACAACTCCCTGGCGAACCCCGTCCGCTTCGACCCGAATCTCGATCGCCGGGTCAGCCTGGCCGAGTTCAGCGCCGTCATCACCAATCTCTGGTCTGATTATCGCGGCGAGGACAGCAAGGAGCTTCGCATCGCATCGCTTCGCGCACCGGAGGAAGAGAAGAAGAACCGCTTCCCCGACTTCCTCGATGGTGAGCTTGGATCGCGCGTCGGCTCCACCGACTTCTAGTCAAATGCCAGGTCGTTCAACTTGGCCAGGGTCTGGATGCTAGCGGCCGGCTTAATGCGTTCTCGCATGCGCCGGGATTGCCAGTTCAAGTGTATAGCCCTCGGAAGACGAGCTTCGCACAATCGTCGCCCCGATCCGCGAAGCCGCTGACTCCACGATTCTCGTCCCAAGCCCGGTGTTCCGAGGCTTTCGGCCAGCGACCTCTTTCTGGCTGGACTGATCAGCATTCTCGCCAATGCCATTGTCTGCGCATCGGATCACCAGATCGTCCCCGGAGCCCTGCGCCTCGATGGTAACGTGGCCTTCCCGGTGGCCCGGAAAACCGTGCTTGACCGAATTGGCAACAAACTCGCTTACGATAATGCCGACGGCGCCAGCCACTTCCGATTTAACTTCGGCTTTGGCTGTCCGCAGTTCGATCGAGACCCGCTCAGGCAGACTATCGCGGAGATATTCGACCAGGTCCTCGAGGTAGCCATCCAGGGGCACGACCTGCCCATCAGCTGATTTGTGCAGGGCGCCATGCAGGGCGGAAACCGCCTCAATCTTGCTGGCGACGGAATTCAGAACCGTAGCCGCGTCCATCTCGCCTTTCTTGAACTGGTTCGTATACACGCGAACGTATGAGGCGACCGTCTGCAACGAGTTCTTCACCCGGTGGTCCATCTCATTGCGCAGAATCTCGTGCTCGCGCAGCGCTAGCTTGAGGTCGAGCTCCCGCATCACCCGGCGGGCAAGTATCCCCAGAGCTTCTTTCTGGAATTCAGTCAGCCTTCGCGGTTTGTGATCAAGAACACAAAGCGTCCCGAGCGGCAGGCCGTTCTTGGGTTTCAGCAGGTAACCCGCATAAAACCGTAGCCCCCCTTCCGGCGCCAGACAAAGCTCATTGTCCGCCGTGCGTGGGTCCTGGAGTGTGTCGGGAATTTCGACATAGTCGGACTCGAGGATCACATGCGAGCAGATTGAGGTTGGCAGCGGGGTTTCTCGCGTACCCAGGCCAACTTCCGCCTTGAACCATTGTCGATGCTCGTCAATCATGTTGATGACCGAAATCGGCGTCTCACAGATTTTCGACGCAAGTTCGACGATCTCGTCAAAGTCTTGCTCACGCGGCGTGTCGAGGATTTCGTAGCGTTGCAGCGTTGCTATACGCTGGCGCTGTAGAGGATGAGGCTGCGCGGACATATTTTTCTACGTTCTGACTTCGCTGAATTCCATAATTTTCGCGCGTCTACCACGCATTGATGCCGTAGCACCATATACGTGGCGTCAGCCCTGCTGCATTGCGGTGCCCGGTTGCCCCTACCACAACACGGTCTGGATCGCTAAACAATCGAGCTCAACAAGGATTCTGCCCATGCCAACCGCACCGATCAATGAAGACAGCCACCTCTACCTGATCGATGCGAGCGCATACATCTTCCGCGCTTTCCACGCCCTGCCCCCGCTCAGCCGCGCCAGTGATGGCCTGCCGGTCGGCGCGGTCGCAGGCTTTTCCAACATGCTCTGGAAACTGCTGGAAGAGCTGAAGGGCGATGAGCGCCCGACCCATTTCGCCTGCATCTTCGACAAGGGTAGCTACACCTTCCGCAATGACCTCTACCCCGACTACAAGGCCAACCGGGATGAGCCGCCAGAAGACCTCCGCCCGCAATTCCCGCTGGTACGCGAAGCGTCCATCGCCTTTGCCTGTCATGCGCTGGAAATCGAAGGCTATGAGGCCGACGACCTGATCGCCACCTATGCCCGCCAGGCCGCCGCAAAAGGCGCGCGCGTCACAATCGTCTCGTCCGATAAGGACCTCATGCAGCTGGTGACCGACAAGATCACCATGCTTGACACGATGAAGAACAAGACGCTCGGCATTGATGAGGTCTATGAGAAATTCGGCGTCGGGCCGGAGCTTGTCGTCGACGTCCAGTCGCTCGCAGGCGACAGCACCGATAATGTCCCCGGCGCCCCCGGCATTGGCGTGAAGACCGCCGCCCAGCTGCTCGGTGAATATGGCAGCGTGGAAACGCTTCTGGAACGCGCCGAAGAGATCAAACAGCCCAAGCGCCGCCAGACCCTGATCGATTTCGCCGATCAGGTCCGCATCTCCAAAAAACTCGTCCAGCTTGACGAAAACGTGCCCGTCACCGTCCCCGTCGAAGACCTCGCCGTCTGTGACCCGGACCCGAAGACCCTCATCGACTTTCTCGAGAAGATGGAGTTCCGCACCATCACAAGGCGCGTCCGCGAAACGTTCGAGGCTGACGGCGTCATCGAGGAAACCACCGCTGGCGATATCGGTTTTGACCGCGAGGCCTATACCTGCATCCGCGACTTCAAGACCCTCGAGGACTGGATCGCCCGCGCCCAGGAGGCGGGCGTGATCGGTGTCGACTGCGAGACCAACAGCCTCGACTGCCAGACCTGTGACCTGGTCGGCGTCTCCATCGCCATCGCCCCGAACGAGGCCGCCTACATCCCGCTTGCCCATATCGACCCGGACCATTCAGGCGGCGATGACATGTTCGACGCCGCCCCGCCGCGTCAGGTCCGCAAGGAAGACGCGCTCGCCGCGCTCAAACCCCTCCTCGAAGACCCTGCCGTCCTGAAAGTCGGCCAGAACTTCAAATATGACCTCACCGTCTTCCGCCGCAATGGCATCGAGGTCGCCCCGGTCGATGACACGATGCTTATCTCTTTCGCCCTGCATGCCGGCATGCATGGCCACGGCATGGATGAGCTCTCGGAACGCTATTTCAGCCACTCGCCCATCCCCTTCAAGGAAGTGTGCGGCTCGGGCCAGAAACAGATCACCTTTGACCGCGTCCCCCTCGACAAGGCGACCGAATACGCGGCCGAGGATGCCGACGTCACCCTCCGCCTCTGGACCTATCTCAAGCCCTATCTCCACAAGGAGAAGGTCACCACCGTCTATGAAACGCTGGATCGCCCACTCATCCCGGTGCTGGCCGACATGGAGCGCCACGGCATCAAGGTGGACCGCGACTTTCTCTCGCGCCTCTCGGCAGATTTCCAGCAGCGCATGGCAGGCTATGAAGACGCCGCCTACAAGTCCGCAGGCACAGAGTTCAATATGGGCTCGCCCAAACAGCTGGGTGAAATCCTGTTCGGAGCGATGGGTCTGCCCGGCGGCAAGAAGACGAAATCCGGCGCATGGTCGACCGATGCCAGCCAGCTTGAAACCCTCGCCGCCGAAGGCCACGAACTGCCCCAGATCATCCTCGACTGGCGCACCCTCTCAAAGCTCCGCTCGACCTATACCGAGGCGCTTCAGGACGCGATCAACCCGAACACCAAACGCGTCCACACCTCCTACTCCATGGCAGGCGCGCAGACGGGGCGTCTCTCATCGACAGACCCGAACCTGCAGAACATCCCGATCCGCACCGAGGAGGGCCGCAAGATCCGCGAAGCCTTCATCGCCGACGAAGGCAACGTCATTATCAGCGCCGACTATAGCCAGATTGAGCTTCGCCTCCTCGCCCATATCGCAAACATCGACGCGCTGAAGACCGCCTTCAATGAAGGCCTCGACATCCACGCCATGACGGCCAGCGAGATGTTCGACACGCCCATCGAAGGCATGGACCCGATGGTCCGCCGCCGGGCAAAAGCGATCAATTTCGGCATCATCTACGGCATCTCTGCCTTCGGCCTCGCCAACCAGCTCGGCATCGATCGCGGCGAGGCGTCCGACTATATCAAGGCCTACTTCCAGAAATTCCCCGGCATCCGCAAATACATGGATGAGACCAAGGAATTCGCGAAGGATAACCTCTACGTCCAGACCGCCTTTGGCCGAAAGCTGCATCTGAAAGACATGAACTCAAAGAACGGCGCCATGCGCGCCTTCTCGGAACGCCAGGCCATCAATGCCCCCATCCAGGGCTCTGCCGCCGACATCATCAAACGCGCCATGATCGAAATGCCGGGCGCGCTGGCGGCCAAGAAGCTCGACGCAAAGATGCTACTGCAGGTCCACGACGAACTCGTCTTCGAATGCCCAGAGGATCAAGCCGAAGACACCATCGCCGTCATCCGCCGCGTCATGCAAAAAGCGCCGCTTCCGGCGTTGGACCTCTCCGTCCCGCTGGACGTCGATGCGAACGCCGCGAAGACATGGGCGGAGGCGCATTAGGTGAGCTGGAAAAGCCTTCTCATTGCGATGGCACTAGGGGGGCTTTTGAGCGAGCAATTGGCAATTGCGCAATCTCAATCGCAACGGCATCCACAGCCGCAGTTGATAACTGAGATGGACGGACTGCTGCAGTCCAAGTCTTCGATGATGCGCCGCATCAAAGCGTGGTTTCCCGATGCCTATGCAGACTTTGTCGAGCAACTTGCATCTAGCGGTGAAGTACCTTCTGAGACCGCAATCATGGAAATGGCAAACCAACTTGTCTCAAGAATTCGGCGCGATAAGGCCGACTTTATCAGACAGGCTTCAGACGGTCAGCTGAAGAGCCTGGTGCGAGCAGACCAGCTTATGCATGAAACCGTATTGGAAAAATATGGGCCGGTCACCTGAGCAGAATTTGCCCTCAGCGGTGTAAATTCGCTGACTAGGGAGCAAGCCGTGGGCATCCGGTACGTCCTTCGGATGCGCGGAAATTTGATGCTGGACGCAATTCGCGGAGGCCTGCAATCAAATAAATCTCTGGCTGAACCCTCGCCCCAGGATTGGCGATCTTCTGATCGACTATTGGTACTCCATAGGGGGAAGCGAGGCGAAGCTTGAGGCACTAACCGACAGGCAAAACGTATCGCCCGATCTGTGCGAGCTATCCATAAGCTTTTCCGATGCGATACACGAACTACCCGGTGAACCGGGGCAACGCATCAGGGCTGAGATCGCTGTTGAAGCCGCTCGGGACTGACGTCTAATCGACAGATCGCAGACCTTGCCATTCAGCCATGTCTGGGCATTCCGAACAAACTCCACCCTCCCGAAGACCCCTGTGTAGGCAGGGGTCCATGGTGGTAAATTTCGAATTTTTGCTGAGCTGTGAAGGAGCGCTATGGATACCTGCCTGCGCAGGTATCTCCGGAACGGTGTGGATAGAGCGCTAACACTCGCATCCCGCGTCACCCTCGATGGCGAAGCCATCTGAGGGTCCAGCTCCGGCGCACTCAATTTCGCGCGAACACCAATGGCCGAAGACGGACGCTCAGACCGCGGGCGCGGTCAAGCGTGACGCAAGATTGAGAACGCCCACTAAACCTTCCCCTCTCCCGCGGGAGAGGGGCCAGGGGTGAGGGGGACTGCCCTTGCGATATGGGCCTTGGCCAGCAGCGATGTCCCGGCCCTCGCCTGCTCTGAGAATGAGGCATCACTGCCGCCCCCGGCCAATTCTGCAGATGCCGCTCCCCCTCATCCCCGGCCCTTCTCCCAAGGGAGAAGGGAGAACGATAGCTCACCCCTCTTCCGGCACCTGCATCGTCTCAAGATTCGCCAGCAGCGCGTCGATCTGCTGCGGCTCGAACTGCCAGTACACCGTGCGCGGGGATGAGCGACCCTCTCGGAAAGCGCTCATCCTGAGCGAAGTCGAAGGACGAGCGCCGGTACGAACCCCCTCCGTTCCACTTGACCTCCCGGCCGGGGCCGCGAACAGTCGCGTAAAACAGACACAAGAGGGAACGCGAACCATGAAACACAACGCAAAGATCTGGCTAACCGTTTGCCTTGGAAGCGCAGCCTTGCTGGCCGGGTGTCAGTCCACTGGCGAGACGCCCGCTGAAGAAACGACCACCACGACCACCTCCGCCGCCCTCCCAATCGCCTCACCAATCGCGCTCACCCGCAGCTCGCCATTCGTATCGGAGATGTACAATTTCCTCGTCCAGGACGAAGTGATGCCGCCCACCGCTTGCAGCACGGTGTTTACGGGCAGCTCCAGCATCCGGTTCTGGTTTACGCTCGAAGAGGATTTCCCTGAGCTCGATGCCGTCAATCGCGGTTTTGGCGGTTCAGGCATCGCGCATGCGACCGCGTATTTCGACCTTCTGCTTACCCCGCATCAGCCGCGCGAGATCGTCTTCTATTCTGGCGAAAATGACGTGAGCGCGGGCGCGAGCCCCAATGATATCCTGGCATCCTTCCAGACCTTTCTCGACAAGAAAACGGCAGCGCTCGGCGACACACCCGTCTATTTCGTCTCGATCAAACCCTCGATCGCGCGGCTCGGCCAGCTTGAGACCCAGACCGCCGCGAACCGTCTCATCGCGGACTATGCCGCGACCCGCGATGACCTGACATATATCGACATCACCGAACCGATGATGGACGGCGACACGCCGAAGGACCTCTTCATCAGCGACCGCTTGCATATGAATGCGGCAGGCTATGACATCTGGACGAAGATCATCTCCGATGCGCTAGCCGACCCGGGCCGCCCATCGGCCAAGGATTGCACATAGAACACCCGCCTCGGCGCGGCCTGTTCCTCACCCTTCTTCGGGCACCTGCACCGTCTCGAGATAGGCCAGCAGCGCGTCGATCTGCTGCGGCTCGAACTGCCATTGCGGCATTTCCGGGTGGGCAACCATGATGCCTTCCGCCAGCGGCTCAGCGAGAACCTCGACCGGATAGTGCCAGGAGATCTGCCGGAACGGCATGGCTTCGTGGTGGGCGCTCTCGCCCGTCAGGCCGATGGCGTGGCATCCGGCGCAGAGGCTCTCGGCAATCGCCTCGCCCTGCCCGACAAGCTCACTCTCCGGTGCGCTCACCGATGCCGTGTCGACACGCGCAGCGTCCACCCGCTCGGGGGCGGCCAGTGTTGGAGAGGTCATTTCCTCTCCGGTCCCGCAGGCAGCCACCGGCCAGAAGCCAACCGCCAGAAACACCATCGTCCGCCAACCTGTCATCATGCGCTCATCCCTTCGCTTCTGCCATTGTTCGCCATCCTGATCCGCCTCGGCCCGGCTGTCCATCAGGGATAACCCTGACCTTGGCACTGGCATGGACATGAGCCGCGCGGCCAAGCCGGTCCGCCGCGAACCAGACCCCCCGCACACCCGGAATGCCTTACTGCCAACGGGCAGCGGGGCTATTCCGGAGCCCGGCACGGCCCCCGCCCCACTTGACGCGAACGTCCTTAACGCGAAGAAACACTGCGGTGAAAATGTCCGGGGGGACGAGATGGAGCTACTGCAACACTATTGGGTCAATCTGACAGAGGCGCAGGCCTCTCTCGTTTCAACGGCCGTGCTGATCGTGGCGGGCGGGCTTGGCGTCCTGTTTGGCGCGGCGCTCTTTGGCGGCCGAGTCAAAAACCTCAAATCTGCGCTCGAAGCCTCCAATGAGGTCATCCAGAAACACCAGCAAGAGGCCAAGGCACAGCTGGAAGCGATGGAAGAGCAGATGAGCGCCACGCTCGGCGCTGTCAGCCAGTTGCGCTCCAGCGTGTTCGACCTTCGCTCCGATGTTGAGGAAAAGGTCACGGACGCTGCCGGCCAGAGACGCCAGACCTTCAAGAACCACTGGTATGCCATCCGTGATGAGCTACAGCGCCGCGCCTCCGATCCCCGTATCCACGGCAAGACGCGCACCCGTTATGCTGGCTATTCCAACAGCCAGATCAGTGCCCTCCTCCAGGCGATGGAAACCGACGGCAACCTCTATAGCCGCGAGGCCAAAGCCTATCGAGACGCGCAGGATCTCTGGACCTGGCACCGCAATGGCAGGCCGAACATGAATGAAGGCGACGTGCAGAAAATGCGCGAACTTGCCATCGAACTGGTCCCCGATTACCGGCCCGACTGAAGAGGCTTGAGGCGCTCGCAACGCTCCACCTGCGAAACGTCATCGTCATCCCGGAATTTACGCCAGAAAATCTCTGGGGCCCAGCTCGCCCCGCGCATATTCCCATTGCATTCGCGCTCAACCGTCGCGATATCTAGTGAACGCCGTTTGCGGCACACGTCACACCAGAATCCGCAAAGCCTATCCGGCGCTGTCCCTGCCTGATCGACCATTCCGGTCGCCGGCCCACAGGGGCAAACCGCAGCGCTGACAGGCCTGCAACCGAAGTGACCCACTCCATGTCCAAACAACAGAAATCGAACCGCGAAGTCCGCAAGCCTAAAAAGGAAAAGGTGAAGACAAACGCATCCAATCCGTCGCTCAAAACCGGCGTCATGAATGCCTTCGACCAGCGCAAGAAATAGGTCGACGGCTTTTCAGGTGACCCGACGCGAGACCGGGCAGCCACGAGGCGGTCACCCGCCGCACCGTAGCGCCCGCCTCGCTGATGCGGCGGCTAGCCAGGTCTAGTCCGGCCTTGCTTCACCGTCCTGCAGCGTCTCGATCGGCACATAGTCGAAATCAAAGCCAAAGTGGCGCGGCCCGATAAGCTCGATGCCCCGCTCACTGCGCCATGGCGCAGGCGCCGGTACGCCGACAAAAGCCACGCGTTCACCAACGACATAACCGCCATAACCGACGCCCAGTGTCGACTGGCCCGTCTCCGGGTCCAGATTGTAAATATAGTCCGGTGAAATCGCATCGAGCACGCCATTGCGCCAGCTGACGATGTTCTCATTCTTCACATAGACGCGGTAGGTCTCACCTTCATAATCGCCGGTCCCGTCAAGCATGGCCTCGACCCAGTTGAAGCCTCTCTCACCGCGCTCTTCCGACACCGTCACCACCCCTTCGAACAGGCGGTAGCCGCCCGAAACCTCGACAAGCGCGGCAATCGGGTCGCGGCCAGCGTCGCGCGCCTCGCGCACCGTCCGGCCATAGGTCTCTGCTTCGGTGATATTGCCGGGCAGAATGCCCCGCTCCAGATCAGCGCCCGACATCGGCGTCATCGTGATCAGCGCGTCGCCTGCACTGGCGACAGCGATGGCGCGCGTAATATCCTCAACCCGGTACTCATCAACCGCATGCCTGATGATGATCTGGTCGCCCCACGGCGTCACGATCGCAGTCGGCACGGAGGCAATGCCGTTAATCCACGGGATGGACTGTTGAACTTCTGGCACGGCGCGGCCCGTTATGCCGCCGTCCAGTGTCGGGATGCCCATCTCCGCGCCCAGCAAAAGCGCGGTCGCCGTGGCTCCTGCCGCCTCTGACCGGACCAGCGCAGCCACCTTCTTGCCGGTATAATCGGCAAAGAGATCGACCACGGCCCGTTCCATATTCTCGATTTTCGGCAGGCCCTGTTCCTCGGTGCGGTCGATGACATGCTGCCAAGGGCCGCCGCCGCCAATCCCCTGAACAGCAACGACCATACCGTCATCTGGCACCGCCTCTGGCGCGATCAGACGGAAAGTCAGTCCCTCACTGAACGCCGCGCGCACTGCCTCGATTGATCCGCTCGGATCGCAATTGCGCGTCGACTGGATGCACGACCCGACAAGTATATCGACCAGTTCCTGTTCGCTAAGGATCCGGGGATCAGCGCTCGGTTCCTGCGCCTCGGCCCCTTGCGACTGCGGCGTGCAGCCAGCCAGACCGGGACCCAGCAGCGCGCCCAGAAGGCTGGCACACATCATCGATTTCATGAAAGATCCCTCATCCGTAAGGACATGAGCGTACCGCCACGGGCGGCATCGACAAGCATCCCGGCCACAAACGCCGCGCCAATGGGGGAAATGCACGGCCCATCCCCACCCGTGCACCGCCAGTGTACTGTCCCTGCACCATGGAATGTACCGCCGCTAACCTCACACCACTGATCGCGCGCGTCTGGCCGAGACTTGTCGCCTTCGTCGCCGCCATTGCCTGCATGGTCGCGGGCCGTGGCGGCCAGATCGACGGGCACACACGGGCGAAGGCCCTAAGACTGCTTCGCCCGGCTGAAGCCATGGTGCGCCGGGTCATCGCTCTCATGGCGATCGAGATGAATCTGGAAACACAGGCGCCCTGCAACAACGCCGCAGACAAGCGAAAACCGGCTTGCCGCCAAACCCGGAGCCCCGGCGGGTTTACCCTATTTGAGCCTGTTCCCACTTTCGCCGCCTGCTTCGGCACCGGCAGCGGTAAGAGTCGCTTTACCGCCGGTCCGCGCATCATCGATCTTGCTGCGCCTCTCATCCCTGCCCCGCAAACGCCTGCGCATCAGACCGCTCCGCCGACACAGACAGACATGCTGCTCGCCCGGATCGACGCGCTTCAAGCCGCGATGAGGGCCCCCGAAAAACATGCCCGCCGACTGGCGCGCCGGACGGCGCGCACGCTTGCTGACCCTCAATCAAAGCAGCGGATCACCCCCTTGCGTCCGGGCTGGCCGCCGGGGCTGCGGGGACGTGAGACGCCAGACTGGCTTGCCGCCGTCCTGCTGGACCTCAATTCCGCGATCCGATGCCGCCCGCCGCCGCGCCCTCCTGAAAGGATTGGCACTGACCCCGGAAGCTATGATAGGCTTCGAACATGACCCGGATACGCCTGCGACAGCTCGTCATCGCTGCCGAAAGCCTGAAGACCGCCGATCGCTTGCGAACGGTGCTCGGGCTCGGCCAACCTTTTGCTGATCCTGGCGTAAAGGAGTTCGGGCTTGAGAATGCCGTGTTCGCCATTGGCGACCAGTTCCTCGAAGTCGTCGCGCCCACCACCAAAGATGCGCCTGCCCGCCGGTTTCTCGACCGGTACGGCGAAGGCGGCTACATGGCGATCCTGCAGACAGACGATATCGCCAGCGCCCGCAGCCTGATCGATATTGCCGGCATCCGCCGCGTCTGGGATATCGACCTTGATGATATTAGCGCCAGCCACGTGCACCCCGCCGATGTCGGCGCGGCGATCCTGTCGGTCGACGAGGCACGGCCCTGGAATAGCTGGCGTTGGGGCGGACCGGACTGGAAGAAACGATCCGTCGAGGGCCGTCTCGGCGGCGCAATTTTCGAAGCGCCTGATCCACCGGCGCTCGCAACACGCTGGGGCGCGGCCATCGGCCAGCCTGTAACGACCAGCAAGGGCCAGACCGTCATAGACCTTGAGGGCGAAGGCCGGCTCATCTTCGAAGAGGGCAAGCGCGAAGCGCTCGCCACCTTCTGCATCAATATCAAGAATGCCATGAAGGCGCTGGAACGCGCCGACCGGCTGGACCTTGATACTGATGGTGACGGCGTCATCATCGGCGGGGTCCGCTTTGAGCTCAATAATCTGGAGACGGCAGACGCCGGTTAGCGGTCTCCGCCAGATCTGACACCCTGGGGGGAGACACCACATGAACTGGTTCAACGAGCTTTTCGATCTTGCAGCGGTCGCCTCTGGCGCAGGCCTTGGCGGCGGCGTCATCAGCGCGCTGGTTGTCTCGGCCTTTTCCGGTGCCTTCCTCAAATTTATAATCCGCATCGTCGTGACCGCGGTTATAACGGGTGTTGGCTTCTACTTCCTGCTCGGCTGGCTCGGTTTTGAAATTGTCCCGCGCGACGAGATCGCCGCCAGCCCTGCCCCGTCTGCGTCGGTGTATGCGCGCAGTGAAGGCTTCCTGTCGGAGGTCGGGAATGATGAGCTGGCAGGCGCCTCGCCTGCCCCTGCTGAACGCGAAGACACCAGGCAGATTGTGGTAACATCACCCTTCCGGCGCGGCGACTAGACCGGCTGGGCCCTACTCGGCCGGCTCAACCTCGATGGTCCCCTCAGGGGTCACATCCAGAGCATACATATCGAGGGCGACCTCAAGCGTGATAAAGCCATAGACGCCCCAGACCGCCAGCATGACGACCATGACAAGCGTAAATGGCCTCGCAAACCGGCCCTCGCCCGGCAGCTGGTCAAACCCCCAGGCCACGAGGAACAGCATCACACTCGCCAGCAGGACAGCACCGATCACGTCGGTCGGCCAGTGGGCCCCAAGATAGACGCGGGAGAAACCGATCAGCGCGATCAGCAGGATGAAGCCCGCGACAGTCGCCTTCTGCCAGATTCCGGTCAGCGCATGCGCCGCGAAGATGGCCAGCGCCCCATAGATGACGGTCGAGTTCGTCATATGGCCGGACGGAAAGCTGAAGCTCTCCACACCGGCATAAAGGTCGGCCGTTGGCCGGTCGCGCGCGATGAAGCTCTTGATGAGTTTGACGATAATGGGGGTGGTGATGAACGCGAATGCACTGAAGGCCGCCGCCCACCAGGCCCGCCGCAGCAAGAGGGCAATAACGACGCTAATCGCGATAAACGTAAGAGAGGTCGCGTCCCCCAGAAGCGTCACGAAAACGACGATCCAGTCAGTCGCCGGGCTACGCAGGGCCTGGACACCATCACTGATCGCAGCATCCACGCCCACCAGCATGGCCTCATTCGCCACGGCGACGGCCAGCACGGCAAAGACAAGCGCGGCAATCGCCGCAGGCAGAATATGAGAGGTTACATTACGCATACGGACTAACTGGCAGGCCAGCCACCAATTTTCAATAAACCACGTCGGCGCCGCCCGGAGGCGACGCCTTCATAAATAGAGGTCTAGTCCCGCGAGAACTTCTTGAACTTGAGCTTCTTCGGCTCGACTGCATCGGCGCCGAGGCGGCGTTTCTTGTCTTCGAGATAGGAAGAGAAGTCGCCTTCGAACCATTCAACATGGCTGTCGCCCTCGAAGGCGAGGATGTGGGTCGCCATGCGGTCGAGGAACCAGCGATCGTGCGAGATCACCACGACAGAACCGGGGAAGCCATCAAGGCCTTCTTCGAGGGCCTGCAGGGTTTCAACGTCGAGATCGTTGGTCGGCTCATCGAGGAGGAGGCAGTTAGAACCCTGCCGCAGCATCTTGGCGAGGTGGACGCGGTTACGCTCACCGCCTGAGAGCTGGCCAACCTTCTTCTGCTGGTCTGAACCCTTGAAGTTGAACGCGCCGGTATAGGCACGCGAGCTGACTTCGACGCCGCCGAGATTGATCACGTCGAGGCCGTCGGAAATCTCTTCCCAGACGTTCTTCTTGTCATCGAGCTTGTCACGGCTCTGGTCGACATAGCCGAGCTTGACCGTGTCGCCGACGCGGATCGAACCAGTGTCCGGCTCTTCCAGACCAAGGATCATCTTGAACAGGGTGGACTTACCCGCGCCGTTCGGACCGATCACACCGACGATGCCGCCGGGGGGCAGTTTGAAGGAAAGGTCATCAATCAGGAGATTGTTGCCAAACGCCTTGCGGAGGTCTTCGGCCTCGATGACGATATTGCCGAGACGCGGGCCGGGCGGAATACGGATCTGGGCATGCGAGACGGTCTCGCGCTCTGCCTCTGCGGCGCGCTCTTCATAGGACTGGATACGCGCCTTGGATTTGGTCTGGCGGGCTTTGGCGCCGGCGCGAACCCATTCGAGTTCTTTCGCCAGGGTGCGCTTCTTGCCAGCGTCCTCACGGGCTTCCTGCTCCATCCGCTTGGCCTTCTGTTCGACCCAGTCGGAATAGTTGCCCTTGTAAGGATTGCCGCGGCCACGGTCGATTTCGAGGATCCAGTCGGTGATCTTGTCGAGGAAATACCGGTCGTGGGTGACGAGGATCACGCAGCCGGGGAAGTTGATCAGATAGTTCTGCAGCCATGCCACAGTCTCGGCGTCGAGATGGTTGGTCGGCTCATCCATCAGGATCATGTCAGGCTTTGAGAGAAGCAGCTGGCAGATCGCGACGCGGCGGATTTCACCGCCGGAGAGCTTGTCGACTGCGGCGTCGCCCTCAGGACAGCCAAGCGCGACCATGGCCATCTCGATCTTGGAATCGATGTCCCAGGCGTCAGCGCTGTCCACCTGCTCCTGCATGGCGGTCATCTCTTCCATCAGCTCGTCGGTGTACTCCTCGCCGAGCTTCATCGAGATCTCGTTGAACTTGTCGACGAGCTGTTTTTCAGGGCACTGGCTGGCGATATTTTCAAACACCGTCATGCTCTCATCGAGCTTCGGCTCCTGCGGGAGGTAGCCAACCTTGGCGCCCGGCGCGGCATTGGCCTCGCCATTAAATTCCGTATCCTCGCCCGCCATGATGCGCAGCAGGGTCGACTTACCAGAGCCGTTGACGCCGACCACGCCGATCTTCGCATCCGGCAGGAAGGACAGGTGGATGTTCTCGAACACCTTCTTGCCGCCCGGATAGGTCTTGGACAGGCCCTGCATATTAAAGACGTATTGTTGACCGGCCATGGGGTGGGAACGCTCGCTGGATTAGGAAATGTGTAGAAGCCGCCGATGTAGGCGTTGCCCCCCCTCAAGATCAAGGTGGAAGGTGAGCGCATCGCCCTGCTGCAGTCGTTTTCTTTCGCCAAAAATACGCTGCCGGTGACCAGCAGCGTCTGCTTGGGTTCGAGCCTTTACGATTTAGCCAGCTGCTATCGCCTCAAGACCTGAGATAAGCGTGGAGACGAGAAAGCCTTCCGTATCACGCCAACTTTCGGGGGAGCGCCGACCGGCTTGATTGCTAGAATGCGCGCGTCTACGGGATTGGCATGAAGCTTCGTGTTCTGAAACTTATAGCGCTCCTGGTAGCGTGCCCTGGAAACCTTGTCGCGCAGGAGCCACCCGATTTGCCCTCAAAAGAGCTGACCATCGAGCGCCTCTACGCGTCCCCCTCGCTGAACGGCCCATCGCCGACGGGCGTGAAATATTCGCCTGACGGAACGCGGGTGACTTTCCTGAAGGCGCGCGAAGCAGACTCCAGCCGCTATGATCTCTGGCAGTTCGACGTGGAGACGGGCGAGCAGAGCATGCTTGTCGACTCGACCCTATTGGAGCCTGAAGAGGTCGAGCTTTCTGAAGAGGAAAAGGCGCTGCGTGAGCGCAAGCGTATTGCAGGACGCAAGGGCATTGTCAGCTATGACTGGGGCACGGCAGATACGATCCTGGTGCCGCTCGGCGGGAACCTTCATCTTGTCTCGCTGACGGAAACGGGCGCCGAACCGCGCCAGCTCACCGAGACAGATGCCTTCGAATATGACGCCCGCGTCTCGCCGGGCGGCAACTTCGTCAGTTTCGTGCGAGACGGCGCCGTCTTCGTGATCGAGCTTGCAACAGGTGAGGAACGCCAGATCACGCCCGACGCCGAGCCGGGCAATGCCATCTCCTATGGCGTCGCCGAGTTCGTCGCGCAGGAAGAAATGAGCCGGTACACTGGGTATTGGTGGAGCCCAGATGAGCGCCACATCGCCTTCACCAAAGTCGATGAAAGCACGGTCGACATCATCGAGCGCTTCGACATCAAGGCTGAGGAAACCACGGTCATCGACCAGCGCTATCCGCGTGCGGGGACCAAGAATGCGCTGGTCGAGCTGTTCGTGCACAATCTGGATAATGGTGAGGATACGAGCCTCACAAGCGTCGGGCCCGACACCTATCTGGCTCGCGTCAACTGGACTGGCGACAGCCTCTGGTTCCAGACGGTGAACCGCGACCAGACAGAGATCCGCTATAACCGCGCCGAAGGTGCGCCCTGGCAGGTGTCGTCACCGCTGACGGAAAACCAGGACAAGTGGATCAATCTTTCCAATGATTTTGTCGAGATGGATGAAGGCGTCCTGCTGACCACCGAAGAGACCGGCTATCGTCATCTCGCCATCGCGCCGAAGGGCAGCAATGCAAGCGAGCTGCGTTTCCTGACAAGCGGTGACTGGGCTGTCGAAAGCCTGAAGACCGTGGATCAAGAGAATGGACTTGCCTATTTCGCCGGCTATGCCGACACGCCGCTGGAGCAGCATCTTTATTCTGTCCCGCTCGGCGGCGGCGAGCCGACGCGCATCACGGAAGCCGGCAAGTCGTGGTCGGTGAGTATGGCACCAGACGGGCAGTCTTTTGTCGCTACTTCTTCAGCCCCGAACCAGCCGCCGCAGACGGGCCTCTATACGGCTGGCGGCGACCTGATCGCCTGGGTCGAAGAGAACGCGTTGAATGAGAGCCACCCCTATTTCCAGTATCTCGGTGCCCACGCCGAGCCTGAGTTCGGCACGCTGGAGGCCGAGGATGGCCAGACGCTTTACTATTCCATCCTGAAGCCTGCCGATTTCGACGCCTCGAGGACCTATCCGGCCATTGTCGAGGTCTATGGCGGCCCGCATGTCCAGACCGTGGACCGCGACTGGGAGAGCCTGTCGGACCAGTATCTGGTACGTCAGGGCTATGTGGTGTTCCGGCTGGACAATCGCGGCATGGCAAACCGGGGCAAGGCGTTTGAAGACGTCATCTATCGCCAGACCGGCGGGCCGGAAGTGCGCGACCAGCTGGTCGGCGTGGACTGGCTGAAATCACAGCCCTTTGTCGACCCTGACCGCGTCGCCATCCAGGGCTGGTCCTATGGTGGCTACATGACGCTGATGACGATCCTGCAGGCACCGGAAGGCACCTTCGTCGCCGCCGTCGCTGGCGCGCCGGTCACCGACTGGTCGCTCTATGATACCTTCTATACCGAGCGCTATATGGACACGCCCGAAGACAATCCGGACGGCTATGACAAGTCATCCGTTTTCTATCACCTCGACCGGCTCGAGACCGCGCTGCCAGACCTCCTTCTGGTGCATGGCATGGCGGACGATAATGTCACCTTCGACAATACGACCCGTCTGATGGCCGAGATGCAGCAAAAGGGCATCGTGTTCGACCTGATGACCTATCCGGGGCAACGCCACGGCATTCGCGGAGAGGCGCTGCAGACCCATCTGATGAAGACGCGGATGGCTTTCCTGAACCGGCAGCTCAAAGAGTAAGCGAAGTGGGCAAGCGGGGGGCGGCTGCGCTAAAAGTGACGTGAAATCGAACCATTGGGGTTGATGCGCTTTCTTCCTGCGGCATCTTCATTTTCAAGTAGGAAGGGTTTCGCATGGGCCGACTGATCGCCATTTCCAACCGGACTGCCGCAGACCCAAGCGCCCGCGCGGGCGGCCTTGCTGTTGCGGTCTGGGAATCGCTGACTGCCACCGGGGGCATGTGGTTCGGCTGGTCCGGGAACGTCGTGAAGGGTGAGCCCGGCCCGCCAGAGCACATCACCGATGAGGGCGTCGATTTCGTCGTCACCGATTTTACCGAAGCCGAACACGACGGCTTCTATCTGCAATATGCCAACCGCGTCATCTGGCCGGTCTTCCACTACCGGGTGGACCTCGCCCATTTCGGCGATACCGATTTCGAGGCCTATGAAAGGGTCAACAAACGGATTGCCGACATGGTCGTCCCGCACCTTGAAGACGGCGACAGCGTCTGGGTGCATGATTATCACTTCCTGCTGATGGGGGACTTCCTGCGCAAGGGCGGATGGAAAGGCCCGATCGGCTTTTTCCTGCATATCCCGTTTCCTTCACCGGAAGTGTTCCGCGCCCTGCCAGAGCATGAGCAGATTGCGCGCGCCATGTGCGAGTTCGATGTGCTGGGCTTTCAGTCAGAGAATGACCGGTCGAACTTCGTCCAGTTCCTGGTGCGCTATTGCGACGCGAGCGATGAGGGCGATGGCTGGATCGCCGTCGATGGCCGCCGGATCAGGGCAAACGCCTATCCGATCGGCATCGAGGCCGAGAATTTCGCCAAGATGGCGGTCAGCCAGCGGGCCCAGACAGCGGCAACGCGGATTGGCAAATTTCTTGGCGGACGCAAGCTCGTGCTCGGCGTCGACCGGATGGACTATTCCAAGGGGCTGCCGGAACGGTTTGAGGCGGTCGGCAAGATGTTCGACCACTTCCCGTCGACACGCGGGCGTGTCTCGGTCACGCAGATCGCGCCGCCATCCCGGTCAAAGGTCGAGGAATATCAGGATCTGCGCGTCCAGCTCGATGAACTCGCCGGGCGCATCAATGGCGATTATGGCGATCTCGACTGGATCCCGCTTCGCTATCTTGCCCGCTCCTATGACCGGCGTGAGCTTGCAGGCCTCTACCGGATCGCAGCGGTCTGTCTGGTGACGCCGCTGCGCGATGGCATGAACCTTGTCGCCAAGGAATTTGTCATGGCGCAGGACCCGGACAATCCCGGCGTCCTGATCCTGTCGCAGTTTGCAGGCGCCGCCGAGCAGCTCTCCGATACGCTGATCGTCAATCCGCATGATGGCTATCATGTCGCCGAAACCATCTACAGGGCGCTTGAAATGCCGCTTGAAGAGCGACAGGAACGCTGGGAGAAACTGCGCAAGACCGTCGTTGAACAGGATATTACCTGGTGGCGACAGAAATTCCTCGACGATCTGGATGTTAAACTGCCCTGATGACGGCAACTGCCAACCTGCCCCAGCTGACAGACAGGCATGTCCTGTTTCTCGACTTCGACGGAACGCTCGCCCCGATCCAGGACGACGCCGCCACCGTGCGCCTGCCTGATGGGGTCGGCGGCGCGCTGGCTGATGTGCACGGCTTTCTGGCCGGCGCGGTCATCATCATCAGCGGACGCGACATACGTGACCTGTCCTCGCGGGTGCCGGACATCTTCTGGCGCGCGGGTACGCACGGGCTGGAAATCTGCGCGCCGGGCACCGCCCCGGAAGCGACGCGACGTGACGCGCCCGTTGAACTGACGGCCGCCGTGAACGCGGCTCTTGATGGCCTCGACGGCGTCCATGCCGAAGCCAAGGGCGAGGTGATCGCCTTTCACTATCGCCAGAACCCTGATATCGGCCCGCTGCTCGGCGCGCGGCTTGAAGAGAGCCTGGCTGGCATCGAGGGCTACAAATTGCAGGCCGGGAAGATGATCTTCGAGGCAAAGCCGGATCGCGCGAACAAAGGCAAGGCGGTCGAGACGCTGCTGAAGCTTGCCGGACTGGAAGACCGTATCCCCGTCATGGTCGGCGATGATACAACGGATGAGGATGCCTTTGATGTCGTCAACCGGCTTGGCGGGGTGTCGATCAAGGTGGGCAGCGGCGAGACGCACGCCACATACCGGCTGGACGACCCGGAAGCCGTCGCAGAATGGATCAAGCGTCAGGGGCGCAAATGACTAATCTCGAACTTGGTATTATCGGCAATGGCACGGTTGCCGGCCTGATCGACGAGCATGGCGAATGCGTCTGGATGTGCCTGCCGCGCTTTGACGGTGAGCCTGTCTTCAACAGCCTGCTGGGCGGGCGCGGCAAGTTTGCAATCACGCTGCAGGGCCATTGCAAGAGTACGCAACGCTATCAGCGCAACACCGCCGTCATCGAGACCGAGCTGGAAGCCGAAGACGGCTCAGCCATCCGGATTACCGATTACTGTCCCCGCTTTGTGGACAAGGGCCGCATGTTCCGCCCGGCTTCGATGGTGCGCCGGATCACGCCGCTACGGGGCATGCCGCGCATCCGTGTCGACCTGTTCGCCCAGAGCCAGCGCGGCGAGTATAACATGGTCACCCGGCGCGGCGTGAACCACATCAAATTCCTGGATGAGAATGCGGGCTTCCGGATCACCACGGACGCGCCGGTCTCTTACGTGATGGATGGCCGCGACTTTGTTCTGAACGAGGAAGTCAGCTTCCTGATGGGGCCGGACGAAAGCCTGTCGGACCGGGTCGGCGTTGTTGCGCTGGAGTGGCTGGAGCGGACGGCAGACCAGTGGATGAACTGGTCACGCAGGCTTGCGACGCCGCCAGACTGGCAGGACGCGGTGATCCGCGCCGCCATCACGCTGAAGCTCTGCGTCTATGAGGAAACGGGCGGCATCGTTGCGGCGCTGACGACGTCTATCCCTGAACATACAGGCTCCGAGCGCAACTGGGACTACCGGTTCTGCTGGCTGCGGGACGCCTATTTCACGGTGACGGCGCTCAACCGGCTTTCGGCGGTCGGCACGCTCGAGCATTATCTCGCCTTTCTCAGGAATACCGTCGCCCACACACGGGGCGGGCATATCCAGCCGGTCTATGGCATCGCGCTGGAGCATGATCTGACCGAGAGCTTTGCGGGCGCCCTGCCCGGCTATCGTGGCAACGGACCGGTACGCTTTGGCAATCAGGCGGCTGAACATATCCAGCATGACGTCTATGGCCACGTCGTCCTCGGCGCGAGTCAGGCTTTCTTCGATGACCGGCTGCACACCAAAGCGGGCGAGATCGAGTTCGAACATTTCGAAGGCGTCGGCGAGCGGGCCTATGCGGTCTGGAACACGCCAGATGCCGGCATCTGGGAGTTTCGCGGCAAGGCGCATGTCCACACCTCGTCAGCCATCATGTGCTGGGCAGCGTGTGACCGGCTTGCGCGGATTGCGACCTTCCTCGCCATGCCGGACCGGGCCAATTACTGGAACGCGAAGGCTGATGAAATGCGGACCGGCATTCTCGACCTTGCCTGGAATGAAAAGCGCCAGGCCTTTACCGGCGCGTTCGGCGAAGATGCGCTCGACGCGTCCGTGCTGCTCATGGCCGAGATCGGCTTTATCGACGCGGGCGATGAGCGCTTCATCAAGACGGTCGAGCGCGTGGATGAAGAGCTTCGCGACGGGTATCATGTCTACCGCTACAAGGTGGAAGACGATTTCGGCATGCCGCAGACAGCCTTCACGGCCTGCACCTTCTGGCACATCGATGCCCTGGCGCGCATCGGCCGGATCGAGGAAGCCCGCGCCATGTTCGAGGACGTTCTGGCCCACCGCACCCGGCTTGGCCTCCTGTCTGAAGACATCGACACCAAGAATGGCGAGCTGTGGGGCAATTTCCCGCAGACCTATTCCATGGTCGGCATCATCAATGCGGCCAACAGGCTAAGCCGGGACTGGGATGAGGTTGTCTGAAGCGCGCTGATCGGCGACAGTCTTTCCCAAAAGGGAGAGAGACACGATCATGCCAGCTTTGCAGCCCGATACCGAACAGATGACCCGCTTTGCCAAGGACGAGCATGACGGCCCGATCGTCATGATCAACCTTCTGAAATTCAAGGACAAAGCCGAATATGGCCCAGACGACCCGGAAGTCAGTGAGGGCCTCACAGGTGAGGAGGCGTATAACCGTTATGGCGAAGGTCTCGTAGCGCTCGGCAATGACCCGCAGATCGGTTTGAAGCAGATCTATGGTGGTACGGGCGCAGGCTATCTTATCGGCGGCGGGGAAGAGTGGGACCGCGTCCTGGTCGTCCACTATCCGTCGCGTCAGCACATGCTGCGCATGATGCGCGACCCGCGCTATCAGAAAGCCCATCGCCACCGCGAGGCGGGGCTGAAGTATCAGGAACTGATCGAAACCCACCCTATGGGCTAAACGCCGCCAATGGCCTGAAACCGGGCCCGGACCCATTATGGAGCCTTGCATGACACGCTGGACATTCGCCAAAGCCGCCTTCATCGCGCTTGCGCTTGGCGCCTGTGCGACGCCTGCCGCCCAATCCCCTCAAGATGAGGTCGCCCTTAGCCCGGGTGTGGAGTGGGTCGCCAATAATCCTGAATGGGGCGAGAAGGCAGAGGAGGTCTTCGCCCTGGCGACCGACTATGTCGAAGAGGTCGCCGCCGAACGCGAGGCCAAGAGCTGGGCGGTCGTGCTCGATGTCGATGAGACGGTGCTGAACAATGTCGAATACCAGATCCGACGCGAACGGATTGGCGAGAGCTTCACGCCTGAGAGCTGGCATGACTGGACATCGGAGAAGTCAGCAACGCTGGTGCCGGGCGCAAAACCCTTTATCGAACGGGTGAACGCGCTTGGCGGGCATGTCGCGCTCGTCACCAACCGCGCAGATACAGAACAGCTCTGGACCGAGGAAAACCTCGCCGAGGCCGGGCTGGAGCGGAGCGAGGATTTTCGGGTCCTGCTGACGCAGGCGACACCTGAAGGCGCTTCGGAAAAGAATGCCCGCTACGAATTAGTGCCCGCTATGCTGGCCGCGCAAGGTTATCCGGGCGTTGAGATCGTCGCCTATCTCGGTGACAGCCGCTATGACCGGCCTCAGCCGACCAATCCGGACGACAAATTCTTCTGCATCGATCAGGGCGGCATGTATGGCACGCCCTGCGCCCTGCCTCCACAACCGGTGATGAACTGATGAGCAATCCTTATAAGGTCCACGGCGCGCTTGGCTCGCCCTATTCCATGAAGGTGCGCGCCGCGATGCGGGCAAAGCGGCTGCCCCATGTCTGGGTGCCGATGACAGCCGATATTCGCGGCGACGTGTTGGGCCAGGTCAAGGCGCCGGTCATCCCGGTAATCCAGACGCCGGACGGCCACTGGACGAATGATTCAACGCCGTTCCTTCTGGCACTTGAAGATGAGGGCCGCGCCCTGCTGCCGCCTGATCCGGTCCAGCGTTTTGCCTGTCTCCTGCTGGAGGACATGGCGGACGAATGGACGATGAAGGCGATGTTCCACTATCGCTGGCATTATGCAGAAGACGCCGAATGGTGCGCCAACTGGCTGATGTATGACAGCCTGCCGCTGGCGGGTCGTGACCAGGTCGAGCAGGCGGCCGCCGGTATTCGCGAGCGACAGATCTCTCGCATGGCACTGGTCGGCTGCACGCGGGAGACGAAGCCCGTGATTGAAGGCTCTTTCGCCCGCGTCACCAAGCATCTGGAAGAGGTCGCACTTGGCGACACGCTGTTCCTCTTCGGCAACCGTCCCTCGCTCGCCGATCTTGCATTCTATGGCCAGATAAAAGTGATGAGCGTCGACCCGACCCCGATGGCCTTCCTGCGCAAGGACCGGCCCTATTTCTATCGCTGGCTGGACATGGCGGATGATGCGTCAGGTATTGATGGCGAGTGGACCGAAGCGCCCGGAGGGCCAGTCCAGGCCCTGCTCGGCGTGGCCGGTGATACCTATCTGCCTTTCCTGAGCGCCAATGAAGAAGCGCTGAAGGCGGGTCATGAGACATTCAGCCTTGAGCTTGACGGCAAGCCCTACACGCAAGGTGTTTTCAAATACCAGCTGCGCTGCCTGATGGCGCTTCGTGAAGTCTGGAAGGACCTGCCGGATGAGGCAAGGTCCACGCTGGCTGGCATGATCGGAACGAACGCAGCGATGCTCGGCTGACCTGTCGATAAACTCACACATACCTATCTTCGTCATCCCGGTTTTCGCCTAGCGAAACACCGGGACCCAGGCGGGCAAACTGCAAACGCTTTTGAACCTGGGTCCCGGCTCTCCCTTCGGTCGGCCGGGATGACGACAAGATGATAGCGCCCAAGGAGACCTAAGCCGTCAGCAGGATCTTGCAGATCGCCTCCAGGCCGGCCTGATCGACTTCATCGAAGGCGTCGTGGTCAGTCGAGTCCACATCGAGCACGGCGGCAAGCTTTCCGTCTGCGCCGAAGACCGGAACGACGATCTCTGAATTGGAGCGCGAGTCACAGGCGATATGGCCCGGAAAGGCATGAACGTCCGGCACGAGCTGCGTCTGGCCTTCCGCCGCGCAGGCGCCGCAGACGCCCTTGCCGAACGGGATGCGCAGGCAGCCGAGCGTGCCCTGATAGGGGCCGACGACAAGCTCTTCGGGCTTTAGCGGATCGACCACATAGAAGCCGGTCCAGAAAAAACGCGGGCGGAAGGCTTCGGCCAGGAGACAGGCCGCAGACGCATAGCGCGCGGGGACATAGGTCTCTCCGGCGACGAGGCTTTCGATTTCCAGTTTGAGTTCTGCATAGCGTTCGGCGCGGTCCATTGACGGTCTCCTTCAGGCAAGTCCCCGCATATCGGGGATAAGCGGCGCAATCTCAATGCCCCATGGACGCCGCGCTGCGGCTCTGAAATAGTCAAAAACATCAGGAGGGAATGGGCGCATGTATCTGACGCGATGGGAGGCGATTGATTGAAGTCCGTTCTGCTCTGTGCTGCCCTTGCAATTCTACTGCTGTTCGGCCCGCTTCCCGGCGGTGATGCCTATGCGCAGGAGAATGGCGATACCGACGCGGCGAGCGTCGAAACGCTGGTCGAGCGACATGCCGCGAATGACCGCATCCAGACCGAGAGGCCAAGCTTTCAGCCAGAACCCCGCGAAGAGCGAAGGCGCTCTGAGAACGGTCTCCTTGAAGCCATCGGCAAGTTCTTCGCCTGGCTCATCCAGAATTTCGGATGGCTGTTCCGTATCCTGATCATCGCCGCCATCGTCGCCGTCATCGGCTATGCGCTCTGGTACATGCTGGGCGGACTGACGCTGCCCGCGAGGCGGAAAAAGCAGGACAAGGCCGCCGCCGACGTCTCCTATATTGATGGCGGCCAGCCAGAACGCCGACAGGCCACCGCGCTCCTGGAGGAGGCCGACGCACTGGCGGCGCAAGGCCGGTTTGCCGAGGCGGTGCACCTTCTGCTTTTCCGCTCGATTGCTGACCTCAACGCAAGGCGTGTTGGCGGCGTCCCACAATCGCTGACGGCGCGCGAGATCGCCGCGCTGAACGATCTGCCCGAGAAGGCCCGTAGCGCGCTCTCTCCGATTATTCGGCTGGTGGAAAAGTCCTTCTTTGGCGAGCGGCCCGTCGACCAGTCCGGCTGGAAGGAGGCCCGCGCCTCCTATGAAGCCTTTGCGTTCAGGGGCAGCCCTGCATGAGCGAACACCTCCCCCAGCAAAGCGCGCCTTTCACGGGTCGCATGGCCACCGTGCTCATCATCGTGGCGCTTCTGTCGCTCGGAGCTGTGCTGGCCCTGATGGCGTGGTCGCCGGATCTTGTCTCCCGCGACAAGGCAGGCTCGACCCCCTATTCGCGCTCATCGACGGGCTATGCTGGCCTTGTCGACATGCTGGAGGCACGCGGGGATGACGTGAGCATCTCGCGCCTCTCCCAATCATTGGAGATCGGCGGGCGGCGCCTGTTGATAGCCACACTGTCCATCAATGGCCGCGACATTGAGCCGGACGAGATTTCAGGCCCTGCGCTCATCATCCTGCCGAAATGGACTTACCGGGAAAACCCGGCCAAGCGCAGCTGGGAAATCGATGCGGACCTCGCCTCGGCCGAAAGGGCGATGATCCACCTTCGCGAATTCGACGAGGATGGCGAGATCGTCCGCAGGAAGACCCCCGGCGCGCTGGAGACCCCGTTCGGCCGGTTCAGGCCCGACTTCGAAGACGAGATGCAGCTGATCGAGACAGATCTGCTGGAACCGGTGATCTCTGCGCGGGGCGGCGCGCTGCTCGCCAAGGTGCCCGGCCGGGAGATCTATATTCTCTCCGACCCTGACCTGCTCAATAATTTCGGGCTGGCCCGGCTGGAGAATGCAAAGACCGGGCTTGGCCTGATTGATGAGGTCGGCGGCGGGGGCACGCGGCCCATCGTGTTTGATGCGACGGTTCACGGGTTTGAGCGATCGACGAACCTTCTGAAAATCCTGCTCGATATCCCCTATCTCGGGGCGACGCTGATTGCGCTGGCGACCATGTTCCTCATCGGCTGGGCGGCCGCCATTCGGTTTGGGGCCCCCGAGCGAGAGACGCGCGCTATCCTCGCGGGCAAACGCGCGCTGGCGGATAACTCGGCCGGGCTGATTGCGATGGCAAAGCGCGAACGCCGAATGGCGCCGGGCTATCTCTCGCTCAGCCGCCGCGCTCTCAGCCGGGAGCTTGGTCTGCCGCGGACCCTTTCAGAGGACGAATACATCGCGCTGCTTGACCGGATGGCAAAGCAGAACGGGATGGAGACCTCATTCACGGAGCTTCAGTCGGGGCTCTCGTCGTCGGCAAGCTCACGCGACGATCTAACGAACAAGGCCCGCGCCCTCTGGCGCTGGCGCAAGGAGATGACACATGAGCAATGAGACGGTTCAGAGCCTCGCGGGCAGGATCAGGTCCGAAGTGTCGAAGGCCGTCATCGGACAGTCCGACACGGTCGATCTGATGCTGACGGCGCTCTTCTCAGCGGGTCATATCCTGCTGGAAGGCCCGCCGGGCACCGCAAAGACATTGCTGACCCAGTGTTTTGCGACCGCCATCGATCTTGATTTTGGCCGGATCCAGTTCACGCCAGACCTGATGCCGGGCGATGTGCTGGGCACCAATCTCTTCAACTTCCAGACCAACGAATTCTCGCTCACCAAGGGGCCGATTTTCACCGATATCCTGCTGGCCGATGAGATCAACCGCACCCCGCCAAAGACACAGGCCGCCCTGCTCGAAGCGATGCAGGAGCGCAAGGTGACCATCGACGGCAAGTCGCATTCGCTGAATGACCGTTTCATGGTAATCGCGACGCAGAACCCGATCGAGCAGCAGGGCACCTACCCCCTGCCCGAAGCCCAGCTCGACCGCTTTCTCTTCAAGCATGTGCTCGACTATCCAAACCGCGAGGAAGAGCTTGCCATCGTGACCGGGCATGGCAACCGGACCGGTATGCGCACCGCATCGACCTTCGGCGTAACGTCTATCGTAACCGCGCAAGAGCTTAACGAGGCGGTTGCCAGCGTCGCGAACGTCAAGGTGAAGGAAGATATTGCGGGCTATATCGTCGACATCGTCCGGGCGACGCGCGAGACCCCCGCGCTGGAGACAGGCGCAAGCCCACGCGCCGCCGCAGCCCTCGCCGCAGCCTCTCGCGCACATGCCGCCCTTGATGGGCGCGATTTCGTCATTCCCGATGATGTGAAGGCGCTGGCCCGCCCGGCACTGCGCCACCGGGTCATCCTGTCACCGGCTGCAGAAATCGAAGGGCGCGGGACCGACGAGACGCTTGCAACAATCATCGATCAGACACCGGCCCCGCGATGAGGGCCGGAGTAGCCCCTCTCTACTGGTCTTATTCGTCAGGACCTGCGGGGGCTGACGCATGATCTCACCGACGCTGCGCGCTGTTTTCCTGATGCTGGCCGGGCTTCCAGTCCTCGTGGTGATTGCGGTCATCGCGCCGGGACTCTGGACCCTGTCGGCTGGCTGGATTGCAGGCGTTCTGGCGCTGATGCTGGCTGACACTGCGCTGGTCGCACGCGCTGCCGATCTCGATATCCAGGTGGACGCGCCGCCGCTGCTCTATATCTCGGGCACCGATCCGGTCGATGTCACGTTCAGGTTCAGGCGCGGGCCGCTGCCGGGTCTCGTAGAGACTGAACTGGAGACCAATGAGCTGATCGAGCCGCCGGTGCGCAAATGGCTGAAGGGCTTTGCCGACAAGACACATATCGCGGCCTATACACTGACGCCCATCCGGCGCGGGACCGGGCGGCTGGAGAAGATATGGGCGCGCTGGAAAGGCCCGCTTGGGCTTGTTTCCATCCGCAAGACGCAAGCCCTCGGCACCGAAATCGCGATCACGCCAAACACGCGCTGGGTCAAGGATGAGGCGGTCCGCCTCTATCAGCGCGACGCCGATTTCGGGATCAAGATGCAGATCGACCGCGGCGATGGGTCCGAGTTCGATGCCCTTCGAGAATTCACCGCCGGCATGGACCGGCGCGCCATCGACTGGAAGCACTCGGCCCGCCACAACATGCTGCTCGCCAAGGAGTTTCGTACCGAGCGCAACCACAATATCGTCTTCGCCTTCGACACGGGCCGCCTGATGAGCGAGCCGCTGCGCGGGGTGCCGAAGATCGACAGGGCGATCAATTCAGCGCTGCTGCTGGCCTATGTCTCGCTTCGCTCTGGTGACCGCACGGCCATTTTCGGCTTCGATGCGCGCCCCGGCGTTTCGTCCAATCTGCTGACAGGGACCGGCGCGTTTCCGCACGTCCAGAAACTTGCCTCAGAGCTCGACTATTCAGCCGAAGACGCGAACTACACGCTCGCACTGACGTCTCTCGCGGCCCGGCTTGAGCGGCGGTCACTGGTCATCCTGTTTACTGATTTCGTCGACACGATCTCTGCCGAACTGATGCTGGAAAATGTCCGGCGCCTCACCGACAAGCATATCGTGGTCTTTGCGACATTTGAGGATGAAGCCCTGTCGGCAATGATCGATGCCGAGCCGGGCGACGCCGAAGACGTCAGTCGCGCCGTCGTTGCCGACACGCTGCTGCAGGAGCGCGAGATCGTGTTCCGCAAGCTGCAGCGCATGGGCGTGCAGATCGTGGAGACAACGCCCGAGAAATTCGGCTCAGAGCTTGTCTCGCGCTATCTCGACATCAAGCGGAGAGAGTTGATTTGAACGAGCGCGTGATGAAGTCCTATCGCTTCCGCGAGGAGCGCGAAGCTGACTGGCAGGCGCTGGACCGCATTGTCACGCGCGCCGAACGCCGGGGCGTCAAACGCCTGTCGGACGAGGACATGCTGGCCCTGCCCCGTCTCTATCGGCAGGCGGTCTCATCGCTCTCGATGGCAAGGTCGATCTCGCTCGACCAGAACGTGCTCGCCTATCTGGAGACGCTGTGCGCGCGTGCCTATTTCTTCGTCTATGGTACGCGGGCCAGCATGGCGACACGGATTGCGCAGTATTTCCGCCGCGACTGGCCCGACGCGGTATCGAGCGCGGTCTGGCCGACGCTTCTGTCTGCGCTCTGCCTGATTGGTGGGGCGCTCCTGGCTTTCATCCTGACGCTCCAGGACCCCGAATGGTTCTGGACGTTCAATTCCAACTGGGACAGTCGCAACCCGGATGCGAGCTATGACTATCTGCGCTCGACGCTCTACACCGAAGACACCAATATCGCAGACATGCTGGGCGCGTTCGCTGCGCAGCTTTTCTCCCATAACAGCACGATCGCAGTGATGGCTTTCGCGCTCGGTTTTTGCCTTGGCATCCCGACGGCGGTCCTGCTTGTCTATAATGGTGTCGGTATTGGCAGCTTCATGGCCGTCTTCTGGTCAAAGGGGCTGGGCGCAGAGCTGAGCGGCTGGCTTTTCATCCATGGCATGACAGAGCTGTTCGCGATCATCCTGGCAGGCGCTGCTGGCTTCATGATCGGCGGGGCGGTTGCCTTTCCCGGCAAGAAAACACGCATGCAGTCGCTGCGCGAAACCGGCAATCAAGCGGCCCTCGTTATCATGGGCGCTGTGCTGATGCTTTTTCTGGCGGCGCTGCTTGAGGGGTTCGGCAGGCAGCTCATCAATAGCGATCTTATCCGATATCTGATTGCTGGCGCCACGCTCCTCTTCTGGCTGGTCTATTTCTACTGGCCGCGCATGCGCGCTGAGGCAGCGTGATGGCGCGCAAGCTCAAACTGTCCGAGACCAATGCTGCGCGGGCCCGCCGCGAAGCGCTGCGCCGCCGCGATATGCGCTTGAAAGAACAGGCGCGCCAGTCACGACGCATCCGACCATTGGTGACGCCGGAAGGTGCCGCCCTCAATCTGCGGATCGCCACAGCCTCCGAGCGCGCAGGCGCCTTCCTGCTCGACTTCTCGCTGCAGATCATGGCGATCATCGCCTTCAGCTGGGTCATCGCTGTCATCTTTTCGGAGATGGGCTTTCAGGGCTGGCAGATCGCAGGCTCGATCTCGGCCGTGATCGTTTTCCTTCTGCGGGTCTTCTATTTCGTCTTCTTCGAGATCGGCCGGAAGGCGGCGACACCCGGCAAGCGGGCGCTCGGCCTTCGCGTGGCGTCGCGTGGTGGCGGACGGCTGACCGCGAACGCCGTCCTAGCGCGCAATTTCATGCGCGAGCTTGAAGTCTTCCTGCCGCTGACCCTGCTCGTCATGGGATCGGACAGTGCCGTCAGCGCCTGGATCCGGCTTCTGGCGCTTGTCTGGGCAGGCGTCTTCGTACTGTTTCCGCTTTTCAATTCAGACAAGCTTCGGGTCGGCGACCTTATCGCAGGCACGATGGTCATCCATGCCCCGCGGGTGAAGCTCAAAAAGGACATCACATCAGCAGAGCCCCTGCCGAAAGCCAGTCAGCTCAGCTTCACGACGGCAGAGCTCGACGCCTATGGCATTCATGAGCTCCACGTCCTCGAAGATGTGCTTCGCCAGTCCACCCCTGAAATAAAGACCAAGGTCGCTGACCGGATCCGCGCCAAGATAGGCCGGGACCCGAGCGCGGATGAGGACGACCTCGCCTTTCTTGAAACCTATTACGCCGCCCTGCGGGCACGCCTTGAGCAACGCATGCTGTTTGGCGAGCGTAAGGCCGACAAGTTCGACACCGGCACCTAGATGCGCCCCGGAACGCCGCCGCAAGGCCCGCGTTCTGACGGTACTCGAAATCGATCGGTTAAGGAGCTGCTGCTTTCGCAAGCGCTGAGAGGTACATACTAATGACGACCGAGGGGGTCTCCCAAAATGAAAATATCTGCGACGTCGAAGATTCCTGCCTGGCGGCAAAGCTGAAGCATCTTGCCCCGCTAAGCGACGCCGAAGTCCAGCTTCTGGCCACGCTTGAAGATGATCAGGAAGATGTCGATGCGGGCACCGTTCTTGTTGAAAGGCAGGAGAAGATCGAGGAACTCTTCATTCTCAAGAAGGGGTGGGCGCTGGCGTCCCGCGATGAGCCTGACGGGCGCGAATGTGTGCCGACGATCTATTATCCGGGCGACATAATTGGCCTCAGCGATGTGCCGTTCGATTATTCACCCCACCGGGTCTATGCCGCGACCCCTGCAAAGCTTTGCCGGTTTCCGCGGAAAAGGCTGAGCGACGTGTTGCGCCAGTCGCCGCGCCTCAGCGGAATGATCCTGGCGCTCGGCATGATAGAACAATCAATGCTGAACGACCGCATCATGGTCAGCCGCCGGACAGATGGACACTTGCGGCTTGTGCTCTTCCTTCTGCAGACCATGTCGCGCCTTCGGCTCATGGAGCCTGTCCTGCACGATCAGTTTCATTGCCCGCTGACACAGGAGCAGATCGGCGCGGCGACCGGGCTCTCGGCCGTACATGTCAGCCGGTCGATCAAGAAACTTGTCGAACTGAACCTGGTGGAACGCCACAAGCGTTTCTTCCGGCTGTTCGATGAGCCGGGTCTGTGTGATCTCGTTGATTACGAAAACCGCTATGACAAGCTGAACCTCGACTGGTTGCCCTCGTCCGATTAGCCCTATTCTCCGGGCTGGACCTCCTGCTTGCCCCGGAGCGGCGCCCAGAGATAGCGATAGACGCCGAACAGATTGATCCCCAGCAGGACGATGTTCTGAATGGCAAGCGGCGATTCGCCCTCGATCGTCGCAGCGGCGACCCATGCGGCTGAGGACACTGAGAAAACCACGAAGCCGAAGCCGGACACCTTGCGGCCAGCATTTATCGAAACAAGAAGGGCTGCCGCAATACAGGTCAGCGAGGCAAACCAGTTCAGAAGATCAGTCATAAGGATGTAAAGCTCTGCTTTGAAGCGGCGGGCCGGAGCGCCCGGAAAAAAGCAACCTGCCATATGCCGCTCCGGTTCCGCTCGCGACAGGGCGAGACAACTGGAACACGTCCAAAGTTAAACGGGTAGTGGTGGGCCCGGAGGGACTTGAACCCCCGACCAGACCGTTATGAGCGGTCCGCTCTAACCAACTGAGCTACAGGCCCTTTGCGCGGCGATTGCACGGTTTCCAACATGCCGTCGTCACGTTGGTGCCGCAATGGCCTAATTGAATGGTGACTGCAAGTTCGAACCCCCTCGAGCAGACAGGAGACCCATGAACATGAAACTCCCAGCATTTCGTACCCTCGCCTCGGGCGCCGCGATGATTACACTCGTGGCGGGCGGCGCTGCGCTCGCGCAGCAGTCGGCGTCCCCGGCACAGATGCCCGGCGAACAGCCGATGCCATCCAATCATGCCAACTCAATCCAGCCGGAGACGACCCTTTCGGTCTCAGCCAGCGGTGAGATTTCCCGCGCGCCCGATATCGCCACGATCACGGCCGGCGTCCAGACCCAAGCCGGCACGGCGTCCGCCGCCATGAGCCAGAACGCCGCCGCCATGGACGGGGTTTATGATGCGCTGGAAGCAGCCGGTGTCGCCGCACGCGACATGCAGACCTCAAACCTGTCGCTGCAGCCGCGCTATGATTATTCCGGTCAGGATGGCAGCCCGCCACGCGTGACCGGCTATACGGCTAGCAACCAGCTCAGCGTGACCGTGCGCGATCTCGACAATCTCGGCACCACGATGGACGCGATTGTTCAGGAGGGCGGCAATACGATTTCCGGCCTGCAGTTCAGCCTCGATGACCCGACTGAGGCCCGTAATGAAGCGCGCCGTCAGGCCATTCAGACAGCAGTCAAGCGCGCCAACCTCTATGCGCAGGAAACCGGCTACCGCGTCGCGCGGATCGTCACGATAAATGAACAGTCGAGCGGCGGCTACCAGCCCCAGCCGATGATGGCGATGCGCGCTGAGTCTGCTGATGCATCGACCCGCGTGTCACGCGGGGAAGTAAATTATTCGGTGACGGTGGATGTGACCTTCGAGCTGCGCAAATAGGCAGCTTTACCCCTCGAAACGAGAAAGGGCGGGTCCGATGCCGGATCCGCCCTTTTGTTTCGTCAGAATTTACTGCCAGCAGCCTAGTAGGCGGCGCTCGGCGTTTTCTGCTCATTTGCATCGTCGAGCAGGACAACGGTCGGCGCGTGCTGGCGCGCCTTGTCAGCTTCAATCGAGGCAAAGGCGGCAATGATAACCTTGTCGCCAACCGAGAAATGACGGGCGGCAGCGCCGTTGACACCGATCGTGCGCGAGCCGCGCGGCGCTTCAATGGCATAGGTCTGAATGCGTGCGCCATTGGTCACGTTCCAGATGTCGACACGCTCATTCGGCAGAATACCGGATGCGTCGAGCAGTCCCTGGTCGATGGAGACAGAGCCTTCATAATGAAGGTCACACTGCGTCACCGTACCGGAATGCAGTTTTGCTTTCAGCATGTTGAGAAGCATGTATGGTCTCCAATCGCTCTCTACACTTTGCCCTGTACGCATATGGGAATTCTTTCCCTGTCGTAAAAGGCAGTTGATGCGCCGCAATAACCAGCGCCTTAAAGCATAATGGCTGAGTGAGGTGAAGGGTTTCAAACCTTTCCGCCATGAAAATCTGCATGAAGCCCCCTGCAAGACGCACGCATTCAGCGTAGATACATTGCAACCTCGATCCATGACGCGCATGGCCAACCGGGCGCAGACAGGACAGCTGGACCCATGATATTTGCAGAGTATTCGGAATGGATCGCACTCGCGATCGTCGCGGTCATGCTGGTGAGTTTTTTGCTTGAGCGCATGCCGCCGGCCGCGACAGCTATTTCAGGAGCGGCAGCCTTCCTGGCGCTTGGTTTTGTCGGCGAAGAGCCTGCGCTCGGTGCATTTGCCAATTCGGCCCCTATCACGATCGGCGCCATGTTCATTCTGGCCTCCGCCCTTCAGCGGACCGGGGTCCTTGACCATCTTGCATCCCGCATCCTGACTGTCGCTGACACCTCCGGTATTGGCGCCATCGTGCTGGTCGCGATCGTGACCATTCTCGCCTCGGCTTTCGTCAACAATACCGCCGTCGTGGTGATCCTCGTGCCTGTCGTCATCGCGCTAGCGCAGAAGCTTTCGATATCGAAGAAACGCCTGCTGATCCCACTCTCCTACATCTCGATCCTTGGTGGCACGCTGACGCTGATCGGCACCTCGACGAACCTGATCGTGGCGGGTGTTGCCTATTCTCGCGGGCTCGAACGGTTCAGCATTTTCGAGATTACCGGCGTCGGTCTTGTGACGATGGTGGTGAGCCTGCTTCTGCTCCTGCTGACGGGGCGCTGGCTGCTGCCATCAGGTGAGGCAGACGATGATGAGAACACTCAGCCGCAAACCTTTCTCACTGATATCTTTCCAAATGAGGACACCAAAGCAATTGGCGTTACGCCGGACGACCTCTCCGCGTTCAAGGCAAAGGGCGTCAAACTGGTGTCGCAAAGACGCGGCAACCGTCTGGTCAGTCCCAAGGATGAGGACCGCGCGCTGGCTGCGGGCGACCGCCTCACCATCCGCACGACCCTCGAAGAACTGCTGACCTTTGCTGGCAGCGAGGCGTTCAAGACGGGCCTTCGCCTTCGACGCCATCAGGCGGATGAGCCAAAACAGGTTCAGGCGACGATCACGCCAACGGATTCCAATATCGGCCGCGCGCTCTCACAGCTTTCCTATCTGTCCGATTATCAGATCACCGTGCGCGGCCTGGCCCGCCCCGGCAACCAGCCAGGCCCAACGCTTGCGAGCTGCCGCCTGCGCGCAGGAGACAGGCTGCTGCTGGAAGGAAGCGAGGCAACCCTGCGGTCGCTGGCGACCTCCACCCCGCTTGTGATCGAGCAGGAAATCAATGCTGTCCCGTTCAGGCGGGGGCATGCGCCGATTGCTATCGGCACGCTGGCAGGTGTGATCCTCGCAAGCGCGCTTTTCAGCTTCCCGATTGTGCTCTCTGCGCTGATCGGCGTCGGCATCGTTCTGGCGACGGGCTGCATCTCAGCCAATGATGCCTGGCGCTCGCTTCAGGCCAATGTGCTCGCGCTGATCGTCGCCATGCTGATCGTGGGTCAGGGCCTTGAGCAGGCAGGTGCTGTGGACCTCATCGTGTCGAGCGTGTCGCCGCTCATGCTGGGCCTGTCACCCTTTCTTGTGCTGCTCCTGATCTATGCGCTGACATCGGTGCTGACCGAGCTTGTCACCAACGCTGCCGTCGCCGTGATCATGACGCCGCTTGTCATCGGCCTTGCCGGCGGACTTGAGATGGACCCGCGGGCGCTGGTGCTGGCCGTCATGTTCGGGGCCAGCGCCAGCTTTGCCTCGCCCATCGGCTATCAGACGAATACCATCGTTTATACTGCCGGGGGCTACAGGTTTGCGGACTTCTTCAAGGTCGGCCTGCCAATGAACGTCATTGCAGGCCTCGCCTCATCTACGGCGATCTGGATGTTCTTCCTTTAGGCAGCCGGGGCGATTACCATTCGGCGACGATCTTGCCGAAATGAGCGCCGTTCTGCTGGTGGCGGAAGGCGTCGCCAAGCTCATCGAGGCCAAAGCTGCTGTCGATCACAGGCTCCAGACCGCCGTGCTCTATGGCGCGGACGAAGTCTTGCTGATCGGCGCGTGAGCCGACAATCAGGCCCGCGACGCGCGCCTGTTTCTGCATCAGGAGCGCGGTCGGGACATCGCCGCTCACACCGGTCAGAACGCCGATCAGCGCGATGTGGCCGCCCACTTTCACAGCGCGAATTGACTGGCCAAGCGTGCCTGCTCCGCCAACTTCGACGACCTGGTCGGCGCCGCGTCCGCCGGTGAGCTTCATGACGGTGGAGCCCCATTTTTCGTCGCTCTTGTAATTGATCACATGATCAGCGCCGAGCGCTTTCACCCGCTCCAGCTTTTTATCCGAAGAGGAGGTCGCGACAACTTCAGCGCCCATCATCTTGGCGATCTGGATGGCAAAGATCGAGACGCCGCCCGTGCCGAGTGTCAGGACGGTGTCGCCAGCTTTCAGGCCGCCATCGACAACCAGCGCGCGCCAGGCCGTCAGACCTGCGGTGGTAATGGTCGCTGCCTGTGCGTGGCTCCACCCAGCGGGAGCCTTGGTGAAGCTCGTCGCCTTGGCGGTGACCGCTTCGCGGGCATAGCCATCAATGCCATCGCCCGGCGTGCCGGAAAAGTCAGAGACACGGGCCGGTCCAGCCAGCCATTGCGGGAAGAAGGTCGAGACGACGTGGTCGCCTTTGGCAAACTCGGTTACGCCCTCACCCACAGCTTCGACGACGCCTGCACCATCCGACATCGGGATACGGCCATCTTCAGGCTTGCTCTGACCCGAGCAGACGATGAGGTCGTGGAAGTTGAGCGACGTGGCATGGAGCTTCACGCGGATTTCGCCGGGGCCCGGCTCACCTGCATCCTGAATGTCCACTAGGTTCAGTTTGTCGAAACCGCCCGGGGCGGCAATCTTCACAGCTTTCATCGCTCTGGCTCCTATCTGTCTTGGCTACACAAGGTCATGTCGTGTGGCGGCAAGCTGAGACAAGGCGGCGGGCTTTAATTCCCGCTAAATGCGCCAGGGCGGGAAGCGGCGATTGGCGCCTGCCTGATAGATGCAGATGCGGGTACCAGCCGGATCACGCAGATAGGCCTCGCGCCACTTCCAGCTCTGATCCACAGGCTCACTCATAAACACGAGACCTTCGCGTTTCAGGCGCGTGCATTCGGCATCGAGATTATCGACCTCGAAATAGACGAGCGGGTCATCGCACCCCTCCCATCCATCGACGCTGTGCAGGGAGAACGTCGCTGGCTCGCCGCCGTCGCCTGCCGGACACTCAAACCTTGCATAGCGCGGCGGGCTGTCGACGATCTGGATGAGGCCCAGCTTTTTGTAGAAGGCGACGCTGGCGTCATAGTCGGTGCAGGGCACGGTCACCTGGTTGAGGCGCATGTTGGTCAGTCTCCGCGAAAGTGAAAGACGATCTCACGCCGGTGTGGGCGGTCGCGGTGTTCAAACAGGTAAAGTCCCTGCCACGTCCCCAGCATCATGGCACCATTCTGTACCGGAATACCAAGCGAGGTTTGCGTTAGCGCCGCTTTGATATGGGCGGGCATATCATCAGGGCCTTCCGTGTTGTGGCGGATCCAGCCCATCGACGGGTCGTCTGTATGCGGGACGAGCCGCCGGAAGAAAGCCTGCAGGTCCACCAAAACATTTGGGTCGGCGTTTTCCTGTATCAGGAGCGAGCACGACGTATGGCGCACGAACACGGTGAGCAGCCCATCCCCGTCTTCCGCGCCGGACACAAAGCGCCGAGCCTCGCCCGTAAAATCGTAGAGCCCGGGGCCGGCCGTCTCAATGCGGATGGTTTCAATCATGCCCCAAACGATAATAGCTCAGACAGGAGCTGTCAGCCCGTACGCGCCATGCTAAAGGTGAGGTGAAAGCATCCTGCACGCGGCTCGCGCGGTAGGACGTCGCATATCGTCAATACAAAGGAAGTTCGCGATGCGTTGGAAAGGTGGCCGCCGCGGCGGACGGGTAGAAGACAGACGGGGCATGAAGACGGCTGCGGCCGGCGGGGGCCTCGGCGTTATCGTGCTCAGCCTTGTTGGCTATTTCGTCTTCGGTATCGATCCGCAGACAACGCAGCAGGTCGCGAGCCAGTTTGGCGGCGCAGGCACGCAGCAAAGCGGCGAGGTTGGCACGCCGGAAGACGAGGCGGGCATGTTCGTCGACGTGGTTGGGTCGAACATCAATGATGTCTGGTCGCAGCTGATGGACGGCTATACCCCGCCCTCGACCGTTCTCTACACGCAAGGCACCAATACGGGCTGCGGCTATGGCCAGGCGGCGATGGGCCCCTTCTACTGCCCCGCCGACCAGACGATCTATCTCGACCTCTCCTTCTGGCGGCAGATGGAAACCGAGCTTGGCGCATCAGGCGCAGATTTCGCCAAGGCCTATGTTATCGGCCACGAGTTCGGCCACCACGTCCAGACGCTGACCGGCACGTCGCAAAAGGTCCGCAGCGCTCAGCAGCAGGCGCGCAACAAGGCCGATGCCAATGAGTATGCGGTCGCGCTGGAGCTGCAGGCCGATTGTTATGCCGGGGTCTGGGCAGCCAATGCTTCAGCGGTCTCGAACGGCAGAGTGGCGCTGGAAGAAGGCGATATCGGCGAGGGCCTGAAGACCGCGAGCGCCATCGGCGATGATGCCCTGCAGCGCCGTGCAGGTCAGAATGTGAACCCCGAAAGCTTCACGCATGGCTCGTCAGAGCAGCGCATGGAATGGCTGCAGCGGGGCTACCGGTCCGGTAACCCGCAAAGCTGCGATACGTTCGCCGACTTGTAGCAGGCCTCGATGGCACAGGGGCTGTCAGCCGTTTGGCGTGAACAGTCCCTGTATGCCGACGATGATGGCGATGACGCCAAAGACCGCAACGAAGGTCCTGAACCCGCTGGCGCCAGAGCCGACCGGGTCGGACGTATCGCGCCCTGCATTCACGCGTTCCATCAGCAGCAGGATACCGGTGATGAGGCCAACGACCTCATAGTGGAAAACACGCGGGCCGCTGGTCAGGTGCACGATCAGGAAATACCCTGCCGTCACAAGCGCAACCACGCCAATCAGCCAGGCGAGCGGGGCAATCTTGGCCGCGCCCTTGGCGATGTCGTCGCCAGCGTTCGGAATTTTCACGAGCAAGCCAATCGCGAGCAGGAAGCCGCCGATAATGTTTGCAAGGTCGAGCAGGAGAGAGATCATGAAGGCGCCCTTTCAGCAGAAGCCTTCATGAAACAGCTCGAATGCCGCAGGCGTTCCCTGCGGCCCGCCGGATCAGGCCGCGAACGTGTTTTCTGTGGCATCCACAGCCGACACGGACTGGAAGAGAAGCTCCGCCTCACCGAAAATTGTCATGAAGCTGATATCGGCTGCATCGCGCCCGCATATGATGCGCACCAGCTTCTCCGTCGGCGCCATGCCGGTCGGGTCAACGAGATGCCACTGGCCGTCCAGCCAGACATCGACGATGGCATGGAAATCAGGCGGATTAAGCCCCGGCGCGTAGGCCGAAACCATACGGGCCGGAATCCCGACCGCGCGGCAGAAGCTGATCAGAACGTGCGCATAGTCGCGGCAGACGCCTTGACGGGAAGCAAACGTGTCCGCTGCCGTCGTATCGGCGTTGCTGGCGCCCGGCACATATTCGAAATTGTTGAGAATCCAGTCTGCCATTTTCAGCACCTGGTCACCGCCCTGCACGTCGGACAGCTCATTGCGCGCAAACGCCTCGACGTCAGCGCCGCAACAGTAATGGCTGGGCATCAGATAGGTGATGACGTCTGCAGGCAGCTGCGCGCGCGGTGGCACGTATTTGCCAGCAAGCTGGACGGGTCCGCGGCTTACATCGACGGTCGCCGTGTAGTGAATGCTGACAGGTCCGGCGGCCGCCATCCAGCAGCGCGTATCGGCCTCATCGGCATCGACAAGAAAGCCAAGGTCGGCATCGCCCTGAATGTCCAGCGAATCCGACACGATGGTCTGGTCGGCCAATGGGCGCGCCTTGAGCGCCAGCAGAACGTCTGCCGGTTGTAGGAAATTGTAGTCGAGCCTGGCGTCAATCTGGATGCGCATCGCGGTGACCTGATCTGATGGTTACGCTGCCCTAGTCATGGGCCTCGCTGATATCAACACAACGTCAACATCGGATATAGGTTGCCTGTAGATTGCGGCCAATCTGCGCAAGGCGTGGTGCCGGATTGCCAGCCCAGCCGAACGTTTGTTTCGCACTCCGAAGGCGCGCGATACCGGCCCCGCCCGCGCGCCCGCGTCATCATGTCTCCAGACACCGCCTGATCTCTTTAGACAAACTGAATTTGGGGCGATACGAAGCTTTTTGAGACGCACACAAACACAAGAATATACAACCAGGAGGAACGCCATGTCAGACGCACCAAAGGACTTCGGAACGCTCGCAGTGCATGCGGGAACAGAGTCCGATCCAGCGACCGGCGCGCGCCAGGTCCCGATCTATCAAACAACGGCCTATGAGTTTCGCGATGCGGACCACGCCGCAGCGCTCTTCGGGTTGCAGGAAGTCGGCTATATCTATTCGCGTCTGACCAATCCGACGATCGCGGCCCTGCAGAACCGGATTGCCGAACTGGAAGGCGGGGCGGGCGCCGTCTGTACCTCATCAGGCCACGCCGCGCAGATCATGGCGCTCTTCCCGCTGATGGCACCGGGCCGCAACATCGTCGCTTCAACGCGCCTCTATGGCGGCACGATCACCCAGTTCAGCCAGACCTTCAAACGCTTTGGCTGGTCCGCGAAATTCGTCGATTTTGACGACCTGGACGCGGTCAAGGCCGCCATTGATGACGATACGCGTGCTGTTTTCTGCGAGTCCATCGCCAATCCCGGCGGCTATATCACCGACCTCGATGCCATCGCGCCCATCGCCGATGCCGCCGGTGTCCCGCTTATCGTCGACAATACGACGGCCACCCCGTATCTCTGCCGCCCCATCGAGCATGGCGCGACGCTGGTGGTCCACTCGCTCACCAAGTATATGACCGGCAATGGCACGGTGACCGGCGGCGTTGTCGTCGATTCCGGCAAGTTCGACTGGTCGGCCAGTGACAAGTTCCCGTCCCTCTCCCAGCCTGAACCGGCCTATCACGGCCTTGTCTTCCAGGAGACGTTCGGCCCGGCGGCCTTCACCTTCCACGGCATCGCCATCGGCCTTCGCGACCTCGGCATGACGATGAACCCGCAAGGCGCGCATTATACGCTGATGGGTATCGAAACCCTGCCGCTACGCATGGAGAAGCATGTCGCCAATGCGGAAAAGATCGCCGCCTGGCTGGAAGGTCACGAGGCCGTCGAGGGCGTCACCTATGCAGGTCTCGACAGCTCGCCCTACAAGTCCCGCGTCGCTAAGATATGCCCCAAGGGGGCAAGCGGGCTGTTCACGGTTCAGCTGAAAGGCGGCTATGACGCCTGCGTGAAATTCGTCAGCGCGCTGAACCTCTTCAGCCATGTCGCCAATCTCGGCGATACGCGCTCACTGGTCATCCACCCGGCGTCGACCACGCACCGCCAGCTGACCGAAGAGCAACAGACCGCCGCCGGCGCCGCACCGAACACAGTACGCCTCTCCATCGGCATAGAAGGCGCCGACGACCTGATTGCGGATCTTGATCAGGCGCTAAAGGCGGCGAGCTAAAACGCCCCTGCAGAGGCGAGATAGCGTCAAGGCACTGGTCTCGCCTCCCGCCCGCCGCGGCAAGAGCTCACGCTGCGCAGACTAAGCTGGCCGTCCCACCCGCTTGATCAGCTCCTGCGCGGCCAAAGGGTCGCGCGCCTTGGCGCCAGAAATGAAGAAAGCATAGACCTCGCGGGTTTTGGCCCACTCTCCCAGTCTGCCTGCCCAGTCATCCAGTGCCGAAGGGGCATACCCGGCCTTATAGGTCTCACGGCTTTCCTGAAGCCGGGCATAGGCAAAACCTGCTGTCTCGACGTCCGGCATCGGCCAGTCCTCGGCGTCGGAATAGACAAGCGCGCAGCCATGCCCCCGCAGCATGTCGGTGAATTCTTCTGTCTTGAAGCTGTCATTGCGAACCTCGATGGCATGGCGGATGGCCAGCCCCTCATGCTCGCTCGGCAGGGCGCCCAGAAAGGCAGAGAAATAGTAGGCATCGAACTTGCGGCTCTCGGGAAACTGCCAGTTGATCGCACCCAGCCGGTCACCAAGCTTCGTCACCCCGCCGCCAATGAACCAGTCGATGGCTTCCTTCATCTCATCCGGTGTCTTGCGTGATGTCGTGAACCGCTGCGCCTTCACCGTGAACCTGAAACCCTCGGGGGTCTGCTCCGCCCAGTTCTCAAAAACGTGCGGCTTCTGGTTTCGGTAGAAAGTGGAGTTGATCTCAATCGCCGTCAGCTGGCGCGAGGCATATTCAAGCTGGCGCTTCCTGGCGAGGTCGGCCGGGTAGAAGGTCTCTTCCCACGGCTCATAATTCCAGCCGCCAATACCGATACGGATAGGGTGGGTCATGCTAACGCGGTGCCTGCTGCGCCATCACGTCGAAGGCGTAGGCTACAGCATCTGAGATCGAGATCCTGAAAACGCCGCCATTCGCTGAATTCCACTCGCGATAGCCTTCTTCAAGCTGCACTTCGGCGCTCCACTTTGCATCCGAAACTGCAAGGTCCGAATTTCGAAACGCTTCGATGTCGACAGGCATATGTCCAAACGAGGGGACATAAAAATCTGCTGCTTCGTAAGGAAGAAACGGGCCTTCGACCGAAAGGTGAACGACCTCGCGCGGCCCGAGGCGCTCGACCTTACCGACCCAGACGCGGTGACCTTCAAAGTCACCCGACTGGATGACATAGGTCTCGCCAATCACAGGCTCTTCAGCGCTCGCACTCAGAGTAAGACCGAATGCAAAAAAGAAAGGCGCCAGACACCGTTTCAAGCGGAAAAGTCTGACGCCTAACTCGTAGATCATTTGGCAGCCCTTAAGTATCCAAGAAGCTCCGCAGCTTGCGGCTCCGGCTTGGGTGTTTGAGCTTGCGCAGCGCCTTCGCCTCGATCTGGCGGATACGTTCGCGGGTCACGCTGAACTGCTGGCCGACTTCTTCGAGCGTGTGGTCGGTGTTCATGCCGATGCCGAAGCGCATGCGCAGAACGCGTTCCTCACGCGGGGTGAGCGATGCAAGCACGCGGGTCGTGGTTTCGCGCAAGTTCGACTGGATCGCGCTGTCGACGGGCAGAAGCGCCATCTTGTCTTCGATGAAGTCGCCAAGATTGGAGTCCTCGTCGTCGCCAATTGGCGTTTCGAGCGAGATCGGCTCTTTGGCGATCTTCAGGACCTTGCGAATCTTCTCCAGCGGCAGGCCGAGCTTTTCAGCGAGCTCTTCCGGGGTTGGCTCACGGCCGATTTCATGCAGCATCTGGCGCTGGCTACGGACGATCTTGTTGATCGTCTCGATCATATGCACCGGAATACGGATCGTGCGGGCCTGATCGGCGATCGACCTTGTGATGGCCTGGCGGATCCACCAAGTCGCATAGGTCGAGAACTTATAGCCGCGGCGATATTCGAACTTATCGACGGCCTTCATCAGGCCGATATTGCCCTCCTGGATGAGATCCAGGAATTGCAGGCCGCGATTGGTATATTTCTTGGCGATGGAAATCACGAGGCGCAGGTTTGCCTCGACCATTTCCTTCTTGGCGACGCGAGCTTCGCGTTCGCCCTTCTGGACGCGCTGGACGATCTGGCGGAAATCATCGATCGGGATGCCGATTTCCTGGGAAACCGCCGTGATCTCGTCGCGGATTTCCTCGATCTGCTCGGCCTGGCTTTCGAAGAAGTTTTCCCACTTCTTCTTGGACTTGGCGATATCAAGCGCCGCTTCCTTCCAGTTCGGATTGAGCTCATTGCCGAAATAGCTCTCGAGGAATTCCTTGCGCGGCACGCCCTTGGCGTCGGCCAGCCGCATCAGCTTGCCTTCGAGGCCCATCAGTTTCTTGTTGATGGCATAGAGCTGCTCAACAAGCGCTTCGATCCGCGCATTGTTGATGTGCATCGTCTTCAGATTGTCGACGATGGCCTGCGCCAGCGAGTCGTAATCGTCACGCGCATCGGTCGCCAGCGCCTTGCCGGCCATCCGGCGCTCAACGAGCCGTTCCTGAAGCTTGCGGTACTGGCCAAAGGCGAGCGCAATCTCGTCGAGCTTGCCAAGAACGCCGTCGCGAAGCTCGGCCTCCATGGCCGACATCGACATGGCCTGGCCTTCTTCCTCATCTTCGCGTTCTTCGCGGGCGAGGCGTTCTTCGGTTGTCTCGTTCTCGCGCTCGCGGGCCTCGGCTTCTTTTTCTTCCTCGGTCTTCTCGCGCGGTTCTGGCGTTGGGTTTTCTGCGCCATAGGTTGTTTCAAGGTCGATCAGGTCGCGCAGAAGGATGCGCTCATTCATGAGCTCATCGCGCCAGACCATCATCGCTTCGAAGGTCAGCGGGCTCTCGCAAAGGCCGCGGATCATCGCATCGCGGCCAGCCTCGATACGCTTGGCAATCGCAATCTCGCCTTCACGGGAGAGAAGCTCAACGGCCCCCATCTCACGCAGGTACATGCGGACAGGGTCGTCGGTGCGGTCAGAGCCGCGGGCATTGCCCTTCTTCACGACAGCGCCGCTGGTGCCTGTCTTCGTGACGGCCGTGCTCTTGTTGCCTGCTTCGGCTTCTTCTTCGTTCTCGACGACCTGGATGCCCATTTCCGACAGCGCAGACATCGTGTCCTCGATCTGGTCCGAAGAAAGCTCTTCAGACGGCAGGATGTTATTCAACTCCTCATGCGTGACATAGCCTTTCGACTTTGCCTGCTTGATGAATTTCTTGATCTTGGAATCATTCAGATCGAGAACAGGACGGTCTTCGGTCTCGACCTCACCGCCCTTATTGTCACGCTTCTGGGCTTTCGCCATCTAACTCTCCCGCCTGTCGCCGTTTCACAGCAACGACATTCAATCTGTTTCTACGACCGATCAGTCCTGATCGATCTGCTCCGCCGCCTCGTTGAGACGCGCCACCCGTGCCTCACGTTCTGCAACCTCATGCCGACGGCGCCGCCAGTTCTCAGGTGACGCTGTCACCTCGTCCCTGGCGCCCTCAGCATGAGCGCTGTTATCGTCGCGGGCTACGTATTGCTCCAGGGCGATAAGCCATTCCCGTTCCTCTGCTCCATCCGGAGCAATTACAGCAGTTGCGGGGTAAGAGTTGAGCAAGTCAGCAGCGCGCATATTTCCTAGCTCATGTAAATGGGTCGCGATAGCGCTGCGGTCAACACCTGTGCCTGCGTCAGGCCAGGAAATGATCACGTCACGGAGTGTTGCGACATCCTCATCGAGGAAAACCGCCATCGACAGGGTCTCAAACCCGACATCGATCAGATGGGGTGAATCAACCGCACGCACAAGGAGGCCAAGGCCGCGCGTCTTGGCCGGCGTACTGGTCTGATGGGCGCCTTTGACCGGTTCTTTGGACTGGCCCGATGGCCCGCGCGAGCGTTTGCGCATCTGCCAGAGATAATCATTGCGGCGCGATTTCAGCTCTCGCTCATAGGCGGTGCGCACCCCGGCATGCTGTATCGAGGCGGCGGCCTGCATCAGGCGCGCCTCGAGACCTGCCTGGCGTTCAGGCGTATCGAGCGCTTCAGCATCGCGCTCGCGCTGCCACAACACCTCGATCAGCGGCACGGCATTCTCGAGCGCCTGCTTCATCGCCTGAGGGCCGGATTGCCGGATAAGATCGTCGGGGTCCATGCCGCCGGATAGAAGACAGAAGAAAAGCGACCGCTCTGGCTGAAGGTGCGGCAGCGCGCGCTCAATCGAGCGATAGGCTGCCCGGATCCCCGCGGCGTCGCCATCAAAGCAGAGCACAGGCTCTGGCCCGGCGCGCCAGAGGAGGCTGAGCTGGTCTTCAGTCAGCGCCGTTCCCAGCGGAGCGACCGCATGGCCGATCCCGGCCTCAGCCAGCGCGATGGCATCCATATAGCCTTCGGTGACGATCAGCCCGCCTTCATCCGTGCTGCCGAACGCCTCACGGGCATCCTTGTAGCGATAGAGGACGCGGCCCTTGTGGAAGAGCTCTGTATCATTGGAATTGAGGTATTTCGGTTTGGCGTCCGGCTGCAGCCCCCTGCCCCCAAAGGCGATGACCTGCCCGCGCACATCGGTGATCGGAAAGATCACACGCCCGCGAAACCGGTCATATGGGTCACCGCCGCCCTCTTTGACGACGGCAAGGCCTGCATCAATGATTTCCTGCATGCCGAAGCTTTCGGCTTTCAGGTGATCGATGGTCCGGCGCCAGTCATCAGGGGCAAAGCCGAGCCGATGGCGCGCCCAGGCCGCGGCGCCAAGGCCGCGCCCCTCAAGATACTGGCGCGCTTCTGAACCTTCGCTGGCACGCAGCCGGTCTTCGAAGAATTTGCAGGCCGCCTCGCAGCAGGCATAGAGGCGCTTGCGCCTGTCATAGGTCTCTTCATCCTGCGGGGTCGCCTTGGGCAGTTCCATGCCCGCCTCATCGGCAAGCTTCTCGACCGCCTCCATGAAGGAGAGACGCTCTGTCTCCATGATGAAGGAAATGACGTCGCCGCCAATGCCGGATGAGAAATCCTTGAAGATGCGCTTCTGGTCGTTGACGTAGAAGCTAGGGCTTTTCTCATTGGTGAAGGGCGAGAGCCCCACCCATTCCTTGCCCTGCTTTTTCAGCTTCACCTTGCGCCCGATCACATCCGACGGCCGGACACGGGCCTTCAACTCCTCAACGAAGCCATCTGGTATGCGAATTGAAGCTGACATAAGCCACCGAGTATAGCGCGTTTACCCATAGGCGCGCCAGCGACGAGTGCGGCGATGCACAAGCGAATCACAGCCTGTGGAAATCTCTTGCCGGAAAGTGAGCGGTCGCGCCTCTAGCGCAAGGCGCGGCGGACGGCCTTGCCTGCGGGGCCGGTTTCGATGCGGCCGGGATAGCGGTTCTGCAATTCTGCCATGCAGCGCCCCATGTCCTTGAGTTTGGTGGCCTCGAGGTCGCTGACGACATTGTCGACGGCCGTTTCAAGCGCGTCGCCTGCCAAGGGCTGGGGCAGGAAGGATTGGAGGATTTCCATTTCCTCACGTTCACGCTCTGCGTCTGCGATGCGGCCGCTCTCATCATACTCGCGGGCGGAAACCTCGCGCTGCGCAACCATGACCTCGAGGAGCTTGCGCACTTCGGTGTCTTCGCAGCCGGCGCAATTGCCCTGGCCACGTGCCGTCACATCGCGGTCCCGCATGGCGCACTTCACCAGACGGAGCGTACGGGCACGGATACCTTCGGCGTCGTCCGACTCGGCTGTCTGAAGTGCGACTAAGACACGGTCGCGGATCGTGGTAGCTGGAGAAACGTCTGTCTGTCCCATACCTGCTCTTTTATACATGGACCTTACGCTTGACGCTCAGGTCGCTGCACGCCTATCTCACGCCAGCAAGGATGAGGTCGTATAGTGACCGAAATCCTAATGGCGTCTGACAGGACGCGAGGAGATACGCGCATGACTACCGGAAATCAACCAGATTCACCAGCGACGGGCGCGATCGCGCTCGCCGACGGAACGGTTTTCCTTGGGCACGGTTCCGGCGCCGTTGGCATTGCGGTTGGCGAACTTTGCTTCAACACATCGATTACGGGCTATCAGGAAATCCTGACTGATCCGTCCTATGCCGCACAGGTTGTGCTCTTCACATTTCCGCATATCGGTAATGTCGGTGCCAACCCGCAGGACCATGAAGAATCCAGCGCGGAAGCTGAGCGCGCCGCCACGGGCGCGGTCTTTCGTGAACCAATTTCGCCGCCGTCAAACTGGCGCTCGCACGACCATTTCGATGCCTGGCTCGCCAGGAAAAACATCACTGCGGTCTCGAATGTCGACACCCGCGCGCTGACCCGCATCATCCGCGAGACTGGCATGCCGAAATGCGCCGTCGCCTACGCCCCGGATGGCAAGATCGATGTCGCCGCCCTGATCGAAGCGGCCCGCGCCTGGGAAGGCCTGGAATCAGCTGATCTTGCGCTGAACGTTGTCGGCGATGCGGCCTATGACAATTCAGAACGCCTCTGGGACCTCGTCACGGGCTTTGCCAATAATGACGAGACCGACTTTCACGTCGTCGTGCTCGACTATGGCGTGAAAAAGAACATCCTGCGCAATCTGGCTCAGGTCGGTGCGCGCGCCACCATCGTGCGCGGTGACACGCCTTATGAAGAGATCATGAAGCTCGCGCCCGACGGCGTGGTCCTCTCCAACGGGCCCGGCGACCCGGCCGCAACGATCAAGCGCTGCGGCGACACGATCGGCAAGCTCATCATGAGTGGCACGCCGCTGCTCGGCATCTGTCTTGGCCACCAGCTTCTAGCGCTTGCGCTTGGGGCGCAGACCAAAAAGATGCCGCAAGGCCATCACGGCGCGAACCACCCGGTGCAGGATTTCGAAACCGGCAAGGTCGAGATCGTCTCGATGAACCATGGCTTCACGGTCGACACGGCAACGCTGCCCGACGGCGTCGAGGAAAGCCACAAGTCGCTCTTCGACGGCACCAATTCCGGCCTTCGCGTGAAGGGCAAACCGATCATCTCGGTCCAGCACCACCCGGAGGCGAGCCCCGGCCCGCAGGACAGCTTCTATCTGTTTGACCGGTTTGCAGGCTTCATGCGCCACGCGCGCGGCTAGTCTGCCCGGCGAGTTCAGATGACAGCCTGGTTTATCCTGATCGCGGCATGCGCGCTGATCGTGCACCAGATTTGGAGAGACCGGCGCACCTTTCCGGCTTTCGAAGCGCTGGAAGAGAGCCATCTGCGCCGCAAGTCCTTCGCGAACTGGACGGCCGATTCCTTCTTTCGCTACGGCGTGACCGGTCTCATCGGTCTCTGGCTGCTAGATGCGATGGAGGCGTTCTGGCGCTTGCCAGATGGCCTCGCCAGCGATGTCGCCCAGCTTGGCGACGCCATGAGCCTTTCAGGCAACTGGCTGGCGATCGCTGGCTGGGGCCTCACCCTCTTCCTGGTCATCGGACTTGTCCTGGGCGCTGTGGCGGGCTTTTCCATGAAATCGGATGCCATTCCGAAAGAAGGCGTTGGCGCGCTTCTCGCCCGCAACTGGCGCGAGGCCCGATGGACAGCGCTCTTGTCGGTGAACGCCGGTCTGGTCGAGGAGATTTTCTTCCGCGCCATGCTGTTTATCGCCCTCTACCAGGTGTCAGGCAGCATCCTCCTCGCGCTTGCTGGCGCCACGATCCTTTTCGCGGTCGCCCACGCCTATCAGGGCATTCCGGGCGTTCTGTCATCCGGCCTTATCGGCGCCATCTTCATGGTGATATATGCCGCGACCGGCGCGCTCTGGCTGGTGATTGCGCTACATGCACTCCTCGATCTTCGCGGGCTTGTCCTCCTGCCCTGGTCACTTGGATGGCTGTCGCCTGACAAGGAAATACCAAGCTGAACACATTGTGTCTTGCGCCCGGTCATAACCGGCTTGGCGCTATTGCCGACGATCTCGCCGCCAAAGGCTGGAGCTGGCAGCCGGGCCTTTTGCCCGATCAGCTGACGCAGGCGCTTCGCGAAGAGCTCGTTGCACGCGACGCCGATGCCGCGCTTGCTGCGGCAGGCGTTGGCCGGGAAACGGCCTATCAGGTGGACAAGAAGATCCGGCGGACGCGTATCACATGGTTTGATGGCACCACTTCGCCTCAACAGGACTTTCAGGCCTGGACCGAAACCCTCCGCCATGGTCTCAACCGCGAACTTATGCTCGGCCTGTTCGAGATGGAGGTCTGTTTCGCGGTCTATCCGCCGGGCGGGTTCTATGATCGCCATCTCGACAGCTTTGCCGGTGCGCGAAACCGGGTGGTGTCGCTTGTCGCCTATCTTAATGAGGACTGGGACGAGACGCGCGGCGGCGCGCTGGCGGTCTGGGGCGAAGGGGCTGGACCAGATGACCTGCCTGCCGCCCGCATCATTCCGGAACCGGGCGGGGTCATGTTCATGCTGTCCGAGGCCATCCCGCATGAAGTCGAAGTGACCCATGAGACCCGCTATGGCCTTGCAGGCTGGTGGCGCGTCAACCAGTCGGGCGTCGACCGCATTGACCCGCTGAGCTAGGCTCGAACATGCATTACAGCCTCAGGATGAGCGCGTTGTGAAGTCAGCTTGCCAGCGCAGCCAGCCGCGCCTCGCGCAGCGCTTTGAGCTTTGGCGAAAGTGTGCGTTCGAAATAATGGTCGCAGCCGATACACATATTCTCGACCGTCCGGCCGGCACCGTCCACAGCGCTTGAGATCGCCCGAAACGCCTCAGGGCTTTCCATCATCGCTTCTGGATCACCGCGATTGATCGCCTGGATTTCCGGCAGCGCGCCGACGCTTTCCAGAATATCCGCCAGCTTTTCCTCGGTCAGCTTGCCGAGCGGCGCTTTGGTCTTCAGGCAGCAGGGATAGACTGACCCATCTGGCTCGATCGCGATTTCCGATCCGGCTTGGCCCAGATGCAGGAAGTTCTTCCCGCCCGACCAGCGTGCGCAAAAGTTTGTCTCATAGCCTGCATTCGACAGCCCGTTCGTCCAGGCCCGCCCGCGCGGCCATAACTCCCCGATCCAGAGGTCTTCCTGCGCCCCAAAGAACAGGAAAGTCGGGCCATCGGGCTGCGTCTCTGGCTGCTCAGGCATGTTCAGCTTTTTTGATTTGGCGCCGCCAAGAGAGATCTCAGAAACCCCGCGAGAGGCCATCAGCGCACGGATATCTTCCATGAAGCGGAATTTCTTCTCGCCCTTCATGCCGACATGGTAGTCGTCGATGGAGGCAATCGCGATGCCCTCGACACCAAGAGAGAGGCACTCATCAAGGATCTGCGGCGTAAGCACGTCGCCGGTCATCTGCATGGAAATCCTGGGCGCCTTGTCGCCCCAGCGGGCGCGGATGGCGCGAAGCGCAGGATAGAACAGCTCCTCGCGAACCCCGTCGATCAACAGCTCACCACCGGCGAGTATCAGGATGGTGCGCTGGTGTGTTCCGGTGGCCGGGTCATGCCAGCTCATATCGTCTGGCAGGTTGGCGATAATCGTCTCGTGCGCCGCCTGTCCTTCGCCGACAACTGCTTTCAGCGCATCGCGAACATAGGGGCGAAAACGGTCATCATAACAATGCTTGCACTTGCGATGGCACGCCCATGTCAGGACCCAGTAGATGGATTGCATTCAGGATTTCCGCTTACTTGTCTTGCGCAAGCGCTAGCGCAAATGACCGGCCTCGACGAGACCGGTCACGCTAATGTGTGAGGAAGGGCAGATCCTAGTCGGGATATATAACCGTTTCCGTGATCGAAGCGCCTTCGGCCCCGACATCAACCTTCACGACATCGAAGGTGGGCATACCGCGCAGGGCGGCCTGATTGCTCATCGCCCACCCCTCATTCGGCATCTGGTTTTCCAGCATGTCGAACTCGCCATTCTTATTGAGGTCGTGCCAGACGGAGACCGAATAGGCGCCCTCAGGCAGGTCGAAGGTGACGGTGATCGTACCGGGCTCAGGGCTTTCCAGCTTCTCGCCGGCAATTCCGTCCTCTTGCATGAACTGCTCTTCGGTCTGAACGCCGACATAGAGCGGTGCGCCGCGGTCCTCGACGCCTTCCAGCGTAACCGTGAGTGGGGCGGCAAAAGCCGGAAGGGCAAGTGCCCCGGCAATAAGGCTGGTGGTGATGATTTGCTTGAACATGACAGTTTCCTTTCTCTGCAATGTACTTTGTATCGCAAAGTCATTTCGCATCGTCAAGAGCACTTTGAAAAACAAAGCCCGGAAGCTGTCTCGCGCTTCTAAAGGCACGAGGCAAAAAAGGCGGCCCGTCTGTCGGGCCGCCTTCATGACTGTGAACCTTGTTCAGACCGCCCTATTCAGCGGCGTCCAGCTCAAGCACATCTTGAATGAACAGTGTCTGCGCCTCGCTCTGGAAGTCGCGATTGGATTTCTTGCGGAAGCCATGCCCCTCATCCATCGCCAGCAGGAACCACGCTTCACCGCCATTGCTGCGCACCGCTTCAAGGATCTGCTCAGCCTCTGACGCGGGCACGCGCGGATCGTTTGCGCCCTGAATGATAAAGAGCGGCTTGGTGATCGCGCTCGCATTGTTCAGCGGCGAAATCTCCTCGAAGAAGGCGGCGATTTCCGGATCGCGCTCATCGCCATATTCGGCGCGGCGAAGATCACGGCGATAGCCATTCGTGTTCTCAAGGAAGGTCGCGAAGTCAGAAATACCGACAATGTCGATGCCGCCTGCGATCCGGTCATTGTAATCGACCATGGAGGCCAGAACCATATAGCCGCCATAGGACCCGCCATAGACCAGGACGCGGTCACTATCGAGATCCTCCTGGGTCTCGATCCAGTCAAGCAGCGCGCCGATATCTTCGACCGGCTTCTTGCGGTTAAGGCCATTGTCGAGGCTGACATAGGTCTTGCCATAGCCGGCAGACCCGCGAACATTTGGCACGACGACCGCAGCGCCAAGTTCATTCACCCAGTACTGATAGGTCGACGCGAAATATGGCCGCGACTGGCTTTCCGGGCCGCCATGGATCGAGATGATGACCGGGTGCGGGCCTTCGCTGCCGGGGCGATAGACGAAGGCCGGAATGTCCATCCCGTCAGCGTTTGGATAGTCGAACATCTCAGGCTCGATGAACGCGCTGGTGTCGAGCCCGCCAACTTCAGCTTCGGTCCAGCGCGTCAGCTCCAGCGTGTCGACATCGAACGACCAGGCATCGGCCGGGCTGGTTGCCCCGACAAATGTAAAGCCGACACGGCTGCCGGTGTCGTCAAAGGTGACCCCCGACGCGATCCCGGTTGGCAGCTGCGGGCCGTCCATGACCTCGCCGGTTTCGATATCCAGAAGCTTGATCGTGCCAAGCCCGCCTTCGTTGACCGTAAAGACCACCGTGCTTCCATCTGGCGAGAGGTCATAGCTTTCAACATCCCAGTTGATGTCACCTGTATAGATCGTCGTCTCGTCCAAAGACGGATCAAGGCGGACAAGGTTCTTGAACTCCGACCCGGCATCGGTGGACGTCAGCAGCCCGCCATCGGGGAGGAAATAGAGGCCATTATAGGCCACTTCCTCGCCCGCCCGGATCTCCGTCAGCTCGCTCGTCTCGGTGTTGAGCGTATAGATGTCGCTGTCCTGAATAGAGATGTAGCGCTGGACGGTCACCTGCGTGCCGTCGTCTGAGATATCGATCGGGAAAAGCGCACCCGTGCCCTCGCCTTCAAAGATCATCCTGGTGCTGCCGGGCTCGGCAGGATTGCCCATCATCAGATCGGAATCGGCCTCGCCGTCACGTGATCTCGACCAGACGACGCTGTCGCCGCTATCTGCCCAGACATAGGAACCATTGCGCGTGCCGGCATCCGTGAACTGAGTGACGTCGCCGCTCTCAGTGTCGAACCGGTAGCCCTGATAGAACTCATCCCCGCCCGTATCCTTGGAGAAGAGAAAGCTGCCACCAACCGGGCTGACCAGCGCGCCGCCAATCGGCTCGTCATAAAAGGTCACCTGACGGCGCGCGCCCATCGGCTCGCGTACACTATGGATCTGGCTCACCTCGCCAAAGCGGGTGTAGATAAGAACGCCTTCATCGGTCCAGTCGGAAAACCCGTGCGTGCGCACATTCTGGTACTGGCGCAGCTTCTCTTTCACGCTCGCCGGGATGTCCGGGATATTTTCCATGACAAGATTGCCTTCGGTCACCCGTTCTGGCGTGTCGGCTTCCATTTGCGACTGAGCAGTTGCGGGCAAAGCGGCAAAGACAAGGGCTGACATGGCCGCCGCCGGGAAAAAGAATCTCGAATGCATGAAGGGTCTCCTGAAGAAACTGTAGCGGCAGCATATGCGCGAAAGCTCACCTTCCGCGCGGCCTGCCAGCGATAAGAGTAAGTATAAGGCCGACCGCTCAGTCGTGAAGGCCGCAGGCCGAAGCCGGCAATGGATTCAGGACGAGTTCTCGCGCGGTCGGAATGGAAATCGCCCGAGCCAGATAGCACCCAGTCAGGCGCATATGTGCCCAGTTTTCAGGGTCTGCGCCAGCCCCGGATGGATCGTACTCGCAGGAGAGGCCGTTGGCGGCATACATATCCGAATCGCCAAGCCTCACCGTCATCAGAAGATGATTGGACCCGGTCGGGATGCCGATCTGCTCCACCCCCTCAATCATGCCATAGGCGCAGCTGTCGGCTGTCTCGAAAGAGCCTTCATCGCCTAAAATCGCGGGCCATGCTGGCTGGCTCATATTGAGGTCGAGTAGAACCACGTCGCCGTCTTCAAGCCCTTCGAGGACCGCCGACGCTTCGCCCTCTGCGCCACCCAGCAGCGCGCCCGTCACCTGTTTGACCTCAGCGTGCGCCTGCCCAAGTCCACACACGACAAGCACGCCTGCAATGACGATCTGTCTCATCTTTGTCCCACCTCTATCTGTCCCGATTGAAGCTGACCCGCGATTGGGGCAGAGAGATGGCAACCACGTTCGGGAGAGGATCTCCGCTTGAAACAACCTGCCCTGCCCGCTGAAGGCGGATGCCGCTGTGGCGGGGTCCGGTTCCGGGTCACGAAAGCACCGCTCATGACGATGGCCTGCCACTGTACCGGCTGCCAGAAGATGACGGCGAGCGCCTATTCAGCCAGCGTCGCCATACCGGCAGACGGGTTTGAAGTGATAAAGGGCGAGCCCGTGATCGGCGGCATGAAGCAGGCCGACCTTCCGCATTTTTTCTGCCCGGACTGCATGAGCTGGATGTTCACTCGCCCGAAGGCCCTTGATTTCATGGCGAATGTGCGCGCCACACTGTTTGATGATACGAGCTGGTATGCCCCTTTCGTCGAGACCTGCGTCAGCGAAAAGCTGGACTGGGCGGAAACGGGCGCGCCGCACGGCTTCAGCCAGTTTCCAACCATGGAAAACATGACGAGGCTGATCGACGCCTATGCCGACTGGGCAGCGGCGCGCTAGCGAAGCGGCCCGCAATTGGCCTCATACTTTTCCACATAGGCCGGCATCCAGTCGCGGAAGTTCTGCGCGCGGGTTTCTGACGCCGGATGAGTCGACATCCACTCAGGGGGACGCTGACCACCAATCGACCCCATCCGCTCCCAGAGTTCTGGCGCCTCTCGCGGGTCGTAGCAGGCGCGCACCAGAAGCTCGAGGCCGATCCGGTCAGCCTCGGTTTCATGCTGGCGTGAGAAGGCCATGATGCCGCCCTGCGCCGCGACGCCCATCGCGCCCAGCACAAGCTGGCGCTGGCCGGGATCCATATCGCCCACCCCGACGCTGACGGCCGCCATGCCAAGCTGCGCCAGCTGGCTCTGGCTCATCCGCTTGGCGCCGTGATGCGCCATGGCGTGGCCGATCTCATGACCCATGACGACCGCCAGCTTGTCGGGGTCTTCAAGGTCGGCCAGCGTGACCTCGCCATCGAAATTGCCCGTCACGTCCATGATGCCGGTATAGACGGCGACATAGCCGCCCGGCAGGCAGAAGGCGTTCGGCTGGTCGGACTGAATGACGTTGTAGGTCCAGGCAAATTCCTCGGCGACCGGTGTGAACGTCCAGCCTTCTGCAAGAAGATCGCGCTCATAATCGATGGCCGCCCGCTGCAGCTTCTCGCCAATCTCACGCACTCTCGAGACGACCTCTTCAGCCGCTTCGGTCTGGCAATTGTCGAGGCAGAGCACATTTGGCCGCTCCTGCTGCAGGATCTGCGCATAGGATTGCGCGCCAAGCTCGCTCGCCTGCGGAATGGAGATCGCATTGAACTCCCGCTCTCCAGAGAAGGGGTTCACTTCCTGATTGGTGAAGTAATACACGGCAAGGCCAACCAGCCCGAGAAGAATGATCAAAATGCGGCCCAAGAGCGTTCCTCGCTTTTGCCGTTAAAGTCTGCGCCGCGTCGAACCTAGTTCCAAACCTCCCGCCTTGGAAGCGTTGACAAGGCTCAATTGTCTGACAAGGCTCGCCCGCAATGACCGACACCTCAGTTAATCCCGCATCAGACGAGGCCCGCGCGAAACGCCGGCGCGCCAAGGTGATCGATGTGCTCGCCGAATGGGCGCTCTACGCCTCGGTCGCGCTCATCATCATGGGCATCTCGCAGCCCTCCATCATGAAGCCGAACTATGTTGGCCTGATGATCGAGTACAACCTCTGGGGGCTGGTTGAGACGCTGATCGAGCTCGATCTTTTCTTCCTCGGCATGGTGGTGGTTTTCTTCTCAGGTGTCTTCCCGCTGACCAAGACGCTGGTCGCCGCCATCATTTTCCGGCGCGGCGCCCCGCCCAGCCCGAAGCTTGCCTGGTGGCTCAACGTGCTCGGCAAATGGTCGATGCTGGATGTTTTCCTCGCCGCCCTGCTCATCGGCCTCTCGCAGACCATGGCCTATGTCGGCTTCGATCCGCGCATCGGCCTCTATTATTTCGCCGCCGGCGTCATCCTCAACAACATCGCAACGCTGCGCCTCTCCTTTTCACGGTGGAAGCCGGTTGCTACATAGAGACCCATGACAGACCAAGCCCAGAACAAGCCCAAGCTCGAAATCCGCATCATTCCGACGACGCCGCTGCAGCAGAACACCTCTCTCATCTGGTCGATCGAGAGCAAGGAAGGTGTCTTTGTCGACCCGGGCGGGGACATCGACAAGCTGATGGGCGCGGCAAAGGAATTTGGCGTAAAGATCGTCGGCGTCTGGCTGACTCATGGCCATATGGACCATGCGGGCGCCGCCGCCGCGGTGAAGGAGCTTACGGGCTGTGAAATCATCGGCCCGCACAAGGATGACCAGTGGCTGCTGGATGAGATCGAAGCCTCAGGTCAGCGCTATGGCATTACCGACGGCAAGAACGTGACGCCGGACCGCTATCTCGAGGATGGCGATGAGCTGGACCTCGACGGCGTGAAATTCAGCGTCGTCCACACGCCCGGCCACACGCCGGGCCATGTCGTGATCTATAATGAGAGCGGCGCGCTCGCTTTTGTCGGCGACGTGCTTTTCCAGGGCTCCATCGGCCGGACAGACTTTCCGCGCGGCAATCACCAGCAGCTGATCGATTCCATCACGTCAAAGCTCTGGCCGCTCGGCAATGAAATGCGCTTCATCCCCGGGCACGGCGGCATGAGCACATTCGGCCAGGAGCGTCAGAGCAATCCGTTCGTCGCGGACGCACTGACAGGCTATGCCGGGGCGGAAAAGCAGGCGGCGAGCGAGATCGACCAGAAACTGTCGAAGCGGTATAGCTAGCCGCGTTTGGGCGCTTCACCGCGGCTGAAGTGAAAGCGCTCAAAAAAGCTGAGACAGCTATCCGGTCGGCAGCAAACTCACTGCGACCTGCCTTTCGGCGGGCACGTTCATGCCGCTCGGATCATCCTCCTGAAAGATCAGGGTCGCCTCGGTCGGCTCAGTCACATTGAACGTGATCTCGCCTTCGAACGGCACCTGTTCTTCCGTCATCCAGTTGGACTGGGACGAGGCATAGGACTCCGCGATCACATTGCCCTGCCCATCGACCAGGCGGACCGGGAAATCGCCCTCAAAATACCAGAGGCCAGACGCGCTGCCCGAAAAACGAAGTGGAGACGTGACCTCGTCGCCCGCCTCAAGGTCGTTCAGCGTCAGGTCCATCGAGAAATCACTGGTATCTTTTGCGGCCTGTCCCTCTTCTTCCGGCGGCTGCGGAGCTGTTACGTCACCCTCGCCTGATGTCTGGTCCTGATCCTGAGGCATGTTAGGGGAGCAGCCCGCGAGCGCGAATGCGATCAGTAGACGTTTCATGAGGGCCTTCCTCTTTTTGGTCTGGGTCGTGCAATATTAGCATGGTTTGGGGCGACGCTCCCACCCTCTCTGACCTTGGGTCATGGCTGACGCTGGCGCCTCTGTCGGCTATCATACCCGCATGGACCTCAAGACAGACCCCAAACTCGAAGACTTCCGCGCCGATGTGCGCGCCTTCTTCGCCAATGATTTCCCCAAGGATGTTCTCGCCAAGACCGCCAAAGGCGCATCGCTGACCACTGAAGAGGTCCGAAAGTCTGAAGCCGCGCTTGGCAGCAAGGGCTGGCTCGCAGCAGGCTGGCCGGCAGAGCATGGCGGGCCTGGCTGGTCTCTTGAGGAACAATATGTCTTCGATGAGGAGCTGGAGCGCGCAGGCGTGCCGACCGTCACCCCCATGGGCGTCGTCTATGTCGGCCCGATCATCTACACATTCGGCACGGACGAACAGAAAGAGCGCTGGCTGCCGGGTATCCGCGAGGGCCGCGAAGGCTGGGCGCAGGGCTATTCCGAACCCGAGGCCGGCTCTGACCTCGCCTCGCTGCAGTTCTCTGCCGTGAAAGACGGCGACGACTATGTTCTCAACGGCACCAAGATCTGGACCTCGGCGGCCCAGCATGCCGATTGGATCTTCTGCCTCGCGCGGACCGACAGCTCTGGCAAGAAGCAGGAAGGCATCAGCTTCATCATCGCAGAGATGGACCGGCCCGGCATCACTGTGACGCCGATCATCACCATTGATGGCAAGCATGCCCTCAACCAGGTCCACTTCGACAATGTCCGTGTCCCGGCCGACTATATGATCGGCGAGGCCGGCAAAGGCTGGACCTATAGCCAGTACCTGCTCGGCCATGAGCGCACCTCCTATGCCCGTATCGGCGGCAAGCGAAAGCAGCTGGCGCATATCCGGCGGATCGCTTCGGCTGTGCCCGATGGCGGCAATCACCGGCTGATCGACGACCCCGCCTTTGCGCGAAAGCTGGCTGAAGCCGACCTCGCCGTGGACGGACTGGAGATGACGGTCCTGCGCGTGCTGTCAGCAGTGAAGGATGGCGGCTCCCCCGGCAAGGAAGCATCCATCGTAAAAATCCTCGCCACGGAAACCGCCCAGCAGATTACAACGCTCTATCTCGATACCGCTGGCTTCAATGCGCAGCGCGGCTTTGCCGACTCCGTCAGTCCAGAATGGCTGAAAGGCGGCGCGGCGACGACGCATGCGGCGCCCGGTGTCTCGACCTATTTCGGCACGCGGGCCCAGTCGATCTATGGCGGCACCAATGAGATCCAGCACAATATCATCGCCAAGCGGGTGCTGGGCCTCTAGGCGATCCGGGCCGCTTACCGATTTATCTGAAATTTGATCTGGTCATGTATCGTGGGCTTTAACCTGTCCGTGCAAAAGTCCCGGCGTGATCATTTCGTCTCTTCATACCCTCTTCAGAACAGTCGTGGCTTGCCAAAGGGCAAGCACGATGCCCATTTTTGCGATCAGCATCATGGCCATCCTGGCGCTCGTCGGCTCCACGCTGGCGCTCGGCATGGATTCGCGCTCGGGCAGCAAGGTCCAGCAGGCGGCAGATTCGGCCGCACTGGGCGGGGCAACCGCATTTCTGAACACACCCTCGCCGCGCGCCAAGGACAGGCTCGAAGCGGCGCGCCAGCAGGCCAAGGTTCTCGCGGAAAACAATTCCGAATACTCTCTGGCCGATCTGGTCGTCGATGCCGTGTCAGAAGACGCTTTTGGTCAGCATACGCGTCTCGCCGTCGAGCTGGAATTCCAGCCTGTTAATTTCTTTGGCCGTTTCACGGGCAGAAATGCCACCGCCCCGGTTCGCAGGCGCGCTGTCGCCACGTCCACCTGGGGCTTTCCACTTTGCCTTCTGGCGCTGAGCCCCGAAAATAAAATCGGCCTTTCGCTCAAGCATATGGCCAGACTGGTCGCGAAAGGGTGCATTGTCTGGTCGAACGATAGTAGCAGCGCCTCAATGCAGTTTGAGGGCGGACGCGCCGACGCCAAAAGCTTCTGCGCCGCCGGTCTTGTCGACCGTTCTCACCGTGCAAACGTGTCCCCCCTCCCAAGCGTTCAGTGCGACCCGATCCCGGACCCGCTCGCGGACTGGCGGCCACCCGCGCCCGACACATGCCTGCCAGACCCGGACTTCGATCCGCCCCTTAACATCCTTCGCCAGATTGAGCGCACCGTCCATCAGCCAGGAAGCCGTGGACGTGGACGTGGTCGCGGCGGCGACGATGATGACGACGACGATGACGATGACGATGACGATGACGATGACGATGACGATGACGACGGCGGCGGGACAGGATGCAACAAGAATTGCGCAGATCCGGAGCACAATCACTATTGCGGTCAGCCCGCACCGGCTAATCCAGCCACAGGCGCGGGGCTCAGCGATTTCGATCTTCTCGCACTGACCGATAATCTTCTGGCGGCGCTTTATGCGCCGGACCGGCGTTATGATCGCCCGACCGACACGCTGACGCCCGGAACATATTGCGGCCTCGACATCGCTTATGGACATGTGGAGATGCTGCCAGGCACCTATTTCATCAAAGGCGCGCCGATGGAGATTACGCGCCGGGCGACCGTGACCGCTGAGGGTGTGACCATCATCTTTACAGGCCCGAACGCATATCTCCGCGTCAGCGATGAGGCCCGCCTCGATCTGAAGGCCCCTGCAGAAGGCAATCTGGCCGGTATCGCCGTCGCAGAACGCCGCAATACCCGCACTGGCGGTGCGCCTGTTGTTTCGCGCCTCACCGGCACAGGCGCAATGAGCATTATCGGGCTGATCTACCTGCCGACGCAGAACTTCTTCATCAGCGGCGCGGGCGCCGGCGATCAGTCCTCGCCCCTTCTGCAGATCGTCGCGAATCGTATCGCCATCCGCGATACGGGAGAGCTGCGCATCGACTTCAAACCCGGCAATACCGACGTCCCCGTCGCCATTGAACCGGCCCGCATCGCAAGGCTCATAGAATGAACACTTGCCCCCGCTCTTGTTGTGTCTTGTTCATCTAAAGCGTTTGTAATTCAAATACGGCGTTTTTCCCGTGCATTTGCTGGAACCGTAGCAGATGGTCTTCGTTTGACATGTTCCTATACGAAGAAAAGGGGATCGACCCATGAAGACGCTTCTTAAGACCACTGCTATCGCCGCAACCGGCCTGTTGATGGCCGCCTGCACCCAGTCAGGCTACACTGAGCGCAACGCCGCTGTCGGCGCTGGTCTTGGCGCAGCTGCAGGCGCAGTTATCGGTAACAACACCGGTGACGGCAATGCCACCCGCGGCGCGATAATTGGCGCAGGTGTTGGCGGTCTCGCTGGCGCAGCCAAGGGCTGTACCGAAGCCGAAGATTGCGACACGCCAGGCGTGCGCGACCAGGCTGACGAAAAAGACTATGATGGCGACGGCTATTCTGACGCTGTCGACCGCTACCCGCGCGACCCACGCGCCTGGTAGGCCAAATCAGGGCCGTTACAAGGCTGTGATGAAGAAGGCTCCCTGCTCTGCGGGGAGCCTTTTTTCATGGCCCGGGCTGCATTGGTGTCACAGCATCAACAGTTTTGGCTGACTGCGGTCTTGCCCCGCCCCCTCAAGGCCAGCTATAGCGCACCCGTTTGACCGGTGGTCATCAAAGCGAGGAGACGAGATGCCAAAACGCACCGATCTGAAATCCATCCTCGTTATAGGTGCCGGCCCGATTATTATCGGCCAGGCCTGCGAGTTCGACTATTCTGGTGTCCAGGCGATCAAGGCCCTCAAGGATGAGGGTTACCGCGTCATTCTGGTCAATTCGAACCCGGCGACGATCATGACCGACCCGGACATGGCCGACGCCACCTATGTCGAACCGATCACGCCCTATTTTGTCGAAAAGATCATCGAGGCCGAAAAGCCTGACGCGATCCTGCCGACCATGGGCGGTCAGACGGCGCTGAACTGCGCGCTGGAACTCTACAAGGACGGTATCCTCGAAAAGTATGGCGTCGAGCTTATCGGCGCGCGCGCTGAAGCCATCGAGATGGCAGAGGATCGCGGTCTCTTCCGCGAAGCCATGGACAGGATTGGGCTGGAAAACCCGCGCGCCACCATCGTAGCGGCACCGGAAATCAAGAATGATGCCGGCAAGATCACAGGCTATGACCGCATCGAAGGTCTGAAGCGCGCCATGGAAGCACTCGACTTCGTCGGCCTGCCAGCCATTATCCGCCCGGCCTATACTCTCGGCGGCACGGGCGGCGGCGTGGCCTACAATGTCGAGGAATACGAAGAGATCGTGCGCTCCGGTCTTGCCGCCTCTCCTGTTGCGCAAGTGCTCGTCGACGAAAGCCTGCTCGGCTGGAAAGAGTTCGAGATGGAGGTCGTGCGCGACAAGGCCGACAATGCCATCATCATCTGCGCCATCGAAAATATCGACCCGATGGGCGTGCACACCGGCGATTCGATCACCGTCGCGCCTGCCCTGACTTTGACCGACCGTGAATATCAGATCATGCGCAACGCGTCGCTTGCCGTCCTGCGTGAGATCGGTGTCGAGACCGGCGGCTCGAATGTTCAGTTTGCCGTCAATCCTGATGATGGCCGCCTCGTCGTCATCGAGATGAACCCGCGTGTGTCGCGCTCCTCGGCGCTTGCCTCCAAGGCCACAGGTTTCCCGATCGCCAAGATCGCCGCCAAGCTCGCCGTCGGCTACACACTCGATGAACTCGACAATGATATTACGGGCGCCACGCCCGCCTCGTTCGAGCCGACCATCGATTACGTGGTCACCAAGATCCCGCGCTTTGCCTTCGAGAAGTATCGCGGCTCCGAGCCGATCCTGACAACGGCGATGAAGTCGGTCGGCGAAGCCATGGCCATTGGCCGTAACTTCCAGGAAAGCGTGCAGAAAGCGCTCTGCTCGCTCGAGACAGGTCTCACCGGCTTCGACGAACCGGAAGTGACCGGCAGCGAAGCACTCCATTCGGCGCTCGCCCGCCCAACACCGGACCGCCTCCTGCATGTGGCGCAGGCCTTCCGCGAAGGCTTCACGGTTGAGGACATCTACCGTATCACCTCGATTGACCGGTGGTTCCTGCGCCAGATCGCGGCCATCATCGAGGCTGAAGCCGACATTCGCCGCGATGGCCTGCCGACGGACCGCTATCACATGACTGAGGTGAAAGCCTCCGGCTTCTCCGATGCGCGTCTTGCGACACTGACGGGGCAGTCTGAAACCGATGTCCGCACGGCTCGCCATGAGCTTGGCGTGCGCCCCGTCTACAAGCGTATCGATACGTGCGCGGCGGAGTTCGCCGCCAAGACGCCTTACCTCTATTCGACCTATGAACACCCGGCCTATGGCAAGACAGAAGCCGATGATGAAGCGAACGTCTCTGATCGCAAGAAAGCGATAATCCTAGGCGGCGGTCCAAACCGGATCGGCCAGGGCATCGAGTTCGATTATTGCTGCTGCCATGCCGCCTTCGCGATGGCGGATATTGGCATCGAATCGATCATGGTGAACTGCAACCCTGAGACCGTCTCGACCGACTATGACACCTCTGACCGGCTCTACTTCGAGCCCCTGACCGAGGAACACGTCACCGAGATCATCGCCAAGGAACAGGGCGCAGGTGAGCTTCTGGGCGTCATCGTCCAGTTTGGCGGCCAGACGCCGCTTAAGCTCGCGACGCCCCTGCACGAGGCGGGCGTCCCGATCCTCGGCACCAGTCCCGTCAGCATCGATCTCGCCGAAGACCGTGAGCGCTTTGCCGCGCTGCTCGATCGGCTGGAGATCAAGCAGGCCCCGTCCGCGACCGTGCGGTCAGAGGAAGAAGCCCTGGAAATGGCCCGCAAGCTTGGCTATCCAATCATGCTGCGCCCCTCTTTCGTGCTCGGCGGCCGCGCCATGGAAATCTGCCGCGATGACGCAGACGTGAAGTCCTTCGCCAAGGAAGCCATGAAGGTATCCGGCGACCAGTCGCTTTTCCTTGACCGCTATCTCTCTGACGCCATCGAGGTCGACGTCGATGCGCTTTGCGACGAAACGAATGTTCATGTCGCCGGCGTCATGGAGCATATCGAGGAAGCTGGCGTCCATTCCGGCGACAGCGCCTGCGCCCTGCCGCCCTATACGCTCTCGGCTGAGATCATCCAGCGCCTCTCCGACTCTGCGGCGGCCCTGGCCCGTGCGCTCAAGGTTCGCGGCCTGATCAACATCCAGTTCGCGGTCAAAGGCGACGAGATCTATGTGCTGGAGGCCAATCCCCGCGCCTCCCGGACCGTGCCCTTTGTTGCCAAAGCGGTCGGCGCGCCAATCGCCAGCATCGCCGCCAAGGTCATGGCTGGTGCCTCGCTCACCGATTTTGATCTCAGCAAGGCCAAGCCGCGCCGCATCGCGGTCAAAGAAGCAGTCTTCCCGTTTGCCCGCTTCCCGGGCGTCGATCCGGCGCTCGGCCCGGAGATGCGCTCAACCGGGGAGGTCATGGGCTGGGATGATGATTTCGGCGCGGCCTTCCTGAAGTCCCAGATCGCGGTCGATGTTTATCTGCCGCGTGAAGGCTCGGTTTTCATCTCGGTCAAGGACAGCGACAAGCCTGCCGTCATCGCGCCGGCGCGCGAACTGGTCGAAATGGGCTTCCAGCTCATCGCGACGAGCGGCACTGCCAGCTTCCTTGAAGACAACGGTTTGAAGGTCGAACGCATCAACAAGGTGATCGAAGGCCAGCCGCATATCGTCGACAGGATGATCAATGGCGGCATCCAGCTTGTCTTCAACACAACCGAGGGTGTGCAGTCGATGAAAGACTCTGCCTCTATCCGCCGGACGGCGCTGACGCGGAAAATCCCTTACTTCACAACGCTTGCCGCGTCGCGCGCGTCTGTTCAGGGCATTCGCGCCCTGCACGAAAGAGAACTCACCGTTCGCCCCTTGCAGCAGGCCTGACACAACACCACTTGACGAAAAACGCGTTTGGAAAGACGCTGACACGTTAAACAGACGGTTATCCAGAACATGCAAAGAACACCCATGACCGCCGAAGGCCATGCAGCCCTCGACGCAGAACTCAAGCATTTGAAGTCGGTTGAACGCCCGGCTGTCATCCAGGCCATTTCCGAAGCGCGCGAACACGGCGATCTTTCGGAGAATGCCGAGTATCATGCGGCCAAGGAAAAGCAGAGCTTCATCGAGGGCCGCGTCGCCGAGCTGGAAGACAAGCTCGCCCGCGCCGAAGTGATCGATGTGACCAAGCTGAAAGGCGAGAAAGTCGTCTTTGGCGCGACCGTCACCTTGACCGATACCGATACCGAGAAACAGGTCACCTACCGCATCGTCGGTGAAGATGAGGCCGATATTGCCAAGGGCAAGGTCTCTGTCGGCTCCCCGATTGCGCGCGCCCTGATCGGCAAGACGATTGGCGACGAGGCGGAAGTTGCCGCCCCGGGCGGTGCCCGAGTCTATGAGATCGAAGACGTCCAGTTCAAATAGAGCTGCGCCCAGTCTGACAAACAAAGCCGGCACGGGATCCGTCCCCTGTCGGCTTTTTTGTATCTGTACGGCGGCGTAGGAGCTGAAAGGCCGCTTATCACGCGGCTAGCCACATCGGCATTTCCACATGAAAGCGCGGGTGCATGACGCCGCGAAAGCTGGCAATGTCTGGCGCGAAGGCACAAGAATCCGAAAGGCGTCACAGCATGGCCAATCCGGCCCTTGCACATACTGAGCAGCTTGGACCATCGGTCTGGGCTGTATCGGACGGTCGGGCTGGTAATGCCGCCCAGGTTCGTGCCGTCATGCGGGCCCTCTCCAGCACCGCTCGCTGGATGCAGATCGCGCATATCGCGGGACAAGGCCACCGCGAGACCCCCGTTACGCTGAGCCCACGCGCGCCTTGGACGCTTTTGCCCGGCAGCGACTGGCCAATGCCACTTCGCGCCCTTCCAAAGGATCAGCGCGGAATGTTTCAGCCGCCATGGCCAGATGTCTGGATCGCGGCTGGTCGCCGCAGCGCGCCCTACACAGCCCGCATCCGGGAGCTGTCGGGCGGCGAAACGCTCACCATCCAGATCCTCGACCCAAAGACAGACCCGTCAAAGTTCGACCTACTCGCCGTCCCCGCCCATGACGACCTCTCCGGGCCGAACGTCATCCAGACCATCGGGTCGCCCTCTCATTTTGCCCCGGACGACATCGAAACCGCCGGACAGGCCTTTGCCGATCTCGCCGATGAGCCGGGTAGGTCCTGTATCGTCATCCTCGGCGGGGACTCAAACGCACACACCTTCAGCGAAGACGCCGCGCAGCGCCTGGAGAGCCAGCTTGAAGCGCTTGCCCGTCAGGGCTGGCGGCTTCGCATCACCACGTCGCGGCGTACGCCTGTCCCGGTCGTCGCCCGCATGCGCGCCCTTGCAGGCCGCGTTGGCGCACGCTTCTGGTCAGGCCCACAGGATGGGGCGAACCCCTATCTTGCCTGGCTTCTCTATTCCGATGCGGCCATCGTGACCGAAGACAGCTCGAACATGCTGTCGGACGCAGCCTGGCACGGTCTGCCCATCCACATGGCGCGCCTGAAAGGCTCCAGCGCAAAGTTCGATCGTCTGCATGAAAGCCTTATCGAGCGGGGGTGCGCGCGCTGGTTCGATGGCACAATCGATCAGTGGCGGTACGAACCCTTGCGTGAAGCGGCCCGCATCGCAGATGCCATTGTCACCAAACTCATAGAGCGCCATCCCCAGCCAGACCTGAAAGACGTGAAAGAACAATCCGTTGTCCTACCCGACTGGCTGGAATGAGACGTAATATCATTCTCAACTATCTGTTTTTACTGTAATTTTTCTTGACTTCGACGTGGCTCGCACGATGTTGAAGCCATGGCACACACCCACTCACACGGCCTTGGACAGCATGAGCACCGCAACCACCACGCGGTGACCGAAACGGTTGATGCACGCCGCAGGGTGGCGTTTGCGGCCTTGCTCACCTTCAGCTTCATGATCGCAGAAATTGTCGGCGGTATCATTTCAGGCTCGCTTGCCCTGCTTGCCGATGCCGCGCACATGCTCACCGATGCAGGCTCGCTTGCGCTGGCCTGGGTCGGTTTCCGGCTGGCTGCCAAGCCGGCCGATGGCCTGCGCAGTTTCGGGTTTGCGCGCTTCAAGGTGCTTGCCGCCTTCGTCAACGGGCTTGCCCTCCTCGCTCTTGCGGTCTGGATCGTCTGGGAAGCCGCGATGCGCCTGATGGATCCCCAGCCCATTCTGGGGGGCATCCTGCTCGGCGTTGCGATCGGGGGCCTCGTCGTCAACATCATCGCCTTCTTCATCCTGCATGGCGGCGACCATGATGATCTCAATATGCGCGGCGCGATCTGGCACGTGGCGGGCGACCTGCTCGGCTCCGTCGCAGCCATCGTGGCAGCGATCATGATCCTGGCGACCGGCTGGACCCCCATCGACCCGATCCTGTCTGTTGTGGTCGCCCTTATCATCGCTTTCGGCGGCTGGCGCGTGACACGTGAGAGCGCGCATATCCTTATTGAAGGCGTTCCATCCGGCCTTAACCCCGGTGACATCAAGAACGACCTTGAGACAAACATCGCAGACGCGGCGCGGGTCACCCATATTCACGCCTGGGCCCTGACCGAGCAAAAGCCGCTGGTCACGCTGGAGGTTGTTGCCCGCGACGGCGCCTGCCTCGACACGGTACGGCGCGCGGTAAAGACCCGCATGCAGCAGCAGTTCGGGGTCAGTCACGCGACGGTCGAGGTCCACAAGGCACCGCAACTGCCCTGACGCCCTGACAGCCCAAGCGCACTTCAAGGGCTTTATTCGCGGCCCAAGAATCCCCATACCTGTAAGCCTGAAAAGAAAAACTGGCCGGCAGACCGGCTAGAAGACCGGAGCGGGCGATGAGCGAGACAATCCATTCTGAAATCCTGATTATCGGATCTGGCCCGGCTGGCTGGACGGCCGCCATCTACGGCGCGCGCTCCCTGCGCGAGACACGCGTGGTCGCAGGCCTTCAGCCCGGCGGTCAGCTCACCATCACGACCGATGTCGAGAACTATCCGGGTTTCTCCGAAATCCAGGGGCCTGAGCTCATGGAGAAGATGCGCGAGCATGCCGAGAAGATGGGCACCAAGGTCACCGAAGATCATATCTCCGAGGTCGACTTCGAAAGCCGCCCGTTCCGCGCGATTGGCGAAACCGGCACCACCTATACCGGAGACGCGGTCATTATCTGTACGGGCGCGCAGGCCAAATGGCTCGGCCTGCCATCGGAAGAAAAGTATCAGGGCTACGGCGTCTCTGCTTGCGCCACCTGTGACGGCTTCTTCTATCGCGGCAAGGAGGTCATCGTCGTTGGCGGCGGCAACACCGCCGTTGAAGAAGCGCTTTTCCTGACCAATTTTGCCTCCAAGGTCACCGTGGTTCACCGCCGCGATGGTTTCCGCGCCGAGAAAATCCTGCAGGACCGCCTCTTCAAGCACCCCAAGGTCGAGATCCTCTGGGACACAGTCCTCGAAGAAGTGCTCGGTGAGCAGAACCCGCCCGGCGTCACCGGCGCGCGTCTCAAGCACGTGAAAACCGGTGAGGAAGAAACCCGCGATGTGCACGGTGTCTTCATCGCCATCGGCCACGCCCCGCAGACAGAACTCTTCAAGGGCAAGGTCGATATGAAGGCCAATGGCTACCTCATCACCGAAGCCGGCACCACGAAGACCAATATTCCGGGCGTCTATGCGGCCGGCGATGTCACCGATGAAACCTATCGCCAGGCCGTGACGGCAGCAGGCATGGGCTGCATGGCGGCGCTGGAAGCTGAACATTGGCTCGAAGAACAGGTTGCCATCAATGAGGCGGTTGCGGCAGAGTAGGCGTTGAGGTGAGCCCGTCCATCAGGCCGGGCAGCTTCAGCAGGGGGACGCAATTCATGAAGCCGATAGCTATACTCATCGCGCTTGCCGGTGCAGCGACAGCGCTAGCAACCGCCAGCGCACAGCAACTGGACCTGACGCCGGAAACGCGCGCTGCCCTCACAACCGGCACGACTGCCGCGCGCACCGACGAGGCCATGTCGAACTATATGGATGATGGCGGTGACGGAACGACACTGCTTGAGCTTGCCCGCGCGGGCCACCGCGACGCCGCCCGCATTATCGGGCGCAAATGCCTGCGCGATGATATCTGCCCGTCCACACGCGCCGAAGCGCACGACCTGCTGGTGGAGGCCGCAAAAAGCGACCCAAGCTCAGCGACCACACTTGGCGCCATTTACCGTGACGGGGCATGGGGCGGCCGTCCACAGATGATCGAAGCGGCACAGTGGATCGGCTACGCCTACGACAATGGCCTCGAAAGCGCCCAGTACATGCTGGAAACTCTACCCCGTGAGGCTGTGCGCGCGGCTGGCAAGGAGCAGATCCTGCTGAACCTCGAAGCCCGCGACCGGGCCCGCGCCCTGTCAGGCCAGGCGGGCGACCCGCCAGAGTATCCGGTTGCCCCGCCACAGGGCGTCGATTTCTCCAGAGGATCAATCCTGTCACATGATGACGAGCACCGCGCCGAGAAGGTCGCAGATCTCCTGTCCGGCACAGGCAACTAGGCTGGGACTTCAGAGAAGCGCTCCGGCCCGCGCTTCAATCTCGCGCCTCGTATGCCCCCGCGCATAGACCCAGAATGCCCGTGCCCGCGCCTGCATCAACTTCTCGATCGCGCTTCCAGCATCAGCTTTCAGCGCGCAGGTCAGCGTCTCGAAAATCTCGTCATTGTAGCGGCTATAATCATAGGCCGCGAGCGCGCGGGCAAATTGCCAGCAGAGCGACGGACTATCAGGATCAAGCCGGCGCGCTGCCTCAAAATGCTTGCGCGCATTGCTGAGGCTTGCGCCAAACCAGGCCGCGCCGAGTGACCCGCCCTTGCTCACGACTTCAATATTCCAGACCGCCAGAAAGCCGTGCGCATAGGCATTGCCGGGGTCCTCTTCCAGCACGTCGCGCGCAAGGTCCCGGCCCGTCTTGCCATAGCCGGAATTCAAGACCTCACGCGAGCTCATCAGGCGCGAGCGCATGGAGAGCGCAATGGCAAGCTGCAGGCGTCCCTCGACATGGTCGGGCTCCACCTTCAGCGCCGCACGCGCCAGCTTCTCGGCCCGCATCAAGCTCGTTTCTTCAAGCGTTCCTGCGGCCACCTCATGGGCGAGCAGGCTACGCGCGGCTCGTGCGAGATTGTCGGCGCCGCCCTCATTCTCGCAGATGGACGCTGCCTCAAGGAAGCGGCCAGCCAGATACGCCTCCTCGCCCGTCTCGGCAAAAGCGGGCGTTGCAGCAAAGAGCCAAATCGCAATCAGGAAAGCGCCTGTCCTCATGAGGATGGCAATTAGATCAATCGCGGCAGCGGCCTAGCCCCGCCAGTTGCATCTTCGCCGACACATCCCGGCGGGGCTGGAATTTGTTGCCTGTCTTCGGCACCGGGCCTAGGCTCTAACCATAAGAGGGAGAGGATATCCAATGGCTGACGGAATGGTACAGGGCGTTGCAGACGACAAGTTTGCCGCGGTGCGCGAGCAATTTGAGAAAAACCTGTCGAGCGGGGCCGATATCGGCGCGTCGTTCTGCGTCACCAAGGATGGCGAGACGATCATCGATCTCTGGGGCGGTCATGCCGATCCGGAAAAGACGCGGCCCTGGGAAAAAGACACCATCGTCAACGTCTACTCGACGACCAAGACGATGACGGCGCTCGTCGCTCTCTATCTTGCCGACAAGGGCCTCATCGATTTCGATGCGCCGGTCGCAGAATACTGGCCGGAATTTGCCGCCAACGGCAAGGAGAAGGTCAAGGTCTCACACCTGATGAGCCACTCGGCGGGCCTGCCTGGCTGGACCGAACCCACCGACAAGGACATGCTGTACGACTGGGACCTCGCGACCAGCTTGCTCGCCGCCCAGGCCCCGATGTGGGAACCCGGCACAGCCCCCGGCTACCACGCCCTCTCGCAAGGCTATCTGGTTGGCGAGGTTATCCGCCGCGCCTCCGGCCGCACGGTTGGCACAGTCTTCCGCGAAGACATTGCCGGGCCGCTCGATGCGGACTTCCATATCGGCCTGCCCGCCTCGGAAGATGCCCGTGTCGCAGACCTGCAGCCGCCCCCTGCCCCGGCTGGCGGGATGAGCTTTACGTCCGACATCAAGAAGGCGGCCTTCTCCAACCCGGACATCGACGTCATGGAAACGCGCTCGCGTGAGTGGCGCGGGGCAGAGATCCCGGCAGCCGGCGGCACCGGCAATGCCCGCTCCGTCGCGCAAATCCACACCATCCTCGCCAATGGCGGCATGTCCGGCGGAAAACGGTTCCTGTCAGAGGCCGGTTGCCGCAAGGCGCTCGAGTGCCAAGTAGAAGGAACAGACCTCGTTCTGGACATGCCCGTGCGCTTCGGCATGGGCTTTGGCCTTTCCGGGCCGATGTCGCCTGCCCTTCATGAGGAGGCGATGTTCTGGGGCGGGTATGGCGGCTCTATCGTGCTCATCGACATGGCCGCCCGCACGACAATCGCCTACGCCATGAACCGCATGGAAGGCACGACCACCGGCGACATGCGCGCCATCGAACTTGCCGCGGCCACCTGGCAGGCCCTCGCCGCGACCTAGGAGTATTATGGAAACCCTTGAGGCAGACCTTGTCGTCATCGGCGCCGGCGTCATCGGGCTTGCCGTGGCCCGCGCCTGCGCCCGCAAGGGGCGCGATGTCATCGTGCTGGAAGCCGAAAACCTGATCGCGATCCATACCTCTTCGCGCAACTCGGAGGTCATCCATGCCGGGCTCTATTACCCCAAGGGCTCACTGAAAGCCCGCTTCTGCGTCGAAGGCCGCCGCAAGCTCTACGCCTATCTGGAAGACCATGGCGTCGAGTACAAAAACTGCGGCAAGCTCGTTGTCGCTCACCCCGATGAGGAAGACCGCCTCGCCGATATCCTCGCCCGCGCCCGTGATAACGATGTCGAAGACCTGAAGATTATCGCCGGGATCCAGGCCCGCCGGATGGAACCTGCGCTCAGCGAAGATATCAGCTCCGCCATCCACTCTCCGGTCTCAGGCATCTTCGACAGCCATGGCTATTTTCTCGCCCTTCAGGGAGAGCTGGAGGACGCAGGCGGCATGATCGCCTTCGGCACACCCGTCACCGAAGGCAGCCGCACCCCAGAGGGCGTCGAACTGATCACAGGCGGCAATACCCCGTCAAAAATCACCGCGCGCACGGTCATCAATTGCGCCGGCCACCGCTCGATAGAGCTTGCCCGCCTGATCGATGCCGATATCGACCTGCCCGACCCGTACTATGTAAAGGGCAGCTATTTCAGCGTCCTCGGCAAGACGCCCTTCTCGCGGCTTATCTATCCGATGCCGGGCCGCGCCAGTCTCGGCCTGCACCTCACCGTAGACCTTGCAGGCCGCGGCAAACTTGGCCCCGACGCTGAATGGTTACCGGACGATGCCAGACCGCCCTTCGACTATCAGGTCGACACGGCCCGCGCGCCGCTCTTCTACGAGTCTGCCCGCCGTTACTGGCCCGGCCTGCCTGACGGCGCGCTGACCCCGGACTATGCGGGCGTGCGGCCCAAGATCGTTGAGAAAGGCGCGCCCTCTGGCGACTTCATGATCCGCAAGGAAAGCGAACACCTCATTCACCTCATTGGCATAGAGAGCCCCGGCCTTACCTCTTCTCTCGCCATCGCAGACCATGTCGCAGGCCTGCTGGATTAGGCGGTTGCGCGAGCGAACGGCAATGTGTATTCAGCCCGCTTCGCAGCCCCTCATGAGGCAGGCCGCGAGACGCCCCATGGGCCCTATCGGTTCGGTAGCTCAGCTGGTTAGAGCGCACGACTCATAATCGTGAGGTCGGGAGTTCAAGTCTCCCCCGAACCACCACTTCATTTTCGCTTTGTTTCGCAACGCTAGTCAGACGACGTGCGCTCGCCGCTGCGCTTCAGCTTTCGCAAAACGTGTCCTGCCCAGCGCTTAGCTGGTCGCTTCACGCATACGCTTCGACTTCTGGCTCCTGGCAGGCTGCCAGAGGTATCGGTAGACGCCGAACAGATTGATACCGAGCAGCACGATGTTCTGAAGCGCAAGTGGCGCCTCTTCCTGCATCGTGGAGGCCCAGACCCATGCGGCTGAGGACAGAGAGAAAATCAGAAAGCCGAGACCAGACCATTTGGCGCCAGCATTCAGCGAGACCAGCAGTGCTGCGACGATACAGGAGAGCGAAGCAAACCATGTCAGGACATCAACCATGGTCTTGCCCCTCAGACAGGAGTTCGAAGTCGATCGGCTTGTAGGTATGATTGTTGGACTGGCCTGCAGAGCAGGCGGTCAGCGCTACAATCATATCCATTTCCGCGCGCAGCTGGATCGAATCTCCCGCCTTGCTCAGCGGTGGTCTGACTTCGATTTCGCCTGTGTCGCTATCTACCGCCACATGCATGAAAATGTTGAAGGCGATCGGCACCCGGTCTGGTTCAATGCCATAAGGTTCCAGCGCCATCTCCAGATTGCCCTGACAGCCTGGCGGTGGATCGGTCTCATCATAGAGTTTGCGAAACATCTCACGCGAGCAGGGCGTCAGCGTGAAGTCATGGCGCTTTACGTCGTCGGCGATGATCTCGAACATCGGATTGCTCCGATTGGAATAGAGAATGTCACCCGTCGTGAGAAACATCCGGCTTGCATAGTCGATGGAACGACCGGACGAGAGATACTCCTTTGTATCGGCCGCGCTGAAGGCGACCATGTCCGAAACCTGTTCGCCCTGCGGGTCAGTGACCTTGAGGATTTCGCCTTTTTTCAGCGTGAAGCCCTTACCGGACCTTGGAGGGATTCTCACCGTCAACTTGCCAACTCCTTTTTCTCGAATGGGCAGACCCAATCGGAATTGACCTCTCGGCCGCTATACTGCGCAGCGGCTGCGCCAAAACCGTGATCGGCCAGCATCGGATTGATCGACCCGGACAACTCCTTGTCCCGCTCGCGAATAACGCTCTGCAGTTTGTCGTACCGCCGGTCTTCCCGAAGCCGTTCGAACTGATCATGCGAATTGAAGACCAGCACCGGGTATTCAAAACGGCGCGCCGGCCGGGATGCAGCAGGATGCAGGCCAACCACGAAAAAGGGATGGCCGCCGAGGCTCATTGAAAAGTGGCTGGACTGAGGGTCCTCTGACACATTATCCGCCCAAGACCGACCGGCAGCGACGTCGAGATTGTGGAGCGACTGGAGCCGGTCCCACAGCGCGCGCTCGAAGTCAGTCTCCGTCGGCGGTATTTCATCGGGAAAGATAGCGGCGAAGGATTGAACGACCGGGCTGTTCACATCGATGGCGTCGAGAAATTTCGTCAGCTCTCGCTGAAGTTCAAAATCGTCAGAGGTACGCAGGATGGACCGGTAGCAACGGGTTTTGAGCCCTTGGCGAACCAGTGCCGACTTGGCCCCAACGCAGGGGAAGTTGTTCGAAGAAATGAAATCTTCGAAGCGTTCTACAACCGGATCTTGGCCGTTTGTCATATGATGTCTCCGTTAGACGAGCGCATCATAAACTCCGGCCGAAGTTTCATAGTTCCGATACCACCTCGCATTGAGGCGATTCATAGCAGCGCAACTTATCCGAGGTTATTCGAATGAGTAGCTTTTCCGGCAAACAAGCCGGAAACAGTTCCGCGTTTCGTTCTAGGGCCGCGCGGCGACTGCAGAAGAAGGCGTCGAAGACCGTTCTGACAGAAGGGGCCATACCATGAGCAGCAGACCTGCAATCATGAAGCATAGGCTGACAGCCCACACATGTGGCCACTGATAGCTTCCAGTGAAGCGCACCGCGTGCACGCCAACGGCGGCAAAGAGTGACCCCCCCAGGCCAAATCGCATCCAGCGCGCCGTCTTCACCTGATCGCCCAGCACCAGCCCGAGCCCGCAAAGCGCCACCGCTCCCAGCCAGAACAATCCCGTCAGGGCAACCATGCCGACACCGAGCAGGCTCACCGCCAGCGTTGCCGCCAGCAGAGCCGGGCTGCCCCAGACGAGCGCCGCCCATGCCGCCTCAAGACGCGGCATTCCGCGCCCGGCCTCTGCCCGTTTCAGGAAATAGATATTCAGCCCTGCCGCCACCACGATGCAGAGACCGACCCCCATGAGGAAATAGGCCACTTTCATGGCGAGGCCGCCAAAGTCGCCAAAGTGGAGCCGGTAGGTCGACATGGCGATCTGCTTGCCTGCTTCTCCGTCCGTATAGCCAGCCTTTCCGGTATAGGTGCCGTCTGCGTCAAACTCGTACATCTCGCCATAGGCCAGCCGGTCGGTGTGCTCGCCATAGATGGTGGTGTGCTGGCTTGCCGTACCGGGATCGTGCACGATCGCAAGGAATGGATTTGCGTCAGGCGCCATCTCCTCCAGCGTGATCATCGCCGTACTGACATCGGCAAGCGGCGCCGGGCTCTCATCGATTTCGCCCTCGGCCCCAAAAATGGACTCGGTCAGCGCCCGAGGATCGCCGTCAAAGCTCGTCTGCGCGAGCACCATCGCCACCACAACGAACAGACCGATCATCGCACCGGTCAATGCGATCGCGATCGTGAAAGGCGCGGTCCAGACGCTGAGCCGGTTGTGCAAGTCGGCCTGCACCAGCCGAGCCTGTCCCTTTGTGCGCAGGCGGAACGCATCACGGAAGATGCGCGGATGTGCCAGAAGGCCAGAGACCGCCATCGCGACCAGCATGACGCCCAGTATGGCGACCACGATCATGCCGAAACTGGTCGGCAGGCTGAGATAATAGTGAAGATGGACAAGGAAGTCGTTCCACGGCGTCTCATAACCGCCCGTCATCGCCCCCTGCGCATTCGCCGTTTCCAGCCCGTCATCGCCGCCGACAACGAAACGCTGCCAGTTGTCGCGTGGCAGGTAGAGATAGAGATGGGTCGTGCCGGGTTGCGCCACGAAGACATTATTGGCGGCCGCCTGCGCGACCTCTGGCGACACGGTTTCCACCGGCGCCTGGACAGGGTTCTCCCACCAGCCGATCTCGTCCTCGAACATCGCCACCGTGCCCGACAGGCAGACGATGAACATGAGCGCGCTGATCACCAGCCCCATAACCGAATGCGCCGACAGGGACCTGTCGACGCGCGCCTTGCTGGACTTTGGCCAGATGGAAGTCGCCATGAGAAAATTCCTTTCTAGAGCGGCGCGAAGGCGGCGACGAGACTGAAGACGAGCGCGCCGCCCGCATAAGCAGAGCGCCGCCCTGCCCGCGGCTCCATGAGAATCAGAACGGATACGACGGCCCATATCACAACGGACGCGATAATGGTGGTCGCCCCCGCTGTCGCCACGCTGACAGATGCGGCGCGCATGAGTTTGAACAGGCCAGCTGCGCTGAATAGGGCAATGCCACCAGCGATTGGGCCGGTGAGCAGGAAGGTCCAGACACCTGCAAGCCCGCTCAGCGCGCGATTGGAGGACAGGACAGGCGTTTCACCGGCCCCCGCCCGCTGGCGAACACCCGCCACAGGAAGCGCCACACCTCTCATTATCGGTATGGCGAGGTAGATGCACGCGGTCACCATCACGATGACGCTGATCTGTGCCAGTCCGCGGTCACCATTCGCCACGAAACCAGAAACCAGCGCCGCGGCCAGCAGTCCCCAGCCACCCGCTACGTGGAAGGGCCGGCCCGGCCGCTTCCACGCAGTATAAAGGGTGTAGAGACCGCCAAGCCCCGCAGCAGCGGCCAGAAGGAACAGGCTCCATTCAAACGTGCTCATGACGGACGGTCTCCCCTACTGGTTGGCTAGAAGTCGTAGCTGAGGCTGGCGACAACCGTGCGGCGCAGACCCGGGAAGCAGTCGCCGCGCGTCAGACAGCCGGTGAGATAGTCTTCATCGGTGATGTTGCGCGCATTAATCGCAAAGTCCCACTGGTCCCACTCATAGCCGATCATGAGGTCGCCCAGCGTATAATCCGGCGTGGTGTAGGAGAGCGCCGCATTCTCGGACACGGTCTCGCCGACATAACGAATACCCGCGCCCGCCTTGAAGCCTTTCCATGCCCCATCGGGGCGCCAGGTCGTCCAGACCGAAGCCTGCATTTCCGGGATTGCCGAGAGCTGGAAGCCATTCGGGTCTTCGGCATCGATAGTAGACGCCGCGGCCTGGAAATAGATCTCGTCGAATTGCAGGCGGGCTTCGGCCTCGAACCCTTTCAGCGTAGAGATGCCCTGCTGTTGGGCAGCGTTCCCCGGCAGCGAATTTGGGTTCGGAAGGTTCGAAATCTCGATATCGTAGTACGACGCCGTGATGATGCCCGGGATACCGCGCGGGTCATATTTGAAGCCGACCTCATATTGGCGCGCTTCTTCCGGCTCCAGCTGATTGCCGTTGATGTCGGTGCCGACGACCGCCTCAAAGCTTTCGGCATAGCTCACATAAGGCGAGAAGCCATTGTCGAAGCGATAGAGGATACCAAAGCTCGTGGACACGGCGTCGTCTTCCTGACTGACCGCGCCAGCCTCATTTTCGACGCTGTCAAAGCGTATGCCTGCCGTGAACCGCCATTTGTCATAGGCCATTTGGTCGGACAGATAGACGCCCGTATCCTTTGTCGTCTGCGTTGGCGCATCATTATAGATCGCGTCGAATACCGACTGATCGGGAGCGCCTGTGTAAACGGGGTTCTTCAGGTCCAGCACGTAGCGGAAATCACCGGCCAGCGCACCGCCTGCAAAATAGTAGGAGGTGTTGCTGTCGGTTTCGACATCCTGATGCTGGACGCCCGCCAGCAGCTCATGCTCGAGCGCGCCGGTCGTGAAATCAGCCCGAAGGCGGATATCGCCGGCCAGCTGGTCGAAGGTGTTGTCGCCTTGATAGAAAGTGCGGGCAACAGTCGTGTCGGTGAAGAGATTCACGCCGAGCACGTCGTTGATGTAGCGTGTACCGCCGATGAAGGCTGGCCAGGCTTGGTGATAGTCCGCTTCGCCCGAGCGCCAGAGCGCCGTGCCTTCAATCATCAGATTGTCGTTGATGCGGTGCTCACCAAGAAGCGTGACCTGCTCAGAGCTCGTATTGTAGCGGTTGAAATCTTCCTCGCCAGCATAGACCTGCCAGTCGAGATAGCTTCCATCGTCGAGTGGTTCGAGCGTGCCTTTGATCGGAAGGAACTGTGCCGCCGTGTCGCTGTCAGTGTCCTGCACAAGGCCGATGAGCGTAAAGCGCGTGTCAGGCGTTGCCTGCCAGGCCAGCGACGGCATGAAGACTTTCGTCTCTTCATCGACCTGATCGACCTGCGTACCGGTGTCACCATAGAGCCCGACAAGCCGGAACGAGAACGGGCTTCCCTCGCCGCCGATCGGGCCGGTGACGTCGCCAGCTACTTCATAGCGGTCGAAATTACCGACCTCGCCGCGAAGCTCGCCGCCAAACGTGTCGCGCGGCGTCTTGGACACATAGTTGACGATACCGCCCGGCGAGCCTTGCCCGTAAAGCACCGACGCCGGGCCTTTCAGCACTTCGATCTGCTCGACCGTATAAAGGTCGGCGCGTGTAGAATTGTAGCTGCCGAAGAGCTCCTGGATGGAGTCGCGATAACGTGGCAGTTCCAGCCCGCGCGACTGGGGAAAGTCACCGCGTGTCGAAAAGCCATAAGGCTCAGCGGTCACGCCCGCGACATAGGTCAGCGCCGAGGAAAGGTTCAGCGCGCCCTTGTCGATGAACATCTCGCTGGTCTCGACCGACAGGGTACGCGCGGTTTCGACGATGGGCGTATCAGACTTGGTCGCCCCGAAGGCGGTCGTTCCGGTAACGATAATCGTCTCCTGACGGCTGTCGGCGTCCTCGGCTGGTGCAGCGTCCTGCGCAACAGCCAGCGCAGCCGGACTTGCCGACATGATGAGTACCGCAGCGAGTGTTCTATACCCCATAATCCCTCTTCCCTGATATTTGAGAATGATTGTCAATAACAGGCGCACTAAATGGGGCACAGTTGCGAGTCAATCTCATTCTCAGAAATTGTAGATTGTTTTTTCAGGGGCGCCTGATCCGCCACCGGCCCATGCGGTACGGTGCGTTTCCGCTCTGGATTTCTTGCGAAAAATCCGTTACATATCACCGATTGTAGAGTAAACTGTGTAGAGTGGATCAGGGAGACCAGTTTGGTCTCCCTTTTTCTTTGCCGGCTGTTATGCCGTTGCGATGTCGTCTACACCAATGGGGCGCCGGTCCATGGCTCGCGCTTCGAGCGCCCTAAACAGATACTGGAAACGACTTGCCGCACCTCAAGCCGACACCTCACCGCGAAGTCTGGCACACGGCAGGCCGCACGCGCCTGCGCATCCATATCTGGAACGATAATGCCCCCGGCACCCCGCTGGTTTTCCTCAACGGGATCGGCTCGCCACTGGAGCTTCTCCCCCCTTTCGCCGCCCAGTTCCCGGACACGCGCCTGATCGCGATCGAGATGCCCGGCAGCGGGCAGACGCCCGAAACCGACATGGTTCATTCGCCGGTCCTGCTCGCGCACTTTGTCGTGCAGGCCTGCGCAGATCTTGGCGCGGACAGGTTTGACCTGATGGGCTTTTCGCTGGGCGGTGTGCTCGCCCAGCAGGTTGCCCTGCAATACAGAAAACATGTCGGCCGCCTCATCCTCGCCGCGACCTGCAGCGGCTTCACCATGCTGACCCATGACTGGAGCGATGCGGCCCTTTTCTCATCGGCCTTCCCGCTTCTAAAGCTCTGGACCGACCTGGAACGCGACATGGACATGCTCCAGATCGCGCCCGGCACCGAGGCCTTTGCGGCGCCTGAAGTGATGTCGCGGCAGCTGCTTGGCTTTGCCGGCTGGTCAAGCCTCGCCTTCCTGCCCTTCCTGAGCAACAAGACGCTGGTGCTCGCGGGCACGCGCGACAACATCATAGCGCCGTCAAATTCCTTGCAGCTATCGACCTTTATTCCCCGTGCGGAGCAGGAATGGATCGAGGATGGCGGACATCTCTTCCCCTTCCTGAAACCTGAGCGCGCGGCAGAAAAAATCCGGCCCTTTCTGGGCCGGACTTTGATTGATGCGTCTGAGAAAATGCCCGCCGCCACCGCCGGCGGCTCGGTGCATTGATCAGCTGATTTCGCTACGGCTGGTGACGATCTTGCCAACAAGGCCGTAAGACACGGCTTCTTCAGCACTCATCCAGTGGTCGCGGTCGGTATCGGCCTTGATCTTTTCCAGCGTCTGGCCGGTGGCCTTTGCGAAAATATTGTTCAGGCGCTCGCGCATGCGCACGATCTCACGCACCTGGATATCGATATCGGATGCCTGACCGCCAAAACCGCCACGTGGTTCATGAAGCAGGAAGCGCGTATTTGGCAGGGCGAAGCGATTTTCCTTCTTCGCGGCTGCATAGATCAGGGCGCCAGCGGATGCGACCCAGCCAGAGCCAAGCACTTTGACCTCGGCGCGGACGAACTTGATCATGTCATGGATCATGTCGCCGGACTCAACGTGGCCGCCTGGCGATGACACGACCAGAAGGATCGGCTTGTCGCTTTCGGCGTCGAGCGCCAAAAGGCGTTCGCAGACCCGCCGGGCGAGCTTGTCGTCAACGCCGCCGGTCAACATGATCGTTCTGGCCTTGAAAAGTGCCTCTTCTAGAAAGGCATTCGGCTCGTTCTGCGGCTTCTGTTCGGTCTCATCGTCGAGGCGGTGCATGACGTCTCCCATACAAACTTGTCGATGCCATAGGTGATGCGCACCATCGCTGGGGTCAAGCACCTCACTCACCTATTCAGGTGTATGTGTGACGCTGATCCCGAACTGTTCGATCGCCGCCTGCGGATCATCCGCCGTATCGAGCGCTTCGATCATTTCAGGTGTAAGCGGCGTTTCCGGCTCAACCCGGATATCCAGGCTGCCGCCAGACGTCTCGAAATAGGCCGCAACCGCCTCGATCCAGTCAGCCGCCTGCGGGACATCGCTGGCATTGCCTTTCACCGACCGCGTCATGGTCGCGATAAATGTTCGCATGTTTTCTGGCGGCATACCGGCCAGCCATGCGCCCCATCCTTCGCTTTCATGAAGTTTGCCCAGTTCGTGAAGGAAGCCGAACAGTTTATCGTATCCGCCCTCGTCCACTTCATAGAGGCGGGCGCCAACGAAACTGAAATGCTCTTCAAACAGCTTCTCAAAGCCGTCCTCAAAGTCGGTGCCTGACGCCTCCAGCTCGGCGATCTGGTTATAGTCCGGCAACGTGATCTCAAGCCGCGCAATACGCTCACCAAACCCGTCAGATTGTCCTGCCAGCCGGAACAGCGTCTTGCCGCTTCCCTCATCCCAGCTTGCGACCGCCTGCAGGTCGACCGGGATGTCAGAGAAGCCATGCTCATCGAGGAGAGCGATCCCTTCCTCTATATCCCGGCGGATCTCATCCATTTCCTCATCGTCGCCCGAAGAGATGAAGCCCATGACCATATTTCCGACCGCGGATGGATGAACCGACATGCCTTCTACGTCGAAGGTAAGCTCCTTAGGCAGCAGCCATTCGAATTTCGACGCGTCGAAACGGCCCCGCTCAACGCGGTAGATATCCTCATCGTTGATCCTGAGAGCGTAGTTGATGATCTCGCTCGTGCCGAGGCTCATCAGGTCGCGCTCCTCCATGCCGGGAAATGCGCCTCGTGCAAGATAACCTGCCAACGTGTCCAGCCGCAGCCCTTCATACGAGGAGAAGTCAGCCAGAACCGTCTGTTCAAACTGGACCCCCTCCGGGAAGGGCGTTCCAGCGTCTCCCTCCTCAGGCACGTCAAAGCTCATCCCCTGATCCTGGCGGATGCCGGTTGAGTATATGCGGTCGAGATCAAAACCGGAGATGCCGTCATAGGCGTAGAACTCCATCTCATACGCCACCGACTGGGTCATGCCTTCGCCTCCCATCTCCATGACGGTCGAGATATTTCGCGCCGCGCCGCGTTCGATAGAGATCGAGCGCAAAGCGGCCAGCACCTGCTGCGCCGTGTGCACATGCTCCAGCTGGACGCCGGCGTCCGCCTCGGCGTCTTCCTCAGCATCAAAGTCGCCGGCGCCAAAAAACTCATCCAGCTTGCTGAACTGCTCGTCTGTCACCGGGACATATTCAAATGGCCGCAGCGACAGATTGCTTGTGACGCTTGTCTCCGCCGCAATGTCCAGCTGGCTGACGCCAAAGACCGTGTCCGCGCCCTCGCCCAATTCATCCTCCAGCACACCAAAGGCTGCATTCAAGGCATCGGCCGCGCCGACGATGGCATAGCCATCCGCCTCAAGGCGCTCGAACACGGTTCCGGCTTCGTCCAGCCGTTCACCGCGCAGGCGTGCCGCCAGGAAGTCACCATCAAAGCCCCAGACACGCGCTTCATCGATCGCGATGCTGACTGCAGGCTCGGTATTCAGGGTCAGGCGCAGATCACTGAACGCGGTGGCGCCGCTGGCCGCGTCAAACGCTGTCTCATCCCAGCTAAGGCTGAGCATATCCGGCAGAGCCGCCTGCACGCCTGAAAGGTCGGCTTCGATGCCACCGTCACTTGAATAAGGTGTGTCAGCGAAAGCCTCATATTCGACGAGCGTCTCCTGCCAGTCTGTCACGCCAACCGTGCCGGACGCGGCAGTGCCTGCCTCATCGCCGCTGTCAGACCGGTCAAAGACCGGCGGGGTCCTGACCTGGTCGCAAGCCGATAGAGACGTCGCCAGCACAAGGCCGCTCACCCATCCAATGGTTTTCATGATTTCAATTCCCCAGTCAGACGCAGTTAAATTTGCTCAGTCGCCATCAAACGAGACGAGCGCGTTTACTTCAACACCCATGTTACGCACCCGGCGCGTTCCGCCAAGGTCTGGCAGCTCGACAAGGAAGACAGCCGATACGATATCTGCCCGCCCGCGCCGCAGGAGCTTGACCCCCGCCTCAGCCGTCCCGCCTGTCGCGATCAGATCGTCGACCAGCAGAACCTTTTCGCCTTCCTCGACGCCGTCGACATGCATGTGCAGCGCGTCGGAGCCATACTCCAGCTCATAGGCTTCGCTGAATGTCCTGTAGGGCAGCTTGCCCGGCTTGCGGAGCGGCAGGAAACCCGCATTGAGATGAACTGCCATGGCACCGCCGAGGATAAATCCCCGGGCATCAATCCCGGCGACTTTTGAAATCTCCAGACCTTCAAAGGGTTTACAGAGCTGCTCTACTGCGCCCGCAAACGCATCTGCGTCCGCCATGAGAGTCGAGACATCACGAAACATGATGCCTTCGCGCGGATAGTCGGGAATTGTCCGTATCTTCGATTTGAAATCCATGGAGCCGTTTTACAGCCTTTTCTGAGCCTGCAAACCGACTTCCAGCCTAGCGGCGGCGTCGCATGCGCCGGCGGCTTGGCGGCGGCGGATCACCGGACCCGGCAATTTGCGCGACGGTGACGGGGGCGGCACGCTCACCCGGATTATGCGGATAAGGCGGATCGGCTGCGACAGCCCCCTGGCTCTGCGGCTCTTCCTCGGCGGGCCCCACTTCAGGGCCGCTCTCTGCGTCGGCGGGCGCCTCTTGTACGGGGTCTGCCGCCGTCTCGCTTTCTGCTTCGACTGGCGCAGGCGCCTCTTCCTCGATCGCGACAGGCGTCTCCGGCGGCGGCGGCACAATTGGCACATCATCGGCCACGGCCTCGTCGGGTGTTCCGGCCGCCACCATGCCTGTATCGCCCGACGCGCGGCCATAATACTCGTAGGCCGTCATCGCCATTGGCTTCGGTGTCAGCGTCATTCCCGCCTGGCGCAGATACTCGACCACCTCATCGCGAAGCGCGATACCCGGTATGAGCGCCTGCGAAATATCGTTTTCCTTCATCCAGTCCCGGACAAAAGCGCTACGTGTCGTCGGCGTGTTTTCAGGACTGCGGCCATCCTGCTTTTCCCAGAGATAGAGCGCTGCAATCGCGCCAATCGTGCTCTGCTTGTAGCCATCGACAGCAGCTGACCGATCGCCATTGCCAGACAGCGCCGCGCGAACCTCTTCCTTGCTCGCCTCCATGTTCTGATAGGCCGCATGGAGACCATCAAGAGGCCGCTGTTTTGCGTACTCGGCGTCCCGCGAAAGGCCATTGAACTGAGGGTGCTTGATTGTCGCCAGTCCGTCAGGCTGCTGGATCCAGCCCTTTTCCAGGTCTCTGACCTCACCGATGGCCTGATGCAGCATGAACCGGAACTCATCGCCGACAAGCTTGAAGGCAGTACCGTTGACAGGCTTGCGGCCCGACCGGACGCGCCACAGCACGAAGCCGATAACCAGCGCTGCCAGGATGAGCAGGCCGACGCCGCCCACGATCATTGTATCGGAATTTATTGCATTCATTCTCTATTTTTCCCGCCCAGCGGCGTGACGTTAACAAAGAAGAGAATTGAGGTCGAACACGTTCGCGTCTCACGCGTATTGCGCCGACGCCGGGCCCTCGACAAACGCCGACCCGACACCGCCCTGACACCGCCCGGGTACCGCAAGTACCCCGCGCCGGCACCCTATTTCAGGATACGCCCGGCCACCGCGTCCAGCTTGAGCAGAAGATTGGGATCGCGTGCATCGGGGGCGGTGATCAACGCATAGTCGAGACAGGTCTCGATCGCCTGCGGAGACGGCGTCCGCGCCACGCCCGACAGCATCCGCGCCAGTTCCGTGATCGCTGTCTTCGCTGCGGCAGTGTTGGACTGCATGATTTCCAGAACATTTGCGACAGACACCGCCTCGCTGCTGTCGCGCCAGCAATCATAATCGGTGACCATCGCCATCGTCGCATAGGGAAGCTCCGCTTCCCGCGCGAGCTTGGCCTCAGGCATATTGGTCATCCCGATCACATCGCATTCCCACTGGCGATAGAGGAAGCTTTCTGCCCGCGAGGAAAACTGCGGGCCTTCCATCGCCAGATATGTCCCGCTTCGATGGACCGTCACACCTGCCTTCTCGGCGGCATCTCCCGCCGCTTCTGACAGGCGCTCGCAGACAGGCTCGGCCATGGACACATGAGCCACCATGCCCGGCCCGAAAAAGCTCTTCTCGCGCGCAAAGGTCCGGTCGATGAACTGGTCCACCATGACAAAATCGCCGGGCGCATAGCGCTCACGCAGCGACCCGCAGGCCGAAATCGACAGCACATCTGTGCACCCTGCCCGCTTCAGCGCATCGATATTCGCCTGGTACGGCACCCGCGACGGGGGCAGTCTATGGCCGCGTCCATGCCGGGGCAGGAAGACGAATTTCACGTCGCCGATACGGCCCTTGACCAGCTCATCGGATGGCGCGCCCCAGGGGGTCTCGACCTTCATGGTTTCCCTGTCTTCAAACCCGTCAACCTCATAGAGGCCGGAGCCGCCAATCACGCCGATGACCCATTCGCTCATGTCCCGTAACTCCTGACTTCCAACTCCCATGGCTGAAAGCAGGCCCCCGGCCTGAAATCAAGCGCTGTCAGCGATGACCAGGCGGAACGCCCCGCACGCCCAAGCGTCTCTAGGTCATGACAGCTTCAGATAAACTCAGGTCGGTCACCGGCTTTCTTGCTCGTATCGGCCTTGGGGCAAGATCCCTTGTCTATCTCGCCGTCTGTTTCCTTCTTCTGAAAGCCGCCTTCACCAGCGAACAGGATGATGGCGCGACGCCCGGTGAAGCGTTCCGCATGATCGAGACGGAAGTCGGCGGCCGGACCCTTCTGGTCTGCCTAGGGCTCGGCCTCTTCCTCTATGCGCTCTGGCGCTATCAACAGGCAGCCCTCGACACGGACGATCAGGGCAATGACGCAAAAGGTGTCCTCGCCCGTCTCGGAATGGTGTCGTCCGGCACCAGCTACGCCCTCGTTGGCTTTGCGGCGATGGCGACCGCTTTTGACGCCGATGATAGCGGCGGCGGCGGCAAGACGGAAGCCTCCGCCAAATGGCTCATGGAGCAGCCATTCGGCTCATGGCTGGTTGGCCTTGGCGGGCTGATCCTGATCGGGATCGGCGTGGCCCAGGTCTGGCGCACGCAGTCAAACCAGTGGAAGGAGAGCCTCGACCTTTCCGGCTGGGCGCAGCGGGTAAAGCCGGTGATCGAGTTCGGCATCGGCGGACGCGGTATCCTCTTTGGCATTATCGGCATCTTCCTTCTGGTTGCTGCGGTCAGCACAGACCCGTCCGATGTGAAAGGCCTCGCCGCAACGCTCGGCTGGATACGCGCCCAACCTTTCGGCCTGCCGCTCTTCATTATCGCGAGCGCCACCATCGGGGCTTACGGCATCTACTCAGGCGTCCAGTCGGTTCGCTACCGGTTCCCGGACGACTGAGCCCACAGGACCCGCCAATGAAAAATGCCGCCTCCTGATCTGCAGGAAGCGGCATTTTCTCGTCTGGTATGTACGGGAACGCGGCTAGTGCTTCACGTTCCGCCAGATCCGGTGGAAGGAGAACCACAGCAGCACCGCGAAGATCAGGAGATAGATCATCACGGCAAGACCGGTCGACTTGCGCTGGCTCTGCTTTGGCTCGCCAGCCCACTGGAGGAAGTTCGCAATGTCGATCGACATCTGCTCAACCGTCGCTTCCGTGCCGTCCATATAGCTGACGCGGCCATCTGAAAGCTGAGGCGGCATCGCAAGGAACCCGCCCGGCGGTGCATGACGTGGATCGCCGCGCCACTGGGCCGACGTGTCGCCCGCCATGTACGGATTGTAGTACTGACCGGCCGGCTGAACGAGCTCGCCTTCATAATGGTAGTCGCCATGCGACAGCGCTTCGACTGCGGCGACGTCAATGACCGTCTCGGTCATCGGTTGTGCCGGGGCCGATGCTTCAGCTTCGGGCGTTGCCGTCTCGCCTTCGGACATCCCGGCAGCTTCCATCTCGCCGGCTTCAGCGGCCTCGGCACCTTCGCCTTCGCCTTCGGCCTCAGCCTCCGCCACAGGCATCTCTTCTTCAGCCGCTTCGATCTCACGTGTGCTCATCGTATCCTCGGAAGGATACCCCGAGATCAGGCTGTAGATGTAACTCGCGCCGCCATGGCGGGCCTTGGTAATGACCGAAAGATCAGGTGGAAGCGCACCGCCATTAGCCGCGCGGGCCGCAGCCGCGTTTGGATATGGCGACTTGAACGGATCGGATGTGCGCGCCGGGCGATAGTCATAATCACCGACATCGTTCGGCTCAGTGCTCAGGATCTCATCCTGTGCCGCAAATGACTTCACCAGCGGGTTGTCATTGGCGTTCGGATATTCCGGATCATAGAACGGTCCGCCTGGCTCACCGAGGTTACGGTAGCTCAGCAGGCGCATCGAGTGACACGAGGCGCAAACTTCGCGGTAGACCTGATAGCCGCGCTGGACGCTAGCCATGTCGAGCTCACCGACCGGGCCTTCAAAGGCCCAGCCTTCTTCAGGCTCATGCGCGTGGAGCGCACCGCCTGCGGCATGGGCTGTCGCCGCGATGGCGGCAGCGCCGAGACCGGCAGAGATAAAACGCAGGAGTTTCATGTGCTTTGACCTCTTATTCGGCAGGGGCCGGGGCAGCGCGGTCATGACCGAGCACCGCCTTGTGGATTGAGACCGGCTCATCTTTCGGATTCTCGCGAAGGCCGAGAAGCGGCAGGATCACCAGGAAGTAGGCGAAGTAGTAGAGCGTCAGCACCTGCGCCAGATGCACGAAGCGGAACGCTGGCGCCTTCTCGACGGCGATGACCGCATCGACACCTTCAGCGGCTTTCTGGTCACGGAAGCTCGAAGCAGCCGCATATTCTTCATAGGTTTGCGTTGCTTCATTGCCGTTCACATCCGTGTAGCTGACGACCAGCTTGTCGGACCCCATCGGGATGATCGGATCATCCGGATTAGCCGCGCCGCACCAGCCGAGAAGCAGGCCAGCGATCACGAAGCCGAAGAAGAACTGACGGGCCACCGGGCGGTAGCGCATCGAGCGAACTTTGGACGTGTCCAGCCAGGGCAGGAAGAACAACACGACGATCGAGCCGAACATTGCGATGACACCAAGCAGCTTGGCATCGATCGGTCCAAGATTGAACGTAATGGCGCGAAGGATCGCGTAGAACGGCAGAAGATACCATTCAGGCACGATGTGCGCAGGCGTCACCAGCGGGTTGGCTTCGATGTAGTTGTCAGCATGACCAAGAACGTTCGGCATATAGAAGACGAACGCGGCGAAGATGATCAGGAAGACCACGATCGCAAAGCCGTCCTTCACCGTGTAATACGGGTGGAACGGGACAGTGTCCTGCTTCAGACCTTCCTTGTCCTTGCGGGGTTCGACGCCGGTCGGGTTGTTATTACCCGGCACGTGAAGCGCCCAGATGTGAAGGATCACAACACCCGCGATCATGAATGGCAGCAGGTAATGTAGCGAGAAGAAGCGCTGGAGCGTCTGATTACCGATCGACGGTCCACCCATCAGCCAGGCCTTGATGCTGTCACCAACAAGCGGGACCGCGCCGATAAGACCGGTGATCACGTTTGCGCCGTGATAGGACATCTGACCCCATGGCAGCACATAGCCGAGGAAGGCCGTGCCCATCATGAGCAGGAAGATCACCACACCGAGGATCCAGAGGACCTCGCGCGGCGCCTTGTAGGACCCGTAATAGAGACCGCGGAACATGTGGATATAGACCGCCAGGAAGAACATCGACGCGCCATTCGCGTGAATGCCGCGGATCAGCCAGCCAAACGGCACGTCGCGCATGATCCGCTCAACCGACGCGAACGCGCCCTCGACCGTTGCCGTATAGTGCATGGCAAGGACGACACCGGTTATGATCTGCGTCATCAGGCAGACGGCCAGAATGCCGCCAAACGTGTACCAGTAATTCAGGTTTTTCGGCGTCGGGAAGTCGACGAAGCTGTCATAGGCCAGCCGGACAACCGGCAGGCGCGAATCGAGCCATTTCGTGAAGCCGGTCTTCGGCTCGTATGTCGAGGCATGTCCGCTCATGGCTGTGTTACGTCCTCTTCCTTAAAGCGAAATATTGATCACGGCCGGGCTGACCCAGTTATAGTCCGGAACCGGAAGGTTCGTCGGAGCGGGCCCGCGGCGAATGCGGCCGGAGGTGTCATAGTGCGAGCCGTGGCAGGGGCAGTACCAACCGCCAAAGTCACCGGTATTGCCCTGCGCAGGACCAACCGGGACACAACCAAGATGCGTACAGCTGCCCGAAGTAACGAGAATGGCGGTGTTATACTCACCGCCCTCCATCGGCACCAGGCGCTCTTCGTCGCTCTGCGGGTCTGGAAGCGATGAGACATCGACGCTGCGCGCAGCGCGGATCTCTGCTTCGGTCCGGTGGCGGATAAAGAACGGCTTGCCGCCGATCAGAACCCGGATTTCACCGCCCATCGGCACTTTCGAAACATCGACGTCGAGGCTGGATGCCGCCTTCGTGTCGCTGGCTGCATTCATCTGGTCGACGAAGACATAGGCCAGCGCACCAGCGCCAGCTACGGCAGTCGCTGCCGTTGCGATGTGAATGAAATCACGACGATCTTCGTCGATCGTCTCGTGTGGTGTGGTTTGCGCGTCGCTCACTCTTCCAGTCCTCTGACCAAGGATTTTCTCCGAGATGCATACAATATCGGTGCGGAAAATCATTGCGGCGCAACGCCGCAAAATGCACCTCCCCGCATATATCTGCGCTGCGGTTACCGCGAGCGCACGGGCTTTGCAAGGCGCACATGTGCGTCAGCGCATGCGACGCAGCGGCGCGGGCTGGTGGCGCTGACCGGGGTGCGGCACCGAGGTTACGCCAACAGGTGTTTGCTCACGGCGCCACTTCGACTATGCCCGCTGGGTAAAGGCAGGGAACATGACCGACACCGAACTAGAATCGCGCAAGATCAGGGCCAGGACCTGGTTCGAGGCACTCCAGCTCGAAATCATCGCCAGTTTCGAATTACTGGAAGCCGAAGCGCAGCCGCCGCTTTATCCCGGTCCGCCGGCCACCTTCATGCGCACGCCCTGGTCACGAGGTGACGGCACCGAGGATCTCGGCGGCGGCACGATGGCCATAATGAAAGGCAAGCTTTTCGAGAAAGTCGGCGTGCACACATCGTGCGTTTACGGCGACTTCTCCGAAGCCTTCCGCGCGCAGATCCCCGGCGCAGACAAATCCGGTGGCCGGTTCTGGGCCGCAGGCATCTCGCTCATCGCGCACCTTCGCAATCCGCGCGTGCCCGCCGTTCATATGAACACCCGCATGCTTGTCACCAGCGAAAGCTGGTTTGGCGGCGGCGCTGACCTCACCCCGCTTCTCACCTATCAGCGCGAAGAAGGCTTCCCCGACACGGTCGACTTCCACGCCGCCATGAAAGCGGCCTGCGACAGCCACGACCCGACTTTCTATCCACAGTTCACCGCCCAGTGCGATGAGTACTTCCACCTTCATCACCGCGATGAACCACGCGGCACGGGCGGCATCTTCTATGACCGCCATAATACCGGCGACTGGGAGGCTGACTTTGCCTTCACGCAGGATGTCGGGCGAGCCTTCAGGGACATCTACCCGCAGCTTGTTCGCCGGCGTATGAAGGAAAGCTGGAATGAGGAGGAACGCGAAGAACAGCTCGTACGGCGCGGGCGCTATGTTGAGTTCAACCTGCTCTATGACCGCGGCACGACGTTTGGCCTCAAGACCGGCGGCAATGTGAACTCGATCCTTTCCTCCATGCCGCCCGTCGTAAAATGGCCGTGACCGCGCGCCAGCGCCCTGATAAGACGAAAAAATGACCGAGACATCAGACACCAGCAAAAACAGCCCGTGGCGCGCCATCATTGCGATCATCGCTCTGACGATCGCGGTTGCCGCGCTTGGTGGTCTGGTCTCCGGCGGCAGTCAGGACCCGTGGTATGCGGCGCTGAACAAGCCGCCTTACAATCCGCCAGACCAGGCCTTCGCCATCGTCTGGCCTGTGCTCTATGCGCTGATGGCGCTTGGCGCGATCATCGTGCGCCTGAAAGCAAAATCCTTTGCCCGCGCCAGCGCAGCGCTCGGCATTTTCTTTACCCAGTTGGCCGTGAACCTCTCCTGGAGCTGGGTCTTCTTCGGCTTCCAGTCGCCGCTCATCGCGCTCATCATCATCGCCATCCTGCTGGCGCTCATCATCCTGATGATCCGCGCCTTCGCGCGCCACTCGATCATTTCGGCCATCCTACAGGTCCCCTATCTCGGCTGGGTCTGCTTCGCCGCCTACCTCAACGGCTTCATCGTCTACGCGAACTAGACGCCTCAGACCGGCTCGACGTTCTCACGCAGCCAGTCGGCATAGGCCTCAGGACCAATCTCGCCGAAGATTTGCGGAGCCAGCTCGTCTCACTTATCTGGCAAGCGCGCGCAGCAACGCACTGTTCTCGGCCATGATATCTTCAGCCATGTCCATGAGATCATCAGCGTCAACGTCGACAGCTGGAGGCTCGATCCGGCCATCTTGGCCAGCTTCAGTTTCCCTGAGGCCCTGCGGTTTCTTTTCATCCGTCATCTGAGGCCTCATTGCTACAACGCTGCTTATACAAAATTCGCGCAAAGCGCGCAATCAGGATTTTTTCGCCAGTCTCGCCAGCAGCTCTTCCCGGTCTGGCTGGAAGTCCTCGCCCATCCACCATTCTTCGAGCGCGCGCAGCGCCTTGCCGATCTCGGGCCCCTGAAGGCCCGCCGCCAGCGCATCTTCGCCGCCGACGGGAAACTCTGGCCGCTTCCAGGCGCGGATCGCGTAGAGATGGTCGCGGACATTCTCGCCGGAGGTCAGCGCGCGGTCGACCACGGCCTGCTTGCCATGCCAGTAGAGCGCCCGGCGGAGCTCCGCGCCCGTCATGCCCTGAACGGCTGGCAGATTGTCGGCCGCCCACATGGTCAGACGGTCCGCCTCGGCATTGGACAGCTTGAGCCGTTTGGACACCGCCATAACCGACGGCGCGCTGCGGTCGATCAGCGCCATCAGACGCAGCATCGGATCGGCGCCGACACCGGACAATGTCTCACTGACGCGCAAATCATGCAGCCCATCCAGCGACTGCGATTCCGGCAACAGGAGCGCCAATACCTCGCTCTCCACCATCGCATTGACCGCAGGCGTCGGGTCTGGCGCGCTTAGCAGCTTGCGAAGCTCCTTCCAGATCCGCTCCACGGCGATCTGGTGCAGCCCATCCTTCTGGCGGGCGCAGGCAGCCTGGCCCTCCGGGTCGATCCCCGCGCCATACCAGGCATTAAAGCGATAGAAGCGAAGAATTCGGAGATAGTCTTCGCGCAGGCGTTGGTCTGCGTCGCCAATAAAAATGACACGGCCAGTCTTCGCATCGTCGAGGCCCCCGCCCGTCGGGTCATGCAACGTGCCGTCCGGGTCAGCATAGAGCGCGTTCAGCCGGAAATCGCGGCGCGCAGCATCCTCGGCCCAGTCCTCGGTGAAGGCGACAACGGCGTGACGCCCATCGGTCTCAACGTCGCGGCGAAGCGTGGTGATCTCGAACGGCTTGCTGTCGATAACCGCCGTGATGGTGCCATGCTCGATCCCTGTCGGAATGGCGCGGATACCGGCGGCCTCCAGCGCGGCGATCACCGCCTCAGGCGTCAGCTGCGTGGCGATATCGATATCATCGACCGGCTTACCCATGATCTCGTTGCGCACGCAGCCACCAACAAAGCGCGCGCTGCCGGGCCTTGCATCATGCAAGGCGGCGATCACGGCGCGTGTGGTGGGCGCGTCGATCCAGTCAGTGTTCTCTAGCCGGGTCATTGCGGCGCAGCGGTCGTGCGGTCTTCAACGTCTTCGCTTTCCAGCGTCGGTGTGTCATCACGCGCCTCCGGGTCCAGCGGGCCGGGCGGCTCGTTTGGCCCAGCCGGGTCACTTCCGCCAAGGCCCTTCGCACGGCTGCCGGGGTCACGGCTTGCCGGCAGGCCGAGCTCGTCCCTGCGCTTTTCGCAAGGCACCTCTTTCGCCGCCACAATCCTGCCTGTTTCCGGATCGGTATAGGAGCGCTGGATGCACGTGTCCCGCCCGCCCCGGTCCACGAAAATCAGCACGATCCACGCCAGCACGGCCAGCGTCGCGCCGATGGCGAACAGGCTGGTAATCGGCCAAGGTTTGCGCCCTTCTTCTATGGCTTCCTGCCGTGCCAGCCGCCAGACGCCATAGGCGAAGAATGGCAACAGGAACAGCACAAGCTGAAAGATGATCCTGTAGGTCAAGCCGCTTCCTCCCCGGGTTCGTATAGCCGTTCATATAAAGCGCGTATGATCCCTGCCGTCACGCCCCAGATGCGGTGGCCGTCATACGGCATCTCGTAATAATGCCGGACCTGGCCTTTCCAGCTTGTCTGCTGGCGGTGATGGTTGGCCGCCTTCATCAGGAAGGAAAGCGGCGTCTCGAACACACTGTCGACCTCCACCGGATCGGGCCGCGCGACAAAGCTCTCGTGCAGGACAGCCAGCACCGGCACGATGCGAAATCCGGTACCTGTAATGTACGGCGCCCCGCGCGCGATCAGCTCAATCCGGTCCGGGTCGATGCCAACTTCCTCTTCGGCCTCGCGCAGCGCAGCCTCGATCTCATCTGCGTCGATCGGGTCGACCTTGCCACCTGGAAAGGCGACCTGACCGGGATGCGTCGGCATGGTGTCCGGGCGGTGTGTCAGAAGGACCGCAGGCCCGCCAGCCCGCGGAATGATCGGCACCAGAACCGCCGCCCGCCGAATACCGGCAATGCCGTCTGCGTCCAGAAACTCGATGTCGCCGCCCTCAGCCAGGCGTTCCTCCCCGGTGACCGGGTCGAGGCGCAGGCGCGCACGCGCCAGAAAGTCGTCGAGGTCCACAAATGCCATATTCCGTCAGTCCTGCGCCGGACCGATGTCGAAGAACACACCATCCGACCAGACGCCAAGCCGGCCAGCATCATCAGGCGAAGGCACCGCCATGGCCGCAAGCTCATAAAAGACCGGACGCGACAGTTTCGCTTCAAGCCGCCCGCGCACCAGCAGATAGGGCGACGGCTCAAGCGTCTCCGGGTCTGTCTCGATCCGCAACGGATTGTCAGCGCCCGCAACAACCACATCGCCAACATTGGTCACAAAGGCCAGCGACTGGTCCTCGCCCGCTTCGCCTGCCCGGTCGACACGGGTCGCAATGAATGCCGCATCGGACACATGGACGACAACCTTTTCGTAAGGCGTCACCAGCCAGTGCGAGCCGTCTTCGTCCTTGCGCAGGATCGTCGAAAACAGCTTCACGAGCTTCTGGCGATTGACTCGCCCGCCTTCATGCCACCAGCTGCCATCGGCCCTGATTTCCATGTCGATATCGACAGACCGCTCCGGCGACCAGCTCTCAACAGGGGGCAGTTTTTGCCCGCTCGGGTCCGGTGCGATGACTTTCAGCAGGTCGTTCAAGCTGATTGCAGTGTTTTCATTGGATTTCACGTCGCGCTCCGCCATCATTCTGCCTAGACGTAGGTCTGAACTAGCCCGGAGCAAAGACGGAGACCTCATGGCAGACGATAATGACGCGGTTGTACAAGAGGCAGAAGCCGCTGGCGAAACGCTGGAAAAGGTCAAAGCCGAGATCGCGAAAGCCGTCTTCGGCCAGGACCGCGTGATCGAACTTGCCCTGTCGGCCATTCTGGCAGGCGGCCATGCGCTGCTGATCGGCGCGCCCGGTCTTGCAAAGACCCGCCTTGTCGAAGCCATGGGCACCGCCCTTGGCATCAACTCGCAGCGTATCCAGTTCACGCCAGACCTGATGCCATCAGACATTCTCGGCTCTGAAGTGCTCGACGAAGGCGCCAGCGGTGAGCGCAGCTTCCGCTTCATCAAGGGCCCGATCTTTACCCAGCTTCTGATGGCAGACGAGATCAACCGCGCTTCGCCGCGTACCCAGTCTGCGCTTCTTCAGGCCATGCAGGAACGCCACGTCACAGTGGCCGGCGTCCGCCATGACCTGCCTGCCCCTTTCCATGTGCTGGCCACCCAGAACCCGATCGAGCAGGAAGGCACCTACCCCCTTCCAGAGGCCCAGCTTGACCGCTTCCTTCTGAAAATCGACGTCACCTATCCAGATCTCGACACCGAGCGCCAGATCCTCGTCGAAACGACGGGGCTTTCGGACGCGGTCGTCTCCCCGGCCATCGACGGCGAACAGCTTCAGGCGCTTCAGCGCATCGTCCGCCAGATGCCCGTCGGCGAAAAAGTCCTCGCCGCCATCCTCGCCACCGTGCGGGAAGCCCGGCCTGAACAGACTTCGGACGAGCGTGTCAAACGCTTCGTTGACTGGGGCCCAAGCCCGCGCGCCGGTCAGGCGCTTATGCTGGCCTGCCGGTCCCGCGCCTTGCTTCGCGGTCGTCTCGCGCCATCGCTGGAAGATGTCGAAGCGCTCGCCGAACCCTGCCTCGGGCACCGTATGGCCATGCGCTATGATCCGACCGGTCAGGCCCCGACCATGCGCGAGCTGATCGACGACCTCGCAAAATCGACAGGCTGATATGCAGGCTGCCACGCCACAACTTTGCCGACTGGCCGCAGGCCTGACGCTGGCTGTGGCCGCGCTAGCGGCTTGTGAGCGTGACCCCGGTCCGCCATCAGGCGACGAGCTCGCTGACTGTTACCGCACCATCCAGCGCGCAGATCTCGCCATGGAGGTCAGCGGCACAGGCCTTAGCGCCTCAGATCGCCGGCTTGTCCAGGCAGAGCTCGATACCGCGGCCGTCCGCGTCCTCTACGCCTGGTCCAACCGCGAAGGCGTCGGCCTCTCGGCTGGCAGCATCGAAGATGAAACGTCCGAGGCCCAGAGCTTTCTGCGCGGCGTTGAAGCCGAGGCTGGCCTCAGTGAGCAGGACCGGTTGAGCGAGCGCACTGACGCCTCAGGCACGCCAATGGCATGGCGCACCAAGTTCGATGCCGCGCTCGACTGCGCCGATGAGGTGTCCACCGATGGATCTTGAGGCGCTGAGGGCAGAGGCTGAAGACATCGTGCGCGCCGTGCCGGGCCTGAGCCTCAAGGCACGCGCCGCAGACGCCGCACACCTTGGCGCAGCCGGGCGCAAACGTGCAGGCACAGGCGAGCAGTTCTGGCAGTACCGGCACTATTCGCAGGAAGACACCGCCCAGCGGATCGACTGGCGCCGGTCTGCCCGCGGCGACGATATCTATGTCCGCGAGACCGAACTTGAGACCGCCCGGACAATCCTCTTCTGGTGCGATCCGCATGCAGGCTTTGACTGGAGCGGCGACGGCGGTCGGCGCACCAAGGCTGACACCGCCCGCATCCTGATGCTGGCAAACGGCTTGATGCTGTCGAAAGGTGGCGAACGCATCGGCGTCCTTGGCAGTGGCCGAAAGCCAAGCTTCGGCAAGGCGTCGGCAGACAAGCTTGGCGAAGACTTGCTCAATTCCGGCAACGCGCAGTTTCCGCCGCCGCCACGTGCCCGCGCCATCTTCGCCATCGCCAGCGACTTTTACGATCCGATAGATATCTGGCGCGACCGGCTGGCGCCTCTGGCGCGGGCCTCAAAGGAAGGCGTCCTCATCTCCATCAGTGATCCGGTGGAAGAGAGTTTTCCCTGGAAAGGCCGCGTCCGTTTCAGCCGTCCGGGGGCGCCCCTCTTTCGCATATTCGGCCGCGCCGAGACCATCCGAGAGACCTATCTGGAACGGTTCAGGGCGCACGCCGCGGCCATCGAACAGCTCGCGATCAGCTTTGGCTGGCAGCATGTCCATCATTCGACCGGCGACGACATCCTGCATGGCGCAGGCGCGCTGAAGCAGGCCTTCGAGACCTTCGGGGCGCGGCTATGACGCTCGGACCATTCCTTCTGGGGGCCCCGCTCGCGCTGCTCGGCCTCATCGCGCTGCCGGTGATCTGGTACATCCTGCGCGCCACGCCGCCTGCCCCGCAGGAGGCCGCCCTGCCATCGCTGCGCCTGCTCGACGATGTCGAACCGCAGGACGAGACCCCGGCACGCACCCCCTGGTGGATCCTGCTTATCCGGATACTGGCCGCCGCTGCCGCAATCATCGGCCTCGCCAAACCAATCTACGCGCCGGGCGCGCAGGCAACAGGCGAAGCCAGCGGTCCTGTTCTCGTCGTGATGGACAATGGCTGGACCAGCACACCGCGATGGAGCGAGATGCGGTCTGCCGCCTCCGCCGCGCTAAACGGCGCAGGCCGCGACACGGCGGGCCACATCCTTTTGACCGCGCCGCGCAGCCTCAATACGGACCCGGGCGAACGGCTGACCCGAACCGATCTCTCGGCACGGCTCGATTCCCTTGATCCTGTGTCGTGGGGCGTCGACCGCGAAGATGCGCTAGAGCGTCTCGACGCGTCCGGCATCCAGCCGGGCCGTATCCTCTGGGTCAGCGACGGGCTCCACCCCCAGTCGGCTAGCGACTTTGCAGACGCGCTTGCGGCCCGTGCCCCGCTCAGCGTTTACGCGGCCCCGCCGCGCGGCCCGTTTGCCATCAGCGGCCTTGTCTCGCAGGCTGATGGCGCCGCGCTCACCCTTCACCGCGTCAACACAGGCGACGCGGCGCAGACCTACGTCTCCGCCCTCACACTGGACGGCGCAGCTCTTGCCACCGCCGAAGCCGAATTTGCCGTCGGCGAGACCACTGCCACGGCCCGCTTCGATGTGCCTGCCGCCGCTCTTGCCCGGGTCGAGCGGTTTGCCATCACAGGCGAGCAGGGCGCAGGCAGTCTCTGGCTTTGGGACTCGTCTGCCCGCTCGCGGCGCGTCGGTCTTGTCTCCGGCGATGCGACCGCCCAGCCGCTTCTCTCGGACATGCACTATGTCCGCCAGGCGCTCGAACCCTTTGCCCATATCACTGACGGGTCGATTGAAGAGCTGGTCGCCGCTAACCCCGACGCCATCATCATGACCGATATTGGCCAGCTCGCCCCTGATCTTGAAGAGCGCATGACCGCATGGGTCGAAGATGGCGGCGCGCTCATCCGGTTTGCAGGCCCACGGCTTGCCGCGCAGGCCGACAGCCTCGTGCCGACACCGCTTCGCCGCTCCTCGCGCGCGATTGGCGGGGCGCTCACCTGGGAAGAGCCGCAAAGCATTGGCAGCTATCCCGAAACCTCTCCTTTCGCGGGCCTCGCGGCCCCTGCCGACATCAAGATCCGGCAACAGGTTCTCGCCCGTCCTGACCCAGAGCTCACCAGCCGGACATGGGCGCGGCTGCAGGACGGCTCACCGCTCGTCACGGGCGCCAGCCGCGGACAGGGCACGATCGTCCTCTTTCACGTGACCGCCGGGCCCGACTGGTCCGACCTCCCCTACTCAGGCACCTTCGTTGAAATGCTCCGGCGCGCCATCGCCGCGGGCCGCGGTGAAACCGCTGAGGACGCCGAAGGCACCTATACGCCAGAGGTTGTGGTCAATGGCTACGGCCAGCTCGTCAGCCCCGGCCCGAACGCTTCGCCCATCGCTGCCGCCGACTTTGGCGGTCTTGTCCCGTCAGAAGCAAACCCGCCCGGTCTCTATCGCGGCCCGGCTGGCACGCGCGCCGTCAATACCGCTGCCGGCGGCATCCCTGCCCTCGTCACCACCTGGCCCGCTGGCACAGAGCTGTTGGGCGATGCACAGGCCCAGACGGTGCGCCTTGGCGGCTTGCTTCTCGGGTTTGCTGGTCTCCTGATCGCGCTCGACCTCATCATCGCGCTCGCCATCGCCGGGCGCCTGCCGGTCCTGCGGCGCGGGGCACACGCCGCCCTTATCGCGCTTGGGGCCTTCACCCTCATTCCGATGGCCGACAGGCCAGCCGAAGCCCGCCAGTTCGATGACATGCGGCCAAACCTCTACAGCTACGGCGTCTCGCCCGGCTATGGCACCGAAATCGAACAGACAGGCGAGATCGACAAGGCGATGGAAGCGCTGCTGGAAATGCGCCTCGCCTATATCGAGACCGGCGACGCCACGGTCGACCGCACCACGCGCGCAGGCTTGCGCGGTCTCTCGCTTGTTCTCTTCCGCCGCACCTCCGTTGAACCGGCAGAACCACACGCCGTCGATCCGGAAACCGACGCGCTGGACGTCTATCCGATGATCGTCATCGGCCTGCCGGACAACGCCGAACCGCTCAGCTCCCGCGCGGTTGAGCGCCTCAACGTCTACCTCCGCAATGGCGGCGCGCTCTTCATCGATACCCGACGCGGCGGCAGCGTCGCAGGCACCAACAGCTTTGCCGACCTCGACCGCGTCCTGCCCGGCCTCGACACCCCGCCGCTGCAGCCGGTGCCGCAGGACCATGTCATGACCCGCAGCTTCTACCTGATCGACGGCTTTCCCGGCCGCTATCAGGACCGCCAGCTCTGGATCGAATCCTCCGGTGTCGGCGAACAGGCCACACGGCGCGGCGACGGCGTCTCCGGCCTCATCATCGGCGATGCCGACTACCTCGCCGCATGGGCCATCGACGACAATGGTCGCCCCCTGCTCAGCGTCGATGGCGGCGACGAACAACGCGAAATGGCGCGCCGCTTTGGCGTGAACCTCATCATGTACGTGCTGACCGGCAACTATAAGGAAGACCAGGTCCACATCCCGGCCCTCCTCGAACGCCTCGGCGAAGGCGAGGATGGCGAGACCGCCCCCCCAGTCGGCGCGCCCGGCGAGATCGACCTTGAAGAGATCCTGCGCAGACAGGAGCAACAGCCCGAATGACCGAAGCAGGCCGCATAAGTTTCGATCCGCTGCTGGGCTGGCCGCTCATGTGGGCGCTGCTTGCGCTCTGCGTGCTGGCCTACGCCGCCTATCTCTACTGGCGTGGCCGCGCCTGGCTGATGCGGGCCGCCGTCCTCACCGTGCTCGCCGCCGCCCTCGCCAACCCCGCCTATGTCCGAGAGGAACGCGACCCGCTGCCCTCGGTCGCCGCCATCATCGTCGACCGCTCCGAGAGTATGAGCTTTGGCGAACGCAAAGCCATCGCCGACGCCGCCCTCGAAAAGCTGCGCGCCGACATGGACGCCGATACCTCGCTGGAAGTCCGGCTCATTGAGACCAATTCCAGCGCCGACGGCACCAATCTCATCGCCGCCCTTGAAGGCCTGATGGCTGACGTCCCGCGCGACCGGATCGCCGGGGCGGTCCTCGTCACCGACGGCCAGGTCCATGACGTGCCAGAGGACCTCTCGCGTCTTGAAGCCCTCGGCCCGATCCACAGCCTCATCACGGGTGACCCCGAAAGCGGCGACCGGCGCATATCCCTGGTTCGCGCCCCCGATTTCGGCATTGTCGGCGAAGAAGCCGCCTTCGTCGTGCGCGTGGATGACCCGGTCAGCCCACAGGCCACCGTCACCTATTCCATGAATGGCGGCGAGACCCGCCAGATCACCGTCCAGACCGGCACGGACACGCCGCTCCCCATCGAGATTGAGCGGCGCGGTGACAATATCGTCGTCGTCGAGACCCCGGCAGGCGAGCAGGAACTGACCCTCGCCAATAACCGCACCGCCTCCACCCTCTCAGGCGTGCGAGACCGCCTCCGCGTCCTTCTCATCACCGGCAAGCCGAACGCCGCAGGCCGTGTCTGGCGCGACTTGTTGAAATCAGACCCGTCGGTCGATCTCGTCCACTTCACCATCCTCCGCCCGCCCTACAAGCAGGACGTCACCCCGCTTGAGGAAATGGCACTTATTGCCTTCCCGACCGATGAGCTTTTCGAAGACAAGCTGAAGGAATTCGACCTCATCATCTTCGACCAATATGAACGGCGCACCGTCATCACGATGAGCTATCTTGCCAATATGGCCCGCTATGTGGCCGAAGGCGGCGCACTCCTGATTGCGGCGGGTGAAGACTTCGCAGGCCCTGCCAGCCTTGCCAACACCCCTCTGGCCGGCGTCCTGCCAGCGCTCCCCACCGGCACCATAAAAGTCGGCAAATTCACGCCGCAACTCTCCGAAACCGGCCGCCGCCACACCATTACCCAATCCCTGCCAGACCAGTCCTGGGGCGACTGGGTCCGCTATATCGAGGCCGTGCCAGAGGTCGGAGATGTCCTGATGACCGCGCAGAATGATGACCCGCTGCTGGTTGTCGACCGCGTCGGAGACGGCCGTGTCGCGCAGATCCTCTCAGGCCAGATCTGGCTCTGGGCGCGCGGCTATGATGGCGGCGGCCCCTTCGCCGAACTCATCCGCCGCACCGTCCACTGGCTGATGAAAGAGCCTGAACTTGAAGAGCGCCAGCTCCTGCTCGAAGCCCAGGGCGACACGATGCGCGCCCGCCTGCGCACCCTCTCTGACACCGCCCCTACCTTAAGCGTCGAAACCCCGGACGGCGAAACCCTCAACCCCCGCTGGACAGAGACTGGCCCCGGTGAGTTCACCGCAGAGCTTCCCATCGACCAGCTCGGCCTCTTCCGCGCCACATCCGGTGGCCTCGAAGCGGTGGCCTTGAACGGCCCCGCCAATCCAAAGGAATACGCCTCCCTCGAAGCGACCGGCGACGTGCTTCGCCCGGTCTCGGAGGCCACCGGCGGCGGCATCTATGACCTCACTCGCCCCGGCGCGGCCCTCCCGGACCTGCGCCGCGTAAGCGCGAGCGCCAACGCGGCGGGCGCAGGCTGGTTCGGCCTGCGCGAGCGCGGCGCCTACGCCGTCCGCAGCTCCACCTCGGTCCCGCTCCTCCCCGGCCTCCTCGCCGTCATCCTCATCCTCGCCTTCCTCATCCTCGCCTGGCGCCGCGAGGGGCAATAAATCCGCCATGACCAGCCTGGCTGAGGCCCTTCTCCCTCTCCTTGAGGCCGAAGCCGGTCAGCACAGCAATGCCACTGCCATCATCTTCATCTCCGGCGCGCAGGGCATCGGCAAATCGACGGCGCTCCAGTCCGCGCTTCAGGCCCTCGGCCCCCGCGCCATTGGCCTTGGCATAGACGACTTCTACCTGCCCAAGGCAGACCGCCAGCGCCTCGCCGACGACATCCACCCCCTATTTGCAACGCGCGGCGCGCCCGGCACGCATGACGTGCCCCTTCTCATCGACACGCTCACCGCGCTCAAGACCGCACAGCCGGGCACAGAGCTCACCCTCCCCCACTTTTCCAAACGCGATGACGACCGCGCCCCAGGCCCGCGCCGCCTCACGCTCGAAGATCGCCCCCGCCTCATAATCCTCGAAGGCTGGCTTATGGGCGTGGCGCCTGATCCCGCCGCCCCATCGGATGCGCCGCTAAACGCCGTCGAGGCCGAAGACACGGCTGGCGACTGGCGGCGCCATCAGGAAGCCCAGCTCGCCGGGCCTTACGCCGCCCTCTGGGACATGGCGGATCGTTTCATCCACCTCGACGCGCCCGGCTTCGAGACGGTCCTGGGCTGGCGCCTTCAACAGGAAGCCGGCAATCTCGGCAGACCGTCGGGGACGTTGACCGACGCGGAAACGCGCTGGGTCGAACGCTTCATCCAGCACTATGAACGCCTCACCCGCCGGCTTCTGGCAGGAAAGCGGCGCCCCGGAGAAACGATCAGGGTGCGCGAAGACCGGACGGTAATCTGAGGCCCCGCCTTGAAGTACGCGCGAACGAATTCCCCTCTCCTTTGGGAGAGGGGCTAGGGGTGAGGGGGAGCAACTTCAGCAAAGCACGCGTCCGTAGCAGTGATGCGCAAGAGCCCCGCCCGAGGGAGAGCACCACCCGCAATCCCCACCACAAAACCCGACCCCGTCATCCCGGAAAAGCCGACAGGCTTTATCCGGGACCCAGCGCAACCAAGCCAGACCAACTGGGTCCCGGTCTTCCGCTCCGCGAAAACCGGGATGACGATGATCGTGAGATTCTGCCGTTTACGTGGACGTGGCGTCTATGACGGGCGGTAGAACGCTGCGACTAAGCCCCAACGCTCAGGTGGAGCCATCTCTTAAAAATTAAGTCTTGAACCACTCTGTCTGATCACCATATGTTCAGGGTCCATTATCGTCCTGGCACTGACCGCTTCGCATGAGCAATCGGCAAGGCGCGAGGGCCTAGGCGGTATCATCGAAGTTGCTTCGGCGGCTGAGTTGTCTGTTG